>CAWERT010000001.1:0-25124 GCA_963811545.1 uncultured Verrucomicrobiae bacterium
CGGGGCGCCGGTTGGTGGCGCACCCCTCGGCGGAGCCGCCGGCGCCGCCGCGGTTGGCGAGAATCAACTCAGTCCCGCAGAACGCCGCTCGCGTGCAGCAAAACCAGGCGGCCAAGGGCCTGCCGGCCACTGTTCCCGCTGGCGTAGGCGCACAAAACGTCGGTCCCAACGCGGCCAAGGTCGGCGGCTCGCAATTGCCCGCGGTGCAAAATTCCGCCGCCGGCAACACGGCGCTGAAGGGCGCCAAGGGCTCGAAGGTTCATACCGAAAGCGCTGTTCAGAACAACACCCGCAAGACCACCTCCACCAACAACGCGGTGAAGTCGACCAGCTCGGGAGGACAAACGAAGGTCAAATCCTCGCAGCACGGCTCGGGCCCGAAGGCGCAAGGCCAGGGCCAGGGCAAGGCCAAGCCGGCCAAAGCCGCCCCGCAGAAAACCAAGGCCGCGCCGAAGAAGAAGCCCGGACAGTAGGAATTCGTTCGCGAACCAATCAACTGGTCGCAGTCGGACGCCACGCGTCTGACTGCGACTTTTTTTGTGCCTCCACGCTGCGCGCAGATTGACCTGGGTGCTTCCGCTGGCCAAGACTGGCCGCCATCATGGATCCGTTGGTTTCTCCCAAAGCCCATTCGCCGTGGTCACGTTCATCGCGGCCCCGGCCCTGCTCACCAACGCCTCGAGCGTTCTGGCCATGAGCACGATCAATCGCATGCTGCGCACCCGCGATCGCATGCACGAGCTCTACGCGAAATCGCAGGCCGGCGGCGTGACCGACGAGGAATCCGTGCGCCTGGTCGAACAGGTCGATCGCGTCGAGGAGCAGGCCAGCGCTGCTGCTCGGCGCGCTTCGCTCCATCTACGTCGCGCTGGGCGCGTTTGTCAGCTCGACGCTCGTCACGCTGCTCGGTGCGGGGCTGGCGCCGTTCCAGGGAGCCACATGGTTGAACGTGCTGGCGGGTTTTGGCGTGGCGATGGGTTTCGTCGGCGTGGGCGGGCTCGTCTTCGGCTGCTGGAATCTCTTTCACGCCACGCGCATCTCGCTCGTCACGATTCGCGAGGAGGCGCAGCTCGTGCGCGAGCGCCAGGCCAGGCGGCGCGCGTGAGAATGGAATGCGCAGCCGACGCCGCTAAAGAATCGTCTGCAGCGCCTCCCGCAACGCGTCCTTCGCGAAATCCGCCCCGGCCGACGGGGCGCTTGTCGGTGGAGAGTTCGGCCCACAGGCTGACCAGCAGGTGCCGCGCGTTTTGCATGACGCGAAGATTTGCGACGGTCGGCTTGGCCGGGAATTTCGCCTCGGCCAGCGTGGCAGACAGCCAGGCGCGCAGCGCCGTCCGATCCAAGTCCTCGCGGCGGACGATGGAAATGACAACGCGCGCCATGCGCTCGTCCTCGCCGAACCCGAAGACCTCCGGCGCGGCCCGCACCTTTGCGGTCAGCGCGTCGAGAATCTTCTCCTGCCCGGCCGGCGCCAGGCGCGGGCTGCGGGCCAGGAATTTCAGCAAATCGGAGGTGTGGGCGACGCTGTGAATCCAGCCTTTCTGGGGATCGAATCCGCGCAAATCGCGCTCCGCCGCGAAGTAGGCGAGCGCTCCGTCAAGGATGGCGCGAAAGTCATCGGCGCTCTCAGAAATGGCTCCTCGTTGTCGCGCGCGACCACGGCAGGCGAGGGTCAACGCGGAAAACGAGCGCCGCAGCACCGCGTCCGTGCCGGGTTGATCGATGCCGGCCCGGAGATTCGCCAGGAGCTTCGGCACGAGCGCACTCACCTCCGCGGGCGGCAGCGTTCGCTTGTAAATCCAGGTCTCGAGAATGCTCAGCGCGAAATCGTCGCGCAGTTCGCTGTCCGGCGACCCAAGCAGCTCGATCAACTCCGGCGCGAGCTGCGCTGGCGACGTGCCGTCCGGGGCCTGGAATTTCTTTCGCGACGATTCCGCCCCAGAATTCCCTTGGATGCGGAGATGCGGCGCTCACGCAAAGCGGGCAGAGCAACGCGATGACGCTGGCCAGAAATGTTCGCATGCCAGCTTTCGTAAGGGGCGGCGGCGCGCCTGGTCAATCCGCAATCCCGCCCGTCGCGCGCCGAAATTGCCAAGTTGCGCGGTTAGACGACGGCCTTCCAATCGAACGAGCGATATTTGGCCACAAAAGTTCCGTCAGCCATCAGGTCGAGCACGGTGAAGCCCTCCGGGCAGCCCGCCTGCGCGCCTTTCCACCAGTTGCCGCAAATCGCGCCGCCGTTCAGGAAGGCGATGCCGTCCACCGACACCTGCTCGAGGTGATGCAGGTGCCCGGCCAGCATCAGCTTCACATTCGCACCGGGCGACGTGACCACGTCCAACAACGCGCGCGTGTTGGACGCCACCAGCGAAATGGGCGTCTCGATATTGCGCCCAGTGATCTTGGCGAGGCCAGCCACGGTCGGCATGATCGACACGCTGGGAATGTGGCCGCAAAGCACCGATGGGCGTCCCGCCGCCGCCGCAAGGTCTGCGCGCAGAAACTGCAACTGCTCCTCCGCGTACTCGCCGTTGTACGAACCGTCGGGATTAGGCGCCACGTCGTCGAGCACGACGAAATGCCAGCCGCCCGCGTCGAAGGCGTAGAACGTCTTCTCGAGATGCAATCTTTCCCGAAAGAGACCCTTGCCGAAACGCGGATCATCCTTCTTAACGCCGGGCAGTCGCGTCGCGGCGAGGTCGTGGTTTCCGAACGTGAAATACGTCGGCAGGGAGGTGTGCCCGCGCCAGATCTCCAGGAAGTGATCGACCAGTTTTTCGCCGCCGGGAAAATCGAGGTTGGGCAGCTCGTGCGTGAGGTCGCCGCCGCACAGGATCAAATCCGGACGCGGGCTCAGCGCCTCGATCGCGTCCAGGCATTGCGCCAAGCCGCGTCCGGAATTGTGCGCGTCGTTCAGCATCAGGTGTGAATCGGTGGCAAACACCACGCGCAACGCGCCAGCGCCGTTCGCGACGTCGCCGCCAAGAATTCGGCGCGCGCCCAGCACGGCACCGAGACCCGCGAGCGCAACCTGTCCCACGAAGCGGCGGCGGGTGACGGTTTGCGGGCTCATCGCAGCCCCATTCTGGCCCGGACGCGCTAATTCCAAAAGCGCCCTTTTCGTCAATATACCGGCAGCGACTCTTCAACCGCGCGACCGGACGGCCTGGGACGCGGGGGCGGTGATGGCTTGGTGGGCCGGATCGAGATCCAGGAATAGCGCCGGCCCGGCAGGATAAGATCGATCAGCGGGCACGAGCAGCGAGCAAACGGCAAGGCTGAGGACGAGGCCGTTCTGGCGGAAAAGTTTGAACTGCACGTAGTAGGCGCCCATCGAGACAAGCAGCGCGAAGAGGACGCGGCCGGCGCGCGAATCCGGCGTGGTCTTCGGATCGCTGATCATGAAGAACGCAAAGAGCAGCAGCGCCCCGCTCTCGAGCCGGTGCAGCGGGATCGTCATCGGCTCGCCCAGCCAGGCCGAGCGTGCAAAGAGCAGCGACGCGTGACAAAGCAGAAACGCGATGGCCACGTCGCTGCGCGCGGCGCGCCAGACCACGAGATTTCCCGCGCAGATCATCAGGAAGGCGAAGAACGCGAAGCTGCCCCATTGTCCCGAGGACAGCCACACGTCGCCGTCGCCGGCGAACAGGAGCGCGGCCAGCGCGACGTTGGTCGGATTGAAGATGTGCTTGCCGCGCCAGCGCACGATGAACTTGCTGAAGATCGCGATGGCCGCGGCCAGCACCACGAGCGACGCCGAATTCGTGCGCAGGAGCAGGCAGAGCGAAAGGCCCGAGATGAGCGCGCTTTTCGGATCGTACGACGGGCAGATGCCACTGCCAGGTCGCCAGCGCCTGCATCACGAGCACGCTGCCAAGCGTCAGCGCGATGCGCGGCAGTGTGATGTCGAAGCCGAGCCAGCCCCAGCCATAAAAGAGCAGGCCGGCGAGCGCGGCGATCTGAAACCAGCGCGGATCGCGCGGAAGCGGGGGCGTTTGCATCGAAGGAGGCGGTTTGGCGCGAAGCCTCGGCTCATTTGTCGCCCCACAATTTCCGCCAGAATTTCGAATCCTGGCCGGATTCCGCCGCCGCTTCCACGGAGGCGAGATCCATCTTGCGGGCGATTTGATCGAAGTCCCAGCCGGTCAGTCGCGCCAGATTGCGGGCTTCCTCGCGCTGGCGCTTGGCCAGCATCCGGCGGTAGTCGCGCGCGGCGTCGCAGGTCGACTGTCCCGTCCATGGATGCCGGAGGATGTAGCGGCCCTGGAAATTCGTGCGATCGCCGGTCTCCTGGAAAACGAGATCCTCGGGAAAGTGATCGCGGTCGTAGCGCACATGCAGCCGCGTGACGAAGACGTTCTGCGCGCCGCCCGGCGCGGGACGCACGCGGGGTGCGGGTCCGCTGGCGCCGTCGTTCTGCCAGAAGACGCCGAGCTCGCGCAGCTCCGCCGCGGAAAGCGGATCGGCCGCGCACGGATCGCACCAGCCCATGTCCCAGGCGTATTCCTGGAACACCACGCGCATGTTCTCGCTCCTCACCTGCGTGTCGAACATCGCCTTGTAAAACGCGCCAAACTCGCCCTTCACGTAGAGCGGCAGATCCACGTCGCTGGGCAGCTTCACCGTGCGGTAATTCGCCGTCTCGACGCGACCGCGCGGCGTGAGCGTGTAGATGAAAAGTTCCTGCGGACCGTCCGCGTTCACCGTGCCGAGCCGGATGGGCAGCATGAACTTCGGGCTCTCGAACGCGACCTGCAGCGGACGCAGCGTCTTCACGCCGAGCTTGGCCTTCTCGCCGAGATTCACCTTGGCGACGAAGAACCGCATCTTCTGCCGGAGGTAGCTGCCGATGACATCCGTCGCGCCCGGCGGAATCCGGTAGCCGTTTTCATTCAGCCACGACTCCAGCCCGTCGCTCTCCTTGGCCGAGAGAATGAGGATGTCGTATTCGCCGACGGTGTAGCTCGCCTCGATGGTCACGCCCTGCGAGCGCGCCCGCTCGTCCTTGCCGGCGTCCGAGCGCGCGGCGCTGGCGGGCGCCTGCATCGCCTTGTAGTTCATCATCAGGCACGGATCGGGATCGAAATATTCGACCAGGCGCGGCGAGGTGTAGGCGTCGAGATGATCGATCACCTTCTTTTCAGTGACGTGGATTTGCTCGCGCTCGAGGAAGGTGGGCACGGGCACGACCAGCGCGAACTCCTTCGGATCGCCGTCGTAGTCGTTCACCATCGTGAGGACGGTCGCGTTGTTCTGGCGCGCGAGGACGACCTGCGAGGCCTTGTTGAAGAGTTTCGTGTCGGCCTTGGCGACATAGAATCCGCAGAAGGCCTCGGCGGGGGTGGCGGTGGCGGCGGCCAGGGCCAGCGCGAGGAGGGCGGCCAGCGCGGGAGCGCGCCTGGATGGGTGGATGATGGCGGAATGGGGTAACGGGTTCATGGGTCGGGAGTTCGGGAATTGGCTGATGGGTTTCTCCCGGATTGGTCGGCAAATCGCCGGCCATACTCCCGCATTCTTCTTCGCGGCAACTCCGCGCTTCCCCCCTGCGCCGGAATTTGGTTTCATGGATGGCCCGATTGACCGTCCTTCACCCTTCCCACCTCCACTGCCATGCTCGTCCGCTTCGTCGCTTGTCTGCTCGCCGTTGGTTCGCTCTTGCTCCTCGCCTCGTGCGCCACGGATAACACCGCCACTCCGAACCCGGCCGCCAACTCCAACCAGAGCACCTATCCATCGACATACACGGCGCCCTCGAAGTCGTACGGCGGCGGACGCTACTAGCACCTGCTGCGACCATGACCATGCGTTTGCGCCTGCCCATCCTCGGGCTGTTGGGCGTTGCGCTCTTGCTCGCTTCGTGCGCGAGCCACGACGCACCCACGTCTGCTCCTTCGACGACCAGCACGCAGGCAATCTCGAACCTGCCGACGACGCCCAGGCCGATGCCATCGCGGATGGGGGAAGGCGGCATGCGCTAGCAGGCCCCCCGTGCGGTTGAGGTTTCGCGGCAATTTGCTTACGTCGTGTGATGAAAGCACTCGTTCTAGTTCGGTGCGTCGCGCTGTCGATTGGCGCGTTGCTGCTCGCTTCATGCGCGAGCACCGACACGCCGCCGTCCGCGACACCGGCCACGAGCGCGCCTGAGACCACGCGCCTGCCGCCGGCGCCCCCGATGGGAGTCGCCCGGCCGATGGGAACGCGCGGCGGCGGCTAGCCGGCGTTGGTCGAATCCTGTCCCACCGGCAGGTCCTGCAGCGTGCGGCGCAGGGCCGCCACGTCGAAGGGTTTCTGCACAAACGCGGCGAGACCGCGACCGATGAAGTGCTGCGTGGCGTCCTGCTCGTTGTAGCCACTCATCAGCGCGATCTTCACGTCCGGCCGCAATCGCCGCAACTCGCGGAACGTCTGCTCGCCGTCCATCTGCGGCATCGTCAGGTCCAGCAAGATCGCCACGATGCGATCGGAGTTCTGTTGATAAATTCTCAGCGCATCGCGGCCATTCTCCGCCGTGAGCACTTCAAAGCCGAACGAACGAAGCGTCTGCTCGCCGGCGTGGCGCACGACCTCCTCGTCATCGACCAGCAGGATGGTCCCGGAGCCGCGCCATGCTCCCGATCTTTCAGGTGCCGGCGGCGTTGCGACGCCCGGTTCGCTCACGCATGGGAGGAGAATCTGAAACGTTGTGCCGCTGCCCAGCTTGCTCCGCACCTTCAACGCGCCGTGGTGACCGCGCACGATGCCCAGCACCGCGGCCAGCCCGAGCCCGCGGCCGGTGAACTTCGTCGTGAAGAACGGATCGAAGACCCGCGCCACGGTCGCGGGCGACATGCCGCAGCCCTTGTCCGTCACCTCGAGAAACGCGTAGTCGCCTGTCGGCAAATCCGGCGCCATCACCGCGTCGTCCAGAAATTCGCGATCGGCATGCACATGCCCGGTCACCACCGCCACCTCGCCCGCCTGGCCGCCCATCGCCTCCGACGCGTTCAGCACCAGGTTCATGATCACCTGCCGGATCTGCGTGGCGTCGGCAAGGACCGGCGGCAAATCGGTGGCCAGATGGAATTTCAAGGTCGTGTTCTTGTGAATGGAACTTTGCAGCAGATGGGTCGTCTCCGTCACGACCGTGCTGAGGTCCACGCCCTCGACGAGGAAGCGGCCCTTCCCCGCGTAGGCCAGCATTTCGCGGCAGAGATCGGCCGCGCGGGTCGAGGCCTTTTCGATCTGATCGAATAATCGATGAGTGCGCGAGTCTTCCGGCAGTTCGAGCCGGGCGAGCGAGGCGTTGCCGATGATGCCGGTGAGCAGGTTGTTGAAATCGTGTGCGATGCCGCCGGCCAGCACGCCGAGGCTCTCGAGCCGCTGCGTCTCCTGCATCTTGCGCTCGAGCGCGAAGCGCAGCTCCTCCGCCTCCTTCAGCGTCGTCACGTCCTGCGACACCACCACCAGGCCGACGACCTCGCCGTCCTCGTCCAACTGCGGAACCTTGTTCGTGATGACCCAGTGCTTCCGGCCGTCGGCGCCCGCCATCGATTCCGTGATGCCGAACTTGGGGCGTCGCGACTGGATGACCTCGAGGTCGTCGCGGTAGTAGGCGGCCGCCTCGTCCGGGTAAATCTCGTCCGTCGTGCGTCCTTCGATTTCTCCGATCGGTTTGCCGATGGAGTCTGCCGCCGCCCGGTTGACGCGCAGGATGCGATTGTGCGTGTCCTTGTACCATATCAGCGATGGCACGCTGTTGAAGATCATGACCGCCTCGGCGCGTTCGCGGGCCAGCGCCGCCTGCGTGCGTACCCGCTCGGTGATGTCGCGATCAATCCCTAGCACGAAGTGTTTCCCGCCGAGTTCAATCGGCACGACGACCCATTCGTGGACGTTTTCGCGGCCGTCGGGTCGCAGCCAGCGGCCGGTGCCCTGGAACGATTTCCCGGCGCGCATGTGCGCCAGATAATCGGCGCGTTGGGCGGGCGACGAATCGTCCTCGAGGAGCGAATTCAGATCGGGATGGCCCAGCAGTTCCTCAAGCGGTCGGCCGGACATCTCGACAAAGCTCTCATTGCAAAAAAGGAGGCGGCGCGCGGGGTGATCACCCGCCAGGGACAGCTCGCAAAAATTGATGCCGTCTCGCGAATTCTGCAGCAGGGCCTGAAAGGCGGCGCCGTTTGCATCCAGCAGGGAGGCCAGGGCCGACGGCACGGGGGTGGCCGACGCCTGCCGGGGCGTCTTCCGCGTGCGGCGGGGTCGAGCGTCCGGTTGAGCCGGTGGAATGGTCATTTCTGCCTCAGAACGGGTTGGATTTGTGCTCCGTTTTGAGACATCGGCGGAGGCTGCGTTCGCTTCTAAGCAGAAAGCGCGCCCCCACCCGCACCGCCAGAGGCAACTTCCGCCTTGCGACGCCCCGAGGCGGTCAGGGAGGATGACGCGCCATATGCGATCCTTGACCCTGCCCTGCGGCGCCCTCTTCACCCTGCTTTTTTTTACGGGTTGCTCGGTCTCGACGCCGCCGACCGCGAGCGTGGCCAGCAGCATCTCCGCCGGCACCCCGGCCGACGCGCGGCCGGGGCTCGGCACGAAGTTTGGCGAGACGCGCGATTCCAAGGTCCGCTCCACGAATTTCGTGCGCGCGACACCCGACAAACCGCTGACGCTCGCGACGGTGCAATACAATGACGCGGAGGGCGCGCGCGCGATGGGCTGGCATGGCTGGCGGAGCGGCCCGGTGGCGGTGAGCGATCTGGCGGAGGCCGGATTCAAGGACGGCGGCGGAAAATTTCTCCCGCTAGATTCGCGTCGCGGAATTTTTTCGGGAAACAAATACGGATTGATCGGCCGCACCGGCGAGCGCTACGCGATCTGGTTGCGCAACGATTCCGACGCGCGGCTTGAGTTTGTCGTCTCGGTCGACGGGCTCGACGTGATCGACGGCCGGGCGGCGGCGCTGAACAAGCCCGGCTACATGATTGAGCCGGGCAAATCCGTTTTGATCGACGGATTTCGCCGCAGCATGTCGCAGGTGGCGGCGTTTCGATTCAGCGCGGTGAAGGATTCCTACGCGCAGAAAAAATACGGCGACACCGCCAATGTTGGCGTCATTGGCATCGCCATTTTCTCGGAGAAGGGCACCGACCCGCAGCCGCGGCTGAAACAGGAAGCCAGGCGCCGGAACAAGGCCAATCCGTTTCCTGGCAACAGCACCGGCGGATTCGCCGAGCCCCCGCCGCGGTAAGCACTGTCGCGCTACCGTATCGAAGTGATTTTCGCGGGATCTCGCTTGCCTCAATCGGGGTATTCACCTTATTCACTCGCTGCAAACCACTTCGGCGTCCTCACCCAACACCTGCCATCTCCTCATGAATATTCGACTCGCTCTAAAATTAGGAATCGTCGCTGTAGCCGGTTTCCTGCCGACCGCGTGCGCAAGTACCGACACGAATAGTCAGGCCGCGAAGGCCGAATCCACGAATACGAATCAGCAGTTTAGGCCGAACACGCCGACCCCCCCGATCGGCAGCCCCCCCGGCAAGCGCTATTAGACGGGGATTCAAGAGCCGCCCGGTCACGCCGACGCCGGCACAATGATGGCGTCCTTCATGCCGTGGAGGAGTTTCTTGTCGGCGGGGCAGATCGTGGCGAGCGCGCCGCGCAGCGTGGCCTTGCCGTCGTCGCCGATGAAGTAATACGGACAAAGCCGGACCCGGCCGCGGAGTGTTTTCACGTTGCCGCTGACCGGATCGAAAAACGGATGCTCGAAGAGCCGGCCCTTGTGGAATTGCTGCAGGATGACCGGATTTTTCGGGAAACGCGCCAGCGCGCGGGCAATCGCCGCGCGCCACTCGTGCTGCGGAAGATCCGCCGCCATATCGACGCCGCGACTGCCCCAGGCCAGCTCCGAAAATCCGCTGATTTTCAAAATCAACTCGCGCTGCTTCTGGCTGAATTCGCCAAGCTCGGCCCATGATTGAATTTCCAATCCCGGTATGACCGCGTGAGTGCGGAATCGGCGTCGGATCCATGATCCACGTGTAGGGAATCACCTTTTGCAGCTCGAGCCACTGCCGCTCGCCCAGCTCGCGCCGCCAGAATTCGCGCAGCGGACGCAGCCAGAAAAGCGCGAACCACATTTTCTCCTCGAGGTACGGCTTGAAGGGCGGCGTCACGGTGAGCCGCCCATCGCGCACGCCCTGCAAAAGCGCCGGCGCGATCGCGTTGTTCGGCAGATCGAAATGCTCGATGAAACGATAGACGGTGCCCGACTCCGGCACCGGATCGGATCCATCCGTGCGCGCCACACGCCATTTGCCCTTCTCTCCCGCGCGCTCGTTCAAGCGCGCCGCCAGCCACACCATTTCGGGCCGGTAAGTCGCCGCCTCGTCCGCCACCAGAATCGCGCCGCCATCGGGCAGGATTCCGGCGAAGCCATCGAGCATGCCTTCGGCGCCGCCGATGACGTCGTCGCCCAGCGCCGCATAGGTCTGGTTCAGCCACGCGGTCAGGCCGATGCCGCCGGGCACGCTGTCGAGTTCCGCCGCGACAAAGCCATCCTCGGTCAGCACGAGGTCCGGCCGCAAGATGCGCGGCACCTGATCGCGCAGGCGCGCGTCGCGCGACAAGGCAATCAGCTCGGGCGGCTTGCCCGCGTCGAGGTACGCAGCCACCCACGCGGGCTGCTTTCCCTTGACGCTGAGCTGATAGAGGAGATTGCAGGCGCGCTGAAAAAGATTCAGCCGGTAGCCGAGCTTGTCGAGTTGCTCGGTCAGCTTCTTGCCGAGTGGAAACGACGACGGCGAAAGCAGCCACTCCTTCTCCGCAAAAAGTCCCTCGGCCGGAAAATTGCGCCGCACGAAGTCGCCCCGATCGACAGGCGATCCGACCGGCGCTGGTTGTGTCGTCATGTTTGTGACAATCGATCGCCGTACTCGTCGGCTCGATCAAGCGAGGCTCTTCAACGCGCGGCGGACGAGTTCATCGACCGCGACGTCGCCCGCGGGCTGGGCGTCGCGCACCTGGCGCACGGCCTTGTGCGCCTCGACCTGCTTGTAACCGAGCGAGATCAGCGCGAGCACCGCGTCATTGATCGACGCCTCGGCCGGTGAGGGCGCGTGGCCCGCGCTGGCGGCCTCCCACGCGGCGGCCACGCCGACCTTGTCGCGCAGCTCGAGCACCACGCGCTCGGCCGTTTTCTTGCCGAGCCCTTTCATTTTGGAAATGGCGGCGATGTCGCCGGCCACCACCGCCGCCTTGAAATTCGACACGCTCATTCCGCTCAGGACGGCCAGGGCGAGCTTGGGTCCCACCCCGCTCACGTTGTTCAGGAGCAACCGGAAGAGGTCGCGCTCCCCGTCGGTCATGAAGCCATATAGAATGTGCGCGTCCTCCCGCACCTGCAGGTGGGTCAGCAGGCGGATGCGCTGGCCGACCACCGGGAGCCGGTCGTAACTGGAAAGCGGAATCAGCACCTCGTAGCCCACGCCGGCCACTTCCACAGTCACGTGAGTCGGAAAACTCTGCGCCAGCGTGCCGTCCAGGAAGGCGATCATCTGGCGCACGATAGGCGGCGCGCCGACAAAAAAGAAGGGCCGAACGGCGGGAATTTTGGGCCATTCGCGTCATGAACAGGCGTTTCGCCGCCGAATCGCGGCGCATGGCGACGGTTGACACCCCGGCAGGGTCTGGAGTCTGCTACCCCCCACTTCATGAAAAGAAACCTCCTTCCGCTGGCCGCGATCGCCCTACTTGGCGCCGGCCTCTTCGCCTGTTCCAAGTCCGGGTCGTCCACGAGCACGACGGCGGCGGCCAACGACGCCGCCTTTGCGGATTTCGTTCCGGCCGACGCGGTGGTGTCGCTTTCCGTCCCCGACGTCAAGCGCGCGCGGACCGCGTGGAAGACCTCGTCCATCTACCAAATCTGGATGGAGCCGGAGATGCAGGCGTTCCTGACCAAGCCGCTCGCGAAAATTCCGCAGTCGCCGGAATTGAACACACTGCTCGACAAGTTCGAGGCGGTGCAGGCGCGCAACGTTTTCATCTCGCTCATTTCGCTGGCCTCGGATCGCCCGCAGCTTGTGGCGGGCTTCGCCTTCAAGGGCGACGCCGCGGCGCTCGAGCCGCTCCTCGCCAAGCCCAAGTCCGAGTTGCTCAAGACGTACCCCGACGGCAAGGCCGCCAGCGTCCAGCATGGCAACCGCACGATCGAAACCTTCGACGCCAAGCGCGTCTCGGTCGCGTCCGTCGTCACGAACGGCTGGTATTTTGTCTCGAGCGACCTCGCCGTGCTGAAGGCCCTGCTCGATCGGGTCGACGCCAAGGCGGATGCGGCGCCGTCGCTCGCCAAGGACGCCGATTTCAAGGCGTGCCTCGCGCGCATTCCGGCAGGCCAGGAGACGCTCGCCTATTTCCGCGCCAAGCCCATCGTGGACAAGATGCTCTCGTTCGGCGCGGCCGCCGGGCGCTCGATTTCCGAGGACCAGAAAGCGGAGCTGCAGAAAATCCGCGCGTTGGTGGCCACGACCGGATTTGAAAAGGGCAAGTTGCGCGACACGCTCTTCCTGCTCGCGCCGGGCCTGAAGAAATACCCTTCCACGCTCAATCTGAAGTCGATGCCGTTCACCGCGGCGGAGACGATGCTCTTCGCGGCGGCCGTGATCAGAATTCCCGAAGACAAAGAAATGGCAGCGGCTGATCCCGTCGGCCAGCTCGGCAAGTCGCTCGCCGCGGCCGGCTTCGATTTGAAGGACGTGCGCGCCGCGCTCGCCAACGAGGCGGCGGTGCAACTCGACTGGGCCCAGGGCGCGCTTTATCCCTCGCCCATCCTCACCGCCGAGCTGAAGGATCGCTCCGCCGCGCTGAAACTCCTGGCCGCCGCCACGGCGCAGCCGCCGAAGGATTCCGAATGGCTCACGAAGAGCGAGGACGGCGTCGACTACCGCATCCTCACGCAGAAGAAGCCCAACACGCCGCTCTCCCCCACGCTGGCCCTGACCGCGACGCACCTCGTCGCCGGCATTTCGCAAGTGGATGTGCGCAGCGCGATCGCCCGCGCCAAGGGCAATGGCGGACACCTCGATGGCAACGCGGCCTTCAAATCCGCCATGGGCGAGGTCGGCAAGCCCGAGATCAGCGTGTTCTATCTCGACGCCAAGACCCTCTTCGAAAAATTGTACGGACTCGGCAAGACCCTGACGCCCTACGCCAAGGACACGCCGATCCAGGAGAATGTCGATCTGGAAAAGTTGCCGGCCACCGACACAATCGGAAAGCACCTCGCGCCGGTGGTCTGGTCCTCCCGCGAAACCGACAACGGCATTCTCTGCGAATCGGTTGGACCGTTGACCCTGAACCAGATGGTGGTGACCGGGGCGGGACTCGGGGCGCTGGGCGCCACGATGTACAGCAACATGACCGCGCCGCCCAGGTCGTCGCCGCCGCCGGCTCCCCCGGCCAATTCGGCACCCCCGGCGGACCAGCCACCGACTCAGACGCCGGCCCCGCCAAATACTGGCAAGTAAGGGGCGTGCCCCCGGGGCGGCGGAAACTCGAAATTCGAAGTTCGAAGTTCGAAGAAGGTCGGAAAACTCGAAGATTGAAGCGTTAACCCGCTTCCGTCTGACTCTGTAATTTTGCCGTTTTTCGGCCGTTGAGCCTTCGAGCTTCCTTCGAGTTTCGAGTTTCGAGATTCGAGCTTGGGGCCCAGCGGGTTCGCCCGCTGGGAAAAAGTGGCTCGCAAATGGGCCATTTTCGGTTATGCTGTCGGCCCCGCTGCACCCGCGGGCACACAAACCCCTATGGCTATTTCCAAGAAAAACGCGTTTTCCCGCCGCCTCCCCGACCTGGTTACCGAAGAGCTCGTCGCCGTCCTGAATCAGAAGAAATCCTTCGAATTCAAGGCCCTTTTTGACCTGGTTCACGCCAATCTGCGGGCCCGCAATGCGGCCAGCGGAGGCGAGGAGATGCTCCGCCTGCGCGCTTACGAGAAGCTGCAAAACCTGGTTTCCCGCGGCATGGTCAAAAAGACCCTCAAGGAGTACCGCGGCCAGCCGAACATCCTCATGGCGCTCCCCCAGCCCATGCCCCCGTTCGTGCCGCAGGCCCCGTCGCCCAACGCGGTGGTGATTCGCTCCATCTACGCCGAGGATTACGATCCGAATGATCCCATTCTGCCGGTGGCGAAGATCGCCGCCCCGCCGAAGCCCGAAATCATCGTAAAGGTCGTGGCGAAGGTTACGCCGAAGATTGCGCCCAAGCCGAAGAAGGTGGCCGCCCCGTCCAAGAAAAAGGTTTCTTCCAAGAAGCCCTCGAAGAACGGCAAGCCGACCAAGAAGGTCCTGGCCCGCAAGCCCGCGAAAAAAGTGGTCGCGAAAAAGCCGGCCAAGAAGGTCCGCCGCCGCGCGGTCGCAGCTTAAGCTGGAGTTTTCCCGACCCGACGGCATGATTCCGTCATGATCCGGGATTACCTGCCCATCCTCATCCAGGCGATCGTCGCGATTGGTTTCGCGGGGGTCGTCCTGATCGTCAGCGTCATGTTCGGCCGGGCCGGCGTGCGCAACCCGACGAAGGATTCCGCGTATGAATGCGGCATGCTGCCGCTCGGCGAGGACCGGCCGCGCTTCAGCGTGAAGTTCTACCTCGTGGCGATGCTCTTCATCCTCTTCGATATCGAAGTGGTGTTCATGTATCCCTGGGCCGTGGTCTATCGCGAATACCTCGTCGAATCCGGACGCATGATTCTTTGGAGCATGCTCGGATTCATCGGCACGCTCACCGTGGCGTACGTCTACGCGCTGAAAAAGGGCGCGCTCGACTGGAAGAACTAGCGGCGCGGCGCCGGGGCGCCGCGCAAACTCGAATTTCGAGATTCGAAGTAAGTTGCCTGAAGCTGAAATTGCGGGGAAAAATGTCCGAGCTTGTCCGTTGTAGCCGGCCTCGCTGAGGCCGGGCGGTTGGGACGACAAATCAGTCGCCAACATTCCGCGTGGACAAGACACCTCATCCACCCCGGGGTCAGCGACCCCGGCTACAACAATGTCTCGTTGCTTTGCCAACCCATAACTTCAAGTTTCGAATTTCGTTCTTCGAGTTTCCCGTTCGGCAGAGCATTCTGATCGCATGAAACGATACAGAATTGCCGTCATCCCCGGCGACGGCATCGGCCGCGAAGTCGTGCCCGAGGGCATCCGCGTGCTGGAGGCCGTGGGCAGGAAGCACGGCATCGAATTCGAATGGGAGCAATTCGACTGGAGCTGCGAGCGCTATCTCGCGACCGGACGGATGATGCCGGCCGACGGCATCGCGCGCATCCGCAGCCACGACGCAATTTTTCTCGGCGCGGTCGGCTGGCCCACTGTGCCGGATCACGTTTCGCTCTGGGGCCTGCTCATCCCGATTCGGCGCGAGTTCCAGCAATACGTCAGCCTCCGGCCCGTGCGCCTCATGCCCGGCGTGGAGTCGCCCCTCGCCAACAAGCAGGCCGGCGACATCGACATGATGATCGTGCGCGAGAACAACGAGGGCGAATATTCCTCGGTCGGTGGCCGCATCTACGAGGGCACCGATTTCGAGACCGCCGTGCAACAGTCGATCTTCACCCGCCACGGCGTCGATCGCATCATGCACTACGCGTTCAAGCTCGCGCAGACGCGGCCGCGCAAGCAGCTCACCTCCGCCACGAAATCGAACGGCATCACCGTGACCATGCCGTTCTGGGACGAGCGCTTCAAGACGATCAGCGCGCTCTATCCCGACGTGAAGACGGATCAGTTTCACATCGACATTCTCACGGCGCATTTCGTGCAGAAGCCGGAGCGCTTCGACGTGGTGGTCGGCTCCAACCTGTTCGGCGACATTCTTTCCGATCTGGGCCCCGCCTGCACCGGCACGATCGGCATCGCGCCGTCGGCGAACATCAATCCGGAGCGCGAATTCCCGTCGATGTTCGAGCCGGTGCATGGCTCCGCGCCCGACATCGCCGGCAAGGGCATCTGCAATCCCATCGGCCAGATCTGGGTCGGCGCGATGATGCTCGATCATCTCGGCCACCCCGAGGCCGCGGCGCACCTCATGTCGGCGATCGAGCGCGTGCTCGCCACCGGCCCGCGCACCGCCGACCTCGGCGGCGAGGCGAAGACTTCCGAAGTCGGCCAGGCCATCGTCGACGCGGTGAGCGAGAGCGCGACCGTGATGAGTGATCGATGAGGCTCACGCTTACCAGATGCCATTTTGCACTGGCCCTCGCGTTGATCCCGATGGCCACGACAACGTCCGCCGCGGAGCCGTCGGCCGTGCCGAAAACATTCCGCGCGCACATCGGCGGGTTTGGCGGCGGCGATTTTGTGGTCGAATTGCGTGACAATGTTCTCACCTACACGGCCCGCGCCCGGGAGCGCGGCCAGCCCGCGCGGACCGAAACCATCGTCCCCAGCGCGGCGCAATGGCGGGAATTCCGCGCGGCGCTCGATGATCTCCGAATTTGGGAATGGAAGAAAGAATATGCGAGCAAGGGCATTGTCGACGGCACGCAATGGTCCATCGACATCGCCTACGCCGATCGCTCCCTCGCCGCCCAGGGAAGCAATAATTTTCCCGACGCCGGCGGTCAACCGACCGGCGACCCAGTGCCCACGAAGACCTTCCAGCGCTATCTTGCGGCGGTGAAGAATCTGCTCGGCGGTCGCGAGTTCGAATAAGCGCCGGACGGCATGGTAGGGGCGGCTCGCCGAGCGGTCCCAAACTTTTCTGCCGCGATGGCCGTGCGAACAAAATGACGGATCCGCGCGCCACATCTTCGTCGCAAATTTGGGACGCTTCGGAGAAACGTCCCTACCAAACCGCATGGGCTCGGGACGAGCCAAGCCACCGGATGATTGACGCGGGAGTCACCTTTCGGGGAGCATTGACCGCATGGGCCGAATCTCCGCCGCCAAAGCCATCCTGATCGGCGGCGCGATCGCGGGGACCTGTGACATCCTCTACGCCTTCATTTATTCGTGGCTGACGCGCGGCATCCTGCCCGTCCGCATATTGAAATCGGTGGCCAGCGGACTGCTGGGCAAGGCGGCCTTCGAGGGCGGATGGCCTGCCGCCGCGCTCGGACTCGTCCTGCATTTCTTCATCGCGTTCGCGTTCGCCCTTATTTTCTACTTCGCCGCGCAGAAGTTCCCCGTTCTGGTGAGCCATGCCGTGTGGTCGGGTTTGATCTACGGATTCCTGATATTCTGGGTCATGCGGCTGGTGGTCGTGCCACTTTCCGCCGCGCCGTTTACGCTGTCGAATAACCCCCTTGAGCTGTTTTTCCACATGTTCATGGTCGGACTCCCCATCGCGCTTGCGGTGAAGTGGGCCGTGCCGGCGAAATCCTGAATTCGTTGTTGTCCCGTGAGTGCGTTCTTCCCCGGTTTCCGCGCGTTCGACCTGGAGGGCGCGGATGGCGTGCAAATTCACGGCGTCACCGGCGGCTCGGGACCGCCGCTGCTGCTGCTCCATGGCTATCCGCAGACCCACGTCATCTGGCATCGCGCGGCACCCCGACTGGCGGAAAGATTCACCATCGTGGCCACGGATCTGCGCGGCTATGGCGACAGCGGCAAGCCGCCGACCGATGCGCAACATGCGCCCTACTCCAAGCGCGCCATGGCGAACGATCAAGTCGCGGTGATGCGCGCAGCTCGGGCATCGAGTCGTTCCTGCTGTGCGGACACGATCGCGGCGGACGCGTGGCGCATCGCCTGGCGATGGATCATCCCGATGCGGTGCAAAAGCTCGCCGTGCTCGACATCGCGCCGACGCGCGAGATGTACGCCGCGACGGACCTGGATTTCGCGCGCTCGTACTACTGGTGGTTTTTCCTGATTCAACCCGCGGACTTGCCGGAGCACTTGATCGGCGCCGACCCTGAACTCTGGCTCGAACGAAAAATGGCGGGGAAGGCCAGCAATCAAAAAGGGCTGGATCTCTTCGACCCGGCGGCTTTCGCCGAATACGCGCGTTGTTTCACGCCCGCGGCGATTCACGCCACTTGCGAAGACTACCGCGCGGCGGCGAGCATCGACATCGAACACGACGACGCCGACGGCGAACGCAAACTCACGCAGCCGCTGCTCGCGCTCTGGGGCGCCCACGGAACGGTGGCCCGCTGCTTCGATGTGCTCGAGTTGTGGCGCCGGCGGGCGTCGGATGTCCGCGGCGAAACGCTGCCGTCGGGCCATTACATCCCGGAGGAGTGCCCGGAATTGCTTGGCGACAAATTGCTCCGTTTTTTCCTCTAACCCGATTGTTCGGTCCACGCCCTCCGTCGTCGCTAATCGCGATCCTTGTCCGTTTTCGAGGTCGCCGGCAGGGTCCCGCTCTGAATTTCAGGATGCCGAATCTGCCCGCCGAGATTGGCCGTCCAGGCAAGCGCACCGCCCGCCGCCAGGGAGAAAGCAAGAATCAGAAGCGTAAACCAGACCGACACCGGCCTGGCCCGAAACGCAATCAATCCGACCAACGCCAGCGCTCCAGCCGCCAGAACCAGGATGAGCGCAATCTTGGCAAAATCCTCGTGTGGATCGATCCTGTTTTCGCCTACTCCGGGAAGCCCCTTCAACGCTTTCTCCGCCGGCTCTCCGGTCAGGTAGGCAGGAATCGCGCACAATGCCACGAGCACGAAGAACCAAAGTGCGGCTTTCTTGATTTCGTCGTTTTGCCTGGCAATGCCAAGCAAGAGCAGGAGGAGCACGAACAGCGTCCCGACGACGGGCAGATGATTTAGAACCAGGTGAAGATGCGCGGGGTTCATGGGAATTTGATCTGGCGCGCAACCTGTCCCCGGCTGCAACGGTTCGCTCTACAGATCTTGGCGAAAGTTGACCGGATCTTGCGGATTGAGTTCACGCCTCTGCCGCGGCCATGCAGCAACCAGACTCAAAGGTGCGTCTTGAAGCGCAGGGTGCGGCGGGCCTGCAGGTTTGCGTAGCCGCGCTCGAATGACGTTTCGCTCGGACTCGCCGCGGGCCGCCCGGAGATCCGAATCGGCGCCGGCCGCAGCGGGATCACCTTCGGCGCCCCACCGGGCGGAACGGGCGTGCCATCCAGCGCTCCTTGAATGTCCGAGAGCGGACACCAGGTCTTCATGCCCTCCTGGCAGTATTGCTGATCCGGCTTGAGCCGTCCGTCCGTCCACATTTCGCGCACCTGCTCGAGCGAATAGGGTCCGCTCGGATTACAGCCCAGCACCCACATCGGCAGATTCGCATCGACGGTGCCCGTTTTCATGACGGGACAACGATTCCAACTCGGTGGCCGCATGTCAATTCCGACGCAATCCCAAAAACACGACTACGACACAATTGGACGAGCTACCGGCCGCGCGAGCCGGAGGAAAAAATCAACCAGGCAAGCGCAGCGCAGTTCAGAATCACCGTAAACCAAAAGGACGCCTGGAAGGATCGCTTCTTCGACTTGTGACGAAGTGTTGCCTGCGCGAGCAGGGCTCCCGGCCAGCCGCCGATCAACCCCAAAAACAGCAGCCTACTCTCGGAGGTTCGCCATCGGGAGTTTTTCGCGGCCGATTTGTCCCGCGCGTAAAGGATAAACGTGACGATGCTCGCCACGAGGTAAACGCCAGGGACGACCTTTGAAAGCCTGCCCGCCAACACCGCGCACGCCAGCGCCGTGAAGATCGAAACGATGAGTGTGAAGGAGCCGATGATGCTGCCTCGCGTTGCCGCGGGCGGCGACTGGTTCCGGACCATGATGACGCCCACAGCTTGCGGCCGTCCCTGGGGATCGATTTTCAAATCAAACGTAACCCGCTCACCAACCACTGGTCGTTGCGGTCGATCCGAAACGGTACTGATATGGACAAAGACCTGCCGGCCTCCGTCATCCGGGGTGATGAAGCCAAATCCTTTCTCGTCTTTCCAATCCGTGATCCGGCCGTGGAAGCGCATTGGCGTCAGACCTGGTGGATCGGGCGACTGAAGCGTGGTGCGGGAATTCACTTACCCGCCAATTCAATGCCCGCGCAGCCAGCCGCTTAGGTGCCGAAAAAGCGATCGCCGGCGTCGCCCAGTCCCGGCACAATGAAGCCGCGTTCATCCAGCCGCTCGTCGACCGCCGCCGTGTAGATCGGCACGTCGGGATGCGCCGCCTGCATCACGTTCAATCCCTGCGGGGCCGACACCACGCAAAGCAGGCGGATGCGCACGGCGCCGCGATTTTTCAGTTCGGTGACCGCGGCGGCCGCGCTCTGGCCGGTTGCCAGCATCGGATCGAGCAGGATCACCTCGGCCTCCTCGAGGCCCGCGGGCGTCTTTGCGTAATAGTGCTGCGGCAGAAGGGTCTCCTCGTCACGATACATGCCGATGTGCCCCACCGCCGCGCGCGGGAACAAATGGAGCATGCCCTCGAGCAGGCCGAGGCCGGCGCGCAGAATCGGCACGAGGATAATCTGCCGCGCCATCCGCGAGCCCTCGAACGGCGCGAGCGGCGTCTCCACCGGACGCGGCGCGATTTCCAGATCGGCGGTGACCGGATAGGCGAGCAGCGCCGCCAGCTCGGACAACAGCCGGCGAAAATCGGCGGTGGATGTCTCCTTCGCGCGCAGCAGGCTGAGCTTGGCCTGCACCAGCGGATGATCGACCACGAAGATGTTGGGCGCGGGAGAATTCTCTTCGGACATGACGAATGCGTGAAGCTGACGATGGGTCTAACCGGACCCGCGCCGAAACTCACGCAATAAATTTTTCCGGCGACGTCCCCAGCCGATGGCCGCGCGGCTGGCGCTGCGTGATCACCCGTTCAACATTGCCCTGCCGCAGCGCGCTATTCCTTCACGCGCGCAATGGCGGGACGGCGGAGCTGTTCGATCAAATCGGCGAGAATGCTCAGGCTCTCGAATTTCACCGGATCGACCTTGTCGTTGCCCGGAGCATCGTCGTCCAGCAGATCGTCGGCCTCGGCGCTGTTGTCGCGCTCGCGGCGGTTGGACGCGCGCAGCTTGGCCTTCTCGGCCTCGTCCTGCTTGACGAGCGTCAGCGCCGGCTTGTCGATATCCTCAAGAGCGAGCTTGTAGGCGACCGGCTCCGGCCGCTTCACGGCGAGGCGCATCGCCTTGCGGTCCTCGGTGCGCTTTTTCTCGGCGGCGATCTCGGCCTCGCGCTTGGCCTTGTTCAGCGAGACCGTGTTCGCGGCGATCCGCTCCTTCATGCGCTGGGTGTCCTCGAGCAGGAACTTGAATTCCATGTCGTCGGCCACGCGGGCGGCGGAACGCGTGCGCAAATCCGCCAAATCAAACGGGCGGCCGCTCCATTTCTCGAAGTCGGCGGCCTTCACCTCGTCGTAGGGCAGCGGGCCCTTCAAGGCCGCCTCGCCCACGTCGAGCGCGGAATAGGGCGACGGAATCACCACGTCGCTCTCGGCCCCGCGCAGCTGGGTCGAGCCGCCGGAGATGCGGTAGAACTTTTGGATGGTCAGCTTGAGCGAGCCGGCGTCGGCGGTCTTGAAGCCGAAGGGCGAGATGAATTTTCCGACCTCGAGCATGGTCTGCACGGTGCCCTTGCCGAAGGTGTTGCGGTCGCCCACGATCAAGGCGCGGTTGTAGTCCTGCAGCGCGGCCGCGAAAATCTCGCTGGCCGAGGCGCTCAGGTGGCTGGTGAGCACCACCAGCGGACCGGCGTAGCTGACGGCGCCGCCATCGCGATCGCTCATCACCTGCACCTGCTTGTTCGCGTCCTTGGACTGCACGACCGGTCCCCGCTTGATGAAGAGACCGGTGAGATTGATGGCTTCCTCGAGCGAGCCGCCGCCGTTGCGGCGGAGATCGATGACGAGGCCCGCGATGCCTTCCTTGGTCATGCGCGAGAGCAGCGCCTGGACGTCGCGCGTGGTGCTCTTGGCGTTGCGGCCGCGGCCGCGTTCCATGTCCGCGTAAAATGAAGGCAGCGTCAGGAAGCCGAGCTTCTGCGTCTCGCCATCCGGCGTCTTCACCTCGATGATCTCGGCCTTGGCCTGCTGCTCGGTCAGCTTCACCTCGTCGCGCACGATGTCGATGACCTTGCGCGACTTGCCGTCCGCGGGAACGACCTGCAGCCGCACGACCGTGCCCTTCTTGCCGCGGATCATCTCCACGACCTTGTCGAGGCGCATGTCGATCGTGTCGACAAACTTGCCGTCCTTGCCCTGCGCGACCGACGTGATCTTGTCATTCACCTTGAGCTGGCCGTCGATCTGCGCCGGGCCGCCGGGAATCAGCTCGCTGATCTTGGCGTAGCCGTCCTCGGAGCGCAGCAGCGCGCCGATGCCCACGAGCGAGAGGCGCATATTGATGTTGAAATTCTCCATCTCCGACGGGCTGAGGTATTCGGAATGCGGGTCGTAGGTCAGCGCGAGCGAGTTCAGGAAGAACTTCATCACGTCCTCCTTGGTCTGCTCCTTGAGCGTGCGGAGGAGGCGATCGTAGCGGCGCGTCACGACCTGCTGCGGCGATTCGGTGGCCTTGTCGTTGAGCGTCTCGGCGAGCAGCTCGCCCTCGACGCGGTTGGCCCAGAGCTGATCGGCCTCGGCCTCGTCCTTCGGCCAGTTGTCCTTTGAGCGGTTCAGCTCCGAGGTGCGATTGCTGGTGAAATCAAACTTCTGCTTCTTGAGCAGGTCCTTCACCTTGGCGACGCGATCCTCGACGCGCTTCTTGTAGATGTCGTAGATCGAGTAGGCCGGCGCGAGATTGCCGAGCATGATTTCATCGCTCAGGCCGGCGGAGTATTTCTTCTCGAATTCGGCGATGTCCCTTTGGGTGAAGAAAAGGTGGTTGTAGTCGAGTTGCTCCGTGTAGGTCTTGAGCAACTGCGCCGAAATCGCGGTGTCGAGCGGGTGGCGCGTGTAATGTCCCTGCTCGAGCAGCTTGGCGACGGCGACCGCGATCTGGCCCGGGTCGGTTTCCGCGCGGGAGAGCGGCGAGAGGGCAAAGGCAGACGCCGCGAAAAGCGAAACGCCGAGGGTGAAGGGCCGGGCGAACAGATTCATCATGTCAGGAATATCGATATCAGTAATTGGGGCGACTGCATCCGACAACGGAATTTCGGTGGCGTTCAGAGAGAATCCAAGCCGCCCCCTGTCTTATTTGAGCACAAGACAAGCCAACCCGCCCGTGCGTCATGGCCAAACTTTCGGCTGAATCCGGGGGGTCTTGCCCCCATATTCGCCCATGGACCGGATCGAAGTTCACACCGGCGGAATCTTCCAGACCAACGCCTACGCAGTGCCCTGCCCCTCAGGGAAATGGCTGCTAATCGACGCCCCGGAGGGGGTGGTCGACTGGGCCAGGGGCCGGGGCTGGGAGGTCGCCGGCCTGCTGCTGACCCACGCCCACCTCGACCACATCGAGGAGGCCGCGGCGGTGCGGCGGGCCTTCGATTGCCCGGTTTACTACCACCGCGACGGCGAGCGCTTTTTGCAAGATCGGGATGCCTTCCGCCGCTACGGCCTCGACGTGGATTTGGAGCCGGTCACGGACGGGGTGCTCATCGACGAGGCCGACAACGTCAAGATTGGCGGCCTGAACTGGCGGATCCTGCTGGTGCCGGGGCACTGCCCGGGCAGCCTCTGCTTCTTCCGCGAGGAGGATCGCGTGGTCTACGCGGGCGACACGATCTTTGCGGGATCGATCGGCCGGACCGATCTTCCCTTCGGCGATCACGAACTGCTCCTGCGCGGCATCCGCGAAAAACTCTTCCCGCTCGGTGACGACGTGCGCGTGCTGCCCGGCCACGGACCCGCCACGACGATTGGGGTCGAGCGGACGACGAATCCGTTTCTGCGCTGACGCGAACGTTACGCGTTAGGTGTTATGCGTTATGGCTAAGACGGCTCCAATGACATGCACGATGCCCCTCTCAATACCTAACCCATAACCCATAACCCATAACCATGATTCCCCGCTCCCTCGGCCCACTCCAAGTCTCCACCCTCGGCCTTGGCTGCATGGGCATGTCGTACGCCTACGGTCCGGCCGACGAGGACGAGGCCATGCGCGTGCTGCGACGCTATGTGGAGCTCGGTGGCAATTTTCTCGACACCGCCGAAGTCTACGGGCCGCACAAGAACGAGGAATTGCTCGGCCGCTTCCTGCGCGAAGTGCCGCGCGACAAAATTGTCGTCGCGACCAAGTTCGGCTTTCGTTTTGCCGAGGGCAAATTGCGCGGGGTCGACAGCTCGCCCGAAAACGTGCGGCAGGCCTGCGAGGGCAGCCTGCGGCGTCTGGGCGTGGAGACAATCGATCTCTATTACCAGCACCGCGTCGACCCGGCGGTGCCGATCGAGGAAACCGTGGGCGCCATGGCCGAACTGGTGAAAGCCGGCAAGGTGCGCGCGCTCGGATTGTCGGAAGCCGCGCCCGAGACGCTTCGCCGCGCGGCGGCGGTGCATCCGATTGCCGCGTTGCAAAGTGAGTATTCGCTCTGGACGCGCGACGTGGAGAGCAACGGCGTGCTGGCGACCTGCCGCGAACTACAGATCGGCTTCGTGCCGTACAGTCCGCTCGGCCGCGGCTTTCTCACCGGCACGATCCAGCAGCCGTCCGATCTCGCCGCCGACGACTGGCGGCGGAACATTCCGCGCTTCCAGGCGGAGACGATGGAAAAAAACCGCGCCCTGGCCGACCGCGTGAAATCGCTCGCCGCCCGGAAGGCTTGCACGCCCGCGCAACTCGCGCTCGCCTGGGTTCTCGCGCAAGGCGGAGACATCGTCCCCATCCCCGGCACCAAGCGGCTGAAATACCTCGAAGACAACATGGGCGCGCTGGCCGTCACGTTGGACGGGGCGGATTTGGCCGAGATCGATCGCCTTTTCCCACCCGGCGCCGCGGCCGGCGAGCGCTATCATCCGACCATGATGGCGATGGTGAACCGGTAGGGCGTCGCTTCGCTCCGAATGACGAAATCCGAATGCCGAAGCCCGAACGAATGACGAACTGGTTGAAACAGATTTGCGGCCATAGCCTTTGCAGCCGGCCTCGCTGAGGCCGGGATGAATGCGACGTCAAACTCGACTTCTCGGTTGTTTCGCGATTTTCAGGTCAAATCCGCCCCGGCCTCAGCGAGGTCGGGCTACAAATTGCAGAATACCGACTTGCGGCACGCTTTCTGCGATAGAGGGAGCCT
>CAWERT010000002.1:0-135546 GCA_963811545.1 uncultured Verrucomicrobiae bacterium
CCCAGGCGCGGTCACCTCGCCGAAGCGTGGCGCCGATTCCCGCGCAAGTTTCCCCTGAATCAATGGCGGTCGTGCCGTTCAGACCCGGTCCGAAAAGGAAAACGAGTATTTTGCCGACGCGTGCAGGAGGACGTGTTCACCAGTCTAACAAAGTTCGGGATTTGCGGGTAGCCACGCACTCCATTCAGCGTTTCCGCGACAAAAAGGATCGCATTTAGCGGAAATTGCGCGCGAGCTGGGGTGGGCTCTTGTCGTTGAAGGCAGCGTCCGCAACGCGACCGAGACCGAGTGGTGATCAGCGCACAGTTGATTGATGCGGAGACCGATCAGCACATCTGGGCCGAAAAATACAACCGCAAGTTCGAAGACATCTTTGCGTTGCAGAGCGAAATTGCGATCGCAATCGCCAACGCGCTAAAGGCCAATCTGGCGCCTGCCGAGCAGACGGAGGTGAACCGGCCGGTCACCGCGAATCTCGCGGCCCTTGAGCCCTACTTCAAGGCTCGCGGGTTGATGTCGGATCTAAGTGACAGCCGCAACTTTCCTGCGGCGATGGCTGCGCTTGCAGGAAGCTATTGCAGCGGACCCAAACTTCGCGTTGGCCCATGCCCAGCTTTCCATCTTGTTGAGCACGGCGTACGATTGGGGCGACGGCCGGACTCCCGAGCGACAGGCGCTCGCCTCGACCTCGGCGGAAACGGCGCTGCGGCTCCAACCGGATCTTCCGGAAGCTCAGCTCGCGATGGCGATCTATTATTATCGCGTTGCTCGCGATTTCCCGCGCGCCCTCCCATATTTCAAATCGGCGCTCGCGGCGATGCCGGGCAATGTGGACGCGCTATATGGGCTTGCCGCGATGGAACGCCGACAGGGCAAATGGGTCGAAGCCGCGGAGAAATTTGAGCGTCTTGCCGCGCTGAATCCGCTCGAACTCTCCAAACAGTCGAGCCTCCCCGGGAAAACGGTCGAACCCTTGATGCTCTACAACGCTGTGAACACCTACGTTTATATGCGGCGATACGAGGATGCCTGGAGGTCCTGGAGCGCGCATTTGCGCGCATGCCGGACGCCCTGCCCCTGAAGGTTGTGAAGGGTCAGCTTTTTCTTGCTTGGAAGGGCGACCTTGGCCCGATGCGCGACGATCTTGCGACGCGTCCCCCGACCGTGCCGGACCCGGACATTTATGTGCTGGATAAGGTTTGGCTGCAGCTTTACGAGCGGAAGTTTGACGAGGCGCTGGCGACCCTGCGGGAGAGTAATTTCTCCATCGTGGACGGACAGACGAATTATATCACGCGTGACGCGCTGGAAGCGGAGATCCTGACCCAGGCGGGCCGGAGAGCCGACGCCAAGCCGATCTGGCAGCGCGCGGCGACGGCGTTGGCAAAGGTGGTCGCCGAAAATCCGGACGATGCGCGCATCCGGATGGCGTACGCGCTCGCGCTGGCGGGAACCGGCGATGCCCCGGATGCCGCGTTGCGCGAGGCGCGGAAGGCGGCGGCTGAAAGATCGATAGAAAAGGACGCGATGGACGGAACAGCGTTCCAAACGAACCTCGCCCTGGTGAAGCTGCGCAACGGCGATGTCGCAGGTGCGGCCGAGATTGTTGGGCGGTTGCGGAGAATTCCCTCGATTGTCTACGACTCGGAGTTCAACCTTCTACCCGCTTGGGACGCCCTTCGCTCAACTTCTCCGTCGTCAGGAACAACTAAGCCATGAAACTCTACTGTTCTCTAGTGTCGTTAATCGGCTTCTGCATTCTTGCCTCTCCTGTCCAGGCTGGCACGAATCGCTGGGATCCGCTTGTTGCCCTCGATTCCCAAATCATAGGTGGCCCGCCCACTAAAGCTTCGGGGGCGGTGTTCGAGGGATCAAATATCGCGGCGACCACGGCCCAACAGTCTTTGTACCGACGTGTCGCTCTTCAGTCCGGTGAGGCCGCTGCATCCGGTGCGGCCGCGAAGGGGGTGCGCACCATCACCGCGCCGCAAATGCTGCTCATTCTCGCGACAGATTTGACGATCCCCCTCGGCGCGGAGTCCCGCTGGGCGGGCACCCTGACAAGTGCCGCCTCTTTTCGCGGGACGCTTCCCGGGCTCCTGAAGGGTTGGACGCAGCCGGACGATCCGACCCTATCGCTGGCGGGGCTCGCTGTGATTGCGGATTTCATCGAGAAGGACAAGGTGACGACTACGGCGGCCTGGCGCTTCAATGTGTCGCCGATTCCCCCTTCACCAATGGCATTGCGGCGCGCCCGGGCGAAGATGAAGGCCACCGGGGCGAAGGCGGCAATGTGCAATCTGTCCGTTTTTGAGATTCGATTCATCATAAACGTCGACGGCTTGGGGATTCCCACAACGACGCTCGACGAGTTGCACGAGCAACTGCTCAAGATCGGAAGCGATCATGCGCAATTTCTCAAAGGGATTGAAACGCTGAAGACATTCGTGGGGAATGAGACCAACGGACCAGAATATCCCGGTGGTATGGAAATGCTGAACACGGCCTTCCCGACGAAGCATTAATCCTCAGGCCGGCGCTGCGGTCTCGTCGTCCGGAACCAGAACTTGGCTGCCTTGTCCGGCGGAATTCACTCGATCGATCGCGTTTGGTTGTTCAAGCTGGCTTCCTCCGCAGTTCCTGCGCCCGTTCACAACCAACTATTCTCCAAATATGGGAACCAGCCGATGGGATAAGAAAGCCGCCAACGACAGCGAGATCACGCACTCGGTGCCGCGTCTGCGCAATGCCAAGCATTGGTTCGAACTGCACCGCGACTTGAAAATTGCGGCGCCGTACGATCCGTACGTTTTGTCGATGGCCCTCGCGGACGAGGCGCTCTTTCGCGTCGTCGCGCCCGACTTTCTGCGGAACTGGCATGGATCGTCCGACCGGTGGTTGCTCGATGACATCGCCCTCGCAATTGAGCAGGGGAAAGTTGCCGGCAAGTCGACGATCCGCTTTGGCGTCACGCCCGTTCCGGATCGATCGGCCAAGAAGCAGCCGGACCATTATTTTGAGATCCGTTTCATCGTTGTGCTGGACGAAATCATCACCCCCCCGCAAGCCGCGGCGAAAGTGGCCGCCTACCTTGGGCAAACGAGCGGCAAGCTGAACAACAATTTCAAGCGCGGCCTGGGCGCCCTCGTCAGGGGGGTCAAGCATCCAAAGAACCCGAAACGCCGCGGCGCCTACCCGGAGTTCGACCGGTTGTTCAAGAAGATCTTCTCGCCGACGCGGAAGAAATAGCCTGGCAACATTACGGGAGCGGGCGTTCGACCTCCCGGTTGCGACGATCGGAGCAAACATCGCCGGGTGCGACCGGCCGGCCTCCCTGCCGCTTCTGCTCGACAGGCCGCGCGTTTCGCTTTCCTGAGGGCCGGGCAACCCCGGACCCATGCTGGATTACATTCTCTCCCTCGTTGAGCGGCTCGGGCCGTGGGGATTCTTCGTCATTTTCATCATCGTGGTGCTCGAGTGCCAGCCGGGCCTCGGCTTTTTCATGCCGGCGGAATCGCTCGTCGTGACCGCCGGATTCTTCGCCTCGCAGGGACATTTCGAAATCGTGCCGCTCATCGCCGGGGTTGCGGCCGGCCGCGATTCTCGGAGACACCATTTCCTTTGAATTGGGCGAAAAGCTCGGGCGCGGCTGGCTGCTGCGCCACGGCGGACGCTTTGGCGTTCGCGAACGGCACGTCGCGCGCGTGGACCGGTATTTCGCCGACCACGGGGGCAAGAGCGTCTTCTTCGGGCATTTCCTGCACGTCTTCCGCGCGCTCATGCCGTTCCTGGCCGGGGCGGGCCGGATGCCTTACCGGCGCTTTGTCGTTTACAACACGCCCGGCTGCATCCTGTGGGCGACGGTGTTCTGCCTGCTCGGCTATTTTTTCGGGGCGAGCCTGCCGCTGTTGGAGAAGTGGATCGGTCGCACCGGCCTGATTGTTGCCGGCGTCATCGCGCTGTTGCTCTTTCTCGTTCTGGTTCTTCCGCTGGCGCCCGCGCGACGTGAAGTAGGCGTCGCGGCGCTTGCCATGCTGGCCGTCAACGGTTGATCTTCGATTCTCGACTCAGCTTCGCAGCAGCTTGAACGCGTGCGACCACTCATTGCGCAGGAAGCCAGACAGGCACCACAGGATGCAGAGCGGCTCGAGCGCGCGCGCCGAGATGGCCTTGCCCATGTCGGCCGGCTCCCAGCCGAATTGAACGATGATCTCGCTGACGGCTTTCTTGGCGGATTCGTCATCGCCGCAGATGAACATGGTGGGCGGACCTCCTCGAGACTGCGGATTCACCATCAGGCCGCTGCCAACCGAATTGAACGCCTTCACGAAATGCGCGGCGGGAAATCTCGCGCTGCAGCCGCTCCATCAGCGACTCGTCGAAATTCGTGAAGAAAGCCAGCACGCCGTCCTTGGGCGGCGCGTCGGTGATCGGGTTGGTGGCGTCGATGACCACCTTGCCCGCCAGATTTTCCGCGCCGGCCGCGCGCAGGGCCTCGAAGCCACCGGTGCCTTTCACGGCGAGCGACGATGACATCCGCCGAATTTCGCGGCGTCGGCGAAGGAGCCGATCCGACCGTCGGGATTCGCCGCCTGCCAATCCGCCAGCTTGGCGGGGTCGCGCGTGCCGACCGTGACCTCGTGGCCATGCTTGAGAAATCCGGCGGCCAGCGTCTTGGCGACCTCGCCGGATCCGATGATGCCGATTTTCTGGTTGATCTTTCATATTGGACAAGATGGAAGCGCGATAGGATCGACAAGCTGGCGCCAGATTCCTGCCAAGCCGGGGAAGGGGTAAGCGATGGTCTCCCCTGCGGAGGGGCGGAATCGTGCAACCGGAGAGCCTGTCGCGATTCGATTCAGGAAATCCGCGGGTGGTTCGCTCGCGTTCCGGCGGATCGCGACACACCTTGAATCAAGAACGGAGTTGCCATGGACTTACCAATGAAGATCTTTATCGCGGGCGCCACCGGCGCGATCGGCAAGCGGTTGGTGCCTCTTCTCCTGGCCTCCAATCACCAGGTCATTGCGAACCACGCGGTCGCCGGAGAAATTGCCGTGGTTGTCGCAGCTCGGCGCGAAACCGGTCCTCATGAACGGCCTCGACCACGCGGCGGTCATGCGGGCGGTGATGGCCGCGAGCCCCGACGTGATCGTGCACCAGATGACCGCCTGTCGGCCGTGCGCAGCCTGAAGAATTTCGACGCGGAATTCGCGCTGACTAATCGGTTGCGAGACGAGGGGACAGAAATTTGCTGGCGGCGGCGCAGGCGACGGCGTGCGGCCCTTCGTCGCGCAGAGCTACGCCGGCTGGCCGAACGAGCGCAAGGGCGGACGCATCAAGACCGAGGACGATTCGCTCGACCGAAATCCGCCCCGGCCATGACACAAACTCTCGCCGCCATCCGCATCGCTGGAGGAATCGGTATCACAGGCGCTGGGAGTCACGGGAATTGTCCTGCGCTACGGCAACTTCTACGGTCCCGGGACTTCCATTGCTTCCAACGGAGAAATAGTGGAACTGGTGCGGAGCGCAGGTTGCCGATTATCGGCAACGGCGCCGGCATCTGGTCGTTCGTTCACGTGGACGATGCGGCGCGCGCCACGGCGCTGGCACTTGAACACGCCGTCGGCGGCATCTTCAATATCGTGGACGATGAGCCGGCCGAAGTTTCGATCTGGCTGCCGGAGCTGGCGCGGGACGGTCGGAGCCAGACCGCCACGGCGATTGCCGGCGTGGCTGGGTCGCTGGCTGGTTGGTGAGGCGGGGGTCCTCATGATGACGCAGGCACGCGGCTCTTCGAACGCCAAGGCGAAGGCGACGCTCGGCTGGCAACATGAATTTGCCACGTGGCGTGACGGTTTCGGCGGGGTCTTTCCGTCGTGCCGTCGTCGGTCGCATTCGAGACGACGCCTGGGCTGGGTGCGGCAGGTTGGAGGTTCCCCGCCAATTCCGCCTGGCGAAGTGCCGTCGCCGATCGCACCAACGCTAGTGGCGGTCGGTGTCATCGCTCGACTTCCCACTCACGTTGCGCAACATGGCCCTCATGAGGATTCAAGACGGGTCGTGGCCTCCGCCCTTGGCTTGCAAATTTGGCGGCGGACGCCGACATCGTCGCCACCCGCGCCATCAACGAACTGGGCCTCAAACTCCTGCCCAGGCGCGGCGCCGGCCGCCGACAACGCGCTGCTTTCGCCTTATTCGATCCAGGTCGCGCTGGCCATGACCTACGCGGGCGCCGACGGCGAAACGAAAAAGGAAATGGCGCGGGTGCTGTCGTTCCCGGCCGATGAAAAGTCGCTGCACGAAAGTTTTGCCGAGATGCGTGACGCGCTGGCGGACGCCGTGAAGACTTCCACGGAACGGCCGAGAATTGTCGCAAAGGCGGCGGCAAGCGCGATCCATTGCAGCTCCGGAGCGCCAATCGGCTCTACGGCCAGGGCAGGTTCAATTTCCGGGAGCCGTTCCTGGCGTTGCTGCGCGACATCTACCGCGCCCCGCTGGAGCGGTCGACTTCAGTCAACAACGCCGAGGGCAGCGTGGACAAGGGCATCAATCGCTGGGTCGAGGAGCAGACGGACGGCCGGATCACGAATCTGATCCCACCCGGCGTGCTCGATCGCTCACACCCGATTGGTGCTCGTCAACGCGCTTTACCTCAAAGCCGCCTGGCAGACGGCCTTTCGCAAGGAGAGCACCACGCCGCAACCATTTCACGTGCGCGGGGCGGCGGCGACGACCGACGTGCCCACGATGACGCGGCGTGGGTCGATGGGATTGCAGGACTTCGCAGATTTCACGGCGGTGTCGCTGCCCTACGACGGCGGCGAGCTGCAGCTTCTTCTCTTCGTGCCCAAGGCGGTCAATGGCGTGGGTGCGACGCAGACCGCGCTGACCGCAGCGGTGCTGGCGGAGTGCGCGGACATTGAAATGGGCGGACGTGGAGTTGTGGCTGCCGAAATTTCGGCTCGAGCCCGAGACCATGCGACTGGGCGAGTTGCTGCGGGCGACTGGGAATGCGCACGGCGTTCGACAAGCCGGAAGGCAGCGCAAATTTCGATCGCATGGCGCCGCGCAAGCCGAACGAATATCTGAAGATCAGCGAAGTGCTGCACAAGACGTTTGTCAATCTGGACGAGGAGGGCACGGAGGCCGCGGCCGCGACCGCTGTTGTCGATGGCGGTGGTGGCCAGCGCGAGGCCTGACCCGCCGGAGCCCAGGATTGTCCGCGTCGATCGACCCTTTCTTTTCGCGATCCAGCACCGCGCCAGCGGCGCGTGTCTGTTTCCTCGGCCGCGTGACCGATCCCCGGTAGTCAAATCGGTCGACCACCGTCGATGAATCCGACCGCCGCCTCGCGCTACATCCGGGCGGCGGAATGCCGGAGAACAACTCGTCGAGGCGAAATCGTCACGATCGTCGGTGACGTGAATCGTTCAGCCCATACGGAAGAATGAGCCGGCCGCGGTGCACCAGCGCGCCGCAGGTGTAGACGACGTTTGGCACGTAGCCCTCCCGTTCGTTCGCCTCCGGCCGCAGGAGCGGCTCCTTCAGTTCGCCCAGAACTTTGGACGGATCGTGCAGATCGAGCAGCAGCGCCCCGATGCAGTATTTGCGCATGGGACCCACGCCGTGGGTGATCACGAGCCAGCCCGCCTCGGTTTCGATCGGCGAACCGCAATTGCCGATTTTCACCGTCTCCCACGACTGGCGCGGCCGGCGCAGGATTTGCGGATCGCTCCAGAAATGCGGGTTGTCCGAGTACATGAGAAAGAGATTCTCATCGTCCTGCCGCGAGATCATGGCGTAGCGGCCGTCGATGCGCCGCGGAAAGAACGCCATGCCCTTGTTCTGCACCGCGCGACCGTTCAGCGTGAGCGCGCGGAAGCTCAGGAAATCGGTCGTCTCGAGGAGTTGCGGCAGGATCGAGCGGCCGTTGTAGGCGGTGTAGGTGGCGTAGTAGAGGACGTCGCCGTCGTCCTCGACAAAACGGACGAAGCGCGCGTCCTCCATGCCGTTGCTCTCGTTCGAGGAAACGGGAAAAATGATCCGCTCGGAAACGGCGACGGATGGATCGAAATGCACCTCATAGTTCGATTCCGCCAGCCAGCGCACGCATTCCGTGGTGCGCTGGACTTCGCGGGGGACCGGTCCGGATGCCGACCTTGGCGCGGCGCATGGCCGCCTCCAATTCGCTGAGCGTGAAGTCATCGCCGACCGACGCCATGACCGTGCCGGACCAGGCGTTTTCGAAACCCATTTCCATCAGCTTGTGGAGGAAGACCGACTTGAGATAGGTCGGATTCGGATTCAGCTTCGGCGCGGTCACGAAGCGCGACGGTTCCTCCAGCGTGATGGTGTGATCGACGTGGATGACACCGGTGCGAAATTCGATGGAGGAAATGTGGCCTTCACCCGTGGCGCGGAGGCTGAGGATGAAGCGAAGCTCGCCGTCGACGAGTTCGCCCTGGTCCGGGTGGGGCACGATGGAGGGATTGAAGAGCGCGGCGGCTTCGAGCGCGTACTCGCCGGAGAAGAGCGCGCCGATGTAGAGCTGGCGCGCCTCCGAGAGCGGCCGGCCGCTGAAGACGTGCGTCTTCACGCGATCGAAATGCCGGCGCCAGAACGTCCGCAGATTCAAATGCCGGCTCCCGAAATCCTCCGTGACGGCGACCAGCTGCTCCTCGACCTCCGCTTCGGTCAACGCCAGCGCGCGACCCAGAATATTGATGGTCCGCGCCGGGTCCGACGGGATGAACGGGCGGATGAGAACACGCGCGCTGTTCGGCCGCAGCGTGACGCCGGTGGGGTGCAGGGTCAGGCGGCGCATGTCTGCACGATCTTCGCGTGGGCACCCTCCGCGTGGGTCAGCTCGGCCAGCGAGAGATAGAACGCGAGGCTCGATTCGGCGCCCTGGTTTTGGTTCAGGTGATCCTGCAGGAGCGCGTCGCGACATCCGCCGGTCGTCGGATCGTAGAGCGGCTGCCCGAGATCGTTGCGTCCGAGAAACCACTCGAAGCAGCGCCGCGCGGCGCGATGCCAGAACTCGTCGCGCGTCACCGCGATAGGCCTCGAGGCAGGCGGACAGCATGGAGTGCGCTTCCAGCGGTTGCTGATCGAAGCGCGCGCGCTCGCCGCCCTGCGTCCAGAATCCGTGGCAGCCGATGGGCGCGAAGTGGCCGCCCTCCGCGGTCTGCGCCTCGAGCAGCCAGCGCAGCGACGTGAGGCCGATCTCGAGCATCTCGCCGTTGCGAGGTCCAGTGACCGCTCAGGATCAGGGCGTGCGAGAGCTTGGCGTTGTCGTAGGTGGCGACGCGCTCGAACCACTGCCAGTCGGGCGTGGCGTTCGCGCGGTACAGGTTCAACAACTGCCGGGCGAGCTGATCGCGAATCTTGCTCACCACGCGGTCGCCCGAAAAGGTGCGCAGGTATTCGTGGATGGCGATGAGCGCAAAGGCCCACGCGCGGGGCGAGCTGAAGCGCGAGACCGGCGGCAGCCCGCGCTGGAAGAGCAGCGCGCAGAGATTGCGGTGACCGGCGTTCTGCGAGCGCCCGAGCGCGGTGCCGACCGCCCAGAGCGCGCGCGCATGGCTGTCCTCCGAGCCCGCGCGCTCGATCCACTCGCGGTGATGATTCATGAAATTGCGGAAGCGCCACGTGTTCGCATCGAAGGCGTACCAGAGGAACGCGAGGTAGCTGCTGGCCAGGCGCTCGATCTCCGGATTCGTCTCCTGCATTTCCTGCAGGAGCACGGTGAAGATGAAGGCGCGCGCGTTGTCGTCGGTGCAATAGCCCTCGTGGTAATTCGGCACGTTGTAGATGGCGTGCTGAAAGATGCCGGTGTGATCGCTCATCTTGAGCAGGTGATCGAGCTTCAGCGGGGGAATGGGATAGTTCGCGTTCTCGATCCGGCGCACGGCCACGGTCTCCACCGAGGGCGCGCTCAGGCTCGCCCGCGCGCGCTCGAAGCTCTCCATGTAGCGCCGCGCCACCACCGGCCAGATCATCTCGCGGCCCGCCTTCCACGCGCGCTTGCGCATGGCGGTCATCAGCGTCGGGTTCGAAAGAAAATGATTCACGCCCTCCGCGATGGCGCCGGCGTCGCGGAACGGCACGAGGATGCCGCGCTCCTCCGCGAGCAATTCCTGCGCGTGCCAGTACGGCGTCGAGATGATCGCCTTGCCCGCGCCGTAGGTGTAGGCCAGCGTGCCGGAGGTGATCTGCGCCTCGTTGAGGTAGGGCGTGACGTAGATGTCGGCCGCGCCGATGAATTCCTTCAGCTCCTCGAGCGTGACGTAGCGGTTGTGAAAGATGACGTGCTTTTCGACCCCGCGTTCCTTCACCAGTCGCTCGAGTTTCTCGCGATAGGCTTCGCCCTCGCGCGCGAGCAGGTGCGGATGCGTGGCGCCGAGCACGAGATAGACGATGTTCGGATGCTGCTCGAGAATCGCCGGCAGGGCGTCGATGACGTACTCGATGCCCTTGTTCGGCGAGAGCAGGCCGAAGGTGAGCAGCACCGTCTTGCCCTCGACGCCGAAGATGTCCTTGAAGAAATTCGAGTCGATGAACGGCATGTCGATCACCCCGTGCGGGATGAGATCGATTTTCTCCGGATCCACGCCGTAGACCGTCGTCAGCAAATCGCGGCCGCGTTCCGCCATCACGATGAGCCGCGTGGAGAGCGCGTCGAGCTGCTTCATGACGGCGAGCTGGTCGGCGTTCGGCTCGCGCAGCACGGTGTGCAGCGTGGTGACCACCGGCATGCGCACGTCGCGCAGAAACTTGAGCAGGTGGCTGCCGGCCGGGCCGCCGTAGATGCCGAACTCGTGTTGCACCGAGACGACCTCGACATTGTTGATGTTCAGAAATTCCGCGGCGCGGCGGTAGGAATCGATTTCCTGTTCCGCCAGCTCGAAGCGGACGCGGGGCGGGTAGTCGTAGCCTTCCGGCCGATCGTTGACCGAGCCGACGATGCATTGCGTCTCGGGAAACTGCGTCGCGATGGCCTCGCAGATGTCGGCGGTGAAGGTGGCGATGCCGCAACGCCGCGGCACGTAGTCGCCGAGAAAGGCGATGTGTTTGGTGTTGGTTGGCTGGTCCATGGTCGTGCCTCGCGAGGTTTCGAACGCCTCACAACGGCAGCGACATGTGACTCGCCCAAGCAACGGCGGCGAGGAGCCCTGAGGGAAACAGGGTTCTCCTCGCCCCTAAAGCGTTCCGGGTCAACCGCCATCCCTGTCATGCGGCTTGTCTCAGCGACACCGTTCCCGCATGATATTCTGCCTGCGACGGGGGCGTTTCCCTCCCCGGCAGATTGTCGGACTTTCCGAGCATCGCCATGAAATGGATCACACGTGAGAAGGTGAAGGTGGACCGCGTGGCGTGTCCCTGGTTGATCCGCAAGTTCATCGATCCGGAGGCGGAGTTTCTCTTCGTCCCGGGCGGCGAGGTCGCCGCGCAGGCGGCGGCGCAGGGCGCCACGCCGTACGACATCGACGGCTGCGAGCTGGGCCATCACGGCGAGGACGTCTCGTTCGATTCCATCCTGAAGAAATATCGCCTCACGGATCCGGCGCTGCAGCTGCTCGCCGGGATCGTGCGCGCGGCGGATTCGCACCCGGCGCAGCCGCATCCGGCGGGCGAGGGGCTGCGCTGGGTGGCGTTCGGCTTCAGCGCGCTCGGCTTGAGTGATCACGATATTCTCGCGCGCGAATTCATCGTCTACGACGCGCTTTACGCGGAATGCCAGCGGCGGATCGGCGGCGGAGCCCCGGCATGAACGCGTGGCGCCGCGTCATCGCGTTCCTCGGACTGCGGCGCAATCCGGCCCTGCTGCTCGCCGCGCTCGTGCTGGCCGGCACGGGCGAAAGATTGTGGCTCGGCTTTGCGCCGAAGTATCTCGAGACGCTCGGCGCCACCGTCCTCATCATCGGACTTTTCGACGCGCTGCAAACGTTGCTCGGCGCGCTCTACGCCTATCCGGGCGGCTGGCTGACCGACCACTGGGGCCAGCGCCGATCGCTGATGCTCTTCAGCGCGCTCTCGCTGGCGGGCTACGCGCTCGTGCTGGTGTGGCATCACTGGCTCGCCGTCGTGCTTGGCGCGTTTCTCTTTCTCGCGTGGAGCGCGTGCTCGCTGCCCGCCACCTTCACGGTCATCGCCACCTCGCTCGAGTCGAACCAGCAGACGATGGGCGTCGGCGTGCAAAGCATGGTGCGCCGCGTGCCCATGATGATCGGCCCGCTGGTCGGCGGCTGGCTCATCACGCGCTTCGGCTGGAGCGACGGCGTGCAATTCGCGCTGCTCGGCTGCATCGCGCTCAACCTGCTGACCATCGGTTTTCAATGGACGCTGGCCGAGCCGGCCGCCTCTCCGTCCACCGCGGAGGCCGGTCCCGCCGCGGCGCGCGCGTCGTTTGTCGACGTCGTCCGTTCCTTCAATCCGCTGCTGCGCGAGCTGCTGGTCAGCGACATCCTGATCCGCTTCTGCGAGCGCATTCCGTACGCCTTCGTCATCCTGTGGGCGATGGATCACGCCGGCGTGAGCGCGAAGCAGTTCGGCGTGCTGACCGCGATCGAGATGATCACGGCGATGCTCTGCTACATCCCCGTCGCGCACCTGGCGGACAAGTACGGCCAGCGTCCGTTCGTGCTGGCGACCTTTGTCTTCTTCACGCTTTTTCCGCTGTCGCTGCTCTGGGCCCACAGCTTCGGCTGGCTGGTCGTCGCGTTCATCGTGCGCGGCTTGAAGGAATTCGGCGAGCCCGCGCGCAAGGCGCTCATCATCGCGCAGGCCGAGCCGGCACTGCGCGCCGCGCGTTCGGCGCGTATTATTTGATCCGCGACTGCACGGTGACGAGCGGCTCGTTCCTCGGCGCGTGGTTGTGGAGCGTGAGCCCGCGCGCGAATTTTCTCGGCGCCGCGGCGGTCGGCGCCGCCGGCTGCGTCTGGTTCTGGTGGTTCGTCGCGCGGCGTCGCACCGGCCTCGGGCAGGCCAGCTGACGGCCGGCTAGCTGGACAGCGTGGTGCGGGGGGATTCCGCCCAGCGCCTCCACAGGTAGATGAAATTGATGATCCAGGCGAGGGGATTGAAGCTCAGGAGCGTGAGCGCGATCCAGGCCCAGTGGTGTCGCTGCGCGAAGAACCACGCGAGCAACGCGTAGATCGCGCCGATGCCGTACACCGCCGTGGGGCCGGCATCCAGCGCCAGGCCGAGGGCGAGGCCGCCCAGAATCGACAGGATGCTGAAATAGTAACCCCAGCGGAATCCCCGCTTTTCCGGATTGTTCCGCTGGAAGCGACGATTCAACACGAGCGCGAGGACGACGGGCGCGATCAGCACCATGGCGATGAACGCGAGGGCCGTGCGCTCCGGCCGGCCGGCGTTCGCCTCGCCTGCCGCGGCAGCGGTCGACCTTGCAGGCGGCGCGGCGTCGTTCGCATCGGCCACGTTGATGACCACCTTGCCGCGGGCGTGGCCTTTCTCCAGATACCGAATCGCCTCGGGGACCTCGCTCAATTTGTATTGCCGATCGATAACCGGCGTCACTTTTCCCGACGTCATGAGGTCCGCGATGATCGACAGGTCCTTGCCGTCCTGCTTCGCCAGCATCATCGACAGGTCCTGGCCGACAAAACGCGACAACACGAGCATGCGAATCATGCGATCGAGCGGGCTCAGCCATGGTCCGCTCGGCCCGCCCACCATGATGTATTTCCCGTTCGGCGTGAGAACGCCCCGGCAGGCCAGCAGCGGCTGGTTGCCGACGCAGTCGAGAATCACGTCGTAGCGCACCGAGCCCTTGGTGAAATCTTCCTTGGTGTAGTCGATGACATGATTGGCCCCGAGCGATTTGACCAGCTCCACATTCTTGGTGCTGCAGACGCCGGTCACGTCGGCGCCGAGCGCATACGCGATTTGCACTGCGAACGTGCCCACGCCGCCGGAGGCGCCGTTGATCAGAATCTTCTGCCCGGGCTGAATTCTTCCCACGTCTCGCACGCCCTGCAGCGCGGTGATGCCGGCGATGGGGACCGCCGCGGCCTGCTCGAAGCTCACGTTGGCGGGCTTCCGCGCGAGGATTCGCTCCGGCGCCAGGACATACTCGGCGAAGGCGCCGCCTCTGCCGCCAAACACCTCGTCGCCCGGTTTGAATTGCGTCACGTTTTTGCCGACCGCTTCCACCGTGCCCGCGAAATCGACGCCGAGGCGAATTTCCTTCGGCCTGCTCCAGCCGGACTCGGTCCGCATGACGAACGGTTCGCCCCGCATGAAGTGCCAGTCGTACGGATTGACCGAGGCCGCGCGCACGCGGACGAGGACTTGATTGTCATTGGGGACGGGCTTGGCGACTTCCTCCAGTCGTAGCACGTCGGGCGAACCGTAATCGTGATACACAATGGCTTTCATCTTCGGCCCTGCGGCCGGGTCGGCAGTCTGGGCCGGCGCGGTGCCCGCGAACAAAAGCGGAACCGCGCAGATGCCGGCGATCAATGCTTTCATACGCAAATGGGAAAATGAACCTGACGACTCAAACTGAGCGACCGCCAGGGAGGAATGTAAAGCGGCAATGCGGTTGAGACACAGTCCGTCGCGCAGCTTCGCACCTTTGGCTTGTCGGGCATCAGCGAGCGAACTCGGGCGACTCCCCGGCAAGCTCAGGCGCTTCGATAGGCCCCGAGAGTGATGAAGGCCGTGGCCAGCGTCAGCGCATGCAGCAGCGTGTGCTCGACATTGGGAACGATGCGGCCGGCGCGCACGGGCAACCAGGTGAGGGTATCACGATGAAGGCGAGTGTGGATTTTGCGCCAATGATCCAGGGTGTCGCCCGGCTCAAAATTCGATGTCGCCAGCGACAGAAGGCGATTGTATACGGTGCGCCAGCGACCCGCGGGCACCGTGAAATAAGGAATCCACCAGATGACGAGTTCGGCGAAAAAAAGCGCGAAGTAATAGCAGACGCCGAAGAGCATCAGTCCGTGAATGCGAAAGGCGAAGCCTATCGGGGCGAGGCCCATGAGCACCGCGTTGACTCCCGCTTCAGTCAGCCGCTCGCGGCGGGTGGAATTGCGCGTCCCGTTGAATGGGTGGAGGTCAACGAGCGTCGTGACCTGGTGGTAAACAAGCAGCAGCAATTGACAGAGGACGGCGAATCTCATGCGGCAGCGCGACGGGCTGAGAGCGCGAACAAAGCGACCGGCAACGTGGAATGTAAAGTCTCGAGGCGGATGTGGTATGAACCGCCGAGTCGGATTCGCTCCAGCGCCTAATTAGGCGCCATCGGCCACAACACGCGAAGGCCAACGACGATGGCAAGGAAGCAAAGAACCCAAAGAACGATTGGGCCGGATGCTCCTCTAAACTTGAAACCCAATGCCTCGAACTCAATTGGGCCATTGGTAACCTTGAGAACGGACACAATGCAGAAAGCGGTTACTGCTGACATGGGCGTTCCGATAATTGCTGCATAGTTGCTTCGGATAAGTTTCAGGACCCAGCTTGATGGTTCCGGCCCTCCCCAGAGAAACTGGAACCCCATCAGACCCGCGAACCCGAGTGTGAAGGCAGCCGTGCACACGACACCTGCCCAAATAGCCCATTTTCGTATCTTTGCGTCGATCGAATTTGCGGAATGCTTTTGATGAGCATCCTGGACTGTTTGGGCGGATGAAGTTTCTGGATCTTCGGTCATAAGGTTCTTGCGACTACCGGGGAGGTCGCAGCGACGCCTAACGACCCAAACTGAGCGACCGGCGAGGCGGAGACAAGTGCGAAGGCCGTCTGATACTTACACTCCGCCGAGTCGGTTCGCTCCAGTGCCTGGTTAGGTTGCAGCTTTCAGAAGCTCCAATGGAATCTCGACACGCATTTCACGGTCGAGGGAGTGAGCTCACGTTCAGACAGGCAGATTGAGCCACGCTCTCGTAGGAGTGGCTTTATAAAAGCGTTTCAGGCCGTTCCCAAAAAAGTCGGTTAACACAACGACGTGCTTGCAGCCGGGGCACAGGAGCGATGATTGAAAGTGGACTAGTGTCGAGAAAATCGCGCATCAGGAGTGGCGTAGCTTCTCAGGAAGGCTCGCGCATGAAGATAAAGATGGAAGTGCTCATAACCCGCGTCACCGCCGCCGTGCGCAGCGACCGACCAGCGAGCGTCAGGTGAGCGGCCACCGCTAATCACCACATACTCGCCATCTTTGTAGGAGTAATTGTCTGTGGCGGCGACAGGTCGTGCCCAAACGAACAGGAGCAGAAAAAAACAGGCGCGCGCCATAGGTCTAACGACCCTAGCTCACCTGCCGATGAGGCGGAACGCAACTCCAAAATGGGCTGAAACATCCCTCCGCCGAATCGGTTAGGTGCAGCGCGTTGTTAGATCCGGCGGCTACGGCACGGTGCCTGTCCAAGTGCCAGATACAGTGCCGCGTGAAGTGACCAGGAAATTTACATATGGATGAAGGATAACGATACCCTTTTTACGAGTTGAGTCGAATAGCGTGAGGAAGGCACGTGGATTTGCCTCGATATTCTTGGAGTGAACCGCCCTTACCCAAGACGACCAGTAAAGGCTTAGACCCTTGCCCCTCGCAGCCCAAACGGGGGTATTCCAAGGTTCCCCGTCGCCGCCTGCGGTCGCAACGTTGAAATACGGCGGCCCATTTAACAACTCGATAGCGCGCGCTACGAGTTCGGAGTTCTCATTGTCATTCATAATGAGTCGTGATGAAACCTAACATGTAAGTATGAGGACAGATCGGGTGAATTGCACGGCGAAAACGGGCGGTGATATCCGGACAGTTTTGTCCGCATATCCGGAAGCCATCAGAGAAGGGCAATTTGCTATTCGGACAAAAGTGTCCGGAAGATCACATTTGGTGGATTGGACGCGGCTGGCCCGATGCACTAACCGCCGCGAATGCGAGTCTCAGTTCGCAGTCCGTCCGACCTCCGCGAGGCCAGCTACCATGCTTTCTCGCAAGCGCGCCGATGCGCCGGCGGGATCGTCGAAAAAGTGGAGGCGAGGGGAGTCGAACCCCTGTCCTCGAGATGTTCAGCGCAAGCTTCTACAGGTATAGCCTGGTGTTTGCTTTAGCTCCTGCGACTCGCACCGGCACGATTCGCAGGACCGAGCACGCATGTGGTCTGTCTCACTCCCCGCCGCGCGCACTCCGGCCGAGAGCCAGCCTGCTGTCGTCGCTCCCCGCCTCAGCAGGCGTCAAACGGGGAACGTCACGGTCAATTAAGCCGCGAGAGCCAGGTCAGTATTGGCGTTTGATTTTTGACCCGATTTTTTACGAGGCCAACGGATCGTCCTCGACCTGCCACCAGCACCTCCGACCAAGAGTCGAAACCAGTGCGCCCCCTTTTGTTTTTCCGGGGACGGTGATGATACCCCTTTTTGGGGAATTGTCGAACGTTGAACATCGAATTCCGGATTCGGGATGAGTAATCAGTGATCAGTAAACAGTCATCAGTCCGCCGTGGTGAGTGACATGCGATCAGAAGGTGTCTCACCGATAACTGATAACTGATAACTGATTACTCCCGCCCTTCTCACGCACTGACGGTGGGCGACATGTAGCGGTCGACAAACTCGCGCGAGACGCCCTTGAGGGCGCGCTCGATCTTGGCGAGGGCGAGCTGCAGGCGGGTCTTGATCGTGCCGACCGGGATGCCGGTGGCCGCGGCGATCTGGCGCTGGCTCATGCCCTTGAAGAACGCCAGCTCGATGGCCTGGCGCTGGTTGTCGGGCAGTCGCTTGAGAATCTCCGCGATGACTTCGCGCGTCTCGGCCGTGTTGAGTTCCTCCTCCGCCTGATTGCGCGGACGCGCCTCGGGCTGGGTGGAGTATTCGATTTCCACGCGGTTGGCCGTGCGCTGCAACGCCTGGTTGCGGCGGATGCGATCGATGGCGCGCCGGCGAGCCAGGGTGATCATCCAGCCGAGCGGTCGACCCTTCTCGGGCGTGTAGCTGCCGGAGCGATCCCAGATCTCGATGAAAACTTCCTGCAGCACATCGTCGGCATCGGCATCATGATGCACGGCGCGATAGATGACCGCGCGCAGGAGCGAGGCGTGGCGGCGATAGAGTTCCTCCAGCGCGGGGCCGCCGCGATTTTGCACCGCCAGCATCAGGGCTTCATCGGAGGTCTCGACCGAATTGGGCGAAACCTGAGGGCAGAGTGTTGGTAGGTTCATGCCGACTCTCCTTAGCTTCCGCGATGCCGTTCGCGTTTTACTCTGGAGAGCAGCGACTTCGCCGGATTTTTGACCCGAATTTTCGGGCATTGCGCAATGCGAATTCGCGCGAACCGTGCAAATCGCACGCCGCGATCACGCGCCGGAATTCAGCGCACCAAATCGCGCGCCTCGACGAACTCCTTCACCGCCGCCGGGTCGAAGGAAATGCGCTCGAGCAGCGCGCATGCTTCCTCGAGGTGTCCCGATTGCGCCAGGCAGCGCACGCGACCCAATTGCGAGAACGCCGAGCGTTCCATCCGGTCGTAAAGCTTCAACGCCTCATCGAAGTGCGACAATCGCTCGAGCACGCGGCCGAGCCGAAGCTGGATTTCAGGAAGCTCAAGCACGGCGGGCGGGAGGGATTCCAGTTCCCGGCGGAGCTCATCATCGAGCCCCAAATGTTCGAAGCCTTCGATCCGGCGAAACGTGCTCGCGAGTCGGTCGATCACGACAGAGTCGGGCTGGGGCCGCGACGTTCGCATCGCGCCGGGGGCCAGCGGAGGCCAGAGCCCACGGCTCGCCCACAAGGCTGGTCCGATGGAGGGCGTGATCATCTACGTCGCCAAAATTCTTGCGAGGGGTGGCGCCGGGGAAGTGGTGCGCGCGACTAGCGCGGCGCGGGAGCCAGCTTGGTCACGTAGGCCACCTGGGTGTCGGTCGAGAGCTTGCTGGAGGGTCCGTTTTGGACGTTGATCCGGCCGCTGGCCGAGCAACCCACCGAGGCGAGCGCGATGGCGATGACGATGAGGGCGAAGAAGGATGAAATTTTCATTTGAATAGTTTTTGCTGGGTTTGTGTCTGAAAGCGATTCGCGCCCGGCGGCGGGGCCGCGTGTATCGATTCAGAGAAACTTCTCTGGGGCCCGGGTGGGGCGCCTGAGCGCGGGGACGATCAATCGCTCTGCGACGATTTTTTAGACGGAGACGAGGGCTGCGGGGCGGCCCGAGGCAGCCGGTCAGGCCGCGCAGGGTAGCGGCCACTGAGGCGGGAGCCGAAGTGGGCAATTAACGGAATTAGGGGAATTAACGGAATTTACGGAGATAGAACCAGTCCGTCGCGCCTCCGGCGCTCGGGAGCTTTCGTTCGTCTTTCGACATTCGATTTTCGGACTTTCTTCGAGTTTCGAATTTCGAGTTTCGAGTTTCCCGCGCAGCGGCGTGCGCTCAGTCAAAGCCGAAAGCGCTTCCGTTTGCGGTAGAGCGTGGCGGCGTCGATGCCCAGAATCCCGGCCGCCTCGCTCATGTTGCCGGCGCGCTCGACCACCAGGCGGATGTGCTCCTTCTCGAGCGCCTCGAGCGAGACCATCGATCCCACGAGGGCGGCCGGGGCGGGGGCGGCGCCGTTGCCGCCGAGCTCGGCCGGGAGATCCTGCGGGGTGATGACTTCATCGCGCGAGAGAATGACGGCGCGTTCGACCACGTTGCGCAGCTCGCGCAGGTTGCCCGGCCAGGTGTGCGCGCAGACCACGGTTCGCGCCTCGGGCGAGAATTTCTTGCGGTGCTTGGAGAGCTTGGAGAAATGCCCGAGGTAATGCTCGGCCAGGCGCAGCACGTCGGCCGGGCGCTGGCGCAGCGGGGGCATCTCGACGCTGATGACGGCGAGCCGGTAGTAAAGGTCCTCGCGAAAGCCTCCCTGCTGCACCGCCTGCTTGAGATCGCGATTGGTGGCGGCGATCACGCGGACATTCGCCTTGCGCGTGGCGGTTTCGCCGAGCCGCTCGTATTCGCCCTCCTGCAGCAGGCGCAACAATTTGGCCTGCACCTCCGGCGCGACGTCGCCGATTTCATCGAGGAAAAGCGTGCCGCCCTCGGCCTGCTTCACCTTGCCCCAGTGATCGCGCACCGCGCCGGTGAAGGCGCCGCGCACGTGGCCGAAAAGCTCGCTCTGCAGCAGCTCGCCCGTGAGGCTGGGGCAGCTCACGGTCACGAACGGCTTGTCGGCCAGGCCGCTGCGCTCGTGCACGCTGCGCGCGGCCACGCTCTTGCCCGTGCCGCTTTCGCCGAGCAGCAGAATCGAGGCGCGCGAGTCCGCCGCGCGAAAAAGCATGTCCATCATTTCCCGCATGGCGGGTGTCTCGAACTCAAAGACCATCTCCGGCATCTCCGCGCGTTCGTCGCGCACGCGCGACTCCAGGCCCTCGATTTTCTGGCCGAGCTGGCGGAAGCGCTGCACCCGCGCGAGCACGGTGAGAAATTGCTGCCGCGTGAACGGCTTCTCGAGGAAATCGATCGCGCCGCGCCGCATCGCCTCGACCGCGGAGTTGATGCCGCCCTGCGCCGTGATCATCACCACCGGGATGCCGGGTTTTTCCTTCGTGATCTTGTCGAGCAGATCGAGGCCGCTTTCGCGCTGCAGATTCAGATCGAGCAGAATGCCGTCGTAGCGCTCCTCCTTGAGGCGCATCAACGCGGTGGCGCCGTCCGGCGCGGGATCGGCGTAATGCCCCTCGTCGTCGATCAGCGTGCAGGCCGCGTCGCGCATCACCTTCTCGTCATCGATGACCAGGAAATCCATGGGCTAGATCGGCTTGGCCGCGTTCAGGCGGAGGCGAAAAGTGGCGCCGCCGGCGTCGGGGGGATCGCAAACCAGCTCGCCGCGCATCATTTCAGCGAGTCGCTTGGCGATGCTCAAGCCCAGTCCGCTGGACGGCTCGCCGCCGGTCGACTGGGCCGAGAGCCGCGCGTAGCGGCGGAAGAGCTTGGTCCGGTCGGCCTCCGGAATGCCGGGACCCTCGTCGGTCACCTCGACCACGCCCATCGATTCATCGTCCGACGCGCTCACGGTCACGTTCACGGCGGAGCCCGGCGGGGAAAACTTGATCGCGTTGGAAAGCAGGTTGTCGAGGATGCGGCCGACGCCCTCGGGATCGGCGGAGACCTCGACCGGCAGGCGCGGATCGTGGAAATAGAGGCGCGTCTGTTTTTGCGCGGCAGCCTCCTCATAACGCCGAATCGCCTGGGCGGTGTGCTCGGCGAGATTGATGCGCTCCGGCGCGGTCATGACGGCGTGATCGACCGAGGCGTTGGCGAGCAGCTCCTTCACGAACGAGAGCAGCTTGCCGGTGGAGTCCGCCATGTTGTCGACGAGCTGGCGCGATTTCTCGTCGAGCGCGGCGGCGGAGCGATCGCGCAGCAATTGCGCGCTGAGCTGCATGCCGCTGAGATGATTCTTGAGATCGTGCGCGAGCATTCCGAGCAGCTCGTCCTTGTCGGCCGCGAGCAGCTTGAGCTGATCGCGCGTGTCCTTGAGCGCGATCTGCGTATTCACGCGCGAGAGCAGCTCGGCCTTGTTGAAGGGCTTGGCCACATAGTCCACGCCGCCGCTTTCGAGTCCCTCGACGACGAGATTCTTGTCGTCGGCGGCGGAGAGAAAGATCACCGGGATGTCCTCGCAGCCGGGCGTCTCCTTGATCCGGCGGCACGCCTCGATGCCGCCCATGCCCGGCATGAGCACGTCCAGCAGGATGAGATCGGGCCGGCGCGAGGCCACGCGCTTGAGGGCCTGCTCGCCGCTGATGGCGGGGATGATTTCGTAGTTGAACAATTGCAGCAGCGTCCCGACGAGCTGGATGTTTCGCTCCTGGTCGTCGACGACGAGAATGGTCGGCTTGCGATTCCCGATTTCGATGGGGTTGCTCACGAGTTCGTTGGAATGGATTGCAGCGTCTCGTTCGACGATGGCGGGGAAGGCCTGCACCTGGCGCTCCAGGTCGACGAGCGAAAACGTCTGCGCGTATTTCTCAAGATCGCGCCCATAGGCCTCGAGGATCGGATGGCCAGGCGCGAGCGCGCCGACCTCCTTGGCAAATGCCGTCGTCTCGCCAATCGCGAGGCTGTCATTCACGGCGGGCCAGCGATCGGCGAGCAGACGCTGCAAGTCCCGGCGCAGCCGGACCGGATTTTCCACCTTCACCGTGACCGGCGCGACCGGCGCTTCGGCGGCGGGTTGCGGCGCCGGCGCCGTGCCGGGCTGAAACTTGGGCAGAAAATGGACCAGCTCGTCGTAAATCTGGCGCCGGCCAAACGGCTTGCGGATGTACCCGCTGAAGTCGCGGCGCATCTCGCCCTCCGCGTCGAGCAGGCTCGAGGCCGTCACCGCGATGACGGGCAGCACCTCGAGTCCGGGCCGCGAGCGGATTTCCGCCAGCGCGCCGCGCCCGTCCATGTCGGGCATGCGGATGTCCATCAACACCAGATCGGGTTTCTCGCGCGCGGCCACCGCCACCGCCTCGCGACCGTCGCTGGCAAAGATGAGGCTGTGATGCGACGCCGCGAACATGCCGGCGATCAAATCGCGATTGGTCGCGTTGTCGTCGACCACCAGCAGCCGCGACGGCTGAAAATCGTCGAAGTTCACGTCCTTGTCCGTGGGCTGGAGATCGCTGACCGGCAGCTTGGCGGAAACCTCCACCTCGGGGAAATGCACGCGGAAGACGCTGCCGAGGGCGACCGTGCTTTCGACGCCGACGGTGCCGCCCATCGCGTCGGTCAGTCGCTTGACGATGCTCAAGCCGAGTCCGGTGCCCTGGCGCTCGGCGTCGCGGCGGGTGTCGGCCTGCACGAACGGCTCGAAGACCCGGCTGCGCCGCTCGGCCGGAATGCCGACCCCCGAGTCGGAGATCTCGAAGAAAAGATGGATGTGGCTGCGGTCGACCGCCTTTTTCTCCCAGGTGGCGGCCAGCTTGACGAAGCCGCGGTCGGTGAATTTGACGGCGTTGCCCACGAGGTTGACGAGGACCTGGCGCAGGCGGCCGCGATCGAGCAGGAGCGCGCGCGGCAGCTCGGTGGCCACCTCGATCTCGAGCTTGAGCCCCTTCTTGGCGGCAGTCTGCGCGACGACGGTGCGCGTGAACTCGCAGACCTCGCGCACGTCGGTGGGCTCGAGATGCAGCTCGAGCATGCCGGCCTCAACCTTGGAGAGATCGAGGATGTCGTTGATCAACTGGACGAGCGACTGCCCGGCCTGGCGGATATGGCGGACATAGGCGCGCTTTTGGTCGGACAGGACCTCGCGCTCGAGGAGATCGCTGAAGCCGAGGATGGCGTTCATGGGCGTGCGAATCTCGTGGCTCATGTTGGCGAGGAAGGCGCTCTTCTCGCGGCCGGCGATTTCGGCGCGCTCCTTTTCGATCGTGAGCTGCGCCTCCTTTTCCGCCTGGCGGCGCGCGATGTAGGAAAAATAGAGCGCGAGGATGCCGGCGCCCACGCCGACGAAACCGGCGACGTTGGTGGTGATCTCGGCCTTGCGCATCTGGGCGCGGCGCTCGACACCGCCGGCCGAGAAAATCGTGTCCTGATGTGCTTCCATCCGCGCCACCACCTCGCGAATCTTGTCCATCGTCTTTTTCCCGCCCTGCAATTCGGCTCGTTGCTTGACGGCTTCCAGGCCGATGCGGTCGCGGTCGTTGACCGAAGCCTGCAGGAAATTCATGCGCACGTCGGCGAGGCTTCGCAATTCGATCAGATCCTTCTGCATGTCCTGGCTCTGCACCACGAGGTTCGTGAGGCGATCCAGCGCCGCCGGCAGTTGCTGCGAGGCGTTTTCAAAGGGACTGAGATAATCCTTCTGTCCCATGATCATGTAGCCGCGCGCGCCGGTTTCGGCGTCCTGCAGCAAGGAAAACACCCGCCGGATGGCGTCCTGCGTTTCCACCGCCTTCTCCGACGTGTCAATCGCCCGGGTCAAATCGCGCCAGGTGTAGGCGCGCACCAGCAGGCTGCCAATCGTGAGCACAAACCAAGTGACCACGATGGCCTGGCGGATGGAGGAGCGGATGGGTCGCATGAAGGAGTTTCGGGGGAATTTGTCAGGAACGACGCCGCCCGGACGTTGCACTTCGCACGAAAGGGGGGTGGGTGCGTTGCAAAAAGTCCGATAATTCGAATCGTGGAACCCGCCGTGCCGGTGGGGAGAAAACGGATCTAAGCGACTGGATAAGCTAATGGTTACATGTGGCTTGGCCGGATTTGGAATGCCGCCTGCGAAAGGTGGAGTGGAACGGCGCCTTCGGTCCCAATCCCGGTGGCGCAACTAATTAGAACCGCTCGCTCGAATCAACCCGAATCAAACGTTGTATGAACAAACTGACACTCAAAGGATCCTGGAGCCAGACCAAGGGCAACCTCAAGAAGAAGTACGCTCAACTCACGGACGACGACCTGCTCTACGAAGAGGGCCAGGAGGACGTGCTCATCGGCAAGTTGCAAAAGAGGCTCGGCGAATCCGAGGACCGCGTGCGCGAAATCATCGCGAGCGCCTAATCCATCCCAACCAGTCGGTACCATCCCCAACTCCCATCAACCCATGCTTCACTATTCCATTGTCTTCCTCGTCGTGGCGCTCATCGCAGCCATCCTCGGTTTCTCCGGCATCGCCGGCACCGCCGCCTGGATCGCCCAGATCTGCTTCGTCATTTTCCTGGTTCTCGCGCTGATTGGCTTCATTCGCCGCAGCGCCTGACCAAGCCGAACCAAATTCATTCATGAAGAATCTCACCATCACCGGCGTCATCCTCGTCATTGTCGGAGTCGTCCTGCTCGTTTATCAGGGCTTCTCCTTCACCCGGGAGAAAAAGGTCATCGATGTCGGGCCCATCCAGGCGACCGCCACGACCACCGAGCGCGTGCCGATTCCGCCGATCATCGGCTGGGTTGTGACGGGCGGCGGCCTCGTCTTGCTGGTGACCGGCCTGACGCGATCGCGCGCGGCGTGACGTTGTGATCGAATCACAATGAGAGGCGGGCGCCGAGAGGCAGCCCGCCCTTTTTGTTGCAAGTCAGAGCCTGAGCGCCTTGATCGTGTCGAGAATTTTGTCGGCGCAGCGCTGGTAGTCGATGCGATCGCCGCTTTCGAAATCCGCCTTGGTGAATTGCAGCGGCGGGCCGACGCGCACGGAGATCGGGTGCATGCGCGGCCGGCCGCCCATCGGGTAGGCCTCATAGGCGCCCCAGATGCGCATGGGCACGACGGGGCAAAGGGTCTTGCCCACGACGAAGCCGATGCCGGGCTGCGCGGGCTGGATCTCGCCGTCGGGCGTGCGCCCGCCCTCCGGAAAGATCACGGCGACGTGGCCGGTGCGGACGATGTTGATCAAATGCCGCAGCGCGGTGCGATCGGCATTTTGTTGGTCGACCGGGATGACATGGAGTTGCGGGAAAAGCCGGCCGAGGAGGGGCCACTCCATGATTTCGCTTTTCGCGAGGTAGACGATGTCCTGCCGCGGCGAGGCCAGCGCCACCAGCGGCGGATCGAGAAAGCTCTGGTGGTTCATCGCGATGATGATGCCGCCCTCGGGCGGGATGTTTTCGCTGCCGCGGCAATCCCATTGGCACGCTGATTTCACGATCAGCCGGGCGGTGGTGAGCGCGAACCAATGCGCGATGTTCATGCCGATCGGCACGGGCAGCTCGCGCGTGGCGGGTTGGTAGGCGTTTACGTCACTCATTCGGCGTGGGCCGCCGGGACGTTTCCCTCGTCCAGGCGCGGACCGCAGACGTTGGGCACCAAAGCCGGAAATGCAAGGCCGCAATCTTGCCCCGGTCGCCTTGCCCGTCGGAGGCATCGCGAGTCTAGTCGGGACATGGCCCCGCTCCGCCTCCTTTCGCCCGCCCTGCTCGCCGCTGGAATTCTCCTCACCGCCGGTTCCGCCGCCGCCGAGAATGCCACCGTCCCCTACGCCAAGCTTGATGAACTGTGGCAAAAGATTGAGCAGGTCGACGCGGGCAAGCTGGTCGCTTCGGCGCAGGTCGTCTCGAAGATCAAGGGCATCAAGCCCGCCCAAATCCGGCTGGTCATCCGGAGCACCACCGGCGACATCCCGCTTCGCGTCAGCGCCGAAGGATACATTCTCGATTTCCCGCGGACCGAGGCGTTGCGCAAAGAGAATCCGCCCATCGAGGCGAACCAGCCCAAGGGTTCGCTCCGATTGAATATTGGCGTCGAGCTGGCGGTGCCGCCCGCCAACTCGTTTCCCTATGCCCGGCTGACCGATGGCATCGCCGAGGCGATCAAGCTCATGAAGGCGCAGGCGAGCGGGCCTTCTCCCGCCGAGCCCGCGGTGAGGTCGGTGATTTTTCTCTTTCCGAAATCTGGCGCGCGCAAGGCGACGGTCGACGTCCGCGCGGCCGGAAAGAAACGCGTGCTGTCGGCCGATGCGAACGGCCTCGTGAGACTGCCGATCGAGTCCGCCCTCGCGGCGGAGAATCCGGAAGTGAAGCTGTCGGAGCGGCCCGTCCGCCTTTTCATTGATTCCGAATAGGCACGCCTCGCGTGAGGCGCGCGGTCGGCGGCAGCGGAAATTTCTTGAGCTTGAGCCGGCCGATGATTTCGCCGACCACGCCCTCGATGGTGAGCTTGGAGCTGTCGATCACCTGCGCGTCCGCCGCGATCATCAGCGGGGAATTCCGGCGCGAGGAATCAATCGAGTCGCGCGCCGTGATGGAATCATTCTCGCCCTGGGCCGAGCGCCGCTGCGCGCGCACCTCCGGCGAGGCATCGATGTAGAACTTGTACGGCGTGTGCGGAAACACCGCGGAGCCGATGTCGCGTCCCTCCATGACGACGTTTTCGCGGTCGGCGTAGGCGCGTTGCTCGGCCACGAGCCGCTCGCGCACGCGCGCGACGGTCGACACGGTGGAGACGTGCTGGTTGATCGACGCGTCGCGCAGGTGCGACGTGGGATCGACGCCGTCGAGCCGGATGGTCGACTCTTTCGCGGCATCGAGTCCGCATTCGATTTTCGCGGCATCGAGGGCGGCGCCCACGCCGGCGGGATCGGCGGGATCGACGCCTTTCGAAAGGACGTACCAGGTGGCGGCGCGATACATGGCGCCGGTGTTGACGTAGGCAAATCCGAAGGCGTGGGCGAGCGCCCGCGCCACGCTGCTTTTTCCGGAGGCGGCCGGGCCGTCGATGGCGATGACGACGTGGGACATGCGGGCGCGTGCCTCGTCAGTTGGGCAGCGTGGAAATCACCTTGGTCGCTTCGGAGCCGGAACTCGATGATTTTAGCACCTCGAGCAGGGTGTCCTCGAATCCCGGGTACGATGTGCCGATGCAATCGGTGTCTTCGATGATCGTCTCGCCCTTGGCGAAGAGGCCGGCGATGGTGAACGCCATGGCGATGCGGTGATCGCCGAAGCTTTGCAGCTTGGCGCCCTTGAGCGGCTGGCCGCCGGTGATGATCAGGCCGTCGGGCCGCTCGTCCACGGGGACGCCCATGGCGCGGAGATTGGTGGCCAGCGCGGCGAGCCGATCGGTTTCCTTGACGCGCAGCTCCGCGGCGTCGCGAATGATGGTTTCGCCCTCGGCCAGCGCGCCGAGCACGGCGATGATGGGCAGCTCGTCGATCACGTTTGGAATTTCCGCGCCCTCGACAATCGTGCCGCGGAGGTGGCCGCCGACAATCTCGACGGACCCGGTGCGCTCCATTTGATCCACGTTCTCGATGATCTCGCGGACGCGCGCGCCCATCCGAAGCAGCACGGCGAGGATGCCGGTGCGCGTGTCGTTCAGGCCGACGTCCTTGATCAGCAGGTGCGAGCCGGGCTTGGCGGCGGCGGCGGCCATCCAGAACGCCGCGCCGGACATGTCGCCCGGGATTTGAAAATCGCGCGACTCCGGCATGGCGCCGCCGCGCACCGTGATGCGCTGCTTGCGCTGCTTGCCTTCGCCCGTCGTCTCGCGCTCCACCGGCACGAGGAAAAATTCCAGCAGACGCTCCGTGTGGTCGCGGCTCTGCCCCGGCTCGATCACCGTGGTGGCTCCGTCGGCGAAGAGCCCGGCGAGCAGGACGCAGCCTTTGACCTGGGCGCTGGCCATGGGCAGCGGGTAGGAGACCGCCTGCAGGGGCGACCGGCCCTGGATGACAAGCGGCGCGCTGTCCTTGTTCCCCTGGGCGGTGATCTTGGCGCCCATCTTGGCGAGCGGCTTCATCACGCGCGCCATCGGGCGTCGCGCGAGCGAGTCGTCGCCCGTCAGCACGGAGCGAAAATTCTGTCCGGCCAGCACCCCCGCGAGCAGCCGCATGGTCGTGCCGGAATTTCCGCAGTCGATCACATCCGCGGGTTCCTTGAGCTGCCGGTGCGTGCCGTGGATGATCAGCGTGGTCGGTTCGGGCTCCTCGATCTTCACGCCGAGCGCGCGCATCGCGTTGACCGTCGCCAGGCAATCGGCGCCGGGCAGAAATCCCTTGAGCACGCAGACGCCGTTGCTGAGCGAGGCGAGGATGACGGCGCGGTGCGAGATGCTCTTGTCGCCGGGCACGCGAATCTCCGCCTGAATCAGGGGGGCGCGACGAACACGAAGCCGGGACATAAGGGAGCGGGAGAGTGGGGGATCAATCTACAAAACTCAAGGGCTTTCCGGGTTGCAAAAAATAGCCCTGTCCGGACCGGAATTCAGTCAGTTTTTCGCGATCCGGGCCGCAACGCGGCGCGCAATTCCGCCGCGCGGGCGAGAAACGCGCGCAACTCGTTTTCGCGGCCGGGCGCCAGAAGCTCCTCCACTCGTTCGAGTTCGCGCCGGAATTCGCCGAGCGCGCGGCCGACCGCGTCGCGATTGTGCCCGAGAATGCCGCGCCAGAGATCCGGCGGACCCGACGCCAGGCGCGTCGTGTCGCGCAGGCCGGGACCGGCAAAGCCGAGGGCGTCGCCGCCGGATCGATCCGCGCGCCACCAGCAGGGCCGCCGCGACGAGATGGGGAAGATGACTGACCCGCGCCACGATTTCGTCGTGCGACTCGGCCGTGCATTCGGCGACACGACAGCCGAGCGCGCGCCAAAACGCACCGGCCCTGGTGTTGAAATTTTCATCGGATCCCGGAATCAGAAAACACGCCGCGCCGTCGAAGAGCTCCGGCCTCGCCCACTCGAGGCCGCGGTGTTCCGAACCGGCCATCGGGTGCGCGCCGACGTAGCGCGCGCCGAATATCGCCGACAAGTTCCGGAACCAGCGAGCGTTTCACGCTGCCGACATCGGTCACGACGGTCTCAGCCCCGAGTTGCGGCGCGATTTGGCGCGCCAGCGACGGCATGACGTCGATCGGCGTGCAGAGGACGACGAGGTCGGCGTCGCGCACCGCTTCCTCCGGTTGATCCGTGACCAGCCCGGCGAGTCGCAGCGAGCGCGCCCGCGCGATTTCCTCGGCGTTGAATCCGGCGACGCGCAATTGCGCGGCGGGGCAATGCCGCCGCAACGACAGGGCGATCGAGCCTCCGAGCAGGCCCGGGCCGAGAATGGCGACCGACTCGCGAAAAGCGGCGGCGTCCAACGTTACGGAACGAGGAACAACTGGCCGGTGGCCGGATCCTTGACCTGTTCGCCCGGCGAGAATCCGCGCACGTCGATCAGTCCGGTGCTACCGGGCAGCGTCACGAAGCCGGGTTTGCCCGCCACTGGCTTGGCGGTCACGATGTCCCGCACCGCCGGCGGCGGCGGCGCCGTCTGCGGTCACCGGCTTCGGCGTCGGGGTCGGCGTCGGAGTCGGCATCGCCGTGACCTGCGGAGCGACATGCTGCGGCGGCGGCTTCGGGGTGGTGTTGCAGGCAGAAATGGCCAGCGTCGCAAAGGCGACGGTCGTGGGAAGAATAATTAAACGGGTCATAGCAAATCGGTGGCCCTAAGGCATGAAGCCAAAGCGGTCAGGGAACAAGAAAAATTTTCCCTGAGTAGGGACACTTCACCTGTTCGCCCGGCGAGAAACCGCGCACATCCACGTAGCCCGCGTAGGGCTTGTAGGGACTGGTGACGAAGCCGGGCTTGCCCGAAACGGGGGTGCCGACCGGGTATTCCTGGGCGGGGCCGACGCCGGCGGGCGGCATCTGGGTGGTTTGCGAGCGGGGCGCGGGCGGCGGCGTGACCCGCGGCTGCTCCACATCGGTGGGCACGACCGGCGCGACGGCGTCGCGTCCATACCCGCCGGGCGGCGGCGTGGTCTGCATGTAGGCTTCGTTGAAGTGCGGCCGCGGAGGATCGTCGTACTCGACCGATTTGCAGGCGAAGAGGGCCAGCGAGGCGATTCCCGCGAAAGCCAGGGCGAAGGAACGAAGGATCATTTGGGAAGTCGCGCGAGCACACGTCTGCGCCGGACTCGCCCGTGATGTATCGCAGCTTGGGCCGCCGCTCAACCGGATTCGTGGCGCGCAATCGCCGCGCACCGATCGGGCGGCGCGCGTGTCGCGGAAGTGGCGAGATATCCACCTTGACCCGATCTGGCAGCGCGCTTACGGTCGCGCTTCCGATAAATCGGGCTGTGGCTCAGCTTGGTAGAGCGCCTGCCTCGGGTGCAGGAGGTCCAGGGTTCAAATCCCTGCAGCCCGATTCTCCGCAGTTGACGGCCAGTACTTTCCTCCAGATTTTCCTCCCGTGCCTTCCGGTGGTGATCCGAACGAGACTTTCGTAAACGCTGGCCCGCGGCCGCGGAACAAGGTGCGCGTCTTCCCGCTGGTGCTCGTCGGCATGGTCGTGCTGGGCTGCGGCTTCCTCATCGCCTGGGGCCTCAACCAACTCATTCAGAAGCGTCGCGCCGCGGCCACCGCCACCTCGCAACCGAAGACGGCCGAACCCGCCGTGGTGAGCGACGGGCTGCCCCCGCCGCCTCCCGCCTCGGATGTGCAGGTCGTCACGACTCAGCCCACCCCGCGTCCCGGCGTCTCCAAACCGGTGGAACCCGAACTCGTGCCCACCAGCGTCGCCGCGGGACCGGTGGTGCAGAACATTCCCTCGAGTGACAATGTGCCGCGCGTGACGCCGCCGCCGAGCGCGGTGCCCGCGGAGCCGGCCGTGCCGGCCGTGATTGCGGCGGAGCCGCCGCGTCCGACCGAAGCGCCGGCGCCGGCACCCGTGCCCACGCCGAAGCCGCAGGCGTTCGCCGCGCTGCAGAACGTGCCCGCGGCCACGCCGCCGCCGCCGGTCATCGACACCAATCTGAAAAATCCGGAGAACGCGCTCATCAAGCAGGAGGTGCTCAAGCGCATCGACCTGATGCCGGATCTTTCGCCGGAGAATCGCGACAAGCTTTACGACCGCGTCGATCGCACGCCCGGCATGGGCCGCGTGGCGACGATCTATTTTGATATCGGGGAGTCGAAGATGCGCTCGTCCGACGTGGAGCGGCTGCGCTCCGATCTCGGTTCGTCCGCGGCGCAGCGGCTGGTGGATGATCCGACCGTGGTGTTCGTGGTGCTGGGCTACGCCGACCCGACCGGCGGCGCGGATCTCAACAAGCAGATTTCACAAAACCGCGCGAGCAACGCGGTCGCCGCGATGCGCGATCGCCTGAAGCTCACCAACGTGATGCACGCGGTGGCGATGGGCAGCTCGACGCTCTTCGGCGACGGCCGCGATCAATTGCAAAAGAACCGGGTCGTCGAGGTCTGGGCGGTCATGCCCTGAAAGAGGGTTCCAAGGGACGGGTTTGGTGCGGTCCCGGCCGACCGTGCATCTTGCCTTGAGAAATCCTCGCCTGCTACGCTAGCGTGCAGCCTGCATGAGTGGAATCGCACCCGACCCCGCCTCGCCCGCCCCGGCGCCCCCGCCGGCCGACGGCCCGAAGCTGGCGATTCTCTCGGGCCTGCCGGCGGGTCAGATCACCCTGCGCCGGGGCGCGTTGCTGGTCGGCCGACTCGCGGAATCGGACATCCAGCTCGATCACCCCGAAATCTCCCGTTACCACTGCAAGCTGCATTGGAACGGGCATGACGCGCAGATTGAGGATCTCGGCAGCCGCCGCGGCACGCGCCTGAACGGCGCCATCCTGCCCAAGGGCGCGCTGGCGCCACTGCATCTGGGCGATCGCATCGACGTCGGGCCCGTCGCGCTGCAATTTGGCGACGACGGCGGCGCGCCCGCCGCCCTGCAAAGCGCGGTGCCGCGACCCGAGCCGCAGACCATCGGTGCGACGGTCGCGCGCGTGCTCATGGGCGGCCACGAGGTGTCGATGATTCCGCTGCGCGACAAGCTGGTCTTCGGCCGCGCCAGCGAATGCGACGTGGCCATGAACGACGCGGGCGTCTCGCGCCAGCACGCCAGCGTGGAGCGCAGCTCGACCGGTTTCCTGCTCACCGATTTGCGCAGCCGCGGCGGATCGTTCGTGAACGGGCACCGCTTCGAGCGGCATGAATTGGTCATCGGCGACCAATTGCAAATCGGTCCCTTCTTTTTCCGGTTCGACGGCCGCCAGCTCGTGCGCACGCGCGGCGGCGCGGGCGTGACGATCGAAGGCAAGGACGTGACCAAGCAGATTGGCGCGCTGACGATTCTCGATCACGTCTCGCTGCGCATCGAGCGCGGGCAGTTTGTCTGCATCCTCGGACCGTCGGGCAGCGGCAAGTCGACGCTGCTCGACGCCATCACCGGCCTGCGGCCCGCCACGGGCGGCACCGTGCTCTACGACGGCATGGATCTGGTGCGCGAATACGAGCAACTGCGCTCGATGCTCGGCTACGTGCCGCAGGACGACATCGTGCACCCGGAGCTGACGGTGCGCGCGGCATTGCTTTACAGCGCGCAGTTGCGCCTGCCGGCGGGCACACCGCAGCACGAGATCGAAAAGCTCGTCGACCAGACCATCATCCAGCTCGGCCTGCAGGAGCGCGCGAACATTTCCATCGGCCGGCTCTCCGGCGGACAGCGCAAGCGCGTCAGCGTCGGCGTGGAGCTGCTCGGCCGGCCGAGCGTGCTTTTCCTCGACGAGCCGACCAGCGGCCTCGATCCGGCGGCGGAATTCAAGATGATGGAGCTGCTGCGCCATCTCGCCGACGGCGGCTGCACCGTGGTGTGCACGACGCACCTGATGGAGAACGTCTATCTCGCGGACAAGCTTTTCGTCATCGCCTCGGGCCGGCTGGTGTTCTCGGGCGGACCGCAGGAGGCGCGTGAGCACTTCGGCGTGCAGAAACTCACCGCGCTGTACGATCGGCTTTCCGATCGGCCGGCGACCGACTGGCAGCGCGACTTCGAGCGCCTCGCCGCCGAGCGTCCGACGGCGGACGTGCCCGCGTCGGCGCTCGCGCCGAGCACTTCGAGCGGCGCGGCGATTCCCGCCGTGACGCCGACGAAGCCGTCGCCCGCGCTGCCCATCCTCCTGCGGCGGCAGTGGGCGATTCTCACTTCGGACGTCAAAAATTTCCTCATCCTGTTCGGCCAGCCCATCCTGATTGGCGGGCTGGTCTCGTGGGTCACGAACGAGACTTCGCTCTGCCTCTTTTTCGCGTATCTCTCGGCGCTGTGGTTTGGCTGCAGCAACTCGGCGCAGGAGATCGTGAAGGAGATCGCGATTTACCGGCGCGAGCGCATGGTCGGCCTCGGGCCGCACGCGTATTTGCTTTCGAAATTCCTGCTGATCGGCGCGCTGACGGCGGTGCAGACGCTGATTCTTTTCGTGGTGATGGAAGGCGGCCACTGGCTCTTCCACACCATCCAGCCGAACGACGCCACGGGGCGTGAGTTGCTCATGGGCCTGGCGAGCTGGCAGTCCGGCGCGCTCGTCCTCACTTCGCTGGCGGCCGTCGGCATCGGCCTGGCCATCTCCGCGCTGAGCAAGACCGCCATGCAGGCGGTGATGATCGTGCCGCTGGCGCTGATTCCGCAGATTCTTTTCTCCGGGCTGGTGGTGAAGGCGAGCGAGATGAAACCCGCGTCGTATTTCGTCACGCAGTTTTCCCCGAGCTACGCGGCGCAGACCATCATGGACCTGAGTTGTTTTTCCAGCGAGCGCATCACCGGCACGTTGAAGATGAACAACAACCCGGGCTACGAGCACGTGAATTTCCTCAACCGCCGCGCGACCGGCGAGCGCTTGAAGAGCAACGAGATTTTCACGGCGGGTTCACGCGGCTGGCTGGCCGCCTTCAAGCTGCTGGCCTGGACCGCGCTGGGCTACGGGGTCGCCTTCTTCGGCCTGCGCGCGCGCGAGCGGGGTTGACCTGGCCGCGGCCGGGCGCCGCCTAGAACTCGAAGTCCGGCTTCATGCCGAACACGCGGACGAGTTGCGCCTTGCCCTTGAGCGCCTTTTCCCCGAGGTCGACGAAGATTTCCTTGTCGGGCATCATGTCGACGATCTTTTCCGAGAGCAGGAGCTTCTGCTTCAACTCCTTCATGATGCTCTCGAGGCGAAAGGCGGTGTTGACCGCGTCGCCGATGATGGTCGCATCGCGCTGGGCGACGAGGCCGATGTTGCTGAAGCTGACCTTGCCGTGGTGGAGCGCGACGCCGACTTCGAAGGGCTTTTCGTTGGGCCACTTCATTTTTCCGGCCATGCGAAGCATCGCGCAGCCCGCCTCGAAGGCCGCGCCGCACTCGGGCGAGGGGCCGTCGGGCGTGGTGGCCGAGGGCGTGGCCTGGCCGGGCTGCCAGTAGGCGAGGATGGCGTCGCCGATGAACTTGTCGATGATGCCGCCGCTGCGCTGCACGACATTGCCGGCCTCGCGGAACCACTGGCCGAGAATCTGGGAGAGCCCCTCGGCCGGAATTTTTTCCGACTGGGTGCTGAAGCCGCGGATGTCGCAGACCAGAATGGCGGCGGGCCGGACGCTTTGGGCGTGCTGGTCGGTGCTGGCGGCGAGCGTGGCCTCGATGGCATCCTCGCCGCCGTGCTCGGCCTCCTGCTCGAAGAGAATTTCGTTGTTGGCGATGCGGATCTTGGCGCCGTTGACCAGGGTCACGGGGAGGACGACGCGCTGATCATTGACGTAGGTGCCGTTGCGGCTGCCCAGGTCCATGATCTGGTATTCATACCCGTTGTGGCAGCGGATGATGGCGTGCTGCCGGCTGATGTGGGCACTGGTGTTCAGGCAGACCGTGTTATCGCTCGTGCGCCCGATGGTCGCCGTATTCTGGATCGGGACCTCGTATTTTTCTCCGGTGACGGTATGGATTCGGAGTTTGGCAGCCATGGGGAAAGTCGCTTGCCGATATAAACAATGTGAACAGGCCCGGCAAATCTTATATTAGCACGAAGTAAGCCCTGTTCTCCGGACCGGACTTGTGGCAGACAGAGACGCGCTCCAGATGGCTGAGATCGAGAAATTTCATCACTACGAGGTCTTGCGACGCGACGACGGCTCGCTTTACGAGCTCGGCCGCGGAGCCATGGGCATCACGTACAAGGCTTTCGACACGAATCTGCGCTGCACCGTGGCGCTGAAAGTCATCAACGGCACTTACCTCAATAGTGAGGTCGCCCGCCAGCGATTTGTGCGGGAAGCGCGCGCCGCCGCCCGCCTCAGCCACCCGAACGTCGCCGCCGTTTTCCACCTCGGCGAGGACGTGAATTCTTATTTCTACGCGATGGAGTTCATCGCCGGCGAGACGGTCGAGGCGCGGGTCAAGCGCGTCGGTCCGCTCCCCGCCGCCGCCGCGCTGGAAATCACCCTGCAGGTGGCCAAGGCGCTGCGCGCGGCCGAGCGCGAGGGCCTCGTGCACCGTGACATCAAGCCCGCGAACCTGATGCTGATCAGCGACGAGGACGAGGGCGACACCTTCGTCAAGGTGATCGATTTCGGCCTGGCCAAATCGGCGGTGAAGGAGGCGGGCGACGCCACCGTGACCATCGCGGGCTTCGTCGGCACGCCCCATTTCGCGAGCCCGGAACAGCTCGAGGAGCACGAGCTGGACGTGCGCTCGGACATTTATTCGCTCGGCATCACGCTGTGGTGGATGCTGACCGGCAAGCCGCCGTTTTCGGGGGCGCTGGCGGGGATCATGCGGGATCACCTGCAGAAACCGCCGCCCTTCGAGATGCTGGCGGGCCAGCCGCCCGAGGTCGTCACGCTGCTGCGCCGGATGCTCGAAAAAGAGCCGGGCAAGCGACAGCAGAATGCCACCGAGCTGCGCCGGGAGATCGAGGCGGTGCTCAAGACGGTGGCCGCGGCGGACGGCTTCGCCACCAAGGTTATGGGGAATGGCGACGAGGCCCCCGACGTCTTTGCCACCCAGGCGCTGACCGCCGCCGCTTCGCCGACCGTTGCGACGATCGCGCCCTCGACCACGAGCAGCGCGTCGGCGCCCACCGTGGGCGTGGTGTTGTCGCGCCGCTACCGGCTGCTGCGCGACTGCGGCGATCGCGCCACGGGCAGGCTGTTCCAGGCGCTGGACCTCGATCACAACCGCCTGGTGGCGGTGCGGGTGATTCATCACGCGGTGCTCGCCGCGCCCGACGCGCAGGCGCGCCTCGAGCGGCTGGTGGCGGCGGCGCAGGCAGCCGCGCATCCCGGGTTGATCGCGGTCCATTCCTTCGAGCGCACGCCGGAGGGCCACGCCCTCCTCGTCACGGAATGGGTGAACGGATTTTCGCTGCTCGATTTGCTGCGCGGCCGGAACCGGCTGCCCGCCAACGAGGTCTTGCGCATCGCCGAGCCCCTGGCGGCCGCGGCCGATTTCGCCGCGACCAACAATCTCGACTCGCTCGAACTCGCGCTCGGCCAGGTGCTGCTGGGCTTCGACGTCGACTACGAGGTGGGCAATCATCCGGATTTCCTGACCTCGCCGATGGCGGAATGGCCGGAATTCGCGCCGCGGCTTTCGGCGATCAGCCTGACCACCGGCAACGACGCCGGCACCTACATGCCGGAACAAACCATGGTGCCGGCGGGTGGATCGGGTGGCGCCGGCTCCGGCGGTGCGGGAGGCGTGGCGGATTTTCCGCGCCGGGTCGCGATGATTTGCTACGAATTGCTCAGCGGTTCGCCGCCGCCGGTGACTTCCGCGCCCGGCCCCGTCCGGATCGCCCCGCTGCCGAGCCTCTCCGAGGACGGCAACAACGTCCTCCGCCGCGGACTCGCGCTGGACGGCTACAAGACCGCCGCAAATTTTGTCCAGGCGCTGAAAACGGGCGGCGGCGGCTCGACGACCATCGCTCCGTCGCCACCACGCGCCGCGGCGGCGACCCCGCCGGCCGCGCCACCACCCGCCGCGCCGCCGAAGGCACCGGCGGTCACCGGTCCGCCGTCCAAGCCGCCCGTGATTCCGATCCTGATCGGCGTCGGCGTCGTGCTGATCGGCGGGCTCGCCTACTATTTCCTCGCCGGCAAAAAGACGGTGGAGCCGGGACCCGTCGTCACGCCGACTCCCGGCCGTCGCCGTCGCACACGCCGGTTCCCGTACCCCGCGGCCACGACCGGCGCCCACGCCGCAGCCGACGCGGGTGGTCGTCGCGCCGACGCCCGCTCCCACCTCGGCGCCGTCGCTCACGCGGCACGATCGATTCCTCCAGGCTCTCGAGGTCGCGCGGAAGGTCGATGCGTCCATGCCGGTGGATCAGCTCAACGCCTATTTGAAGCTGGCGGAGGATTTCCCGGAGGAGGATCAGGGCGTCAGCCGGCTCGATTCGGTCATCGCGGTGATGGTGGACGATGCCAAGACGCCGGAGGCCGAGACACGTCGTTATCAGCAAACCCAGAACCAACTCGAACGCGCCGGCAATTTGGGTTCCGAAGCGGCGCTCATGTTTATCGCCGACGAGACGCTCGCGACCGATCCGGCGACGGCGCTTGGCTACTATCGACGTGCGGCGGAAAAGGGGAATTCCAGACGCCATGGTGAAAGTCGGCAATCTCCTCTTCAAGGGCGCGCCCGGGTCTGCCGGCGCATCCGGATGACAGCGCGCGCTGGTTCCGCGCCGCGAGCGACAAGGGCAATGCCGTGGGCAAAGTGCAATCTGGCGAATGTTATCGTGACGGGATGGGTGGCGTCGCGCGCGATCTGGCGCAGTCGGCAAGCTGCTTCATCGAAGCGAAGCTTTGCGCTCGCGCCGACCGATCCGAAAATCATGGCCGAACTTGCGATTGGCCTACGAGCGCGGCGACGGCAGTACCGGTTGATCTTCCGCAAGGCGGTGGACCTGATGTCGCGTGCGGCCGATACCGGAAATCCCATTGCGATGGGGAATCTCGGAGTTTTCTACATGAAAGGCTACGTTTCCGGACAGCCCGATCCGGTCAAGGCGGCGCAACTGTTCAGAGCGGCGAGCGGATCTGGGCGATGCTTGGTCGATGTTCTTTTATGCGCAGTGCCTCGAACAATGGTCAGGGCGTGCCCAAGAACGAAGTGGAGGCGCGCAATTATTATCGCGCGGCGGCGGAGCGCGGCGTGCCGCCGGCGATTCAGTGGTGCAGGGAAAACCGGGTTCCCTTTACGCCGCGCTGACCCGATTCGCGCTTGCGCGGGTTCGGTTCGTTCCTACGGTGCGGCGTCGATGCGTTCAGACGATTTTGAATTTCGCGCTGGAAAATACGCGGGTGCTGCTCGCCCCGCGACGGAACATCCGCACCTTCGGCAGCACCACGTTTCAGTTCCATCTGCTGACCGAGGCGATGGATCGGCCGGACTGGATCCGCGTGCGGCGCGGCACCATCGAGGCGGAGAAGCCCGCCATCTTCACGATTGAAAATGCCGCGCGGCTGATGCTCGAGGGCTTCGGCGAAAAGGCCGAGGCGTTCGCGGAGGCGCTGCGGCGGCTGCGCGACACGAATTCGCCGCAGGCCGCGCTGCTGCGCTACGGATTCCAGGTCCGCCGCTCGCACGTGGTCGAGGATCTCGTCAGCGGAAACATCGAGGCGCTCGGCGATCGCGTCTGCCGCGAGGTGAGCGACGGCGCCGATCCGCTCTCCGCCGTGCTCGTCGGCGTGGAGGACGGCTGGGAGGTGGGGCTGATCAAATTCACGCTCGATCTCGTGGCCGAGTCCGGTCCGGGGAACCTGGAGGATTTCCGCCGCCGCGGCGGGTCGTAGTTGTTTCTGTCATGAAGTTCGCCAAACCGATCATCCTCATCCTGCTTTGCCTCGTCATCTTCGGGGGCGGCGGTTATTTCGCTTACCGGAATTTGATCCAGCCGGCCCAGCCGAGCGCGGCCGAAGCGGAGGCGTTGAAGGCGCCCGCCGCGCCCAAGCCGCCGCCCGATCCGGCCGCACCCGAGCTGGCCAAGGTCGCCGCGCTGCGCAAGGACAAGAAGAACGCGGAAGCGCGCGAGCTGCTCGAGGCGATCGTCGCGAATTATCCCGGCTCGCCGCGCATCGACGAGGCCCGCGTCGCGCTCGGCGAAATGAACGCCGACGTCGTGCTCTCGACCAATCCGTCGCGCCGACAAGATCGAGTATGTGATCAAGGCGGGCGATTCGCTCGACAAGATCGCGCGCCAGTTCAAGACGAGCAGCGAGCTGATCATGCGCTCGAATAATCTGGTGAACACGATCATCCAGCCCGGCCAGCGGCTTTCCATTTTCCAGCCGGATTTCGCGCTCGAGATTCACCTCGGCGAAAAGCGCGTCGTGCTGCTGCAGCACGGAAAATTCTTCAAGCAGTACGCCATTGTGTCGGCCAGCCTGCCCGGCAGCTCGAAAGTGGTGGAGACCAAGACCAAGATTCTGGAGAAAGCGGCGTTCCGCGACGGCAAGCGGGTGACCTTTGGGACCAAGGAATACGCCGGCAGCGCGCGCTGGATTATCCTGTCGCAGCCCGGCTACACCATTTTTGCCGAGTCGCCCGCGGGCACCGCCGGGGCCGGGGCCAAGCCGCCCACCGGCCTCGGCCTCTCCGAGGGCGACATGGAGGAATTGCACACCTTGGTGGGCAATGGGCTGCCGGTGACGATTCTTCCCTGAGTCGACGGTCGACGGTCGACAGTCGACGGCCAGCGAAATCGTGCCGATTGCCACGGCGCGGGGGATCGTGCAGGATGTCCCTCCCGGCGGGTTGAATTGTTCCTTCTTCCTTCCTCCTTGTTCCTTATTTTGAAATGAGCGTCGCACCCCTGGAATTTGAGAGACCGGTCCTGGAGCTGGAGAAGAAGCTCGAAGATTTGAAGCGGCATTTGAAGGGCCAGGACGTGGATGCCGACCCCGAGGTGAAGCGCATTTCCATGCGCATCGCGGAAATGCGCAAGGATCTCTACGAGAATCTCACGCCCTGGCAGCGCGTGCAGATCGCCCGGCACACCGCGCGGCCCTACACGCTCGATTACCTGGCCAACATCTTCGACGATTTCGTCGAACTGCACGGCGACCGGCTCTTCGGCGAGGACCGCGCCATGCCCGGCGGCTTCGCCACGCTCGCCGGGCACCCCTGCGTCGTGGTCGGCCACCAAAAGGGCCGCGACACGAAGGAAAACATCCTGCGCAACTTCGGCAGCGCGAATCCCGAAGGCTACCGCAAGGCGCTGCGCCTGATGAAGCTCGCCGAGAAATTCGGCCTGCCGGTCATCACGATGATCGACACGCCCGGCGCCTATCCCGGCATCGGCGCGGAGGAGCGCCACATCGCCGAGGCCATCGCGGTGAATCTCCGCGAGATGATGCTGCTCGAGACGCCGATCATCGCCGTGGTCATCGGCGAGGGCGGCACCGGCGGCGCGCTCGGCATCGGCGTGGCCGACCGCGTGCTCATGCTGGAGAACGCCTACTACTCGGTCATCAGCCCCGAGGGCTGCGCCGCGATTCTGTGGAAGCACCGCAACCACGCGCCCGAGGCGGCCGCGGCGCTGAAGCTCAGCTCGCCCGATTTGAAGGCGTTTGGGATGGTCGACGACGTCGTGCCGGAGCCGCCCGGCGGGCGCGCATCACGATCCGGCGGTGGCGGCGGAGAATTTGAAGCGCGCCCTCGTGAAGCATCTCGAGGCGCTGCTCAAAATGCCGAGGAAGAAGACTGCTGGCCGCGCGCTACGCCAAGTTCCGCAAATTCGGGATTTACGCGACCGCGACGGCGGAGGCGTGAGGTGGTGGCGGATCAATTTCAATGCGACGATTTTTTTAGACGGAATTAACGGAATTAGGGGAATTAACGGAATTTTTTGGGGTGGATCGGCTTCGTCGCGAATGTCGATGGCCGATGAGGTAGGGACGAGCGTCGCTCGAGCTCGTCCCAAATATCGCTGAGTCAGACGCGATCTTCGGGTGCGATCTGTGATCGCACGCGAGCGCTGTCCGCAAATTTGGGACGACCGAGGACGGTCGTCCCTACCCAAAAATTCCGTTAATTCCGTTAATTCTGTCTAAAAAATCGTCGCCCGGGATTTGATCCGCCATCGCGCCGACGCATCCGCTCTTCCGCTCACACGCGGAACAACGCGCCGAGGCGTTTTCCGAGCACGAGGCTCGAGACGAGGATGGTGAAGCCGAGGAAGACCATCGCCCAGACGCCGAGCGCCGCGGCCACCGCGCGGCCGTCGCCGAGCAATTGGAACAGTTCGAAGATCGCCTTGGTGATCGGGTAATCCGCCTGGCGCTGCGCGAGGATGAGCGAGTCGCTCACCTCGAGCATGGCGAAGGAAAAAGTCAGCAGGCCGCCCGCGATCAGATTCGCGGCGATGAGCGGCACGGTGATGCGCCGCAGCGTGCGCAGCGGCGGACAGCCCAGGCTCAGCGCGGCCTCCTCCAGCGTCACGCTGGTCTGCTCGAAGCCCGCCACGGCCGAGCGCACCATGTAGGGAAAGCGCCGCACCGCGTAGGCGATCACCAGCAGCGGCAGCGGATTCGTCACCGGATTGAGAAAGGCGAAGAGCTTCCCCTCCTGCGTCATGGCGAGATAGCCGAAGGCCAGCACGAGGCCCGGCACGGCCAGCGGCAGCATCGCCACGGTGTCGAGAATTTTCCGGCCGTGGAATTGCGTGCGCACGATGATGTAGGCGACCGCCACGCCGAGGACGACGTCGAGGATGGTGGCCAGCCCCGCGTATTTCAGGCTGTTGGCGATCGACGGGACGGTCAGGCTGTGACCGAGCGCGGTCTCGAAATTCGCGAGCGTGAACGATTGCGGCAGCACCGTGCCGTACCAGTCGCGCGAGAAGGCGAACAGCGTCACGCCGACATGCGGCAGCAGCGCGAGGAAGGAGACCAGCGCAAAGACCGCGGTGCAGGCCAGACCCGCCGCGAGGCCGAGCCGGCGCGGGTCCGGTGGAGACGTTGGCCTTGGGCAGCATGGCCAGTCCGCCGCGCCCGAGCGTGAAGCGGCCGAGCGCGTAAAGCAGCACGGTCGCGGTCAGCATCACCGCCACGAGGGCGTAGGGAAACGGACTCGCGCCGATGTCCTTCAGGCCGTAAAAAATCTGCACGGAGGTCACGCGCTCGAATTCGAAAATCAGCGGCACGCCCAGCTCGGTGAAGGCCCAGATGAAGACGATCGTCCCGCCCGCGAAGAGCCCCGGCAGGATCAGCGGCAGCGTCACGCGCCGGAACTTGCGCAGACCCGTGCAGCCGAGATTTTCCGCCGATTCCTCCATCGCCGGATCGATGTTCGCGAGCGCCGCGGTGAGGTTGAGGTAGAGCACCGGGTAGAGATTCAGGCCGATCAGGAAGACGCAGCCCCAAAAGCGCCCGCGGCCGAGCCAGTCGATGGGCTCGCGCAGCATGCCCACGTCCATGAGCGCGGCGTTGAGCGAGCCCATTTGGCCGAAGATTTTCTTGATGCCGATGGCGCCGACAAACGGCGGCAGGATGAGCGGCGCGAGCACCAGCGCGCCGAAGATTTTCTTGCCGGGGAACTCGTAGCGATCGCTCAGCCAGGCCAGCGGCATGGCGATGCCCAGCGCCGCCAGCGTGCCGAAGAGTCCGAGGAAAAACGAATTGCGCAGTCCCTCGACGTAGAGCGGATTGCGGAAGACCTCGGCGACAAAGGCGAGGGTGAAGCGGCCATTCGCGACAAACGCGCCGGCCAGCGTCTGCCCAATCGGAAAGATGAAGAAGAAACCGAAGAGCGCGGCCGTCAGCAGGTAGACGGTGACGGCGAGCGCGCGGGACATGGCTAGCGCGGTTCTATCACGTCCGTCGGCGCGCGGGAAGCCGGGCGTAACGACCGGCGGGCGCGGCGCGCGATCGTCCGGATCGCCTGGGTCCTCGAAATCGGGCACCGGCGGATCCACGAAGTGATCAAACGCCATGTAATACGCCTTGGCGTGGCGCGCGAAGAGCACGCCGAAGACAAGGACCGGCGCCAGCGTCGAGATGAGCAGCGTGGTGATCGAGAGGCGGTAATTCACCTCGAGATACAAATAAATGGCGAGGCCGAAGAGCGCGCCGAAACCGTAGCCCACCGCCCAGATCGCCATCAGGAAATAACCGATCTCCCTTTCGTAGGGGTAGCCGCAGCGCGGGCAGCCATCGAGCGGCGTCAGCCAGTCGTGCATGGACCGCGTCTGCCGCAGCGGCACAAACATGGGCTTGGTCCCGCAATGCGGACAGCGCAGCCGGCTGGCGCGCGAGAAGTAGAGCCACAACCGGCGCAGGCCCTGCGGCGGACGCGCGGCGGGGGACGACGCAGTGTCGTTCATCGAGCAGGCTCCGCCGCGTCGAGACGATGTCAACGCCACGCCCGCGAGCCATCCGTGTCACGACCCGAAATGCGCGGCGAAAATCGCGTGCTTTTTGACCCCTCCCAACGCCAACTTGGCAAGTTCGGCACCCGATCGCCGCAGACCGCCTCGGACGGCTCCGAGTGGATTATGACAAAGCCGTAATTTTCCGCTGCAGGTGGTGCTTTTTGGCGGTCGATCCACAACCCGTTGAGGTCGGAGGAATCGGGCAAAATGTGTGCCGAAAGCAAGGGGTATTTGTGCGGTTTTGACGCGCCAAATTCTTGTTCGGAGTGGACGTCGACCTATGATCTCGGACCCGTTTTTTGGGTCCGTTTTTCCAGTCATGTCCACCCGTCGTACCAAACGAAAAATCGCGCATCCGGGCACCCGGCCGATCCAGCGGCAATTCGGGTTTCCGCTCGGAGGGGCGCTACTTTGATTTGCAGTCGATTTTCGACCGGTTGAACACGAGATATTTCAACGGCGCGCTCAAGCGATACAAGATCACGTGGGGTCGCCGCCGGAAGCTGCCGCCGCGCGAGTATTTCGTCTTCGGCACGATTCAGGAGCAGGATCGGGTGATTCGGATTCACCCGCTGCTCGACCGCTCGTTCGTGCCGTCCTGGTTCCTCGAGTACGTGGTCTATCACGAGATGCTGCATTCGGTGGTGCCCGACCTGCCGCTGCCGAGCGGCCGCCGCCGGGTGCACACGGAGGAGTTCTCGCGCCGCGAGCGCGAGTTCCCGTACTTCCGCCGCGCGCAGCGCTGGGAGGAGGAAAACCTCGGCCGCTTTTTGCGGTGAGCTTTTCGGTGGCAAGCGTCGACCTGAAGCTAGCCGGGATTCTTTAGACAGAATTTACGGAATTAACGGAATTTTTGGGGTAGGGACGGACCGTCCTCGGTCGTCCCAAATTGTCGGACGGCTGCGCGTGGCGAGTCCAGAACAGGTTCGATCATCGCGGACGATCGAATCTCCCCCGCGAATTGCCTGGGACGACTGCGCAGGCCGTTCGTCCGCTACCTGCGGAGCTATCGGCTCAGGACGTGCCTATCCAACTCCGAAATAATTCCGTTAATTCCCCTAATTCTGTAAATTCTGTCTAAGAAAATCGTCGCAGTCAGATTCCACTCCGCAACGCGGAGATGGCTCCGCCTAGGCCGCGGCTTCGCCGAGGTAGGCGGCCTTCACGCGCGGATCGTTGCGCAGCGACTCGGCCGTGCCCTCGATTTCGATCTTCCCGTGCTCGATGACGTAGCCGTAGTCGGCCACCTCGAGCGCGCGGAAGGCGAGCTGTTCCACCAGGAGCATGGTGATGCCGCGCGCGCGCAGCTCGGCCAGGCGCTTGAAGACCTCGTCGATGATGATCGGCGCCAGGCCCATCGACGGCTCGTCGAGCAGCAGCACCTCGGGTCGCGACATGATGGCGCGGCCGACCGCGAGCATCTGCTGCTCGCCGCCCGAGAGCGTGCCGGCGAGCTGCTCGCGGCGCTCCTGCAGGCGCGGGAAAAGCTGGAAGACGCTCTCCATGTCCTTGTGCATCTCGGCGTGGCCGATCTGCTTGATGCGCGAGAAGGCGCCGAGCACGAGGTTGTCGGTCACCGACTGATCGGGAAACACGCGCCGGCCTTCCGGGCAATGGGCCACGCCGGCCCAGGTGATGAGATGCGGCTTCACGCCGACCAGCTCGCGATCGCCGAGCTTGATGCTGCCGCTGGTCGGCTTGAGCAATCCGGAAATCGTGCGCAGCAGCGTGGTCTTGCCGGCGCCGTTCGAGCCGATCACGCAGATCAGCTTGCCCTGCGGCACCTCGAGCGAGACGCCCTGCAACGCGCGCACGGGGCCGTAGTTGACCTCGAGATTCTTGATGATGAGCATGGCGGGGACGGGGGAATGCCGGATCAATGACCGGCGGCCGACAGCGTGTGGCCGGAGCCGGAGGTGCCGAGGTAGGCGTTGATCACGCGGTCGTTGGCCTGGATTTGCTCGGGCGTGCCGTTGGCGATCTTCTGGCCGAAATCCAGCACGGTGATCTCGTCGGAGACCGCCATGACCAAATCCATGTGATGCTCGATCAGCAGCACGCTGACGCCGGCATCGCGGACCTTGCGGATGATCGCGTCCATGTCGGCGATCTCGCTCGCCGTCAGGCCGGCGGCCGGCTCGTCGAGCAGCAGGAGCGACGGATCGCTGCCGAGGGCGCGCGCGATTTCGAGCAGGCGCTGCTTGCCGTAGGGGAGGTTGCGCGCCTGCTCGGTGGCGAGGTTGGCCAGGCCGACAAATTCCAGCAGCGCGTGCGCCCGGGCCAGCGCCTCGGCCGCCTGGCGGCGCGCCTGCGGCGTGCGCAGGACCACCGGCAGCAGCCCGCCGCTGAACGAGTGGTGCAGGCCGACCATGACGTTGTCGAGCACGGACATGTCGCCGAAGAGCGCCACGTTTTGGAAGGTGCGCGCGATGCCGCTGCGGCTGATTTGATCGGCCGAGCCGCGCACCTGGCTGGCCGCGGAAGAGAATCTCGCCCGAGGTGGGCTGGTAGATGCCCGAGAGCAGATTGACCGTGGTGGACTTGCCCGAGCCGTTCGGTCCGATGAGCGCGTGGATCTGGCCGCGCGTGACGGTCAGGTCGAGCTTGTTGACCGCGGTCAGGCCGCCGAATTTGATCGTCAGCTCCTTCGTCACCAGCAGCGGCTCGCCCTTGCCGGCGTCGTCGCCCGGCGCGCAGGTGCACGGCCTTGACCTCGCCGACGTCGATGCCCGCGAGGACATGGGCGGGCACGCCGAGGCGCGACTTGGCCTTGATCAGTCCGAGCTTGCTCAGGATCTTGCGCAGCAGGCCGACGATGCCGGTCGGCATGAAGTAGAGCGTGAAGAGCAGCAGGCCGCCGAAGATCATCAGGCGGTAGTCGTTGATGTCGTTGAAGAGGTCGGGCAGGATCACCGCGACGAGCACGCCGAGGCAGTTGCCGATGATCGAGCGGGTGCCGCCGAAGATCAGCATGATCAGGAAGAGGACGGAGAGCTCGAAGGAGAACGTGGGCGGCCCGATGTATTTGTCGACGTGGCAGAAGAGCGTGCCGGCGAGGCCCGCGAAGGCGGCGCTCAGGATGAAGGCGGAAAGCTTGGTGCGATAGCGGCTCACGCCCGAGCAGCCGGCGGCGACGGGGCTTTCCTTGAGCGCCTCGAAGGCCCGGCCCCAGTAGCTGTGCACGATGTGATTCACCACGATGAGGCAGAGAATCATCACCGGGTAGACGAGGTAGAAGAGATTGTTCCCCTCGAAGTTGATGGGACCGTAGATGAGCTTCGGGATCTGCTTGATGCCGGAGGAACCCTGCGTGAGCGGCACGGCCTCGTTGACGATGGTCTGGATGATCAGTCCGAACGCGATCGTACAAACCGCCAGGTACGGACCGCGCAGGCGCAGCGCCGGCACGCCGAGAATCACGCCGAAGACCGCGGCGAAGGCGGTGCCCGCCAGCATGCAGAAGCGCGAAGTCGACCTTGAACTTCCACATCAGGATGGCCGCGGTGTACGCGCCCACCGCGAAGAGGCCGGCGTGGCCCGCCGAGACGTCGCCGGAGTAGCCCACCACCAGGTCGAGCCCCGCCACCACGATGATGTAGATGCAGACCTTCGTGAGCACCGAGTGCACGATGTACTCGTTGCTGATGAAATACGGGATGAACGCCAGCGCGACGACGACAGCGTAAAGACCGAAGCGTTTCAGGACGTCCATGGGTGGAAAGGCAAACTCGAAACTCGAAATTCGAAACTCGAAGAAAGTGGAATCAAGATAAAAGCAGGAAGTCGAAAATATCGCGTGCGAAAGCTGGCGTGGTCGGGAAAGGGAATGATTTGGGACTTTGAGTTTTGGTTTTTGGCGGCGTGTTTCTTCGAGTTTCGAGTTTGAATCTTCGAGTTTCCGCGCGTTTCGGCGCGGCGATCAGACCTTCTTGATCGTCGCTTTGCCGAACAGTCCGTTCGGCATGAAGAGGAGGATGAGGATCAGCAGGATGAATCCCGGCGTGTCCTTGTAGCCGGTGGAAATGTAGCGCGCGGTGAGCTGCTCGGAGAGGCCGAGGATGAGGCCGCCGGCGATGACGCCGAGGCCCGAATTCAGGCCGCCGATGACCGACACCGCGTAGGCCTTGGTGCCGAGCAGCGCGCCCATCGTCGAGCTGACGATCTGGATCGGGCCGATGAGCACGCCGCCCATCGCGGCGATGGCGCAGCTCACGATGAAGGAGAACATGATTACCACCGGCACGTTGATGCCCATGAGCAGCGCGGCGTCCTTGTCCGACGCCACGGCCGTGACCGCCTTGCCGAAGAGCGATTTTCTGCGGAACACCTCGAACGCGATCATCACCGCGGCCGCCGCGACAATGACGAGCACTTCCTTCGGGTCGATGCTCACGCCGCCGACGTGCCAGTAGCCCTGGCCGAAGGGACTCGGCATCGGGTACTCGTCGGTGCCCCAGATGCGCTCGGCCGCGTTCTTGGCGATGATGCCCAGCGCCAGGGTGGCGAGAATCCAGCTCACGTCCGAGCCGGTCTTCAAGGCCGGCTTGATGGCGACCTGCAGCAGGATGATCGCGAGGAAGCCGCCCAGCACGGCCGCCGCCATCAAGGCCAGCAGCCAAATCGGCACCGGCGGCTGCTTCCCGCGCCCGGCGAGATGCGTCATGATCGTGAGCGCGGTGAACGCGCCGAGCATGAGGAAATCGCCCTGCGAAAAATTCAGCGTCCGCGAGGTCGAGAACGTGATGTTGTAGCCGAAGGCGATCAGCGCGTAGATCATGCCGATCGCGACGCCGGAAAATAGAAGTTGGATGAATGCGCTCACGGGGGGAGGCGGAGTTGGCCGGGCCGAAGGCCGCGTTTCCGGGCGGGACAGCTCAGGCGGGCCAGGCGGGACGGTGCGAAGTCATTTTCCGAAATTGAGTGGGATCGCTCCCGGCCGCCGAGCCGTGTGGTCCGTCTTCTGCCGCCGGGAAGGCACGACTTATGCGAAGACGCCGCGCAAGTCGCAAGCGCGAAAAGCAGAAATTTCATCCCGGCGCGCCGCCGTTGCGGCCCGCCCGCCGGTCGTCGCGCCCGGCCTCACTTCTCCTTGTCCGGCCGGACGTCAAAGTCCCCGTTCAGGAAGCTGCCCTTCATCCACTCCCGGTTCTGCTTCGCCGCCTGCTCGCGCGGGATCTGCATCTTGTCCCAGGTCGGGCGATCGACCACGATGAGCTGGCCGCCCACGCCGTTGGTCCCGCTCTTGTAGAGGACGTACGCGCGCTTTCCCTTCCACTCGCGCGTTTCCATGGTGGTGTCCGCCGCCGCGATGACGCGCGAATCGTAGGTGTAATCGCGGCCGTAGCGCTGCTCCAGCACCTTGAGCATGCCGCGCACGTTGCGCTTGTCGTGCACCTCGACGTGGATGGAGTAGAGCTTGCCCCACAGGAAGTTGTACGTGATGTCGCTGACCAGCAGGCCCGCGAAGGGAATCTTTTCGCGCTTGTCGCGGTAGGTCAGCCAGCGGCCCAGTTCCTCGACTTTTTCCAACTCATTCAACTTCAAGGCGGAGGGCGGAATGCCAAGCTGCACGCCGTTGAATCCGTAGTCGGCGTCCACGGCCGCGGTCGAGCCCGCCTGGCCAAACGCGCGGCCGGCCACGAGCAGGGCCGCGACAAAAACAACGACGAGGGGACGCATCACGAAGAAACGCTGGCGGCGGGTGGCCGTCGCGTCAAGGCGCCGCGAGCCAGCGCAGGATGTCGCGGGCCGCGTAGGTGACAATCAGGTCGGCGCCGGCCCGCTTGAAGGCGGTCATCACCTCCAGCGTGGCGGCGCGCTCATCGAGCCAGCCGTTGGCCGCGGCGGCCTTGAGCATCGCGTACTCGCCGCTCACGTGATAGACCGCGGTCGGGCGGTTGAAGCGCTCCTTCACCCGGCGCACGATGTCGAGATAGGCCAGGCCGGGCTTGACCATGACGATGTCGGCGCCCTCGGCGAGATCGAGCTCCACCTCGCGCAGGGCCTCCTCGGCATTGGCGGGATCCAATTGATAGGTCCGGCGATCGCCGAATTGCGGCGCGCCCTCGGCCGCCTCGCGGAACGGGCCGTAAAACGCGGAGGCGAATTTCGCCGCGTGCGTGAGGATGACCGTGTCGAGCAGCCCCGCGCTGTCGAGCGCGCGCCGGATCGCGCCGACCCGGCCGTCCATCATGTCGCTGGGCGCCACGATGTCGGCGCCGGCCTTGGCATGCGAGAGCGCCGTGCGGGCGATCAGTTCGACCGATTCATCGTTGAGCACGCGCGCGTGATCGCCCTGGCGCTGGGTGACTCCGCAATGCCCGTGGCTGGTGTATTCGCAAAGGCAGACGTCGGTGCAGACCACGAGGCCGGGGACGGATTTTTTCAGCGCGCGCACGGTCTGCTGGACGATGCCGTCCTTGGCGTAGGCGCCGCTGGCCTGCTCGTCCTTGTGGGCCGGGATGCCGAAGAGCATGACCGCGCCGACGCCCAGTTTATGCGCCTCGGCGGCCTCCTCGACGCATTCGGCGACGGTGAGCTGCGACACCCCCGGCATCGACGTTGACGGGCTGGCGCGACTTGATTTTCTCGCTGACAAAAAAAGGCAGGATGAAATCGCCCGGGTGCAGCTCGGTTTCGCGCACCATCGCGCGCAGGGCGGCGGAAGCGCGCAGGCGGCGGGGACGTTGGGTCAGGGATTGAAGCATCGGGAAGGGTGGGGCGGGGGAACATTTAACTCCGGCGGCGGCTGGAATCCAGTCCCGCGCGGTCGGGGCCGGTCAGTTCCCCTTGAATTCGATGACCGGCTTGGTCGCGGCCGGCTGCCCCTGCCGGTTTTCGAGGAAGCCGATGGCCGCCCGCGCGGCCTGGCCGTACTCGCTCTGCCCGCCCAGCTCGTAGCCGACTTGCTGCAGAAGCGAGATCGCCTCGATCCGGCCCGTCTCGGCCATCGCGTGAATGGCCGCCACCCGCATGGTCGGTGGCAGGTTCGCCTGGCGCGCCCACGCCGGCAGCATTTGCAGCGCGGTGTCCGGAAAATATCGGCCGATGCCGTAAAGCGCGTAGTGGCGCGTGCTCATGTCCCCCTTCAGCAGCTCGTCGCGCCAGTAGCCCCATTCCCGGTCCGGCCCGATGTCGTAGTACCGCATGGCGTCGGCGTGCGCGAGCGGGTCGATCATCGCCTCAATCTTCAACTGCGGCTCGCCCGCCAGCAGCAGGCTGCGCCGCGGCAGTCCGATTTCCTTCAGCGCGATGAGCGCGGCGATGATGTCCTGCGTGGGCACCCGGAAATGCCCGTCGCCCGGAATCGGCAGCGGCTTCTGCCCGGGCGCCACCACGCCCGAGACGAGCGTGAACTTGGCGAAGGCCGACAGCGCCGGGTTCTGCAGCATGACGAGGACCGCGGTCTGGATGGCCTCGATCGACATCCACGGGTTTTTCTCGAGGTATTCGAACAGCGGATCGAGCCGATCGATGCGCGTCGGCCGGGCGACGAACACGTATTTTCCGTCCGCCACGTTGAGATTCGTGGCGACGCCGCCGATGGCGAACTCCTTCGTCTCGCCCGGCGCGAGCAGGACGATTTCCGGGCGCGCCAGGACCATCTGGACGTGGTGGTCGGCCGTCTCGAACACGGTGCCGGCCGGAAAGCGCACCAGCAGCGGACGCGGCGGCGCGTTTTCCGCCCGGCTGATCAACGTCGCGTACAGCGCGTCGCGGCCGTTGCCGCGATAGGTGGCGGCGAGCCAGTTGCGGCCGAGGGCGTCGTTGATCGACACCGCGATGCCGCTGGCCGGGTCGGGCGGCGGGGTGGGAATGCGCGGCGCCGGGGTGACGGTCGGCAGCAGGCGCGGCTGGGTGGCGGGGACGGGGTTGAGCGGGACGCCGCCGCCGCCCGGGCGGGGGCGGGTTCAGGCGCCGATTTCCCCTGGGCGAGCCGGAAAAGGAATCCGAGCACGAGGACCAATTGCAGCCCGACCACGAGGCAAATCCACGGGAGGGGCGTTTTCCAAAGCGGAACTTTTCTCGGCATGGGCGGGCGGTTGGAACACTTTGCGCTTCAGCTTGGGTCGGGCAAGCTAATCCCATGGCGTTCGATTACCCCGATTTCGTCCAGCGCGTGTTGCTTCACGACGAAGCCATGCGGCGCCCGCTGCCGTCCGACCCGGAGAATCCCGAGATGGTCATCCGGATTCGCGAGGCGACGGACGAGGAGATCCTGCCCGACTCGGCCATGCGCAACGCCGAGCTGCTGCCGCTGCTGCGCGGCGGGCTTTTCTATTTTCACGACAGCCTGACCGACGCCATCCGGCTGATCGACAGCGTGCCCGGGGCGGTGGCGGACTATTGGCGGCAGATGGTCTTTCGGCGCATGGGCGAATTTGAGGTGGCCCGCACCTACGGCCGGCGGGCCGGCGAACTGCCGCCTTTTCAACTGATGCTGCGGATGGTCTCGGAGGAATCGCCGAACATGTCGCGCCAATCCAACTGGGACGCCTACCTGCTCGCGCAGCTCTACGAGCAGTACCGCTTTGGCGACACCGACCTCGAGGTCGAATTGCGCCGCCTGCAGCGCGTCGAATTCGAGCAGATGTTCCGCTACACCTTCCGCGAGGCGTCGGGTGACTGACCGAAGGTTGGCGTTTCTCGGGCCGCTCGCGTAACGTGGCGGCATGAACGCCGCCGTGCCCGCCGCCCCGACGGTGCAATACAAGGTCGGGAACGAGCGCCTGGTGAAGGTCACCGACGCCGCCAGCGGCAAATTGCGCTCATTGCTCGAGAAGCAGGGCCGCGCGCAGGGCGCCCTGCGCGTCGCCGTCATCGGCGGCGGCTGCTCCGGGCTGCAATACAAGATGGACCTGGTCGACGGCCCGGCGAACCGCGACATCATGGTGGAATCCGCCGGCGTGCGCGTGGTGGTCGATCCGAAGAGCGCGCTCTTCGTCAGCGGGTCGCTGGTGGACTTCAGCGACGATCTGCAAAAGGGCGGGTTCAAGGTGACGAACCCCAACGCCGTCGCGCACTGCTCGTGCGGCGAAAGTTTCTCCGCGTGATGTTCGATTGCTTCGCCAGGCTCGACTTGGAACGGCGGCCCCTGCTGGAGGCGGAGGACGTGAAGAACGCTTTTCACGTGCGCGCGGCGGGCGAGCATCCCGACGGTTGCGGCAGCACGACGCGAGATGGTGGAATTCGCGGCCGCGGAACTGGCCTTTCGCACGCTGCGCGATCCGAAACTGCGGCTGCAGCATTTGCTGGATCTCGAATTTCCCGGCCTGCGCACCAGCGCGCCCGCCAGCGTCCCGCCCGATCTCGTCTCGCTCTTCACGCCCGCCGCGCTGGTCACCGCGCGGGTCGATTCCTTCCTCGGCCGGCGCAACGCGGCGGGCTCCGCGGTGGCCCGCGCCATGATGGCCGGCGAGCAGCTTTCCCTGCGCGGGGAAGTGGAGGGCTGGCTGGAAACCCTGCGGGAGCGCGAGCAGACGCTCCTCGAGGAATTGCGCACGGTCGACAAATTCTGGACCCTGGCCGGCGAACGCGATGCGCAGAAGCTCCTGCTCCTGCACCAGTCCTTCGCCTTCGTGACCCGCTGGATCGAGCAGGCCCGCGAGCGCCTCTTCGCGCTTTCGTCGTAGCCTGGACCTAGACCGGAGCAGTCTGCCGGCTGCGCTTGTCGGCGCGGCGCGCGGCGGCTTTCTGACGGAGCAAATTCGCGGTCAGTTCCCAAATCGGCCCCACCGGCTGGCGCACCGCGGTCAGCGTCTGGTCGAGCGCGTCGACGAAGCGATCGATCTCGCGGTCGCCGATGATCAGCGGCGGCAGAATCTTGATCACATCCATGTTGTGGCCCGCCACCAGCGTGAGGATGCGGTGCTTGCTCATCATCGGCACCACCACGGTCTGGATGAAGAGTCCGCCGTCCATCTTGTGCATGGCGCGCCAGGCCACCTTGCCGGCAAAGCCCGGCGGCTCGGCGAACTCGATCGCGATCATCAGGCCCTTGCCGCGCACTTCCTTGATGATGGGATGCTTCGTGCGCAGCGCGTCGATTCGCTCCATCAACTGATCGCCGCGCCTGCGCCGCGTTCTCGACGAGCTTTTCGTCCTCGAGCACGCTGAGCGTGGCCAGCCCGCAGGTCATGGCGAGGTTGTTGCGCCCGAAGGTCGTGCTGTGCACCACGCAGCGATCGAGGCTGCTGAAGACCTTTTGGTAAATGCTCCGCCGCGTGACAATCGCGCCGCAGGGCACGTAGCCGCCGCTGAGCGATTTCGCGAGGGTCATGATGTCCGGCTCGAGGCCCCAGTGCTCGTGCGCCCACCATTTGCCCGTGCGGCCGAGCCCGGTCTGGACCTCGTCGCAGATGAACATCGTGCCGTGCTTGCCGGCAAAGCGCCTGCGCCTGCTGGTAGAAATCGTCGGTCGGGAAATGCACGCCCTTGCCCTGCACCGGCTCGATGATGAAGGCCGCCACATCGCCGAACGCCAGCGCGTTCTCCAGGCCGGTGAGATCGCCGATTTCGACATGCGACACGCCCTCGAGCATGTCGCCGAAGCCCTCGCGGAAATTTCCGGAGTCGGTCACCGAGAGCGAGCCGTAGCTCAGTCCGTGATACGAGCCGTGCAGCGAGATGATTTTCGAGCGTCCGGTGGCGGCGCGGGCGAATTTGATCGCGCCCTCGTTGGCCTCCGTGCCGCTGTTGCAGAAGAAGACCGCGTCGAGATGCGGCGGGCATTTCTTCAAGCAGCGCCTCCGCCAGCAGGCCGCTCATGAGCGAGCAATCCATCTGCACCATGTTCGGCAGATCCAGATCGAGCACGTCGTGGACGGCCTTCTTGATCACCGGATGATTGCGCCCGGTGTTGAAGACGCTGTAGCCGCTCAGGAAGTCGAGGTAGTCGTTCCCCGCCATGTCGTAGAGGTACGAGCCCTCGGCGCGGGCATAGACGCGGTCGAACCCGATGATGCGCTGCACCTGCACCAGGGTGGGATTGATGTGCTGCTCGTGCAGGTCGTAGTTTTCGCCGAGGCGCGCGGAGACGAGCGATTTGAGATCGAACGACATGGGGGCGAATCTGGACCGAACCGTGGCCGCCGGCGCAATGCGGAAGCTCGAGTGGCTGATCAAACTCGACTCAGACGATTTTTTAGACGAGAATTGGCAGAATTAGGGGAATTAACGGAATTGTGGTGGAACGCGACCTCCGGGCGCGTTGGCAAAAGGTAGGGACGAGCGTCCTTCGCTCGTCCCGAACTTCGCGGTTTCGAGTTTCCCGGCCTCGCTGAGGCCGGGGCGATTCACGTGCCTCAAACCGGGGTCGCGACCCGGCTACAACTAATCCGCCGTCGAGGACTTCGCCGTCGGACAGCTTCGTGCGCAATTTCATGCCGGTCCGCACCTCGCGGGTGGACGTCAGCGCGCGGCCCGACTGGTCCATCGTGACGCTGTAGCCGCGCTCCAGCGTGGCCTGCGGACCGAGCACGCGCAGCAGGCCCTCGGCGCGCTGCAACCGGGCGTGTTCCTCCTGCAACCGGCGCGCCACGCGGTGCGCCAGCCCCTGTTGCATCAGCAAAATTTCCTGCCGGCCCGCCTCCACCGCCGCGGCCACCGCGTTCGGCCGGATGGTCGTCGCGAGCTGCGCCAGCAGATGCCGCAGCGTCTCGAGCTGCGCGCGCGTTTCGCGGGCGATCGCCTCGGCGGCGAGATCGACGCGCTGGCGCTCCTCGTCGAGTCGGCGGCGCGGCGCGCGCACAAGTTCGCCGCGCGCCATCGCTTGCAGGCGCTCGCGCGCGCGCTCGGTCCAGTCGACCAGCGAACGACGCAACAATTCGCCCGTCGCCTGCAGATTCGCGCGCAAGGCCGCGGTGTCGGGCACGATCAGCTCGGCGGCCGCGCTCGGCGTGGGCGCGCGCAGGTCCGCCGCAAAATCGGCGATCGTGAAATCGATCTCGTGGCCCACCGCCGAAACCACCGGCAGGTCCGACGCCGCAATGGCGCGCGCGACCGCCTCCTCGTTGAATTCCCAAAGATCCTCGAGGCTCCCGCCGCCGCGGGCCACGACGATGACGTCGACTTTCAAGCGCCTCGTTCCGGCCGTGCGCCCAGGTGTTGAATTCGGCGATGGCGCCCGCAATTTCGGCGGCGGCGCCCGCGCCCTGCACGCGCACGGGATTCACCAGCACGCGCACCCACGGCGCGCGCCGCTCGAGAATTTGCAGCATGTCCTGCAGCGCCGCGCCGGTCGGCGACGTGACAATGCCGATGGTGCGGGGATAACGCGGAATGGATTTCTTGCGCGCGGGATCAAACAATCCCTCCGCCGCGAGCTTCGCCTTCAGCGCCTCGAATTTCGCCTGGAGCGCGCCGCGCCCGAGCGGCTGCACCAGCTTGACGATGAGCTGGTACTGTCCGCGCGCCGCATAGACGCTGATTTCGCCGAAGAGCTGCACGCGCTGGCCGTCGGCGAGCAGGCTGCCGCCCGCCGAGGTCGCGCCGCGGAACATCACGCACGAAAGCTGGCTCTGCTCGTCCTTGAGCGTGAAGTAGACATGGCCCGACGACTGCCGCCGCAGATTGGAAACCTCGCCCGCCACCCAGACCTCGCCGATCTCGATTTCGAGCAGCGAGCGCACCATGCCGGTCAGCTCCGAGACCGTCAGGACGGTCGGGCCGGACTCAATTTCGGATTGCGGATTTCGGATTTCGGATTGGTCCACGTTGCGCCCTTTCCTTCGCGGTTAGACAAATGCTTCCGCCACCGAGTCCGCGAGCAGGCGGCCCTTGCGGGTGAGCACGACGCGTTCGCCGATCGTGGAAATCAACCCGAGCGAGGAAAGCTCGTCCACGCGCTCGCCCCACGGCTGCAGCCAGGCGCGCTCGACGCCGTCGGCGGTGCGCAGGCCGAACGCGATGCTCTCGCTGCGCCGGCGTTCGGCCGTGACCGGCTCGTGGAAATCGGCCGCGAAATCGCCGGCGAGAATGCGCTGCGTGTACGCCGCGGTGTCGCGCACGTTCGACCAGCGCCGCTCGCCCACCGTCGAAAACGCGCTCGGTCCGAGCCCGAGGTAATCGTGCCCGCGCCAGTACGCGAGGTTGTGCGCGCAGCGCCGGCCGGGCCGCGCGAAGTTCGAGGTCTCGTACGGCTCGTAGCCCGCGGCGGAAAGGAGATCGGCCGTCTGCTCGAAGAGATCCGCGTCGGCCTCCGCGTCCTGCGTGAATTCACCGCTTTGAAACCGGCGCATGAATTCCGTGTCCTCCTCGTAGGTGAGGTTGTAGGCCGAAACGTGCTCGGGCTGCAGCGCGATGGTCTGCCGCAGCGTGTCGACCCACGCTGCCGGCGATTGTCCCGGCACGCCGAAAATGTGATCGAGATTCACGTTGTCGAAGCCGGCCTCGCGCAGGATGGCGTAGCTCTCGCGCGCCTGGTCGGCGCTGTGCACGCGGCCCAGCGTCGCGAGGGTGGGCGCGTCCCAGGCCTGCACGCCCATGCTGATGCGATTGACGCCGAGCTCGCGCAGCAGCCGCGCCTTTTCGACCGACACGGTGGCCGGATTCATCTCGAGGGTCCATTCCGCCAGCTCGCTCAGGTCCAGCCGCTCGCGCAGGCCGCCGAGCAGGAAGTCCATCTGCGGAACGGTCAGCGCGCTCGGCGTGCCGCCGCCGAAGAAAATCGTGTGCGGCCGCAGCTCCACGCCCTCCGCCTGGCGCAGCTCCAGCTCGCGCAGGACCGCGTCGAGGAAGGGCTGGGTCTTGTTCCGGTCCGACGCTTCCTTGTAGAAGCTGCAATACGGACAGACCTTCGGGCAGAAGGGGATGTGAACGTAGAGGTGGCGGATCACGGGAGTCGAAGGTCGACGGTCGACAGTCGACAGCCGGAGCCAGGGCGAGATGATAGCGCGGAACGCGGCCGGGCGGAAAATGGCGTTCGCGCGGGGTGGGCCGCGATGTAAATAGCAGCGTGTCAGGACGCGTTTCGATTCCGAGATTTCCAGGATGGCTGCTGCTGGTCGCGATGGCGACCGCGCGACTCCTCGGCGCGGAACCGCCCCCTCAACCCGCGCGCGGCGGCGACGCCTGCGCCGATTCCGCCGCTCCCGCCGCGCTCCACGGTGGTCGCCATCCGCGACGATCGGGCCGTGTCATCGTCGCTGCGCCCGGACGCCGACCGCGTCCGTGTCATGGTGGATCGCGCGGTCATGGCCGTGACCGGCCATGGCGACATCGCGTCGGCCTGGCGTTCGCTCGTCAAGCCGAGCGATGTGGTCGGCATCAAGATCGCGGCGGCCGGCGGACCCCGCGGCGCCACGCGCAAACCGGTGGTGGCGGCGATTGTCGAGGGCCTCGTCGGCGGCCGGCGTGCCGCGCTCGCAAATCGTGGTGTGGGATCGCGACGAGGATGAATTGCGCGCGGCCGGCTACCTCGCGCCGGGCGCGGCCGCCGGGGCCGTCGTCCGCCACATCCCGCCGCGCGGCTACGATCGCAGCGTGTCATTCACCGCCGCCGTGCTGGGGCAAGTTGATTTGGGGCGATTTGGATTTTGTCAGCACCTCACCGCTCGCGGCCACGCTGCCGACCGCGGCCTTGTCGGAGGGGGAAGCGCCCCGCCCGAGTGGCCGGTCCGCGGGCACCAGCGAGGAAGATTCCATGAGCGAGCGCAGTTATTACGCGACCATCCTGACGAAGAGACGTCACGAAGATCGTGAACGTGCCGACGCTGACCGACAGCGTTTATGCCGGCGTGGCGGGCTGCCTCTACAACATGACGCTGCCGAACATCGACAACTGGCGGCGCTTCACCCTCGTGAAGCAATACGGCATGTCGTCGCCGCGCACCTCCGCCGATCCCTACGTGGCGGAAATTTACAGCGACCCGCTCATCGCCCCGCGCGTCGTGCTCAACATCATCGACGGCCTCGTCGCGCAGTACGCGGGCGGACCGGAATTTCATCCGCAGTATTGCGTGCGGCACGCGACCATTTACGCCAGTCGCGACCCGGTGGCGCTCGACACCATCGCCCTGCGCACGATTGAGCAATGGCGCGAGCAGGCCAAAATGTCGCCCGCGGAGGAGGGCGCGCGCTACCTCTGGACCGCCGAGCAGATCAAGTTGGGTCACGCGTCGTTGGACAAGATCGACATCCGCAGGTTGACTCCCTGACTTTCCATCTCAATGGACGCACCCCAAGACGATCAAACCTTTCATCCGACGCCAGGTGGCCAGCCGGAGGGTGACCCGCGGCGGAAGCGCCGCCGCCGGGGTGGCCGCGGCGGGGACCACAAGGGCCCGCCCGCGCTTGGACTGGCCGAAGGCGCACCGCCGCCCGCGCCGGTGGATTGGAAACCCGGTGAGCGACGTCCCGATGCTCCGCGTCCCAAGCGCGAGGGCCCTCCGCCGCGCCGCGAAGAGCGCGGTCGCGATGAACGTGGCCGCGGCGAACGCGGACGCGATCGCCGCCCGCCGGAAGGTGGCGGACACGGCGGCCGGCGCGGTCCGCGCGAGGGCGGACGCGAAGGCCAGCGCGAGACGCCGAAGAAAACCGAAGTCGCCCCGGCCGCGCCCGCCGCGAAACCCGGCAAGGTGGATTTTCTCGAGGAACTGGGCGGCGGCCTGCTGCAGGGCGTCTCGCGCTCGTTCTATCTCACGATCAAGCTCCTGCCCGAGCCGCTGCGCGCGCCGATCAGCCTCGGCCTATTTGATCGCGCGCACGCTCGACACGATCGCCGACGCCGTCCAAGGCCGCGCCCGCGGCGGTGCGTCTGGATCACCTGCGCGCGTTTGCCGAGGCCGTGAAATACGGCCCGGACGCCGAGGCGCTGAACGCGTTGCGGCGCGAGATTTCCGCGAAGCTGCCGGCCGGCGACGAGAAGACGCTGCTCGAGGCCGCGCCGCGCATCCTCGCGTGGCTCGAGGCCATTCCGATGGCGGATCGCTGGGAAATCCGCCGCGTGATTTTCCGCATCGCGCACGGCCAGGCGCTGGATCTGGTGCGCTTCGGCGACGGCCGCGAGCTCACGGCGCTCGCCACCGTCACCGAACTCGACGATTACACGTATTTCGTGGCCGGAAGCGTCGGCGAATTCTGGACGCGGCTCTGCGAGCGGCATCTCGCCGGAAAATTCGCCAAGCTGCCCGAGGCCGAAATGCTCCGGCTGGGCAAGCGCTTCGGCCAGGGCCTGCAGCTCATCAACATCCTGCGCGATTTGCCCGAGGATCTCGCCGCCGGCCGCAGCTATCTGCCGACCGACGAACTCGTCGCGGCCGGGCTGACGGTCGACGATCTCGACGAAATCGCCCGCCAAGGCGCGCAAGCTGATCGAGAAATGGCGGCGCGAGACGGTCGCGCGGCTCGACGACGGCTGGAAATACGTGCGCGCCGTCCGCGAATGGAAGGTGCGCTACGCCTGCGCGCTGCCGATTTTGATTGGTCTCGACACGCTCGCGTTGCTGGCGAAGGAATCGCCGCTCGAGGCGAAGATCAAAGCTCAAGGTCAAGCGCTCGGCCGCGGCCGGCACGTTGCTCAAGGCAAAGTTCGGCGTCATCTCCCAGGCCTGGCTCGACTCCATGTACTCCCGCCGCCGCAAACGCGCGGCCGGGGCGCTTTTTTAACCACAGATTAACGCAGATTTCCGCAGATTTTAGAACGGAAGAACCACGAATTACACGAATGACACGAATGACGGGAATCTTGCTCGCCAACTCAGCGAAATTCGTGTTCATTCGTGCGAAATCTGTGGTTCCCCTCAGCGTTTTCGATCGGGCGGGGGAATGCGCACGGCGTGTTTGCGGATGCGATCCGGATGCAGGCTCGGCGCGCGCCAGTGGCCGGGCCGGTGCATGACGTCGTCCATGATCCCCGGCGCGTGCCAGGCGTGATCGACCAGCGGCTCGAGATCCTGCCGGATGAGCGTCTGGATCGCCTGGTAGCGCTTGCGCTCCGTGTCGTCGCAGATCGCAATCGATGTCCCGCTCGCGCCGGCGCGGCCCGTGCGGCCGATGCGATGCACGTATTGCTTGGGCTCGGACGGCAGCTCGGTGTTGATGACGAGCGTGATGCCGGGGATGTCGAGCCCGCGCGCGGCGACATCCGTGGCGATGAGCACCTTCACCTTGCCGTCGCGAAAATCGTCGAGCGCGGCGAAGCGATCCGTTTGGGAATGTCCGCCATGCAGCACCGCCGCCGTGACGCCCTCGTCGGCGAGCCGCTTGCGGAGTTTGTCGGCGTCGCGCTGCGCCGTGACGAAGACCAGGCGTCCGGCCGTTTTCCTCGCGGCGCAGCAGTTCGACCAGCAGCGGAATCTTGTTCCCGCGCTCGACGAAGCAGGCGCGCTGCGATGATGCCCTGCGCGGCGGACGAGCGGCGGTTCGGCGTCGACCCGCACCGGCTCGAACATCGATTCGCGCGCAAAGCGCAGGACCTGATCGCGGATCGTGGCGGAGAAAAACGCCGTCTGCCGCACGCCGGGCAGCACGCCCATCAGCCGTTTCACATCCGGCAGGAAGCCGAGCTCGAACATGCGGTCGGCCTCGTCGACGATCAGGATTTCCACCGCGCCCAGCTCGAGCCGCTTTTGCAGTCGCAGATCGAGCAGGCGTCCCGGCGTGCCCACGAGCACATCGACGCCGAGCCGCAGCAGATGGGTCTGCTCGAATTTTCCGACCCCGCCGAACGCCGACGAGATGCGCAGGCTGCGCAGATGCTTGGCGTAGCGATGGAACGCTTCCTCGACCTGCAGCGCGAGTTCGCGCGTCGGCTCGAGCACGAGCACGCGCGGCGATTTCGAGGTCCGCGCGCTCGTCATCTTGGCGACCCGCTGCAACACCGGCAGCGCGAACGCCGCCGTCTTGCCCGTCCCCGTCTGCGCCGAGCCGATCACATCCTTCCCCTCGAGCAGCGGCGGGATGGCCAGCTTCTGAATCGGCGTCGGCGTCGCGTATTTGCACGCCGCCACCGCGCGCACGAGCGAGTCGATCAATCCGAGCGATGAAAAGGATCCCTGTTCCGGGGTACGCGGATCAGGCCGTGGCATCGGTCACTGATAGCCGGGATTCCCTTCCGGTCGCGGTACTTTGCGCCCGGCGTGTCGGGAGTACCGACGTATCAACGCCAACCAAACAATCAGCTACCGCGTCACCGGTACGACCGGCCGCACGACGCGATCGGTGGGCTTGGCGGGGGCGTCCTTCGCCGGGTCGGGGGCCTTGCCGAGCACCGGGCGCCAGACGGGATCGGGGAGAGGGCCCTCGGTCCAGTACTCGAACAACTTGCTCACCGGATAGAGCACCACGCCGGGCAGGCCCTGGGCGTTGATGCGCACGCGGAAATCCATCTTGTCGTTCATGTAGTTCACCCAGCCGCTGCCGATCATCGAGAAGCCCGGTGCCCTTCACGAGAAAGTTTTTCGTCTCCACGCGGCCCTCCTTGGTCGTGAAATCCGCGCTCGCCTGGTTCGCCTTGTCGAAGCCCAGGCCCGGCGCCGCCTTGCCGAGCAAAGTCGACAGCGGACCGAAGATCGGAATCGCGAAGACGTTGCCCTTGTCCACGCGCGCGGCGCCCGTGCCCACCAGCGTGGCCGGGTCGTCGCCGCGGCCGGTGAATTCGTAGTGCGCGTTCATCCGGCCCTGCGAATTCGAGTAGCTGAAATACGTCTTGGCGAAGGCCTGGAAATCGGCGTCGTCGACGTCGACCCGCGCGCTGTAGCCCACGCCGGGACGGTTGATGGGCAGGTCGGCCGACGCCCGCCAGCGACCATCAAAGAGATCGCCATGAATGTTGTTGAGCTGCAGGCGGTGCTCGGTGAAGAGCAACTGGCCGCTGAACTTCGTGATGGTCAGCGCGCGCTTCGCGAAGGTGTACTCGGCGCCGGCCGGCGCGTCGAAATCCACATTGAGCTTCGTGTTCATCCGGCCGTGGAATTGCACCACGCCGTCGACCTTCACGGCCGGCGGCTTTTTCCAGCGGTAGGGTTTCACCCACTTCAGCCAGCCCGGATCGATCCACATGATGGCGTCGTTCGGGACGCAGTTGCTGCGTCCGTTGTCGATGCGCAGCTCGAAGCGGCCGAAGTCGTAGCTGAGGTTGTCGGCCGTGATTTTGCCCTCCTCGCGCTCCACCACGAGCTTGCGGAAGGAGAGGATCTGGTTCTTGAACTCGACGTCGCTCGAGGCGTGGAGCATCGGCACGCCGCGGAACTTGGTTTTCGAGACCTCCATGTGGCCGCGCGCCGTGATGGTGGACCAGTCGGAGATCGACTTGCCCTCCGCCGTGAACTCGACGCGCGGGGAATCCTGGAACGAAAAATCGTTCAGCAAATTGCGGCCGGGGCGCAGGAGCAGCGGCGCAATGACATCGGGATCCATCGTGCTGGTGACCTTGGCGCGGAATTCGCCCGGCGCGTTCATGACGTCGGCGACGAGTTCGCCGCTGCGATGGAGGAGCCGGCCGCCGCGCAGGTACCAATTGCCGTCGCGCCAGGAAAATTCCGTCTGCAGCCCGTCGAAGACAATGCCGCGCGCGGTCAGGTTGCCCGCCTCGAGCCGGCCGATGATTTCGAAATCGGGCGTGGCCGCGGGGTCGGGCGGCGGATTGGCCGCGCCGGGCACGCGCGCGCGCATGGAAAACTCCACCCGCGGCGGTTCGCGCGAACTCAGCCCGTAGTTCAAGGCCGCCGGCCAGAACTCGGCCAGCGCGGCGGCCAGATCCAAATCCGAGCGCACCCGGCCGTTCGCCACGCCGGTCGAGGGCCGGAAATCGCCCTGGGCGTGGAGCTGTCCGCGAAAATCGGAGAAATCGCCGTTCTCCAGCTTGATCAGGCCGTCCTCGAAACGCGCGAGGACGTTCATGCTCTTGAGCTGGTAGGTGCCGCGCTGCACGCCGCCCGCGGTCAGCCGCGCGGTGGCCTGCAGGGTGTCGGGCTTGGCCAGGTCGCCGCTGAATTCGATCACCACGCGCGGCGGTTCGCCCGCGAACTTGAGCTTCTTCAATTCGTCGAGCAGCGCGCGCGCGAGCGCGCGGCGCGAATCGAGCGCGGTCTCGGTGGCCGCATTGCCCCGCAGGAACGGCGGCGTCTCGCCCGAGCTGGCGAGCAGCCCGCTGGCGGAAAACTGGATGCCCTCGCATTCGCCCTCGGCGAGCGTGAGCCGGATGTGCCCGGGCGGGAACAGGATTTTCGCGCGGAGATTCTTCACCTCGAAGCGCGGGCCGTTGGGATCGCGCTCGTCGACCGGGATGATGACGCGCGCGTCGCGCAGGTCGATCGAGTTGAGAAAGGTCTCGCGCTGGAAGAGCTGGGCGAGATTGATGTCGAGCGCGGTGCGCGTGACGGTGAGGACGGCGCCGCCGCCGCGCTCGGTGCGCTTGAGCACGACGTCGTGCGCGACCAGGCCCTCGAAGGGGTCGAGCGTGATGCGGCGCACCGTCACGTCGAGCCCGTAGCGGCGCAGCTCGGCGGTGAGATAATTGCGCCAGCGCTTGGTGAAGCCCTTGTTGTAGACGTACCAGCCCGACCAGACGATCGCGGCGAGGATCAAGCCGAGCAGCGACGAGCGTAAAACGGAACCAGAACCGGCGCGGCGGGCGCGGCGGGGCGGGGGAAACCTCCGGCGGGCGCTCCAGGGTCGCCGCAGAGTCGTCTTGACTATCTGGCACATGGGATGCTCAAACTGTCTTCCCGATGATTCAAGCCAATTGTCGGGACCGGTTCACGGCGGAGGATTTCGAGTTTGTCACCCGCACGCTCGCCACTTCGCCAGAGGGAAGGGTGTCACTGGTCGAGCTGCTCACGGACGAGGAAACGCGCAACAGCGTGCTCGACCACGACGTGCTGGCGCGCGCCATCGTGTCGCAAAACGGCCAGCTGGCGATTTCGCCGCAGCTTTACTTCTACGTTTTGACCAGGCGGGTGCTGCGCAGTGCGGGCATCGACGACCGGCCGCTGAGCGATTACGTGGCGTCGCTGCTGGAGGATTTCTCCAACGCGCGCCGGCTGAATTCCACGGCCGACGAAGCGGGGGTCGCCTCGACCTACCTTTGTGATTTGCTGCTGGCGCTGCGCACGGCCGATTCGTCGCGCGCCTTCATGCTGCGCACGCACGCGGGCAATTATGCGCTGTTCCTGACCGGGATTTTTCCGGAATCGATCGAGCGGCGCAGCCGGCGCGGCGCGCCCGACGCGTCGTACTACGAGGAAATCGGCCGGACGAGTTTTCACGTGGCCTCGCGCCATCGCGTGGCGCGCGAATGCCAGCTGGCGGAGATTTTCCAGCGTCTGGCCGAGGAGTTCCGGCGGATCCGCCTCGCGCTGAACGAACTCGCGCAGCGGCTGATCAACGTGGATGACGACAGCTCCGCCGCCCCCGGTCTCGCCCTGATGATCTGAGCCATTCCCCGTGTCCGACTCCCTCTTCAGCCAGATTCAGCGGCTCTTCGAGCGCACGTACGCGTCGGTCGGCATCAACCTCGAGGACTGCCTGATCGACGGTTCGCGCTGCCGCCAGCTTTCGCGCCTGGCGGGCGCGCAGGCGAGGGAGCTGAGCGAGCTGGCGCGCACCTTCCTGCGCGCGGCGGACGGACGGCTGCACATCGGGATTTACTACTCGCGGTGGCTGATCGACCAGCTCGAGCGGCACGATCCGCGCGCGGCGCTGAGCGACGCGAACATCCGCTGCCTGATCGCCTTCGTGGAGGAGATCAATCACGCGCTGCATGCCGCGCTCGCCTTCCAGCGCGGCCTGCGCGAGATCGACGACGAGGCCTTCGTGCGTCACCTCGAGCTGCAGGCCGGGGTCGACACCTACCTGGTCCTGCTGCTTTTCGTCTCCTTCCTGCGCAAGCCGCAGAAGATCAGCCGGGCCGACCGCCGCTGGCTGCGTTTTCACTTGTTCGCGCGAAACGATCCCGCCGCGTACGACGACGCGACCCTGCGCGGTCGCTACCGGGAAACTGGCCGGCTGGCGGCGCGCTACACGGCGTTCCTGGATTCGCTCAATGATCTGCGCCGGCTCGACGAGATCCGCCGATTCCACGCGCTCGACTACGAGAAGAAACGCGCCCGCATCCTCGCGCTGCCGGCGCCGGGGAAAAGGCGGAGAGAAACCACAGATTAACGCAGATTTACGCAGATTTTTGAAAGGCGGAGGAACCACGAATTTCACACGAATTGGACACGAATCATGGATCTACGGGGACTCAGTCTCGGTCACTTCAATTCGCGTTAATTCGTGGAAAATTCGTGGTTACCAGAAGTCTGTTCCAGAAAACAATCTGCGGAAATCTGCGTTAATCTGCGGTTCCAAGTCCGTGTTCATTGGACATCGGGATGCGGCCTCGATTCTAATGCGATCATGTTTCGTTTCACGGTGCTCGGCAGTGGCAGCGCCGGAAACTGCGCCCTCGTGGAGACCGACGGCGTGCGTGTGCTGGTCGACGCCGGGTTGAGCGCGCGGCAAATCCTGCACCGCCTGGCGCTGCTGGGGCTCAAGCCCGACGAAATCGACGCCGTGCTGCTCACCCACGAGCACGGCGATCACACCCGCGGCCTCGAGGTGCTCTGCCGGCGCTGGGACGTGCCGATTTACACCAACGCGCTCACGGCGGACGCGCTGCGGCATTCCGGCCAGCTCGCTTCGCATCGCAACTGGCGGCTCTTTCAGACCGGCCGCGACTTCGCCATCGAGGACATCGACGTCCAGAATTTCCAGGTGCCGCACGACGCGGCCGACCCGGTCGGCTTCGTCTTCAATCACACCTCCGGCGCGCTCGGCGTGCTGACCGATCTCGGGCAGGTGACCAAGCTGGCGTTCACGCGCATCCGCCACGTGACGACGCTCTTCATCGAGACCAACCACGACGGACCGCTGCTGCAGCAGGACACGAAGCGGCCGTGGTCGGTGAAGCAGCGCATTCTTTCGCGGCACGGGCATCTTTCGAATGACGCCGCGGCCCTGGCGGTCGGCGAATTGCGCGAGTCGGGCGATCAACTCGAGCGCGTGGTGTTGGGCCACCTCAGCCGCGACTGCAACCGGCCCGATCTGGCGATCGGCGCCGTGCGCGCCCGCGCGGGGGTTGGCTTCGAGGTTTACTGCGCCGAGCAGGCGGCCATCTCACCGCAATTTTCAATTTCGGCGGGACCAAAGGAACCAGGCGGAACAAAGCGGGAAGCAGATTTGTCGGTGTTTGAGGACTGCATCGCGCAGATGGATCTCTTTTAGTGAGCGTTCGCGAGAGGCACACCGACTCGACCGCGACATTTTTCTTCCTTCCTCACTGTTCCTTGTTCCTTATCTTCCATGGATCGCCCCCGCATCTCGACGTTTGAGCAGGTGATGTTTTTCGACACCGACTGCGGCGGGGTCGTGCATAACATCGCGTACCTGCGGTTCATCGAGACGAACCGCACGCACCTGGCCGAGAAGCTCGGGATGGGCCTGACGGAGATGGCCTCGACGCACGTTTTTCCGGTGGTCGTGCGGACGGAGGTCGACTACCGCAAGCCGGCGCGTTTGGCGGATAAGTTGCAGATCGACGGCTGGTTGGAACGCATCGAGCGGATGCGATTTTGGGTGGCCTTCACCATCACGCGACCGGCCGACGGCCTGGAGATCCTGCGTTGTCGCCAGGTGCTGGCCGTCATCCAGATGCCCGAGGGCAAGCCCCTGCGGCTGCCGGCGGATTGGGCGGGCAAATATGGGGCGCTGCAGCCGATAGCCCCGGTGGGCCGGGGCATGCGCTAAGCGGAAATTTGCGTTGCGCGGAGCGCGCTCCCGATTTCCTTTGCGGCCGAACTTCCATGCGTACCCGCCTCGTCCCGTTCCTCCTCGTCACCCTCGCCCTCTCCGCGCTCGGCCTGGTCCAGCCCGCCACTGCGCACGCGCAAACCAAGGAGTACATCATCCTCGTGGGCGGCCCGTCGCTCGACAAATGGGAGAAATTCAAGCTCGAGCCGCATGACGTTTTCTGGGGCAGCTTCATTCGGGCGGCGCGCACCCGGGTGCAGCAACTGCGCATGAGCACCATTCCCATCGGCAGCCCTGAGCAAATCACCCTGCTCGTCTATCGGAAGAGTTACATCACCCGCGGACGCCAGGAGAACCGCGACCTGGTCGGCATGGTCAACTCCGTGCGCGACACCTACAAGGTCAACCTCGTGTGGTTCAACAACGGTGCGGAGGTCATCAGTTACCTCAACGGCGGCAAGCCGCGCGGCAGCGTCAAGATTTCGGGCTTCGAGTTTTTCGGCCACTCGAACAAGGCGTGTTTCATGTTCGACTACAGCAACGACGTCGACAGCTGCTCGAAGTCGTGGCTGCACGAGAATGACCTGCAGCGTTTGCAGCGCGGCTTGTTCACCTCCAACGCGAACGTGAAGAGCTGGGGCTGCCACACGGGCGAGAGCATGAGCGAGAAGTTCTACCAGGCCACCGGCACGCACATGATCGGGGCGGAGGGCAAAACGACCTACACCAGCCGGATTGAAAACCAGGGCGGCATCCTCAATGGCATCGTGCCGACGCTCTCGAGCCCCGGCGCGAGGTGGACGAACTGAAGAGTCGAGAGTCGAGAGTCGAGGGTCGACGGTCGACAGCCAGAAAAACTCCGGGTTGCCCTTCCGGGCGATAACGTGCGTTAATCGCGGCGACATGGTCCTTCCCGTCTCCCCCGGCTTCTCGCGTCTGAAGGAAATCTATGACGCGCCGTTTTTTGATCTGATCGCGCGGTCGCACGCGCTGCACACGGAGCACTGGCCGGAGAACGAGGTGCAACTCTGCACGCTGCTGAGCATCAAGACAGGCGGCTGCAGCGAGGACTGCGCCTACTGCGCGCAGAGTTCGCGCTACGAGACCGGAGTGAAGGCCGAGCCGCTCATGCAGAAGGCCGAGGTGATGGCCGCGGCGGAGCGGGCGAAGGAAAACGGTTCGACCCGGTTTTGCATGGGTGCCGCCTGGAAGGGCGTGCGGGCGGGCGACCGCCGCTTCGAGCAGGTGCTCGATATCGTGCGCTCGGTCTCGCAGCTCGGCATGGAGGTTTGCGTCACGCTCGGGCAGCTTTCGAATGCCGAGGCCAACCAGCTCGCCGAGGCCGGCGTCACCGCCTACAACCACAATCTCGACACCTCGCCGGAATTCTACCGCGAGATTGTCAGTACCCACACGTACGAGGATCGGCTCAACACCATTGCGGCGGTGCAGCAGTCGGGCATGTCCGTGTGCTGCGGCGGGATCATCGGGATGGGCGAGAGCGTCGACGATCGCCTGCGGCTGCTCGAGGTGCTGAGCTCGTTCGATCCCGCGCCGGAGAGCGTGCCAATCAACTGTTTGATGGCGATGCCGGGCACGCCGCTGGCGGATCAGCCGCCGGTCGATGTTTTTGAGCTGGTGCGCCTGATCGCGACCACCCGCATTGCGCTGCCGCGCGCCAAGGTGCGGCTTTCGGCGGGCCGCACGCGGCTCTCGCGCGAGGCGCAGGCGCTCTGCTTCTTCGCCGGCGCCAATTCGATTTTCTACGGCGACAAATTGCTCACCGCCGAAAATCCCGGCGTGGACGCGGACCAGGCGCTGCTCGAGGAATTGAATCTGCGCGCGCAGCCCGCGTTCGCGTAGCGGCTACCTCCCCAAAATCTCCCGCAGCGCGGCGATGAAGGCGCGGTTCTGCTCCATCGTGCCGACGCTGACGCGCAGCCACTCGGGCAGTTTGTATCCGCCCATCGGACGGACGATGAACCCGTGTCGCAGCAGCGCGTCGAAGACGGCCTTGCCGTCGCCGACCTTCACCAGCACGAAGTTCGCGTAGCTCGGCACGAATTCGAGCCCGATGGCGGCGAACTCGCGCTGGAGATACGCGCGACCCTCGTCGGTCACCGCCTTGGTGCGGCGCTGGTGCTCGACGTCCGCGAGGCCGGCGAGCGCGCCGGCCTGGGCGATGCCGTTCGCGTTGAACGGCTGCCGCGTCTTCTGCAGCACTTCGATCAGCTCCTTGCTCGCCGAGGCCGTAGCCGATGCGCAGATTCGCGAGCCCCTGGATCTTCGAGAACGTGCGCAGGACCACGACATTCCGGCCCTCGCGCACGAACTTGAGCGTGTCGGGCGGATGATCGAGGAACTCGTAGTAGGCCTCGTCGAACACGACCGATGACATGATCGGGCACGCCTGTCATGAAGGCGTCGATCTCCTCCTGGCTGACAATCGTGCCGGTGGGATTGTTCGGATTCGCGATGAACAGTTCGTTCGTGCGCGGCGTGATCGCGGCGACCATGGCGTCGAGATCGTGCGCGAAATTCGGATCGTCGACCTCGATGGTCTTCGCGCCGAACAGCGTGGCCATCAGCTTGTAGACCACGAAGGCGTGCTTCGCCGTGATGACCTCGTCGCCGGGGCTCAGAAAGGCGTGGCCGATGAACTCGATGATCTCGTTCGAGCCGTTGCCGAGAATCACGTTTTCGATTTTGAGCCCGTACTTTTTCGCGATGGCCTCGCGCAGGTAGAAGCCGCCGCCGTCGGGGTAGAAATGCGCGCGCTCGAGCGTTTCATGCATGGCCCGCACCGCCTTGGGCGAGGGGCCCAGCGGGTTTTCGTTCGAGGCGAGCTTGATGATTTGCTCGGGGCGCAGGCCGAGCTCGCGCGCCACGTCCTCGATGGGCTTGCCCGGCTCGTAGGCGACGAGGTCGCGGAGGTGTGGTTGGGCGTGTTGCCAGAGCGACATGGAGAGGGGAATCGAGGGTCGAGGGTCGAGAGTCGAGGGCCCGGAGACCGGAGACGGGAAGGAATCAGCGGAAAGGCCGGATGCAAGCGCGGTTGCGGGCCGGGTTGATTCCCTGTTCCTTGCGCGGCACCACTTTTCCCTTTCACCATGATGCTCGCCAACTTTCTCGACAATTTTCTGCAGAATCTTACCTCCGGCGAGCCGACGGCCTGGACGTTTTTCGGGCTGACCGCCAACGCGTGCTTCGCCGCGCGCTTCATCCTGCAATGGATTACCTCCGAGCGGAAGGGACGCAGCGTGGTGCCGCTCGGGTTCTGGTACCTGAGCCTGCTGGGCGGCGTGATGATGCTGATTTACGCCATCCACGTCGGCAAACTGCCGCTCGTGCTGGGCGCGATGTTCACGCCGTTCATCGCCGTGCGAAACCTGTGGCTCGTGCGCAACCATCGGCGCGCGGTGGAAGCGGGCGACGTGCCGCTGGATTCGTAGCGGGACCGCCGCCGCGGCTGGCGTCCGGCCGCATCGTGTCATAGGTTGCGGCGTCGCGCGCGTGACACGCATTCGCCTTGGCGGGTCTGGCGCGGGGCCTTACATCGATCGCCCGTCCGATGAAGCCGCTGACCTATCTCGACAACAACGCCACCACGCGGGTCCTGCCCGAGGTGCTCGAGGCGATGCTGCCGTTCCTGGGCGACGAATACGGCAATCCGTCGAGCCCTTACCGCCTCGGCTCGCGCGCCGGTCGCGCGCTCGAGCGGGCACGCGGGCAGGTCGCGTCCGCCCTCGGCGCCGATCCCGCCGAAATCATCTTCACCAGCGGCGGAACGGAATCCAACAACACGGCCGTGGAATCCGCGCTCCGCGCCGCGCCGGCGCGCCGCCATGTGATCACCACGGCGGTCGAGCACAGCGCGATCCTGCGGCACGTCGAGGCGCTGGCCCGGCGCGGATTTGAAATCACGCGGCTGCCGGCCGCGCGCGACGGCCGGATCGATCCCGCCGCGCTGGCCGGGGCGATCCGCGACGACACCGCGCTGGTGACGATTATGTGGGCCAACAACGAGACCGGCGTGATTTCGCCGATCGCGGAGCTGGCGGAGATTTGCCGTGAACGCGGCGTGCTTTTTCACTCCGACGCGGTGCAGGCGGTGGGCAAGCTCGAGGTGAACCTGGGGGCGCTGACCGGCGTGCAATATCTCTCGCTGTCAGGCCACAAGTTTCATGCGCCGAAGGGGGTCGGCGCGCTCTTCGTGCGCAGCGGCGCGCCCTTCACTAATTATTTTCACGGCGGAAGCCAGCAGGACGAGCGCCGCGCCGGGACGGAGAACGTCGCGTCGATCGTCGCGCTCGGCTGCGCGGTGGAAATTGCCGACGCCGCGGTGCGCGCCGGGGGCGAGTCGAAGGCGATCGCGGCCAGGCGGAATCGCCTCGAGCGCGGGTTGCTCGCGGCGTTGCCCGGCTTGGAGGTGAATGGCGCGGCGCCGCGCGTGCCAAATACCACGAACCTTTATTTTCCGGGCCTCGAGAGCGGCTCGCTGCTGCTTCTGCTCGACAAGGAAAACGTCGCGGCGAGCGCGGGGTCGGCCTGCCTGAGCGGGTCGGTGCATCCTTCGCACGTGCTGGCCGCGATGGGGTTCAGCGTGGAGCGGGCCCGCGCGAGTTTGCGCTTTTCGCTGAGCCGGTTGACGACCGACGAGGAAATCGATCGCGCGCTCGAGGCGGTGCCGCGCGCGGTGGCGAAATTGCGCGCGGCGACGGCCGAAGGGCCCGTGTTGGCCGCTCAGATAGGAATGGGCGGTCAATGCGACCGCTTCGGCAGGAAGAGATCCCAGTCGCGGATGCCAAGGGAATTGCGCAGCGCGAAAGTCACCGGCATTTCCGGCGGCGGCTTCGGCGTCGAGAGCAGCGACAAGCCCGCCTCATGTGGAAGGCGGTCGCCCTTGCGGCCGTTGATGAATTTTGCCGACCACACGCAATTTTCCCAAGTGGTATGGCCGCCGCGCGAGCGTGGCAGGACGTGGTCAATGCTGCCCTCGCCCGGGGCAAGCACGCGGCCGGTGTACTGGCAGCGGTTTCCGTCGCGCTCGCGGATGGAGCGGGCGCTCAGCTTGGGGCGCTTGCGCGGAACCTTGTCGTAGCGCGCCAACACCAGGACGGTGGGCACGCGGATGAGCCGGCGGGGCGTGCCGATGGCGGCGTCCCACTCGCGGATGGGAAGATCGAGCCAATCCTCCCAGCGGACCGGGCGCATGGCCTGGTCGGGTGTGATGTCGAGGCCGGTGGCGTTGTCGGCGGCCATCTGGCAAAAGGCCTCCGCGGGCGTGCGGATGTTGATCGCCTGCCAGTTGCGGTTCAGGACCAGGACCACCGGGCGCTCCAGAATGCCGTGCATCGCCGCGAGATTGTGCGTCTGCGCCGGCGGGCCGTTGTGAATGCGTTCTCGTTCCATCGTGGCGACCAGCCCTGAACGACTCCCGCCGAACCCTTGGGCTTTCGCCCCTGGTCCGACGCGGCATGGACCGGTCGGACGGGTTGTTACCATCACTCCCGCGCCCTGACAAGAGACGGAAATGGCGCAAGGCGCCATTTCCGAATGACGAAACCAGAATGACGAAGCCCGAATTAATGACGAAACGGCCCGCGACCCTATGACGAATTCGTTACTTGGCGCGTTCTACCTTCGACTCTCGTCCTTCGCAATTCGTCATTGCCTAATTCGTTCGGGCTTCGTCATTCTGGTTTCGTCATTCGGAGTCCCGCCCTGCGGGACGACGCCATGGATAACGCCTCCCGTATTCATCCCGCCAAGCGCGCCAAGATTGTCGCCACCCTCGGGCCGGCGAGCGACAACGAACAGGTCCTGCGCGAGATGATCCGCGCCGGCCTCGACGTCGTGCGGATTAATTTTTCGCACGCCAACCCGGAAGACACGCTCCCCACCATTGGCCGGGTGCGCGCGGCGGCCGATGCCCTCGGCGTGCCCATCGCGCTGCTCGGTGATTTGCGCGGGCCGCGCATCCGCGTCGGCGAGATGCAGGGCGGACACATCGAGCTACCCACCGGCGGATCCATCGTGCTCTCGCCTGAGACGTTCGTGGGCACGCCCGAGAAAATCTCCGTCTCGTTCGCCGGGCTGGCCGGTGACGTGCGCCTGGGCGAGCGCGTCCTGCTCGACGACGGCAATTTGATCCTCACGGTCGAGAGCGTCGGCAAGTCCGGCGAGATCCATTGCAACATCGCGCGCGGCGGCACTCTCTCCAGCCGGCGCGGCATCAATCTGCCCGGCCAGCGGGTCAGCCTGCCCGCGCTCACCGAGAAGGATTTGATCGACGTGCAGTTCGCCGTCGCGCACGGGCTCGATTTCCTGGCGATGTCGTTTGTGCAGTCGGCGGACGATATCCGCCTGCTGAAGGACAAGCTGAAGGAGCACGGCGCCGACATTCCAATCATCGCGAAGATCGAGACCAAGGCGGCGCTCGACGACATCGAGGCCATCGCCGAGGAGGCCTATGGCGTGATGGTGGCGCGCGGCGATCTCGCGCTTGAGCTCAGCGCGCAGGACGTGCCCATCGCGCAGAAGCGCATCATCGCCGCCTGCCGCCGGCGCGCCCGGCCCGTCATCACCGCCACGCAAATGCTCGAGTCGATGACGACATCACCGAAGCCGACGCGCGCCGAGGCAGCCGACGTGGCGAATGCGATTTTCGACGGCACCGACGCGCTGATGCTCTCGGGCGAGTCGGCCATCGGCAAATATCCCGTCGAGGCCATCGCCACGATGTCGGCCATCGCCCATCGCGCCGAGCAGGCGTGGATGAACGGCGAGATTCCACCGCCGCCCGAGTCGCCCATGTCCGGCTCGATGGAGGACGTGGTGGCGCAGGCGGCCACCATGATGTCGCAGTCGCTGCGCACCTGCGCGATGGTGGCGTACACCATGTCGGGTTCCACCCCGCGGCGCGTGGCCTGTCACCGGCCGCCGTGTCCGATTCTCGCGTTGTGCACCGAGCCCGCGATCCGCCGGCGGCTCGCGCTGACCTGGGGAGTGGAGAGCGCGGCCGTCGAACGCATTCGCGGCACCGCCCACATGGTGGAGTTGGCCTGCGAAAACGCGGTGACGCATCTGGGCCTGGAACCGGGCGATTACCTCACCATTGTCGCCGGAACGCCGTATCATGTGAGCGGGTCGACCAACCTCATCAAGATCGAGAAAATTCCCGCCGACCGGACGGATGCACCGGCGGACGACTAGGCACCCAACATTGCGATAGGTACACAAGTATCTATCGGTTTGAACCTTAGACGGGGCCAGGAGGCCACCCGCGAGAATTTTCTGAAACCTTTGGGACGGAAATCGGTAATGAATGAGGAGGGGGCAGAATTCCTGCTTCAAACCAGAGAAAATCCTTGCTTCCAACCACTGTTTCTCTTCAACTTCCCCTGCTGCTTATGACTTTCACGCGTTCCGTTGTGGCCCGATCGCTCGTGGCCTCCCTTTTTGTGGCCGCGATTTCGACGCTGTCGGCCCAATCCGTCGTCACCGACCCGGTGGGGTTCACGACGCTGACGGTGGCGGGCAAACCCGGTGCGGCCCGAGGCTTCACCTATGTCGCGTTGAATATGTTCCGCCCGACGGCCTACCGCTCAAGCGTGGTCTCGGTCTCGGCGCCTGGCTCGAACACCGTTCTGACGTTCCCTGCTGGCTCGTTTACGGTGAACCAATTTGCCACCGGCGTGTCCCCTAATTTTTCGCACTTCATCGAGATCGCGAACGGTTCGACTGCGGGCGTTTTGGCCGATGTCGTTTCGAACGACACGACTTCCATCACGCTGTCGGAGGACATCAGCGCGATGATCACGGCAGGGACCACGCAGATCAAGGTGCGGCCACATTGGACTTTTGCGACGGCCTTTGGCGCGAATAACTCGGCCGGCTTTCAGGGTTCGAATACGCCTACCAATGCGGACGCTCTTTCGCTGCTGAATGGCTCGACGAAAGTGTTTACGAGTTACTTTTACAGCACCACGAACAATCGCTGGCAGCGAGGCGGAGTCGACGCGAGCAACGACATCATCCGGCCTGACCAGTGCCTCCAGGTCGAGCGAAAGGTGACCTCGCCAGTCACCTTCACCTTGGTGGGCGAAGTGAAACTTGGGCCCGACAGAAATCATGATCCAAGGCGGCGCAGCGTCGCAGAATTTCAACCTTGTTTCCAACCCGTATCCCTTGAACTCGGTGACGCTCGCAGCGTCTGGCTTATTCACCGGAAATCCGGCGACGGGTGTGGTGGGTTCCAATACGGCGACAAATGCGGACACGCTCGGAATCTTGAATCCGGCCACCGGAATCATATCCAACTACTTCTACAGCACGACCAATAACCGGTGGCAATTGGGCGGCGTGGATGCGTCGAACGTGGTGATTCCCGAAGGCGCCGGTGTGCTGATTACGCGAAAGCTGGGTCGGCCTGGATTTTCCTGGGTGGTCCCGCAGCCCGCCATGAATCTTTGATTCGGATTTTTGGAAACGAGCGTACCAACATTATGAAAAAAAGTATCTTGGCCGCACTGTGCATCGCCGTCAGCCTCGTGGGAGTTCAAAAAGCCGACGCCGAGCAGGTGGACTTCGGCGCGATTGGCAATTTCATCCGGCTCAATAACAACGTCATTTTGCCGAGTGGAAACATGGTGCTGTCTGGGGTCGTTTCCGACTGGTTTCGACTTTACGGCGAACACGACCTTTGCGCAGTTGAGCGCTGCGTTCACACTTTATGGCACGACCGTGATCGGCGATGCGGGGAGCGGAAATACCCCAGGCCAATTTTTCGCCTCCGCCGGCCCAACGCTGCCGGGAGTTGCCGGTGACCATCTCTATATCTGGATGTTCAATTCGAACGTTCCCGCCAACGCGACGCAGTGGGCGATTATCACGAATAACTCTGCCAACTGGACCCGACCGGTTTCCGGTTTGACGCTGACGAGCATCGACGCCTCGGACGCAGGCACATTTGTTCCCGCTGGGGCCCTTGGATCGATCCCGGGCGGCTCCGGCGGAGACGTTCTCCTGGGCATCGTGATTCCCGAGCCCTCGACCTACTTTCTGGGCCTGGTCGGCGGCACCGCCCTTGTCGGCGGGCTGCGACTGCGCCGCCTGCGGGCCGCCAGGTGATGGCACCTGACCACGCCTGAAATTTTGCATGGATTACCGCCGGTTTGCGCCGGCGGTTTTTCTTTGCCGGCGCGAACCGCGGGCGCGCCAAAGAAGAAGTTGAGTCCGGCCGTTCGATGGTTGAATTGAAAACGATATGACGGAGTGGAATGCGAGCGCCTATGAGCGGATTTCAAGCCTGCAGGAGGTCCTGGCGGGCGAGGTGCTGGCGCGGCTGGAACTGGACGGCTCCGAGGCGGTGCTCGATGTCGGTTGCGGCAACGGAAAGATTACGGCCGAGATTGCGAAGCGCGTGCCGCGCGGCTCGGTCCTCGGCGTGGATCCGTCGCGCGACATGATCGCCTTCGCGACGCAGAACTATGCCTCGCTCGATCGACCCAATCTGCGCTTTGAGACCGGCGATGTTCGCACGCTCGGGCTGCCGCCGGAGTTCGATCTGATCGTTTCCTTCAACGCCCTGCACTGGGTGCCGGAGCAGGAGGCGGCGCTGCGGTCGCTTCGGCAGGCGTTGCGGCCGGATGGCCGGGCGTTGCTGCGATTTGTGCCGGAGGGTCCGCGCCGATGCCTGGAGGACGTGATTGAGGACGTGCGCTCGGTCCCGCGCTGGTCGAGACACTTCGCGGATTTCCGCAAGCCCTACATTCATCTGGCGCCCGAGGCTTACGCCCGGCTCGCGGAATCATGTGGATTTCGCGTCGACCGCATGAACATGGAGGAGAAGCGATGGGTTTTCGGCTCGCGCGAGGCGGTGCACGCATTTTGCCGGGTGACCTTCGCCGAATGGACCCGCCGGCTGCCCGAGAACGAATGGGGCGAGTTCATTGAGGCGGTGCTCGACCAGTATGAGGCCGTTGCGTCCACCTCGGCGGCGGACGCGAACACTTTCAAGTTTTTCCAACTCGAGGTGGTGCTCGCGCCCGCGTGAGGGGAAGCGTCGACGGCCGACAGTCGACGGTCGACGGCCTGCAACAGGTTAGGGACTCGCGCAAAGGGCGCGAGGAACAACATCGATGTAAGGCTATCCCTACTACTTTTCTTTCGTCTGCTTGGCGAGCTTGGCGTTCTTGGCGCGAGACCGGAAATCAGAACGAATACCGCAGGCCGAACTGCATCTGCCAGCGGGAGTCGACATTCGCGGAGCCGTTCGGGACGGACAGCTCGCCGACGCCGGGGTGATAGTTGTATACCGACTTCCGCGCGCCGTTCACGACGACGGTGCCCTGATAGCTGGCCAGCCCGGGCGTGCCAAACGTGGTGCCGCCCCAAGTCTGGATCGTGCCTGACTTCGTGTTGATCAAATTGAGAACATTGAGGATGTCGTAGTAGAACTCGAGGTGACCCTTGCCCGGCACGGGAATATTCTGGGTGAAACGAATGTCGAAGCGGTTGATCCACGGGTTCGTGCCGCCAAAGCGCGAGACAATGCTCCCGCGGTGCGCGCGCAGGTAGGGATTACGCTGCACGAAATTCAGGAATGCCAACTCGGTGCCCGGCGCGGCGGGAATCAGGTTTCCCGTCGATGAGCTGATCGTGCCGAAGAGCACGTCGCCCGGCCCGCGCGGGACGTAAACGAGATCGTTGCCGAAGACGCCGTCGAGATTCGCGTCGTTCGTGAAGACGAAGCAATACGGCGTGCCGCTGCGGCCCTCGTAGAACGCGCCGATGGTCGTTTCCCATTTCCGCTTGAGCGCGAACTGGTAGTCGAGCGCGGCGATTACCCGGTGCCGCGTCTCGAAGAACGAACGGCCCAGGCCGGGATAGTTCGGATTGCCGCTGATCGGCGTGTTCTCATAGTTGGTCAGCGCCGTGCTCGAGGTCGCGTCGTTCACGGAGAACGCGCGGCTGTACACGTAGGCGGCCTTGAAATAGACACCCTGCTTGGTGCGCGGCAGCTCGAGGATGACGCTGCCGCTGTACGACTGGCCGAGGGAGGTGTTGCTCATCAGGATGACGCTGGTGTAATGGCTCCGGCGCGCGGCGCCGCTGCCGCCGAAGACCGGCCGACCGTCCGGCAAGGTGCCGGTTTGCGACGACAGATTGAGGTTTTGAAACTGCACGGCCTCGAGCGCCTTGGTGTAGAGCCCCTCGAGCGTGAGCACGAAGCCATACGGCAGGCGCTGATCGATGGCGAAATTCCCGCGCAGGTTCTGCGGGAAGACGAAGTCCGGGCTGGTCAGCGCGATGGCTGTGGTCTGCACGGGACTGAGTCCGTTCTGGCCGGGTTGCGGCTGATTGAACGGATCCGGGCTGAAGATCGGCAGCGTGGGCCGCGTGGACGTGCCGAATGTCTGATCGATGTGCCCCAGATCGACGCCCGTATTGCTGAACTGGTTGGCGAGAAAGACGCGCGGCGTGACGCCGGTGAAGACTCCGATGCCGCCGCGGATGACGGTGCCGCGTTGCCACCATGGGCGCGCGGCCGGGCGTTCGCCCATATTCTCCGTCGGCGTGAAATCCGTCCCGAAGACATTCCAATTGTAACCGAGGCGCGGCGAGAAAAGCGGCTTGGTCGCGGGCAACTGACTCGTCTTCATGCCGTAGTCCGCGAAGAACTGCGGGTTGTAGAGAGGCTGGCTGTTGAACAGGAGAGTGTCGACGCGCAGGCCGTAGTTCAGCGTCAAGCGAGGTGTCACGCGCCACCGATCCTGCAGGAACGCGCCGACGTTGTAGTAGTCGAATTCCGTGGCCGGATAGGTCACGCCCGGCACGAGCGAATAGCTGTAGCGGTAGCGGGTGGGCCGGCCGAGCTCGAAATTCTCGAAGCCATTCCGGAAGGGCACGGCGGGATGGCCGGGTGTCGCGCGGATCGACACGCTCGAGCCGAAGTCGTAGGTCCCGAACGCGTCCTGGATGAAGAGATTGCGAAAGCCGTAATGGTCCGCGCCCAGGCCCGCGCCGATCGTGTGATTGCCGTGGTACCAGTTCGCGTTGAGAACCGACTCGATGATGTTCTGGTCGAGCGAATTTTCCTGCGAGTTGCGCTCCACGCCGAAATTAATCCGGTTGCCGGAGGAGACCTGCACGCCGTTGATGTAGGGGAAGGGCGTGCCCACGGTGCGCTCGGTGCGCAGCATGTTGAAGGCGACGCGCGCCTCGGTGGTAAAGGTGGACGACCAGGTGCTGAAGAGCTGAGCGACGAGTGAATTCGAGCGCGACGGCCGCTCGAACTGCACGCCGGTCAGCGTGAAGCTGGTGTTGGTGCGCGAAATGCCGTCGGTGTAGTCGGCATTGATGTGCTTGTACGACAGCGTGAATTTCTGCTCGCGCGAAATGTTCCAGTCGAGCTTCGCGGTGATCTTGTAGTCGTTCACGCGATCCGCGATCACGCCGGTGGTGCCCGGGTTGTAGTGATAGAGCTGGATGCTGTCGTTGATGACGCGGTCGAACTGCGCGGCCGTGGCGGGAAACGTCGTGCTCGAGCCAACCGCCCCGAGCTGTGGTTCGAGGCGGTTCCGGCTTTCAAAGAGCACGAAGAAGAAGAGCTTGTCCTTGATCAGCGGACCGGCCAGGCGCGCGCCGTAGGTGTATTCCTGGAAGCCGGCGACCGCGGCCGAGAGCGCGGCGTTGCCCGGCTCGTAGAATTTTCCGATCAAATTCGAGCCGCGATAGAATCCGTAGACGGAGCCCTTGAATGTGTTTGAGCCGCTGCGCGTGATGGCGTCGATCGAGCCGCCGGTGAAGCCGCTGTATTTCAAATCGTAGGGCGCGATGTTCACCCGGAACGTTTCCACCGCGTCCAGCGAGATGGGCTCCGCGCGATCGGTCAGGAGGCCGCTCTGCGAAAGGCCGAAGATGTCGTTCACCGTGGCGCCGTCGACCGTGATGTTGTTGAAGCGCGGGTTTGTGCTGGCGACGCTGCCGCCCACCACCTGCGGCGTGAGCCGCGTGAAATCCTGCAGGCTGCGCGCAACGCTCGGCAGCGCGTCGATTTGCTGGCGGAAAATCGTCGTGGCCGGGCCGTCGCGCGTCGGCGAAAACAATTCGTCCTCAACCTGCGCGGCCTCGACGATGACGCGCGCGGGTTCGCCCGGCGACGGCGCGAATGGCACGGCCGACCATGACGAAGGCGATCCCGCCAGCCGGGCATCGACCTCGGTGACCTGCCCGAGATCGGCGAAGACGCCGGTGATGCGCTTCGTCTCGCCGGCGTGGGAAACCGTGACGATGTAAGGTCCGCCGACGCGCACGTGATCGAGCGTGTACTGGCCGCCGCCGCGCGTGACCGTGGCGTATTTCGTGGCGGAGGGAACGTGCACTGCCTCGACCACCGCGCCGACGATGGGCGCACCGGCGTCGCCGGTGACCGTTCCCTGCAGTGCCGACGAAGTGACGCCCTGCGCCCGGAGCCTGTCGGGATCGAAGGCAAGCAGGCTCGCGGCTGCCATCGCGCACGAAATTGTACGTTTGATCATGTTCGCGAAGACAATTCGAGACAGGAGGGCATGCATAAGCTGCGCAATTGGTTGGGGATCTTGCTGAAAACTCCGCCTCGGGGCCAAATGCGCGCCCGAGCGGAAACCGTTACCGCCGTGTATCTAATAACCAGTCTTTCCCACGTTCGCCAAACCGAAAATTTGCGATTAATTCTGTCTATGCATCACGCAATCAGCCACTTGGATCAGAAAATGCTGCAAAAATTGCGGTGAAATGGAATTGGCCTTAGAGGGCGCGCGATGCGAGCCCCTACGATTCTTCTGCGCCGGCTGCCGGTGTTTGCCCTCCTTGGCCTGTGCTGGCCGGCTTTCGGCCTGACTTCAACGGCCCGGGCCCAGGCGGCCAAGTCCAGTCCGCCGCCGCCGGCCGCCGCCGCCCCGGGAACCACGCGCAAGATCGAGTTTGTCGAATACGACCTCCCCAACGGCCTGCACGTCATCCTGCACCAGGATCGTTCGCTTCCGGTGGTCGCCAGCTACGTGCTCTATCACGTGGGCAGCAAGGACGAGCGCGCCGACCGCACCGGCTTCGCGCATTTTTTCGAGCACCTGATGTTCGAGGGCAGCGACAACATTCCGCGCGGGCAGATCGACAAGCTCGTCTCGGGCGCGGGCGGCAACCTCAACGCCTCGACCTCGTTTGATCAGACCGACTATTTCCTCAACCTGCCTTCGAACCAGCTCAAGCTCGCGCTGTGGATCGAGAGCGAGCGCATGATGCACGCCAAGGTCGACGAGACCGGCGTGGAGACGCAGCGCCAGGTGGTGAAGGAGGAGCGCCGGCTGCGATTCGACAACCAGCCCTTCGGAAGTCTCTTCGAGGAGCTGGCCAAGCTGGTCTTCAAGGGCACGAACTACGAGTGGACGCCGATTGGATCGACGCAATACATCGACCAGGCGAAGATCGAGGAATTCCGCGACTTCTACAAAACGTACTATGTGCCGAACAACGCGACGCTCGCGCTGGCCGGCGATTTCGACATCGCGGAGGTGAAGAAGCTGATCGCCGAATATTTCGGGCCGATTCCGCGCGGTCCGAATCCGCCGCGTCCCGCGCTGGAGATCAAGCCGCAGGCCGGGCCGAACAAGCTCGTGGTGACCAAGGGCAACACGCCGCTGCCGGCCTCGCTGCACGCCTGGCGCGCGCCGAAGGAAACGGATTCGGATGCCTACGCCGTGGACATGATGGTGGACATCCTGGCGAGCGGCAAAAGCTCGCGGCTGTACCAGCGACTGGTGGACAAGGAGCAGGCCGCGGTGCAGGCGCAGGCCTTTCCATTTCTGCTCGAGAAGGGCGGGATGGTCGGCGTGTTCGCGGTGGGCAATAAAGGGGTCGCGCTGGAGCAACTCGATACGCTCATGGACGAGGAGGTGACCCGCCTGGTGCGGGACGGCGTCACGGACGAGGAATTGCAGAAGGCGCGCAATGCGAAGGAGACCCAGCTCGCTGGATCCTACGGCACGATGGCCAGCCGGGCGCGCGGCCTGGCGCGGTATCGGGTCTTTTATGGCGATGCGAACCTGGTGAACACGGAGATAGAAAACTACCTGAAGGTCACCAAGGCCGACATCCAGCGCGTGGCGAAGAAGTACCTCGTGCCGGACGGGAAGAATGTTCTCCATTATCCCGTGCCCGAAGCCGCGAAGCCGGCGGGCGCGAAGTAAGGCGGAGGTTATCCACAGATTAACGCAGACTTGCGCAGATTTTTTTTGGAATGAACGCAGAGAACGATCCTCAGACGTACGCGATCATTGGCGCGGCGATGGAGGTTCACCGCGACCTTGCAGGTGGGTTCTTGGAGAGCGTCTATCAGGACGCCTTGGCGGTCGAATTCGCTGCCAGAAAGATCCCGTTCGAGCGAGAGCGACGGTGCCCTGTGCGCTACAAGGGCGGAGTGTTGCCGTCACATTACGAGGCCGACTTTTTCTGCTTCGGCGAGGTCATCGTCGAACTGAAGGCTCTCAAGACTCTTTCCACCGCGGATGACGCCCAACTGATCAACTATTTGCGCTGCACCGGATTTCGTCGCGGGCTTTTGCTCAATTTCGGCGCGAGCAGTCTCCAAACCAATCGGCTCGTATTTGGCTCCGAATCCAATGAGTCACCCGACACACCTGTTCTCTAATCTGTGAAAATCTGCGTTAATCTGCGGTTCCATCTTATGATCTCCCGACTCCTCGTTGTCATCGCATTCGCCTACACGTTTTCAGCCGGATTCGCCGCCGAGGTGGATCGGACGACGCGGCCGGAGGCGGGGCCGGCGCCGGCCGGGGCGTTTCCCGAGTTCAGCGAGCACACGCTCTCGAACGGACTCAAGGTCTTCATCGTCGAAAGCAAACGCCAGCCCACCGTCACGCTCCGGTTGCTCATCAAGTCCGGCTCGATCTACGACGGCGGCAAGACCGGGCTCGCCGGCTTCACCGCGGGCCTGCTCGATCGCGGCACGACCAACCGCAGCGCGCAGCAGTTCGCCCAGGAACTCGACTTCTACGGCGCCCGCTTCGGCGCCGGCTCGGACGACGACTCCACTTCGATCTCGATTTCCGGCCTCGTGAAATTCCTGCCCAAGATGATCGATCTCTTTACCGACGCGATCTTCCATCCGCTCTACGCCGCGGATGAGCTGGCCAAGGAACAGAAGAAGGTGACGTCGGCGCTGGCGCGCGAGAAGCAGCAGCCGTCGGCCCTCGCGCCCAAGCTGCGCGACCGCCTGGTTTTCGGCGACCATCCGTACGGCGACTTCGCCACCGAGGCGACCATCAATTCGATCAACCGCGACGACCTGGCGGCGTTCCATGCGCGGCATTTCATCGCCAATCGCGCCACGCTCGCGGTGGTGGGCGACGTCAAGGCGGCGGAGGTGCTGCCGTTGCTGGAAAAGGCGTTTGGCGGCTGGAAGCCCGGCCCGACACCGGCCATCACTCTGCCGGAATTCCCCAAGGCGGATCACACGATCATCAACCTGGTGGATCGCCCCGGATCCGTGCAATCGACCGTGGTGGTCGCGGCGCCGGGCGTGCCGCGCAACAATCCCGACTTCCCCGAATTGAACGTCGTGAATTCGACGCTGGGCGGCGGCTTTTCCGGGCGGCTCTTCCAGAATCTGCGCGAGCGCAACGCCTTCACCTACGGCGCCAGCTCGCGCTTCGCGCCGCAGCAGCTTGGCGGCGTCTTCACCGCCAGCAGCGACGTGCGCAATGCCGTGACGGAGCCGGCCGTCGTGGAAATCCTCAACGAGCTGAAGCGCATCCGCGAGCAGCCCATCGAGGAAAAGGAGCTTGCCATGCAGCGCGATTATCTGGCGGGCAACTATCTCCTGAGCCTGGAGAATCCGGGCGCGACCGCCGCCCGCGTGCAGGAAATCGAATTCTTCGGACTGCCGGCCGATTACTACAAGAGTTACGCGCGGCGCGTGACCTCCGTGACACCGGAGCGGGCGCAGGAACTGGCCCGGAAATATCTGCGCGATGACAAGCTGACCATCGTGGTGGTGGGCGAGGCCAAGGAAATCAAGCCGATGCTCGAGAAGCTGGGGCCGGTCACGGTGTACGACACCGATTTGAAGCCCGTCCCTGTCCCCCGGCCAAGCCGTAGGGAAGGGGAGTCGAAGGTCGAGGGTCGAGAGTCGAACGGCCGGTGGCTGCGGACGATTTCCTGCCGGTATTTGCGATGAGGGCTGGTCCATCGTATCTGCTGCGATTCGCGCGCAGCGCGGTTCGATGCTAGCCCTCGACCTTCGACTTTCGACTCCCTCTTCTGATGAATTACAAAGACACGCTGCAGCTGCCGAAGACGGACTTCCCGATGAAGGCCGACCTGGTGAAGCGTGAGCCGGAGATCCTCAAGCGCTGGGAAGCCGAGGACGTCTACGCGCAGATTCAGAAGGCCCGCGCCGGCGCGCCGACCTTCATCCTGCACGACGGCCCGCCCTTCGCGAACGGCGACGTCCACATGGGCACCGCGCTCAACAAGGTGCTCAAGGATCTCGTGGTGAAGTCGCAGAGCCATGCTGGCTTCCACGCGCCGTTCGTGCCGGGCTGGGACTGCCACGGCCTGCCCATCGAGTTCAAGGTGGTCAAGGAAGCGCGCGGCCTCAGCCCCGTGGAAGTGCGCCAGAAATCGGAGGCAATGGCGCGCAAGTACATCGACATCCAGCGCGCGCAGTTCAAGCGCCTCGGCGTCTTCGGCGACTGGGAGAATCCGTATCTCACGCTCGATCCCGCGTATGAGGCGAACATCCTGCGCACCTTCGCGAAGCTCGTCGAGAAGGGCCTCGTCTATCAATCCAAGAAACCGGTCTATTGGAGCATCGGCGCGCGCACCGCGCTGGCCGAGGCGGAGGTGGAATACCAGGAGCATCTCGCCCGCCATCTACGTGAAATTCGCCGCCACGACCGGGAAGCTCGCCGAGCTTGGCGCGAAGGTCGTCATCTGGACGACCACGCCGTGGACGCTGCCGGCCAATCTCGCCATCGCGCTGCATCCGGAATTCAACTACTCCGCGCGGCCTGGCGCGATCCAAAGTCCGGCGCGGTCGAGACGCTCGTCGTGGCCGACGGCCTGGCCGACGCCTTCGCCCGCAAGACCGGCTGGGAGGCCGCCGGCGCGGCGGTCTGGCAATTCCACGGCAAGGACGTCGAGAACGAAAAGGCGCAGCATCCGTTCCTGCACCGCGGCGGGCTCTTGATGGTCGGCGATCACGTCACGCTGGACACCGGCACCGGCTGCGTGCACATCGCGCCGGGCCATGGCGCGGACGACTACGCCATGGGCCGCAAGCACGGCCTCGCGATTCTCTCGCCGGTCGATGATCTCGGCCACTTCACCGAGGAATGCGAGGTCCCCGAGTTCGTCGGCAAGCATGTCTTCGAGGCAACCCGCGCATCATCGAAATCCTCAAGGAGCGCGGCGCGCTGCTCGGCGACAAGCTCGATCATCACACACCTATCCGCATTGCTGGCGCTCGAAGACGCCGATCATCTTCCGCGCGGTGGAGCAGTTCTTCATCCGGCTGGACGACGAGAAGAACCGGCTGCGCCAGCGCGCGCTCGAGGCGATCGACGGGCGTGGACTGGATGCCCGCCTGGGGCCGGAACCGCATCGACGGCACCGTGGAGTCGCGGCCCGACTGGTGCATCTCGCGCCAGCGCACCTGGGGCGTGCCGCTGCCGGTCTTCTACAACGAAAGCGGGTCGCCGATCCTGCGCAGCGACTGGATCGAGAAGGTCGCGCACATCGTCGAGCAAAAGGGCACCAATGTCTGGTTCGATCCGGACGACACGACCCTGCAGAATGCGCTCGACCTGCCGCCGGCACGACGCGCCGCAGCGACACGCTCGATGTCTGGATCGATTCGGGCGTGAGCTGGCTCGCGGTGGTCGAGAAGATGATGCATCGCGACGGCCCGGCCGATCTTTATCTCGAGGCGACCGACCAGCATCGCGGCTGGTTCCAATCCTCGATGGTGAGTCGTCGCCGTGCGCGGCCGCGCGCCCTACAAGGCCTGCATGACGCACGGCTTCGTGGTGGATGTCGACACGCGCCGCAAGATTTCGAAATCGGAGCAGGGCCAGAACGCCAAGCCGACCAAGGCGGATTATTATTACAAGAAGTATGGCGCCGACATCGTGCGCCTGTGGGTCAGCAGCACGGATTTCAGAACGAGGTGCCGTTCGGCGAGGAAACCTTCAGCCGGCTGACGGACACCTATCGCCGCATCCGCAACACGCTGCGCATTCTGCTGGGCAATTTGCACGGCTTTGATCCGGCGCGTGACGCGGTCGCGCCGGAAAAATTCACCTCGGTGGACGCCTGGATCATGCACCGGCTGGGCGAGGTGGTGGCGACCTGCCGCGAGGCCTACGCCAAGTACGAATACCACCGCGTCTATCACACCATCAACCAGTTCTGCGCGGTCGATCTGAGCGCGCTCTACGTCGACATCACCAAGGACCGCATGTACTGCGATCGGGCGGACTCGCCGCGCCGGCGCGCGACGCAGACGGTGATGCACCAGGTGTTCGGCGCGCTCTGCCGGCTGCTCGCGCCGGTGCTGGCCTTCACGGCCGAGGAGGCGTGGGGACATTTCGGCGGCAAGAATTCCATCCACACGGAAAAATTTCCCGGAGGCCGATGCGTTCAAGTCCGCCACGGGCGCGGCGTCGGCCGCGTTCATCGAAAAGCTGCTGCCGTTGCGCGAGAAAATCGGCCAGGCGATCGAGCCGGCGCGGCAGGCCAAGCAGATCGGCAGCTCGCTGCGAGGCCGAGCTGGTGCTGGAGATCGCGGACGAGGCGCTGCTGGCCGAATTGCGCGGGCGCGAAGCGGAACTGGAGGAATTTTTCATCCTCAGTTCGCTCGCCCTGCAAGCCGGGCACCGAGACCAGGGCGGTGTTGAAACCGAGCGAGGCGAAGAAATGCGCGCGCTGCTGGCGGCACCGCACCATGGTGGGCCTGATCGAGAAATCGCCGGAACTTTGCGATCGCTGTGCGGACGCCATTTCGACCGTCTCATGAGTCTTGCCGCCGACCTTGATTCGAAGGCAAGCGGCCGGGGCAGGATCATTTGGGCGTCCATGGCGCTGGTGGCGATCGTCCTGGCCACGCGCGCGCCGTTTCTCGATGCCGGTTACGGTGCGAGCGTCGATGCGTGGCGAATGGCCGCGACGGCGCGGCACATCGCGGAGACCGGGGAATATGTCGTCTCGCGATTTCCGGGATATCCCCTGCACGAATACGCCAGCGCGCTGGTCGTCCGCGGCGGACCATGGGCGTTGAACGGCCTCAACGCCCTGGCCTGCGCGGCGGCCGCCTTGTTTTTCTATTGGTATCTCCGGTCGGTGAACGGGCCCGCGCCGTGGTGGAGCGCGCTGACGCTGGCGTTTGTGCCGGTCGTCTTCGTCGAGAGCACGAGCGCGAAGGACTACCTGACGGCGCTGGCGTTTTTGATGGCGGCATTGCTGGCGGCGGGAGCGAAGCGGAGCCTCGTCGCGGGCCTCCTGCTGGGCCTGGCGATCGGCTTTCGGCCCGCGTCCATCGTGTTGGGCCTTCCGCTGGCCATGATTTTGGTGGGGAACGGCAACGATGGTCGCAAACAAATTCTTGAGCTCGGAAGATTCGCCGTCGCGACGGCCGTCACGGCTCTGCTCGCGTTCGCTCCCGTCATTTATCGTTACGGTTGGGGATTTCTGCAGGGTTATCCGCACGAGGAGCCCTGGACGAATGCGCTGCGAAACGCGACGACGGACTACCTGGGGCTGCTGGGCTGCCTGGGTTTGCTTTTCGCGGTGGGCGCGGCGCTGGTTTTTCGAGGCCAGGGAACGACGGCCCCGCGCAATCATGTTCTGGCTTGGATCAGCGGCGTGCTGGTGGTGGCCGCCGTCTTCATCGCGATCCCCTACCAGGCGGGCTATCTGATTCCCGCGACGCCGTTCGTGATCCTGCTCCTGGGACATTTCGCGCCGCGCTGGGCGTTCTTTTTGTTTTGCGGGCTCACGATCCTCTCCTCGGCGGTGGACCTGAATCGCGCCGGCGTCGCACCCGGGGCCATTTTCGCGAACCGGGCGAAGCGCCTGGATCAAATCAGGGGCACGGAAAACTTTGTGGCGGAAATGGAAAAAATTTCCGGCCGCCTGGCCTTCGTGGTGGGCGGGCAGCATGCCCTTGTCAGCGTTCTGCATCCCGAGCTGACGGGTTTCGGCGAGCACCGTTATGTTTACCTGCTCGATCGACGCGAAGCACAGGAACTCGTCCAGCGCGGCTACTCGCTGGTGTGCTCGGAAGAAGTGAGGCGCGCCAACATCGTCTTTCACGACGTCGACCTCGTGGAATTCGGCGCGGTGGTCTACGACGCCAAACCGGCCCCGGGGAAGGCTCCTTAGCGCGAGCCCTTGGTCGTGGCGATCGCGTCGTTCAGCCCGGTGACCAGCTCGCGCAGGCGGGGCAGGTCGGCTTGTTGCAGGCCCGCCGCGCAGCAGTGCCTCCATCGATTTCAAATCCTGCGCGATGCGCTGGAGCAGGGGCGTGCCGCGCTTGCCGGCGAGGCCCGATTCATCGAGCCGCGAGACGAAATATTCCAGCAGGTCGGGCCGCAGCAGCTTGGCCGCGCGTTGCGGCGAGTAGTCGGCCTGCACCGCGGCGGTCGACGCCTCGAGGCCGCGCAGCCAGCCGCCCAGCGCGATGAAATGGGCGATTTCCTCGTCGCGCAACCGGACCAGGCCGGCCTCCACCTCGTGCTGCGCGCCGACCAGCTCCTTGCGCAGGGCGCCCCATTTCTTGCGCTCCGCCAGATCGCGCACGCTCTGGCTGCGGCGGAGCATTTCCTCGTCGACCCCGAGCGCGCGCGCCTGCTTGAGCAGGGCCCGGCCGAGGTTGTTGTAGCCCTCCGGCACCTCGTTCTCCGCCATGATCAACCCGTCGGCGATGAGCGAGCCGAAGTTCAAGGCGAGCTGGAAGCGGTTCGAATAATTCGCCTCCAGCCGCGACTTGTCGAAGGTGTTCGGCAGCAGGCTCGGGCCGCAGGAAGGCGAGGTCCTCGATGATTTTTCCGAGCGACGGCGCGGTGTAGGCGTTCACGCCCATCTCCTCGCGCACGTGCGGATCGTCGATCAGGTCGGCCGGGACGCCCGCGGCCAGCGCGCAAGGGGCCAAAGCCACCGCCATGAGAAAACGCAGCACGAAACCCACGGGCGGAAAATGCGCCAGAGTTGCCGCCGCGTCACGCCCTTGCTGCGCTCGCGCCGAAAAGATTTGGGTAACTTGCACTGGATTCAGGCGGACGCGTCCCGCGACGCCCATAGTCCGATACTTGACCAGTTTTCGGCTGCACTCAAATCCGCGATCAATCGGGCTGGGCCGGGCCGGGCCGGGCGGGATGGCCAGGCGGCCCGGCAACTTTTCTGTGTCATTGTGGACTTGAAATTTTTCAAAAATCAGGCATATCGTGGCGCTCGCTCCCCGCTCCAGAACGATGCGCCACCTTAACCGAACCCACGCCCTCCTCGTTGCCCTGGCCCTCGCCTGTGGACTGAGCGGCTGCGCCGAGACGGGCAGTTCGTACGCCGACCGCCGCAACCAGGTCATTCATCAGTGTGCGCGACCAGCGGCTGACGGTGGTGAAGACGGATTCGACGCGCGAGACGTTCCCGATTTCCACCTCCCGCTACGGCTTGGGCGACCGGCCGCGCAGTTTCGCCACGCCGCTCGGCAAGTTGGAAATCGCCGGCAAGATCGGCGCGGGCGCCACCGAAGGAACGGTTTTCCACGGCCGCGTTCGCACCGGTGAAATCGTGCCGGAGAACGCCCCGGGCCGCGATCCCATCGTGACGCGCATCCTCCGCCTCCGCGGCCTGGAGAGCCAGAACGCCCGCGCGGAGTCCCGCGGCATCTACATCCACGGCACCCCGCAGGAGAATCTGATCGGCGAGCCGGTCAGCTTCGGCTGCATCCGCATGCGTTCGCGCGATGTCGTCCGTCTCTTTGATTTGGTCGGAGTCGGAAGTCCCGTCACGATTTTGGAGTCGCCGTTGAGCCGGACCGTCGCTGCGGTGGCCCCGCCGCGGCCGATCACGCCCGCGACGGCACCCACGACCGAAGCCACGCCGGCTGAGCAGCCGGCGGTCGCGGCGACAGCGCGGCCTCGTCGAGGATCCTGAGCACTTCCCAACCCAACGCGAGCGGAACCTGGGCCGGGGATCCCACGCAAGCTGCTCGGCGAGCCGACGTCCGACGGTGAAAAAGGCCGTCGCGAAGCCGAAGGCGAAATCGAAAGCCCAGCATTACGCGCAGCGCATCGCAAGTCCCCGCGCAGCAAGAGCGCGCGCGGCAACGGCGAGACGACTTCGCTCTGAGCCGTTTGTCCGCGCGGGGTTTGACACGGGCGTCGATCGCCTCCACCCTGCGCCTCCCAAAATTTCCGTCCTCAACGCAATCCGAACATGGCCAACACCAAATCCGCCGCCAAGCGCGCCCGCCAGACCAAACACCGCACGCTGGCCAACAGCCGCGCGGGCACGCAGGTGAAATCCGCCAAGCGCAAGCTGCGTGACCTCATCAAGGCCGGCGACAAGGCCGGCGCCGCCGAGGCCTACAAGCAGTTTTCGTCGGTGCTCGATCGCGCGGCCAAGCGCGGCGTGCTGCACAAGAACAACGCGAACCGCAACAAGAGCCGCCTGCGCAAGGCGCTCAAGGGCCTCGCCGCGTAACCCAAATCAATTTCATTTTCCAAGGCGCGCACCGCAAGGTCCGCGCCTTTTTCTTTGTTGCGCTGAAAAGCGTCAGATTTTTAACCACAGATTTACGCGATTTACGCAGAATTTTTTGAAGACTGACGGAAGACACGGCAATCGATCGGGATCTGCCATGAGAATGCTCAATCTGCGTTAATCTGCGTTAATCTGTGGTTCCCTTCTCCGGATCTCCACCGCGGCTTTGGCGCCCGGGCGCTCGGCGTAGGTCGCGGCGAATTTCGCGCGGAAGGCGGCGAAGCTTCCATCCTCGATGGCCGCGTGGATGCGCTTCGTCGAGGTTCAGGTAGTAATGCAGGTTGTGCAGCGTCACGAGGCGGATGCCGAGGATCTCCTCGGCGCGGATGAGATGGCGCACGTAGGCGAGGCTGAACTCGCGGCAGCACGGGCAGGTGCAGCCGGGATCGACGCGGACCCTTTTCAAATTCGTAGGCCTTGTTGCGCACGTTGATCGTGCCGTTGTCGGTGAAGGCCGCGCCGTGCCGCGCGAGCCGCGTCGGCAGCACGCAGTCGAACATGTCGATGCCGCGCGCCACCAGCTCCACGATTTGCGGCGGCGTGCCCAGGCCCATGCAGTAGCGCGGCCGGTTCTCCGGCAGAAACGGCACGCTCGCGTCCGTCGCGCGCATCATCTCCGCCACCGGCTCGCCCACGCTCACGCCGCCCACCGCGTAGCCGTCCCAATCCATCGCCACGAGCGCGCGCGCGGATTCCTCGCGCAGATCGGCGAAAGGTCGCGCCCTGCACGATGCCAAAATGGAGCTGGCCGGTCGGCGCGTGCGATTTCGCCCAGGCCCGGCAGCGCTCGGCCCAGCGCAGCGTGCGGGCGAGGCTCGTCGCGGCGTAATCGTGCTCGCAGGGGTAGGGGGGACACTCGTCGAAGGCCATGGCGATGTCCGCGCCGAGGGCCGCCTGGATCTCCATCGACGTCTCCGGGCCGATGAAGAGCGGCGCGCCGTCGAGATGACTGCGAAAATGGACGCCCTCCTCCTTGATTTCGCGGATTTTGGCGAGCGAGAAGACCTGGAAGCCGCCGCTGTCGGTCAGGATGGGCCCTTTCCAGCGGCAAAACTCGTGCAAACCGCCGAAATGGCGGATGACCTCGAGGCCGGGCCGGATGAAGAGGTGGTAGGTGTTGCCGAGGATGATTTGGGCGCCCACTTCGCGCAGCTCGTCGGGACCCGCGCCCTTGACCGCGCCCTGCGTGCCGACCGGCATGAACACAGGGGTTTGCACGATTCCATGGGCCGTCCGCAGCTCGCCCGCGGCGGGCGCGCGAGGAGGGGTCGGTTTGGAGCAGGGTGAAGGACTCGGCCATGGTCGGACGACTAGGCGCAAAGCGGCCGAACGCGAGGCGCAAGCGCGGCGGGGGCGGCGAGGGCGGAATTCAGGTGCATTTCGAGGCGAAAAATCACTTGCACGGCCTCTGAATCCGCCTAGTTTCTGCGCCCCTGCGGGAAGCGTCCGACGATTCCGCCGTTCTTTTTTGGGAGCGGTAGCTTTGTCTCAATCGCCAGACCTCGCGGCCGAATTCTTCCCCAAAAAAGACATGCCGACCATCAATCAACTGGTCCGCAAAGGCCGCAAGAAGGTGACGTACAAGTCGAAGTCGCCTGCCTTGAAGAATCTGTCCGCAGCGCCGCGGCGTCTGCATGCAGGTGATGACCCGCACGCCCAAGAAGCCGAACTCGGCGCTGCGCAAGGTGGCCAAGGTGCGCCTGACCAACGGCGTATGAAGTCATCGCCTACATCCCGCGGCGAGGGCCACAATCTGCAGGAGCACTCGATCGTGCTCGTGCGCGGCGGCCGCGTGAAGGATTTGCCCGGTGTGCGCTACCACATCGTGCGCGGCACGCTCGACGCCGCCGGCGTCGAGAAGCGCCGCCTCAGCCGCTCGAAGTACGGCGTGAAGCGTCCGAAGGCCGGCGCCGCCGCCGCCGCCGCCGCCAAGGGCAAGAAGTAACTGACTTCCGTCCGCCCCGAATTTTTCCCCGCTTAACCCGCAACAATTTCCCATGTCCCGCCGCCGCCAGAGCCATTCACAAGGTTGAGAAGCTCGACTCGCGCTACGCGAGCCCGCTCGTCTCGCGCTTGATCAACACCGTCATGAAAGGCGGCAAGAAGTCGCTCGCCGAACGGATCGTCTACACCGCCATCGAAAAGGCCCGCGAGGGCTCGGATGCGGTCGACCCGCTCGAAATCCTGAACAAGGCGGTGGACAACGCCAAGCCGCGCCTCGAGGTGAAGTCCCGCCGCGTCGGCGGCGCCACCTACCAGGTGCCGCTCGAAGTGCCGCCGGACCGCCAGCTCGCGCTGGCGATGCGCTGGATCGTCGGCTTCGCCGCGCAAGCGCAAGGGCGGCCGATGACCCGCGGCGCTCGCCACCGAACTCAAGGAAGCCTACCAGCGGCCAGGGCAACGCCATCCGCAAGCGCGACGACGTCCACAAGATGGCGCAGGCCAACCGGCCTTCGCCCACTTCCGCTGGTAACCCAGTCGGCCCGCCCCGATGGCCGCAGTCCGCTGCGGCCGCGCGTTCTTTCTCAACGCCCAACTCCGAAGTCACTATGTCCGCCAGCCTCGAAGCCAAAACCGCGACCAAGAATCCGAATTCCCCGAATCGCGCAGTACCCGCTGGAGCGCACGCGCAACATCGGCATCGCCGCGCACATCGACGCCGGCAAGACCACGCTGACCGAGCGCATTCTTTTTTACACCGGCCTGATCCACAAGATCGGCGACGTGGATGACGGCAACACCGTGACCGACTGGATGGAGCAGGAGCGCGAGCGCGGCATCACGATCACCTCCGCCGCCACGACCTGCTGCTGGACGCAGCGCAAGGAGGACGGCGTCTTCAAGCTTTACGAGGGCATCACGCAGCGCGTCAACATCATCGACACCCCCGGCCACGTGGATTTCACGGCCGAGGTGGAGCGTTCCCTGCGCGTGCTCGACGGCGCGATCGCCGTGTTCTGCGGCGTGGCCGGCGTGCAGCCGCAATCGGAGACCGTCTGGCGGCAGGCGACCAAGTACAACGTCCCGCGCATCGCGTTCGTCAACAAGATGGACCGCACCGGCGCGAACTTTGAAAACGCGCTCAACGACATGCGCAAGAAGCTGCATGCCAACGCCTGGCCGATCCTGATCCCGATCGGCAAGGAAGATTACCTCAAGGGCCAGCTCGACGTCGTCAACCAGAAGGCGATCATCTACGCCGACGACGCCAGCCAGGGCTCGACCTACTCGGTCGCGGAAATTCCCGCCGAGCTACAAGGACGCGGTCGACAAGGCCTACGCGGATCTGATCGACGGCGATTTCCAACAAGGACGACGAAATCGGCAGGCTGTTCCTCGAGGAAAAGCCGATCACGCCCGGAAATGCTCAAGGCCGGCATCCGCCGCCTGACCATCGCGAACAAGTTCGTCCCGGTGCGTGTGCGGTTCCGCCTTCAAGAACAAGGGCGTGCAGTACCTGGTCGACGCGGTGGTCGATTATCTGCCCAGCCCGCTCGACATTCCGCCGGCAGGAAGGCCACGACCCCGACGATCTCGCAGGTCAAGATTCCCGTGCCTGCCGGACGACAACGGCAAGTTCTGCTCGCTGGCGTTCAAGCTCTGGACCGATCCGTTCGTCGGCAAGCTGGTCTTCTTCCGCGTCTATTCCGGCAAGCTCACGAAGGGCGACACCGATTTACAATCCGCGCACCCGCAAGCGCGAGCGCGTCAGCCGCCTGATCCAGATCCAGGCCGACAAGCGCAAGGACATCGACACCTGCTACTCCGGCGACATCGCCGCGCTGGTCGGCCTCAGGAACATCACCACCGGCGACACGCTTTGCGACGAGGATCTTCGACGATCCTGCTCGAGCCGCCGACCTTCCCCGATCCGGTCATCTCGCATGGCGGTCGAGCCGAAGACCAAGGCCGACCAGGAAAAGATGGGCGAAGGCGCTGCAGCGCCTGGCCGAGGAAGATCCGACCTTCCGCGTGCTTCACGAACGAGGAAACCGGCCAGATCATCATCGCCGGCATGGGCGAGCTGCACCTGGAAATCATCCGCGACCGCATGTTCCGCGAGTTCAAGGTCGAGGCCAACGCCGGCACGCCGCAGATCGCCTATCGCGAAACGATCACCAAAGCCGCCGACGGCGAAGGCAAGTTCATCCAGCAGTCCGGCGGTCGCGGTCAATACGGCCACGTCCTGCGTCGACGTCCGTCCCGAACGAGCGCGGCAAGGGCGTCGAGATCGAGAACAAGATCGTCGGCGGCACGATTCCCAAGGAATACATCCCGCCGGTCAAGAACGGCATCGAGGAAGCCATGCTCAACGGCGTCATCGCCGGCTACCCGGTCATCGACATCAAGGTCGACATCGTCGACGGCAGCTTTCCACGAAGTGGACTCGAACGAACTGGCGTTCAAGATGGCCGGCATCTTCGCGTTCAAGGACGCCTTCAAGAAGGCGAACTGCGATCCTGCTCGAGCCGATCATGAAGGTGGAGGTCATCGACGCCCGACGAGTACCAGGGCGACATCATGGGCGACCTCAACCGCCGCCGCGGCAGGATCAACGGCATCGAGACGCAAGAACGGCCTGAGCATCGTCAACGCCGAGGTGCCGCTCGCCGAAATGTTCGGTTACGCCACCGCGATCCGCTCGCTCTCGAAGGGCCGCGCCAGCTATTCGATGGAACCCAGCCACTTCGAACAGGTGCCCGCGCAGGTCCTCGCCGAGGTCCTGGACAAGAAGCGGCGAGAAATAAGCCCCGCACCCGAGTCAACTTCCCACTTCCCCGCCTCCCGACATGACCACCGGCCAACGCATTCGCATCCGCCTCAAGGCCTTCGACCACCGGATGCTCGACCAGTCCAGCCTCGACATCGTCGAGACCGCCAAGCGCACGGGCGCCAAGGTCGCCGGTCCGATCCCGCTGCCGACCCGCATCGAGACGCTTCACGGTGAACCGTTCGCCGCACGTCGACAAGAAGTCGCATGGAGCAGTTCGAAATCCGCACGCACAAGCGCCTGCTCGACATCATCGAGCCGACCGCGAAGACGGTGGACGAGCTGAAGAAACTGAACCTCCCCGCCGGCGTGGACATCACGATCAAAATCTGACCCACCTAACAAAATCGGCGCGTGGTCCGCGAGGACCGGAATCGTCAAGATTCTTAGCGCCTACAAAACCACGTCTCGCGCGGCCCTGCGCCGCGGCGAAACCTCTGCATCATGAGCATCGGACTAATCGGAAAGAAACTTGGCATGACCCGCGTCTATGACGAAAAGGGTCGGATCACCGGCCGTCACCGTCATCCACGTCGCGCCCAACGCGGTCGTGCAGCGCAAGACGGCGGAAAAGGACGGCTACTCGGCCATCCAGCTGCGGCCTTCGACCAGGCGGAGCACCGCATGACGAAGCCCATCGTCGGCCACCTCAAGAAGAACGGCGTCGGCCTGAAGCGCAAGCTGCAGGAATTCCGCTGCGCGAACGACGAGGTTGTCGCCGCCGCTCCCGCGGAAGTCACCGTGAATCAATTTCAGGTCGGCCAGTTCGTCGACGTCATCGGCCAGAGCAAGGGCAAGGGCTTCCAGGGCGTCATGAAGAAGCACAACTTCCACGGCCAGGGCGCCGCGCACGGTTCCAAGACGCACCGCCGCAACGGCGCCATCGGCAACCGCTCCACCCCGGGCCGCGTCTGGAAGAACATGGGCATGCCCGGCCACATGGGCGACGAGCGCGTCACCGCGCAGAACCTCAAGGTCGTCCAGGTCCGCGAGGAGGATAACGCGCTGCTCGTGAGCGGTCCCGTCCCCGGCGCCGCCGGCGGCTACGTGTTTGTCCGCGCCGCCAAGAAGAAGCCGCTCCCGGCCGCGAAGAAATAATTTCACCCCCACTTTACGACCGCCATGAGTTTCTCCGTCCTCACCGTCGACGCCGCGAAAGCCGCGAAGCTCGACCTCATCACCCAAAAGCGTAAGGGCATGCAGGCCCTGCACGAGACGATCGTCGCCTACCAGGCCAATCGCCGCGCCGGCACCGCCAGCACCAAGACCAAGGCCACCGTCAACGGTTCCGGCAAGAAGCCGTACCGCCAGAAGGGCACCGGCCGCGCCCGCGCCGGCTACATGTCCTCGCCCATCCGCCGCGGCGGTGGCGTCGTCTTCGGTCCGCATCCGCGCGACTATTCCAAGAAGACGAACAAGAACGTCAAGCGCCTCGCCCTGCGCAAGGCCCTCAGCGCGCAAATCATCGACGGCAACGTGTTGCTGGTCGACGACTTCAACATCAAGAAGGGCAAGACGAAGGATTTCGTCGCCGCGGTGAAGAAGATCACCGACGCCGCCAAGGTGCTGATCGTCTCCGGCGATTTCAGCGCGGAGACCTACCGCGCCGCGCGCAACGTGCAGCCGGTGCAGTTGATGACCGACGCCGAGTGCAACGCCGAGCACCTGCTCAAGTACCACAAGGTCGTCCTGACCAAGAAGGCGCTCGACACGCTCGTGAAGCGCACCGTCCGCGCGGATCGCCGCGAGAGACCGCCACCGCCTAAACCGATTTCCCGAGGCCAACGCCATGAACGAACCCACCGACCTGATTCAAACCATCTGCCTGACCGAAAAGGCGACGCTGCTTGGCGACAAGGAAAACCAGTACGTTTTCAAGGTCCTCCCGCGCGCGACCAAGCCCCAGATCAAGGGCGCGATCGAGCTGCTCTTCAAGAAGACCGTCATCAGCGTGAACACGGCCAACTACGCCGGCAAGAAACGCCGCGAGCGCCGCGCCGACTACGGCCGCCGCCCGCATTGGAAGAAGGCGATCGTCACGCTCAAGGAAGGCGAAAAGATCGACCTCGCCTAAGCCGCGTCCCACTCACTCCCAGCCGAAACACCTATGGCTCTCAAATCCTATCGTCCGATCACCCCGACGCAGCGTTTCAAGATGACGCCGGCGTTCGACGAGATCACCAAAAGCAAACCCGAGCGTTCGTTGACCGAGCCCCTGCGCAAGAGCGGCGGCCGCAACAACACCGGCCGTTTCACCGTGCGCCATCGCGGCGGCGGCCACAAGCGCCGCTACCGCCTGGTTGATTTCAAGCGCCAGAAGTTCGGCGTGGAAGCGACGGTCCTCGCCGTGGAATACGATCCGAACCGCACCGCGCGCATCGCGCTGATCCAGTACACGGACGGCGAGAAGAGCTACATCCTCTGCGCCCGTCGGCCTCGCGGTCGGCGCCAAGGTGATGTCCGGCCCGAACGCCGCGCCGGAAATCGGCAACGCGCTTCCGCTCAGCGTCATTCCGCTCGGCACGAACATTCACAACATCGAGTTCCGTCCCGGACACGGCGGCCAGATCGCCCGCAGCGCCGGCCAGATCGCGGTGCTGAACAATCGCGAGGGCGACTACGCGCTCGTCAAGATGCCCTCCGGCGAAATCCGGAAGATCCACGAGAGCTGCTACGCCACCATCGGCCAGGTCGGCAACGTCGATCACATGAACGTGATCAGCGGCAAGGCCGGACGCACCCGCTGGCAGGGTCGCCGTCCGCACCGTCCGCGGCATGTTCATGAACCCGATCGATCACCCGAACGGTGGCGGCCAGGGCAAGAGCAAGGGCGGTGGCGGACGCCATCACCCGGTCAGCCCGTGGGGCCAGCTCGCCAAGGGCTTCAAGACCCGCCGCAAGCACAAGCCGAGCGACAACTTCATCGTCCAGCGCCGCGCCAAGAAGAAGAAGTCGGCCTAACCCTCTCCAATCGCCAACGACCAATATTCCTATGGGACGCTCACTCAAAAAAGGCCCCTTCGTGGAAGGCCATCTGCTCGAGAAGATCGACAAGCTCAACAAGGAAAACTCGAAGAAGCCGATCAAGACCTGGTCGCGCCGCTCGATGATCATGCCCGATTTCGTCGGCCACACCTTCCTCGTGCACAACGGCAAAATCTTCAATTCCGTCTTCGTCACCGAAAACATGGTCGGCCACAAGCTGGGCGAGTTTTCCCCGACCCGCATCTTCAAGAAGCACGGCGCGCACACCGCCAAGGTCGCGAAGTAGTCGTTCATTTCGCCTGATCCCAAACCCCAATTTCCGGAGGAAGCACCCACCCAGCGAATCAACCCCGAATGCCGCGCGCCTCATGAGTCGCGACGTTCACCCAGGCCACGGACCGAGAGCCGATGCTGTTTGTCGCGCTCCATGCCTTGGCCACTTGCACCCGGTTTGACCACCGGGGCCGGAGGTGCCCACCGAAAGGCACTGGATCTATCAGTTGCCCGTCGTCCCCGATTTTTTGAGCGTGACGCCGAGGCAGATGACCGTTGGAAGCCCGTCGCCGGAATCGAAGCAGCGCTTTGATTCCCCCGGGTGCCGCCAGCTTCGATCCCCGGGCGCGTCACCGGTCAGCCACCTCCTCCCCGCCGTTTTGCGCGGAGGCCGCTGAACCCCTGTTGATTCCTGCTTTCCGCCGCCTGCCGACCCGAAAAATCCCCAACTTTTTTAAGGAAAGTTTCCCAGAACCGATTACCTTCCCGGCCCCCTATCGCCTCCGTCTCCCAAGACCCTTTCATCATGGAAGTCCGCTCCCTTTACAAATACGCCCGCATGTCACCCTTCAAGGTGCGGGAACTCACCCGGGAAATCCAGGGCCTGCCGGCCTCGGAGGCGCTCGACATCATCAATTTCAGCCCGCTGAAGGCCTCGCGCCTGGTCGGCCAGACCCTGCGCAGCGCCATCGCGAACGCGGAGAACAATCACAACCTGGAAGTCGCCAAGCTGATCATCAAGGAAGCGACCGTGGGCGAGGGCCCGACGCTCAAGCGCATCATGCCGCGCGCCCGCGGCAGCGCCAGCCCGATCCGGAAGCGCACCAGCCACATCAAGATCATCCTCACCGACGAGCGCGAGCTCCCGCTGCGCGGCAAAGCCCGCCGCGACGCGAAGCTGACCGCCGCCAAGGTTCGCCGCGACGCCCGCACCAACAAGCCCGCGAAAACCGCAAGCGGAAGGCCGCCGCCCCGGCCGCCTAAGCGACGCCCGATTCACCGCCTGATTTTCCTCCTCCAGCCGACTCTTCTGCCATGGGACAAAAAGTAAATCCGATTAGCTTCCGCCTCGCGTTGACCAAGGACTGGCGTTCGCGCTGGTACGCGAACAAGAAGGAATTGCCGGAGATGTTGCACGGCGACATCAAGATTCGTTCTTACGTGAAGAAGAAGCTCGCCCTCGCGGCGGTTTCCAAAATCATCATCGAGCGCGCCTGGAACAGCATCCGCGTGACCATTCACACCGCCCGCCCGGGCCTGGTGATCGGCCGCAAGGGCGCGGAAATCGAGACCATGACCAAGGAGATCTCGCAGATGGCGGGAGGCAAGCAGGTCAAGATCGACATTTACGAAATCAAGACGCCAGAACTCGAAGCCCAGCTCGTGGCCGAGAACATCGCGCTCCAGCTCGAGCGCCGCATCTCGTTCCGCCGCGCCATGAAGAAGGCGATGCAGACCACGATGGAAATGGGCGCGCTCGGCATCAAGCTGCGCGCCGCCGGCCGCCTCGGCGGCGCGGAAATCGCGCGCGTCGAGACTTCGAAGGACGGCAAGGCCCCGCTGCACACGCTGCGCGCCAACATCGACTACGGTTTCGCCGAGGCGAAGACGCTCTACGGCACCATCGGCGTGAAATGCTGGATTTGTAAGAAGGACGTCATCCCGACCGAGAACGTGAATCCGGTCGCGCCCGCCGAGGCTGCCCTAGCCTGATCCATTCCCCAACCCACGAGACCCCTTTAAGGAGATTACGTCATGGCCCTGATGCCCAAACGAGTGAAGTACCGCAAGAGCCAGCGTGGCAGCCGCAAAGGCACGGCCTCGCGGAATATCGACATCGCTTTCGGCGAGTACGCGCTGCAGACGCTGGAACGCGCCTGGATCACGAACACGCAGATCGAGGCCGCCCGCGTCGCGCTGACCCGCGAGATGAAGCGCAAGGGCAAGCTCTGGATCAAGATTTTCCCGGACAAGTCCGTCACCTCCCGCCCGCCGGAAACCCGCATGGGCAAGGGCAAGGGCGCGCCCGAGTACTGGGTGGCCGTGGTTCGCCCCGGCAACATTCTGTTCGAGCTCGACGGCGTGCCGGAGTCGGTCGCCAAGGCCTCCCTGCGCCTGGCCGCCACCAAGCTGCCCGTCCGCACCCGCTTCCTCAGCCGCCATCACGCGCCCGCCGCGGCCTAAGATCCATTTCACTCCCTTACCGACCGACGCCATGAAGGCCAAAGAACTTCTCGACCTCAGCAATGACGATCTCCATTTGAAGCGCAAGGAGCTGAAGATGGACAACTTCAACATGCGCCTGCAGCAGCAGCTCGGGCAGCTGGAGAAGCCGCACCGCCTGCGCGAAAACCGCAAGGACATCGCGCGCATCGAAACCCTCCTCAACCAGCGCAAGCAGACCGCCGCCGCCGGCGCGAAGAAGTAAACGATTCCGACCGCCAGCCCTTTTCCCAACATGAGCGAAACCACCCAAGCCCCCGTCGCCGAGACGAAGACCGCTGTCCGCAAATCGCGGGTCGGCGAGGTCGTGTCCACGAAGATGCAGAAGACCATCGTCGTGCAGACCGTCACGCGCGTGCCGCACGCCAAGTTCGGCAAAATCGTCAAGCAGCGCCGCAAGTTCTACGCGCACGACGAGGACGGCAAGGCACACGAGGGCGACACCGTCCGCATCGAGGAAACCCGCCCGCTCAGCAAGCTGAAGCGCTGGAAGCTGGTCGAAGTCCTCAAGCATTGATCCCTTTGGCCGGCTCCCGCCGGCAGAACCGCCAACCTTTCCCACACCATGCTTCAAATCCGCTCCCGTTGTGATGTCGCCGACAATTCCGGCGCCAAGATGGCCACGATGATCGGCGTCATCGGCAAGTCCACGCTTTATGCGGGCGATTGGCGACGTCATCACCGCCAACGTCAAGGAAGCCAGCCCCGGCGGCACGGTGAAAAAGGGCGAGGTCGTCCGCGCCGTCGTCGTCCGCACGCGCACGCCCATCCGCCGCAACGACGGCTCCTACCTGCGCTTCGACAACAACGCCATCGTCATCATCGACAAGGACCTGAACCCGCGCGGCACGCGCATCTTCGGCCCGGTCGCCCGCGAACTGCGCGACAAGAATTTCATGAAAATTATTTCCCTCGCCCCCGAGGTGCTCTGAGATGAAGAAGCTAAAGCGAATTCCCCAACAGCGTAAGTTCCACGTGCGCAGCGGCGACACGGTGGAAGTGACCTCCGGCAACCACAAGGGCAAGACCGGCAAGATTCTCCGCGTCGATCGCCCGAAGCTCCGCGCCTACGTCGAGGGCGTCCGCCTGATCAAGAAGCACGTCAAGAAGTCGCCCAAGAACCAGCAGGGCGGCATCATCGAGATGGAGGGCGGCATCCACATTTCGAACCTCAAGGTGCTCGAGAAGTACGTGCACGTCGCCGCCAAGAAATAACCGACCCCGCGTCGCCCCCGTAATATGACTCCCGCCCTTTTGACAGAATATCGCGAGAAGGTTGTGCCGGCTCTCAAGGAGAAGCTCGGCTACAAGAACGTGCACCAGGTTCCCAAGCTGGAGAAGGTGGTCGTGAACACGTCCGTCGGCTCCGCCCAGGACGTGAAGGCCGCGCTCGAGGACGCCAAGAAGGAAATCGAGATCATCACCGGCCAGAAGCCGGCCGAGACCCGCGCCAAGGAAAGCATCTCGAACTTCAAGCTGCGCGAAGGCCAGGCCATCGGCGCCAAGGTCACGCTCCGCGGCGCCGCGCATGTACGAGTTCATGGAGCGCCTGATCAAGCTCTCGCTCCCGCGCATCCGCGACTTCCGCGGCGTGTCGCCGCGCGCCTTCGACGGCAACGGCAACTACACGCTCGGCGTGAAGGACCAGTCCATCTTCCCGGAGATCGAGCTCGACAAGATCAAGCGCAACATCGGCTTTGACGTGACCATCGTGACGACCGCGAAGTCCGACGCCGAGGCCAAGGCGCTGCTCGCCGAATTCGGCTTTCCCTTCAGCGACCGCCACAAGAAGGCGGCCTAACCTTTCAACGCACGCACCATGAGCACCACTTCCTCCGATCCGATTTCCGACTTCCTGACGCGCCTCCGCAATGCGGGCCGCGCCGGCCTGCAGGTGGTCAAGCTGCCGCATTCCAAGATGAAGGCGGAGATCGCCCGCGTCCTCAAGAAGGAGGGATACATCAGCGACTTCTCCGTCGAGAGCAGCGGCGTGCGCAAGCAGATCACCGTGTCGACCAAGTACGTGAACGGCAAGTTCGCCATCACGGGCCTCAAGCGCGTGAGCAAGCCCGGCCTGCGCCGTTACGTCGGCGCCGGGGAAATCCCGCGCGTGCTCGGCGGCGCCGGCATCTCGATTCTCTCGACGCCCCGCGGCGTCCTCTCCGGCCGCGAAGCGCGCCGCCAGAACCTGGGCGGCGAATTGCTCGCGCTCGTTTACTAATTCTCCAACCTCAACGCACGCAAAGTCATGTCTCGTATCGGCAAAAAACCCATTGAGCTGCCCGACAAGGTCAAGGTCAACGTCGGCCAGGGCGGCAAGGTTCAGGTCGAGGGCCCGAAGGGCAAACTCGAATACACCCTGCCCGAGCCCATCAAGGCCTCGGTGGAGGGCAAGACCGTCACGCTCAGCCGCGAAAGCGAGGACCGCCAGGTCCGCGCCTTCCACGGCCTGTCGCGCGCGCTGATCAACAACATGGTCGTCGGCGTCACGACCGGTTTCTCCAAGGAATCTGGAAATCCAGGGCGTCGGTTTCAAGGCCGCGGTCAAGGGCAACAAGCTCGACCTCAGCCTCGGCCAGTCGCATGAGCTGCTCTTTCCCATTCCCGCCGGCATCAAGGTGACCGTCGCCGAGAACACCAAGATCAAGGTGGAAGGTTTCGACCACCAGCTCGTCGGCCAGGTGGCCGCCGACATCCGCGCGCTACTACCCGCCCGAGCCGTACAAGGGCAAGGGTGTCCGCTACCTCGGCGAGAAGGTCGCGCGCAAGGAAGGCAAGACCGTCCAGTAATTTCCGCCCCGCAAATTTCCCGTCCTATGATTACGCCCATCAATCGCAAAGCGAAGCATCGCCGCATCCACGTGCGCATCCGCAAGAAGCTGTCCGGCTCGCCGGAACGCCCGCGCCTGAGCGTGCATTTCTCCGGCAAGAACATCTACGCGCAGGTCATCGACGACGGCGCCGGCCGCACGCTCGTGGCCGTGTGCACGACCGAGGAGAAGCTGCGCGGCGACAAGCCCTCGCGGGCGAACGTGGCCAACGCCGAGAAGGTCGGCAAGCTCATCGCCGAGCGCGCCAAGGAGAAGAACATCTCCAAGGTGGTGTTCGATCGCGGCGGCTTCAATTACCACGGCCGGGTCAAGGCCCTGGCCGACGCCGCCCGCGCCGGCGGCCTCGAATTCTAATTTTTTCAACGCAGACTGACGAAGCATATGGCAAACGATCGACCCAGACGCCGCGACGACCGCAACAAGGCCCCCAACGAATCGAAGGATGGATTGACCGAGAAGGTCGTCTTCATCAATCGCTGCTCGAAGGTGGTGAAAGGCGGACGCCGCTTCAGCTTCAGCGCATTGATCGTCACGGGTGACCGTGCCGGCAAGGTGGGCTGCGGCTTTGGCAAGGCGAACGAAGTCGCCGAGGCCATCCGCAAGGCCACCGAGGCCTCGCGCAAGGGCATGATTCACGTCAGCGTGGTCGACAACACCATTCCCCACGAGGTGATCGGCGAGCACGGCGGCGGACGCGTGCTGCTGCGCCCGGCCAGCCCCGGCACCGGCGTCATCGCGGGTGGCGGCGTGCGTGCCGTCGTGGAAGCGGCCGGCATCAAGGACGTGCTCGCGAAATCCTTGGGCTCGAGCAACCACGCCAACGTGGTCAAGGCCACCCTCGCGGCGCTTGAGCAGCTGCGGAAGCGCGGCGACATCATGAAGATGCGCGGCATCTCGGCGGCGCCCGAAGCGGCCATCGCGTCGTAGTCCGCGTCCGACCAGACCCGATTTCCCTCAAGACTTATGCGACTCCAGGACATCAAGACGAATCCGAAGGCCACCCACCGGCGCAAGCGCCTGGGCAGCGGCGAAAGCTCCGGCAACGGCAAGACCTCCGGCAAGGGCCACAAGGGCCAGAAGGCCCGCTCCGGCGGCAGCATCCGCCTCGGCTTCGAAGGCGGCCAGATGCCCCTTTATCGCCGTCTCCCGAAGCGCGGCTTCAACAACAACGCCTTCAAGAAGGACATCCGCGCCTTCAACCTCGACGACCTCGTCGCCCTGCTCCCCGAGAAGGTGAAGACGGTGAATTTCGACGTCCTCAACGAGCACGGCCTGCTCCGCGGCCAGCTCCGCAAGATCGACGGCATCAAGATCCTCGGCCGCGGCGAGCTGACCCGCAAGTTCGACGTCACCGTCGGCTACATCAGCGCGCAGGCCCGCGAGAAGATCGAGAAGGCCGGCGGCACCGTGACGCTCGCTCATTTGAAGTCCAAGCGTGTTGGAAAGAAAGTCCGCCCCACCGAGGCGAAGTGATTTCCTTCCGCTCAAGCGAGGCGCCGCCCGCCGTCCCCCGGACGGGCAGCCCTCGCTTTTCCACATTCTAACGACCATTCCCCCGACTCCCGCGAAACGATGATTTCCGCCTTCGCCAACATGTTCAAGATCCCGGAACTGCGCGCGCGCGTGCTGTTCACGCTGGCGATCATCGTCATCGTCCGCGTCGGATCCCAGATTACCTCGCCCGGCGTCAACGTCGCGGTGCTCCACGAGTACTTCCTCAACGAGCTCAACCAAAAGGCCGGCGGCAGCCTCGCCGCCATGCTGAACATCTTCAGCGGCGGCGCGCTCGAGAATTGCGCCATCTTCTCGCTCGGCATCATGCCGTACATCAGCGCGTCGATCATGCTGCAGCTCCTCACCGCGGTCATCCCGCGCCTGAGCAAGCTGGCGCGCGAGGACGGCGGCCGGCAGAAGATCATGCAGTACACCCGCTACGCCACGCTCATTCTCTGCGTGTTCCAGGGCTACCTGCTCGCGCTTTCCTTCGAGAACCCGAACTCGAATCCGTTCCTCGGCGGCATCGGCGACACCATCCAGCACCTCGGCATGCCGCTGGTGTCGCCACCCCGGCATCGGCTTCCGCGTGCTGACCGTGCTCACGCTCACCGCCGGCACCATGCTGCTCATGTGGCTGGGTGATCAGATCACCGACAAGGGCATCGGCAACGGCATCTCGCTCATCATCACCGTCGGCATCGTGGCGCGCCTGCCCGCCGCGCTCATCCAGGCGTGGCGCACCTTCGTGCCGAGCGGCGACGGCGCCAATCAGGCCAGCCAGGTGAGTCCGTTCGTGCTCGTCTTCATGGTGGCCTTCCTGCTCATCGTGATCGCGGCGGTCATCTCCGTCACGCAGGCGCAGCGCAAGATTGCCGTGCAGTACGCCAAGCGCGTCGTCGGCCGCAAGGTCTTCGGCGGCCAGACGCAGTACCTGCCGCTCAAGGTCAATTACGCCGGCGTCATGCCGATCATCTTCGCGCAGGCCATCCTCGTCTTCCCCTCGACCATCATCGGCCTGCTCTTCCCGAACAGCCCGTTCGCGCGGCAGCTTGCCTCCATGCTGCAGTCCGGCTGGCTGCATTACACGCTCTACGGCGTGATGATTTTCTTCTTCAGCTATTTCTGGGTGGCCACGCAGTTCCAGCCCACGCAGATCGCCGAGGACTTGAAGACGCCAGGGCGGCTATATTCCGGGTCAGCGCCCGGGCAAGGCCACCGCCGAGTTCCTCGAGTACACCATGACCCGCCTGACCTTCGCGGGCGCCATCTTCCTGACCATCATCGCGATTCTGCCGGAAATGATCATGACCGCGCTGCGCGTGCCCTACACCACGGCGCAGTTCTTTGGCGGCACCAGCCTGCTGATTCTCGTGGGCGTCGTGCTCGACACGATGCGCCAGATCGAGACGAAGTTGATCGACAAGCAGTACGACAGCTTCTTCCGCAAGGCGCCGTCGAACCGCAACCGCTACGCGGGCGGCCTCTCCACGCGCGCCGAGGAGCAGAGCCAGGGCACGATGATTTGGGTTTACGTCGTGGCGGCCATCGTCGTCATCATCGGCGTCGCTTATTTCTTCGCCGCAACAACGCTGATGGATTTTGAAGCGCGAACCCTGACGACCCGGAGCATGAGCATCGTCATCAAGAACGCGCGCGAGATCGAGCAGATGCGCCTGGCCGGCAAGCTGGCGGGCGAGATCCTCGATCAGGTCGCCGATTACGTCCGCCCCGGCGTGACCACCGGCGACGTCGATCAATACGCCGCGCAGCTCATGCACGACACGGGCTGCAAGAGCGCGTTTCTCGGCTATCGCGGATTTCCCGGCAACATCTGCATCTCGGTGAACGAGGAAGTCATCCACGGCATCGGCGGCCAGCGCCGCGTGCAGTACGGCGACATCGTGAAGCTCGACATCGGCATCTTCCGCGACGGCTGGGTCGGCGACAACGCCACCACGGTCGCGGTCGGCATCGTCCCGCCGGAAATCCAAAAGCTCATGGCCGCCACGGAGGAGTCGCTCTACAAGGCCATCGCGCTGGTGCGCGAGGGCGTGCGCCTGGGCGACGTCTGCGCGGAGATCGAGGAGCACGTGGTCGCGCGCGGCTACAGCGTGGTGCGCGAATTTGTCGGCCACGGCGTGGGCCGGAAGCTGCACGAGGACCCGCAGGTCCCGAATTACGGCCGCCGCGGCAGCGGCCCCAAGCTCAAGGCCGGCATGACCCTCGCCATCGAACCCATGGTCAACATGGGCAAGGCGGGCGTCCAGGTGCTGGCGGACGGCTGGACGGCGGTCACGGTCGACCGCCTGCCCTCGGCTCATTTTGAACACACGGTGCTCGTCACGAAGGGCGAGCCGGAGATCCTGACATGGCGCGAAAAGATTCTATCGAAGTTCAAGGCAAAGTGACCGAACTCCTGCCGAACACGATGTTTCGGGTCGAGCTGGAGGGGGGGCACAAGATCCTGGCCCATATCAGTGGGAAAATGCGCCTCCATTTCATTCGTATCTTGCCAGGCGACAGAGTTGTGGTAGAGATGTCGCCCTACGATTTGACCAAGGGCCGGATCACCTTCCGGCACCGTTGAACGGAGGGCCTCGTCAGATCAGCGTAAAACGCGCCGGCGGAGACACTTCCACCGGCGAATTTTTTCTAAAAAGCCAGCCGATTTCACCGCCCGAAAATCCCGATTTATGAAAGTCCGCGCTTCCGTCAAACGCATGTGTGAATCCTGCAAGGTCATCAAGCGCAAAAACGTCGTGCGCGTGATCTGCAGCGCCAACCCCCGCCACAAGCAGCGGCAGGGCTGATTTGACGTTCCGCAAATCCGAAATCTCAAATCCGAAATCTTAAATCACATGCCCCGTCTTCTTGGAGTTGATATCCCCGGCGAAAAGCGCATCGAAGCCTCGCTGCCGTACATCTACGGCATCGGTCCGGCCACCGCCCGCCGCATTCTCGAGCAGGCCGGCGTCGACGGAAACATCCGCGCGAACAAGCTCACGCCGCAGCAGGTGACCGAGATCATCAACACGATCCAGGCGGGCAAGCTCGCCATCGAGGGCGACCTCCGCCGCGAAGTGCAGGCCAATCTCAAGCGCCTCCAGGGCATCAATTGCTACCGCGGCATCCGCCATCGCCGCGGCCTGCCCGTGCGCGGCCAGCGCACCTCGACCAACGCCCGCACCCGCAAGGGCCCGCGCAAGACGGTCGGCGTGCAGCGCGCCAAGGATGCCAAGTCCGCCAAGACGTAAGCCACTTCGATCGACCGTTTGCCAGAGCCAGAATTTATCCCAATTTCCGTTATGCCCGAAGAGACCGAACCGAACACGACCGCCGCCGCCGCCGCTCCCTGCTCCCGACGCCGCCCCCGCGGCTGCGCCGAAGCCGAAGGCCGCCAAGAAGGAAGCCGCCGCGCCCGCCGTCGTCGAACCCCCGAAGGAAAATCTTTCGCTCGATCCGAACGACGTCGAGAAGCCGAAGATCGTCCGCGCCAAGGGCGCCAAGAACGTCATCTCCGGCATCGTCCACATCATGGCGACGTTCAACAACACGTCGGTCACGATCACCGACCTGCGGGCAACGTCATCGGCTGGTCCAGCGCCGGCAAGGTCGGCTTCAAGGGCTCGCGCAAGAGCACCGCGTACGCCGCGCAGATGGCCGCGCAGGACGCCAGCCGCCAGGCCATGGGCCACGGGCTGAAGGACGTCGAAGTCCGCGTCAAGGGCCCCGGCGCCGGACGTGAGTCCGCCATCCGCGCGCTGCAGGCGGTCGGCCTCGACATCACGATCATCAAGGACGTGACCCCCGTTCCGCACAATGGCTGCCGCCCGCCCAAGGCGCGCCGCGTCTAACCTTCGTTCCACCCAGCTTCCGCATCGCAACTCGTTATGGCGCGTCTCTCCGGCCCCAAGTCCAAAATCAGCCGTCGCTACGGCCTTCCCCTGTTCGGTCCGTCCAAGGCGCTCGAACGCAAGAATTATCCCCCCGGCCAGCACGGTCCGAAGGGCTCGCGCCGCAAGCAGAGCGACTACTCCGTCGCCCTCGCCGAAAAGCAGAAGCTCCGCCTCATGTACGGCCTGATGGAACGCCAGTTCCGCGGCTACTACGAGACGGCGTCCGCCAAGCGCGGCGTCACCGGTGAGACCATGCTCCAGCTTTTGGAGTGCCGGCTCGACAACGTGGTTTATCGCCTCGGCTTCGCCAACACGCGCCGCGCCGCCCGCCAGATGGTCGGCCACGGCCACGTGCAGGTGAACGGCCGCAAGGTCGACATCTCCTCCTACCAGGTGAAGCCCGGTGAGGTGGTCGCCGTGCGCGAGCGCGCCAAGTCGAAGCAGCTCGGCACGCGCGGCATCGAGCTCACGCAGATCGTGCCGGTGCCCGACTGGATGACGGTGAATCGCGAGGGCCTGAGCGGCCAGATGACGCGGGTTCCCAGCCGCGCGGAGATCGCGCCGGTGGTGAACGAGCAGCTCATCGTCGAGTTGTACTCGCGCTAAGCGATTCGCATTTCAATTTCCCCAAAGGGCAGGCCGCGAGGCCTGCCTTTTTTGGTTGGATCGGCTCGTCCCGAGCCGATGGCAAGGTAGGGACGAGCGTCCCGCTCGTCCCAAGCTGTTGGTGGGATGTTGCTTCGATCGAAGGATCAACCGCGCGATGGACGCGCCGCAGACCCGACTTGGGACGACCGGGGACGGTCGTCCCTACCTCAAACCAACGCGCTCGGAACTCGCGTCTTTCGACACCCTGCACGTGTCTCATTCCCGCGGCTTGCTGTCCCAGACAATCGCGCGGCCTTCGCCCGTGACCACCGTGCCGCCGAGGGAGGTGGAGGGATAGACGTCGATAATCACCGCCTGCGCCCCCAGCTTTGCGGCATGCTCCTGGAATCGGCGTTCCGACGCCTTGTTGGATTCAAAGTTGGCTACCATCCGGGTGAGCCTGACGATTCCCACCACGCGGAAATTCCTTGTGGGCGTCGCTTTCAGGATTTCAACCGAGTCCGGACTGGTCGGCGGAAGAGGCGCCATGCCGGCAATGGTGGTGGCCTTTGACGACTGGCAGCCGGTCAGCAGGGGGAATAGCGCCAGGACAAGCACGGACGCAAGGCAGGAGAACAGTTTCATGGTCGGGAAGTCTGCTCGATCTTCGTGGTTTTTCCCGGGCGAATGCAAACTTTTTTGCGGGCGTGAACTTCCGTTCCACCCCGCGAGGGACGGTCCTCCGGGCCGCCCGCGATTTTCGCGCGATTGCCGGGCGCAGCCGCGAACCGCATAGTGCGGGGCTCCGCCGCCATGTCCGACGCCCCACGCCCCGCCGCCCGACGACTTGCCGTGCTTGCCATCCTCCTTACCGGGGGCGTCTTGCTCACGATTCTTTCCATCCTGCTGCTGCTGCGGCCGGACTACGCCTCGGCCCGGATCGGGCCGCGTGGATCAGGGCTACGCCGATTCCAGCCGACTGCCGGAAATGCCACGAGCCGCAGTACGATTCGTGGCGCGCGACGTTTCATCGCACCATGACGCGCGAGGCCACGCCGGAGAATGTGCTGGGCGATTTCGAGCGCGATCGCGTGCTCGAGTACGGCGGCGTGCGCGCCGAGATGGTGCGCGTGGGTGATCGCTACGAGATGCGGCTGACCGATCAGCAGGGTCGCAAGCAATCGCTCCCGATCGTGCGCACGGTCGGCTCGCGCCGCATCCAGCAATACCTCACCGCCGACAAGGATCGCCTTGTGCGCCTGCCGGTGGCGTACGATTTGGTCAACCGGCGCTGGATGCATCTCAACGGTTCGTTTTTTCATGCGGACGGCGCCGACTACCGGCAGCCGGTGGCGGAGTGGAATTCCAACTGCGTCTTCTGTCACAACGTGAAGGCGCAGCCCGGCTTCGACTGGTCGCGCAAGACGTGGAAGACCGAGGTGGCCGAGCTGGGCGTCGCCTGCGGCGCCTGTCACGGTCCGGCCGCCGACCACGCCCAGGTCGCCAGCTGGCCGCTGACGCGTTATCGCTGGCATTTGGGCGACGGCACCGCGCCGCCCGTCGCGGTCACGCATCCGGCGAAGCTGGATTCCGATCGCGCGGCCATGATTTGCGGGCATTGCCACGGCCAGCGGGTTCCCGAGCCGGACGAGCGGATCCGCGAGGTGCTCTCGCAGGGCGATCCGTTCGACGCGGGCAAGGATTTGTCGGCTTTCTATCGCCCCGTGCAGCGTGACACCAAGGTCGGCAACTTCAGCTTCGCCACGCGTTTTTGGGCCGATGGCTCGCCGCGGCTGACCGCCTACGAATACCAGGGGCTGCTGCGCTCGAAATGTTTCACCGCGGGGAAGCCCGGCGATCGGATCACCTGCATCTCGTGCCACTCGATGCACGGCGGCGATCCGCGCGGGCAATTGACCGACGCGAAAAAAACGAACGCGGCGTGCAATGAGTGCCATCAGAAATTTGCCGCGCCGGGCGCGCTCGCTGCGCACACCAAGCATCCCGCGGAATCCGCGGGCAGCCTCTGCTACAACTGCCACATGCCGAAGATTGTCTACGGCGTGATGGCGGCGCATCGCACGCACGACATCACGATCCCGCGGCCGGAGGATACGGTGCAATTCGCCAAGCCGAACGCCTGCAATCTGTGCCACGCGGAGAAATCGGTGAACTGGGCCATCGCGGAAACCAGGCGCCTCTGGCCGGCGGTCTACGCCTCGAGTGCGGCGGCCGACGCGCCCTTTCGACGAACCCGAGGGACAGCGCGCCTTGTTCGCCGGTGACGCGGTGGTGCGCGGTCTCACCGCGGCGGCCTTGTCGCCGGCGCGCGACTGGTCGGCGCCGCTGCTGCTCGAGGCCATGCACGATCGCTATCCCATCGTGCGTTACTTCGCCGCGAACGCCCTCGCGGCGACGCGCCCCGATCTGCCGAAGCCGGATTACCTGGCCGACGCGGCCGCGCGCGAGCGCTCGCTGGCGGCCTGGGCCCAGGCCTGGCCGGAATCGGCGCGCGACGAGGCAAGGCGCGCCCGCCAGCGACTGGAGGCCGGGCGCGCGGAAGTGGATGTTGAAGTTGGCGAGTAGAACTGGAGAATCGCGCCATGTCACCGTCCGGTTGCCTCCGCCAGGGCTGGGTCTCGCTTGCGCTGTGGATTTCCTTCGGCCTGCTGATCGAGGGACTGATCGGCTTTCGCGCGCCCGCGCTGATGGATGATCCGGTGCGCCGCGAATTGCTTCGACTGGCGCACGCGCACGGCACGCTGCTGAATCTCGTGCTGATCGCCGCAGCAATTTGCGCGCGGCTGGAATTGGTTTCGTTCACGCGACTGTCTGCGACGGCCCTGCGCGCGGCGGTCGTGTTGATGCCCGCCGGGTTCCTGCTCAGCGGGATATGGCATTTCAAGAACGATCCCGGCCTCGGGATCTTTTTGGTACCGGCGGGCGCGGTGCTGCTGCTCTTTGCCGCGCTGATGCTGGCGCTCAGCGTGCGGCGGGATCGCGGACCGGCGGCTTGAGTTGGATGAGGACGTTGGCGGCGGTGATGAGCGCGCCGCCGATTAACAATGCCGAAGTGGCGCTTTCGTTCGCGTAGACAAAGCCGCCCGCCAGTCCCAGCCAGGCCGGCAGCGCCAGCGCCATCATGCTCGTCCAAATCGGCTCGGCGCAATAGATGAGGCCCGCCTCCGTCGCGGTGACAAACCTCTGCCAGCGATTCATGATGCTGAAGGTGATCATCGTGCAGACGATGGTCAGCACGAGGAGATAGACCAGCACGGCCGGCGCGCGGCCAGCCGTGATCCAGTCGGAGCCCGTCTGCTGGGTCAGCAGCGCCAGCGGCAGGCAGATCAGCGCGACGCACGCGAACATGACGATGGTGGCATGGCTCGATCGGTTGTCGCGAAAGATCGGGCGCTCCAGCCAGAGGATTTGCCCGGCGAAGAAAAGCGATCCGATGATCGTCTCGATCTCGCCGCGGCCCATGCGGAGCGTGCGCCAGTCGATGCCCGAAAGCACGGCCACGCCGACAAACACCAGCAGGCAGCAGAACACGACGCGGAGCGGCGGGAACCGCCGATCGCGCAGCGCGACGATCAGCGGCACTGTGACGCAGTAGGATGACGTGAGAAACGCCGAGGTGGACGCGTGCGTGAGCGCCAGGCCGTCGATTTGAAAGATGATGCCCACTCCGCCGAAGAATCCGAGTCCCGCGCCCTGCCAGATTTCCGAGCGGGTGATCTGCGGCAGCGTGCGCGCGGCCAGAATCGACAACAAAATCGCGGCCACGCCGAAGCGGAAGATCAGCGTGTAGGAAGTAAGGAACCAACTGACCGCATCGGGCAGCAGCTGCCGCTGGCCGATTTCGACCGCCTTGCCGAGGGGGAAGCTGGCGCCCCAGAGGATGGTGGCGAACAGCAGCCAGGCGATGGCGCGGCCGTGCTGCGAGGACGCGGCGGCGCGCGCCGCCGGCGGCGCTTCGACCATGGTTTCGAGAAATGGCTCCGACATGAGAATTTCGCGGGAGCCGTGGACCGATTGGCTCGCCAAATGCACGCGTCAGGCGGGACGCTGGGACCGGATTCCGCCCGCCCGAAAGCCGGGGCAGTGAATGCCCGGACTATAGTGAAATTCGGCCTTTTGCCAACCGGCGCGCGGCGACGAATCCGACGCATTTGCGTTTGACCCGCCGCGCTGAAGGTCGCTCATTGCCAACGGGGCGCGGCCCCGACACGCTCTCCGCCATATCATCGTGCTCCCGTCATCGCTCCCCGCCACGCTCGCCGAAGCCCCTTGGTATTTCACGGTCGTTGCTGGACGTGTTGCTCGCCGTGTTGGCCATGGTCTGGTTCCTCGAGCGGCGAAAGCGTCGCTCCACCGAGCACGCGTTGCGCGAATCGCTCGCGGCCGAGTCGCGGAATGCCGACGCTCTCGCGGTCGCCCAGCGCGCGGCGCGCGAGGCCCAACGACTCGAGGCAGTCGGACGCCTGACGAGCGGCGTGGCGCACGATTTCAACAATCTGCTGACCGCGATTCTCGGCTACGCGCAGTTCGCGCAGATGAAACTGGGCGCGGATCATCCGCAAGGCGCGTATTTGCAGCAGATCGTCAACGCGGCGGAGCGCGCCGAAAAACTGACGCGGCAGCTGCTGAATTTCAGCCGGCACGAATCGACGGGCCCGCAGACCTTCGATCTGAATCTCGTGGTGAAGGAAACCGGTTACCTGCTCCGCCGGTTGATTGGCGAGGATGTCGCGCTGCGCATGAAACTCGCGCCGGCCGGCGCCATGGTGCGCGCCGATTCCGGCGAGGTCGCGCAATTGATCGTCCATCTCGCCATGAACGCGCGCGACGTCATGCCCAGCGGCGGCGAGCTTTGGATCGCGACTGACTCGGTCGGCGAGAACGTGACGCTGACGATTCGCGGCAGCGGCGGGGTGGGGCAGGCCGCGGCGGCCCTGATTCGCGGCGTGCCCTCGGGCGGATTGCTCGAGATTCAGCACCAGGGGACGCCGGATGCGGCGTTCCTGGTTTCGTGGCCGCGGGCGGACGAGGATTCGATGTCCGCGGCCGGACTTTCCAGCATTCCCGCGCCGCTGCCACCCGGACCGACTCGCCAGACCGTGCTTTTGGTGGAGGACGACGATTTTCTGCGAAAGCTCATGGCCGAAATGCTCGAGAACCAGGGCTACGAAGTCCTGACCGCGTCCGACGGCGAGAATGCGCTCGATCGTGAGAAGGCGCACGCCGGGCCGATCGCGCTCGTCGTGACCGATCTGGTGATGCCGCGCCTGGGCGGCCGGGAGCTGGTCGCAAAATTACTGGAGCATCGCCCCGATCTGCCGGTGCTCTACGTGTCGGCGCATCATCCCGACATCGTGGCGCACGGCGCGCCTGGTCCGGTCGGCCGGGTGTCGCTGCTGCGCAAGCCATTCGATGCGGGCACGTTCATTCGCGCCGTGCGCGCGGCGCTCGAGTCGCCCAGTCCCGCGGCCGAGGCCGAGCGCCTAGCCGAAGGCGATCGCGGTGATGCCGAGCAGCATGAGGATCGACGCGATCAAGCGCCGGCGCAGACCTTCCTCGTCGAACATGTGCGCACCGAAGAACACGCCGATCAGAATGCTGATCTCGCGGGCGGGCGCGACGTAGCTGACCGGCGTAAAGACCATCGCCGAGAGGATGAAGAGGAACGAGAGCGGCCGGAGGAAGCCGACGCCGATGACTTCGCGGCGATGCGAATGCCAGCGCTCGCGCACCGCGTCCCATTGCTTCCACGCGACGGGTGCGAGCAGCGCCGCGCAGACCACCGAGCTGGCATAGTCCTGAAAGAGCGGCGGCACCTTCAGCGTGGCCACGGAATATTTGTCCCAAAGCGTGTAGGCGGCGATGCAGAAGCCGGTGAGAATTCCGTAGAAGCGGCCCTTGCGCAGCCGGACCGGATCGGCCGAGCGATGTCCGCCGCCGGAGATGACGAACACGCCCGTCAGAATGAGCGCGATGCCGATCAGCGCGAGCCACGAAGGTCGTTCGCCGAAGAAGAGCATCGCGCCGGTGGCCGAGATGAGCGGGCCGGTGCCGCGGGCGAGGGGATAGACCAGCGAGAGATCCCCGGTGTTGTAGCCGCGTTGCAGGACGAGGTAATAGGCGAGGTGGATGAGGCCGGTCCCGAGCATGAACCACCAGCCGAGTGCGCTGATTTCCGGATGCCGCCAGAGCCAGTAGCCGAGGACGGCCGGCGCGTAGATGACCAGGCTGGTGGTCGAGAGCAGCCAGGCCACGGCGGGACCGCCCCCGATGCGCTTGGCCAGCAAGTTCCACGAGGCGTGGATAAAGGACGCTGCAAGGACGAGGAAAAGGGCGAGCGGCGACACCTGGGAAAGGCGCCAGCATGGGAAACATTTCGGAAAAATCCAGTTGAAGCGCGGGGATTTGCTCGTTTCTTCCCACCCTCCCGTCGAGTGCGCTCGTTTACGCGACCGTCCGACCTCAAGGAGTCGTAGCTCAATCGGTTAGAGCGCCGCCCTGTCACGGCGGAGGTTGCGGGTTCGAGCCCCGTCGACTCCGGTATTTTTCGAGGCATGAATCCCGTCCCCCCGACTTCCCGCATCGGCTTCCTGCTGTGGACGGTTTCCGTGCCGCTCTTCCTGCTCGACCAGGTCACCAAGGTCCTGACGCGGCATTTTCTGGTCGAACCGATCGAGGTCATTCCCGGTTTTTTCCAGCTCGTCTTCGTGACCAACACCGGCGCCGCCTTCGGGCTCGGCAAGGACAACAATTATTTCTTCGTGGGCCTGTCCATCGTGGCGGCCATCGCGATCTTTTTTCTCGGTCGCAACGGCGCCTTCACCGGCAAATGGCAGCGCTGGGGACTCGTGCTGCTGCTGCCGGGACTCGCCGGCAATCTGCTCGACCGCCTGCTGCATGGATACGTCGTCGATTTCCTCTATTTCCAGGCCGGTCACGGCGGACCGCACTGGCCCGCCTTCAATGTGGCCGACAGTTGCATCTGTCTCGCGGTGGCGTGTTTTCTTTGGAGCTCGTTCACCGAGCTCAAGAGCCCCGCGCCCGCCCAGCCGCCGGGCTGAGGCGGTCGCATTGCGCTTTTCATCGCCCCGTCCCGCGCTAGCTTTCGTCGTCATGAAATTCCTCGCCCGTCTCACCGCCATCTCCGCCCTCTCCTTCGGTCTCGTCCTTGGCGTGCCGACGGCCCCCGCGGCCCCAAGAAACCCAAGGCGAAAAAGACCGAGTGCTGCGGCACGGGTGCTGCAAGGACGGCAAGTGCACGAGACAGCGGCGAAGCAAGGCCGGCAAGTACGCAAGAAGATGCGACGGGCCGGACCAAAGAAGTCCTGACGCGGGCTGCCGCCAAATCTGAATTTCTCACGAAGGGGCGCGAGCGATCGCGTCCCTTTTGTTTTGCCCCGGCGCGATTCCGCCGCATCGTCCAACTCGTGTCTGATCAAATTCTCCGGGTGGACGGCCTGACCGTGCGGCGCGGGAAGCAGGTGATTCTCGAGTCGGTCGACTGGCGCATCCGCCGCGGCGAGCACTGGATCGTTCTCGGGGCGAACGGCTCCGGCAAGACGTCGCTGCTGAGTGCGCTCACCGGCTATCTCACGCCGAGTTCCGGTCGGGTGGAAGTGCTCGAGGCGGTGTACGGCCAGGCCGACTGGCGCGAGCTGCGGCGGCGCATCGGCCTGGTGAGCTCGTCCATTCGACAATTGATGCCGGACGAGGATCCCGCGCTCGCCATCGTGCTCGGCGGGCGCGACGCCGTCATCGGCGCGTGGCGCGAATCCACGCCGCGCGAGCGGGCGGCGGCGCGGGCGGCACTGCGCGAGACGGAATGCGGTCATCTGGCGGACCGGCCCTGGGCCGTGCTGTCGCAGGGCGAGCGCCAGCGGGTCTTGATTGCCCGGGCGCTGGTGGCGCGGCCGGCGGTGTTGCTGCTGGACGAGCCGTGCGCGGGCCTCGATCCGGTGGCGCGCGAGAAATTCCTCGATTTTGTCGAGCGCCTGGCCTCCGCGCGGAAATCGGGTGTGACGCTGGTGTGGATCACGCATCACGTGGAGGAGATCACGCCATCGTTCAGTCACGCGTTGGTGCTGAAGGAAGGCCGCGTGCTGGCCGAGCGGCGAGAAGAAGCGCGTCCTGACGTCGAAGATCTTGAGCGAGGCGTTTGGGGCGGAGTTGCGATTGAGATGCGTGGGCGGGCGATATGATTTGCGGCCGAGGTAGGGACAACTCGAAACCTCGAAACTCGAAACTCGAAGAAGTTTGAAATCGTTCGAAGAGGTGGAAAATCGAATTCGATCCCTTGAGCTTTCAGCGACTTTGTCCGTTTAGACTTACTTCGAGTTTCGAGTTTCGACTTCGAGCTTACGGGCGTCCCATCGACGCCTTGCGCGACCCGCGGCCGCGCCCATATTGGCGCCCACACCCATGTCCGACGAACGCAAGACCCCCGAGCAACGCAGCCAAATGACCGATCTGGAGCGCCTCCGGCACTCCGCCGCGCATGTGCTGGCGACCGCCATCCTGCGCGTCTGGCCGGAGGCCCAGTTCGCCGCCGGACCGCCCGTCGAGAACGGCTTTTACTACGATCTCGAGCTGCCGCACCGCATCTCGCCGGAGGATTTTGCGCGGATCGAGGAAGAGATGAAGAAGGAGGTGAAGGCGAACCATGTCTTCGAGCGCGTCGAGGTCTCCCGCGACGAGGCGCTCGCCCTGGCGCAACGCGGCGAGCTGGCCGCGCTCGGCCCGCGCCCGGCGCCGAGCAAGTTCAAACTCGACATCATCCAGGGCATTCCCGAGGGCGAGAAGATCACGCTCTATCGCAACGGCGATTTCACCGATCTCTGCGCCGGCCCGCACGTCATGCGCACGGGCAACATCGGCGCGTTCAAGCTCACCAACGTCGCCGCCACCTACTACAAGGGCGACGAGAAAAATCCGCAGCTCCAGCGCGTCTACGGCACGGCCTTCAAGAACAAGACGCAGATGGACGAGTACTTCGCCATGCTGGAGGAGGCGAAGAAGCGCGACCACCGCAAGCTCGGCAAGGAGCTGGAGCTTTTCTGCTTCGATGATGATGTCGGCCCCGGCCTGCCCATGTGGCTGCCGCGCGGCACGGTCCTGATCGAGGAGCTGGAGAAGCTCGCCAAGGAAACGGAATTCGCCGCCGGCTATCAGCGCGTGCGCACGCCGGTGATCGCGCGCGAGAACATGTATCTCACCAGCGGGCATCTGCCGTACTACGCGGAGTCGATGTTCCCGCCGATGACGCTGCACGAGTCCTCCACGGAGGAAGGGGGCAAGGTTGGCGATCGCTACTACCTCAAGGCGATGAACTGCCCGCATCATCACAAGCTGTTCGCGGCGCTGCCGAGGTCGTACCGCGATCTGCCGCTGCGGCTGGCGGAATACGGGACGAACTACCGCTACGAGCAGTCGGGCGAACTCTTCGGCCTCATGCGGGTGCGTTCTCTGCAGATGAACGACGCGCACATCTATTGCACGCGCGAGCAGTTCGAGACCGAATTCAACGCGGTGAATGAGCTGTACCTGAACTACTTCAAGCTTTTCGGCATCGAGAAATACGTGATGCGCTTTTCCACGCACGATCCGGCGAAGCTGGGCGAGAAATTCGTGAACGAACCTGCGCTCTGGAAGCAGACCGAGGACATGGTGCGAAATGTCCTGATCAAATCCGGCATCAACTACATCGAAGTGCCGAACGAGGCCGCCTTTTACGGTCCCAAGATCGACGTGCAGGTCTGGAGCGCGATCGGCCGGGAGTTTTCCATTGCGACGAACCAGGTCGATTTCGCGGTGCCGGCCCGGTTTGGCCTGCATTACAAGACGCGCGACAACACGAACGAGACGCCGCTCTGCATTCATCGCGCGCCGCTGGGCACGCACGAGCGCTTCATCGGCTTCTTGATCGAGCACTACGCGGGCAATTTCCCGCTCTGGCTCTCGCCCGAGCAGGTGCGCGTGCTGCCGATTGGCGACGAGGCGCCGCTGGTGGAGTCAGCGCAGGCGCTCGTGACCGAGCTGCGCGGCCACGGCGTGCGCGCGGAGATCGACGCCTCCAGCGATCCGATCAAAGGGAAGATCGCCTCCGCCGAGCAGATGAAGGTGCACACCATGATCGTGCTGGGGAATCGCGACCTCGAGGCCGGGGTGGTCAGCGTGCGCGTGCACGGCAAGGGCAATCTCGGCGCCAAGCCGCGCGCGGAATTCGTGAGCGAGTTGCTCGCCGCGATCAAGGAGCGCCGGGCCGAGTAACGGCAGGATCGCCGTGGCTATTTGGCGGGGCCGGCGGGGACGGTCTTGGCGATGCGGGCGTGGTTGGAGTGGCACGCCTCCAACGCGCGCGCCTGCGCGTCTTTGAGGGTGTCGCCGCGTCCGGTGCCGTAAACGCCGGGACTCCGGCCGAGTGCAAGCGCGAGATAGCCATCCCGGCACCAACCCACTACCTGCGCGTCGGGCGCGCCGCATTCGGCGAGCGCGCGGCTTTCGGCTTCGGCGCGGGTGTTCAGTCCCTCGCCCTGACCGATGCGACCGGTCGATTTGGAATAGGCAATCGCGCAATAAGGTCCGGCGAACGCCGCGCTGGCCAAGGCCAGGCAAAGCAGGAGAGCGGAAAGAACGGTCCAGCGCCGCAGTCGTGGCGAGGAAGCAGGCAGGATTCGCTGACGATCGGCAGTGGGAATGGACGGAATGATCATTTTGATTGGAAATGGCAACGGCCTGTGACCAAGCACGCCTTGTGCCCGGACCATCCCGCAAAGGGGCTACTCCACCGCCTGCGCCTTGCGGATCCATTCGGCGCCGTTCGGCACGGAGCGCTCGAAGTCCTTCCACGAGACCGCGCGCGCGACCCGCTGCCACAGCATCCAGTTCTCCTCGCTCAGCTCCACCACCTGTGCGCCGTGGTCGATGAACGTCTGTTCCAAAGTGAAATCGTCGGCCTGCGCCGCATTGCGCGCGAACTCGTCGAGCGATGCTCCCACCTCCAGGATGACCCGCCGCTGCTCGCTCGTGAGCGAATCGAACGTGGTTTTCGAAATCACCAGCGGAATCAGAAAATAAAACAGCGCCCGGTGGCGCGGCGAGGTCACCGCCTTGCAGTAGTTTTCGAAATGGCCCGAGAGGATGGTGGCGCTGGTGGCGGCGGTGACCTCCAGGCGGCCGTCGCGAAAGGCCGGCGCGATGTCGCTCGAGGGCATCGTGCTGACCTTGCCGCGGAAGGCTGCCAGCGTGAGATCCACCGCCTTGCCCGGACCGCGGATGCGCACGTCGCGCAGGTTGTCGGGCTCGAGAATCGGCAGGTACTTCGACGCGATGCCGCCGGCCTGCCAGTTCCAGGTGAGCAGGATGGCGCCGTTCTTCTCGAGGAGCGCGGCGAGATCGCGGCCAACCGGCGCGTCCTTCCAGCGGAAGCCGTGCTCGTAGCTTTTCACAAGCCCGGGCAGCAGCGTGAGATTCATCTCCGGCACCTTCTCGAGAATGTTGTAGAGCGGCATGACGCACAGATCGATCGAGCCCTTTTGCAGCGCCTCAAGCTGCTTGTCCGGCTTGACCAACGTGTTGTCGGCAAAGATCTCGAAGCGCAGGGTGCCGTTGGTGCGCCGCTCAACCTCGACGGCGAATTTTTTGCAAATGCGATCGCGGAAGTCACCATCCTCGAGCGACGCTGCCGCCGGATATTGATGCGCCATCTTCAGCGTGCGGGGCGGCTTCTCGGACTGGGCGAAAGCCGGTGCCACCAGCCAAAAAAGCCCGGCGCCAAGGACGCCGAGCAGCAAAGCCGGGGGAATGACGCGGCCAATACGGAACACACGCATCTAGCAGAGAGAACGCATTCCCGGCGGAAATCCTGACAGCCAACCGACCGGTGCGCGCCGATTTCGGATTCGCCGGGTCCCTTGGGTCGAAGCCGTCCCATGGGTCCTGCACCGTGGCCTGCGACAGGGCCCAGGCAAAGCCGGGGACACCCGATTGACCAAGATTCAACTTGCCCGGCTGGGGAAGCGTCATTAAAGGTGACTCTGGACCTGTGGCCCGTGAGGGCGGCGGGTCCCGTCGCTGTGCCGCATCGCGGGCGCGGCCAGGCGGGGCGGGGCGGGCGGACAATCTCTGCACGTGTTTGCCGGAATGAGCGCGATGGGGCGGACCGCGCCAAAGCGCGGCTTGCCAGACCGAATCAAATAGCCGTCCAAGTCCCACCACTCATCCGGGGGCCGATGGCCACCAAAAAGCAGACCTCTGACACCTCTCAATCGAATCAACGTCAACGGCCGCATTCGCGCTCGCGAAGTGCGCGTGATCCTCGCCTCCACCAAGGAGCTCCTCGGGGTCATGAAAACGTCCGACGCCCTCCGCAAAGCCAACCAGCTCGGCCTCGACCTCGTCGAGATCGCGCCCAACGCGACCCCGCCGGTCTGTCAGATCGTCGACTTCGGCAAATATCGCTACGAGCAGTCCAAGCTCGAAAAGGATCGTCATCACCACACCACGAAGGTGAAGGAGTTGAAGTTCCGCGTGAACATCGACGAGCACGACTACATGACGAAGGTGCGGCGCGGGGAGGAATTTCTCGACAAGGGGGCCAAGCTCAAGGTCCAGCTCCAGTTCAAGGGCCGCGAAATGGCGCACCAGGAATTGGGCGACCAGCTCATGCTCCGCATCCAGGACGATCTTTCGACGATGTCGCAGGTGGAGATGCCGCCGCGCAAGGCGGGCCGGAGCATCAACATGGTGCTCTCGCCGCTGCCGGCGAACAAGCGCAAGCGCAAGTTCAAGCCGATGAACGAGGAGGAAATCGCCGCCGCCGAGGCGCGCGACGCGGAGGAGTCCGAGGATGCCGTTGAGGCCGGGAGCGAGAAGGCCGCGGAGGGATGAGCACCGGGCGGCCCGCCAAGCTGCTCCTGTTCGACATCGACGGCACGCTCATCAACACGAACGCGGCCGGCCTGCAGGGTTTTGCGCGCGCCTTCCGGGAGATCTTCGGCGCGGACGATGATCTCTCGCGCGTGGATTTCGCCGGCGCCACCGACAGCGACATCATGCGACAGCTCTTCGCGCTGCACGGCGTGCCGTTCGTCGCCGAGAACCAGGAACGCTTTCGCGCGGCCTATTTCCCGGCGCTGGAGCAAATCCTGCCCGAGCGGCCGGGTTGCGTGCTGCCGGGCGTGGGCCCGCTGCTCGAGGCGCTCGCCGCGCGCGACGACGTCCAGCTGGCGCTCCTCACCGGAAATTTCGCGGCGAGCGCGCGGCTGAAACTGGTCCACTACAAATTGTGGGACTACTTCCCGTTCGGCGCCTTTGCCGATGATTCGCTCGATCGCAACGAGCTCGGCCCGGTCGCGCTGAAGCGAGCGCGGGAATTTCGCGGCGGCGCGGATTTCGACCCCGCGGCGGATGTCTGGATCATCGGAGACACGCCGAAGGACATCGCCTGCGCCCGCGCGTTCGGCGCGCGCGTGCTGGCCGTCGCCACGGGCAAGCACCGCATGGAGCAGCTCGCCGCGCACGCGCCGGACGCAGTGCTGCCGGAGCTGTCGCCCACGCCGCAGGTGCTTGACCTGCTGCTAGCCTAACGGCGCCCGCCAAAGAATTTTTCAACCAGGCGCTCGAGGCGCGAGGCGGGCAGTTTGTCCGGCGTGAAGGCCGCGAGAGGGTTGACCGCGATGTGGGCCGGCCGCTCGTGGTGACGTCGCCGGAATACACGTGTTTTGGCCGGTTTGGACGCACCCTCGATCGATTCAACTTCCGGGTCCGCCGCGGCGGGCTCGGCGGGCGGAGGCGGCGCGGCCGGCGGGCGGTTCGTCCACGCGATCGATCACGCCAACGCTCCTCGGCTTGATCGCATTGACGTCGAACTGCGGGCGCAATTCATCGCGCTCCCGGCGGCTCAGGCGCGGCGGACTGGCGTCGTCGGATGCCTTTCGCCAATCGGCGCGGCCGAGCAGGATGACCTGCTTCAGCCACTGGCGGAATCGCTTGAATCGTTGCGAAAGCTTTCGCTTGGCGGGCATGGAGACCGGGAGGTGCGACACCATGCGGGCGGGTGGTCGGTGCGGTCAATCGCGATGTCGGATTATCGCGCGTTTGATTCGGCTGCAAACTCCCCGCGACGGGCTAATCTGGCGGCGTGAAGGACACGATTGCCGCGATTGCCACGCCGCCGGGTGAGGGGGCGGTGGCGCTGCTGCGCGTTTCCGGCCCGGAGGCCACCGCGATCGCCTCGCGCGTGTGCGTTCCCGCGCGCGGCGGCTCGCTGGAAAAGATCAGCCTGCGGCGGCAGGTGCGCGCGCGCGCCCACGCGGCCGACGGCGCCACGCTCGACGAGGTGCTGGTCACGCGCTTTGCCGCTCCCGCGAGCTACACGGGCGAGGACGTGGTGGAAATCTCCGGTCACGGCGGACCGCTCGTCGCGCGGCGGCTGCTCGAAGCGGTGGTCGCCGCGGGCGCGCGCGTGGCCGCTCCCGGCGAGTTCACCCAGCGCGCGTTTCTCAACGGCAAGCTGGATCTCACCCAGGCGGAGGCCGTGATGGATCTGATTCGCGCGCACAGCGATCTCGCTTTGCGCGCCGCCAACGAACAGCTCGGCGGCGGTCTCGGCCGGCGCATCGAGTCCCTGCGCGAAGGCCTGCTCAATCTCGTGGCGCACGTGGAAGCGCACATCGATTTTCCCGACGAGGACATTTCGCCCGAGACCGGCGCGGCGCTGCTGGCCCGCCTGGACGACGCGCGCGCGCAGGTGGCCGCTTTGCTCGACACGGCGCGCCCCGGCCGGATTCTGCGCGAGGGATTGCGCACCGCCATCGTGGGCGAACCCAACGTCGGCAAGAGCAGCCTGCTCAACGCGCTGGCCGGACGGGATCGCGCCATCGTCAGCGCCACGCCCGGCACGACGCGCGACACGATCGAGGAATACGTGGCGGTCGGCGGCCTGGCCCTGCGGCTGGTCGATACCGCCGGTCTGCGCGAGGCGAGCGACGCCATCGAACGTGAAGGCATCGCGCGCGCGCATCGCGAGGTCGCCGCCGCGGATCTCGTGCTGCAGGTGGCAGACGCCAGCCTGCCCCCGCCGCGCGGCGAAACTTTGTTGCCCGCGCCCCGACGCCGAGCAGGTGCGCATGGTCGTGCTTAACAAGATCGATCTGGGCGTGCATCCGGAATGGAAGAGCGCCGACGGGATGCTGCGCGTCTCGTGCGCGACAGGCGAGGGCATCGACCGCCTGGCTCGGGAGATCGTCGAGCGCGCGGCCGGCGGCACGCTGCGCTCGAGCGCCGGCGCGCTGGCGGCCATCAGCGTGCGTCATCGCGAATGCCTCGCGCGCGCGAGCGCTGCGCTCAATCGCGCGCGGGAAACTCTTCTCGCGGGGGAGTCGCCGGAATTCGTGGCGGTGGACCTGCGCGCGGCGCTGAACGCCTGCGGCGAAGTCGTCGGCGGCGTCGACAGCGAGGTCATCCTCGACCGCATCTTCGCCACGTTCTGCCTGGGCAAGTAGTCAGGCCGGCGGATGTTCGTGCCAGCGCTCGAGCGACTCCTCGTGAAAATGCCGCTTCCGCCGCCACAGTCGCGGGAGCAGGCCGTAGCGCGGGCTGAAAAGGTAGGCGACGCCGAAGACGAGCCCAAGCAGCAGCGTGATGCAGGGGCCGGTCGGCAGATTCAGCCAGTACGAAAGCAGCAAGCCGAAGCACGCGCCGAACATCCCGACGAGGCCGCCGCCCCAAAACAGCCATTCGTAGCGATCGGAGAAAAGGTAAATCGTCGCGGCGGGCGCGACGAGCAGGCCGAGCGCGAGGACCACGCCGACCGCCTGCAGGGCCGAGATCATCGCGAGCACGACCAGGCCGACGAGCAGGTAGATGAGCGGACCGACCGGCACGCCCTGCGCGCGCGCGACGAACGGTTCGAAGAGCAGCAGCAGCAGCGGCCGCTGCAGGAAGACGAGCAGCGGCAGCGAGACCAGCGCGATGGCGTAGGAAATCCAGAGATCGGTGTCGCTGAGACCAAGGATGTTGCCGAAGAGGTAGTGCTGCAGCGAAACCCGCGTCGGGCGAGTAGGCGAGCAGGATGATGCCGAGCGAGAACGCGACGGTGTAGAGAATGCCGAGCGCGACATCCTCCTTGATGCGCGAGCTGCGCGAGATGAGTCCGGCGCCGAGCGCGACAAACAACGCGGCCGCCAGCGCACCGAAGAAGAGGCTGAGCGGCGTGAGGCCGAAGAGCAGCACGCCGACCGCGAGACCCGGCAGCAGCGAATGCGAGAGCGCATCGGCCATCAGCGCCATCCGGCGCAGCAGGACGAAGGCGCCGAGGAAACCGTTGGTGAAGCCGATGAGGGCGCAGCCCAGCAGCGCGCGCTGCATGAACTCATGGCTGAATGGCTCGGTGAAGCGCGTTCATGGATGGGCGGCCGCGTGATGCGGTCCCGGCGAAGACTTTCGTGCCGTAGGCGCGCTGGATGTTCTCCGGTGCCAGCACCTCCGTCAGGCGTCCCTTCCGCGATCATTTCGCCGTTGAGGAGAATGGCGCGGTCGAATAATTCCGGCACGCTCTTCAGATCGTGATGCGATGCGAGCACGAGCCGGCCGGCCTGGGCCAGTCCGCGCAGAATGCCGGCGAGTTGCCGGCTGGAATTCTGGTCGAGACCGGCGAACGGCTCGTCGAGCAGGATGATGTGCGCCTGTTGCGCGAGCGAGCGGGCCAGAAACGCGCGCTGCTGCTGGCCGCCGGAGAGCGCGCTGATTTGGCGATCGGCGAAGGAATCGAGATCCATCGCGGCAAGCGCTTCGTCCACCGCGCGAACGTCCGCCGCGCCAAAGCCGCGCCAGACTCCCAGCCGCACGTATCGACCCATCTCCACGAGCGCGCGGACCGTGACGGGGAAATCCCAGTCGACCTGCTCGCGCTGCGGCAGGTAGGTGGTGTCGTGCTCGCGCTGGCCGCTCTCGTGGCAGTGAAAATCAATCGTGCCCGTCTCGATCGGCAGCAGACCGGCGAGCGCCTTGAGCAGCGTCGTCTTGCCCGCGCCATTCGGGTCCGAGCAGCGCGACGCAATGGCCGCAGGGCAGATCAAAATCGAGATGATGCAGCGCCGGGATCCGGTGATACGACACCGTCAGGTTGCGGACCTCGAGGCGGTGGTTCGACATGGCGTCAGCGGGCTTGGAAGGTCAGCACTTCGTCGAGCGACGAACCATCGCGCGTCCAGGCCTGCCGCTCGATGGTGGCGCCGTCCGGCGCGGTTAGTCTGGCCCGCACGCGCGGCGCTCTTGATCTCATCGGGCCAGCGTGCGGCGAATTGCAGGTCGACTCCCTCGGCCGGCACCTTGATGTCGAGTGGCGGTGAATCTTCCGCAGGTTTGCCGCCGCCGCGCCAGACGGGCTTGGCCGAGATACTTGACCGTGAACTCGAGCGGCGGCGACGGGGAGGAACTCGAGCTGCAGCCGCGCTCGGCGTGGCGGCCGGCGTCGCCGCTGTCGCGACGGAACTCGCGGGCGCCGGTGGCGCGCTGGCGTGCGTGATGCGCCAGACCGGCCACGCCGGCCAGCAGCAGCACGGCCAGCGTCAGCACGGCGCGAAAGAGAGGGGAGCCACGCATCGCGGGAAATTTCTCAATGGCCGAGAGCCACCACGATGGTCCGGACATTGTGGCGGTACATGCCGTCGTAGGTGGCGGCGTCGCCGTCGCCGAGGCCGTCCGCGTACAGCTTGTCCGCGACCTGCGCGCCGGTTTCCCGCGTGATTTCGGCGATGACCTTCGGGTTCTCGATGCTCTCCGGGAAAATCGCCTTCACCTTTTGCTTTCTGATGATCGCGATCAAGTCGGCGACCGATTTCGAGGAGGGTTCGTCCTCGGAGGAGATGCCCTTGATCGGATGGATGGTGAAGCCGAAGTCCGCCGCGAAATATTGGAAGGCGTCGTGCGAGGTGACGAGCTTGCGCTGGTCGCGCGGAATTTTCGCAATTTCCGCCTCCGCCCATTTCTGGAGCGCGTCGAGCTCCGCCAGGTAGGCCGCGGCATTGCCCGCGAAGATTTCCCGATCGGCCGGCCGGAGCTGGCTGAAGCGATCGCGCACGACTTGCACCGCCCTTTGCACTTCGCCGATGCTCTGCCACCAATGCGGATCCTCGCCGCGGACGGAGCCGCCGGCAGGATTTCAAACCGGGCAGCGCATCGCCCACCCGAAGCGAGCGATCGCCTTCGGTGCCGGAGCTTTGCTGGAGCTTGTCGAGATAGCCCTCCAGTCCCTTGCCGGACGCCAGCACCAGATCGCTTGCCGCGATCGATCTTCAAGTCGTCGGGCGTGGGCTCGTACTCGTGCGGATCGATGCCGGGCTTCACCAGCCCGATCACCGCCACGCGATCGCCGCCGACCTTCTGGGCGATCTCGGTCGTGACCGTCGACAGGCTCGCCACCTTGAGCGGCGCGGCGGCGCACAACATGCCCGGCGCCATCGCCCCGAGCAGCGCGGCCAGCAGCCAGCAATCGTTCCGTCGCATCGGCGCAATCAATCCGCCATTTCCGTAAATGCAAATAGTTTTCACTAAGGATTTGAGGGGGTCGCCGGGCGGGTCCGTGGCGGCGGCGTTCCTTGGAATCGTAAGCATATGGGAACAAGATGATTGAGTGGGGACCGCGCAGATTCGTATCCTCACGCTGGCAAGACCCGTGCTTAATAAGGCGTGGAATGCTTACCTCCGACATGTCCGAGCAGAGCGTGAACGCGGTGCGCCGGCGATTTTGGATCGCGTGGCTGGCGAGCTGCGCCGTGCTGCTCTTGCTCGGCGCGCTGGTGCTCGCGGTCTTTTTCTACCTGCACAAGGGTCCGCTGGCGGCGAGCGGCGGCTGGTATTTCTTTCAGCGGACGGAGATTCCCGTCCCGCAGTTTTTCCAGGGCGATCCGCGCTGGGCGAATGATCCGCTGGGGCCGACCGACGGCACGCTGGGGGCGGAGGGCTGCGCGGTGGCGTCCGCCGCCATGGTGCTGAAGTCGTACGGCATCGACACCGAGCCCGGCGCGCTGAACAAATTTCTGATCGACGCACGCGGGCTACACGCCGGAAGGCTGGCTGTATTGGGAAAAGGCGGCGGAGGTCGCGCCCGACCAAGGTCCGCCATGTCTACGAGGACGCGGCCTCGTACTATTTGATCGATTCGAATCTGCGGCGCGGCAATCCGGTCATCGTGCGGCTGCGCTATCCGAATGGCATCACGCATTTCATGGTGGTCTGCGGCAAGGACGGATTCGACTATCTGGTGCGCGACCCGGGGCAAGGCGGCACAAAAGGCGTCTATCCATTGAAGGAATTCGGCTCGCGGCATCGAGGCGCTCCGCTTCTACGAAAAGCTTCCATGAATCCGGAACCCGACTTGCCGTATCTGCTGCCGCCCGCGGCCGATGAGTCGACCTTTACGGCGGAAGGCAAGCCGATCATCGGCATGATTCACGTGGGCGCGCTGCCCGGCACGCCGGGCAGCACGCAGAGCGTGGCGGAGATCGTCGAGCAGGCGCGCATCGAGGCGCGCATCTACGCCGAGTGCGGCGTGAAGTGCGTGATGGTCGAGAATATGCACGACGTCCCGTATCTCAGCGGCGGGGTGGGCCCGGAAATCACGTCGGCCATGACGCTGGTGGCGGCGGCGGTGAAGCTGGAGTGCGATTTGCCGGTGGGCATCCAGATCCTGGCCGGCGCGGATTTCGAGGCGCTGGCGGTGGCGCACACCGCGGGGCTCGACTTCATCCGCGCGGAGTGCTTCGCCTTCGCGCACGTGGCGGACGAGGGTCTGCTGCAATCGAACGCCGCCAAACTCCTGCGCTATCGCAAGCAAATCGGCGCGACCGAGGTGCAGGTGTGGGCCGACATCAAGAAGAAGCATTCCGCGCATGCCATCACCTCGGACATCAGCTTGGGCGCGATGGCGGAGGCGCTGGAATTCATGGGCGCCGACGCGGTCATCGTGACGGGACCGGTGACCGGGCGCGAGCCGAAGGTCGCGGAGGTGAAGGAGGCGCGCGAGAACTGCAACCTGCCGGTCTTCGTCGGATCCGGCGTGCGCATCGAAAATCTTTCGCAGTTCCTGCCGGTGGCCGACGGCATCATCATCGGCTCCGCCTTCAAGCGGAACGGCAGCTGGCGCGAGTCGCCCGATCCCGCGCGCATCCGCAGCCTGGTGCAGCGCGCCGCCGACATCCTCGCCTTCGAGGCCCAGGCCGGACGCTTGGGTTGAGGCCGCGGGCTCGATATCCGCAGCGCGCTCTTCCGCGCCCCCGGTCAATCACCACCTGCGTCGGGCGGAAGACGCGGTTCTTTTCGTTGAGGTAGCTCGCCAGGGCCAGCAGCGGCCAGTTGTTCCGGTAGATGTCGTAACGCAAGATAGAACACGCGCGGGAAACCGGTGCCGGTCGTCCACGGCTCCGTCCACGAGCCGTCCTGGTTCTGCGTGCGCACGAGATATTCGAGGCCGCGCTGGATGCAGGCGCGCGAGGATCGCCGCAGGCAATCAGGCCCATCACCGCCCAGGCGGTCTGCGAGGCGGTGCTCGGCCCCTGGCCCTTGAGCAGCGGATCGTCGTAGGTCGCCACGGTCTCGCCCCAGCCGCCGTCGTCGTTCTGGCAGCTTTCCAGCCAGTCGCGCCCGCGCTGAATCCAGTCGGCGCGCATGTCGAGCCCGATCGCGCGCAGACCGCGCAGCACCTGCCAGGTGCCGTAAATGTAATTCACGCCCCAGCGACCGTACCACGAGCCGTCGTCCTCCTGCGTCGTCTGCAGATGGGTGATGGCGCGCTGCACCATCGGCAGATCGCGCGAGTAGCCGACGTAGCCGAGCAATTCCAGCATGCGCGCGGTGAGGTCGCTGCAGGTCGGATCGAGCATCGCGTTGTGATCGGCGAAGGGCACGTTCTCGAGCCAGTTCTTGGTCAGTCCTTGTCGAACGCCGCCCAGCCGCCGTCCTTGCACTGGAAGGTCATCATCCACTGCAGCGCGCGCTTGAAGCAGGCCGCGGCCGCCTCCTTGTCTTCCGGCGAGACGTGGCGCAGCGCCAGCAGCACCATCATGGTGTCGTCCGTGTCGGGATAATAAATGTTGTTGTACTCGAACGCCCAGCCGCTCGGCCTCGGCGATGCGGATTCTGCCGCGTCCAGTCGCCGTGCAAGCGCACTTCCTTGGCGTAAAGCCAGTTCGCGGCGCGGCGCAGCGCCGGATGCGACGCCTCCAGCCCGCTCTCCGCCAGCGCGATCGTGTTGATGGCCGTGTCCCAGACCGGCGAGAAGCACGGCTGGATCCGGAAATCGTCCGGGTCGTGCACGAACAGGCCCTCAAAATCCCGGGTCGCCTTTTGGTAGACGGGCGATTCCTCGGAAATCCCGGCCGCCTCGAGCGCGATCAGCGCATTCAGCATCGCCGGGAAAATCGCGGCCAGGCCGTCGGAGCCCTCGCCCATGCGCTCGGTCATCCAGGCCAGCGCCTTGCGCAGCGCGCGCGCGCGCAGCGGACGCCAGGGCAGGCTGTCGACCGTCTTCAAGATCGAATCCCAGCGCAGGAAGAAATTTTTCCAGGCGAAGAACCGCGGGTCGCGCGGCAGCGAGAAGTCCTTGTCCTCGGTGCCGACGGGATACAGCTCGTGCAATTGCAGGTGCTCGGGCAGCGCGGCGGGTCGGCTTGAAGTGATTGATGATGGCCAGCGGGATGAGCATCGCGCGGCTCCAGGACGACATCTCGTAGATGTTGAAGTAGAACCAGTGCGGCAGGAGCACGACCTCGACGGGAATGGTCGGCACGTACTGCCACGGGAACTGGCCGAGCAGCGCGAGGTACAGCTTGGAAAACGTGTTCATCCGCGGGATGCCGCCGAGGCGCAGGATGTTCGCGCGCGCCTCCACCATCCACGGATCGTTCGGATGCTGCCGGCGAGCTTGAGCGCGAAGTAGGCCTTCACGCAGGCGTTGATCTCGCTCGGGCCGCCGTCGTAGATGTTCCAGCCGCCGTCCGCGAGCTGGCGGCGGCGGATGTGGGCGACGCATTTTTCCTGCAGCTCGCGGTCCACCTTGCCGCGCCAGTGCATGAAGAGCACGTAGTCGGAGCACAGCGTGCTGTCGGCGAAAAGCTCGCAGCACCAGTGGCCGTCGGCGTTCTGCAGGCGCAGCAGATTTCCCTGCGCCGCCTCGCATCGCGGCGAGGATGTCCTGGTCGGGCGTCGGCTCGACCTGGAGCTGGACGCGCGCGCCGGGCCGCGGGAGCGGGATGACGTTCGAGGCTGGGAGCATGGTTAAGGTTGGCGGGCTCCGGTTTCGCTTAACTACAATTCAACCCCGCCCGCGCCGGTTTGGCGCAAGCAAAGTCGAACTGGCGGGAAAAGCAGGCCGACGCACTCATGCCGCGCCGGCGAGATCTTTCGTGGCTTCCTTCGAACCCGTGAGGTGACCGCGGCCGCTGCTCACGCCGTTGTAGGCGTTGACGAACTTGCCCTTGCCCGAGGGCTTGGGCCGCGGACCGAAATTAAATTTGATGTTCTTCCAGGTGTCGCCGGAACGCGCGTTGATCGGCGCGCCGAGCGTGGCGCTGGGCTCGTAGCCGCAATGCACCATGCAGTTTTCGCAGCGGCTGTCCTTGGCCACGCCGTTGACCACGCCGTACTTGTCCCACTCGACCTTCTCGAGCAGTTCCTGGTACGAGCCGTAGTGCGCCGTCGGTCATCAGGTAGCACGGGCCCTTCCAGCCGCGGATGTTGCGCGTCGGAATCGCCCAGGCCGAGCAGGTCAGGTCGCGCTTGCCGGCGAGGAATTCAAAATAGACCGGCGTGCCGAGCACGGGGAAGCGGTTGGTCCACTCCTCGATGTCCTTGAACTTCTCGCGCGTCATCGCGCGGGTGAGGAAGAAATTCTCCGGCTGGAGGTTCAGCCGCTCGATCATGTCCTTCTTCGCCGCGTCGTACTCGTAGCCGGGCGAGATGGTGTGACCGTCGAGGCCGAGTTCGCCGAGGAACTCGTACATGTCCTCGATCTCCTTCATGTCGGTTTCCTTGTAGATCGTCGTGTTCGTCGCGACCTGGTAGCCGAGCAGCTTGGCCATCTTCATCGCCAGCACGCACTCCTTGAAGACGCCCTCGCGCTCCACGATGAGGTCGTGGATGTACTCGAGGCCGTCGAGGTGGACGTTCCAATAGAAATAGCTGTGCGGCGCGATGACCGGCGCGGCGGCGTCCTTCGGACCCTTGCGGACGTCCGCGGCGTCCTTCTCGCTCATCAATTCCTGGGCCATCAACGCGGCGATTTCCTTTTCGACGGTCGCCGTCTCCCTGGCGTAACGCGACGCCATGTACTGGCGCATCTTGCGGCGCATGAACATGGCGTTCGTGCACATGTAAACGATGCGGCCCTGCTGGAGGATCCCGTTGGTCAGCGCCTCGATGTGCGGATAAATGAGCGGTTCGCCGCCGCAGATGGACACCATGGGCGCGCCGCAGTCGATGGGCGCCTGCAGGCAGTCCTCCAGCGACATCACGTCCTTCAGGGAGGTCGAATACTCGCGAATGCGGCCGCAGCCCGTGCAGGTCAGGTTGCAGGTATGCAGCGGCTCCAGCTGCAGGACCGTGGCGTACTTGTCGGTTTTCTTCAGCTTGTGCCCCACGATGTAGGAGGCAATTTTGGTCGTGAGGGCGAGCGGAAATCTCATAAGATACGAAAGCGAAGAGGCTAGCAGTGGTCGGGGGGGTGTCAATTGGATGACACAGGCCCTCAGGCCTGAAAATCCAGTGTACGAAGGTGACAATTGACCGCGGCTCCCCCCATCGGTAGGACCTTACGGCGGCCCGTCTACCTCAGCAACCATGGTGATTATCCACGACCCGAAATGCGCCGGCTACGAGGCGACCGGCCATCCCGAGGCCCCGTTCCGGGTGGTGCGCACGGCGGCGGCCCTCCGCGCGGCCCGGCCGGACTGGACTTGGCGCGTGCCGGCGCCGGCGGCCGATGAGGACATCCTGCGCGCGCACAGCGCGGAGCATCTGCGCCAGATCGAAAGCGGCGACGCGGATTTCGATGCCGACACGCCGCGGTACGCGGATCTGGCCACGCATGCCCGCCGCGCGGCCGGCGCCGGGCTGGAGGCCTTGAGCGCGGCGCTCGCCGGCGACAAGGCGTTTTCGCTCATGCGCCCGCCCGGACATCACGCGCTGCGCGATCGACCGATGGGATTCTGCTATTTCAACAACATCGCCATCGCGGCGCTCACCGCGCGGGCGCGTGGCGTGGAGCGCGTGGCGGTGTGGGATTTCGACGCCCATCACGGCAACGGCACGGAGGCGATCCTGCACGATGTGCCAGGCACGCTCTTTGTCTCAATCCACCAGCTCCCGGGCTGGCCGGGAAGCGGCGGGTCATCATTCGACAACGTATTGAATTTTCCGGTCCCGCCGTATGCCAGCGCGGAGGATCACATGGGAGTGCTGGCCGAATCGTGGCAGGCGGTGCTGCTCTTCAAGCCGGAGCTTGTGCTCGTCTCGGCCGGGTTCGACGCCTATGTCGGCGATCCCATCACGCAGATGAGTTTGCGCGAGGAGGATTTTGCGACGCTCGGCCGCTGGCTGGGCGAATCGGGGCTGCCCGCCGCGGCGCTTTTGGAAGGCGGCTATAGTCGCGAGCTGCCGGAGCTCGTGACGGACGTTTCTAACGGCTTGGCAGCCGTAGAAAATCGGAATGCGGAATGCGGAAGTCGGAATGAAATGGTTGCGGCGCGACGTTACTTCCGCATTCGCACTTCCGAATTCCGCATTTAGTCCAGCGCGCTTTTCACCAAATCCTCGAACACCTGCGCGTTGGCTTTCACGACGTCCGCGGGGCCGGTCATCTTGATGAAGACGTCGCCATTCGGGCTTTCCAAAATCACGCCGAGCAGCGCGGAATCGGGCTGCGGCGTGGTCGGCCCGCCCGGCATGCCGCTCGCAAAGGTGCCCTCGGCGCGCACGCGCGTGAGCTTCACGCCCTTCACCTCGGCCTTCTCGATGATCGGCTTGTCGTCCTTTGGACCCTGGGTGAATTGACCCAGCCAGCGCTGGATGTTGGCGTCGACCCCGCCGCCGACACCGGGGCCAAAATGAAAGAAAACGATCTCGGCCCGCCTGGCGGGATCCTTCGCGTCGCCGGCGAAAAGCTGGGCCTTGCGCATGCCCGAGGGATCGACCGCGACCCAGGCGAGCCCCGCCGGCCGCTTGAAAGTGAACGAGCCCACTGTGAACGAGGTCGGGTCGGCGGCGCGCAGCGATCCGAGGGCGAGCAGGGCGAGAACGAGACGGGCGATCTGTTTCATACGTGCGGCAGTTTGCCCGCGCCCGGTCGATCGTCAAAGCCGATCGCACCAAC
>CAWERT010000003.1:0-267248 GCA_963811545.1 uncultured Verrucomicrobiae bacterium
GCGGCAAGTCCGTCTTCAACTCCCACTGGATTCGCGATTTCGGTCACTTCTACGGGGCCAACATCTTCCTGGCCGAATCCTCCGCCACCACCGGCGGGTTGGATTCGCTGCTCGAGCCGACGGGCAATATCAGGAGCGCCCAGGAAAAGGCGGCCCGGGCCTTTGGTTGCCAGCATCTGTTCTTCGGAACCAACGGAACCTCCACCTCGAACAAGATCGCCGTGCAGGCCATTGTCCGCCCGGGAGACATCGTCCTGGTGGACCGCAACTGCCACAAGTCCCACCACTATGGGCTCGTGCTGTGCGGGGGTCAGCCGCTCTACGTGGAAGCGTACCCGCTGACGGAATACTCGATGTATGGCGCGGTGCCGCTGCGCACGATCAAGAAGGCGCTGCTGGATCTGAAGGCCGAGGGACGACTCGACCGGGTGCGCATGCTGCTGCTCACCAACTGCACTTTCGACGGCCACATTTACAACGTGCATCGCTTCATGGAGGAGGTGCTCGCGATCAAGCCGGACATCGTGTTCCTGTGGGACGAGGCATGGTTTGCCTACAACCGCTTTTCCCAGTTCCACCGGATGCGCTCGGCCATGGGTGCCTGCGAGGCGCTGCGGGAGCGCTATGCCAGCGAGGCCTACCGCGCCGAGTATGCCGCCTTCAAGAAGAAGCACGGCAAGATCGACCCGAAGAATGGGAAGCTGCTCGACACGCATCTGCTGCCCGATCCCGACGCGGTGAAGCTGCGGGTCTATGCCACGACCTCGACGCACAAGTCGCTCTCCTGCTTCCGCCAGGGTTCCTACATCATGGTGAACGACGATTGCTGGGAGAGCACGGAGGGGCCGTTCAAGGAGGCCTTCTTCGCGCATACCAGCACTTCGCCCAACCTCCAGCTCATTGCCTCCCTCGACATCGCCCGCCGGCAGGCGGAACTCGAAGGGTATGAGCTGGTGGGTCGCGCGATCGAACTTTCGCTGATCCTTCGCCGCGAGGTGAACAAGCATCCGCTGATCTCGAAATACTTCAGCATCGCCACCAACGCCCAGATGGTGCCCGCCGAGTATCGGGCCAGCGGATTCGAGGACTTCCATGCGGAGGGGGTGACGTGGAAGACCATCTACGATGCCTGGACGAGCGACGAGTTCGTTCTGGATCCCACCCGCGTCACGCTGCTGTGCGGCTCCGCCGGCTTTGATGGCACGTCGTTCAAGGGAATGCTCGCCAGCAAGTTCGACATCCAGCTGAACAAGACCTCGCGCAACAGCGTCCTGCTCCAGACCAACATCAACAATACCCGCAGCGACATCGCCTACCTCATCAAGGTGCTGGCCGACATCTCCCGCGAATTGGATCGCAAGCTCTCGAAGGATCACGACGAAAAGGCGGCATTTGACGCCCGCGTGAAGAGCCTGGTCACCGACGTGCCCGACCTGCCGAACTTCAGCCGCTTCCACGATGCCTTCCGCGACAATCCGCGCGGCAAGACCAACGAAGGCGACATGCGCACGCCCTTCTTCCTCGCCTATGACGAGGGGAATTGCACGCATGTGAAGCTGAACAGCAAGGAAATTGATGCCCTGGTCAAGAGCGGCCAGGCCGTCTCGGCCAACTTCGTGATCCCCTACCCCCCGGGCTTCCCGATCATGGTGCCCGGCCAGGTCATCACGGAGGAGACCATCGAGTTCATGCGCAAGCTCGATGTGAAGGAGATCCACGGCTACCACGCGGCCTCGGGCTTGAAACTGATCAAGCCGGAGAAGTTTGGCGCGACCAGAAAAAGGAATAGAAAGAAGTAGGCAAACCTGCGCTTGATATCCCTGACGATCACCAAACCCAAGCAACCCGCTAACGGAGTCTAAAAAAGGATCACCCTATGATTGACTGGTTTTTCGCTACGCTTAAACAGTATCCGGAGATCGCGATATTCCTGACGCTGGGCATCGGCTACTACTTTGGCAAATTCACCTTCAAGGGCATCGGTCTGGGAGCAGTGACCGCCACCCTGCTGGCCGGCGTCCTGATCGGACAGATTGGAATCACCATTTCGCAGCCCCTCAAGGCGACGGTCTTTCTCATGTTCCTGTTCGCCGTCGGGTACGCAGTCGGGCCGCAATTCGTCCGCGGCGTGGCCAAGGACGGCCTGCCACAGGCGATCTTCTCGGTCGTCCAGTGCGTGCTTAAGCCTGGTGGCCTGCGTGGTGATCGCGAAGATGGCCGGATACGATCTCGGCTACGCCGCCGGACTCTACTCGGGGTCGCAGACCATTTCCGCTGCGATGGGACTTTCGACCGACGCCATCAACCGGCTGGACATGGCCCCCGAGAAAGCCAAGGCGCTGCTCGACTCGATGCCGGTCGCGTACGCCGTGACCTACATGTTCGGCACCATCGGCTCGGCCATCGTGATCGCCGTCTTCGGCCCCAAGCTGCTCGGCATCGATCTCGCCGCGGCCTGCAAGGACTACGAGGAGAAGAATGGTGGCACCAAGGAGCTGGGCGGCGCCGGCTCGGCCTGGCATCGCTGGGAAGTGCGGGCATTCCGCGTCGCTCAGGGCGGGAAGGCCGCGGGTCTCCGGGTGATCGAGGCGGAGGCGCTGGTGCCCGACGCGCGCGTCTTTGTCCTGCGCATCCGCCGCGACCAGAAGATCGAGGAGGCGACCGCGGACACGGTCCTGCGCGAAGGCGACGTCCTGGCGATTGCGGGCACTCGTGATGTGCTCGTGAACGTGCTCGGACCGAACGCGACAGAAGTCGAAGACCCGGAGTTGCTCGCCGTACCGGTGGAGGGCGTGGACGTATTCGTGAGCAACAAGGCCGTCGACGGCAAGACTCTCGTCGAACTGGCCAAGATGCCCGCCGCGCGCGGGGTTTTCCTGCGCAAAATTACCCGGGGTGCGACCGCGACAAACATCCCCATCCTGCCAAACACCACGATCCAGCGCGGCGACCTTTTCACCGTCGTCGGCCGCACGCAGGACACGAATGCGGTAACCAAGTTGCTGGGCGTCGCGGATCGACCGACCGATGTCGCTGACGTCGCGTTCATCGGCGCCTGGATCACGATTGGCGCGCTGCTCGGTTCGCTGGTCTTCAAGGTCGGCGGCGCCCCCCTGACTTTGTCCACGGCCGGCGGAGCGCTCATCGCCGGAATCGTCGGCGGCTGGCTGCGCTCGGTCCGCCCGTCCTTCGGGCGCATTCCGTCCCCGACCGTCTGGTTCATGAACTCCGTCGGACTGAACATCTTCATCGCCATCGTCGGCATCTCGGCCGGCCCGGGATTCGTCAACGGCCTGAAGACGCAGGGCGTCGGCCTGTTCCTGTGGGGCGCCCTCGCCACCACCGTCCCCCTGGTGATCGGAATGTTTGTCGCCAAATACGTGTTCCGCTTTCATGACGCGCTCACGCTTGGCATCGTCTCCGGGTCGCGCACGACGACGGCGTCGCTTGGCCTGGTTTGCGATCAGGCCCAAAGTCAGGTCCCGGCCCTCGGCTACACCGTCACGTACGCCGTCGGCAATACGCTGCTCACGATCTGGGGCATGATCATCATCATGTGGCTGTCGTGACGCCTCAGCTCCCGCCCAACATAGAATTCGATAATTAGAAAACGATAGCACGGACGATTGAACGCTCACGCGTTGAGGAAAAGGCGCTCCTCAAACCGAGTCCCTTTTTGCCGACAGACAAGCTCATCGCGCCGACTGCCGACAACGCCAAACTGACAAGGAGAAATCAATGAACGAATTGACGCTAAAACAATACGAGAAACTGGGCCCATTCGAGATCAAGGACTTCCTGGCCAAGGTGGCGACGAAGTCCGCGCAGGAATCGTCGGGCTCCTACCTGAACGCCGGTCGCGGCAACCCCAACTGGGTGGCCACCGAGCCGCGAGAGGCGTTCTTTCTGCTCGGGCAGTTCGCGGTCACCGAGAGCAAGCGCGTGCTGGACCTGCCGCCGGGCGTGGGCGGCATGCCCAAGGCCGCGGGCATTGCCGGCCGGCTCGACGCCTGGCTGACGAAGCACGACGACATGCCCGGCGCGCCTTTCCTGCAACGAATGGTGCCGTGGGCGGTGAAGAAGTTCGCCTTCGACGCCGACAAGTTCGTGCACGAACTGGTGGATTCGATCATCGGCGACCATTACCCGGTGCCGGACCGGATGCTGGTGCACAACGAGCAGATCGTGCACGAGTACCTGGAGTGGGCGATGTGCGGATCCCCGGCGCCCAAAGGCAAGTTCAAGATCTACGCGGTCGAGGGTGGCACGGCCGCCATGTGCTACATCTTCAAGTCGCTGAAGAGCAACCGCATCCTCAACCAGGGCGACACGATCGCCCTGGGCGTGCCGATCTTCACCCCCTACCTCGAGATGGCGCACCTCGAGGACTACGACCTCAAGTTCGTCGAGGTGCACGCGAAGACAGGAACACAAGTTCCAGTACCCGGAGGAAGAGATCAAGAAGCTCCTCGACCCGAAGATCAAGGCGTTCTTCATCGTCAACCCGGGCAACCCGTTCGCCGTGGCGCTCTCCGCCGAAACGATCAGCATGATCGGGGACGTGCTGAAGAAACGGCCGGATCTGATTCTTTTGACGGACGATGTCTACGGCACCTTCGTACCGGGCTTCCGTTCGCTGATGGGCGCGTTCCCGAAGAACACGATCGGCGTTTACTCGTACAGCAAGTACTTCGGCTGCACCGGCTGGCGCCTGGGCACCATTGCGGTTCACGAGGACAACATCTTCGACGAAATGATCGCGAAGCTTCCCGAGCCCACCAAGAAGCTGCTGGACAAGCGCTACGGCGGGCTCACGCTCGAGCCGCGCAAGCTCGCCTTCATCGACCGCATCGTGGCCGACAGTCGCGATGTCGCGCTGAATCACACGGCGGGCCTGTCGCTGCCGCAGCAGGTGATGATGACGCTGTTCTCGCTGAGCGAGTTGATGGACACCAAGAAGGACTATCAGAAAGCCTGCATCGGCATCGTCAAGAAGCGGGTGGAAGCGACCATCGAGGGGCTGGGCATCGAAGTCGGCGAGAACAAGCTCTTTGATTATTACTATGGCCTGATCGACTTCGAGTTCTTCGCCCGCAAGCACCTGGGCGACGATATCGTCAAGTGGATGAAGGCGAACGTGCATCCGCTCGACATCGTCTTCCGGCTGGCCGAGGACCACGGCATCGTGCTGCTCAACGGCAGCGGCTTTGCGGCGCCGGACTGGTCGGTGCGCATTTCGTTCGCGAACCTCGATGATTACGTCTACGACGACATCGGCCGGGCACTGCGTGCCATTGCGCGCGGCTATCGGCAGGCCTATGAGGCATCCAAGGGCAAGTCGAAATGACAAGCCATGCCCAAGTCGAAACCCTGATTGGATGATTCGCGTTGCTGTTTTTGAAATAGCAAAATCAACTCTGGCCGCAGGAACCGTACATGACCCGACGGAGCCCCCTTGGTGCATCCGCATGTGCCGCCGTGATGTGTCTCGCCGCGTTGAGCGGTGCAGAGCGGCTCCTCGGCCAGCAGCAAGTCCGACTCGAGGCGACCACGGCCGCACCGGCGAGTGCCGATTCGACCGTGGCCGACGCCGACGTGCTTTCGTCAGTCGAAGAGGGTCGCACGCCGCTTTACATGTCATTTGACTGGAGGCCATGGCGTCTGCAAAAACGCCGTGATGCCCTGCGCGATACGAAGTTCGAATTCAACCTGCGCACCTTCTACTTCGATCGCCACCAGTTCAGTGGGGCCGAAAGCCAGGCCTGGGCCATCGGCGGATGGGCCGGATTGAAGACCGGATACTTTCTCGATCATCTCGCGTTTGGCGTGACGGGCTACACTTCACAGCGCCTGTACGGCCCGGAAGATCGGGATGGCACCCGCCTCCTGAAACCGCAGCAGAAGTCGTACGGCGTGCTTGGCGAACTTTACGCGGATGTCCGCATTTACGACGGCCTGAACCTCTTCGCGGGGCGCAAGGGTTACGACACACCCTTCATCAACCGCTACGACGTGCGCATGACCCCCAATACCTTTGAGGCCATCGCCCTCATGGGACACGTGGAATTGGATCAGGGCAGCGCAGACCCTGGCAAAGACGGCGCGGATCCGGCCCCGGCGAATGGCGGTGCCGTGATTAAGTACGGAGCCGGCTACTTCAACAGAATCAAGGAACAGAATTCCGATAATTTCGTGTCGATGTCGGTGGCGGCGGGGGCAACCGTCAAGCGAGGTGTTTACACCGGCGGAGCCGTCTATGAAAAAGGGGGCTTCTCGATCGGCGCGATCGATTATTACAGCCCCGACATCATCAATATCGGATATGCCGAGGCCAAGCTGGAGGTGCCGCTGGACCCAGGCTGGAAGCCAAAGTTCTACGCCCAGTTCGTTGATCAGCGCAGTGTCGGAGACAACTTGCTGCAGGGCAGAAGCTTTTCGACGCATCAATTCGGCCTCCAGGCGGAGCTGCCCGTGGGAAAGGCGCTTTTCACCCTGGCTTTCACCCACGCCTGGGGGAATGCCGACCTGCGGAGTCCATGGAGCGGTTATCCCGGCTATACGAGTGTGCAGGTTCAGGATTTCAACCGCGCCGGCGAGAGTGCCGTCCTGCTGCGGGCTGGTTATGATTTTCCGTGGCTCGAAGGGCTGGGCGCCTATGCGCTGGCGGTGTTCGGCACCACCCCGAGTCAGGCGGGGCAGTACCGGCAGAATGAATACGATTTCAATTTGCAGTGGGCGCCACCCAAAGGCGTGCTCAAGGGTCTGTCAGTCCGGGTGCGCTACGCGGTCGTCCACCAATATGGGGGAAACGTTGACAACCTCACCGACTTCCGCGCCATTTGTAACTACGTGATCAAATTCTAGTGAACGCATGAAGCTTCTCGCTGGACTCGTCACGAAGTACCCCGAGTTGGCGATGTTCTTCGCGCCCGGCGTTGGAAAACTGGATCGGCGTTCCAGGTTCGGCACGATAAGCCGCGGCGAGGTGACGCGCTCGCTGCTGGCGGACCAGCGGCACGGCCATCGTGCTGTTCCTGTCCAAATAGATCCTTCCCATGCCCGCGGATCCGTTAATCGTCCGAACTTTGGCGCTCCCGCATGTGATTGATTTGGGGGCGACGTTTTTTTTCAGCATCACGGGCGCCATGGTGGCCATTCGGCGGCACTACGATTTCATTGGTCTGTTCGTGCTCGCGCTTGCCTGCGGTCTCGGAGGCGGGTTGCTGCGGGACGGGCTTGTTCATCCAGAACGGTCCGCCGGCGGCGATGCGCGACGGCTCGTATATGTTTGCCGTGGTCGCCGGTTGTGTCGTGGCGAGCGTCTTCTTCAAGCACATGGAGCGCCTCTCCAAGCCTTTTCTGATTTTTGACGCGCTTGGCACCGGGGCTTACGGGGTGGTGGGGGCGAGCAGGGCCTTTGAGGCCGGCCTGTCCATTCCGGCCTGCATCTTTGTTGGCGTCGTGAATGCCGTGGGCAGCGGCCTGATCCGCGATTTGCTGGTGGGCGAGGAGCCGCTCATGCTCAGACCCGGTCAATACTATGTCGTTGCCTCGCTCCTCGGCGTGATCGCCTTCGCGCTGCTCGCCTCCTTCTTCCGCGTTCCCCTCGTGCCGTCTGCCATTGCCTCGATTGCGATTACGCTATTGCTCCGACTCCTGGCAATCCGCTTCGACTGGAAAACCAAGCCGGTCCTACCTCCGCCGCCCGCTGATTAATCCTCGTGCATTCGTGCCGCTGGCTCCAAGAGATAGGACCATGGTCGTATTGCGCGCCGAGGTGCCATGCGACATCTTTGGATCTGCGATCCGGGTCCAGAGGGAACTCCGGCGCAGACCAACAAACGCCTAGACTTCCGCTTTCAATCTACTCATCGTGAAAAGTGAACGGCGCAGCGTCCTTCGTCAGCCGCCAGCTTCCCTCAAGGTGCCTGGCGGCGTTCTGATGGACTGCATTCCGCCCTTCGCGCTGTATTGACATCGAAAAGATCCCCCAGACATGGACAACCTAAGCTACTTCGCCCTCGTCGTTCTCGTTTTCGTCATTCTGACGCTCGCGTATGGAATGATCGCGATTCACGACATTCCATACCACATGGCGGTCGCTCGAAACCATCCCCATCAGGACGCCATTCATGCGGGTGGGTGGATCAGCCTGTTCACCCTGCATGCCATCTGGCCGTTTCTTTGGATTTGGGCCACGGCCTATCATCCGGTGTATGGGTATGGCGGCTTGCCCAAGGAACATTTCGAATCGGAGATCGCCGCCGAAGAGGCACAGATTGCAGTCGCTGAGAAAAAGGCTGGCCGAGCTGGAAACGAAGGTGGCCAAGTCCGGTGAATCACGGCCCAAATAATCAACGACCATGGAACTACTGCTGATTTGCACCTATGCCGCGATTTGTTACGGCGTTTTCAAACTGTTCAAGATCCCGGTGAATGGTTACACGATGCTCACGGCCGTGCTGGGCGGCGTCGCCATGATCGGATTTATCGTCCTGGGGATGAATTACAATCACCCCTTTACCAGCAGCGCCAGGTTCTACTTCAACACCACGCCCATCGTTCCCGCTGTCGCCGGATTGGTCGTCGAGGTTCCCGCCAAGACGGACGTCCCGATGAAGGCCGGCGATATCCTGTTCCGCATCGATCCGATACCCTTCCAAAACGCGGTCAAGAACAAGGAGGCCGCGCTGGCCGACGCCGAGCAGACCACCAAGCAATTGCGGGCCAGCTCGGATTCCGCGCAGAAGAAGCTGGAGGCTGCGCTGGCCAACCGCACGGAGGCGCTGGACATCTTCGATCGCTCGAAGCAGTTGCTCGCCAGCGGCACGATTGCGCAGGTGCAGTTCGAAAGAGCCAAGAACACGTTCAATGCCGCGGACGCGTCGGCGCAAAGCGCCAAGTCGGAGGCCGACCGCGCCTTGTTGGAGGCGGAAGCCACGGTGCGCGGGCGTGAACACCGACGTCGCCCGCATTCAAGCCGAGCTCGATACCGCAAGATTCCAGCTGGACCAGTCCACCGTGCGCGCGCCGACAAACGGCACCGTGCAGCAGAATTTCCTGCGCCCCGGCATGTATGCCGCCGCCCTGCCGCTGCGGCCGGTCATGGTGTTCATGCACGACGAGAAACCCAAGTTTGTCGCCGCCTTCCTGCAAAACAGCGCGCAGCGCATCGAGCAGGGAGCGGATGCTGAATTCATTTTGGCCGCCGTGCCCGGCCGCTTTTTCAAGGCCAAGGTCAAGGCCGTCGGCGCGTACATCCCGCAAGGACAACTGCAGCCGACCGGTGCCCTCATCGATCCTGAACTCATCAAAGGCGAGGGTCGCATCCTCGTCGAGATCGATCCCATCGAGGACATGTCAAAATACGTCATTGTGCCGGGCACCACCGCGCAGGTGGCCATCTACACGGAGCACATGCACCACCTCGCGCTCCTCCGCAGGGTTCTCCTGCGCATGAAATCCTGGCTCAACTTCGTCTTCGGCGAGCATTGATGAACAGTCCGGTAGTGATTGGCGACGGGAGGCCGACGACCGCGTCCGCGGTCACGCACCAGGCACGTCGGGCGCGGGTCCTTCCGCCGTCGACGGCGGCGGTGCGTGCTGCTTTTCGCCGCCAATCTTCTCCACCAGGTAGTAGCAGACCGGGATGATGAAGATGGCGACGAAGCTGGCGGCGAGCATGCCGCCGATCATGATGAAGATGGCGACGAAGCTGGCGGCGAGCATGCCGCCGATGACCGTCGTGCCGAGGATGTTTCGCGCGATCGCGCCCGAGCCGGTGGCGCGCCAGAGCGGGAGGCAGCCGAGGATGAAGGCGAAGGAGGTCATCAGGATCGGACGCAAGCGCAGCCTCGCGCCCTCCAGCGCGGCGTCGAAGAGCGGCTTGCCCTTCTCGTGTTCCAGCTTGGCGAACTCCACGATGAGGATCGCGTTCTTGGCGGCGAGGCCGATCAGCATGACCAGCCCGATTTGCGCGAAGACGTTGTTTTCCATGGACCGGCCGAAGAGCGCGAGGAACGCGCCGAAGACCGCGATGGGCGTGCCGAGCAGCACGGCGAAGGGCAGCGACCAGCTTTCGTACATGGCGGCGAGGACGAGGAAGACGAAGAAGAAGGACATGCCGAAGACGACCATCGGCGAGACGCCCTGCTGGGCCTTCTTTTCCTGGAAGGACATGCCCATGTAATCGAAGCCCATCTCGCGCGGCATGGTGGCGGCGAAGACTTCCTCGAGCGCCCTCATGGCCTGCGCGGAGCTGTATCCGGGCGCGGCGCCGCCGTTGATCTGGGCGCAGCGGAAAAGGTTGTAGCGCATGGTGAACTCCGGCCCCGCCCCCGGCTTGCTGCGCGTCAGCGCGCTCAGCGGCACCATCTTGCCGTCGGCGTTCGTGACGTAAGAATTGATCGAGCTGTTCCGCCGAGATCCGGGACTCGCCCTCGGCCTGCACGTAGACCTGCCACTGCCGGCCGAACCGGTTGAAGTAGTTCACGAAATATCCGCCCATGAAGGTCTGCAGGGTGCGGAACACGTCCTCCAGCTTGATGCCCTGCTTGAGCACCTTGTCGCGATCCACGTCGACGAAGATCTGCGGCACGGCCGGCAGAAAGGTCGTGCTCACGCCGGCGATTTCCGGGCGCTCCCGCGCGGCCGCCATGAACTTCTGGAGATGCTCCGCCAGGAACGGGATGTCGCGCCCGGCGCGATCCTCGAGCAGGAAGGTGAAGCCGCCCGCGGCGCCGATGCCCGGAATGGCCGGCGGCGAAAACGCAAAGGCCACCCCCTCGCTCACCTTGCCCAGCTCGCGATTGAGATGCGCCTTGATGGCGTTGTATTGCTCCTCCGGCGCCTTGCGCTCGCCCCACTCCTTCAGGGTGATGAAGAAAAACGCGCTGTAGGTGTTCGTCACGCCGCTCAGCATGTTGTAACCGCGCACGCCGGCGCAGCTCTTCACGCCCGGCGTCTTCATGATGAGCTCCTCGATCCTCGACGCCGCCGCGTCCGTGCGCTGCAGCGACGCCGCGTTCGGCAATTGAATGCCGGCGTACATGTAGCCTTGATCCTCCTCGGGGAGGAAGCCCGACGGGATTCGGCTCCCGATAATCCCCGTCATCACGGCAAATCCCAACAGCAGGATCATGGCGATGAAACTCTTGCGCATCAGGCCGCGGGACGCGCTGACATAGTGACCGGTGGCCGCGCCAAACATCCGGTTGAACCAGTCGTAGAATTTCTGCAGCAGGCCCGTGCCCCGCTTCTTCGGCCGCAGCAGCAGCGCCGACAAGCGCCGGGCTCAAGCGTGAGCGCGTTGAATGCCGAGATGACCACCGACACCGCGATGGTCACGGCAAACTGCTGGTACAATCGTCCGGTGATGCCCGGCACAAACGCGGTCGGAATGAAGACCGCCGAGAGCACCAGCGCGATGCCAATGACGGGACCGGACACTTCCTCCATCGCCTTGAGGGTCGCGTCCTTGGGCGAGAGTCCGTGCTCGATGTGATGCTCGACCGCTTCCACCACGACGATGGCATCGTCCACGACGAGACCGATGGCGAGGACCAGTCCGAGCATGGAGAGCGTGTTGACGGAAAAGCCGAAAAGCGGAAACAGCGCGAAGGTGCCGACCAGGGATACGGGCACGGCCAGCAGCGGGATCAGCGTCGCGCGCCAGCCCTGCAGGAAGAGAAAGACGACGATGAGCACCAGCACGATGGCTTCGACCAGCGTGTGCTGGATGTCTTCCATGCCGGCCTTGACCGCGAGCGTGGTGTCGAGGGCGACTTCATAATCGAGATCGGCGGGGAAGATCTCCTTGGCCTTGGCCATCAGCTTCTTGGCGCCGTCGGCCGCGGCAATCGCGTTGGATCCGGGAAGCTGGTAGAGCGCGATGAGGGCGGCAGGCTTGCCCTGAAATCGTCCGGAAAGGCTGTAAACCTGCGCCCCGAGCTCAATGCGGGCCACGTCACCCAACCGGACGATGGAGCCGTCGCTGTCGGCGCGCACCACGACCTCCGCAAATTGCTCCGGCGAGGTCAGCCGCCCCTGGGCGCGCACCGCATAGGTGTAGTCCTGGCCCAGCGGCACCGGCTCGCTGCCGATCTGTCCCGCGGGGTTCACGTTGTTCTGCTGCTTCACCGCGTTGATGATTTCCGGAATGGTGATGCCCAGCTTGGCCAGTTGATCGGGCTTCACCCAGCAGCGCATGGCGTACTGGCCCGCGCCAAAGATCGTCACGCTGGCGATGCCCGGCACGCGCGTGAATTGATCGTTGAGATTGATGTACGTGTAGTTCGCCAGGAAAACGCTGTCGTAGGTCCCCTTCGGCGAGAACAGCGCGAACATGATCAGCGGCGAGCTGGTGGACTTCTGCACGGTCACGCCGGCCGCCGTCACCTCCGGCGGAAGCTGGGAGGCGGCCTGCGACTGGCGCATCTGCGTGAGAATCTGATCGGTGCTCGGATCGGTCTTGATGTCGAAGTTCACCGTCATCGTCATCGCGCCGTTGTTGGCGTTGGTCGATGTCATGTAATTCATGTTGTCCACGCCGCTCATCTGCTGCTCGATGGGCGTGGCCACGGACTGCTCGACGGTCTGCGCGTCGGCGCCGGTGTAGAGCGCCTTGATCTGGATTTCCGGCGGGCACGATGTTCGGAAACTGCGCGACCGGCAGCACCAGGTAGGTGATGGCGCCGACGATCGTCATGATGATCGCGATGACGATCGCGACGATGGGGCGATTGATGAAAAACTTCGCCATGGCGCGTTACTTGGCGGCGGGCTGGCGTCGGCGGGCTTGGCTTCGGCGGGTTTCGCGTGCAGGCTGCTTCGCGCCGGCCTGGTCCGGCGCCACCGGCGGCGTCCAGGGCTTGGCATTCACGGGCGAGTTGTTGCGCACCTTTTGCAGGCCTTCCACAATCACCGTCTCGCCCGGCTTCAGTCCCGACTTGATCAGCCACATCGAGCCGATGGTCTCCCCCACCTTGACGGGCCGCATCTCGGCTTTTCCATCCACCACCGTGTAGACCTGATAGCCGCCTTGCAGTTCGTTGACGGCGCGCTGCGGGACGAGCAGCGCATTCTCGTCGATTCGAATCGGAATGCGCATCTTGGAAAAGAAACCGGGACGCAGGATGTTTCCCGGGTTGGGGAACAAGGCATCCACCCGCAGCGTGCCGGTTTTCTGGCCAATTTGGCGATCGACCGCCGACAGCTTCCCCTTTTCCGGGAAGATGGAACCGTCCGCCAGAATGAGCTCGGCGCGTCCCGGACCCGTCGGATCGAAGCCGCGCTGCGTCGCCTCATTCAACTCCTTCGAGAACTCGTAGTATTCCGCCTCGCTGATTTGAACGGACGCCTTGATCGGATTCGACCTTCGAGATTTGCACGAGGGTGCCGGTGGCCGGACCGACCAGGTCGCCAATGCCGGGGACGGCAATGCCCGCCACGCCGCTGACGGGCGCGACAATCTTCGTGTACTCGAGATTGAGTTTCGCCTGGTCGAGCGCGGCACTCGCGGCCTGCACCGCGGCCTTGGCGGCCGAGTTGTTCTGCACGGCCGTGTCGCGATCCGCCTCGCTCACCGTCTTGCTCGCGAACAGTTGCACCTGCCGCTTCTCATCCAGCTCCAGCTTGTATTGCGTCGCCTTGGCCCGCGCCAAATCCGCCGACGCCTGCGCCACGGCCGCTTCGAAGGGTCGCGCGTCGATCTCAAACAAGCGCGTCGCCCTCGTTGACGATCGAACCGTCGCGGTAGAGTTGCTTGATGAGATAGCCCTGCACGCGCGCCGTGACCTTGACGTTGACGGAGCCGTCGAGCGAAGCCAGCCACTCCTTGGTGACGACGACATCCTTTTGCGTGACAGGCGTCACCAGCACGTCCGGCGGACCGGCGGCTGGCGGCGGTCTTGGCTTCCTTGCAGGCGCCGAGTGGCAGCGCCGCGAGGATCGCAAACACGGCAAACGCTGGCCGCGGCAGTAAGTGAAGGGGAAAGTTCATCGGGGCAAAGCGGGATTCCAGCCGCCGGAATTTGCGGCGAATCCCACCCCGCCCGTTTAAACGACAGTTTCGAACCCGTCAATCGGCATTGCAGAAGCTGTCCAGAAGCCGAATCTACTCCCGAATCAGTCCGCCGGCAGCGCGCGCTGCGCATAGGCGCTGTAGTCGTCCATCTCCGGCACATACACCGAATTCAACAACGGCGACGAGATGAGGAAGTCCGCCGACGCGCGATTGCACGCGATGGGCAGGTTGTACACCACCGCGATGCGCAGCAGCGCCTTCACGTCCACGTCGTGCGGATGCGGTTCCATCGGATCCCAAAAGAAGATGATCATCTCCACGCGACCCTCGGCGATCATGGCGCCGAGCTGCTGGTCGCCGCCCAGCGGGCCCGACTTCAGGCGCGTGATCAGCAGATCGGGCGGCTCGGTCTCCGGCTTCCGCATAGCTGCTCGCGGATGGCTTCCTCGACCAATCGTCCCGTCGTGCCGGTGCAAACCAGCCGGTGTTGGGACAGACCGAGGTAGTTCCACTTCACCCACTCCACTAGCCCGCGCTTGCGATTGTCGTGGGCAACAAGCGCAATGGTCTTGGTCGTTTTCATGGCCGCAACCTAAAGCGGATCCGGTTCCCCCAGCGGTCCATTCCACCCGAATTCCAATCGGAACAATCTCGTAACTGGCGCGGTCACAGCTGTTAGGCGATTGGCTAATAAGTCCGCCCATTGATCGCCGAATCCGTGAAGTGCGACAGGATGGCGCAGATCCGCGGCGATATTTGTCCATCGACCGTCCGCAGGTTGTTCCAACTCGACCACAGCGCCAATCGGCTGGGCTTGGTGCTAGTCGGTAATGATCTCGTTCGGCAATTCGTTGCGATCGCCGCCATCGGCGTCCGGCGGAAAATGCTCGGCCAGGCGCGCGCCGGCGGTCTCGACCGCGTGCATGATGGCGGCGGTGTAGCGCGACTCGCGCAAGTGCGCCTTCATGACATCGCGGATTTCCAGCCAGAATTGTTCGCCGGATTTCTGGTCGATGCCGACATCGCCCACGATGGCAAAGGTTCGCGATTGCGGTGCGATGAAGATCAAGACGGCGTTGCGGTGTTTGGTCCGATCCATCCCGAGCTTGAGAAAGCGGGCCTGGGCCGCGCCCAGCGCATCGGATCGATGGCGGCTGCTCACCCAGACGCGGATTTCGCCCGAGGTCTTTTTCTCCGCCTCCGCGATGGCGGCCACGATCCCCGCGCTATCGATTTCACTGCAGAAAGGATTTCGCTTTCATATTCACCAGTCTCCTCCCGCGCCGCCGCCGCCGCTCGAGCCGCCGCCTCCCGAAAAGCCGCCGCCGTCAAAACCGCCGCCCCCGCCGCCGCCGCTGCTCCCGCCGCCGCCTCCGCCACCGAAGCCGCCGCCCCAAAAAATCGGCCCCGTCCGCACATTGCGATAGCCGCGCGAATCAAAAACGCGACCCTGCCCCGAATCCTTGAAACCCGACGCGATCACGAAGATAAGGACGATGATCAGGATGATTACCCACAGCGGCACGCCTTGACTGGGCGCGCCGCGGCGCCGCTCCTCCGCGGTGGTTTTGCCGGTGCCCGTGTATTCGCCGCGGGCCGCCGCGAGCAGCGCATTGACCCCGTCGCGCAGTCCGCCATCGAAGTCCTTTGCCTTGAACTTCGGCGTGATGACCGTGTCGATGATCTGCTTGGCTGTCCCATCCGGAATCGCTCCCTCCAGCCCATAGCCGACCTCGAGCCAGATCTTGTGGTTGTCGAGGTAGACGAAAAGAACCGCGCCGTTGTTGCTTGCCGGCCCGGCCGACCTTCCAGTTCTCAAAGATCCGGTGGCTGTAATCCTGGATCGATGAATCGGTCTCCGCCTTGCGGTAAATGGCGACGACGATCTGGCTTGAGGTCTGCCGTTCGAAATCGGCGAGCTGCTTGTTCAGCTCCTCGACGACCGGACCGGAGACCGTGAGCGTGTAGTCGTTGAAATAGCGCGGCGGGACCGGCGGCATCACCTCGGCGGCACGCGCCGCGATGGCCGCCGCGCCGAGCGACAGCAAAAGAAGGAGCCAGCGGGTCCGCATGGCCGGGAGGGGCCGCGGGGTCGGCGTCACTTGCCGGTGGGCGCGGGCGTCGGCTGGCCGAACTGGAAGTTCACCGCCGGCGGCGTGTCCGAACCCGCCTTCGCCTCAAAGTACGGCTTCACTTTGTAGCCGAAGAAGCCGGCGATGAGATTGGTCGGGAAAAGCTGCACCGCAGTGTTGAACGCCTTCACCGCCGTGTTGAAGTTTCCGCGCTCCACGGAGATGCGGTTCTCCGTTCCCTCGAGCTGCGACTGCAGGTTCAGGAAATTCTGGTTCGACTTGAGGTCGGGATATTTCTCCACCACGACGAGCAGGCGCGAAAGCGCCGAGGAGAGCCCGTCCTGCGCCTGCTGGAATTTCGCCAGGGTGGCCGCGTCGGGCGCCTTGCTCGCGTCGATCTTCACCTGCCCCACCGAGGCGCGCGCGTTGACGATGTCGGTCAGGGTGGATTTTTCGAAATTTGCCGCGCCCTCGACGGTCTTGACCAGATTTGGAATCAGGTCGGCCCGGCGCTGATAGACGTTCTGCACCTGCGCCCACTGGGCGTCGACCGACTGCGAAAGCGGAACCAGCGCGTTGTATTTGCCCATCACCCAGAAGCCCAGGACGAGGGCGAGGACGACGAGGACACCAAGACAGCCAAGGAAGGACTTGTTCATAGCGCAGTCCATTACAGACCAAAGCCGCGAATCGCGCAGCAAAAACTTCCACCGCGCTTGGCTTCCGCTCGCGAGGCGAGTCGCAGCGCCCGTTCCCGGACCGATTCAGAATTTCTTCGAAACCTGGAAGTAAACCAGCCGTCCGTAGGGATCGTACGAGGAGAGATCGGTGTTGCTGTTGCCCGCCGGCAACGTAGGGTGGTTGCTGATTGAAGAGATTGTTGCAGCCCACCGTCATGGTCACGCCGTCGTACCAGTGGATCGGCGGGGCCACCATCGATTGTACCGGCCCACCCTTGGGATCGACGACGGCCTTGGGAGTCGGCAGCCCCTTGGGCGGAGTAAACGAGTAGGAGAGTCGACCATCGATTTGAAAATACGCCGCGATGGGCGGAAAAGCGGTTGGCAGATATCGGAAGTTTGGGACCAACGGGAAAAGGTTCCCACTCACCATGGTCGGCATGTAGAGACCGGTGAAACCTAACGTCCAACCCCGATAACGGTATTCGGCCAGCATGTTGACCCGGTACATCGGCCAGGCTCCCCCGCCCTCGCCGAAAACAGCGCCCTTGATGCTTTGATTGGGCGAATTGGCAAACCGCCGAAAATCCGTGTTCACGTAGAGAACCGCATTCGAGCCGATTTGCAAGGTGCCGAACCGTTGCAGATCCCAGGTGTAGCTGATCGAAAAATCCCAACCCGTGACCCGGTTCGCCCCAACATTGACATTTCGGTCGACGACATACGTGTTGAATAGGATGGGAGCGACTGCATAGGTGCCGTTTCCGAATGGTCCCGCGGTGGGAGAAATCAGCGGGCCACTAAATCCTCCCACATGCACCAGACCGTAATAGGGAGAGGCCGGGCCGAACCTGTTCACGCTCGCAAGGATGACATCCGCTCCAAGCGTCCCGACGGTGTTTCGCTGCAGGACATTAAAATAGTCCACCGAGACCGTCAGCCCGCGCGCCCATTTCGGACTGTAAACCAAGCCGGCACCGTAGCTCTGCGCGGTCGACGGCGTCAAAGTGGGGTTGGATCCACTCAGCAGGTTCACCTGCTGCGGCTCCGTGTCGGGGCCATTGGGACCCACTGGCAGCGAAACGGGATTCGAAAAGCCCGTCGAAGACAGGGCCGTACAATTGGTAAAGGTTGGGGGCCACAAAACTGTTGGCGAAGCTGGCGCGGACGGTCAGGTCCTGGACGGGTTGATAGCGAAAGGTAACTTTTGGGACGTTCGCATCCTGGCTGACCCCTTCGTAATGCTCATGCCGGCCCGCCAGGGTGAGGTCCATGCTGTAGATGCCTGGGATCTTCATCTGCGGACTCACCAGCGGGATCGAGAGTTCCAGGAAATGCCGCGTAGATGCCCCGGCTGATCGTGATTTCCTGAATCGGGACCGATTGCACGAAAATCTCCGGCGAATCCTTCACGGAGTACCCCTCGGTGCGATACTCGCCGCCCAGGGCAAAGCCGAATGGCCCGGCCGGCATCTTGAACGGGAACCCGGTCAGCTTCGCATCGATCACCTTTTGGGTGGAAGTCTGATAGCGAATATTGCTGCCGAAGATGGTGGACGAACTGCGCGCGCCGAGACCTGCCCCGGGCCCGTTCCGACCGGGTTGATGGAAAAGAAATCGAGCGGCGGGATGAGGTCGCCGCCAAAGTCGTGCGCCGTCCCCGCAATCATTGGCATTCAATTGATTGCCATCGATCAGATTCGCGTTGACGAAAGTAATCGCATAGTGGCTGTAATAATACGCGCGTCTCGAAGCTGTAATCGTTGGTAATCTGGCTGCGGATTCCGCCGAGCAGCCGGATGAAATTGGTGTTGTTCGTGAAGGTTCGTGGGTTCATCGAATACCGGTTGTAAACGACCGCCGCGGGCGCCGTTGCCCAGCACCGGATCTCCGCTGTTGATCGTGAAATTGAACGGATTGTAAATCGTGGGATCGCCCGGTCCGGTGCTGACGTGACCGGCCGGAATGATGACCCCGGATTCGGCCAGCGTGCTGATCGGCTGGGCGTTCAGGAATGACTTCGTTGTGGTTGCTTGCATAGAGCACGTCACCAAAGAGCTGCAGCCGCTTGCCAAAGAGTCGTGCGTGAACGAGGCGATGAAACTCTGATTATTCTCCAGCAGGGTGTTGGTGGGCCGGTTACTCAGATCGAAATTGTGAAGGACGAAATTGGTGGAATGCCGCGTGTACGCATCGGCGAGCGCTCCGCTGTTGAAAGCGGTTTGGCTGCCCGGGGTCACGCCCGGGACATCAAACGGAGAATTGAGCCCGGCGTTAAGCAGAAAGCGCCCCGCCGGGGTACCGTCGGGCGCCAGAGGCTTGCACCGATCCGCCGTACAGGGTCGAACCAAAGGTCTCGGCGGAATAAGCGCGCTCGCGCTGAAACAGCCCGCTGGTTTGGTAATATTGATAGCCAACGGAGATGTTGGTCTTGTCATTTCCGGTCCCGGCCATGACGTATACGAGCGTGTTCTGCGTCGCGCTGGTGGGTGTGAACCCGTAGCGATAACCAATTTCCACGCCTTTGTAGTCGTGCTTCAGGAAGATGTTGATGACTCCACCGACCGCATCGGATCCGTAAAGGGCCGAGGCGCCGTCCTTCAAAACTTCAATGCGGCTGACGAGGGCGGATGGGAAGAGACTGACATCGGCAAACTGCAAACCACCCGTGGATATTGCCGCCGAGTCCGCGATGCGACGGCCTTCATACAGGACGAGAGTTGGCAGTCCGCGAATCGAAACTATCGAACCGCCCTGCGTGGCCCCCAAGGCAATATTGGCATTCGATGAACCAATGTTTCCGGCGCCGGTGATATCGGCCTCCCGCTTCTGCAAGATCTCCAGCACCTGCACGCTGCCCGAGCGCTCAATCTCGCGCCGGCCGAAGGTGTCCACCGGCGTGGCGGTCACCTCCTCCGCCGTGGGAATCAACGAGCCGGTCACGACGACACGTTCGGGCTCCTGAAAAGACGAGAGACTGTCCTGGCCGAAGACCAAGCCGGCCAAAAGGACCTGCAACACACAGACCGAGCGGTTGAACAGCTTGCTCATGCGGTAGTCCGTGCGCATCAAAACCGGTTATGACACTTATTGCAACGAGAATTACTGCCGCCGTGCGGACCTAAGGCTTTTCTCCAGGGGAGCTTAGCGAGCTCGACAAATTCGGCCGGCTTCTCTGGCCGACTGCACCGGGAACGACTGCGCAACATCGCGAGCCTCAGCCTGCGGCGTAGATTCAGCAATCACGGAGGCCGCCATCGCCTCGAAAGGGGCCACATACACCGCGATTGGCGATCGCGTTTCCAATCCGTTGTCAGAATTTCTTGGAAACCTGAAAATAAACCAGCCGACCGTAGGGATCGTAGGTGGAGAGGTCGGTGTTGCTGTTCAAGCCGATGATGAATGGCGGCTGCTGATTGAAGAGATTGTTGCAGCCCACGGTCAGGGTCACCCCATGGTACCATCGTGTCGCGGGCGCGACTTCGGTGCGCACCGGCGAGCCCTTGGGATCTACGATCGTCTTCGCCACCGGAGGCGACTTCGGGCCCGGAAACGCATAGGAGAGCCGGGCATCAATCTGCAGATAGTCAGGCACCTGTTGGGCAAACTTTCGCAGATTGCCGGTCAAATCCCCCGGATCTCCAACGCCCAGGACAACAGGATTAATCACCCCCGGGGTGTAAACACCGGAAAATCCGAGCGTCAGGTTCTGGTAGCGATACTCCGCCAGCATGTTGACCCGGTAGGCCGGATTGTTGCCGAAGCCTTCACTAAATCCCCCACCCTTGATGCTCTGGTAGGGCGAGAAGGGAAAGCGGCGGATGTCATTGTTGACATAGAGAACGGCATTGGAGCCGAGCTGCAGCGTCCCAAAGCGCTTGAGGTCCCACGTGTAGCTGATCGAGAAATCCCAGCCCGTCACCCGCGTCGCGCCAATATTGGTATTGTTCGCTATGATGTACGTGTTTGGAAAATTGTTGGCGATCACATACGTCCCGTTTCCAAAGGGACCGGACGTCGGGGAAATCAACGGGCCGTTGAACGATCCCGTATGGACGAAGCCATAGAAAATCGACGCCGGGCCGAACTGGTTGACGCTGGTCGCGATCAAACCGGGATCGATCGAAGTAATCGGATTCTGCTGCAGAACATTGAAATAATCGGCTGAAATCGTCAGGCCCTGCGCCCAGCTGGGGCTGTAGACCGCCCCGAATCCGTAGCTTTGGGCCGTGGAAGGCACGAGATTCGGATTGGAGCCGATGGAAACGTTGGCCTGGCCGTTCGCCAACGGATCCGTGGGCGCCGGGCCGGTTGGCAACGTGATGGTACCGGTGAAGCCCACCGAAGCGGGTCCGTACAATTGATACAGATTGGGCGCGACGAAGCTGTTGGCGAAACTCGCGCGAAGGGTCAGATCCTTGATGGGTTGATAGCGGAAGGTAACCTTTGGAACGTTGGCGTCCTTGTTGATCCCTTGATAGTGATCATGTCTACCGGCGAGAGTGAGATCCATGCTGTAGATACCGGGGATTTTCATTTGCGGGCTGACGAGCGGAATGGACACTTCAAGGAAGGCCGCGTATGTCCACCGGCTCAAGGAAACCTCCGTGACCGGCACGGAGCCGATGAAAATCTCCGGCGAATCGCTCACCTTGTACCCCTCATTGCGGTATTCGAAGCCAAGTGCAAATCCGAACGGGCCGGCCGGCAGCTTGACGGGGAAGCCGGTGAGCTTCACATCGAAGCCCTGCTGCGAGGAATCCTGATAGCGGATGTTGGCACCGAAGATGGTGGAGAACTGCCGCGCCGACACCTGGCCGGGACCGTTGCCAATCGGATTCAGGGAAAAAAAGTCCAGCGGCGGTATCAGGTTATTGCTAAAATCCCTCGCCGTGCCCGCGATCATGGAGTTCAACTGCGCGCCGTTGATCAAGTTGCCGTTGATAAACGTGATGGCGTAATTGCTGTAATAGTACGCGGTCTCCAGGCTGTAATTCTCGTTGATCTGGCTGCGCAGCCCGCCAAGCAGACGATAAAATGTCGTTTCATTGGTGAACGTCCGCGGGAACGCCTGGTACCGGTTGTAGAAGGTGATCGGCGGCAGGATGTTGGCGGCGGGATTGCCGTTATCGATTTGAAAGTTAAAGGGATTGTAAATCGTCGGATCGCCCGGCCCGGTGCTGACATGGCCCGCCGGGATGACCACCCCGATGCCTGCGGTATTGACCGGCTGCGAATTCAGGAACGCTTCATTGTGGTTGTTGGCGTAAAGGAAGTCGCCGAACAACTCGAGCCGCTTTCCCGCAAGCTGGTGGGTAAAGGCGGCTATGAAACTCTGATTGTTTTCCAGCAACGTGCTCGTCGGCAATCTGCTCAAGTCGAATGTGTGCGAAACGGCGCGACCGTTGGGGAAGTTGGTGTAGGCGGTGGCGATTGGACCCGTCGTGATGCTCGTCTGGCTTCCGGGCGTTACCCCCGGCACATCAAACGGGGTGTTCAGGCCCGGATTGAGGACATAGAATTTCGTTCTGCCCACTGGCGGAGTGATGGTTGCCACGCCCCCGAATTGAGTGCTGGCGAATATCGGAGTGGAATAGGCCCGCTCGCGCTCGAACAGCCCGCTTGTCTGATAGTACTGATAGCCGACCGCGATGTTGGTTTTCTCATTGCCCGTCCCGGCAATCACCCAGACCAACGTATTCTGCGTGCCGCTCGTGGGTGTGAACCCGTAGCGATAGCCAATTTCCACGCCCTTATAGTCGTGCTTGAGGAATATGTTGATCACTCCGCCGACGGCATCCGATCCATAAAGCGCGGAAGCGCCGTCCTTCAGCACTTCAATGCGGCTGACCAGTGAAGACGGAAAGAGGCTCACGTCGGCGAATTGGAATCCACCGGTGGAAATGGCGGCGGAGTCAGCGATGCGCCGTCCTTCGTAGAGCACCAGCGTCGGAAGACCGCGTATCGAGACCACCGAGCCACCCTGCGTTGCACCAAGGGCAACATTGGCATTCGTCGAGCCCAAATTGCCAGCGCCGGTGATATCGGCCTCGCGGCGTTGCAGGATTTGCAGCACGTCGACACTGCCGGAGCGCTCAATTTCCCGCCGGCCGAGGATGTCGACCGGCGTGGCGGTCACCTCCTCCGCCGTGGGGATGAGCGAACCAGTGACGACAACGCGTTCAGGTTCTTGAAATGACGAAAAGTCGTCCTGACCTGAGACGGAGCTGGCCACAAGGATCAGAAACAGTCGAAACGAGCGATCAAACATCTTGCTCATGCGGGTTACGGTTGCGCGAATAAGAACCGTTTATGACAAAACTTGCAACGACAATGTCTATCCCATGCGCGCATGTAAGGCATTTCCCACCGGACGGTTAGCCGGATCCTGAGGATGTCGATCCTTCCGGCCAGCGGATCCAGCAACACGGACGGGAGGATCTTTGACTTCGCTTCCGCAAGGACCTCGGAGTCGCGCTCCTATGGCGGCGAATCCTTGGGCGCCATTTTTTCGAGAAGTTTTTGAAAACGGGGGTTCCCCCGCAGCGGATCCCAGATGAGATCGAGCTTCAGCTGACCGTAGCTCATCCCGGACGGGATGGAGGTCAACACCTCCAACTGCTCGATGGCGCGATCCGTCTCGCCCAGCAGGCAATAGATTTCCGCAAGATTTTGGATCGAAGTGGTGCCGCGGACGGCATTCCGGCGAATCGAATTCTGCTCGAGAATCTGCAGCCCCACGCGAAGAGCGTCGTCGCGGCGTCCCAGCGCCGCGTAGAACCAACCCAATGCTTCGGAGTATGTCGCATCGCGGACTGATCCCACTTTCTTGGCGGACGCGATTTCAAGATCCGGAATGAGACCTTCGCAAACCTGGACAATCGCTTTGCGGTCGCCACGAAAGATATTGAACAAAACTTTCCTGCGGGCCCATTCAATGACACTCTTGAATTCGGACGGATTTGAATTTTGCGAAAGGCTACTTTCCATCGCAGCGGAATCGCGCTCGTTCTCGGCAATTACCCAGCGAAATGTCTGGACGAAATAGTCTCTCTCCGCCGCGGGATCTTCGCGAATGATCTTCTCCCAGGTCAGACGGAGCGAGCGAACATCACCTGTCCTTTCCACCTCGGCATCCGCACCTCTGAGCTCATACACCCAGCGCTGCGGAGGCTCGGACAATGTCGCGATCCGGGCCTGCAACGCCGTGCGTTCGGCATATCGGCGCATCAAAAGGTTGGTCGTGGAGAGCTGATCCAGACTGGCGATATTCGTCGGATCCAGCGTGCTGGCGCGGCGTTGATTGCGCAGAGCATCATCCCAGCGTCCCTCGGCCCGGTCGATCAGCCCCAGTAACGACCAACCCTTGGAATCGTTCGGCAGTTTTGCCAGGGCGCGGGTCAGAAATTCAGCGGCCTTCTTGCGGTCATCATAGACAAAGTAACGGTGAATGGCCTGCGCCAGCAGCGTCTCACCTGCGTCGGGCTGCAGCCGAACGGCTTCGTTCACCATGGCCTCAGCCTGACGCGAATATTGGATGCGCTCCGCAGTTTGATCCCAGAAGGCCAATTGATCGAGGATGCCCGCGGCCAGGCAAATCGCCTGGAGAAATCCTGGTTCTCGCGCCAGCGCCTCCTGCAGCAGTTTGAGCGTCCTTAGCCGCGACTCTTCGCCGGGCGCGGATTGCGTCGAGCTGCTTCGCCCTCAGATAAAGATCGTACGCCGCCAAATCCCGAGTCGGCGGCTTGGCTATAGCCGCCCGCTCTTCCGGCGTGAGCCGCGCCTTGAGCTGTGCCGCAATCGTGCTGGCGATTTCGCTCTGGATCGCAAACACATCCGCCAATTCCCGATCGTAGTGCTCCGCCCAAACGTGACCATCCGTGCGCGCATCGATTAATTGCGCCGTGACCCGAACTTTTCCGCCTACTCGCTGCACGCTTCCTTCCAGCACGAAGACCACGCCCAGCTCCCTGGCAATGTCGCGCAGGTTGCGCTTCGCACCGCTGCCGTACTGCATCACGGATGTTCGGCTGATTACCTTGAGGTCCGCGATTCTCGCCAAATCGGTCAGGATTTCATCCTGCACGCCGTCGGCAAAATAGGCGTTCTCCTTGTCGCTGCTCCGATTCTCAAATGGCAGGACCGCGATGCTCTTCTCCGGCGAAGCCGCCGGAATGGGAGTCGCCAGCAAGGTCGACGTGCTCGAAACTGCAACCGGCGCAGGCGTGGGCGCCGGCGCCGGGGAATTCTGCGGCGATACTTCACTTCTCCGCACGCCGCCTGTCGAGGTACCGCCCCGACCCCAACCGGTCAGAAATCCCACCAATACCACGACCCCGGCGAGCGCCACGATCGAAAGTCCCAGAACCGGCAGCCGGCGTGGACGCCCGGCTGTTGCAACGTCGTCGCGTGATTTCCGCTCGGATCCGCGCGCGACCGCGGGCGGCGCGGCCGACTCCAACGGCGGCAGATGGGTGGTGGGCGCCTCCGGGGCGAAGGCCGCCGCTCGCCCCATGGGTTGCGCCTCGCCGCCGGTCAGAATCCGCTCCCGGCAATTCTCGAGCGCTTTGACAACCTCCCCCGCGTCGGCAAAACGCGCCTCCCGATCCTTCAACATCAGGCGCGCGACCACCGACTGCAGGCCCCCCGGCAGATGTGACAACTGCTGCAGTGGCGGGGGCTTGGCCACGTGGGCGTTGAGCAATTCCCGGTGTGCGCTCGCCCGAAAAGGCGGCGCCCCCACCAGCATTTCCCACAGCACGCAGCCCAGCGAATACAGATCGGCGCGTCCGTCCAAATCCCGCCGCTCCTCGCATTGCTCCGGACTTGCGTACAGCGCCGTCCCGCGGAACCCCATCGTGGCCGCCTCCGCGGAACTCTCCGTCACATCCATCGATAATCGCTTGGCCAGGCCAAAATCGATGATCTTGATCTGCCACGCGGCCGGATCGTCCTCCTTCCGCCGGGCGTCGGCGCGCACCACCATCAGATTCGTCGGCTTCAAATCCCGGTGGATCACCTGCTCGCGGTGAATCGCCTCCAGCCCGTGCGCAATCTGCAGCGCCAGCCCAATCGCCATGAGCGGCTCGAGCGGAGCGCGCGGATGCAGCCAGTCACGCAGCGACTCCCCCGCGATGAATTCCATCGCGTAAAATGGATTGCTCGGATCCTCGTGCAGGTAGACCACGCTGGCGACGTTGGACTGATGGATGCGCGCGGCCGCCCTCGCCTCGCGCAGGAATAGCGCCTGCGTCTTGGCGTCGCCGATTTGCGTGGGGTTGATGACCTTGAGGGCAACGTCCACGCGCAGCCGCGGGTCGTACGCCTTGTAGGTCACCCCCATCGCGCCGCGTCCCAGCTCCCAGGGCGAACCGTCCTCCCGCCGCCGCACTTCGTAGTGCGCGAACTGAAGGGGAGTCGTGGAGTCCATGACGGGGACCGGCCTACGCAGCATGCCAGTCGGATCCACTCATGCAAAGCGGCATGTGCTCCAACTTGCGCGACCCTCACTCAGCGCAATTTGGTGTCAGGCGCGGGACTGGAGTAGGAATTCTCGATTTCCAGGATTCTCTTGGCAATCAAATCGCTCTTCTCCGTTACCTTGGCCAGCAGCTCCAGCGCGGCGGGGTTGTTCCGGAAAACCCAGATATCCGGGTACGGCTCGGGAAAGACATCCTGGCTTACAAATTTTCCAATCGCCTCCGCCGCCTCGGTCGGGCGACCGAGGATCTCCAGCGCCTTGGCGAGACGGAAATAGGCCACCCTGACCGGTTGATTCGACGCCTTCGCCTTCTCGATTATCTCCGTTTGAAATTTCAAGAATCGCTCCGCCGCCTGCCGCGCCTCGTCAACTCGTCCGAGCTCGCAGCAAAATCTCCGCACGCGTGAGATCGAGGAATCGCGGGTCATCATTCTGCTTCAACTTTTCGAGTTGCGTGAGCGCAGCCTCATACTTGCCGGCTCCAAGCAAGGCCTCGAAGGTCATCTCCGGCACGGAAAAATGAAAAGTTCTGAGGTCGGGTGGAAGAAGTCGCAGCCGGTCCAGTGCGCCGTTGAAATCGCCGCGCAGCAGGAGTTGCCGGCATTCCATCAGGCTGCGCTCCTGCACTTCGCTGGTCAGCGCGTTGATTTTCTTCGCCCAGCGGTCGGCCACCTGCGGCAACTGATATTGCGCGGGCCATGTTCGTACAGAAAGAACATGACGCGGCGTACCTCGGGTTCCATCGCGTGGGCCCGTCGGACATAGGCATAGGCTTCGTCGGGGCTTTTCGCGCGAAAGCCGGTAAACAGATTGGCCCGCATGAAAGTCGGCTCCAGTTTCAACGCGCGATCGAGCATGGCATCCGCCTCTTCGACTGCTCCCGCTTCCCGTCGCCATTCGGAAAGGTGAACGAGGGCGGCCACGCAATCCGGATCGAGGGCCAGCGCCTTGCGGTTGAGCTCCTCCCCTGTCTTGACTCGCCTTCTCCAATTCCTCCGGCGAATACGGCACGTCGGCAATGTTCGGCGGTAAATTCGTAGAGCGACGACTGCGCGTACGCCTCGGCAAACTTGGGATCCTTGGCAATTGCCTGCTCGAGCAGGGCCTTGCGATTCGGGTCGCGAGGATCCATCGGCAACGCCTGAAAATACAGGTCCGCGGCGGTCGGCCCGGGCAAGGCCCGCTGCTCCGGTGGTCTCGCGCCTGGCCGCTGCGAACCGCGTGCGCAGCGCGTGCGCAATCTGGTCCGGCACCTCCTTTTCCACCGCGGAAGCATCGTTCCAGTCGCGCCGATAGGTGTATCCCCACAGCCGCTGCTCGGTCTTCGCATCATACAGCACCGTATTGATCTTCAATTCGTCCCCCGTGCGGTCGATCGAGCCTTCCATGATCGCGGTGACACCTCCGAGTTCCGCGTCAATCGCACGGATGCGCTTTCGCGCCGGTCCGCCCGGGGCAACCTTGTATGGCATCACCGCACCGCGCGAAATAATCCGTGTCCCCGGCAACTGCGACACCCGGTTGATCGTTTCGCTCGTTAGCTCGTCGGCCAATCTGTTTTCCTCCTTGCCGCCATCCACCGCGTCGAAGGGCAGAATCGCCACGATCGGTGCGTCCCATTTCATCTGGTCGCCGCTCGTCAGGCCCGACTTTCCGAACCAGCCGAATTTCCAGGAGACAAACCCGCCGACCACCACCAAGCAGCGCAGCCACCGTAGCCATGATTCGCTGCCAAATGGCGCGCGAGTTCGCACTCATCGGCGCCGCCGCCCTCACCTCCGGCAATACCGTTGTTGACGGCCATTGATTCGTCGACTGCATCAGCGACGCGCGGCGCCGGCGAGTCGCCGCGCAGGACTTGCTCGCGGCAGTTCTCCAACGCGCGGACCAACGCGCCCGCGTCCGCAAAGCGCGCCTCGCGATCCTTCGAAAGCAAGCGCGCCACCACGGCCTGCAGGCTCGCGGGCAAATGCGACAATTGCTGCAGCGGCGGCGGCTTGGCCACATGCGCGTTGAGCAGCTCCCGGTGCACGTTCGCCCGAAAGGGCGGCGCACCCACCAGCATTTCCCACATCACGCAGCCCAGCGAATACAAGATCCGATCGCCCGTCCAGGTCCCGCCGCTCCTCGCATTGCTCCGGACTCGCGTACAACGCCGTCCCCCGAAACCCCGTCGTGTTCGCCGCCGCCGAAGTCTCCGAAACTTCCCCCGCCATGCTCCGCGCCAGTCCAAAATCGATGATCTTGATCAGCCACGCCTCGGGATCGCCCTCCGCCCGCTGCTTGTCCGCGCGGATCACCATCAAATTGGTCGGCTTCAAGTCCCGATGAATCACGCCTTCGCGATGGATCGCCTCCAGCCCGCGCGCGATCTGCAACAACAACCCAATCGCCATGAGCGGCGCGCAGCGGCACGCGCGAATGCAGCCAGTCGCGCAGAGACTCGCCCGCGATGAATTCCATCGCGTAAAACATGTTTTCCGGGTCCGGGTTCAGGAACGCCACGCTGCCCACATTGGCGTGATGCACCCGCGCCGCCGCCCGCGCCTCGCGCAGGAAGAGCGCCCGCGCCTTGTCATTTCCCACCTGCGCGGGGTTGATCACTTTCAGCGCCACATCCAGGCGCAGTTGCGGATCGTACGCCTTGTAGGTCACCCCCATCGCGCCGCGTCCCAACTCCCACGGCGCGCCATCCTCCTGGCGGCGCACTTCAAAATGCGCGAATGAAGTCGGCGGTGACGTGTCCATGTCTGAATCGAGACGCGGAAGCATGGCAGCGGCTTGCCGTACTGCAAAGCGGCTTGTTTCTACGGACTTGGGGCGCGATTGGCCCGAGCGCGCCGCCCCGGGGCGTGGGACCTATTTCGGCAGATCGGCAGCCGGGGGCTCGCTGTAAGATTTCTCGATTTCGATAATGCGTTTCGCGAAGAGGGCGTTTTTCTCTCGTTCGCTTTCGAGCCTATTGCGAATGCGCACAAGTGCCTCCGGATGATCGCGGAAAACCCACAAATCCACGTCAATTTGCGGAATACTGTTGAGCTGTTCAAAAAGTTGAACTTGCGCCATCACCTCCGACTTGCGGTCCAGGACCTCGAGGATTTTTGCCAGTCGGAGAATTCCCATCCGAGCGCCTCCCTCTTGCTTCTTCACTCTTTCGATCGCCGCCTCCTGCATGGGAAGCAAGGAGGCCGCAAGCTGCCGGGCTTCATCGAGGCGCCCGAGTCGAACCAGCAACTCCATCCTGATTGTCTTCAGATCGAGATTCTCGCCGGCGTCTGGTATCTTGTTCAGCTGCTCCAGCGCTGTCTCGTACGAGCCGGAACCTGTGAGCGCCGTGAAGGTCATTTCCGCAACAGAAAACGAATCCTTTACCAAGTTGGACGGAAGTTGACGAAGCCGGTCCAGCGCGCCGGTGAAGTCGCCGCGATCCATCAACCGCTGTGCGGCGATCACTTCGCGCGTTTGCACGTCGTTTGTCAGTCCGCTCATTTTGCGAAGCCAGCGATCGGCCAGGTCGGGAAGTCCATAGCTTCGCGCCCAAACGTACAAGAGACCCAACAGCCGGGGCGCTTCGGGGTTCGTCGCATGGCCCCGGCGCACATACGTGTATGCCTCGACGGGTCGACCTCCGGCGATGGCACGAAAGGCCGCAAAGACATTGGCCCGCGTATCATAGGGCGCGAGTTCAAACGCGCGAGCATCGTGTCTGTCCGCCTCCTCGCTTGATTTCCCCTCCCTCAGCATCGCCGAAAGAAAGACATGCGCCGGCACGGAATCCGGGTCGATCGCGAGGGCCTTGCGACTCAACTCTTCCACCGTTTTCAGCCTTTCGACCCGCTCCGCCGGCGTGAGCTTGGAATTGGTCCAGGCATCATTGATATCGAAGGCCGCTGATTCGGCATAGGCGTCGGCAAATAGCGGATCCTTCGAAGTCACCAGTTCTAGCTGCTCTTTCCGGTTCTTGCTGAATGGATCCATCGAAAGGGCGCGAAAAAAAATGTCCGCGGCCGTCGGTTCACCTGCCGCCCGTTGCGCCGGGGTCTCTCGCTTTGCCGCCGACAGCCGGTTGCGCAGGGCCCGAGTGATTTGTTCCGGCACCTCCTTCTCCACTTCCGACGCGTCATACCAATCGCGCCGATAGGTCTGCCCCCACAGCCTCTGCTCGGTGTTCGCGTCGTAGAGGACCGAATTGATCTTCACCTCGTCGCCCTGTCGGTCGACTGAACTCTCCAGCACGGCTGAGACTCCTCCCAACTCCGCATCAATAGCGCGCACGCGCTTTCGAGCGGGGCCGCCGGGGACAGTCTTGTATGCCATCACCGCGCCGCGCGAAATCACGCGCGTTTGCGGCACTTGTGCCATGCGGTTGATTACCTCGGCGGTCAACGCCTCCGCCAATCGGGTCTCGTCCTTGCCGCCATTAATCGCGTCAAACGGCAACACCGCCACCACCGGCGCGGCCCACCTGGCCTGCCAGTCATTCGCCGGCGCCGGTCCGCCGATCCAGCCGCTATTCCAAATCACCGATCCACCGAATAGGAGCAGCATGGCGCCAGCGGCGGTCAGGAGAATCTTTCGGCTGCGGCCTGGGGGCGGGTCGCGCGGAGCCAAATCCTTCGATCCCGGTTCCGGCGGCGCGGTTGGCACGGCCACGGTCTGATCGGACATTTGCACCTCTTCGCGGGGCGTGGACTCCCCCCGCAGGACTTGCTCGCGGCAGCTCTCCAGCGCGCGGACCAAGGCGCCCGCGTCCGCAAAACGCGCCTCCCGATCCTTCACCAGCAAGCGCGCCACCACCGCCTGCAGGCTCGAGGGCAAATGCGACAATTGCTGCAGCGGCGGCGGCTTGGCCACATGCGCGTTGAGCAGCTCCCGGTGCACGTTCGCCCGAAAGGGCGGCGCACCCACCAGCATTTCCCACATCACGCAGCCCAGCGAGTACAAATCCGACCGCCCGTCGAGGTCTCGCCGCTCCTCGCATTGCTCAGGACTCGCATAGAGCGCCGTGCCGCGAAATCCCGTCGTGTTCGCCGCCGCCGAAGTCTCCGAAACTTCCCCCGCCATGCTCCGCGCGAGCCCAAAATCGATAATCTTGATGAGCCACGCCTCGGGATCGCCCTCCGCCCGCTGCTTGTCCGCACGGATCACCATCAAATTGGTCGGCTTCAAGTCCCGGTGGATCACGCCTTCGCGATGAATCGCCTCCAGCCCGCGCGCGATCTGCAACGACAACCCAATCGCCATGAGCGGCGGAAGCGGCACCCGTGAATGCAACCAGTCGCGCAGCGACTCGCCCGCGATGAATTCCATCGCGTAAAACATGTTTTCCGGATCCGGGTTCAGGAACACCACGCTGCCCACATTGGCGTGATGCACCCGCGCGGCCGCCCGGGCCTCGCGCAGGAAGAGCGCCCGCGCCTTGTCGTCTCCCACCTGCGCGGGGTTGATCACTTTCAGCGCCACATCCAGGCGCAGTTGCGGATCGTACGCCTTGTAGGTCACCCCCATCGCGCCGCGTCCCAACTCCCACGGCGCGCCATCCTCCTGGCGACGCACTTCAAAATGCGCGAAATGCAAGTGGGAGGGATTACTCATGGCACGCCCTGACGGTCATTTCTTCACCGTGTCCTTTGGCGCCATCCGCGCGAGGATGGCCTGGAATCGCGGGTCGCCTCGCAGCGACGTCCAAAAGGAATCATGCAGCAGTCCGCCGTAGGTGATGCCGAATGGCTCGTTGGTGAGCTGCTCCAGCAAATCCAGCGCTGCCGAATTCTCCCCTAGCAGGGCATAGACTTGCGCCAATTCCAATTGCCGAGCCAGCGCCCAAAAGTAGTCCTTTTCCCTCGGTGCCAATTCACAGCCCTTTTTTGCATCGGCGACGGCCTGTTCTTTCTGGCCGGCCGCGGCCCGATAGACGGCCAGGGATCCGAGTCGCGCGGCACGCTTGAGTCCCCGTGGATCGACCATTTCTCGCAGCTCCTTTTCCAGCAGCGAAACCGCGTTCAAAGCCAGTTCCCGAACCTTGTCGCTCTCTCCCTTGCCCTCCGCCACGGACATTTGCCGCTCAATTTCATTCAAACGAGATTCCAGATTGCTGGCGGTCGGAAAAAGCGGCATCAACCGCTCCATCTCCGCGACATTCTCCTCGATCGCGGCCACTCCGAAAAGCTCGTCCAGCAACTCGCGCTCCGTCGCCGGGCCCGGGTTGCTCGCGATTATTTCGTCCAGCATCTTCCGCTTGGGCCCGATGTCGCCCGTGCGGGCGTACTCGAACCCGGCCATACTAACAAGGAGGTGCCAGCGGTTCGGAACGCCCGACAGTTTGGCGGCAAGCTGGTACTGCTCGCGCGGCAGATCGTAGTTCCCGAGCAAGAACCCGTAGTTTCCGTAGCGGCGGATGATTCTCAGATTGGTGGGATCCAGCTGAGCCGCCCGCTGCAACTCCTGGAAGGCACCCTGAATATTGCCGTCCTTGGCAAAAGTGTCGGCGAGCAATTCCCGGGCTTCCGCGTAGTTGGGCTGTCTTGCGAGCAGGCGTTCGAGTTCCTGCCTGGCCAGCCCGTAATTCCGCGCCTCCCAGTTCCAATAGTAATGATTGGCCCGCGCAAATTGGGTCAGCGGGGAATCCGGCGCGATGCGCGTGGCCGCTGCCAGACTCGCGGCCGCCTTCGTCGAGATAGGTCGCGCGGTCATCCAGTTCGGAGTTGAGCGCATACTGCTCCGCCATCTGCACCAGCAGGCTATGAGCCTCCAGAAAGTCGGGATCGCGCGCGATCGCCTCTTCCAGCAACTTGATCGCCTGCCGCCCGGGTTCACCGGATGCCTGCAGGGCTGACATCATGCTATTTCGGATGGACCTTGCCCGCAGGTAGAGGTCGTAGGCTCCCAAATCCTTCGTCGGCGGAGCCGCGATGCTCGCTTTCTCCGCTGGAGTCAGCCGTGCCTTGAGTTTTTCCGCGATTGATTTGGCCACGTCGGCCTGGATCGCGAATACATCCGCCACGTCGCGGTCATATCGATCCGCCCACACCTGCGCCCCCGTGCGCGCGTCGATGAGCTGTACTCGTACTCGAACCTTCTCCCCGGCGCGCTGGACCGTCCCCTCCGCCAGATAGGCCACCCCCAGGTCGCGGCCTATCTCGGCCGCATTTCGAACCGCCGGGTCGCGATACCGCAGAACCGAGGAGCGCGCGATGACCTTCAAGTCGGAAAGGCCTGTCAAATTCGTGAGAATTTCCTCCTGTACCCCGTCGGTAAACATTTTGTTCTCTGCGTCATTGCCGAGATTCTCAAACGGGAGCACGGCAATGCTCTTCTCCGGCGCCGCGGCCTGCGCGGGAGTCGGCGAGGGCTTGGCGGCGGCTGCATTCGACTGGTTCGCCGCACCCCGCTCGGCCGGGCGTTTCCAAAGCAGCCACGCGCCCAGCAGAATCGCCAGCGCAACGGCGCCCGCCAGAATCTGCCATCGCCGCGATCTGCTTGATTTTGTCGCCGGCCTCGACGCCGGCAGCACCGTGGTCGAAGCCGTCGTCTCGTCGACTGATTCCACCGTGCCCGATGCCGAGGCGTCGCCGCGCAAGATTTGCTCGCGGCATTTCTCCAGTGCGCGGACCAATGCGCCCGCGTCCGCAAAACGCGCGTCCCGATCCTTCACCAGCAAGCGCGTCACCACCGCCTGCAGGCTCGCCGGCATGTGAGACAGCTGTTGCAGCGGCGGCGGCTTGGCCACATGCGCGTTGAGCAACTCCCGGTGCACCTTGGCGCTGAAGGGCGGCGTCCCCACCAGCATTTCCCACATCACGCAGCCCAGCGAATACAGATCCGTTCGCCCGTCCAGATCGCGTCGTTCCTCGCATTGCTCGGGGCTGGCATACAAAGCGGTTCCGCGAAATCCCGTCGTACCCGCGACCGCCGATGTCTCCGAGACATCGCCGCCCACGTTTCTCGCCAGGCCAAAATCGATGATCTTGATCAACCAGGCGTCTGGATCGTCCTCCTTCTTCTGTTTGTCCGCGCGCACCACCATCAAATTGGTGGGTTTCAAGTCGCGGTGGATGACCTCCTCGCGGTGAATCGCCTCCAGGCCCCGCGCGATTTGCAGCGACAATCCAACCGTCATCAGCGGCGAGAGCGGCACGCGCGAATGCATCCAGTCGCGCAGCGACTCGCCCGCGATGAATTCCATCGCGTAAAACATGTTTTCCGGGTCCGGATTCAGGAAGACCACGTTGCCGACATTGGCATGATGCACCCGCGCTGCCGCACGCGCCTCGCGCAGGAAGAGCGCCCGCGCCTTGGCGTCGCCGACCTGGGCGGGATTGATCACCTTGAGGGCGACATAGACGCGCAATTGCGGATCGTACGCCTTGTAGGTCACCCCCATCGCCCCGCGTCCCAATTCCCAAGGCGCGCCGTCCTCCTGGCGACGCACTTCAAAATGCGCGAAATGCAGTAGGGAGAGATTACTCATACCATCGCCACCCGCGCACTCTGCCAGTGCGTGGTTACAATGGGAAGGAGGCACTTCGGGGAACGGCGCTTACCACTTCCTCGCTCGAATTGAGATGCCACCAGTCCCACGCGCGAAATCCACGGTCCCGGATTACGCTCAAAATCTCTTCGAGACCTCGAAATAGACCAGCCGGCCGAATGGGTCATATGTAGAGAGATCCGTATTGCTGTTTGCTAAGATAATAAATGGAGGTTGCTGATTAAAGACGTTGTTGCATCCAACTGTCAGGGTCACCCCGTCGTACCAGCGCGCCTGAGAAACAACGGGCGCGCGCCTCGGCGCACCCTTTCCATCGCCTGCCACCGTCGTCGCCGTCGCCGAACGGCTAAAGCTATAAGAGAGACGAGCATCAACCTGAAAGAAATCAGGAACCACCTGCACTAATCTTGCCGGGTTCCGTGATGGATTCGGGAAGAGATTCTGGACTGCAGGATTGTAAAATCCTGTAAACCCGAGCGTCCAGCCGCGATAGCGATATTCGGCAAGGGAATTCACGCGATAGGCCGGGTTGTTGCCGAAGAATTCATCCCCAATCCTACCCTTGAAGTTTAGGTATGGCGTGTTGACCAGCCGGCGAGCTTCAAACGTCACATAATAAACCGCATTGGCTCCGAGTTGGAGCGTGCCGTACCGACCTAATTCCGCAGTGTACGCGATTGAAAAATCCCAGCCTGACTTACGCAACGCCCCGATATTCACGAACCGGTTATCGACGTACAGATTATCCGTCGTATTGGCCAGGGCGAAGGGGGCGGTCATCGCTGGTACCAAAGCTCCCTGTAGGGAACCGATATGAACGCGCGAATAGTACGGTGAACTCGAGACAAATCGATTTACACTGCTCAAAATGATGTCAGAGCCTATAAAATCGACCACATTTTGTTGCAGGACATTGAAATAATCGGCAGAGATTGTGAGGCCCCTGCACCAACTGGGACTAAAGACTGCGCCGGCCGTATAACTCTGTGACGTGGAAGGAACGAGCTGCGGGTTCCGACCTGTTACCTCGTTGGAGTTCGGGGTGCCGAGCACCGGATTCGGACCTGGTCCTGTCGGCAGTGGTATTTGAGTATCAAAATTGACGGTAAGTGGCCCATACAATTGGTATAAATTTGGGGCCACAAAGCTGTTTGCGTAGGTAGCCCGAAGAGTCAAATCCTTGAAAGGCTGATAACGAAACGTGACCTTCGGGACGTTTGCTGCAGTGGAAATGCCTTCGTATTTCTCATGTCTGCCCGCCAGACTAATGTCCATGCTGTAGATTCCCGGAACCTTCATGCTTGGGCTCACTATGGGAATCGACAACTCCAGGTACACCGCGTAGGCGGCGCGACTGGCCACAAAATCCTTAATCGGCATAATCGAATCGGTAAAGATTTCCGGTGAGTCCGATACGCCGAATCCATCCCTCCGGTGCTCGCCGCCAAGGGCGAATCCGAACGGTCCGGCGGGCAGTTTGAACGGAAAGCCGGTGAGCTTTAGGTCAAAGACTCGCTGGTACGACGTCAACTCACGGAGATTGCTCCCATATAGTGTTGCGAACTGCCCGGCAGAAACCTGGCCTGGATTGGTGCCGATGGGATTCAGGGCAAACGGATCAAGCGGCGGTATCAGGTTTCCACTTCGATCGCGCGCCGTCCCCGCGACCATGGCGTCGTATTGGATTCCGTTCAATTCGCCGCTGTTGATATATGTTGTATGATAGTTGCTGTAGTAGAATGCAGCTTCCACGCTGTACTCGGAACTGAGTTGGCTGCGCAGACCCGTAAGAAATCTGTAAAAATTGGTTTGAAAGCTGTATGTTCTTGGAACGTCGACGTAGCGATTCCTGACCTCATAGCCTGACGGTGCCACATTACCATTCCCGGTGATTGGATCCAAAAACGGATTAAAAATCGTCGGACTGAGCCCGGTGCCTACTTGACCGGCCGGTATCATGATCGCAGTGAGCGGTTGTGCGTTTAACGTCGATGCGCTGCGATTGTCTGCATACAGAAAATTGCCAAACAACTCCAGGCGCTTGCCAATAATCTCGTGGCTAAACGCGGCGAGTGCGTTCTGGTTGAATTGGATCAGGACAGAAGTTGGGACCCGGCCAATATTGAATCGATTAGCGAGAAATGTTTCCTGCTCTTGCGCCGTGTGCCCCGGCAACACCGGCACGTACGCGTTGGCCATCACGGGAGAGGTAATGTTTGATTGGCTGCCAGGGGCTACGCCCGGTACTTCGAATGGCGAATTCAGCCCCGGTGCCAGTAAGTAATATTGACCAACAACATTGCCAGTGCTGTCTCTCGCCCCTGGATCGAAGATTACGCCACCGTAATTGGCGTGTAGTGGAAATTGCGGATTTGAATACGCTCGTTCGCGCTGAAATAGTCCGCTCGACTGAAAGTATTGGTACCCCACCGTGATGTTTGTCTTCTCGTTGCCACTGCCTGCGATAACATAAACTAACGTGTCTTGTGTTCCACTGGTGGGTGTGAACCCATAGCGATAGCCCACTTCGACGCCTTTGAAGTCGTGCTTTAGAAAAATATTTATAACTCCACCAACTGCGTCCGAGCCGTACAGCGCCGAAGCGCCATCCTTGAGCACTTCGATCCGACTGATCAAGGAGGTCGGAAAGAGACTGACATCGGTAAATCCCACGCCGCCGGGCAAGCCGCCAGCGGCAATCGCCGCAGCGTCCGCTATTCGACGACCTTCATATAGGGTCAACGTTGGCAAGCCTCGAATGGAAACGCTCGCCCCTCCGAGGGTAACTGGAGCGCGAGAATTTGCGTTGGTCGAACCGATGTTATTCGATCCCGTGATATCCGCCACGCGCCTTTGCAAAATCTCCAGCACCTGCACGCTGCCTGACCGCGCAATTTCACGCTGACCAAGTGTGTCCACTGGCGTCGCAGTCACCTCGTCGGCGCTGGGGATCAGTGACCCTGTGACAATCACCCGATCCGGTTCCTGGAAGGAAGTCAGGGCGTCTTGTGCGGACAAACCATTTGCCAGAAAAACTGCCGCCACACAAAGCGGAGAAGAAATTCTCGACATAGAGCGAGCAAGGCGTCGTGCGCATCGAAGAAGGCGAACGCAATGCTGTCAATCACAATATGTTCCGCAATCTGAAGCATGCCTGGCAGGATGGCATCCAGGTAGTACGTCAACCCCATCGCTGCACGACTCATTTGTCGGAAGATTTTGGCGAAAGGCGCTCCTCCAGAGCTTTGAAACGGGGATGCCCACGTAGTGGATCAAAGTCTCGATGTTTCAAGTCACCGTAATTGAAATCGCTCGGCCGGCTGGTTTGAAACTCCAGTTCGTCGAGGGCGCCCTCAAAGTCTCCGGCCAAAATTCGAACCGGGATCACAGCCTGGCGATTGTTCATCGCGTCCCTGTAATTCTCATTCAGTGAATAGGTGTCGGCGGCCCGGCGGGCGTCACGCAAAGCGCCCTCCTTGTCGCCCAGTAGGGCCCGGCTGCACGCAGCCATTGCAAGCAGGCCGGCTACTTCTTGGGATTTCTCTCCGCTGCGCCTCACAAGTTCGGCTTCGACGATGGGAAGCATCTCCCGCGCCCCCTGGCGCACGCCAGCCGCGTTCCCACGAGCTTCGGCTAGAGCGATCTGGCGATCCAGGGCATCAACTTGCGCCAAGGGATCCTGTGGTGCGGGAAACAGTTTCTGCAATTGCTCCATTCGTGCGGCGTCCCCACTCACTTTGGCAGCTCCCCACAAGCTGGGAAGGAGCGCCTGCTCCGTCTGGAGGCCCGGATTCTCCGAGAGAATCCGGTCGAACGTAGCGCGCAGCAGGGTCATATCGCCCGTCCGGGCATATTCGGCCAGACCGGCTCGGTTTTGAAGCTCCCAGCTCTGCGGAGGTTTGATCAAATTCGCGGCGCGCTCGAAGGCTTTGCGGCTCACTTCCAATTGATGATTCCACTGCGCTGTCTCGGCGAAATCTCGTACGATTATCACATCATTGGGACTGAGCTCGTATGCTCGCCGATAGATTTGAAGGGCCTCCTCGTCGCGCCCCTCACCCCGATAGAGATGCCCCAATAGCGCCAGTGCAGGGACATGGTTTGGTTGCGCTTCGACGGCCTTCTCCGCCTCTTTTCGAGCCGCAATCAAATCATTCTTAATTCGAAAAAGGAAATACGCTTCCGCGAAGTGGGCGTCTCCCGATTTGGGCGACAGCCGCTTAGCCGCCGCCAAAGCTGATTCAGCTTTGCCGCGATACAGCTCCTGTTCCTGTCCTTTGGAGCTCTGCGCGAGCTCGCTTGCCACGTGTACCAACTGGCTATGTGCCTGGAGGAAGTCTGGGTCCTTCTGAATCGCCTCTTCCAGCAACTGCATCACAGACCGTCTCGCGTCCTTCATACCCAATTCCTTCAGGACTACTTGAATCGTCTGCAGTTGTTCCACCGCGCGACGATAGAGCTCATTTGCGTGTGGATTCCTGCTGCCGCCTTCTGATTGGGATGTACGATCATTTGTGCTAAAAGTCGTATCTAACTTCTTCGCTACCGCCGCGGCAAATTCACTTTGAAGTCCCGTGACATCGGACAAATTCCGCTCTAAACGCTGTGACCAGACCTGGGTATTGGTCCGAGTATCCACCAGGTGCGCTGTCAACCGCATCGTGTTTGCTAGCTGCTGGACCGTCCCCTCGAGTACATAGGCGACACCCAAATCCCGGCCAATTTCGGAAGGGCTCCTTTCCGCCGGGGCGCGATACCGCATCACGGCGGATCGGGAACTGATCTTCAGATTCGCAATTTGGGAGAGCTCGGTCATGATCTCCTCCTGCATTGCATCGACCAGAGACGTGTCATTCCTGTCCCCGCCCAGATTTTGAAACGGCAGGACGGCGATGCTCCTCTCGGGAATCACTGTGACAGGCGCCAGCGAAGGCGTTGGTAGTCCCGTCGCTGATTGCGTCGACGCTGTTCCGGCCGGTTCTCCCCGTCGAATACCCAGCCACCAAACCGCAACGCCGAGAACGAACAAGGCCGCTACCGCCGCCAGCATCTTCGATCTTTGCGAATCGCGCGAAGGAACCGATGGCGTCGGGGCGGTAAAATCCGTGGTAGCTGCGAGCGACTCGACCGGGATCACCACTTCGCCTTCCGAGGCCGTCTCCCCTCGTCCAACCAGCTCCCGGCATCTCTCCAGCGCGCGGACCAACGCGCCCGCGTCGGCAAAGCGCGCCTCGCGATCCTTCATCAGCAGCCGCGCCACCACCGCCTGCAGGCTCGCGGGCAGATGCGACATCTGCTGCAGAGGCGGCGGCTTGGCCACGTGCGCGTTGAGCAACTCGCGGTGCACCTTGGCGCTAAACGGCGGCGTCCCCACCAGCATCTCCCACATCACGCAACCCAGGGAGTAAAGATCCGCTCGACCGTCCAAATCGCGTCGCTCTTCGCATTGCTCCGGACTCGCATAGAGCGCGGTGCCGCGAAATCCCGTCGTGCCCGCGACGGCCGAAGTCTCCGAGACATCTCCCGCCGACGTTTCGCGCCAGGCCGAAATCGATGATCTTGATCAGCCAGGCGTCCGGATCGTTCTCCGGCTTCTGCTTGTCCGCCCGCACCACCATCAAATTGGTGGGCTTCAAGTCCCGATGGATGACCTCCTCGCGATGAATCGCCTCCAGGCCCCGCGCGATCTGCAGCGACAGCCCAACCGCCATCAGCGGCGAGAGCGGCACGCGCGAATGCATCCAGTCGCGCAGCGACTCGCCCGCGATGAACTCCATCGCGTAAAACATGTTTTCCGGATCCGGATTCAGGAACACCACGTTGCCGACGTTGGCGTGGTGCACCCGCGCGGCCGCCCGCGCCTCGCGCAGGAACAGCGCACGCGTCTTGGCGTCGCCCACTTGGGCCGGATTGATCACCTTGAGCGCGACGTAGACGCGCAACTGCGGATCGTACGCCTTGTAGGTCACCCCCATCGCCCCGCGCCCCAATTCCCACGGCGCGCCGTCCTCCTGGCGACGCACTTCAAAATGGGCGAAATGCAGTAGGGACAATTTACTCATACCTTCGCCAGCGACGCAGTCTGCCAGACCGCGGCTACGTTGGGAAGGATGCAGTTCCGCGAGAGCCCGTTGCTACTTTTTCTCCGGGTAGACCGCCACGGCCTCGATCTCGATCAGCCAGTCAGGACTGACCAGGCTTTGCACGCCCACGGTCGAGCGCGCGGTCTTCGCCGGGTTCTTCTCGTTGTTGAAGAACTCCCCGTACGCCTTGAACCAGCCCTCGTAGTCGGGCCGGCCACCCTTGATCGGATCGGCCACCACATAGACGCGCAGGTAGACCACGTCCTTCATCGTCAGCCCCTGCTGCGCCAGCACCTTTTCAATGTTCTTCAGGCAGCTCACACCCTGCGTGTAGGTGTCGCCGTACTTCTCGTGGATCGACGTCGCCGTCCTTGTTGATGACGCTGGGCACCGTGCCGCTGGTCCAGAAATAGGCGCGACCCGCAGGCACGCCGACGCCCGAGGCGATGGGTGACTTCGGGTCACCGGAGAAGGTCACTTGGGGAGGTGGGGTTTGAGCGTTCATGACTACAGCAAAGAGCGGAAGTGTAAGCGCGAGGAGTATTTTCATACGTAGTAATTAGTTATCAGTAATCAGTTATCAGTGCTCGGAAATTGATCATTCTACATGGCGTACTGATTACTGGTTACTTATTACTGATTACTTCTCCGTCAGGCGGCTGTCGCCTTCGCATGCACTTCTTTGCAGACCTTGTGGGCGGAGACGAGCGCGCCGGCCATCCAGCCGCCGATGTGGCTCATGCCCTCGCCGCAGAGCCAGATCGGACCGTCCGGCTCGTTGAGCGCCTTGTAGTGACGCTCGCGCGAGTCGCCCTCCCAGGGCGCCCAGCCGCTGAGGCTGTATGGGATGCGCTGCCAGTCGACCGAGAACGAGTTGTCGAACTCCTCCTTGTATTGCGGATGAATTTTCGCGCCCTGCTCGAGCGCCATCCGCTCCCGCTCCGCGGGCGGCCACGCGCCGAACATCGCGGCGTCCGGCCCGAAATTGTAGTAGCCGATGAGCACGCCGGTCTTGCCGTTGTAATTGTCGAACGGATAGAGAATCTGCGTGATCGGCTGGGCCGTGCGGGTGATGCCGCCGAAGATGCGATCGTCCTGCTCCCAAAAACGCCGCTTGAATTGCAGCCCGATCTTGCCGGTCGGAAAACTGCCGATCGCCGCGATGCCCTCCGTAAATGGCTTGGAGAAATCCGCCGGGATCTTTTTCAACACCGCCGGCGGGATGGTGCAGATGCAGAAGTCGCCGCTCGCCTCGTGCCGCGCGCCATTCGCATCGGTGTAGCCGACGGTGACGCGGCCATCGGCCGGACTTGCGAATCTCCCGCACTTCCGCGCCAAAATGGATCTGTCGCCGCACGCGTGACTCGAAGGCCCTGGCGATCTGATCGATTCCCCCGGCCGGCGTCAGCATGGTGGGCGACTGATCGATGTCGTAGTAATTGGAGAACATCTCGCCGAAGCCCGTCTTGATCAGCGTCTCGAAATCGATCGGTGACGTCGGAATCGCCGCTTGTTCAGCCGCGCCGGGCGCCTGCTTGAAGCTGCGGCGGATCGCCTCGCCGCCCGGTCCGCTGCTCGAGGCCGACGCCGCCCCCGTACAACCAAATCGGCATTCAAGCCTCCCTCGACCCGCAGGAATTCAATCAGCTTGTCGCGATCCTCGGCGGTGAGCGGCTTGTCGAGCGCGCCCTTGTTCGTGGCCTTGGCCAGCAATTCGGCGGTGTAGCCGCGGTAGTCCGCCTTGGCGTCGCGCCAGCGCATCAACGGGAAGCCGTCGCGATGCAGGTAGGCGCTCTCGTTGACGTTGGTGAAGACCTGCAGCGGGACGTTGAATTCCTTGCAGTAATCGAGCGTGATTTCGTGATGCCCCGGAATGCGCGTGGGACCCGGGTTCATGAAATTTCCGCGGTCGAAGCGACAGCGCTGCTCGGTGCCGCCGACCTCGGTTTCGCGATCGCCGCCGCGCACCGTCCAGCAGCGTCCGCCGGCGCGCTTGCGCGCCTCGAGAATGACGCACTCATAGCCGAGCTTGCCGAGCTCGTGCGCGCAGCACATGCCGGCCAGGCCCGCGCCGAGAATGACCACGCGGTTCTTGCCGCGGCGCGCCCGGCCGGTGAGGAGCGGTTTCTTCGGGATGTCGCGCGCCATCAGGTCGAGCCCGAGCATGGCGGTCATGGCCGCGGCGCCGCCGTAGCGACCGACCCGGTAGATGAAATCGCGGCGGGTGATGACGGGGCGAGGCTGATCTTTCATGGGATGAGTCAGGGCAGTCGGCGGGGAATGGATCTGGACTTTCGATGCTGCGCATTCCATCCGGGGTTGTCCAGCGCGACCGAGTTGCGCGGCGCGAGTCGGCATGGCCCGCCGATATCACGTGCGTTTGCCCCGATCTGGCGTAGGTTCCGCCCTTCATGTCATTTCGTGCCCTCGGTCTAGATTCCCGCATTTTGCAAGCTGTCCAGGAGGCGGGTTACACCGAGCCGACGCCGATTCAGCTCGCCGCCATCCCGCTGGTGCTCGCCGATCAGGACGTCATCGGCATCGCCCAGACCGGCACGGGAAAGACCGCGGCGTTCACGCTGCCGATTCTCTCCAAGCTCGCCGCGCTTGCTGAAGCCGGACCAGCCCCGCCGCACGCGCGTGCTGGTGGTGGCGCCGACGCGCGAACTGGTCGCGCAGATCGAGGAGAACGTCCGCGCCTACGCCAAGCATCTGCCGCTCCGCATGGCCACGGTCTTCGGCGGCGTGGGCGAGCGCCCGCAAAAGGACGCGCTGCGCACCAATGTCGACATCGTCGTGGCCACCCCGGGCCGCCTGATCGATCTGATGGGCCAGCGCTGCGGCGATTTCAGCGGACTCCAATTTCTCGTGCTCGATGAGGCCGACCGGATGCTCGACATGGGTTTCCTGCCGCCCATCCGGCAAATCGTGCGACAACTGCCCGCAGCAAGCGGCAGACGCTGATGTTCTCCGCCACGCTTTCGCGCGAGATCGAGGCGCTCACGCACGAGTTCCAGCGCTCGCCCAAAATCGTGCAGATCGGCCGCCGCGCGAATCCCGCCGAGACGGTGACCCAGCTGGTTTACGAAGTGCCCAAGGCGCTCAAGCCCGCCATGCTGGCGCATCTGCTCAAGGATCCGGGCATGGACATGGTGCTCGTCTTCACCCGCATGAAGCACAGCGCCGATCGCGTGGCGCGCAAGCTCGAGAGCCTCGGGATCAAGACCGGCGCGCTTCATTCCAACCGCTCGCAGAACCAGCGGCTGAAGGCGCTGAAGGATTTCAAGTCCGGCGAAGTGCGCGTGCTGGTGGCGACGGACATCGCCGCGCGCGGCATCGACGTCGACGGCATCTCGCACGTGGTGAACTACGATTTCCCGATGCACCCCGAGGACTACGTGCATCGCATCGGCCGCACCGGCCGCGCCAACGCGGTGGGTGACGCCATCAGCTTCGTCACGCCGGAGGATCACGGCGAGCTGCGCGCGCTGGAGCGCTTCATCGGCCGCGGCATCGTGCGCAAGCGCGCCGAGGGATTTGATTACCACGCCGCGCCGGCGCCGGGTGATTCCATGGAGCGCGGACCGCGCGGGCCGCGGCAGCCGCAGGGACGTCGCGGATCATCGTCGGGTCGCGGCGGTGGTGGCGGAGGTTCCCGCAAGCCCCGTCCGTCCACGCCGCAGAGCGGCTCATGGCGTCCGGGCGGAAGACGGTAATGGAAGAGTCGAGGGTCGAAAGTCGAAGGTCGAGAGCCAGAGGATTGCAACCACTGCGCAATCCGCCAGGCGCTTCCGACACCACTGATTTCCAATAATCTAGTTAATTTGGAAAATCGGGATAGTAATTTGGTTCCCTCTTCCTCGGCTCAGCCACCGAACGGAAATCATCCCCGGGGTTGGTGATCATGATTTCGTTGCCCTCGGGATCGGCGCACATGGCGAGGTGGGCGGGTTCTTCCGGCGTGTCCTCCGGCTCGCGCAGGACGCTTCCGCCCGCCGCCTTCAACGCGGCGCACGCCGCGAACAGATCGCCCACTTGGAAGGCCAGGCCGGTCCACGTTCGCTTCCCTTCCCCGCCGCTGTGAATGCCGATGGTCGAGCCGGCAATCTTGATCTCCGCCATCACGTCGGACTGCCGGACAATTTCCGCGTCAAAGACGTCGCGATAAAAGCGCACCGCGCGATTCGTGTCCTGCGCCCAGATGATGTACTTCAGTTTGTCGACGTGCATGCGGGCAACGTATCAGATCCAGCCGGGTCGCGCCAAATCGCGGACTCCTAGCGGAGGCCGCGGGCGCCGAACTGTCGCTTGCGCCACTGCGTGGGACTGTGGCCGACCACCCGCCGGAAGCTGCGGTTGAAATGGGTGAGCGAGGAGAAGCCCACCTCGTAGGCCACTTCGCTCACCCGCACATGCGGCTTGAGCAGATGCTCGCGCGCGCGCTCCACGCGCACCCGATTCAGGTAATCGGTGAAGGTCAGCCCAGTGGCCCGCTTGAACATCTTGCAGAAATAATAGGTGCTCACGTGCACCGCGCCCGCCACCTTCGTCAGATCGATCGGCTCCTGTTGGTGCTCCGCGATGAAACTGCGCGCGCGGCGGACCATCGGCAGCTCGGCCTCGTCGGCCTGGATGGTGAGTTGATTGGCCACCAGCGAAAGGTGCGTGGCGAAAATCTCCAGCAGCCGCACCATGGCCTGGTACTTCTTCTTCGTCAGGACATGCGAATGATAGTACGCATCCTCCAGGCGCTTCAGATCCACCTTGGAGCCCCACGCGAGCAGCTGGCTGGTCAGCGACTTGAATTTCTTCGCCGTCGGCCGGCGAAGCGCAATCTGACCGGTTTGCAGAAATCCGATGACCTTTTCCCCCACCTTCACCGGAACGGATGTGTCACACAGGCCGGCAAAACAAGACACGGTCGACGCTCCTTCGGTCTGCGCCCCGGCGTGGCTTCTCCCCTTCCGCAGGCAGGCGGCGCAGGTCTCGCTCGACTCGGCCAGAATCACGCACAACGGATTGTCCTTGCAGCTAGGACTTGTCGTTCGGGATTGAAACCCTCCAGCGGACGCATTCGCAGCGGCAGCTCCGTCGCCGCGGAAAAGGCGCGCTCGTAGTCACGATAGATCTGCGATCTCTCGAGACGACCGAGGGTGGCTGCATCGCTGCGCATGAAGATCCGACTGGTGTGTTTCCCCGGACGCGCCGGGATTTCATGGCCCGGCGAGCGGTGGACAAAACTACGTAGGCCGCGGAAGTGGATGCCACAAGTGCAATCTCCCCTCCGGGCACGGCGCCACCCGCCGGCGGCCGCCCGCGAATTTCCCGCGCGCAGCGTCGATTCCCAGCCCGCCACGCGCTCAGGACGCGGCCGGCTTGTCACTTCCGGGAGCGATCAGGAGGTTTTAGGCTCCTTCATTCGCACCACCAGCACCGGACACGTCGCGTGACGGATCACGCGTTCGGTCGTGCTGCCAAGCAGAAATCGCGTCAAGCCCGCGTAGCCGTGCGTCGAAATGACGATGCAATCGGAATTCTCCTCCTCCGCCGAGCGAATGATTTCCGGGGCGGCGAATCCGACCCGGACAAGCTGCCTCGTCCGGACGCCGCGCGTCTCAATCCGGGCCGCCAGGGCCGCCAACCTGGCCTCGGCCTCCTTGCGCGAACTGGCCTCCAGGGCCGCCAGATCGAGCGGTTGCGCGACGAAGTCCGGGTAGATGGACATGTAGCGCGAGTATTGCGTCAACTCCAGCACGTGCAGGAGTGTAAGCCCCGCGCCGAATTTCACCGCCAAGATCGATCGCGAACTCAAGCGCCTCATCGGCGCCGGGTGAAAAGTCGATCGGGACGAGGATGTTCTTGAGGTCAATCTGGCGGGCTGTCCCGCCGGCCGGTTTCACCGTGGGCTGTGGTGTAGGGTGCGTTGTCGTTGTCATCGGAGTCGGCGCCGGGGTCCGGCTCACCCGAGCCCGCACATCGCCCGACACTTTCCAACCACGCGGTGGCGGCGGCTACACGCCGGTTGGCAAAGTCGCGTCCAGGCTTGGCCGAGCGGTCGGGTCGGCAGGACAATTTCGGCGCAATCTTTGCCAAGACAGGTGGAGCACGCGGCCGCTTCGCGAGGAAGATGCCTTGCGATGAGGAACACGTCCCACTGGCCGCCCCCGGCGGTCCGGCGGTGCCCGCCAACTCCTCCCCGCCGTGCGGCAGCCGATGAATTCAGGCGGTGTCGGCAGCCGGTCCGAGAACCAGGCAACCCCGCGTCCGCCTGGAAAAGGATAAATATGACTGCACTGACAAAATTCAATCCCTTCACCACCACCCGGTCCTGGAACCCGTGGCGTGAGTTGGACGACCTTCAGGGTCGCATTAACACGATGTTCATTCCGAGCACCACCAATGGCGGCAGCGACGACACCTTCGCCCTGACGGGCTGGAGTCCGGTGGTCGACATCGCCGAGGACGAGAAGGAATACCTGATCAAGGCGGAACTTCCCGGCCTCAAGAAGGATGACGTGAAGGTCACGATCGACAACGGCATGTTGACCATCTCCGGCGAACGCAAGGTCGAGAAGGAGGAAAAGGACAAGAAATTCCACCGCGTCGAGCGTTCCTACGGGACGTTCCTCCGGCGGTTCGCGCTTCCCGAAACCGCCTTCGCGGAAAAGGTGAACGCAGAGTTCAAGGACGGCGTGCTGCAGGTGCGCCTGCCCAAACATGAGTCAGCCAAGCCCAAGCAGGTCGAAGTGAAAGTGAACTGATCGAAGTTCCCCTCAGAAGGCGCGACATGTCGCGCGCGTCCCTGGACGGTGGTGTGTCCGTCCGGGGACGTTTTGTTTTCAGCGGAGTCCGCTCAATCTCGGCAGCCGCCACTTTGCTGATTGGGAATGTCCGCGCAATTTGCTTCAATCGCTCCGGCCATGAAGGCGATGCTTCTCGAGCAGGTCAAAACGCCGCTGCGCGAGCGCGAGATCCCCCCGCCCCGGCCCGCGCCGAGCCAGGTCGCGGTCCGCGTGCTCGCGTGCGCGGTCTGTCGAACCGATCTGCATGTGGTCGACGGCGAGCTGCCGAATCCGAAACTGCCGCTCGTGCCGGGCCACGAGATCGTCGGCGAGATCACGGAGCTGGGCGCGCAGGTGCGGGACCGGCGCGTCGGCGAACGCGTGGGAATTCCCTGGCTGGCGTCGACCTGCGGACGCTGCGCGTTTTGCGAGTCGGGCCGCGAGAATCTCTGCGACCACGCGGAATTCGTCGGGTACACGCGCGACGGCGGATACGCAGAGTACGCCGTGGCGGAATCGGATTTCTGTTTTCCGCTGCCCGAAGTCCTTCGTCGACGTCGAGGCGGCGCCGCTGCTTTGCGCCGGGTTGATCGGTTATCGCTCGCTGGTGATGGCGGGAAAGCCAACGGGTGCGCGGCGACTGGGCATTTATGGATTCGGCGCGGCCGCGCAAATCGTCGCGCAGGTCGCGCGCTGGCAGGGCTGGCAGGTCCATGCCTTCACGCGCGCCGGCGATCTCGCGGGCCAGCAACAGGCGCGGCAATTGGGCGCGGTCTGGGCCGGTGGATCCGACGAGCGCCCGCCGGGTGATCCGCTTGAGGCGGCGATCATTTTCGCGCCGGTCGGCCCGCTCGTGCCGGCGGCATTGCGGGCGGTGGCGAAGGGCGGACGCGTCGTCTGCGGCGGGATTCACATGAGTGACATCCCGGGATTTCCCTATGAAGAGTTGTGGGGCGAGCGGTGCATCTGCTCGGTGGCGAACCTGACGCGCAACGACGCGCGCGAATTCCTCGCGCTCGCGCCGCAGGTGCCCGTGCGCGTGCAGCCGCAGATTTTTCCCATGCACGAGGCGAACCAGGCGCTCGACGCGCTGCGCGCGCGGCACCCTCACCGGGCCCGCCGTGCTCGTGCCGCGCTGGTAACCAGGCGGCGGGCGCGACGGACATTCAGCTCAACATGCATTTGCCATCGACCGTCCGCCCACCGGGGACAGTCCACCCATAACCACGCTGCATGCGCGCCTAACAACCTTCTGCCTGGAATATTGGACGTGGCCACAATTCTCCCTTAAGCGTGATCGTGGACATATCCGACGACAACGCCTTCGCCCCGTTTTCGATTGTCCGCCGCCCCGATGGCACGCGCCTTGAGCTGGGACGCGGCGCGATGGGTATTACGTACAAGGCGACTGACACCCAGCTCAACCGCCCCGTCGCGCTGAAGGTCATCAACAATCTCTACCTCGACAGCTTTTTGGTGCGGCAGCGCTTTCTCGCGGAAGCGAGGGCGGCAGCGCAGTTTCAGCACCAGAATGTCGCGGGCGTTTTTCAGCTTCGGAGCGAGGGTGAAGTCGTTTTCTACGCGATGGAATTCGTGGAAGGCGAGACGCTTGAAGCCTACGTCAAGCGCCGCGGGCCGTTGGCGCACCGATCGGCCTTGCGCATCATTCTTCAGGCCGCGCAAGGACTGGCGGCGGCGCAGGAACGCGGCTTGATTCACCGCGATATCAAGCCTGCAAATCTCATGCTGGCACGCGAGCCGGGATCCGGCGGCGCCGCGACTGACGATGACAACGACGACGGGCTGCTCGTGAAGGTGATCGATTTCGGCCTCGCAAAAAATGTAAGCGGCGAGGATCAGGGGACCGGACTGACCGGGGGCGGCGTCGTGGGCACGCCAAACTACATGAGCCCCGAGCAGGTGTCCCCGGACAGCGTGCCGTCGATCGATTGTCGCACCGACGTCTACAGTCTTGGCGTCACACTTTGGTATCTGCTTGTGGGACGCACGCCATTTGAAGGATCGCAATTTGAGATTCTCAGCCAGCATCTGCAGAAGGCGCCGGACCTGGCGATGCTCTCCGCCGCGGGAGTACCGCCGGGTATTGTCAACCTCATCGGTTCCATGCTTGCCAAAAACCGCGATGACCGCCCCGCCGATCACCTGGCGCTGGTTGTCCGGCTCAAGAACCTGCTGCGATCGGAGGCGGCGGCTTCCGCCGAAACGATCGTCCCGCCCGGTGCTGTTCCCGCCGGATCGTCGGGCGCCACCACCCTTCTGCCCGGGCCCCTGTCGCCGGCGGCAACCCGCGCAATGGCTTCTATCGCGGTGATGCCATTTATGAATCGGAGCAATGACCAGGGCGACGAATACTTCGCGGACGGCCTGGCGGACGAGTTGCTCAACGTGCTCGGGAAGATTCGCGGGCTGCAAGTGGCGGCGCGATCCTCGTCCTTCACCTTCAAGGGACAAAGTGCCAACGCCACCGAAGTTGGCCGCGCCCTCAAAGTCGCCAGCGTCCTCGAGGGCAGCGTCCGCAAAGCGGGGAACCGGGTGCGCATCTCGGTCAATCTGGTGAAAGCCGCCGATGGCTTCCAGGTTTGGGCTGAGACTTACGACCGGACGCTGGACGACATTTTTGCGGTGCAGGACGACATCGCGCAGTCGGTCGTGAAGGAATTGCGCAGAGCGCTTCTCGGCGCGTCGGCTAGCGGGTCGGAAACCGTTGATGCTAAGGCGGAGGTGGCCGCGGCGGTCAGAGGCCGCAGTGAGAATCCGGAAGCCCACCGGCTGTTCTTGCTCGGTCGGTTCCTTGTCGGACGCGCCACGCGGGACGATCTCGCCGCGGGAATCGAGCATCTGCGCGAGGTGCTGTCGATCGATCCCAATCATGCACTGGCCTGGGCCTGGCTGTCGCAGGCGCACTGGCTGCAAGCGAATTACGATTTGGGACCGGCCCAGGAAATGATGAGGTGCGCGAAGGAGGCGGCCGCCCGGGCGGTGGCACTGGAACCAGACTGTGCTGAGGGACATCTTGCGCTGGGTAAGACGCAGCTCACCTTTGATTGGAACTGGCGCGGTGCCGACGAGTCGTTCCGGCGCGCGCTGGCTCTGGTCCCAAATCACGCGGACGTGCTGCATGAGTCCGCCTATCTGGCGCGATGTTTGGGCCGGCTGCCGGAGGCGATCGCGTTGGGCGAGCGGGCGACGGAACTGGATCCGTTGAATTCGGCCGCCTACAACCATCTCTGCTCGATATATCGAGCCGCCGGGCGCTTGACCGATGCGGAGCGGGCCATTCGCAAGGCGCTGGAAATTTCTCCGCAACGCACGGCGGCGCACCTCAAACTCGGCTTCCTTCTGTTGTTGCAGAATCAGCCCGAATCGGCGCTTGCCGAAGTGGAACGGGAGCGCGGCGAAGTCTATCGACTGTACGGGCTCGTCCATGTGCACCACGCCGCAGGTCGCTCGCAGGAGTCCGACCGAGCATTGGAATCGCTGACCAAGAAATTTGCGGATGTGGGGGCCTATCAAATCGCGACGGCGCATGCCTTCCGCGGTGAATTGGACGCCGCGTTTGCTTGGATGGAAAAGGCCTACGAGCAGCGCGATGCCGGCTTGGTTGAGGTCAAAGTGGATCCCCACGCGTCCGCCATCCGCGTCGACTCGCGTTGGCCCGCCTTCGTTTCCAAAATGGGTTTTCCCGATTGATTTTTGAGTCTATTTCCACGTTGCCGGAACTGGCACTCCACCGAGATCATTTCACGGCCATCTGCGATTTTGCGGGCTCTATGTATCGAAAATAAAATTCATTTTGTTTGTCATAAAGTTCGAGTCGTCTGTTTTGCAATATGTTGCGATAATCGGATACCGGTCGTCAAAATGACACGCTTCCCTTGACGTTGCGGCAGGATGGCGTCGACGGTTTCGTCATGAAACGCGGAATCTTTATCCTTATTGTTGTCGCGGCGTTCGCCGCTCCCGTCTTCGCCGGCTCGACCGTGGTGCAGCAGGTCGTGCCGCCACCTCCAACCATCGGCACCGGATTTTACTGCGCCCTTGATGCCGGCATTAATGCCTACCAGTCGTATCGCGACAATCGCGCCTTCGGCATCAGCGACATCACCGGCGTAGCCGGCGATTTCCTGACTGTCGATCGCCTGCACAAGGTCGGCTTCGCCGGCGGTCTGAAGGTTGGCTATGTCTTCGGAACCGGCGTGGTTCGTCCGACCATTGAAGAGGACATCTTCTACAATGGCTTCCAGTCGTCGCTGCGCCTGCAGGCCTTCAATGCGGCGGGTGCGCTCATTGCCGGACCGGCCAACACAAACGTCAACGTCAACTCGGGCGCATTCATGACGAACTTCCTGCTGCGTTTCGCGCCGGGGAACCAACGCTTCCAGCCCTACATCGGTGCGGGTATCGGTGGCTACTATGGATCCACTGGCGACGTCAACCTCCAGGTGGGACCTAACTCTTTTCCCATCTACCGCTCGCGGTCGACCGGCAACTTTGCCTGGCAGGCTGTGGCGGGCGCTGACTACTACTTCACGCGGACCATCAGCGGATTCGCGGAATACAAATATTTGAACTACAACAATCTTGGTGGGGGCAGAAATGGTGAGTTTGGGACCACCAATCTCGGCCAGAGCATCGTGGTCTTGGGCGTGCGCGCCCACTTCTAAACTCAACCTGCTCACCAGCAACACCGGCGGGCGGTCGACTCACGAGTCGCCGTCCGCCGGTCTCTTTTTCGAATTTCTCTCGCCCGGACCGCTCGATGCAGTCATCCCATCCGCCGCGACGACCTGTGAGTCATCGATAAACGAACGCGCGCCGGCGGGCGGCGCCCGCAAACGACGCCGGCGTGCGTGGCATGCCGATCACATCAATAAACAGCGTGGCGGCGCCGCCCTTGGTCGGCATCGTACCCTCGAGGACCTTGACGTTGTAGGTGAGCTTGTCGCCGGTCAGCACTGGTGAGCTGATGGTCACGACCACATCCTGCACCGAGGTATCGGTGAACATGGAGAGCGTCGCGTTGGGCGAGTCCTTCGTGAAACTGTCCTTCCCCTCACCCCAGAACGGAATGAATTCCGCCGTGTGCATGTGTCCGGCGATGCGATCCGGACGATCGGAGAAGAAGATCGTGGTGGGCGCCACACCCTCGAGCGTGAGCTTGCCGTCCGCGTAGCTCACGGACTTGGCATTCTGCACAAACATGTAGGTCGGATTATCCGCTTTCGCCTTGGGTATCGGTTTGGTCACGACACCGCCCGAGGCGGCGGCCGGGGCCTGGGCGAAGAGGCCGGGAACTATGAGGAGGGCGCTGAGCGCCGTGCTAACAGCGAGGAATATGATCTTTTTCATCTGGGAATGCAATTGCGGGTGGAATTCGTCGTACAGGCAAAACGATTTGACGTGACCGGCGGCAATCATCCGGCTGCGAAATCGCGGGGCTTGAAACCACGATTGACTTGGTTCAACTGAAGTCTGCGGGCGTTTGTCGCCCCGCGTCAATGGCCGGCGGGGTCATCTTCGCATTGAGGATAGCAATTTATCCGCTCGAATCGACCGCGGGCGCTCATGAGCGGGCTGGCGGTTCCGTTGCAGTTTCGTCTTGTCGGAAGCGGGTGGAATCCGCTTCATCAAGTACTGATGGGCGCAAACTCACCATCCTCACCCGGTGGAAGCGCAGCGCGCGAAGCGCGTTCGTCGCTCCCTCGCGTCTCGGCCGTGAACCTGCTGATTGCGCTGGTGTTCCTCTTTGTGACGGCGCCATTCGTGGAGGAATTGCCCCATGGCGATCTCGTCCAGGCACTTCTCATTGGCTGGGTGATGGTTTTCGCCGTCCGCGCCGTCAGCGACCGGCGTTCAACTTTTCTCATCGCACTCGCCTTGGTCGTTTCCAGCCTGGCCGCCAAGGCCGTCAATCACTTCCGCCCGGAATTGATGCCGCCGGCCGTCTTTCTGACCGGCTCGGCTCTCTTCTTCGGCTTCGTCGTCGCGAATCTCCTCCATTTCATTTTTCGCGCGCCCAAGGTCGATGCGAATGTGATGTGCGCCGGCGTCTCCGGCTTCCTCCTGCTCGGACTGCTGTGGACTCCGCTTTACTGGCTGGTCAGCCAGACCAACTCCCGGCGCCTTCGCCATCAACGGCGTGGTCTCCAAGGAGCCATTGGCAGGCTTCGACGCCTTTTACTTCAGCTTCGTCACGCTGTGCACGGTTGGTTATGGCGACATCACGGCCGCTCTCAAGGTTACGCGGATGCTCGCCATCACCGAAGCTATCACCGGTTTGTTTTACATGGCGGTGCTGGTCTCCCGACTGGTCTCGGCCTACGCCACTACGCCCGCCACCGCCGAATCGAAGACCGAAGGCAAATCGTAGTCGCCTTATCGCCGGCGGGTGCGCGATGCCGCGGTGGCCGTGCACGAGAGCGTCAGGCGGAATCTGGATGATTCCGGCGCGCAAGAATTGGTCAGCGATTGCCAAGTCATGACGAGCGTCAACGCAGAAGCCGACAAGAATGGCGATCGTCCGGTGCCACACCCTCGCAACCGCCAATTATGAAAAGAAACGCTGTCTTGTTGCTGCTCCTGCCAGGCCTTGCGCGTTTAGGATAGTCATTAGCCGTGCACGTTGACTCCTCCCGCAAGTAGACTCGATGATGTCCGCTCGCCGTCTTCCCGTTCGTCTCAAAGAAAACTTGTAATGAAAAAATCCTCCCGTCTGTGGCTGATTGCCCTTTCTTCTCTCGCACTTCCTACGTTCGCCCATACCCAAGCGGTCTTCGCGCAGCAAGTCACCGGCGAACTCGGCTCGCCCAGCGCCACCACCACGATTCAGGGCGATCAAATTCCCGCGCCCAACCCAAAATTTGGCGGCAAGATCGGCCGCGGCACTGCGCAGTCCACGCCCTGGTGGTCGCCGCGCATTGCTCCGCGCCCGGGCGCGCCGAATGTCCTGCTCATCATGACCGATGATTCGGGCTTTGGAGTCCCGAGCACATTTGGCGGGGTGATTCCGACACCCGCACTCGATCGGATCGCGGCGAATGGACTGCGCTACACCAACTTCAATTCAACGGCGCTGTGCTCGCCCACGCGCGCGGCGTTGATCACCGGGCGCAATCATCACTCCGCCGGCTTCGGCGTGGTGGCGGAGCAGGCCACTGGTTTCCCCGGCTACAACAGCATCATCACGCGCGACAAGGCGACCATCGGCCGCATCCTCAAGGACAACGGCTATCGGACCTCGTGGTTCGGCAAGAATCACAACACGCCGTCCTTCCAGGCGAGCGCCATCGGGCCGTTCGACCAGTGGCCCGTCGGGATGGGCTTCGAATATTTCTATGGCTTCATGGGCGGAGACACCAGCCAGTGGCAGCCGGCGAACCTCGCGCGCAACACGACCTACATTTATCCCTTCGTCGGCAACCCCAACTTCAACCTGATCACGGCCATGGCAGACGAAGCCATCGCCTACATGAACCAGGTCAACACGCTGACGCCGAGCCAGCCGTTCTTCGTCTACTACGTGCCCGGTGGCACGCATGCGCCGCATCACCCGACCAAGGAATGGGTCGACAAGATCAGCGCCATGCACCTCTTCGACGACGGCTGGAACAAGCTGCGCGATACCATCTTCGCGAATCAGAAGAAGCTCGGGGTAATCCCGGCGGACGCGAAGATGACACCGTGGCCGGACAAACTGCTGAAAAATTGGGATCAATGCACGGCGGACGAAAAGAAGATGTTCCTCCGGCAGGTCGATGTCTTCGCGGCCTACGTCGCGTACACCGATCATGAAATCGGTCGTGTCATCCAGGCGGTCGAGGACATGGGCAAGCTCGACAACACGCTGATCATCTACATCAACGGCGACAACGGCAACAGCGCCGAGGGAACGCTCATCGGCACGCCCAACGAGGTCGCCATGTTCAACGGCGTCAGCGTCCCGGTGGAGGATCAGCTGAAGTATTTCTACGACGTCTGGGGCACCGACCGGACCTACAATCACATGGCCGTGCCGTGGACCTGGGCCTTCGACACGCCGTTCTCGTGGACCAAGCAAATCGCCTCGCACTTCGGCGGCGTGCGGCAGGGCATGGCCATCTCGTGGCCCAAGGTAATCACGGACAAGGGAGGCATCCGGAACCAGTTCCATCACATCATCGACATCGTCCCGACCATTCTCGATGCCACCGGCATCAAGCAGCCCACCGTGGTTGATGGCATCAAGCAAAGCCCGATTGAGGGCGTCAGCATGATTTACACGTTCGACAAGAAGAACGCGACCGCGCCCTCGACGCACAAGACACAGTACTTCGAGATGATGGGCGACCACGCCATCTACCACGACGGATGGATCGCCAGCACGAAGGTGATGCGTCCGCCCTGGGACGTGACGGGCGGCGTGGGCGCCGATCCCGCGAACTTCCCGTGGGAACTTTATGATCTTCGCAGCGACTGGACACAGACCAACGATCTCGCCACGAAGAACCCGGCGAAGCTCAAGGAGCTGGAGACCTTGTTCTGGCAGGAGGCGACCAAGTACCAGGTCCTGCCGCTGGATGCGACCGTGGCGACGCGTTTGATCACGCCGCGTCCCAGCATCACGGCGGGACGCAACGTGTTCACTTGGACGGCTCCGCTCACGGGGACGCCCAATGGCGACGCGCCGAGTGTTCTCAACGCCTCATACAACTTCAAGGCGGACGTCGACGTCCCGGCGGACGGCGGCAACGGCATGCTGATCACCCAGGGCGGCCGCTTCGCCGGCTACGGCTTTTACCTCTTGAAGGGCAAGCCGATCTTCAACTGGAACCTCGTCGGCTTGAAATGGGTCCGCTGGGAAGGTCCCGATGTGCTCACCCCCGGCCGGCACACGCTCGAGTTCGACTTCAAGTACGACGGTCTCGGCATGGGCACGCTGGCCTTCAATAACATGAGCGGCATCGGCCGCAGCGGCACCGGCGTGCTCAAGGTCGACGGCAAGGAAGTCGCCACGCAAAAGATGGATCACACCATTCCCGCTCATCCTCGCCTGGGACGAGAACCTCGACGTCGGTTCCGACACCGGCACGCCGGTCGACGACAAGGACTACCAGGTGCCCTTCGCTTTCAACGGGAAAAATCAACAAGATCACCCTCTCGATCGATCGCCCGCAGCTCAGCCCGGCCGACATCAAGCAGCTTGAGCAGGCGCAGCGGAACAACAAGGCGAGTGAGTAGGATAGCGCTTGCGCGTTGCTGACTACACGAAGGACAACCCCAGAACCCCGAAATCGAGCATGAAAACCTATCGCAACCTGATTCACAATGATTGCACTTTCCGGTGCGCTCATTCTTACCTTGGTGCCATTCGCGAGAAGCGAGGAGCCCAAACCCCAGTTGATGTTCGTGCAGACCGCCGAGGACATCAAGGCGGACGGCAAGACACTCCGACTGGTCAACGTCGGCAAGCAGACGTTGTATTTCTCCGATCGGCCCGTGCGGATCGCGGGAAATCTCACGATGGCCGCCTACCTGGACGAATGGACGGCAAAGGCCGGCCCTGACAATTTCAAGAAGGATCCGCCCAACGCGACGCTCTCCATCTACGAGCCCGGGCAAACCTCCAATACGCTGGTCGTGATCAACATCACCAACCCGGTCGTTGACGGAAAGGACCTGGTCTACAATTACACGCTGATCGAGGGCGCCATGCCCAAGGCCGGCGGACAAACTTCCTTGTTCATCGATTGGATCGGCGCCGGTGGCGGTGTGGGACCTGGCTTCCATGGCGTAGGAGCAGGCGCGCGCGGCGTCGGTGTAAGGCGGTAAACTCATCAATTCCCAGCCCTGGCATGCGCCGGATAAGCGTGCGCCACAAGGCGATCGACTGCGCCTTCGTTCGCTTTCGGTGACATCGATGTTCGTCCGAGCGCGACGCTCGGAGAGTCGCCAAACGATTCTTCGTACATCACCAAATAGCGACCGAGGTGCGTGCGTCGCCAGTTCATCGCGCTTTCTTTGACCCGGTCGACCGTCCCGCTCGCCGCGCGCAGTTCCCACCGGACCCCGTTGGGCTGCAGGATCTGGAGCTGAATCTTGAGCGACATGCCGAAGGTTTCCTGAACACCGGCGCACGCGATTCCCGGCGCGAATTTGCTGGTCCGCCTCACAAACCGTTTTTTGCGAAAGACTGTGCGCGTATTGTCATGATAGGCTTTTCTCCCTGGTACCCAGCCCTTTAGCCAACATGACTCCAACGCGCAAAATGGCCTGCTTCTGTTGACGGGGACAACGCGCGAGGACGAGCGTTCAAGCATGAAAAGAAAAATCCTTAGCTTCATTGCACTCGCGGCATTTGCGTCGCCGCTTTTCGCCGGCACTCCTGTGGTGGAAACAAAGCAGGTGGTGCCACAGCCAAACATCGGCACCGGTTTTTACTGCGCGCTTGATGCCGGCATTAACGCCTACCAGTCCTATCGCGACAATCGCGCTTTCGATATCAGCGGCATCACCGGCGTGGCCGGCGATTTTCTGACCGTCGATCGCTTGCACAAGGTTGGTTTCGTCGGCGGGCTCAAGCTTGGCTATGTCTTCGGGACCGGCGTGGTCCGTCCCACCATTGAGGAAGACATTTTCTACAATGGGTTTCAGTCCTCGCTGCGCCTGCAGGCCTTCAATGCCCGCGGAGCCCTGATCGCTGGACCGGCCAACACCAACGTCAACGTCAACTCGGGCGCTTTCATGACCAACTTCCTGCTCCGTTTCGCACCGGGCAACCAGCACTTCCAGCCCTATTTCGGTGTGGGCATCGGCGGCTATTATGGATCCACGGGCGACGTCAATCTCCAGGTGGGGAATACGAGCTTTCCAATTTACCGCTCACGGTCGACCGGCAACTTTGCCTGGCAGGTCCTGGCGGGTGCCGACTACTACTTCACGCGGACGATGAGCGGCTTCGCGGAGTACAAATATTTGAACTACAACAACCTTGGCGGCGGCACCAATGGCGAGTTTGGCACGCATAACCTCGGCCAGAGCTTGGTTGTCTTCGGCGTGCGCGCGCACTTCTAAGCAGACGGGATTCTCTGTTTCCCAACACCGGCGGACGGTTGACTCACGAGTCGCCTTCCGCCGCTGTTTTTTCCACGGGCGCGTTACGAGGCTGCTTAGTTATTCGCCTGCGCCCTTGAGCTGCAGGTGCAGGATGCGCTTCAGCTCCGCGATGGACCGCGGAAAATCGTAGCAACTGTGCGGCCCGGGCACGATCACCTCGGATTTCGCGTACGACAGATGCGAACTCCAGTACGGCACGATGCCGTCGGAACTTTCCGCCAGCGGACCCGGCAGACCGCGATTGCCGATGATGGAATGGCAGGGCGGCACGACTTTGGTGGTCGCCGCCATCGTCAGCAGCAGCGGATTCTTCGGCGAGAGACTGGTCACGCCGTCGGGCAGCACATTCGGATTTCCGGTCGCCGCGGCGAAGAAATTGCCGGCATCCCGCTTGAAGCCCACCACGACCGAGCTTGGAATCGAAATGATGCGCTCGGCGAATTCCGCCAGCGAACTCACCGCCAATTCGGCGCCAATGTGCGGCGTGGCGATGAAGACCACGCGCTTGACCTTGGGATTCGCCGTGAAGGTCACGGCGCGCAGCGGCAAATTCCCCGGCGTCTGCCTCGCGAAGAAGCGACGCGCCAGATCGCCCTCGTGACGGATCCAGTCCTCCTTGGTCAGCGTGGTGGTCTGCATTTGCGCGAGCAGTCCGCCGAGGCTGTGACTGACGATCAGCCAGCCGTGCGGCATCGGATGAGTCTTCTCAAATTGGGCCATGGCTTCGCGCAGCAGCAGCGCGGTGTAGGAGGCGGGATCGCCCGTCGGATACCAGAAGACCAGCGCCTGGTAGCGTTCGCGCAGGATCGGATCGGTCTGCAGGTTGTTGATGACGTCGATCCAGATCTCCGGCGACGAGATCAGCCCGTGGACAAAAATCACCGGGATCTTTTTCGGATCGTACGGCTGCAGCAGGTAAAGGCCTGTCTTGGCCCCGAGGCTGCCGGGAAGAAACCCGGCCTCGATTCCGCTCCAGCTCGACCAGCCGGGCCGATAGTAACAAAGCGGCGCCGAGAAATCCGCCGCCAGCGGCCGGGTCGCGCCGGCGAGACGAACCGTCGGGACCTTGATGGGATCGAGCAGCGACAGCGTGGCTCTTGTCCCGTTGAATTCCAGCACGGCGGTGACGGCGGCCGAAATTCCGTCGCTCAGCGAAAACGGCTCGCGCGGATTGAGATTGCGCACGCCGACCAGCGTCCCGCCCAGGCCGGATCGCCGGTTCGGAGTCTTCACGCCCTTCTCCGATTGATCGTGCGCCGAAATGAACGACGTGAATTCCGTCGGCGACCAGAGACCCGGACGCGAGGCCGCGGCGACGCTCAATTCAAAGCTGCCGACCGCGACCGACCGCCGTCACCGGTCGATTCCAATAGCCGCCGTCTGTCGGCGGAGCGCAGAAGCACGGTCAGTTCCGCGCAGGCCATGTTGTAAATGGTGCGCGCCGCCTCCGCGTCGGATCCCGATCCTTGGGCGGCGGCCACGGTGGCCGACGCTGCGGCCAGATAATTGGCCAGGCGCTGTGCGGTGGGCGCACGCTCGGAGCGGGCGGCGCGGAGATTCGATTCCGCGCCCGCAAACCGGACGTCCGATCGGTATGGGCTGCCGCGTGGCGCAGCCCGTCAGCAGCGCGAGGCAGACGGCGACTGCGAATGCGCGCATGGCTTGGCGTCCTGGCGGGTCTATTCAGGACAATCTAATGCGCGACTTGAAACTTCCGAGGACGGTCATCCCCTGCCGTCGGCCTACCAAACGAAATTGACTCCCATGAAAGCGCCCTGAGTCTTCAGGTTGTAGGTGAAGCCACCATTCGTGTAGTTATCCGAAAGCGTGCGCCAGCCGAGTTCGACGGAGATGAGCTTGCTGAATCTGTAGCCCAAAGTTCCCTGATACTGCCACGTCAGATGCGAACTGCCGCCACCGACATCCGCATAGGCCGCCGCGAACAGGTTTCCCGCCAGGAAATATTGGCCACGCCCGCCGACGATGCCGTCGACCCACGTCTTGCTCCCCGAGCGGTTCTCGTACACGAAAGTCGGACCGCCCTTGCCGCCCGAGACGTCGCGAAAATCCGTCAGGCGGAGCTTGACTCCAAAGATGCGGACGCCCGCCAGCAAATCAAAGAACCCCTTGTCCGATTGATACGCCCGGTAGTTCGGCACGATTTGATAGACGGCTTCCTTGACGTCGACGGCGAATTGCTGAATTCGCGGATCCCGCACAGGAACGTATCCGCCGATGTCGGCGTAATACCCATCCAGCATCAATCCCCAGCGGTTGTACCGCACTTCAAACTGGCCGGCAAACGCCATCTTCAAATGCTCGGCGATATTGCTGAAACCCAGGTCCACTGGCACCTGCTGGAACAACACGCCGGTCGTCCCGGTAACTCCGGGGAACCAGCCATACGGCTCGAGGCGAAATTCCCAGGGCGAGGCCGCGGCAGCCGGGGTCACCGGAACGTCGGGCGGTCCGGCCAGGACTTGCGAGGCGGAAAAGAGAAGGCCCGCGGTGGCGACGAGAAAAAGCGAACGAATGGAGGTCATGGTCAAGGTGGCGGTCAACGCAGGCTAGCGCGTCCGCACGGGTCTAATCGAGACTGATTTTCACTGAAAATCAAGTCTAGTCCTTATCCGGATTGCGCACCGCGCTTTGCGTGAGTGTCGCCGTCTGGAGCGCCACCAGCCGCGCGATCAGGACCGCCATGTACATCATCCCGGTCAGCGCCTCCGTAATCGCGAGCATGCGCGCGCCCCCGCTCGACGGGAACGATGTCGCCGTACCCCACCGTGCTCAGCGTGACAAAGCTGAAGTAATAAGCGTTGCGCGCGTTCATCGCCTCCTGCACCGCGTGCGGGGTGGTAAAAAGGAAGGCGCTCGGGTTGCCCAGGCCGATGAGCATGTAGCCAAAGGACCAAATCAGGCCGAGCAGGAGGTAGGCGCAGATGCTCGCGCAAAGGACCTCGTTCTCCACCTTGACGGCATGCAGCACGAAACGCAGCAGACGCCAGATCACCATCAGGCAGAACACCAGGCCGCCGAAGAGAAACCACGACGGCGGCACGAGGTCCGGCCGGATTTGATTCAGCCATTTGCAGAGAAGCGCGGGCACCGCCAGGCACGACATGATCAAGATGCTGCGACGACCGCCGCCCACCGCCAGGACCGAAAGCACCAGCACGAGCGTCATCAGAATCGCCTCGACCGTGTCGCCATTCTTGATGTCGTCGAGAAACGGGGCCACCACGAGCAGTGCCACCAGGCTGATCAACAGATGGACCGAGGTGAAATGAAACGCGCCCAGCTTCGAGCCCAGCCGGAAACGCGCCGCCATCCGCGGCTTGTGCGGCGACTCGGCGGAACTGTGGGCGGACGAGGTGCTCATCAATGGCCGCATTGTTGGCCCGGCGCCCGGCAAAGCACAAGGCGCGGAATTACCGGAAGGCGGCGATCGGCGGAACACTCGCGCTCGCGGCCGGCGCGTTGTCGAATCCGCCGCCCAGCGCGAGGTAGAGGCTGATGCGGTTGGAGAGCTGCGTGTTTTGCAATTGAATCAACGTCGCCTCGGCGGCGATTTGATAGCCTTGGAGCTGCAGCAGCGAAAGCAGATCGATCGAACCGGCCTGGAATTTCAGATTGCCCAAACGCACGGCTTCCGTGCGATCGCGCACAATGTCGTATTGCAAGGTGACCCGCTGCGCGAAGATGCCGTCGTTGCTCAGGCCGTTTTCGACTTCCTTGAATGCGCTGAGCGCAACGCTGCCGTAGTGCGCCACGGCCTCCTGTTGCTTGGCGTCGGCGATCTTCACCTCCGCCGATCAGCGCGCCGCCGGTGTAGATCGGCACCGTCATGCCGATGACGCTGTGCACCATCCACGGATTCAAGCGCAGAATGGAGAGGATGTTGTCGCTCAGGCGCCCGCCCGCGACATTGAGCGAGAAGCTCGGAAGCAACGCGAGTTTCGCCGCTTGTTGCTGACGAAAGGTCATCAAGACACGTTGCTCAGCCGATGCGATGTCCGGTCGCCGCTCCAACAGACTCGACGGCAGGCCCGCGCGCACCCGGCCCGGCATGCGCGCGTAGCGACTCGAGACCTTCAGGTCGGCGGAGGGATACCGTCCGATCAATTGCTCCAAGCCACGGACCGCCTCAAGAAAAGCGCTGCGCGACTGCAGTAGAGCGCTCTTCGCCTCGCTGAGGTTGGCCTGGGCCTGGACCAGATCAAAGTCACTGACCTTCCCGGCGGTATCGCGCGCCTGCACGAGCCGCAACAGCTCCGTGTAGATGCTCACACTTTTTTCGGACAGCCAGACCAGTTTCTGCGCTTCAATGCAGACAAACCATGCTTTTGCCGCGGTCGCCGCCAAGGACTGGCGGGCGTACGCGTACTCCAGCGAGGTGGCATCGGCGGCGGCCTGGGCCGCCGCCTTTTCGGAGCGCAACCGGCCCCACAAGTCGATCTCCCAGGCGACGAGGCCAAGCGCCTGCTGGCTGCTGTGGCTGCGACGCTCGGCGTCGACGTAGGTATTCGCCCCGGACAAATTGACGCCGATCTTCGGCAACAATTGCGATCCGACGACCACCACAGTCTGCTGCGCGACTTGCACGCGGGACGCCGCCTGGCGCAAGTCGAGGTTATTGGCGATGGCGAGATTCACGACCGAATCGAGACCGGGATCGCGAAACGACTTCACCCAGTTGTTCGTCACGGGCTGGCGATTGGCCGGCGAAGCCCATTTCCCGCGCACGGTGGTTCCGGCGGGCAACGCCTGTCCCAGCGTTTCAGACTGCGTGGGCGGTCGCGCCAGCAGGCAGCCGGAGAGTCCGACCGCGACGGCACACGCCGCCAGCGAACCGCACCACGGCGGCGGCCAATTTTGTTCGCGTCGCCGCGATCGCGCTCGCCGGGCTTCATCAGAACGGAAGCGGATACAGCCAGTTGCCCCACGAATGCGTGCGAATGGAAATCTTGCGCAGCGCCGCCCACGCGCCGCCCGTGGTGTAGACCGCCACCCCACCCTGCGCGCCGATCGGGAAAATCGTCTGGTCCTTCGCATCGAAGTTGACCTTCACCGCGAAGCGCACCTGGGGCATGTCCGGTGGCAGCAGGACAAATTTCGGCAGGAATCCGCTGGGCGTGTACTGCCCGTCGCCGTTGACCCTCCAAATCTCCGCGACCTTGCCCGGGAAAATCTGCCCCGGATACATGTCGAGCATGATCTCGGTCGGCTGGCCCGACCTTGATGTACTTGATCGTTTCCTGGCTGAGTGGGCACAGGATGTAGCGATCGGCCGAGCAAATGAAGGAGGCGATGGCGCCGACGCGGACATCACCGGCAATCGTGCCGGGACGAACCTGGACGTTCACCATCATGCCGTCCTCCGGCGCGACCAGCGTGGTGTTGTTCAAGAAAAAGCGGGCGGCCTCCAGTTCGGCCTGCACCTGCGCGACCGTCGTATTCACTCCGTCGATATTCGAATCGTACTTCAGCTTGGCGCGTTCGAGCTCGGCATTGGCCTGCTTGACAGAGGCGTGGGCCACCTCGAGCTGCGCGATCGACTTCTGCGCCTCTTCCTGCGGACCGGCCTTTTGGTTCGCCAGCCCGGTGCTCAATTTCTGCTGATACTTCGCATAGGTCAGCTCGGCCTCCGCCTTGGCGACATTCTCGGTCGAGACCTGGACGTCAGCCGCCATCACCAGCACGTTCTGCTTCGCGGCGGCGAGTTGCGCCTCGAGCTGGGCGACTTTGGCTGCGTAGATGGTCTTGTCGAATTCGAAGAGCGGCGTGCCTTTCTTGACCGGGACATTTTGCTCCACCAGCACCGCCGTGACCATCGTCGGCTCGGTGAGACGCGGCACCAATTGAATGGTGTGCTGCACGACGCGCGCGTCATGCGAATACGGCGTCATGAAACGCAGCCCGATGACAAAAATCAGGAAAAGGTGCAGCAGGACGTAGAACGACACGATCCCCCACGTGATGCTGAACTCCAGCCACTTGAATTTGAAAAAGACGACCCAAACGAAAAGCGAAAAGAAGCCGAGGAGGCCGAGTCCGAGTGCCATGGCGTGAAACTCCCCGTTTAGGCGATTCCGCCCTGTCCTTCGGCCTCAGCCTTGGCCCTCGCCGCCGCCGCCTTTGCCTCGGTCTTGGCCTTGGCCGCCGCCGCCTTTTCGTCCTCGTGAGCTTTTCCGCTCAATCGATAATTCTCCTCTTCGATGGCCTTGGCCTCGGCTCTGCGGAAAACGACGAATATCCACCACGTCCGTCGGTTTGAATGCCCAGATAAATGCTTGGATCCAAGGCATCACCGGCAAGAAGCCGGCGTATCCCATCAATTTCACGGCCTCCGCATCAGGATGCTTTCGTTGGATGGCAATTCGACCGGGCAAGCCCGCAATCCAGACGAAGGCAGCCATGGCCACCACGATCGCGAGCAGCAGAACGGCAAACGTAAGATAATCCCAGAAATCGATAGTGTAATCGAGCATGGCCGGCAGAAATTAGGAGCGAATACCCGGCGCCCGGCGCCGCACCTGGCAAGAGCGACAGATTGACTATCCGACGGGCACGTTGTTCCCTCGGTTGTGGGGTGCCGGATTGCCAAAGGCAAGCAATTTTGGTGATTTCGCAATCCCGGCGCCTGTCTCTGATTTTTTGAACCTTTCCGACATGAATACATCAACCTTCAAGAATCTCGCCGGCCAGTCCGCCATTGTTACCGGCGCAAGCTCGGGCATCGGAAAGGGTTGCGCGCTGGCCTTTGGCCAGGCCGGCGTGCGCGTCTGTGTCAACTTCGTTGGAAAGCGCGACGGCGCCGACGAGGTCGTAACCGCGATTTCGGCCGCCGGCGGCACAGCGTTCGCCTGCGAGTGCGATGTCTCCAACGAGGTCCAGGTCGACGCAATGTTCGCCGAGACGGTAAAGCGCTTCGGCACGGTCGACATTCTCATCAACAACGCGGGGCTGCAGTCCGACTCCGCGTTCACCGAAATGACGCTGGCGCAGTGGAACAAGGTGATCAGTGTCAACCTCACCGGCCAGTTCCTTTGTGCACGCGCGGCGGTGCGCGAGTTCAAACGGCGTGGCCCGCGTCCGGACGTGTCGTCTGCCTTGGGGAAAATCATCTGCATGAGTTCCGTGCATCAGATCATCCCGTGGGCCGGGCACGTGAATTACGCGTCGTCGAAGGGCGGCATCAACATGATGATGCAGTCCATGGCGCAGGAACTCGCCCCGCTGAAGATCCGCATCAACAGCATTTGCCCCGGCGCCATCCAGACGCCGATCAATCACGACGCCTGGGCGACGCCCGAAGCGCTGAAGAGTCTGCTCACGCTCGATTCCCTACGGTCGCATCGGCGTGCCGGAGGACATCGCCCGCGTCGCGCTCTTCCTCGCGTCGGATGACTCCGACTACATCACGGGACAGAGCATTTTCGTCGACGGCGGCATGACGCTCTTCCCCGGCTTCGCCACCGGCGGTTAACGTGGAAGCCACGAAAGCCAGATTCACCGTCCCCGCGGTGGCGCCCGTTTGCGGGCATTCGTCCGTTCGATCGCGCGCGCCTCGTCCCGGACGTGGTGGCGGGCATCACGCTGGCGGCGATGAACATCCCGCAGGCGATGGGCTACACCAAGATCGCCGGCACGCCGACGGTGACGGGCCTCTACACGCTGCTGCTGCCGTTGCTCGCATTCGCATTCTTCGGCGCCTCACGCTATCTCGTCGTCGCCGCCGACTCAGCCACCGCGACCATTCTCGCGGTCGGAGTCGCTCCGCTCGCCGCCGCCGGCAGTCCAAAATACCTGGCGCTCGCCTCCATGGTGGCGCTGCTCACGGCCGGCTGCCTCCTGCTGGCGCGAATTCTTCGCCTCGGGTTTCTCGCCGATTTTCTGTCGCGCACGGTCCTGATCGGCTTTCTCACGGGCGTCGGCATCCAGGTCAGCATCGCCATGCTCGACGGCATCCTCGGCCTGCCCGCCCATAATCATTCGACGATCGATCAGCTCCTCGCCGTGGTGCGCAAGCTGCCCGAAGTCCATTGGCCAACCTTCATGGTTTCCGTCGGGGTCATCGTGACGATCTTGGCGATACGCCGGATTGCCCCGCACTGGCCCGGCCCGTTCTTCGCGGTGGTCGGAGCCCTCGCCCTGAGCGCGGCGCTCGATTTTTCCGCGCACGGCATCGCCATGCTGGGCCCCCTCGCCGGCGGGTTGCCCAAAATCAGCATCCCGGACGTGACCATGCATGAAATCGTGGCGCTCCTGCCGATCGCAGGAGCGTGCTTCGTGATGATCATCGCGCAGAGTTCGGTCACCGCGCGCGCCTACGCGGCACGCCATCACCAGGCCCATGATGAAAACCGCGACCTGATGGGTCTCTGCGCCGCCGATCTGACGGCGGGATTGAGCGGCACTTTTGTGGTGAACGGCAGTCCCACCCAGACCGCCATGGTGGAGGCGTCCGGCGGTCGCAGCCAGATCTCGCACCTGACGACGGCCGCCGTCGTGGCGGTCGTGCTCCTCTTCCTGACTGGCCCGCTGCGCTTCCTGCCGACCTGCGTGCTCAGCGCAATCGTCTTTGTCGTCGCGATCGGATTGATCGACATGCGCGGACTGCGCGACCTGCAGCGGCGCAGCCCGAATGAATTCATCGTCGCCATCCTGACCGCCGCGATGGTGGTTCTCTTTGGCGTGGAGCAGGGCATCCTCCTCGCGCTGGCGCTTTCCCTGCTCGACCACGTTCGCCACGGTTACCGGGCGCACACGGCGATCATTTTTCGCGATCCGATCGACCACTGGCGCATGGAGCCGGTGGCCGCGGGCAAGGTGTCGGAGCCGGGCCTCGTGTTGTTCTGGTTCGGCGCCGACCTTTACTACGCCAACGCCAATCATCTCGCCGAGAGCGCGCGCCTGCTGGTGGGCGCCGGTCCGCCGGCCGTGAAATGGTTCGTGATCGATGCCGGCGCCATCACGGGCGTCGACTATTCCGGCGGATCGATGTTGCGTGAACTGCATGACGATCTGGCAAAGCTCGGCGTGGTGCTGGCCTTCACGCGCGTGAATGACACGCTCCGGAAGGATCTGAACCGGCTGAATCTCACCACATGCGCTGGGAGCCGACCGGCTCTTCACCTCCCGCAAGCAATGCATCGCAACTTTCCACGCGGAAACCGTCGCAGGCGCACGCCGGCGGATGCTAGTTCGCGCGGCGGCTCACTTGCCGCTCTTCGGCGGCGGGCTCAGCGGGATGTTCAAGGTGAAGAATCCGGTCACCCCGCGCACCCGGTTTTGCGACCAATACTCGTAGTAGCCACGCACGTTGGCCGACCATTGCTGCTTGCCCACGTTGAAATTCCAGCCGATCTCCGGGCCAACGCCCGAAATCTTGGAAAGAAACGGACCGAGCTTCGCCCCGCTCCCGCTGTCGCCCGTGAGCTGATAGTAGAGATAACCGGCCACGCCGATCTGGACATTCGGGGTGATTGAATACGACGTCGCGTAGTCGAGATGCGAGTCGATCCCGTTCTTGTATTGCGTGCTTTGGTTTTCGAAATTTCCGGTGAACCCGCCGACGATGGAAAATTCCCAGCCTGACTTTGCGTCGAGGAAGGTGTAGCCGCCGCCCGCATCGATGGCGCCGTGACCGATGCCGGTGGCCGCCAGATCGCTGGCGCTGTACCGGCCCACCGGAATGTTGCCGGTCAGATAGGTCATGAAATTGTGGTTGCCCTTGGTCCACGACAGCGTGACGAGGGGCTGGAGGTCCGAAAACCCCCAGAGCGCTTGCTTCGCGCGGATCGTGCGTCCGCTTTGCAAGAACGTCGCGTCCACGCTGACGGAGTTGTAGCCGCCGCCGAAGCTGAGCGCGAGCGAGAGCGAAGCGCCCAGCACCGGGGTGGCGAGGGTGTAGGTCGGCGTCAGCGTGAAGGTCGGGCCCTGGGATTTCACCCCTCCGACCACCACGTTACCGATCGTAAAATGTCTTTTCGATGGAGGCCGTGCCATAGGCGGAATTGATGCTGGATTGCAGGGTCCAGCCCGGACTGAGCGGAGTGGCCGCCTGGCTCGCGTACTGGCCTGAGGTCCAGAAGGGCACTCCGCTTTGGTCGGCCCTCAGCCCATCCGCCACAAACAAGGTGATCGCCCCGCAGGCGAACGCCGCCAGCCGCAGCGCCCCGCGTCGATCATGCCTCCGGACCGCCATCATACGGACGAGAGCAACAGATGGGGGAATGCTGGGCAAGCTGGATCGTCACCCACCGCTGCGGTTAAATCGATATCCAGAAAACGCACCGATTTTGAAAAAGGTGGATTGACCCAAGCGCCCCCTTCTACTCTACGATGGCGGCCCCGTCTGGCGACCCCCCTTTCCGCTCGATTCATTCATCTCCATCCGGTTCTCTCCATGAAAAAAAACAAAGGCAAAGACAAAGCGAAAAACAAAGAAAAGAAGAAGAAGAAGGACAAGAAGCAGGGCAAGGCGCCCATGACCAAGGACGCGCCCCAATTCAAATCGATGGCGGCAGTCGAGGCCGGCAAGTACAGCGACGGTCATCCCCTCGACACCATCCAGTTTCTCGAGACGAAGCTCATCCTCAAGGGCGAGCGCTTCACCTCGGCGGCGAGCCTGCGCGAATTTGGCAAGCTCGTGAAGAAGGCCGCGCAGAATTCCGAAGTCGGATTCTCCACCAAGGAATTCAAGAACTCCAAGGTCTCCGTGCGCGAGGTCCTCTTCATGGACACGGCGGACTTCAAGCTCTACAACAACGCCTTCATCCTGCGCCGCCGCACCATTTACGAGGACGGTTTCCTCGCCGGCGATCCGGAGTTTGTTTTCAAGTTCCGCCATCCCGACAAGCACAAGGCGGCGGAACTGGATATTCGGCCCAAGAATGTTCAGGACTACGAGATCAAGTTCAAGGCGGAGGTCCTGCCACTGAAGGAGGAAGTCGGCGGCATCCGCACGCTTTACTCGCACAACGTGCAGTTTCCCCTGAGCCATCTGCACGAATCGAATCGCAATTCCATGGCCACCCTCTCCAAGGTGTTCCCCGCGCTGCAGACGCTGGGCATCCTCGAGAATGAAAGCGTCGAGCTGGTCAACCAGACCGCGGTCGAGGAAGTGCTGCTCGACATCGGAATTCTCGACTTCGGCAAGGGCGTCAAGGCCAAGGCCAATGTCTCCGTCTGGCGCAAGCGCGGCGACCAGCAACAGCTCGTCGGCGAGTTTGCCTTCCAGGCGAAATTCCAGCGCCAGAACGAGCTGCACGCCATCGCCATGAAGCGTTGCGAGCAGTTCTTCGTCTCGCTGCAGTTTGTCGCGCAGGACTGGCTCGCGCTCGGCCTGACCAAGACCGGCGCCGTTTACCGGCTGAAGGGCAATCCGCCGCAGGCACACGAATAAGTTTCCCGCGGTTCTGCCATGGCTCCGCCCCCGGACACGCCCTATTCGACAAGTTTCGAGGAGGTGTTCTGCGGCGGGCTGCTCGTCGGCATCACCATGGTCATCCATGGTCTCGCCATGATCGGGATCATGCAGCTTTATAACCGGCTCAAGCCGTCCCTGGAGAAATCACAAAGCCTGTTGCGCGGCATCGGCGTCTTGATCCTGTCGAGCTGGCTCATTGTGCTCGCGCACCTGATCGAAGTCGTGGTCTGGGCCGGCTTCTTTCTTGTCGTCGGCGCGATGCCCAACCGGAGCGTCTCCTTCTATTTCTCGCTGATGGAGTACACGACGGTGGGCAGCAATTACAACCTGCCGCTGCAATGGCGCCTGCTGGAAGGGTTGCTCGCGACGGCCGGCCTGCTGACGTTCGCCTGGTCCACCGCGGTGCTGCTCACCCTGGCCCAGGAATTTCAGGATCGGGAAGTGAGCTACCTCGAGCACCGTCGCGAAGCGAAGAAGAAGAAGTTGCCGGCGGAGGAATCGACGCCGAGTTGACGGAATGCGCGCGGCCAGGCTTGCTGCGCCTCTTGCCCATGAAATTAAACGAACGATTTGCCGAGGATCATCTGCTCGGCGTCCACCTCGCGGTCAATGTCTTTGTCGGGACCACCCTGCTCTGGCTCATCCTGAAGTTGGGCGCGAACCTGTCCCCCATTTGGGCCATCAGCTCGATGATCGCGGCGCTGGATCCGCACGTCGACGTCGCGTTTTCGAACTTTCGCGCCCGCCTCTCCAACACGCTGCTCGGCTGCACCGTGGGCTTGCTCTTCCTGATCCTGCCGGGCTCCAGCGAATGGAAGCTGCCCATCTCCATGTCCATCACCGTGCTGCTCTCGTCGTATTTTGTGCGCATCCCGACCATGTGGCGCCAGGCGCCCATCACCGCGGCGATCATCATGTCCTCCGTGCTCGAGCATCATTCGAAGAGCACGGGACTCGAAATCGGGCTGCGGCGCGTCGGCGAGGTCATTCTCGGCTGCGTCGTCGGCCTGCTCGTGACGTGGCTGATTTCCAAGGTCTGGCCGCCGCCCGAGGCCGTCAAAAAGGCGACCGCCGCAAAATAGCCGCTTCGCCCGGCAGCTGCGACGCTACTTTCCCAGGAACGAGGCCGTGTTTTCGAGCGGCTTTTCGGACAGGTGAATCACGCCGTCGAAGGGCCGATCCATTTCCAGGACGAGAAAGATCGCGCCCGCGGTGGAAAGCGCGGCGAGGAAAAGCGCGGTGACGACGGTGCTGTTGCCGGGAGCGTACAATCCAAAGGAAAGGAAGATGATGGCCAGCCAGATGACGACGACGACGAGGAAAACCGTGGGCACGGCGCTTGCGACGCCGCCCAAGAGTTGCCAGCGTGCTTCAACAATCGCCTCCGCCACGTGTTGCGCATGGTTGCGGATTTCGCGCTGCGCCTCATTGGCGGGTTCCAGTCCGCGAATGACCCCCTGCAGCCGTTCCAGGCCCATCATCGCCGCATAGGCATCGGCCTTCGTGACCCGATCGGTTTTTCGCGTGCTCAGCTCTTGCAGGCGTTTCTCGACCGCCGCCTTCAAAAACATCCGCGCGGGAGCCGTTTCCTGACCGTATTGCGCAAGCACGCGATCCAAAAGGACCAGGTTGGCGCAGATTTGATTGTACTCGTTGCTCTTGCTGTCGAAGGAACTTTTCACCGAGCTGACCAGCAGGCCAAGGACCAGCGCGGTCATCGTCGCAATCAGCCCGATCGAGAGCTTGACGATTTCCCGCGACTCGGAGCTCAGGTGCGTTTCCGGCAAAATCTTGCGCAGATAGAGCCCGAGCAAAGCCCCGCCAAATACTGTCGCGAAGACCAGCACGGAAATTTCAATCGAGCTCATCATATTGATTCGGTCGTTTGGACACTCCACGAACCTATGCAAGCGGGTGTCCCAAGTCCGTCTATTGGACCTGCGCCGGTTTGGCAATGCCCATCTCAACGGAGCGACGAAGGCGAAGCCGCTGATTGAGAACGAAGATACCGATCAGAATCGGCGGCATTGCCAACCACGGCCACACGGACAGCAGACGATTCGTCGGCACACCCACCGACACCGTGAATTCGCTGACGAGCGCCTGTTCCCCGCGCCCGACCGTGATTATTCCCCGCCATTCACCCGGCGCACGGGAAAGACCAGCGAGGCAGCGTGCAGCAGTTTGTTGTCGGACTGCGCGCGGGTCAGTCGAACCGGCGGAAGTCCGCTCAGCGTGCCATCCGGACCCGCCAGCAAGGTGCTGCGCGGCGGACGGCACCAAGGATCGATCAGCGGCAGGCGCGCACCGGGCGGAGGCGCGAAGCGAATCTCCACCTCGGCATCCAGCACGGCCTCGCCCGTCGCACTCGTCCTGGACCAGCACGGCAAATTCCGCCGCCACATCCTGCGAGATTTCCGGCGGCGCGAAGAGCGTGGTCAGCACAGCGCCCGTCACCCGCGCGAAAACGCACCACCCCGCCGTCGGCTCTCGCATCCGGCGCCACCGTCACCGCGCCCAACAGGACGCGACATCCCGGCGATCCACATCGATCCGATGTTCGAGAAGCGATTTCATCCGAAGGTGAGCCCGCGCATTTGCATCGGTTGAAGCAGAATCCAGATGCCCGCCGCGTAGATCGCGATCGCGAGCAGGGCCCATGGCGTGACGAGTCCCACGGCCGTGGCCGTGCGTGGCCCACTCTGCCGCGCAATTCGCCAGCCCAGGTAAAGCGACAAGAGAAGTCCCGCGCCGAGCAGAATGACTTGCAGCGCCAGAATGCTGTCGGGATTGACGCGCAGCGCGGAAAGCTGCCAATCGGGCCGACCCAGCAAGCCCAGGCCCGCGCTCTGGGCCGCCTGCTGCAAGACCGGCCAGCCGGATGCGTAGCCGGACAGCAGGTGAAAGAGAAAATGCGCCGCCCACATCGCGGCTCCCAGCGGCACCAGCGCGAATGAGAAGCGACTCCACAATTCGCGCGTCGGCACCACGATTCCCGACGCTGCGCGGCCCGCCGAAACCGTACCGAGCATCGCCACAACCGGGACGACCAGCAGCGTCACCACGAATATCACCAAGACGCCGGCGTGATTCCACGCCGTCCCCCACGGTGTGAGCATTTGCTCGCGCCAGGCCAGCACGGGCGCAGTCATGGCGGCGGCACTCGCAAACGCGGCGGCCACCAGCACCAGCACCAGCGCGGCCATGTCGACGCGACGCGAGAGCCGGCCCAGCGAGGCCCGCGGCCGATCCGATAACAGATCGCCTCCCGGCGCCACGGCGAGCAGGCCGATGTTGTCGTGCGGACACGCCCGCACGCAATCGAGACAGAACGTGCAGTCGAGGCTGCCGGATTTGCTCGGCAGAAAAAGGTCTGTTTCGCAGCCGCGCTGCTGCGCGTTGCCCCGCAGGCAATCATGCGTCCGGCAACCCGCGCAAATATCTGGTTCCCGCACCTTCACCTCGAGCGGCGAGACCATCGACTGGACGAAATGAAACTGGCCGATCGGGCAGACGTATTTGCAGAAGCTTGCGCCGCGAAAGAAGGCGTCGACAAAAAATGCCCCGGCGAAATAGCCGATGATGATCCAAGCGGTCCAGGCCGGCTTGTCCCACAGCGCGAACGCTTCGTAGGCCCAGAAGAAGAAAATCAACAAGGCTACCGCGAGCCATTTGGAGCGAAGGGACTTCGGCCAGGAGCGCGGCGAGAACCCGAGATGCCGGGCCAATTCGCGCGGCAACATGAACGGGCAGGCCATGCAGAAAAGATTTCCCGCCGCCAGCAGCGCCACGACGGTCAGCGCCCGCCAATACGTCCAGGGCAGCACGCCGGCGAGATTGACGGAACTGACCTGCGGCCCCCAAAATCCGTCGGCAACCACGATCACCGCCAGCAGGAGCATCATCGCCTGCAGCGCGCGGCGACCGGCGTTCGCGCGCAGAAAGGAACCGATCCCACGGACGCGCAGGAGATCGAATCGCTCGCGACTTGCGCCGACTGGCGGGTGAGGCACTTGTCCGTCGCACGGCCGATGCGCGCCGGGACACCGCATAATCGGGCCGCACCTGCCGGCGGGCGGGTGCGAGAAATTGCACCGCAGAGCAACGCGGCCGGCACGAGGAAGAGCAGCGAACCGGGCACCCACATGATGACCGCAGCGGTCACCTGATCGCTCAACGCCGTCGTGCCGAAGAGCCGCGGAACTTCGTTGTAGGTCGGATAAATGGCATGCTCGGAGAAGGCGAGGATCGCGCCGAGCGCGGTGTTCACGAGGTCGGCCGCGAGGAGATAGACGGGCAACGTCCAGAGCGGCCAGTGCGGCCGGCTGGGAAACGGTCGCACGACCGGCCACCAGAACAGCAGTCCCGCGGCGAAGAAGCAGGCGTGCTCGAAGCGATGCCAGCCCGGCGAGTTCAATGCCAGCTCGAACGCGCGCGGCAGGTGCCACGCCGCCAGGCTCAGCGTCATCGCGATCCAACCGACCAGCGGGTGCGTCAGCCGGCGCCCGAGCCGCTGCAACCACGGCCACGAAAGGAAGGGACCGATTCCGTCGTGCGCAAATTTCCGCGGCAAGCCACGCAACAACGGAATAAGCGGCGAGCCGAGCAGGATGAGCGGCGGCGCGATGGACATGAGCAGGAGGTGCTGCACCATGTGCGCCGAAAGCAGCAGACCGGAAAACGCATCCAGCGGCGACGCGATCGCGATCCACAGCGTCGCCAGTCCCGCGAAAAAGGAGAACAACCGCCAGCGCGGAAACCGGGTCGGCGTGACGCGATGCACCACCCGCCAGCCCCGCAGGTAGAGGAAGGCCGTCAGCAGCAGACCGATCGCGAGCTTTGGATCGATCGACCAGGACGTGAGAATCGCCTGCGCCGTCGGGGACATCAGATCAGCGCCCCGCGGGCGCGGCCGCCGCCTGCGGCGCGAGGCCCGCGCGCGAGGCGTCCGCCGCCGGGCGCACATTGGCGGGATGCAACGTCTTCAAAAATGCCACCAGCGCCGTGGTCTCGGCCGGACTGAGATTGTTCCCGTACGCCGGCATGTTCCCCCCGCCCTGCAGCACCTGGCGGATCAACTCGTCGCCGGTCAGCCGCGTGGCGATGCGATCGAGCGCGGGGCCCCGCTCGCCGCCGAGGCCGCCCAGCGCGTGGCAGTTGCGGCACTGCTTCGCCTGCAGCACGACCGCGCCCTGGCGCTCCAGCGGACTGCGCCCGGCGAGGAATTGCGCCGGGACCGGCGCGTTGCTCCACGCGTTCATCACGGGCGACCAGGGCGCGTACGTTCCCAGATAAGTGAAGGCGGCCAGCGACACGAGGACGACTCCGACGGTCAGCACGCCGACCGGCCGGCGCAGCCAGCTCTTCTCGCCCGTGCCGGAGAGAAGCGGCAGCGCGATCAGATAACCGATGCCCACGACCGGCCCGACCATCAAGAGGAAGGTCTCCATGTTTGGCGGCAGCAGCGCGAGCGCGGCATACAGCCACAGGAAAAAGAAATCGGGCACCGGCACCGCTTCCACCACGGTCGGATCCGGCTGGCCCTTCGGCCCGAAGGGACCGGAAAACGCCGCCAGCGCGACGACCGCCAGGATCATCATTCCAGAAAAGAATAGATCCTTCTTGAAGGCATCCGGCACGAAGGGCACGCCGTCCTTCTGGGTCAGCTCATGATATTCCTTGATGTAAGTCTCGCGTTTCACCAGCCGGCCGGGCGCGGGCCAGTCGTTGATGCCCAGCTTGAGCACCATCATCACGTGCACGCCGACAAATGCGATCAGCGCGCCGGGAATGACGAAGACGTGCACGGTGAAAAAGCGTGAGAGCGTCTCGCCCGCGATGATCGGTCCGCCGAGCATGAGATGCACGAGTTGCGGTCCGATGAGCGGGACGCGCCCGACGATGGCCGCGCCAATGCCGAGGCCCCAGTACGAATCCTGGTCCCAGCGCAGCACCTGGCCGGTGAAGGCCATGCCGAGCGTCATCAGCAGCAGGAACACGCCGATGATCCAGGTCAGCTCGCGCGGGAATTTGTACGCGCCGAAGAGAAACACCTGCACCATGTGGATGATCACCATGCCCACCATGAGGTTGGACCCCCATCCGTGCATGCCGCGGATGAACCAGCCGAAACCCTGCTGGTGATTGAGCGTCTGCAGGCTGTTCCAGGCCTGATCCGCGGACGGCACGTAGACCAGCGCGAGGCAGATGCCGGTCACAAACTGCAGCAACATCAGCGTGAGGCTGCCGCTGCCAAAAACATACGCCCAGCTCGCCGTGTTCCGCGGCACGCGATGGGCCATGATGTCCTGAATCGGCTTGCCGAGGCGCAGCCGGAAATCCAGCCACTCATAGATCTGCTTGATCAGGCGCATGAGCATCCCCTTCCTGCGGCCGAGCCGGCCGAGGCGCCGAGTTTGCTCAGCGGCGCGCCCAGCGTGGGCAGCTCGCCGCCGTTGATCCAAAGCTCACCCTTTTCGATCTTGTTCGAATATTCATACAGGCCCGCGCGGCGGCGGCCCCGACGCGCGCGCGCCGTCGGCATAGTAAACGCCGCCATGGCATGGGCACATGAACAGCTTCGACTGCGGAAACCAGCGCACGGGACAGCCAAGGTGTGCGCAATTGATCGCAAAGACCTGCAATTGCGTGTCGGAAATCCGCCGCACCCAGCACGGGAATGTTGCCCGTGTCGCCGTCCCAGTCCCGCACCCGTGGATTGCGGAAGATCGCCAGCCGAGTCTCGCCGACGGGAAATTGGGAGAGCGGGCCGAGCGAGAGCCAGGAAAGGTCCCTCCCCATCCGCGTGCGAGAAGCCGGTGAAAGAATGTAGCCGACAATCGGAATCGCGAAGAGCACGCCCGCGATCGCGTTCAGCGCGATGCCCAACTTCATGAGCATCTGGCGACGCGACACCCTTGGCGGGCGCGGGTTCGGCGACGGTCGGTGGTTCGGGATTCAATTCGGACATAGACGATCGTTGAATGGGGCGTCGTGACTCGAACTACTTGGGATACGGGCGACCGGGATCGGCGGGCCGCTGCGAAACAAGCCAGCTGACGACATCGGTCACTTGTTCGTTGGTCAGCGGCTGACCCGGCACGCCCTGCCAGTTCGGATGCCCCAAATCCGGCCGGCCGGCGATCACCGTGGTGCGAAGGTTTTGATTGCTGACCAGCGCGAGAAATGAGCCGTCGACAATCGAGGCCGTCTTGTCGCCGCCCTTGCCCGCCGCGCCATGGCACGACACGCACGAAGCCGCAAAGACGGCCGCCCCGCGCGTAGCATCGCCCGCGCCGGTTGCCGCATACGGCGGCGGAGTCGCACCCTTGAGCGCGTCCGGCTTTGCCCAGCGCGCGCGCATCCCCTTCACGATGATCGCAATCTGCGCGTCGGTGAGGAATCCGCCCGCGCTTTGCGCGAACGCCGGCATGAGCGAGCCGGGCACGCCCTTGGCGATCGCCGACTGCATGTCGTCGTCGCTCGCAATCGCCAAATAGACAGGATTGGCCAGCGCCAGCGAGCCATTGCCCCGGCCGTCCGGACCATGGCAGCCCGCGCAATTCTGTCCGTAGAGCACGGCGAAGTCCGTGACCTTCGTTGGCTCGAGCACAATGTCCTGCTGTCGTCGGCTTGCCCGGCAGCTGACCCTGCTTGTTGCAGCCGGCCAGGCCCGTCAGCGCGACCGCCGCAAAGAAAGCGAGTCTCCGGTACGCGCTCATCACTCGGAATCCTTTCCGCCGGCGTCACCTTCGAGCCCCGGCGCCTCGATGCCGGCGCGCATGGCAAAGGGCAAATGCTGGAGCGTTGAAATCGGAATGTGTTTCGAAACGACGTAGCCTGCCACCAATCCGAAAATGATTTGCGCAACCATGAACCAGATCCAGTCGATGCGGACCTGCATGATCGGATCCACCACCCCGAGGACCGAATACATCAGACCGGTCCAGAACATCGGGACGAGAATTCCGCCCATGACGATCGGATGCCGCGGGAACATGGGCAGCGCAATCCCGTAGAGCAGTCCGACCAGCACGCACGTCAGGAGGTGGATGAGGGTGGCAAGGACCGCGCCCATCGGATGGAACTGCCGCAGTTGCTCGACCGTCATCGAGGCGAAAGTGGTCGATCCCGTGGCCGCCAGCAGATTTGCGGTGTACCAGATGCTTCCCTGCGTGAACGAGCCCGTGCAGGACGGCGAGCACGACCGTGACCGCGCCGCCGACCAGGCCGCCGCGAATGCCGGCCGAGTAGGGATAAATCTGCAGCGGCAGTTGCGCGCGATGCCCCTTCTCGCCGACGCGCAAATGCATGACCTCCGGCACCGGCACTGACGATTTGCTCCGGCACCGGCTCGACCGGCACCGGCTCGTGCGCCTCCTGCGGCAGCACCTCGCGAAACCAGCCGACCAACCCAATCACGAGAAAAACCGCGCCGAGGCAACTCACCAGCCAGTGCGTGACCAGTCCCGCCGTGATCAGCGACAACCCGAACGCTCCCATCATCGGCCAGCCATTGCGAGGCCGGCACGAGAATCGTGCGGAGTGGTGGCGATGATTCGATTCGGAATTCATGGGTGACGGTCAGCGACCGATGACATAGACGACCGTGAAGACGACGATCCAGATCACGTCGACGAAGTGCCAGTAAATCGACAAAATCTCCGCGCGCTCCGCGTGCTGGCGCTTCACCGCGCCGGCCAGCGTCAGCAGCATCACGATGAGCAGCGCGATCAACCCGAGGATGACGTGGAACGCGTGCAGGCCCACCAGCGAGTAGAAGGTGGTGCCAAACAGGTTCGTCTGGATGGTCAGGCCCTTGTTGAAGATCAGATCCTTCCATTCCAGCCAGGTGCCCAAAAGGAAATAGCCGCCCAGCAGAATCGTCACCAGCCACCAAACACCGAACGACTTCACCGAACCGCGCGCCAGGGCGCGCAGCGCAAACATGATCGTAAAGCTGCTCGAGATCAGGCAGACGCTGTTCAGGATTGGCCACCCCAGCACCTGCTTCGGGGTCGGCCCGCTCACGTCGCGGCCGATATAATAAAGATAGGCGACGACGAAAATCGTGAAGATGGCGCTCTCCGCGATGATCAGGCAGATCATGCCGACGCGGCCCTTCGACGGCTGCCGCAGGGCGGCCGGCTCAGGTAGCATGATGGCGGCAGTGCTGCTCATTACTCGTATTTCCAATCCGGATCGGTCGGATGCTTGAGATCCCAAAGCGGTCGGCGGCTGCGCACGACAGGCAGCTTGTCGAAATTGTATTCCGGCGGCGGCGACGTGGTCGCCCACTCCAGCGTCCAGGCATTCCAGGGATCATTTCCGGCCGGCTGGCCGTTGCGCAGCGAATTGATCACATTGACGACGAAGCAAAGGATGCCGGCCGCCTGAATGACGACGCCGAGCGTGCAGATCAGATTCAAGGTGTCCCAGCCCCGCCCCGCCTCGAACGTGTAAATCCGCCGCGGCATGCCGAGCAGCCCGGGAAAATGCATCGTGTCGAAGGTCACGTGGAAACCGATGACGAAGAGCCAGAAGTGCCATTTGCCGAGCGTCTCGCTCATCATTTTCCCGGTGGCCTTCGGAAACCAGTAATAGATCGCCGCCAAAGATCGTGAAGAGCAGCGAGCCAACCAGCACGAAGTGGAAATGCGCCACCACGAAATAGGAATCGCTCAACTGCCAGTCGAAGGGCACGGTCGCCAGCATGATGCCGGTCAGGCCGGCGATGAGGAATTGGAAGAGAAACGCGACGCAGAAAAGCATCGGCGTGTCGTAGCGGATTTTCCCGCCCCACATCGTCGCCACCCAGTTGAAGATTTTGATGCCCGTCGGCACGCCCACCAGCATCGTCGAGATGGCAAAGAAGGTGTTGCCGACCGACGTCATGCCGACGGTGAACATGTGATGCGCCCAGACCCCGAGGCTGACGAAGGCGATCGACACGGTGGCGCCCACCATGACGGGATAGCCGAAGATCGCCTTGCGCGAGAAGACCGGGATGATTTCGGAAGCGAAGGCGAAGCCCGGGATGATGAGGACGTAAACTTCGGGATGCCCGAAGATCCAAAAGAAGTGCTGCCACAACACGGCGGAGCCGCCCGCCTGCGTGTCGAAGAAATGCGCGCCGAGAAAACGATCCAGCGTCAGCATGATCTGCGCGGCGGTCAGCGGGCTCACCGCGATCAGCACCATCCCGCACATCACGAGGTTCAGCCAGACCAGGAGCGGCATCTTGGTCAGCGTCATGCCCGGACAGCGCAGGCAAAAAATGGTCGTGATGATGTTCGCGGCGGTCGCGATGCTGCCCAGGCCCCCGACCAGGATGCCCAGCGTCCAATAGTCGGTGCTGTGCCCGCGCGAGAAGGCCTTGCCGGTCAGCGGCGCGTAGGCGAACCAGCCGACATCCGGCGCGGAACCGGCGCCGTACATGCCCGGGCGCGCCGATGAAGCTGAAGTAGAGCAGCAGCCCGCCAAGGACGCTCAGCCAGAAGCCGAAGGAATTGAGCCGCGGAAACGCCAGATCGCGCGCGCCAATCATGAGCGGCACAAGGTAATTGGCGAAGCCGAAGATGAGCGGCATGCCCACGAGGAAAACCATCGTGGTGCCGTGCATCGTGAAGAGCTGGTTGAAGAGCTGCGGCGAAAGAAAATGATTGTTCGGCAGCGCCAGCTGGATCCGCATCAGCGTCGCCTCCATCCCCGCGACGACGAAGAAAAACAGCCCGTACATGATGTACATCAAGCCGAGCCGCTTGTGATCGACCGTCACGATCCACGCGTGGACACGGCGGAAGAGCGTGTCGGCCGCGGCCTCCTCGGGCAGCTCGACCAGTCCCGCGATGGGATTCTCGTGCGTGGTGCCGTTCATTTGAGGGAAGCCAGGTAGTCGGCCAGTTGATCCATTTCCGCGTCGCTCAAGTTCATCGCCGGCATCCGCACGCCGGGCTTGAATTGATCCGGAGCCTTCACCCAGGCGCGCAGGTTATCGCGGGTGTTCTTCATCGCGCCGGCGCCGATGGTGTCGCGGCTCATCAAATGCGTCAAGTCGGGGGCAAACCGGCCGTCCCCGATCGTGCCGCCCACCGTGTGGCAGTTCACGCAGGCCGTGCGCTCGAAGACCTGCCGGCCCGCCGCGACGGATGCCGCCATGGCGGTGCTGGCCTGTTGTTCCTTCACCCAGCGATTGAAATCATCCTCCGTGTGCACGTAGACGCGCAGCAGCATCTTGGCGTGCTGCGTGCCGCAATATTCCGCGCATTGCCCGAGAAAGAGGCCGGTGCGCAGCGGCTCGATCCAGGTGCGATTCGCGCGATTGGGAATGAGGTCGGTCTTGCCCGCCAGGCGCGGCACCCAAAAGCTGTGCGCGACATCCGCCGAGCGCAGCTCAATGAAGCTCGGCAGCCGCTTGGTCGCCAGGCTCACCGGCACGTGCAGCTCGTTCGCCGTCACGATGCCGAGCTTGGGGTAGCGGATCTCCCACCACCATTGATGACCGGTCAACTCGATCGTCACGGCCGACTCGGGCGGCTGCGCATTTTGCACCTCGCCGATCACCTTGGCGGTGGTCAGCGCCAGCACCACCACGATCAAGAGCGGGATCGTCGTCCAGGCCACCTCGACGGGATTGCTGCCGTAGATCTGCGCGGGCTCCTTGCCGTCGTCGTCGGCCCGGCGGCGAAAGCGGATGGCGGCGTACCCAATCAGGCCGAAGACCACCACGAAGATGATCCCGGTGACCATCAGGACGAAACGCGAAAGCTGATCGATCGAGTGCGCCGGCGTCGACTCCGGCGAGAAAATGCTCGGGATCAGCGTCGGGTCGACGGCGGTGGCGGCATGGAGCAAGGGCGGAAACAACGCCGTCACGCCGGCGAATAGGACGCCGGCGACGATGCATCCGCGCATTGTTTCCCGATTGGTGTTTTTCGCGCCACGCCAGGAGAGATCAGGTGCCCACTGCGCCGCTCAGCATGCGCAAATCTCAATTTGTCTGTCGACCAATTATTTGCGCTTTCGATTCACGCTTTCGCGAGGAGCGAATCGGCGGGAAAGCCCGGCTATTTGCCGAGCAATCCCTTCGCGACGGAACAAACCTTGTCAGGTTCGAAGCCGAATTGCTTCTGCAGTTCCTTGAGCGGAGCGGAGGCACCAAAGGTCTTCATGCCAATGACCTTGCCGCCTTCGCCGACATAGCGATCCCAGCCCAGCGTCGAGGCCTGCTCGATGGCCACGCGCGCCTTGACCGATGGCGGCAACACGCTGTCGCGATAGGCCTGCGGCTGATGATCGAAGATTTCCCATGATGGCATGGAAACCACGCGGGACTTGATACCCTCCTTGGTGAGCGACTCGTGCGCATCGACCGCCAGGCTGACCTCGCTGCCGGTGGCGATGAGGATCACCTCCGGCTTGCCGCCGGCCGCATCGGCGAGGACATACGCGCCCTTGGCGACACCCGAGGCCGCGCGCGTATTTGCTGCGATCCAGCGTGGGCAGCGGCTGGCGCGAAAGCACCATCACGACCGGCTCATGCTTCAATTGCATGACGTAGCGGTAGGCCTCCACCACTTCGTTCGCGTCGCCGGGACGCAGCGTGACCAGGCCCGGAATCGCGCGCAGCGAAATCAGGTGCTCGATCGGCTGATGGGTCGGTCCGTCCTCGCCGTCGCCGAGCGCATCGTGCGAGAAGATGAAAATCGCCGGGATTTCCATCAGCGCCGACAAGCGGATCGAGGGTCGCGCGAAGTCGCTGAAGATGAAGAACGTCGCGCCGTACGCGCGAATCTTCGAGAGGCAGAGGCCGTTGACGACCGAACCCATCGAATGCTCGCGGATGCCGTAGTGGATGTTTCGGCCGCCATAGCTGCTCGCCTGGAAGTTCCCGGCGCCCTCGAAGGTCAGGACCGTCTTGTTGGACGGACCCGAGATCGGCCGAGCCGCCCATGAACCACGGAATGTTCTGCGCGAGTACATTGAGCACCTTGCCGGAGGCATCACGGCCGGCCACGCCCTTTGCGTCCGCGGGGAACGTCGGCAGGTTCTTGTCCCAGCCGGCGGGCAGATCGCGCTTTTGCATTTGCTCAATCTCGAGCGCGAGTTCCGGATGCTTGGTCTTGTAAGCGGCGAACAAGTCGAGCCACTTCTTGCGCGCGGCGGATCCGCGGGCGCCGATGCCGGCCTGGAAATGCGCCATCACGCCGTCGGGCACGAGGAACTTCGCGTCCTCGGGCCAGCCGTAGCCCTTCTTGGTCAGCTTGATTTCCTCGTCACCCAGCGGTTCGCCGTGGGCTTCGGGCGTGTCCTGCTTGTGCGGCGAGCCGTAGCCGATGTGGCTGTCGAGCACCACGAACGTCGGGCGCCCCTTCGTCGAGCGGAAGGTCGCCAGCGTCTGCTCGATCCGATCAATGTCGTTCGCGTCGGTGACCCTGAGCACGTTCCAGCCGTAGGCGATGAAGCGCGCCGCCACGTCCTCGGTGAAGGCGATGCTGGTGTTGCCCTCGATCGTGATGTGGTTGTTGTCCCAGACCCAGACGAGGTTATCCAAGCCGAGATGCCCGGCGAGCGAGGCCGCCTCGGCGGACACGCCCTCCATCAGGCAGCCGTCGCCGCAGACCGCGTAGATGTTGTAGTCGAAGATGTCGAAGCCGGGCTTGTTGTAACGGGTGGCGAGCCACTTCTGCGCCATGGCCATGCCGACGCTGGTGGCGACGCCCTGGCCGAGCGGGCCGCTGGTGGTCTCGACGCCGGAGACCCAATGATATTCCGGATGCCCCGGCGCGCGGCTGCCGGCCTGCCGGAAATTGCGGATGTCGTCGAGCGTGACCGACGGCTTGCCGAGGCTTTCGTATTCGGCGTTGACGGCCTGCGTGCCGCTGAGGTGCAGCACCGACCAGATGAGCATCGAGGCGTGGCCGTTGGAGAGGACGAAGCGGTCGCGGTTCGGCCAGATCGGATCCTTCGGATCGAAATTCATCGCCCGGTTCCAAATCGTGTAGACGAGCGGCGCGAGCGCCATGGGCGTGCCGGGGTGGCCGGACTTGGCGGCCTGGACGGCGTCCATCGACAGCGTGCGGATGGTGTTGATGGAAAGGAGATCCAAATCTTGGTTGGGCATAGGACGAGTCGTTTGGGGTGGAAATGAAACCTGGTTGATTGTTTCTATGGCAAATCGATTCCGGTCGTGGCGGCTTGATCGGCCAGGATGATGGCGTGTTCCTGGCGGACGCGTCCGCCGGGAATCGTGGGATCGGCCGCCAGCAATCGTTTGAGCATGGGCACTTTCTCCGCGCCCGTCACCAGCCAAAGGATGCGCAGCGCGCGATTGATCACCGGAAAGGTCAGCGTCATGCGGCGGCGATTCTGATACAATCCGCCGGTCAAGGCGACGTCCGCGTTGCTGACCTCGAGCACGGAGTCGTTCGGGACCAGCGAGGCCGTGTGGCCGTCGGGCCCGAGGCCGAGATGCACCAGATCGAAAACCGGCGGCGAGCCGGCCACGGACTCGATGATCGCGGCGTATTGCGCGGCGGCTACCTCGGGATTCGCGGCCTCCACCGGCATCGCATAGATCTGCCCCGGCGGAATCGAGGCGTGCGCGAGCAGGCTCTCGCGCAAATGCGTCAGGTTGCGATCCGGATCGCCGGCGGGGGCGATGCGCTCGTCGACCTGGAACACATGCACGTCCTTCCAGGGCATTTGTTCGTTGGCCAGCGCGCGCAGCATCACCCACGGCGTCTTGCCTCCGCTCACGGCCATCGTGAATTTGCCGCAGGCTTCGACGGCGGCGCGCGCTTCGGCGGCGATGATGCCCGCGGCGGCGCGCGCAACGGCATCGGCATCGGCAAACACTTCGATCTTCATGGGTCGTGGATTCATGGGAGATTCACTGCGTGACGACGGGCGCCTGCCAGCCGCCCGGCGGGGAAAGACGTTTGTCGGCTTCGCCCGGCCCCCAGGTGCCGGGTTCGTAGGTGAAGACCGGCGTGCCGGCCTTGAGGACGGGATCGACAATCCGCCACGCTTCCTCGACATAGTCCTCGCGCGCGAAAAGCGTGGCGTCCCCGGCCATGGCGTCGCCGAGCACGCGCTCGTACGCGTCCATCTCCTTGTCGTCGGGACGGTGGCTGGCGATGATGTCGCGTGGCCTCCGGACCGCTGTCGTCCGGGCTCATCATGTTCGCGCAAAAGGCGATGGTCTCGTCCGGGCTGATGCGCAGCCGGATGCAATTCTGCGTCAGCGTGCGCCGTCGTCGTAGATGGTGGGCGGCCGACGCAGCCGGATGATCGACCTCGGTGCAGGTCACGGGCAGGCACTTGCCGGCGCGAATGAAAAACGGCACGCCCTTCCAGCGCCAGGAATTGATCTGCAGGCGCAGCGCGCCAAAGGTCTCGACCTGCGATCCGGGTTTGACGCCCGCCTCCTTGAGGTAGCCGTTGAATTGCCCGCGCACGATGTCGCCCGGCTCCAGCGCCGGAATCGCCTTGAGCACCTTCACCTTCTCGTCGCGCATCGATTCGCTGTCCGTGCGCACGGGCGGCTCCATCGCGACATTCACCATCACCTGGAAGAGGTGGTTCTGCATCACGTCGCGAATCGCGCCGGTCTGATCGTAGAATCCGCCGCGACCCTGCACGCCGAAATTCTCCGCCATGGTGATCTGGACGCTCTCGACGTGTTCGCGGTTCCAAATCGGCTCGAGAAACGAGTTCGCGAACCGGAAGAACGTCATGTTGTGCACCGGGCTCTTGCCGAGGTAGTGATCGATCCGGAAGATCGCCGTCTCGTCGAAGCAGCCGAGCAGGATCTTGTTCAGCGCGCGCGCCGAGGCCAGGTCCGTGCCGAAGGGCTTCTCCACGATGACGCGCGCGCCCTTCTCGGCGCAGCCCGATTTCGCGAGCTGCTCGACCACCTTGCCGAAGAGCACGGGCGGAATGGCGAGGTAGTGCGCCGGCCGCTGGGCGCCGCCGAGTTCCTTGCGCAGCGCCTGGAAGGTCGCAGTCATCGGCGTAGTCGCCGTCGACATACCGCAGCAGCCCGCTCAGCTTTTCCCACGCGGCAGGATCGAGTCCGCCGTGCTTTTCCAGGCTGTCCTTCGCGCGCGCCTTGAGCTGCTCGAGGTTCCAGCCCGCCTTGGCCACGCCGATCACGGGCACCGCGAGATGCCCGCGCTTCAGCATCGCCTGCAGCGACGGAAAGATCTTCTTGTACGCGAGGTCGCCCGTCGCGCCAAAGAAGACCAATGCGTCGGAATGCGGAGCGCTCATCGTGCGATTCGAGGCGCCGCGCCGTTATTTCTTTTCGATGTGTCCGCCGAATTGGAAGCGCATCGCCGAAAGCAGCTTGTCCTGGTAGTCCGCCTCGCCGCGCGAGCTGAAGCGTTCGTACAGCGCGGCCGTCAGCACGGGCACCGGCACGCCCTCGTCAATCGCCGCCTTGATCGTCCAGCGCCCCTCGCCCGAATCCGAAACCTTGCCGGAGAATTTCGAGAGCTTGGTGTCCTCCACCAGCGACGTCGCCGTCAAATCCAGCAGCCACGAGGAGATGACGCTGCCCCGGCGCCAGACCTCGGCGATGTCGGCGAGATTCAGATCGAACTGATAATGCTCCGGCTCGCGCAGGGGCGTCGTTTCGGCATCGACCTCGTGCATGCGCTTGCCGATGTCGGCGGAGTGCAGGATGCCCAGCCCCTCGGCGTAGGCGGCCATCAGGCCGTATTCGATTCCGTTGTGCACCATCTTCACGAAATGGCCGGCGCCGCTCGGGCCGCAATGGAGGTAGCCCATTCTCCGAGGTGCCGCCGAGCTTCTCGCGTCCCGGCGTCACCGGGGCGTCGCCCTTGCCGGGCGCGAGAGTCTTAAAGATTGGATCCAGATGGCGCACCGTGGCGTCGGGTCCGCCAATCATCATGCAATAGCCGCGCTCCAGTCCCCAGACGCCGCCGCTGGTGCCGACGTCACAATAGTTCACCTGCCGCGGGGCGAGTTCCTTGGCGCGCCGGATGTCGTCGATGTAATACGAATTGCCGCCGTCGATGATGGTGTCGCCCGCCTGCAGGTGCGGCAGCAGGTCGGCGATGGCGGCATCCACCACGGCCGCGGGAACCATCAGCCAGATCGCGCGCGGGGTGGCGAGCTTCTTCACGAAGTCGGCCGTGGAGGTCGCCCCGATGGCTTTCTCCTTGGCGAGCGAGTTGACCGCTTCCGCGGAACGATCAAAGACGACGCATTCGTGGCCGTTCTTGATGAGACGGCGCACCATGTTGGCGCCCATTCTGCCGAGTCCAATCATTCCTAGTTGCATAATTTGAATTTGTTCAGGCTGGGTTGGTAGAATTGTCCGAGTGGCCGCGTCAGGTGACGGACGCCTCGTAAATGCTCTGGATGTAGCCGTCGAGCGCGGCGTTGAATTCGGCCTCAGACTGGTTGGCGGAGAGGCCGTCCAGCAGCGCGCGGGAGAAACTGGCGATCATGCCGTGGTTGCGCCGCAGGCGGTTGTTGCCGTCCTCGCGCGCATAGCCGCCGGAAAGGGCGACGACCTTGAGCACCTTGGGATGCTTGATGAGGTCGAGATACAAATCGTCCTTGTCCGGGATGGTCACCTTGAGCATGACGACCTGGCCGGCCGGCAGCTTGTTGAGCGAATCGTGGAGCGACGCCTTCAGCAAATCCTCCGCCTTCGCTTTCTCCGGGCAGTGAATGTCCACCTCCGGCTCGATGATCGGCATCAATCCCGCGGCCAGAATTTGCGCCGCCACTTCGAATTGTTGATCGACCACGGCCTTGATGCCGGCCGCGTTCGCCTGGAGAATGACGGAACGCTCCTTGGTTCCGTAAATATGCTTGGTGTTTGCCCGATCCAGCAGCTTGCCCAGGTCGGGCATGGGCTTCATCAACTGGACGCCGTCCTTTTCGTCGACGAGACCCTTGTCCACTTTCACGAACGGGACGATGCGTTTGACGTTCCAAAGATAGTCGGCCGAGTGCTGTCCGGCGATGTCCCGATCCATGGTCCCCTCGAAGAGAATCGCGCCGAGAATGCGATCTCCGTTGAAGCTGGGACTAAGGATCAGCCGGGAGCGCATTTCGTGCACCAGCGTGAACATTTCCTCGTCGTTCTTCCACGCCCCCTCCTTGAGGCCGTATTTCATGAGCGCCTTGGGCGTACTGCCGCCGCTCTGATCCAGGGCGGCGAGGAAGCCGGCCTGCGTTTTGATTTTTCGCTGCTGTTGTTCTTTCAGGCTGAGGATATTCATCATGCGTCTTTCATGCTCCGGTAGCGCCGGATGACGTGGTTGGTTGAACTGTCATGCGCGAGCTTGGGTTCGGCTTTGTCCTCGAGTTCGGGAATGATTTTCTGGGCGAGCGCCTTGCCCAGCTCGACGCCCCACTGGTCGAACGAGTTGATGTTCCAGATCGCGCCCTGGGTGAAGACGCAATGCTCGTAGAGCGCGACCAGCTTGCCCAGCATGGCCGGCGTGAGCCGATCCGCGAGGATGGTGTTCGACGGACGGTTGCCCTCGAAGACGCGATGCGCGACGAGCGGGCCGGTCGTGCCCTCGGCCTTGACCTGCTCGGCGGTCTTGCCGAAGGCGAGCGCCTCGGCCTGCGCGAAGACATTCGCCATGAGGATGTCGTGATGCCGGCCCACCGGGTTGAGCGTCTCGACAAACGCGATGAAGTCGCACGGGATCAGCCGCGTGCCCTGGTGGATGAGCTGGTAGAACGAATGCTGGCCGTTCGTGCCGGGCTCGCCCCAATAGATTGAGCCCGTGTCGTAATTCACCACGTTGCTGTCGAGCGTGACGTGCTTGCCGTTGCTCTCCATGGTCAGCTGCTGCAGGTACGCGGGGAAGCGCTTCAGGTACTGCTCGTACGGCAGCACGGCGACGGTCTGGGCGCCGAAGAAGTTGGAGTACCAGACCGAAATCAACCCGAGCAGCACCGGCAGATTCTTCTCCAGCGGCGCGGTGCGGAAATGATCGTCCATCTGGTGGAAGCCATCGAGCATCGCGCGGAAATTATCCGGACCGATCGCGATCATCGAGGAAAGTCCGATGGCGGAATCCATCGAGTAGCGGCCGCCCACCCAGTCCCAGAAACCGAACATGTTGTTGGTGTCGATGCCGAACTTGGTGACCTCGGCGGCGTTCGTGGAAACGGCGACGAAGTGCTTGGCCACGGCGGCTTCGTTGCCGCCCGACGCCTTGAGGAACCAGTCGCGCGAGGAGTGCGCGTTGGTCATGGTCTCGAGCGTCGTGAAGGTCTTCGACGAAACGATGAAGAGCGTCTCGGCCGCGTCGAGATCCTGCACGGCCTCGGCGAAGTCCGTGCCGTCGATGTTCGAGACAAAGCGGAAATTCAGCGAACGATCGCTGTAATGCCGCAGGGCTTCGTAGGCCATGACCGGCCCGAGATCGGAGCCGCCGATGCCGATGTTGACGATGTTGCGGATGCGCTTGCCCGTGTGGCCGACCCAGGCGCCGCTGCGGATGCGGTCGGCAAACGCCGCCATTTTGTCGAGCACGGCGTGCACCTCGGGCACGACGTTCTGTCCGTCCACCACGATGGACGCGCCCTTGGGCGCGCGCAGGGCAACGTGCAGCACGGCGCGATTTTCCGTGATGTTGATTTTCTCGCCGCGGAACATGGCGTCGCGGCGCGCCTCGACACCGCATTCCTTCGCGAGTTGGACGAGCAGCTTGATGGTCTCGTCGGTGACGCGATTCTTCGAGTAGTCGAGAAAGATGCCGAGCGCCTCGGCGGTCAGCCGCTCGCCGCGATGCGGGTCGTCGGCGAACAGCTTGCGCAGATGCGTCTCGCCGGTTTTCTGGTGGTGGGTGACCAACGCCTTCCAGGCGGGTCGATCGGTAAGCGAGTGGGTGGCAGTGCTCATAGCGGTGGAGGATTTGGTTCCGAGGCGTGGATCAAGATGTTCCCATGGTGGACGAGGCGTGGCGGCCGTCCTCCCAAAGCCGGAAACCGCCGGCAAAGGCGTTGGCATTGGCGCCGGCGCGACAGCCCTTCGGCAATTTTTTCAGCTGCTTCACGTTGCCGCCACCGAGCACGATGTCGTCCGGCAGCAGCGCGGCGGCGAGCGTCGCGACCACGTCGGCCACGTGCGCGCGCCATTTCTTCTTCCCGTATTTCTTCAGCGCCCGCACGCCGACGTAATCCTCGAAGATTCCCTTCCGGTACGGCAGGTGCGCGAGTTCCATCGGGAGCACGTGGCTCTCGGCGATCATGGCGGTGCCCAGCCCCGTGCCGAGGCCGAGGAAAAGCAGCTTGCCGCCGTTGTAGCCGCCCAGCGCCTGCATGGCCGCGTCATTGATGATGCGAATCGGACAACCGAAGGCGGCGGGAAAATCAAACCGCATCCAGCCGCGCGCCACGTTGTGCGGCTCGCGCACCGGCCGGCCCTGGCGGACCGGACCCGGATAGCCGATGGCGATGCGATCGTATTTCCAGCCGTCGGCCAGTTTCTTCACGCCCTCGACCATCATCTTCGGTGTCATCTTCGGACCGGAGGGGAACTTCCGCGGTTCCTTCTCTCCGGTCGCGAGGATTTTCACGTTGGTCCCGCCGACGTCGATCACCAGCACGCGCGGAGCATTCGAATCCGCGGAGCCGGACGACGACGAAGCAGCGGGCCCGGCAGACGATGCTGGCATGGCGGGCAGGCTGTTAGGCGACTTTTTCGAGGGCCGCGCTCTTCGAGGCGATGACACCCATCAGTTCATTCCACGAATTGACGAATGACTTGGCGCCTTCGTCCTGCAGCTTCGCGGCGAGTGCGTTGAGATCGATGCCGGCCTTGGAGAACCGCGAGAGAACGGCCTCGCTGTCGCCGCCATCGGCCGTGAGCATCGCGCCGAGATCGCCGTGGTTGCCGAAGGCATTGAGGGTGGCCTCGGGCATGGTGTTGATGGTGAGCGGAGCGGCCAGCGCCTTGACGTAGAGCACGTCGGACGCCTTCGGATCCTTGGTGCCGGTGCTGGCGAGCAACAGGCGTTGCGGACGGGCGCCCGCGTTGAACACGCGCTTCCACCGCGGCAGCGAAATCAGGTCGCAGTACGCCTTGTAAATGCGCTTGCCGATGGCGATGCCGAGCTGGTTGCTGAGGTCGTCGGGCACCTTGCCGGACACCGCGCCGTCCCAGCGGCTGATGAAGACGGAGGCGACCGAGCCGACGTTGGGATTGAGCCCGGCCTCGAGACGGCGCTCGACGCCGCGCAGGTAGGCCTCGGCCGCGCTGACATAGTGCTCGCGCGAGAAGAGCAGAGTCACGTTCACGGGCACGCCCGCAAAGATGGCCTCCTCGATCGCCGGCAGGCCTTCCTTGGTGCCGGGGATCTTGATGAACATGTTGGGACGCCCGCCCCGCTTGAAGAGATCCTTGGCGACATTGATGGTCGTGGTGGTGTCGTAGGCCAGCAGCGGCGAGACCTCGAGCGAGACCCAACCGTCCACGCCGGATGTCTTGTCGTGGATATCCCGAAAGATGTCGGCCGCGCGCGTGATGTCTTCCAGCGCCAGCTCAAAAAACAGGTCCTCGCCCGACTTGCCCTCCTTGAGTTTCTTGCGGATGTCGTTGTCGTAATCCGTGCTGCTCTTGATCGCCTGATCGAAAATCGTGGGATTGGAGGTCAGTCCGGTGACGGAAAGTTCCGCGATGTATTTCTTAAGCGTCCCGGAATCGAGCAGCTTGCGGTTAACATTGTCGAGCCAGATGCTTTGTCCGGCGTCGTGGAGTTTTTGGGTCGCTTTCATGGGCATATTGATTGGGAAGGTCGATTGAGCCGATTGCGCGGCGCGATGTCAAGCCAGCGACACAGGGAAGCACTCTGGCGGGCTGCCGGCGGGGCGGCGGGGCCGAGATTATGGCGAAAATTCAACCCGCCCCGGGGGTGGATCGCCGCATCGGCAAGTGCCTCCCGGCCGGGTCCGCTCCGGGACTACGGTCGCTTGAAACTGGGCGCCATGACCGGTTCACCCACGGCCGCGCGGACGCCCAGCCAGCGGGCCGACAGCAATGCCACAATCAGCTGCGTGGGAACGCCAAGGGCCACCATCGCGATGGCGTTCTTGTCCAGCCCCGGAATGGCGAACAACACCGCGAAGGCAGCCGCCAGATTCCGCGTGGACATCCCCAGCGCCAGGACGCTTCGCTCCCGCTCCGGCAGGGCGCCGCTCAGGAAATACGAGGCCGAAGTCGCCAGCGCGAAGAAAATGATCTGCGCCGCCATGGCGAAGGCCCCGACCACGCTGAAGAATCCTTTGCCGTAGAGGATGACGCAGAGGATCAGCATCAGGACGGTTGCGATGCCCGTGATTTTCGTGACGGGCGGGCCGAGCAGTTTCGCGAATCGCCGGGACACTGATTGAATCGCCAGGCCGAGCGAAAGCGGCACGAGCAGGAAAAGTACGAGGGGCTTCGCGATGGCCCACGCGCTGGTGGACAAGTCATTGACAAGCAGCGGCACGGCGATCGGCATGTAGAGGACGATCAAGACGGAGGCGAGCAGCATGAAAGCCGCCGCGTACCCGACGTCGCCCCGCGCCCTGGTCACCATCTTGGGGAGAAATGGCGCGCAGGGCGCCAGCCCGAGCAGAATCAGACCCACCGCGTACGCCGGGCTCAGCGGCAGCATCATCGTGAGCAAGACGGCCAGGGCCGGACAAAGGATGAAACCCCACAGCACGCTCAAGATGACAAAGCGGGTGTTGCGCAGACCAGCCAGGGCGTCCGCCAATTTGAGCTCCAGTCCCATGGCCAGAAGATTTCCGACCATGAAAAGCATCAGGGAATATTCCAAAACGACTTGAAGCTTTTCAGTCACGCCGAACCTCCCCCGCCAAATGCCGCCAACGCATTCTTGCCATCCCCCTCAATCATAGCGCGCGCCAGCATACCACATCTTACCACGTGCGCCCGGCCGATGCACCGCCCGGCGCCGCGACCAAGTCGGCGCTTGATGTTTATGGTCATTTCCGACATGCACTCACGATTCCCATGAGCGCGACCCCCGGCGAGAAACCCTCCCAACCACCCGCGTCGTCCAAAATGGGGCTCGTCCTTCTGGTCGTGCTGCTGGCCGGCGGATTGTTCGGCTACGATCAGGGCGTCATTTCCGGCGCGCTCTCAAGCATGCAGAAGGAGTTGGGGCTCTCCTCGTTCCTCGTCGCGGTGGTGACGAGCTGGGTCACGCTGGGCGCGCTGGTCGGCTCTCTCATCGGCGGCGAGCTGGCCGATCGCCTGGGACGGCGAGCGGCGCTGATGTGGGCCGCCGTGCTGTTCGTGATCGGCGCGGCGATCGAGGCCTTCGCGCCCGGCGTGGCCATTCTCGTGCTCGGCCGATTCGTGGTCGGATTCGGCGTCGGCGCCGCCGCGGTGGCCGCCCCGCTCTACAGCGCCGAACTGGCGCCCACCGAGCTGCGCGGGCGCTACGTCTCGGCCTACCAGCTGGCAATCACGGTGGGAATATTCCTCGCCTACCTGATCAACGGCGCGCTCGCCGAATACCAATTCGTGGCGCCTGATGCTCGGCATTTCCGGCGTGGTCGGACTGCTTCTCCTGCTGGTGGTGATTCCCTCCGCCGAGTCGCCCCGCTGGTTCATGAAGATGGGTCGGCGCGCCGACGCGGAGGCCGCCTTGCGCAAACTGCGGCCGGGCGAGGACCCCGCCTCGCGGCTCGATTCCTACGCCGCGTCGCTGAGCGGCGAGACGCAGCAGGCAAGCTGGAGCGAGGTCTTCAATCCGCAGTGGCGGCGGCCGCTCTTCATCGCGCTCGGCCTCGCCATCTTCCAGCAAATCACCGGCATCAACGCGATCATTTATTACGCAAACCAGATCTTCGCCTCGGCCGGTTTCGCCACTCCCCTCGCCCAGTCGCATGCCACCACCTGGGCCGTCGGCGGAGTCAACGTGGTCGCGACCTTCATTGCCGTCGCGTACATCGATCGCCTCGGCCGCCGGCCGTTGCTCCTGGTCGGATTGATCGGCATGGGCCTCAGTCTTGTCACGGTCGGGGTGGCCTTCCGTTACATCGGGGGCGCACCGACTGGCAGCGGTCCCACCGCGGCGGGCATCGTCACGTTGATCGCCCTCGTCATTTTCATCACCTCGTTCGCGTTCTCGCTGGGACCGGTCGTCTGGACGGTGATCAACGAGATTTTCCCGGGGCGCGTGCGGGGAAGAGCCGTGGCGGTGGCGACCGCGGTGAATTGGGGTGCGGCCTTTCTCGTGAGCCAGTTTTTCCTTTCGCTGGTCAACACCATCGGCAACTCCTGGACCTTTCTCCTCTTCGCGTTCTTCTGCCTGGCCGGCTGGATCTGGGTCTATCGCCGCGTGCCCGAGACGAAGGAAAAGACCCTCGAGGAAATCCAAAGCCTGTGGGCGGCAAGGTGAGAGTCGAAGGTCGAACGTCGAAGGTCGACGACAGCGTGGAACCGCGTCACGTCCCCGCGAATTGTCTGACCTGTCGACGTTCGACTCTCGACTCACAGTTCCCCCGCGTTCGGGAACTGCCGGATCAGCGGATCGTGCCGGACGGGCTGGAGGAAACCGAGCGCGAGCTTGTAAAGCGGGTTGAGCAGCGCGGAAGTGTGGCGCGAATAGAGATCCAGCGGCGCCAGTTTCATGCGCAGATGCAGTTTTGGATCGTAGTTCAATTGCCCGGTGTAGTAGCGCTTCAAGCCCTGGGCGAGCGACCATTCAAACAGATCCTTCACCGTCGTGTAGTAAAGCTGCAGATCGAGCGAGACCGCGTAGTCGAAGCCGATGTTCAGATGGTAAATCGTCCGGTCGTGCACCAGGCAGAGCGCGAAGGCGGCCAGCCGGCCGTTCACGCGCCAGAGGAAATAGCGGGCCGTCTCGGGCATCTCGCGCCCGATCCGCGCGAAGAAGTCCGGGGTCAGGCATTCGAAGCGCATCTTGGAGCGTCCGTGCGTCTGCATGTAGAGCGCATGGATTTCTTCCGCCAGCGGTGTCACGTCCGTGCACACCTCCATCGGAACGGGCGGCTGCCGCGCAATCTTGTTGAACTTGTAGCGCAGGCTGCGGCCGAGGCGCTTGCTGCGAAATTCCTCGAAGTCGGCAAAATCAAAATCTATCGCGCAGCCCGGCATGCTCGGGACCCGCCGGTAGCCCTGCCCCTCAAACGGGCGCAGCTGCTCGCGATAAGTACTGGGAAAATCCTTGAGCAGGATCATCGCGACCCGGCGCTTCCGCGCGTACACCAGCAGCGCATCGCACAACATCTCAACCGCCCAGGGCTGGGAGCAGTCGAGGTCGCCGTTTCCCGTGGAGCAGCCCGCCACGAGCATGCCCATGCGGAGCCAGCGCGGAAAAAACTGCCGCGGCCAGGAAAGGACCGACTGCACCTTCGCCGGCAGGCCTTCGAGGATGTCCTGTTGTGCGACAAAGACCGGCTGCACCGCCATGCGGCAGCCGATGGGATCGCGCAGGACGAGATAGGCGTGTTCGAATTGACCAGGCAAGGTCTCCTCGCTGATCTCGTAGTAGCGATGATCCTTGGAATGACCCGCCAGCGCGCCGCTGCCAAATTTCAGCCGGGATGTCCGCCGCCGCGTGATACACACTGACGGTCCCGCGCGGCACCTTGAACTCGAGGACGGGCGACGGATCACGCGCGACATCGCTGCGCAACTCCAGCGCGGATGGCAAAAGGGCTTCAGTAACTTCCATGCGGAATCGCGGCGGGCGCCGCAGGTCATTTGTACCATGGACGGGGCGCGGAAGCCAACCGGACGCGCCACCGACACGGGCTCTGCCAGGATGGCAACAGACAACTATGAACCCGCCGCCGGTCGCTTGGTTGCGCCCCCGCGGAGGGACGCGTACAGAACCGGCACGATCAGCAGGCTCAGCAGGGTGGAGGTGATGAGCCCTCCGATGATGGCCACCGCCATGGGCGCGCGCAGTTCCGATCCCACGCCCAGCCCGATCGCCACCGGCATCATGCCGAGAATCGTGGCGAGCGTGGTCATCAGAATGGGCCGCAAGCGGACCTCCCCGGCGCGGCGAATGGCCTCGCGGCAGTCCAATCCCCGGCGCCGGAGCTGATTGATGTAGTCGACCAGCAGGATGGCGTTCTTGTTCACCAAGCCGAAGAGGAACACCACGCCGAGCAGCGAAATCATGCCGAATTCACTGCGCACGAACAACAGCGCCAGGACCGCGCCCACCACCGCAAGCGGCAGCGTCAGCACGATAATAAACGGATCCACCCAGTTTCGAAATAACAGCACGAGCACCGCGAGAATGCAGACGATGGCCAGCCCAAGCGTGATGCCGAAGCTGGTGAAGACCTTCCGGATGCTGGCGGAGTCGCCGCCAAGCACAATGGTCACGCCCGCGGGCAACACGGCGGCGGCCAGCTCATACACGCGCTGCGTCGCCGCACCCAGGCTCAGGTTTCCGCCGAGATTCGAGCTGAAAGGTAAACGGCCGGGCGCGCATTAAACCGCGTCAGCGGGCCCATCTCGGGCGGATCCGTCACCGACGTCGCCACGTCGACGAATCCCTTCTCGGCCCGCAGTTTCGCAAGCAGCAACTCGGCGCCCTTTTCCACGGCCGCGGCGTCGTCTCCGACCACCGCGATGTCGATCGGTGTCTGCTCGCCAAGGTCAATGAAGGGCACATCCTCGACACTTGTATTGACGCCCGCGATTTTTGGCAGCGCGACACGAAGCTCGTCTTGAAGCTCGGCGGTGTGCCGGGTGCGATTCGCCGCCAGGCGCACATAAAGCACACCGTAACTCGGGTCGCCCTCGCGCGTGCCGGCCAGGGAGTATACGTCGGTGACGCCGGGATACTTCGCGACAAAGGATTCGATTTGCTTCGCGACTTCACCGGTCTTGGCCAGCGGCTCGATGCCCTCGCGCCGAGGCGTCGGCGAGCGTGGCGGGCGTCACCCGAAAGCCCAGCTTGAACTCGCCGCGATCGAGGCGCGGGATCAATCCCTTGGGCACAAGCGGGATCAACGCCACGCCCGCCACGAGGCTGAGCGCGGCCAGCAAGAAGACCGACTTCGGATGATCGAGCGACCATTCGAGCGCTCGCCGATATACCGCCACCACGCGCGACCAGGACGAGCTCTCGCCATTTGTTCGCAGCCGCGGGCGCAGCCGCCACGCCGCCAGCGCCGGCGAGAGGGTGAGCGCAACAAGCAGCGAGATGATGACCGCCGCCGAAACCGTCACCCCAAAAGGCTTGAAGAACTGGCCGATGCTTCCCTTCATCAGGCCGACCGGCAGAAAGACCGCCACAATCGTGAACGTGGCCGCCGCGATCGTCAGTCCAATTTCCTTGGTGGCCGACAGGGCCGCGTCGCGCGACGACTCCCCGCCCTCTTCGAGGTGACGCACGATGTTCTCCACGGCGACGATGGCGTCATCGATGATAATGCCGATGACCAGCGCGAGGGCGAGCAGCGTGATTGTATCAAGCTCAAATCCGCAGAGCGCCATCACAATGGCCGTCCCCAGCAGCGACGTCGGAATGGCCAGCGCTGAAATCGCGGTGGCCGGCCAGCTCCACAGGAACGGATAGATCACCACGATGGAAAGCGCGACGGCAATGAGGAGCGCCTCCACCGTGGAATGGCTCGCCTCCCGGATGAAGCCCGCCTGGGTGCGGGCCAGCGCGATTTCGACGCCGGGCAGCGCGGCTCGCAGGCGCGTCATTTCCGCCTCGATGCGATCGGCCACCTCGAGGGTGTTGGCGTCTCCCTGCTTGATGACGTCGAGCGCCAGCACGTCGCCTCCCTTGAAGCGCGCCCGCACCGGCGACTCGCCCTCCGGCACCTCCGTCTCGCCCAACATCGCGACCTCCTGCACGCCTTCCACGGTCCGCAGCGGGTGGACGATTTTGCGCCGCGCCAACTCGAGCAGTTCGTCGGCCGACTTTCCGGGCGAGCGCAGCGCGTAGGTCGCCACCGAGGTCTGGTTGAGATTGCGGGTCGAGATCTTGGTCGTGATGCCCTCGACCGGCTTCACCTCCGCCAGCGCGCGCGCCACGCGGGCCGCGCATTCCTCGAGCGTCTGCCCCACCCGGAAGTAAACGGTGATGATGACAAACGGCGGCCGGACCGCGCCGTGCACCTCACCGAGGCCCTCGATCTCCCGCAGTCGCAATTCCATCGGCAGCGCTACGTTCTTTGCCAGATCCTCCTTGGACATTTCCTCGGGGGCCGTCGCGGTGACGACGACGACCGGAAACGAAATATCAGGCAGCAATGCGAACTTCAGGGTGCGAAACGAAAAGACCCCTGCGAGGCAAACCGCGATCCAAATCACAACCGTCAACTGCGGATGCGCGATCGCGAGGCGTGAAATATTAAAGCGATCGCGGGCGTCCATCGTGGGGAAAATATGTCTGGTCGGTCGGGGGCCCGGCAGCGCGGCAGTCAATTCCGTCGACGAGCCCTGCGATTTCATCGCCGGGGCCTCTCGTCAACCCGGAATGTCGGCGACGCCTGGTTTGAGGCGCAAGGTTGCCGCCGCGCGCGCCACCGCGGATACTCGCCGCCACCCCGTGAAATTCGACGCGACCCAAATCGTCAAAATCCTGACCATGCTTTCGCTGGTCGGGCTGCTTTTCGACGTCGGCCTGCGCCTGACCTGGCGGGAAGTCAGCCATGCCGTGCGGATCAGCCGACTGGGTTGGATTCTCGCGGCCAATTTCGTCGCCGTCCCCGCGCTGGCCGTCGCGGCCGCGCGCGCCGCCGAGTTGCCCGGCGATGTCGCGGCCGGCATGATTTTGCTGGCGGCCGCGCCCTTTGCCCCGGTCGTGCCGGTCTTCACGAAGATGGCGCGCGGCGATCTCGCATTGGCGGCGGGTCTGACCGCCCTGTTTCCGTTCGCGGCGAGCATCCTGACGCCGTTCATCTGCCAGTGGAGCCTCGCGTTCCTGCCGGCCCGCGGCGCTCTCGAATTCCACATCCCGACCATTCTGCTGGTGCTCGTCTCGACCATCACCTTGCCCCTCGCGGCGGGACTGCTCGTGCGCCATTACAGCGCCGCGGCCGCGCATCGGCTGATGAAGCCCGCGGAATTTCTCTCGCAGGCAACCGGCGCGCTCTCGCTCGCCTTCGTCACCGTGGTGGAATTCAACACCATCGCGGCGGTCGGCTGGAAATCGCTGCTGGTGATGTTCGCGGTCTTCGAACTGTCGCTGCTGCTCGGATACGCGATCGGCGGCCCGTCCGCGCGGCGGCGACGCGTCGTCGCGCTTGGCACGAGCAATCGCAACATCGCCCTGGCCATCCTGATCGCGGTGGCGAGTTTTCCCGGTTCGCCCGTGATGGGCACGGTCGTCGCGAACGGTCTCGTGCTCATCTTCCTCGGCTTGCTGCACACCGGCTACTGGCGGTTCTTCGCGGCCGTCCCGCACTCGTCCGAATAGGCTCCTAGCGCTCGAGCCCGTAGGCATCGAGCAATTCGCCGAGTTCCTGCTGGATGTATTGCTTCGAGATGCCGAATTCCTCGAGCGAGTACTGGTGCACGCTCTTGAATTCCTCGCTCTGCCGCGAGGCCTGCCGCAGCCGCGCTTGAAACGCGTCGCTCGGCGTGTACCCGAAGTGCGCATAGACCTGGTCGATCGTCTCGCGTGGATCGCGCACCAGATCGCGGTAGTCGACGCAATAGTAGCGCGCCGGATCGATGCTCGAGCGCATGTCGTAGAGATGACGGAACCACTCCACGGCGAGCCGGCCGTAGGATTGCGAGACCGCCGAATCGCGCGCGATTTCCGGCGAATGCGCCACCCAGACGGGATGAAACACGCTCACGTGCGACGCCACGGAGGCATACGGATGCCGGACGATGGTGACAAAGTTCGCGTCGGGAAACGCCTCCAGCAAACTTTGCACCGCTCCGGAAGACTGCGTGGCTTTCGACAGGATCGTCTTGTCCGGTCCATTCACGTAAAGCTGCCGTTGCAGGCAGCTCTTGTAATAGGCCATCAAGCGGCGCCGCTCCTCCGGCGGCAGCGCGTCGGCGAATCCCGCCTCCCACAATTCATCGACGAACGGAAAGAGCAGATAAATCGCCTCCGTCACGAACGTGTAAACGAAGAAGCCGTCATCCTCCTCCGGCTGGTTGAAACGCAACTTGTGCATGTCGTCCCAGCCGCCAAACCATTTGCGCTCGGCCCAGCCCACCAGGCGCGCGAGCGGCGCGCCGCAGATTTCATCGAGCCGGACCACGCCCGAGATGATTTTCTGGTAAACGATTGAGGGGAAAATGGTCTGGAAAAGCTTGGCGTGGACGAAGCGCTCCTCGTCCAGGCTCATCAATTTCTGCAGGAAGGTGGTGCCGCTGCGCGGCGGCGCGATGATGAAAACCGGTCGCTTGATTTCCACCCGCCGGAATCCCGGGAAGAAAAGGTGATCCAGCGCGCGACCGAAGGCGACGACCACCCACATGAAGCCGAACAGCGCGGTGAAGCCGAGCACGTAGAACCAGCGGCGCAGGCGGAAGGGCCGCCCAAACAGCGCCAGGCGCTCGGCTTTCAGAAATAGTCCGACGTTGAAGTACATGATGGAATTCCACGCGCACCGGCGCCTTCAGCATTCAGGATTCGATTCGCTCAGCCGGCGCCCGGCAGCAAATACTGCCCTGCGGAACAATGGCAAGTCATCCGGATGAAATTGCAAGCCTTCCTCTACGCGCAGAGCGCGCCGGCGACAGGAGGATCGCTATCCGGATTACGCAGTGCAGACGCCGAAGCGGCCCTGCTCCACGCCCAGTCGCGAAGCAAACCCGCTAGCGCGGATGAATCCGGGTGATTTTCGAACCCTGGATGCCCAGCCCCGCCATCAGCCCCTTCTGCGAAAAGGTGAAAGCGTAAACATCCTCGCGGGCGGTGGTGCTGGAAATGCCGCGGGCCACTCCCTCGTCGACGATCACGACACTGGGGCCCGTGCCGATTTCCCAGCCATCGCTCTTGCGCAGATAGTTGAGCGCCTCATCGGTCATGAAGAACATGGCGTAGCCGTAGCGCTGCACGCCCGCCTGCAGGCCGTACGATGCGGCTGCCGTGTTGTAGAATGCCACCAGCTTCCCGTTCTCGAAGAGCGCGCCCTCGCCGCCCTGGCCGCCGATGATGAAGCCGGCCTTGATAATCTTCGGGAAGACCAGCACCGCCTTGGCGCTTTCGCCGAGGATCTTCGCGGCGTGATTGTTCGCATAGAGACGACGGAGCGCGGCGCGCGAGTCGCGGCTGATTTGCGCCGCCGTCGCGGCGGACGCCGAATCCAAGGGGACAAGAATGGCGAGACCGATGACGAGAGCGGCGGCGAGCGAGGAAATTCGATTCATGAGGAATGGACGGGATTGGGCTGTGATTTTGCGCATCAAAGGCTGGGATTCCCGCGCGAGTCAACCAAACACACTGTCCACCAAGCGCCGCAAAACTTCGCGACGTCGTCGCGCCCCATCCGGAAAAGCGAAAGCCCGGAACTTTCCCGCGCGACCACGGTTTCGTAGGCAGATTGCCGTCCCGCCACGACCGCCCGCACCCTCGACGCATTGTACTTTGGTAGCATGGACGACCCTCCAGCGAACCGGTATGAAATGGATATCCATAAGCCGACTTCCATGAGCCAACTCACCTCCCCCAAGCAGTCGCCGCTTTTTCCGGCGGGCATGATAGTCGAACGCTCGGCCGACGACGCGGACCAAATGAAGGATTTGGCTGCGTTCTGGAAAATCGAGCAAGAGCAGCTTGAACCCGGCCCGTACTTCGGCCGCATCTCCGCGTTCCACACGGCGCATCTGCAGGTCGCCATCACGCATCGCTCCCGCAGCACGCGCGTCCGCGGACTGGTGCCGCCACACGCCGTCGTCTTCGGCCTCGTCCTGCCCTCGACGAACCCCGCTTATTTTCGCTGCCGGCGACTCGGTCCGCAGGAAATCGCGCTCGTCACCTCGGGCGAGGAGATCATGTTTCAAACGATGGGCGACTCGCAAGTGGTCAGCGTGGCGGTCAACAAGTCCCTGGCGAACGAGCAAGCGCACGCCATCTGGGGCGAGGCGCTCGCCGCGCGCTGCCGCGACGACCGTTTGACCGTGGCCGGGGAAACCAGCGCCGGTCTGCTCGGAATGGAACTCGCCGGGATCATCGCGGAAACGCTGAGGGAGCCGGAGAAGTTGCACGATGACGAATTCTGCCAGCAGCTCGAGAGGACGATCCTCCACACTCTCCTGGGTCACGTGGATTCACCCGTCCGTCCGCCGTTCCGATCCGAGCGGCGGGAATTCGCCATCAAGGCCAAGGAGTACCTGCGGGCACACGCGAACGAACCGCTGCGCATGGGCGAACTCTGCGGCGAGATTGGCCGCTCCAGCCGCACGCTCGAGATTGGATTTCGCGAAGCCTTCGGAATGTCGCTCAAGGCCCGGCTGCAGGCCATGCGGCTTAACGGCGCGCACCGCGATCTGCGCGCGGCCCGCGGGACGGAAAAAACCGTCAAGGAAGTCGCCATGAAATGGGGCTTCATGCATCTCGGGCGATTTTCGGTGAACTATCGAAAATGGTTCGGGGAGTGCCCGAGCAGCACGCTGGGGCGCTAGCGTTGACCGGCTGGTCGGCCTGGCGAGAGCGAGCTTGCGTCGGTTCCGCCGGCTGGGGCAGAATGTTCGTCCATTTCGCGCCATGACCGACCCGACGCTTCCCGCGCAGCTGGCGAACTTCCTGGGAACGCTCGGAACCCTGGAGGTGATCGTGCGCGTCTGCGCGCCGGCGGACAACTGGCTCCTGGATTTGGTGACGCCTGTCGAGCGCGATCGAATCCGGCGCCGTTTCTTCGAGGAGGAACTCTTGAAACTGGACAAACGGCTCGCCCGTGAAAGCGGCTTGCATGTGCGGCTCTATGGCGATCGCGGCGAAGCGAGCGTCGCGGGTCAACCCGACGTAATTTACAACTTGGTGCGGCCCGGCGGCGTGCTGGCGCAGCATGCGCAGTTTGAAGTCCTCGGTCGCTTCCGCATCGTCACCAGGCCGGCCCCCGCGAGAATGGATCCCCCGCCCGTCGCCAGTGAAAACCCGCGTCGCATCAATACGCCGCGCCTGCCGGTGTCGACTTAGTTCGACCTTCTGCGCAAAGCGCCTCCCGAACGGGGATTTTTCTTTTGGCTGGCCGGTCGGCCGGATATCCTGATGGATTGATCAAGATTCAGTCAACCCATTCACTCCCTGCTTCCACAGAAATGAAAATCAAGCTCGTAGTTCTAACCTCCGTCGCCGGCCTCGCCTTCGGGCTGATCGGCATCACCCCCGCCCAGGCGCAAACTGCGCAAACCGCCGGCAGAATCAAGACGCTTTCAAAGCAGTTGAATCTGACCCAGCAACAGAAAATTGATCTGGTGCCGATCGTCGAGTCGGAAGCGCCAAAGATTAAGAAAATCAAGGGCGATCGTAACATGTCGCCCGCGCAGAAGATCGAGGCGATCCGTGCCATTCACGCCGAGAGCGATCCGAGGGTGAAGGAAATTCTCACCCCAGAGCAGTATGCGAAGTGGCAGACCATTCGTCAGAATGAGGTCCGCCAGGCCGTCCAGCAGAAAGTCGCCGCGGCCAAGGCAAAATCATCATAAGGCGGCCTTAGGGTGCGCGGTCCGGTTGAGCCGGGCCGCGCGAATTTTACTCGCCCGCACCGGGTGCTTGACTTCATCGTGGCAACCCGGTTGATGATGTATTGATCGCGGGGGCCCAGTTCCCGTTGGAATTGCGGACCCGCTGTCTAAAACCTCACTATTATGAAAAGAATTCTCTTCGTTCTTCGCTTTGCGTCCGTCTTGACGGCCACCCTTCTCATGGCCGGCTGCACCAACGGCCAAGCGCAGAAGGAAAACCTGCTGGCCACCGCCGGCTTCCGTAACGTTTTGGCCACCACGCAACAGCAAAAGACCTTGCTGGCGGGCTTGCCGGCCAACCAGGTCTCGACCGTGCAAAAGGACGGCAAGATTTGGTATGTCTTCCCGAATCACACCGCCGGCTCAGCCATGGTCGGCACCGGCGCGCAATACACCACCTATCGCCAGCTCGCCTTTGCCCAGAAAATCAGCGACCAGAACCTGCAGGCAGCCCAGCTGAACTCCATGCCTCCGGTTGGTTGGGGCGCCTGGGGCGGCGGCTGGGGCCCGGGCTTCGGCTGGAGATAATTCACCCCGGAAACAAATCGTAGTTTCAATCTTACATGAATCGCATCCAAAGACTCCTCACGATCGCCGGTGCCATCACCGTCGCGCTCCTCACCTCGGGCTGCGCGACGGAGAGCGCCAAGAGCACCGAGAATCTGCTCGTCACCGCCGGCTTCAAGACGCATCCGGCGAACACCGCGTCCAAGCAGCAACTGCTTAACTCCCTGCCCGCCGGAAAGATCTCCACGATCCAAAAGAACGGCCACATCTTCTACGTCTTTCCCGACCTGAAGAACAATGCCGCGCTTGTCGGCACCCAGCAGGAGTACACGGCTTACCAGCAGCTCAAGTTCGCCAAGAAAATCAGCGACCAGAACCTGCAGGCGGCGGAATTGAATTCCATGCCGCCGATGGGTTGGGGCGCGTGGGGTGGCTGGGCCGGCGGCTGGGGCGGACCATGGGGCTGGTAATCCTCCGCGTTTCAACTGATCGCACGAAAGCATCCAATCCATGAAAATTCGAATCGAACATATCGCGTCCCTGCTCGTCGGTGCCGCGCTGGTCTGTCTTGACCGGCTGCGCCACGACCTCGGGCGCCAGCGCGAGCAAACAAAGCATGCTCGTCCAGGCGGGCTTCAAGCCCATGAAGGCGAGCAGCCAGACGCAGCAGGCCGCTCTCGGCCGGCTGAGGCCAGACGCGTTCTCAACCGTCCAACGCAACGGGAAGACTATGTATGTCTTTCCGGACCCTGCCAACAGCGTCGTCTACGCTGGGAATGCATCGAATTACCAGAGCTACAAGCAGCTCGTGAAGGCCAGCAACATTGCCTTCACGGAGCAGCAGCTGGACGATGCCACCGGCGATTTCGGCAGCAAATCGAGCAGCTGGAAGAATTGGTCCACCGACGGCGGTCAGTTCCAGCAATAACCCGATTCCTGCGCGCGCCGGCGACTGCAGGCCGGCGCGCCTCGGCGGGATTTGGGCCCGGAGGCCGGCGCGGCTCGACGACTCCGCGGATTTGACCCGCGCGCGCGGTCAGTCGAAAGGGCGGTCGTGCAGACCGGCGATGCGACACTCCAACCGCGTTCGAAGCGCGAGGATCGTCCGGCCACGACCGGACGCTGGCTCCTGGGCGGTTTCTTGATTGCCCTCATTCCGAGCATCTTCTTTTTTGCGCAGCTCGCGCGACCCGGCGGCTTGCTCAACCTCATCGAATTCGGCACCGAGCTCGAGTCGTCGAACGTGCCGGCGGTGGTGAAGTCTCCATCCACCGCGCAATTTCCGCCACGGCTATGACGCGCAATGGTACGCGCAGATCGCGATGGATCCGTTCCTGCGCGATCCGCACACCATCGCCGCGATGGATGACGCCGGCTATCGCGCGCGCCGCATCTTCATGCCGCTGGTCTCGAGTGTCCTTGGCTTTGGCAACCCGGCCGTCACGCTCAACGTCTTCGCCTCGATCAACTACGTCTTCTTCCTCATCTTGCTCGTTGCGCTGATCGTCGTGCTCAGGCCCGCCGACCGGGTCGACTGGGCCGCGGTGGCGGCGGTCGCGCTTACGACCGGTTCGCTCGACTCGCTGCACCGCTCGCTCAGCGACCTGCCGGTTTCCACGCTGATCTTCATCGCCGTCATGCTCCCGCTGGCGGCCACGCGCATCGCGTTGCTCGCCGTCGCCATGCTCACCCGCGAAACGGCCGTGCTCAGCGCCGTCCCCTGCGTTCTCGCCTCGCCTTTGTTCGATCGCCGAAATTTCCTCCGGCTGACGATGGTCCTGCTGCCCGCCGTGCTCTGGTTCGCGTATCTCTTCATCCATCTGCAGAACCTGGGGCGTCGGACCGGACGGCAATTTCCAAATGCCCGGCGTCGCCATCGTGCAGCGCCTGGGCCTGGCCTGGTCGGAGTTGCATGTCGCTGCCGAATGATCGCCGTCTCCTCCTGCTGCTCACGCCGCTTTGCCTGATCGTGCAGGCCTTCTATTTGTGGCGATATCCGCTGCGCAACTCGGCGCTGTGGTGGAGCGGCATCGGCTTCACGGGGCTGCTCTTCATCATCGGCCCGGAGGTCTGGGTCGGCAACATGGCCGCGCCGCGCGTGCTGCTGCCGATGACCGTCGCCTTCAACGTGCTGCTCGCGCTGCATCGCCCCGCGCGCTTCTGGCTCTGGTTTGTCGCCGGCAACCTCGGCCTGCTTTGGGGCCTGCGAAAACTCACCATCGATCTCGGGCTGATCTGAATTACTTGGTTGCGCCCGCCGGCTTCGGTCCGAGATAGGACTGCGCGACGCGATAGAAGTACGGACGCACCGGGGATCCATCGCGCGTGATCATCCCCCGCTCGATCGGACCGAGACCGCTGGTGCGCTCTTTGATCACCTTCAATTCGAGATCCTCCTCGCGGAAGGCGACGATGATCAGCGGCTTGCCGATCTGATCGCGCGGCGGCGACCAATAGCCATACATCAAACCGAGTCCGCCAAACAAATCCAACCCGCCCACGCGCTCAAACGATGTCTTGTCGACATAGAACGCCAGCTCGCTGGAGATGAAATAGCGGTCCATTCCGACAAAGATTGGCGGCGCACCGGCGGTTTTCGCGCGTCTCCTTTTCGACCAGGCGAAGCTGGCTCGCGAGGTCCTTCCAGCCGACCGGCAGAATCTCCATCCGCCGGGTGTAGCCCACGCCCGGCAGGCCGAGCGAAAGATAATGCAGACCGGCCCCGTAGATGAGCGTCAAGACCACCAGCGTCGGCACCCAGGATCGGCGCAGCACACCCGTCCAGCCGGCGAGGGTCTGCGGACCGACCGCCGTGATGCCCAGGGCGATAATCGGGAGCACCGCGAGCCAGCTAGGTCCCGTCCAGTTGAACTGCGGGCGATGGCGCAGGCTGAAGAAGACAAAGACCGACAAGCGGGACCAGCGCGTAGATCAGCGCAAAGAGCCAGGCGCGCGCGCGCGCCGGATCGACGGCGGATTCCCTTCGCCTGCAACCAACTCGTCCAAAGCGCCATTCCCGCCGCCACCGCGCCGGTCGGCGCGAGCAATCCGAAGACCGATCCCACCAGGATGTGCAGCGCAAATTGCGTCTTCTCCGCGAGCCGGCGCGAGCTTTGAAACGCAAATGACGCCCAATCGTGCGTCGCGTTCCAGTAAATGACCGGCGAGAAAATCAGCGCGGCCAACGCGACGGCGAGATACGGTCGCGGGCTGAGAAACCAACGTCGCGAGCGCGCATCCAGCACGAGGAAGCAGAACGTCGCGATGTCCCAGGAGCGCGATGGAATATTTCGAGAGCATGCCGAAACCGAGCGCCACACCCACGCCCCACCACGCGGCCGGTTCCTCCTCCACCAGCGCCCGATACAAATAGAAGAGCATCGCGCTCCAGCAGGCCACCAGCGGCGCGTCCGGCGTGAGGATCAAGCCCAGCGAAAAAAAGAACGGCAGCGCCTGGAAGAGCAGGACCGCCACGAATCCGGTCGTCTTCCCAAACATGCGCCGCGCCAGGCCGAAACAGAAAAGCGACGCGATGATCCAGCAGACGAACGGGCCGATGCGCACGCCGAATTCGTTCTGACCGAAGAGCGACGTCCCCAGCCGGCCGAGCCACGCGACCATCGGCGGATGATCGAGATAGCCGGGCGCGAGATGCTGGCCGTAATTCCAATAGTAGGTCTCCTCCGGCATCAGATTGGGCAGGCGCAGATAGACCAGCCGGAGCAGGACGAGGTAACCGGTCAGTCCAAGCGTGGCGAGCCGCCACCCCACGCCGCGCCCGTAGAGCGGCACCGCAGGCGAGACAAACGTCGCACTGCCCGCGAAGTTCACCGCCGCGCTGGTCGCGATGGCCGACGACAATCGCCCAGGCCGGCGGCCAGCCCCAGACGGTCACGAGCAATCCGAGCACGCCGCCGCGCAGGAAGAGCGCCATCAGCCGCACGAGCAGCCAGCGACCCCGCCAGGCCCACGGATTCTTGGAGGGCACCGGTGCCAGCCGGCGCGGCGCCTTGAGCACGTAACTCACCGCGCTGGCCACCGCAAAACTCACGATGTGCGCGGTGCCCAGCAGCGTCCCCGCGCTCATCATCAGCAGAAAGACGATGAAATCCGTGAGGAACTCCACCGCGTCGATCCAGCGCACCCGCGCCGCGCGCGTGGCTGCCGGACCGGCGCCGGAAAACGCCAGCAGGCGCAGCAGATACGTCAGGATGATGCCCGCGCTCATCTTCGACGTGCCCGCGCGTGCGATCGACAAATGCGATCGGCACCTCCGCAACCCGCAGCGACTCGCCGCCGCGCACGAGAATCTCCAGCGCGATCTTGAATCCCGCCGCGTCGGTCTCGACCGCCAGCACGCGATCGCGGCGCACCGCAAAAAATCCGGAGAGCGAGTCGTGCACGTCGGTCAGCGGCCAGGCCAGCGCGGAGGCGACTCGCGAAATGAAACGCCGTCGCAACGGCCAGCCCGGTGTCGCGCCGCCCGCCACGTAGCGGCTGCCGATCACCATGTCCTTCTCCCCGTCGATGATCGGGCGGACCAGATCAGGAATCCGCTGCGGCGGATGGCTCAAATCGGCATCCATCACGACGACGATTTCCGTCGTCGCCAGTCGGCTCCCCTCCACCACCGCGCCGATCAGGCCGTCGGTCGCGTCGCGCACCAGCAGGCGCACCGGCGCCTTCGCCTCCCACTCGCGGACGCGCTCCTGCGTGCCGTCCTTCGAACCGTCGTCCACCACGATCACCTCCAGCGCCAGAGTCGGCCCCGATTGCGCCAGCACGGCGGTCAGCAACTCGTCGATATTCTCGACCTCGTTGAGCGTCGGCACGATGACCGCGACCCGCGTGGGCGCGCTCGCGGAACTCGGGGAAATGGACATTGCGGGAGGGACGGACGCGGGGCGGGAATCGTCGTCCTTCTACACGCTCCGCGCTGCTCCATCCATGGGAATCATTGGTGGATCGGCTCGTTCCCAGCCGATGAAAAATCGGTTGGGAGCGATTCACCGATTCTCCCATTCCATCGAGCCGACCGCTCGTTCCACCCGCAGAAACCCGGAAAAAGCGCTTGGGGTTATCCGAGCCGCCCCCTAAAGACCGCATAGGCCGCGCCGTTGTCCCATGAAGTTCTCGCTCCTCCTCGAATTGCAGATTGCGTCGCCCACGCCGGCCACGGAGCAACAACTTTTCCACGATACGGTGGCGCAGGCTGTCCTGGCGGATGAACTCGGCTACCACGGGGTTTGGGCCGTGGAACATCACGGCCTGTACGAATATTCCCATTCGTCCGCGCCGGAGGTGCTCCTGAGTTTCATCGCCGCGCGGACCTCGCGGCTTCTCCTCGGCCACGCCGTCACCCTCACGCCCCATCGTTACAACCACCCGATTCGCGTGGCCGAGCGCATTGCCACGCTCGACATTCTCTCGCAGGGCCGGGTGCGCTGGGGCAGTGGCAAAAGCGCCTCGCTCAACGAACAGACCACCTTCGAAATCGACCGCACCGAGCTCGATGCCCAGTGGCGGGAGGCGCTGGAAATGATTCCGAAGATGTGGCGCTCCGACGTTTTCGAATGGCAGGGGCGCTTCTTTCACGTGCCCCCCACGGCCATCATTCCAAAGCCCGTCCAGCGACCGCATCCCCCGATCTTCGCGGCCTGCTCACGCCTCGAAAGCGTGGCGACGGCGGGCAGCCTTGGAGTGGGATCGCTCAACTTCACGGCGGGAAACGATGGCCAACTGCTCGAGAAGATCCGGGTCTATCGGGAGGCCATCGCCGGCTGCGCGACGACCGAACGCCGGACGAACAATTACTTCTGCTGCACGCCCGCCTGCCTCGTGCTGCGGGATGATCGCAAGGCCTGCGAGTTCGGTTTTCGCGGCGCGCGCTTTTTCGGCGAGAGCCTCGCCACGTATTTCTTCTCGCCCACGCGCATCGTCGGATCGCTCGACATCACGCGCGATCCGCTGACGCCGGCGAAGCTGCAAGAACAGATGACGAAGCGCGGACAAGCCGGCTCACAACTGACGGGTGTGATGGGCGATCCGGTCGCGGCGCGGGAGAGCGTGTCCCGTTTTCAGGCCGCGGGCGTGGACGAGCTCATTCTGGTCATGCAGATGGGCACGGTGCCGCAGGAAATCGTGATGGAATCCATCCGCGTTTTTGCGGAGGAAGTCATGGTCCATTTCGGCTGACAGTCGGCGCATCGCCGTAAACACCGCGGTACTCCAAGGGGAGAAGCGCCGCCAGCTCCCGCATGACCAGATCGGTTTGCCGTCGCAGCGCGGCGGCCGAAACATCGGACGCAATCAATTGAATCGGTGCGCCCACCCGGATGTTCACCTCGGGTCTTTTCAGTCCCCGCCACGCTTCCCACAGTCGCTCGTGACCCCATGAGGCAATGGGCACAATCGGCACCTCCGCGACCATGGCCAGGTAGGCCATGCCCAGCTGCGTGTGTTCCAACGTGCCCGATTTGCTGCGGGTGCCCTCCGGGCTCAGGCCGATGATGCCGCCGGTCCGCAACACGGTCAGCGCCGACTGCACAGCCTCGCCATCACCTTCGCCGCGTCGGACGAAAATGGATCTGCCCAGTCCTTGCAGCAGCCAGCGAGTGGCGGCCGATTCGCGCAACCAATCCGCCGCCAGCAAAATGACCGGACGCGGCATGATCGTAAGCACGAGAGGGACGTCCGCCAGGCTCAAATGGTTCACCGCGATGATGTACCCGCCCTCCTTCGGCAGATTGTTCTGGCCCTCGACGTGTACCCGCGCACCCGCGGAGAAGACGGTGTTCGAAAGCCAGCGGATCGCCCGCTGGCCCGCTGACCAGTCGCGGTAGTTCAGCGTTGCATAATCGACCGCCCCGACTTTGCTCCCATTCACCGCTTGAGCCACAGGACGTGACTTCCCGGCCAGTGGTGGTGAGTCCGCGAGACGCGGCTTCTTCGCCGCTTCGACGGAACCGTTCCCGTGATTCACCATCGGGGCACTTTTCGCTTCGCTGACGATCGGTTCAGGCGCGACGATGCGTTCGGCAGGAGGCGGTTTGGCCACCGGCGCGGCATTTTCCGACGCGGTGACGCCGAGCGAATCCTCAATCAGCGCGCCCAGCCCGCGAATCGTCAATCCCTGCAAAATCTTTACGGCGGCCAATTCAAACCCGATTTCCATCTTCAACACCGTCACAAGCTCAACGGCGATGAGCGAATCGAGGCCCGATTCGGTCAGCGGCTTTTCCACGTCGAGCCGCTGCGGAGCCAGTCCCAGGGCTTTGCCAACCTTCTGCCGCAAGAACTCCTCGAGCATCGCGCCGCGCTCCGCGGGATTCGGCGGTGCCGGTGAGCATCTGGCGCATGGAACCGCCCCTCGCACCCGACTTGCCGTCTTCCTGCTTCGACACAAATAGATGTTGGAATCCCGGAGCGGTCATGGTTGCGGGCGACGACGCGGCCAGCCGCTCCCAGTCAATTCGGGCCACGACCGCCTGGGCGCCGCGGCGCGCCAGGAGCTGGCCAAGCGCCTCCAAGAGCTTGATCGGAAGTGAAACCCTCGTAACCGCGGGCGGTCAGGTATTGCCCGATCTCGCGATGCTGCGAAACGTAGCCGACATCTTCCAGCACGCCCCAATTCACCGCCAAGGCGGGCAAGCCCAGCGCCTGTCGGTGATGCGCCAGCGCATCGAGAAACGCGTTGGCCGCGCTGTAGTTCGACTGCATCGGATTCCCGAAAATCGTCGCAATCGACGAGTAGAGGACAAAGTAATCGAGTTCGTCGGCCAGCGTTTCACGATGCAGATTCCAGGCGCCGGCGATCTTCGCCGGAAGGGCGGCCTCAAAGCGCGGCCACGTCATCTCCAGCAACGGCGCGTCGTCCAGCACCATGGCCGCGTGAAAAACGCCCCGCAGCGGCGGCAGCGTTGCGCGGATTTCTTCCACGATTCGTCGGACGTCCCGTGCCGCCGTGACGTCTCCGCGCGCGACGACGACTTGCGCGCCCGCCGAGCGCAGCGCCGCAATTGTCTGCTCCGCGCTTTCCCCCGCGGCACTGCGTCCCATCAGCACCAGCGAACGCGCGCCCTCCCGCACCAGCCATCGCGCCGTGGCCAGGCCAAATCCGCCCAGGCCGCCCGCAATCAGATACGTGCCGTCATCCCGGATGACCGCCTTGGTGGTAACGATCCGCAAATCGGGATCGTCGGTCCGCAGGACGATCTTCCCCATGTGTCGCGCCTGGGCCATTTGCCGCACGGCGGCTTCCGCTTCCGAGGCCGGAAACACCTCCTGGGGCAGTGGCTGAAGACCGCCGCTCTCGAAGCGGGCGACCACTTCCCGCAGCATTTCCCCGGCGAGAGCGGGACGCTCGTTGCACAGGCGATCGAGATCGACGGCGAAGAATGACAGATTCTTCCGAAAGGCCAGCAGGCCGATTTTGCTGTCGCCGTAGATGTCGCGCTTGCCGATTTCGACAAATCGTCCGTAGGGACTGAGCAGCGCGATGCCGCGCGGGATGGCCTCCCCCGCGAGCGAGTTGAGCACGACGTCGATCCCGGCTCCGTTCGTGATCTCCAGAATTTCGTCGGCAAAGGCCAGCGATCGCGAATCCATGATCCATTTCACGCCCAGGCTCTTGAGGTAGGCGCGCTTTTCCGGACTCCCGGCGGTGGCGAAGACCTCCGCCCCGATGGCGTTTGCGATTTGCAGCGCCGCCAGGCCCACGCCGCCGGTGGCGGCATGAATGAGAATCCGCTCGCCCCGGGCCAGACGCGCGAGTCGCTCCAGCGCGTAGTGGGCCGTGACAAACGCGCAGGGAATCGCGGCCGCCTGCTCAAACGACAGATGCGCCGGCTTGCGGGCGACGAGTTCCATCCGCGTGTTGGTGAAGGAGGCCAGCGCGGTCGGCGCAATCGCGAGAACTTCGTCTCCCACTTCGAAAGTTCCCGTGCCCGCACCCACTCGCGCGATGCGTCCGGCGCAATCCAAGCCAAGGCCCTGCTTGCCGAAACTCGGCTCAGTCGCCACCGACGGAATCATTCCGGCCGCCAACATGACGTCTCGAAAATTGAGGGCGGCGGCCGCAATCGCGATCTCCACCTCCCCCGACACCGGAGCCACGCGGCTTGTCCGGCGCGTCCGCAACGTCGCCAGGGCGCCCGGCGTTTCGATTTCGACCTGCCAGGCGTCGCCCGGTTCGGCCGCGCGCTCATTGTCTTCAACCGGTTCCGACGAGGCGCCGACTCGCTCAAGGCGCCGCACCCAGCGCTTTCCCGCTCGCAGTGCGATTTCTTCTTCGGTCGACGGCGTCACGATTTCTCGCGCCAATGCTTCCATCACGTCGTCCGAGGGTGCCGCCTCCACATCGATTAGCCGGACTCTGCCGGCGGGAATCTCGCGCATCACCACGCGCGCCAGCCCCCAGACCGGCGACTGGGCGAGCGCCAGTCTCTCACCGTCAGCAACTGACTGCGCGCCACTCGTCACGAAGATCAATTGCGGAGCCTTCTCCTTTGGGAAGCCATCGATGATCTTGAGGATCGCCAGCGGACCGCCGCAGGCCGTTCGCTGGGCGTTCACGAGCGCGTCGACGGAGATTTCTTCGTCCGCGGGGAAATCCATCGAACCAAGGAAAATAATTCCCCGAAAGGCTGTGCGATCGGGGTCGATCGCTTCGATCACGCGGCGCAAATCCTCCTCGTGGCCGCGGCGGGCCTCGAAATGATTGGGCCCCACCCGAACAAATGCTTCGCCGGGTGTCACCATCGCCGAGTTGTGCCCGTTCTCTGCCAGCGCCCCAGCCAGCCGCGACCCGCCCTGGCCCTGGTCCGAGAGAATCAGCCATTTTGCGTTCGCGGCTCCCGCGGCGGGAGCCGTTCTCACCTGCGGGGCGTGGGCCACAAAAACCGTCTGACCCGCGACTCCGGTGTGATTGGTGTCGGTGACCTCGGTGACGTCCTCGAACCCCTGCCTCGCAAGCAAGCTCTTCCATTGGGCGGATTCGAGCAGCGCATGCGCGGGGCGCAAATCCCGATCGGAAAATTTCCACCACCCGTCCGTCACGCCAAAAATGACATCGAGCCAGGCGGGTCGACGGGTGATCTCCAGCAGGATGAGCAATCCGCCCGGAGCCAGGAGCTGTTGGATGCGCGCGAGACTCGTCGCCAGATCCGCGGTGGCGTGCAGGACGTTGGCGGCGACCACGACATCCGCGCCGTTCGGTCCAAATCCCTGCGCGATCGGATCACGCTCCAAATCCAAGGCAAGCGCCTTGAATCCAGGCCGGTTCGCAAATTCGCGCGCCGCCATGCCCACAAAAAAGGGCGAGACGTCGGTGAAAGTGTATTCGATCGCTCGCTCCGCGACTGCCTCCAGCAGCGGTGCGGTGCAACCACCGGTGCCGCCGCCGACTTCGAGAATGCGCACCGGGCCCGGACCATCATTGTGCGCCAGCACTGCTTTCGCCACCGCGGTGACAATCTTGTTGTAGAAAGCCGAGGCCGGAGCTTCGCGATAGAATCGGGTGAGTTCCTCGATGGCGTCAGGACTGAACAGCACCGACCGCGCACCTTCCTCGCCTCTCAGAATCGCCGCCAAGGCTCCGCCGCATCGCAGCATCAATCCGACATCGGTCCGATAGCTGGGCTCCGTGCGGACGAGCTCCTCGGCCATGGTCGCCACCTCACGTCGCGGAAACGCCCGGATCGCGCGCCACTTCTCTTCCTCGATCGCAATCGAGCCGTCTGCCGCCAGCGTTTCGATCAGGCGCCGCGCGAGCGCCCGGGCCTCCGGCACAACACCCAATCCAGCCAGCAATGAACCAAGAGTTACCATGGTCTCCCGGCTTCGGATCCCATCCGAGCTGCTCGAACGCGTTGACCGCAAGCTGTGTAGCAAGCTCGTTCAGTCGTGGCTCAACCTCGCCGTAATAACGCTGCCATCCGCTTTCTACGCTCCACTGGTTGGCCGATTCCCCGACCGAGATCGCCGAGAGTGCGGCCCCCCGCGCAATCCGCGCCCCGTCGTCCGCCAGCGCCGGCGCCGGCTGCCAGCGATATTCATAATGCCAGTCGGGCAGGCTTTCCGCCGCCTGACCGGCGCTGCCATCGAGTTTCTGACAGCACAAACCGCGAATCTGCGCGCAAACATTCCCGGCTTCGTCGCAGAGATCGAGATCACCGACCAGCGTTTGCGCGTCACGTCGCACGACCCGGGCGTGGCTCCAGATCACGGCCCCCGGCGAACGATGCAAAATCAGGCTGCCCAGTCGCGTGGGGAGAAAGAGTGCCCGGCGCTCGCGGTCGGCCTTTCCGTTGTTGGCCGCTTCCGAGTTCGGTCGGGACGCCGCGCCGATCAGGACTTGAAAGGCGGCATCCAGTTGCGCCGGATGGATCGCATACGCCTCCAGGTTCAACCCAAGCGCACTCACATCAATCAAACCCAGCGCTTCGTCGCGACCCTGCCGCAATTTCATGATTCCACGAAACGCGGGGCCGTACTCCAGGCCGCGTTCGCCCAGGGCCGCGTAGCAATCCTCCTGCAACGATTCGTCGGCACATCGATTCTGGATTTCGCGGAGCAGCTATCGCCTCCGGATGGCTCGCCTCGAGTGATTCCGTCCGACCGCGGGCATGCAGCGTCCAATTTTCATCGTCGCCGCGCGGACCGCTGTGCACGGTGAAACCCTGCGCCGCATCGCGGGAGGTCTGCAGGATGGTCCGTTCCCCCGGTCGAAGAAAAAGCGCGCGCGCAAATTCGAGGTCGCGCACCGCCGCCACCTTGCCGGGCTCCTGCAGGCGCGCCGCCGCCAGCCCCATTTCGGCGTAGGCGGCGCCGGGATAAACGACCGCGTCGTGCACGATGTGATCCTGCAACCAGCGGTGTTCGTCTCCTTCCAGCGAGGCCATCCAGCCGGATTGCGGCGAGCGAATGCGCGCGCCCAGGAGCGGGTGCACCGACGTCCCCTGCAACGGCACGAGCGCACCTGTCTGCGGCACCCTCCGCGGAAGCGTACCAGTGCCGCTCGCGTTGCCACGCGTAGGTCGGCAATTTGACCAAGGTTCCCGCGTCGCCCAGCACCGCCGACCACGCGACCGGCTGACCCTGCACCCAGAGGCTCGCCAGCGAACGAAGCAGCACGCCGCGATCGTCCTCCATCCGCCGCAGCGAGGGCAGCGGACGTCCTGTCTTTTCCTTCGCAGCGAGACTCTCCCCCAGCGCGGCCGCCAGCACCGGGTGCGGGCCCACTTCCAGGAACGTTTGAAAATCGGCGTCGATCAAGGTGGCAACGCCATCGGCGAAACGCACCGGCTGGCGAACGGTCTGCCACCAATATTCGCCGTCGTAGTTTTCGCCGGACGCCCATGCACCCGTCACATCGGAGACCAGTCGGATGGACGCGGGATGCGCCGCCAGCGGGCGCAGCGCGTCGAGCAATTCCGCGCGGATCGGATCCATCGCCGCGCTGTGATAAGGCACGGCCACCTGCAGCAGGCGCGCAAAGACGCCGCGTTCCTGCAGTTCCTGCTGGATGCTTTCCAGCGCTCCAACCTCGCCGGTGAGGACGCACGATGTCGGGCTGTTGATTGCGCCCAGCGAAACACTTTTCGCGTGGGCCGCGCTGACCCGTGCGGCGTCCGCCTCCGAAAGGGCCACCGCCAGCATTGATCCGGTGCCGCTGGCCCGGCTTTGCAGGCGGCTGCGATGAAACGCGAGATGAACCGAATCCGGCAACGTGTGGACGCCCGCGATGTGCGCGGCCGCGATGCCGCCGGCGCTATGCCCGATGACAGCGCCGGGAATCACGCCCCAGGACTTCCAAAGTTCTGCGAGCGCGGCCTGGATCGCGAAATTGGTGACCTGCGCGACGTCGGCTTCCGCCACGCGGGAGTTCGCTTCGTCCGCCGCGAGGAGTTCAAGCAACGACCAGCCCGCGAGCGGTCGCAGGAGTCGGTCGCATTCTTCCACCACCTTGCGAAAAACCGGCTCGTCCCGCATGAGCTGGCGACCCATCCCCCACCATTGCGGACCCATCCCCCCGAAAACAAACGCCAGCTTCGGCGGACCATCCGACGGAACGCGTCCCCGCGCCACGCTGTTCCGTTGCTCGCCCGCCACGACGGCTTCCAGCCCCTCAATCCAATCCTCGCGCGACGTGCCCACGATGGCCGCCCGATGCCGATGATGCGATCGGCGCAGTGCCGCCGATCGGGCAATGTCTGCCATGTTCAAATCGGGATGGCTGCCCAGGAAGTCCAGATAGAATCGCGCCGTCGCAATCAGCGCCTCCTCGGACCGCGCGGAGATTGGCAGAAGCCGCGCCGTTCCTGTCTCGGGTCCATTGGATGCGATGGGCGCGCCTCCGCGGAGGAGCCTCCCGCAGCAGCACATGGGCATTCGCCCCGCCAAATCCAAACGAGTTCACCCCTGCCGTCGCGGGAGCGCTCGCCGCCCGGCCACGACTCCAACGAGGTGACCACGCGAAGACCCAGCGCGTCGAAATCGATCGCCGGGTTGGGCGTGGCGAAGTGAAGCGACGGCGGAATCTGGCGATGCGCAATGGCCAGCGTTGTCTTGATCAGGCCCGCCATGCCCGAAGCCGCCTCGAGGTGTCCGATGTTGGTCTTGACCGATCCGATGAGGCAGCGATTCCCCTCGGCTCGATTCTGTCCCATGACCGATCCGATGGCGCTGGCCTCGATGGGATCGCCCACGGGCGTGCCCGTGCCATGGGCCTCGACGTATTGCACGTCAGCCGGCTGCAGCCCGGCCCGCGCCAGCGCCATCCGCAGCATGTCGGCCTGCGCCTCGGGACTGGGGACGGTCATTCCATTCGTGTGTCCGTCCTGATTGATCGCCGTGCTCAGCACCACCGCATAGATGTCATCGCCATCGGCCAGCGCCGCCGCCAGCGGCTTGAGCACAATCATGCCGACGCCCTCGCTGCGCACGTAGCCGTTGGCGCTGGCGTCGAACGCGCGGCATTGTTCATCCGGCGACAGCATCGACGCCTTGCAGAACCCAATCGTGGGCTCCGGCGTGAGCAGCAGTTGCGCGCCGCCCACCAGCGCGTGCGAGCATTCCCCGCGACGCAAGCTCTCGCAGGCCAAATGCACCGCGGTCAGCGACGAGGAACAGGCGGTGTCCACGGTCAGACTCGGCCCGCGCAGATCGTAGAGATAAGAAATACGATTCGCCGCAATGCTCGTGGCCGTGCCGCTGTTGGAGTGGCTGCTGATCTGTTCCCGGTTTGCCGGATACATCTGGATGTCGCCATAGTCGTGCGTCGAAATCCCGACGAAGACACCGGTGGGCGTGCCCGCCACGCGGTCGAGCGGAATGCCCGCATCGTCCAGCGCCTCGTAGGCCACCTCGAGCAGAAGACGATGCTGCGGATCAATGTGCGCCGCCTCCCGCGGGGAGATGCCGAAGAATCCCGCGTCGAATTGATCGACGTCGTTCACCGTGCCACCGCGGCGCACATACATCTGCCCCGGCTTGGTTTCATCGCGATTGAAGACGCGATCGAAATCATAACGGTCTGGCCGGCAATTCCTTGATGGCATCGACGCCGTCGCGCAACAGCGCCCAGAAGGCCGCCGGCGAGTTGGCGCCGCCCGGAAAACGGCAGCCGATGCCCACGATGGCAAAACCGGATTGAGAGTTGGGCTTTTCCATCGCTGCCATTACGTGATGACGGTCGCCGCCGGCCGCTTCTTTCCGGTCGATCGCTCCCATTCGTCAATTTGTTCGCAGGCGTACCGGTAACCGATCTCGACGATTCGCTCGATCGACGCCCAGTCCAGCGCACCGATCTTTTCCACGGGCGGATGCAAATAGAGATCGGCGGCGGCCCGCACGCCCGCCGACGAGTGGTCGCTGCTCATGGAAGCGGTGCGGGTCAAAATCTCCAGCAGATTCGGAAACGGCTCGCGCTTCGCCCACGGATTGACGAGGCGCCAAAGATGCGGCCAGCCGGACATTTCCGCGCGCGTCGGAACCTCGGTGGTGAGTTCCACCGCCGGACTCGCGTCGCACGCCACCACCGTGCCCGGGCAGCGCTGGCGCAGGATGTCGGCGGGCAGGTTGTTGAGCAGACCGCCGTCGACCAGCAAATCCCCCTGCCAGGGAACGGGAGGTCCGATGCCCGGGACCGAACTGCTGGCGCGAACCCACAGCCAGAGCGGACCGCGCTCGTGCACCACCACCTCGGCCCGGCTGAGATTGGTCGAAACACAAAAATACGGCAGCCAGAGATCCTCGATCTGCACGTCGCCGTAGAGTTCACGCAACAGCTTCACGGTGCTCGTTCCCTTCATCACCGCGACGAACGGGAAGGTCATGTCGCCGACCACTGCGCATTCCACGAAGACCTTGCGATTGCGCTCGATCATCGTGGCCGTGTCCCAACCCATCGCCACCTGCGCCGCAATGACCGAGCCCATGCTGGTGCCTCCGATGAGATCAATTTCCAAGCCCCGATCCCGCAGCGCCTGGATCGCGCCGATATGGGAGAATCCCCTCGCGCCACCACCGCTCAGGGCCACGCCCAGCGCGGTGCCGCAAAGCGAGCGCGCAACCCGCGCATAGTCGGCCGCCCGCGCCAGTCGGAGCTGGTGATGCCGGGTTACCCGATGAAATTGCAGCCATTTCTCGCTGCCCTGCGGGGGGCGGTCGTCGGCGTGCACGAGCACCAATTCACGCCGGACGCGCGACAGATCGGCCCCGCCTTCCACCGCCTCGTCCAGCGGCCCGCGCGCCGGGCTGGTTTCCGCGCGGCCCACGATCAAGACGAGATCCACCTGCCGCAACGCCCGCTGGTTCCAACCCGGTTTGTCCGCCTCGCATTCGTACACGCTCAGGCGGTGCATCACCTCGTGCTCGTTCAACCACGCCGCGATCTGGCCGTCGCGAAAATCGTCGGACTTTGTCTCGGCGGCACCCGGACCGAAGCGCTGCTCGATGTCGCGGGAGCGGACGTGCTGGACCGGCGACTCCACCGCCGCCAGCGCCGCAAGCAAACCCGCCATGAACTCCGGCGGAAGCGGAGACGGGCCGCCGGCGATCACGGCAATCGTCCGCAGATCGCGATGCTGTCGCGGAACAATGTTGGTATGCTTCAGCCGCGCCGCCAGCGTTCGCGCCAGGCTCATTCCCAACGGCGGATGCTGCTCCACCAGGCTGTCAAACACCCGGTGTGGGATGCGCACCAGCTCGCAATCACGAATGGCGCGCACCGTGGCGGTTCGTTTGTCGCCCGTCAAAAGCCCCATCTCGCCCAGGCAGGTGCCGCGGCCCGCCACTTCGACGCGTCGTTCGTCATCCCCCTCGCCGACCATCACCTCCACGTTTCCGTGGATCACGATGTACAGCGCGTCGGAGAGATCATCCTGTCGGAAGAGCGTGTCACCCCCTTTGAGGCGAACCCAGTTCACGCCCCCATCCAACTCGCGAAGAATTTCCGGATCGATCTCCGCGAACATGGCGTTCGCCCGAAGATGGTGGCTCGGGATCCGCCGCGCGGCGACCCGGCCCATGCGCTCCCGCGCGCCTGGCGTCGGCTTGAAAGAATCTCTCCAAGGCTCCCACCGGAATGCGCACGAGTTCACTCGCTTCCATTGTCACAGCCGAGGCCGCCCGAGGTCGACCGCTGAGCAGACTGCCCTCGCCCACCCATTCTCCGCGCACCACCGTGTCGAGGCGGAAGCGCTCGCCCGCGATTGTCGTGATCGCCACTTCGAGGCATCCCTTCAACACCAGGTAAAGCGCATCGCCGGCTGCGCCCTCTTCGAAGAGAACGACGCCACGGGCGAGTTGCATTCGCTCCGCCTCGAGCGCCAGCGCCGCCAGACCCGACGGGTTCGCGCCTTCAAACAACGGACAAGCCGCCAGTGCTTCAGCGGTCATGAGTGCCTTCCCAGGAAAGCGGATCCGAAATTCGAATCACCGCGCCAAAATCAGATTCGCGGGTCGCCACCGCCCCGATAAAACCATCGGCGGGCCGGATTGTCCGCACGACTCCCAGCGATTCGCTTCCACGCGAAGCCCGCATGCTCCCGCTCGCATCCGCCCGATCGACATTGATCTCGCGGAGCTTCGCCCAGTCGTCCGCCGAGGCGTCCCACGCTTTCAAAATCGCCTCACGTCTCGTCCAGTGGCGCAGGAAGGCTTCATCGGCATCCGAGACCGCGACCTGCCGCATTTCCTTCGCTTCGCTTTCTGAACAGTAGTCATCCGCCAGGCGCCCGCGCTCCAGAACGGGGCGAATGCGCTCGACGTCGATCCCAATTTCGCCGGCGCCGCAAACCGCCAGCACCGCGAGACCCCGGGTGTGAGCTACGCTGAATCGAATACTTCCGTCGCTCAGGACCGGTCGATTGTTTGGGCCTTGCGAAAACTCGAATTCAGCCGGCAACCTTCCGGTGAAGCGAGCCAACATCTGCCGCAACGCCGCGCGCGCCATGACGAATTCCGTCCGCCGCGGCTCATCGTAACGGTCCGCGCGTTCCGTTTCCTCCGGCGACAACACGCCCAGGCTCACCTGGATCTGACGTCGCGCGATCTCTTCGGTTTCGCTCCACGCGACAGCGCTCCACCACAACTCCGTCGCCCGTGACGTTGCCCGCGGCCGCGATGCCTCAACTGTCGTGAGATCAGGCATGGGAGGCGTCGGTAATCGCGACGAGTTCGCGCACGGCGTCGACCACCGCTTGCGCCCGCAGCATTGGAATTTGATGACCCACGTCGGAAATAATGATCGCCCGCGTGCCCGGAAATTCGCGCTGGAAGCGTAGCGATTGACCCGCCGGTAGAATAAACCGGTCCGCCATCCCCACGACGAGAAGAATCGGCGCCTTGAGCGTCGGCGATACCGTCCGCACAATTCCTCGATGCTGCGATCACGCCCCATGGTGTCGAGCGCGATGGCGCGCGCCTGCCCGGGCCGGGTCCACATGACCTGCGCCCGTTTCAAATATTCTGCCGGCACTGAATCCGGATGGAAGGCCCGCTCGAGGGTTTGCCCAATGGCCCGCGCGCCGGCCAGCGGAATCAGCGTGCGGGCAAGGATGGGACCGAGCAGCGGCGAGGCAAGCAGCCGGACGATCGGCGTCACCGTGGAAGCCTGCCGATAAATCGTCCCCTGGAGCAGCAACACCCCTCGCGTGTCGGCCGGGTTCTCCAGCGCAAAGGCCAGCGCGGCCGCGCCACTCCAGGAATGCCCCACCACGATGGCGCGCCCGCAGCCCAGCTTCTGGCAGACTTTTCGCAAGATGCGGGCTTGGGCGAGCGGCGTGTCGGCAGCAGGCGGACGTTCGCTGTGGCCGTGTCCGGGTCGATCGATCGCCACCACTCGAAAGTCGCGCGCAAGGGCTTCAAAGACTGACGGCGGGTAATCCTCCAGCGATCCGGCCGTGCCGTGGAACAGGATGACGCAAGGGCCGCTTCCCTTCGACACGTAATGAAAGTTGAAACCATCCACCCGCACAAATTCGCCGCGCGGCGGGTATGCTCCTGCCGCCCGCCGATTCCGCCAACCGGCGAACTCTGCGGCGATGACGAGGACAATGATGATGACCAAAATCCAAGCCCAGAGCATGCGCGCATCGTATCATGCCCGCCAAATCGACTCGGATCGCCGTCCAAACGATGGCCGCCCGCCAATCCCCTATTTCAAATCATTCTGCAGAACGACGCGGTAGCGCGCCTTGCCGCTGCGCAGCCGGGCGAGGCCGTCATTGATTTTCGACATCGGGAAAAACTCCACGACGGGCGCAATTTCGTGCCGCGCGCAGAATGCCAGCATCTTCTCGGTCGTGGCGGGACTCCCGAGCGGCGAACTGGAAAACGACTTCTGGCCCGCCAGCATCGGAAGCACCGGCAGCGCCACCGGCTCCGGCCCCACCGCAATCGAGTGCAGCCGCCCCTTCGGCGCGAGCGCCGTCAGCAGCGCCGGCCAGTCGAGCGTCGCCCCGACCGTGCTCAGGATGAAATTCAGCGAGCCGGAGATTTTTCCCAGCGCGGCACTGTCACGCGTGTTCACCACCTTGTGCGCGCCGAGCTTCATCGCCTCGTCGCGCTTGTCGTCGCTCGTGGTGAAGGCATACACCTCGCAGCCCCAGGCGTTGAGAAATTTCAGCGCCATGTGGCCGAGTCCGCCGATGCCGATCACGCCGACGCGATCGGTCGGCTTGATCCCGAATTGCACGATGGGATTGAAAACGGTGATGCCGCCGCAGAAGAGCGGTCCGGCCAGCGCGGGATCGAGCGCGGGCGGCACGGGCGTGGCCCAGGCCCAGTGGCAGCGCACCCGCTGGGCAAAGCCGCCGCTGCGGCCGCCGATGGTGAGTTCCACCTGCGCGCAGAGATTGTGGTCGCCGGAAAGGCACTGATGACAGCTCATGCAGCTCTGCGAGTACCAGCCGAGGCCGACGGTCTGGCCGATTTGCACGCGCTTGGCCGCCATGCCCACCGCGGTGACCTTGCCGACGATTTCGTGCCCGGCGACCAGCGGGTATTGCGTAAATCCCCAGTCGTTGTCGATCATCGCGAGATCCGAATGGCAGATGCCGCAGTAGGCGACTTCGATTTCCACGTGCTCGGGATGGAGCGCGCCGAATTTGAGCTCCACCTGTTTCAGATCTCCCTTGGGCTTGGCGGCGGCGAAGGCTTGGATTTTCATGACGGCGCCGAGACTTAATGAATCACGCGAAAACGTCAACCGACAGCGGTGTCACAAACTAAAGATCCCGCCGCGCCTCGCGCTACGGCTTGATCCAGGGCTTCAATTTCTTGCTCGGATCCGGCTGCGTCGCCGGCTCCGTCTTGCCCAGGCGAACAAGACGCGCCTGAAATTCCTCCGTCATCCGCATCTGCCAGATTCCCGGCGAAATCGTGATGGTCTTTCCCTTCATCGCGGGCGTGGACGACTCGTCGCTCCGCTGCCGCTCCCGCCACCGCCTTGCCCGCAGCCTGGCGGGCGACTTCGGCCGAGTCCGCCAGCGCCATGATCTCCTCACCGAGACCGCGCAGCTGCTCCGGGGTGAGCGAGACACTGAAATGCCGGGCGCAGCCTTCGCGCACTTCGAAACCTCCCTCGATGGGTGTTATCTCGATGATGCGGTGCTCCTTAAGTGCCTCGAGCGCGCTGTCGTATTCGCGGTCGGCTGCGGCGGGAAGATCGGGCTGCGAGGATTCGTTGCTCATGGGTCTTCGTAACATACTCGAGCCGAGCTTCCGGCTCACGCCTATGAGTACGCAATCAGCGGGCTGATCTGACCGCCGCCTTCGCGAAAAATGCAGCGCGAAGATGAACGCGCGTTTCACGTCGAAGCAGCGCCGGGATCCGCCGGGAATTCCAAGAACCTGGAGCCAAGGGGAATGTTCGCGAAGACGCGAACCTGCATAGGGGCTTCGCTCAATAGAAATGCGCGAAACGCGCAGGGCAGTCGAACCGTGGTTCTCATCCCCTCGGACTGGAGCCAAGGGGAATCGAACCCCTGACCTCCTCAATGCCATTGAGGCGCTCTACCAACTGAGCTATGACCCCGTGACCGGCGAGGGCGAAACATAGCCAGCGCCACCGCTTTGCAACTGGAAAGTGGCGACCGCCTTGCACCCGCTACCTCGCCAGATACGCCTGAATCGAGAAAGAAAATGCCCACGACGCTGAAGCCGAGCCCAACGAGCCAAAACGAACGGAGCTTCGTCAGCACCGCAATCGCCGCCACGGCAATGGCGACCTGAAACATCGTCACGCCCCGGGCATACGTCTCGTGCTTGTGCAAGTGCGCGTGCGAGGCGTGCTCCTTCTCCTCCGCCTCCTTCTTGATTTCCTCGAGTTGCCTGTCGTATTGCGCGATGCGGCCCTGCTCCTCCGGCTCCACCGGCCTGCCGAGCGCTGCGAGAGTTTCAATCTTCGATCTCCACCACGTTCTTCTTGATGCTCTTCGCCTGATAGTAGCTCCACCGGTTGGCGGCCTGAATTTGCTCGAGCATGGCCTCGTTCGCGTGATGCCCGGCGAGAAGTGCGCTGATCGCGGCCAGGCCGGCAATTAACGCGGAGGAAAGGGCTACTCCCATAATCCATCGCGGGGCATCCGGATGATGTGCCTGGTGATGCATTTCCTCATGGAGATGCTCGGTGGGGACTTCGGGGCCTTCCATGCGCCGACAATGGGAGCACCAACGCTCCCGTGTCAAATGGCATCCGCCGATTCCTGCCAGATCGCCTGCCGCCCGAAGGCAAAGCGCCGATGCTCGAAATCGCGCCAGCCCGCCGCGTGCGCCAGTGCGTCCAGCTCCGCGAAGGAAAACGCCCGCCGCGCGGACATGCGCGCATCGTGCTTCGACATCGCCGCGCGATAAAGCGTCGCCGTAATCAGCCACGCACCGGCCGAGCACACCAAACCGCGGGAGAGATCGGCCGCCATCACGCCGCGCCGGCCGAGCTCCGCCGAGCTTCTTCAGGATCGCCACCGCGTCCGCCTCGCTGAAATGATGCAGCGCCAGCGAGAAGAACGCAAAGTCGTAGGGTGCGTCGCCGGAGAAATCGGGCGCCCGCACGTCGCCTTCGCGAAACTCGATCTCCGGATAGCCGACGCTCCATTTCCGCGCCAGCGCCAGCGTCGAGGGCTGCGCGTCCACCGCGGTGACTTCCACGGTCGCGCCGATCCGACGCGCGAAATCCACCATCAGCCGCGGCGCATCTCCGCCGCCCGTCGCCAGGTCGAGCAGGCGGTAGCGACCGCCCGGCTTCAGCCATCGTTTGAGGAAAAACCGCCAGGTGGCCTGGCCGCCGAAGCGCCGATTCATCGCGGCGAGATTGATCAGATCCGCCTCGAGCTCGGCCGAAACCGGCTGCACCCGGTCCATCCACTCCGGACTGGGCCGGATCAAACTCGCGTTTCCTCATGTCGACCGCGCCGGCTCGTCCGCGGCCTCATCCACCTCGGCCGCCTCCGGTGAAGCCGGCGTGAACGTGGGCGGCTTCAGCGAGACGCGCCGCAGCTCGGCCGCGTTTGGCAGCTCCGCCACGTCACGCACGCCAAAATGATCGAGGAAGAACTGGGTCGTGCCGTAGAGCAGCGGACGTCCCGGCAGTTCGGAGCGGCCGCTGATTTTCACGAGTCCGCGCTCGAGCAGCGTCTGCATGATGCCGTCCACCGCGACGCCGCGCACGGCCTCAATCTCGGAACGCGCGATGGGCTGGCGGTAGGCCACGATGGCGAGCGTCTCCAGCGCGGCGGGGCTCAATCGCGCGGGCCGCTCGCCGGGGAAGAGCTGGCGCACCCACGCGCCGAATTGCACGGCCGACACCATTTGCCAGCCCGACGCGGTTTCCTCCAGCACCATGCCCCGGCCCTCGCCTGCCAGTCTGTCGCGCAGGGCCAGCAGGGACGCGTGCACCTCGCCCTCGCGCAGGCCGGCGAGCGCGGCGCAGTCGCCGTTCTCCGAATCCTCCTGCGCGGCCGCCTTGAGCAGGCCGACGATTTCGCCCGCCGGCAGCGGCCTGGGCGACGCAAACAAAATGGCCTCGAGAACTTGAAGAATGAGCATGGAGTCCGCTGGTGGAGTAGAATGATGGTTGGAACTAAATTTATCCAGATTTTCCAAATTAACCAGATTGCTGACTGGAAGGATTTTGCCATTCAGCTCAATCTGGTTAATTTGGAAAATCTGGAAATTTGGTTCTCTAACTTCTACGGTTTTGCCACCGGAGCTGGCTTGGCGGCGCGGAAGATCGAGATCGACGAAAATGGCTCGCTCTGTCGCACGCGGAGTTCGCGCAGGCGGATGAGCTCGAGCAGGGCCAGGAAGGTCACCACCACTTCCTCGCGCGAAGCCGCCGAGGCGAACAGCTCCTCAAAATCGATCGCCTCGTTCACGTCCTGCGGAATGGCGTGCAGGAGATACTCAATCTTGTCGGCCACGGTGAACCGCGCGCCCTGCAAATCCGCCACCGGCCAGCGCGCCGCGTATTTCCGCAGCATGACGTTGAAGGCCTGCAGCAGATCGAGCACGCCCAGTTCCGCCAGTTGCAGCGGCTGCGACGTCGCCTCCGCCGCCGATCGCGTCGGCGGCCGGATAAAGATTCCGGCCCGCGCGGCCTCGCGTGTTTGCAGGTGCGCCGCGGCCTCCTTGAAGCGCTTGTATTCGATCAACCGGCGAATCAACTCGTGCCGCGGATCCAGCACGTCGTCGGTGTCCTCCTCGCCCTCGGGCAGCGGCTCGTCCGGCAGCAGCCGGCGGCTCTTGATGTAGATGAGCGTCGCCGCCATCACGATGAAGTCGCCGGCGAGATGAATGTCCATCTCCTCGCAGGCGGCCAGATAGTCGAGGAACTGCTGCGTGATTTTCTCCAGCGGGATGTCCCACAGCTCCACCTCCTCGCGCCGCACGAGGAAGAGCAGCAGGTCGAGCGGACCCTCAAAGGCGTCGAGCTTGACCTTGTAATCGGGCGCGGGGGCGAGCATCGGGAAATCGCGGCGGCGGCCTCACTTCAAGACAACCGGCTCGTCGCTGAAAAGGAAATCGAAATCCTTCATGTCGAGCGCGCCGGACGCCTCGCCGACGCCGAGCACGTCGAGCGCGAGGCTCGCCTTGCGCTCCTGCAGCGCGCGGATTTTCTCCTCGACGCTGTCCTTCACGAGCAGGCGGTAGGCCATCACCTGGTTGGCCTGGCCGATGCGATGCGTGCGGTCGATGGCCTGCGCCTCGACCGCCGGATTCCACCAGGGATCGAAGAGCACGACATACGACGCGGCCATGAGGTTGAGTCCGCTGCCCGCCGCCTTGAGCGAGAGCAGGAAGACCGCCGGATCGGGCGATGCCTGGAATTCGTCGACCAGCGCGCCGCGATCCTCGGTCTGTCCCGTGAGGTAGAAATGATGCCAGCCGCGCTCGATCATGCGCTCGCGCAGGATGTCGAGCATCGAGACGAACTGCGAGAAGACGAGCACCTTGTGGCCCTCGTCGCGCAGCGGCTCGAGCAGATCGAAGAGCGCCTCCAGCTTGGCCGACGACTCGCCGCGCATGGTCGGATCGATCAGGCCCGGGTGGCAGCAAATCTGGCGCAGCCGCAGGAGCGACTGCAGGATGTTGAAGCGCTGTTCGTTGAACTGGCGCTGGTTCTCGATGCCCAGCAGCATGCCCCGCGCGCGCTTCAACTCGGCGCGGTAGAGATCGCCCTGCACGCCTTCCAGCTCGCAGAGATGATCCTCTTCCACGCGCGGCGGCAGATCCGGCGCGACCTCGCGCTTGGTGCGGCGCAGCAGGAAGGGACGCAGCCGCGCCGCGATGCGCTGGCGCGCCAGCGGATCGTCGCGCTTCTCGAACTGACGCTCGAAGTAACCGCGCTGGCCGAGGATTCCCGGCGTGGCGAAGGCCATCAGGCTCCACAAATCGAGCAGCCGGTTCTCAATCGGCGTGCCGGTGAGCACCAGCCGGTGATCCGCCGTCAGCGCCCGCACGGTGCGCGCGCTCTGCGAGTCGGGATTCTTGATGTTCTGGCCCTCGTCGAGGATCACCGCCAGCCAGTGCGTCTTGGTGTAAAAATCCGCGCGACGACGAAGCTGCGCGTAGTTCACCACAAAGACGTCGGCCGAGGTTGGATCCGGCTCCGTCATGCGACCTCCCGGTCGCGGATGCAACACCTGCACGCGCAGACCCGGCGCAAACTTGGCCGCTTCGCGCGCCCAGTTCTCCATCACCGATTTCGGACAGACCACCAGCGACGGCGGGGAAGACTGCGTCGAAGGTCGACGGTCGACCGTCGACGGCTCGATCGTGCCATTGAGGTGACCGTTGGTCGCCGTTGCGATGCTTCGCAGCCGCGGAGGACTGGTGCGACGCCGGTTGATTGCGGACCCAGGTGAGCCAGACGAGCGCCTGCACGGTTTTGCCGAGGCCCATGTCATCGGCCAGAATTCCGCCGAGCCCGCAGCGCGCGAGGCGCGCCAGGAAATGGAATCCCTCGAGCTGGTACGGCCGCAACTCGGCCGTGATGCCGAGCGGCAGCGCGGGCGTCTCGTCGCTGCCCACCAATTGCTCGAAGCGGCCGCGAAGCTGCGCGAATTGCGCGGCGTCGAAAAAGGAACCGAGCGAGGGATCCGCCAGCTGCAGCGCATGGAGCCGCTGCGGCCCCGCCGCGAAATCCTCGGGATCGAGCCCGAGCTGCGCGAGGCGCGACTGCATGGCGCCGTCGATGTCCAGCTCCAGCCGCCGCCAGCCCTTGCCCTTGAGGCGCACGTAATTTCCCCGCGCCCGCAGCAACAGTTTCAGCTCCGCCGCCGTGAGCTTGGTGTCCTTGACGTCGAGATCGATGTTCACGTCGAACCAATCGGTCGAGCCGACGTTGCCGTTCGGCGACGGATGCAGATCAAAGGTCAGCTTCGGACGCAACGGTCCGCTTTGCAGCGTGGCGAGTTGCGCGTCGGCCACCGTGGCGCGTGACGTCCTCGGGCAATTCACGCAGCCAGGCGGCGAAGGCGGCGGGAAAATCGTCCTCCACCCGGCGGCGCCAGCGCGCGTCGAAGCGGCCCGGCTTCAGGCCGATCTTTTCCAGGAGCGCCGGCACCTGCGCCAGCGGCGTGCGATCGAAAAGCGGAATCGGCTGGCCTGCGACCACCGGGCGTCTCCGACTCGAGCACCCATTGATCGCGCATGAGCACCTCGACGCGCTCGCCGTCCTCGGCCACCGCGCGCGCCAGCACCGACAATTCCTCGTGCGGATGCTTGAAGCCCTTGGTTTCGAGTTCGCAGATCAACTCAACGGTCATCGGCACGCGCCGGATCTTCTTGCGCAGATGCGCCGGGGTCTCGATTCCCAGGCGGTGCAGCAATTCGATGCCCGCACGGCCCTCGATCACCGCGGCCGGCAGAATGTGCACATAATGATCGCCCGCCAGGAAATTTCCGGTGGCCGGGCCCTCGTGCACGGTGGTCGCGCCGACGTAGAGCGAGGTCGCGCCCGGCAGGTGCATGAGCGACTCGGGCTCCGCGCGGCCCGAGCCGCCCAGTTGGATCAGGTAGCTGGTGCCGTCGTCCGATCGCTGGCATTCCCAGCGCAGCGCGGGACCGCGCGTGAACGGCTGGCCGTGGGCGCCGACCAGATACGGCGCCAGGGCCGGCTGGGTGAAGAGCCCGTTCAGGATCTTGCGCGTGCGCGGCAGCGAGCAATCAAGCTCGAGCACCTGGAATTGCTGCCAATGATTGAGGAACGACAGCCAGAGCACGCCGGCGGCCTCGGGCGCGATGCCCAGCAGGCTCTGGCGCGCCAGCATCATGAAGCGCTGCAGCTCCGGCTTTTCCACCGGTTGAAAGCCGAGCCCGTCGTCGCCGCCGTCCGGCCGCCATTCGAGGTGCGCCTGATCCGGACGGACCACCAGTCGGATGGCGATGCGCTCCGGCCGGCCCAGCGGGGTGCTCGAGGTGAATTGCGAAATGACCTTTTCCCAGCGCGCCGTCTCCGCGCGCGAGGCGATGTCGCGAATGTGCGAGATGGTTTCGTCGAGACGCGTCACCGGCTGCATGAATTCCGGGATCGGCTGGCCCGCGTCGTTCAGCGCGAGTGCGACGTACTGCCAGAATTCGTTCACGTCCTGCGGCGCGGCGCCGGCCGGCCAGGGCGTCCACTCGCGCGGCGTCAGGTCGGGCCACTCGGGGATGATCGACGCGATGGCCGCGTTGCTCAGTCCCTTGGTGCGGCGCGACTCGTGAAACGCGCGATCGAGCGCGGCGTGAAACGCCTTCTCGCCCAGCGCCCGCATCGGCATGGGCGCGCGAGACGCGTTCGGATTCCGGAAACGGCGGCAGCGTTTCACGGCGGCGCACGCCTTCCTGCACCGCGAGCATGGCGGAATGCGCGTGCAGGCAGCGGCCCTCCGCGCCCGCCGCGCAGGTGCAGCGCGCCTCCCAGGCGTCGTCGGGCCGGCGCGAAAACGTGACGGTCTGCGGTCGCTCGGCGTCCACCACGTGCGCCTCGATGCGACCGCGGTCGCCGAAGATCTGCCGGACACCGCCGGCCTGGAAGAGTTGATGGCCTCGCGCCGCGGTGATGCGGTCAAACGGCAGCTTGAAGAGCGACTTCATCAAGGGGACGGAAAATTCCACGGGTACTTCTCGATTCATTCTTTGGGCTTGAGCTTGGCGGCAAGCGCCTGGGGGTCGGTTTCGGGCGGTTCGCACGCGAAATTGCGGCAGAGATAGGCCGTCGCGCGGCCGTCAATGGGTTTCACGTCGGCGAGATAGGGATGGCTCTCATTGAGCAAGCGCCGCGCCTCGCCGCCATCCGCCAGCAGGACAATGCCCTGCGGAAGGAAGATGGAGCGCACCGCGCGCAGAAATTCCCGGGTGTCCGCCGCGTCCCGCTCGCCGGCAATGACAATCTGCAGCGGACTGGTCGCGAGGGCGTGCTGCGCCGCGAGCATCAGCGGCATCAACTGCACCAGCCGATCGGGCGCCGAGGTGAACGGCGCGGCCGCTCGCTCCGCCTGCCCGCGATACTCGGCGCGACCCGTCAGCGCGGCCAGGCGCAGGAGATTCAGCACGGCCGTCGACGAGGCCGCCGGCTCCGCGCCGTCGTGTTCGTCCTTCATGCGGAGCAAAATGTCCGTCTTGCCCGCCTCGCTGCTGTAATAGCCGCCACCGGCCGCGTCGCCAAACAGTTCGTCCTGCGTTTTCTGCAGGCGCACCGCCCAGTCCAGATCGCGCTGGTCGAACCCGCCTTCATATAGATCCAGCAACCCGGCGATGAGAAAGGCGTAGTCGTCGGCGAAGGCCCCTCACCTCGCCCGCGCCATCGAGATAGCTGCGTCGCAGCGATGCCCGTCTTCTCGTCGTAAAGTTGCTTCCGGATGAAGCCGGCGGCGCGGCGCGCGGTGGCCAGCGTAGGCCGGCGAATCGAGGATCTGGCCGGCGCGGGCGAACGCGGAAATCATCAGGCCGTTCCAGCCGGTGAGAATCTTGTTGTCGAGCTGCGGACGCGGACGCGACGCGCGCGCGGCGAAGAGCTTGGCGCGGCCGGCCGCCAGCACCGTGTTCACCTGCTCGACCGGAAGATTGTACTCGGACGACGTTTGCGTCGGCGGGCAGCGCTCGATGAGAATGTTCTTCCCCTCGAACTCATTGTGCGGATCGCTGCGCGAATCCGCGTTGCCCTCGGGGTCGACCCCGTAATGCCGGCAGAACATCGGCGCATCCTCCGCCGGCAGGAGCGCGTCGATTTCCGCCTTCGTCCAGACATAGAACGCGCCCTCGGCGTGCTCCGTCCCGCCCTGTTCCAATGCGCTGTCCGCATCCTCCGCCGAGAAAAACGCGCCGCCGGGCGCGAGCAGATCGCGCTCGACGTAGGCGAGGATGTCGCGCGCCACGTCGGCGAAGGCGCTCTCGCCGGTGAGTTGGAAGCCCTCGAGGTAGGCGATGGCCAGCTGGCCCTGATCGTAGAGCATCTTTTCGAAATGCGGCACGTGCCACGCGTCGTCGACCGAGTAGCGATGGAATCCGCCGCCGATGTGATCGTGCATCCCGCCCATCGCCATCTTGCGCAGGGTGGTGAGCAGCATGAGCAACGCGCGGTTGCGCGCCTCGGCCGGCACCTCCGCGGAGCGCCGCGGCCCGCGCCACGAAGCGCAACACCGCCGGTCGCGGAAACTTCGGCGACGTGCCGAAACCGCCCCATTCCTTGTCAAAATTCGCCCACAGCTCGTCGATTCCCTTCACCAGGTCCGCCACGCTGCGCGCCGGCGCGGCGCCCGCGGCGTTGGTTCCGCTGATGTGCTTGCGCAACGCGTCGACCACCATGTCGCCCTGTTCGACAATTTTCGTCTGCTCGTCGCGCCAGGCGTCCGCGATGGCGCGCAGGACCTCCGGAAATCCCTTGCGACCGTAGCGCTCCTCGGGCGGAAAATAGGTGCCGCCCAAAAATGGCTTGAGCGCCGGCGTCAGCCACACGCTCAGGGGCCAGCCGCCGCTGCCCGTGGTGGCCTGCACGAAAGTCATGTAGACGCGATCGACGTCCGGCCGCTCCTCGCGGTCGACTTTGATGCACACAAAATTCTCGTTCAGGATCGCGGCCGTGCTCTCGCTCTCGAAAGACTCGTGCGCCATGACGTGGCACCAGTGGCAGGTCGAGTAGCCGACCGAGAGGAAGATGGGCTTGTTTTCCCGCCGCGCCTTGGCGAAGGCCTCCTCGCCCCAGGGCTGCCAATCGACCGGATTTTGCGCGTGCTGACGAAGATACGGGGATCTCTCGTTGATCAGACGATTCGCGACAACGGGCATAAAAGGGTAACCAAGCACACATCTACCCCGCGTGGTAATGAATTTTACATCTGGTTGGTCTTGCGGGTCCGCTCCCTTGTCCGGCCCGGAATTTCCCCTATCCTCGCCGCTCGGATGTCGTCCCGCCCGCTCCAACTTCCCGCCGTCTGGCGCTGGCCCGGCGCGTTCCTGACCGGCCTCGCCCTCGACCTGTCCCTGCCCGGCTGGAACCAGTCATGGCTGGCCTGGATTGCCCTCACGCCGCTCCTCGCCGCGCTCTGGCTGCCGGCCTCCGTAACGACCGGCCCGGCGCGCTCGAAGTGGACCCGCTGGCTGTTTCAGCCGGGCCCCTTCCTGCTCGGCTACACCGCCGGCGCGACGTTTTTCCTGCTCACCTTTCATTGGCTTGTCGAGGTCACGGGCCTCGGCTGGGTGATTCTCTGCCTCTACCTCGCGCTTTTCCCCGGCGCGTGGGCGTGGTTGATGGCACGCGTTTTCCGGCCGGGATCGATCGAATCGTTTCTGGGTTCCGGCTTCAACCTCCAGCTCGCCCTGGTCGGCGCCGCGGCCTGGACCGGTCTCGAGTGGCTGCGCGGAATTGTCTTCAGTTGGAACGGGCTTGGCGTCGCCCTGCATTCGAATCTTCCGCTGCTGCAACTCTCCGCGTACGGCGGCGTGGGCGGACTCTCCTTCCTGCTTTGCTTCGTGAACATCATCGCGATCGCCACCGTGATTCGCTTCGCGCTGGAAATTCGCGCGGGCCGGCTGCGGCCCCATTTCGATTTCACCATCACCATGGCAATGGTGGTTGCGCTTTTTGCCTTCGGTTTCTATTCGCTGCGCGCGGCGCAACCGGGATTGACCCGCACGCCGCTGCGCTTCGCGGCAGTGCAGCCGGCCATTCCCGCAAAACGAAAAATTCGATCCGGCCACCGCGGCCCGCGTCCTCCAGCAGCTCGAGCGCTTCACCAACATCGCCATCGCGACCAACCCGCAACTCCTGCTCTGGCCCGAGGCCGCCACGCCGACCGGACTGTTCTACAACCAGGCGGAGTACGAATTCGTCAAGGACTTCGCCCAGCGCGGCTCGTTCTACTTTCTGCTCGGCACGCTCGATTTCGCCTTCGCCGACGATGGCCGGCGCTCCGACTTCAACGCCGCCGTGATGCTGCCGCCCAGCGGCGGTGACGCGCAGATTTACCGAAAGATCTTTCTCGTGCCTTTCGGCGAATTCATCCCCTGGCGGAATTCGTTCCCCGTCTTCGTCTGGATTGTCGGCGCGCAGGTGCCAGGCGATTTCACCAGCGGCACCGAGCCCGGCGTTTTCGAGATGAGCGATCCCCAGCTCAAGCTCGCGCCGCTCATTTGCTTTGAGGACACGCTTGGTTACATCTCCCGCGAGCCGGTGCCGGCGCGGCGCGCAGATTCTCGTCAACATCACCAATGACGGCTGGTTCAACCGCTCGATCGGCTCGCGGCAGCACCTGGCCAACGCCGTCTTCAGCGCGGCCGAGAACCGCCGGCCGCTCCTGCGCTGCGCCAACACCGGCGTGACCTGCGCGGTCGATGAATTCGGCCGCATCCGGCAGACGCTGGCCGATGAGAATGGCGACACCTTCGCGCCGGGCGTCTTGGGCGGCGTGATCGATGTGCCGACCAATCCCCCGCTGACCTTCTACACGCGGTTCGGCGAGGCGTTCACCTACGTTTGTCTGCTCTTCGCGACGTTGCACGCCATTGTGTCGCTGCTCGCCCGACGCGTGAAAAGGGACGTCGCATGAAGAGCATGGTCGTGTCGGTCCACGACGTCTCGCCGGCGACGCGGGAGGTTTGCGACCGGATGCTGCAGGCGCTGGCGGCGTGGGGCGTCGCGCGCACTTCGCTGCTCGTGGTGCCAAACCATCATCATCGCGGGCATTTTCTCGACGATCCGATCTTTTGCGGCTGGCTGGCGGAGCGCGCACGCGCGGGTCACGAGCTGGTGGTGCACGGATATTTTCACCAGCGCGCCGCCAGCGGCACCGAGAGCGTGCGCGACCGCCTGGTCACGCAGGTCTACACCGCCAGCGAGGGAGAGTTTTACGATTTGGACAAGCCGGCGGCCGCCGCGCTGCTTGGGCAGGCCAAGGACGACTTTGCGCGCTTCCGCGAATTGTATGCGCCGGAGCTGTCGCCGCCCGTCGGTTTCATCGCCCCGGCGTGGCTCCTGGGAGTCGAGGCGGCGACGGCGGTGCGTGAAGCTGGGTTTGCTTACACCACGCGCCTGACCACCTTCGAAAATCTGCGGACGGGCGAAGTCACGCGGTCGCAGTCTCTCGTCTACAGCCCGCGCAACGCCTGGCGCCGGGCGGTCAGCCTCGTCTGGAATGCCTCGCTGGCCCGGCGCCTGCGGGGCAATCCCCTGCTTCGGCTCGGAATCCACCCGCCCGATTTTCATTTTCCCGCGATTTGGCGGCAGATTGAGCGGTTGGTCGAGTCTGCCCGCGCCGACCGCACCGTGCAGACCTATGCGGACTGGGGAGCAAGCCGAAACGCGGCGAATCCTAGCGGCCCGCGATTCCCGTTTGTCATTGCGCGAGGCGTAATGGAAAGTCGCCGATGATGTACCCCCGCCGCCTCCTGCTCGCCATCCTGGCGCTGACACTTCCCGCACTGCCCGTCGTCCGCAGCGGAGAAGGCTCCGCCGAAACCGACCTTTGCCTATGCCCTGGGCAGCCAGACGTCCGGCCCGAATATTTTTTCGATTTCCGCCACCGCGCCGCGCGGTTCCAAGCTCAAGTCGCAGATCATCCGTTTTGCGATGAAGAAGGCCGACGGGACGCGGACGGACCTGGACCTTTTTCTACATCAGCTCCGGCAAATCGAAGTCGCAGGCCCAGCTCGAGCGCCAGCTGCTGGACGCGCTGAAGAAATTCCCGAAGTCGGCGCCAGGCAAGGAACTGGCCAGAATCGGCTCCGTGAAGCAAGGCGGCGAATTGCGGCTCATCGCCGCCAATTCCAACACGCTGATCTTTGAGTACAATCCGCCGATGCAGCCGGCCAATCCGCGACTGACCGCGTCCGACGCCGCCATGTTCGCGGATATGCTCAAGAAATAGCCGGCGCGGCTCACGACCAGATCAGCCGCAGCGCGGCGAGCAGGCAGAAGAGCAGCAGGATTTCCTCGAAGACCCGCTGCGGGATGCGCTCGAGAATGTAGCGGCCGCTGGCGATGCCCGCGAGCACGGCCGGCACGAGCCACAGATTGAAGAGCAGTGATTGCGGCGTGATCACACCGAGGCTGTAGCTGAGCGGCAGCTTGGAGGAGTTGATGATGACGAACATCATCGCGTTGGTGCCGACAAAGCCCCATTTGTCGAGCGATCGCGTCCATCAGCAGGTACATCGCCATGAACGGGCCGGCGGAATTCGCGATCATCGTGTTGATGCCGCCCACCAGCCCGAGCCCGATTCCCGCCACGCGCGGCGGTGGTCCCGGCGTCGGTTTCGAAATCAGCCAGCGCCGCAAATATTGTCCGGCCACCAACACCAGGATGATGGCGCCCACCACGGTTCGAAACCAGTTTTCCGGGATGCGCGCGAACAGGAAATAGCCGACCAGAATTCCGATCAGCGCCCACGGGAGGAACGCGCGAATGAGCGACCAGCGCGCCAGCCTGTAGTAGAAGCGGATCACCACCAGGTCCGCGAAGACGACCATGGGCAGGATGACGCCCGGTCGACTCGCGCGCCGGCATGATCTCGGTCATGAGGTAGATGCCGACCAGCCCCACGCCCGCGAAGCCGGTCTTGGACAAGCCAATCGAGTACGCGGCGATCATCGCGATGATCCATTGCCACGGCGTAAACTCGAAGCTCGGCATGAAGGCGAACCGGCGGCGGGGACGACCATCACACCACTCGGCCCGCGCGATTTCTCCGGCGCGACCGCCGGATTGTCAAACCTTCGTCATGCGCGACCGCCGGCCCGTGGCGCGGCCGGCGCCGCGCGCGAGTTGCGCATCGGCCTCGACCGCCGAAGCTTTCCGTCCCCGGATTGCCCTGATGAAAGCCGACCTCCACATCCACTCGCGCGCCAGCAATCGCTCCGCGGAATGGGTGTTTCGCCGGGCCGGCTTTCCCGAGAGCGTGACTAATCCCGTCCAGCTCTACGACGCGCTGCGCGCCGCCGGCATGGACTTCGTCACGATCACGGATCACGATTCGATCGAAGGCTGCCTGGCCATCGCGGACCGTCCCGGCGTTTTCCTCGGCGAGCAGGTCACGGCGCGTTTTCCCGACGACCGCTGCAAGGTGCACGTGCTGGTGTGGGGTCACACGGAGTCGCAGCACCGCGAGCTGGCGCAGTGCCGCGAGAACGTCTTCGAGCTGCAGCGCTATCTCGGCGAAGCGCAGCTCACGCACGCCGTGGCCCATCCGTTTTTTGATCCGGATGAACGCCTCAGCCCGGCGCATGTCGAGCAGCTCATCCTGCTCTTCAAGCATTTCGAGGGACTGAACGGGCTGCGCGACGATCTCCTCAACGACGTCGTGCGTTACACCATGTCGACGCTGACGCCGGAGACGATCGCGCGGCTGGCCGAGCGCCACGGCCTCGCGCCGACCCATCCGGAGCCGTGGAAGAAAATCCTGATTGGCGGCTCGGACGATCACGGCGGTCTCTTCCCGGCGCGCGCGTTCAGCGAGACGCCGGCCGCGGCATCGACCGCCGAGTTCCTGGCGCACGTGCGCGACGGCCGCGTGGCGCCGGCGGGCACGGGCGGATCGCCGCTGACGCTTTCGCACGGTCTCTACAACACGGCCTGGGAATTTGTGAAGGAGCGCTTCCTTTCCGGCAAGGGCCAGACCCCCGCCCTCGCGGAGAAAGCCATGTCGCGATTCCTCGAGGGTCGCGACCCGACGGAATTCAGCTTCAAGGACAAGCTGGGTTTCCTTGCGCAAAGCGTGCTCGACGGGAAAATTTTCGAATTGGTGAAGCCGGGCAACGTCTCGGTCTGGCGCGAGTTGTCCGCCTATTTTTCGGAGCCGGCCGTGAAGGCCGCCATCGCCAGGGAGACCGCCGGGCTTTCCGATCCCGAGCGGCGCGCTTTCACCATCGCCAATCTTTTCACCAACCAGCTCGCCTTCCGCTTCTTCACCAAGTTTCTCAAGCAGCTCTCCGGCGGAAACGTGGTCGAGGCCATCCAGGCGATCAGCGCGGTCGTGCCGCTCGGCCTCATGCTGAGCCCGTACATTTATGCGATCAGCAGCCAGTCGGCCAAGCGCGACCGGCTGCGCGAGATCACCGAGCCAATCGCCGGGCACCGCCCGCCCATGCTGCAGAACACCAAGCGCGGCTGGTTCACCGACACGCTCGAGGACGTCAACGGCGTGGCCACGACGATCCAGCGCATGGTCGCGGCGGGCCACGCGGCCGGGCGCGATCTGCGCATCGTGACCTCGCGGCCGCCGCTCGACTTCGGGCCGGACATTCCGATCCGCAATTTCAAGCCGATCGGCGAATTCGAGATTCCCGAGTACGAGCTGCAGAAGCTGACGTTCCCGCCGATCCTCGAGATGATCGATTACATCCAGCGCGAGCGCTTCACCGAGCTGGTCATCAGCACGCCGGGACCGATCGGCCTGACCGCGCTGCTCGCCGCCAAGACCCTTGGCCTGCCGACCAGCGGGATTTATCACACGGACATCCCGTACTACGTGCAGATACTCACCGACGATCACTTCATGGAGTCGCTGACCTGGCGGTTCATGTCCTGGTTCTATCACCAGTTCGATCTGGTGTACGTGAACTCCGAGCGCTATCGCGAAATCTGGGTCGAGCGCGGCATTCCCGCGGAGAAATTGAAAATTCTCCCGCGCGGCGTCGCGACGGATCTCTTCGCGCCCGGCAAGCGCGACCCGAAGTACTGGATCAAGCGCGGGGCGAAGCCCGGAGAATTTGTCGTGCTCTACGTGGGCCGCGTGTCGGTCGAGAAGCAGCTCGACCTTTTCGCCGCGTGCGTCGGGCGCCTGCGCGACAAGGGGCTGCCGGTGCGCGCCGCGGTGGTCGGCGACGGCGTTTACACTCCGGAACTCAAGCGGCAGCTCCCCAACGCCATCTTCACCGGCATCCTCGGCGGCGAGGATCTCGCGCGCGCCTACGCCTCGGCCGACGCGTTTCTCTTCCCCAGCGTGACCGACACCTACGGCAACGTCATCGTCGAGGCGCAATCGAGCGGCCTCCCGGTGGTGGTCTCGGATCAAGGCGGTCCGCGCGAGCTGGTCGAACATGGCAAGACGGGACTGATCACGCGCGGGCTGGATCTCGACGACCTCTGCGCCGCGCTCGAGCGCCTTGTCACCGACTCCGCGCTCCGCGCCGAGCTCAGCGCGAACGGCCGCAAGGCCGTCGAGTCGCGCGGCTGGGATCAGGCCTTCGCGCGGTTTTGGGCGATGTCGGAGAATCTGTGACGCGCTAAAGCAACTGCTGCGGATCGACATCCACCTGCGCCTGCACGTCCTCGGGAAGCGGCAGCGCGTCGAGCACCTGGCGGACATGCCGGCTCAATTTCAGGATCGCGCGGGCGCGCAGTTGAATCTGAAAGCGATAATACGTCTTCAACTTCTCCCACGGCGCCGGCAGCGGATCATGCACCGCCGCGCCGCGCGGCAGATTTTCCTTCAGCCTCCGCGCGATGGTCGCGGCGCTGAATTCCGCGCGCTCCTTGTGCGTGGATCGCACCGTGATCAGGATCATGTGCGTGAACGGCGGATGATCGCACGTGCGCCGGAATTCGCTCTCCTGCTCCCAAAATCCCTCGAAATCATGATGCCGCGCGAATTGGATGGCGGGACTCATCGGCGTGCAGGTTTGCACAAACACCTCGCCCTCCATGTCGCCCCGCCCCGCCCGGCCCGCCACCTGCGTGAGCAATTGAAACGTCCGCTCGGCCGCGCGGAAGTCATTCATGTGGAGCGAAAGATCGGCATTGATGATCCCCACCAGCGTGACGTTGGGAAAATGCAGCCCCTTGGCGATCATCTGCGTGCCGACCAGGATGTCGGTCTTGCCCGCCTTGAACGCGCCCAGCGCGTCGCGGTGCGCGTGCTTGCCCGACATGGTGTCGGCATCCATGCGCGCGATGCGGGCGCGCGGGAAGACCTTGGCCACCACCTCCTCGACGCGCTCCGTGCCGAAGCCCCGGTGCCGGATGGCCGGGTCGCGGCAGTCGGGATTCGGGCAGCGTTTCGGCGCCTTTTGCCGGTGTCCGCAGAGATGGCACATGAGTTGGTCCTCCGTCCGGTGAAAAGTCAGCGCCAGGCTGCAATTCGGGCATTCGCAGACGAAACCGCATTTCGGACAGAGCATTGCGCTGGCAAATCCGCGGCGATTCAAAAAGAGAATCGTTTGCTCCCCTTTCTCCAATCTTGACGTAACAGCCGTGCGTAATTTCTCCGATAAGCACACTGGGACCGATTGTGTTAGTGCGCGCGGACTCGCGCCGCATGTCGATCACGCGAATGACGGGCATTTTCCGCTCATCCACCCGCGTGGCCAGGTGCAGCAGGGCATATTTGCCGGTCGGGCGTTGTGGTAGCTCTCGAGCGACGGCGTGGCGCTGCCGAGCACGACGGGGCAGCCCTCGAGCTTGGCCCGGACCACGGCGATGTCGCGCGCGTGATAGCGCGGGGCCTCCTCCTGCTTGTAGGAGCCCTCGTGCTCCTCGTCGACCACGATGAGTCCCGGTTCGCGCACCGGCGCGAAGATGGCGCTGCGCGCGCCAATCACGATGCGCGCCTGCCCGGAGTGGATGCGATGCCATTCGTCATGCCGCTCGCCCTCCGAGAGCCGGCTGTGCAGCACGGCCACCTCGTCGCCCGCCTTGGTAAAGCGACTCTTGAAGCGCTCCACCGTCTGCGGCGTGAGTGAAATCTCCGGCACGAGGACCAGCGCGCCCTTCCCTGCCGCGCGCGCCATGGCGATGGCCTGCAGGTAGACCTCCGTCTTGCCGCTGCCCGTCACGCCGTGCAGGAGCATGGGCTTATGCTCGGCGCGCGGCGCCTTCATCATGGCGGCGATGGTCGCGAGCGCGGCCGTCTGCTCGCCGTCGAGCGCGAGCGGCGAGTCGGCCACAAACGCGTTCACGCCAAAGGGATCGCGCGGAATCGTTCCGTGTTCGATCGTGACGTACCCGAGATTCACCAGGCCCTTGCAGCGTCTGGCGCGTCGTCCCGAGATCCTCGAGCAATTGCACCACCTGCACGCGCTGGCCCGGCGCGGTCTCCAGCGCCGCCAGCAATTCCGCGCGCCGCGGCGAGCGCCGCGAAAGCCGCGCCGCTTCGTCCTCGTCCGGCGCGCGCACCAGCCGCGCAAACTGCCGCTCCTTGAAATCCATCTCCGCCTTCCGGATCACGTCGGGCAGCACGCAGCGCATGGCCTGGTCGAGCGGCGCGCAGTAATAATCCGCAATCCATTTCGCCAGCTCCAGCAGCACCGGCGGAATGGCCGGCTCCGCGCCCGACCCCACCACCGAGGTGATGGGCCGCACCTTCGCCTCCTCCACGCCGCTCGTTTCGGACAGGGCGATCACCGTGCCGAGCAACTGCCGGTGCCGGAAAGGCAGGCGCACGCGGCTGCCGACCGACACCGACCCGGCCAGCGCGTCCGGCACCACGTAATCGAATTCGCGATCGGTCGTGCCATCCACCAGGATGCGCGCGAAGCGGGGGTTCATGCGCCAAACTATGGACATGCGCGAAAAGATTGTGAGTGGTTTTTTTCGCGGACCGGTCTAACCAGCGGAGTTTTCCCGCCCCGATGACCCGCTTTCGCAAACGCTGGCAACTTTTGCTCGCCGTCCTGCTCCTGCTCGGCGGGATGATCGGCTTCCTTTGGCGATTCTCGCCGAATTTCGCCTACGAGGTCAGCGAGAGGATTTTTCCGGACCGATTCCATCGATTTGATCCGATGATCGCGGAAATCGCCGGGCGGCACCGGGTGGACCCGGCCCTGGTCAAGGCGGTCATCTGGCGGGAGAGCAAGCTTCTGCCGACCAAGGAGGGCACGGCGGGCGAGCGCGGCCTGATGCAGGTCTCGGAGACCGCCGCGCTCGAGTGGGCCAAGGCCGAGAAAATCGCCTCGTTTGTCCCGACCGATCTCTTTGATCCGAAGACCAACATCGAGGCGGGCACCTGGTATCTCGCGCAGGCGCTGCAGCGCTGGAAGGACAAGGACGATCCGATTCCCTTCGCGCTGGCGGAGTACAACGCGGGCCGCCGCAACGTCCAGCGCTGGGTCGACGACGCCCGCGCCCGCGAGGCAGGAGCGCGAGCGGCAGCAGCCGGGGTCGACCGATTCGCGCGTGTCGGGCGACGAGCTGGCCGAGAGCATCAGCTTCCCGGGCACCAAGGCCTATGTGGCGGCCATCAAGCGGCGAATGGAGTTTTATCGGGCGAGAGGGAGGCTGTGACGGAAGTAATCAGTAATCAGTGATCAGTAATTTCGAGAGCGAAACGAATTCCCACATTTTCACTGAACACTGCTCACTGATTACTGATCACTGATTACTTCCCCACCGGCACAGCTCTTGGCTTCTTGAATGATTCATGTGGCGCCGCCTCGCCTCCCTTCTGAGCGCATGGATTGCGCTCATTGGAGTCGCGCCGCGTGGTCAGGCGGTCATCGTGCAGGGCAGCGGGGATCCGGGTTTCAACGACTACACGTTGAATCCGCCGTCGGGTCCGCTTGCCAACAGCGGCGGACAATTCGAGGTCATCTTTCACGCATTCCTCGGCACCGCAATCGCGCCCCATTTCTTCATCACCGCCCGCCACATCGGCGGCAACGTGGGCGATATCTTCACTTTCCAAGGCGTCGATTACACCACGACCGCGGGCCACTCCGATCCCGCCGGCACCGATCTGCAGATCTGGCAGACCAGCGGCACGTTTCCCATTTTTGCGCCGCTCTACCTCGGCGCAGGCACCGAAACCGGGAAGCAACTCGTCGCCTTCGGTCGTGGCACGCAGCGGGGAAGCGACGTCCTCTTCGGCGGATCCCCGGTTGGCTGGGCGTGGGGCGCGAGTGACTCCGTCATGCGCTGGGGCACCAACACCGTGACCGGCATCGTGGACGGCGGCGGACTGGGCATGTTCGTCTATGCCACCTTCGATCAACCGGGTCTCGGCGCGTTACGAATGCCATCTCTCGGTCGGCGATTCGGGCGGCGGACTCTTCGTCCAGGAGGCGGGCGTGTGGAAACTCGCCGGCATTCACTACGCGGTGGATGGACCGTTTGCGACCGACAGCGCGGGATCCAATCTCTTCAATGGTGCGCTCTTCGATGCCCGGGGATTCTATGTCGACAACGGGGCGGGCGGCTGGCAGCTCTTCGGATCCGGACCAGTGCCGGTTCCATCCGGCTTCTACTCGACCCAGATCGCCGCGCGGCTGCCGTGGATCCTGAGCGTCATCACCCCGGACGCGGATGAGGACGGCGACGGACTTCCGGATCTCGCCGAGTACGCCTTCGGCTCGTCGCCGCTCATTCCCAGCCCCGAGGCCGTGCCTGTCGTGAGCGTCGTGCCGGACGGTCCCGATCAATTTCTCGCGATCAGTTTCACCAAGCCCAACGCGGTCACGCGACCTCAACTACATCGTCGAAGTCTCCGCGCGATCTGCAGACCTGGGACAGCGGCGACGACGTTCACCACGCTGGTCTCGATGTCGATCAGGGCACCTCCCATCGCCTCACCATTCGCGACAACGCCCCGCAGTCCGCCAACGCCCAACGCTTCATCCGCGTGCGCGTGATCGCGGCCGTAGGCTCGCTTGCAGCTGTCGACCGTCGACTGTCGACGTTCGACTCTCTTTCACGTCCGTCGCCCAAACTTCTTCTCCAGCTCGCCGTGGCTGATCTGGATCATGGTCGGCCGGCCGTGCGGACAGCAGTACGGCAGTTCGCACGCCAGCAAATCGGTGATGAGCTTTTCGATTTCCGGTTCGCGCAGCCGGTCGTTCGCCTTCACGGAATGTCGGCAAACCGTCTTGGCGATCATCTCCTCCCCCAGCCGGAGCCGCGGCGTCTCGGCGCCCGCCGCCTGCAGTTCCTCGATCACCTCGCGCATGAGCTGCTGCGGTCGATCCGCCGGCAGAAACGGCGGCAGGCTGTCCAGCTTGAAGGTGCCCGGGCCGAACGACTCCAGGCCCAGGCCCATGCGCTGCAAATCGGCGAGGTTGCGGCGCAGCCATTCCGCATCGCGCGGACCCACCTCGATCGTGACGGGCAGCAGGAGCTTTTGCGCGACCACGTCGCCCGACTCGAGCCGGCGCCGCAGTTCCTCGAACAATATGCGCTCATGCGCGGCGTGTTGATCCACCAGCACCAGGCCTCCCTCGCCTTCCATCAGGATGTAAAGCCGGTTCAACACGCCGAGGATTCGAAACGGTCCCGGCCGCGGAGGCGCCCCGCCCGGAGTCGCCATCGGATCGGAAATCGGCGCAACCGGGGACCTCGCAAATGACTCGACCGCCGCGCGCGAAATTAGCGGGGCGAGCGCACCCGCCGCTCTCGCCTCGTCACGGCTGCCGAAAAGCGTCACGTCGTCCGCCGGTACTGCCACGTCCGGCACCGGCGCGGCCAGATCCGGCTGGTGAAACCCGCGCGACCACGCGGTGCGCGCCGATTCGAGGGACTGCCGCACCGCGCTGACGATGGCCTCGTGCACATCGGACGGACGGTGAAAACGCACCTCGCGCTTGGCCGGATGCACGTTCACGTCCACCGCCGACGGCGCCATCTCGAGGAAAAGAAACGTGACCGGATGCCGGCCTTTCATCAGCGCCGTGTGGTAGCCCTCGCGCAACGCGTGATGAATGGTGCTGTTTTCGATCGCCCGGCCGTTCACGAAGACGCGCTGGTCGGCGCGGCTCCCGCGGCTGACGCCCGGCTTGCCGATGAACCCGCGGATGGCCGGACGGCCCTCGCCGTTGGCGCTGCCGTCGATCGCGATCAATTCCTCGAGCCGTGCGGCGCCGCCGAGATCGCGAATCCGATCCTCGAGCCGCGCCGCCGGCGGCAGTTGGAAAACGGTGCGCTCGTCGCGCACGAAGGTGAAACCCACCCGCGGATTGCCGATCGCGAGCTGATGCATCATCGACTCGATGTGGCCGTTCTCGGTCGGCTCGGAGCGCAGAAATTTCCGCCGCGCCGGCAGATTGTAAAAGAGCGAGCGCACCTCGACCTGCGTGCCGGGCGCCTCGCCTGCGTCGCGCACGGTCTCGATCTTGCCACCGTTGACCACGACCTCCGTGCCCGCCAGCGCTCCCGGTTCGCGCGTGGTCAGCCGGAAACGCGACACGCTGGCGATGCTCGGCAGCGCTTCGCCGCGGAAACCCATCGTCGCGATGGCCGACAGATCGCGCCCCGTGCGCAATTTGCTGGTGGCATGGCGCTCGAGGCAGAGCAGCGCGTCCTCCCGGTCCATGCCGGAGCCGTCGTCGGTCACCCGGATGAGCGCGATGCCGCCGCGCTGGACGGCCACGGTGATGTGGGTGGCACCGGCATCGAGGCTGTTTTCGACCAGCTCCTTGACCACCGAGGCCGGGCGCTCGATGACCTCCCCGGCGGCGACCTGGCTTGCCACGGTCTCGGAAAGCAGTGCGATGCGGCCCATTGCGGACACCTTAGACGCGTTGGCGAATTGCGTCATCCATTTGACGATCCCGCGAGCCGCCCGCTAGAAAGTATGCGATATTGCCGCCGTTCCCATGATTGAAGTCTCTGAAAACGCGGTCAAACACCTGCGCGAACTCGTCCCCGATCCGGCCGATCGCCAGACCCTCGGCCTGCGCCTCTTCATCGAAAAGGGCGGCTGCTCCGGGCTTTCCTACGGCATGAAAATCGCCGCGCGCGAGGAAGGCGACACGACCATCACGCCGGCCGACGACGTGCGCCTTTTCGTCGATCACGAAAGCGAAGCGCACCTGCGCGGCTGCACCATCGACTATCACGACGGACTCACCGGCGCCGGCTTTCGCATCCTCAATCCCAATGCCGTCCGAACCTGTGGCTGCGGCACGTCCTTCGAATCATCGGCCCAGCAATAAGCATTGCCCCGGTCGCCTGCGCCGGCCGTCCCCCGGTCCATGAAGCGCGAATTCATTTCATCGTTCGGCGGCGAGGTGGCGGACCGCTCGGAGCATCGCGCCGGCGGGAATCACATTTTCCTCTGGACCGTTTTCATCCTGCTGCTGACCGGCTTCTGCCTCGCGACCTGGATTGGAACTTTCACCGTCTTCGGTCATCCGGAGCGGCCGTTCAGCTACAAGATTCTCCGCCGGATCAAGAAACTCGATCCGCCGCAGCGCTACAAATTGAACGCGGCGCCGCAGGGTGAATTCCTCACCGCGGAGAAGGCCTACGCGCGCTACGCCGCGATGAGCGATTTCGATCTGCGCACGCTCAACGTCCAGCTCACGCGCGACTACATCCGCAATTTCCAGCAGACCACCGCCAGCGTGCCGTACCTCACCGGCCGCTTCAGCATCATGCAGGCGTTTCCGCTGCAGGCGCGCGATCTGTTTCCGACCGGCGCCGCCGCGCTGGCCGTCTCGCTCGACAACCCGCAGTTCCTTGTCGAGCAGATTTACCCCGGCGACGCGGAGACCGGCGCGCTCATCGCCAAGTCGCTCGTGCCCGGCGTCGAACTTGAGCTCAAGCGCACCTACGACCTCAGCGCGATCACGCGCGTGACGCGCCTGCCCGACGGCCGCATTCTCGCGACCGTGGTGCCGCTCACCTACGGCAGCTTCACGTTGAAGACGAGCGCGGTTTCCTTCTCGCTCGAGCCGCCCGACGAATTGAACCTCGCCGCCGGCTGGCCGCTGCTCAAGGGCGAGCGGCTCGATGGCGCGGACAAAACTTTCCTGCAATACCGGCGCAAGGCGAAGCTCGGTCCGCTCGTCGCGCGCACCAAGGACACCGCGCCGCCGCCGGCCGATGCCGCCAAGCCGCCCGATCTCCTCGTCAGCACCGAGTATTCACGCAAGAGCCGGGGCGTCGCGCGCGCGGTATCGCCTCCCGCGAAGCCCGGCGCTTCCGTCGCGCCGGCCGATGCCACCAAGGCGCCCGCGACCGCCAAGTCATCGCCGCCCCCGCCCGCCGGGACCCCCGCACCGCCGTCCGCCGCGGCCACCGCCGCAGCCGCGGCCAACCCGCCCCCCAGCCTGCCGCCGGGCCGGCGACTCAAGGCGACCGACCTCGGCACGCTCGGCGAACAGCAGTTCGGCAAGGACGAGCGCGTTTACCTGACGGGACAATTTTTCGTCCAGGCCGTCGCGGAAGATCGCGCGGTCCTGATCCTGCCCGGCACCAAGCCCGGGCCGAAGACCACGCGCGTCATCGCGACTTTTCCGGCTGTGAAATCCGTGCCGAATGTCGGCACCGAGCTGGCGCGCGACGATGCGCGTCCATTTCAAGTCACCGACATCCGCCGCACGACGGATGGATCGTTGACGGTGTACGTGAAGGAATTGCCGCGCTGAGTTCTCAGCGTTCGTCGAACTGCTTGCGCCACATCTCGAGTCGCTCGGCGATGCGCTTCTCCTCGCCCTGATCGCCCGCCTCGTAGTAACGGCGGCCTTCCGGCAGGTACGCTTGCGGGACGAAGGCGCCGTCGAAGTCGTGCGAATATTGATAGCCCTCCCCGCTCCCGAGCCGCTTCGCGCCCTTGTACCCGGTGCCGCGCAAATGCACCGGCACCGCCAGCGTCCGGCCCTCCTTCACGTCCGTCTCGGCCGCTCCCAGCGCCGCTAGGCGCGATTGCTCTTCGGCGCGGTCGCCAGATAGACCGTCGCATGCGCCAGCACGATGCGGCCCTCCGGCAGTCCGATGAATTCCACCGCTCGATGCGCGGCCTCCGCGATGAGCAGGCCGCGTGAATCCGCCAGGCCGATGTCCTCGCTTGCCGAAATGACCAGCCGCCGCGCGATAAAGCGCGCGTCCTCGCCGGCGTGCAGCATCTTGGCGAGCCAGTAAAGCGCCGCATCCGGATCCGAACCGCGGATGCTCTTGATGAATGCGCTGATCGTGTCGTAGTGACCGTCGCCCGCGCGATCGTAGACAATCGCCTTGCGCTGGATGCTCTCCTCCGCCGCCGCCCGCGTGAAATGAATGACTCCATCCGCGCCGGCCGGCGTGGTGCGCACGCCGATCTCCAGCGCGTTCAAGGCGCGGCGCGCGTCGCCGTCGCTGATTGTCGCGAGATGCTCCGCCGCGTCGTCATCAAGCTTCACGCGGAATTGACCCAATCCGCGCTCGCTGTCCTCCAGCGCGCGCCGCATCAGCGTGACGAGATGCGCGGACTGCAGCGGCTCCAGCGCGAAAAGCTGCGAGCGCGAGACGAGCGGACCGTTCACCGCGAACATCGGATTCTCCGTGGTCGCCCCGAGGAGCCGCACCACGCCGCGCTCCACATCCGGGAGCAGCGCGTCCTGCTGCGAGCGATTGAAGCGGTGGATTTCGTCAATGAAGAGAATCGTGCGCGCGTCGTAGCGCTTGCGCCAGTCGTCCGCCTGCGCGACCGCGCGGCGGATGTCGGCCACCGTGCCGCCCACGCCGCTCAGTCGGACAAAGCGCGCCTTGGTGGCGTTGGCGATGACCTCCGCCAGGCTGGTCTTGCCGACGCCGGGCGGTCCGTGAAAAATCGCCGACGAAAGCCGGTCCGCCTCGATGGCGCGGCGAAGCAGCTTGCCCGGCCCGAGCAGGTGCTCCTGGCCGACGAATTCCTCGAGCGTGCGCGGCCGCATGCGCGTCGCCAGCGGCGCATCCGCCAGCGCGCGCTCCTCGCGCCGCTCCGGCGGTGGCCCCTCGGCAAATAATTCTGGATCGGACACGTCTGGAACTAACCACGAAGGCCACGAAGAACACGAAGGATTTTGAAATCCTCGGATCTTCCAACCACTTGCCTTCGTGTCCTTCGTGCTCTTCGTGGTTACCTCTCGATTTCCCGACCGGATTCGCGCATAGCCTTGAGGCTGTGGGCGCCGGCGCGCTTGGCCAGGCGGCGGCCGGAGGCATCGGTCACGAGCGGGCAATGAAAGAACTCCGGCGGCCGATGCCCCAAGGCTCGGTACAAGAGGATCTGCTGCGCGGTGGAGGCCAGCAAATCCGCGCCGCGCACGACCTCGGTGATGCCCATTTCCGCGTCATCCACCACCACGGCGAGCTGGTACGTGGGGAATCCGTCTTTGCGCCAGACGAGGAAGTCGCCAAAATCGCGGCCCGCCACGAAGCGCTGCGGTCCCGCCGCGCCGTCCACAAATTCCACCGCCTCGCCCGGCGTGACGGCAAAGCGCCAATTGATCGCGCCCGGCGACGACTCGGCACGCGTTCAGCGTTCCGCTGGCCGGCACGTTCCCGGATAGATCGGTTCGGCTTCATCGTCCGCATGCGGCGCCGATAGCGCCCGTTCCACATCCTTCCGGCTGCATCCGCAGGGATAGATCCTTCCTTGCCCGGCCAGCCTTCGCCACGCGTCGAGGTACAGCGACATGCGCTCGCTCTGGCGGACGGGCGCGTCCGTCCCAGGCTGAGGCCGGCCCATTGCAGATCGTCGATCAGCGATTCCTCGAACTCCGCCTTGCAGCGCTCGCGATCCAGATCCTCGATGCGCAGAAGCAGCTTCCCGCCCGCATCCCGCGCGCGCTGCTGCGCCACCCGAAACGTGGTCGCATGACCGAGATGCAGAAATCCGGTGGGAGACGGGGCGAGGCGGCCGCAATACATTAAGGAACAAGGAACAGGGAGGAAGGAAGAATGGATCGAAGTCGAAAGCGAGTGATTCCCGAGCTTCCATGTGAAATGTTGCGACAGCTGGCGCCGGCGAGCGAATATTCTTGTTCCTTCCTCCTTGTTCCTTGTTCCTTCTAAGGTCGTCCCATGACCGCTGCTCCCACGCTTAAGGAGATTCGCGCCGCGCTCGCGTTGATTGCGCCGCATGTGCATCGCACGCCGGTGCTCACCTCTTCGACTCTCGATCGCGAATACGGCGCGCAGTTGTTCTTCAAGTGCGAAAACCTGCAGAAGGTCGGCGCTTTCAAGGCGCGGGGCGCCACTTTCGCGGTTCTCTCCGCGGCGGAAGCCGAGGTGCGGGGCGGCGTCGTGACGCATTCCTCGGGCAATCACGCGGCCGCGCTCGCGCGCGCGGCCTCGATCCGCGGCGTGCCCGGCCACATCGTGATGCCCAGCAACGCGCCCAAGGTCAAGCAGGATTCCGTCCGGCGTTACGGGGGAAAAATCACCTTCTGCGAGCCCACCCTCGCCGCCCGCGAGGCGGCCGCCGCGAAAATCCAGGCCGAGACCGGCGCCATGCTGGTGCATCCGTATGACAACTGGTCGGTCATCACCGGCCAGGGCACCTGCGCGCTGGAATTCCTCGAGGAAATCCCCGATCTCGATCTGATCGTGGCGCCGGTCGGCGGCGGCGGATTGATGTCCGGAACCAGCATTGCGGCCAAGGGGCTGCGCGCGGACATCCGCGTGTTCGGCGCCGAGCCCGCCGGCGCGGACGACGCCTTTCGCTCGCTGCAGACCGGCGTGCGCCAGCCGCAGAACAATCCGCAGACCGTCGCCGACGGCCTGCGCACCGCGCTCGGCGAAAAATCATTCTCCGTCCTCACCCGGCTGCTCGACGGCATCGTCACGGTCGGCGAGGACGCGATCATCGCGGCCATGCGGCACACCTGGGAGGTGATGAAGATTGTCATCGAGCCCTCCGCCGCGGTTCCGCTGGGCGCGCTGGTGGAGAGAAAACTCGAGGTATCCGGAAAGCGCGTGGGGATCATCCTGACGGGAGGAAATGTCGACCTCGACAAACTTCCGTGGCAGCATTGAGTCCATGAGCACCGCGTTCATCCGGGCGATTCCGCGACTGGCGGCCCGTGACGTCACTCGCGCGGTGGAGTTTTACGAAACGCAGCTCGGCTTCTCGGCGTCGCTGCACCTCGAGGATTACGCCATCCTGCGCCGCGATGCCGCCGAGATTCACCTCGGCCGGGCGGAGGTCGATCCCAACGCCAACCCGATCAAATGCCGCGTGGACGTGCGCGGCATCGCCGATTTGTACGAGCGCTGCCGCGCGCTGGGCATCGTCCATGCCAACGACGCGCTGGCCACCAAGTCGTTCGGACGGCTGGAATTCAGCGTGGTCGATCTCGATGGAAACCTGGTCACGTTTGCCGAGGCGCCCGCCGCCGCGCCCGCCTCGTAGCTTCGCCGTGCATGAACGTGATTGAGACGCCCCGGCTGATCCTGCGACAACTCGAGGAGCGCGACGCCGAGCGACTCTTCGAAATCTATCGCGAGCCGGGCCTGCTGGAGTTTTTTTCGGTCGCGCCGCCCGAGACGGTCGAGGACGCCCGCGCCGCCATCCGCCGGCACATGCTGCGTTACGAGGAATGGGGCTTCGGGCTTTGGGCCACCGTCCTGCGCGAAACGGGCGAGATGATCGGACGCTGCGGCCTCATTCTGCAAAATCTCGACTGGGGCCAGGAGATCGAGGTCGCCTACATTATCTCGCGCGCCCATTGGGGCCAGGGCCTGGCCAGCGAGGCCGCGCGCGCGATTCGCGACTACGGCTTCGAGCAGTTGAAGCAGGACCGCCTGATCTGTCTCATCCACGTCGACAACGAGCGCTCCCGGCGTGTCGCCCGCGCCATCGGGATGTCTCCGGATCGCCGGACGAAATATTTCGGCCAGGAAGTGGATGTCTTCGCCATGCCGCGACCAACCGGGACGTGAAGGCGAAATCGCGAACCTGCGCCACATGAGTTTTCCGTTCCATCCCATGCGCATGAGGCACAAGGACGGATTGATCGACCGGCTCGGCCTGGAGAATCTTTGCGGCGATTTTGAGGACGCCATGAAGCGCGCGGAGGAACTCCCGGCTCACGCGGGAACCGCGAAGTGACTGTGATGATCAGGCCGCGCCGTTTGGCTTGGCGTCGGCCGGCGCCACCAGCGGCAGGCGCACGAGAAAACGCGTGTCACCCGGTTTCGATTCCACTTCGATCTCGCCGCCGTGGCGATCGGCCACGATGCGATGACAGATCACCAAGCCCAAGCCCGTGCCCTGGCCGACGGGCTTGGTCGTGAAGAAAGGCTCGAAGAGCCGCTTTTGCACCTCGGCCGGAATCCCGGGACCATCGTCGCCGATGGTGACCGTCACGTGCGCGTCATCCTCGCGCAGGGTGCGGATGCGAATGGTGCCCTTGCCACCGAGCGATTCGCCGGCGTTGGCGATCAGGTTTGTCCAGACCTGGTTCAATTCCCCGGGATAACCGACGATCTTTGGCAGCTTCGGATCGAATTCCTTGATGACGGTCGTGCCCTTGGTCTTGTGGCCGAGCATTTTCAAGGTGTTCTCGATGCCCTCATGCAAATCCATCTCCTGCCGCGGCGTGCGATCCATGTGCGTGTAGGACTTGATGGCCTTCACGAGGCCCGACACGCGACCAGTGCTGTCGTCGGCCTCGCGCAGCATCGCGTCCACCGCCAGGCCCGCCTCGAACCACGGCAGCACGCAGATGGTGGCGTCCTCCGGCAGTTCGGCGCGCAGGGAATCCAGCCACGAAACGTCGAGCCCGGCGCTGGCAAAAGTCGGCGCCAGCTTCCACGGCTCCGCCACGCCGTGCGACTCCATCCAGCGCGTCAATTCGTCCTCGCGGTCGCTTTGCGCAATCGGATCCAGCGGCACCGCGCCGCGCGCGCGCAGCACCGTGGCGCGCTCCAGCTCCAGCAGGCTCGTCCAGCAGCCGTCGGCGGCCGATTCGCGGCTCACCTCCAGCGAAAGCTCGCGCCAGTGCTTGATCGCCTCGCTCAATCCGCCGATCGCCCGCCGCGCCGCGGAGATCGGATTATTCAACTCGTGCGCCATGCCCGCCGCCATCGTGCCAAGCGAGGCGAGCTTTTCGCGCTGCGCGTTGAAGTTCTCGCTGTTGCGCAGCCGCGTGGCGAGCGCCCGCAGGATCGTGGTCGCGGTCGACTCGCAGGTGCGCAGCATGCGGAAGAACGCGGCGCGATTGAAGCGCACAAGACGCGAGGGCTTGGTCACCGTCGCCTGCGCCACCGCGGGCATTTCCAGCAGGACGAAAATCTCCCCGAAAAACTGGCCCGGCAAAATGGTGGCAAGCAGCACCTCCTGGTCGCCGTAGCGCCGCGCGATGCGAATCTCGCCCTCCAGCAGCATCATGAAATGCTCGACCTTCTCGCCGACATGCACCAACACATGCCCGGATGCGAGCGCCAGTTCCTCGCCGTCCCGCAGGCAGCTTTCTTCGTCGGGGCCGAGGTTGGCAAAGAGCGGGGTCTGGCGCAACTGCGCCAGCGTGGCGGGTGAGAGTTCGCTCATGTCAGCTCTCCGCCAGGTATTGGTGAATGATCTCCACCGCGATGCCGCCCTGCCCGGCCGCAGAGGCCACGCGCTTGATCGATCCGGCGCGCACGTCTCCCACGCAGAACACGCCAGGCAGCGAAGTCTCCATCAAATACGGATCGCGCTTGAGCGGCCAGTGCGCCATCGACGGCTCGCCGCGACGCAGGTGCGTGCCGGTCAGGACGAAGCCGAGCGGATCGCGCGCCACCACGCCCTCCAGCCAGTCGGTGCTCGGCTGCGCGCCGATGAAGATGAAGAGCGAGCCGCAACTTTCGTTGACTTCGCTCCCGGCTTTCTGGTCGCGCACCGTGATGCCTTCGAGCCGGCCGTTGCCCTGCACGCCGGTCACCTCGGTGCACATGCGCACCTCGATGTTCGGTGTCTCGGCGATTTGCTTGATGAGATAACTGGACATCGACTGCGCCAGCGAGTCCGCCCGCACGAGCATCATCACCTTCGCGGCGTACTTGCAGAAATGCACCGCGGCCTGGCCGGCCGAATTCGCCCCGCCGACGATGTAGACCTGCTCGTTGGCGCAGGCGGCGGCCTCGCTGAGCGACGCGCCGTAGTAGACGCCCGCCCCGTGAAAAGCCTCGATGCCCGGAAGATTGAGCCGGCGCCACTGCACGCCCGTCGCCAGCAGCACGCTGTGCGCGCTGACCTCGCTGCCGTCGGCCAGCGTCAGGATGCGGTAATTTCCCTCGGCGCGCAGCCTGGTGACTTCCTGCGGCGCCAGAATTTCGGTGCCGAAGCGCGTCGCCTGCGCCACCGCGCGCCGGGTCAAATCCGCGCCGCTCAATCCCGCCGGGAAGCCCATGTAATTTTCGATTCTCGAACTCGTGCCGGCCTGGCCGCCCGGCGCATCACGTTCCACCAGCAGCGTCTTGAGGCCTTCCGAAGACGCATTCACCGCCGCGCCGAGCCCCCCGGGTCCGCCGCCGATGATGGCCAGATCATAGTAGGGCTGTTCCGCGTGGCGCCTCAGCCCAAGGCGCTCGGCGATCTCGGCCACGCTGGGGTGCGCGAGATGTCCGCCGTCGGGAAAGAGCAGCAGCGGCAGCGCATCGGGCCCGGCCTTGGCCAGTTCGAGCAGCGGCTCGCATTCCGCGCGACGCGCTTCCATGTCGAGCCACTGGAAGGGAATCTGGTAGCGCGCGAGGAAATCGCGCACCGCGTGGCTCTGCGGCGACCAGCGCAGGCCGATCACGCGAATGCCGTCGAAGGTCGGTCGGTAATCGGACTTCCAGTCCTCGAGCAAATCGTCGAGCACCGGATAGAGCCGCTCGCTGGGCGGATCCCACGGCTTCATCAGGTAATAGTCGAGCCGCACCATATTGATGGCGCGCACGGCCGCCTCGTTGTCGGCGTAGGCCGTGAGCAGCGCGCGCTTGGCGGTGGGGAAAAGCACGCGCGCCTTCTCGAGGAACTCGATGCCCGTCATCTGGGGCATGCGTTGATCCGCCAGCAGGAGGGCCACGGCCTCGCCGCGCAGCTTCAATTCCTCGAGCGTCTTGAGCGCGACGCTGCCGGAGTCCGCCGCGAGGATGCGGTAATTCTCCGCGTAACGCTGGCGGAGATCCCGTTGCACCGCGCGCAGCACGCCGGGATCGTCGTCAATCGAAACAATGCAGGGCTTGGCAGGCACGGCGCGAGATTATGAATTAGCCATCCAGCCCCCGCCAGTGCCGGAATTGCACATGACACGGACCGAACTACCGGCCTGGCACGATTGACCATCATTCACCACGAAGGCTACGAAGAATCACGAAGGTAAGACGCCGGATACTGATTCTTTGAGATTTGGATTCCTTCGGGCTTCGTCCAATTCGGTTAATTCGTCAAACTCGGCAGCGAAGCCGACGTTAGTAGCCCGCCGCCTGGCCGTCTTTGCGGCTCTCGGACGCGCCGATGTACACGCGGTGCTTCGCGTCCCACATGATCGCCTGGTAGCCGCCGAAGCCGCCCAGGCCCGTGCGTGATCCTGTGCCCGCGCTTGATCAGCTCGCGCACGCTGTCCCACGGAATGCCGCTCTCCACGTCGACCGATCCGCCGTCCGTCATCTTCTCGCCGGTCGGCTCGCTCGAGTCATTGTGCTGCCAGCGCGCCGCGTCGCCCGCCTCCTGCAGCGTCATGCCGAAATCGATCAGGTTGTGGACGATCTGCGTGTGCCCCTGCGGCTGCATCGCCCCGCCCATCACGCCAAACGCCAGCCACGGCTTGCCGTCCTTCATGATGAACGCCGGGATGATCGTGTGGAACGGCCGCTTGCCCGGCGCGTACACATTGGCGTGGCCCGGCTCGAAGGTGAACAGCTCGCCGCGATCCTGGAATCCGAAGCCCGTGCCCGGCACGACAATCCCGCTGCCCATCCCGCGGTAGTTGCTTTGGATCAGCGACACCATGTTGCCGTCCTTGTCCGCCGTGCAGAGGTAAATCGTGTCGCCCTGGTTGAGCTTCGGGTTGCCCGCGTCGATCCGACGCTGCGCGCGGTTCGGATCGATCAGCTTGCGCCGCTCCGCCGCGTATTCCTTGGAAAGCAGGCTCTGCAGCGGAATCTTGGCAAAATCCGGATCGGCGTAGAATTTCGCGCGATCCTCGAAGGCCAGCTTCTTCGCCTCGATCATCAGATGCAGCGCCTGCGGACTGTTGTAGCCCATCGAGCGCAGGTCGTAGGCCTCGAGAATGTTCAGCGCCTGCAGCGCCGCGATGCCCTGCGTGTTCGGCGGCAGCTCGAAGACGTCGTAGCCGCGATAGTTCACCGAGACCGGCTCGACCCAGGTCGAGGTGTGCTTCTCGAAATCAATCTTGCGCAGCCAGCCGCCGTTCGCCGCAAAGAAGGCGTCGATCTTGTCCGCGATCTCGCCCCGGTAGAAGGCGTCGCGCCCCTTGGCCGCGAGCAGCCGCAGCGTCTTGCCCAGATCCGGGTTCTTGAAAATCTCGCCCTTCTCCGGCGCGCGGCCGTTGATCGTAAAGGTGTCCTTGAAACCGCCCGGCTGCTTGCTCAGCACCGGCACGCTGCGCCCGAGATAGTACGCGATCAATTCCGGCACCGGGTGCCCCTCCTCCGCGTACTTGATGGTCGGCGCGAGGATGTCCGCCATCGGCAGCTTGCCGAATTTCTTGTGCAGCTCGAACCACCCGTCGACGCAGCCCGGCACGCTGATGGGCAGGAAGCCGACCGGCGGGATCGTCTTCGATCCGATTTTCGCCAGCTCGGCCTTGAACTGATCGTAGCTCAGCCCCAGCGGCGAGCGACCGCTCGCGTTCAGGCCGGAGAGCTTGCCGGTCTTGGCGTCGTAGACGATGGCGAAGAGATCGCCGCCCATGCCGTTGCTGACCGGTTCCATCAGGCCGAGCGCGGCGTTCGCGGCGATGGCCGCATCGACCGCGCTGCCGCCGGCCTTGAGGATGTCGAGGCCGATCTGCGTCGCCAGCGGATGGCTTGTGCAGACCATGCCGTGCTGGGCGATCACTTCCGATCGCGTGGCGAAGGGTCTCCCGGTGATGCGATCCACTTGGGCGAGAAGTTGGGACGTGAGAAGTGACGACGCGACGAAGACACCGACGAGGCGCGAGTTCATGAGGTCAATTCTGCCCCGCGCCCCCGCAGCCACAAGCGGAAACCGGCGCGCGCCGGATTTCAAGTCTTCCCCAGCGGCCGGCCGTACGCCACGAAGCGCCCCTCGTGCTTGAAGAGCCCGAAGAACGTCCGGTAGCCGCCCTTGGCCTTTGCCGGATCGAAGTCGTAAATGGCCACCCCGTTCGTTACTTGCGAGCCGACCATGCGCCAGCGGCCCTGCGCGTCCGTCCCCAGGTAGAGCATGACGTGGGTGATGTCGGGCCGGCGCACCGGCTTGTAGGTGTTCTCCCAAAACAGCAAGTCGCCGGGCTGGAGCTTACGCCCGAGTTTCTCCGTGTTGACCTTGCTGCTCAGGAAATTATGCGGCGCGCCCCACAACAGGCCCGCGCGATCGAGCGCCACGTATTGATCCGAGGCGGTGCGGGGCAAATCGATCCCGGCGCCCTCGCGATAAAGCCAGCGGCAGGTGTTGGAGCAATCCATCACCCACGACGTCGACTCGCCCGGCGGCGTCCATCCGCCGTTGTAGGGAATGCCCTTCTCCGCGAGCTGCCGCGCCAGCGTCAGGAAATCCGGATTGCGTTTGCTGCGCATCACCGGCGCCTCCGGCGGCGGCACGACGGGCAACACCGCGGAAATCTTTGCCTTCGGCGCCGGGCGTCGGGCGGACGATTTCCTCCAGCGGCGGCTCGTCGCGCGGGGCGTTCGAGGGCTCGGCCGCGCGGGGTGTCGGCAGCGTCTTCCGCTTCTTCGCCGGCTTCTCGCCGGGTTCCTGCACATACGGCGTCGGCATGGCCTCGGCTTCGCTGCGCGGTCGGCGGCGGTCGGTGTCACCGCCTTCTTCGCCGGCGCGCGCAAATCCTGCGCGCTCGTCGTCTCGCGCGGCCCGCCTGCGTTCGGCGCGGGCGCCGGCGTCACGCGGGGCGCGATCCGGATCGTCTCCGGCTCGCCGCGCGTGGCCGGCGCGACGTAATCGCTGTTCGGCGGAATCAGGATGGTCGTGCCCGGCGTGAGCGTGTCGCCCTTCAGCCCGTTCAAGGCGCGGATGGAATCGGCGCGAATCTTGTACTGCCAGCTCAGCCGCGGCACGGTGTCGCCCGGCTGCACGCGATGCTTGATCGGCGCGTCCTGCGCCAGCGCGCCGAGGCTCGTGACGACGCTGACCGCGAGGAATACACACACGCGGCGCAGCATCTTTCATTCCTCGTTCGCGAGGGCGTGCAACGGCTCGCCCGTCAGCCGGCAGATGATCCATTCCCTGATCGGCTTGGCGCCGAGGCTCTCGTAAAAGCGCAGCGCGTCGACGTTCCAGTCGAGCACGGCCCATTCAAAGCGCCCGCAGCCGCGCTCCACTGAAATCCGCGCCAGCCGGCGGAGGAGCGCGCGCCCCACGCCGTGCTTGCGATGCGCCGGTTTCACGTAGAGATCCTCGAGGTAAGTTCCGCGCCGCGCAAGGAAAGTGGAAAAATTATGGAAGTAGAGCGCGAGTCCAATCGGCTCCCCGTCCAGCTCCGCCAGCAGCGCCGCGCTGTGGCCCGCCCCCAGCGCCTCGGACATCATGGCCTCGTCGCCCACCACTTCGTGCGAGAGCCGCTCGAACTCGGCCAGCTCGCGCACCAGCGCCCATGACGCTTCCCGCGTCCGCCGCGGTGGCCTGGCGAATCACGAGGCTCATCGGCGCTTCAGCGAATCACGACGGTCTCGCCGCCGCGCCGCGCGTCCACCTCGCGGAGGATGCGATGGAAGGAATCGGTCACGATGTAACGTTCGCCGGGCCGCGCCGGGATCGACAAGCGGCCACCCGGCGTGAGATTGCTCATGAACTGCCAGCCGCCCCACTGATTGATCAGATAGATGCGCACCGGCGCCGGGGTCTGGCTGACAAAGCGAATCTGTCCCGACGGTCCGCGGCGGCGGCACCGGCCGCGCCGAAGTGCCGAAAGGTGAACGTGCTGTTCTCCGTCGCCTGCTGCGAGAACTGCCGGCCGTTGGCGACGTACGTGACGAAGACGCCCTTGTTGCGCCCCGGCGCGGGATCGATGCCGAAGAAGCGATTGGTGACCGGAAAGGAAAACTGGCCGCGATTGACGACCGATTGAATCCGTCCCGTGACGTCGACGGATTGCCCCTGCACGCCGTAGGAGGCCCGCAGCACGCGCACCGACTGCGCCTGGGCGGTGGCGCAGCCGACCATGGCAAACAGGACAAAGACGCGGACAAGCGGGGCGATTTTCATGGGGATGACTCCGGGTGGATTATCACAAGCAGCCCGCGACTGGCAACCGCCGCGGGCAGCCTGCTTGCGAATCTCAGACTCGCCAAGCTTGCACTTCATTCAAAGTCACCGCGCGTTTCCTTGGTTCCGACCTTGCAAACGCCGCACAACTTTCCATCCTGCGACTCATGCCCCCAGCTCCCCGCCTCCTCGCCTGCCTCGCCCTCCTTGCGACCGCGCTCCCGCTGCGCGCCGCGCCCGCCACACGCCAAGGCACTCACCGATTTCTTCGCCGCCGAATGGGACTACACCATGCAGCAAAGCCCGGTCTGGGCTTCGTACCTCGGCGACCGGCGCTTCAACGATCAATGGGGCGACCACAGCCTCGCCGCCATCGCCGCGCGCTACGAGCACGAGGTGGCGGCGCTCAAGAAACTGCAGGCCATCCCCCGCGCCAGCCTCGAGGCGACCGACCAGCTCAACTACGATTTGTTCGAGCGCGACCTGAAGGACCGGATCGAGGCCCATCCCTTCAAGTTCTACCTCGTGCCCCTCAACCAACGCGAGGGGCCGCAGACCTCCGACGACGTGGCTTCGTCGCTGCGCTTCGAGACGACGCGCGATTACGAGGACTGGCTGGCGCGTCTGCAGAAATTCCCGGCGGTGCTCGCGCAGACCACCGAGGTGATGCGCGAGGGCGCGCGCCTCCGCATCGTCCAGCCCAAGGTGGTCATGCAGCGCATTCCCCCGCAGCTCGACAAGCAAATCGTCGCCAAGCCCGAGGACAGCGGATTCTTCAAGCCGTTCCGGAAATTCCCCGCCACCGTGCCCGCCGCGGATCAGCAGCGCCTGATCGACGGCGCGAAGAAGGCCATCAGCGAGGGCATCGTGCCCGCCTTCGTGAAATTCAAGGCGTTCTTCGAATCGGAATATCTGCCCGCGTGCTACGACAAGGTCGGCGCCTGGCAGCATCCCGACGGCGAGGCGGCCTACGCGCAGCTCGCGCGCTCTTCCACCACCACGAACCTCACGCCCAAGCAGATCCACGAGATCGGCTTGAAGGAAGTGGCGCGCATCCGCGCCGAGATGGAGGCGATCAAGGACAAGGTCGGCTTCAAGGGCACGCTGCAGGAATTCTTCAATCACCTGCGCACCGATCCGAAATATTTCTACAAGACCGGCGACGAGCTGCTCCAGGCCTACCGCGCCATGTCCAAGGAAACCGATCCGCTGCTCGTGAAGGTCTTCCGCGTCATGCCGCGCATGCCCTACGGCGTCACGCCGATTCCCGCCATGATCGCGCCGGACACCACGGCCGCCTATTACAGCCCGCCGGCCGACGACGGTTCGCGCCCCGGCCGCTATTTCGTGAACCTGTACCGGCCCGAGATGCGCCCGAAATGGGAAATGCGCGCGCTCTCACTGCACGAGTCCGTGCCCGGACATCATTTCCAAATCTCGCTCGCCATGGAACAGGGCGAACTGCCCAAGTTCCGCCGCTACGGCAGCTACACCGCCTACATCGAGGGCTGGGGACTCTATTCCGAGTCGCTCGGCAACGAGATGGGGCTCTACGACGATCCCTACGACAAATTCGGCGAGCTGACCTACGACATGTGGCGCGCCGTCCGCCTCGTGGTCGACACCGGCATGCACGCCATGAAATGGGATCGCCAGCAGGCCATCGATTATTTCCTCGCCAACGCCGCCAAGACCGAGCTCGACGTCACCAACGAAATCGATCGCTACATCGCCTGGCCCGGCCAGGCGCTCGCCTACAAGATCGGCCAGCTCAAGATCAAGGAGCTGCGCGCCCGCGCCCAATCCGCGCTGGGCGACAAATTCGACCTGCGCGCGTGGCACGATCACCTGCTCGCCTGCGGCGCCGTGCCGCTCGATGTGCTCGAAAAGCGGATGGACGCCTGGGTGGCCGAGCGCGTCGACAAAAAGCTGAAATAGCGCGCCGCGGGCATGATTTCCGTCGTTTCCGCCCCCTTTCCACTTGTGCGCAAGGGGTGATTTGGGACAGTCGCCCCGATGTTGTTCCGGCCAGCGCAGTTGATCGTCACCCTCGCGGGTGTCGTGGCGATGACCGCCGCCACCTGGCGCGCGGGAGCCTCCGATATTTCCGAGGTCGGCGAGATCATGGCCAACGAGGGGTTTTCCATGCTCCCGCTGCGCCGCGGCGGCGATGACCAGGTGGAAGTCGGCGGCAGGGTGCTGGTGAACGGCGTCCACGGCCGCTTCCTCATCGACACCGGCGCGCAGGTCAGCGTGATCGATCGCCGCAGCGTCCGCCGTTTCAAGCTCACCTCCGAGAAGACCGCCACGCGCGTCTACGGCGCGCTGGGCGGACGCGGTGAGCGCCTGCGCGCGGCCCTCGCCATGAGCTTCGTGGTCGGACCGGCCGACATGCGGCCGTTCATCTTCGGCGTGGCCGATCTCGGTCCGCTCAATGAGTCGCGCGAATCCGACGAGGGCGACTTCAACGGCATCATCGGCATCGATGTCCTGCGCACCTACCAATTCGTCGTCGACTACCGCGGCATGCGGCTCTTCATCCGCATCGACGATCCCAAGAACGCCTCGCGCTCGAATCTTTCCAGCACGCTGCGCCGGCAGGGCTACACGGAGATTCCGCTCGGACGCTACGTTTACAGCGACTTCGAATTCCGCGCGAAAATCAACGAAACCGATTTCGTCATGCTGCTCGACAGCGGCGCGTCGGTCACGCTGCTCGATCGCCGGCAGGCGCTCGCCGCGGGCCTGCAGGTGAAAAACTCCGACGTCAGCATCGGCGGCGCCGGCGGCACCCGCCAGCGGCTCTCGCTCGCCCGCGCGGAGAGCTTTCGCGCCGGCAATTTCCGGACCGGTCCCTTCCAGGTCGGCGTCTCCGACCTTTCGAACCTGAACGCGCAATTTGCCCAGGTCGGCCGACCGGCCCTCGGCGGCTACCTCGGCAGCGACTTCCTGCGCGCCAAGAACGCCATCATCGATTGCGCCAACATGCGGCTCTACCTGCGGGACTGAGCCAATCATTTTTGACGCGGGAAGCCTTTGCGCTTTCCTTCCCCTCCCGCCGGAGCGTTGCTTTACTTCCGTGTCCGACCTCTTTCCCAGACCCCGTCGCAACCCGGCCGCGCGCCAGCGCAACCTCGCCCGGGCCAAGGTGAGCGCGGTGGCCGCGCCACCCGAGGCCGCCGACTATCCCCCCGCCCCCGAGCGCGTCGGACTCCGGCCCAAGAACGGCTGGCTGCTCGGCGACTTCGTCAAGGACGTGCTCATTCCGTCGTTCTTCGTCCGCCGCTCGGGCGAACAGCAGATCAAGCCCACCTTTCCCAAACTCCGCGCCGGCCAGATCTGCGTCACCTGGATCGGCCACGCGTCCTTCCTCGTGCAGATCGGCGGACGCAACATCCTCATCGATCCGAACTGGAGCCTCTGGCTGAAGGTCATCCGCCGACTGCGCAAGCCCGGCCTGCGCATCCGCGATCTGCCGCTCATCGATCTCGTGCTCGTCACGCACGCGCACTTCGATCATCTCGACAAGCGCACGCTGCGCGCCGTCGCCGCCAACCAGCCCATCGCCGTGCCCTTCGGCGTGGGCAGCCTCGTTCATGATCTCGGCTTCGAGCGCGTGCACGAGCTCGATCACTGGGGCTCCGTTTCCTTCGGCGATCTCAAGGTCACGCTCACGCCGTGCCATCATTGGGGCGCGCGCATCCTCGCCGATTCGCATCGCGGCTTCGGCGGCTTTGTCATCAGTCATGGCGAGCGCTCCGTCTTTCATTGCGGCGACACCGCGTACTTCGAGGGCTTCCGGGAAATCGGCGAGCGCTGCCCGGTGGAGATCGCGCTGCTGCCCATCGGCGCCTACGCCGCGCCGACCGGCCGCGAGGTGCACATGAATCCGGAGGAAGCGGTGCAGGCGTTCCAGGGGCTGAATGCGAAGTGGCTCGTGCCGATGCACTACGGCAGTTTCCCGCTGGGCCTGGAGCCCATCAACGAGCCGCCCGAGCGCCTGGTCGCGCGCGCCTTCGATCTCGGCATCGAGGACCGCGTCATCCTCCTCGAGGAAGGCCGGCCGTGGATTTTTTGAAGCGCGAATCCGGAGCCGCGGAAGTTATCGGTAAGGTTATGAATTAATCGAGCTCTGCGATTCCTTTGCATTCCGAGTTCGCGCTTCCGCATTCCGCAATCCGATTACGATAACTGCGCGGCGCTGCCGCGCGCGCTCAAACCGTCAGCCGAAAGCCCGGGTTCTCGATCAGCCCGAACAGATTTCCCAGCGGATCGCGCACCAGCGCGACCTTGATGCCGCCGCCGACATCGGTGACCTCCTGGAACGGCTTCGCCCCAAGCGCCAGCAGGCGCGTGAAGGCGTCGTGCGCGCTTTCCACGCCCCAATAAATATTCACCGCCACCGCCGACGCGTTGTCGCCCGCCGGCTCCGGATGCAGCCCCAGCTCATAGCCGCCCACGTTGAAGCCGACGTAGAACGGCTCATCGAAATACGGACCGAAGCCGAGCACCTTCGTGTACCACGCCTTGGCTTCATCGAGTCGATCCCCGACCCGAAAAATGCAGCTCCGCAAGCCGAGAATGGGCACGCTCATGTCGTCCGCGATTCTGCCGCTTTGGATACCGCGCGACAAGTGGGAACGTCTGTAGACCGGCCTCGCTAAGGCCGGAGCGGCGTCCACGTCTCTTCGCGAACGCGATGCTAGTCTGCGATACAACGCGGCAGTGTTTCTTACTAAATTGCGAAATTTGCCAAATTTACGAATCACTGATCCTTTTGGAGTGCGGGGCATGGCACGCTTTGGCCAGGGTCCTGGCGCGTTGATCCAATCATCAGAGCCAATGCGTTCCCGTGCTGAGTCCCATCGGCCCTCGCCGCGCTGACATTCCGCATTCCGTATTCCCCCTCGCCGTCACAGACATTTGGCAAATTTAGTAAATCTAAAAATTTGGTAGAAACTCCACCACGTCGCGCCGCGATCGACACGCGTCCGCATGACGCGGAACGCGATTCAGATTGCATCGGGGACCGTCCCGGCGTCCATTCGCGTCCCCCAAGCCATGTCGTTGCCCCTCGCCGAAATCCAGCGCCGCCGCACCTTCGCGATCATCTCGCACCCGGACGCCGGCAAGACGACGCTGACCGAGAAGCTCCTGCTCTACGGCGGCGCCGTGCAGCTCGCCGGCTCGGTCACGGCGCGCAAAAACCAGCGCGCCACCACCTCCGACTGGATGGAGCTGGAAAAGCAGCGCGGCATCTCGATCAGCTCGACCGTGCTGCAGTTCGACTACCGCGGCTTCACGCATCAACCTGCTCGACACGCCCGGCCACAAGGATTTTTCCGAGGACACCTACCGCGTGCTCACGGCCGTCGACGCGGTCGTCATGGTGATCGACGCCGGCAAGGGCATCGAGACCCAGACCCGCAAGCTCTTCGAGGTCTGCCGCCGGCGCGGCGTGCCGATCTTCACCTTCATGAACAAGCTGGACCGGCCGACGCGCGACCCGCTCGCGCTGCTCGACGAACTGGAAAGCGTGCTCGGCATCGGCGCCTTCCCGGTCAACTGGCCGCTGGGCAACGGGCTCGAGTTTCGCGGCGTCTACGATCGGCAGGCGAAGCAGGTCCATCTCTTCGAGCGCATCCCGGCGGCGGCCAGTTCGGGCGCCGGTGAGCGTGAGCGAGCTGTCGACGATCCGATCGTGCGCGAGAAGCTCGACGACGACAGCTACGCGCAAGGCAGTCGAGGAACTCGAGATGCTCGACAGCGCCGGGCGTGGACGTATCGACCGCGAGCCGTGCACGCCGGCACGCAGACGCCGGTCTTCTTCGGCAGCGCGATGAACAATTTCGGCGTGCAGACTGCTGCTCGACGGCTTTCTGGATCACTCGCCGCCGCCGGCCGCGCGCAACGCGGTGGACCTCGGGCCGATTGAGCCGCAGGACGACGCAGCTTCTCCGGCTTCATCTTCAAGATCCAGGCCAACATGGACCCGCGGCACCGCGATCGCATCGCCTTCCTGCGCGTCTGCTCGGGCAAGTTCGAGCGCGACATGCCGGTGCACGCATTCGCGCACGCGGCAAGAAGGTCCGCCTCTCCAACTCGCACAAGCTCTTCGGCCAGGAGCGCGAGACGGTGGACGAGGCCTGGCCGGGCGACGTCGTCGGCCTGGTCGGCCACGACGACTTCGGCATCGGCGACACGCTCACGCGAGGACCGCGCGTTCGTCTACGACGAGATCCCGCGCTTCGCGCCGGAGTGCTTCGCCTACCTGCACAACCCGAACACGGCGCAAGTTCAAGCAGTTCCGCCAGGGCCTCGAGCAGCTGCTGCAGGAGGGCGTGGTCCAGCGCTTTCCAGTTGCCGGACGCGGTGCAGAAGATTCCGCTGCTGGCGGCGGTCGGCCCGCTGCAGTTCGAGGTCGTGCAGTACCGCCTGCAAAGCGAGTACGGCGCGGAGTCGCGACTGGAGAACGCGCCGTGGGAATGCGCGAAGTGGCTGCCCGCCGGGACTGATGCGAAGTCGCTGCGCCTGCCGACCGATGTGCGCCTGGCGGAGGATTCGAGCGGCCGGCCGGCGCTGCTCTTCCCGAATACGTGGACGCAGCGGTACTTCGGAGAAATCAATCCGGGCGTGGCATTGCTGGATTTGCCGGAGGCGGAGGGGATCGGTAATCAGTAAGCAGTAATCAGTAATCAGTAATCAGTTATCAGTTATTAGTAATGAGCTTTTAGTGCCTTGAAGACTCTGGAGTTGCTGACCCTCGACTCTTCCTTTGTCGTTTCGTTCGGGCTTCGTCCTTCGGATTTCGCTGCTTATTCGGAGCGAAGCGACGCCATCTGTGGTTAAACCAGATCGGTCCTATTCCCTTCGTGTTCCTTCGCGCAAATTCGTGGTTCTCCCGATTCCGTCCTTCGCTGGATCTTCGCCCAATCGGGTTTCGTCATTCGTTCGGGCTTCGTCCTTCAGGATTTCGTCATCTGCGGAGCGCAGTCGACCGCCATTTTTCTCTGGCCCACGAGTGCACCATTCCGCACGATAATCCCCCGCGCGTGTCGCAGGGCCATCCCCGGATTTTTTTCGAACATTCGGGTGGATCGCCGGCCAGCGCTGGCTCCATTCCCGACCGTCGTGAATCTGCTCCGCTTCGCCCGCTTCTCGATCGTCGTCATCATGGGCTGGTCCGGTCGCCGCCGCCGCGCGCGCGCAGGACCAGACGCCCAATTTTACCGGCACGTGGAAACTCGACCGCTCGGCCTCGGATCCCATGCGCGAGATGCTCAAGGCCCAGGGCTACAACGCCGTCGAAGTCACTATCCTCGAGAAGGTTCCGGTCACCCAGATTGTCGTCCAGTCGCGCGATGGCATGTCGATCGAGATCCGCTCCACCGTCGTGAAAACCAGCGAGCAGCTGCGCTTCGACGGCCAGTCGTATCCCGACCGCAACAATGTCCTTGGTCCCCTCGTGCGGCTGAGCCAGTGGTTGCCCGACCGCCGGCAGCTGCAGACGACCACGCGTTACAACGCGAAATGCGGCATCGGCGCGGAGATGACGGTCACGCGCATGATTGCCGGCGCCGAGCGCAACCGCCTGCTGCAGGAGACCAAGGTGAAGCTCGCCGACGGCCGCGAATTCAAAGCCCGCCAGGTCTTCTTGCGACAGGATAAGGGGTGACGAGGCCCGGATGGCCTCGGAGTTATTGGTTATGGGTTATTGGGCGTCACCCTCCCCTTTTGCGTACCATGTGCCTCTTTGCGGCCGAAGAATCTGTCCCGCTCTGCGGGACGGTTAAACCAGATCGGTCAGTCTTCGACTTTCGAAGGCTCCGCTGACTAAGAGACCGCACCACTGATTACTGATGTACTGATTACTGATTACTGATTACTGATAACTCTTTCCCCCTCACGGCAGCTCAAACACTTCCACCAGACCCACCCCCGTCGCCCCGGACTTCCCGCTCACGATGACGGTGTAGCCGCCGGGCTGAAGGGTAATCACGATGGCGGACTCCGCGTCGTTGCCCGGCGCAAAGGGCGTCGCCGCAATCTCCGCCTGCTGCGTGTCCTTCCAATTGTCGTTCACCGCGATCACCTGGCCCTGCGAGTCGACCAGCGTCAGCACCGGATCCGCCAGCGGACCCTGCACGCCGGCGTTCGCCAGCGAAGGCCCAATCCCGCGCACGATGACCCGCCGCGGTCCCGTGCCTGAGATCAAGATTCCGCCAATCAGCACATTGTCGCCGGTCAGCACACGGGCGCGCGCCGAGACATTGATCGGCCGGCTCGTCGGCGCGGTCGCCGTGTCCAAATCGTACACTTCGATGAGCCCCACGCCCATCTCACCGTTCACTCCCGAAACGATCGCGGTGTATCCGCCGGGGGGAAGCGTGACGATGACGGCGCTTTCGCTGTCATTGCCCGGGGCGAGCCCCGACGCCTGAATCGCCGCCTTTTGCGTCGATTTCCAATCGTCATTCGAAGCGATGACCTGGCCCTGGTCGTTGTACACGCTCAAGGTCGGATTCGTCAGCGCGCCCGGCACGCCCAGCGCCGTCAGGCTCGGCCCGATCGCGCGCACGATCACGCGCTTCGAGGTGCTGCCGCCAATCAGGAAGCCGCCGATGAGCACGTTGTCGCCCGTCTCCACCCGGCTGCGCGCCGAGACATTGAAGAGGCTCGAGGTCTCCACGGTTCCGCCGCTCAAGACGCGGTTGGCCGCGGCGGCGAGCTGGAAATGCGCCGCGGAGGTCGGATGCAGGTCGTCCCAGAAAATGAACGTGTCCGGATTCTCCGAGAGCTGGCCCTGCGCGCTGCCCTGGGTGTGGGCAAAGCCGAAATAAGCCGGGTTCGCCACGAGCGTCTGGAAAAACGTGTACACATCCAGGCGGAAAATCTGCGCCGGGATTCCCTGCATGGTGAGCGCGGTGGCGGTGGCATCGAGCGACGCGTCCAGTTGCGTGCGATAGCTCGCCGACGCGGCGTTCAACAGCGCCGCCATGCCCGGCAGCGAGTTGTAATGCGGCACGTCTCCCAGCGCGGGGACGTTGGGCACGAGAAAATTCCGCGCGCCCGCCACGGCGAGTCGCGAAACCAGCGCGCCCACGCGGTCGGCCGTCGCGGTGACGTTGGCGTCGCTCGCGTCATCGAAGATATCGTTTCCCCCGCCCCACACGATGTAGAGCGCATTCGGATCCGGGGTGTACGCCGAGAGGTAGTTCGTGATCTGCTGGCCGAGGTTGTTGATCTGGATCGAGTACTGGCCGCCGCCGAACGGCGTGGTGTTGGAAATCACCGTCCTCTGCGTCACGCCGTCTCTGGTCGTGGCGCCGCCGTAGGCAAAATCCACTCCGCCATCCAGGCTGTTCTGGGCGAGCGGGGCATTGAGAAATGAAGCCGTCAGTTGCTCATGCCAGACGCCGGCAAAGCGCAGCGAAGGGGGAAAAGTGTTGGTGCTGTTCGTGAAGCGACCGTCGGCGTAGTTGAAATCATGCCCGGGATAGCGCAGGAAGAAGAGATCGTTCACCCGCCTCGCGATGTTTCCGTCGTCGGAGAGACTGTCGCCGAAGACGATGACCTGGGTGAATACCGGGGGCGTCTGGGCCGCAGCTGTGGGCGGCGTCGAGGATCCGGCGATGGCGATGAGGAAAAGGGCTGCGAGAAGGCAGCGTGAGCGTGGGGACATGATGATAAGTAGTGCGGCGCACCGTTTCCCGCCGTCCTGGGTGGAGGCATTATCGAGTACGCGCATCTCCGATTCGCAAACCATCGCCTCTCCGCGCCTATTTTTCATCTCGATCGGACTTCAGAATTAACCACCAAGAGCACAAAGGACACAAAGCGGACACAGGATTGAAACTTCAAAAGCTCACAGCAAGACCATCAACTCTTCCTCGGTGTCACTTGGATTTCTTGGCGGTTTCAAATTCCTCCGCCTCTCTACGCCCACAAAATCTGCGTAAATCTGTGTTAATCTGCGGTTAAACCAGATCGGTCACTCTTTCGACCTTCGACTCTCTGCATCGCCGTTTCGTTCGTCCTTCGTCATTCTGGTTTCGTCATTCGTCATTCCTCGATTCGACTGGTCGAATCGAGGGGACTTTTCACTCCCACCCCCGGCCGGTTCATCACGTGCGTGTAGATCATCGTCGTCGCCACGTCCGCGTGACCCAACAAATCCTGCACCGTGCGGATGTCCGTGCCCGACTCCAGCAAATGCGTCGCAAACGAATGCCGCAGCACATGCGGTGAGAGCCGCTTGCCCAGCCGCAGTTTCGCGCCCGACCCGCACCATGATTTTTTGCATCGTCTTTTCGGAAACGTGATGCCGCCGCCGCACTCCGCTGCGCGGGTCGACCGACAAATTCTCCGCCGGAAACAGCCACTGCCATTCCCAGCGCGTTCCGCCGCGCGGATATTTTCCCGCCAGCGCCTGCGGCAAAGAGACACCCGGCACGCCCGCCGGCGCGGTCGGCCTCGTAGACGATTGCGCAGCCCCGCCACGTGCGCGCAAAGTGCGCCGTCGTCGCCACCGGCAGCATCGTCACGCGATCCTTGCGACCTTTGCCGTCGCGCACCCGAATCGTGCCGGCCTCGAAATCCAGATCCTTGATGCGCAGGCGCACGCATTCCATCACGCGCAGTCCCGCGCCGTACATCAGCAGCGCCATCAGCCGCGGCGTACCCGCTGAGCGCATCGAGCACGCGCCGCACCTCGACTTTCGATAGCACATCCGGAATTCGCTTCGCCCGGTAGCGGCCGATCGAAGTCAGCAAAGTCACCGGCCGGCCGACCGAGCACGCTTTCGTAAAGGAACACGATCGCGTTGAGCGCCTGTCGCTGCGTGCTCACCGACACGTCGACGTCGCGCACGAGATGCGAAAGAAACGCACGCACTTCGGCGGGCCCCATTTCCTCCGGATGGCGCTTGTGGTGGAAAAGGATGAATCGCCGAATCCAGCCCCAGTAGGCTTCCTCGGTGCGAAGCGAATACTGTCGCAATCGCGCGACTTCGCGCACCCGGTCAACCAGCCGGACCTGCGGAGGATCCGGCAGCGAACCGGCGAGGCATGAACATTTGTATCCTGAACGGTGTAGCGAATAGCAACTGTTATTTCATAAAATTGCCTAACATCCTCCCCTTTGGAATCTTAATCCCTCACTCTTTTTCCCGTGCTATTCCCCGGATAACGTCGGTATACTTACATGTTAGGCCGCTCGAGATGCATGGCAGCGACTTTCGTGCGATCACGGATCGCGATGCAGCGTCTCTAGTCGCGACAGCGATCTTAGCCTGCGTCCTCGCGGTGACGTGCTTCGCGGTTTGTCCGCGCGCTCGCGATGCTCGGCAGCTGCCCTGATCGAGCTCTTAGCCGTGTCGGTGCCATTCGCCGTTCGACGCGGCATTCAGCGTCACTTAGCGTGACTGCGCATGGACTTCGCTGGAGCGATCATCTCGCGATTCGCTCGCGAGACGACCTTCGGATTTGAGTCTTGCGCGTTGCATCAGGCATGCCATTGGCATCTCGCCGATTAGCGTCGCTAGGCGACGTTGTCATTCTGCGATTGCATCGCTGATGGTCGCAGGTTGCTGCTATCGGTTCTCATTACGCCAGGCGGTCGACCACTCGCGCAGCCTAACCAGGCACTGGAGCGAACCGACTCGGCGGAGTGAGTCACAGCCGCGTTCGCACTTGTCTCCGCCTCGCCGGTCGCTCAGTTTGGGTCGTTAGGCGATGCTCGCCGCTTCCAAATCTCTTAGCGTCATGATCGAGCTAATTAGAGGTGCGATTTACGGAGTGTCGTTTTTCGTGGCGTCTGCGGCCGCGTGGAACGCGTTTGTTCTTGGGCACATGGTTGTGGCGGTCATTGCATCGCGCTTTCCCATCGTCACGGTTTTCTTGTTACCCTTTTGCTATCTGGTTCCGTGCTTCATTGTCTCGGCCACGGTCTATCTCATTATTCAAGATATGCGGCGCGCAAAGCAGTAGTCAGCGCCGCCTAACCAGGCACTGGATCGAACCGCTCTGAGCGTTCCATCCGTTTGCTTGCCAACAGCTTCGCGGTCGCTCAGTTTGGGTCGTTAGGCGAACGTGCCAAGTGATAGCTTTCTTTGAAACAAATTCCCCCGAATCACTCGCGCTGGGTTTTGCTCTTGGCGTTGGACTCTTCTGGTTGGGATATTCGACCTACAGGCGAGGCAAGCCGTACAAACCCATCGGACAACCGAGATATGCCATGGTCTTCGGCGCCATCGTATCGGTGCTATCGCTGCTCAAAGCCCTTGAGCTGCTCGCCTAACCAGGCACTGGATCGAACCGCTCTGAGAGTCCCGTCCGTTTGCTTGCCAACAGCTTCGCGGTCGCTCAGTTTGGGTCGTTAGGCGACTCGCCCACCACTTCATTATGAAACGCATATGGGGCGTATTCGTATTCCTGTTCGGATTGGCGCTTGCGGCATGGGTCGGCTACAACCTGCTTATCGAGCGCTTGCCCGAGACGAAGGGCATGAACCCATTGCCAGCTATTGTCCTTTCGGCCGCATGCTTGTTCGTTGGCTACAAGCGGATTCGTGGTCAGCAAGGCGGCTGACCGCCGTACATCCGTCGCCTAACCAGGCACTGGAGCGAACCGCTCTGAGTGTCCCGTCCGTTTGCTTGCCAACAGCTTCGCGGTCGCTCAGTTTGGGTCGTTAGGCGTCGCAACGCACGCACGATTATGAAGGACAGACCGTCTCGCATCCTCAACAGCGCGCGGATTCGATCGCTGCCGGAGTCGGCTTTTCACTCGTGGCTCCTTATTTGATGCACGCCTGCCTATCGAGACGTTCATCGCGTCAGCATTTCGTTGTGCACGTCTTCTGATTCTGGCGTTGTTCTATGTCACCTTGCCGCATTACCGGATGTGCGTCTCGTCAGAGTCGTATCGCCAGTTCGTCGCTGACGCGCGCCTAACCAGGCACTGGATCGAACCGCTCTGAGAGTTCCGTCCGTTTGCTTGCCAACAGCTTCGCGGTCGCTCAGTTTGGGTCGTTAGGCGCTCGCTCGCGATGATGGTTCGCCATCATCGCAGCTGCTCTGGGTTACTTTGTCGGCTGACGCTGTTTCGATCGCGTCTTCTCCGGTGCGCTCGCCGTCAGAGGTATTCAGTCGTTCCATCTGGCGATGCTTACTCGCGAGCTGCACATTTGGCGACGTTGGAGCCAGATCTTCGCGCCGTTTATTACGTCGGTGTCGCCCGTACCTGGCACTCCGGTTGGCATCCGGCTTGCGCGTCTCTGGGGCGCGGTCGCCGGCGCAGTCGCCACATTTAGTGCTCGCTACCTTCCTGGATCACGTGCCTTCGCATCGGAGCGATTGCGCGCGGCACTCGCGGCTTGTTGCAGCCATTCTTGGCTGCGAGTTTCATCCCGAGACGTCTCGTGCGCGCCTAACCAGGCACTGGAGCGAACCGACTCGGCGGAGTGAGTAACAGCCGAGTTCACACTTGTCTTCCGCCTCGCCGGTCGCTCAGTTTGGGTCGTTAGGCGGCTTAGTCTTTTCCCCGTGAACGACAAGGACGTTTGTCCCTTCCGCTTCATCTCCCGAGGCGCAAGTCGTCGAGGTCGCGTCGGCCATGCTTCAAGGCGAGTTGGGCGTCATCGAGGGTTCGCGTCTTCTCTCCCGCCTCTGTTTCCTCGTTTCCTCTCCGACCACGACCCAGACTTCCTTCCCTTTGTGGGTATCGACAGCGAGACAGACAAGTACCCGTTGGGCGATTTTCGCCGACACTGGGCGAAGGACTCACTCGCGAAGCTCGATCTCGAGCGACAGGGCGCCGAGGCTCACTATCGAGATTTAGGTCTTTCTAGCGCACGACGTCTCATTGAGCGATTTGGCATCGAGGCCGGCGGCCAGTCCCCGCCGCCTAACCAGGCACTGGAGCGAACCGACTCGGCGGAGTGACATTGTGAGCGACTTCGATCTTTACTTTCCGCCTCGCCGGTCGCTCAGTTTGGGTCGTTAGGCTGCACTACTACGCACCGCCCTGTGAACTTGATCGGTTACTGTCTTTTCGCCGTCGGCGCGTTTGTGAGCGGTCTCAACTTCTACCTGTCCTTCATCGCCCCAGCCATCGCGCGTGTACGCCAGCGTGAGTATCGCTTCGTGTCTGGCTTCCCGTTGGTTGGTTCGCTTTTTCTGGTAGCGGCATTTTTCTGCTTTCCGGCAGGACACCCATTGCGTTTCGCGGCACTCGTCGTCGCACTATTCGACACTGGAGGCGTACATTGGTTCTGCGCCACAGTCGTATACCATCGATTGCGCGGCCGCCGTTCCGCGCGTGGAGGGGATCGTGCAGCCTAACCAGGCACTGGAGCGAACCGACTCGGCGGAGGGATGCCGCATCCCGACTTCGCACTTGTTTCCGCCTCGCCGGTCGCTCAGTTTGGGTCGTTAGGCGGCTTTATTGAGCGCGCAGCTCTCGGCCTGTGATCACACCTTCGTCGCCGCATCGACCATTCGGCGTTACTGCGCTCGCATACTTTTTCATATTCGGTACGCTCGCTAGCGGGCTCTCCTTCGCCTCACTCGTAACACCTGGCGGCCAACTTGAGCCGATATGGCGGCTTAACCCGCGCGCTCACGAAGCCTTTTTCGGCATGGGCATCTTGGCACCGCTTCTCATGGCCACCGTCTGCGTAGCGTGCGCTGCGTCTGCCTATGGCTTTCTTCGCGGGAGACCATGGGGCTATCGTCTCGGTATTACCCTGTTGCTCGTCAACCTCACGGGCGAACTAGTCAACGCGGTGCTTGGGGTCGAGCCTCGCGCTATCTACGGGCTCCCCGTTGTCGCGCTACTCATTTGGTACCTTACCACCTTGAGAGTTCGCGCGTACTTTTTCCCGCCCCCAATTCGACCGCTCGCCTAACCATGCACTGGATCGAACCGACTCGGCGGACGGGGAGTAACAGACGAGTTCGCACTTGTTTCCGCCTCGCCGGTCGCTCAGTTTGGGTCGTTAGATGGCTCCTCCCATTGCCATGATGTCGCCTGAGCCACGACCAACGGGCAAACTGGCAGGCTTGCTCATCGCTGTTGGCATACTTTGGGCACTCGTTGCGGCCTATATATTCTTGGCCTTGAGTGGCATGTCTGTGCCCATTTATCCCCTGCCAGCAATTCTGGCGTTGTATTTCGGCGGGCCGGTAGTGCTTGTGGTCGGTTCCGTGTTGGTGATTTTCTCGCGTCGTCGCAAGCTCGGCAGCGTCTTGGCTCTCGCGGCTTGCGCCTGGCTTACGATTCAAGCACTTCCAGATCTGATTGACGCACTCATACGTACTCAGCAGCCCTTGGAGGCGCCGCGCACGCCAACTGAGATTCTCATATTCGGAAGTTTGGCACTACTTGTCATCTTGTCGGATATTTCGGCGGTGGTTCTCGTTCGTCGTACCGCCGCCATCTAACCAGCCACTGGAGCGAACCGACTCGGCGGAATGAGATCATGAGCGACTTCGGTCTTTACTTTCCGCCTCGCCGGTCGCTCAGTTTGGGTCGTTAGGCCTCATGCATTCCAAGCTGTTTTTCACGCGACTCTTCGGGATTCACGGTTATGGGTGCCGTGGTCACGCAGGCCTACTTTTACGCTTTGTCACTTCTCGCCGGAGCCGCTGACCTTCCGGCTGCGGCGAAATTCCTCGAGCGGATAGCCGATCTTTTCGTTCATATCTTCGCATTTATCCCATGGAAACTCCGGTACTTTCACTTTTTCGATGCACTAGCGAGCTCGCGATTCTGGTTCATGATGTTTGCATGCATGCACGGCTTTCTCGTCGGAGCGCTCATTGATCTGTCGTTGTCTGTCTTCCGCGCCCTCAGTCGTACCTATGCTCGAAAGGCCTAACCAGGCACTGGAGCGAACCGCCTCGGCAGTTCACATCACGAGCGGATTCGTGCTTTACTTTCCGCCTCGCCGGTCGCTCAGTTTGGGTCGTTAGGGCGCTGACCCATGCGCATACTTTTTCCACTTTTCCTCAGCGCCTCATTGTTCGCGCCCGCCGCTTTTGGCTTCGAGTTATCCCGCGAAACAAAGCTGGCGACGGTCACTTTTTCTTTCGCGGAGCGTCCGCAAAGAGACGCCTCTCGCGCTGCACGATATTGGCCTACATACGATGGCCCCGGCCCTGCTCCTAAGAGACTGCGATATCCGGCTCTATTAGACATTACCTATTCGAACAGGTGGGGGTCATATCGTTTTCCTTCTCAACTCGTCTCGGGGATTGGTGGATTAGTCGATTTGAAGACGCTCGCAGATATTCGCAACCGCGGTTTGATCGTTCACGATCGCGATGGATGGGTCATCATTTCCCTAAGCGGTTCCGATGGCGCGAGCTCGTATCGCGTCGAGTGGCAGCTGCAACCGTATATGGGCTGGATTATTCGCTTCGCCCATGATGGATTACTCCACGGTAAGATGGGGACCGCGGAAGGGCCGGAGCTTCTCAGTGGACAAGCCGTCGTGTTTGTCACGCAGAAGCCGTGCGCCCTAACCAGGCACTGGATCGAACCGCCTCGGCGGTTCTCGTAACATCCGGAGTTCACACTTGTCTCCGCCTCGCCGGTCGCTCAGTTTGGGTCGTTAGGCGACTTGCACGCTTCATCATGACCTCGGAGGAAGTCCGCTCCTGTTTCCTCGCCTCATCCATTTCGTTGAGGTTTCTGACGCGTCCCGACCGTCGTGCCTGCAAACCTGACGGAATGGAGTCCTTTTCCGAGTCGGCTTGCTTTCATCGCTTTCGTGATCTCGCATGGCCCATCGGCGAGCCCGAGATGCTCCCTTACCTCTCAGACGAGCAGTCCGCGGCGCTCGCAGAGTTTGATCGCGTTTATTCTTCGCTACCATGGCGGGTCATCCCAACCCGCCCTTACATCAGCGAGTTACCTGGTGACGACCTGTCGCCGCTTGTTCCACTCGGTGCGCACCTGTTGCGACTCATCGAGCACGTTGATTAGCCCCGGCGGCGTCGCCTAACCAGGCACTGGAGCGAACCGACTCGGCGGAGTGATGTCACATCCCGAGTTCGCGCTTGTTTCCGCCTCGCCGGTCGCTCAGTTTGGGTCGTTAGGCGGCTCTCATGCGAATGATGCGTACATTTTGCGAGGTGGCTTTCTTGGGCTCTGGGCATCCACGCCGATCGATTTACGTCGCGTTTCTTGTAGATGCGTTGCTCTCCCATGGCGGCGCAGACTGGTTCTCACTCTTTATAGCGCGCTATTACGGCTGGGTTGGCTCGTTTCTCTTTCCCTCACCCGAAGGTCACGATTGGGCCGGCTTCGGAGCGTTCATCCTCTTTGCGCCACTTATTGGCATGGTCGTGCTTTCGATCCTTATCGCCGCGGCGGCTACACTCGTTTGGAGGACGCGTGCCGCCTAACCAGGCACTGGAGCGAACCGCTCTAGGCGTCGTGCCCGTTTGCTTGCCAACAGCTTCGCGGTCGCTCAGTTTGGGTCGTTAGGCGCGCCACGCAGATTCATGTTCCAGCGAATCGGCGCGATTTTGGGTGAGCGTGCTTATGATCGGTATGGGTGTCTACGTCGCTCGTTCTTGGCTTCCGCGGTCGTCGCAAGGACGGCAGCGAAATGTCCGCGAGCAACATCAGAGACGTTGAAGATTTGTGGTGCCGGCATGATTCCTGTGTTTCGCGGATGACTGGTTACCATGCGATTGGTTCATGTACATTTAGCGACTGGGCGCCGCATTCGCGCCGCCTAACCAGGCACTGGAGCGAACCGACTCGGCGGAGTGACGTAACAGTCGGAGTTCGCACTTGTCTCCGCCTCGCCGGTCGCTCAGTTTGGGTCGTTAGGCGACTCAGCACGCGCATCCTAAAAATGAAGCTTATCACGCCGTCTAAGACTCGGCGCCCGTTCTTCGACGGCTGGGAAACCGACAACGCTACCTATCGCTTTTCGTGTGATTCTTGCAGAAGCGACATCCTAGTGACTTTTTCTGAGATGCTTCAGTCCGCGTGGGGCTGGAAGGAAAAAACTGCGAAGTCGGATCGGATGACACTCGCAGCCATATTTCATATCGACTTGGCGCGTCGCTCGATCGCCGATGGTATGGACGCAGTTATTCGTTCATCATGCCCAAGCTGCGGCGCCGTTTACTTTTCTCATTTCTGGTTTCACGAGTATCGGCATTCGGCCTATCAGATTTCGCTCAGAGCCATCGCGTTCGATACATCGAAAGGCGTCGCCTAACCAGGCACTGGAGCGAACCGCTCTGAGCCTACCGTTCGTTTGCTTGCCAACAGCTTCGCGGTCGCTCAGTTTGGGTCGTTAGGCGACATTCGAAATGTCATCTCCCGATTCAAAGGATTTCGTTGTGAGGTTTAGTGCCGAAGTCGCACGAATTCTCGAGTGCGACGACTCAACCGGACAGATTCGGTTCACGTTGGATTCCGGACCAACGGACAAGTCCATCTGTTTGGAGCATCATCCACCCGATTGGCCGCGCGGTCCGCGCTACAACCTCGCGTTTCGTCGAGCCAAGGAGTACTTGGAGTCGTGTGGCTACGAGGTCGAGATTTTTGGCGCGTAGACACCAAGTCGCCTAACCAGGCACTGGAGCGAACCGTCTCGGCGGTTCATGCTTCTTTCGCATTCAGGCTTTACTTTCCGCCTCGCCGGTCGCTCAGTTTGGGTCGTTAGGCATCGTCTCGATGGAAATTCCGTGACAACACCTGACTTGTTTTATCTGGCGCTGATAGCGATCTCGCTCCTGATTGATCACTTCGTGCTTTGGCGTGGGTTTCTCCGGCGGTCACCAGCGGAACTAGGTCGCGCGCGATTGTGGCTTTGGCGAGGGTGGATAATCTTGTTGTGGACGATGGTTGCAGCCGGCGTTGCGTTATGGGTGTATGAGGGACGCACTTGGGAGACGCTCAGGTTCGTTTGCCCTCAAGGGTGGCGACTATGGAGCTCAATCGGTTTGGTGCTCGCGTTTGCGATCTTTCAAGCGCCGACGGTCATCCGATTGGCGCGAAGCAATCGCACAAAGCGGATCAAGATTGCGAATCCAGAGTTGGCAATGATGTCGCCACGGACACAATCCGAATTGAGTTGGTGGGTGGCTCTGTCGATATCGGCTGGTTTCTGTGAGGAGTTTGTATTTCGCGGATACCTCATCTGGGCTTTTCAGCCGGTGTTCGGGCTATGGGGCTCGGCTGCATTTTCGCTCGTTGTTTTTGCGATCGCGCACTCTTACCAGGGCCTAAAGGGAGTGCTGGGAGTCGGCGCGGTTGGCTTAATCTTTACCTTGGTGGTTTTGATTTCTGGGTCGCTTTGGCCTGCCATCGTGTTGCATGCCTTCGTTGATATCGGGCAAGGGCTGATCGCATGGCTTGCGCTGCGCCATGTAGAGGACGCAGGCAGCGTCGTTACAGTGTAGCAACAACGAACACGGCGGTGAGCCCGCGCCTAGCCAAGCACTGGAGCGAACCGACTCGGCCGAGTGAGCGATGAGCGCATTCGAGCTTGCATTCCCGCCTCGCCGGTCGCTCAGTTTGGGTCGTTAGGCGCCGCGTCACCTCGATGCCAATCATCGTTCAACTCTTCCCCACGGAGGCGATCTTGCGCGAACGGAGGATTATTCGTCGCTACATGAGCCCGCGCGAGTCGGAGTGGCGGGATTTGACTGGAGTTCGCCGGTGGCTGGCTAGATTTCACATTTACTGGTGGGCCCGTCGTCTAGCTGCTCCGGAGCTCGCTGAATCTCGAAGGCGCGACCGCCATAGGGTATAGAGGCCGTTGGCCTAACCAGGCACTGGAGCGAACCGACTCGGCGGAGTGACGCAACAGCCGCATTCGGACTTGATTGCCCCCTGCGACGAAGTCACGGCGCCTAACTGACTCGGTGGTCTGAGCATGACGCGGTTTACAAGCGAGCTCGACCCATTTGCTAGCCGTCGGTCAAACACAGTCATCATTTTTCCCGCCTCACGCTCCTCAGCGCGAGGTGGGACCGAAATGACGATCAGGGCTCTTGTTGCACGCGATAGAACTGGCGCGTCTGCGCGAAGGCGTTAATCAGGGTTATTTGTATAATATCGCCAGTACCGGCGGTCGTGGTGCCGGGAATAGTGGTCCACGCACCGGATGACAAATCAGCGCAGCTTTGAACGCTGTAACTGGCCCCGGCCATGGACGTGAAACTCAGCGTCAGATCGTTGCCGAGCTTCTCCTCGGCGGTGAAGCGGACGACAAATGGCGGCAATACGTTCGACGTGTAGATGCCTTGCGAGCCGTCGGCGAAGGTCGCCTCGATGGCCAGCGGGTCGCCGGAAAGACCGGCGGGCGAGAATTGCAAGGCGGTGATCGCGCGGCCATCGAGGATGTCGTTGAGACCGACTACGCGGACGAGCGTGCCGCCAGTCATGTCGTAGATGCCCTGCTGTCCGCTCGCGCCGAAGCCGAGAAACGCTATGTCGGTGGCGCTGAGACTCACGTTGCCAAAGCCCGTGAAGGTGCCCGTGCCACCCGGAATAGCAGTGGCCGTGTCAGCGATCTTAATCGGTGGGCCGGCGTGGGAAACGCTCGCACCGTAAACGCCCTGCTGCCCGCCGATGCCACTGCCAACGAAGGCCACGCTGTCGCCGCTGAGGGAGGGATTGCCCGCAAACGTGGTGAAGGTGCCCGTGCCGCCGGGGATGGCGGTGGTAGTGTCAGCGATCTTAATCGGCGGGCCGTTTATGGAAACGCTCGCACCGTAGACGCCCTGCTGCCCGCCGATGCCACTGCCAACGAAGGCCACGCTGTCGCCACTGAGGGAGGGATTGCCCGCAAACGTGGTGAAGGTGCCCGTGCCGCCGGGGATGGCGGTGGTGGTGTCGGCGATCTTGATCGGCGGGCCGGTCATGGAAACGCTCGCGCCATAGACGCCCTGTTGACCGCCCGTGCCTGCGCCGAAGAACGCGACGCTTGTGCCGCTGATGGCTGGGCTGATTGGATTTCCCGGAATGCTGAACGCCATGAAATTTCCCGTGCCGCCGGGGATGGCGGTGGCCGTGTCGGCGAGCTTGATCGGCGGGCCCCCTACGGAAACGCTCGCGCCATAGACCCCCTGCTGGCCGCCGCTGCCTGCACCGAAGAAGGCGATACTGCCGTCGCTGCCAATAGACGGAACGCTCGGCGTGCCCGTCATGAAAAACGCGGTGAAATTGCCAATTCCGCCAGGGATTGCGTCATTCGTATCGGCGACCTTGATCGGCGGCCCTTGGTGTGAAACGTAGATGCCCTGCTGACCGCCGCTGCCTGCGCCGTAGAACGCGACGCCGCCGGTGGCGCTGAAGCCCGGTGCCCCCGGCAAGCCAATGAAATTTCCAGTGCCGCCGGGGATCGCCGTGGCGAAGCCCGCCGCACGCACCGGCACTTGGGTGGGCTGGAAAGCGAGAAACTCCGGGAAGTTCAAGACGGACCGGTCGCCGGGGTCGCTGACGAAGATGGTACCCACCCCGCCGCTGGTGATTTTGAAAATCGTGCGGGTGGAATTGGCCACGTAGAGATTGCCCGCGCTGTCGAAGGCCAAACCAAGTGGACGGTCTAATAGGCCCGCATTGGGGACAAAGACCGAGCTGACCCCGCCTGGGGTGAACTTCAGAATCGTATTGTTTCCGTTGTTAGCCGCATAGAGATTGCCTGCACTGTCAAACGCCAGACCGGAGGGGAAGGACAATCCGCTGTCGACACTCGCAAAGGTTGAGACGACTCCGCCGGGGGTAATCTTCCCAATCGTGTTATCAATGGCGCTTGCCACGTAGAGATTGCCTGAGCTGTCGAAGGCAACGCCCGCAGGGCGATCAACGTTGACGCTGGGGCTCGCAAAGAGCGAGCCGACGCCACCGGTGGTGAACTTCTCAATCGTGCTGGATTGGGGGTTGGCCACGTAGAGATTGCCCGAGCTGTCGAAGGCCAAGCCGATTGGGCTGCTCAAGACGGACCGGTCGCCGGGGTCGCTGGCAAAGACTGAGGAGACGCCACCGGGAGTGAATTTTGTAATCGTGTTGTTCGCTTGGTTGGCCACGAAAAGATTGCCCGAGCTGTCAAAGGCAAGGCCGGTCGGCCCGCTCAATCCGGTGCTGGCAAAGACCGTGCCGACGCCGCTGCTGGTGAATTTTTCAATCGTGTTCGAGCCGTTGTTTGTGACAAAGAGAGTATCTGCACGGGCGCTCGCGGGCGCGAGGATGGCGGTGAGCCCGGCGACTGTGGCGAGCAGGAGGTTCAGCAAGTCTGTTTTCATGGGAGAAGATCCGCGGCCTGCCGCTGCCCGATGGTCTGTTGCAAAGGGATCTCGATGGTCGCGAAATTATTCCGGATTTGTTCCAATTAGTACATCAACTTGAGCGGAAGCCCGAATGCCGATCAGCAGCCGACGGGAATGGAATGTTTTCATTGAAAAGCGAGTTGCGGCTCCGTCTACCCTATAGTTTCCGGAATTGTCCGCCGTGGTTTCAGTGTTTTAGTGGGCATTCACGAATTGGTTGCCCTTTGTAATGCGAACACCGTTTGGTTTGCTCCACTGCGGCCACCCAACCAGGCACTGGAGCGAACCGCTCTGGGCGTACCGTCCGTTTGCTTGCCAACAGCTTCGCGGTCGCTCAGTTTGAGTCGTTAGGCGGAGTACGATATATCGGGTATTTTTTCGGGGACGCCTTCACGGTGGGCTTGGATCGATCCAATTGGCATCGTTTCGCACCAAATCCGGCATCGAAGCGGAGCCGCCAATCCGCCATGGTCCAAGTACTGGCCTCCACAAGAAACTCTTTCCGTGAGAGTCCGGTGAGTTCAAACGATGTGTAAGTCGGCTTTCCTGGGCATGTTCCCGCCTTCATTTGTCTCGAAAGCGAACCGTCTCAGCGTATATTCATTCGGCTTGGCATAGCGACGGCTAATGAAAGCGGCGAGACAATAACCCTCACAGGTAGGTAATCCCATTATGAAAAAGGCAAAGAAAACCAACAGCCCAACTAAAGCGAAACAGTCAAGAAAATCGGTAATCAAATTGGCCGATTTGAGTCCAAGGAAGTCTCCAAAGGGCGGCGAACATAGGGCCGGTGCGCTCTATGAGTAGCCCTCACGCCGCCTAACCAGGCACTGGAGCGAACCGTCTCGGCGGAGTGATGTAAGAGCGGAGTTCGCGTTTGTTTCCGCCTCGCCGGTCGCTCAGTTTGGGTCGTTAGACGGCTCGCCTTGAACACGATTCTGGACTCTCATTCTTCGCCGGCAGATGACGGGATTCTTGAGCACTACGCAAAGCACCTCGATATTATTTGCGATCTTCAGCCGTCGGCCGCCCCGCTTTTTGACGGCATGTCGGACGCGCTCATTTGGTCAGACGAGCTAACGCCGACTACTCCTACCAAGCTCATTTGGTCGCTGCGTCCTCTTTTTTACTATCGGACAGGGCTCATTTTGGGAGCCTCACGCTCAGGGGCCGAGCGTTGGCAGCTTGGATGCAGGCTCTTTCCCCACTGGGTTGGATTCCATCCATCCCGCTGTTGCCCTTCGCCGGAACTTTCTCGCATTTATCAGTTGGGCAGCGCGCAGTTCGTCCGCTCGCTCGACGACCTCACCGATCAGACCGCCGTCTAACCAGGCACTGCAGCGAACCGACTCGGCGGAGTGACGCAACAGTCATTTTGACACTTTACTTTCCGCCCCGCCGGTCGCTCAGTTTGGGTCGTTAGGCTCGAGCGCATTCTCGCATTAGTCCTAACCGCAAAAAAGGATGGCCGGTCATAGCACTTTTTGCTACACGGGGACAAACGCTTCGACTATGAAACTCCTCTCTTTCGGCGCAATGCTTTGCGTCGGTTTGTTTGCGCCATCATCACCAGTCTTCGCCCAAGGTTCTCTCACGCCGCCGGGTGCGCCCGCGCCGACGATGAAGACTCTCGATCAGGTGGAAGCGCGCACCATTATCAATGCCAGCAACACATCGGGTGACGCGACAAACCAGTTTATCATCAACGCGGGCGGATCCTATTATCTCACCGGCAACATCTTCGGTGTCAGCGGCAAGAACGGCATCTTGATCAATGCCACCAATGTCACCGTCGATTTGAACGGCTTCGCCGTTTTTGGCGGGAGTGGCAGCCTGGCGGGGATTTGGGACGGAGGCAATAATCGCGGTAATACGACGGTGCGTAACGGGACCGTCCTATCGTGGGGCGGGGCCGGAATCGATCTGTCCGCCTCTTTCGATTCGCTCGTTAAGGACCTGATCGTCACCAACAACGGGGGCGTCGGTATGAAAATGAGCGATGCATGTGTACTGCGAGACTGTATGACGCGTGATAACGCGGGTGATAATATTTCCGCTGGATTCAATGCGAACGTGACTCACTGTACAGCCGTGGCCAGCGTCAACGGCTACGGTTTCAATATTGGCCCCAATAGCACCGTCAAGGACTGTGCCGCCAATTTTAACAAATTGTATGGCATCTTGACCGGAGCCAACTCCATGGTCTCCCATTGCACGACCGCACAAAATGCTGGCGGAGGAATAAACGTCGGCAATGGATCGACCATCGCAGCCTGCGCGGCGTCCTCAAATGGTAGCGGCGCCGGCACGAATTTCGGCATTTTCACGGGCAACAATTGCACCGTGACTGATTCCAACGCGAGTTATAACACGGTGCAATATGGCATCGTCGCGAACCCCGGCTCGACCGTGACGCATTGCACCGCATCCTCTAATACTTCTGCCCAGGCTACCTCGGCGGGGATGTTGGTCGCGGGTGATACTGTTATCGGCTGTACCGCCAACAACAACACGAACACCAACAGCAGTACCTCGCATACCACTGGCATTGGGATCTATGTGAACGGGACAAACGCAACGATCAGAAATTGCACGGCTGATGGGAACAAGGGTGATGGCATTAATGTCCTGGCTAATTGCCTCATCGTTGATAACAGGTGCAGTAATAACGGCTTCAATGGAATTCTCGCTCTCGGCGGTCTCAATCGTATCGAAGGCAATCAGGCTCATTCCAATACGTCTTTCGGCATTCAGGTAAGCACCAGTGAGACAGTCCTGCGCAATAGCGCCACGAACAATAACATCAATTATTTCCCGACCAGCGGGGCGAACTTCGCACCCATTCAGTCCGCCAGCACCGCCACCAATCCCTTCGCGAATTTGCAGTAAACGCGCCGCCGTACTGAGGTCCGCGGCGAAGGTTGCGTATTTGCTTTTCGCGTCAATCGGCGTGCAGCTTGCCACGCCTAACAAATCACAGGCCCGCGGCGACAACATTCAGCACGGGGGTCTTTCTGCAATCCTTGATGAACTTGCCGGTCAACTTGTGCGGCTTCTGTCGCCAGCCAGACGATCGTGTCCGCGCCCTCTTCGACCGCTACTGCGTCTGTTCGAGTGGCTGCGCGAGTCTTGGTCTGCGGCGGTACCGTGGCGATTATGGCCATGATCGTCTGTCACCCGTCCCAGGCCTAACCAGCCACTGGAGCGAACCGACCTGAGAGTGTGGTCCGCTTGCTTGCCAACAGCTTCGCGGTCGCTCAGTTTGGGTCGTTAGGCGCTAATGCATCGCCCTATAAGATCTATGACGAACATACTTTGGGGTGTCGTTAGCGGATTAGTCTTTGGCGCAGTTTCGGTCGGAATGATGCTGCCCATGTCATTCCCAAACAAAACCGCAGCACTGCTAGGTGCATTTATCAGTCGCTTTGGCATCGGCTTGGTCATCGGATGCGTTAAGATGCCTTTGCCCGGGTGGGCCATCGGCTTGCTGTTCGGCCTGCTGCTCAGTCTGCCAGACGCCATCATTACAAGGGCCTATGCGCCCATACTCGTGCTTGGTGGATTGGGTGGTCTCATTATCGGCGGATTCATTCACGGCTGGGCGTTTCGCGCCTAGCCAGGCACTGGTGCGAATTGACCAATTAGGTTGGATTCTTGAGTTTGCCGCCCTCGGCTCCCGCCTCGGTCGCCGCTTCCCACGCGGCAAGCCCGGCTATCTCTGGCCGCCACCGCGGTCGAATATTGTCGGTCTTCCGCTTCTCCCGCAACGCGGGACCGACTTCGTCGGGCCCACTCCGTGACCGTCCGTTTCCTTGCCAACGGCTTCGCGGTCGCTCAGTTTGGGTCGTTAGGCGGACATGACGTGATCATGATTTCGCGGCCCCACTAGCCGGGGAAGCAAATGATGCGATTGTTCGACCGTTAGTCTGAACGCCCATGAACGTGTTTTACACCGACAAAACGGGGAAAGTAACTGGCCCAATTCCTCGTGATCAACTTCAGATGATGTTCGACAGTGGGGTTGCGAACGATATCGACCAAGTTTGCGAAGAGGGAGGACAAGACTGGGTGCCATTATTGACTTTCCTCCGTTCCGCTCCCACTCCGTCACCATTGCCGACCAAGAACTCCACCTCGCTTGTGGATGCGGCGTCAGAAGGACCACCGCTCGACTACAATTACAGAGGACCGGTAAGTGCCATGGTTGAAACGCTGACATCAACCTCGCTGGAAAATGATGCGAAACTTGGCTTCATCAGCCGTGCGGGAACCTTCAGTTTCAAATGGAGCAACAAAAGCTACAATTTTGATGAGTTTGTAGTGGAGTTTGCAGCGCGACAAAAAGAGACAATTGCCAAACAAGTGGCATTGGAGGAACAGGAACGGGTTCAACGTGCCAAGAGGGAGGAATAAGAATGGAGTCAGCGTGCACGAGGCAACACACGGGTTGGGTACCGGCGACGAAAACTCAGTACTAATCGAGGTTATGCATTTGGTCGTCTACTCGGGGGCTACCTCGGCATTCCGCCTCATCGGCAGGTGAGCTTGGGTGGTTAGGCGGCCCGGTCGTTTCGATCGATGCTGGGGGTATTTGTTTCGATTACCGCAGAGCCCGTAGGTGCAGCACCCTTGGCGCATATGAGCAAAATCCTATTTGTGCGCTGGCCCCACTTGCTGGTCTTATTCGTATCCGCAATGTTGCTTTCCAGCTGCGCCTTGCTTTACGACGACCTGTCCCCGAAGCCGGGTGACCCCCGCAAAGATCCCAAATCAGTTAAAGTTCTTTGGGCTTTGCCGTCGCAGAAATATACAGTTCTTTCGAAGGCGGTCAGTTTCGACCGCCGCACGGACTCAAGGGCTCAATTCGAAGACCGACTTAGACGCAGCGCCGCGATGATTGGAGGCGATGCCGTTATCATACTTTCATTCGGAGAGGACCAGAATCCGTCGTACATGCGTGCGACCTTATTGGTTATTCGCTGGGTTAAGTAGCTATTGCCTAGCTGAAACCGCCATCGCCTAACCAGGCACTGGACCGAACCGCTTTGGGCCTCCCGTCCGTTTCCTTGCCAACAGCTTCGCGGTCGCTCAGTTTGGGTTGGTCGCGGGAGAACCCGAGAGAGGCGGTCTCGCCGCGCCGACGGTGTGGCGGTAAACGGTCGTCCGTCCGCGGCCTTTCACCTCAATCTGTCGCTCGACGAATGCCCATCTGTCACGGAGGAGCTCAAAGGTGCGATGCATCACCTGTATTCCGCCTGGCTCCCCATGGGACTCCATTCGACTCGCCATGTTCACGGTGTCCCCCCACAAATCATAGATAAACTTCTTCTCGCCGATTACTCCCGCGACGATGGGACCCGTGCCAATTCCGATGCGGATTTGCAGCGGTTCTTTGTACTCGCTGGAAAACTTCGCCACCTCGTCCTGCATCGCAATTGCAAGTTTCATGATGGCGCCAGCATGATCCGGCATTTCCGAGGGAATGCCGCCGACGACCATGTACGCATCCCCGATCGTCTTGATTTTTTCAAGGCCAAGTTCTCCGGCCAGGCGATCAAATCTTGAGAACACGTTGTTCAGCATGGCAACTGTCTCTTGCGGGGTGGAGCGGGCGGTCAGGGGGGTGAAGCCGACAATATCGGCGAACATCACAGTCACCTCCGCGAAGCTGTCGGCAATCGTGCCAGAGCCGTCCTTCAGGCGTTCCGCGATTGGTTTTGGCAGGATATTCAGGAGGAGGCCTTCGGAGCGCGCATGTTCGCGATTGAGAAGTTCGCGTCGCAAATAACTTTCTCGTAGTACCTGCTCCAGGAAATACGCGGCGGCAGAGCTAATGACGGCAAAGAAGAAGATGTTCAGAAGGCCCGGTCCCCCAAACATCAACTTGAAAATGAGAGGGGTGCCCTGGAGTAGGACATATCCACCAATGATGAAGCCGATGCATATCGCCGAAAGTGCCCAAGCGAATCGGAGCTTTAGCGCAAAGAATGTCGCTGCGATAACGCAGCAATATCCGGCGCCGACGATGTAGCCTATCGCAAGGGACACCGGGGCTGTCCACTGCTGGGGCTGCAACGAAACAAACGCGTCCTCCGTCCCCTTCCACCAGTCGTAGGTCACCCAAACCATAAATACGAACATTAGAGGCTGCCAGTAGCGATAGGCACCTTGATGAAAGCTTAGCGCCAACAACGCGGTTAGGAGGACCGGTCTCCAAAGTGTTGTTGAGCTGATTTGCGAGAGAATCGTAATCGTGTCGAAGGCGACGATGGCGGCGACTGCGATTCGGAAAATCCACAGAGCCGTCGTAAAATGGTATTGCTTGAACCCTTCCGCCATGTCGCGCGAAAGTGAGACCCGCCACTTGAACTCACGCTGTCGGGGGTTGCTCATTCGATTAAGCTTGTGGGAATTGGCGCAAGCTTGGCATGCGCCGGCGTCCGAATCGCAAGCCGCATGATATGACGGCGAGGAATCGTTCGGAAGCAGATTTGGCTCAAACCGACTTCACGCTTGTCTCCGCCTCGCCGGTCGCTCAGTTTGGGTCGTTAGGCAGCCCAAACGTACTCAAATACGATGCTCATCGCCGTCACGCGCGCGGTAAGTCCCACGTTAGCGGAATGCGAACTGACCCACCGCCCGCGCGATCCGATCAACGTCGCCAACGCTGTGGCCGAGCACGCCTGCTATGAGGAGGCGCTCCGCTCGCTCGGTGCCACGGTTGTCCGTGCGCCTCCGGAACCGACTCTGCCGGACGCAGTCTTCGTCGAGGATACGGCGCTTGCTCTCGACGAGGTAGCAGTCGTCACGAGACCAGGCGCGCCGACGCGGCGGCGCGAGGTCGAATCGATGGCCAAGGTCCTGAGCGCGTATCGGCCGCTGCTGCGGATCCAGTCACCCGCCACGCTCGACGGCGGCGACGTGCTGCGCGTGGGACGAAAGCTCTACGTTGGTCTATCCTCCCGCACGAATCGGGCGGGCGCTTCCCAGCTCGAAAACCTCCTCAGCAAGTGGGACTATGAAGTGATTCCCCTGCAGGTCACAGGGTGCCTCCACCTCAAGAGCGCCGTCACGCAGGTTGCGGAGGATCTGCTCCTGATCAATCCCCGCTTTGTGCGTTCGGAGTTTTTCGCACCCATGGAGGTGATTCCCGTGGCGCCCGCGGAAGCAGACGGCGCCAATGCTCTTTGGATCGGTGGGGCGGTCATCTACGCCGCTCACCATCCCGAGACGGCCGGGCGGCTGGAACGGGCTGGTGTACGTGTGGTTCGGGTGCCATGCGCCGAACTCGCCAAAGCCGAAGGCGCGGTAACGTGCTGCAGTGTGTCGTTTGAGGCTTTACCTTAGAGCCTCCTTCCCACCGCTGCCTAACAATGGCGATGAAGCCGACCGGGGGCGGCGCACGCATCCGAGCAGCTTTCGGTATCCCGTTCGCCCCGCCGGCTTATCGCCGGGGCGTTAGGCCACAAGCCTGAGATTTGGTCGGTCATTCCAGATTCCCGTACATGCGGGGTTGGTAGAAGAACACGACGCGGCCATCCTCAGAGATTACATCGGGAACCTTTCGGAAGTAATACTCATCCGGCTCGCCGGCGACGATGACCGGCAGAAACGAGTCCGGCGCGTCGACCTCAGCATTATCGTACGGCCCGCCAATTAGCAGCCCCTGGATTGAGGCGACTTCACTCATCGCGGGAGAAACATTCCGATTCAGCAGGGCCCAGTTTGTTCATCTCGTTAGTCTTGTCCGTACAGACATATCAATTTGGCTGCCGTTTGCACATCAGCGGGCTTCGGTAAGAGCAATTTGTCGGCCATCCTCCACCAGGAAGCCCGCCGCGCTTCTTCCCTCTTTACTTTCCGCCTCGCCGGTCGCTCAGTTTGGGTCGTTAGGCTCTCCGTGAAGTCCGGGAGCTTTCTCAACGCAGAAGCGCACGAATTGTTCGCGCCCGTGAACGCGCTTTTTGCGTCATTCAACTCAAAGACGTTCTTTTGCTGTCTGCGCCGCCCGGATCCGAGCTTGAATCGTCGGAATCGCTCTTGTTGTGACTGCCTTGAGATCGGGATCGTGTGTTGCCCCGGCAACGGTTTGGAATTCACCGAGGATCTTTGGGAGGTATTCGAGGATTAGCTTGAGATAGGTCTGATCGAAATCTTCTCCGCTGGCGTTTGTCAAAGTGTCGATGGCGTATTGATTCTGGGCGGTAAGATCGTCGGATAGTGTGACACCCTTTTTCTTGGCGAAATAGCGAAGTTTCTCCCGGATATTGCGAAGCGTGCCAACTGCCCCCGCGCCCAGGGATCGCACGGCGCCCGCGTTACCGCGATTCGCGGCCAAGATGGCCAGTCGCTCGCTTGCGACCACTTCTTGATACGTCTGTTTAATAAAAGACTCATCGGCATTGCTCAGCATGTTGCTCGCAACCTGACCCCTGGCCAGAGGCGCAAAGAGCAGCAAAAGCACTGCGAGCGCAAAAACGTGGATATCGCGGCGGAGTGTGATTCTCATAAACTCGATCAAGGTGCCCCGGTCGCTGATTTCCGACTGAGATGGCCACGCACGTTACGGACAGATCTATCCAATCGCGGTTCCTGGTGGCAAGCGCGAAAGAAGCGGGGCGCAGCTTGCGGTCACAGTTCCCTGCTTCTCCCGCAAAGCGGGACCGACTTCGTCGGGCCCACTCCGTGACCCACCCGTCCGTTTGCTTGCCAACAGCTTCGCGGTCGCGCAGTTTGGGTCGTTGGGCAAACGACTATGATCAACATCGTCAAAGCTTCCGAAGCCAAGCCACGAACCTCTTTCGGTGTGTCTTTCGATCTGTTGGCCATCGGGCCTCAGTCGATGATCACCAAGATGCGCTACCGTAAGGACAACGTCATTCCGTTCCACTCGCACCCGAACGAACAGTGCGGTTACATTCTTTCGGGTCGTATCCGCGTCCTTACCCGTGACTCACGACACGAACTGGTTGCAGGGGACACCTACGTCATAGCAGCCGATGTAGAGCACAGCATCGAGATCATTGAGGCGGCGGAGGAGGTTCAGGTATTCACGCCGCCGCGAGAAGACTTCCGTCATGAAAGAAAGAATGCCTAACCATGCGCTGCAGCCAGCGCCGGTTGGCGCTGGCAGTTCCGCTGCGCGGTTCAGGTCAACTGGCCCGGCGTGGCTGAGCTTGGGTCGTTAGGTGTTCAGCGTGGCCAAGGAGTCACGCGTGGATAGCTGGCGGAATCGAGAGAACATCATGAGAAAAATCTGCGTATTTGCATCCTTGGCGTTGATGGCCGCTATGCTTAGCGTGAACGTCTACAACTCGATCGTCGACGCCAGGAGCTGGAGCGCCAACATTCCAGATTCGATTCTCACAGCGAGAAACTACTTCGAGACCGTCAACCCAGGAACATTTTTCCGGACAGCTTCGCCGTTCAATCAGCTTCTCGCGTTAGCCGCTCTGATTGCATGTTGGAAGTCCGGAAGGAAGGTAAGGCTGTATTTGGGACTGGCGTTCCTGCTCGCGGTGCTGACGGACGCCCTGACCTTTGTCTATTTCTATCCCCGGAATGAAATTCTGTTCCGCGCCGCCCAGTCGAACGCTGATGTGTTCACTAAAATCTGTTCCGAGTGGAGCACCATGAACTGGGTAAGAAGCATGATACTCGCCTTCGGGCTTGTCTGTTCGATGAAGGGTCTCGACGCATATTACGCAAAGGCACAAGCCCGCACCAAGGCAACGGATCGAACGTGAACCTTATGTCAATCGCGGCCTGGACACCTAACCATGCGCTGCAGCGAACCCGGCCATCGCGCTCGAGTTGCCATCCACGCTTTCCGTGGGCCGGTCGCTCAGTTTGGATCGTCAGGCGTCGCTTGCGTCAGTGCGATCTGATATTTACCATTCGGCATCACCTAAACACCAAACTCGATACATACAATGAGCCAATACATTGATGGATTCGTCCTCTCCGTTCCCAAAAAAAAGCTCGCCGCCTACAAGAAAATGGCCACCAAGGCGAGCAAGCTCTGGATGGACCACGGCGCGCTCGAATACCGCGAGTGCGTGGGCGACGACATGACCGCGCCGGGAATGGTCGCCTTTCCGAAACTGGCGAAGTCCAAACCCGATGAAGTCGTCATCTTCGCCTACGTCGTCTTCAAATCGCGCCGACACCGCGACGCGACCAAGAAGAAAATCTTCGCCGACCCACGCCTCGCCGCCATGTGCGATCCCAACGACATTCCCTTCGACTTCAAGAGAATGACCTGCGGTGGCTTCAAAACACTCGTCGATCGCTGAAGTGCATGGAACACGACTGCCCGCAACGCCTAACCATGCGCTCCACCTAACCGATTCGGCGGAGGGTCATCACTATCGTCTCTTTGATTGCGCCCCGCCTCGCCGGTCGCTCAGTTTGAGTCGTTAGGCCACACGATTCACCTCGATCCCAAATGAGCGGACCCCAAAAGCCCCAGCTCTATCGAGAGGTGATCGACGAGCTGGTTCAGGTGTGTAGGCACGGCCAAGGTCAGATTGGCGCGCGGCGCGCGCGTGAGGGTCTCTGGAATCAAAACGCGACTCAGGACTTCATTCCAGAGCAGCATCAGATCAATCTTCTGCTCAAGCGAATGACGGCCGCAGATCGAGAGATTCTCGCCGGCATGTTGGCCCATGCAGTGGTCACTGGCGTATTCGAGACAATCAAGGTTCTTGAGCAATTCCAAGTCGAGCCGTTTAAGGACGGCTACGAAGGAAGTCCGTTTAACGACTTTATTGGGCGGCTCGCAGACTGGGAGTGGCCGCAGGACTAACCAGGCACTGGATCGAATTGACCAATTAGGTTGGATTCTTGAGTATGTCGGTCTTCCGCTTCTCCCGCAACGCGGGACCGACTTCGTCGGGCCCACTCCGTGACCGTCCGTTTGCTTGCCAACAGCTTTACGGTCGCTCAGTTTGGGTCGTTAGATGACGGAGTCACAAGATGCTGCGAGTGATGTTGCAAATCGGCCACGTCGCCCGAAGAAGCCTATCTTTGGCGTTGGCTCTTGGATCCTCCCGTGCGTGGTATGGCTTGTCGCGTATCCCCTAGTGAGGGCTGCTACCGTTGCAGGGCGAGCGCGTGGAGATTGGCTGCCGGGCCTTTACGAGGTAATCGCCAGCTTTTTGGTTGTTTCGCTGTGCGCGTTCGCCTGCGGTGTGATCGCAATTCTACGACGCGAGCGTTTCCGCTGGCTCGGACTTCCCCCGCTCCTGGCCGGACTTTGTGGTCTGATTTACTTTTCCCGGATTTTCTTTCAGTGATCTTTGGAAGGAAAGCATCGCATCTAACCAGGCACTGGAGCAAACCGACTCGGCGGAGTGACGCAATAGACGTTTTGAGACTTTACATTCCACCTCGCCGGTCGCTCAGTTTGGGTCGTTAGGTCTGATCAGATGACTGTTACACTCCGCGAAGTCACCCAGGAAGATCTGCCGATTTTTTTTGAGCATCAGCTGGATGCCGACGCGACGCGTATGGCGGCATTCCCCAGCCGCGACCGCGACGCTTTTATGGCGCACTGGGCCAAAATCATGAGTAACGACACCAACAAGACCGGAATCCTAAACACCATCCTCGCGGACGACACCGTGGCTGGCAACGTCGTCTATTGGGAAGCGGCGGGGGAGCCGAACATCGGCTACTGGCTCGGCAAGACACATTGGGGCAAGGGGATTGCTAGTGCGGCGCTGGCCCAGTTCTTGACCAAGATAGAGGCGCGGCCAGTTTACGCGCATGTGGCAAAGCACAATTTCGCTTCGATACGTGTCCTACAAAAATGCGGATTCCAACTTCCACGAGGGAAAAGGTGCGATGGCGATGATGGAGAAGAGCTTGTTATGGAGCTGCGCTCAGATCGTTGCGCCACGGCCGCCAATAATCCCACAAAGACCTAACCAGGCACTGGATCGAACCAACTCGGCGGAGTGAGTAATAGCCGGAGTTGCCTCCCTCGCCTCCCGGCTATCTCAGGCCGCGACCGCGGTCTTCGTTTCACGCTTGTCTCCGCCTCGCCGGTCGCTCAGTTTGGGTCGTTAAGCTGCTTTACCCACGATGAAAGCCATCAAGATCATTTTCGCATTACTGGCTGCCGGATGGGCCATCCTGCTGATTCCGAAGCTGCTTGCTACTCTCTCGGCGGATTCGAGCGCTTACAACACGGGCCGAGCGTTCGGATCCGTAGCGGGCATTTTGCTCGCTTCAGCCATCAGTTTTTCCCTATTCCGCAGCGCTTCCAAGTCGTGAGAGGTAGCGGACTCGCAGGCCTAACCAGGCACTGGAGCGAATTGACATATGGGTCCTATGGGACGGATAGGGCCAATGGGACGAATGGAACCTAGTGCAGGGTTGTTTGGTGGACGAGGTGGACGGCATGGAGGGCGAGTTGCGGCTTTACTTTCCGCCTCGGCGGTCGCTCAGTTTGGGTCGTAAGGCTGCAAGGCACAGTCTCAATGGGTACCAAATCGCTCCGCGAAATATCAGCTGTCGCCCTCGCGGCTGCGCTGGTCATGTTTGTGACGGCTTGTGCTGAGGCTGACAACATGGGCCGGTCGTCAAACGAGCAGGGCCACCAACGGAAGGCGCGCGTGGCGGATGTCAGCAACTCTCAGCAGCAGCAGGGAACTATGTATTCTGAAGCCGAGTATGACTTCGGCGACGCCGAAGCCTATTACAATGCGCACCCCAGCGGCGGCGGCCCCAATTGATGGGAAGGCCTTAATTCCGAAGTGCCCCGACCACCACTTGCATACAATTCCGCCTTGGAAATGCGTCCAGACGCCTGAGCAGCCTAACCAGGAGCTGCACCTAACCGACTTGGCGGAGGGTCATCGCATTGGATTTTCTCATTGCATCCCGCCTCGCCGGTCGCTCAGTTTGGGTCGTTAGGCTCCATGAATCTTCGTCGAGGCACTGTCACCGATGCCGGCCCGATCGCCGAGTTAATCGCGAGCTTTCAGTCCGAGCTAACCGATGATCCCTCTGGAGCCGGGGCGGACGAGTTTCTTGCCTCCGTTTCCGAGAACGCCGAGCGCGAACACCTGGAGTCACCGCGATACTCCTACATCGTCGCCGAGAAAAACGGCACGATCGTCGGACTCATCGCCATTCGCGACAACACCCACCTCTATCACTTGTTTGTGGCTCGATCGTTCCACCGCAATGGCGTTGCCCGTCGCTTGTGGCACGAGGCGCGAATGGAAGCAGTGAACCGCGGAAATCCGGGTGAGTTCACGGTAAACTCCAGCTTGAACGCAATTGCTGTTTATGAGGCTTTTGGATTCCTGCCATCCGCGCCGGTCACGACGATGCACGGCATCTCATTCCTGCCCATGCGACTTTCGCCGGCCGAGCACGGCGCCTAACCAGGAGTTGCAGAGCACCACTCGTCTTTCGTGGTGTCCAATGGACGGAGTGGACGACGTGGACGGAATGGAGATCGAAATCCGACTTTACTTTCCGGGTCGCCGGTCGCTCAGTCTGACACGTTGGGCGATAGGATGATTTGCAATGGATGCTTCAGAGACCCTCGCCGACGAATATTCGGCAAAGTCGGTGGCCTACGCGCGGCTCTGGTCGCCGGTGATTCGACCGATGGCGCTGCCGTTGCTCCCTGCTCTGCCGCTGCAAACAGCGCGTCGGGTCTTGGACGCGGGAGCCGGGACGGGTGCCCTCCTCGCGGATCTGACGGCGGCCGCCCCCGACGCGATGGTCATCGGCACTGACCGATCCGAAGGAATGCTGCGCGTGGCGCAGCAATCGGGGCACAAGCATCTGCTGGTGGGGGACGCCCAACAGTTGGGCATCGGCGCGGGCACGATCGATGTGGCGGTGTTGATCTTCATGTTGTTCCACCTGCCCGATCCGTCATTGGGTTTGCGCGAAATCCACCGGGTGTTGCGGGTCGGCGGGAGCGTGGGCGTGGTCACCTGGGGGCAGGGACTGGTCAATCCCGGGATGACGATCTGGCAGCAGGAACTCGACCGGGCGGGCGCCAACCCGGATCCGCGCGATCCAAGTGTCATGCAGCAAGCGTTGATGGATACCGACGAGAAACTTCAGCATCTTCTAACTGCCGCCGGATTCGACTCGATCAACATATGGAGCGCCAAAGTCACGCACCAGTGGATGCCGGATGACCTCCTGGCCATGCAGATAAGCTGCGGGATGCCTGCGCGGCGACTGTCGAGCCTCTCGCGCGAACGGCGGAAGCGGTGTCGGGCGCGTGTTCGAGCGCAGGTGAGAAAACTGACGCCCGCCGACCTGGAGTTCCGCGGGGAGGTCAAATTTGCGGTGGCAGTGTGCGCCAGGCAACCATCTTAACCCGCCATTGCGGCTTTCGATCTTTACATTCCGACGCGCCGGTCGCTCAGTCTGGGTCGTTAGACCGGAATTGGAAACCCCGTCACGTTGAAACTGGAAACCATCCGCGTGGGGAAGATTGAGGTTACTTTCCTCCTGCAGGCGGCCGACACGAACAGTACCGTCGCGATGTTTGAATTCACCGTCCCGGTTGGAGCGAAGGTGCCCCTGCCCCATTTTCACGAGCAATACGACGAGACCATTTACGGAGTTGAGGGTGTGATGACGTTCACCGTGGAAGGGAAGGCGGTGGAGATCGGCCCGGGGGAATCTTGTTTTGTTCCGCGTGGCGCAGTCCACGGTTTCAACAACCTGAAACAATCCGATGCGAAGGCGCTCGCCATCGTTACCCCCGCGCTCATCGGACCGGATTACTTCAAGGAGACGGCAGCCATCGTGAATGCCGGCGGGCCTCCTGATATTGAGAAGATCAAGGCGGTCATGGCCAAGCACGGTCTCGTTGCCGTCATCCCGAAGGCAGCCTGACAAAGCCCAACGAGGCGCGGGAGAGAATAGGAGCAATGGGATAAATTGGTAAGAGCGCGTGCCGGACGGCGTGGACAACCTGAAGGCGGAGAACGGGCTTTACATTCCGACGTGGCGGCCGCTCAGTTTGGGGCGTTTGGCGACTCGCACGCGTATGCCTGAAATTACGGAATCTCGTTTTGTCATCGCGGTTCCCGATTTGCAGATCTCGGCCGCGTTCTATCGGGATGTGCTCGGCTTTTCGATTCATTCCATTTCCGACCCGGGCTGGCTGTTCTTCCGCTGTGGCTCGTGCACGATCATGGCCGGGGAGTGCCCCGGCGCGATTCCGCCCGATCAACTCGGCGATCACTCCTACTTCGCTTATCTTCTGGTCGCGGACATCGGCTCGCTGCACCGGTCTGTTTGCGAGGCCGGCGTCCAGATTTGCAAGCCGCTTCGCGACGAGCCGTGGCAGATGCGCGAATTCGGCCTGGTGACTGCCGATGGTCACAGAATCATGTTCGGCGAGCCCCTCGCCCGTGCAACGAACGTCGCCTGACTGGGCGAAGCGCTTTGTCGTTATGAAAACCAAACGGTCTCTAATGGTGACAGCGCTGATCGGCGTGATGGCCCTGATTTGCGCTGCCTATTGTTTCTGGCTGATGACCGTTCCCCTTTCCTATGACCTGGTATACGTGGTGGTGATCGGGTTTGTTTTGTCGCTTGGGTTGTTGGTGATCGCGCTGATCCGTTTACTAGTGCTCGCCATACGATTGCGTGGATCAAATCGTGCATCGCGTAGTCCGCAAATAACGCCGCCCGCCTAACCGGGCGCTGGAGAATTGCTGGACAGCGTGGACGAGGTGGACGGCATGGAAACGGAGAACGTGCTTTACATTCTGCTTTGCCGGTCGCTCAGTTTGAGTCGTTAGGCGTCTCTCATGCCCCTGATCCGCAAGGACTCACCCTGGCCCCTCGCTGTCATTCATGTCGGGGCCTCGCTGTTTATCTTTGCGCTGGTTGCGTCCGTGTACTTCGACCCCTCGATCTGGGTCCTTCACACCTTGCAGGCCCTGATCTACGTCGCGATCATGGTGCTGGTCCAGCGGGAGAGCCCTTTGGGTTTCGGGGCGGGCCTCGCAATCGCCTTGTTGTGGAACGGCGCCAATCTCTTTGCGACGGGTTTCATCGGGGCCGGACTTCACACATTTTATGCCTTGCTGAGCACAGGCCAGATCTTGAGGCCGGTCCTGATGTTGGTCTTGGTTGGCGCGGTTGGACATTTCCTGATGATTGCAGGCTGCCTGGCCTGTTTCTTCCAGCCGAGCGGTGGACGCCGCCCGTGGGCCCAGTTCCTTGGCGGCGCGGTCCTTGGCATCATTGCGCTCGCGCTCATCAGCCCCTTGCGCTTTCGCCTCCACGAACTGCCGCTTCCACTCGATGTCGCCCCGGAGCACGATGTCGTTTCCAGTAGTTTGAGTCCTCCGGAAATCGAAGAGAGATCGCTATGAGCCGACTCATGCGGTTCCCCGGGTCGACGAGGCGAGATCCCGCGATCGAGATCTGGATGCGTGAGCATTCGGATGAATTGGGATCGATCGCGAAGCGCTGGTTCGAGGTCATGCGCGACTGCGGAGACGATGTTCGCGAGTTGTTGCATGATGGCCATCCGACAGCGTGCGTGGGTGATGCCGCGTTCGCCTACGTCAACGCCTTTAATGCTCACGTGAATGTGGGGTTTTTCTGCGGCGCCGAGATTGTCGATCCCGGGCGCCTGTTGGAAGGCACGGGCAAGTTCATGCGCCACGTGAAACTCCGGCCTGATCGTGACGTCGATGCCAAGGCGCTGCGACAGCTTATCGAGACCGCCTACACCGACATGAAGGAGCGACTGCGGGCGGGATAATGCCTGCAACCATTTGAACGCAATGCGCATTGCCGAATGATCGAGGCGCGGTCTAACTTCACTGATGAATACTGGCGGACTAGCTGATGTCCTCCTCGGCGGCCTGCTGGGATTTATCCTGGCCGGAGTCGCGGCGGGCCTTCTCGTGTACGGATTCGTCACCCGCAAGCCGCGCCGCGGCTTCAAGGCGAGCGCGGTTGCGCTCGGTCTCGCCATTGTCGCCGTTCTGCTGTCCAAGACGTTCTGGGTCGTGGTGCTCTCAGGTCGCGACACCCACGGCGAGCCGATTCGATACGATGAATCGATCCCACCCGTCATCCTCGTGGTGGTCGAGGGGCTCGTTCTGGTCGCGGCCGCCGCGAGCGTCCTCCGCCAATCGCTGCGCTCAAAGTAAATGAACCACATCGATCTTTACATTTCGCACCGCCGGCCGCGCAATTTGCGGCGGTAGGCAACGAGCATGGTCTATGAGCAAGACGAACGAAGGAACGAGTTACGACGCGAACCTGACGCTGTATGACAAGCTCGTGGCCACCAATCCGAAAGTCGCGCGGAAGGGGGCGACGGTGCCGTACACGTCGGTGAACGGGCACATGTTCAGCTATCTTGGCAAGACCGGTGAACTCGCGCTCCGGCTTCCGGACAAGGAGCGCGAAGCGTTCCTGACGACGTACAAGACCACACTGTGCAAACTGTATGGGATTGTGCAGAAGGAGTACGTCATGGTGCCGGATGCGCTGCTGAAAAGGACGCGGGAGCTCAAACGGTTTTTCGACGCGAGCCACGCCTACGTCAGCTCGCTCAAACCGAAGCCCACAAAAAAGCGACGCGCCTAACCAGCCACGGGCGCGAACCGCCAGGAGCTTCGCGTCAATTAGATCGATCCTGTGCCTCCCGGCGGGGCAGACGCAAGTCCTACAAGGAGATGAACAAATGAAACACAACAATCTGTTAACCATCACGTCACTGCTCTCGATCCTCCTGATGACGCTTCACCTGACGGACGACATCGTCCACGGGATGGAGAAGGGCGGGCTGACTAACCTCATTGGGGTGCTCATCCTGGTCATCTGGCTGTGCGGAACCCTGCTGCTCGCCGAGCGGCGATTGGGATACATCATCATGTTTCTAGGGTCGCTTCTTGCGGCGGGCATGCCTGTCATTCACATGAGGGGGGCGGGCGTCGGCGGCGAGTTCGCCAAGTCCAGCGGAGCCTTCTTCTTCATCTGGACACTCCTCGCGCTCGGCGTGCTTGGAGTTTTCTCCGCCATCCTCTCGGCGCGCGGACTGTGGAGGCGGCAGCGGGGCCACCCCCGGTAGTCCTGCAATCCGAAGACGTCGGCGAAACCGAAGGAAATATTCACAGCCCATGAAATCAGACACAGGCTGGCTGCTTGATTCCGATCCCTCGATCCGCTGGCAGGTGATGCGGGATCTGACCGGCGCTCCCGCGAACGAGGTCGCGGCCGCGCGCGCGCACGTCGCCACCCAGGGCGCAGGCGCGCGGCTGCTCGCCCTGCAGGGGCCCGATGGACGGTGGGGCGGCGCGGCGTGGAACCGCGGGTGGAACTCCACGATGCATGCTCTGATGCTGCTGCGGGAGATGGGTCTCGATCCCGCGAGCGACCCGGCGCGCCACGCGGTGGGACTAGTCCGTGACGGCGTGACCTGGAAGGGTTGCGGCCCGGAGGAATGTGATGGCAACGCGTTCTTCGCCGGCGAGGTGGAGCCCTGCATTAACGGACAGGTCGGCGCGGTCGGCGCCTACTTCGGCCAGGACGTGCGGGGCATCGTCGACCGGTTGCTGGCCGAGCAGTTACCCGATGGCGGCTGGAATTGCGAAGCCGCAAACGGATCAACGCGGTCGTCGTTCAACACCACGATCTGCGTGCTCGAAGCATTGCTCGAGCACGAGCGCGCCGTCGGGGCGAGCCCGGCGATCACCGCGGCCCGGCTCCGCGGGCAGGAATATCTTCTCGAGCGCCGCCTCTTTCGCCGGCGGTCGACCGGCGAGGTGATCGCGCGCGATCGCAAGGGCGGCGCCGCGTGGACGAGCTTCGCCTTCCCGACGTGGTGGCACTACGACGTGCTGCGGGGTCTGGATTATTTGCGCAACGCCGGCGCCGCGCCCGACGAACGCATGGCCGACGCGATCGACTTGGTCGCGTCCAAACGCGACCGCGACGGCCGGTGGCCGCTGGAGGTCCGGTACCCGGGCGAGATGCCGATCGAGACGGACGAGGGAGAGGGCCGGCCAAGCCGGTGGAACACGCTGCGCGCCCTGCGAGTGTTGAACTGGTATTCAGCGGGAGCCTAACAAGGCACTGGCAGCGAACTATCCGCGGCGGCTCGCGTAACCGACACATTGTGACTTTACATTCCGCCTCGCCGATCGCTCAGTTTGGATCGCCAGCAGTCACTCGCACATCCTCCGAGGCGCGTTTAGATGAATAGAATGAATTCCAAGCGGACGGGAGAAGAACCAGAGCCCAAAGTGCCATCGGATCTTCGCAAGGCCCTCGCGGCTGCGCCGCTGTCGAAGGCGCAGTGGGAGGATCTCACTCCGATCGCGCGCCGGGATTTTGTCAGTTGGCTGGACTCGGCCAAGCAAGCGGAGACCCGGAGCCGCCGGATTGAGAAAGCGTGCTCGATGCTGGCGGCGGGGAAGCGGCGCCCCTGCTGCTATTCCATCGTGTCATTCAATCTTTTCACCGCCCTTGCGGCCAGCCCGAAGGCAAAGGCCCAGTGGACCGAACTCACGCCGATCGAGCGCAGGGAATTTATCGGTTGGATGGATTCAGCCAAGCAATCGGAGGCACACAAGCGCCGGATCGAGAAAGCCTGCGCAATGCTTGCGGCTGGAAAGCGACGCCCGTGATTTCTGGCAAAGCGGGAAGCGCGGCGAATGAAGAGGCGCTGACCCCACGTGATTGACATCGCGCAGAGCACAGGCTGATTGGGGCGCATGGACTGGGATGAGAAGTATCGAACCGGCGAGGCGTTTTGGGACAAGGGCGTGTCCTCGCCGCCGATGAGACAGTATCTGGAGCGTCATGCGGTGACCGGGCGCGCGCTGGTGCCGGGCTGCGGCCGCGGGCATGAGGTGGCGCTGGCGGTGGAACACGGGTTGGATGCGTCGGGACTGGACATCGCGCCGACGGCCGTGGCGGAGGCGCGCGCGCTTTATCCGCACCTGGCGGAACGATTCGTGACGGGAAGTTTTTTTGATCCGCCGCAGGCGATGCGCGGCGCATTCGATGTGGTGCTGGAGCACACTTGCATGAGCGGGCTGCACCCGACGCTGCGCGCCGACTACCGGCGCGGCATTGACCTGACTCTGCGGAGCGGGGGCTTGCTGATCGGAGTTTGGTACATCGATCCCGATCTCGATCCGGGTGAGGAGGGACCTCCCTACCCTTTCAGCGTGGCGGATCTGACGGCGCTCTTTGCGGAGGGCTACGAAATCGTGGAGGACTACGTGCCGGAGGTGGCGTTCGAAGGGCGCGAAGGCCGCGAACGGATGCGCGTATTGCGGCGCGTGGGATGATGAGGCAGGGCACTGCGCGCGCGCTTCGTGAGGCCTCGCCAGTCAGGCGCGATTTCGCGCAATTCCGAATTTGCCTTTCGGCAGGCGGGTTCCACTATTCTCCTGCGCATGAAGCACCTATGTAGAGGGTTCGGAATCGTCTCATACAGTCGCATTAGCGCCATTCTGGCCGTGGTCATCATCTTTGGCTGGGCGATGGAGGGCATGGCGATCAACTTCGTCTCCAGCGAGGATCGGTCCCGCTTCACCGAAGATTCGTACAAGAAGGCGGCCCCCGGAATGCGGTCGCCCGCCGAATACGCGGCCCTGGCCTCGAAGGCCATCTCTTCGAAATACGACGTGTTTCTCGAAAAGGAGTTTGCCGCACCGGTCGTGACCCGCCGTTTCTATCGCGACGCGCCCAAGTCGGACCAGGACATCATCTGCGTGTCGTACGTGTTTCGAAGAATCCTGGGCGGCGGCGGCACGACCGGCCCGAATGGAATTTTCAACAACCCCAATCAGCCGAGGCCGGTGCTGCAGGCCCTGATTCGCAAGGATTGCAGCAAGATCTATGTGAATCTGATCGAGTACAGGCAGGAGTAGCAGGAAATTGGAACGCGACGGTCGGTGGAACTGACCGCTTCGTCGTCAGCCTCCGCCCGTCGCGAACGTGTTGGGGCTTTACATTCCGCCCGGCAGGACGCTGAGTCGGCTTCGCCCAGACTGACAACAAAAACTCATGACACCGTACCGAACCGCCGCCGTTCTGATCGCCTGCGGCGGTTTCTTGTTGTTTGGTGTCGCGCGAGTCGTAGCCGCGCCGGATCCCGAGATTCTCGCGTTCATCGAAAAGATTCGCGCGGTGGACAACCACAGCCACGCCAACAGCATCGTTCCCGACGACCAGGACGCGGACGCGCTTCCGCTCGACGGCATCCCTTTCGAGCTGCCTGCCCCACTCAGGCCGGACAACCCGGACTGGCTGGCCGCCTACCAGGCGCTCTACCATTATCCCCACGCCGACTTGAGCGAGGCGAATCTCAAGCAATTGCGCGCCTCGATGAAGGACGTCGCCACCGCGCAGGGCGACAATTTTCCCACGTGGGTGCTCGATCAGGTTGGCACCGAGGTGATCTTCGCGAACCGCGTCGCCATGGGTCCGGGACTCGCGCCGCCGCGCTTTCGCTGGGTGTCGTACGTGGACGCGCTGCTGCTGCCGCTCTCGACCAAGGCCGAGGCCGCAACATCGCCAGATCGCATAAAGCTTTTCCCGCTGGAGGAAAAGCAGCTGCGGCGCTACTTGTCCGCCCTCAAACTCGCAAGGGTTCCCGCGACGCTTGACGCGTATTTGCAGAAAGTGGTGACACCCACGCTCGAGGCGCAGCGAGCGGGCGGCTGCCTGGCGGTGAAATTCGAGGCGGCCTATCTTCGCGCGCTCGATTTCGACGAGGCCAGTTCGGCGGCCGCGGGCAGGACTTACGCAAAATTCGCCGGCGGTGGCGAGCCTTCGCACGCCGACTACAAGACGCTCCAGGATTTCCTGTTCCGCTACATTGCGCGCGAGGCCGGCCGTCTCGGGATGGCGGTCCACATCCATTCATTCGAGGGAGTCGGCAATACCTATCGCGTGGCCGGCGCCGATCCGCTCTTGTTGGAATCGGCCTTCAACGACCCCAGTTTACAGAAGACGACCTTCGTCATCATCCATGGCGGCGGCGTGAATTCGCGCAACGCGCGCGCGATGCTGTGGAAGCCGAATGTTTACGCCGACATGTCGCTGATGACGCTGGCCTACACACCGGCCAAACTGTCCGAGGTGCTGCGGGACTGGCTCACGCAGTTTCCCGAGAAGGTGCTCTATGGCTCCGACGCGGTCGCGCTCGGCCCGGAAATGGGCTGGGAAGTGGCGGCGTGGATCGCCTCTAAAAACGGGAGGACGGCGCTCGCGCTGGCGCTCACCGAGATGATCCGCAACGGCGAGGTCAGCCGCGCGCGGGCCGAGGAAATCGCCACGATGGTGATGCGCACGAATGCTGGGAATCTCTACAAGCTGGGGTTGAAGTGAGCCGACTTGCAATCACCTATGGCGACCGACAGGATGAATGAGCTCCGCGAGTTTGCGGTCCGCTACACGGCCGCCTGGTGCAGCCAGCATGCCGCCAGCGTCGCGGAATTCTTTTCGCCGAACGGTTCGCTGACGATCAATGGCGAAGTTCCCGCGATCGGCCGAAACGCGATTGCGGAAGCGGCGCAGGGGTTCATGACCGACTTCCCGGATCTCAAGGTCCGGATGGATGGTCTGATTGAGACACCGGCCGGGGCGACTTACCAATGGACGCTCGATGGTACAAACAGCGGACCGGGCGGCACGGGCAAACGGGTCCGGATCAGCGGATTTGAAGTCTGGCGGATCGGTGAGGATGGCTTGATCGCGGAATCACTCGGCCACTTCGATGCCGCCGAGTATCAACGGCAAGTTGAACGCGGGATCGATGGAAAATAACGAGGGCCGCTGCGCTGCCGCGCGCATCGATTGAGAGCGGCAGAACCGCTTGAAGCTTTACATTCCGCGCTGGCGGCTGCTCAGTTTGGGGCGTCCTGATGCAACGCACACCGATCACCGGGGGCTGTTACTGCGGCCAGATACGCTATCGGGCGGTCGAGGATCCCATTTACCAGGCCAATTGCCACTGCGCCAATTGTCGTCGCGCGGCCGGAGCCCAGGCGGTGGCGTGGATTACCGTGAAGAGCTCGGCGTTTGCGTATGAGAAGGGAACGCCGCGGAGATATCGCACGGAGACGGGCGCCTGGCGGACGTTCTGTGATCTCTGCGGAACATCGCTCACGTACGAGAATGACAGGCGGCCCGGCGAGATCGATCTGACAACCGGCAGCCTGGACCGCCCGGAGGATTTCCCGCCAAGCAAGGATGTCTTCCCCGAGGAGAAACTGCCGTGGGTTGCCTTGATCCATGAATCGACCAGCCGACCCAAAGATTAAGCGGCGCACCATGAGACAAATTCTGATTGCCGCGGCAGCGATGGCCATCAGCCTCGTGAGCGTGCGTCCGGTCTCGGCGGTGGACGACTCCGCCGAGGTACGGCAAGCCATCAGGAAACTCTATTCCGTATTTTCACAGGAACTGGACAAGCAGAAGTATCGCTCGCTCGTGACCGACGATTACCTGCTCCTTGAGCATGGTGACGTTCTCGACATCGAAGGCGACGTCGCCCTGATGCCGACGCCGGACAGCGGGTATCAACGCACGGACGAATTTGATTTTCGCTCCGTGAAGGTGCACGGCGACATGGCCTATGCGGTCTATCTGCTGAGGTCCGACATCACGGACAAGAAGAACGGGAACCGCAAGCGGGAGTTCCTGGAAAGTGCGATTCTCCGGCGCATCGACGGTAATTGGCGCGTCGCGCTGCTGCACTCGACGCGGAAGCCCTAGCGGACGGAGGCCGCGTTTGCGGCTTTACTTTCGGGTCCGCCGATCGCTCAGTTTGGATGGTTGGGCGGCCAGCCCAGTTCATGAAAATCATTCAAACCATCATGTTCGACGACGAGAAGCGCCGGGTCGTCGTCTTTCAACGCGATGACGGCTCGTTCGGTTTCGAGGAGCAGCGCTATTCGGAAAAGCCGTTGGAATCGGCCTGGCATGAGGTGGGCGATCATTCCGCCATCCGGTTTGAAACGGTGGCGGGCGCGTTGATCGAGGCGCGCGGCCGCGTGCCGTGGCTGGCGGAGGCGCGACGCGGTGGCGCGGACTAGACAGGCCCCGGAGTGGGACCGGAGCGGAATTCTTTGCGGCTTTACTTCGAGCGCCACAGCTCGCTCAGTTTGAGGCCCCGGCCGGAAAATCGAACAACAGCATGGGAACAATCGTGAGAAATGTGCTCGCCGTCTTCGCGGGCTTGTTCATCGGCAGCCTGGTGAACATGGGGCTGATCATGGCGAGCAGCCACGTGATCGCCCCACCCGCCGGCGCCGATGTCACCACGATGGAGGGCTTGAAGGCGTCGATGCATCTCTTCGAGCCCAGGCATTTCCTGTTTCCTTTCCTGGCCCATGCGCTGGGCGCGCTGGTGGGCGGGACATTCGCCTCGCTGCTGGGCGGTACGCACCGCGCGAAGCTGGCCTTGACCGTGGGCGCCTGCTTCCTGATCGGCGGCATCATCAACGTGTTCATGCTGCCCGCGCCCGTTTGGTTCGCGGTGCTGGATCTGGTGGTGGCCTACCTCCCGATGGGCTGGCTCGCCGGAATGCTTGGGGAGAAAATTCGCCCCTCGACACCGGCTGCACCGACGGCAGCTTGAACATTCGGCTTGTGACAATCAGCGGCGATCGACCGGTCCACACGTGCGCGGAATGCGGCAGCTACGTTTTTCCCCGAGGCATCCCGCATGGAGTCACTCTGCCCGGAGTGCGCCCACCTGCTCTACGGTTACGAACGCTGCGAGCATGATTTCGTGGAGGGTCGCTGCACGCGCTGCCACTGGGATGGTTCCGTCTCCGACTTCGGCAAGTCGCTCCGCCGGCCGCCGACCTGAGCCGTTTGGATCTTTACATTCCGCCGGGGCAGTCGCTCAATTTGGCAAGCGCGGCCGCGTGGCCGCACACCAACGAGAGGAGACAATTATGGTTTCAATACCATCCCCAAAAATCGAGCAGTTGAAGTCGGGCTTTCAAGGCGAGGTGCTGCTGCCGGGCGACGCAGCCTACGACGGCGCGCGCGCCATTTGGAATGCGATGATCGACAAGCGCCCCGCGGTCATCGCCCGCTGCGCCTCGACCGCGGACGTGGTGCGCGCGGTGAAATTCGCGAAGGACAACGGACTCGTGCTCGCGGTCCGCGGCTGCGGCCACAACATCGCCGGCAGCGCACTCTGCGACGACGGCATCGTGATCGATCTCTCGCAGATGAAGGCAGCCAAGGTCGATGCCGCGAAGCGTCGCGTCACGGTCGAAGCCGGCGCCTCGCTGGCCGAGCTGGACGCGGCCACGCAGGCCCACGGGCTCGCCACGCCGCTGGGCATCAATTCCACCACGGGCGTGGCCGGACTGACGCTCGGCGGAGGCTTCGGCTGGCTCAGTCGCAAGCACGGCATGACGGTCGACAATCTCGAATCCGCCGAGGTCGTGACCGCGGCCGGCGAAGTGGTGCGCGCGAGCGCGACGGAGAATCCGGATCTTTTCTGGGCGCTCCGCGGCGGCGGCGGCAACTTCGGCGTGGTCACGCGATTTGAATTCCGACTGCATCCGGTCGGACCCAACGTGCTGAGCGGGCTGATCGTTTATCCCATCGCGAGCGCGAAGTCGGTGCTGCAGCAGTACCGCGAGTTCATGGCGAAGGCGCCGGACGAGCTGTCGGTCTGGACCGTGCTTCGCCAGGCGCCGCCCCTGCCCTTTCTGCCGGCCAGCGTGCACGGCACAGACGTGGTGGTGCTGGCGCTGATCTATGCCGGAGACCCGAAGGCAGGCGAGCCGCTGATCGAGCCGCTGCGAAAATTCGGCACGCCGCTGGGCGAGCATGTGGGCGTGCAGCCGTACACCGCCTGGCAGCAGGCGTTTGATCCGCTGCTCACGCCGGGCGCGCGCAATTATTGGAAGTCGCACAACTTCACCGTGCTCAAGGACGAGCTCCTCGACACGGTGATCGCGTACGTCGGCAAGCTGCCGTCGCCGGAATGCGAAATCTTTTTCGGGGCGATCGGCGCGGCCACCACGCGCGTGGCGCCGGACGCCATGGCCTACGCCCACCGCGACGCGCAGTACGTCATGAACGTCCACGGCCGCTGGCGGGAGCCCGCGGATGATCAGCGCTGCATCGCGTGGGCCCGCGATTACTTCAAGGCCTCCGCGCCCTTCGCCAGCGGCGGCGTCTATGTGAATTTTCTCACGGCCGACGAAACCGATCGCGTGCGCTCGGCCTACGGCCCGAACTTTGACCGTCTCGCGAAGGTCAAGCGCAAGTACGATCCGGAAAATCTCTTCCGCACGAACCAGAACATCGAGCCGTCCTGAGCATCGACGATCACCATGACAACTGAGCTTAACCATCTGAAGGCGACGCTTCGGCGCTGGACCATCTTCCTGGGAGTGCTGCAGATCACGGTGGGGTGCATCGTGGGATTCATCCCGCCGACCGCGGTGGCGTGGTTTCGCGGCATCGTGATGGCGCACATTGAATTCACGGCCAACGGCGTCCTGATGATCGTCTTCGGCCTGCTGGTGAACGAGCTGCTGCTGGGTCCCGGGGCGCTGAAGGTCTGGTTCGCGACGCTGCAGATCGGCACGTGGACGAACGGCGCGGCCGGCGTGGCGGCGGCGTTCCTGGGGGCGTCGTCGAAGCTGATGCCGACGATCAATGAGAAATTTCCGCCGCCGCATGGAACGGAGAGCGCATTGGTGACGAACACTCTCATGGTGTGCGGGATTACCATCACCGTGGCGCTGTTGCTCACACTTTATGGATTGTGGCGCGCCAAGTCGGTGGTCACGCAACCGAGCGCCTGAGCGCGCGGTTCCACAGCCATGAAGAAGGGGACCACACCGCCACCGAACATCGACAAGTACCTGGCCGGCTTGAGCGACGAGAGGCGCGCGGCCCTGCAGCGACTGCGCAAACTCGTCCACGCCGCGGCGCCGAAGCTGGAGGAATGCATCAGCTACGGCATCCCGGCTTTCCGCCTGGACGGCAAGATGCTGGTGGCCTTCTTCTCCGCGGCCAGGCACCTCTCGTTTTTTCCCGGCGCGCACCCCGTGCGCACCCACCGCGTGGAGCTCAAGTCGTACGACACCAGCAAGGGGACAGTCCGGTTTTCGGTGGACAATCCGCTGCCGGCGACCCTGGTGCGCAAGCTGGTGAAGACCCGCGTCGCGGAACACCAAAAACACCGCAGCGCGAAACCGGCCGGCAAAGCGCGCCGCGGCTGAATCGTGGTGCTTGCGTGCGGCAAAGCCAGCTTTCTCGATTCGTGCGTCCATTGATTCATCCCCCATCGATGCGCGGCGGCCGATGGCGGTTCGCCGATTGGCGCGCCCTGCTCGTGACTGTCGCGCTCGCCGGCACCGCGATCACCTCCGCCCATGCCGCCCCGCCGACGCGCGGCGAGGTCTTCGAGGAAATCTGGAGCACCGTGCGCGACAACTTCCACGATCGCAGTTTCAATGGCGTGGACTGGAACGAGGCGCGCAAGCGCTTCGGACCGTCGGCGGCGCAAGCGCCCAGCGACGAAGAATTCGCCGCGATCATCAACTCGATGCTGGCGACCCTGCACACCTCGCACACGCATTACTACAACGCGGCGGAACCCGAGTACTTCCAGCTGATTGGCATCTTCTGGTCATTTCTCGAGCCAAAGCTCAAGCCGTTCCTGCCGGATGGAAAGCCCGACTATCCCGGCATTGGCATCGGCACGCACGTGTTGGACGAAAAGCTCTTCGTTCATCATGTCTTTGATGGCCTGCCGGCGAGGGAGGCGGGCTTGCGCGCGGGCGACGAAATTCTCGGAGTGGACGGCGCGGCGTTTCAGCCGGTGCGCTCGTTCGCCGGCAAGGTGGGCCAGCCGGTGCGGATGCGGATTCGACGCGCGGCCAAGGCGGAACCCGTGGAGGTCGTGGTCACACCCAAGCTGTTCGATCCGACGAAGATGTTTATCGAGGCGATGAAAGCGAGCGTCGAGATCATCAAGCGCGACGGCGTGAAGGTCGGCTACGTGCACGTGTGGTGCTACGCGGGTGAGAAATACCAATTGCAGCTCGACGAGGAACTCAACGGCCGACTGCGCGAAGCCGACGCGCTGGTCATTGATTTGCGCGAGGGCTGGGGCGGAGCGAGCCCGCGCTATCTCTGGCCTTTCATCGCGCCGGCGTTGACGACCAGTTTCATAGGAGAGGATGGCAAACGCATCACGCACGAGGAGGCATGGACCAAGCCGGTGTGCCTGCTCGTGAACGAGGGCAGCCGGAGCGGCAAGGAATTGCTGACCTATCTATTCAAGAAGGCGCGGCGGGGTCCGGTCGTCGGCACTCGCACGGGCGGCGCGGTCTCGCTTGGTCGGCCGTTTGTACTGGGCGACGGCAGCATCCTCTACCTCGCGGTCAGCGAATACCTTGTCGATGGAACGCGGCTGGAGGGAGTCGGCGTCGCGCCGGACGTGGACGTGCCATTCAATCCCGCCTACAACGGGGAGGACGATCCACAGAAGTCGCGCGCGGTGGAAGTCATTTCCCGCCTCGCGCGCCCGTAGCACGTTCGAAAAGATCCACATCATGCGAATCACCACCATCATTCTGTCTGCTCGCCGCGGCGATTGCTTCCGTTTGCGCGACGACAAGGCTGCCGCCCAAGAAGGAGAGCGTGGTGTTCGACGGCACGACGCTGTGGCTGGCCTCCACCACCGAGAATCCGGGCGAGCGCGTGAGGGAGTTTTTGCCGGAGGGCCAGAAGTTGTCGTCGTGGACCAAGCTGGCCTCGATCCGCGAATATCCGAAGCTGAACGATCCGCGCGCGGTGGCGGAAAACCTCGTGCGCGCGCTGCGGCAGCAGAATCCCGGCGCGCAGAGCGCCATCATCCAGAATCCAAAGACGGGCGAAGTGATTGTCGATTTCGTGACCTGGCCGGCGGACAACGCCTTTGTCGAGTTCAACATTTTCAAGTACTCGCGCCAGTCGGGCGGCGGGCTCGTCGCGCAGCAATACGCGCTGCGCGAGTACCAGGACACGACCGCGTTTCTCAAGGGCCTTGAAACCGGTGAGGACGCGGCTGGTGGAGCTGATGGCGAAAGGCGGCCTGGAAACAAAACCGTGAACGCGCGCGGCGATCTGCGGGTGGGCAGCCTGATTTTCGTGGCGACGCTCGCGCTCTTTCTCACGTCGCAGGTCCACCAGGTCAGGGATTCCACCTTCACACTGTTGCTCAGCGAGAACCTGCTCACGCGGGGAAGTTTTTCGCTCGAGGGGTACCGGTATGACGACTTTGCGCTCTCGGACAGCGCGCAAACCAAGGCGCATCGACTGCATCAGCTCGAATACATCGATGGTCGAGTCTACTATTATTTTCCGCCGGGCAGCTCGCTGCTTTCGATTCCATTCAGCGCACTGATGCGACCGCTGGGCTTTCCGGTGGCGGAAGCCGATGGCAAGTACAACCGGCGCAACGAGGTCCTGCAGCAGAGCGCTGCTGGCCGCGCTTTTGATGGCGGGGCTGTCGACGATTCTTTACCTGACAGCCCGGCTGGTCCTGCCGGTTGGCTGGAGCGCGCTGGTGGCGCTGGGCGCGGCCGCCGGGACGCAGATTTGGAGCACGGCGTCGCGCGCGCTGTGGTCGGACACCTGGGGCATCGCGCTGCTTGGGGTGGTCGTATGGATGCTGCTGGCCGACGCAACCGGCCGGCGGCGGCTGCAGCCCGTGGTGCTGGCCAGCCTGCTTTCGTGGATGTACTTCGTGCGGCCGACCAACTCGCTTTCCATTGTTGCGATCACGATTTACGTCGTGCTCCAGCGTCGCGATCAATTTGCGCGCTACGCGATCACGGGGGCGCTCTGGTTCGCGTTGTTTGCGGGCTATGCCTGGCTGCATTTCGGACACCTGCTGCCGACGTATTTTCGGGCGGACCCGATGACCTTCCAATACTTCGGCGAAGCGCTCGCGGGAAATTTGATCAGTCCGGGACGCGGATTGCTGGTCTATGTGCCGACCGTTGCGTTCGTCTTTTACTTGCTGATTCGGTACCGGGCGTACGTATTGCACGGACGCCTCGTCGTCCTGTCCTGCGCGATCATCGTCGCCCACTGGATTACGATTTCGGGATTTGCGCACTGGCACGGCGGCCATGGTTACGGGCCGCGCTTGATGACGGGCGTCGTGCCCTGGCTGGCCCTGTTGGCCATGCTGGGTCTGCAGGCGATGTTGCGCTGGCGGGACGCGCACGGGACGACGATGAATCGCGCGCTCTGGCGGACACAGAACATTATCGGCATCGTGCTGTTGGGATGGAGCATCGTGCGTGAACGGGATCGGCGCGCACTCCCGGGCCACCTCCGCGTGGAATTCGCTGCCGATGGACGTGGACCTGCAGCCCGTCCGCGTGTGGGACTGGCGTCATCCCCAGTTTCTGGCGCCCTGGCAGCAATAGGCGGCAAATCCCCATTCGTTTGCTTGCCATTCGACGCGCGGTTGCGCAGGTTGCGTCGGTCCGCGAGCCGGCCGTCGGGCCAGCGCACATTCAACGATACGAATCGGAGGCCATCATGCTCGAGAATCCCGAAGTCACGCAATCCACGGCGCAGCAGACCGCCATCATCCGCTTCACCATTCCGCGCGAGGAAATCCAGGAGGTCATGGGGCCGGGCATCGGCGAATTGTTGTCCGCCGTCGCCGCCCAGGGCATCCAGTCGGTCGGGCCCATTTACTCGCATCATTTCAAAATGGACCCGGATATTTTTGATTTCGAAATTGGCGTGCCGGTCGTCGGCGCCGGTGACCGCGGCGGGGCGGGTGCAACCGGGCGAGCTGCCGGCCGTGAAAATCGCGCGCGCGATTTACCTCGGTCCGTACGAGGGCCTGGGCGACGCGTGGTGCGAATTCAGCGAATGGATCAACGCGAACGGCCACTCGCCGGCGGCGGATCTGTGGGAATGCTACGTGGCCGGCCCGGAGTCGGGCACGGATTCCAGCAAGTGGCGCACGGAACTGAATCGTCCGCTGACCGAGTTAGTAGCGGCGGAGGAATATCCTGGGCGAACGCGGGAGTCGCCGACGCAATCCACGCGGGTGTGATTGGAACTAAATTTACTAGATTTACCAAATTTCTAAATTAGGAAGACGAGGGATTTGAAGGTTGGGGCGCGGGAGCCAGCCATTGTCGGTGTTGTGCTGGCCGAGGGCGGGCGGCGGGCGGCGGATGGGCAGGCGCTCGCCGTCGACCCAGAGCGGCGAGGCCAGCAGCGGGATGGAGCCGGCGCCGGCGTGCTGGTGCGACTGCAGCATGCCCGTGCTTTGGAAATGCTCATCGGCGAAAACCTCCGCCAGCGAGTTCACCGGACCGCACGGCACACCGCGCGCGTTGAGCTGCTCGATCCAATGCGCGGACGGCTTGCGCGCAAATTCGGATTCCAGGATCGGCACCAGTTCCGCGCGATGGGTCACGCGCCCGGGATTGGTGGCGTAGCGCGCATCGCTCGCCAGATCCGCGCGGCCAAGGGCCTCGCAGATCTCGCGAAACTGCCGATCGTTCCCGCCCGCCACCGCGATCGGGCGATCGGATGTCGGAAACGCCTGGTAGGGCACGATGGTCGGATGCGCGTTGCCGAGCCGGCCGACGTCGTGGCCGGAGACGAGAAATTCCTGCGCGCGATTCACGAGCGAGGCGACCTGGCATTCGAAGAGCGGCACCTCGAGGCGCGCGCCCTCGCCGGTGGTGCGCCGGCGCACCAGCGCCGCGAGGATGGCATTGGCCGCGTGCAATCCGCAGATCACATCGGAAAGCGCGACGCCCACCTTCATCCCCTCGCCTCCCGGCGGACCCGTGATGCCCATCAGTCCGCCGCGGGCCTGCACGAGAAAATCGTAGCCGGGAAGATCCTGGTCGCGGCCGGGACCGAATCCGGTGATGGAGCAATAGACCAGCGTCGGATTTTCCCGTTGCAGCGCATCGCAACCGAAGCCGAGCGACTCCAGCGTGCCGCGCCGGAAATTCTCGATGACCACATCGGCCTCGCGCGCGAGCGCGAGCACCCGGGCGCGATCGGCGGGATTCTTGAGGTCGGCTTCGAGCGATCGCTTGTTGCGGTTGACCGAGAGAAAGTACGCGGACTCGCCGCCGGCAAAGGGCGGGCCCCAGTGCCGCGTGTCATCGCCGCGCCCGGGCTGCTCCACCTTGATGACGTCGGCGCCCAAATCCCCCAGCAGCATGGTCGCGTACGGACCCGCGAGCACGCGCGAAAGATCCAGCACCTTGATGCCGTGGAGCGGGAGCATGGCGGATCTCGTTCGCGCGCCGAAGGCTATTTGATGCCGAGGGTCTGCTTCGCGTTCTGCAGCAGCTCCAGGCGGACGTAGTCCTTGGCCACCGGCGGATTCTGCAGCTTGGCGACGCCGTTCTTCACCATCAGATCGGTGGTCGCCTGCACGTGGTCGACGCTGATGTCGTACGTCAGGTGCGCGTTCTCGACCGCCGCGAGATAATCATCGTGCGACAACTCATTCTTGAAGACGACCTCGCGCACGTATTTCTCGGCGAGCGCCGGATCGGCGATCAGTTTTTGCGTGGCGTCGGTGAAGCAAAGCAGGACGCGCCGCGCGACGTCGGGTTTCTCGACGAACATCTTTTCCGTCATGACCAGCGCGCGGATGGGCTCGCCGATCGACGTGTCGTAGGGCTTCATGATTTCCTTGCCGTAGCCCTTGGCGATCGCCTGCGTGCTTTGCGGTTCGCTCTGGCTCATGGCGTCGATTTGGTTCGCCTGCAGCGCCTGGTTCAAATCCGGATAGCTCAAGTAGACGATCTGCACGTCCTTGGCGCCGGGCTGGTCGCTCCAGGTGAGCCCCGCCATGGCCAGCTCGGCCAGCAGGCAGAGTTCCTGCGGCCCGCCGCGCGTCACGCCGACCTTCCGGCCTTTCAGATCCTTGACTGATCTTGATGTCGAGATCGTTGCGGCCGACCATCCGCACGCCGCCCTTGGCGAAGCCGGCGACGATGAAGGCCTTGGCGCCGCCCGCGCGACCCGCGATGGCGGCCTCGAGCGCGCTGGCCGCGATGTCGATGTCGCCGCTGATGATGGCGGGCACGATGTCGAGCCCCTTGGTGAACATCTGCTCCTTGATCTCGAGATTGTATTTCGGCGCGAGTTCCTTCATGTAGGCGACCGCCGCGTAATGCGCGAATTTCAGGTTGCCGAGGCGCACCAGATCGCGCGGCGGGGCCTGCGCGAAGAGCGGGGCGCGCGCGGAAAGCAGCAGGGCGGCCGCGACAACGGCCGCGGAAATCAGACGGGTGATTTTCAGCATGGTCTTGGGGGGGGAATTGAAGGGACACCAGTCAAACAGAGCCCCCGCGAAGTGGAAGCATGAAACCGTCGCGCGTCCGACCGCTAGGGGGCGGATCGGCGAAGCAGTTCCTCGAGCTGCGCTTTCCAGAGCGGCGCGAAGGTGTGGCTGCCGTGGCCGCGCGTCTGGTCGCTCAGCGGGATGATGACGTAGCGCCCGGACGGCACCCGCTTCATGCCCGCCTCCAGGATGCCAAGCTCCGGCGGATTGATCAGATCGTCGGCGGAATTCACGGCCAGCAGCGGCGCGCGGATTTTCTCCAGTCCCGGCGCGGGATCGTAATCACGCGACGCCTCGATCGCATAGAGCATGTCGTTCGCGTCGCCGGTCTTGAAGTAGTCGGCGACAAACTTGTCCAGCGTCTCGTCGGTCCTGGCGAGCGTGGGCGAGTCCTTCTGCCGGATGACGGGGTTGCTGCTCATGAACCAGAGCATCTCCGCGCCGAGGCGGAGACTGGGCGGCTGCGTCGTGTATTCGCCGCCGCGCCAGTCGGGATCGTTGCGGATCGCGTCGATGACCATGCGCCGCCAGGCGCGATTGCGGCCCGCGATCTGGGTGGGCAGGCTGGCCAGCGGCATGAGCGCGTCCATGAAATCCGGATGCAACTCGCCCCACAGCCACGTGTGCATGCCGCCCATCGAGGTGCCCATCACGAGCCGCGCGTGATTCACGCCGAGGCCCTCGGTCAGCAGGCGGTACTGCGCGTCGACCATGTCGATGTAGCCGTAGCGCGGAAACTTCGCGTGCAGTCCGTCGCTCGGCTTGCTCGACTTGCCGTGGCCGATGCCGTCGGGCAGGACGATGAAATACTTCGTCGCGTCGAGCGGCTGGCCCGGGCCGAACAATTCGCCGGCGAAATCCGGCCGGATGAACTGCGCGCCGCTGCCGGTGGTGCCGTGCGTGATCAGCACGGCGTTGCGGACAATCCCGTTCGCGTCCTTCACCGGCTGGCCGATGGTCCGGTAGTGAATGCGCAGCTCGGGCAGCGTCTCGCCCGAGGCGAACTTGAAATTGCGGATGACGTAGTCGCCTTCGACCGGCGGCGGGTAGTCGGCGGCGAGCAGGGAGGCACTGAAAACGGCGGCGAGGGCAAGACGTCGAAGCATGGCAAACCGATATTGCCAAAAGCGCGCGGGCTGTCTATCACCCCGTGCTTCCCGCCATGTCCGCGATTGAAATCACCGCCCTGCACGCGACGCCGGAAATCTGCGACCAGCTCGGCGAGATTCTGGTCGAGGTGGTGGCCGATGGCGGGTCGGTCGGCTTCATGCATCCGCTGGAACCGGCCGCCGCGCGGGCGTTCTGGAGCGACGCGCTGGCGGCGGCGGAGCGGGGTGAGCGGATTGTCCTGGGCGCGTGGGACGGACGCGTGCTGGCCGGGACGGTCACGCTTCTGCTGCAGCTTCCGCCCAACCAGCCGCATCGGGCGGAGATTGCCAAGATGATGACGCGGCTGAGCCACCGCGGACGCGGCGTGGCGACCGCGCTGGTGCGGAGGGCGGAGGCGCTGGCGATCGAGCGGGGCCGCACGCTGCTGGTGCTCGACACCGCGGAGGAGGAAGGGGCGGCGGAATTTTACGAGAAGCTGGGCTTCCAATTCGCCGGGCTGATCCCGGAGTATGCGCTCAAGCCGCACGGCGGACTGACCGGAACGAGGATCTATTGGAAGCGCATCGGAGGTTCTTCCTAGCGGGCGCGAACGCGGCGCTTTCCAACCGCGCGACGTTTCGGTAGGTATCGGTGAGCCAACACCTGTCGCCATGAGCCACCCCGCCCTCAAGGAACTGCAGCGCATTCCCGGAGTCGGACCGAGCATCGCCCACGATTTGTTCACGCTGGGCATCACCCGCGTGACGGATCTGCGCGAGCGCGACCCGGAAAAGCTCTACGCGCGCATCAACCGCATCCGCGGCCAGCAGCAGGACCGCTGCCTGCTCTACGTCTTCCGCTGCGCGGTTTATTTCGCGGAGGAAAAGAAACCCGATCCCGAGCGGCTCAAGTGGTGGAACTGGTCGGACGCGAACCTGGGGAAGAAAACCGGCAAGCGGACGCGGGCGACCACCAGGCGTTGATTCCCGCTCGCGACGCCGGCCGCGCTTTCACCTGTCGCCTCGCACAGCGCGCGAGTTGTCGTGTTCATGTCCCTGCCCCCTCTCCGCTCGCTGGTCGATCCGGCATTGCTCGCCACCCGGCCGGAGGCCGAGGGGTACTATTCCTCGCATGCCCGGCGATTTGAGCGGGTGCTCGAGTTGCTGCGGGAACGCGTCGAGTTCTCGTCCTGCCTCGACATCGGGGCGGGCCCGGAGACCCCACTGCTCGCGCGCGAGTATCCGGCGGCGCGCATCGACACGCTGGGCACCTTTCGCGACACATTGTATGCGCCCGCCGAAAATACCGGCTACATCGCTTTCGATCTCGCGAAGTGCGCGGATCCGTCCGCGTGGCCGCCGGGTCGCGGCGCTTACGACCTGGTCGTCTGCATGGAAGTCCTGGAGCACCTGCTGGCATCGCCCCAATCGGTCCTGGAATTCCTCGCCTCGCGGTTGCGGCCGGGCGGCGCGATTCTCCTCTCGACTCCAAACGGGGTGAGTCTGCGCAACCGCCTGCGGTGGCTGGGCGGAACAAGTCCGTACGCCCTGCCGGCGCCGGGCCAGGCGGAGCACGGTCATCTACGCGAATACACGAGCCTGGAACTGGACCAGGCGATCGCGGCGAGCGGGCTGGCGGTGGAATTTCACTCCATCGAGAATCTGTATCAATTCGCCGGCGCGAAAAATCGCGCCATCGCGGGTCTTTCCGGGCTCCTGCCCGCGAGTTTCCGGGGCGTTCATGTCTTTCTCCTGCGCGCGCGGGCCTGACCGCCCGAAAATTCCCGCGTCTCGGGCTTTGGCTTGGGGAAAGGATTTGTTATAGCAGGAGCCGCCGCCGAAACCGGCCGGCCACACTCGCATGCACATCCCAATCATCCGGTTGCTCCTCGCGGTCCTCGCGGCGGAAGCCGTTCCTTTGCTGCTGCTGTTCGTGACGGTGGAAGCATTTGGACCGCCGGAGCTCGAGCAGGCGAAACACTTCGCGGCGGTGATGGGTCGCTGGATCGGACCGATCGGCGGCGCGGTCTGCGCGTATCTCGCCGCCTTCGGCATTGGCCGGCTCGCGCCCGAGCGGGCCCTCAGCGACGGCATCATCGTGGGCCTTTGTCTCGCGGCTCTTGATGTCGTCCTCCTTTACGCCGGCAACGCCTCGTTTGAATGGCTCTATGTCTTTTCCAACCTCGGCAAGATCCTGGCGGCCACCTTTGGCGGCTGGGTCTCGCGCGGACCTCCCAAAGCGACCGCGGCCAATCCCCTTCCCTCGCCATGAAAAATCGCAACCCCGCATTCGACGCCTACATCGCGAAGGCGCAGCCCTTCGCGCGTCCCATCCTCACCAAAATCCGCGACCTCTTTCACCAGGCCTGCCCCGAGGTGGAGGAAGTCATGAAATGGAGCCATCCGTCCTTCAATTACAAAGGCATCGTCGCTGGCATGGCCGCTTTCAAGGAGCACGCCGGCTTTGGATTTTGGAAACAAGACCTGATGAAGGATCCCAACCGGATTTTTACGAATGGCAGCGACGGCTTTCGCGGAAAACTGCGGTCGCTCGCCGATCTCGCGCCAGACAAGGTGGTGCTCGCGGCGATCAAGGAGGCGGTGGCGCTCAACGCGGCGGGCGTGAAGCTGGAGCGGCCGAAGGCCACGCCGAAGCCGGCCTTGAAGGCGCCGGATTATTTTCTCGCCGCGTTGCGCAAGAAGAAGGGCGCACTGGCGGCCTTCGAGGCATTCAGTCCCAGCGCGAAGCGCGAGTACATCGAGTGGCTGATCGACGCCAAGCAGGACGCCACGCGGGAGAAGCGGCTGGCCACGGCGGTGGAATGGATCGCCGAGGGCAAGCACCGGAACTGGAAATACGAAAAGGGCTGCGTGACGAAGTAGTTTGCATGGTGGTTCCTCCGGACGATTGGATTCTTAGACAGAATTAACGGAATTAACGGAATTTTCGCCGAGACGGATCGATTCGTCCCGAGCCGATGACAAATATGGTAGGGACGCGCGTCCTCGCGCGTCCCAAACCTGCCGCCTCAGCCAAGAACCTCGAAAACGATCCTGCACGAACGGCAGGCACCGTTCGATAATTTGGGACGACCGGGGACGGTCGTCCCTACCTCAACGCATCGGCTCGGGACGATCCGATCCACCTTTGGCTTGAACGCGGCGTCGGGATCGACTGTCTTGGGCGCTCATGAAATGGCTTTGCGCGCTGATCCTGCTGCTCGCCTCCGCGCTGCCGCTGGGCGCGGCGTCGCTCGAGGGGGAAATCACGCTCAAGTACGACGAATCGACCTTCAGCAAGCAGCGCTTTGAAAAGGAATTCGGCGACGATCGTGAAGGCGAAGACGCAATGGCGGGTCGGCGATTTCTTCGGCAAGGAGACCGTCTTTGCCGGCGCCACGGTAAAGAACACGGGCACCAAGCCGATGTATTTCGAGTATTACGTCGCCTTCTTCGACAAGGACAAGAAGCTGATCGGCGCGGCCGGGCAGAGCTCGTTCGGCGACGACGGCATCAAGCCGGGCGAGGAAACCCAGCTCGGCTCATGCCTCATTCATTTGCCGAAGGGCAAGTACAAGGACATCGCGAGCTTCCAGGTGGTCCTGTGGGAATCCGACCAGCCACCCAAGAAAAAATGAGCCCAGGCTACTCAGGCACGCCGCTGGCCAGGAAGCTCGGCTTCAAGCCGGGCATGCGGATCCTATTAGAGGGCGCCCCGGCGAACTACGCGGATTTGGTCGCGCCGCTGCCCGAGGACGTCCGCTTTGTCCGGAAGCTCGCGCGAGCCGGTCGACCTGATCCATTTCTTCACGCGGCGCGCGGCGGAACTGGCGAAAAAGCTGCCGAAATTCCGCAACCGGATCGAGGAGGCCGGCGCGATCTGGGTCTCCTGGCCGAAAAAATCGGCGAAGGTGCCGACCGATCTCACCGAGGACGTCATCCGGCGCGAGGCGCTCCGCGGCGAGCTGGTCGACGTCAAGGTCTGCGCCGTGGACGAGGTCTGGTCGGGGCTGAAGCTGGTGGTCCGCCTGAAGAATCGGCGGAAGAAGATTGCGTCGCCTTTGGGAAGTCGATAATTATGCGGCGTTCGTCGTAGTGGCGTTTCCCACCCCTATCCACCGAGCCATCATGCGAAAAATCACAGCGGTAGTCCTGGGCGCGCTTTTGGCGTTGCTCGTGAGGTTGTGCACGCAGCTTTTTTTCCACGCGCAATATCCCTCGCCGCCGGGCGCGGACCTGCACAACACCCAGGTGGCGCGCGCCTATTTTGATTCCATCCCGATGGGATCGCTCGTGATCGTGTTGGTGGTCTGGGGCGTGGTCACGCTGCTGGGCGCCTGGTTCGCCGGCTTCATCGCGAAGGAGAAGCCGCTCTTCTACGCCGCGTTTGTCGGCCTGCTGGTGCTCGTCGCCACGGTCATCAACTTCATCGACATCCCGCATCCGTCCTGGTTCATGATCTCATCGGTCTTCGTCATCCCGATCGCGGCCTGGCTGGGCGGATTGATGGGCGAACGATCGCTGGGCACATCCGCCTGAGCGGCCGCCGGGAGCCGGTCCAAATCACTTCGCCTTGGCCATGGCGCCGGCGAGGATCGAGATCCAGACGCCCGATCCGGGCAGGTTCTGGCCGCCGTCGGCGACGATGAGCGATCCCGTGATGTAGGTCGCGAGCGGCGAGGCGAGGAAGGCGGCGAGCTGGCCGATGTCGTCCACCGTGCCGAAGCGCCCGAGCGGAATGGCGCGCTTGAATTGCTCGTGCAATTCCTCGGGGCCGAGCCGGCGCATGCCTTCCGTGCCCCCGATGGGTCCGGGCGCGATGCTGTTCACGCGGATGCCGTGGCGGCCCCATTCCATGGCGAGATTGCGCATGAGATTGTCGACCCCCGCCTTGGCCGCGCCCACGTGCGCCTGCCAGGCGTAGGGAATGAAGGCCTGGCCGGCGGAGATGAAAATGATGGAGCCCTTGGTCTCCTTCAATTGCTCGAAGGCCGCGCGCGAGGCGTTGAAGGTGCCGAGCAGATCGATGTCCACGACCGACTTGAAGCCATTGGGCGAAAGAGCCTCGGCGGCGCAGGGGAAATTGCCCGCCGCGCCCGCCACGAGCACGGAGATCGGGCCGAGTTCGGCGCGGGTCTTGGCCATGGCGGCCTCGAGGGCCGCGTAGTCGCGCACGTCGGCGACCTCGGCGCAGACCTTGGCCCCGAGGGCGCGCAGCTCGCCGGCGGCCGCGTCGAGCTTTTCCCGGTTCCGCCCGCAAATCGCGACCTGGGCGCCGAGGGCGGCGAAGTTCCTGGCGATGCCGAGGTTGATGCCGCTGCCGCCGCCGGTCACGAACACGGTTTTGCCGGCAAACAGGTCCTTGGGGAAGAAATCTTGAATCGTCATGGGAAGAAGGGGTGGAGAGGGGCTGAAAGTGCCCCAATCGACCGCCTCCGCCGAGCCTTTTCGCGTCCCCAGCGGGGGCGGCGGTCCGCTTTAACATTGAGCCGGGGGCCTTCTCTGGGTTAGGTAGGGAGGTGCCCGTATGACACCCGCGCCCGCCAAACCCTTGGGGGACGACCACCTCGAGCTGCGGGCAGAGCTCGGCACCGCGGTGTTCGCGTTGATGTCGATCGCCCGCGACGCCGGCGTGCTCACGCCCCAGCTGCAGCAGCTCCAGCAGCTCGCCGGCGATCTGCGCGGGCCCTTCACTTTCATGGTGGCGGGCGAAGTGAAGGCCGGGAAATCGACCCTGCTCAACGCGCTCTTCGGGCGCGAGGTCTGCCGCGCCGACACGCTGCCCGCGACGGATCGCGTGCACCAGTTCCGCTTCGGCCTGGCCTCGGCGGACCGGGAGTCGGGCACCGCGCTGGTGGAGCATTACCGCCCGATGAATTTCCTGCGCGACTTCCAGCTCGTCGACACCCCGGGGGTGAATTCCACCGACGCGCGGCACAACGAGATCGCGGCGGAATTTGTCCCGCTGGCGGATGTCGTGCTTTTCGTTTTTCCCGTCACCAACCCGTGGAGCGCCTCGTCCTGGGAATTCCTCGAGAAAATCCAGCGCCGCTGGCTGCGGCATGTCGTGCTCATCGTGCAGCAGATCGATCTGCGCGACACCAAGGAGGTGGACGACATCACCGCGCATCTTCGCAAGATGTGCCACGAGCGGCTGAAGGACGACGTGCCGATTTTTGCGGTGTCGGCCAAGCAGGCCCTGGAGGTCAAGACCACCGCCGGCCCGCACGACGGCCTTTGGGAGAAGAGCGGCTTCGGTCCGCTCGAACGGACGGTCAACCAGCTGCTGGTTTCCGACCCGCATCGCTTCGAGCGCATGTTGCGGGCGGTCCGGCTGGCGCAAATGGAGCTGCCGCCGCTGGCCGAGAAGGCGGGCTTCGCGCTGAGCCTGTTTGAGTCGGATCGCCACGAGCTCGCGCGGGTGACGCGGCAGATGTACGACAAGCTGGCCAGCCAGCGCGACGCGGTGGAGACGGTGCAGGGCGACATCGATCGCGCGCTGGCGCGCTGCTGGACGCGGGGCGTGCAAATGCTGGCCGAGCGCCTGCACCCGCTGCGCGCCATGAAATTCACCTGGACCAACGACAGCTCGTGGAAGGGCATGTTCCGCGCGGCGCTCACGCCCGATGTGCAGTCGACCCTCGCGCGGCAGGTGGACCTGGCGCTGGCGCGCATCGACGAGGAAATGCGCAACGCGCGCCTGCAATTCGCCGGGTTGATCGACGCGTGGGTCCAACTGGGGCCGCATCCGAATCCGGCCTCGCGCCAGGACGACGTTGTCCGCCGTCGCGCGCAGAAGCTGGGGGAGTTGTCCGACGTGGTGGAGGCCTCGCTGCGGCCGGAATCGGCCGAGGAGGAACTGCGCGGCGCCCTGGCCGAGGCGGTGGGCGAGCGATTTCTCCGCGGCACCACGCCGGGGGCGGGCTTCAACGCGGCCCTGACGGAGCGGTTGACCCAGCTCGCCGTGCACAGCGCCAGCGAGGCGCTGGACGAGATTCCGGGCGGCCTCGGACTTTCGGCCATCGGCAAGAGCAAGCAGATCATCGACGCCTACCAGGTGGCCATGACCGACCGCGGCGAGACCCTGGCCCGCGCGATTCGCACGCTCTTTGCGCGGCTGGTGGAATGCTCGCACGATCGGCTGATGCGGACGCTGGCGCCGTACGAGGAATTCGGCCAGCTCGACGAGCAGCGCTGGCAGCAGATTGCGCGGCAGGTGGATGATCTCGGCGAAAACCTCGGGCGCATCCGCACCCGCATCGAAGGGCGCCGGGGGCACTGACGTGGCATAAATCGCTCGAAAGATGGTGGACATCGACAGGCGCTCCGCGGATTAATGCGTTCCCTCCCCCGCCCCGCGAAATGTCCCCCGAGCCAACCGCCGTGACGTCGACCCCCGTCGCGGCTCCGACCAAGATGAGCGTCTTGCTGCGCCGCCTCTTCAGCACGGCCGTGCTTTGGCTGGCGGTGATCACGACGCTGGTGATCGGCTGGCCGCCGGGAATTTTCGCCTTCACCGCGGTCGCCGCGCTCATCGCGCTGCACGAATTCTACCGGCTGCTCGAGCGGGGCGGCCTGCCGTGCGATCGCCGGGCGGGCATGACCGTGGGCGTGCTCTTCTTCGCGATCGGCATGTCCGTCACCTATCGCTTCGGCCTGGCGTGGACTTATGACTTCGAGCTGACCTTCCTGGCGCTCGCCGTCGTGGGGCTGACCATCCGCCAGCTCGCCGTGGCCGAGGCGCCGCAGCCGGGCGCGATTTCGACGGTCGCCAACACGCTGCTCGGGTTGATCTACGTGGCGTGGCTGCTGAATTTCCTGACCAAGGTTTTCATGCTGGCGTCCGACCCGCCTGCCGGACGGCATGGTGCCGGGCGTGCTCTACATTTTCTACCTGCTGGCCGTGACCAAATTTTCCGACATCGGCGCGTATTGCGTCGGCAGCCTGATCGGCCGGCACAAGATGATCCCGCGGATCAGCCCGGGAAAAACGTGGGAGGGATTCGCCGGCGCGCTGTTTGCGTCGGCGATGATCAGCGTTCTGCTGGTCTGGATTTTCCCGGCGCCGCTGCGGCCCATCACGATGGCGTGGGCCATGCCGCTTGGGCTGACTCTCGGGCTCGCCGCCGTGCTCGGCGACTTGGTGGAATCGCTCTTCAAGCGCGCCGGCGGCTGCAAGGATTCCGGCATGTTGTTCCCCGGCATCGGCGGCATGCTGGATCTCGTCGACAGCGTCTTGTTTACCGCGCCGGTCCTGTACATTTTCCTGCGATTGGCCGCTTGAGAGAGTGAGAAGCTCGAAACTCGAATTTCGAAACTCGAAGTAAGTTTCAAAACTGAAAGCTCAAAGTTCCAGGCCGCCACGTCCCTCTTAGATCTTTGGTCTTGGATTCTTAAACTTTCTTCGAGTTTCGAGTTTCGAGATTTCGAGTTTTCCTTTATGTCTCCATCCGCCGCGTCATCGTTCTCGGAGCCACCGGCTCGATTGGCGAGAGCGCGGCCAAGGTGGCGCGCGATCTGCCCGACCGCGTGCAACTCACCGGCCTCGCCGCGCATCGCAATGCCGCCGGCCTGGCGCAACAGGCCAACGAATTCCGGCCCGAGGCCATCTGCCTGGTGGACGAGTCGAAGCTCGCCGAACTGCGCGCCGCGCTCGCGCCCGGCTACGCGCCGAAAATTCTGACCGGCGAAGCGGGGCTCGTCGAGCTGGCCGCCTCGGCCGCGCCGGCCGACATCGTGCTGGTGGCGATCGTCGGCACGAGCGGACTGCGCCCGGCGCTGGCGGCGATCGAGGCGGGCCGGGATCTCGCGGTGGCCAGCAAGGAAATTCTCGTCATGGCCGGCGAGGCCGTGATGGGCCGCGCGGCCGCGCGCGGCGTGCGCGTGCTGCCGGTGGACAGCGAACACAACGCCATTTTCCAATGCCTCGAGGGCCGCGATCCGCGCACGGTGAAGCGGCTCATCCTGACGGCGTCCGGCGGTCCGTTCCGCACGGCCAGCGTGGAGACCATCGCGTCGGCCACGCGCGCGCAGGCGCTCAAGCATCCGACCTGGAACATGGGCGCGAAGATCACGATCGATTCCGCCACGCTCTTCAACAAGGGGCTCGAGATGATCGAGGCGCGCTGGCTGTTCGACGTGGAGATGGATCGCGTCGACGTGGTGGTGCATCCGCAGAGCATCGTGCATTCGATGGTCGAGTTCGTGGACAGCTCGGTGCTCGCGCAGCTCAGCCACTCGGACATGTGTTTTCCGATTCAGTATGCGATCTGCTGGCCGGAGCGCGTGCCGAACCGCCTGCGGCCGCTGGATTTCGCGGAGCTGCGCAAGCTCGATTTCGAGCCGCCCCGGCGCGACGTCTTTCCCGCGCTCGATCTGGCGAGCCACGCCGGGCGGACGGGCGGCACCATGCCGGCGGTGATGAACGCCGCCAACGAAATCGCGGTGGCGGCGTTCCTGGAGGACCGGCTGGCCTTCCCGCGCATCTGGGACCTGGTGGGGAAGACGATGGAGGCGCACCAGCCCACCCTGCATGCGTCCCTCGACGAAATCCTGGAGGCGGACGCCTGGGCGCGGAAGCACGCCTCGGCCCTGCGATGACGCGGCCGGACCGCGACAGGATTGAGCAAGTCCGGCATGGTGCCGTCTAACGCTCTTCGTTTACATCCCCCCTCTTCCGTCGTAGATCGGCGGAACCCACTCTCCCGCATGGAATCATTTCTCGGCTACGGCAAAGCGGCGCTCATTTTCCTTGAGGTCATTGTCATCTTCAACCTGCTGATCGTGGTCCACGAGCTGGGCCACTTCCTGGCGGCGCGCTGGCGCGGGCTGGTGGTGGAAAAATTCGGCATCTGGTTCGGCAAGCCGCTCTGGAAAAAGAAAATCAACGGCGTCGAATACAGCCTCGGCTCGATTCCCGCCGGCGGCTTCGTCGCGCTGCCGCAGATGGCGCCGATGGAGGCGATCGAAGGCGGTTCCGAATCCGATCGCGCGGCGCTCCCGCCGGTTTCGCCGCTCGACAAGATCATCGTCGCCTTCGCCGGACCGCTCTTCAGCTTCATGCTCGCGCTCGTTTTCGCCACCATCGTGTGGATCGTCGGCAAGCCGGTGAAGCAGGCGGACAGCAGCCTGGTGATTGGCTATGTGCCGACCGAAAGCACCGCCTGGACCGCGGGGCTGCGTCCGGGCGACCGGATTCTCGCGGTCGATAACCGCTCCGTGCGGATGTTCAACGCGATGAGCGACAGCGTGATTTGGAACGTCGTGAGCAGCGAGGGCCCGACCATCCCGGTCCGGGTGCTGCGCGACGGCAAGGAAATGACTTTCAACGTCGAGCCCAGCCGGATGGAGCAAAAGGGCTTCGGGCGCTCGGCCAAGCGGCAGATTGATATTTTCCCGGCGGCGACTCCCGTGGTGGGCAAGGTCAAGCCGGGCAGTTCAGCCGAGAAGTCGGGCTTCAAGCCGGGCGACATCGTCGTCGCGATCGAAGGCAACCCCTTGCTCGGCTTGAATGACCTGATCGTGGCGCAGGGCGCCAAGCCGGGCCAGTCGATCCCCGTGACGGTCAATCGCGGGGGCCAGAAGGTCGACCTCGCGCTGCCCCCCGGCGTGCTGCGCGTGAACAATCTCACCAAGAACGCACCGGCCGAAACCGCCGGAATCAAAATCGGCGACGTGGTGCTCACCGCGGATGGAAAGGTGCAATCGATGGAGAGTTTCGTCCGGCTCGCCAAGGAAAAGGTGAACCGCCCGATCCTGCTCACCGTGCAGCGCGGCACGGAGACCAAGGAGTTGAGCGTGACGCCGCTCTTCGAGGAGACGAACAAGAAGCCGATGGTCGGCATCGCCTGGACGCCCAACGACGAGATCGCCTGGGATGAATGGGGCATCACGACGGTGACGCATCCGACGCCCTGGTCCCAGGTGGTCGATACGGTCCGCACGATGCAGAACACGTTTGCCGCGCTCTTTTCGCCGCGGTCGGAGCTCAGCTTCCGCGACCTCGGCGGCCCGGTCCTGATTGGCCGCACCTATTTTCACCTGCTCAACAGCGAGGAAGGCTGGCGCCTCGCGCTCTGGTTCAGCGTCTTCATGAACGTGAACCTGGCGCTGCTCAATTTGCTGCCGATTCCCGTGCTCGACGGCGGCCACATCACGCTCGCCCTGGTGGAAATGATCCGCCGCAAGCCGGTGAGCCTGCGCGTGCTCGAGGTGGTGCAGACCGGCTGCGCCGTCGTCATCATCGGCTTCATGCTTTACGTCACGATGTTCGATGTCCTCGATCTGCCTTTCCTGAAGCGCAATCGACCGGCGGCGGACCTCAAGTTCGTCCCGGCCGAGACCTCCACGGCCAAGGCGAACGGGTGATGCGGACGTCCCCGCGCAGGAGCCGATTTGGTTCGGGCGGAAAATCTGGTAATTTGGGACCTTCCCGACCGCCCCAATGAGCACCCAAGCGCCCTTGTCCTTTGTCGCCAATCCCTTCCGCTACGCGCGGCGCGTCTCGCGCGAGGTGAAGGTCGGCAAGGTCGGCATCGGCGGCGCGCAATCCCATCCGCGTGCAGTCGATGCTCACCTGCGACACGATGGACACGGCGGCGTGCGTCCAGCAGACGCTCGATCTCGTGGCGGTCGGCTGCGAGATCGTGCGCATCACCGCGCCGACGGTGAAGGACGCGGCGAACCTGCAGCACATCGTCGGGCCTGCTGGCGCGCGGCTGCGACGTGCCGCTCGTGGCGGACATCCATTTCAAGCCCGACGCCGCGATGGAAGCGGCGAGGTGGGTCGAGAAGGTGCGCATCAATCCGGGCAACTTCGCCGACTCGAAGAAATTCACCGTGCGCGAATACACCGACGAGCAATACGCGGCCGAGTTGGAGCGCATCGGGGAAAAGTTCACGCCGCTGGTGCGCCTCTGCCAGGAACGCGGCCTCGCCATGCGCATCGGCACCAACCACGGTTCGCTCAGCGACCGCATCATGAACCGCTACGGCGACACGCCGCTCGGCATGGTCGAGAGCGCGCTGGAGTTCGCCCGCATCGCGCGCGAGCACGACTTCCACAACTTCATCTTCTCGATGAAGGCGAGCAATCCCGAAGGTGATGATCGAATGCCTACCGCCTGCTGGTCGCGCGGCTGCACGAGCTGGGCTCGCGACTGGAATTATCCCGATCCACCTCGGCGTCACCGAGGCGGGCGACGGCGAGGACGGCCGCATCAAGAGCGCCATCGGCATCGGCTCGCTGCTGGGCGACGGCATCGGCGACACCATCCGCGTCTCGCTGACGGAGGACAGCGTGCACGAGATCCCCGTGGCGCAGGCGCTCGTCGCGCCGTACAACGCCGGCCGCATCGCGGTGGCCGACGTCGGAGAATCAGCCGCTTTCGTTCGATCCCTTTGTCTATCGCCGCCGCGAGGTGGAGAACCTTTCGACGTCCAGGGCGTTCGCGCTCGGCAGCGAGGAAGTCCCGCGCGTGGTCGTCATCGCGCGACACATTTGAAAAGGTCTCGCACAAGCTGGCCCAGCTCGGCGATTTCCAGCCGGAGATCGTCCGCGAAGAAGCGGTCGCCTCGGGCGCGCTGCACGAGATCGATCCGCGCGACGCCGCGGCCGTCGCCGACCGTGAACGCCTCGCCCACGCCGCGTGCTGGTCACGGTGAAGGACGGCCTGGAGGATCTCCCGGTGATCACCGCGTTCCGCCTGCTCGCCGCGCAGCTCAATGAGCGGCATCCGATTCTGCTGAAGGACACGCTGGTTCCCTCGACCGATCCGCAGCGCGATTTTCTGCCGACCCTGCTCGTCGCGGCGACGAACATCGGCTCGCTGCTTTGCGACGGCATCGGCGACGCCATCCTCGTGCAGGGCGAGGAAGCGCCGGGGCAATCGCTGCGCCTGGCCTACAACATCCTGCAGGCGGCCGGCGCGCGCATTTTCAAGACCGATTACGTGGCCTGCCCGAGCTGCGGGCGCACGCTGTTCAATCTGCAGACCACCACCGCGAAAATCCGCGCCGCGACCGGGCATCTCAAGGGCGTGAAGATCGCCATCATGGGCTGCATCGTGAACGGCCCCGGCGAAATGGCCGACGCGGATTTCGGCTACGTCGGCGGCGCGCCCGGCAAGATCAATCTCTACGTCGGCAAGAACGCCGTGAAGTTCAACATTCCCGAAGATGGAGGCGGTCGATCGGCTGACCGATCTGATTCGCGAGCACGGCAAATGGATTGATACGCCCGCCGGCCAGCCGGTGGAGCCCGCGCTCACTTCCTGACGCCGCGGGCCGCGGTCCGTCTGATTCCGGCGCCGCCGGCGCCCGTTGCACCTTTCACCCTTCATTCCGCCCATGATTCCCCGCCGCTTCCCCGCCCCGCTCGCCTGGATCCTCTCGACCCTGATCGTCATGCCCGCCTTCGCCCAACTCGATCCCAAAGCCGCCGCCCCGCCCACCGCCGAAAAGAATCCGAAAGTCGTCGGCCTGCACGGCGACAAGCTGACCGACAATTATTTCTGGCTGCGCGAGAAGGAGAATCCGAAGGTCATCGACTATCTCAAGGCCGAGAACGCTTACACCGGCGCGGTGATGGCGCCGTACAAACGCTTCGAGGAGTCGCTCTACGGCGAAATTCTCGGCCGCATCAAGCAGACCGACGAAACAGCGCCCTATCCGCAGCGCGGCTACTTCCTCTACAGCCGCACGGAGGAGGGCAAGCAGTATCCCATCCTCTGCCGCAAGAAGGGATCGGTCGGCGCGCCGGAGGAAATCTATCTCGACGTGAACAAGCTCGCCGAGGGCCAGAAATTCATGGCGCTGGGCGGGGTGGACTGGAGCGACGACAACCAGTTGCTGGCGTACTCGACCGACACCGACGGCCATCGCGACTACGATTTCCATCTGAAGAATTTTGCGACGGGCGAGGAAGTGAAGACGCCCATTGGCAAGGTCGCCGATTTCACGTGGGCCGCGGACAACAAGACCGTCTTCTACGTCACGGAGGACAAGGCCAAGCGCTCGTACCGCTGCTGGCGCTACACGCTCGGCGACAAGGAGCCGAAGCTGCTTTACGAGGAGAAGGATCCGCTTTTCCAAATCGGCGTGGGCCGCTCCTCGGACCACAGCGCGGTCATGCTGCTCAGCGCCAGCTCGCGCACGACGGAAGTGCGTTTTCTGCCGGCGGACCAGCCGAAGTCGGATTTCCGCCTGATTGCGAAGCGCCGGAACGAGATCAAATATTTTCCGGATCTGCGCGACGGCATTTTCTACATCCGGACCAACGACGGCGCCAAGGAGTACCGGATGGTGACCGCCGCGCGCGACCAGGCCGAGGCGAAGAATTGGAAGCCCTTCCTGCCGGAGCAGAAGGGCGTGAAGATGGACGGCCACCAGACCTTCAAGAACTTCCTCGTGATCGACGAGCGCGAGAACGGCCTGCCGCAATTCCGCGATTTACGACTTTGCCACGAAGCAGTCGCATCGCGTCGCCTTCCCCGAGCCGAGCTACGACGCCCAGGTGGGGCAGAACGAGGAATTCGACACCACCCAATTCCGCTTCCGCTACCAGTCGCCCATCACGCCGCCGTCGGCCTTTGACTACGACATGGCGAAGCAGACGCGCACCTTGATCAAGCAGCAGGAAGTGCTCGGCGGATTCGACTCGTCGAAGTACGTGGTCGAGCGCATCGCCGCCAAGGCGAAGGACGGCACGGCGATCCCCATCACGGTGGTGCGGAAGAAGGACGTGGCGCTCGACGGCAAGGCGCCCGGCTGGCTCTACGGCTACGGATCCTACGGCATCTCGATGGACGCGAATTTTTCCATCTCGCGCATCTCACTGCTCGATCGCGGGCTCGTTTACGCCATCGGCCACATCCGCGGCGGCGGCGAGCTGGGCCAGACCTGGCACGACCAGGCGCGGATGAAGACAAAGATGAACACCTTCACCGATTTCATCGCCTGCGCCGATCACCTCGTGGAGAAGAAATACATCGCGCGCGATCGCCTGGTGATCGAGGGCGGCAGCGCGGGCGGCCTGCTCATCGGCGCGACCCTGAATCTCCGGCCGGATCTTTGCCGCGTGGGCATCCTCGTGGTGCCGTTCGTGGACGTGCTCAACACGATGAGCGACGCGTCGCTCCCGCTCACCACCGGCGAGTACATCGAATGGGGGAATCCCAACAAGAAGGACGAATACGCCTACATGAAGACGTACAGCCCGTACGACAACCTCGCGGCGAAGAACTATCCCGCCATGCTGCTGATGACCTCGCTCAACGACAGCCAGGTGCCGTACTGGGAGCCGGCCAAATACACGGCCAAGCTCCGCACGCTGCGCACCGACGCGAATCCGATGCTCTTGAAGATCAACCTCGAGGCGGGCCACGGCGGCGCGTCGGGCCGGTACGATCGGCTCAAGGAAATCGCCTTCGAATACACCTTCGGCCTCGCCGTCCTCGGACTCGCGAAGGAGCCGCTCCCCTGATTCGCGTTTGGAATTTCGCGGTAGCCGCCGATATTGCCCGATGATTCGACATTGTCTGCTCCTGCTGGGAATCTCGCTGGTTTCGCTCGCGCGCGCGGCCGATCCGGCCGTCGAGGCGCGCGTCTCCGAGCTGGTGAAGCAGCCCGGCGTCACGGTGGTGCACCTTTGGGCCACCTGGTGCCCGAACTGCTTCATGGAATTCAAGGAGGGCGGCTGGAAGAAATTCGTCGAGGCGAATCCCGACACGAACATCGTTTTCGCCAGCGTCTGGGACGACGGCAAGGACGGCCGGCAACTGCTGGAGAAATTCGGCGTCGGCGCGCAGAAGAACGTGACGATCGTGGCGGATCCGGGTCCGCGGCGCGGCGACGACAAGATCAAGCGCTTCCTCGACACGCCGGTGACCTGGCTGCCCTCGACGTGGATTTTCAAGAACGGAAAATTGTACTACGCGCTGAACTACGGTGAGATCAATTTCCCCATCCTGCAGCAGCTGGTGGACGACTCGACCAGGAAGTGGGATCGCGATTCGTCGATCATGAAATAGCGCCGCGACGCCTACGGGCGCGCGGAAACTCGAAAATCGAAATTCGAAACTCGAAGCAGGGCTAAAGTTTCAAGGCCAATGATCAAAACGGCTTGTCACCGGAGCGCGAAGCGTCGCAGCATCGGGACAATTCCCAACCGAAATGAAATTTCACAATCTTCCGGCAGCTCTCGTCGTGCATCATGCTCCTCGCGCCGGTCGCTCACCGCCTCGGCCCAGAATATTTCCGCGGGCGAGGCGAAGGCGGTCTCGGCCGCCGCGCCGACGGAAGCGGTCGCCGCGGCGACGCCGCCCGACTACGGTGAGTTGATCGCGGCGAAGAAGGTCCCGTCGGTCTATCCCTTCCAGGTGAAGGTTGGAGGCCAGCTCGCCGCCATCGAGGGCAAGCCGGAGAACGCCATCTTCGCGAAGCTGAAGGAGCCGGTCAGTCCGGATGCCGAAATCGAGATCCTCGGCGTGCCGGCCATGATCATCATCAACGTCTTCAAGGTGAATCCCGACGGCAGCGTGACCAGCTCGGCCTCGCCGAAGATCATCATGGTGCAGAACGGCAACAAGACGCGGCTCGACGCCACCATGGACAAGTCGACGCTCCCGCCCGGCCTCTACGGCATGAACATCGTCTACGCGAACGTGACCTCGCGCGTGATGTTTACGGTCAAATAGCGGCCGCGAGGCCTACGGGCCCGCGGAAACTCGAAGTTCGAAACTCGAAACTCGAAGAAAATTCGAAGCATCAGGAAACCAAGTACAAGGATCGACGTCGAAGCCGTCGCGTCATGCGAGTCGAAAGCTGAAGGTCCATTCTACGTCGCTCCGGCCTCGGCGAGGCCGGCTACAAGGGTCCGGCGAAACTGGTTCTGGCATCGTAGGAATCGCATTTTTGATCTTTGGATTTCGGACTTACTTCGAGTTTCGAATTTCGAATTTCGAGTTTCCCGCGGCCCGTAGGCCTGCGGGCCGCATTTTCGCAAACCCGGCGTGTCGGGCCGCGGTCGCGCGCTTTGACCTTCCGCGGGGCGCGTTCATAGTGCCGCCCATGTCGCGTTCCCTCCCCGTCCTGTTCGCCGCCGCCCTCGCGGTCTCCGGCCCCGCCTTGGTCCAGGCCAAGGACGCCGCCCCCGCCGTTTTCAATTATCCCGCCACCAAGAAGGTGGAGGTGGTCGACGATTACAACGGCAAGAAGGTCACCGATCCCTATCGCTGGCTGGAGGACGCCAATTCGACCGGAGACGCAGGCGTGGGTCGAGGCCCAGAACAAGATCACGTTCGGCTTCCTCCGCGAAATCCCGGTCCGCGAGGAAGTGCGCGAGCGGTTGACCAAGCTCTGGAACTACGAGCGCTACGGCATCCCGTTCAAGGAAGGCGGACGCTATTTCTTCGCCAAGAACACCGGCCTGCAGAACCAGAGCCCGATTTACACGACCAAGAGCCTCGACCAGGCGCCCACCCTGCTGCTCGATCCGAACACGCTGTCGACGGACGGCACGGTCTCGCTGAGCAGCTACTCCATCAGCGAGGACGGCAAGTACATGGCCTACGGCGTGCAGACGTCGGGCTCCGACTGGATCGAATGGCGCGTGCGCGAGATCGAGACCGGCAAGGACCTGCCCGACAAAATCGAATGGTCGAAATTCTCCGGCGCCTCGTGGTCGAAGGACAGCAAGGGATTCTTCTATTCGCGCTACGACGCGGGCGACGAGAAGACGCGGCTGCAGACCGCGAATTATTTCCAGAAGGTCTACTACCACACCGTGGGCAAGCCGCAGAGCGACGACGTCCTGGTGTACGAGCGCAAGGATCAAAAGGAATGGGGCTTCGGCGCCTCGGTGACGGACGACGGCAAGTACCTCGTCATGCGCGTGTGGCAGGGCACTTCGCCCAAGAATCGGCTCTTCTATCGCGAGCTGAAGGACGGCGCGAAGGTTGGACCGGTCGTGGAGCTGCTCAAGGAGGGCGAGGCGAAGTATGATTTCCTCGGCAACGACGGGCCCGTCTTCTATTTCCTCACGGACAAGGAAGCGCCGCGCCGCCGCCTGATCTCGATCGACACCACGAAGCCCGGCGACGCGCCGAAGGAGATCGTGGCGCAGTCCGACGAGGCGATGGACTCCGCTGACTACGTGGGCGGACGCTTCGTCTGCTCGTACCTGAAGGACGCCAAGACGCAGGTCCGCGTCTTCGATCGCGCCGGCAAGAAAGTGGGCGAGGTGCCCTTCCCGGGCATCGGCACCGCGACGGGCTTCGGCGGCAAGCCGAACGATCCGGAGACATTTTATTCGTTCACCGGCTTCACCCGTCCGACCACGATCTACCGCTACGATGTCGCCACCGGCGAGAACAAGCTCGTCTTCCAGCCGAAGGTGGACTTCAACCCGGACGACTACACGACGGAGCAGGTTTTCTACACGAGCAAGGACGGCACGAAGGTCCCGATGTTCCTCACCTACAAGAAGGGGCTCAAGAAGGACGGGCAGAACGCCACGTACCTTTACGCGTACGGCGGCTTCGGCATTTCGATCACGCCGACTTTTTCCGCCTCGAACCTGACCTGGCTCGAACTGGGCGGCGTGTACGCGGTGGCAAACCTGCGCGGCGGCGGCGAATACGGCGAGGCCTGGCACGAGGCCGGCATGAAGAAGAACAAGCAGAACGTCTTCGACGATTTCATCGCGGCGGGCGAGTGGCTGATCGCGAACAAGTACACCTCCACGCCCAAGCTGGCGATCGGCGGCGGCAGCAACGGCGGCCTGCTGGTCGGCGCGGTGCTGACCCAGCGGCCGGATCTCTACGGCGCGGCGCTCCCGGCGGTGGGCGTCATGGACATGTTGCGCTTCCAGAAGTTCACGATCGGCTGGGCCTGGACGAGCGACTACGGCTCGGCCGACGACCCGGAAATGTTCTCCTATCTGCGCGGTTATTCGCCCTATCACAACCTCAAGCCCGGCACGAAATATCCGGCCACGATGGTGACGACGTCCGACCACGACGATCGCGTGGTGCCGGCGCACAGTTACAAGTTCGCGGCGGAGTTGCAGGCCGATCAGGCGGGCCCGGCGCCGGTGCTGATTCGGATCGAGACGAAGAGCGGCCACGGCGCCGGCCGGCCGATCGCAAAAATCATCGAGGAATCGGCCGATCGCTGGGCGTTCCTGTGGCGCGAGCTCGGGATGAAGAAGCCGCAGCAGCGGCCGAACTAGAATCCTGGCCGACGGGCGCTGCAGCAGTACTTCCGTTCAATCCGAACCGAACCGGCGCCTCGGAGCACGGATCGATGGCGTCCGTGGCTGTCTCGTTGGCAGTGCATTAACTGCGCCTCAGGCCCCTGCCAAAATGGGTCGTGGAATCGACCCTGCGCGACAAAAAATCGACCCCCAAATTTTTTTGCAAGAGGTGCCGATAATTCCCTTGTCACCCCCAGGCGACCTCGCTACAAACACCGCAGCTTCGAGCACGCAAATCTTGCTCGCGGAATGCCCGCATCGCGCGCATTCCGTGGGTATTTTTTCGCCTGTCTCGAGCGCAATTCCCCCCGATCTCTCTCTTAACTGAAGCATAGAGCATACCAGAACATGAATGAGCCATCCACTCCCCTAGTCTTCAATTCCCAGCGGACTGCGTATGTTTTCGCGCGTCGCTTCATGATGTCCGCGACGTCTGCTGGCCGGCGTGGCGCTTTGCGCGCTGCTCCCGGTTTCCGCACAGGGCCAGCAGGGCATGCGCGCGGCTACCGCCCGCGCCGCCAAGGAAGAATGCCGCGACCAAGGCGCCGGTGTTGGTCAAGACTCATCCCGCCATTCCCGCCAGCTCGGTGGTCAGCGGGGGCGCCAAGTCCATCGGGGAAGACGCCGAGGCGGTTTCGAGTCCCAACTTTGCGAACGATTCCGAGAAGGTAAGCGTGATGGTGGAATTGGCCGACAAGCCCGGCGCGCTCGTTTATGCCGAGGCGCTGGAAAGCCAGAAGAGTTTGATGCGCGGTCCGATGACGAAGGAAAAGCTCGAGTCCGCCAAGGCCGCTGCCGCCGTCCAGTCGCGCACGCACGTCTCCAAGGTCGAGACCGCCCAACAGTCGGTGCTCTCCCGGCTGGCCTCCGGCAAGTTCGACGCGAAGGTCATTTTCCGGACGAAGAGCGCCTACAACGGCATTTCGATCCAGACCACCCGCGGAGCCATCGCAACCATCAGCCGTCTGCCCGGCGTGAAGGCCGTGCACATGCAGATTCCGAAATTCCGGACGGCCGCGAGTGACATCGACTTCCTGAACGCCCGCGCGGCCTGGACCACGATCACCGCCGGCGCCCCGTCGGGCATCCATGGCGAAGGCGTCAAGATCGGCATCATCGATTCCGGCCTCGACTATGTGCACGCGAATTTCGGCGGCAATGCCGATTATACCGGCGTCACGGACACGAATCCGAACGGCCATTTCCCGACCACCAAGGTTCCCGGCGGCTATGACTTTGCCGGCGATTCCTACAGCGCCGGAGTGCAGGACACGCCGTTCCCCGATAACAATCCGATGGACAGCACCAATGGCCACGGCACCGCGTGCGCCAGCTTGATCGGCGGATTCGGCGTCAATGCGGACGGCTCGACCTACTCGGGCACGTACGACAACGCGACGGACATCGCCTCCCTGCGCATCAGCCCCGGCTTTGCCCCGAACGCGGCGCTTTATCCGTTCCGCGTGTTCGGCGTTTCCGGCTCCACCAACCTCGTGACCCAGGCCATCGACTATGCGACCGATCCCAACGGGGACGGTATCCTTCACCGGCCATATGGACGTGATCAGCATGTCGCTTGGCTCGAACACCGGCGCGCCTGACGATCCGGATTGCATCGCGGCGACCAACGCGGCCGCGGCCGGCATCGTCGTCTGCTCGGCGGCCGGAAATGCCGGTGACTCGTATTACATCGTCAGCTCCCCGTCCGTCGCCCGCAACACCATGAGCGTGGCCGCGACGTTCAACAACACGGGCGGCTTCATCTTCAACTCGAGCGTGACCGCGAACAGCCCCGTTGCGATCGCCGGCAGCAAGTATGGCGGCATTTACGGCAGCCCGAGCCCCGCGGTGGGCGCCGGCGGCCTGACCAATGACATCGTCTATGCCAATCCGCCCGATGCCAACGGTGCGCTCACCAACGCGGCGGCCATCGCCGGAAAGATCTGCATGATCGATCGCGGCACCATCTCGTTTGTCGCCAAGGTGCAGGCGGCCCAGGCCGCCGGCGCGGTGGCCTGCATCATCGTGCAGAGCGCGGCCGGAAGCGGCACGCCCCTCCCCATCACCATGGCCCTCGATAACACGACGAATATTCCCGCCCTGATGATCGGCCTCAATGAAGGCGCCGCAATCAAGGCGCAACTCGACCTCTCGCCCGGCGGCTCCCGCTCCGGCGTCAATGTGACGCTCAACAACGACAATGGATTCGCCGCGTCGCCCAGCACGGCGGCCGACACCATGCCGACCTACAGCGCCCGCGGACCCGCCCTCGGTGACAGCGCGCTGAAGCCCGACATCTCGGCCCCGGCTGAGGTCGTGGGCGTCGCGGTCAGCCTCAGCGGCAACAAGGTCGCCAACTTCAACGGCACTTCGTCCGCCACGCCGCACATTTCCGGCATCATGGCCCTGCTTCGACAGTTGCATCCCACCTGGACCGTGGAAGAGCTCCGCGCCCTTGCCATGAACACCGCGACGCATGACGAATTCGTTGGGCCGTCGACCGGCGGTGGCGCGCAGTACGGCGCCGGCCGCGTCGGCTCCGGCCGCGTGGATATCGCCAACGCCAGCGCGGCCAACGTGGTCGCGTACAACGTGACCGACCCGGGACAAATCAACGTCTCCTTCGGCATCGTCGAAGTGCCGGTCGATTCGTCGTCCTCGCTGACCAAGAATATCCGCCTGGCCAACAAGGGCGCAGCCGACGTGACGTACAACATCACCTACGTCGACGCGACCCCGCTCACCGGAACCAGCGTCACGGTCGGCTCCAGCGTCACGGTGACGGCCGGCAATACCGCCACGGTGCCGGTGACCTTCGGGGCCACGGGCAATCTGCTCAAGCACGTGCGGGAAGCCTCGGTGCCGGCCAGTCTGCCGAGCGCGCGCCAGTGGCTCACGGAAAAGACCGGCTACGTCGTCTTCACGCCGACCACCGGTCCCGAGCCGACGCTTCGTGTGGCGCTTTACGCCGCGCCCAAGCCGGTGTCCTCGATGCACGCCTCGACCACCTCGATCATCCCGGGTGCCGCCAGCGGCCAGTTCACGCTGAACCTGACCGGCGCTCCGGTCAACACGGGTGCCTCGTTCCCGACCGACATCATCGGCCTGGCCAAGCCCTATGAATTGCAGTACGCGACGCTGATTGGCGGCTTGCCCAATCCGCCGACCGACTTGACGCAGATCAAGTACGTGGGCGTGACGAGCGATTATGTCAATCGCGGCGCCAGCCCGCAGAACACCGTCATCAGTTTCGCCTACGAGACTTTTGCTCCCGCCTCCACGCCTGACTTCTATCCGGGTGAGAAGGACGTGTACTTCGATGTCAACGGTGACGGCATCGAGGACTTCGTCCTCTTCTTCAGCTCGGTGGCGAACGGCACGGCGAACAGCAATGCGTATCGCGCGGTGCTGGTGAACCTCACCACCAACGCCCGGACCACGCTGGCGATTCCGACGAACCTGATCCAGCCGTCCAGCCGCGACACCAACAGCTTCAACAACAGCGTGGTGAACTTCTCGGTGCCGGCTTCGGCCCTGGGCCTCGCGGGCGCCGGTCAGCCAACGCGGTTCAATTACTACATCGTCACCTTCGATCGAAACGGCAATTTCATCGATGACACCGGCTACATGACCTACGACCTCGCGGCCCCGGGCCTCGAGGCGCAGGGCGGCAACCTCGAGCCGTTCTACTATACCGATGTGCCCACCACGACGATTCCGGTGAACTACAACGGCGCAAACTTCCAGGCGAATGGTTCGCTCGGCCTGCTCCTCGTGCACATGCACAACGGCACCGGCAGCCACACGGACGTCGTCGGCTTTGGCAAGCCGCGCATCTCGAGCTTCTCGCCCGACCAGCGGGCCGGTCGGGACACAGGTGACGCTGACCGGAACCGACTTCGGCCCCGGCACTTCGGTGAAGTTCTTCAACAACCTGCCGGCCACCAATGTGATTGTGGTGTCCAGCACGACCGTCCTGGCCACGGTTCCGGCCGGAGCAGCCACGGGATCCATCCAGGTCTCCAACGCGGCTGGAGCCAGCGCGACGCGCACGAAATTCACCGTGACACCGTAATTGGTTCGCTCCATGCTCCCCATCGCACGACCAAACTTGACGAACATGATTCAGACCCGAATTCCGTTCCTGGCTAAGCTCGCGGCCGGTTTGCTCGTGGCGCTCGGCGCGCCACGGGTCGATGCGGTCATTGTGCAGGATTTCGAGTCGGGCATCGCGCCCGGCTCGGTCTTCGGCGACGCGCAACGTCTGGGCACCTATGGCGTGCCTCCGTTTGGGGGGAGCTTCCAGCTTCTCCTGACGACGTTTAGCGCGGCGGAAGGCGGCGGCTTGTCCGGTTCGAACGCGATCGCGATCAACGGCGCCGGCGGCCTGACCTCCCAGCTCGGTCTACCGGCCGGCACCATCACCTCCGCGGGCGCCATCCCCATCGGCGACGGATCGGCCTACCAGATGACCCTCGGTTCGCTGAACGTGGGCGATCAGGTCGGCTTCAGCTACGACTTCCTGACCAGTGAAGGCGGCCATCCCGACTTCGCTTTCGTGGCGTTGCAGAACACGACGACCGGCGTGGTGACCTATCTGTCATTCGCCAACGCGAACCAGGGCGGATTGCTCGCCTCGTCATCGGCGAACTTCAACCTGCACACGGGCTATCTCACGCTGCCGTCAATCAATGTCGGGGTGGCGGGAAACTACGTCCTGTCCATCGGCGTTGCCGACGCCAATAACAGCGCCATCCAGTCGGGCCTGCTGATCGACAACATCACCGTCGTGCCGGAGCCCACCACGCTCGCCCTGACCCTCGTCGGGGCGGTCGGTGCCATCGGGCTGCTGCGCCGCCGGCGCATGGCCTAGGCGTCCATCAATCTCTTCCGGAAGGGCCGGGGCGAAAGCTCCGGCCTTTTCGTTGCCAGGATTTCAACGCGCTCCTAGGGATCGCGCCGCTCGAGCGACTCGAGCAGCTCCCCCAGCGAGCGCGCCTTGCCCATCAGGCCGTTCAGGCGCGAAAGCTCCTCGTCGTTGAACGCCTGGTTCAGCGAAATCGGATGGCGCTCACCGCGATGCTGGAAGACCACCTCGTCCCAGTGGATCGAGGCAATCTCCGGCTGGTAGCGCGCGACCGCGCGGCCGCGGAAGAACGCCCGCGTCGTCTCCGGCGGCATGAAGATGGCGTTGCGCACGTCCTCCTCGGTCAGGAAGCGCCGCATCTGCCCGTCGCGCACCAGCGCATGATGCAGGCCGTCGTCGATGTCCACGTTGTGATATTCGAGATCGAGCGACTGCAGCCATGGGTGATCCGCTTCCACGCCCTCCTCGGCGCGAAAGGTGTCGAGCAGGAATTTCTTCGCCACCCAGTCGCAGCGATCGCGGCAGAGCATGACGTCGCGATCGAGATCCGTCAGCACCCGCTCCCACTCGTCGAGCACCCAGCGAATCTCCCCCTCGGGCTGCGGGTGAATCCTGCGCGCGGCGGCGAGATAGAGCCGCTGGATCTCCACCGCCGAAATCTTGCGTCCGTCCTGCAGTTCCACGATCCAGGCGTAGCTGGAGTCGCGACTGATCGCCTTGGTCGCCTCGATCGGCTGGGCCAGCTCCAGCGCCGGCGCCCCGCCCTGCTCGATCAAATCCAGCACCAGCGACGTCGTGCCGATCTTCAACGCGCAGGCGAACTCGCTCATGTTGGCGTCGCCGATGATGACGTGAAAGCGCCGGAAGCGCGTGCTGTCGGCGTGCGGTTCGTCGCGCGTGTTGACCAGCGGCCGCCGGTTCATCGTGTCGATGCTCGTCACCACGCGTGAAGAAATCCGCGCGTTGCGAGATCTGGTAGATGCCGGGCTGGCCCGCCGCGCCCTCGAGCTCGACGCCCATCTTGCCCGCGCCGGCGAAAATCTGGCGCGTGATCAGGAAGGGCAGCATGTCCGAGACGACGCGCTCCCAGGGCACGTGCCGGCTCATCAGGTAGTTGTCGTGGCAGCCGTAGCTGTGGCCGATGAAATCCGTGTTGTTCTTGTAGACCTTCACGCGACGGCCGTCGGGAATCAGCCGCTTGTTCCGCCGCCGCACGCATTCCGCGAGGATGCGCTCGCCCGCCTTTTCCTGCGCGACCACCTGCCGCAGCGTGGTGCATTCCGGCGTCGAGTACTCGGGATGCGCGTGATCGTTGTAGAAACGCGCGCCGTTGCTGAGCACGAGGTCGCTCTTGATTTCCTCGAAGCTGAGCGGGCGGTTGCGATCGACCTCCACGTAGGCCGCCTCGTCCGTGTCCTGCAACAGCTCCGGCGCGCGAAAGCCGCGCGCGTCGCGGTGCGGATCCTCCAGGCGGTAGGTCCACTTCATCAGCGCCCCGTGATCGGTGTACCTGCGCACGACCTCGATCGACTCGGCCACCACGTCCACGTGCTCGACGCCGTCGACGGTGATCCCGAATTCCGTCTCGATGCCAAAGACGCGATTCATGTCAGATCACGGCGCCGCGGCCCGATGCCTTTGCGTGCATCGCCTCCGGCCGCACGGGCGCGATGCGAACGACATTCTCCGAGTCGTAGTCGATCAGCTTCAGCCAGTCCTCCGTCACGTCGGTCGGAGGAAAGATGTCGTTTTCCGCGTACTCCGCATCGAGCGACAGGAGCAAATCCGACATCGCCAGCCCCTCCTCCGCGCTGCTGGCCAGCGCGCGCTTGATGGCAAGGCCCTTGGCGCGCTCTACGACCGAGGCAATCAGGGCGCCGCTCACCAGGTCGCCGCGATACAGCACGTCCTTGCGGCCGCTGCGCAGCGTGACCTCGAGAAAGCGGTTTTCCTCGCGCCGCTCGAACTGCCGCTCGAGCAACGCGCCGATCAGCCGATCGATCGCCGCGTCCACCCCGCCCGCCGCGGTCACCAGCGCGGGATCGTACGGCAGGCGATCGTGCAGGTAGATGCGATAGATTTCGCGCGCGCCGTCCCGCGACGGCCGCTGGACCTTGATCTTGCGGTCAATCCGGCCCGGGCGGAGGATGGCCGGATCGATCAGGTCGGCGCGGTTGCTGGCCAGGATGATGACGACGTCGTTCAGCGAATCGATGCCGTCCATTTCCGTGCAGAACATCGGCACGAGGGTCGAAAGGATGCTGGCGTAACGGCTGGCCCGGCGCGTGCCGAGGATGCTCTCGGCTTCGTCGATGAACAAGAACGGCAGGAAGCCCTCGGCGCGCTTCTCGCGCGCGGTGGCGAAAATCTCGCGCACGATGCGCTCGCTCTCGCCCACCCACATGTTCAGGATCTCCGGTCCTTTGATGTGCATGAAGTACTCGCGCATGTTCTCGCCGGTCTGCTCCTTCAGCCGCGCGGTGAGATTGTAGGCGGTGGCCTTGCCGATCAGGGTCTTGCCGCAGCCGGGCGGGCCGTGCAGCAGAAACCCCTTGGGCGTCGTGTGTTGGAAACGCTCGAAGAGCTTCGCGTGCAGCAGCGGCAGCTCAATCGCGTCCTTGATCGCGGCGATCGCCTCCTGCTGTCCTCCCACCCTTTCCCACGGCAGCTCGGGCACGTCGTCCAGGAAATGATCGCGGCTCTGCGGCCGCGCCATCACCTCGAGCGCCACGCGGTACGCCGGATCGACGCGCACTTCGTCGCCCGATTTGAGCGTCGTCTTCGCCAGCTCCGCGCCGCGTTGCACCACCACCGATTGCAGGCCGTTTTCCTGGCCAAGGCGGAGCCGGTCGGCACCGATCACCTCGGTGATCTTCGCGATGGGTCCGCCGAGATCGCAGCCGAGATCGCCGACCACGACATAGGCCTCGTTGACGAGGACGCGCGTGCCCTTGCGCAGGCGCGACGGCCCGATCCGCGGATCGATGTTGCAGTAGTAGTCGGCGCCGCCCACCACGATGTGCGCCGTCTCGCGATTCGGGGCGCCCAGAAAAATGCCGATTCGGTTCGCCGGCGAGGTGACCTTGCGGACGACTTCCTCGAGTTTCTCGATCGCTTCGCGCGCGTCCTGCAGGATTTCGCGCTGCTCGAAAATTTCGCGGCGCAAATCCGCCAGCGTGCGGCGCAGCGGATCGCCCGAGGGCAGGCTCCCGATCAGGAAATCGAGTCGGGCCAGCAAATCCGGATGGGCGCCGCCCGCCGGATCAAACGGATCGGCCTCAGGCGGGTTGGGCGGGGCAGGAGTTTTCATGCGTGGCGCGCGGACATGGGGTCAGCCATCCGTCAGACAATTCCGTAGCATGCGCTGCTCAATTGACCAATCCCTTCCGTGTGTCCCAATTCCCGGCGCGACGTTCCACCGCATCGCCCGAAAAGCTACGACCGCCCAGCCGGGCTGCAAATGCTTTTGCGCCGGACGCATGTGCGGAGGACTGGCGCGCCGATTCAGATTCTGCCACGATGGATTGGACGACGACACGAACACGTTCCTTCAAACTCGCTGCTGCATAAAATATGCCCTTCCCCGACCCCACCCAACATCGCGGACTTCGTTTCCGCACCATTCTGTTTGCCGCCGTGGCACTCACGTTTGTCCTTCTGCTTGTCGCCGCGGTCCTTGGCTCTTATTACATCGTCGCTCCCAATGAGCGGGCCGGCGTGCGTCAACTTGGCAAGGTCACGACCGACAAGCCCATTCAGCCCGGCGTGCATTTCAAGATGCCGTTCATCAGCAATGTGGACCGGGCCCTCGTCAGCCTGACGAATCTGCACATTCCAAAGTTCACCGTTACGACGGTCGACAACCAGCTTATCACGCTCGACATCAACGTCTCATACACGGTGCCGGATTCGGCCGTCTTTCATCTGCTGTATGAGGTCGGCAAGGACCACGGGGACATTCGCGAGAACGTGACACCGGTCGTGCTGGATCGCGTGAGCCGCATTTTCGCGAGCCAGAACACGAACTCGATCAACGAAAATCGCGAAACCCTTCAGCAGGCGGTCACGCTCAGCGTGGCGGAGACGTTGAAGAGTCTCTTTCAAGTCGACGTGAAGAGCCTGCAAATCGCCAGCATTGCCTTCAGCCAGGCCTTTAACGACAGCAACGCCAACGCCGTGCTGGCCAAGAACCGGGCGGTGCAGGAGGAGAACAACTTGAAGGTCGTGAAATTCCAGGTCGATCAAAAGGTGCTGCAGGCGGAAGGCGAGGCGAAACAGAAGGTGGCTGAATCCAACGGCAAAGCGAAGAGCGCCGAGATCGAGGCCGCCGGACGGGCCAAGGCCACCATTCTCGAAGCCACCGCCGAGGCCCAGGCGCGCGACCTGCGCGGCAAGGGCGAGGCCAGCCAGCTCGAAGCGGTGACCAAGGCGGTGGGCGGCGCCGCCAATTACATCGCCGTCCTGCAAGCCCGCGCCCAACAGAATTGGAAAGGCAATTACCCGGAAACGATGACCGTCCTCGGTCCGAACGCGCCGGTCCTGTTGAGCCTGCCGCCGACCGGTCCCAACGTGAAGCCATCGAATAATCCGTCGAGCGCCACGAAAGCCGCGGCCGCCATCCCGCAACTTCCGGCGGTCAGCCCGACGCCGAATGATTAGTCCGCTCCGCGGCGCGATGCGCTTTCCCGCGAGCCCTGCCAGCGCGCGCTCAAACGGTTGTCGCTGATTCGTATCTATATACCGTTAAACGACTTAGCGTGGGTTGTCTGGGACTCGAACCCAGAACCTAGTGATTAAGAGTCACTTGCTCTACCATTGAGCTAACAACCCTGCTTGCCGGAACGGCGAACGTAATCGGGCTTCGCTCTGGGGCAAGGTCCTTTTATTTTTCCTGTCGTATTGCGTGGATTCCGGCAGCGACGCCGCTTCCGGCACACTTTTAGCTAAATTAAATGGAGGTGCTTCCTTCCGGCGCACCCGCCATGCTTACCAACGTTGTATCCGGTCCCACGGCCACCCGCCTTTGGGCGCGGACGCGTCGCCTCTGGGCTTGGCTGCGTCATTTGCCGCAGCCAGACCGGCGCCTGCTGTTGTTGCTCGGCATTTTGCTGGGCGTGGCCGCCGGCGCGCTGGCGTTCGGTCCGGCGGCGCCCTGGCGGCTGATCGCCTGGGCCGCGCTGGCGCTGGCCGGCTGCACCGGAACCACCGCGGTGATGTTGATGGCCGCGCAAACCCCGGGCCCGTCGCCCGCCGCGGGCGGCCCGGAGTCCTCCACGCCGCTGCCCGCCACACCCCCGCCCCCCGCGCCCGTTGCCGCCATCGCCGGAGCCCGGCGCGAGCTGGAAGTGGAAATCGAGGAGCGCACCGCCGAACTCGCCGCCGCCAATGAAAGTCTCCGCCTTTACCAGCGCGCGCTTGCGGAATCGAAGGGCCTCGCCACGCTCGGACGCCTGGTCGACGCCTCCACGCACGAGACGAACAATCGCCTCGGCACCGCCATTCTCGCCGTGTCGAGTTTGCGCGACAAAATCGCGAATTTTTCCGCGCTCTACAAGAGCAACCAAATCACGCGCTCCGAGTTCGATCGCTTTCTTGAATCCAGCGCGGAGGCGGGCGAGGTGGTGCAAACCAACCTGCGCCGCGCCGCGGATCTGGTGGGCAATTTCAAGCAGCTCGCCGCCGACCAGGCCGATCGCCGCCGCCGGCCATTCGAGCTGAAGGCCTACCTGGAGACGGTGGCCCACGGCTTCGAGCTGGCCCACCGGCACAACGGCCACCAAGTGCGCATCGAAGGCTGCGAGGTGTCCCTCAACCACCGCCCCGGCGCCTTTTCCAAGCTCTTCTGCGAGCTGGTGCTGTTCTCGCTCGATTGGTCGGTCGCCGACCGCACCAACGCCCGCATTCGCCTGGTTGTCACCACCACGCCGACCGCCATCCGGCTCGATTACGCCGACAACGGCCGCCAGCTGCCCGCCGGGGTCACGGGGGCCAGCACCCTGCAGAACCTGGCCGGAATCGACGCCCCCCTGCCGGAAATCATGGAGTTGATTACAGTGGTCCGGGAGGACCTCGGAGGCGCCATTTACTTCGGACCCGGGGCGAACGGATTCGGCAACCTCATCCGCATCGAGCTGCCCAAGGCCATGGTGACAGACTCAGGCGCGTCCTGAACCCCGGTTCCAGGGTGGAGGACCGGCCGGAGCAGTCTTGCAAGACGCCGGGGGCGCATCGTAAACTCCTCCTGAATGGCCTCCTTCTTCTCAAAACTGTTCGCCGCCTTCCGGCCCAAGCCGAAGCCCAAGCGGAAGTTTGATGGCTACGACCCGTTTGCCCCGCTTCAGGCGTCACCAACCGGCCCCGCCGGCGCAAAACGGGCCGGCTCCGACCGGCATTTTCAGCCGCGTCGGCGGAGGACGCACCGCGCAAAATGTCTGGCAGGATCCGCTCTGGATTCCCGCCAGCGCCGAGTTGCAGCACATGGCGCTGCACGTCGGCACGCGAAAGCAGATTTTGATTATCGACAGCGACGCGCTCGCCGTGGCCGACTGCAAGGCGATGGTCGAGGCCGAGGGCTTCGTTGTCGACACCGCGTTCGATGGCGAGGAGGGCGCGCGCAAGGTGCTCGAGACAAATCCCGATGTCGTCATCGTGCGCCTGCAACTGCCGAAGCTGAACGGCATCGAAGTCATTCGCAAGATTCGCACCAACGACGCGCACAAGCGCCTGCCGGTCATCGCGCTCGCCGAGGCTGATTCTTCGCTGAGCGAGGCCGACGCGCTCGACCGCCGGGGCGACGCGCGTGTTCGATCGCGGCACCGCGACCGAGGACGATTTGTTCCTGGCGTTGCGCACCGCGCTGCGCAAGCGCGTCTTCACGCCGAAGAAGCAGCTCTTCCCGCAAAAGGGCACGGCCACCATCAAGCTCAGCACGAGCATCGTGCCCATTCCCGTCGAGGCCGAGCGGCCGGCGCTTTCCACCGCGCTGGCGCCGTCCGGATTCCGTCCGCCCACCACGCCCGTGCGCGGAGTCCCGCCGAATCCTTCCGCGCCCGGCTTCGATCCCAGGTGCTCCGCTGATGGCACCAACCGCCCCGGTGCTCCCGTCGCCCATCCAGGCCAAACCGGCCACGTCCACGATTACATTGCCGCCGCCGGTCGAGCGATCGGCCCCGGTGCCGCCGCCCCCGCCGGTCGAAACGACGGGCCCCCGGTCCCGGCGATCCGCCGCCCGAGGGGGCGCTCGGACAAAAACGCATTCTGCTGATCGAGGACGAGGACATGGTCGCGACGATTTATCGCGCCCGCCTCACGCGCGCCGGCTACGCGGTCGAACTGGCCACCGACGGCGAGTCTGGCTTGGAGGCCCTTCGTCAGTCGCCGCCGGACGCCGTGCTGCTCGACGCGCACCTGCCGCGCATGGACGGCCTGCAGGTGTTGCAGCTCATTCGTTCCGACGCGCAACTGGCCAAGCTGCCGGTCATTCTCTGCACCGCCGCGCTGAACCCGCGCATGCAGGAGGAGGCGCTGCTCGCCGGCGCCGTGCGCGTGCTCGACAAGACCGCCATCACGCCGCTGCAGGTCGTCGAGGCCATGCAGTCCCTCTTCGCGGAGCAGAAGATCGCCACGACCCTGCTGCCGCCGAATCCATCCGCGAGCACCATTCGGAAAATCACCACGCTCATCGTCGAGCCGCCGCCGGGAAATCAGATGGCGGACTACCTGCCGCCCGACGACAAGGCGTTCGAGGCCGAAATTCGCGAGGCGTTCCTGCAGGATGCGCCGCCGGCGGTCGCGCTGATCCAGGCCGACTCCAAGGCGTTGATGAAGACGGCGAGCGGCAGCGCCGAGCGCACGCAGTTTGTCGATCAACTTTTCAAGACCACGCACAAGCTCGCCGGCACATCGGGCCTCGCGGGATTCAGCCAGGTTTCGCGCCTGGCCTCCGCCATCGAAGGATTGCTGATCAAGATTCAGGAAAAGCCCGAGCGCCTCAACGCCTCGTGCATGCGCACGCTCGTGCAGGCCATCGATTATCTCGGCCTCGCCTTCAGCCGGGCGAGCACGCTGCGCGACTTCGAGCGGGAGAATGCGCTCGCACTCGTGGTGGACGACGAGATGATCGGCCGCCGCTACGTGGCGCACTCGCTGACCAAGGCCGACCTGCCCTATCAATCCGCCAGCAACGCGGTGGAAGCGCTCAAGCTGCTGCAGGAGCACAAATTCGATCTGATTTTCCTCGACGTCGAAATGCCGGGCATGAACGGCTTCGAGTTGTGCAAGCACCTGCGCACGCTGCCCGGCTACGAGCGCTCGCCGGTGATTTTTGTCACGTCGCTGAACAGCTTCGATGCGCTGGCCAAGTCGAAGATCAGCGGCGGCACGGATTTCCTGGCGAAGCCGTTCTCGTACGCGGAACTTTCCGTGAAGGCGCTCACCTGCCTGGCGCGACGGCGAATGGAATTGCTGCCGGAAGAGGACCAGCAAAAGGTCACCGCCGCGGCCGCGAAGCTGGGCACCGCGCCGGTGCCGCTGGCGCAATGACGCCGGCCTAGTTCGCCGGCGTCGGCGCAGGCGCTTCCGCCGGGGTCGCGGCGGGCGACGGCCCGGGCGCGGGTTCCGGCAACGGTTCCACTCCCGGCTTCAAATTTTCCTTCGGCGCCTCCTTCGGCATCTCTTTCGGCGTCTCGGGTGATGGCGCCTGGTAACGGTAGCGAATCGTCATCGATCGAAATGCGTCCTTGGGTGATTCCGCGCCCTTTTTCTCGGCGGAAAAATAAACCAGCAGCACGATGGTGTCGCCGCGCCGCCACTCGTAGCCGGTGAGGATTTGATCGACCCCGGAGTCCTCGTTGCCCTCGACCGGCCCGCGCTTCAACATCGTGCCCGGTCCGGCGAACATGCCCTCGAGCTTGCGGCGCAGGTTCGCCATGGCCCCGCGGAATTTTTCCATCGGCCAGTCCGGCGCGCCGTATTCCAGATCGAGACCGACCAGTTGCTTCTCCTGAAAAATCGCGCGCGATTCGCGCAGGCCCGGCACCTCGATGCCCGTCAGGACCCAGATTTCACCGCGCTCGCCCAGCGGCTTCTTCTCCTTCACCTTCGCCTTCACCCGCGGCAGCGCGGTCGCGACCATCTCCATCGAGTCCCCCCATGTGAATCCGTAGGGCAGAGTGACCGGGTCGTCGGCCGTCGGTGGCGGCGTGGCAACCGGGGTGGGCGTTGGTCGCGCGCTCCCACCGCTGCGCTTCGGGGCCTGCGCCTGCACGCCGGCCGCCAGCGAAAGCGCCAGCAGTCCCGCCATGACCCGCGGCCATCGCCGGATGAAACGCGCGGAGGTGGCGGGCATCATGGAATTGCGAGGGAATGAAACCCGGCGATGGGCGGGCCGTTCCCGAATTTCGGAAAAACGACCGCTTCGGCCCTATTTCTTCACCGCGGCCTGCGGCTGAATATGCAGCTCGCGCAACTGCCGCGGCTCCACCTCGATGGGCGCATGGCTCATCAGGTCCGCGCCGCGATTGTTTTTCGGGAACGCGATCACCTCGCGGATGCTCTCCGCGCCGGCGATGAGCATGACCAGCCGGTCCAGCCCGAGCGCGATGCCGCCGTGCGGCGGCGCGCCGAAGCTGAACGCCTTGAGAATGTGCCCGAATTTTCTCTGCTGCTCCTCGGGTCCGATGCCCAGCGCCTCGAAGATCCGCGCCTGCAGATCGCGCTCGTGAATCCGGATGCTGCCGCCGCCCAGCTCCACGCCGTTGAGCACGACGTCGTAGGCCACCGCGCGCACGGGATCGAAATCGCCGCGCTCGAGCAGCGCCAGGTCCTCGGCCATCGGACGCGTGAACGGATGATGCACCGACACCCACTTGTTTTCTTCCGGGCTGAACTGGAGCAGCGGGAAATCGACCACCCAAAGCAGGTTCAACACGTCGCCCGCCGCCTTGATCAGGCCGAGCAGATCCGCGCAGCGCAGGCGCACGCGACCGAGCACTTCGCAGGCGTTGTGCCAGTTGGCCGCGCCGAAGAAGAGCACGTCGCCCTCCGCGAAGTGCAGGCGCGCGGCGAGCGCCTTCTTTTCGTCCTCGCTGAAGAATTTCACGATGGGTGACTCCCATTCGCCGCCGTCCGACCATTTGATGTAGGCCAGGCCCTTGGCGCCGAACTCGGTCTTCACCCACTCCTCCCATTTCTTGAGCTGCTCCTTGGAAAGCAGCGCGGCCGCGCCCTTCGCGTTCAGCGCGCGAATCACGCCCTTGGAGTCGACCACCGAGCGGAAAACCTTGAATTGCGACTCGCGGAAAATGTCGGTCAGCTCGACCAGCTCCATGCCGAAGCGCAGATCCGGCTTGTCGGAGCCGTAGCGATCCATCGCTTCGCGGTAGGTCAGGCGCGGGAACGGCGTCGGGACATCCACCCCGCGCGACTCCTTGAAGATCCGCTTCAGCATCCCCTCGGTCAGCGCCAGGATGTCCTCCTGCCCCACGAAGGATGCCTCCACGTCGATCTGCGTGAACTCCGGCTGGCGATCGGCGCGCAAGTCCTCGTCGCGGAAACAGCGGGCGATTTGGAAATATTTTTCCAGCCCGCCGACCTGCAGGAGTTGCTTGTACTGCTGCGGCGCCTGCGGGAGCGCGTAAAACGAGCCCGGGTGCAGCCGCGACGGCACGAGGTAGTCGCGCGCGCCCTCGGGCGTCGGGTTCGACAAGATCGGCGTCTCGATTTCGAAAAAGCCCTGCTCGTCGAAATAATCGCGCGTCGCCTTCGTCACGCGATGGCGCAGGCGGAGGTTGCGATGCATGTGCGGCGTGCGCAGATCGAGATAGCGGTACTGCATCCGCAAGTCCTCGTGCACGGCCGGATCGTCGAGCGGAAACGGCGGCACCTCGCTCTTGTTCAGCACGGTCAGCGCCGTGGCCACGACCTCGATGCCGCCGGTCACGAGGTTCGGGTTCACCGTTGCCTCGCTGCGCTTCTCCACGCGGCCCGTGACGGTGATGACGTCCTCGCCGCGCAGGCCGTGCGAGGCCTTGGCGATTTCGGCGTGCTCCTCGGGGCGGAAGACCACCTGGGTGACGCCCTCGCGGTCGCGCAAATCGATGAAAATGACGCCCCCGTGGTCGCGCCGCGAGCCGACCCAGCCGGCGAGCGTGACGGTCTTGCCGGCGTCTTCGGGCCGGAGTTGATGGCAAAGGTGGGAGCGATAGGCTGACATAGGGGAATTAACGGGCCGGGAATCTAGCGCGGAGGGGCGCGGTGTCACCTCACTTTTCGAGGCTCTTGGCCGCGAATCGTAGCCGGCCTCGCTGAGGCCGGCTCGAATGCGACGTCGTGTGCGCCCCGGGGTCAGCGACCCCGGCTGCAAGGGCCCAAGCCGCATCAGGTCCATCAGCGCTTTGACCTCCCCCGCCACCGCCTGTTCTTCCCGCGTCGCCAGCGTCTTGACCTTTACCTGCGGCCATTCGGCGCCGACCACGACCGCAAACGGCGCTCCGGCCTGCTCGGCGAGCTGGAACTGCTTGCCGACCTTCATCGGCGCCAGCGGATAATCCACGCGCAGGCCCGCCGCGCGCAGATCCGAAAAAAGCCGCACCGCCTCCCCGCGCCTCGCCTCGTCCGCGATGACGCCAAAAGCCTGCGGCGCGTTTTCCGCGCGAATCGCCGCCTCCAGTTTTTCCGCCGCGTGCGGCGTGGCCCGCAGCACCTTTTCCAATACCAGATCGCCGATGGCGAAACCGATCGCGGAAAGATCCACGCTGCCGTCGCTCAACGTCTTGATCAAATCGTCGTAGCGACCGCCGCCCGCCAGCGCGCGCCCGTGGGCCGGCCCGAAGACCTCGAAGACCACGCCCGTGTAGTAGGCGAGCCCGCGCACAATCGTCGCGTCGAACCGGACGAACTCGTCGAGACCCCGCGCGTGCAACTCCGCCGCGAGCGGCTCCAGCAGGGGCGCGGGCTTGGCCAGGAAATCGCGAATCTCCGCCAGCGTGAGGCCGAACCCGCCCAGCTTGGCCGCGTTCACTTCCTCCCGCTCCCGCTCCAGCTTGTCGATGATTTGCAAAAATTCCTCCGTGCGCTCCGCCGCGACGCCGCGCTCCGCCAGGAATTGCTCCCACACGCGCCGGTCATTGATGCGGATGTAGAAATCCTTCGCGGTCAGTCCAAACGCCCGGAACAGATCGATGGCCAGCGCGATCATCTCGGCCTCGCCCGCGACCGAGCGATCGCCGAACAGATCGCAGTTGAGCTGGGCGAACTCGCGCGAGCGGCCGTCCTGCTGCTTCTCGTAGCGAAAGAAAGGACCGATCGAAAACCACTTGATCGGCTTCTTGTAGTCGCGCTCCTTGGCCGCGATCATGCGGGCCAGGGTGGGCGTCATTTCCGGGCGCAGGGCGACCTCGCGCTTGCCCTTGTCGGTGAAATCGAAGAGCTGTCCGACCAGTTCGCCGCCGCTCTTCTTGCGGTAGAGTTCCGCGCTCTCGAGCATCGGCCCGTCGTATTCCACGAAGCCGTAGGCGCGGGAGACGCGGCGCCAGTGCTCGAAGATGTAGCGGCGGGCCGCGAAATCTGCCGGGTAAAAGTCGCGAAAACCGGGAAGCGTCTGCATGCGCCGCTACGCTTAGCCGCCGCTTGGCCTCCGTGCGAGCCCGGAAGAAATGCGAAATCTCGAAATCCAAGAACACGAAGCGGAATCGGAACGAGGCCGACTCCCGGACCGCTGGCTCCGATCTCGCTGCGACCGTCGACTCTCGACTTTCTTCGATGTTCTACCCTTGGACTTGACTTCGAGTTCGACTCTCGACTTCCCGGCTTAGTTGTTCGCCGTGCCGACGGCTGGGACGTCGCTTCGAGCGATGTCCTCCACGCTCGCGACCCCGGAAGTTTTCACGCTTGGGCACTCACCGGATCCGGACGACGCCTTCATGTTCTACGCGATGGCGGCGGAGAAAATCGATCTGCGCGGACACAAGTTCCAGCACATCCTGCAGGACATCCAGACGCTCAACGACCGGGCCACCCGCGGCGAGCTGCACATCTCGGCGATTTCCATCCACGCCTACGCGCATGTGCTCGACAAGTACGCGCTGCTTCCCTGCGGCGCGAGCATGGGCGACGGCTACGGACCGGTCGTCATCTCCGCCTCGCCGGACAGCCTGCCCGAAGGCGTCCGGGCCGGCCGGCGCGACGCGGTCCTCGCCTGGCTCAAGGACAAGCGCGTGGCCATTCCCGGCAAGCTGACCAGCGCCTTTCTCTCGCTGCAGATTTATTGCGGCGACCAGGGCTTTGACTTCCTCGTCGTGCCGTTCGACGAGATTTTCGATGCAGTGCGATCGGGCAAGGTGGACGCGGGACTGATCATTCACGAGGGCCAGCTCACCTACCAGCGCGACGGCTTCGGCAAGGTGGTCGACCTCGGCGAATGGTGGAAGGCGGAAACGGGCCTGCCGCTGCCGCTCGGCGGCAACGTCATCCGCAAGGATCTCGACCCCGCGCTGCGCAAGGAACTGTCGGCGATCATGGCCGAGAGCATCGCCTACGGTCTGGAGCATCGCGCGGCGGGCGTCGCGCACGCCATGCCCCTGGCGCGGGGCATGGACACGCCGCTGGCCGACCGGTTCATCGGCATGTACGTGAACGACTACACCCGCGACTACGGCGACCTGGGCCGGCGCGCGATTCGGGAATTTCTTGGCCGGGCGGCGACGATGGGTTTCATTCCTGCTCCGGTTGAACTGGAATTTGTCGAGTAAGCCTGCTGTCATCCCCCTTGGAAATGAAAACCACCCTCCTCCTGACCAGCGTTTTGTTTGCCGCGTCCGCCTGGGGCCAGGCCCCTCCGCCGCTCGTTCCGCCCGGCACGAAGCCGACGCCCTCCCCGCTCCCGGCCACCGCGGTGAAGCAGAATCTCGAGGTGACCGTCCAGAAGAAGGTCTCGGAGACCAAGCAAACCCTCGCCAACGAGGACTCGCCGATCGGGTCCGATCCGCAGGCCTACGTGGTCACGGTGAAAAACAACGGACCGTCCGACCTGAACGGCGCGCGCATCGTCTATCGCTTTTACATGATCGGCGCGGCGCGGGCCGAGGGCGGCTCCGAGCCCGAGATGAAGCGCAAGGAAGGCGAAATCGAACCCGGGCCGCTCCGCGTGGGCGAGAGTTTCACCTTCACGACAGACACCTTTGAGGTGCCTCGCAGCACCACGCGCGGCGGATATCATTACTACGTGGATGGCAGCCGTTCCCGCTTCAAGTCGGAACTCGGCGGCATCTGGCTTCGCGTCATGCTCGGCAGCAGCATCGTCCTGGACAAGGCCGAGCCGGCGTCGCTTTCCACGCGCGAGCCCTTCTAGGCGGGCGGCGGCGTCGATTTCGATTCGACCTAAAACCGCCATTCGGCTCCGCCGAAAAATCCGCGGGACAACGCCGGGAAGCCGGGCACCTCCGCGTAGGATCGATTCGTCAGGTTCTCGATCCGCGCCATGAGCTTGAATTGCTTTCGTGACCTGATAGTTGGCCCACAGGCGACAGACGGAATAATCCGGGATTTCGCTGTTGGGCAGCGCGAAGTTGGTGTCCTCGCGACCGTTGACCAGGCGACCCTCAAAGCCCGCCGTCAGCCGATCGCCGAAGCATTTGTAGCTGACGGCAGCCGCGAGCTGGTTGCGCGCGCGCCGCGGAAGTCGCGAGCCATCCAACCGGCTGATGTCACCGCTGCCGGTCTGCCGCGCGTCGAGATAGGTGTAAGACGCGTTGAAAATCAGATTCTTCACCGGCTCCCAGCGCGCAAAGGCTTCCACGCCCTGCGTGCGCGCGCGGCCGAGATTGAAGGTGTTAAAGTCGGTGTCGAAGCCGATGAGATTGGTCAGGTGATTGTAGAAAAAATTCGCGCCGAAGATGAGCTGCTTCTTCCACAACGCCTGCTCGAAGCCCACATCGAAACCGCGGCTGCGCTCCGGCTGCAGCACGTCGTTCACGTTCATGCGGAAAATCTTGTCCTGGATGCTCGGCGGCGCGTAGCCCGTGGCGTAGCTCGAGCGCAGCGTCGTCCCCGTCGACGTGACGACATAGCTTCCCGCCACCCGCCACGTGCCTACCGTGCCGAAATCGCTGAACGAATCGATGCGTCCGCCCACCACGAGGAGCAGGTTGCGAATCGGCCGCAGCGTGGCCTGCGCAAAGCCGGCGATCTCGGTGGTGTGGTCACCGATCAGTTTCGGTCCGAAGAGAACCTGCGGCCGCTCCTGGGTGGCGGAATTGTTCGCGTAGAACATGCCGCTCGTCAGCGTCAGCCACTTGGTGATTTCCGCGTCGTTTTGATAATCGACTTGCGTCCGCACGAAGCGCGCCGTGGTCGGCCCGGTGAAACCATCCTGGTTCGGATCGTTTGTCTGCCTGGCCGTGTCGTAGCTGACGATGAGCCGGTGCTTCCACCACGTCACGGGCGTGTAGGTGATGTTCGGCGCGATGAGAAATTCCTTGGTCAGCAGGTTGTCCAGCGGCTTCGGCGCGTAGGTCGGACCCGGGTTGCCCGTGTCGTTGTTGGCAAAAGTGGTCAGCACGCCGATGCGCAAATTCTTCAGCGGCGACCAGCCGAGATTCACAATTGCGTTGGTCTCGCGGTACTGGTTGTTCGGACGCTGGTTGTCGGTGTCGAAACGCGAGGCCGATGCCATGTAATCAATACTCCCGATCGATCCCGCCACGCCGGCGCGCTCGCGGAAGGAGTCGAACGAGCCGCCTTCAAACGAGATTTCCCCCGCCACGGGACCTGCGCCCTGCTTGGTGAAGATCTGGACGACACCGCCGAGCGCTCGCGGGCCATAGAGCGATGAAAGCGGACCACGCTGAACCTCGATTCGGTCGAGGCCGGTGGTGGTCAGGTTGGCGAAATCGAACAGGCCGGCAAATCCCTGGTTGAGCGGGATGCCGTCAATCAAAACCTGGGTGTGGTTACTGTTCAGACCGCGCGTAAAAACGCTGGTAAGCTGGCCGGGCGCACCGGTTTGCACGACATCAATTCCAGGAACGTCGCGCAGGGCCTCGGCCACGCGGTCGATCTGGCGCTCGGTGAGCTTCGGGACCTCAAGGACCGTGACAGCGGCGGGGGATTCCGATTCGGGGACCTCCAGGCGGGTGGCGGTGACGACGAGGGGTTCCTCGGCGGGAAGGGCGCGCGGGAGGACAACGAGCGCGCCGAGGGCGGCGGTGAGGCCGATCAGGGCGCCGCCGCGGAGACGGATGAGCATGTTCTATTTTGGAAGGCGAGAAAGGCGCGCTGGTGTCGTTGGTACGAGGGGCGAACCTCTCCTTGGTGTTTTCGGGCGAAACAACTACCGAGCCATCCGCCCAAGGCGGCGGCTCCGGAGGAGCGCGGTTCGGGCAAGTATTCTGACTCCTGGTTGTGGCGAAGCGCCCGGGTCGTTTGAACCCGGACCGCTTGCACCGGCCTTCCATCCGCCTTCACCCGGTCGCCCGGATTGGCTGCTTGCGCAGGGATGGTCGTCACCAGATACAGCAGCGCGACTGTTCCCGATTCACACGGGATTCCAAGTCACCGAACCGCCCCGGCCCACCCGCGAACGGGCGCGCCGGGAGCTATGTAAAAGAACAAGACTGCTACGGCCAACGAGAGAAGAGCATTCCGCGGCCGCGGTCAAGCGCCGGCACGCCGCAGATATGGCATCACCCGGCGATCGGCGATTCAACGCGCAAGCACGTTTCATTTCGCTGTCGCTGGCACTTCATTCCATGACGTATAACCACTAGCTCCCAGACCTTGGCCCCTAATCACCGACTCCTTGCCCCCGCCTCTCGTCCTCGTCACCGGCGCCAACGGCCATCTCGGCAATCAGATCGTCACGCACCTGATCGAGCGCGGCTATCCCGTGCGCGCGCTCGTGCGCCGGCCGGAGCAGGCACGCGCGGAGGTCGAGATTCTCACGCATCCCTCGGTGGAAGTGTCGGCCGGCGATATTCGCGACGTCGCCGCAGTGGAGCGCGCGGTGCGGGGATGCGAGGGAGTCTTTCACGTGGCGGCGGTATACGCGGTCGACGCGGCGGACCCGCAGCGCGACATCATCGATCCGGCGGTCAACGGCGCGCTCAACGTCCTGCGCGCGGCCCAGGCGGCCGGGGTGCGGCGCGTGGTCCTTACCTCGAGTCTGACCGCGATTGGAAATTCCAGCACGCGCGAACATCCCCTCGACGAATCGAGCTGGAACGACGCCGCCACCGAGCCGTACGCCGTGGCCAAGACGCAGGCCGAGCGGAAGGCTCGGGCTTTCGCCGACGAGACCGGCCTCGACCTCGTCTGCATCAACCCGACCATGGTGATCGGTCCGGGCTTTGCGCGCCACACGCCGTCCACGCAGCTCTTTGAGAACGCCATGCGCGGACTGCTGCCGCTTTTGCCTCCGCTCACTTTCACCTTCGTCGACGTGCGCGACGTGGCCGTCGCCCACCGGCTCGCCTTCGAGCGGCCGGAGGCGCGCGGACGCTATCTTTGCGGCCATGTCACGAAGACGATCCGCGAGGTGTTCCAGTCGATGCATCGCGCCGATCCCAAGATCCGCGTGCCACGTTTCAATTTGCCGCGCGTGTTCTCACCGTTCCTGCCCGCGATGGACTGGCTGCAAACGAAACTGCTCGGCACGACCCGGCTCATCACCACCGAGTCGCTCAAGGAATACGCCTCGGGGTCGCCGTATATCGACAACTCGCGCATCCGGCGGGAACTCGGCTGGGAGCCGCGCGATTTCGACCAGAGCGTGCGCGACACGATCGATTGGATTCACGCCCGGCGCTGAAAGGCCCGCGCATTCACGGTTGCCGTGCCGGCGAATTTCGCCTAAGTCCGGGCACACGGAATCCGCCGCATGGACTGGCTGCAAGATCCCAACGCCTGGTTAAGCCTGCTCACGCTCACGCTCCTCGAGATCGTGCTCGGCGTGGACAACATCATTTTCATCTCGGTGCTTTCCGGCAAGCTGCCGGCCGAGCAACAGGGTCGCGCGCGCACCGTCGGCCTCATGCTCGCGCTCGTCACGCGCATCCTCCTGCTTTGCTCCATCTTTCTCCTGACGAAGCTGACCAAGACGCTTTTCGTCATGCCGGTGGTTGGGCACGGCGTTTCCGGCAAGGATCTCGTGCTCATTCTCGGCGGACTGTTCCTCATCTGGAAAAGCACGCACGAGATTCACGGCAGCCTCGAAGGCGAGGATCACGAGATTTCCTCGAAGGTGCGGGCGACCTTCGGCTCCGTCGTCACCCAAATCATCCTGATCGACATCGTCTTCTCGCTCGATTCGGTCATCACCGCGGTCGGCATGGCCCAGCACATCGGGGTCATGATCACCGCCGTTATCCTCGCGATGATCGTGATGCTGCTCGCTTCCAAGAGCATCAGCGATTTCGTCAACCAGCGTCCGACCATCAAAATGCTCGCCCTGAGCTTCCTCCTGCTCATCGGCGTGGTCCTGGTGGCCGACGGACTGGGGCAGCACGTGCCCAAGGGCTACATTTACTTTGCGATGGCATTTTCCTTCGGCGTGGAGCTGCTGAATCTCCGCCTGCGCCGGAAGACGGGCACGCATGTGGAACTGCGCCGGAAGGTCTGAGGCGGTTCAGTCGGCGGCCGGGCCGCCGGGGTGCACGCCGAAGCAGTCCGCAAGTTCCCGCGGAATCGAACGCGGCCGGCCGCTCGCCAGGTCGATGAGCACCCACTTGGTTTCGGCCCGCGCCACCGCTTGTTCGCCGCATGCGAAGCGATACTGGCGGAGCGATGTCACGCGCTGGAAATTCTCCACCCAGGTCCGCACGACCACGCGCTCCCCCGCCACCAGCGGTCGCAGATACTCGATCCAATGGCTGCGCACCACCCAGGCCGCGCCCAGCTGCTTCACGACCTCGCTGCCGCCACAGGCGACCGCATGAGATTTCGCGGCGTCCGTCATCCAGCGCACATATTCCACGTTGTTCGCATGACCGTTGCCGTCGATCGCGTCGGCCGGGACGGAAAGGTGGTAATCGTGAATCGGTGACATTGGAACAAAGGCCGAGCCTCGAACGGCGAATGCCGAACTGAATTGTTTACGCGAGCACGCGTTCGTAAAGCGATTCGTACATCGGGACGATTTTCTCGGCGGTGAAGTTTTCCGCGGCGCGTTGCCGGCCCAGGACCCCAAGCTTGTGCGCGGTCGCCGGGGAGGAAACCAGGCCATCCAGCGACGCCGCCATGCCCTTGATGTCGCCAAAATCGTGCAGCAGGCCGACGTCGCCCACCACTTCGGGAATGCCGCCGATGCGAAAGGCGATCACCGGCTTCGCGTGGAACAGGGTCTCGAGAATGCTCAGGCCGAAGCTCTCCAGCTCGGAGGTGTAGAGCCCCGCATCGGCCGCCTCGAGGTATTCCTCCACCGCCGCCACGTCGTGACGAACGATGACCTGCTTCTGCAGGCCAAGCTCAGCCACCTGCGGCGCGTACGGATCGAATTCCCCGCCGGCCAGCACCAGCAGGCGGATGCGCTCCCGAAAGCGCGAGGCGGCGATGACCTGCAGCAGGAGATCGATGCGCTTGACCGGCCGCAGGTTGGACATGTGCAGCACGAGGAACTCGTCCTTCAGCCCCAGCTCCGCACGGACCTCCGCGCGCTTCTTCCGCGGCTTGGCCGGCACAAAGAAATTCGGAATCACCTCGATATCGCGGAAGACATGCAACTTTTCGAAGGACTGGCGTCGCAGGCTTTCCGAGACCGCCGTGATGGCATGCGAATGTTCCAGCGCATGCTCGATGGTCGAGCGATAGCTCGCGTCGTCGTCCATCAAGGTGATGTCCGTTCCGTGCAGCGTGGTGACAATCCTGGGCGCGCCGCGGCCGATCATTTCCGCCGCCAGGCACGCGGCCGTGGCGTGGGGCACGGCATAATGCACGTGCAGCAATTCCAGTTTCTCGCGCCGCGTCACCTCCGCCATGCGGGCGGCCAGCGGAAGCGCGTATTCGCGGTGCCGGAAGACATTGGTGCGGCCGACAGCGACCTCGTGAAAATGAACGCGTGGCGCGGTCACATCGAGCCGGACCGGTCGGGCGTAGCTGAACAGGTGAATCTCGTGCCCGCGGCGCGCCAGCTCCATCGCCAGCGAACTGGCCAGAATGCCGCTGCCCCCGATGAGCGGGTAGCAGGCGATGCCGATGCGGCGGGCGCGATGTTTATTCGGCGGGGACATAGGCGCGATCCGATTCGTCGATGAAATCCCGCGGCACAAAGGTCACGCCGGGGGCCTCCGCCTGGTGGAGGTACTTCATCTCCCCCGCCCCGGCGATGTAGTGCGTACATCGAATCACCGACTGCATCCAGCGCAGACGCGAGTCCCGCGTCGGGCTGATTTGCTCGCGGTCGAATGTCTGCGCCGGAAGCTCGATGTACGCGTCACCGCCCTTGTGCAGCAGCAACTTCCCGTCCCGCGCGCGGGCGCGGACCAGCTCGCCCTCGAACGGGACATCGACAAAATAATCGTCCACCGCGATGGCCCGCCGGCGAAATGCCGGGTCGCCCGACCGTTCCACGCGCACGCCTTCCAGCAGCCCCATCCGCCGGTACATCTCGAGGCAGAAATCCGCCGCGTTGCCGGCGGTGGTCGCCTTGAAGTGACCCACCGCGCAGGGGCCGACATAGCACGGGAGCTGACGGGCCGTCTTCGCCTTCCATTCCGGCAGCACGCGCTTGGCGAAGAGCGGCGAGAAATGGCGCTGCAGCTTGTTGGCGTACTCGAAAGTTCAGCGTGCAGTCGGAACCGCTGCGCCGGTCGCGCAGCTTCGTCGCCGTCTCCCGCGGATCGTGGTCGCTGTCGTGCAGGAAGAAAATGACCTCGCCGCCGATTTCCTGCTGCAGGCGCCGCGCCGTGACAATCTTCGCATAGAGGAAGCGCCGCGGGAAAAAGCCGCAGGGCTGCTGGCCAAAGCAAATGACGGGCGTCGACATGGAGATGATCAGCTTGCCGGAGGGGACGTCTCATTACGACCCGCGCGGAACAGCGTAAGTTGCAAAATTATCGCGAGGGCCAGGACCGCGACGCAGCCAATCAGATTGTACCAGAGATAGCCAATGCTGGTGGTGAAGAAGAGGGCGAGCACCAGGGCCTGCGAGATGAGGCCCGCCGCAAAGACCGCCGTGCCGCCCACCCGGCGCAGGAAAAAGGCCGAGAGAAAGAGGCCGAGGATGCTGCCGTAGAAAAGCGAGCCGACGATGTTGCCCGCCTCGATCAGGCTTTCCACAAAGTTCGCGAACAGGGCGAAGCCGATGGCGAGGACACCCCAGGCGGCCGTCAGCAGCTTGGTGGCAACCAGAAAGTGCGCATCGTTGGATTTTGGCCGGATGAGCGGACGATAGAAATCCACCGCGGTCGTGGAACCCAGCGCGTTGAGCGTCGCGGCGGTCGCCGACATGGCGGCGGAGAAAATGACCGCCACCAGCAGACCGACCAGTCCGTGCGGCAGGTGATTCAAGATGAAGGTGAGAAAGACGTAGTCGGAATCCTTGCTCTTCAGGTTTGGATCGGCCTGCTTGAGAATCACGCGCGCCTCGTCCCGCAGCGCCTGCTCACGGGCCTCCAGCGTCCGCACCGCCGCGCGGGCGGCGACCACCTCCGGCTCCGAGCGCGCGGTCCGCGCTTTGGTCAGTGCGCCGAGCGCGACCTGCTTCTCCGCAAAGATCGCGCGGTACTTTTGATCCACCGCGGCGAGCGGCTCGCCAAAACCGCGATCGATGGCCCGCTGCACCGCCGGCTGGTTGAAGATCAGCGGCGGACGCTCGAACTGGTAGAAGACAAACACCATCACGCCCACCAGCAGCACCATGAACTGCATCGGCACCTTCACGACCGCGTTGAACATCAGGCCGAAGCGACTCGCGGTGGGTGACTCCCCCGCAAGATAGCGGCCGACCTGCGATTGATCGGCGCCAAAATACGACAGCGCCAGGAAGAACCCGCCGAAGACGCCCGACCAGAACGTGTAGCGCTTGTGGTAGTCGAAGGAGAAATCGACCGCCTCAAGCTTGCCGAGGCTGCCGGCAATCGACAAGCGCCTGGCCGAACGAGACGTCGGGGGGCAGCCGGTGAATGGCCATGGCGAACGCCGCCGCCATGCCGCCAAGGATAATCAGCATCTGGTATTGCTGGGTGATGCTGACGATCTTGGTGCCGCCCAGCATCGTGTAAATCACGACGAGCCCGCCGGCGAGGCAGATGGTCAGGTTCAAGCCCCAGCCGAGCAGCGCGGAAATGATGATGGCGGGCGCGTAAATCGTGATGCCCGCCGCCAGCCCGCGCTGCACCAGGAAGAGGAACGCGCCGAGCAGCCGCGTCTTTTGATCGAATCGCTGGCCGAGGTATTCGTACGCCGTGTAGACCTTCAGGCGGTGATAGATCGGCACGAAGATCGCGCACACCGCAATCAGCGCGAAGGGCTGGCCGAAATAATTTTGCACGAAGGACATCCCGTTCTCGTAGGCCTGGCCCGGCATCGAGAGAAAGGTGATCGGACCGGCCTGCGTGGCCATGACCGAAAGTCCGATGGTCGCCCAGCGAATGCTGGCGTCGCCTTTCAAATACTGCTCGAGGCTGCCGCCCGCGCGCGTCTTCCAAAGTCCGTAGGCCGGAATCGCCAGCAGCGCCGCCAGCAGCACGATGTAGTCGAGCCAGTTCACGAAAAATAATGCGTGAAGACGTAGAGCAGCGCGATCTCGACCGCGAACAAGCCAATCGCCATGGCGTAGGCCCGGCGCCACGTTCCGAAGAGCGGCACCCGCTCCGCCGGCGACTCGTCCGGAAGGTCCGTGTTCGTCGCCGGGTCGTCACTCTTCATGCAACGTGCAATCGACAGCAGTTGGAAAGCCGCGTCGTCATTTGCCGAGTGAAATCATGTTGGCAAAAATCCGGTACGCGCCCGGGACGCCCGCCGGCAGCTGGCGGAACCACGAGTAGCCGGTGTAGACGAACCAGCCTTCGCCGTATCGCGCCACCAGCAGGCCGCCATCGAGCGGCTTGTCACCCGGATCGTTCGACGAAAGGACCGGCGTCCAGGCGGCGTCCCACTGGTCGGGAAAATACAAGCCGCGCTCCTGCACCCAACCGTCAAAATCCGCCTTGGTGATGCGGTTCGGCGTCGTCACCAGCGGATGGGTCGGGCGCGAGCAGCCGCACCTCGGCGGTTTCGTCGGTCACCCGCTCGCGCGAAATGCGCAGCGGAAACGGCCCGATGTTCTCCACCTTGAGATCCCCCGTCGTGTTGTATTGCGCGATCACCACCCCGCCCTTCTTCACGTACGCCAGCAACTCGGGCAGCCATGCCGCCATGCGATCCTGCGTGTTGAACGCGCGCACGCCGATCACGACCGCGGAGAACCGCGACAGCTCCGCCGCCTTCATGTCGGCGTCGCCCAGCGTCTTCACGTTGTAGCCCAATTGCTCGAGGCTTTCCGGAATGTCATCGCCCGCCCCCGGCAGAAAACCGATCAGGTCGCCCTTCCGGCGGATGTCGGCGCGCACCAGCTTCGACTCGGCCGGCGGCATGAGCGTCTGCAGGCCGATGTGCGGATAGTTGATCCGCTGGCGCGAAAATGCGTAGCGCTTGCCGTCGATGGTCACGACCGCGCGCAGCAAGCCCTCGCTCGACGCCGCGGGCGGCGTCACCTTGAAATTCCCCACCAGCTCGTCGCCGGATTTCTTCAGCTCCACCGGAACGCCCGCCGGTTCGATGCGCCATCCGGTCGGGGCCTCGAGGCTGAGCTGTCCCTTGATGGCAGTCGGCGTTCGCGACGACGCGCACCTGGATCGATTTTGATTTGTCGTCGCCAAACACAAACACCGGGTGGGCGAAGTTTGCGAATACGGGCGGCGCGATCACCAGGGCCTGGTGCACCTCGCCCTGCACGGGATCGACCGACCGGTGCTGCGTGTCGATCGCGAACTGCAATTCCTGTCCGCCGATTTCGAGCGTCAGGTTCACCGGAAAGGCCGGCGGATTTTCCGGCAAGCCGATGAGGGTTTGGTCGGAAACCGAAAAGGTCCCGGTCGTGCCAGGCTGGCGCAACCAGTAGGGCTGCGAAAAAGGCAGCGTCTCCGGCAGCTTCGGCGTGAACGTTTTCTTGAAAAGCTGATTCGCGGCGAGCGGGGCGTCCACCGCGATGGTCTCGCCGGTGGCCGGAAAAGTCAGCGCGCGCAGCTTCACCTCGACATTCGACGGATTGATTGCCTCGACCTGCACGCTCAGATTCTGGCCGGGTGAAACGGACGGCTTGCTGGCGACGGATTCGGCGTGCAGGCCCAGGCTGGCGGCGATCACCTGGTCGACCTGGTTCCGCTTCTCGTTCACCCACGTGCCCGGAGGCAGCGCCGCGAGCGCCTGGCGCACTTGCAGAAGTCCCGGCACGGAGGCCGCCGGATCGGCCGCGCGAAACGCCGCCATCACCTCGCGCACTTTCGCCGCGACGGCGCCCGCACCCGGCACGCGGGCCCAGGTGGTATCGACCCCATCAAACAAGTCGCCGGTCATGGGCTCGCCTTCGAGCGGCTTGAAATAGTCCTTGCGCGAGCCGCGATTGACCGGCACGCCGAATCCCTGGCTCTTGTGCATGCTGCGACTCGCCGCCGCGATTTCCATGTAGGACTTGCCGAGCAGCGCGTTGAATCCGCCGACCTCCGCGGCGGTCAGGCCGGTCGTGTCGAACGGCAGATTGCGCGCGGTGTAAAAGAAGCTCGAGGTGTTCCAGACCACCCGCTTGGCCTGCCACGGTTTCACGTAGGCCAGCTGATCCGGAAATTTCTTTGGGTCGGCGGCAGCGCGAAAGGCCTCCACCGCCAGCATGGCGGAGGCGGAGTGGTGACCGTGCGTGTTCCGATCCTCGGGCTGGAAACGCGTGACGATGACGTCGGGTTGGAAGCGCCGAATCACCCAGACGACATCCGCGAGCATCTTGTCGTGATCCCAAAACCGCAGTGATTCTTCCGGATTCTTGGAAAATCCGAAATCGATCGCGCGGGTGAAGAACTGCCGGCCGTGATCAATGCGGCGCGCGGCGAGCAGTTCGTTGGTCCGAATCACGCCAAGCGATTCACGCAGTTCCGGGCCGATCAGATTCTGTCCGCCGTCGCCACGCGTGATGGAGAGGTACGCCGCGTCGTAAAGCGCACCGTTCGCCCAGAAGGAAATCAACGCGGTGTTTTCGTCGTCGGGATGCGCCGCCACGTACAGGACGCGGCCGAGCACGTTTAGTTTCTCGATCGAGAGAAGGATCTCGGCGGCGCTTTTCGAGTCCGGCAGCGGCGGCGGCGGTTCCGGCGCGGCGCCCGCCGCGATCGCGGCCAGGCCGCCGGCAGTCACCAAGGCGAGCAGGCGGGCGCGGAGCGGGTGAATCATGGAAGCAAGCGGGGTGCGGGAAAGGCCGGACGCGCCGGAGGAAAAACCGGAGTGAGTCGACTGCGCCGAGGCCGGCTCAGCGCCAGCCCTCGATCAGCTTGAGGTTGGCCTGCATCTCGTCCTCGTCCGGATCCGCGCTCGCCTTGTTCACCGCATTCGCCTTTTCCAGCGTGGCGATTGCGGCGGCTTTGTCGCCCATCTTCGCCTGAATCTGCGCCTTCACGCGCAGCCGGCGGAAATTCTTCGGATCCGCGTCGGAGGCCTGGGTGATCCACTTCAGCGCGGTCGGCAAATCCTTGTTCTGCGCAAGATAGAACATCGCCGCGCCCGAATAAAACTGCGGGGCCATCGTCTTGCCCGACGCCACGGCCTCCTGGATGCCGGTCAGCAACTGCTGGTTCGTGGCCACGGAAATCTTCACGGGCACGGCGGTCTTGGCCCAAACGATCCAGAGCGTCGCGGATTCATCGACCAGGTCACCCACGTCAATCGTGAGTGTTTCGGCGGTGTGTCCCAGCGCGATGGGCTTCGCCTTCACGCGAAGCGCGTCCTTCGCGGGCGTGTACTTGTCCGCGCCCCAGAGCGTGGTGTCGTTCGAAAGGATGATCGTCCATTCGTTCTGGTTCGGAATGGTGTAGAGCGCGTACTTGCCGGCGGGCAGGTCCGTGCCGCCAAATTTCACCGGCCGGCTGAAGCTCAGCTTGGTCGACTCGTTCGCGCCGGTGCGCCAGACCTGATCCCATTTCACCACCCCGCCGAAGATCTCGCGCCCCCGCACGCTCGGGCGGGAATAGTCGACTTCAATGTCCGTCAACCCCGCCCGCGCCTTCAACGTGGCGTGCGGGCTCGGCTGGGGAAATTCAAACTTCTCCTGCGCGGGGAGCGGGCAGGTCGTGGCGATAAGTCCACAACAGGCGACGGGGAGCAGACGGAACAGGGAGTATTTCATTGGGGTTTGGTACCGGCGGTTCGTGGTGATTGGGGCCGTCCCGCGCGGCGTGCAACGACCGGGCGCGGAAGGGGAATGGGGGCGGCGCTTTCCATCAATCGCTTTGTCCAGCACGGAGCGGTAGCTGCGAAGGCGGCCAAACGCAACCACGGTCGTCCCGGGACCCCCGCCCCCGGGGCATTTCGCAAGCTTGGTGCGACGGGCTGCAAGACGCGCGATTTCGC
>CAWERT010000004.1:0-427589 GCA_963811545.1 uncultured Verrucomicrobiae bacterium
GAAAATCACCCAGCCCTGGCGCCGGCTGCCGACCATGCGTCCGTAGGTGGCGGTGAGCGCCGCCGGAATCAGCAGGATGGCGAGGCACTCGAGAAAATTGGAAAACGGCGTCGGGTTCTCGAAGGGATGCGCGCTGTTCACGCCGAAGAAGCCGCCGCCATTCGTGCCGAGCTGTTTGATGGCGATCTGCGACGCCGCCGGGCCGAGCGGAATCACCTGCGGGGCGCCCTCCAGCGTGGTCGGTGGTCGCGTACGGCGCGAAGGTCTGCACCACGCCCTGGCCGATCAGCACGACGGCGAAAATCAGCGAGAGCGGCAGGAGCACGTAGAGCGTCGCGCGGGTGAGATCGACCCAGAAATTCCCGAGCGTCGAGGCGGTCTTGCGCGCGAGGCCCCGCGTCAGCGCAATGAGCACGGCGATGCCCGTGGCGGCGCTGAGGAAATTCTGCACGCCCAGCGCGAGCATCTGCGTCAGGTAACTGAGGGTCGACTCGCCCGAATACGCCTGCCAGTTCGTGTTCGTCATGAAACTGACGGCGGTGTTGAAGGCGAGCGGGAACGGGACGTTGGCCTGGGCCGCGGGATTGAGCGGCAGCGACGCCTGAAACATCTGGATGACGAGTGTGGCGAGGAAGCCGAGCAGGTTGAAAACGAGCACGGCGCCGGCGTACTGTCTTCCAATTCATCTCCGCGGTTGGCATCGACGCCGCCGATGCGATAGGTCAGCCGCTCGAGCCAACCGAGGGGCGCGGAAAGCAGATGCCTGCGGCCCTCGAAAACCGCGGCCATGAAGCCGCCGAGCACCGGAGTGAGGGCGGTGAGCAGCAGCAGGTAGATGCCGGCCTGGAGAAAGTCGCGTCCGTTCATTGGACGCCCAAACTGCGACCGCGCCGCCTGCCGCCGGTAATCAAATCCGGGGCCCGCGATGTTAAGAAAACATAAACAAGCTCACCACCTGGCGGGCGGCGTCAGATTTCGATCTCCGCGCCCGGGGCGGGGATGAGGATTTCGCTGCCGGGCAAATCCGCGCGCAGCGTGCGCTCGAACCATTCCAGGGCCGGGCGATCGCCGTGCACCAGCAACACTTTCCGCGGCGCGACGCTGCGCACGTACTCGCGGATGCTCTCACGCGGGGCGTGCGCGCTGAAATCGAATTTCTCCACGCGGCAGTGCAGCTCCGCCGGCGGGGTCTGCTCGCCCAGCTCGACCAGCTTCCCGTACTCCGCCGCCTTGATCTGGCCGGCGGGCGAGGCGGGATCCGCGTAGCCGACGAAGAAAATCGCGTGGCGCTCGTTCGTCATCATCTTGCGCGCGAAGGTGTGCGAGAGCGTGCCCTCGGTCATCATGCCGCTGGAAAGCGCATAAATGCAGCCGTTCCGGATGGGGATGGTGTCGGCCTCGTCGCCGCGGATGCGCTGCGGCTCGAGCCGGCCGAGCAGATCCGAATGCTTGCGGTGAAACTCGCCGTTGCCCGCGAAACTGTCATGAATCTCCGTCATGCGCGTGCTCAACCCGCCGATGTAGAGCGGCGTGTCCGCCGGAATGAGCGCCTGCTCGAAGAAGCGCAGGAGCATGGCCAGGACCTCCTGCGTCTTGCCCAGCGCGAAGACCGGCACCAGCACGGAGCCGCCCGCCGCGATGACCTCCGCAAGCTGGCGCGCGAAGCGCAGCTCCTCCTCCGCGCGTGAGAAGGACGCCGGCCGGTCGTAGTCGCCGCGCGTGCCCTCGATGATCAGCGCGTCGAGCGGGCCCTCCGGCAGGTTCGCCGCGCGGGTCACGGTCTGATCCTCGAAGTTGATGTCGCCGGTGTAGAGCACGCGGCGGGATTCCTCGCGGATGAGCACGCCGACCGAGCCGAGGATGTGGCCGGCGCGGAAGAATTCAAAACTCACCTCGGCCTCGTCGGGCGAGGGCAGGCGATCGCCGTCGACCGACCAGATCTGCCCGACGAAAACCTCCTGCCAGAGCCGGGCGGCAAGATCGGCCTCGCGATGCGAAAAGAGCGGCATGGGCGACGCGCCGCCGGCCTCGTAGCGCCGGTTCATCACGTTCACCGAGTTGTGCAGCAGCACGTCGTTCATCCGCGCCGTCGGCGGCGAGAGAAAAACGCGCGTGGCCGGATGGCGCCGGCGCAGCACCGGCAGCGAGCCGGCGTGGTCGAGGTGCGAATGCGTGACGATGGCGGCGTCGAGCTGCTCGGGCAGGAGCGGGAGCAGCGGGCGTGGCGTCGTCGCCCTCGAGGCGAGGATGCATGCCGCAATCGAGCAGAAGCGATTTCCCGCCGGCGTGCAGCAGATAGCTGTTCGCCCCGATTTCCGTGGCGCGGGTCAGGTTGGTAAATCGCATGTAGGGACGGACACCGCGAAGCAGAGCACATTCCTTGCGAGCCCGCGTCGAGAACGCGATCGGGATCGGGAATGCGCTCGTGCGCGCCGTCCGCTATTCCGTGCCGAGAATCTGTTCGGCCGGAAATTGCTGCAAGAGCGAATTCGGCTCCGCCCGCACATCCTGCAACGCCCGGTCGTAATAAATGCGCACGATGTAGCCGGCGAATGTCCGCGGCGCCGGCGGAGGAGGCGTCGGCTCGGGCGCCGCCTTCTTCCCGCGTGGCTTCGGAGGCGGTCGGCGCCACCGGCACCGGTCGGAAGTAGGTCGCCTCCAGCGTCTGCGGCGTGGCTTCATTCCATTCCGCCGGATTTGTCAGCCATTGAAACGCCGTCTCCGCGTTGGTCAGCGCGATCTGCCGGCCCTCGATGGAATCATAAAAATAGGCCTGGATGCTCACCTTGTTGGCGTCGACGAATTTTCCCGGCTGATTCTTGACCGTGACTTTCAGGCTGAGCTTTTTCTCCGCGGCGGGATCCTTATCCTCGCGCAAGTTGACATCGACAATGCCGACCCGCTGGTCGCGCGCCGGATCGCCGGCCGCGGCGGCACCGCCGCCTTCCTTGGACGGGCGCGGCGGGGCGGTCGACACCGCCATGCCGGAGCGCAGTCGCATTTCCGCGAGATAAAAGGCGGGGCCGGCCGCGTTGCCCTGCTCGTAGATGCGCTGCCACAGCTCGATGGCGAGCTCGGGATTGCGAACCTGTTCGTAGACCACGGCCATTTCGGCGAGCACATCGGGATCGGTCGGCGCGGTGAGCTGCGCTTCGCGCAACCGGGCGAGCGCCGCGTTCGTGTCGCCGCGCTGCCGCAAACTGCGCGCCTGTCCGACCAGGTCCTTGGTGGTCACGACGGGCCGCGCCGCGGCGGATGCGGCGGGCGTCGGTATGAGCGGAGCGGGAGTCGGCGCGCCCAGCAACTCGTCGGCGCGCGGCATGGCGTCGGCTTCCGCGCCGGGCGAGACGGGCGCGGCGGTGGCGGCGGTCGCCTTGGCGCGCGAGCCTCCGCTGACCAGGTGCCAGCCGAGTGCACCCAGTTGCGCGACACAAACCACGCCGAGAACGATCGCGGCGATGAGGAAGGTCCGTCCGCTGCGGGTGTGCGGGAGAAGGGCGGGCTGGGCCGACATGCTGTGGCGGACACTAGCGCGAACCCGCGACAAGAAAACGGGTCTTTTTGTCCTAGTTCGATTCGAGCAATCCGCCAAACGCCCACGCGGCGCGGCCGAGTGCCTCGAACCAGACCAAGCCGATTACGATTGCCCAGGCCTGTCGTCGGATCATTTCAACGGTCTCTCTCGGCGGAGGACGAATCACGGTGACCAAGGCGTTGATTCTGATTCGCGTATTTTTTGAGAATGCGCTTCACCTCGGCGATGCCTTGCGGGTTCTGGTGCGCGCTGTGGTGCGAAGGTACAACGAGTTCGCTTACAGCACCGTCGAGATGGCTGCTCCAATACGGCACGATGCCATCCGACATTACAGGCTTGGTGTGATCCTTGTTGCCGCCCAATCCGCGGTCGCCGGAGATGACATGGTACGGAATGCCGGGCGTCATCGGGAATGTGTTGATCGCCCTGACGAAATGATTATTGGGTGCGAGCGTGTCCACGCTGTCAGGGATGCGCTTGAGCCGGAGGTCACCCGTTTGGAGCGTGGCAAACTTGAGCGCTTCGTTCCCGGCGGAGAGCAGCTTGCCCGGGGATTTAATGAAGCTGGTTCCGAGGCGGCCGATCCAGCCGCTCGCGAATTCGCTGCCGCGCAGGGGAGACGAGATGAAGATGACGCGACCGACTTCCGGCCGTTGCCGGAAAATGATGGATTCGGTCAGAATCTTTTTACTCTCGGCCGGCATCGGCACCTGCGCCGGAGGCTTTTGAAAGACACCCAGCCAAATCTTGTCGCCGGGGTCGGTGATCAACAGCTGGCTGATGCAGCCGCCCATGCTGTGGCCAACCACAACCATTTTCCGGCGCAGCGGAAAGCGTTTTTCGATGGCGTCGAGGTCATGCCGCAAAATCGAGGCAGAGTAGGGATAGGGGTATCCGCTTGGGTAGCTATAGAACCAGAATTGGTAGTGGCGGCGGATTTGTTCGTCGCCCCGCAGTTCATTAAGCATCGGCACCCAGGTGGCGGCGGAATCCATAAGCCCGTGGATGAAAAGCACGACCGTTTTATCCGGGTCGTACGGCTGGAGCCGCGCCGTGCGGGTGGTGTTGACATATGCCTCGGGCCGCAGCAGGCGCGCCCGCTCATACTTTGCCGGATTGTACGTCACCATCTCCACGGCGAGCGCCGCGGTGTAGTCGGCTGCCAGCGGGAAGCTGTGCCCGACAAGCTGAACACGTTCCGTCGAGAGCGGATCGAGGAAGTTCACCTCGGCGCGCGTTCCGGCAAAACGAATGACCGCAGTAATCCCGTAGATGACGCGTGGAACGCCAAAATCCTGCACGGCTCTTTCGTTCGGCTGCCGCCCAACGGCGACCAGTGGCGCGCCGATGCCCGCCTTCGTCGTTCGCTCCCCGAGGTAGGAGCCGTGAATGTCCAATTGGTCAGCGGGTGTGAAATCGTAGAGCGCTGGATTCCAACCAGGTCGAGGGTCGGGTCGGTTGGTGAGGATGAAATCACCGCGAACCGAGGGCACGTGAAGCGGCTTCGTCCACGGGGTCAGCTTTGCTTCCTTTATCGTCGAGAATACGCGGCCAAGCGCAAAGTTGTACGCGTCGCGTGCCGCCGCATTGTGTGGATCATGCTGCAGCTCCCGGGCGGCAGACTGCGCGGCGGCGAGATATCCGCCCAGCGCGGCGAGCGGCTCACGCTGCGCTCGCAGCGACGCGTTGGCGATGTCTTTCTGCGCTGACTGCACCGTCGCCACCGCCGTCGGCGCGGGATGAAACGCCGGGCGCGTCTCCGAGACGGTCGCGTAATTCGTGCAGCCCGCCAGAACAAGCACTGAAATCTGCAGTACTATCGCTTGGGCTTTCATTCTAATCATTCCAGATGACCTCGCCGAATCAGTCCCAAGGCGCGACGGGAAGCGTAAGCAGCCGGAGGATGGTCGTGGCAAAAACCAACAGCGCGCCGGTACTGACGATGAGTTCCAGCCGGCGCAATGGCAGAGTATTTGCGAGGCCGCCCAAGAAAAGCACCGTAGCGAAAAGGAGGGTCAGCTGCACATAGCTATTGCCCCAGCTTCCGGCGATCGCGCCGGCTGCGGTGTGCTGTTGGGCTTCCTGCTCGCTGCGCTCAGCCTCCTGAAGTTCCTTCGATACATATTCCTTCATCAGAAAGGGCGTTAACGGCGCGGCAGGATTTGTGAGCGGCTCAGTCTTTAACCACGCCCTCACGGCCGTCTGAAACTCGGGGCGGAACCGGCTGAAAAGAAACTCCGCCAGCGCTTCATCGCCCGCGTGCTTCGCCTCCACAAAACGAATGCCCGCGACCGAATCTAGGGTGTGTAGCTGAAGTGCCTCGAACTGGTTCAATGCCCAGAGTCGCTTGGCGTTCGCGGCCAGGGTGGCCTCGTTGCCGGCGATGCTGTTCCAGCGTGTCGCGTGGTAGGCGGACCAGGCGGACGCCATCGCCGCGAGCGAAAGTACAATGGCGCGCGTTACCTGCAGCCACCTCGGCCGTTTTTGTTTTTCCACTGACGCGAGAATCCGCTCTAGCAAGTCGCGGTTCGTAGCTGACTCGGCGTCACCGGCGTTCATTTTTTGAACCTCAAGCATCTCGAATATTCAAACCGGCACTTGATTGGGTGAGTGGATCACGGTCTTACAAGATTGAGCACTCGGGCGTCTCGATTGTAAGACATTGGCACAGTAGGAGTATGCTACTTAAGTACTATGCCGCTGCGAACAATGCTCCGGCGCAAGAGCGAACCGACTCGGCGGAGCGACGACGCGCATACAAAAATCATCAACCCATGGCCAAGGCGGAGCAGAAGCCCACCACGGTCCATGTGCCGGCACTCTCCGAGCGCTCATGCGCAAAAGGAATCAGGGAATTGGCCAGCATCGCCAGAATCCCGCCCGAGGCCAATGCGGCCGCGCGCGCGCCGTTGGCGCCGCCAAAGGTCGTCGCCGCGAAATGGCCGAACGCGGCAGCGACACCGCAGGCGAGCATCACCCACAGCCACATGCCGGCGACGCGGCGCCAACTCCAGCCGCTCTCCGCGAGGCCGGCGGAGGGAGCCAGCGCCTGGGGAATATTCGAGACGAAAACCGCTGCGAGAAATGCCAGGCTTATCTCGGTTCCTCTGGCTATCTGCACGCCGAATATGACGGACTCCGGTACGCCATCGACGATCGCCCCGACGACGATCCCGAGCGGACCGCCGCCGCCTTCGGCGCCGAACTTACGGTCTACATAGCGCTCGCCAAGAATGAAGGTGCCGGCGCCGAGCATCGCCCATAGCGCGACCTGCCACATCCCGAGAAGTCTCGCGTTCGGCAACAGATCTGCGGCAATGGCTGCAATAAGCGCGCCCGCACCGAAACCCGCAAGATTGCCGACCGTGCGCCTTGGCACCTTGACCAAGAACACCGCAAGGCCACTCAAGACGAGCGACAGCTGTGCGAGTGCGCCGAGGCCGAAGGACGTGAACATGAGAATCGTGCCGTCAGTCCGTCAGGGGGAGGTGGCCCCGTCGAGCGATTTTATTCGCATCGCTGATTCCGATCCCGTCGGTTGGCTCATAGGATTTGCGATTGGTCTTCATTGGAATCACGGATTTGATACAGCGGTTCGGGATCGATTATCCCAAAGTCTCGCGAATGCGCTGTGCACAAATTGGTAATTGCGCATCGATTCTTGCCGCTTTGAGAACAGCAATCGGACCGAACGCGCTCGCCAGTGCGATTGTAACTACTTGCACGCCAGCAAGTTAGCGACCCCTACGGGAATCGAACCCGTGCTCCAGCCTTGAGAGGGCCGTGACCTAACCGCTAGTCGAAGGGGTCTTCAAGAGCGGCGCCAAATATGGCCGGCGCGGGGCCCGTGGCAACGGGATATTATTCGCCTTTGACCGGTCGCCGGCCGGCGGAAGGCTAGAAGCGCAGAACGAATCCGGCCCGCAGGCGGTAGCTGGGCACCGTTTGGAACGAAGTGCTGCGCGTGTAGACGGGAAGGTCTGCGCCGACGTCGGCAGTGATGCGCTCGCCGTGCGCGAAGACCACGCGCGGGCCGAGGTACACGATGTTGAGTCCGGTGTCCTCCGCGATGGCTCCGCGGAAATGATCGCGGCCCTTGTCTTCGCCCGAACAGACGCACTGCACGCCCACCCGGGTCGAAGCCTCGTTGACGAAAATGAATCCCGGGCCGCCGCTGTAGCTCAGGGCGTTGGCGTAGCGGTAGTCGTAGCTGCCGGTTGAGCGAATGGCGTATTGCGCGTCGGCCTGGAAGAAAACCGAGCGAAGGCGCACGTAGGTGGCCAGCCCGACAATTCCATCGAACGAGCCGCTGCCGAGGGCAAGGTCGTGTCCGTGGATGCCGCTGGGCGGCGCGCCCGCGACTTCGCTTTCATTCAACTCCTCCTTGATTCGACTGGAATTGCCAGTCGGCAGCTTGATTCCGCCAATCAGGTTCACCGTCGCGAAGAGCGGCAGGTCGCGCGGATCCATCGCGGCCCCAGGAAATCCGGCTCCCGTCCCCGCAGGCGATTTCGCATCCGGCGCGGGGCGCGCGGGCAATGGTGTCCGGTAGAGCGTGAAATTGCCGACAATGGGAATGTCGCCGAGGCCGGCCACGGTGCCGCGCTGGATGGCAAATCCGTCCGGGCGCAGATACTGCCGGTAGATGAGCGGCAGGCTGAACTGAAGGCTGAATCGATCGGTGATCCGATAGCCCGCGATGATTTGCAAGATGGAACTGCCGAGATATTGCCCGGTGGGATTGGACGCCGGCTCGCTGTTCAGCAAATCGCGGCCGAAATAGGTAAATTGTTCGGCGACCCCAGCATACCAGCCGGCCGAATACAGCGGCCGCACGTCCTCCGTGGGCACGAAACAGCCGCAGGTGTCGCAAGCGCTGACGGTCGGGAGTGCCGGTTCCGCGCCCACGGCCGCAATGAGCAGTGCGACGTAGATTTTTGTTTTCAATTTCCGACTTCGAATTCTGGTGGCCGGAACAATCATGTCGAAGTCGGGGAAATCAATGCCCCTGGTCAGGCGTGGCGAGATGCGGCACAAGACGAATGCCCCAGACCAGCGCCGCCGCGAGCCAGATGAGCGCGGCCAGCACGAGGTGCTCGACGCGGGAGGCGGTGACAAACTCCGCGCCCAGCCGGGTGAGCAGCGAAAGCAGCACCAGCCCGATCACCACCGCGAGAAACGGCAGCCGGCGGCGAATGAGATGCGCCTGCCCGCCATGGCCGAGAATGACGCGCGTGCCGACCGTGAAGACGATCACGCTGAAGCCGCCGATGACGAGAATGTGCACGCCCGCAATCGTCTGGAGCGGGAACACGGCCAGCCAGACCGGCGCGAGGAAGACCGAGAGCAACCCGAGTCGCAGGCAATGCGCGAGGAAAGTTCCCGGCCGCGCGAATAACGGCATGGCCGTCAGGAGGTACACGGCGATGGCCGCGGCGCGCAGGATTCCGGCGGCGCGCGGGTAATCGAGGATTTCGAGCCCAAATGACGCGATGACGGCCAGGCCGACGGCCGCGAATTGACGCGCCTTCGCCGACCATTGGGGCGACGGCTGGCGCATGGCCGGTGCGTCGTCGCCTTCGTCCAGGTCGAGAAATTTTCGCAGCAGGAACGCGCCCGCACCGAGCACGGGGAAAAGCACGAAGCCCTGGTTCAGCAGCGCGCCGCCGAATTGTTGCAATTGCGGCGCGGACCGGATCGCCTCGCCGAAAAGCAGAAGCGCAGTCCCGACCACCCCGCAGACCATTCCGAAGGCGATGAGCACAAAGTTCGGCGGCGGCAGGTCGCGCCGCGCGGCGAAGCGCAGGCCGAGCGTGCGCATGAAAAACAAAAGCGTGACGAGAAAGAGCGCATCGCCCCAGGCCGGCCGCGCGGCGAGATGCAGCACGCACGCGCCCAGTTGCAAGGCGAGCAGCGCGCCGATTTCGATGGGCGAGAAACGGCGCGTCTCGGTGAGCCGCGGGCCCGCCGTGCCGAGGAATCCGAAAATGAAGGCGGCCATCATGCCCTCGATCATGAGTCGCGCATGGACGACCGATGGATACGCCGTCAGGGCGCCGGCGAAGAACAGCGGCCAGAGCGCGACGCCGACGATTCCAAGCGCGAGGCCGAACGGGAAAAAGATGCGGAATGGTTCCTCCGGGCAGAGCGCGAGAAATGTCCGCCATACGCCACGGCGCGCGGCGGTGTCAGCCGGCGCTGCTGCGGCCGCATCGGGCATTTGGATCACGGTGCAAACATCTCCGTCGCGGGCGCAGGCGCCACCGCGGACCTCGGCCCACCTTGATCTGGGTCAAGCCTCGCCAAGGTTGCGCCCCAGTAATTTCTGCATTTCCCTCGGCCGCGTCACGGTCAGCACGTTGCCGTCGATCACCAGCAGGTCCTGATCGCGGAACTTGGCGAGCGTGCGCGAGAGCGTTTCGCTTGTCGTCCCCATCTCCGCCGCGAGCACGCGCTTGGTCTGGTCGAGGAGGATGACCGCCGGGGCGTCGCCGAGCGGCTGCGGGCAGCGTCGCAACAGCCAGGTGGCCAGGCGCGTCTCCATGTCCTTCAGCGTGAGATCGTCGACCAGCGCGACCAGCGTGCGCAGGTGAATGCTCATCGCCCCCAGCATCCGCAGCGCGAGCTCGGGCCGGCCGCGCAGCAATCCGATGAACGGGATCTTCGGCACGAGCACCACGACCGAGGATTCGGTCGCGCGCGCCTCGGCCGGATACCCGCCCTCGGTGGCGAGCGTGGCCTCGGCGAAGGATTCGCCCTCGCGGAAGACGCGCAGCACCTGTTCCTTCCCGCCCGCGCCGACCCGGTGCACGTTGATCGCTCCCTTTTGCACGATGTAAAACCCCTCGGCCTTGTCGCCCTCGTGGAAGAGGTAATCGCCCTTTTCGATGCGCTTGGTCAAAGTGAAGGCGGCGATGGACTCGACGTCCGCGGCCGGCAGACCCTTGAAAAACTGGCAGTGGCGAAGCGTGTCCTCCGTCACCGCCAGGCGGTATTTTTGGGGGCCGGACGAACCACGCTGCATGGCGGCACCGTAGAGGAGCGCGCCCGGCGCGTCCCGCCAAAAAGTCGGGCCCCTACGCCGTCGCCAGGCGCACCGCGCGAATCGCCTGCACGGCGGCGCCGACGTTGTGCACGCGGAAGATGCCCGCGCCGCGCTCGAGCCCGGCGACGATCGACGCGACCGTGCCGGCATCGCGATCCGCCGGCTTCGGGCAGGCCAAGCACATCGCCGATCACCGTCTTGCGCGAGACGGGCAGCAGGATCGGCCGGCCGAAGCGGGTCAGACGTTTCAACTCGCGATAGATGCGCAGATTGTCGTCGCGCTGCTTGGCGAAATCGATGCCGGGATCCAGCACGATCGCCTCGCGCAGCCAGCCCGGCGGCCAGGGCGAGCGCGATCTTCGCCGCGAAGAATTCATCAAGCGTGCGCATGATGTCGTCATGCCGCACATGCGTGTGCGCGATCTTGGGTTCGCCGACGCTGTGCATGATGAGCAGCGCGGCGCGATGGCGCGCGGCGATGCGGGCATTCTCGTCGGTGGGCAGCGCGCTGAGGTCGTTGAGAAACTCGCCGCCCGCGGCGAGCGCGGCATCCGCCACGGCAGGACGCCAGGTGTTGATCGAAAGCACCGGCGGCGAGAGCGGCGCGTCGTCTGCAATCGTAACCGGGCCATCCGGGCTGGACTGCGCCGGGCCGAACTCCGCGCGGAATTTCTCGACGAAGGGTGCGACCCGATCCATTTCCTGTTGGGCGGAAATCGCCGCGCGATTGGTGCGCGCGCTTTCGCCGCCGACGTCGATCAGGTCCGCGCCCTCGGCGGCCATGCGCCGCGCCTGAGCCATCGCGGCATCGAGATCGAGCGTGCCGTCCCCCGCAAACGAATCGGGATTCAGATTGACGATGCCCATGACAAGCGGCCGCCCCGAGAGATCGAGCGTGCGCTGCGGCAGCCGGAGTTTGGGCGGAGTCACGAAGTTCGAGCATCCGGCAAGGCAACCCGCGTCCGCTGTCGCCGGTGGAAGCGCAGCGTGTGGGTGAAGCCGGCGGCGCGCGCGGCCGCGGCGGCCTCGGCGAAGCCCCGGCCGATTTCCTCCGGCGCGTGCGAGTCGGAATTGATCACGAGTTCGAGGCCGGCTTCGCGGGCCATCGCGAGAAACTGATTCGACGGATACAACTCCGCCGTCGGCTTGCGCAGGCCGGCGGTGTTGATCTCGAAGGCGACGCCGCTTTTCGCTGCGGCCGCGATGGCGGGTTCGTAGTAGCGACGCAGATCGCCGGGCGGGCGATGGCCGAATTTCTTCGGCAGATCGGGATGTCCCAGAAAATCGAAGAGGCCACTCGCCGCCATCTTCGCAAACGCGTCCCAGTACAATTCCCAGATCTCGGCAACAGCGGTCGGCGACGACGTAAATTTCGCGACGTATTTTGGGTTGTCGACATCCCAGCCGGGCGGGACGTAGTGGACGCTGCCAATCAGGTAGTCCCATTCCGCCATGCCTGTCAGTTCCTCGATCCATTTTTCATGGCCCGCGAGGAAATCGCACTCGAGCCCGAGGCGCACGGGAAAGGGCGCCGCGTCCGCCCGCGCCTGCTGAATCATTTCCAAGTAGCGAGGGAAGTCGGCCCGATCCATGCGCCAGTCGTCGAACGGCTCCGGTCCGTCCATCGGGCAGTGGTCGGAAAACCCGATCTCCTGCAGGCCCCGCTCGCGCGCGACGGCGATGTATTCCGCGGGCGACCCGACCGCGTGGCGGCAGAGCGGCGTGTGAACGTGGTAGTCGGCGAACATGCGGCGGCCCGCGCGCTAAAACTGGCTGATGCGCTGGAACTCGGCGTAGCGCGCCTCGATTTCCGCGGGGCGCAGCTTGCGCAGCCGCTCGAAGCTGAACGATTCCACCGCGTAACTCGCCAGCACGCTGCCGTACACCACCGCCTGGCGCAGCTCGGCGAACTTCACGACCGGCTGATCGCCGCGCGCGAGGTGACCCGCCAGGCCGCCGGCAAAGCAGTCGCCCGCGCCGGTCGGATCCACCAGATTGCCCACCGGGAACGAGGGACAGCTGAAAAATTCTCCCGCGCCCTGATCGCCGAAGAGCAGCGCGCCGTGCTCGCCCTTCTTGATGCAGACATACCGCGGACCCATCTTGCGGATCATGTGCGCCGCCTTGATCAGATTGGCGTTGTCGGTGATCAGCTTGGCCTCGGAATCGTTGAGCACGATCATGTCGATGCGCTTCAGGAGGTGCTCGAGATCGTGTCGCGCCACGGTGATCCAGAGGTCCATGGTGTCGGCGACGACGAAGCGGGGCTTGGCGATTTGGTCGAGCACGCGATTCTGCAGCGACGGCGCGATGTTCCCGAGCAGCACGTAGGGCGTCTGGCGATAGGCCTCGGGCAGCGTCGGATTGAAGTGCTCGAACACATTGAGCGCGACCGAGAGCGTCTGGCGCTGGTTCATGTCCGGCATGTATTCGCCCGACCAGCGGAAGGTCTCGCCCTCCACCGTCTGCAAGCCCGTCAGGTCGATCTTGCGCGACTTGAGGTAGTCGACATGCGTGCGCGGGAAGTCGGAGCCGACGACCCCGACCAGTTGCGGCGTCTCGAAGAAACTGGCGGCCACCGCGCCGTACGAGGCGGATCCTCCCAGCAAATCACTGCGCTCCTCGACGGGAGTCTTGACGTTGTCGAGCGCGACGGAGCCGACGATGAGGACAGGCATGTTGGGAAAGAAGAGTCGAGGGTCGACAGTCGACAGTCGACGGCCAGAAGGTCGTTAGGAAAGGTAAATTGTGGCTTTGTGGACGGAAGGTGAATTTCTAGAATTTTTAGGCGGTCGTCCGTCGACTGTCGACTGTCGAGCTCTGATCCAAGGAGTGCCCGACACGACCTGGCATACGCGGTCACGTCGGGCGCCTGCAACAGCCCGGAGACGATCACCACTCGCTTCGCGCCGGCGGCGAGAACACGCTCAAGATTCTCCAGTTTGATGCCGCCGATGCAGAAGATGGGACGGTCGGAAATCTCGCGGTGCACCTGGGCGATGTCCCCGAGGCCGATGGCCCGGTAGTCCGGCTTGGTCGGCGTGGCGAAAATCGGTCCGAAGCCGAGGTAATCGGCGCCCTCGTCGCGGGCGGCGCGGGCTTGTTCCAGGCTGTGCGTGGAGCGGCCGATCCACGCGCCCGGCCCGGCCTTCATCCGCGCGGAGGTGATTGGTCCGTCGTCCTGGCCGATGTGGCAGCCGGCCGCGGCGCAGCGAGGCACCAGCCACGGGTGGTCGTTGATGATCAGCGGCGCATCGAAGTCGCGGCAGATCGGTGCGATCGCCTGCGCCAGCGAAACGACGACCGGCGCCAGCGCCCCCTTGGCGCGGAGCTGGAGGAGATCGACGCCGCCCTCGAGCATCCGGCGCGCGACGGCGGGCGCGGTGTCGGCGGTCGTGTAGCCGAGATCGACGATGCCGTAGAGGTGGCAATCTCGCAGCGCTTTCATGGCACCGGCGCAGGCCAGACTCATGCTTTGGCTCCGCCCTGGCGGAGGAGGCGATCGACAAAGCCGGTGTCGTACTCGCCCTTTCGGAAGTCGGCGTTGCGCATGATCATCTGCTGGAAGGGAATCGTCGTGGCCACGCCCTCGATCAAGTATTCGCCGAGCGCGCGGCTCATGCGCGCGATGCTGCTGGCGCGCGTCGATCCCAGCGTGATGAGCTTGGCGATCATCGAGTCGTAGTTCGGCGGGATGAGGTATTTGCTGTAGGCGTGCGAGTCGACGCGCACGCCGCGTCCGCCCGGCGCGTAGTAAAGCTCGATCCGGCCGGGGCAGGGCTGGAAGTCGCGCGCGGGATCCTCCGCGTTGATGCGGCATTCGATGGCGAAATGGCGCGGCTTGGGATTGGCCACGCCGTCGGAAAGATGCTGGCCGTTGGCCACCCAGATCTGCTCCTTCACCAGGTCCACGCCGTACACCTCCTCCGTCACGGTGTGCTCGACCTGGATGCGCGTGTTCATCTCCATGAAGTAATAGTTGCCGCGTTTGTCGACGAGGAACTCGAGCGTGCCCGCGCCCTCGTAGCCGACCGCCTGGGCGAGCTTGACGGAGGCCTTGCCCATTTTCTTGCGCAGGTCGTCGGTCAGGAACGGCGACGGACATTCCTCGACGATCTTCTGGTTGCGCCGCTGGATGGAGCAGTCGCGTTCGCCGAGATGAACGACGCGGCCGTGCCGATCGCCGAAGATCTGGAACTCGATGTGGTGCGGCTGCTCGATGAGTTTTTCGAGATAGACGCCGGGATTGCCGAAGGCTTTCTCCGCCTCGGTGCGCGCGCTGTGGAAGCCGCTGACGAGCGAGCCGTCGTTGTGCGCGGGGCGCATGCCGCGACCGCCGCCGCCGGCCGTCGCCTTGATCATGACGGGGTAGCCGATTTTGCGCGCGATTTTCAGCGCCTCGGTCTCGGTGTCGATGACGCCGTCGCTGCCCGGCGTGATGGGCACGCCGGCGGCCTTGGCGGTGTCGCGCGCCGTGTTCTTGTCGCCCATCGCGCGCATGGCGGAGGGCGGCGGCCCGATGAACTTGATGTTGCAGCTCGCGCAGACCTCCGCGAAGTGCGCGTTCTCCGAGAGGAAACCGTAGCCGGGATGAATGGCGTCGACGTCGGCGATCTCCGCGGCGCTGATGATGCGATCGATCTTGAGATAGCTGTCGGCGCTGGACGGGTCCGCCGATGCAGATGGCCTCGTCGGCCACCTGGACGTGCAGCGAGTCGACGTCGGCCGCGGAATAAACCGCCACGGTCTTGATGCCGAGTTCCTTGCAGGCGCGGATGACGCGCAGGGCGATTTCGCCGCGATTGGCGATGAGGACTTTGTCGAACATGGCCGCGTTACTTCACCCGGAAGAGCGGCTGGCCGAATTGCACGGGCTTGCCGTTCTGGGCGAGGACCTCGGTGACGACGCCCTTGGTCTCGGCTTTGATTTCGTTCATGACCTTCATCGCCTCGATGATGCAGACGACGGTTTCCTCGCTGACGGTGTCGCCGACCTTGACGTAGGCGGGGGACTCGGGTGAGGCGGCTTCGTAGAATGTGCCGACCATGGGCGAGGTGATTTCGTGGCCCTCGGCGGCGGCCGGCTTGGCCGGGGCGGGCGCGGGCGCGCCGGGGATCGACGCCACCGGCACAGGTGCGGCCAGCGGCAGCGGCGCAGGGCTTGAAGACACGACCGTGTAGCCACCGCCGGAACCGCGCTTGAGCACAATCTTGAAACCCTCGTTTTCCATCTTGAAGACCGAGAGGTCGTTCTTCTTCATCAGGTCGATGATGAGTTTGATGTCTTTGAGTTCCAAGGCTGACACCTCCGGAGGTTTGGGATCGGGCAAAAGCGAGCGCGAGTTTTACGCGGATTCAGCAGACCGGTCAAGCGAGCGGTCGGATACCGCGCGGAATGCTCATGCATTACCGGTTGATGGCCAGCCGGTTACATTCGAAGGATCGGCGGAACTTCACCGCGTGCGACGGGCTTGTGACAGGGAATTGCTCTCGACGCGTCGGCGGCCGGTGGCTAGAACTGGAAGCGGTCTCCAGACGCCGCGGTCGCGTCGAATTTTCACCCACTCCCAGCCTTTCCCATGAAGACGAACGAAAACACCGCGGCCGATGCGGCCGCCCAGGCCAACGGACTGGCCAACCCCAACAATCTCGAGCGCACGAGGGAGATCCTTTTCGGCCCGAATCTGCGCGAGATCGAAAAGCGCTTTACCCGCATTGAGGAGCGCATCAGCCGCGAGGTGGGCGAGGCGCGCGAGGAATTCCGCCGCCGGCTCGAGCAGGTCGAGACCCATTTCAAATCCGAAATCGAAGTGCTCAACGGCCATGTGAACACCGAGCGCGAGGAGCGCTCGCGATTGCACAAGCAGGCGGTCGGCGAGCGCACGGCCGCCGACAGCGCGCTCGAGGAAAAACTCTCGCAGCTGGTCGAGTCGAGCAGCCGGACGACGCGGGATCTGAGCAACCAGACGCGCGAGCAGCACCGGCTGCTGGCGGAGGAAATGCAGCACAAGTTCGACACGCTGACCTCGAACCTGGCCCGCGAGGCGGCGACGCTGCGCGAGGACAAGACCGATCGCGCGGCGCTGGCCGACATGCTCGGGGAGATTGCCATGCGCCTGCGCGGCGATGTTCCTTCGATTCCGAATCACCAAGAGGGTGGTTGAGGCCACCCGATGAGGCACGTCCGCGAACCGCGCGTCCTCGACCTGATTTTCCGGCATGAGTGAGCGCCCCCTCGAGCCCGAGCGCAACGGCGGCAGCCGTCGCAGCAACGGCCAGCCCGAGGCCGAGGCCGCGCCGCCGGAGGAGCACTTCGAGGAATTGCGCGAGTTGCTGCTCGGGTCCCGAGCAGGAGGCGCTGCGCAAGCTGCGCGATCCCGAGGAGCGGGTGAAGGAAATCAGCGACGCGCTGCCCGCCGCCTTCGCCAAGCGCGGCACCAACGATCCGCGACTGACCCGCGCGCTGCGTCCGTCGGTCGAGGACGCCGTCACGCAGTCGATCAAACGCCAGCCGCAGTTTTTCGCCGACCTGCTCGCGCCGGTCCTGGCGCCGACCATCCGGCGCGCCATCGCGCAGGCGTTTGAATCGACGCTGCAGACGATTCGCGTGATGACCTCGCGGACATTTTCGATCCAGGGTCTCAAGTGGCGCCTGGAATCGTGGCGCACCGGGCTCTCCGTCGGCGAAATCGCGGTGCGCAAGACGCTGCGTTACCGCGTCGAGCAGGTCTTCCTCATCCATCGCGAGACCGGCGTGCTGCTGGAGTATGTCGCCATTCGCGGCGCCCCGGGTGCCGACTCCGACATGGTTTCGGGCATGCTCACGGCGATCGGCCAGTTCGTGACCGATTCGTTCCAGACGGACGCGTCGCAAACGCTCGATGCGATCAAGGTGGGCGAGTTTCGCGTCTGGGTGGAGCGCGGGCCGCGGGCCGTGCTCGCTGCGACCATCCGCGGAACACCGCCCATGGAGTTTCGCACGGTGATGCAGGACACGCTCGACGGCATCCAGGTGCTGCACAGCAAGGCGCTGGAGAATTTCAAGGGCGACACCAGCGCGTTCGCCACCTGCCGGCCGGATCTCGAGTCCTGCCTGCGCGCCGAAACATCGGAACCGCCGCCGGCGAAGGTGAATTTCAAGAAACTCCTTTGGCGGACCGCGACCGTCGTGCTGCTGCTGGCGGCCTTGTGGCTCTCGTTTTGGTGGAGGGACCGCAGCAAGCGGCTCGAACTTGTTAAGCTCCTCGATCATGAGCCGGGCCTGATGACCACCACCGCGGACGTGCACGCGAAGGTGATCAGGCTGCGCGGCCTGCGCGACCCGCTGGCCCGCGATCCGATCCTGGTCGCGGAGCAGGCGGGATTTCCCGCGGACACCATCGACGCCTATTGGGAGCCGTTTCACAGCCTCGATCCCACCATGGTCGCGAAGCGCGTTCAACATGAGCTCAGTCCGCCCCCTGGGGTGACTTTCAAGCTTTCGGGCGGCACTTTGCAGGTCGAGGGCTCAGCCTCACACGCGTGGATTGAAATGGTGCGGCGCAACGCGATTGCGATCTCCGGGGTGACGAAGCTCGACGACTCCAAACTGGTCGATACCGATCTTGTTCACTGGCGCGAGCTGGCCGAGCGGCTCGAGCAAATCGTCATTCGCTTCGAGGGCACGAGCGAGGCGATCGGACCGGCGCAGCGCGAAGACCTGGCGAAGGCGGCGGAAGTGGCGCGCGAGGCCTCCGCGGCGGGCGCGAAGCTTGGCCGGCAAACGCAGATCGAGGCCACGGGCGAAATGTTCCGGGCCTCGCTGGTGGCGACCTCGCTGGCGACGCTGAACGCGCCGCCGTGCATCATCCGCGTGGCTCCGCCCAAGTCGGGCGCGACCAACACGATTTCGCTGCGCCTGCAGTTGCTCGACAACGGCATGGAGCGTTGACGGATTTTTCTTCCGATGCCGGGCGCGAAGGTGTCTACTTCCGCAGCAGGATCGGATGATAAAGAGAAAAATCTGTCTCCTCGGCGCCCCCGGCGTCGGCAAGACGAGTCTCGTCGCGCGATTCGTCAAAAGCGTCTTCTCGGAAAAATACCAGGCCACGGTGGGCGCGAAGGTGGACAAGAAAACCGTGCAGGTGAACGGCGAGGACGTGCAGCTCGTCATCTGGGACATGGCGGGCGATTCCGCCGAGCGACTTTCGCATTCGCCGTATCTGCGCGGCGCGGCCGGTCACCTCGTCGTGGCGGATGGCACGCAGCCGGAATCGATGGAGGAAGCGCACCGCGTGGTGCAGGAGGTCACGGCGCACTATGGTCCGCTGCCGCTGGTATTCCTCGTGAACAAGAATGATCTCGCGAATCTTTGGCGCGTGACCGCCGGCGGAGATCGCGCGACTTGGCGGCGAGCATGGCAAGCCATTTGTGACCAGCGCCAAGACCGGCGAGGGCGTGGAACAGGCGTTTGTGATGCTGGCGGAAAAAATGGCCGCGGCCGCCTCTAGCCGAGGGCCTCACGCATCCGAGTAAGCTGCGCCAGCTTTTCGTTCCAGTCGGCCTCGCGCTGGCGGTGCTCGGCGATGACCGCGTCGGGCGCGCCCTTGACGAAATTCTCGCTGGCGAGCTTTGCGCGCACCTTGGCGAGCTCCTGCTCGACTTTTCCGATTTCGCGCGCGAGCCGCTCGCGCTCCGCCGCCGGATCGATCAGACCCTCGAGCGGCAGGTAAAGTTCCCCCAGCGGCGTGAGGGCGGACGGGGTGCCCTTGGGCGGCGCGAAGGCGGCGTTCAGCTCGAGGGCCTCCGCGTTGAGCAGGATTCGCATCACCTCCGCCTCGTGCGGCGCGATGGGCCCGGCCGGTTTCAGGACGAAGCGCACGCGCAGATTGGAGGCGAGGTTGAAGTCGCGCCGCAAGGCGCGCCCGGCGCTCACCACCTCCTGCTTGGCCTCGACAAATTTCGTGTCCGTCTCGGCCAGCCCGTAGTGGGACTTGAAGTCGTCGTCGAGCGCGTCCGGCCAGCGCGCGAACATGATGGTCTCGCCGCCCTGGTCGCGCCGGCATGTCCTCGTGGAAACCCATGCCCGTGCCACAGTTCCTCGGTGATGAACGGCAGGAACGGATGGAACAGCCGCAGGGTGTGCGCGAGGACGAAATCGATCACGGCGCGCGTGTTGGCCTTGCGCGCCTCGTCGGTGGCATTGAGCACCGCCTTCGTCGCCTCGACATACCAGTCGCAATACTCGCTCCAGAAGAAGCGGTAGAGCGTTGCGGTGGCGTCGCTGAAGTGGTATTCGTCGAGCGCGGCGGTGACTTCGCGGATGGCCGCGTCGAGCCGGAGCAGAATCCATTTGTCGTCGCTGGTGAGCAGCGCGGCTGCGGATCTCGCCCTCGCATCTCGCCGCCCTGCATCTGGCGGAAGCGGCAGGCGTTCCAGAGCTTGTTGCAGAAGTTGCGGCCCAGCTCGACGTTCTTCTCGTCGAACAGAACGTCCTGGCCGAGCGGCGCGCTGCGCATCATGCCGAAGCGCAGGGCGTCGGCGCCGTACTTGGCGATGAGGTCGAGCGGGTCGGGCGAATTGCCGAGGCTCTTCGACATCTTGCGGCCCTGCTTGTCGCGGATGATGCCGGTGAAATAGACGTTCCGGAACGGCATCTCGCCCATGTACTCGTAGCCGGCCATGATCATGCGCGCGACCCAGAAGAAGATGATGTCCGGCCCGGTGACGAGATCGGTGGTCGGATAGAACGCCTCCAGCGTCTCGTTCTTGCGTCGATTTCCTTGTCGCCGGCCAGCCCATCGTGGCAAACGGCCAGAGCCAGGAGCTGAACCAGGTGTCGAGCACGTCGGGGTCCTGGGTCCAGTTTTCCGCGATCGGCGGGCGGCTAGCTCGCCGCAATACACTTCTTCCTTCCTCCCTGTTCCTTGTTCCTTTTCGTTCCGATACCACACCGGAATCCGATGTCCCCACCACAGCTGGCGGCAGATGCACCAGTCCTGGAGATTTGCCCATCCAGTGGTCATAAACCTTCGCCCAGCGCTCCGGGAAGAAGCGCATGTGCGCGTCGAGCACCACGTCGCGCGCCTCCTTCTGCTTCGGGTATTTCAGAAACCATTGCTCGCTCAGGCGCGGCTCGATCGGCACGTCGGCGCGCTCGCTGAAGCCGACGTTGTTCTGATACGGCTCCTCCTTCACCAGCGCGCCGAGCTCGCTTCGAGCATCTCCGCCGGCCATCTTGCGCGCCTCGAAGCGATCCAGCCCGTCGAGATCCTTCGCCGGCGAGCTCGTTCATCGTGCCGTTCGGGCTGCATGACGTCGACGATCGGCAGCTTGTGCCGCAGGCCGATCTCGTAGTCCGCCTTGTCGTGCGCCGGCGTCACCTTGAGCACGCCGGTGCCGAACTCGAAATCCACGATGCTCGTCGCCGATGATCGGCAGCGCCGCCTGATTCTCCAGCGGCAGCGGACGCCGCACGTGCTTGCCGATGAGATGCGCGTAGCGCGGGTCCTTCGGATTCACCGCGACGGCCGTGTCGCCCGGAATCGTTTCCGGCCGCGTGGTCGCAATCGTCAGCAACGTGCCGGGCTGCCTCGACCACCTCGACCTTGAAATAATAGAGCGTGCCCTTCTGCGGCTTCATCATCCACTTCCTCGTCGGACAGCGCGGTCAGCGAGGCGGGGCACCAGTTCACCATGCGTTTGCCGCGGTAGATGAGGCCCTTCTTGTAGAGATCGACGAAGACGCTGCGTGACGCAGCGCGAGTACTCCTCGTCCATCGTGAAGCGCGTCGCGCGTCCAGTCGCAGGAGCGCCGAGCTTCTTGCAGCTGCTGGATGATGATGCCGCCGTGCTTCTCCTTCCACTCCCAGATCTTCGCGACGAGCTTCTCGCGGCCGAGGTCGTCGCGGTGCTTGATCGACGCCCTCCTTGCGCAGCGTGCTTCTCGACCACCGATCTGCGTGGCGATGCCGGCGTGGTCGGTGCCGGGCAGCCAGAGCACTTCCTTGCCGTCCATGCGCGCCCGGCGGGCGAGGATGTCCTGGATGGTGTTGTTGAGCACGTGGCCGAGCGTGAGCACGCCGGTGACGTTCGGCGGCGGGATGACGATGGAATAGGCCGGCCGCTTTTCGCTGACGCGCGCGGGATCGGCCGTGAAGCACCCCTTGGCGAGCCATTCCTCGTAGCGACGCCCTTCCACGGCCTGGGGCTCGTAGGTTTTCGCCAGCTCGGGTTGGACGGTTTCGCTCATGAATTTCTCGGGCCGGATCGGTAGCACAGAATCGGGGCCGAAGCATGGAATCCGACGTCTCAGAGGGGACTCTGTGAAAATTATCTCCCTTCGGGGTACGATTTTGGCTATCAATACCCCCGGTCGGAGGCAAACCGGCCGGATGTGAACCTCGCGCAACCCTGGCTCAGAGTTGTTTTCGTGGTGGCGCTTTGCGCCGTCGCGCGGCCCTGCCCTGCCGAGACGTGGAACCTCGCGACGTTCGACAACCGGGAGTACGTCCCGCTGAGCGACGTGGCCGATTTCTACGGCCTGCGCCTGCTGGCCGGCAACACGCCCGGGTCCATCCAGCTGGTTTCCCCGGGCCGCAGCCTGCGCGGCTCGGTGAACTCCAAGGAATTCTACGTCCAGGGCATCAAGTTCATCCTGAGCTTCCCGCTGCTGGCCTTCGGCGACTCGATTTATCTGTCGCGCAACGACCTGACGAAATTGATCGAGCCCGTGCTGCGGCCGCACCGACTGCGCAATCTCGGCGCCGTGCGCACCATCATCCTCGATCCGGGCCACGGCGGACACGACAAGGGCGCGGTCAGCCCGTTCGGCACCGAGTCGGAATTCGCGCTCGATGTCGCCTACCGCGTGCGCGAACTGCTGCTGAAAAAGCGCGGCTACCGCGTGCAGATGACGCGGACGGACGACACCTTCATCACGCTGGAGGAGCGCACGCGCATCGCGAGCCGGTTCCGCGACAGCGGCCTTTTTGTCTCGATTCATTTCAATGCGGGCAGCGGGATCGGCACCGGCATCGAGACCTACCTGATGGCGCCGCGGCTGGTGCCGTCGTACAACGGCGACGGCGCGCCGACCCTGGCCGAGCTGCAGCAATGGCCGGGCAACGGCCACGACCCGGAGAACATGGCGCTGGCCACCGCGGTGCACTCGGCGATGTTGTCGCGGCTGCCGCTGGACGATCGCGGGATCAAGCGCGCCCGCTTCCATGTGCTGCGTGAAAATGTCCTGCCGGCGGTGCTGATCGAGGGCGGGTTCGTTTCAAACGTCGACGAGGCGCGGCGCATCTCGTTCCCGGCGTACCGCCAGGCCATGGCCGAGGCGATCGTGCTGGCGATCGACAATTTCAAGATTGCCACGGAAGAGGCTCCGCCGGTGGAGGCTCCGCTGGCGCGCAGCGCGCCGGCCGCGCCAACGGGTCCGTTCTCCGATGAGATCGAGACGATGCTGCGCCAGCCGGCGAGCCCCCGCGGGTCGGGGCCGAAGGTGAGTGTCCCCTCCAGCAATTGAATGAACGGCCGCGCTCGGCGGCCTGTCATATCCGGCTCGCCGAATGGCGCGGGAATATTTTGCGGTTTATCGTCTCCTCCTCATTGTGAAAATATCCCCCTTCCGTTTCGCGTCGGTCCTTGCTCCGGCGCTCGCTGCTCTCGCCTTCTCCCGACTTGCCATGAACGCCGAATCGCCCGCTCCCGCCAAGCTCGAGACCGCCATCGTCGGAGGCGGTTGCTTCTGGTGCGTCGAGGGCTGCTTCCTCATCGTGCCCGGCGTGACCAAGGTGGTCAGCGGCTACGCCGGCGGCGCGACGGAGAATCCCACCTACGAGCAGGTGTGCACGGGCCAGACGGGCCACGCCGAGGTCGCGAAGGTCACGTTCGATCCGGCGAAGATTTCGTACGCGAAAATCCTGAAGTTGTTTTTCGAGGCGCATGATCCCACGCAGCTCAACCGGCAGGGAAACGATGTCGGCACCCAGTACCGCTCCGTGATTTTCTACGAGAATGACGAGCAGAAGAAGATCGCCGAGCAGGCCAAGGCGGAGGCGCAGAAGGAATTGTCCAAGCCGATCGTGACGGAGATCACGCCGCTGAAGAAATTCTACGCAGCGGAGAATTACCACCAGGATTATCTCAAGAACAATCCGGGCAATCCCTACTGCCAGTTCGTGGCGAGGCCCAAGGTCGAGAAATTCAAGAAGGCGCTGGCGAAGGAAAATCCGTAAGGCGCGAAAAGAACCGGCGGCGCGAGGCGGCGGCGGGTTCAGCGGATTCTACTCGCGGTCTGGCCCTCCAGCGTGTATTTGATCGGCACGGTGCGGACGTTGTTGCCGGTTCCCGGCTTCAACCAGCGCCATTGGAACGCGGCCCATTGGATGCTGTTCGAGTCGAGTAGCTGACTTCCCGTGCTTTGTTCCATGATGACCTCGATGGGGCGGCCGGTCACATTCGAAAACGTGACCCGAACGGCTCCGGCCCCTTGGGCGCGGGTCGCTTGAGCCATGAAAGGGTAAACTGGCTTGGGCGTCCAATAACCCGCGTCGGTCGACGGGGGCGGGTACTGCTCGGCGTGATCCTTGTAATCGCTTTTTTCCAGCGAGGGCGGCGTGATCTGCAGCTTGAATTCCAGCTCCTTCGTCGCCAGCAGGGCCTTCAAGGCCGGCGATTGCGCGATCTTTTCCGACACAAACTCCCAGGCAAGGGAGTCGAGTGCGGGAACTCCCGTGCTCGTCAGCATGCGCGGCTTTGCCGATCGCAGGTTTGTGGCTGGCGGCACGACCAGAATGCAGCGGTAGTCATGGGCCGGCGCACCGATGGCGCGGACCGCGCGGGTGCTGACCAGCCGGCTGGGCACGACCAGCCAGCTGTCGGTTTCCTTTCCGGGCCCCTCGGCGGCGGGTGCCGTTGGTATTGTGGCGATTGCCGCGAGGGCTGAAAGGAAGAGGGATCGCGGGGGCATGGTAAACGGAGGCGCAGGCTTGACCCGGATACGGTGCAGCGAAAGGAGAATTTCCGTGCCTTCGGGTATTTCGCAATACCTGCGTCCGGTGAATAATCCCGGCCTCAACCGATTCCGGCTTTTGCCCGGGACGATACATGGGCATGCTGGCCTCATTGCGTTGCGACGATGAAAATTTACGACATCTCCCTCCCGCTCGAGGCCGGCACGGTGCCCTGGCCGGGCGACAAGCCGTTTCGCCTGTCGCCCTCGATGACGATCGAAGCGGGCAACTCCGTGAATTTGTCCAGCTTCTCGACCAGCTCGCACAACGGCACGCACGCCGACGCGCCGTTCCATTACAACTCGCGCGGCGCCACCATGGAGCGCCTGCCGCTCGACGTTTTCATCGGGCCCGCGCTGGTCGCCGAGATTGTGAGCGATCAGGAGATTCCCGTTTCGGCGCTGGCGTCGCTCGATCTCGCCGGCACGCCGCGGTTGCTGCTGCGCACCGCGCCCGGCCGCGACCGCGGGCGATTTCCCGGGCGCATCGCCACGCTTTCGGTCGAGGCGGTGGAGTGGCTGGCGGGACGCGGCGTGAAATTGCTCGGCGTCGATGTTCCCTCGGTGGACGCGATCGATTCGAAAACGTTGCCGATTCACCATGCGCTGGATCGCGCCGGGATCCTGATTCTCGAGAACCTGCAGCTCGACGGCGTGGCGCCGGGCCGCTACGAACTGGTCGCCCTGCCGCTGAAAATTGCCGGCGGCGATGGATCGCCCGTGCGGGCGATCCTCGTCGAGCGCGAGCGCTAGGATTTCGGAAAGAGTTCGCCGATCAATCCGCCGACGGAATCGTAACCGCCGCGACCGGACGCGGCCGCCGCGGTTTGCTGCGGAGCGCCGCCGCCGCCGGATCCGCCCATCTGGCCGAGCACCTGGAGAATCTGACCCAGGCCGCCCATGCCGGAGCCCATGCCGGCGGATTGCTGCTGCGGAGCGCCGCCCATGCCGCCCATGACCTGGCTGAGCACGCCCATGAGTCCGCCGCCGCCGGCCGACTGCTGTTGCGGCGCGCCGCCCATGCCGCCCATGACCTGGCCGAGAATATCCATGAGTCCGCCGCCCTGCGAGCCCGCCGCCGCGCCCATCCCGGGCCGGCCGCCGCCCTGCGAGGCCAGCACCTTTTGCAGAATCATCGGTCCGGCGACCGCGAGAATTCCGCTCAGCATGCCGCCGCCCTTGGGCAGGCCCAACTGGCTGAAGAGCGAGCCGATGCCGCTCTGCTGCAGAAAGCGCGGGTCGTTGACGTTCTGTCCGTCCGCCGCCGCCTGCTGATATTGGTGCAGCGCGTCGAACTGCTCCTCGCTCACGCCGAGAAATTGCGCCATCTGGCCGATGCGTTCCTGCTCCGCGTCGGAATATTGTCCGTCCGACTGGGCGAACGAGATCAAGTCCTGCACCAGCGCGAAGCGCAGGTCGCTGCTTTTCAGCGTCGTCAGGTCCTCGGTCAGGCTCGAGTTATTCGGATCGAGCGCGGCGTCGACGACATGTTGCGCGTCCTGCTGCGAGAGGCCGGTGGCTTGCGCGAGATGCGAGAGAAACTCGCCTTCCGCCGGGGAGGCCTGTTGGTCGGCCGTGAGCAGGGACGCGATCGCACCGAGGTAGGCGGCCCGCTGCGCGGCGGGATATTTCGTGAAATCAGGTGGGGCTTGAGACATGCCCGCCAGACTACGAAGGCCGCGCGATTTGAATAGGCAAATCGCGCGAAAAATCCGTCGTCAGGCGCCGTCGCCCTACATCATGAAGGCCAGCTTCGGATCCGCGTAGTTCGTGTTGAACCGCGACATGTTCGGCAACACTGCCGGCAGGTCGGTCACGCTCACGCCAAACCACAGGGCCAGGCGCGCGGCGTACTCGTCGACGGAGGTCGACGGCACCCAGCGGCCCTGACCGGTGTCGTCCGGGCTGCCGATCGCGAGCGTGGGCATGCCGCGATTTCCGTAGAGGTCGCCGCCCTTGACCATGCCGCCCATGATCATGTGGTGGCTGCCCCAGCCGTGGTCGGAGCCGCCGCCGTTCGATTGATAGGTGCGACCGAAGTCGGACGCGGTGAATGTCGTGACGCTGTCCTGCACGCCCTGCGCGACGGTCTCGGCGTAGAACGCGGCCATGGCCTGGCTGAGTTCCGTGTAGAGGCCGGTGTGCGCGGTCGACTCGTTGGTGTGCGTGTCGTAACCACCCACGGAGATGAAGAAGATCTGCCGGCGCAGGTTGAGGTCGTTCCGGCCGTTGATCAGGCGGGCGATCATCTTCATCTGGTTGCCCAGGCCCGTTGCCGGGAAGGTCGTGGCGAGCGCGGTGCCGCCCTGGGTGGGGTCGGACCGGTTCAGGGCCGTCTTGAGCAGCGCGGCGTTGTCGATGGCGCGTTTCTTCGTGTCCGAGAATGTCTTCTCGAAGAGATTGGTGTGGCTGAGCGCTATCAACTGATCAATGGCGCGCGAGCGGATCGCGTCGGCGTTGGCCGAGCCGGAGTAGACGTAGCCGCTCGGTCCGGCGGCGCCGTTGGTCGACACATTGTACGGCACGACGGTATTGCCGACTTGGAACGTGTTGTTCCCGGCGATCGAAATACAGATGGAAACCTGGCCGCTGGAGTTCAAGGCACTAAGCGCCTGCAGTTCACCCATGCGACCGCCCCAGCCGGTCAGGGCGCCGAGGCCGACGTCCGGCACGCTGGTCTGCCACTGCACCTGCTGGTCGCTGTGCGAGAAGAGCTGCGGCGGCTTTTTCTTGGACGACATCCGGTACTCGGCGTTGCCGGCCAGCGGCTCGACCAGCGAGCCGACGTTTGCCATGATGGCCATCTTCTGTTGCGTGAAGAGCGCCTGCACTTCCGCAAGGTTCGGGTGCATGCCCCAACTGCGGCCGTCGGACGTCAGCGGGCTGATCGGCAGGATGCCGCCGGGCTGTCCCACGTCCGGGAGAGCGATGCTTCCGCGAATCGTCGCATACTGGGCGTAGTTGCTGCCGGCGGGGACAATCAGGTTGCCGGCGTCGTTTCCGCCGTAGAGGAACAGGCAGACGAGCGCCTTGTAATCGCCGGTGAGCGCCGCGGTGTTGCCGAGCGAGAACGCGGCAATCTTGCGCAGGTCGAAGAAGGCGTTGGTGACGCCGGCCGTGCCGACAGCGGCACAAGCGGCCTGGCGCAGGAACGAGCGGCGGGAGATGAGGTTTGGAGTGTTCATGGTGTTCGTAGCGTTGGGCGTTCCGTTCGTTAGCGCTGCGTGGCGAATTGAGGCGAGGTCGTGATGAGATGCACGGCCGTGCTAAGTCGTGCTCGTCGATTGACCAGGATCTGGGCGGGCGTCCCGGTGTTGACGGTGGCCTGGGGCACCACCGTCAGCATGGCCTGGTAGACATCCGAGATCATGGCGGGCGACATCTGATTGCTCATCAGAAGCAGGTTGAGCCTGGTGATGAGATCCAACGGGTCGTTGCCGGCGCGCTCGATCAGCACGTCGGTGTCGTCGTTGGTGTAGTTGAGCTTGGTCTGGTCGTTGCCGCTGCCGCCGATGCCGGAGAAGGCCAGCGAGCGCATGGTATTCTCGGCCTGCACGACGGTGGTCTCGTTCAAGGTGTCGAACTCCGGGCTGTAGAGGTTCGCATTCGCGATCGGACCCGGCGCGATGTAGTCGGGCGAGAAGAAGTTGAACACGGTGGGCGCGTTCAGCGGCGTCTGTCCGGCGATGCCGGCGAAGCGCCAGGTGTCGTTGACGGACTTGCCGTTCAGGGCGCGAATCACCTTGCCCAGCCGCAGCACCGGCTCCTGCTGCTTGCCGGTGCCCGGGAAGTTGATCGTGTCGGTCGTGCGCGCCTCGTAGTCGAGCAGGATGGCCTTCACCACCGCCTTGAGGTCGCCGCGCACGCCCTGGCCGTTGTCGTCAAACTTCCGGGCCACCCGATAGACGTAACCCGGGCTCGGGTTGCTCGTCACCATGCGCTGGATGAGCTGGCGCGCGATGAACGGCCCGATGTTCGGATGACTGAAGATCGTGCTGAGCGTGTAAGTCAGCTCGGTGTTGATGTTCGTGACATTGTTGTCGGTGGCGGATCTTGGGTCCAATCTGCACGCCCGTCAGAAGGATCTTCGCCCCCGGCTCATGCCGGCTGGGGAAGACGATCATGGGCTGCGTATTGGAGACGGGCAGACTGCCAACCGTGAACACGCGTCCGGCGTTGAAGTTCGTGCCGGCGTCGGAATAGGTCCACCCGGTGAAGACCCGGGCCAGTCCGGTGATGTTGGTTTGGTCGTAGGTCGGCACCGGCAGGCCGCGCGAGTCGAGCTGCAGCGTGCCGTCCGGATAGAGCTGGTACAACCCGATCGTGAACAACTGCATGATCTCGCGGGCGTAGTTCTCGTTCGGGTTCGTGCTCGACGTGGCCTTGCTGTTCTTCAGCATGTCGAGGTATTCGCCCATGCCGGGATTCAGCGTGATGTCCTTCAGGAATCCCTTGAAGTTTCCAAACGCGTCCTGCAGCAGGATGTCGTAGTACTGACAGACGCCATAGGGCTGATCATCGAGGTTGGTGGAATTGGTCGAAATCACCAGAATCTGGCTCAGCGCAAAGGCGAGGCGCTGGCGCAGTTGATCCGGCGCGGTCATGGCGCGCTGCCACCAGTTCCAATAGGTGTAGTTCAGGGTCGGCAACTGCACATTCCCGCTCGCGTCGGCCGTGGGCGGCGGACAGAGCGACATCAGCGTGTTGACCGGCAGCGTGAACTGCTCGTCGATCCACGCGTTGAAGCCGATGTTCTTCACGTAGGCAATCGAGGTCTTGTCGGTCGTCGACGTGATGCTGGTCGGGCCGAAGGTGGCCTGGGTCAGGAAGCGCGCGGCATCCGCGTCCGTGGGCGCGCCACCGGGCAGGGCGGGCGGCGGCGGCGGCGGCGTGAAGCTGGCCGAAGCGGCGGCGGCGCCGAACGAGCCGGCCAATTCACCCGACGGATTCGTGTCGGTGTAAACCCGGATGACCACCTGGCCCGTGCGAATCATGTCCGCCACCTGCGCGGCGGTCAGGTTGCCGTTCGTAAAGGCGAAGTTCCACGTCCACGTGCCGTCGGCATGCATCGAGGCCGGCGCGAGGTCGAACAGGTTGACCCCGGTCAGGTCCTCGATGTGCACGTTGGTGATGTTGCCGGAAAGACCGGTGTAGCGCGGAAGGTTGATGATGGCGGACAAGCCGTCGGAGGCGACGATCATGGAGGCGTCGCCCGAAGCCGTCGTGACGGCGCCGGACGCGGGGCGCAGGGTGGCGAGATAGACCTGGCCGTTGACCGGCGGCGGGATCGCGGCCGCGAGATCGTAGACTTCCACCAGCGCGTTGCCGGTGGTGGCGCCGACGCCGCTCAATTGCACCGTGTACGCTCCCGGACCGAGGGTCATGACAAGCGCTGACTCGTGCGTGTCGGTGGGGGCGCGGCCGGTCGCGACGATGTCGGCCTGCGTGGCGGGAAGCGTCTGCACGCTCCAGTCATTGTTGCTGTAAATTTTGACGCCCTGCTGGTTGTAAACATCGATCGTCGGATCGGCCATGACTCCGGGAACGCCGAACTGCGCGAGGGCCGGTCCAATCGCGCGCACCAGAATGTCCTTGGTGCCGGTGCCGGTGAGGATGAATCCGCCGATCATGATCTCGGCGCCGGTGCGGACGATGCCGCGGGTCGAGACATTGGTCAGCGTGCACCCGGCGTTGGTGTCCATGTCGTAGAGCTCCACCAGGGCGACGCCCGTGGTGTTGCCCACGCCGCGCACGATGACGGTGTAAGCGCCGGGAGGCAGGACGGTGTAAATCGGCCGATTCCTTCGGCTGCGGCGTGCCGATCCCGAGCACCTGGTGCTTGATCGTGATATCGCCGGTCTGATCCCAGTCGTCGTTGCTGCCGAATTTGTTGCCGCCGGCGTCGTAAATTTCAATCGACGGATTCGCCAGGGCGTTGGGGACTCCGAGCGTGCCGAGCGTCGGCCCCAGCGCGCGAATCAGGACCGGCTTGACGCCGTTGCCTTGGACGACAAAACCGGCGATGCCGACGCTGCCCCCCGTCTCGATTTTGACGCGGGTCGACAGATTGGTGACCGTGGGGGCACCAAGGGCTGTTTGAGTGAGGGGTGGGAGGAGGACAAGGGCGAGAAGGGAAGCGATGGAACGCAGGCGTGTATGCATGGGAATGATTGGATTGAGCCTGACGGATGCGACTGCCCCAAAATAAAACCAGCGCAGTCGCGTGATGGGGAAAAATGCAGCAAGGAAAGAGCCAAATTTTGAGCGAGATGACAGATTTAGTACTCTCACGGTGGAGACTTTTTTCGGAGGGTACGTGAACGCGCGTTCTGAGGTGCGAAAAAGTTCTTCGCATCCTCATCTTTGAGAGGCGGACCGCAGTCATGCTTGCGAGATTGCATGGCTGTGACCTCCACTCGCGTCCACGCGAGTGACATTCTCGCCGCTTTTCGGGCCCGGGATCCGTCCTAAATGAAGCCGAGATTCGGCGTCGCGAAGTGACCGAGGTTCGGCAGCGCGGTCGGCAGATCGGTTGGGCTCACGCCGAACCAGGTGGCGAGGGTGGCGGCGTATTCGTCGACCGAAACCGAGGGGATCCAGCGGCCTTGTCCGGTGCTGCCGTTGCTGGCGTCATCGGGCCCGCCGGCCTGCAGCACGGGAATGCGGCCGTAAATCCCGCCGCCCTGCACCGCGCCGCCGAGAATGAGATGGTGGCTGCCCCAGCCATGATCCGAACCCGCCCCGTTGGTCTGGAAGGTGCGCCCGAAATCCGACGAAGTGAACGTGGTCACTTTGTCCTGCACGCCCAATTGCAGGGTCGCCGCATAGAACGCCGAGAGCGCGTTGTTCAACTCCACGTAGAGATTGTTCTGCGCGTTGAGCTGGTCGCCATGCGTGTCGTAGCCGCCCACCGAGACGAAAAAGATCTGGCGCCGCGGATTGAGTCCGGAGGCGGAGTTTTGCGCGGCCGCGATCAAGCGCGCCACCATTTTGAGCTGGCTCGCCAGCGACGACGAGCCGTCGAAGGACGAAAATGGCGGCGCCGCCGGATCGGTCTGGCTGAGCGCCGCGGAGAGCAGCAGGTTGTTGTCGAGCGCGCGCTTGGTCGTGGCGGCGAACGTTTTCTCGAAGAGATTCGCGTGGCTGGCCGCGATCAGTTGGTCGACCGCGTAGGACGGCGTGCCCGGGGCGCTGCCGGCGGTGTAGCCGTTCAGGGCGATCGCGCCTGACGGCGAGACGCTGTAGGGCACCACGCTCGCGCCCACTTCAAATGTGTTCGTGCCATTGAGCGAAATGCACGTCGAAATCTGCGTGCTGCCCAGGCTGGCGTTCATCAAGTCGGCCACGCGCCCGCCCCAGCCGGTGGCATTCACCGTCTGCGGCACGCTCGTCTGCCATTCCACCTGCTGGTCGCTGTGCGAAAAAAGCTGCGGCGGGAGGATGCTTTGGTTTGATTGGAAATCGGCCTTGGTGGTCGGGTAAATCAGCGTGCCGACATTGCCGAGCACGGCGAGCTTGCCGCCATTGAAGAGGGTTTGCAGGCCGGGCAGGGAGCCGTTGGGCGACGCGTAGTCGGTGAAATTCGGATGAAAGCCGAACGTGCGACCGTCGTTAGTGCCGTGTCCCGGAATCAGGTTGAGCGGCAGGATGCCGCCGGGCTGGCCCGCCGCGGGCAGCGCGAGGATGCCGCGCGAGGCGACGTAGGCGTTGTAGTCCGTCGTGTCGCTGGGCACGACCATGTTGTTCGCGTCGTTGCCGCCGAAAAGGAAAAGGCAGACCAGCGCCTTGTAGTCGCCGGCCAGGACGGCCGAGTTTTGGATGGTCGCGGCCGCAATGCGCCGCAGATCAAAAAGCGCGTTGGTCAGGCCGAGCGTTCCCACCGCGGCGCAGGCGGCCTGGCGGATGAAGGTCCGGCGGTTTTGCAGTCGGGCAGGGTTCATGGCCGGGTGAGGGGGAGGTCAGCGCTGGGTGGCATACTGCGGCGAGGAGGTGATGAGATAGACGGCGTTGCGCACGCGGTTGAAGCCGCCGTCGCTCGCGGAGATCGGCGTCACCGCGTTGAGGATTTGTGATTTCATGTTCGCATCCATCTGCCCGGACATGAGCAGGACGTTGAGTTGATCAAGCAGCGCGGACGGGTCGCTGCTGGCCACGCCCGTGAACGCGGAAAAATCGAGGCTCACCTTGTTCGCGCCGATGCCCTGGCCGTTGAAGATGAGCGTGCGGATGAAATTCGCGGTCGAAATGACCGTCGTCTCCGTCGTGATTTCAAACTCGGGGCTGACCAGCCCGGCGCTCGAAATGTCGCCGGGCGCCGCGTATTCGGGCCCGTAGAAATTGAAGACCGTCGGCGCGCGCAGCGGCGTCTGGCCGAAGGTGGTGTCGAAGTTGTAGAACGGACCGGCCAGCGTGCCGCCGCTCGTGAACGGCGTGCTCATGAACGCGCGCATCGTTTTCGTGGTGCGTAACACCGGCTCGAGTTGCTTGCCCGTGCCTTGGAAGCCGAGGAGGTCCGTGGTCCGCGCCTCGTAGTCCTTGAGCACGGCGAGCACGACCGCCTTCAAGTCGCCGCGCACGCCGGCGCCGTTGTTGGCGAAGACCTGCGCGACTCGATAGACGTAGCCCGGGCTCGGGTTGCTCGTGATCAGGCGCTGGATCAGTTGGCGCGCGATGAACGGGCCGACGTTCGGATGATAAAAAATGTTGTCGAGCGCGGTCTTCAAGTCGGAATCCATTTCCGCGGTGGTCGCCGCGCCGACCGCCGGGATGGTCATCCCGTTGAGCAGGGACTTGGAGCCCGGCTCGTGGCGATTCGCGATCTTGATCATCGGGCTGCGCAGGTTGATCGGCGGGAACGATGTCGTCGGCGCCGCGTAGGTCCAGCCGGTGAAGACGCGCGCGAAGCCCGTCACCGTGCCCTGCGCGTAGGTCGGAATCGGCAGCCCGCGGCCGTCGAGCTCGAGCGTGCCGTCGGGATGAAGTTGGTAGAGCCCGATCGAGAAGAGCTGGTTGATCTCGCGCGCGTAATTCTCGTTCGGATTCGTGCCCGCGGCCGCGTCGCCCTTCTTGTTGCCGGCCATGTCGAGGAAATCGCCCATCGCCGGGTTGAGCGTGATGTCCTCGAGCAACTGGCGGAAATTCCCGAACGCGCCGTTCAGCAGCACGTCGTAGTACGCGCCGATGCCGACCGGGTTGCTGTTCAGCCCGGTGGAATTCGACGAGACCACGATGATCTGGCTCAGGGCGTAGGCCACGCGCTGGCGGAGCTGGTCCGGCGCGGTCGCGGAGCGCAACCACCAGCCGTAATGCGCGGCCGTCGCGCCCTGGGTGTTGCCGATCGCCGGATTCCAGACCGCGTCGACGTAACTCATCAGCGTCGTCGCGGGCAGCGCGACCTGTTCGTTCAACCACGCGTCGATGCCCTTGTTCTGCAGGTAGGCGATCGAGGTCCGGTCCGACGCGGGATTGCCGTTGGTCGGCCCGAAGGTGGATTGCGTGAGCAGCCGCGCGGCGTCGTTCGCGGTGACCGGTCCGCCCGGGAGCGGCGGCGGCGCGGCCGGCGGCGTGAAGGTTTGTCCGCCGTTTGCCGGGCTGAAGGCCGCGACCAACTCGCCGCCGGGATTGGCCGCCGTGTAGATGCGAATGTCGAGTTGTCCGCTCTGGATCAGCGCGAGGATTTCGGCCGACGTCAGGTTTCCGTTCGTGAACGCGAAATTCCAGGTCCACGTGCCGTCCGCGTGCACCGCATTCGGATTGAGATCGAAGAGATTCAGCCCCGCGTAGGGGGAGTCGGCGCTGGCCTCGAGGTGCGCGTTGGTGATCGGTCCGCTCAGGTTCGAGTAGCTCACGCTCACGATGGCTTGCGTGCCGGACTGGTTCACGCTGAGCGCGGCCGTGCCCGAACCGCTCGTGGTCACGCCCGGCGCTGCGCGCAGATCCGCGAGATAGAGCGTCCCGCTCGATGGCTGCGGCGCGGGATTGGTCGGCTGCAAATCGTAAACCTCCACCAGCGCGTTGCCCTGCGCGCCGCCCGCGCCGCTCACGATCACCGTGTAGGCGCCCGGGATTGAGCGTGACCACGATGGCCGCCTCGCGCGGATCGGCCGGCGCCTTGCCGGTGGCCGTCACGTCCGCCACGCCCTGCGCGGATTGCGTCTGCCAGTCGTTGTTCGAGAAAATGATCGCTCCCGTGCTGTCGTAGAGATCGAGTTGCGGATCGGCCAGCACATTGGAAACGCCGAAGGTCGCGAGCGTGGGCCCGATCGCGCGCACCAGCAGTTGCTTCGGAATCGTGCCCTGCACGATGAAGCCGCCGATCATGACGGCCGCGCCCGTCCGCACGATGCCGCGGGTGGAAATGTTGATCGGCGCGCACGGCGCGGCGTCGTCGCAGTCGTATGCCTCCACCAGCGCGACGCCGGTGGTGCCGTTCGCTCCGCGCACGATGGCGGTGTACGCGCCCGGCGCGAGCGACATGGAAATCACCGACTCGCTCGCCTGCGGCAGCGTGAGACCGAGGCTGGTGTGCCACGCCTGGATGTTGGCGGCCTGGTCCCAGTTGTCATTCGTCGCGATGATTTGCCCGCTCGCGTCGTGCAATTCCAGCGTCGGATCCGCGAGCGCGCCGGCCACGCCCTGCGCGGACAGCGACGGACCGAGCGCGCGCACGAGCACCTGCTTGTTGCCGGTGCCCTGCACGATGAAACCGGCGATGCCCACGCTGTCGCCCGTCTCGACCTGCAGGCGCGTGGAAATGTTTCCGAGATTGGCCACACCCGTCGCGGCGGCGAGCGGCAGCGGCGCGAGGAGAACGGTGCCGGCCAGCAGCAGGGAACGAAGGCGGGAGTTCATCGGCGGTGGGAGGAAAATGTGACCGTTCCATTCGGCCGTTTCCGCGGGGCGCGGACGGCATGTGCTTAGGCGTTTAACTTCGGGAGCCCTTCCGAAGTTGCGCGCGAAGTTCGCGATCGATGCGCGATCGCGCGTCGTTGTACGCGTGTCTACGTGATCGATCGACCGCGCCGAACGGCGCTACTCGATGAGCACGTGCGTGCCCTTTTCCACGAAGGCGGCGACGCGCACGGCGTCCCAATTCGCGAGGCGCACGCAGCCGTGGCTGCTGGCGCGGCCGATGGTGTTGGGATTGTTCGTGCCGTGCAGGCCGATGCCGTCCTTGCTGATTCCCATCCACATCACGCCGACCGGATTGTTCGGTCCGGGCGGCAGCACATGAAATTGTTCGCTGCGCTTGCCCGTGTTCAGCATCGCCTCGTCCCAGCGGAATTCCGGGAAATACACCTTCGAGCGAAAGACCCAGAATCCCTTCGGCGTCGGCAGCGAGTCGGATCCCGGCGTGACGGGAAACGACGCGACCAGCCGGGTGCCCTCGCGGATTTCCACAATCTTGTCGACCGTCGAAACGCGCAGGTTGTAGCGGTCCGGATTCACCGGCGCCGAATCGCCGGGCGCCGCCGCCGGCACGGGCACGGGATTGCTCGCGCTGGTCACGCCGACGGAAGCTTGTTTCCTGCGCTCGAGCGTCTGCTCGTCGAGCCGGCGGCGCTCGGCGCGGATGGCGAGAAGATCGAAGGGCACGACGTTGGGCACGGTGAGCGTGGTGCCGACCTTGATGCCGTTGAGCTTCAAGCCCGGGTTGATCCGGACGAGGAATTCGGGCGAGCAATGATACCGCTCCGCCACCATCGCGCTGAGCGAGGTGTACGGGAGCATCTTCATTTTGGATTTCTCCTCGAGCGTGCCCTTGATTTCACCGACCAGCGTCGCGTCCGCGGCGGTCACGGTGTAGGTCGTGTAGAGCGGCTCGAACGAGGCGACCTCGGCGGGCAGCGCGGCGACGGGATCGACGGGCGACTGGCCCTTCGCCTGTTGATAGCGCTTCCACGCCTGGCGCGCGAAGAGACCCCACGAGCCGTCGATCTTGCCGGGACCGAACTGCTGGCGATCGAGAAAAATCTGCAGCCGCGCGTTGCGATCGCGGATCGCCGCGGTGGTCGGCTGGATGGGCGTGGGCTCGGGCCCGGCCTTGGTCGGCAGCGGCGTCGCGCGCACGGCGCGGCGGGTGGCGGCGGTGGGATCGGCGGGCGTGGGCGCTTTGGGCGAACGCGGAGGCCGCGCTCAGACCGAGGCAGAACGCAGCAATGAAAAAACGCATCCGCATCTTGGAAGCAACGGCTTCGCCTCGTCCATAGCGCGAATCGCCGGAAAATCAACGTTCAATGCGCAGGACGTGCGCGGGGCTGGCCGGATCCAGGCCCACAAAATTCCAGCGCCCGCGCCACGCAAAGCGATTCCCCGTCAACAGATCGTGCACGAAGATATTCGGCGCCGTCTTCCAGCCCAAGATGCTCCAGCGGCACCTCGACATAGCCGCCCTGGTAGCGCGACGGATCGAGGTTCACCGCGATGAGCAGCGCGCTGTCGCGCGAGGGCGTGACCTTGGAGTACCAGAGGATCGCGTCGTTCTCGGCGCCGTGGAAGCGCAGGTTGTCGTAGAGCTGCAATGCGCGTTCCGCCTGGCGGATGGCATTAATCTTCGTGATCCAATCCTTGATGTTGCCGGGCGCGTCCCAGTCGCGCTGCTTGTAATGGTATTTTTCGCTGTCGAGATACTCCTCCTTGCCCGGGAACGGCGTGTTCTCGCAAAGCTCGAAGCCGCTGTACATGCCGTAGACCGACGAAAGCGTGGCCGCGAGAATGAAACGGATCATGAACGCGCTGCGCGGCGCGTTCTGCAGCCCGTACGGCAGGATGTCGGGCGTGTTCGGCCAGAGGTTCCCGCGGAAATACTCCTTCATTTCCGTCTGGGTCAGCTCCGTGAAATATTCGATCAGTTCGCTCCGGTAGTTCCGCCAGGTGAAGTAGGTGTAGCTCTGCGTGAAGCCGGCCTGCGCCAGCAGCTTCATCATCTTCGGCCTGGTGAACGCTTCGCTCAGGAAAATCACGTCCGGGTACTTCGCGTGCACGTCGCCGATGATGAACTCCCACATCGCGACGGGCTTGGTGTGGGGATTGTCGACCCGGAAAATGCGCACGCCCTTCTTCGCCCAGAAGAGGATGATGTCGCGCAGCTCGCTCCAGAGCGACTGCCAGTCGTCGCAGAGGTAGTTGAACGGATAAATGTCCTCGTACTTCTTCGGCGGATTCTCGGCGAACTTGATCGTGCCGTCCGGCCGGTGATGAAACCAGTCGGGGTGTTCCTTGACGTACGGATGATCGGGCGAGCAGTTGATGGCGAAGTCGAGCGCCAGCTCCATGCCGCGCTTTTTGATCTGCTTCACCAGCCACTCGAAATCCTTCATCGTGCCCAGCGCGGGCTCGATGCTGAAGTGCCCGCCGTCCTTCGATCCGATCGCGTAGGGCACGCCCGGATCGCCCGGCTCGCAACTGGTGGCATTGTTCCGGCCCTTGCGGTTCGTGGTGCCAATCGGGTGGATGGGCGGAAAATAGATCACGTTGAATCCCATCTCCCGCGCGGCGTCGATGCGCGGCAGGCACTCGCGGAGGGTCGATCCGCGATCCGGCAGGCCCTCCGCGCTGCGCGGGAAAAATTCGTACCAGGCGGCGAAGCGCGCCGCCTCGCGGTCGATCCGCACGCGCTGCGGCGGCTTCAGCTCGAACGGCTGCCCGCGATCGGGGAACGCCATCATCAGCGCGTGCAGCTCCACCGCGTGGGCCAGCTGCATGACTTCCGCGTTCGACCCCTTGCGCAGCGTCTCGGCAAAGCGCCGGAGCGCGGCGCTTTCGGGGGCGCGTTTCCGGGCGCGCGCCGCGGCCGCGTCGACCAGCCGCGCGCCCTCCTCGATCTCGACCGCCAGGTTCGCAATCTTCGCCTCGAATTTCTTGGTGAACTCGTGCCGCCAGCTCAGCCAGCGCTCCGTGTACACCTCAATCGTGAATTCGCCGAAACCGACCGACGGAAAGGCGCAGGTGCCGCGCCAGCGATCGTTGTTCACGTGCGCCATCGGCGTCTCGTGCCAGGCGCGCTGGCCTTCCATGCGCCATTTCAGGAGCGCGGCGATGACGTCGTGCCCGTCCTTGATGATGTCGGCCTCGACCGTCAGTTCCTCGCCCGGGACCCGCTTCACCGGATAGCGCCCATGCTCGATCGACGGCGAGAGATTCTCGATCGTCGCGGTGATCAGGTGCTTGGGGACGGCCATGCGGACGGGAGATAGCCGGCGGCCGCCCAATCCGAAATCCACAATCCGAAATCCACAATTCCGACTCAGCCCCCCTGCACCGGCGGCATCACGGAAATGACGTCGCCATCCTTCAAAAGGTGGCCGCGTTCGACGTAATCGACATCGACGGCCACCAGCAGGTGAGCGTTCCACGCGCCCAGTCCCGCGTGGCGCAGGTAAAGCCGGCGGAGCAGGCCCTGCACGCTCAGGCCGGGCTCGACCTCCAGCTGCTCCTCCTCGGCGGAGGTGAGGTCCTTCAAGCGCGAATAGTATTGGACGGTCAGCTTCATGGGACGGCGGCGGGGGCGGCCTCCACGATCCGCGGATGCAGCACCCCGATGCAGGGAAGGTTGCGATACTTTTCCCGAAAATCGAGCCCGTATCCCACCACAAACTCATCCGCGATGTCGAAGCCGACGTAATCGGCGTCCACCGGCCGGGCGCGCGCCTTGTTCTTCCGCAGCAGCACGCAGGTGCGGAGGCTGCGCGCGCCCTCGCTTTCGAGCCGGCGCAGGATGGCGTCGAGGGTGCGCCCGCTGTCGAGGATGTCGTCGAGAATCAGCACGTGACGATCGCGCACGTCCGGCGGCGTCAATTGATCGAACGTGACGCGCCCGCTGCTTTCCGTGCCGCCGTGGTAGCTGGCCACGCTGATGCAGTCGACGCGGAGCGGCAGCGGGATGCGCCGCAGCAAATCGGCCAGGAACATGAAGCTGCCGTTCAGCACGGCGACCACCGTCAATTCCTTGTGCTCGTAATCGCGCGTGATCGCCGCGGCCAGCGCGTCGAGCCGCGCCAAGATCGCGGGCTCATCATAAAGAACGCGGGCGAGGTCGGCGAGCATGGCGGATCGATTCCTGGGCGAGAAAGGAGGAGACGGAATTAACGGAATTAACAGAATTTTGGATGAAGCCAAAGCAATGCATCGTCCGCCTGCCCGGCCAGTCTGAAAAATTCCGCTAAATTCCGTAAATTCTGTCTAATCCCTGTTGAAGTCGCGACAGCACTTGGCGCGCGGAGATCCCGCCACTAGGTTCTCCCCGGCATGGCCGTCGCTTCCATTTCAGTCCCCGAGCAGGCCCTCCGGCAGCGGTTGGCGGCGGCCCGGCGGCGTTTCGCGTTGCAAGGCACGATCGCGGCCAGCGCCCGTCTGCTGCTCTGCGTCGCGCTCGGCGCGCTCGTCTGGGCGCTTGCGAATTACCTGCGCGGCCAGGCCGTGGTGGACGCCCCGCTCGTCCTCGTGTCGCTGGCGCTCTGGGTCGCGGGCACGATTGGCCTGGCCATGTTCAGCTTTCGGCCGCTGCCCGAGGTGGCCGCGAGACTGGATCAAATTGCCGGCACGCGCGATCGCTTCCAGACCGCGCTTGATTTCGCGGGGCGGCCGCGGTCGCACGCCTTCGAAACGCTCGCGGTCGAGGAATGCGAACGCTACGCGCAGGGATTTTCCGTCGTGCCCTGGATCCCGCTGCCCTTTCCGCGGCAGGCCGCGTGGGCGCTGGCGCCCGTCGTGACGATCGCGCTGCTCTGCTGGCACGCCGCGCTGGTGCAGCGCGCGAGCCGGCCCGACGCGGCCACGCAGGAAAAAGTCGAGGGCCAGGCGAAGACCCTCGAGCAGATCGCCGCCGAGCTGGCCAAGGCCGCGGAGGCGCGCGGCGACGAGGAACTCGCCCGGCTGGCCCAGGAGATGAAGGATCGCGCCGCCCGCTTGAAGGATCGCGCGAAGCAGGATCGCGAGGCGGACAAGCTGGCCTTGCGTGAGATTTCCGCCTTGGAGGCGACGTTGCGCCAGATGCAACTAAGTGCCAACGCGCCGGCCGCGTCGCCCGAGGAACTGGCCGCGCTGGCGGAGGCCCTCGAGCGCACGCCCGGAAGGAAAGGACGTGGCCGAGGCATTGAAGCGCGGCGATACCTCGTCGGCCGGGAACGAACTCGAGGAATTGCTGCAAAAGCTCAAGCAGCGCGGCGACGCCGCCAAGATGATGGACGAGCTGGCGCGCTCGATGCAGGAAAAGGCGGGGAAGCTGAGCGCGGATCAAAAGCGCGAGATCGCGCGGCAGATGGAGCAGGCGGCCCAGGCGGCGCAGGCCGGACGCTCCGAGCAGGTCCAGCAGTTGTTGCAGCGTCTGGCGGAATTGCTCAAGCAAACGGGCAAGGCCAATCCTTCCAAGGCGGATCCGTCGAAGTCCGGCGACAGCAAGGGCACCCCGACCGTGCGCCTGCCGCTGGACGTGAAGACGCTGCAGGAATTGATCAACGCGCTCGAGAAACTGAAGCAATCGGGCGGTGCGGACAAGGAAGCCGCCGACGCCGCGTCGCGCGCGCTGTTGCGCCTGCCGCTGCCAAGTCCGGACGGCCGCGCGAACTCACCGAGCGGCCAGCCCGCGGAAAAGGGCGACCTGCCGGGCGGCGAAAAGGGCAGCGAGAAGGACGGCGGCGCGGGCGACCGGCTCTACGCCGACAAGCCGATCGAGTCGAAGGGCGCCGAGGGCCCGGCGCGGCGGCTCGAAGGCGTGTTCGGCGACGGCAGCTCGCTGCAGGAATTCATGCAATCGGCCGGCGCCGGCGGAAAATCGACCCGCGCCTACCGCGAACTCTACGGCGTGATGGCGCCCGCCGCGCAGGACGCCGTCGAGCAGGAAAACATCCCGCTCGGCTCCCGCTTCTACATCCGGAAATATTTCGAGGCCATCCGGCCGCCGGAGTAATGCTTAAGCTGCATTAAGTAATTTTTCGGGAAGTCAAATTCGCCGGGGCCGGGACGAAATTAATTCCTGTTCATCTTTTGGATTCCGTCGATAGGTTGCCCGCGCCATGACCGAACCTGCCGCGGCGGCCGAGCGGACCGCCAAATTCCGCGATGATTTTCACCGCCTCAAAGCGGAGCTGCAGCGGGTGATCGTTGGACAGGATGAAGTGATCGAGGGCGTCCTGGCGGCGCTCTTTGCGGATGGTCACGTCCTGCTGGAAGGCGCCCCGGGGCTGGGCAAGACCGCGCTGGTGCGCGCGCTGGCGGCGGCGGTGGATCTGCATTTTTCGCGCATCCAGTTCACGCCGGACCTGATGCCGGCCGATGTCATCGGCACGAACATCATTCGCGAGGATGCCGGCGGACGGCGTGTTTTCGAATTTCAACCCGGGCCGATTTTCACAAACCTCCTGCTGGCCGACGAAATCAATCGCGCGACGCCGAAGACCCAAAGCGCGTTGCTCGAGGCGATGCAGGAGCGGCAGGTCACCGTGGCGGGCGAGACCCGCATCATGCCGGCGCCTTTCCTCGTCCTGGCCACGCAGAATCCGCTCGAGATGGAGGGCACCTACCCGCTGCCCGAGGCGCAGCTCGATCGTTTCTTTTTCAAGCTGAAGGTCGGCTATCCGTCCGAGGAGGATCTGCATTCGATCATCGAGCGCACCACGGAGGCCAGCGCGCCGGTCGTGCACAAGGTCATTTCCGCGGCGGACGTCCTGGCCCTGCGTGATCTGGTGCGCGAGGTGCCGATGACGCGCGAGATCCAGGCGCATGCGATTGGCCTGGTGCTGGCGACGCATCCCGAGAGCGAGCGCGCCACCCCGCTGGCGGCCAAGTACGTGCGCTACGGCGCGAGCCCGCGCGGCGTGCAGGCGCTGATCCTGGCGGGGAAAATTTTCGCGCTGCTCGACGGACGCTACCACGTGGCGAAGGCCGATCTCGATCGCGCCGCGCCCGCCGCGCTGCGCCACCGCCTGATCCTGAACTTCGAGGGCGAAGCCGAGGGAGTGACCGCGGATCGGATCATCGAAGAGGCGCTTGCGCGGCCGTAGTCGGATTCGCCGGCGCGGGGCCTTCCAGCACGGTTCGATTCTGCGGCAGCGAGCCCGGATGGTTCCGGCGCAGGAAATCGATCAGCGACTCGCGAATGGTCGCGCGCAATCCGCCCAGGTCGGCGGCGCTGCGCGCGCTGACCACGATCCGCAGCTGCATGCCGGTGCCGGCCGCGTCGGCCACTTCCAGGTTCTTCGACTTCCGGTCCCAGCGCGGGTCGGCCTCAAGCAGTCGATCCAGCTCCGCGCGCAACTCGCCGACCGGCGCGGAGAATTCCACCGGCAGTGTCACCGCGCCGAGCAGGCCGTCCGTGCGCCGGGTCCAGTTGATGAACGGCTTCTCCAGGAAGTAACTGATCGGCAGAACCATCCTCCGCAGATCCCAGAGCCGCACCACCACGTAGGTCAGCGTGATGTCCTCCACCGTGCCGAATTCGTTTTCCACCGTGATGGAATCGCCCAGCGAAATCGGCTGGGTGACGGCGATCTGGAGGCCGGCAAAAAGGTTGGAGAGCGATTTCTGCGCGGCGACGCCGGCGATGATGCCGACGAGTCCAGCCGAGGCGAGGAGGCTCTGGCCGAAATGCCGCACGGGCTCGAAGACCATCAGCATGCAGGCGACCGTGATCAGCGCGATCAGGACGAGGCCGAGCTTCCGCAGCACGGAGACCTGGGTGACGGCGTGCCGCGCGGCGGTGTCGAGCGGATCGTCCGAGCTCCGCCGTGCGAGCGTCACGCGCTCGAATTCGATCAGGAGCTGGGCCACGAGATAGCCGACCGCGCCGATCATGAAGAGGCCGGTGAACTGGCGGACGGCGGAAAGGAATCGCGCCGGGATCGGCAGACAGCGGCAGGATCAACTCCAGCGTCAGCAAGGGCAGGAGGAGCTGGAGCGCGAGCACGGTGAGCAGGGCGAGCGCGCCGCGCCAGCGCGTGGGAGCGGCCAGCGACGTGGCGCGCAGCTTGCGCGTGGCGGCGCGCAGCGCACGCGCCAGCACCACGCCCAGCGTGACGATTATCAGCAGTCGGAAGATCGGCTGCGCCAGGAGCGGCCGGCCGGCGCCGATATCCAGAAACGGCCCGAACTGTGAAATGATCAGCGCACTGATTCCGGCGGACCAAAGCAGAAGGAGCAGCGGCTTGCGGACGACCCAGAGCGCGAGCGAGAGCCAGCTGTCGCGGGGATCCTGGCCTTCGGAGGTCGGGGCAATTCGTCGAGCCAGCCGATTGATTAGTATGGTCGCAAGCCAAAGCGCGAGGAAGCCCGCTGCAAAGACGATGACCTCTCCGGCCGTCAGCCGCGGCGTGAGCGGCAGATTCCACCAGCCGTCGAGCCAGTCCCAAAATTTCGCGGCCGCGCTTTTGATCTCTTCGTTCATGGCAACTTATTCGTCCGGATCGTGCGTCCCGGTTCCGTCGAGCCGCGTTCAAACGTTAAACCGGAATTCCACCACGTCGCCGTCCTGCATGACGTATTCCTTGCCTTCGATGCGCAGGCGGCCGGCCTCGCGGGCCTTGGCGAACGAGCCGTACTTCACCAGTTCGTCGTAGGCCGTGACTTCCGCGGCGATGAAGCCGCGCTCGAAATCGGAATGGATCACGCCGGCCGCGACCGGCGCCTTGTCACCCTTGTGGATGGTCCACGCGCGCGTTTCCTTCTCGCCGGTCGTCAGGTACGTCTGCAGTCCGAGCAGATGATAGACGGCGCGAATCAGCGCGCTGACGCCGCTGCCTTCCTCGCCGACGCCGAGCTCCTTCAAATAGCTGGCGGCCTCCTCCTCGGACAAATCGACCAGCTCGCTCTCGATCTGCGCGCTGATCACGACGGCTTCGGTCTCGAGGTGATTCTTCACGTAGTCGCGCACCGCTGCGACGTGCTTGCCCGCGGGTGTCGAGGTGTCGGTCTTGCCGCCCGCAAACGCGGCGAGATCGGACTCCGCGACGTTGCACGCGAAAATCGTCGGCTTGGCCGAGAGCAGGAAGAACGACTTGAGGAGTTTCTTCTCCTCGTCGTTGACCGTGAAGATATGCGCGGGCTTGCCGGAATCGAGATGCGGAATGAGCCGATCGAGCAGCGCGATTTCCGCCTGCGCGAGCTTGTCGCCGGATTTCGCCGACTTGGCCTGGCGATCGCGGCGCTTCTGCGCGGAGGCGAGGTCGGCCAGGATCAACTCCGTGTTGATGACCTCGATGTCGCGCACCGGATCGACCGTGCCGCTGACGTGATGGATGTCGGAATCCTCGAAGCAGCGCACGACCTGCACGATGGCGTCGGTCTCGCGGATGTGGCTGAGGAACTGGTTGCCGAGGCCCTCGCCCGCGCTCGCGCCGCTGACGAGGCCGGCGATGTCGACGAAGTTGATGGCGGCCGGAATCAGTTTCTGCGAGCCGGAGATCTTGCTGAGCACGTCGAGCCGCGCGTCGGGCACGGTGACGACGCCGACGTTCGGGTCGATCGTGCAGAACGGGTAGTTGGCCGCCGCCGCCTTGCGGGTGCGGGTGACGGCATTGAAGAGGGTGGACTTGCCGACATTGGGCAGACCGACGATTCCCGCGCTGAGCATGAATGGAGAAAATGAGGGGTGGACGACCGAGGGGCCCGGGAGCGGGCGAACGGCGTCATTAGCCCTCGCGGGCGATGCGTGCAACTTTTCCGGCCGGACTTTTGCCTTATGACCCTCTCCGACCTTCGCTCGCATCTCGATTCGCTGCTGCGGATTGCGGAAATCCAGGACTGGCCCAACGCGCTGAACGGCCTGCAGCTCGAGAACTCGGGCAACCGCGTGACGAAGATCGCCGCGGCCGTGGATGCGAACGTCACCACCGTCGATCGCGCGGTGGAGCGGGGCGCCGATTTGCTGCTGGTCCACCACGGCCTCTTTTGGGGCGGGGCGCAGCCTTTGCGCGGCCGGTGGTTTCAGATGTGGCGCCGCGCCATCGAGTCCGGCCTGGCGGTCTACAGCGCGCACCTCCCGCTCGACGTGCACCCGGAATTCGGCAACAACGCGCTGCTGGCGCAGGCGCTGGGACTCTCGAATCCGGAGCCGTTCCTCGAGCTGAAGGGCACGACGGTCGGGTTGAAGGCGCGGCTCAACATCACGCGCGATCAACTGGTGCAGCGGCTCGAGGCGGCGGTCGGCGGGCGCGTCATCGTTTGTCCGGGCGGCTCCGACAATGTGGGCATGGTGGGCGTGATCACGGGCGGCGCCGGTTCCGAGGCGCGCGACGTGGCGGCCTGCGGGGTCGAAACGTTTGTCACCGGCGAGGGGCAGCACTGGACCTTCGGTCTCGCGGAGGAGCTGGGCATCAACATCCTTTACGGCGGTCACTACGCGACCGAGACCCTCGGCGTGAAGGCCCTCGCCGCCCATCTGGCCGCGAAGTACAGCCTGCCCTGGGAGTTCATCGATCACCCGAGCGGATTGGGAGTCGAGGTCGACGGTCGACGTCGACGGCCAGAATGCGCGATCAAACTCGCAGTCGTGACCCCGCGCTTGGCGTTCAGTCCGGCGTCGACCGTCGACGTCGACCCCTCGACTCCCTATTTCTTCCAGTACATCGCCTTGAAGGGATGTTCGTCGAGGATGTTGGCCTGGAGGCCACCGAGGCGTTGGTCGTCGTAAGATTTGGATGCCGACGTAGAAATGAATCGGCGCGACCGGCGCGCCCTCGCTGATGAGCAGTTGCTCCGCGCGCCGGAAAATGGCGTGGCGGCTTTCGATGTCGAGTTCCGACGCGGCGTCGATGATCAGCTTGTCGAAGTTCGGATTGCCCCAGCCGGTGCGGTTGTTGCCGCCGCCGGTCATGAAGAGATCGAGAAACGTGTTCGGATCGTTGTAGTCACCCACCCAGCTCGAGCGGCAGAGATCGTAATCCAGCCGGCTCATCGAGTTCTGGTAAACCTTGTTCTCCATCGGCCGGAGATTGACCTGCACGTTGAGCACGCGCTTGAACATGGCCTGCAATTCCACCGCGACCGCCGCGCTCAGGTCACCCTCGTTGTAGAGATAGCTCACGGGCGGAAAGCCCTTGCCGCCGGGATAGCCCGCGGCCGCGAGCAAGATGCGCGCGCGGTCCTCGTCGTAGGTCACGCCGCGCGGCGGCTGGTATCCGCCCGTGCCCGGCGGGACCATCGTCATGGCCGGCAGCTCGCCTGCCTTGAGAATCTTTTCGCAAATTTCCTTCCGGTCGATGGCGTACGAAAACGCCAGGCGGACGCGCGAATCGTTGAACGGCTTGCGGTTGACGTTGAAGCGCACGAAGAGGACGCCGAGAAACGGACCGGAGTGGAAATCCGGCCGCTTCTTCAGCTCCGAGAGCAGGCCCACCGGGGTGAGAAATTTGTCGAGGATGACATCGGCCTGGCCCGAGGCGTAATAGTTCAGCGCGGTGTTCGGGCGGTTGATCGGCAGCACGTCGATGGTCTCCATCTTGACGTTGTCCTTCGCCCAGTAGCGCGGGTTCTTGCGCAGACGGATGCGATCGTTCAAGCGCCACGACGCGAGATCGTAGGCGCCGTTGACGATCATTTTCCCCGGTCGCATCCAGGTGCCGTCCTTCGCCGCGATGGAGCTGGCGTGAATCGGCAGCAGCGGCGTCGTGGCGCACAGTCCAATGAAAAATGGCGTCGCGTTCTCCAGCTCCACCACGAGCGTCTGGTCATCCGTCGCGCGGACGCCGACCTGCGAAAAGTCCTTGAGCGTGCCCTCGTTGAACGGCTTGGCGTTTTTGATGTAGTGGAGCTGGTAGGCGTATTCCGCCGCGGTCTCGGGCGTGAGGCAGCGCTTCCACGAGTCGACAAAATTCTGCGCGGTGATGGGATCGCCGTTCGACCACGTGGCGCCCTTGCGCAGGCGGAAGGTGTACGTCCGGCCGTCGGGGGAAATTTCCCAGGACTCCGCGATGCCCGGCTGGATCTCGCCCTTTTCGTCGTTGTAGACGAGGCCTTCGTAGAGCGCGTAGGCGAGCCGCTGTTCGAGCTGGCCCGTCATCAAATGCGGGTCGAGCGTCTCGGGCTCGGCGCCGTTGAGGACGACGAGATCGGCGCGGCCGGAAACGGAGCGATCGCAGGCCGCCAGCGCGGCGAGCGCAAGGATCAGCAGGAAACGAATGGCGCCGGACACAACCGAAGAATATCCGGACGCGGACCGAATGGTAGGCCCGACATGTTCGACCTCGACCTGACTCGCGCCGATCCGATCCACGAAGTTACTTTGCGCCGGGCGACGCCGCGGGACTGGCCGCCGGAGCCGGCTCGGTGGCCGCAGGCGGCGGATTCGTCGTGGCATCGGTGGGGGCCGGCGAGACCGCGGGGGCCTCGGGCTTGACGGCCGGAGCGGTGGTGGCGGGCGCGGCGGGCGTCGTCGCGGCCGGCGCGGTCGTCGGCGGCGTGCCGAGCAGCATTTTCTGCGCGGCGGTGTCGCCCACGCTTTGCCGGGCGTAGAGGAACGCGAGCAGGACGGTGAGCACGAAGAAGCCGCCGGCGAGGTAACTGGTGAAGCGCTGGAGGACGTCCGTGGTGCGGGCGCCGAAAATGTTCTCCGTCATGCCGCCGCCAAAGGCCGCGCCGAGTCCCTCACTCTTCGGACGTTGCATGAGCACCACCACCACCAGCAAAAAGCAGAGCAGGATGTGGAGGCCGAGGAGGAGGTTGATCAGGATGTTCATGGACGGACGAAAAGGGGGTAAAACGGGCGCGTAAGATGGGATGGGATCGGCCGCTTGTAAAATGAGGATTCGGGCGGTCAGGCATTTCGCCGGGCGATGGCCAGCATGCCCCGGAAGGTCAGGTCCGGATCGCGCCGAACCTTCCAATGGTCAGGGACATCGACCCAGCCGGCCGCGCCGCCGGCGAGCACCAAATGCGGCGACTTCACCCCCATCGCCTGCTGAATTTGGGCCAGGATCTCCCTGGCCATGCCGCGATATCCGTGGACGGCGGCAGCGGCGATGGCGGCGCGGGTGGAGCGCGCGAGGATGGGGGGCGGTTTGCGGGGATTGGCGCGGACGGCGGGCAATTGCGCGCCGCGAGCCCGGAGATAATCGGTGAAAACCTCGGGACCCGGCGCGATCACGCCGCCCAGAAAGCGGCCGCCGGCGTCCAGCACGTCAAAGGTCGTGGCGGTGCCGGCATCGACCGCCACCAGCGGCGGCTTGATCCGGCAGGCGAGTGGCGCCGGCGAGATTGGCGAGACGATCGGCGCCGATTGTTTCCGGCTTGGGATAGCCCTGGAGCGAGAACCCGAGATCGCAACGCGGCGAGACCTCCAGCAGCGATGCGCCGAAATGCTTGCGCACCACGCGACTGGCGCGCGGCACGACCGAACAGAGCATCGCGCGATCGAAGCGAAACGATTTCAGGACTCGCGCGAGGGCGGTCGCATCGAGCGCACGGGTGGCAGATGCGCGCGCGGCGCGCGCCGAGACGGCGGCCGGACGCGACGGCGAAGCGGGCGTGGGTGTTGCCGATTTCGATCAGGAGCCAGCGCTCGGGCATCCGCTTCCATAACCCGCGTCGTGCGCGGGGCAAGTCTTGCGGCGCGACGCGGAGCGGTTCGTACCAAATTTCCAAATTTTCCAAATTGACAAATTGGAAACTGCCGGAGCCGGCGCCACAATTGCGCCTGAGTCATTTACGAAGTTGGAAAATCTGGAGAATTTGGTTCCAAACACACCAGCGTGCCGCTGGTACCACGTCCCTGGCCGCCCGGCCAAAAAAGTTGCGCACGAGAGGAGTCGAACCTCCACGAGTTGCCTCACACGGTCCTGAGCCGTGCGCGTCTGCCATTCCGCCACGTGCGCGTACTTGTGGGCGCGAACGATATCCCGACATGACAAGGCCGCAAGCAAAAGCCCGCGCGGTTTGCTTGCCCGGGCCGGGATTCCCCACGATGGATGCCCCGGGCAGCCATCCCGCTCCTTCATGCCGCGCGTTCTCTCCCTCCTGGCGATCGCCCTTTGTGCGCTGGCCATCGGCGCCCCGCGCCGCCGCCGCGCCCGATGCCACGATCAACGCCGGCGGCGCGACCATCGATGTCATCTTCGCCACGCCGCCCGATGAGGCGCGTCGCCAGCTCCTGCTCGACTGGGTGACGGCCGCGGCGCGCGCGGTGTCGCTTTACTACGGCCAGTACCCGGTGCCGCGGGTGGAATTGCGCATCGCCACCTTCCCGGGCCGCGGCGTGCGCGGCGGCCGGGCCTCCGGATGGCGCGGACCGCGCATCGTGATTGGCGCCGGCGCCGCGAACACGGCGCGAGACTTTGCGACGGACTGGATGCTGACGCACGAGATGATCCACCTCGCGTTTCCCTCGGTGGCCGAGCGACATCATTGGATCGAGGAGGGCATCTCCGTCTACGTGGAACCCATCGCGCGGGCGCGGGCCGGGCTCATCTCCGCCGAGGACGCGTGGAAGGATTTGGTGGAGGGCGTGCCGCAGGGCCTGCCCGCCGCGGACGATCGCGGGCTTGATTTCACACCGACCTGGGGTCGCACTTATTGGGGCGGCGCGTTGTTCTGCCTGCTGGCGGATGTCGAAATTCGCAAGCGGACGAAGAGCGCGAAAGGACTCGAGGACGCCCTGCGCGCGATTCAGCGCGCCGGCGGCACGATCACGAACGAATGGTCGCTGCAGCGCGCCTTCGAGGTCGGCGATCGCGCGACCGGCGTGCCCGTGTTGCGCGAGCTGTACGAGAAAATGGGCGCGGCGCCGTACGCGCCGGATCTGGCGGCACTGTGGACGGAGCTTGGCATCGAGCGGCGCGGCGGCCGGCTCGTCTTCAACGATCGCGCGCCACTGGCGGTGGTCCGCGAAGCGATCGATCCCGCCCGAAAATCCGCCGCGCCCGGCGTCGCGCTTAGTAATTGATGCGCATCGGCATCAGGACGTAGAGGAACGGGCCCTTCGTGCGGATCAGGCCGGGGCTCATCTCGTCGATCAGGTCGAGATAGATTTCGTCATCCACCAAGTTGCGCAGCGGCGCCATGAGGAGGTCGGGATTGAAGGCGATGGTGAATTCCTTGCCGCCGTATTTCACCGCGATGGTTTCCTTGGCCTCGCCGATTTCCGGGCTGTTCGCCACGATGTCCAGATTGTTCTTGGTCAGGACCAGCTTGATCGAGTTCGACTTTTCGCTGGTCAGGATGGCCACGCGGCGGACCGCGTTGTGGAAGGATTCGCGCTCCAGCGTGACGCGTTCCTTGGTCTCGGCGGGAATGACCTGGCGGTAATTCGGATAATTTCCCTCGATCAGCTTGGAGACGAGCAGCGCGCCGTTCAGCTCGAAGGCGATCTGGTTCTGGCCGACCTTGATGGTCACCTCGCCGTCGTCCTTGAGCAGGCGCTGCAGTTCGTTCACCGCCTTGGCCGGCACGATCAGCGAAACCTCCTGCTCCGCCGTGATCTCCGCCTCGATATCCATCAGCGCGAGGCGCCGTCCGTCCGTCGCCACCAGCGTCAGCTTGTTGTCCTTGAACGCGAAGAGCACGCCGTTGAGCACGTAGCGCGTCTCGTCGGTGGAAATCGCGTAAGCCGTGCGCTTGAGCCCGTCCTTCAACTCCGCCTGCTTGAGCGTGAAGGCGCGCGACTCGTCAAACTTCGGCAGCGGCGGAAATTCATCCTCGGGCAGGCCGACGATTTTCGAGACGTACTGCCCGCTGCGAATGGTCGCGGTGTTCTTCGAGTCGGTCTCGATGCGGACATCGTTCGCCGGCAGCTCGCGCACGATGTTGAAAAATCTCCGCGCGGGCAGCGTGGTGGCGCCGGTCTGCTCGATCTCCGCCTCGATGCTGCTTTGCACGCCGACATCGAGGTCGGTCGCCGTCATGCTCAGCCCGGTTTTCTGGGCCTTGATCAGGATGTTCGAGAGGATGGGGAGGGTCGTCCGGGTGCTGACGACACTTTGCACCTGCTGCAGGACTTCGAGGAGCTTGTCGCGACTAAGCGTAAATTTCATGGCGTCGGTAGATTGGGAGGGGCATCCCGGCGGACCAGACGCGCGGGGAAGACGCTGCGCCGTGACCGCTGCCCACCAATCAACGTTTGGCGGTCTGTGTCAAGCCGCGATACAAGCTGTTGCGCTTTTTCGACTCAGGCAGTCGCCGGATCCTCCAGCGGCTTTTCCTCGCCGACCGTCGCCTTCAGTCCGGCCAGGCGCGCCTTCTCGGAGGTGAGATGGCGGTAGGCCGCAAAGGCGAGAAAGAGGCCGTCGACCAGCAGGAATCCCGCGACGTAGCCTTCGCCGCCGATGCCGAAGCCGTAGCTGTGCAGTCCCTTTCCGAGGACGAAATTGACGCCGTACCACGCCATCAGGATGGCCAGAAAACAAACGCAGCTCGCCATGGCCAGACCGAAATGACTCCACCAGCCGGCGATCCGGCCGTGCAGTGCGACGATGTAGCAAAGCAGCGCGATCAGGGCCCAGGTTTCCTTCGGATCCCAGCCCCAGAAACGGCCCCAGGAATAATTCGCCCAGACGCCGCCGAGAATCGTGCCCGCCGCGAGCAGGATCGTGCCGAGCTGCAGAATCCGGTAGTTCCAAAAGTGCAACGTGGCGTCCTTGCGCGTGATCTCCGGCCACATGGCGTAGCGGAACAGCACGATGTGCCCGAAGGCCATCGCCAGGAAGAACGCGCCGTAGCCGGCCGTGATGCTCAGCACGTGGATGGTCAGCCAGAAATTGTCGCGCAGGACCGGCACCAGCGGATCGATGTTCGCCGGCATGGCAATCGGGATGTTCAGCACGAGCGCGAGGCTGAGCGCGCCGACCGGCAGCGCCGCCAGCAGGTAAAGCGCGGCGCGATAGCGGAGGAAGAAGATGAAGCCGAAGACATTCGCGATGAACGCGACCCAGACGATCGACTCGAACATGTTGGTCACGGGCGGGCGGCCCGCGATGAAGCAGCGCATCGTGATGCCGGCGGCGTGGAAGAGCAGTCCGCCGAGCGCGGCGGTGATGCCAATCCACTTGAAGGCGACGGGCGAGCCCGGCCGCGCCGCGTAGATGCCGAGCGCAATCAGGCCGATGAGATAAAGCCACGCCGCGCGCGAGAAAGCGTGCAGGTGATTGTAGAAATACTCCAGGTTGAGCGCGCCCTCGGTCGGGTAAATCATCGGCGACAATTCACGCAGCGACAGGCGCAGGTTGCGCGCGTTGAGGCTGAAGTTGAACGCGTCGCCGCTTTCGCAGGCCTTGGCCATCGCCTGCAGGAAGCCGGTCGATTTCGCAAAATCCTGCTCCTTGTAGTACTGCCCGAATTGAGGCGGGACGACCCAGGCCTCCTTCGCGCTCATCTTCGGCGGCACGATCAGCATGGTGGAGCCCTGCGCAATCGACATGAAAAGCCCGATGCGCCCGGAGACGCTCTCCACCTCCTGCTCCATGCGATCGAGCTCGGGCTTTTCCTCGGTGACGCGGCGCTGGTGCACGGCCTTGGCCAGCTTCTCCAGCTCCGGCAGCTTGGCGAGTTGCTCGATGGAGAAACGCTTCTTCGCGGGATCGAGGCCCAGCTTTTCGGCCAGCGGGCGATGGCCCACCAGGATCATCGGCTCGTTCTTCCAATCGTGCGTCTCGAGCAGCATCGAGAGCGCCCACTCGTTGGGCGACCACTTGTGGCCGTCGGTCGCCTTGAAATCGGACTGCCCCGTGATGCGCAGCATCGACTCCTTCGCAAAGGTGTCGATGGGCTTGCGGCGGCCGTTGTCCTGCACCGCCAGCTTGCCGAATTCCTGGTAGTCGCCTTCCACCAACTCGGCGGCGGAAAGCGTGTGCCAGCCGGCGAAGACGGCGAGGAAAGTCGCCAGCACCGCGATTTTGCGCGGCAGGAGGCGCGGGAAATTTCGAATCATACGATGGGGTAATTCCAGTGGGGCGGGAGAGTTACTTCTTCTTTTTCTTCGCGGGAGCGGATGCGTTGGCGGCGGCGGCGGCAGTCACATTCTTCGGCACCGGGCGAAGGTAGAAGAGCATGAAGATGCCGGCGCAGATGAGGAGCGAACCGATCCACTTCAGCGACCAGCCCGGGTCGCGCAAGATTTGAACGGAGCTTTGGTTGAGATTTTCCGGGTTCCAGGAGGCCTGTGAAACCTTGTAGGTCAGGCCGCTGAAAGTGAATGGAATGCCGGCCGGGAAATTGAACGGGTGATTCATGTAGGCCTCGCCGGTCGCGCTCTCGCCCTGCCGATTGGTCACGCGGATGGTGCTCTTGAATCCCGCCGGCGTGTCGTTGCCCTCGTTGCGCTCCACCTCGAAGTTCAGCAGCTCGAGACCGACGGGCAGCGGCTCGAGGCGGAAGCCGTAGGTGAAGAGCACCGGCCGCGGCTTGGTCGGCAGGCTCACCCGCCAGCCGCCGGGCACCCATTCCTCGTGCACCTCGCCGTCCTTGCTGAGGCGCACGCGCAGGCCCTCGGTGAATTTCGACGTGTCCATCTTGCCGCCCTTTTTCTCGGGCACCGGCGCAAACTTCGTGAACTCGACCGCGCGCGGAATCGACTCGAACGCCGTGAGCGTCCAGTCCGCCCAGCCCGTGTTGATTGGCTCGCCGGCCTTGAGCACGCCCTTCACGGGCGCCGCGGTGGCCGACGCGCGCAGCTCGTAGCTCATCGAGCCATCCGGCGCCACAAACACGAGCGCCTGGTTGTTGCCTGTCGGTGCGGGGACGGGTTCCGGCGCGAGCGGATTTTCACCCTCGGTCGAGGCGGGCAGCAGTCCGAAAACCGTCACCAGCGGCGGCGGGATTGCGCGGGATCTCCGAGAGCGAAACGGGCTTGCCGTCCTTCAACTCAAAGTCCGGCCAGAAATTTTCGATCCGGATTTTGATCCCGCTGCCGCTGCCGAGTTCCTCGTCCTTGCCCAAATCGGCCACCGGATCGAATTCGTAGGTCGCGCCGCGCCAGGTCACCGCGAGCCGGCGCTGGTTCATGTCGGCGGTCAAGCGCGAGCTTTGCGCCGCTGGGCGCGGTTCCCGGCGCCGGCCGTGCGATCTGCTCGCCGGGCTTCTGGGCGAAAACCATGATGGCTTCGTTCACCGTGCCGGGCGCGGGCTTCGCCGCCTCGGCCGCGGGTGTCGCGGCGGAACCGCCGGCCGGCGCGTCCTTCGGCAACGGGCGCAGCCGCACCGCCGCCATGCCAAGATCGAGCGTGTTGTTCTCCGCGTTCTCGTCGGCCAACAGCCAGCGATCCATCGTCTGGCCAAGCCGCGCCGAGGCCAGCTTGATGTGCACGGCCGGCTTGGCGCCGGGGTCGTCGACCGGCTTGGGCTCGAGCGCAGCGGCGAGCGAGGGCGCGTAGTCGACCAATTCAATCTTGTAGCCGCCGGCGGTCTTGCCGAGGTTCCACGGGCGATCGCTGGTGGGTTTGCGGCCGATGATTTCCACCGGCCAGGCCAGCGCGCGCGAGCCGTCCTGCTGCAGGTGCAGAATTTTCTGATCGATGACGAGCTGGTTGTTCGGCGGCCGGTCCTTGAAGAGCGTCATCGTTCCCTCGATGCCCCACGTGCGCCCGATGTACGATCCGATGAGCAGCGTGATGATGCCGAGGTGCGTGATGAGGAAACCGGTGTGATGCCGCTTCCAGGGCCAGCGCGAAAGCGCGGCGCAGAAAAGATTCAAGCCGAGCAGGAGCAGCCAGAAATTGAACCACCAGGCCTCGTAGACGTAGGCGCGCGCGACCTTGGCGTCCCAGCTCGATTCCCAAATCGTGCCGGCGATGCTGCCGATGATCAGCACCGAAATGAGGACGACGGCGAGCCGGACCGACGAGAAAAACTTAAAGAGCGCGCGGAGGACGCGCTCCGGCCAGGGAACGCGAGGAGGCCGTCGCGGCGGACGGGGCGGTGCGGGGCGCGGGGGCCGGGGAGACAGGCGGCATGAGGACAGGAAAACAACGCTGACATTTCGCTCCGTCGAGTGTGGCCGAACCAACCGGGGCATTCAACCCCGTGCGGACCGATTTTTCCGATCCGTCCGTCCGGCGCCTATTGGGCGTTGATGTCCGGGTTGCGCGGAATCTTCGCGTAGGGCAGGCGCGCCCCGCCGACGGTGAAGGCGTCCGCCCGAATGCCCAGCGGCGCCTGGAAGCCCTGCGTCCCGGAAATGCCCACGATGTCGTCCTGATCGACGCCGTCGCCCGAAATGCCGACTGCTCCGATTAGGACGCCGTTGCGATAGAGCGGAAATCCGCCGGGGAAGACCGTAATGCCATTGGGGAGATTGGGATTGGTGGCGAAGCCGCCCAACATCGGTGGACAATCGTTGGGCGGAAACGAGAACTGCACCTGCAGGCCGTTGAAGCTGATGTTGCCGTTCAAACTTTGCTCGGGGCCGTAAATGGTCGGCGGATTGTGGTTAATCCCAGGTGGATAATGATCCTGTGCCAGGAATCCGACGGTGCGGGACGACTGCGCAACCTGGGCGCTGGAGAAAAAGAGCGCGGTTCGACCCTTTTGCACCGCCACATCAAAGCTGAACATGGGGGCATTGTTCGTGCGGAACGCGGCCAGCACCTGCGGAGCGACGCCCGTTTGCGTTCGGGTTTCGCTACCACCGTGACCCAGCATTGCATGGGCACGCCGGGCGGCAGACGAATGGCCCCGCGCGTGGTGGAGGCGCGGAGGGCGCCGTTTTGGACAATCTGGTGCGACCTCAGCCGCGCTCAGCCGCGGCTGGCCGTTGATCAGCCCGGGATTCGGATCCGCCATGATCGGATAGTAATAGCTGCCGGTCTGGCCGTTGAAGGTCTCGGTTGGCAAGGACCGGGTGCGGCGGCGCGGCCATCGGCGTGTAATCAAAAACGGGAAGCGGGCTGGCGCCTGAAAGCAGGGGACATGGATCCCCGGGCACAATCGGTGCACCCGCGGGTATGACCACCGCACTGCCGGGCAAACTGGCAAACGGAATGAGCGTGCCGATGTGCGGAGTCGCCAGCACATACGGCAGGCGAATACCGTCGTTGGTGATGTTGTCGGCCGTAATGTTCGAGGGCGCGGCAAAACCAATCGCACCGGCGACCGCGACCGCTTCCTCGTGATTTCCGGCGGCAATTTCGTTCTTCAGTTCGATGGTGAACGCCTCGACGACTTCCTGCGTCACGGACACGATGGGTTGCGGATAGACTCCGATTCCACCCACCATGACGATGTGGCCCAGGCTGGCGTCGAATTTGTACAGTGAAGCGCTGGCGCAGCGGGCGCCCAGTCGCGTGTTCGGCACGCCGAATCCGAGCGAGGCCGGCACGGACCCGTTGTACGGCGGAAATGCGTCCTTGCCCTTGAAGCGGTTGACGTCGGATCTAATAAAGTGCCCCGCCGCGATGTTTCCATCCAGCGTGAGGAAAAGCTGGGAGAATTCGACGCCCACGAGCGGACCGGGCGGGCGATTGCCGATGCCCGGCGGCACGTGTTGCTGCACGATGAATTGCGCGGTGCGCGAACTCAGCGCGCTTTCGTCGCTGCTCAGAAACGCTGCGGTGCCGGCCTCGCGGACGGCCGCGCCAACCGCCACGACATTCGGCGTCACTCCGTTGACTGACCAGACGGCGAGCACAATGCCGTTGTTATCGACGATGGCGATGAGCGCGTTCGGCGAAACCTCGAGCGCGCGGCTGACCGACTGCGAGAGGATGGTCTGGACGTCCGTGAGCGTGAGCTGCACCTGCGCCTCGGCGCGAAACGGCAGCAGCGCCGCGAGGGCGGCGGCGAGCGGGAGAATCTTCGATCGCATGAGTCGGAACAAATCCCCTTACGGATACCGGGGCGCGCGCCGCCATGGCAAGCACATTCAAGTCCTATTCCGGGATGGGCGACGGCCGCGCTGGCAGGGCGGTCGGATGGCGCGGTTGGTACAGCCCGAGTTCGCCACCGCCGGGGATCTTGATGGCAGTGACGAGCCCCCAGCCCTGGTCGCTAACCGGCCGCGTGAATTCAACTTCCTTCCTTCGCAACGCCGCCATCGTGGCCTCCAAGTCGTCGCACATCAGGTAAAGCTCGCAGCGAAACTCCTCCTCGGTTGGATGCACCGCCAATTCCGCCGGGGGCATCGCGAAAATCAACCAGCCGCTGGCCGGCATCGACCGAGCGCCATTCCAAGACGTCGCGAAGGAATGCCCGCGCGGCCTCCGCGTCGGGACTGTAAAGCAGGGCATGGACTCCGGAGATCATCGGCGGAGAGATTGAAGTCAATGCGGATTGCCGAGATAAACCACGGCCACGCCGCCCAGGATGAGAGCGCCGCCGACGACCGTGGGCCAGTTGAATTGCGTCTCGCGAAAAAACAGCCACGCGAACAGCGCGACGAAGAACGGATACGAGACCTCGATGAGCGAGGCCAGCGTGGCATTCTTGCTGTCGATGGCCTTGAAGATGGCCAGGCCCCCCGCGGTCGAGCAGATCATCGCGGCGGCCAGCCACACCCAGTCATTTTCCAACTGCCGCACTTCCGTCAGCAGCGCGCGGCTCCTTCCGGCGGCGGCCGTGATGCCGCCGATCACCGCAACGGCGAAAAGCAGATCGAGCAGGAATAGATTCGACGGCGAAACGCCCCGGTTCATCACGCGACCGCTCGCCGCGTAGTTGATGCCCCAGAGGATTGCCGCGCCGAGAGAATAGACGAGCCACATGCCGGCCAGCATGGGCGATTACTTGGAAATTCGCGAGGCGACTTTCTCGGCAATTTTCCGGACGGTGTTCATGTTGCGAAAGGTGATCGCCATCCCGAGCACACGCTCGAGGGGAATCTTGAAGAGCGGAGACTGGCTCTGGCCGAGCTGGCACAGCCAATACAACTCGCGTCCCTTCACCTGGAAGTCGTCGATTTCCGATCGGTAGGCCATCCATTTCTTCGCCGCGGCGGCACTGACGGGTTCGTCGACAAACCCGACCAGCAACACTTTCGCCGATTTCGCGCGCGCCGGCGGGAAGGGCTGCTGTTTCGCCACCTCGGTGATTTCGCCGGCCGATCGCACGAAGACCTTCACCGCGTAGCCGAGGGATTTCTTCAGACCGTCTTCGATTTTCCTTTGCAGCGCGGCGCGGCTTGGCGGCGGAATCGAAAAGGACGTTTCCACTCGCGATCAACGTCTCGACGTTGGCCAGGCCCATCGCGGCGAAGTACTTGCGCAGCTCGTCCATCTTGACGATGTGCCCGCCGACGTTGATGCCGCGCAGAAAGGCGATATGGCAGGCCATGGCGCAGCGAGCATCTGGCGGAGCGACGCGGCTTGTCGAGCCTGCAACGCGCGGCCTAGAATTTTGGATGGTTCGTCGCCTGCTCATTCGCGCCGCGGCGCGCTCGCCCTCGCCGCCGGGATGCTCGCCGCGCAAACCGTCGTCGTGACGGTCGACGTCACGCTGGATCGCCAGCCCATCTCCCCGCTGATCTATGGGATCAACTACCTGACCGATCCCTTCGGCACAGTCTCGAGCGCGACGATCAGCGACTTGAACGCGACGTTTGTGCGCAACGGCGGCAATCTCGCCACGCGCTACAACTGGCAGACCAACTCGGAGAATCACGCGCAGGATTTCTATTTCGAGAGCATTGCATCGGACGGCTCCGCCACGACGGATGGGCGCGCGAGTGATCTCTTCATCGCCACGGTGCGCGCGGGCGGGGCGGAACCAACGGTCACGATTCCGACCATCGATTGGCTCTCGAAGCTGGGAGCTGCGAACGGGAAGCTGGCCAGTTTTTCGATTGCCCTTTACGGGCCGCAGCTGGATGCCGACACGGATTTTTTCCCGGACGCCGGCAACGGCCTCTACGATCTCAGCGGAACCGCGCGCAAAATCATCACGAACAACAAGGCCGACGCGAGCGCGCCGAATTCACTCGCGCTGCAGATGGGATTCCTCGATTACCTGCAGGCGCATCCCGCGGGCGTTGCGGCGGTACGGTACTACACCATGGACAACGAGCCCGACCTTTGGGCCGACACGCATCGCGACGTGGTGCGGCCCGACGGCGGCGGGCTGAATGGCGCCGTCAATCCCAACAACGAGGGCGACAAGTCGGTCGCCTCGGTGACGCGGCTCGTGAACTTCGCGCGCCTGGTGAAACAGCGCGCGCCCGGCGCGGTCGTGCTGGCGCCGGAGACGTCGTCGTGGTTCGGCTATCTCGTCAGCGCCTTTGACCGTCAATACGCCAACAACCGCGCGGACAACGGCGATCCCAATGCCTACAGCACCTACCCGCAGGATGGCGATCTGGCGGGAGGCTACCGCACGATCACGGCGGCGAATCCCGATGGATTCTATCTTCCCTGGCTGCTCGGACAGCTTGCCGCCGTCGCGCCGACCGAGGGGCGGCTCGTCGATTATTTCACGCTGCATTACTACCCGCAGACCGTGTCGCTGAATGCGGACGCGTCGCCCGGCACCCGGGATTTGCGCAATCGCTCGACGCGCTCGCTCTGGGATCCGACGTACATCGACGAGGACGCGGTGGGTCACCCCTCATACATCGACACGCAGATCCGGCTGATTCCGCGGATGAAGGAATGGGTCTCGCGCAATTTTCCGGGCACGAGGATCGGCATCACGGAATACAACTGGGGTGCCGACCAGGACATCAACGGCGGCACTGCGCTGGCCGACGTGCTCGGCATCTTCGGCCGGGAGGGACTCGATCTGGCGACGGTTTTCCCCACGCCAAATGCATTCGCCGCGTCCGGCTTCAAGATGTTCCGAAACTACGACGGCCTGCATTCCAGCTTCGGCGAGACCCGCGTGCGGCTGACCCCGGTGCCGGATGCGAACACGCTCGGTTTCTACGCCGCGCAGCGTACCGGCGACGGACGACTCACCCTCATGTTGATCAACAAGGGCACGAGCGCGCGCGATGCCCAGGTGAATCTCGCGATCTTTTCCGCGACCGGCAGCGCCGCCCTCTGGCGACTGAGCGGCGCCAGCAGCGCCATTCAGTCGCTGCCGCCGTCCGCCGCGACGCTCACGCCGTCGCAGCTCTCGCTCACCCTGCCCGCGCAGAGCGTCACGCTGGCGGTGCTGACGCCGACCTCGGCGAGTTTGTACGCGCAATGGCAGGCCGCGCATTTCACGCCGGCGCAAATCGCCAATCCGGGCGTGAGCGGCTGGCTGGCGGATCCCGATCAGGACGGCCTGCCGAACTGGCTGGCCTTTGTGACCGACGCCGCGCCGCTCGGCGGGGCGACCGCTTCCGACCGGGGCGCGCTGCCGCAAGCCGCGCTCGAAACCGTTGCCAACACGAACTACGTCACGATTACCTATCGTCGGGATCCACTCGCGGCGCAGACGAGCATCACCTACGAGACATCGGTCGATCTCGCGGCCGGGATTTGGCAGGCGGCGGTGCCCGACGTGGTGGAGGCACTCCCGCCCGATCCGACCACCGGCGATCCGCGCGTTCGCGCGAAATTTGTGGCCGGCGGCCCGCAAAAGTTTGTTCGCTTGCGCGTGACCGGGCCCTAGCCAGACATCCGACAAAGCTTGGAAAACATGGCCGCCGCCGCTATGTAGGGCGCTTCTCCATGAACATGCCGAACCTCGGCCGAGTTATCGGCTGGACCATCGCGCTGGTGTTTCTGGTTTCGAGCGAATGTGTTTCGGCGCGCGAGCCGGCATCGGCCTCTTCGCAGAGTTGGGATGCGCGCATCCTCAATCAGATTCTCGCGCAAGCTCCGTCCGGCGCGACGGAAGTTCGCGTCGGCGACATGATTCTGCCGCGGTCCTTCGTGGAGGCGGCCCGCGATCGCGCGGCGGGGAGGGCCGCCGGCGTGAGTCCGGAAAGCGCGTTCGCCGGCACGGTCACGCTCTGGCCCGGCGGCGTGGTTTACTACGACTTCGCGTCCGACGTGACAGCGCCCGCACCGGCAGGCGTTCATCGATGCGGCCCGCGACTGGAGCACGTTTGCGAACGTCACCTTCGTCCAGCGCACCAGTCAGCCGAACTACGTGTATGTGCAGAACTTCGCCATCAACGGCGGCTACTCGTTCGTCGGCATGAAGGGCACCCAGCAGGACTTCTTCATCGGCCCGCAGGCCTGGAATCGCGGCACGCTGAATCACGAAATCGGCCACGCGCTCGGCCTGGTGCACGAGCATCAACGCTCCGATCGCGACACCTACGTCGCCATCAACACGCAGTTCATCCTTCCCGGGCAGGAGGCGAACTTCGTGATTCTGACGGACTCCGACAATCAGGGCGCCTACGATTTCGATTCCGTCATGCACTACGCGCGGAACCAGGCGGCGGTCGATCCGGCGACGCAAAACACGATTGTGCCGCAGGCGGCGTACCTCTCGAATTTGAACACGATGGGCAATCATTTCGATCGCCCGCTCAGCCCGCTCGATCGCCAGAAAATGGCGGTGAAATATGGGGCGGGACCCGCCCAAGGCAGCGTGGTGACGAACACGCAGGACAGCGGGCCCGGCAGCCTGCGCGCCGCGATCTACTATGCGGTCGATCATCCCGGCACCACGATCACGTTCAACATTCCGAACACGGACCCGGGCTTCGCCAACAGCGTTTACACGGTGAAGCCGAGCGACGTGATGACCACGCTCGGCGCGGGCACGATCATCGACGGCACGACCCAGCCGGTTTCGAATCCGAATGGTCCGTCGGTGAATCTCAGCGGACTGCAGGCGCAGGCCTCGAGCTTCAATATCGCGGGCCTACGCTTGACGGAGGCGAACTGCACGATTCGCGGATTGCTGCTAAATGATTTCACCACGCACGGCATTGAAATCACCGGCTGCGGGCGCGAGCGGAAATACGATCAGCGGCTGCTACGTCGGCACCAACGCGGCGGGGACCGTGGCGACGGCCAACACGATTGCCGGAATCAGCCTGAAGGCCGGGGCGCACAACAACACGATCGGCGGGACGACCGCCGCGGCGCGAAACATCATCTCGGGCAACACGCTGCAGGGCGTGCTCATCACGGATGCGGGCACAAACAACAACGTGGTGACGGGAAACTTCATCGGCCTCGATCGCACCGGAACGGTCGCCGTGCCGAACGCGGATTCCGGCGTCGGGATATTCAACGGCGCGCAGTCGAACATCATCGGCGGAACCACCGCGGCCGCCCGCAATGTGATTTCCGGCAATACCAAACAGGGCGTGTACATCGGGGATCCGGGTAGCAACGGCAATCAGGTGATGGGAAATTATCTGGGCACGAATCCGGCCGGCACCGCCGCGATTCCAAACGTGAACGGGGGTGTGGTGATTCAAAGCGGCGCGCAGGCGAACACGATCGGTGGAACGGTCGCAGGCGCGGGAAACCTGATCTCCGGCAACACGACCAACGGCGTCTTCGTGGGCTTCGCCGGCACCAGCGGCAACGTCATCCAGGGCAATTTCATCGGCACGACCGCCTCCGGCACGTCGGCGCTGCCCAACACGCAAAGCGGCGTGAGTCTCTATTCCGGCGCGCAAGCAAATCTGGTCGGCGGCACCGCGGCGGGCGCGGGGAACTTGATTTCCGGCAATACCTCCGATGGTGTCTTTGTCGGATTTGCCGGCACCAGCAACAACACGATTCAGGGCAACCTGATCGGCACGAACGCGACCGGCACGGCGGCACTGGCGAATGGTTTCTCCGGGGTGGATCTTTATTCGGGCGCGCAATCCAATCTCGTGGGCGGCACCGGCGCGGGCGCGGGCAACGTGATTTCCGGCAACGCCAACAACTCCGGCGTGTTTGTCGGATACGCGGGTACCGACAACAACACGATCCAGGGCAACCTGATTGGGCTGAATCGCGCGGGCACTGGCGCCGTGCCCAACAACACCGGGGTCTCGATTTATCTCGGCCCGAAATCAAACTTGGTGGGCGGCACGGCGCCGGGCGCGGGCAATGTGATTTCCGGAAATCTCAGCGACGGGGTCTTTATCGGCTCCGTGGATTCCAACATCACGATGAGCAACACCGTGGCCGGAAATCTCATTGGGCTGGATCCCACCGGACTGACCGCGCTGGGCAACGGCGGCACTGGCGTGGATCTGTACGGGAACGCGCAGTCGAACACGGTGGGCGGGCCGGGCGCGCGCAATTTCATTTCGGGAAATCAAAGCGGGATTTATTTCGCCGGGCAGAGCGGTCTCCTGACGGGATCGAACCTCGTGCAAGGCAATACGATCGGTCTCAACGTCGCCGGCAATCCCGCGCCAAACGCGTTTCACGGGGTGGTCCTGTACGGCGGCGCCACCAACAACGTGATCGGAGGCTCCGGCATCGGCGCGGCCAATCTCATCGCGGGAAACGCGTCCGATGGCATCCTGCTCCAGGACGCCGCGACGGTCGGCAACACCTTTCGTCGCAATTCCATCTTCCGGAACGGCGCTTACGGAATTCAACTCTTCGCCACGACGCCGCAAAGCGCGCCGTCACTCACCTCCGCGCAGGCCGGCCTCGCCACGACGGTGATTGGCAGCCTGACGAGCACGGCCAGTTCCAGCTTCCGGATCGAGTTCTTCGCCACGCCGACCGGCGACGCGTCCTTCACGGCGGGCCGGTATTTCGTGGGTGAGACGACGACCAACACGAACAGCGGCGGCGTGGCGAATTTCAACGTGCCGCTCGGGGCCCGGATTCCGGCCGGCTATCTCGTGACGGTCACGGCCACGAACGCGGCGGGCAGCACGTCGGAGTTTTCCAATACGGCGACGGTGTCACCCGCGGTCAGCACGGTGGGAGACGGAATTCCCGACGCGTGGAAGTCGCTCTACGGCTTCAGCCTTTCCGATCCGGCGGTGGCGGGACGAGACGTGGACGGCACGGGCATGACGAATCTGCAGAAGTTCAAGGCGGGGCTGAATCCGCTGGATGCGCACAGCTTTTTGCGCGTCACGAGCGTGGCGCGAAGTGGCAATGATTTCAGCATCACTTTCCCGAGCGTGAGCGGAATCGTCTATCGCGTGGAGCACCGCGTCGATCTTGGCTCAAGCGCCTGGACCCTGGTGGCGGATCAGATCCTCGGCACGGGTTCGCCGATCGTCGTGACGGATCCGCAGGCCGCGCTGCTGCCGCAGGTATTTTATCGCGTCGCGGTGCAGCCGTAGGCAAAAAGAAAGCGGCGGCGCGGATCGAGATCCGGCCGCCGCGATCTGATGAAGATTCCTTGAGCTAAGCGCAATTTCCTAGCCGCCGCCCGACGGATTGGCGGACGCGAAATCGTTTACGAAGTCTGGATGCTGTTTCAACTCCTTGGCAATCGCCAGGCGAACCTTGGGGTTGGCGCACATCTGACCCACGACCGCGGCGGCCATTTCGGGGTCGTTGCAAAGCGAGTGGACATTGATGGTCTTGGGCACCGTCTTGGTCTTGGCCTCGGCGGGTGCGGCTGCGAACATCGCGCTGGCGATGCCCACGGCGAGAAGGGGTAATGCGAATTTTTTCATAGGATGGTGGTGTGTTTTCCGAGGCGCCATTTGGCTCCGACGAAGGGCCGGATGTCAACTCATTATGTCGTGCCGAACCCGCCATGTTCCGGGCTATTCGTGCCGACCGCGGGTCGCCGCAGGCGCGCCTACTTTTTCTTGAACGGAATCCGCGCCAGCGACTTGTCCCAATGCAAGTCGATAAACGACGTGCCGGTGGTGTCGGGATCCTCGAACGAGATCTCGAAATTCTCCTTCTTGTCGGCCGCGTTGTTGACCGGGACATCGACGCGCAGCACGTCCTTTTTCGGATCGGGCGCGGTCGCGCCCCAGCGATCCCAGTCGGAGTTGAAGGCGATCGTCCAGCTCGCCTGGCCCGGAAAGGCGTAGAGCGAATATTTGCCGGCCGGCAGGTCCTTGCCGTTGATCAGCAGCGGCGCGTTGGTCTCGAAGACGGTCGCCTCGTTGGCGCCCACCCGCCAGTACTGGCCGAACGGCTGCAGCGCGCCCGCGCTCTTCTCGCCGAAGATGACGCGCCCCTTCGCGGCGGGCCGGCAATAGTCGATCTTCAGCGTGACGCCGTCCTTTTGGTAGCGGGCCTCGGCGGGCGGGCTGTGGCTCTTGGTGTATTTCTTGAAGAGCGGCAGTCCGATGACCGCGACGACGACGAGAATCGCGAGGATGATGAGGAATTTTTTCATGGCAGTTGATGGCTGTCGCGGCTGAATCGAACAAACTCGGGCGTCCGGCGCGGGAAATTTTTCAGCGGCAGCGTGAACCGGACATCATGCGCCGAAAGTGGCGCGCGAGGCAAGCCCGCCGCGATCAGGCGTTCAATAGCCGAGCTTGTCCACCGACGTGATCTTGAGGTCGTAGTACTTGATGTCGTAGCCCAGCATGCGCGTCTGATTCGCGGGGACGAACGCCTTGTGGGAGCGCCAGTCGTTGGACCCGCGGGCCGCGACCCCGTAACGCACGACGGCAGTGGTGCTGGTGCTGTTCACGATTTCCCAAAGTCCCGTCTGGCGCGACATGCGCGCCTTGACCCGGCCAAAGAGATCCATCCCCGCGGCGGGGACGGGCAGGAGGGTGCTGGCGGTGATCGCGCCAAGCAGGAGCAGGGTGCCGGCAACAAGAGGGCGGATGGATTTCATGGTGCTTCGCGGAGCGGGACGAATCGGGCGGACGGTTGACTGGCCGATATGATTGGCCGCCGGCGCGTCCAGTCGAGCGCGAAATGAATACGACCGATTCCGTCAGGTCGACGGTTTCAATCCCATGGCCTGCAGCAGCGCCGCATCGATGCGCCCCGTAATGACCAGTTGATGGCGGTCCTGGAACATCGCGATGGCCGTGCGGGTGCCGGCGGTGATGTAGCCATCGATCGATCCGCGGAAGTAGCCTTCGCCGGCCAAACGACTTTGCACCTCGGTGACGATCGAGCCGTAGGCGAACTCGCGGCTGACGGTCGCGGGCGCGGCGTTGACCGGGGCCGGCGGCTCCGCGCCCGGCGGAATGACGATCGGCACGACGATGGGCTCGATCGGCGCCGGGTAGGCGGCCTCGTGCCGATGCGGCGGCTTGGTTTCGTAATCCGATCCGAGATAGTCGGATCCATAATAGGCGTAGCCGCCGCCGAGGTAGCCATTGCCGAAATAACGTGAGCCGAAGCGGAACGGGAAGCAGAACTGGCGGCCGTTCCAGCAGAATTGGCCGGTAAAAGCAGGCGCCGTTGAAGCCGCCGCGCGCAAAGCCGCCAGCATGAGGTCGGCACGACGCTCCAAGGCGAGAAGTTCCGAAACGCGTCGCCGCCGCGGACGGTGTTGGCGGCGAAGCGGTAGCCCGCGGCGCCGCTGCGCGCGACGGCCCCGCCGGAGGTGGGGCGGCTCGCCGACCCGCTCCGCGCGCTGGCCGGTGCCGACGAGCGCGCGCCGCCGCGCGCAATGGACGCGCCGCCCGACGAGGAGGACCGGCGGCCGAAAATCCGCCCGCGGCAAATCCGCCGCCGCCGGCTGCTCCCGCCGAACGCGCGGCGAGCATGCCCGCCGCGGCGATCGAGATTGCCAACATGCGTTTCATGTCACGAAATGGCCACGCCTTGCTTAACATGTTTGACCCGCCCGGCGCACGAACATTCAAACAATCGCGACGCGACTATTTCGGCTGGACGAGCAGCATCTTGAACTTGCGGTCGTCGGCCGCAAAGATGACGAAACCGTCCTTGATGGCGCAGACAAACATGGCCACATCCTGTCCAAGCGGGATGCGATCGCCCACGCGGTAGCGATGCTGATCGATCACAGCATAGGGCGTCTTGTCGATGGACGTTGCGGTCAGGGCGTGCGTCGAGATGTAGTACTCGACCGCGGGAATGATGGGCGGGACCGGCTGGTCCGCCGGCGGCCGCGGACCGAGCAGGCCGGACACGGGCGAGGTTTCCTCCTCGGGGGTCAGCTCGCCGGGAAAGCCCTTGGCCAGTTGCATGGCGGCCATGCGCTTGGCCTGCTCCTTGATTTTCTCCTCGATCCGCTGGGTCTCCGAGGCCGCGGTCTTTTCCTTTTCGGCCGCGGCTTGGACCGCCGAGGCGAGCGCCACGCGTTGCCGCTCCAGTTCGGCCTGGTGGCGATTATGGTAGTAAAACCAGAGCGCGACCACCCAGAGCGCCGTCCAAGCGATCAGAATGAGCGCGCGATTCTTCGAGGTTAGCATCTGGAGGGGTCGCTCAGTCAGTCAACCGACCTGCCGCCGGAAAGTAAAGCGTCGCCTCCCTGTCCCTGCAAGCCCCGCGAGCATTGCCACGGCCAACTGCTACCCGGCCGGCGGGTCAGTCCGGTATCGTTTCACGGCGAGGAAACCCAGTGCGAGGAAGACGACCAACAACAGGCCTTGGGCGATCGCGAAGGGCGGTTCCGACTGGGTCGGGGCGAGCGCCTTCAGCGCCGGGACCTTCGCGAAGAGCTGGGCGACCAGCACGAAGACATTGAAATATTGGGCGGCGGTCGCGGCGATGAGGTAGGCCCGGCGCCAGCCGCCGGCCAGCTTGCGGCTGTAGAGGGCGTAGAGCGCCAGCTGCCAGCGCCACGAGCGAAATGATGCCGACCGCGTGCGAGGGCATGAAGCCCTTCGCCGGCAGGAAAAATCCGGTCACACTCGTGGCCACGGTGGTGACGAGGAAGGTCGCCGTCCAACCCGCGCGGCTCCTCCCGCCGAGCCAGCCGAACAAGACCACGAAGCCCGGTGAGGATTCCCACCAGGCTGATGACAACGTGAAAGAAAACCGACGGGGTAAATCCGAAAATCATGCCGCACCTCCAATTGAGTCCTCGGTGAAAATCCTGGCGGGAACCAATTCACCCGGCCGCGTCGCGGCCGGGGAATATTCGCGATCCTCATTTGACCGATCGGCGCGGCGCGAGGCAAGGCGAATCGGGTGGCCCGCCGCACCGTGGCGTGACCAAGCTGGGTGTCGGTGGATCCCGGCGCGGAGGTCCGAAGGTCTCCGGACGGCAAAGGCAAGGAAAAAAGCGGATGAGGCCGGGGGAGATAGTTCGAATTGAGTCTTGCCAAGCGACCCTCAAAAAAAATATTCCTGAGGGGCGCGATGGCCCGACTTCACCCACCGTCAACCGATCTGCCGCGATTGCTGTGGGTCGGCCGCCTTGTCGTGCTGCTGACGATCGGCATGGGGACAGCCGTTTTGCGCGCAGAGGAGGACGAGAAAAAGGACGAGAAGCCGAAGTACGACACGGTGGAACCGAAGGCGCCGACGCAGTTCAATCCCGACCCGGGCGGGCGGCAGTCTCCGGTGCAGGCGACGAGTCCGGCCGCCGCGCCGCTGCCGAGTTTGTTTGAGCCGGCCGTGCCGACGAAAGCGGCGGAGTTTTCGGAGGACCTGCCGCCCAAGTCGCTGACCCTCCCGCGCAAGACGCTGCAAATGCAGGACGAGCGGCTTTTCCACAAGTTCGAGTACCCGGAATATCGGCAGACCGATCAGGGCATCGGCATGCTGCCGGGCTTCACCCCGATGACCGATCGCTGGCGCCTGCCGGGCAGCGGCCTGGGGACGGCGTCGTTCCCGCGCTACGGCAACCCGAAGCTCGAGCAGCCCTACGGCAGCTACCACATTTATTCGACCTTCGATCCGTACAAGCCGAGCCTTTTGAAGGGCGACTTTCCGATCCTCGGCGAGGACATCTTCCTGAACCTGACGATCATCGATCAGATCGAGTTCGAGTCGCGCCGGGTGCCGACGCCCGCCGGCGTGAGCACGGCGCGGCCCTTTGGTTACGAATTCTTCGGGCGGGGCGACGGTTTCATCGCCTCCAACTACCTTTCGTTCACGCTCGAGTTGTTCAAGGGCGAGACCTCGTTCAAGCCGGTGGAGTGGGCGCTGCACCTGACGCCCGTCTTCAACGTGAATTACGTCCAGATTCAGGAGAACCAGGTGAAGCCGGATCCGCGCGGCTCCGGTTCCAGCGGTTATTTCATCCCGCCGGGCGTGAACCCGGGCACGATCCAAAACCCGAGCGACATCGGCCTCTTCTTCGGCCGGTATTTCATTCCCACGAATGTGGATCTGGCGGGCACGAAATACACGCGGCGCTTCCGCAATTCGATGAACCTGCAGGAGGGCTACTTCGAGTTCCACCTCAAGGACCTGAGCCTGAACTACGATTTCATCAGCTCGAAGTTCGGCCTGCAGAGCTTCAACGCGGACTTCCGCGGCTTCGTCTTCAACGACACGAACCTCGGCGTGCGCATCTTCGGCAACTACAAGAGCAACACCTACCAGTACAACCTCGTGTACTTCTCCATGCGCGAGAAGGACACGTTCTCCAACCTGAACACGTTCGATAACCGCAACCAGGACGTGTTCATCCTGAACCTCTACAAGCAGGACTTCATCTGGCCCGGCTACACCGTGCAGTGGAGCGTCATCGGAAACATCGATCACGGCGGCGTGCACTACGATCGCAACGGTTTCCTGACCCGGCCCGCGCCCATCGGCACCGTGCGGGCTCATCAGCTCGATGCCTTCTACTTCGGCTGGACCGGCGACGGCCACATCGGCTGGGTGAACCTCACGCACGCCTTTTATTGGGTGGTGGGGCACGACCAGTTTAACAACCTGGCCGGCCGGCCGGTGAACATCAACGCGCAGATGTTCGCGCTCGAGCTTTCGTACGATCGCGACTTCATCCGGCCGAAGCTCACCTTCCTCTACGCTTCGGGCGACCGGAACGCGACCGACGGCAAGGCGACCGGTTTCGATTCCGTGCTCGATTCGGCCACCTTCATGGGAAATCCGTTCAGCTTTTTCGCCCACCAGGGCATCGGCCTCGGCAACACGAGCATCACGACCAAGACCGGCAACAGCCTCTACAACAGCCTGCGCTCGACGAAGTTTGAGGGGCAGTCGAATTTTGTGAATCCCGGCACGCTCATTTTCGGGGCGGGCCTGGACGTGGACATCACGCCGCGCTTGAAGGCGCAGTTCAACGTCAACGCGGTGCGCTTCGTCACGACCGACCCGCTCAAGACGGCCCTCTTCGTGCCCGAACCAAAGCCCGAATTTCGGCTATGACCTGAGCTTCGGATTCTTCTACCGGCCGACGCTGACGCAGAACATCGTGATCACGGCGGGCATGGGATTCTTCATTCCACAAAAGGGCTGGCAGGACATCAACAGGCAGAACACGCGTCAAATTCCCGGGTATACGACCACCACCGGCGTCGGCCAGACCATGAGCAATTTCAACTACAGCGGAATATTCGCGGTCACGTTTACGTATTAGCCGCCATGCCGATCGTCCGACATCTCCGCCGCAGCTGGCAGCGCCTCGCGCTGGGCGCGGCGCTGTTGCTCGTGCTCGGCGCGGGGGCGGTCTATCAAACTTTTTCGCAGACCCCGTCGCCGAAACCGATTCCGGACATTCCCGCGCCGGTCGTGATCAGTCCGCAGGGCACGCAGCCGGGCCAGACGCCGGCCATCGAGCTGCCCGCTCCCGCGGCGACGCCGACGCCCGCGCCGCCGCGGCCGATCACGCCGCCGGTCATCAACGTGCAGCCGGGGGCGGATGCTCCCACGGTGCCGAAAATTCCCGCGACCGTGCGGCTGGAGACGGGCGACAAGTCGGGCACGGGTTTCGGCCCGGCCATCTCCGTGCCGAACGCGCCGAACACCCCGAGCCGCACCGGACTGCCGGCGCGCAACTGGATCGATCAGACGCAGGCCCAGGCCGACGCCAAGAGCGCCGGCTGCCTGGAATGCCACCACGGCGTCGAGCCGATGCACAAGTCGCCCTTCGTCGTGCTGGGCTGCACGGATTGCCACGGCGGCAACCCGGGGCGCCATCTGCCGATCGAGGTGGCGCATCCGCAGCCGACCTACCCGGAATTCTGGAAGACCGCGGCGAATCCGCCGGTCAACGTGCAGATCTACAATCACGAGAACCCGGAGTGGATCCGCTTCGTGAATCCCGGCGACCTGCGTGTGGTCGAGGAGGGCTGCGGCCTCTGCCACATGAAGAGCATCAACCATGTGTCGCACAATCTGATGAGCCACGGTGCGCACCTCTGGGGCGCCGCGCTCTACAACAACGGCGGCTTCCCGCTGAAGACGTACATCTTCGGGCAGTCGTACGGCCGCGACGGCGCGCCCATGAAGATCAACAGTTTCACCAAGGTGACGCCGGAGATGACGCGGACCAAGGGCGTGGTGCCGTTCCTCATTCCGCTGCCGCGCTATAACATCACGCAACCCGGCAACGTCTACCGCGTCTTTGAAAAGGGCGGGGTGAAGCCGCCGGAAATCGGCAACCCGGAGCCGCAGGCGCTCGACGGCAAGCCCGAGCGCGCGCTTTCCAACCGCGGCTTCGGCACGCTGCTGCGCATCGATCCCACCGCGCTGGGCGCGCAGAAGACCCGCCTGAATGATCCGCTGCTGCCGTTCCCCGGCACGAACGATCACCCGGGCGATTACCGCGCCTCCGGCTGCACCGCCTGCCACACGGTCTACGCCAACGATCGCTCGCCCACCAATTCCGGCTGGTATTCGAAGTTCGGCAACCAGGGCCTTTCTTTCACGGGCGACCCAACCATCCGCAAGAACGAGCGGGCCCATCCGATCTCGCACCAGTTCACGCGCACGATCCCGTCTTCGCAGTGCATGAGCTGCCACGGCCACCAGGGCAATCTCTTCGTCAATCCGTACCTCGGCTACATCTGGTGGGATCAGGAAAGCGACGGCGAGCACATGTATCCGAAGAAGCAGAACAATCCGACGGACGAGGACCTGGCGGCGTCGGTCCGGCGGAATCCCGAGCTCGCGGCCGCGCGCGGATTGTGGGGCAACCTGGAATTTCTCGAGAAGGTCTCGGAGCTGAATCCGAAGCTGAAGCAAACGCAGTTCGCCGACTACCATCGCGCCGGCTGGGTCTTCCGCGCCATCTTCAAGAAGGACAAGAAGGGCGTGATGCTCGACGCGCAGGACAACCCGATCCGCCACGACGATCCGAACAAGTGGCAGAAGGCCGTCCACTTGAAGGACATTCACCTCGCCAACGGCATGCAGTGCGTGGACTGCCACTTCCTGCAGGATGTGCACGGCGACGGCTCGCTCTACGTGGAGGCGCGCAACGCGACCAGCATCGCTTGCATCGACTGCCACGGCACGGCCTTCGCGCGCCCGACGCTCGTCACGACCAACACCGGCGGCAGCGTGAACCTGGCCGGGTCGGTGACCTCCTGGGGCCCGCGCTTCAAGTGGGAGGAGAAGATCGACGACAAGGGCATCGTGCGGAAGGTGCTCTATCAATTCTCGGCGATGGATCCGAACATCCGCTGGGAGATCCCGCAGACCATCGACTCGATCGATCCGACCTACACTGCGCCGTACGACAACAACCCGAAGTACGGTCCGGTTCGCTCGCATTACAATCCGAAGGCGCGCTACTCGAAGACGATTTATCGCGACGGCGCGACGTGGGGCGACATGCCCGAGAATCCGCAGGAGCGCATGCAGAAGCTCGCGCACAATAACGAGAAGATTGAATGCCAGATCTGCCACACCTCGTGGGTGACGAGCTGCTTCGGCTGCCACCTGCCCATGCGCGCGAACGTGCGCGCGCCGCAGAACAAGTTTGAGGGCGTCACCAGCCGCAATTTCGTCAGCTACAACCCCGAGACGGTGCGCGACGACGTTTTCATGCTCGGCATCGACGGCACGGTGAAGAAGCACAAGCTGGCCGTCATCCGCGCGTCGAGCCAGGTCATCGTGAGCTCGCAAAACGCCGCCCGCGAGTGGATCTACTCGCAGCAGCAGACCATCGCGTGGGAGGGGTACAGCGGCCAGGCCTTCAACCCGCACTTCGCGCACACCACCAGCACGGTCGGCACGACCAAGGGCTGCACCGATTGCCACATGGCGAAGGACGGCAGCAACAACGCGTGGATGGCGTCGCTCCTCGGCTACGGCGCGGGCACGGTGAACTTCCTCAGCCGCTACATCTGGATCGGCGCGGGCGAAGGCGGCTTGTGGGCGGTGCCCTGGACCGAGCGGGAGGAACCCCAGGCGCCGTATGGCAGCCGCTTCCATGAGCTGGCCTACCCCGACAACTTCAAGAACTTCGTCGAGAAGAACCACCGCCATTACAAGGAGGCCTACGAGCATCGCGGCGACGTGCGCGACATCACGATCCGCAACGAATTCGCCTACACCGCGAACGGCCACAAGGGGTTCGAGGTATTCGACATCGCGAACATCGACAACAAGGGCTTCTCCGAGCGGATCACGTCCAGCCCGAATTCCCCGCTCGGCCAGAACATGCACGTGCAGACCAAGGGCATCGCCACCGCGCTCGTGCTGCCCAGCACGCTCGCCATCGACGCCAGCCGCAAACCCGTCATGGTCGACGGCAAGGCGGTCAACGAGGAGCAGCCGATTCGTCCGTTTTACGCGTACATCTACGGTACCGATACGGTGGAAGGTCTCGTCGTGATTAACACCAACGTGCTGTTCCAGGGCAATCCGGACAATAAATTCCTCCACAAGGACGCGACCTTTAACCCCGGATCGATGGACTCGAAGGGCCAGGGCACCGGCCTCTTCAACAACGCGACGAACCTCTGGGCGGCGGGTGAGAAGATTTACATCACCAGCCCGCAGGGATTGTTCGTGGTCGATGTCGCCGATCCGCTGCACCCGCGGCTGGTCGGGCAATATCGCGGCTCCTTCCTGCGCAATCCGCGCGCGGTCAGCGTGCAATTCCATTACGCCTTCGTGACCGATGAGGAGGGCTTCAAGGTGTTCGATGTCTCGAATCCGAACCGTCCCGTGCCGGTGCCGCGCTCGACCGTCCGGTTGCACGATGCGAAGCGTTTCTACCTCGGTCGCACCTACGCCTACGTCGCGAACGGACATGAGGGCCTCGCCATCATCGACATCGAGCGGCCGACCCGCCCGCGCCTCTACATGAAGTACAACGCGGATGGCGAATTGAACGACACGCACGCCGTGCAGCTCGGCACGGTGGCCGCTTCGATTTACGCGGCGGTGGCCGACGGCAAGAATGGCCTGCGCGTGCTATCGCTCATCACGCCGGACACGGTGCCGGGCAATGCCGGCTTCACGCCCGCCCCCAGCCCGCGCTTGATTGGCACCTTCCACTTGCACGAGGGAGAAGCGCTCGCGGTCTCCCGCGGCGTGGATCGCGATCGCGTGGTCGATGAAACCGGCGGCCAGACCATCGTTTTCGGACGCCGCGGCTCGCGGCCATTCACGCGAAGCGAGTCGATGATGTTCCTGCGCCATCACGACGACGTGTTCACGTCGAACCAGTCGGCGCCGCGCACCGGACCCTTCTATCGCGTCGAGGACGTGAAGGTGTTGCCGCCCTCCGGCGGGGCCTTTGTCGGCGATTTGGTGACGATCGGCGGCGGGGTCCTGTCCGCGCCGCGCGACTTCTTTGAGCCGGGCAAGCCGCGCGATCCGAACGCCCCGCCGCAGACACCGCCCCGGAAGAACGAGTTCCTGCAGCCCGACTCGGTCAACCGCATGCTGAAACTGCTGGATCCGACCCGTCCGGACGAACCGGTGCCGGAGGCGTCGCCCGCGGCGTCCCCGGCGGTCACTCCACCGCCCCAGCCGACGCCTGAAACGGGCGGATTGATCCAGGATTCGGCGGTCGATCGGCTGCTGAAACTGAAGGCCAAACCGGGCGAAAAGCCGGCCGCCCCGGCGTCCGGGACCCCGGAACCGCCGCCCGCCATCCCGGCCCCCACGGTCCTGCCAACCAAAAAGCCGTAAATTCGGGAAAAATAATGCGAGAAATTGCGATCTCGCGCTTGTCAGGGGTGGGGGATTTTTGGTGTAACTAGCTGGTCACTGCAGTTCGTCGGAAATGCACGAAAGCCGGGCCCATGGCAGACAAATCACACCGCAATCCAGACAACGCGCCGGGCGCCTGGTACGTGGATGATTCCTGCGCCCCGTGCCACACCTGCATGGACATCATCGGGCCCAGCACCGCTTTCCCACTCATGAAATACAACGCCGATGAAACCAAGGTCTTTTTCGCGCTCCAGCCCGCCGGGCCGGAACAGCAGAATGCCGCGCAGGAAGCTCTTGAAGTCTGCCCATCGCAGGCCATCGGCAATGACGGTTAGCCCCTTTCACGATCACGCCGGGTAACACAGGGGCCGTTCGGCGTTCCGACTCCGAGCGGCCCCTCCCTTTCCCCACTCATCCCCACTCGCAGAGCGCCACATGCCGGAGGTACGATACGGACGATGCAAAAATCGAGGGCATTGCTCGATTGCTGACGGCAATCAATCCGTCATCATCCCAGCCAATGGCAATTGTCCGCAGTGCTCCAAACCACTATCCTCCGATATGAGCCGCAGCAGCCTGAAACTAGTCCCGCTAATCATCATCCTCGGCCTCCTCGGAGCCGGCGGGTATTTCGTCTACGACAATTTCTTCCGGCCCCCGGCGGCCGGGACGCCGCCGGTCGGATCCACCGCGACCACGCCCCGTCCCAACGCCACCGTGCCGCCCGCCGAGGCGCCCCCGAGCAACGTCGCCGCCGAACCCGCGCGCGCCGTGGAGAAGCCCAATTACAAGCTCGAGAACGAAAACGAACGGGCCCGCCAGGACGTCATCAAGCGCATCGATCAGATGCCCAACCTCACGCAGGACCAAAAGAACCGGCTCTACTCCTCGGTGGATCGCGCGCGCGGCATGGGTTGCGTGCTGATTGTTCCGTTCGGCGACGGCCGCAAAACGCTGGCGCCTTCCGAGGGCCAGATTCTCGTCAACGCCCTGCAATCGCCCGGCATCAAGAAATTGACCGAGGATCCGACGCTCGTCTTCGTGGTGCTGGGATACACCGACAAGAAGGGCGACCCGAAGGCGAACGAGAAGACCTCGATCGATCGCGCCGAAAACGTGGTCGCGCTGATGCGTGACAAGGGGAACGTGGCGAACGTCATGTATCCCGTCGGCATGGGCAGCGCCGAGATCCTGAACAAGGAAACCGCCTCGAGCAACCGCCTCGTCGAAGTCTGGGCGGTGTTTCCGTAGGTGTTACGCGACCTCCGGGCGCGTTGGTGATTTGGTAGGGACGACCGTCCCCGGTCGTCCCAAACATCTCGGATGATTGGTGCATGTCGAGATTGAATGATTCGCACGGGAAGATCCGAGACCGGTACTCGATCGATCTCGCAGAAATTGGGACGACCGAGGACGGTCGTCCCTACCACCCCCATCGGCTCGGGACGAGCCAATTCACCACGTCGTTTTGCACAACCCCGCCGCGCGGCTAGCGTGCCAGCCCATGCCGATCGCGACCTATCAAGTCACCACGCTCGCCAACGGCCTGCGCATCGCCACGGCCGAGATGCCGGGGTTCGAAAGCGTGAGCGCGGGCTTGTGGGCCGGCGTGGGCGGACGCCATGAATCCGATCGCACCAATGGCGCGGCCCATTTTCTCGAGCACCTGCTCTTCAAGGGCACGCGCCGGCGCACCGCGTCCGGCATCGCGCGCGAGGTCGAGGGTCTCGGCGGCGATTTGAACGCCTTCACCGGCGTGGATCACACCTGCTACTACGCCAAGGCCGAGGCGCGGCAACTGGCGCGGGTGGCCGACGTGCTGCTCGACATGTACCAGCACTCCACCCTGCCCGCGAAGGAGGTGGAGCGCGAGCGTGGCGTCATCCGCGAAGAAATCCTGATGGGGCGCGACCAGCCGGCACAGGTCGCCGAGGAGTTGCTCTCCGCCACCTTTTGGCCCGGTCAACCGCTGGGCCGGCCGCTCACCGGCACGGTTGAAAGCGTGGCCACACTGCGGCGGTCCGATCTGGTCGCGTTTTGGCGTGGCGGCTACGCCTCCGGCAACACGGTGATGGCGGTCGCCGGGCCCGTGAAGCACCGGGAGGTCGTGGCAGAGCTGCGCGCCGGCCTCGAGCGGGCGCGGCGCGGCCCGCGCGCGCGCTTTCGCCGCGTGCCCGCGCTTTCACGGCGGCGCGAAGTGATGGTGAAAGTGGAGCGCCAGGACATCGAGCAGGTGCATCTGACCATGGGCTTTCCCGGTCCCAGTCGACATAGTCACGAGCGCTACGTGATGCGCGTGCTCAACGCCGTGCTCGGCGAGAACATGAGTTCGCGCCTCTTCCAGAAACTGCGCGAGGAGCGCGGTCTTTGTTATTCCGTGCACACGCACGTCGAGACGCTGCACGAGACCGGCATGTTCTCGATCACGGTCGGACTCGAGGCGGATCGGCTGGCGGAGACGCTCGAATTGATCCGGCGCGAACTCGCGCGCATCGCCACCCGGTCGGTGAAACGGGACGAGTTGCGGCGCGCGAAGGATTATTTGGTCGGCCAGCACCGCTTGAACCTCGAAAGCACGACGAACCAGATGCTCTGGATGGGGGAGACGCTGCTCGCCTACGATCGCGTGGTCGAGCCGGACGTCGCCCGGGCGCGCATCGCCGCTGTGACTGCCGCGGAGTTGCAGGCCGCGGCGCGGAAGTGCTTTTTCGGGCCCGGCCGGGTGGCGGTGGCCGCCGTCGGGCCGGTGGAGCTGAAGGAGGCGCAGATCGCCCGGCTCCTTCGTCCGTCATAACCCGCGTTCTGCGGCTCGTCTTTTGCATCGACCGTGCTAGATTTCCGGCCCGTTTTCCCCTGCCATGACTGCCACCATCGAGAAGCAACCCCACTGCATTTCCGCCCTGCACATTGAACTGCCCGCCGACCGCGTGGGCCAGGAACGCGACAAGATCGTGCGCGATTTCATGCAACACGCCCAGGTCCCCGGCTATCGCGCCGGCAAGGCGCCGCGCATGGTCATTGAGGCGAAGTACAAGCAAAAGATCGCCGACGAACTGAACCAGTCACTGCTTTCGGTCGGTGTGCGCGAGGCCATCCAGCAGCACAAGCTGCGCGTGTTGACGGTGGATTCCGTCGAGGACGTGAAGCACGAGGCCAACGGCCCGCTCAGTTTCACCGCGAAGGTGGTCACGGCGCCGGAATTCGAGCTGCCGGCCTACGACAAACTCGAGGTCCGCGCCCCGGACCTGAAGGTGGAGGACAAGGAAATCGACGGCGCCATCGAGCGCCTGCGTGCCCGCCTTGGCCGATTTCGAGGACGTGAACGGCCGTCCCCTCGCGATGGAAGATTTCAGCGTGCTCGATGTCGCGGGCCAGCTCGACGGCAAGCCTGTCGGCGAGGCCGTGGAGGGCAATGTCGGCCGCGAATTGCAGGGTCGCGAGGGCCTTTGGATCAAGCTGGGGCCGGGCAATTTCCTGGCGGGCTTCTGCGAAGCGTTGACCGGGATGAACGCCGGCGACACGCGCGAATTCTCCATCGAGCTGCCGGCGGAATTTCCCGATCCCGCCCTCGCGGGGAAGAAGATCGACTACACCGTCACGCTCAAGGAAATCAAGCGCCAGGTGCTGCCCGAGGTGAACGACGAGTTCGCCGGCAAGGTCGCCCAGGGCAAGAGCCTCGCGGAATTGCGCGAGTTGCTGCGCGTCGACATCGAGAACCAGAAGCGCGACTTCATCGAGGAAGGCAAGCGCCGCCAGATTCTCGAGCACCTCAACCGAAGCGTGGAATTCGATCTGCCTGCCAGCCTCGTGCGCGGCGAGGTGCGCCGCATCGCGGCCGACATCGTGCGCCAGAACCAGGAGCGCGGCGTGAGCGATGAAAAGATCATGGAGAACCAGAAGGAGATCGCGGGCAATGCGACCATCGCCGCGAACGAGCGGCTCAAGGGCGCCTTCATTCTCACGCGCATCGCCGAGAAGGAAAACATCCGCGTCGGCAAGGAGGAGATGAACGAGCGCATCACCGCCATGGCCGTGCGCTACGGCACCTCGGTCGACAAGATGAAGAAGGATTTGGTCGATCGTGACGCACTTTCCGGCATCGAGGAGGAGCTTCTCATCGCCAAGACCCTTGCCTACCTGACCTCGAATGCTACCGTTCTGCCGCTGCCCGAAACCCCTTCGGCTGGCGCCTGAGTTGACCTCCCTCGAGGAATCCAAAAATGCGAATGACCGACCCGCTGCCGAGCAATCCGCACTCCAGCTACTACATGCCGTACGTGATCGAGCAGACCGGTCGCGGCGAGCGCAGCTACGACATTTACTCGCGGCTGCTGAAGGACCGCATCATCTTCCTCGGCACGTCCGATCGACGACCAGGTGGCCAACGCCGTCATCGCCCAGCTGCTTTTCCTCCAGATGGAGGATCCGAAGAAGGACATCCACATCTACATCAACTCGCCCGGCGGTTCGGTCACGGCCGGCCTCGCCATCTATGACACGATCCAATTCCTGACCTGCGACGTGATCACTTATTGCATCGGCATGGCCGCGAGCATGGGCGCTGTTCTTCTTGCCGCGGCACGAAGGGCAAACGATACGCGCTGCCGAATTCGGACATCATGATCCACCAGGTCTCCGGCGGCGCCCAGGGCACGGCCAGCGACGTGGAACGCACGGTGGAGTTCATGTACAAGCTGAAGAAGCGCCTGATTCACATTATCGCCCAGCACACCGGCAAGACGGACGATCAGGTCAAGATGGACTCCGATCGCGACTACTACATGAGCGCCGAGGAGGCGAAGAATTACGGTCTGGTCGACAACGTGGTGGAGTCGCGCAAGCAACTCGGCCCGGAGATGCGTCCGGAGCTGCTGCCCCCGGCGGGGAGCGGCACCCTGCCGGCCCCCCCGGCTGCCAAGCCGGAATAGTCGCCCTTTTGGGCCGGAAAACTTTGCGGGCTGTCACGTTTCCTGCTTTTACAGAGGAAAGAACCAGCGTTTAATCCCGCTTCCCTGTTTTCGGTATGGCCCGCGCGACCAATCTCACGATGTGCTCCTTCTGTGGCAAGAGCCACGCGGAGGTGCGCAAGCTCGTCGCCGGCCCCGGGGTCTACATCTGCGACAGCTGCATCACGGTCTGCAAAAACATCCTCGACAAGGAACTGAGCGAGGAATCCCGCAAGAGCACCGCCGCCCCGCCCGTGCGCGTGCCCAAGCCGGTCGAAATCAAGAACGAGCTCGACCGCTACGTCATCGGCCAGGAGCTCGCCAAGAAGGTCCTCTCGGTCGCGGTGCACAATCACTACAAGCGCATCACGCTCGCCTTCGAGAACACGGCCAAGGCCACCCTGCCGATCGATCCGCTGGCCGACGTCGAAATCGAGAAGAGCAACATTCTTCTGCTCGGCCCGACCGGCTCGGGCAAGACGCTGCTCGCGCGCACCATGGCGCGCATTCTCGAGGTGCCATTCTGCATCGCGGACGCCACCACGCTGACCGAGGCTGGCTATGTCGGCGAGGACGTGGAGAACATCATCCTGCGCCTGCTGCAAAATGCCGACTACGACGTGAAGCGCGCCGAGGTCGGCATCGTTTACATCGACGAGATCGACAAGATTGGGCGCAAGACCGACAACGTCAGCATCACGCGCGACGTCTCGGGCGAGGGCGTGCAGCAGGCCCTGCTGAAGATTCTCGAGGGCAGCGTCTGCAATGTCCCGCCGCAGGGCGGCCGCAAGCATCCGCACCAGGAGTACATCCAGGTGAACACGGAAAAGATTCTGTTCATCTGCGGCGGCGCGTTTGTGGGCCTCGACAAGATCATCCAGCGCCGGCTCGGCCGGAAGACGATGGGCTTTGGCGGTGTCGCCGCCGAATCGTCGGGCCAGATGCCCGATGAGCCCGGCTTTGTCGTGGAGCCCGAGGATTTGCTCGCGTTCGGGATGATTCCCGAGTTTGTCGGTCGTCTCCCGGTGGCGGCGTCGCTGACCGCGCTGACCGAGGACGAGCTGGTGCAGATTTTGACCGAGCCGAAGAACGCGATGGTGAAGCAGTACGCGAAGCTGTTCTCGATTGAAGGCGTGGGCTTGAATGTCACGCGCGAGGCGGTGCGGGCGCTGGCGCAGCAGGCGTTGGCAAAGGGCACGGGCGCGCGGGCGCTGCGATCGATTTTGGAGCGGTTGATGCTCGACGTGATGTACGACATCCCGAGCCGGGGCGACGTGGAGTCGGTGACGATCAATCGCGCCGCGGTGCTGGGCAAGGCCGCCCCGCTCCTGCGCAAGAAGCAGGACGCCGATGCGGCGTAATTGATTACGGCGCCGCGCGCCTGCTGATCCGCTCCAACCGCGCGCGCAGCGCGTCCGGCGTCTCCAGCGGGGCGGAACACGTGCCTTTCGCGCACAAGAACGCCGCCGGCTTCGGCAGATTCGGATACTCCACGCCGCCCGACGCCGGCACGCCCGACGCCGGATCCCACAACTCGATCTGCCGGTAGCCGCTCGGAATGGTCAGCGCAGTCTTCTGCAAGATGCTGACCGCGCCGTCGCCCTTCGGGCCCACGATGGTCACGTGCAGCGGCTCGTTGTCGAACTCCGCCGCCGCCAGCAGCACTCCCGCCACGTAGGCCCGGCGCGGATTCGTGATGTCCGGGCGTCGCCAGGTAGCGCATGCCGATGCTCGCCATCTCGCGATCAGTGTCGTTTCCCGTGTAATGAAAGAGCAGGTTGGCAAAGCGCGTCAGCTCCACGTTCTCATCAAATTGCGCCTGCGGCGGCGGCAGCGCGCCCGCCTTGCTCGCGACGAAGCCCGCGCCCTCGGGCGACTTGAAATTCGCGGCGATGAAATTCGCCCCCGCCTGCGCACGATCCAGCCAGATGCGCTCGCCGGTGGCCGCATGCAGCGCCAGAAACGCCCGGCTCATCGCCAGCGTGTCGCCGAGAAACGGCCCGGCTGCGTCGGTCTCATCATGCCGGAACCCGCCACCCGGCAGCGGGCGGTTTGCGACGATCCAGTCGGCTGCGCGCCTGGCCTGGGTGAGCGCCGACTCATCGCCCGAGGCGTCGTGCAGCGCGACCAATCCCTCGATCATCCAGCCGTTCTCGCGCGCAGTAGGATGTGCTTGTCGATCCGCGGGATGCCCTTCTTGCGGCGTGCTGCGTCGCCCAATTTGAAATAGCCCTCGGCGTGCTGGCCGGGTTTGAGATCGGCGTCCATGCTCGTGTAGAACGCGCCGTCCGGCGAGGTCAGGAACGTGGCGATGAAGCGCTGGATGTCGCGCGCCGCCTTGAGGTATTCCGGATTTTTCCACTGCGCGTAGGCGCGCGCGTAGATGCGCATGTTCTGCGCCTGCACCTGCATGATTTTCTCGAAGTGCGGATGCTTCCAGTCGCCCTCGGCGGAATATTGGTAAACGCCGCCCCAGACCGGATCGATCAACTGGAGCTGCAGACGCAGCGTGTCGCGCGCCATCTTCTCGGCGTCCTTGTCGCCTGCCGCGGCGAGATCGAGGGCGCGCTCGACCGCGTCCCAGTAAAGATATTTCTGATTGAAGCCCCAGCCGCCCAGCTTGCGGTCGTATCCGTCGGTCACCACCTTCGCCAGTTCCGCGCGGCGCTCCGCGGGCATGACGCCGTCCTTGGCGTACGTCACCTCGGCTTCCTTCCGGACCGAAGGCCCCGGCGTCGGGTCGTCGATGATCGCCTGCAGCATCGAAACCATCTCGTCGGGCGTGAGATAGCCGCGGCGCTTGACGATTTCCTGGCCGTCGCCGTTGAAGACGATCGTGGCGGGCCAGCCGAAATCCTCGTAGCGGTTCGAGATGTCCGGCCGCGAATCCTGGTCCACCTCCACCGGCACGTATTTCTCGGCGAGCAGCTTGATGACGCGCGGATCCTTGTAGGTGGTCTCGTCCATCACGTGGCACCAGTGGCACCAGACGGCGTGCAGATCGAGAATGACGAACTTGTTCTCCTGCTTGGCTTTCGCGAACGCGGCGGGCGACCATTGCTGCCACGGGATTTTTGAGTCCGCCGCGTGGGCGGAGGCGACCGCGAGAAGGAGCAGGAGAACCAATCGCTTCATGGTTTTTCGGGGGCGAACTTCTTGGCGAGCAGATGATCGATCGAGAACTTACCGGGTCCAAAGATGAGCACGATCAACATCGCCAGAAGAAACAGAAAAGGCGTCGCCGCCATGAACTTGTCGGGTTCGCTGAAGATCATTTTCAACGAATCAAAGTCCGCCGTGAGGTACGCGACGACCAACACGCCGATAAGTGGAATGGAGGTCAGGCGGGACGCCAGGCCGACGACAATGAGCAGGCCGCCCAGCGTTTCGGTGGTGCCGGCCATGGCGGCGTTGAAGCCGGGCAGCGGGATGTTCAGGCTCGCGAAGAACTCGGTGACTTTGTCGAGACTCGTCAGCTTGCCCTTGCCGGTGAGGAAGAACTGCCAGCCCCAGTAGAGCCGGATGGCCAGCAGGAAGGGCGACTGCAGCGAGGTGCCGATGGAAATCAGCAATTTGTAGGCGGAAGTGAGCAATGGTTTCATGTCCGTGAGATCATCCCGCGCGGGATTTATTCCCGGCGGCAGAACCAACCCAGCTGGGCCCAATTCGAAAACCAGGTGCGGACCTTGCCGGCCCAATCGACCGACGGATCGGCGCGCCGCAGCGCCTTTTCGCAGGCGGCGGTGACCGTGGCGCCGTCGCGCAGCGCCTTGACGATGGCAAACGCCTCCGGCTCGAGCCGCTTGAAATAGACCATGTTGTCGTGCCGGTGCACCGCGAGCGAAAGTGGCTCGCGCTTCGGCAGCGGGATGGCCGCCTGCGGCGCGTGCTCGGCCGCCTCGTCCATGGCGTTGCTCGCCTCGCCGCGCATGCCGGAGTCGGCCCGCTTTGCCGCCAGCACGAGATTGTCGACCGGGTAATCCGCCTCGACCAGCATGACGTGCGGCTGCAGGCGCACGCGCAGCCGGTGCAGCGGCGTGTCGAGAAAATCATCCGAGGTCAGCGCGGGCAGCGCCGCGTTGTCGAACGCCTCGATTTGCGCCCATTCCAGCCGCACCATGTCGAGCGCCAGCGCCAGCCGGCGGCCGGCGTATTTCGGATTCTTGCGGATGAATTTCTCCAGCGCGTGGCCGAGATTGCGCATGGAAAACGAGGTCGACGGATTCTTCGCCAGGTAGGCCTCCGCCAGGCGCATGAAGGCGGCCTCGCCGAGGACCGAGCGCAGGCCGGGGAAATCCTCGTAGAGGCCGTCGAGGATGCGGAACCAGTACTGGCGGTTGTAGATCTCGAGCCGCTCGAAGGAGGTGAGCCGGTCGTTCGGCTTGATGAACGACGCGGCCACCTCGCGCATGGGGCGGCCGCGGAAGCGCCGCTGCATGTTGTTGCCCGGGGTGAGCGGCGTGAAGAGCACGCCGGTCATCAGCCGCTGCAATTCGCGCCAGTCCTTCTCCGAGCTAACGGCGCGCGGCGCCGGCGACCGCCTTTTCCGCGGCTTCGACTTCGCCGAGGTACTGGTTCGCTTTGAGGGCTTCGTCGTGGACTTCATTGAAAGAGGGAATGTGCGCGTCCCATTCGAGAAGCGTGGCGGTGTGGCCGCAGTGGCGGACGGCGTGATCGTAGAGCTTCCACACCGGGTCGAGCACCGGGTGGTCGTGCGTGTCGAGAATGTAACTCTCGAACTTGGTGTGCCCCGCGATGTGCATCTGCCCCACGCGATGATGCGGCACGCCGTTGAGGTAGTCGTAGGGGTTGAAGTCGTGGTTGCGCGAGGAGACGTAAATGTTGTTCACGTCGAGCAGGATGCCGCAGTCGGCCAGCTCGGTGACCTCGCTGAGGAATTCCCACTCGGTCATCTCGGAAGCGTGGAATTCCGCGTAGCTGCTGACGTTCTCCACGCAAATCGGGGTCTCGAGGTAGTCGCGCACCTCGCGGATGTTCTGCGCCGTGCGCTTCGCCACCGCGAAGGTGTACGGCATGGGCAGCAGGTCGTGCGTGTAGCGGCCGTCGACGCTGCCCCAGCAGAGATGGTCGGAAAGCCACGGCGTTTTGGTGCGCTTGACCAGCGTCTTCAGGCGCTTGAGGTGCTCGCGGCTCGGGCGGTCGGCGTTGCCGAAGTACATGGAGACGCCGTGCTGGACGACGCGGTACTGCTCGAGAATGGCGTCGAGCACCTCGAGCGGGCGGCCGCCGTCGACCATGAAATTCTCGGAGATGATCTCGAACCAGTCGACGACCGGTTTCTTCTCCAGGATGTGCGCATAATGCGGGATGCGCAGACCGATGCCGATGCCGTATTCGGTGAAGCCGTTGAACGAATTGGCTGGCATGACGGGTCGAGAAAAGTTCCGCGCCGACACGTGTGCCGGCGCGGATCAATGATCGATCGAAGGATTACTTCTTGTCGGGCGCAGTGTTGCAGCCGCCCTTGCCCTTGCAGGAGTTCTTGCCTTTGCAGCCGTTGTCGCCGGACTTGCAGCCGCCATTGCCCTTGCAGGAGTTCTTGCCTTTACAGGAGTGCACATCCTTTTTCTCGTCGGCCTTGGTCGCGACATAACCCGCGTCCGAGGGAGCGGATTGCGCGGCCTGCACGGGGGCGGAGCCGAGGATGAGGCCCGCCATCGCGGCGCCGAGGATGAGGGATTTGTTCGTCTTGCTCATATTGCTAACGGTTTTGTGTGTTTGGGTTTCTCTGTTTTTTGCCGGCCCGGTTCCGCGCAAAGGCGCGGATGGACCCGCAAAAGCGGTTCGCGCGGGACCATTTTCGCCGCGCGGCTAAAGTGGTGGAAGGAAGCTGGGTCGGGAGAGAAGGGGGGTGTGACTCAGGCTCGCATCATGAAGGGTTCACCGGCCGAAAGGCGAGCGGAATTTCATCATTGTTCCGTGCCCTCTTCGTCATCTGCTCCCCTGTCAGACGCGTCGAATCGCCATTTATTCCAACTCTCGCATTTTCTCTGGCGACGCCCCCGCCGACGGGGCTCGGGTGGACAGCGGATTTTCGCTTTTTGCGTTTGCCCGGGTGGCGCTTACAATCGCTCTCCCGCGCGCTCCCGCCTGGAGTCGCGTGGTCACTCCAACCCCGAGGTAGCCCTGTCTTCATGTCCAAGAAATCCAAGAAAAAGGCCGAAAAATTGGCCCGCAAAGCCGCGAAATTGGCCGCCAAGTCCTCCAAGCGGAAAGGTTCAGCCAAGGCCAAGGGCCGCAAGGCCGGCGGCAAACCCGCCAAAAAGCAGAAGGCGGGCATGTATGTCTATGTGTTCGGCCGGAAAAAGGCCGACGGCGACGGCTCGATGAAGGCGCTGCTCGGCGGCAAGGGCGCGAACCTCGCGGAGATGACCCGCATCGGCCTGCCCGTGCCTCCGGGCTTCACCATCACGACCGAGGTCTGCACCTACTACTACGAGAACAAGAAGACCTATCCGAAGTCGCTCAAGGCGCAGGTCCAGGCCGGCGTCGCCAACATGGAGAAGATCATGGGCACGAAGTTCGGCGACACGAAGGCGATGCCGTTGCTCGTCGCCGTGCGCTCGGGCGCGCGTGATTCGATGCCGGGCATGATGGACACGATTCTCAACCTCGGCCTCAACGATCAGACCGTCCTGGCCGTGGCGAAGGCGACCGGCAACGAGCGCTTCGCCTGGGACTGCTACCGCCGCTTCATCCAGATGTACTGCGACGTCGTCATGGGCGTGCAAAAACTTCCGAGCGAGGACCACGAACCGTTCGAGACGGTCATCAGCCACGTCAAGGACGAGCGCTACGGCAATCACGAAATCGAGGACACCAAGCTCTCGACCGACGACCTCAAGGAACTGGTCAAGCGCTTCAAGGCGTTGGTGAAGGAACGCACGGGCAAGAATTTCCCGACGGATCCGTGGGAGCAACTCTGGGGCGCGGTCAGCGCCGTGTTCGGTTCGTGGATGAACGATCGCGCGATTGTCTACCGCCGCAAATACAACATCCCGCAGGAATGGGGCACGGCGGTCAACGTGCAGGCCATGGTCTTCGGCAACACCGGCGAAAATTCCGGCTCCGGCGTCGCCTTCACCCGCGATCCCGCGACCGGCGAGCACGTCTTTTATGGCGAGTTCCTCATGAACGCGCAGGGCGAGGACGTGGTGGCCGGCGTGCGCACGCCCGAGGCGGTGCAGAAGCTCGAGGCCCTCCAGCCGAAGGCCTTTGCCGAGCTCAAGCAGGTGCGCAAGCGGCTCGAGTCGCACTTCAAGGATGTGCAGGACTTCGAGTTCACGATCCAGGACGGGCAGCTTTTCATGCTGCAGACCCGCAACGGCAAACGCACGGGCGTGGCCGCGGTGCGGTTCGCCGTGGAAATGGTCGATGAAAAATTGATCGACTGGCGCACCGCCATCAAGCGCGTGCCGGCCGATCAGCTCGACCAGGTGCTGGCGCCCGTCTTCGATCGCAAGGCGCTGGCCAAGGCGACCGTCATCGCGACCGGACTGCCCGCGGGTCCCGGCGCCGCCACCGGCCGGATTTACTTGAATGCCGATCGCGCGGCGGCCGCCGCGGCGAAGGGCGAAAAGGTCCTGCTCGTGCGCAATGAAACCTCGCCGGAGGATCTTCGCGGCATGATCGCCGCCGAGGGCATCCTCACCGCCAAGGGCGGCGTCAGCTCGCACGCCGCGCTCGTCGCCCGCCAGATGGGCAAGGTCTGCGTCTGCGGCGCGGCCGATCTCATCATCGACTACAACGCCAAGACCGTTTCGGTCGGCGACCGCTCCTGGAAGGAAGGCGACAGCATCTCGATCGACGGCACCAGCGGCAAGGTTTACGCCGAGGAACTGCCGACCGCGCCGTCGGAAATCATCCAGGCGCTGGTGCACGGCGACGCCGAGGCCAAGCAGAGCCGCACCTACCGGAACTTCGCCAGGCTGATGGATTGGTGCGCGAAGGTCACCCGCATGGACGTGCGCACGAACGCCGACAGCCCCGAGCAGACCGCGCACGCCCTCGCGTTCGGCGCGGTGGGCATCGGCCTTACCCGGACGGAGCACATGTTCTTCGAGGGCAACCGCATCGACGCGATGCGCGAGATGATTCTCGCGGAGACGAAGGAGGAGCGCGAGAAGGCGCTGGCCAAGCTGCTGCCCTATCAGCGCGACGACTTCGCTGGCATCTTCCGCGTGCTCAAGGGCTACCCCGCCACGATTCGCTTCCTCGATCCGCCGCTGCACGAGTTCCTGCCGCATGACGAGAAATCACAGCAGGAGCTGGCGAAAAAGACTGGGCGTCGATCCGAAGCACATCGCCCATCGCGTCGAGGCGCTGCATGAATTCAACCCGATGCTCGGCCACCGCGGCTGCCGCCTCGGCGTCAGCTTCCCGGAAATCAGCGCCATGCAGGCGCGCGCGGTCTTCGAGGCCGCCGCCCTCGTGCAGAAGGAGGGCATCAAGTGCCATCCCGAAATCATGATCCCGCTGGTCGGCTTCAAGAAGGAACTCGACCTGCAACTCGAGGTCGTGCACGCCGTCGCCAAGGCGGTCATGGCGGAACAGAAGGTGAAGTTGAAATATATGGTCGGCACGATGATCGAGATCCCGCGCGGCGCGTTGACGGCCGACGAGATCGCGGAGTCCGCCGAGTTCTTCAGCTTCGGCACGAATGACCTGACGCAGACCGCGCTCGGCATGAGCCGCGACGACAGCGGCTCGTTCCTCCCGCACTACGCGGAGCTGGAAATCGTGAAGAAGAATCCCTTCGCGACGATCGACCAGACCGGCGTGGGCGAGCTGATGGTGATTGCCACGGCGAAGGGCCGCAAGACGCGGCCGAACATCAAGCTGGGCATCTGCGGCGAGCACGGCGGCGATCCGGACAGCGTGAAGTTCTGCCACAAGCTGGGCTTGGCGTACGTGAGCTGCAGCCCGTTCCGCGTGCCGGTGGCGCGCCTTGCCGCCGCCCAGGCCGCGCTGGCTGACGAGAAGAAGTAAGCGTCCGCGAAAAAAATCCAAAAGGCCGCCCGGGAAACCGCGGCGGCCTTTTTCTTGGAGTCTTGGTCGGATCGTCAATTCGCTCCGTCGCCCCTCCGGGGCTCCCTTTCTTTTGAATCTTGAAACCGGTGGCTTTCACCACCGGCTACCGTCCCACGCCCCGCCGGGGCTTAGAATCTCGGCCCCTGATATGAATTACGCCCAGATTGGCGACGATGAGACGCCCGGTGATAGCCCATGGAGAGTGAGCGCCGGCGGCGCGATGGGTGGTAGCCGGTGGTGACAGCCACCGGAAATCCGGGCAATATGTGGAGAGCCCCGGAGGGGCGATGGAAGGATTGCATCGCGATGCCGTCAACCCATCACAGCATCAAACTGCACATCGTCTTTTCGACCAAGAATCGCGCTGAGCTCATTGCTGAACGGTGGCGTGGACGATTGCATGCCTATCTCGGCGGATGCCTTCGGGAACAGGAGGTGCACCCGATTGCGATTGGCGGTGTCGGCGACCACGTACATCTCCTGATAGGCCTGCCGACGACGATATCGGTGGCGCAACTGATGGCCAACGTGAAGTCGGTTTCATCCGGCTGGATCCATCGGACAATCGGTGCCCATGAATTCCAATGGCAGGAGGGCTATGGCGTTTTTTCCGTCAGCCCCAAGGACCTCGATGCGGTTCGGCGCTACATCGAGAATCAGCCCGAACATCACCGCACAAAATCGTTCGCCGAGGAATATTGCGAATTGTTGAATCGTGCGGGCGTCGACACCTCAAGTCGGAGAGCCGACGTGATTCGCAGGCGCACGCCGCAACCTCCATCGCCCCTCCGGGGCTCGTTTCCTATTGAATCTGCGGAACCGGTGGCTGTCACCACCGGCTACCGTCCGTCGCGCCTCCGGCGCTCAATGGATCATACGACCGTTGAGGGCAATCCCTGTTACCGCCGGCTCGCGCTTCCTAGTCCCCGAAATTTTTTCCCGTCGTGTCGAGCAGCAGCGTGACGGGGCCTTCGTTCACCAATTCCACGTCCATGTGCGCGGCGAACTCGCCTGTGACCACCGGATGCGGCAAGACCTTTTGCAGCGCCTCGACAAAGTACTCGTACAAGCGCCCGGGCGAGACCGGGTTGGGCGGCGTCGCTGAAGGACGGTCGCGTGCCCTTTTTCAACGAACCGAACAGCGTGAACTGGCTGACGACCAGCACCTCGCCGTCGACCTCAATCAAGTTTCGATCCATCCGGCCGCTGGCGTCGGGGAAGAGCCGCAGCACCGGGATGCGCGCAGCCAGCCGGTCCGCGTCCACCGTCGTGTCGCCATGCGTCACGCCGAGCAGGAGGACGTAGCCACGCCCGATTTGGCGCGGCGGAATGCCGTCGATGGTCAACGCTGGCGCGCGAGACGCGCTGGAGAACGATGCGCATGAAGCCGCCGATGCTGGCTGATTCATTTCTCGGGAAAAGGAGAAAATCGCTGTCATCCGGCCCACCGGTCGCTAGAACTGGCGCCGCTTCCGCATGGCCTCCCCTTCGCTTTCACCCGCTGCGCTCTCCCCGTCGATGTTCTCCATCGTGCTGGGGACCGGCGGCGTCTCGCTCTGCGCCAACTTGCTGGGACTGCGCAGGGTCGCGCTCGCGTTGCTCGCGCTCAACGCCTTGCTCCTGGCCGTCGCGTGGCTGGCGACCGCGCTGCGCGTCGTGCGGAACGACTCGCGCGCTGCTGGCGGATCTGACCGACCTCGTCCGCGGGCCCAGTTTCTTTTTCGCGCCGCTGGCCACGAGCATCTTTGGCATTCAGATCGCCGTGCTGACCGACTGGCACGCCGTGGTCGCTCCGCTCTGGTTTTTCTCCCTCGCGCTATGGGTGTTGCTGAGCTGTCTGTTCGTGGTGGGCGCCAGCGTGCGCGACGGCCAGGCCGGTTTCGCCGAGGCGATCAGCCCCACGTGGTTACTGCCCGGCGCGGCGCTGATTGTGACCATGGGGCTTGGCACGCACGTCGCGCGCGAAGCCGGCGAGTCGCTGCTCTTCGGATTGTACGGCGGCTTGTTGCTGGGCTTCTTCTTCAACGTCGTCGTGATGGTGGCGCTGCTTTATCGCTGGCTTTTTCTGCCGATGCGTCCGGAGCAGTTGCTCGCCAACAACTGGATCAACATGGGCGGCTTCGCGATTGTCGTGGTGGCGGGACTGAAGCTGGCCGCGTTGCACGCGCGCAGCGTCCCGGCCGGCACCGCGTCCTGGTCGGAGATTCCGATTCGACCGCTCGTCATTTTCAGCTGGGTGGTGGCCACCTGGTGGGTGCCGATTCTGTTGGCGGCGGGTTTCTGGCGGCACGCGCTCCAACGCGTGCCGTTCCGCTACGAGACGCCGTACTGGGCGCTGGTCTTTTCGCCCTCGGTGTACGCGCTGGCGACGGCCGGGCTGATCACGGAGCTTCATCTCAACGCGCTCATGTGGGTGCCGCCGGCGTTTGCGGTCTTCGCCGCGATTGCCTGGATCGCGCTGATGATCGGTTTCGCGCGCTCGCTCGTCCGCGCGTAGCATCTTCCGCGCGGCGACCGATTTCGGTTGTGTCACCAGGCTGAATGCGCGGCCCGCGGCTCCCGTCTATTCTCTGATGACTCAGAGTGTCGCGACCCGATTGGCTGAAGCGCCAAGGTTTGACAGTGCCGTGTCCCTCCCGTTACTTAAGGGGTTGCGTCAGAATCTTTCCCGATGACCGCAGGTTCATCCATTCTCGTGGGCTTCACCTCGAAAACCGTCTGGGTGCAGGTCCAGGGGAAAGGGTCCTTTCAGAACAGCCCCGGGCTCAAGGAATTCGCCCGGGAGATGATTCAGCGCGGCCACCGCGAATTCGCCGTCGATCTCGCCGACTGTCCCACCATGGATTCAACCTTCATGGGCACGCTGGCGGGGGTGGCGTTGCGCCTGCGCGATCTGGGCCAGGGCGAATTGCGCGTGGTGAACGCCAACGCGCGCAACGCCGAGCTGCTGATGGGGCTCGGCCTCGATCAGGTGCTGGTGCTGGATCGCGAACCCGCGCGCGTGCCGTGCGCGACCACCGCCGATCCGATGGCGCCGCATCAAGCCGTCGACAAGCGCGCGGTGACGCAGACCATGCTCGGGGCCCACGAGGCGCTCTGCGAGTCCGACGAGAAGAACCACCAACGATTCAAAGATGTGCTGGAATACTTGAAGGACGATCTCCATCGTCAGGATGTCGTCGCTGGCGCCAAATAACCGGCTCCTGGCCAGCGCCGTCGGAATCGCGGCCCCTCATGATTGCATCCACGGCACCGTGTCTCGACGGAGGATTGCCCGTCGCCCTGCTGGCGCTGCTGGCGGCCGCGCCGGAGGCGAGCTGGATCGGGGTCGTCCTCGTCATCATCGCGATCCTCGCGACCGGTTCCGCCTATCTCTATTACGTCACGCGACGGATGAAGCGGAAAATCGGCACGCTGCGCTCGCAACGCGATCACGTGCGCACGGAGGAGCGCCGGGTCTTCGATTTTCTGCACGAGCTGGGCGAGGCCTTCAGCGGCGACTTGCGTCCGGCCGATCTGCACCGCCGGATTGTCGAGGGCGCCGTGAAGATCCTCGACGCCAAGGGCGGGGCGCTTTACCTGGCGGACAAATCCGACGCCTTGCTCGCGCCGATGTTCATCACCAAGGGTTGCCCGCCGCTGGTGGAGGTTCCGTCCGATCTTCCCGGCCAGGCGTCGGCGCAGACGAACGACAGCTACTTTCGGCTGCATCACGTTCGCCGCGGCGAGGGCTTGATCGGCCAGGCCTGGGGCGCGGCGATCGAGCCGGCGGCGGCAAGCGAGTTTGACACCTCCTCGTCCGCCCGCACGACTCTCGCGGCGCCGCTGGTCTACGGCGGACAACGCCTCGGAGTTCTGGTGGTGGCCAACGGCCCGGGCGGCGAGGAGTTTTATCCGGCGGATGCGACCGTCTTCCAGGCCATCGCCGAGCAGTCGGCTTTCGCTCTCTACAGCGCGACGATGTTCGCCGAGGCGCACGACAAGAAGCGGCTGGATCACGATTTGCAGGTGGCGCGCGACATTCAGAAAATTCTGCTGCCGAGCAGCTCGCCCGAGGTGCCCGGCTTCGTCATCGCCGGCGTGAACCTGCCGGCGAGCAGCGTGAGCGGCGACTATTTTGACTACGTCACGGTCGATCAGGATCGCATCGGCGTGGCCATCGCCGACGTCTCGGGCAAGGGCATTCCGGCGTCGCTCATCATGGCGATGTGCCGCAGTGTGCTGCGCGGCGCGGCGCGGGGGCAGCAGTCGCCCGCGGAGGTCCTCCGCGAGGTGAACCGCCAGCTCTTTCCCGACATCAAGGAGGACATGTTCATCAGCGCGGCCTACGTCCTCGTGAACCACGAGACGGGCAGCATGACGATGGCGCGCGCGGGTCACGACGCGCCGCTGCTCTACGTGGCGGCGGCGAAGACAGTGACCCCGATTCGCCCGCCGGGCATGGCGCTGGGCATTGACAGCGGCGGGGTTTTCGACAGGGTTTTGCAGGACCATTCGCTCAAGCTGGAGAAGGGCGATTGCCTGGTGCTCTACACCGACGGGGTCACCGAGGCGCTCGATGCGGCCGGCTCGGAATACGGGCTCGATAACATGGTGCAGGCCATCCGCGAGAGCGCGTCCAGCGGTCCCACCGCAGTCCTGCAGCGCCTGACCGATGAATTGCAGAGTTTCGTCGGCGGTCATCCCCAGCACGACGACATCACCCTGATTGCGATTTCGAAGACATGAACGAGCGTAAAGTTTCCCCGAAAACCGAATTGGACGACGACATGACACCCCACGAAGCAGCCTCCGCCGCGGTGCGGACCTCCGCGCAAGTCGCGGCCGACCGCGCGGCCGCCATGGCCGCGGGTTCCGGCATGCCCTCGCACGACGCGGCAGCGGCGCTCGATGCGAAGACGGATAATGCGAAGCGCGTGGCGGAACTGACCGACGAGCTGGCGCAGATGCGCGACAGCACGCTGCGGGCGCGCGCGGACTTTGAAAACACGCGCAAGCGCCTGCTGCGGGAGAAGGAGGACGGGATCCGCTACGCGAATTCCAACCTCATCGAGAAATTGCTGCCGGTTTTCGACAGCTTCGAACTGGGCCTGGTCGAGGCGAAAAAGCACAAGGGCGCGGGGCCGATTGTGAAGGGCTTCGAACTCGTGTGGAAACAGATGGCGGAGTTCCTCAAGGAGAACGGCGTTGAGCCGATCGACGCGGAGGGGCAGGCCTTCGATCCAAATCTCCACCAGGCCATTGGGCAGCAGGAAAGCGCCAGTGTGCCGGAAGGGCGGGTCACCTCGCAGGTCCGCAAAGGCTACAAGCTGCGCGAACGCCTGCTGCGCCCCGCCATGGTCTTCGTTTCGAAGGGTCCGCCCGCGCGCGGCGCGTAGCGGTGTGCGGTCTGGCCGTGCGTTACGGCTGCAGCAAATCCGGCCGCGGCTGATTCGGGGAGTGAATCACGTTGTTGCGCAGGCCCTGCGTGGTGCCGCGCGGAAAATATTTCACCGGCGCCGGCGTGATCGTGACGGCGGGCGCGGAGGTGGTCGCGACCGGTTCCGGCTTCGGCGCCGCGACCGCGGGCTCGATCGGTTGCGCGGCTGCCAGCGCGGTCTGCGGCGTGATCGCATCGCCCGGCTGCGCGTCGGGTGGAAGCTGGCCGTTCTGCCGCGCCGCCAGTCGATCGAGATCGCCAAGGCGCTGGAAATTCACGTAGACCACGTAGCCGAAGATGGCGATGAGCAGCGCCACCGCCGCCATCGAGGTCAGGGCGACACCGCGCCGCGCGTTGCTGCGCTGTTCGATCCGGCGGCCTTCCTTTTGCACTTTCACCACCGGCTTGTGGCTGAGGTATTGGTAATCATCGAGACCCACCGTGCTGGAAACATCGAACTCGCCCAGGTGCGGAGCCACGTCGACGCCGAGATATTCGCCGTAAATGATGGCGAAGCCGCGCGCGTAGGCGAGGCTCGGGCAGTTCGAGTACACGTCGTGCTCGATTTCCGCCAGCCGGATGGCCCGAATCTTCGTGGCCCGGCCCGCGTCTTCCAACGTAAGTCCCCGGGCTTCGCGGGTTTCGCGAAGTTTGTGGCCAAGGGTGGGGGCGCTCATGGACGCAGGGGAAAAAGGGCGGTGCCGGTCGCTAGCTAAAGACGCGAATCGACGGGAATTGCAAGCATGTTTTGCTTATTGAAGCAGGTTTTTTGCCCAGCCACCGCCTGAATGCGCTCCGACGGGGCTTGCCGGCGTCGGCCCGGGGGTCGGAGAATGCGGTTTCCCGCGATTCCATGTTGCTCGTGTTTTCCACCTTCCCGACCGAGGAAAAGGCCCGCGAAATCGTGCGGCGTCTCGTCGACGAACAGCTTGTTGCCTGCGGAAATATCGTTCCCGCGTTGCGCTCGATCTACCGGTGGAAGTGTGCCGTGCATGAGGAAGCCGAGGTGCTGGCCATCCTCAAGGTTTCCCGCCCGGCCTACCCGGCCGTGCAGCAGCGCTTGCGCGAGTTGCATCCCTACGAATTGCCGGAAATCATCGCCGTTCCGGTCGAGGCCGCGCTGCCCGAATATCTCGGCTGGGTTGCGGAAAATTCGCACCGTCCCGCCTGACGCCTGGGCCCGCGCGCGTGGCCTACAGCGCGGCCATCAATTCGTTGGTGATGGCGTTGAGCCGCTTGACGTCGTCCGGCTTGACCGGCGTGGTGGCCGGTCCGTCGGTCAGCTTCCGGATATCCTCGATGCGGTTGCCGAGCAATTCGACAAAGCGCTCGTCCTTGGCCTCGGGCCCGAGCGCGTTCTGCCGGCGTTTGAGATGCGCGACGAGCGCAGCCTGGCGCAATAGGCGGGTGGCGTCCGCGTCGTAGTGCGTCATCAGCGCGAGCGTGGAGAGCTGCAGCCCGCGCAGCCAGCCGCCAATGGTCGCGAGCGTGACCGCGTCCTGATCGCGGTTGAGCTTCAACTCGCGCAGGACATCGCCGCGAAACGTCTCCAGCACGAGGCGCAAGTCGCTCCAGCGCCCGCCCTCCGCCATTTTGTTCGCGGTGGTGATCTTCCGGAACATCGTGTCGTTCAGCGCGAACTCGCGCGACAGCGTTTGAATCGCGTCGGTCGCGCGGCGAAAGGCGGCGGCGTCCTTCGCCTGGACCGCGACATAGGCGTCGGCGGCGCGTACGCCGAGATGCACCGCCTTGGCGCTCGACGACATTTCCTTCAAACGATCCGCGCCGATGGGCGGCGCCCCCTGGCCGGCGAGCTTGGCGAAATCAACATTCGGCACCTTGGCCAGCGCGTTGCAGACCGCCTCCGGCGGCGGCACGAGAAAGCTGTCCGGATTCTGGGCGAAATCGTCCGACGGCGTGGTCTGCGCGAGGCTCGCACCCGCGCTGAGGGAGCATCCGAAGAGGAGGATGACGGATTGCGCAGTCATGGACGGAGCAGCGGGTTCGATCGTAACGTGCCGCGGGGGTGCGGGCCGCCGGTGATGGAAACGCCGCGGCCTGCGCCGCGCGCGGGAGACCTACTTCTTCTTCTTGGCCCGGGCAGCCGCTCCGGCCTTTTCCGCCTTGCTCTTGTGGGCCAGGTCGGCGCGGTGCGCGCGCTCGTAAGTCTGGATGTCCTTGAAGCGCCCCTTGGCGTCGCGGACGGCGTAAAGCTTCTTGCCGGCGGTGCTGCGATGGGTGGTGCGATGGGCTTTTCCGGCCATGGGAATATCCTTTCGAATGGTTTGATCTCTCCGTGCTCGAACCACGAGAGATTGCGCAATTAGCGCGCCGATCGCAAGACTTCACATTGGCGCCGCGGCAGGCCGCCGGAGGGCGGGGCGGCCCCTACTTGCGGCTTTTGGGCTTCGGCCGTTTCGTCTCGAAGAGCGCGACGTGGGCGCCCGCTGGATCGCGGATGACCGCGTAACGGGACTCGCCGTACGAACGGGTGGCGCGAACCACCTTGCCGCCGAGTTTCCGGCATTGACGCAGGCTGGCGTTCAGATCCTTGACCGTGACGTACATCAGCCACTGCGGGGCAAGGTCCGCGTTCGAGCCGCGCGCATGGCAAATCCCGGCGATGGTCTCGCCACTGCCCGGCGCGTTCATGCAGTAGTCATTGTACCCGCCCATGTCGAGCGACACGATTTTCCAGCCGACGACGGCGGAATAGAAGCCGCTGACGGCGGTGGCGTCGCGGACAGTGAGGTCCCGCCAATTGATGGATCCGACAGCGGGCTTTTTCTTGGTGCTCATGGGAAGCAGGGTGTTTCGGGTTCAGTTTCCGCCAGGGGCCACGGCGATTCCGTTCGCGAGGAAATCGAGCGCCTGCCGGTATTCGTCGTTGTCCTTGTTGTTCGAAAGCAGCGAGAAGATCAAGACCTGACGGCCGAAAGGAGCGGGCGCCGGCCGAGACAAAGCGAAAGTCGCCCGGCGGCGGTTTCGCCGCGTTGGCGAGCTTGGGATCGGTGAAAACGGAATACACCCCCGGTCCGCCGCTGCCCGCGAGCCGCTGGAGAACGACGCGCTTCTCGATCGAGTTGGCGACATATTGCTGGTTTGCCTTCGTGACCAATTTGTCGAGCTCGTCGGACTTGGTGAACTGGCCCTTGGGATCCTGCATAAAGGTGATCTTGAGCAGCGCTCCGCCCGGCGAAGTGATGTCGACGGTCGGCGGAATGCCCGCGGGCGGCCGATCCGTCGTGTGCTTCCAGCCCGTCGGAACGGTGACCAGCAACTTGTCGGCGCCGGGCACCTGGACGGTGAACGTTGGCGAGTCGGACGGGGCCGCCAGGACGGAGATCGCGGCGAGCGTCAGGCCAGCCAGCCAGGCGAGAGGTTTGCTTTTCATAGGCAGAAACTAAGCGCGGCGGGGGCCGCCGTGAAAGTCGCATCACGCGCCCAAGGAAAACCCTCACTCCTTGAATTCCACGAAGCGTCCATCGCGATAAACAAAGAGCGTGTCGGTGATGCGCTGGGGGGATTCCTGCGCCACGCGCGCGGCGACCTCGCGCAGCTTGGCGAGCCCCGCGGTCTTTTGTTCGAGCCGGTGATCAGCAGATCATTGCGCGCGGGAATCGCCACGACGATTTCGCCGTCGACGTCAAACTGGCCCTTGGCCCAGAATTCGGGCACGGCAAGCAGGGAGGCCTCGTAGTTGCGGCCGGCCTTGACGGTCCAGACGAGCGCACTCGGACGCACGTCGATCTTTGGGTAGAAGGTTCTGGAAGTTGGTCGCCGCCAGCGCCCGCGAGATCGCCGGGCTTGAGCCGGACTTCCTCGAGCTGGGCGGGCACGACATAGCGCAGCGTGTTGGGCGTGTTTTCCGCATAGGCCACGATGGAGCTGTTCATTCAATTCGTCGTAGACCACCTCCGGCTCCGTTGTCGAATCCCTTCGCCTTGCGGCGGTGCGAGCTCGTCCAGCCACGTCCGTTTCTTGACCACCGGCACGATTCGCGAGGCGTCCAAGTCTCGCAACACCTCATCCTGCGGCGAAATGAGCGCGACAAGGTATTTCCGGAAGAGCCGCTCGGGATCCTTGGGCCATTTGTTCTATTCGTCGTACGCGTCGTAGAGAAACACCGTTGACTTTGATGCCCTTGGAATCCGTCACGACGACCTGCAGCTCGCGGGTCACCCGGGCGGAATAGGAGGGTGCCGTTCGCGGAGGGAGCGGGCAAAGGCCCGCGAGAAGTCAGCGGCCGAGAGCGGTGGTCCGCGGCCTGACCGGCGGCCGCGATCAGCATTAGGAGGGCGCAAAGGAATCGTTTCACGGGAGTCGGAATTTATCACCGATCGGGGCTGGCGCGCCCGGACCCCCGGGGCGGGAACGGGGACGACGCAGTTTGTTGACCCGGACCAGGGGCCGCGGTTGCGGAAAACCGCCCCGTCCCGGCCATCACTTTCCCAGCCGGCCCACCGCGTCGGTCAAGGCTGAGCGGGACGTGGATGTCGCGCCAAAAGCGGCGTCCATTTCGATGATGAGGAAAGCGCGCCCGAGACCGAGGCCGCGCAGATGAGGAGTGCGGTCAGGACGGTGCCGTTGCTGGGCGCAAAGAGGCCAAAGCTCATGAAGATGATGACGAGCCACGACCACCACGGCAAGGAATGGGTTGGGATGGAGTCCGGAAATTTCCGTCAGCAGCCAGCGGCGTTTGCGCAAGCTTGCTGCTCACCTCCAGGGCCCGCAGCGGCAGGAGCTCATCCGCGCGATTTTTCGTCGGCAGCTCGCGCAGCATCCGTGTCGCACGCCCTCGATGCCCGCCGTGACCGTGGAATTGTCGGTGGTGCCGCGCGATCAGCTGGCCCTGGTGGCAGTGTGCCATGCCGGGACGTGGCGGTTTCGCGAAGGAGATCCCTGCCGGCCGCGTCGCCGCGGGGCCGTAGTTGCCGAGGATCCGATCGAGCAGCACGAAGATCCGTGGCGATGCGCTGCACGTCCTGGTTGGCGTGTCGAAGGACTTTCTCACCGAACCGACGAGCAGACCCAGCACCAGCGCCGTGAGCGTGGCCAAAGGCCGATGGCCAGTTTGATGATGTTCCGTGATTCCTCCGCGAGGTGATGGTCGGCAGAGATTGCAATTGCCGCCGACAGCGCGCCACCAAACACGCAAAGCGAAGTCGATGATCGAAATGAATAGGGCGCTCATGATGGTCCGACGATCCGCGGGGAAGGCTTCCGCCGCTGCGGCGGCCATTTCGCGGAGTCCACCGATCCCCCGGACGAGAGCCGTTCCATGCCCTTGCCCTCCTCGATGCCCCGGGGCCGCGTGCGATGCGTCCTTGGTGTCCCAAATCGCCGCGAGGCTTTCGCGCGTCGCCGCCGGATTCACGCGCGAGATGCGCACCAGCAGATTGGGAGTCCGGGTGAATCCCGTGTTGCCCGAATATCCGATCAACTCGCCCGTTTTCACCGCCTGGCCGAGCTTGACGGCGACGCCCTGGTATTTGAGGTGCACGTATTCGGCAAGCGTTCCGTCCGCGTGCTCGATCACGATCACATTCGCCTTGGCGTGAAACTCGTCGGACAGGCCGTGCTCGTTGGAATCATCGCGAATGCCGACCACCGTGCCCTCGCGCGCGGCCAGCACCGGCGTGCCCTCGGGCATGTCCCAGACCAGGATAGTACTCGTTGGCGGCGAACCTGCCGGTTCCGCCCGGCCGCCATAGCCGGAGCGGAGCGGGAATTTCGACTCGGGATTGAAGGGCAGCTTGTAAACGTGCGCGAGATCCGGCTTCGCGTTGCTGCGGCCCACCACCGGCCGGAAGCGGTACTTGAACGCCCATTTCTCCGCCGGATTGATTTTTGTCAGCGTGGTCAGCAGGGTCCTTTCCTGCGTCAGGTCGCGCACGATCGGCAGCGGCGCCGACGACTTCATGTTGGTCAGCGTGAGCGTCATTTCGAAGCTGACGCATGACGCGTTCTGCAGCGTGGCGTAGAGCGAAACCTGATCCCCCTGCTTTTCCTCGGTCACCACGACAAAGGGTTTCGCGGAGAGCGCTGCCGGGCCCGCCAGCAAAAATGCGGAGACAAGAACGGCAAGGCGGCGGTGCATGGCGGGGGACGATCATTCTAGAAAGGACGGCGCGGGGTTTCAATCCAAGAGTCGGCGTCCCTTTGGCCGGGACCGCGGGGGTATTGCGACGCGGAAGTTTGTTGGCTCGCGAGCCTTCGCCGGGCACATTGGGTCCTCGCGTTCCGCCATGTCCACGCCTCCCACCGGCACGGTCACGTTTCTCTTCACCGACATTGAAGGGAGCACCCAGCTTTGGCAGCGGCATCCCGCCGCCATGCCGGCCGCACTCGCGCGGCACGACTCGCTGATTCGTCACATCATCGAGATGAACGACGGCCACGTCTTCAAGACCGTGGGCGATTCTTTTTACGCCGCCTTTCGCACCCCGGTCGCCGCCATCGGCACGGCGCTCGACGTGCAGACCGCGCTCCTCGCGGAGAAATGGGAGGACGTCTCGCCGCTGCGCGTGCGCATCGCCCTGCACACCGGCGCGGCCGAGGAACGGGATGGCGACTACTTCGGCAGCCCGCTGAACCTCACCGCGCGCCTGCTGGCGGCCGGGCACGGCGGCCAGATTCTGCTCTCGGCCGCCACCCGCGAGTTGTTGCGGGGGTCCCTGCCCGACGGCGTCACGCTGCGCGATCTCGGCGAGCAGCGGCTGAAGGATTTTGATCGGCCGGAGCGCGTGTACCAGCTCGAGGAACCGGCCCTGCCCGGCGATTTTCCGCCGCTGCGCGCGGTCACCCGCGGCGGGATCTGCGAGGGCAATCTTCCGGTCGAGGTCTCGAGCTTCATCGGACGCGAGAACGAATTGCGGGAAGTCCGGCGCCTGCTCGGCACCACCCACCTGCTGAACCTGGTGGGCGCGGGCGGCACCGGCAAGACGCGCCTCGCGCTGCAACTCGGCGCATCGCTTCAGCCCGAGTTCCCCGATGGCGTCTGGCTGGTGGAGCTGGCCACGATCACGGACGGCCCCCGCGTCGCCCAAACCGTCGCGGCCGCGCTCTGCATCGGCGAGGAGCCCGGCCAATCCATTCGCGACACCATCATTGCCTGGCTGCGCCCGCGGCGGCTCCTGCTCATTCTCGACAACTGCGAGCAAGTCGCCGACGCCTCGGCGAACCTGGCGCAATCGCTCCTGCGCCGCTGCCCGAACTTGCGATTGCTCATCACGAGCCGGCACGTGCTCGGCATTCCGGGCGAAGTCACCTGGCCCGTCCCGGCGCTCACCGTGCCGAATCTCTGGGGCGAGCCCCTTTCCGGCGAGGAGATCGTGAGCCAGCTCGACCAGTACGAGGGCGTGCAACTTTTCGTGGAAAGGGCGAAGGCGGTGCAGCCGGCGTTCGAGCTCACGCCGCAGAATGCGCCGATCATCGCCAAGATTTGCTGGAATCTCGACGGCATCGCCCTCGCCATCGAACTGGCCGCGGTCCGCGTGAAAGTTCTCTCGCTCGAGCAAATCGACGAACTCCTCAACGATCGTTTTCACCTGCTGGCGGCGCGGCATCCGGGCGTGCAGCCGCGCCAGCAAACCATGCAGGCGCTGATCGACTGGAGCTACGATTTGCTTTCCGAGAAGGAGCGCCTGCTGCTGCACCGGATGACCGTGTTCTCCCGCGGGCGCACGCTCGAGGCGGTGGAGACCGTTTGTTCAGGCGACGGCCTGGAGCGCGGGGAGATTCTCGATCTGCTCTCGCAGCTCGTGGACAAATCCATGCTGCTGATCGAGCACGATGCGGATGGCATGGTGCGCTACACGATGTCGGAATCCATTTGGGATTACGTGCGGGTCAAGCTGGAGGCGTCGGCCGAATTCCAGACCATCCGCGATCGGCACATGGAATTTTTTGCGGCCTTCGCGCAGGAGGCGCTGGAGAAGCTCGATGGTCCGGAGCGGATCACGTGGTTCCATCGCATCGAGGCGGAGCGCGGCAACCTGCGCCGCGCGCTGCAGCGGAGCCGTGAGGTGCCCGGCAACGTCGGGAAGAGCACCCGCCTCGGCCAGGTCATCCGCCGCGGCCAGGAAATCCGCGACTGGATCGGCCGGCAGAATTAAGGCCGGCCCCGGTCTCACTTCATCCGGTCAAAGTTCTTCTGCAGGATCTGCCAGTCCTTGAGGCCTTTGACCTTGTCGCGATTGTCGGCGTTGATCTTCGCTTCCTTCGCGTTCTTGGTCGGCTCGTCGACCTTGTAGAAGATGCCGAAGTAGCCGGGGAACGGCTCGTCCGCCAGCTTGTAGGCGGCGACTTCGTCGGTCACGTCGTGGTCCTCGGGCACGAGGTTGAACACGCCGCCCTTGCGCGGGTTCGCGGCGTCGAACGCGCCTTCGTAAAACTCGACGCATTCGCTCAGGCATTCGATGAAGCTGAAGCCGTCGTGGTCCATCGCCGCTTCCATCATCTGCAGCACGTGATTCGGATTGGTGTGCGTGGTGCGCGCGACGAAGGTGGCGCCGGCGGCGATGGCCTGCTTCATCGGGTTGATCGGATAATCCACCGCGCCCCAGACGTCGGTCTTGCTCTTGAAGCCGAGCGGCGAGGTGGGCGAGGTCTGCTTCTTGGTCAGGCCGTAGACCCAGTTGTCCATGACGCACGTAGGTCAGCTTGATGTTCTTGCGCGCGGTGTGATTGAAATGGTTGCCGCCGATGGAAAAGGCGTCGCCGTCGCCGCCGAACACGAAGACATGCAGGTCGGGCCGCGAGAGCGAAATGCCGCTGGCGAAGGGCAGCGCGCGGCCGTGAATGTAATGCGCGCCGTGCGCCTGCACGAAATACGGGAAGCGGCTGGAGCAGCCGATGCCGGCGACGGTGGTGATCTTCTCGTGCCACAGCTTGCGCTTCTCGATCAGCTTGAAGTAGAGCGCGAGCACGGAGAAATCGCCGCAGCCGGGACACCAGGTCGGATGATCGGCGGCGATTTCCTTTTTGGTCAGCGCCTTGCGCTCGGCTTCCGGCAGGTCGGCCGGCGGCGGCTGCTGCGCGCCGACTGCCGGTGCGCGGGAGGGGTCCGTGGGAAATGGCGAGTGGTGCTCATGGGGATCGCTGATTCAAGTTGATGTCTGGCGCGGTCGCGGCGGTGGCGGTGGCGCGGGCGCGTTCGAGAATTTCCTTCACCTTCCAGGTCAGGCCGTCGGTCTTGTTGATGCCGCGGATCTTCGGATCGCAATAGCGGGCGCGCAGCAGCGCGGCGAGCTGGCCGTAGCCGTAAAGGCCCTCGTCGTTCATTTCGACGACGAAGACGTGGTTGAAGCCGGAGAAGATGTTCTTCGAGCCCGTCGGCAGCGGATTGAGATGCCGGATGTGCAGGCGGAAACGCTGTCGCCCGCGGCGCGCGCGCGGTCCACGGCTTCGCGGATCGGGCCCTGCGTCGAACCCCAGCCGACCAGCAGGACGTTGCCCTCCGGCGGCGCCGTAAATCTTCGGCACCGGCAGCTCGCGCCGCAAGCTTGCAATTTCTTGCGGCGCTTCGCCGTCATCTGCATGTGCAACTTCGGCGAGCCGGTCGGATGGCCGAGTTCGTCGTGCTCCAGTCCGGTGACGATCGGGATATTTGCCGCTCACGATGCGCGTGCCCGGCGCGACGTGGCGCGTGACGCCGTCCGGCGGCCGAGAGATCGTAGGGCTTGTGATCGGCCACCGGCGTGAGATCCGGGCGTGATGTCCTGGCAGACTTTTTCGAGATCCGGCTCGGCGAAGGCCTCGATGCGCGTGGCGATGCCCTGGTCGCTGAGGAGGAACACCGGCATGCTGTATTTGCGCGCGATGTTGACCGCTTCGATGGCCGTGTAGAAACAATCCTCCACGCTCGACCGGCGCGAGCACGACGCGCGGGCTGTCGCCGTGGCCGCCGAAGCAGGCGATGTTCAGATCCGATTGCTCGACGTTCGTCGGCATGCCGGTGGAAGGCCCGCCGCGCTGCACGTCGACGATGACCAGCGGCATTTCCGCCATGACGGCCCAGCCGAGCGCCTCGGTCTTGAGCGAAATGCCCGGCCCGCTGCGAGCCGGTGACCGCGACGCGGCCGGCGTAGCTCGCGCCGATCGCCATGGAGATCGGCGGCGATTTCGTCCTCGCACTGCACGAAGGTGCCGCCGTATTTCGGCAGTTCGCGCCGGAGCAGTTCCATGATGTCCGACCACGGCGTGATCGGATAGCCCGCGCCGAAGCGCACGCCCGCGGCGATCAGGCCGTAGGCCGAGCGCTTCGTTGCCGTTCATCACGACCTGGCTGGCCGGCCTTGCTTCTGGCTGTCGACGAAACGTGAAACGTCTCGAGCACGTTGCCGAGCGAGTGGCTGTAGCCGGCGTTGAAACGCGGCCAGCGCGTTCTGCACGACTGCTCGGATCCTTGCCGCCGAAGCGTTCGTCGATGAGCTTGCGTCAGCTTCGGCACATTCGAGATCGAACATCTTCGCGACCAGCCCGAGCGCAAAAATGTTTTTGCCCTTGTCCTTCGCCGTGCCGCCGATGGCCTCGACCGTCAGGCTCGAAATCGGGCACGCCGACGTGATGATAAGTCGTCTTCCACTCCGGCTTCGGCTCGACATGATCGGAATCGTAAAGCACAATGCCGCCCTTCTTCAGCGAGCCGATGTGGTCCTCGTAGCAGTGCTGGTAGAAAGCACAGCAGCACGTCCGCCTCGTCGCCCGCGCTGAGCACTTCGCCGGAGCCGATGCGCACCTGGAAGATGCGACGGCCCGCCGGAAATGGTCGACGGAATCGTCATGAAGGTCATGACCTCCTGCTCGCTGCGGCCGGCCAGGCGCGCGAGGAAACCGCCGATGGCCTGGATGCCGTCCTGCGAATTGCCCGCGATGCGGATGACCGCCTCCGGAATTTCGGAGACCTGTGCGCCGTTGTTGGTTGCGACCGGGAGCCCGGAGTCGCTCATATCCTTTTTGTGGGGTGCAGGGAGTCTTGGGTGAACTGCGTAAATCCGTGAGGGGACGGGAAAATACCACCCAAGCCCGTCCCGGTCACCCTCAATCTTGGCTCACGCCCGGGTCGGCCCCTGGACCGGGGCGGCTTTCACAGGCGATCGCGCTCACTTTCGGCCGCCCCAGAGATTGCGGATGGGCCGCCCGAATTTCAGCACCAGCCAGGCCAGCAGCAGCCAGGCGACGCCCATGGCGGCGAGCACGTTCGCGTTCCAAAACACGCGGCTGATTGGCTTGGGCGCCCACGGCAGTTGCACGCGCGGGCTGGGCGATCCTTCCTTCGAAAACTCATTGTGAAAAAGGGTCATGCGCCGCAGCGAGTTCACCTCGTCGCCCTCGCCGGACGCCTTCACGCGCTGCGCTGCGGACAACGCCGGTTCACCGACTGATCCCGGCTCTCGCCGCTCCCTCGTGACGGTGGCGATCGCGTTGCGGTATTGCTGCTCGAAGCCGAAGTCGCGCTGCAGGCAGAACAGCGCCTCGTAGCTCCAGCGCGATGGCATGATCTCCGCGGCCCACGGCGGCGAGGCGGCGGCGGCCTTCGCGTCGGCCGGCCGCGCGCCGGGCCAGTGGAGATGCGCCATGCGCTCGAACGGAAACGGCTGCGCGCCGCTCAGGATGATTTGCGGGACGAGCAGGATCGGAATCAGCGCGGAGGCGGCCTTGTCCGTCATGGAGGGCAGCGACGAGAAAAACAGTCCCATCGAGATTCCGGCGAAGCCCGTCAGTCCGAGCAGCACCCAGTACGGCTGCCAAAGCTCGCGCACGCCGAGCACGGAAAAACTCGTTATCTGGTACAGCGCGATCTGCACGAGGAAGATGGCGAGCAACGGCAGGAGCTTGCTGAAAAGATAGAGGACGGGCGGAATGCCGAGCAGCCGCTCGCGCAGGCGAATCGCGCGGTCCTTGACGATCTCGGTCACGCTGGCGGAGAGCGCGAGGAAAAGCGCCACGACGGTCGAGAGAAACAGGAAATTCCCAAAGGCGCGGTTGCGCGCGAGCTCGTAGTGGCCGTCCGCGCTCTCGCGGCAGGCATAGGCCACGATGAAGGCCAGGCCGACGGCCGACCCGAGGCTGACGAGCAGATTGAAGCCGTTGCGCCATTTGTTGAGCGTCTCGCGCCGGAGCAGCGTGATGAACTGGCCGATGCGCGCGGCGACCATGGGCGCGCGGGGCCCGGCCTCGTCCTTCCATTGCGGCGGCCGCGCGTGCGAAAGCCGGCCGAGCAGGTTCGCGTTCCGGTATTTGGCGAATCGGTCCTGCCAGTACTCGGGCGGATGCCGGCGCGCGCGGTCCGGCGTGCCGTCGATCCGCAGGCTCGACTCGCTCCAGCGCTTGAAACAGGAAATCCGCGTCGAGCGATCCGGCGTCGCCGTTCGGCGGCACGTGATCGCCGGCCTCGTGGTCGCGGAAATATCGGAAGGCCGCCGCCACGTCGCCGAAGAACGCCACCCGGCCGCCGCGATCGAGCAGCAGCACCTTGTCGAACAGCTCGAGCAGCTTCGCGCTCGGCTGGTGCGCGACGACGAAGAGAATGCCGCCGTCCAGCGCTCTATTTTTCAGCACTTCGACCACGTTGAGCGCGTCGCCCGAGGAGAGTCCCGAGGTCGGTTCGTCGAGCAGGAGGATTTCGTAGTCGCCCAGCAGCTCGAGTCCGATGTTCAGCCGCTTGCGCTCGCCGCCGCTCAACGTCTTGTCGAGCGGCCCGCCGGCGCGCACGTGGCGACGCTCGCGCAGGCCGACTTCGCGCAGCGCCTTGCGCACCATCGCCTCGATCCGGTCCGGCGACTCGGCCGGCATGCGCAGCCGCGCGGAGTATTCGAGGTTCTCGCCGACCGTCAGGTTCTCGAAAAGCAGATCGTCCTGCGGCACGAAGCCGATGCGCGACTGGAGCCGCGCGTTGCGATGCAGCTCCGTGCCGTCGATGCGCACGGCTCCGCGCGTCGGCTCGGTCGCGCCGGTGAGGATGCTCAACAAGGTGGATTTGCCGGAGCCGCTCGAGCCGAGGATGCAGATCAGATCGCCGCGCTCCGCCTCGAAGGCCACCTCGTCGATGCCGATCGATCGATCGGGAAAGTAGTAGGTCAGGCAATCGGCCGAAAGATTCTGGACGCCGGGCGGGTAGCGGCGGACGACATCCCCATCCACCTCCAGGCCGAAGCCCGCGAGAGTCAGGCGCTCGCCGTCGGGCAGCGGCTGGCCCTCGGCAAAGGGATGACCGTGGCGCAGCAGCCGATGCGGACAGTCACCCTGCGCGAATTGAAATCCGCCGCCGGGCCCGCGCCGGATCTCGGCCCGCCAGCGCCGGCCCTGGCGATCGGGCACGTGGATGTCCGCGTCCGGCTTGTTTGAAATCGAGCACGCCACGATGCACGCGCCGTCCGGCTCGCCCTGAAAGGAGAATTCGTCGGTGAGATGGTTGAAGAGCAGCTTGCGCAAATCCAGCGGCACGCCGCGAATGGCGAAGGCGTCGCCCAGCACCACGCGCCGCGGACGCGCGAGCGGCTGGCCGTTGATCCGCACGACGTCCGGTTCCGGCGTGGAGGCGATGATCAGGATGCCCTCGAGATCGAGCTGCAGCAGCGTCGGCTGCTTCGTGCGCTCCGCGGTGACCGTGAAGGTGCCGTCGGCGGTCGATGAAACGAAGAGCGACTGGAGCTGGCCGCTCTTGGCGACGCGGTGGAGGTAGAACGGCAGATCGCCCTGGCGAATCATCACGCCGCCGATGCGCAGCGCATCCAGCCGGCGGATCTTGGTCAGGAAATTCGGCCGCAGGCGCTGCCCGCCGATCGTGATGGTCTGCTGGTCGTCGCGCTGGCGGATGTAGTAGCCGCCGGCCAGGCCGTAGATTTCCGCGCGCAGGCCGGGCAGCGGGAAGGAAAGCTCGTCGGGCGCGTTGCGATTGTCGGAAAGCCGCAACACGTGCACGTGCACCGGCGTGCCCGCCACCGGCGTGGTCGGGGCGCGCTCATGGATGAAATGATCCTCGATGATGGTCGCGTCGAGCGAGTGGATGCCGAGGCCCCACGCGACCGAGCGCGCGGCGCGCAGTTCGCCCTCGGTGATGCGCTGGCCGCCGAGCACCTCGTACGACTTGGCCAGGACGAAGAGTTTTTCCTCGTAGCGAAAGACGTCCTCGAGCGCGGCGACCGTGGTGTCGAGCGGCAGATTCTGCGCGACGTACTTCTTGAATTCCTCGAGCAGCCGCGGCGTGTCGCCGGGATTCAGCGACTCCAGGTACGAACGCACGTACTGCTCGCGCTCGGCGCTGGCCGGGCCGTCCGCGCTCGCGATCAGCGCGAAAATCTGCAGCACGCCCGAGAGCAACCGGTCCTGCTCCGCGCGGGCGGCGCCGGCGGCGCGGGTTTGGCGGCGGAAGAGGGAAGGCATGGTCGCGCGATTCGCCGCTGCTTGCGCAGGACGGCGCGGCGCGATCCCGCGGGCGCGGGATGGACGCCGTCAGTTGGACTTGGTCTTCGAAGCGTATTGCACCACGTAATGCGCCGGACCACCGGTCTTGGTCTTGGCCATCACCACCTTGATGTAAAACTGATCGGTGTAACCCGGCGTCACCGTCACCACCGCCACGTTGCTGTCGTCATCGTCCTTCACGAGGAACTTGCCCTCGGCGCCGTAGTACACGCCGATGTCCACGTCGGCCGCGTCCTCGTCGCCGGCCGCCACGATCTTGTAGGTGTTGCCGTAGTAGAGCGTGACCGGATAAACCTTCGATTCGCCCTGCTCGAGGCTGTCGATGGCGCCGTCGCGAATGACCCAGCCGCTGTCGGCGAGGCCCTTCATGATGGCGAGCGCCGTGACCTTGGCGCCGAGCTGGCTGGCGACGATTTGCGCGACCGGAACCGCCAGCAGCAGGCCGGCGGCGAAAGTGGAGAGAATCAAGCGCTTCATAGGACGGGAAGAATGGTCGCGTGGAGGTCAGGCGTTGGCGATCGCGGCGACGAGTTCATCGCTGATGGTGTGGAGTTTCCTCACGTCGTCCTCGCTCATGGTGGTGCCGTCCGCGATGTCGGTGAGCTTGGCGATCGCGTCCATCTGCCCGAGGAGCTTCTGCACGAAGGGCGTGGCCCGCGCCTTGGGCCCGAGGGCGTCGAGCCGGCTCTTCAAATAGGCGACCAGCTGGGGCTGGCGCAGGATCTTGGTGGCGTCCGGCGTGTAATTCTCGCAGAGCGCGACCGTCGCGATGTTCAGCGCGCGCAGCCAGCCGCCCACCGTGGCCAGCGTCACCGAATCCTTGTCCTTGTTCGCCTTCATCTCGTCGAGCACGTCGACGCGCACGGACTCGAGGATGGTGCGCAGCTCGTTCCACTTGCCCTCGTCGGCCAGCTTGTTGGCCACGGCGATCTTGTTCTTGAGCGAGAGGTCGGCGGAAAGCTCGAGCGAGAGAATCTCGATCACGTCGGACGCGCGCCGCAGCGCGCTGGCGTCCTTCGCCTGCACCGCGACAAAGGCGTCGGCCACGCGCATGCCGAGGTTGGCGGCCTTGGCGGCGTCGTTGGGGTACTTCGAGCGCGCGGTGGCCGGGTCCTTGGCGATGGCCGCGCTGATTTTCGCGAAATCGATCGTCGTCACGCCGCGCAGCGCCATGAAAACCTCCTCCGGCGGCGGGAGGATGTAGTTGTCGGTCTTCATCTCCGCCGGCGTGAGGGACTTGGGCGTCTCGCCCGCGGCGAGGACCGGCGACGCGGCCGCGAGCGTGAGGGCGGCGAGAAGGGGAGCGAATCGATGCATGGCGTGGAATGGGATGACGGAGTCCGCCATCTCTAACAGACCACGCCCCGTTCTGTCTGCGCAAAACTACCGGCGATCGGTCGCGCCGGGGGACGCGTCAGTGGGCGCCGGCGCTGATCGCGGTCGGCTTGCGGCAGAATGGCACCGCCGCAACACACGCCAGCAGGGCGAAGGCGAGCACCTTGAAGCAATCGCCGTAGGCCAGGAAGTACGACTGACCGCGCAGGATTTGATCCAGCGCGCCGAGGGCCATCTTGCCGGACGTGATCGCGTCGTAGCCGGCCGAGACGAACTGGTTGGTCAGCGCCGTGATTCGCTCCGTCGTGAGCGGATTGTACAGGCTGATGGCGTCGCCGAGGTGATTGGAATGAAACTGCTCGCGGCGCGTGAGCAGCGTGCCGAGCATGGCGATGCCGACCGACCCGCCGAGGTTGCGCAGCATGTTGAAGAGTCCGGAGGCGGAGCCGGCCTGCGACGCCTCGATGCCGGCGGTGGCGATATTCGTGATCGGCACGATGACGAACGGGAAGCCGAGCGCGCGCAGCAGGAGCGGCAGGCGCAATTGCACGTCGCCGATGTTGCTGTCCATCACGCCGGTGAGATAGCAGCTCGCCCCGAAGAAGATCAGGCCGAAGGCGACGAGGATGCGGTTGTCGATCTTTTGGGTGAGCCGGCTCGCCAGCGGCATCATGGGAAGCTGCGGCAGGCCGAGCCAGAGCATGGTCTCGCCGATCTGCAGCGCGCTGTATCCCTGCAACTGGCCGAGATAGAGCGGGAGCAGGTAGATGCTGCCGTAGAGCGCGGCGCCGATGACGAAGTTGATCGCGCAGCCGATGGCGAAGCTCGGGCGCGCGAGCAGACGGAGGTTGATGAAGGGCCGCGAGCCGACCAGTTCAATAACGACAAACGCGATCAGCGAGAAGAGCGCGATCCAGAAGGTCAGCGTGATCACATTCGAGCCGAACCAGTCGAGCCGGTTTGCCCTCCTCGAGGAAGAAAGTCAGGCAGCCGAGTCCCGCCGCCATCGTCGCGATGCCGGACCAGTCCGCCCCGCGCAGCAGGTCGAGCTTCATCGGCTCGCGATCGAGCGAGCGCGCGAGCGCGAACAGCATCACCAAGCCGGGAATGAGGTTGAGATAGAAATTCGACGGCCAGCCGAAATTGTCGGTGAGATAACCGCCCACGGTCGGACCGATGGCGGGCGCGAAGACCGCCGAGATGCCGAACATGGCGAAACCGATCGGTCGCTTGGCGGGCGGCAGCTTGGTCAGGATGATGTTGAAGGCGAGCGGGATCATCGTGCCGCCGGAGAGGCCCTGGCCGATGCGGAAGGCGGTCATGCTGGCGAGGTTCCACGCCTGGCCGCAGAGCACGGAGAAGATCAGGAAGAGCACCACGTTGGTCAGGAAGAAGCGGCGCAAGCCGAAGACCTGCGCCAGCCAGCCCGAGAGCGGAATCATGACGATCTCGGGCAGCAGGTAGCCGAGCGAAATCCATGAACCCTCGTCGAGCGTCGCGCCGAGCGCGCCGGTGATGTCCTTCAGCGAGGCGTTGGTGATCTGGATGTCGAGCACCGCCATGAACGCGCCAAGCACGGCGGCGCCGACGGCGAGCCAGTCGCGGCGCGAGACGATCTGATTTTCCGGCGGCATATTTCAGGCGCGATGCGATCGCGCGCGCGGCGGCCTGCGCATCACCAAACTTCAGCAGCCAAGGCACGAAGCGGTCGACTTCATGCGGCTCGAAGCTCCGCTCCGCTCGCTGCAATTTTCTGCGGAGCACCTTCCGCTTTGGCTGCGACGGGCCTTTTCATTTCACGCTCACCTCGACGTCGGCGGAAAGCCCGGGCCGCAGCCGGCTCTCGTAACCGCGCAGCGATTCCGGCGTCAGCACGATCTTCACCGGCACGCGCTGCACGATTTTCGTAAAATTGCCGGTGGCGTTGTCCGGCGGCAGCAGCGCAAAGGTAGCGCCGGTGCCCGCCGAGAAGCTGTCGACGCGGCCGGCAAATTTGTGACCCTTGATGGCGTCCACCGTGAGCGACACGGGCTGGCCGACCTTCATCTTCGAAAGCTGGCCTTCCTTGAAGTTGGCGATGATCCAGGACTCCTCGCCGACCAACCCGAGGAGCGCCTGACCGGGCGAGACCCGCTGGCCGACTTCGACGCCGCGCTTGCCGAGCCGGCCCGCGACTGGTGCCACGACGGTCGTGTAGGAAACCTGCAGTTCCGCGTTGGCCTGCGCCGCGGCGGCGGTTTCGCGCCGCGCCTTTGCCACGCCCAAGGCGGCCTCGGCGGCATCGCGCGAGGCCGCGGCCGCCGCGTCGTTGGCGGTGGCGATATCAAGCGAGGCGCGGGCGTTGTCGAAGTCGGCCTGCGTGATGACGCGCGAGCCGCCGGGCGGCTGTTCAAAGAGGGTGCGGGCACGGTTGAAGTCGAGCTGGGCCTTGCGCATTTGCGCCGCGGCCTGCGCGACCTGGGCGCGCGACTGCGCGAGGGTGGCGTCCGCCTGCAGGATGCCGGCGTCCGCCTGGGCGAGACCGGCCTGCGCCTCGCGCAACGCCACCTCGGCATCGCGCGCGTCCAGCCGAATGAGCGGCTGCCCGGCTTTCACCGTGTCGAAATCGCTCACCAATACCTCCGAGACGGTGCCCGCCACGCGCGTGCTGACCTGATGGATCCGGCCTTGGACGAACGCGTTATCGGTCTCCTCGTACCGGGCGGCGTGCACGAAGTACGCAACGAGGCCCGCGAGTATCAGCGCTGCCACGGGCAGACCGAGGTAGAGCGGCTGGAGAGTTCGCTTGGGCGCGGCGATCGGCGAGGCGGGCGCAACGCGCGGCGGCGCGCCGTTCGGCCTGCCCTGGATGGTCGATTCCCGATGGGAGGCAAGCTCTGGACGGACAAGGGCGATGGAGGTGCTCATGGTGATTGGCCTGGCTGCGAGCGATATTTTGGGGGCGAGCTCCGATTTCCGGAATGACTTTGATTATCCCTCTCTGAGATCATCAAGGTATCAGAATGCGCTGGCCGGAGGCGGGGACGGGCGCTATGAGTGGCCGCATGGAGCTCCGGCATCTCCGTTATTTCGTGACCGTGGCGGAGGAGTTGAATTTCCGGCGCGCGGCGGAACGGTTGCATGTCTCGCAGCCGCCTTTGAGCCGGCAAATCCGGGATCTCGAGATGGAGGTGGGCCACGACCTTTTCGATCGCGATCGCGGAGGCGTGCGCTTGACGGAGGTGGGGCGGATTTTTCTGCGCGGCGCGCGCCGCACGCTCGAGGAGGCGGAGCAGGCGGTGCACGCGGTGCGCGAGGCGGCGGGCGGACGGCTCGGCGAATTGTCGGTCGGCACCATCGGGAGCCTTTCGTTCTCCGTCGTGCCGGCGGGGTTGGTGGCGTTTCGCGTCTCCCATCCGCACGTGGAGGTGGAGATTCATGAAATGACGCGCGATCCGATGATCGCCGCGCTCGCGGAGGGGCGGATCGATCTGGCGCTGGTCACCGAGTCCGCTCCTTTTCGGCCCGGGATGAAAACGTTGTCGGTGTTCGAGAGCGATGTGGTCGTGGCGCTGCCGCCGGGGCATCGCCTCGGTCACCGACAGTCGGAAAAGCCGCTGGATCCGATGGAACTTTCCCGGGAGCCGCTGCTCTACATCCGACCGGAATTCGCGCAGGGCTATCTCGACTGGGTCCAGAATGTCTGTCGTCACAGCGGCTTCGTGCCCCGGCTCGGCCGCGGGGCGGAGAGCCGTGAGGGAATGATCGGATTGATCGCCGCCGGCTACGGCTGCGCGCTCGCGCCAGCGATGATCGCGCGAAGTGCGTCGGTGCCCGGGGTTGTCGTCCGGCCGCTGATTGGCGTGCCGCGGTGGAAATTGCTAGCCACCTGGATGGAGCGCGGCGCTTCGCGTTACGTGCTTCCGTTTATTGAAACTCTTCGCGCGGTTGGCACCGCGGCGAAAACGCGGCCCGCCGCGGTGACGAAGGGAAAACCCGCCCGGCGCCGGCGCTGACCATCGCGATGAATGACACGTTGCAGCATACGAGCCGCTGGCGCTGGTGGTGGCCCGCCCTTGTCATGATGGCGATCATCTTCGTCGGATCGACCGATCTGGGCGCGATGTCACACCAGTCGCGATTTCTACTGCCGTTGCTGCGCTGGCTCGGATTGGGAGAGGTCGCGATCCACGCCGTCATCCTCGCGATCCGCAAGCTCGCGCACCTGAGCGAATACGCTTTGCTTGCCATATTCCTCTGGCGCGCCTGGATGCGGCGGCCCGCATTTCGCCCTCCGGTGGCATGGCGATGGACTGACGCCCTGGCTCCGTTCCTGATCTGCGTCGGTTATGCCTTGCTTGACGAGTTTCACCAATCCTTCGTTCCATCGCGGGGCGCGTCGCTCTGGGATGTATTGATTGACGTCTGCGGCGCCCTCATCGGGCTGGCGCTGCTTTGGCGCTGGCATCGCGCGCAGCTGGCGCGGTCGGGCGCCTGATGCCGGCTCCGCCGACGAGCGGGGAGCGAGAAAAATTGTGTCGCCTGCCGGTCGCCCCGCGCACTAGCTTATGGACCGTCCACGCCCTTCCTTTGCTTCCATGAGAACATCCTCCATCGCCCGCGCCCTCTGCTGTTTCGTGCTCGCCGCTGCCTGGCTGACACCGACCACTCCGGTTCTGGCCCAGGCGGCCCTGGGCGACAACGCCCTTAGCTACACGGATCAGGATTTCGTCAGCCAACTCTACCAGGAAATCATCGCCAGCCAGAAGCTCGCCAGCATGGCAGTCAACCTGGGCCAGAAAGGATCGGTGCGCTCGCTCGGGGGCAACGTCTCCGAATCTCTGCGGCAGGCGCGCGAGACAGTGAAGGTATTCGCCCGCAAGAAAAACGTGACTATTTCTGATGATCTGACCGCGCAAAATCAGTCCGCGGTGGATACTCTTTCAAACGCCGGGGGTGACGCCTTCGATCGGACCTATCTCGACATCCTGCTGCAATATCTGCCGCGGATTCTCAGCCGCTGCGAATCAGTGGCGGCCTCCACCCAGGATCCGGGTCTAAAGGCTCTGGCGGCCGGCTTCATCCCCACGATCAAGTCGCGCATTGCGGCGGTCGAATCGGTGAAATCGGATCTTTGATCCGGCGGGGACCGCCCCTAAGCCGCTCGCCCGCAGCCTCCGGGCCGCCGCCGTTTGCCCCGCGGGTCGGGCTCGATAGTCTATCGCTCCCATGCTGCTGATTTTAAAAATCGCCTTGAAGGTGGCCATCGGGCTCGCCTCGGGCCTGATCATCATCTGGACGCTGTGAGACGCTTTCGCTATCTCGCCGATCCGCTGTTCCTGGTCTGTTGCGCGCTCTACGCGCTCAATCGCTGGGAGATTCGTCCGCACACGCACCTCGTGTTTTTCCATTCATGGTTCAATGATCTGCTGCTGATCCCGTGCGCCCTGCCGCCGGTTCTGCTGTTGCACCGGCTCGCCGGCCTGCGTCGTCACGATCTGCCGCCGACCGCGCCGGAAATATTCGCGCATTGGCTGGGCTGGTCGATCCTCTTTGAGTTCATCTGCCCGCGCTTCATGCCGCACACGACCGGCGATCCGTGGGACGTGGTGGCGTACGCGGTGGGCGCGGTCGTGGCGTATGCCTGGTGGCGGCGCGCCGGTCGGGCGGTGCGATCGACGGCGCACGTGACATGAGCTTCGATCGACTGGCGGCGCATTATCGCTGGATGGAGTGGCTGCTGGCCGGCCGCAAGCTGCAGCGCTGCCGCACGGCGTTTCTCCGGCGGATCGAACCGCCGCGGGAGGTGCTGTTGCTGGGCGAGGGCAACGGCCGCTTTCTCGCGGCGCTGCTGGCCGAGCATCCACGGGCGCGGGTCACGTGTGTCGATGCCAGCGCCGCGATGCTGGCGCGAGCCCGCGCGCGAATTTCGGGAGATGGATGGAGTATTTCGAATGTGTCGTTCGTTCACGCCGATGTCCTGGAATGGTCGCCGGCCCGCAGCCGTTTTGATTTGATTGTCTCGCACTTCTTTCTCGACTGCTTCCAGCGGGAGCAGATCGATCGCATCGTGGAGAAGGTGGCGCCGTCGGCCACGGCCGGGGCCCAGTGGTTGCACGCGGACTTTCGCGAGCCGGCCTCGGGGCTGGCGGGAGCGCGGGCGCGCTGGATCCTGCGTTCGCTGTACGCTTTCTTCCGGCGCGTCACCGGCCTTTCGGGGTCACGGATCATTCCACCGGAGAATTTTCTCCCGCCGCATGGCTTTCGGCTGCGGGAGCGCGTTCTGTCGGAGTGGGGTCTGCTGCACGCCGATTGGTGGGTGCGCGACACGGCGTGATGCTCGCCAATCATTGATCCCGTCGCTCGTCGTACCAGTAGCGTTGGACGACCTCCTCCACCTTCTTCCGGCCGCGTAGCAACCGCCACGGCATCACGAACATTTCACGAATCATGTGCCAGTCCCCGTGCTGATCAAACTTCCGCGTTGAAATGATCGCCTGGGCTGCGGGCACGCGGACAAAGCGTTGATTGCGCGTTCGTCCGAGGCGCTTGAGGCGGAATAGGAAATCGATGTCCTCGGCCGCGAGAAGCGATTCGCGGTAACCGCCCACGGCCGCAAAGTCCGCCGCACGGCAGAAGACCACCCCGGTGTCGACGCCGAGAGCCCGGATCATCGGGACCACCAGGGCCCATGTCACCGCGATGCCGGGCGACATGCGTTCCAGGCGGGCGCCGGTGGCACCCGCCACGCAACGGCCCTCATTCACGACGCGATCGATGACGTTGAACGTCTCCGGGTGCACGACCGTGTCGGCATCGACGAAGCAGAGCACGGCACCGGACGCGGCGCGCGCGCCGCCGTTTCGCGCGGCGCCGATGCAGCGGCGCTCAACGTCGACCACCACGCAGCCGCGATCGCGCGCGATTTGTGCGGTGGCGTCCGTCGATCGATTGTCGGCGACCACGATCTGAATCGTTTCCCCGGACCCGGGCCAGCGCGCACGCGCCACCTCCACGCTGTCGAGCAGGCGCGGCAAGAGCGTCGCCTCGTTGTAGGCGGGGACCACCACGGAGAAGGTGGGCGAAGCGTGGCGCATGGGTCGAGGCGCGAGGGGTGATCCGAACCGTCGCCGGGAGTCTGGCATTCTTCCTCGACGCGACCAACGATGAATATGCCCCGTCGCCTGCCCTGCATGTCGGCGTCCGTCCGCGCGGGGAAAATGATTGATCCCAGCCGTCGAGGACGTATGACAGCGCAGCGCGTGGCTCTCCCCATCGCCTGGCGAGGCGGGTCAATGCGGTCAGCCCGCGCGGGTTTTCATGCATCACCTGAACTTCCTGCAGGATCTGGCCGTTGTGATGATCATGGCCGCGGTCGTGACGGTGATCTTTCACCGCCTCAAGCAGCCGGTCGTGCTCGGCTACATCCTGGCGGGCGTTTTCATCGGCCCGCACACGCCGCCCTTTCAATGGATCGCCGAGGCCGACACGATCCAGACGCTGTCGGAGCTGGGCGTCATCTTCCTGATGTTCTCGCTCGGCCTGGAGTTCAGCCTGCGCAAGCTGCGCGCGGTCGGCCCCACCGCGCTGATCGCGGCCGCGCTGGAGATTCTCGTGATGATTTTCGCCGGCTACCAGCTCGGCCGCGTCTTCGGGTGGGGCACCATGGACAGTATTTTCCTCGGCGCGATTCTCTCCATCTCGTCGACCACCATCATCATCAAGGCGCTGGAGGAGCTGGGCAAGACGAAGGAAAGATTCGCGGAGCTGATTTTCGGCATCCTGATCGTCGAGGACATTCTCGCGATCGTCATGCTCGCGCTGTTGTCCGGCTTCGCGGCCACGGGTTCACTCGGCCCCGGGGAGGTGGCCGTGACGGTCGGCAAGCTCGGCTCCTTTCTCGCCGTGCTGCTGGTGGTGGGCCTGATTCTCGTGCCGCGCGTGCTGAACTACGTGGCGAAGTTCAAGAGCGACGAGATGCTGCTCGTGATGGCGGTGGGGCTGTGCTTCGGCATCTCACTGCTCGCGACAAAACTGGGCTACAGCGTCGCGCTCGGCGCCTTTCTGATCGGCGCAATCGTGGCCGAGGCGCGCCAGATTCACCGCATCGAGATGCTGATGCTGCCCGTGCGCGATCTTTTCAGCGCGGTGTTCTTTGTCTCCATCGGACTGCTCATCGATCCCACCGTGCTGGTGAAACACGCCTGGCCGATCCTGATCATCACCGTCGTGGTGATTGTCGGAAAGGTCGTGGCCTGCACGCTGGGCACGTTTGTGGCGGGCAACGACCGCGGTTCCTCGTTGAAAGTGGGCATGGGCCTGGCGCAAATCGGCGAGTTCTCCTTCATCATCGCGTCGCTGGGACTGACGCTGAAAGTGACCAGCGATTTTCTTTATCCGATTGCCGTGGCGGTGTCGGTGCTCACCACGCTGGCCACGCCATATTTGATCCGGAGCTCGGATTGGCTGGTCGCGTGGTTTGATCGCGTGGCGCCGGCGCCGATGCGGGAATTTCTCGATTCCTACACGCGCTGGCTGGGTCGTCCCGCGCCCGGGGGCCGCCGCGCGTTCGCCTGGAAGCTGCTGCGCAAGTGGGGCTGGCAGATGGGGCTGAACCTGATCCTGATGTCCGCCGTCTTCATCGCCGCGGCATCCCTGCGCGGTTATGCGCTCGCTGCCTGGCCCGGGGTGCCCGGCGGCGCGAACGCCATGAAGGCGCTGCTCTGGCTCGGCGCCATGGTGCTCAGCCTGCCCATGCTGATCGCGGCGACCCGCAAATTGCAGGCGGTCGGCATGCTCGTGGGCGAACTCAGCGTGGCGCGCGCCGCCGGCGGGGAGAAAACCGACGCCCTGCGCGCCGTGGTGGCCAACACCGTCCTCGTGACCGGCTCGGCCGCGATCGGTCTCCTCACGTTGCTGCTCAGCTCCGCCCTGCTGCCGTCCTGGAACGTGCTCGTGGTGGTCGCGCTCGTGCTGCTCGCCCTTGTCATCATCCTGCGGCGCGCCTTCATCCGCTTGCATGCCCGCGCGCAAAGTGCGCTCGTCCGGACGCTGGCCGAGGAGCCCGCCCCGCGGGTGGAGGTGGCACCTGAGCGCACGCTGCCGCCGATGCTGCGCGCGGCGGAATTGCGGACGACGACCTTGGACGCGAAATCGCCCGCGGCGGGAAAATTGATCGCCGAACTGGCGCTGCGCAAGCGGACGGGCGCGAGCATCGTGGGCATCGACCGCGGCGGGCAGAACATCATCAATCCCGGTCCCGACGAGGAACTGCAGTCCGGCGACGTGGTGCTCTTGCTGGGCACGACGGAACAACTCGAGCGGGCCATCCCCGCGCTGCGCGACGGGACGGCCTCTGCGTAAGTCGCGGAACTTGCGCCCGGCGGGGCCGCTCCGCTAACGTTCGCGCATGGACTCCGTGCAGCCGGCGCTGATAAAGATCGGCGACACCTTTTTGAACTTGAACCTCGTGACGCACGTGACCTTCGAGGGACACGAGGCGACGGTCTATCTGGCCTGCCAGGTTACGGACCTCGAGGGCAAGAACGGCACCCAGAACAGCATCACGTTCGACGCCGACGAGGCGCACGAGTTGTTGTGGCATCTTCAACAGCGCGCGCAGCGTGAAACCGGCGTGAGGACGAGCGACCCTGCGAGCATCTTCCCGCCGCGTGTCACCGTGCGCGCGAGCGGCATCCACGGCCGTGGACTGTTTGCGCGTCAACGCCTGCCCGCGCGGCGCAAGCTGGGTGAGGTCGGCGGCGATCGGGTGAAACTTCCCCAGGCCTGGCGCGGCGTGGAGCGCCGGCCGCGGATCTATCTCATTGAGCTGAATCCGCGCGCGGCGCTCGATTGCTCCACCGATCCGATTTTCCGCCACTTGAACCACAGTTGCCGGCCGAATTGCTATTTGCGGATTTTTCGCGGGAGGGTGGAGGTCTACGCGCTGAGGTCGATCGCGCCGGGGGTCGAGCTGACGGTCGACTACGGCGAGACGCCGCATGCCGGCGGCATGTTGTGCCGCTGTCGCGCCCGCGGCTGTCGGGGTTCGCTTTGATTTTGTCGGTCCGGGCCGGTCGATCTCGATGGCGTACGCGCCCTTTCCGGCGAAGCTGGCTTCGTGCCGGACCGATTGCTTCCAGCATGTGACTCGATGATCGCGCTTCCTCTTCCCCGTGCCAGGCTGGCCGGTTGCGTCTGGCTGCCGCGAATCGTCGCCAAGATTCGCGGCATTGCGCAGGGCACGCTCCCCGCGGAATACGTCGCGCGCTTTTGCGATCGCGACAGCGTCGACGAGCACTTCCTCCATTTTTTCGGAATCTCCCGGGACGAGATGATCGATGCGGTGAATCGCTCAGACACCGACGATTCAATCGCACGATGGTTTCGCGCGCGGCCGGGTGTGGACGAGGAACGCGTGACGGGCTGGAATGTGTTCGCGGAAAATCTGGGTCGGCCCGGATTCCCGATGGCGGCGCGGCTGGCGGAGGTGCTGCCGACAAAATACGCGCACCTCGATCCGGCCGGCGTGCACTCCATCTTCGAGCTGCTCGAGGCCGATGAGCGCGCGGCGGCCGCGGAGGGGCCGCAAACGATGAGCCGGCAATTCGAGGAGCTGGATTACCGGCGCACGCCACTTGGGGAACTCAGCCTGCGCCGTCGCCTGGTGCCATCGCTCGGCGATCTGGAGGTGTTCGAGGTGAAGCTGGGCGACGCGTTTTTGATGTCGAGCCTGTTTCACGATGTCGAAGTTGCGCTGTCCGACCTCGGGCTGGCGGCTCTCGAACCGGGGGAATGGGATGTCGTGGTGGGCGGGCTCGGTCTTGGCTACACCGCGCTGGCCGCGCTGGCGAATGCGCGGGTCCGCTCGCTCGTCGTGGTGGAGGCGCTCGATGCGGTCATCGAATGGCACCAGCGCGGTCTGGTCCCGCTCGGCGAAAGGCTGACGGCCGATCCGCGTTGCCGTTTTGTGCACGCCGATTTCTTTGCGCTGGCGCGCTCCGCTTCCGGATTCGATCCCGCGCAACCGGGCCGCCTCTTTGACGCCATCCTGCTCGACATCGACCACTCGCCGCGGAACCTGCTCAATCCAAGCCACGCGGATTTGTATGATCCCGCCGGACTGCGCGCGATGGCGGTGCATCTGCGGCCCGGTGGGGTCTTCGCCATGTGGTCGGACGATCCGCCCGACGAATCCTTTCAACGCTCGCTCGACGCGGTCTTCGGCAAATCGAGCGCGCACGTCGTCACGTTCAGCAACCCGCTGCTCGAGCGCGATTCCGCCAGCACGGTTTACGTCGCACGAATGTCGGCCGAGAGCCGCGCTGGCCGCGGATAATCGCAAAGCGACGAGGCGTCGCTCTACGGTTTCGGCAGGACGCGCATCAGGATCGCCTGCACCTTGGGATCACGCTCCGGCGTGAGCGTGAAATAAACCTGCGCTTTTCCGTTTTCGCCGGTGAGTAAGAATTCGCCGCGCAGTTGATTCTCCGGTTCGACCGCGCTGATGGCGGTGATCTTGCCGAGCGGCTCCAGTTTTTCCTTCGCAAACTTGATCCATTGGTCCCGCGAACGATCGAGAAAGAAATTCTCCGCGAGAATCTGCCGGCCGAGTTGCTCGTCCCATGAGACGAGCAGTTCCGCGACCTGCCGCTTGCGCGTTTCGAGAATGGCGGGGGCAACCGGCGCGCGTCGCTCGAGTTTTCCGGAGTCGAAGAGGAGTCGTCGGACCTCCTTCGTCGGCGCTGCCAGCGTCTCATAGGTCAGGTTCGAGAAAGCGATGATCCCGAGTCCGTGCTCCGGGTAAAACGCGTACCGGCTGCCGAATCCCGGCAGGCCGCCCGTGTGTCCCACGCGCATGACGCCCGCACTGTCGGTCGCCCAGGCGAGTCCAAAGTTGTAGAAGCCGACTGTCGGATTGGGGGTCGTGCCGTCGGCCAGCAGGGCCTTGGCTTCAAGCGCATCGAAGACCTGCGGAGCGTGCATCTCGCGAATCGTCGCGCGGCGCAGCGGACCGCGCTCGGGGTCGTTCCGCGCCGGCCAGGCGTCGAGGTGATAGGCCACATAGCGCGCGAAATCGGCCACCGTGGTGATCAGGCCGCCGGCGGCCGCGCCCTCGCCGTCGTGCAACATCGGCTCCAGCTTCCACGCGTTTTCCTCCCAGCGATAACCCAGCGCCAGCTCGCGGGCGGGCACCGCGGAATACTCCCAGACCGTGGCCGTCATGCCGAGCGGCCGGAGGATATTTTTCGTGATGTATCTTTGGAACGGCATGCCCGCGACCTTCGAGACGACCTGGCCGAGCAGCACAAAGCCGAGATTGCTGTATTCGAACTGCTGGCCGGTCGGATTGGAGAACGACAGCCCGCCGCCAACGAACTTGCGCAAGGCCGCCACGCTGATCGCCAACTGCTGATCGCCCCACGGATTATCCTCCGGCAGGCCGGCGGTCATCGTCATGAGATGCCGGATTGTGATTTTGGGCGAATCCGACGTCGGCGGCCGAACCCGGCGCAGTTCCGGCAGGTAACGTTCGACCGGATCGTCGAGGCGCAGTTTCCCTTCGTCGCGCAGCTTGAACACGGCCATCGCGACAAAGCTCTTGGTCATCGAGGCGATGCGGAAGCGCGTGCCCGCGTCCACCGGATAATTGCGTTCGATATTCGCCAGGCCGAACACGCCGCTGTGGATGAGCTGTCCGTCGAGCACGATACCGTACGCGAATCCGGGCACATGGTTCGCTTCGGCAAAGGCGCGGTAGCGTTGATCGATCTCGGGCAGGATCGACTCGATTTTCTGCCGGCGGTTCGGAATCGGCGAAGGCGGGCGGGGCGTAGGACGGTGATTCGCCAAAGGTCCGCGGCCCCGCGAATGACGAAAGCACCGTTGCGACAACCGCCAAATGCGGGAGAAGGCGGTTTGGGTGACGGCGACTCATTCGGTGCGGGATTCGAGATCTGGCTCGAATCCCATCGATAGCCGGATCGTCGACGCCTTCCCAGCTTCAAATCCCGACAGCGGGGCATGCCGCGCAATGTTGTGCGAATGCCCGGTCGGGATCCCATCGTGCCGCCCCGGACGCATCCGGAGCCGCACGTGGGACCGCGCCCACGGTTCCGGCGTGGGGCCGGACCGCAGGTCGCGGAGCGTCAGGCCGCGGCGAGAGCGGACTGATTGATCAGCCGCGCCGCTTGGCCGAGTTTTTCATCGGCCGCCTTTTCCTCGGCCAGCGTTTCCGCGAGGAGTTTCGCGCACTCGTCCTCGCCGAGCAGCTCCGCGTAGGCGTGCGCGGTGCCATAGGCCGAAATTTCGTAATGCTCGATGCGCTGGCCGTCGGCGATGATGCCGGCGTCCATCACCTCGTCGCTCGCGTCTTCTTCCATCCAACCGGCGGCTTCCTTCAGCAGGCCCTTGGTGGCCTCGCAGGTCTCGCCGGCGAGCTTCTCGCCGAGCAATTCGGAAATCTGCTCGAGACGTTCGATTTGACCCTTGGTTTCCTCGAGATGGGCCGTCAGGCCCTCAATCAGCCCGGCGTCCGACGCGGTCTTGATCATCTTCGGCAGGCCGTCCTTCACGATTTGCTTTTCGGCGCTGTAGAGATCCTTCAGTTGTTCGATGAAGAGATCGCGCAGGTTGGCAAATTCGGCGGACTTCTTTGGGGAGGCGGTTTTGGTGCTCATGTTGTTGGTGGTACGTGATTTGGATGAATTGCGATGCCGGTCGATGACTCCACGATGGTAGCCATCGCCTGTTCCGGTCCGCGCGGGAGAATGACCCGTCGCGTAAATCAGATTCGCGCTTCGCCTCGCCGGCGCGCCTATCCGATCACATTTTTTCGCGCGGCCGATTCCGTCATGCCGTGCCGGATCTGCGAGCCCTGGAAGCGCACCTGGATCCGGTAGACCTTTTTCACGCGGCAGGTGATCAGGCCGGTGGCGAGATCGACCCGCTCCGGCACCTCGATGCGGTGGATGTCCACCGCCGCGTGATAGCCGCGCTCGGAAAACACGTCGATCAGCATGGCGGGCGCGAGCGGGTGATCGAGCACCGGATCCTCGGAGTTGATGAAGGCAAGTCCGGAAATGGCGTGGCGCATGATGATCGGGATCATCTTCAGCTCGAGAAAGGCCGTGACCCGCGCAAAAAGCTCGACGTTCTCCAGCTCGTAGCTGTCGAGCCGCTTGACCAATTCCTGCCGCGCGTGCACCACGATCTGGCCGGCCAGCGGAATGCCGCGCAGGCGATCGAAGGTGCGCGGATCCAGCTCGAGCGTGCTCTGGTACTCGAGCTCGCGCAGGATGTTCTGCTGCACGTCCTCGATCGCGCCCTGGGCGATGATGAAATGGTAATGGAAGGTTTCCTTGAGCGACTGCAGCGCCTCCCAGGTCTGCTCCTTGAAGACGCGGTAACGTCGCTGGGCGAGCGCCTCGTCGTAGTCGGTGGCGCGCTCCTCGAGCAGTTCGCCGACCCCGGTGCGGCGCACTTCCTCGTTGTGCGAGCGCACCTCGCGCCCGCGCTTGAGCTGGCGCTCGACCGAGGTGCGCTCGTCGACGAAGAGCACCATGATCTGCACGGTCGGCTGGCGGAAATGAATGCTCAGCGGCGTGTCGTAGAACTCGCGCCGCAGCTCGTGCATTTTGTTCACGAGCAGCTTGAGGCACTCGACCTGCGCCTTCGTGCGCGGAAAGCCGTCGAGGATGACGCCGTCGCGATAGGCCGGTTCGAGCAATTTGCGGAAGAGCAAGCCAATCACCTCGCGGTCGCCGACCATGTTGCCGGCATCCTTCAGGCGCTTCGCCTCGGGGGAATCGAGCAGCGAGCTGACGACGATGGGTCCGCAGGTCAGGCCGCGGGTCCGCGCGATGAAGTCCGACTGCGTGCCCTTGCCCGCGCCGGGGGCGCCGCCGAGGAGGATGAGTTCCTTGGGGAAGCGCAGATTTTCGCGGCCGAACTGCGCTTCCAGCTCGGTCCAAATCGAACTGAAGATCAACTGCGCATCCTTGATCTCCAGATCCGTCACCTTGGCCGCGCGCGGGGTGGCCGGCGCGGCGCTGGGAGCGGGGGAGGAAGTCGCCATGGCAGGCAGCGTAGCGAATTTGCGCGAGAAGCCAACGGGGGAAGTGGCCGGGCCGAGGCGGCTCCGCGCGCGGAGAATCGACATTCGACGGCCGACGTTGGACGCTGGCCGCCTGATGAGCCTCGTCCGTCCTTCCTCCCTGCGAAAGCGCGCGGAGTTCTATCAGCGAATCAGCCAGATGATCGCGGCCGGAATCGGCGTGCTGCCGGCGTTCGACGCGATGGAGACCATGCCGGCTGACACGCGGGAGCTTGCCATGGTCCAGTCGGTTCGCTCCCGACTCGCCGCGGGCGATTCCACCACCGCGGCGATGCGCGCCGCCGGTTTTCCAGAGTTTGACGTCGACCTGCTCGCGGCGGGAGAGCAGAGCGGCCGGCTCGATGTTTGCTTTCGCCTGCTCGCGGATTATTACGCCGGCCGCGCGCGCATTTCCGCGCAGGCGCTCAGCCAGCTGGCTTATCCGGCCATCCTCCTCCATCTGGGCGTCTTCCTTTTTTGCGTCTTGGTGCCTTGGGCGCAATCGCAGTTCACCGCCGGACTCGTCGGGTTGTGTGTTCCGCGCACTGTTGGTCCTCGCGCCGTTCTATCTGCTCTTCGCGGCCTTCCTGTTCGCCGTCGCCGGCGGTCAGGGCGGCGGCGCGCGGGCATTGCTTGAATCGATTTTCCGGCGCGTGCCGTTGCTCGGGCCCGCGCTGCGGTCGCTGGGCTTCGCGCGCGCGGCCGCGGCGCTGGAGGCGCTGGTGGGCGCGGGCGTGAAGCCGATCGAAGCATGGGACCTGGCTGCACGGGCGAGTGGCTCCCCCGAGCTGCGTGGCATCGTCGCGTCGTGGTCCGCTCGTCTGCAAATCGGAATCACCCCCGGTCAGCTCCTCCGCGAGGATCCCCGCGTTCCGCCGATGTTCTCCGCGCTCTACGCCACCGGGGAGACCAGCGGAACGCTCGATGAATCACTCCATCGGTTGCACGCGTTCTTCGCGGAGGAAGGCACGCGCAAACTCGAGCTCTTCGCGAAGCTGGTGCCGAGGCTGATCTATTTCGGCGTCGCCATCTACCTCGCCTTCAGCCTCGTGCGCGCCTACGCGAAGTATTTCGACGAGATCGAGCAGATCTGGAAATAATCAGCGCCGCTTTCTCGCGCGGACGCCGGAAGCATCGGGGCGCTTGCGGCGGGGCGCGTCAGGCTTGAGTCCATCCCAGAAAATGTCGACAAACGGCCGCATGTCCTCCACGCGGGTCGGTTCCCGAACGTTGCCGGTGAAGACATCGATCATCGCCATGGAATGAAGCGCATGCAGGAAGGCGCCGGAGAATTCGCGCGGATTGGTCCGCCGGATCTTGCCGGCCTGCTGCCACGCCGCCAGCCGCATGTTCAGCATCGCCGCGACTTCGCCCGCCCGATTGTGCTGGTGGATCTGAAACATCAGGTTCTTGGAATATTTCGGGTGCGTGGCCAGGCGCAGGATGGACGGAATGGCGTTGCGGAAATGGTCCTTCGCGCGGGCGGCGAAGACTGCGAGGTACGCGCGCGGCGCGTGGGTCGACGCGTCGATTTCAAACAGCGTCGCGAGCACCGGGACGTGCGGCGCCAGCGCGGCGAAGAACAATTCATCCTTCGTCTTGAAGCGCTGGTAGAGGACGGCCTGGGAGATTCCGGCCGCGCGAGCGACCTGCCGCGTGGTGGCGGTGTGGCCGTGCTGGCGGAAGACCCGCAGGGCGACGGCGAGCAACTCGCGATTCTCGATCGTCTTCGGGCGTCCCATCGCTGGAGTGTGAAATCTCCGACGCCGTTTGCAACCGGCGAATCGCCGGTCGCGTCATTCGTAGGCGAGGACGTCGCGCACGGACAGGCGCAGCGTTCGCACCAGCGGCAGCCAGACGGCGAGCATCACGACCAGGCCGCCGGCGGAGAACAGCGCGAGGCCCGTCCAGGAAAGTTGCAGCGGCACGGCCACGTGCAGCAGGTCGCGCGATGCCATCGAATTCAGCGCCTGCGTGAAGCAGGATCGACGCGGCGATTGAAAGCAGCATGCTGACGAGCGCGACCGCGCCGCCCTCCGCCAGAAAAATGGCCATGACGCTCCGCGGCGTCGCGCCAAGCGCCCGGATGATCCCGACCTCGCGCGTGCGCTCGAGCACGTTGAGGCTGATGGACGCGGCCAGGCTGATGGCTCCGACCAGCGCGGCGGCGAGCGCGATCATTTTCATCACGTCGGTGACCACCGCGAAATGTTCGTCGAGCGACGCGCGAAATTCCCCGCGGGTCTGCAGCGCGCTCGGGGTCAGATGCGCGTCGAGCAGCGCCTGATCGACCGCGCGCGCGACCGACTCCTGCGCGTCCCCGCGGGCCTTGACGCGCAACACGTTGGCCGCGTCGCCCAGGCCGGTGATCGCCTCAAAGGTCGGAAAGCCCGCATGGATGACGGGGATGCCGATTTCCTCGACGAGGCCGACGACGCGCACCTTGGCGCGGCGGTCGCGAAATCTCAGCGTGAGCTCTCCGCCGACCTGGAGACCCGGGATGGCGTTGGCGACCAGGCGGCTGATGACGACCGCGTCCGTTTCATCCGCCAGCGGCCAGCGACCCGCCTGCAGGGGCAGCTTGAGCAACCGCGTTTCCGGCGGAAAGCCCGTGAGCACGAAACGGCGGGACGCATCCGCCGCCGCGGAATCGTCGCCGATGGAGCCGGCGGCGACGCCGGTCCGTCGCCAGGCTTCGGCGATTTCGACATCGGGCAATTCGCGCACGAGCGCCTCGATTTGCGAGGCGGGCGCGGACTTCTGCAATTGCACTTCGATGTCGTGACCCTGTTGCGCGAGCGCGGTGTCGACCACACGCATCAGGCTCTTGTAGGTGTGATTGGCAGTGAGGAAAAGGGCGCCACCGGCCGAGAGTGCGAGCAGTGTCAGCGCCAGTCGCCACGGGCGGCGAAAGGTGTTCCGCAGGGCAAAGGTCCAGCGCAGGCTGCCGGGAACCTTGAGCCAGCGCGAAAATCGGCCCGCAGGCACCGGCGTGGTGATGCCGGGATCCTGGATGGCGTCACGCACACTGCGGCGCGCGGCCCGCACGATCGGCACGGCCAGCGCGAGCAGCGGAATGCCGATCGCCAGGAGCAGCTCGGAAAGTTGCAGCGACGCGGGCACGCTCCAGTCGGTGACGTCGATGTTGAGCGACACCGCGTAGTAACGCACGAGCCAGCGCCCCGCGGCGGTGCCGAGCGGCAGCGCCACCGCGGCCGCCGTGATCACCAGCGGACCAACCAGCGCAAGATATTGCCAGGCGAGCTGGTGGGAGCGCGCACCGATGGTTTTCATGATGCCGACCTGCCGGACTTGGCGCGCCATCCAGAGCGATGTCACGTACGCGGCAAGTGCGGCGCTGCAGACGAACGCCATGGCGGCGAGCACGCCGAGGACACGCAGCATCGTCGACATCAGCATGGCGTGCGGATGCTCATTCCTCAGCGCATCCGCGCGCAGCGGAGCCTGATTTTCCTTGGTCAGCCATTCGCGCAACGTGCCTGCAAATTGAATGGCGTCGCTCAGGTCCTCGCGCTCGCTCATCTTCACGAGGATTTGATCGAAGTTGGCGCCAAGACCCAGCGACGCGGCCGTCGCCGGAGTGACGTAGGCGTAGATGACACGATCCTGGAGGCTGGGTGCGACCGCGGTGTCGTGCACCGTGCCCGCGATGGACACCTCGGCGATGCCGCCGCCCGGCGTGCGGACGCGCAGGCTCTCGCCCGGCGACGCCTGCAACAACGGCAGTCCGGATTGCTCGATGAAGATGCCCTCGGCCTTGGGCCAGTCGCCGTCATGACGGTGCAACGCGCCCACGCGCTGGCCGGGCAGATCCGCCATCATGGTGACGCGCATGGGGAACCACGCCCCGGATTTGGTGGCGACCCGCGTGAGCGCGGTGCGTCGCATGTCGGCCGCCGCCACGCCCGCGCGGGCGCGCACCTTTTCCAGCAAGGCGGGATCGACGGCATCGAACCAGAGCACGACGTCGGGCGAGTTGGCGCGCTGGTAGCTCGCCGCGATTTCACGTTGCAGGATGGCGCGGGCCTGCCACGCCGCGGCCACGCCGGTGATGCCCAGCGCGAGCACCAGGCCGATCATTCCGACCTGCCAGCGATGCTGCCGGAGATCGCCGCGAATTTTTCGCCATTGTGTGTTCATGGGCGGGCGGCGGCGTTGCGTTCGTCCGCCACCACGAGTCCGTCCTGCAGGCGAATCACACGATGCGCGCAGGCGGCGAGATTGGCGTCATGCGTGACGATCAGCATCGTCTTGCCCTGTCCGACCAGGCCGCGCACCAGTTCGGTGACGGCCTCCGCGGTTTCCGTGTCGAGATTTCCGGTCGGCTCGTCCGCGAGGACAATGGCCGGATCATTGGCCAGGGCGCGGGCGATGGCGGCGCGTTGCTGCTGTCCGCCGGAAAGCGCCGAGGGCAGTTTGGCGGCCTGATCGCCGATGCCGACCTGGTCGAGCAACTCGCCGGCGCGCGCGTCGCGCTGCCCGCGCGGAATCTTGTCCACGAAATCCATCGCGAGGACGATGTTCTCCCGGACGGTCAGCGTCGGCAGCAACTGGAAGAATTGAAATACGACGCCGAGGTTCCGGCCGCGCCAGATCGCCAGCTCGTTTTCGCCGAGCTTGGTCAGGTCGGTCCCCGCGGCGCGCACCTGGCCGGCGCTGGGGCGATCGATGCCGGCGATCAGATTGAGCAGGGTGGATTTTCCGCTGCCGGATTTTCCGAGCACGGCCACAAAATCGCCGGGCGTCACCTGCAGGTTGATGCCGCGCAGCGCGTGAAACGGCCTGACCGCCGCGGGGCGTGAAGGATTTTGTGGCGGCCTCCAATTGGATCATGGCGGTCATGTACTCGGCGTGGGGATTGGATGGGCGGTCGGCCGGACCGGGGCGATCACATGCCGTGGCCCTGTCTTTGCAGGCTGAAGAAATCGGCGCTGAGAAGCTTGCCGTCGGCGTCGAATCGAAAGGTCCGCGACTTCCCGGTGCCGTCGGCGTTGCGAAATTCCACCGTGGCAACGCGGGACCCGGCCGGAGGTCTCGATGGAGCGCACCACGAATTCGTTGATGCCCTTCAACTTGGCCACCGCCTGCATGAAGAAATCGGCGGCGTCGTAACCCGCCGGGCAGGCCTTCGATGGCGTACTGCGGCGAAAGGCGGGATTTCAAGGCGGCGCCGTTGTGGATGCGCACCGCTTCGGCAAATGCCTGCAGAAAATCCCGCACCGCCGCGTCCACCGGCAGGCCGGGAGCGAAACTCACGGCGGCGGCGACGGTGTCCGGCCGGCCGAGCGGCTTCGCCGCGGGGGCGCCATGGAGGCTGCGGAGCAGTCCGGACAGCCAGGCGGCAGGCCGCGCCGCCGGGACGAGCGCCATGGTCGTCGCCGTGACCGCGAGGAAGCCGACCAAGGACCAGAGGATGATTCGGGATTTCATGCCGGCGTCATAAATAATCGCTTGATTACTTATGGCGCAATGCAATTCGCCTGCGGGCGCGTGAGATCGCAAGAATGGAGGGTTGGTCGCGCGCGCGATGCGGCGCCCGGCGGCCGAACCTCGCGTCTTCAGGCCTCGGACGAATCCTCGGAGGGCGCAGGGGTGCGAATCACTTCGCCGATCGGCTCACCGCCCTTTTCCGCCGCGTCGGAATTCGCGAAGTACGGCAATCTCCACGTGCCATCCGTGGGATGCGGCGTCCACGCCGCGGCGGGCACAAAACCGTCGCGATGCAGGACCGCCCGGATAATCGGATCTCCCACCTCCGAATCCGCCACAAAGCCATGCGGATCGAAATCGGTGACGTTCAACTCCTCGAGGTAGGCCCCGAAGTTGGAATTCTCGGGCAATTGATATCGCTGCGCGGCCATGCGCCACCATTCATCCTTCGACGACCGATTGCGAAGGATTTCTTGGCCGCCAGCCACCCTAGCCGGCGGGGGACGCGAGCGCCGCGGCATCGGGATCGGGCTGGACCAGCCGCGTGCGAAACTGACCCCGCACCAACCAAAGGCTGAAGAGCGCCTGCAGCGTGACCGTCACCACGGAAAGATACCAGAGGTGCTCGAGGCTGAAGCCGGGACGATGCGAGAGCCAGATGGCCGGTCCGATGAACGTGACCAGTCGCGAAGCGCTGCTGATGAGCGACGGCCAGGTGTTGCCGAGGCCCTGGAAAGTGCTCGAGCAGGTGAAGACGATCCCGGCCGCCACGAAATTCCACGCGGTGATGTGCAGGTATTGCGAGCCGACCGAGACGGCCCCGGGATCCGTGGTGAAAAGGTGAATGAACCAGTCCGCGCGCCAGAGGCAGAAGAGCGTGAGCAGGAACATGACGGCGGAACACATCAGCGCGGCGGTGCGAAAGGTGTCGCGCACGCGCTGCGGCTGCCGCGCGCCGAAGTTTTGTCCGACAATCGGCGCGGCGGCGAAGGCCAGCGCCATGGCGGGCAGGAAAATCGATTGCATCACGCGCATGCCCACGCCGAAGCCCGCCTGGGCGGCCGCGCCGAAGTGGCGGATGATCCAGAAAATCACCGCCATGTAGACGAACATCAGGCCGAACTCGCCGCCCGCCGGCAGGCCGATTTTCAGGATGCGTCCCCAGGTCGCGGGCCGCGGCACCCATTGGTCGGGATGCAGCGAGACATATTTCTCCAGCTTCACGAAATAGAGCGCGAGCACGAGCACGCCGGCGGCGATCGCGATGGTGCTGGCCAGGCCCGCGCCGGCCACGCCGAGCGGCCGGCCCGTGCCCCAGCCGGCGATCAGAATGGGCGCGAGGATGATGTTCAGCAGCACGGTGAGCGCCTGCACGACCATGGTGGGCTGCACGATGCCCGTGCCGCGCAACGCCGAGCCCATCGCGACCAGCGCGAATTGCAGCGCCAGGCCCGGCAGGAACCAATAAAGATAACTCGTGCCCGCCGCGGCGGTGGCCTCGTCCGCGCCCAGCGCCCCCATGTAGCCCCTGGTGAAGGCGTAGCCGAAGACGATGGTCAGCGCGGCGCACAGATCCGGAGAGCACCAGCGATTGATTGAAGATCAGGTTGGCGTCGGGCTGATCCTTGCGGCCGACCGCGTGCGAGATGAGCGCGACGACGCCGACGCCGAGCATTTGCGTGAGCGAGAAGATGACGAACATCAGATTGCCGGCCGCGCTGACGCCGGCGATCGCGGCGTTGCCGAGGCGCGAGACAAAATAGAGGTCGACGATGTAATAGAGCGTCTGCAGCAGCATGCCCGCCATGATGGGCACAGCCATCGCCACGATTTGCTTGGGAATGGGTCCCTGGGTCAGGTCTTTCATCGGATCAAATGAAGGCTGGAACCGTATGCAAAACGACGGAATCTCACAATCAAATGCGCGGTTGGGAATGGGGAGCGACCCGCGCGCGCGGCGCGCCCCGGCGGATTCACACCGGAAGGTCCATCAATTCAGCGCTAACCTGCCCGTCGGCAATTCTTAAGAACCCGATCGAAACCGGCAGGGAGAATCGTCGCTGGCCCGCGCTCCCGGGATTGATGTAGAGCACGCCCGCGCGCTCAAAGATGCGCGGTTCATGGGTGTGTCCGGAAATGACGGCCGAAATTCCCGCGACCTTCGGATTCAAATCCAGCCGGCTCAAATCGTGCAGGACATAGATGCGCACGCCCTCCATCTCCACGATTTCCGTTTCTGTCAGTTCCGGCATCAAGATCGTGGAATCGACATTGCCCAAGACCGCGGTGACAGGCGCGATTTTGCGCAGGTCGTCCAGAATGGATTCGTGGCCAATGTCCCCCGCGTGGATGATGCGGTCGCTCCCGGCGAGCGCGGCGAGAGCCTCGGGGCGCAAGAGGCCATGCGTGTCCGAGATGAGTCCGATTTGAAGCATGGAGCGATTGTCGCCGAGAGCGGGCGCGTCGTCACGGGGAGCGCCGCCGCAAATTTAGCAACATTTGCCATGGGGAGCGCTATTCGTCTCTCGCGCTTGCGCTAAGGCGTGCGCAGATTGAGCGGTCTCCGTTCCCTGCCATGTCGACCGCCGCCATCGAAATCCGCGACCTCCGGGTCGACTACGGAAATTTCGTCGCCGTCAGCGATGTCACGCTCTCGGTTCCCGCCGGCGAGGTCTTCGGGCTGGTCGGCCCGAACGGCGCCGGCAAGACCAGCACCTTTCGCGTCCTCGCCACGCTGATGGATCCGACCTACGGCGAGGTCCGCCTGGCGGGCATCGACATCTTCGAGGAACCCGAGGCCGCGCGCCGCGTCATGGGATACATGCCGGACCTCGCGCCGGTGCCGTCCGATTTGAAGGTGTGGGAATTTCTCGATCTCTTCGCTGACGCGCATGAGCTCGGCTCGGCCGCGGCGCGGCGCGCGCGCGCGGAGGAGTGCCTGGAGGAAGTCGCGCTTTCCGATCGCCGGGACGTGTACTGCAAGACGCTTTCGCGCGGTCAAATGCAGCGGCTCGTGCTCGCCAAGACGCTGCTGCATGCGCCCAAGGTCATGATCCTGGACGAGCCGGCCAGCGGCATGGACCCGCTCTCGCGCCGCAATCTCCGCCTCGCCTTGCGCCGCCTGGCGGAAGGCGGCACGACGGTCTTTGTCAGCTCGCACATTCTCAGCGAGCTCGCGGAAATGTGCTCGTCGATCTGCGTGATGAATCGCGGCCGGCTGCTGGCGGCCGGCACGGTGGACGAAGTGCGGCGCCTGCTGGGCCGCGCCGAGCGCACCATCAGCGTGGCGGTTTTGGATCGGAGCGACGACGCGGCCGCGTGGCTGGCGCAGCAGCCGGGCGTGTTGGCGCTCACCCCGGCGGCCGGCCGGCTATCCTTCACCTACGGCGGCAGCCACGAGGACCAGGCGTTGCTGCTCGCCGGACTCGTGGGCCAGGGCCTGCGTGTGACCGTCTTCGAGGAGCAGAAATCCACTTTCGAGGAAATCCTCATCGACGTCGCGGAAGGAAACGCCACCGCATGAGCGAATCCGCCGCCATCGTCACCAGCCGCCCGCTGCCGGCGTGGAAGATTTGGGCGAACCCGATTTTCCGCCGCTATGCACGCTCGCGGTTGCGTCCGCGCGCCATGACCGTCTGGCTCCTGCTGACCTTGATCCTCGCGGCGTTCCTGTTCTTCCTGCTGCGCACGATTACGATTCATCGCGCGGGACTCGCCGTGGCGGACGCCGCCCGCGCGCCGTTGATTCCTCTGCTCGTGCTGCAGTCGGTCATCCTCTTCGTTCTCGGCACGGGCCAGGTGGCGGGCGGCATGACCGCCGAGGCCGACGAAGGCGTGCTCGATTACCAGCGCCTCACGCCGATGACGCCGCTGGCCAAGGTGTTCGGATATTTGTTCGGACTGCCGGTGCGCGAATACGTCATGTTTCTCGCCACGCTGCCGTTCACGATTTGGTCGCTCTGGGCCGGGGCGGTGCCCGCGCGGTCGTGGATCTCGATGTACGTGGTCTTCGTGAGCTCCGCTCTGCTTTATCATCTCACGGGGCTGGTCGCGGGCACCGTGATCAAGAATCGTCGCTGGGCGTTCCTGCTTTCCATCGGAATGGTGTTCCTGCTCTACACGGTGATTCCGCAGGCCGCGCGTTTCGGCCTGGTCTTCTTCAAGTACTTCACGCTCAAGCCGGTCTTTGAGGAATCCTTCGCGCATTTCGTGCCGGAGAACGCGGCGCGCGCCGTGCAAGTGGGCCGCGCCCTCGCGAACCAGGGCATGGTCACGGTTTCGGACGTGCGATTTTTCAACCTCCATTTTTCCGAGGCCGTCTTCACGCTGTTCACGCAGGGCGTGTTGATTCTGACGTTCATCGTCATGCTCTGGCGGCGCTGGCGCCGGCCGGAGTCGCATCTCCTCGGCAAGGTCTGGGCGGTGGTGCTCTTCGCCTGGACGCAGGTGGTCCTGCTGGGCAACGCGCTGCCGCTGGTCGAGCCGGGCCTGCTTTTCCCATCGCGCGAACTGCGCCGCCGCGCGTTTGCCTCGTCCGCCGCGTCGGACTGGGCGCCCGCCCTGGGCGAAGCCGTCGGCATGATCGGACTCTACGGACTCGCCACGCTTTGCATCCTCGTCGTGCTCACCAGCATCATCACGGCATCCGAGGACGAGCAGCTCCGCGGTCTGCGCCGGGCGCGAAAACTCGGCTGGTTGCGCATTCCGTTTTTCTCCGACGCCGCCGGCTCATTCTGGTTTGTCGCGGTCATGGCCCTGGTGGGCGCGGTCGGCTGGATGTTTTTCGCGCGCGGTCTGATCCAGTCGCCTTGGTTTTCCAACGTGACGTTTCCCGCGCACGGCGGCTGGACCTTCGCGCTGGTGCTGCTCTCGGCAGGGCTGGGATTCCAGGCGATGCTCGAGGCGCGCGGCGGTCGCTGGCCGTTTTTCGCGACGCTTTTCATCGGCGTCATCCCGATGATGATCGGTTCAATTCTCAGCGCGGCGAGCAACAGCCTTCTCACCGCCTCCACCTGGCTCGCCGGCATGTCGCCGCTCTCCGCGCCGTTTTACGCCGCGCAGACCCTGGTCCCCGCGGGGTTGCCGTCCGATGCCGCCACCGCGCTGCCGCGCGCGTTCTGGTCCTGGCAGATTGTCGGGGCGATTGTCGTGGCCGGGCTCGTCGTCCAGCTCTGGCGCATCCGCAAACAGCGGGCCCTGTCGGTGCTCCAGCCGCCGGCGAACGACTGATCCCGCGCACCGTCAGCCCGGCTGCTGCCGGTAGCGCAGCACATAGGTGACGGGCGCTTTCATCATTGGGCTCGTCACCGTGACGCGGACCATGAGAAAGCCGCCGGCGTCCACCGAGTATTCGTTGGTGTAGGTGCCCTCGCTGCCCGCGAAGGTCTGCCGGAGCACCTCACCGGACAGGGAGGTCGAGACCTGCTGCCGCCTGTCCGTCCGGCCGCTTCCACGGAATCTTCGCGCCGCCGCAATCGGTGCAAATGGCAGGCCAGTCGTTCGTCGTGATCTGGATTTGATCGCCCGCGCGCCCGAGCTGCACCCATTGGTAGGGTTTGAGCGCCGCGAAGAGTCGCGCGCGCGCAAAAGGACGGACGATGATCGGCAAATCCTTGGCCGCGGAGTCCGCCGCCACGCCGACGGAGTCGCTGCGCTCTTTCACGAATTGCCAGCGGCCCCAAATCTGGCCCTGGTCCTCCGCCCCGCGGACGGTCTGAACCAACATCGACGAAACCAGCGCGACGCACCCGCCCGCGAGAATCATCCAGCGACGGGGGAGGAAGGGCGGAAGCACGAGGGAATCGGGTTGAGAATGGCGGATCTTCCGGCCGAAACGATTCCGACCCCGCCGTTGGACGCCCCCGTGGCGACTTTCGCTCAATAATTACCGCGCGATTTGATCGGAATCGATTTTCGACGCTGCTATTTCGTCGTCTCGTCCCAAATCTCGCCGCCTCGGCGCACGACGGGTGCGACGTCATCCGGCAGCAAAAAGCGGGCGTCGCGCAGCTTGGCCGCGGCCGCCTCGAAGCGCTCGAGATAGTCGTCGCGCGAGCGATAGCGCTCGTCGATCGAAAGGCGCGGATCGCCATTTCGTTCGCGATCGGAGCGCGTCTTCGCAAACGGCAGGAATGAACCAAGGAAACTGATGCGCTCGCCGGGCAGACCGGCGGACCGCTCGCGAAAATTCCAGCCGGTGTAGGTCGCGAGCGGGACCACCAGCTCGGGCAGTCGCACGCCGCCCGCATCGTTCCCATCGGCATCCACCTGCGGGAGAAACACGGGGAAGGACTCACCCACGCGCGGCGGCTCGCGCGTGATGATTCCGAGCGCCCAAAGCGGTCCGAAGTCGAGCCGCGGCGCCGCCTGCATCCTCGCTGGCGGCGCGGCGTCCGACAATTTCGGAAACGCCAGACGCTCCCGCGGGACGAGTGTCCCATTCGCGAGCAGGGGATAGGCGCTCGGCGGCGGCGTGACGTCGTCCGCCACCCAAGCGTCGAGATTCATGAAAAGCGCGCGCCAGTACCAGCGAATGGGATTCGGGTTTTGCGGGAAGAGCGCCGTGAGTGCGGGATTGGTCCCGCGCGATGGCGGGAAGGGACCCGTGAAGTGCTGCAGCCCGGCGAGGAAATACACGCGCACGTTTTCGGGCGGGCGCAGGTCGCGCAAGCCATCGGGCGAGGTGTGGATCAGCGAAGCCGCGCGCGACCAGTATTCATAAGAGGTGTTGGTGTAGAAAATTTTCGGCAGCACGCCTTCGGCGCGGGCGCGATCGAGCAGGCCGGCGCGGCGCCCGGTCTTCGGATCGCGCTGCGGCGTGTCGGCAAACGGGAAGAGATCGGTCGGATAGAAGAGCGCATTGGCGGGCTGCGCGTCGCGCGACGGCTGGGCGAAGCGGTGGTTGAAGCTGCCGACGCCCGCTCCGGCGACGTGGATCAGCATGCCGTCGAATGCGCGGCGCCCCGACTCGTCGGCGTTGAAACCCTGGCGCAGGAAATGACGCAGGAAGCGGCCGCTTTGGGAGATGCCCAGCGCGTGAACCCGAGCCGCGGGCGCGATCGCGTTCGGATCGTTCTTGAAGTACGACGCGAGATCGCGCACGGCAGCCAGGCCCAGCCCCGCGACCACCGGATCCCTAACGCGATAGACCAGCTCGTAGATCATTCCCGGCTGAAATTCGCCCGAAAGGACGAGCGAGCGAGTGTCCGGCACGGGCATCCCGTCGACGACGCGCGCAAACTGCCATTGGTCACGCGGAATGGTCCGCCGCAGAGCGAGCGGAGCATCGCGCACCGTCAGCACGTTGACCGGATCGTCGGGATCGGCCACGGCGTATTCCGTGCCGCCGATCGCGCCGGTGATCACGTGACCGAGCGGATGCTGCCTGGTCGGTTCGGTCACGACGAAATCGGAGCGCAACAACCCGGTGAGGGATTTACCGCCGGGTCCGCGCGCGATCGGGGCATCGAGCCGCAGCAGGCCGGGTTCGTCGCGCACGTCCCATTGCCAGCCCACCCACGCCACCGTGACGCCGTGCCGGAACAAAAAGCCGTCGCCGAATTCCTCCTCGGTCGCGGGATCGACCGCGCCCTTCGCGCCCTGGAACAACCGGATGACGCCCTTCGAACCGCGATTCGGGATTTCCAGCAGGAGCGGGCCGCGCGCGCGGGCCGGGTCCTTCGGCCGGAGGATGTAGAGGTCGGCCGAGAACTCCACCTCGCCCGCGACGTTTCGCGGGGCCTTGTCGAGATCGACGATGATCCGATTGTGCGCGTTTCGGGGTGAAATCTTGAAATGGACCCGGGCGACAATTTTCTCGTAGGGCCCGGCCTCGCCGAAGGGCTTGCCGTCGAGCACGTCGGCCCGCGCGACAATTTCCACGCGGTCCACCCGGGCCTCCGCGACGGAGGCGAGCATGGCGGCGAGTCCAAGCAAGGCGGCGGCGGCGGAGGCAAAACGGCGGGGCATGGCGAGGGGTGGAAACTATCACAAGCGGACCCCGGGGATGCAATGCCTTCGGTTGGTGACGATTCCGCGATTAGTTCTCGCCATTCGCCCCCGATTTCGCTTTCCATGCGGACTTCCGCCGCAAGAAGCGATTGCCTGCATGCTGTTCAACTCACTCACCTTCGTTGTTTTTTTCATCGTGGTGGTCAGCGCCTATTGGACGCTGAAGTCGTGGAACGCGCGCAAGAACCTCCTGCTCGTCGCCAGCTACATTTTCTACGGCGCCTGGAACCCGCCGTTCGCGCTGCTGCTCTTCGCGACGTCGGCGCTCGATTTCTTCCTCGGCGCGCGCATCGCGGCCGCCACCGAGCCGCGAATCCGCAAGGCCTGGACCACCGCGAGCGTGGTGGTGAACCTGAGCATGCTCGGCTTCTTCAAGTACGGGAACTTCCTGCTCGAGAACACCAAGTGGCTCCTCGCGCAGATCGGCATCGCCTATCAGCCGCCGCACCTCGATCTCTTCCTGCCAATCGGCATTTCGTTCTACACGTTCCACTCGCTCTCCTACACGCTGGACGTCTATCGCGGCGTGGCGCAGCCGACGAAATCCCTGCGCGACTTTGTGCTGGCGGTCTCGTTCTTCCCGCAGCTGGTGGCGGGGCCGATTGTGCGGGCGGCGGATTTTCTGCCGCAGTGCATCGCGCCGCCCGAGCCGAAGCCGGGGCGCTTCATCTGGGGCCTGCTGCTGATGACGCTCGGACTTTTCCAGAAGACGGTGCTGGCCGACACGCTGCTGGCGGGTTCGGCCGACACCGTGTTCAACTACGGCGGCCCGCTGAACACGCTCGATGCGTGGATGGGCGTGCTGGCGTTTTCCGGTCAGATCTTTTTCGACTTCGCCGGTTACTCGACCTGCGCGATCGGCGCGGCGCTCTGCCTGGGCTTCGAGCTGCGCGACAATTTCCGCTTTCCCGTACGCCGCGGTGGGTTTTTCCGATTTCTGGCGGCGCTGGCACATCTCGCTGTCCACCTTCCTGCGCGATTTTCTTTACATCCCGCTTGGCGGAAACCGCTCGGGCCCGATTCGCGCGGGCATCAACCTGATGATCGTGATGTTCCTCGGCGGCCTCTGGCACGGCGCCGCGTGGACCTTCGTGGTCTGGGGCCTGATCCACGGCCTCTGCCTCGTGCTCGAGCGCGTGCTGCGCGCCATCTTCGAGGACGCCGCCTGGACCGAGACGCTCGGCGTGCAGATTCTCCTCGGCCTCGCCACCTACGCGGCGGTCTGCTTCGCCTGGGTGTTTTTCCGCGCCGGGGATTTCACCACGGCGGCGCGGCTCGTCCGCGCCATGATCGGATGGTACCCGAACGGCGACGCCATCCTCGGCACGCGCGAGATCCTCCAGGTGGCCGGCGTGACGCTGGCGCTGCTCGTGGCGCACTGGAGCCTGCGCAACATCACGATCGAGCATGCCGTGGCGCGCACTGCCGCACTGGCTCGTGACGGCGGTCTGGGCCTTGATGCTCTGCGCCATCATCCTCACCCAAGGAAACGGCAGTGCCTTCATCTACTTCCAATTTTGAGCGGAGCGTTCCGGATCTTGAATTCCCAACCCAGTCACTCGAATGGCGACGCCTTATTTCGACTTTGAGCGAACGATTCCCGACCTGCCCTGGCGCGGCATCGGGCTGATCGCCGCGGCGCATCGCCCTCGTGGCGACGGTCAGTTGGGAGATCTATCGTCCGGTCGGTCGGGTACGGACCGACGTTGAACGACACGCCGCGACCTCTGGGCGCAGCAGCGCGAGGCGGTCAAGCCCGACTCCATCGTCATCGTCGGCGATTCACGTGCGCTGTTCGATCTCGATCTGGATGTCCTCGAGCAGGGGCTGGGGCGGCGACCGATCCAGCTCGCGCTGGCGGGAAGCTGCGCCTATCCCGTGCTGGCTGATCTCGCGGCGGATGAAAAATTCCGCGGCACGGTCATTTGCAGCATTGTGCCGGGTATGTTTTTCGCGCCGGGCGGTCCGCTGCTCGAGACTTCCGAAAAGGCGTTGAAGCGCTATCACACCTGGACGCCCGCGCAGCGCTTCTCGCATCACCTGGGCATCCGGCTGGAGGAGTGGGTCGCCTTTACTCAAGGAGGACGAGTTGAACCTGGCCGGGCTGCTCGGCCGGATTCGCATTCCGAATCGCGACGAACGCGCACCTGCCGCCGGAGTCTGCCGCCGTATTTTGCGACGATCGATCGCGATCGCCGCACGCGCATGGTCGAGGCGTGCGCGCAACCGGGCGCGTTGCAGACGCGGGTCAAGGAGGGCTGGCTGCCGCTCTTCACGCCGCCGCCCCCGCCGAACTTCGTGCCAAAGGAAATTTTCCTCGAGGGCGTCGGCAAGAAGATCGAGGCGCGTTTCGCGGACACCGCTGGCGGCGGTGGAAAAAATTCGCGCGCGCGGCGGCAAGGTCGTGTTCGTGCGGTTTCCCATGACCGGCAAGCTCAAGGAGTTCGAGGACCGCACCCAGCCGCGCGGGCGCGCGTGGACCCGGCTGCTCAACGATACCAAGGCGCCGGGGATCTATTTTGAGGATTATCCGGAACTGGCGGGTTTCGACTGTCCGGAATGGTCTCACCTCAGCGCCGCCGATTCCGTTGAGTTCACGAAGCGCCTCGTCCCGCACCTGCGCGCTGCGATGGGAAAGTAGCAGGGGTCAGGCGGATTTCTCAGACGGAGCGTATGGAGAAACCAAAGGGTTAATCTGTGGTTCCTAAAAAAGACTCTGTGCCTTCGTGTGAGTTCTTTGCGGTAGTTAGCCGACCTACGGCGCGAGCATCAGATCGACCGCCGCTTGCACATGGATCTGGGCGGTGTCGAGGAGCGGAACGGAACACTCCGTGGCGTCGCGCATGAGCAACGGAAGTTCCGTGCCGCCCAGGATCAATCCATCAATGCCCTCCTGCTCCCGCATCCGGTTGGCGATGGCCACGAGGCTCGCGCGCGTCTCGGGGTGAAAGACTCCGTTGACCAGTTCGCCCATGTACTTGTCGTGAATGTGCGCCCGCTCCGCCTCGTTGGGCGCAAGGACGGTGATTCCCTTCCGCGAAAATACGGCCGCAAAAAAGCCCGCCTCCATGGTGAAACGCGTGCCGAAGAGACAGAGCCTTCGATGCCCCAGGGCGGCCGCGGCGTCCGCGGCAGCTTCCACGATGCTCAACAGGGGAATCGGCGCCCGATTCCTGAGTTCGTCGAAGACGAGGTGCGGCGTGTTGGCGGCGAGCAGTCCGAAGTCCGCCCCGGCGTTGGCGAGGCGTTGGAATTCCGGCACGAGGTACTCGACCACTCCGCCCAAATCGTTGGCCGTGATCATTGAAATCATCCGGCTCAAATCGATGCTGTTGATGACGAGCGGGGGATAGGTGCCGTCCGTCACCCGCGCGCGATACGTGGCGATGATGAGGCGATAGTAATCGACGGTCGCTTCAGGGCCGATGCCGCCGATGATGCCGAGAGTTTTCATTCTGCCGAGGGCATGCGTTCGGCGGCGAGCATCGGCCTGATCCCGAGATGCGACCAGACGCAGAAGCTCAGATTATCATTGGGTACAGCCGGGCGGATCAGGCAGCTTCCTCACACGGAGCGCACGGAGGCACGGAGGTTTTTGGGAGCTTTCTTCCTGAATTCTCCGTGCCTCCGTGAACTCCGTGTGAAATATGCTCGTGCCTCAACCGGGCGTGATCGGCTTGAACATGCTGATGTTGGTGGGCTGGAAACCAAGCCGCATGTACAAGGCGTGGGCCTCCGGGTTATGGCCGAAAACGTGCAACGCAATGCCGGCGAGCCCGCGCGCGCGGGCCATTTCCTCCAGCGCGCGAAAGGCGAGGGTGCCGTGCCCCTTTCGCTGGTGATCGGGATGGATCATCACGTCGTAGACGTAGGCGATTTTCTTGCCGGCCCGTTCCTGCACGGCGAACCAGAGCATGCCGATCGCGCCGGCTTCGCCGTCCGCCTGAATCTCGAAAATGTGATTGTCGGGCGTGGCGAGGCCCTGCGGCAGCAGCGCCTCGAATCCCTGGCGCGACAATTCCAGCGCGGAGTCCTCGCTCCACTGCCCCGAGGCCACCTTGTCCTGGGCGAAGGCCGGGATCGACGCCGCCATGTACTCGGCGAAGGCGGGCTCACCCATGGCGACGAGATGAATCATTTCGATTTGGTTTGATGGCTGTGCGGCGTCACTCGCGTCGATCAGCGCAGGAATTTATTGGGCTCGACGAGGACGAAGCCGGGGGTGTTCTGCACGAGTTGACGCAACCAGTAGGCGTGGCCGGCGCCATAGAGCACGATGATGCGATCGCCGGGTTTCGCGATTTGGGTGAGCTTGGAGAATATCTTCGCGTTGCGCAGGTACCACGCGGCGTTCAAATCGGCCCCTGGCTGGTTGGTGCGATCACCGAGGCCGAGCAGGCCATAGTAGAAATCGTTGTTGTCCTTCAAAATGCGCGCCGGCTCATTGGTGCGCGCGAGCAGCAGCCGGACCGGCGTGTTCTTTTGCGCGACCTCGAGTTCCCGCATGATCGTCTCGACGTTGGCGTGAAGCTTGGCGAGCAGCGCCTCCTGTCCGTGCTCCTTGGCGTAGGCTTCCACCTTGTCGAAGGGAAAGTAGTCGATCGTATCCGATTGCTCGTCGATGCCGTAGACGGTCTTGAGTCCCAGTTGATGCGCGAGGCGGAAACCGATCTGCACGCGCTCGTCGGGGTTTTTCGTCAACAGCTCCGGCGTGAAGGCCTCATATTTCGCGTAGGCAAAGTCGGCGCGATCGGTGATCGCCTCGACGGCGATCTTGGTCGGCTTGAATTTGGCCAGGCGCGCGGCGACCTGCGCCAGCTCGGCCTGTTTCGCGGGGGTGCGGACGTCGTCGACCTTGGCATTGTGCAAATCCTGGCCGGGATTGCCCATGTGATAGGTGCCGAGAATCATCACCTGAATCGGTTCCGGCCCGGGTGCGGCCTGCGCGGGGGACGCAAACGCGATCGCAATCAGGGCCGCGATGAAAGAGCGGGGGAGCATGGGGTTTGCGTGATGGGTTATGAGTCAGGGGTTAAGGTCATGGGGAGGAAAGATGGCGCTGCGCGGGAGCTTTTTCGTGAACAGTTGTATCAGATTGCAAAGGCGGTGCTGAGGGACGGCGGAATGGCAGTGTTCCTGCTCATTTGGACGCGATGCGCGGACGCGGCAAACGACTAATTCTAGCAGCCTTATCGCTGTCGGTGCTGGCGGTCTTCGCGTGGACCATCCACACGCAGCCGCCGGCGCCCGCCACGATCCGGCCCGCCCGGCTTTCCGCGCCCGCACTTCCCAAGTCCGAAACACCGGATTTGCCCGTCGCTCCGGCGGTTCCCGCCTTGCCCGAAGTCACCGTCCCGGCGGCCACCCAGCCGGCGGCCGCGCCGGCGACGGTTCTGCCGATGGCGTCGACTCCGAAGCCGGACGCAAAATTCGCCGAATTCCGCGCATGGACCAATGAAGCGGTGAAGCCGGGCGGCAAGCCGGGCGACTTCGTTGCGCGCGGCGTCACGCTCGCCAGGGAGCGCCGCGCCGCGCTCGCGCAATTGATCGTCGAGGATCCGGAACGCGCGCTGGCGGAAGCGGTGCCGCCCCTGGTGCGCCAGCAACTCCCCGCCGAAATCGTCAGCCAGCTTGAGGTTCCCGTGAACACCCGCGGCGACTTCACCGTGCTCGCCACGCTTCCGCCCGATGGCGGCGCGGCGCGGCTGCCGGCGATCATCCGCCAATTGGTGACGCCAGACGGGACCACTTACGACGCCTTCGTCTATGGCACTCGCTCCCGGCAGGTGACGGCCACGAGTCTCCCGGTGAATGGCATCGCGCTGGATGGCAAGCTTGCGGTCGCGGAAAGCGCCGCGCGCGTGGTCTCACCGGGTGAGAAAATTTCCGCCGCAGCGCCGGTCGTGGAGGTTTGTCCGATTTCCGGTCAGACCGTGCCCGGCGCGAATACGGGCGAGGTTCCGGCGGGCGCCAACGCCCTCGAGATTGGCGGAACCATCCATTTCCTGTGCGGCGCCGGCCATCTCAACGAAGTGCAGCAGGGGCTGCAAAACGGGCAGTTCGTCGTTCCCGGTGACAGCCCGCCGACGCCGCAGGATGCGGTCGCCGCGAGCGCCTACAACCAGGGCACCAAGAAAATCCTGGTCATCCGCTGTAATTTTACCGATGCGCTGGCCGAGTCGATCAGCGAAGCCGGCGGGCAGAGCCTGCTGGCGGCCACGGACGTGTTCATGAACGAGAACTCGTACGGCACCTTGCGGGTGGATCTCGTCAATTCGCTGGTCACGCCGGTGTTGGTCACGATGCCGAAGACAAAGGCGCAGTATGCGTCCGAGAACAATTCCATTTCATTTCTGAGCGACGCCCGCACGGCGGCGACGGCGGCCGGCTACAACTACCTCAATTACGATTTTGAATTCGTCATGTACGCGGGCATCTATGGCTTCAGCGGCCAGGCCTACGTGGGGAGCCGCGGCGTCTGGCTGCAATCCAACAGCACGGGCGTGGCCTGCCACGAATGGGGCCACAACCTCGGGCTCTGGCACGCGAACTCGTGGAGCGCAGGCAACGACACGATCATCGGCGCCGGCTCGAACGGCGAATACGGCAACAGTTTCGACACGATGGGCTCGGCGAGCGCCGGCCACAATTCCTTCAACGCCTGCCATCGCAACATTCTGGGCTGGCTCCCGAACACCAACGTGCAGGCGGTGACGACGAGCGGGACCTATCGCGTCTTCGCCTTCGATCAGACGACGCTCACCGCGAACCAGACCCTGGCCGTGCATACCACGAAGGATTCCACGCGCGAGTACTGGCTCGAGCATCGCGTGCAATGGGGCGGCACGGCCACCGTCTCGAGCGGCTTGCTGGTGAATTGGAGCCCGTGGGGCAGCAGCAACGGCGGCTCGCAACTGCTCGACATGACGCCCGGAACCACCGGCGGGGTCGGCGATGGCGGCCTGATCCTCGGCCGCACGTTTTCCGACGTCTTCGCCGGCGTGCACATCACGCCCATCGCCAAGAACGCCACCTCGCCCGAGTCGATCGATGTCGTCATCAATCGCGGCACCTTCCCGGGCAACCGCCCGCCGACGCTGGCCCTCGGGGCCTCGGCCACGAGCGTCGCGACGAACACGGCGGTCAATTTCACCGCGACCGCGTCGGATCCCGATGGCGACGCGCTGGCGTACTATTGGGATTTCGGGAATGGCGCGGTCGGACCGAACTCGGCCACCGCGAGCGCGCAGTGGAGCTCGGCCGGCGACTACAACGTCATCTGCACGGTCTCGGACATGAAAGGCAAGACCACGACGCAGACCAAGCTGGTCACGGTTGGCACGCCGGCCACGTTCACCGCGAGCGGTGTGGTGCAGGACAATTTTGGCCAGCCGATGGCGGGCGTGCGCGTGCACAACGGGCTTTCCGGCGGCAGCTATCGCGGCACCTACACGGACAGCAGCGGGCAATACACGCTGACCAATCTCGCGGCGGGAAGTTACACCCTGGGCGCGGTGTCCGCGTCCTTCACCGGCGCCGCGGCGGCGGGTTTCGCGAATCCGATTACGGTCGGGCCGAGCCAGTCGAATTTGAATTTCACCGGCACATCGCTTGGCGCGTTTGTGACCGTCGCCGCGCCGGCGGCTCCAGCCAAGGAAGCCGGCCAGGTGCCCGCGTCATTTACCTTCACGCGCGGCCAGGAAGTGCCCGCCACCGGCGACGCAAACCATCAACTACACGCTCACCGGCACGGCGGACAAGGCGACGGACTACAGCGTCACGCCCGGCGCGCCCGCGACCGGCACCTACAATTCCTCCACCGGCGTCGGCACGCTCACCTTTCCGGCCGGCGCGCGTCGACCGCCACCTTGAAGAATTACGCCGGTCGACGACGCCATCGCCGAGGGCGCGGAAACCGTGATCGCCACCGTCAACGCGGGTTCGGGCTATCAGCTCGGGGGCGCGGTCACCGCCGTGGTCATGATCGACGACAACGACGTGCCGGACCTCTACACCGAGTCGTTCTCGTCCACGGTGTCCACGCTGTATCCATTCGATCTCGACGGGAAGAAAGTGACCTTTACGCCGCTCAGCGCGACCACCTACCAGGGCAACACGGATCCGGCGGCCGCCTACCCGACGGATCCCACCGGCGGCACGATTTTGGCGAACAACGGGGCGGCGGTCGTGCCGGTGACGAGCGGTTCCGTCCAGTTTGGTTACTGGCAGATCACCGGCCTGTCGGTGCAACCGAAGGTCTTTCGGCACGACCTATTCGCAGATCTTCATCAACACGGCCGGCAATGTGACCTTTGAGAGCGGGGACACGGGCGGTGACAGCGCGCCCTCGCAACATTTCACCAGCGGCCGCAAGCGCGTCTCGCTTTGTGGCAATTACATGGACCTGTCGAAGGGCGGCACGGTCAGCTACAAGGTCATCAGCACGCCGGGCGCGCAGCGTGTCGTCGTGACCTACGCGAATGTCCCGCGCTACTACACGCCGTCGACCGTGCTCAACGCGCAGGTGGAATTGTGGGCCAGCGGCCGGATCACCATCACGTGGATCGGCACGACGATTAATGACGGCGTGGTTGGCCTGGCGGCGGGCCAGGCCGTCGCCCAGCCCGTTCTACGCCACCGACATCAGCGCGTATCCGCCGACCGTCAGCAATTACGCCGGCTGGCTGGATTATCGTTTCACACCGCCGGAGATCGCGGATACGAGCATCACGGGCGCCATGATGGATCCGGATCAGGACGGCTGGTGCAACCTGCTGGAGTACGCGCTGGGCGCGGATCCGCACGCCGCCGACAAGCCGCCCGGCGCGCCTGTCTTCGGCCAGGCGGGCGGCTACCTGACCATCACCTTCCAGCGCAATCCGCAGCTCGTCGATCTGAATTACCTCGTGGAGGCGTCCAATCTCTCGGGCGGCTGGACCGTGATTGCGCAAAGTCTGGCGGGCGCCGCGACCGCGGCCGCGGCGGGGCAGACGCCGAGCCAGGTGACCGAGTCGCCGGTCAACGGCGTGATGAGCGTGACCGTCGGCGACACCGTGCCGATGGCGGGCAACGCCCAGCGCTTCCTGCGCCTGCGGGTGACGAAGCCGTAGCGGCGCCGCGGGCGCCGCGGTTATGGGTTATTTGTTATGGGTTATGGAGGCCTGTTCTGTCTGCGACATGGCGTCCGCCCAACTAACCATAACCAATAACGCGTAACTAAAACGCGTCATCACCGCTTTTACGCTTGGAGTCTGGCGAGAAAAGGGCAGAGACTTTTTCCAGTTTCCCCGGTCCCCTCCTGCCATGGAAATCGCCAGCCCAATCGGTGCGCTTCTCTCGCAAAAAGGCGCGACCGTGTGGTCGGTCTCGCCCGAGACCAAGGTCTTCGACGCGATTCAGATGATGGCGGACAAGAATGTCGGCGCGCTGCCCGTCATGCGCGGCGACGAGGTGCTCGGCATGTTCAGCGAGCGCGACTACACGCGAAAGATCGCGCTGAAGGGCCGTTCGTCGCGCGAGACCTCCGTCGGCGACATCATGTCGTCCTCGCCGCTGATTGTTTCCGGCGATGATTCGGTCGATCGCTGCATGCGGCTGATGACCCAGAACCGGGTGCGTCATCTGCCGGTGGTGGAGAACGGCCGCCTGGTGGGCATCGTCTCGATCGGCGACCTGGTGAACTGGATCATCTCGGCCCAAAACGCCGCCATCGACCAGCTCGAGCGCTACATCAGCGGCTCGTATCCGGGATAGAGGGCGGAGCTCGACCCGTCGACTTCCGTTGTTGACAGCCCCGCGGCGATCCCTTAACACTTAACCAAATGGTTAAGTATCAAGAGGCGAGGTCTGGACCGGACGTTTGCGGCGCTGGCGGTGCCGACGCGGCGGGCGTTGCTGGCGCGGCTGGGTGCGCACCCGGGAATTTCCGTGACGGAGCTGGCCGAGCCGCTGCCGATGTCGTTGCCGGCGGTCATGAAGCACCTGGATGTGCTTTCGGCCGCGGGGTTGATCACGCGCACCAAGGTGGGCCGCACGGTGGCGTGCCGGCTGACCGCCAAGCCGATGAAACGCGCCTCCGACTGGCTCGGCGGCTACCGGAATTTTTGGGAACAGAGCCTCGATCGTCTCGAGGCCTACCTGCAGGAGGAACAAAAAAAGGAGAAGCAACATGAGCGCAAGAAATGAAAATTCCGCCGTCGCATCCGCCGATCGGATGCTGGTCATCACCCGCGTCTTCGCCGCGCCGCCGGCGCTGGTCTTCCAGGCCTGGACCGATCCCGCGCGCATGATGAAATGGTTTGCCCCCGAGGGCATGGCGACGCCCCTGGCGGAGTGCGACCTTCGGGTCGGCGGCCGCTACCGGGTGCTGATGCGCGAGGCCGACGGGGTGGAACATGACGTCAGTGGCGAATACCAGGAGATTGTCCCGGACCGAAAGCTGGTCTTCACCTGGGCCTGGCGAAACTCGCCGGAAATCGTTTCCCTCGTGACGGTGGAGCTTGAGCCCGAGGGAAAGGGAACGCGGTTGACGCTGCGCCATGAGCGGCTGGCCGACGCCGAGTCGCGCGACAGCCACAAGTCCGGCTGGAGCAGCGCGCTGACCAAGCTCGAGAAATTCGTGGCCCAAGACTCATGATCGCCGCCCTGCTGTTCTGCGCCGGGACCCCGGCGCGCCGATCTGGCGAATTGCGCCGCGAGGCGCGACCGCACGGCGCAAGGGCATTGCTTTCCGCCGAAGGCTCATTTTACAATCATCACCCACGTCGAAAACCACCCAAACTTAAACGGAGAAAGATATGAGCGGAGTACGACTACTGGTAGGCACGCGCAAAGGCGCCTTTGTCCTCACCTCGGACGCCAAGCGCGCCAAATGGGACATCACCGGCCCGCATTTCGCGGGCTGGGAGATTTATCACCTCAAGGGCTCGCCGGTGGATCCCAACCGGATCTACGCCTCGCAAACCAGCGGCTGGTTCGGCCAGAAAATCCAGCGCTCGAACGACGGCGGCAAGACCTGGGATCCGGTCGGCGACGAGTTCACCTACGCCGGCGTGCCCGGCACGCACCAGTGGTACGACGGCACGCAGCACCCGTGGGAGTTCAAGCGCGTCTGGCACCTCGAGCCCTCGCTGAGCGATCCCGACACGGTCTATGCCGGGGTGGAGGACGCGGCCATGTTCCGCACGACCGACGGCGGCAAGTCCTGGCAGGAGCTGCCCGGCCTGCGCGAGCACGGCACGGGACCCAAGTGGCAGCCGGGCGCCGGCGGCATGTGCCTGCACACGATCTTGATCGATCCGAAAAATCCGAACCGCATGTACATCGCGATTTCCGCGGCGGGCGCATTCCGCACCGAGGACGGCGGCAAGACCTGGAAGCCGATCAACCAGGGCCTGCGCTCGGAGTACATTCCCGATCCGAAGGCGGAGGTCGGCCACTGCGTGCATCGCATCGCCATGCATCCGTCGCGACCGAACACGCTCTTCATGCAGAAACACTGGGACGTCATGCGCAGCGACAACGCCGGCGATTCGTGGGAAAAGGTCAGCGGGAATCTGCCGACGGATTTCGGCTTCCCCATCGACGTGCACGCGCACGAGCCGGAGACGATTTACGTCGTGCCGATCAAGAGCGACAGCGAGCATTACCCGCTGGAGGGGAAGCTGCGCGTCTACCGCAGCCGCACCGGCGGCAACGAATGGGAGGCGCTCACCAAGGGCCTGCCGCAGCAGGATTGCTACGTCAACGTGCTGCGCGACTCCATGTGCGTCGACTCGCTCGATCCCTGCGGCGTTTATTTCGGCACCACCGGCGGGCAGGTCTACGGCTCGGCCAACGCGGGCGACAGCTGGAACGCCATCGTGCGCGATCTTCCCGCGGTGGTTTCCGTCGAGGTCCAGACCCTGCCATGATCCGGGTGGCGCTGCCGACGCATTTGCGCACGCTGGCGGGCGTCAGCGACGACGTGACCCTGGAGGTCGCCGGCCCCGGTGACGCAGCGCGCGGTGCTCGACGCCCTCGAGGCGCGCTTCCCGACCCTGCGGGGGACGATGCGCGATCACGTGACGAAGAAACGCCGCGCGTTTGTCCGCTTCTTCGCCTGCTCGGAGGATCTTTCGCACGAATCACCCGATGCTCCGCTGCCCGAGGCGGTCGCGTCGGGCGCCGAGACCTTCTGCGTTGTCGGCGCGATCGCGGGCGGGTAGGTTCGGCGCCTTCCGCTATCCACCGCGCATTCATGAATCCGGCCGTCCGCATTGCCATCGCCGTCTTCGTCGGCCTCGTCGTCACGGCGGCGCTTTCCATTGCGACCGACGTGTTGATGGTCTCGCTCGGAATTTTTCCGAAGGACGGCGATGTGATGAACAACCAGCGATTGCTGCGTGCTGGCTTCGGCTTACCGCGCGGTCTTCAGCGTCCTGGGCGCGTTTGCTGCCAGCGTGGTGGCGAGGGAGGGCTTCCGGCGGGCGGTTCTCATCCTGGGCGGGATTGCCATGTTCCTGGCCGTGCTGGGAATTTTCGCCATGTGGAACAAATGGAACGCTGCGACCGCCTGGTATCCATTTTCGCTCGCGGTGCTGGCGATTCCCTATTGCTTGATTGGCGGCAAGCTATACGAACGCTACAAATCAGCGAAATCCTGAATCAACCTCCCACCCACCATGCGCCATCTGCCCACCGTCGCCCGAATTCTGCTCGGACTCGTCTTCTTCGTCTCCGGCGTGGCGGGCTTCTTCGTGAAACCGCCGCCGGAGATGCCGGAATTCGCCCTGGCGATGATGAAGACGGGCTACATGTTCCAGTTCATCAAGGTCGTGGAAATCGTCGTCGGCCTGCTGCTTCTGCTCAATCGCTTCGTCCCGCTCGCGCTGGCCGTGCTCGCGCCCATCATGATCAATATCTTCGCCTTTCACCTTTTCCTCGATCCCAAGGACATGGTCGTTCCCATCGTGCTCGCCGCCCTCCAGATTTATCTCGCGTGGGTCTATCGCGACGCGTTCCGCCCGATGCTGGCCGCGCGCGTGACGCCCGGCGGCGCGCAAGGCTAACCAGTCCTTCCAAACCTCCCTCTCCTCCTCCCATGCTTAAGAAAATATTCCTCGCCTTCGTCGCCCTGATCGTGATTTTCGGAATGATCGTCACGTTCCAGCCCGCCAGCTATCGCATCATGCGATCGGTCAAGATCGCCGCGCCCGCGCCGACGGTGTTCGACAAGGTCAACGATCTCCATAGCTGGGATGCCTGGTCGCCCTGGGCGAAGCTCGATCCCGCCATGAAGGTCACCTACGAGGGCACGGCGGCGGGCACCGGCGCGATCTACAAATGGTCGGGCAACTCGGAGGTCGGCGAGGGCCGCATGACCATTCTCGAGAGCAAGCCCAACGAGCTGGTCCGGATCAAACTGGATTTCCTCAAGCCGTTCGAGGATACCGCCACGTCCGAGTTCACCTTCAAGCCCGACGGCGATCAGACCGAGGTCACCTGGACCATGTCGGGCGATCGCAATTTCATGGCCAAGGCGGTCTGCCTCTTCATGAACATGGACAAGATGCTCGGCGGCGAATTCGAAAAGGGCCTGGCCAAGCTGAAGACGCGAGATTCGAGTCGAGCGAAGGTCGAAAGCCAGCGGCTGCCAGTCGGACGGCGTCGGGATGGGAGTCGACCAGGTCGACGGCGCGACGCGGAGCGTTCCACGTCGCGCGCCGTATTTGGTCCTCCGGCAACTCGATCTCTCCAGCACCTTGCGCGCGGCGTTGTGACCGGGAATGCCGCTGACCGCGCCGCCGCGCTGCGCGCTCGAGCCGCAGAGGAACACGTTTTCGAATTCCGTCTCCACGCCCCAAGTGCCGACATCCGCCTTGGACGTGGCAAACGGGAAGGTGAGCGCGGATTGGAAAATGTTGCCGTGGTAGAGGCCCAGCGCCTCCTCGATGTCCACCGGGCTCTTGCTTTCGATGCACGGCCAGCCGTCGCGCGACACGGCGAGACAATCCTCCAGCGGCTCGGCCAGCCAGCGGTTCATGCCGTCGAGAAACGCCCGCTCGGCCTGCGCGCGCATCGCCTCGTTGTCGCGCGCAAATAGCGACCAGGGCGTGTCGATCCCGAAAAGCGTCATCGTCTGGAATCCCTGCTCGCGCAGTTCCGGGCCAAGAATGCTGTCGTCGGTCAGCGTGTGGCAATAGACCTCGCAGGGCGGACGCTCGGGCAATTCGCCCCGGACGGCCTGCTCGTAGCTTCGCTTCATTTCCTCGTAGCCTTCGTCGCAGTGAAACGTGCCGCAGAAGGCGTCGCGCACGGGTGATCGGCCGTCTTCAACTTCGGCAGCCGGGTCAGCAGCATGTTGATCTTGAAGACCGATCCCTCGTCGGTCGCATCCGGCTGCCAGGCATGATTGAGATAGCGCGAAAGCACGTTGCGGCCGAAATTCACGAGCAGGAAGCGCGCGTCCACCGTGTGGGGCTTGCCGTCGAGCGCGAAGCTCACCGTCCGCGTTTTCGCGCCCGCCTCGATGGCGCGCAAGTTCGACCCGCGTGTGCATTTCGGCGCCGGCCGCGCGCGCGGCGCGCTCGAGCTCGCCGGCGACATGTCCCATGCCGCCGACCGGCACCCGCCATTCCCCGGTCCGGTTTCCGATCAGGTGATAGAGAAAGCAGCGATTCTGCAGAAGCGACGGATCGTGCGGGTGGGTGGAGACGCCGATTTTTCCGTCGGTGAAGACCACGCCGCGCAGGAGGTCGTCCTGCAGATAGCGTTCGATCGCGCAGCCGAGCGGCTCCTCCACCAGGCTGCGCCAGGCCTCCTGCTCGGAGGAGTCCGACTGAAACCGCTGGTGGAATTTCTCCCGCGATTCGAGCGGCTCGAGCATCGTGTCCCAGGCCTGCTCGGCAAAAACGCGCGCGAGTCCGTAGAAGCGCTTCAGTTCCTGGTACTCGAGATCGCCCCCGGTGAGGCGCAGCAGGGAGCACCGGCTGGCTTCCTCGTCCACGTTGCTCAGGAGGAGTCCCTCGTGCCGTCCATTCCGAAAATAGGGCGTGAACGATCCCGTCGTGCGCCGTCGAAGCTCAATTTTCAATCCGAGGTCGCGGATGATTTTCTCGGGGAAAAGGCTGACGAGGTACGAGTAGCGCGAGAGGCGCGCGTCGTAGTCGGGAAAGACCTGCTGCGACGTGGTGGCGCCGCCGATGTAGTCGTTTTTCTCGAGCAGCAGCACGCTCAGGCCCGCCCGCGCGAGGTACGCCGCCGCGACCAGGCCGTTGTGGCCGGCCCCGAGGATGACGACGTCGTAGCTGGATTTCATGGCCAGCGACGCTGCGACGACGTGCACGAAGGACTCGAAGCCTGACACTTCAAACCAAGAAACTTCCGCTCGCTCGGAAACGAAACGGCCGCCCTCCGGTGAAGGCGGTCCTAACGTGCGAACGGAGTTCAGGCTACTTCACCTTCGTGACGGCCGGAATCTTCCAGGAGCCATTGATGATCGAGGGACTCGTCGTCTTGGGCCAGTAGAGCCGCATCATCAGGATGAATTTGTCCTTGGGCGCCGGCAGCCAGTTCGATTCCTTGTCGGGCCCGGGATTTTCGTTCTGGATGTAGAGATCGGTCGAACCGTCGGCGTTCGCCTTCAGCGCCTGGCGCGCGCTGATGCTCTGGCGGTTGATCGGATTGGGCACGAAGAAGTAATCCTTGTCGTACATCGTCAGCGACCAGAAGCCCTCGGCGGGCGGAAGCTGGCCCTTGTCGAAGTGCATGACGTATTTGTTCGCGCCGCTGTACGGCTTGCCGGAGGCATCAGTTTCCGAGGTGGGATAGACCGCGTCCTGCGGGCGATTGGCGCCCAGGCCGATCGCGGTGATGAACGCGCGCTGGATATAGTCCGTGCCATACACGCCGGTCTTGGTGGAGAAGGTCCAGCCGTTCACCAGCTTCCCGGCCTGCTTGAAATGGGCCATGATCTTTTCGTTCGCCAGCTTCGGCACCTTGGCCAGCGCGGCGGCCGCGGCGGGACCAAGCTTGGCGCTTTCAAACGGCTTTCCCAGGACCAGCCCGAGCGGCTTCAGTTTTTCAATCAGCGGACCGTCGGAAACCGATGGGTGATTGGTCTTCAACAATTCCGACAGCAGGGTGAAATACTGGTCCACGCTCAACGCGTTCACCTGTTCGCGCACCGCCGTCTTCATGTCGATGCTCGGATCCACCTTTCCCGGCGGCGGCGTGTAGGGCTTGCCGTACGCGCTCAACGGCACGAGGGAAATTTCATCCTGCATCTTGTGCACGGCGGCGTAGTCCTCCGGCGTGCCGGTGCAGTAGATTCGGCCGAGAATCCAAACCATGTCGGTCGGCGATTTGTAGACCTTGGCCCCCGCCGGCAGCGTGCCCGTCCAGCCCGGACCGGTGATGAGATACGTCTGCGCCTTGGTGCCGGTGGTGCGCTTGCCCGGCACCTGGAAGACGTCGGTCCATCCATCGAGCATCGGAAAAAGAAAGTAGCGATCGTGCGCGTCCGGCAGGCTGAGCACATACGGCTCCTTGCCCACGTCGATGAAGCCGGTGGTGTAGAGCGTGTCGGCGTTGGGCGCGGTCACCAGGTGATCATCCACCGCGGGATACGCCCGCATGTCGCACGAGCTGGCCCATCGGCGCGCGGGAGCCTTCCGCCTTTTCCACGTTGGTCAGCCCGCGGCGGGTGAATTCCATCGTGACGAGCGGATAGCCGTAGATGTAGGCGGCGACGCCCAGCTCCGTGGCTTGGGCCGCGGTCATGGCCGCAGGCGCCTTGGGTGCGGCCGGCGTCTTGGCGGCGGCGGTTTGGCGGGCTCCTTGGCGAGGGCGGTGGTGGCGATCAGGGCGAGACCCGCGACGACGAAGGCGCGGACTGTTGGATTCAATTTCATGGTTCATGGGGTTGGTTCGTTTGGACGGCGAGGAGTCGATAATGACGATTGTGCGGCGATTTGTCATTCAGAACGACAGGGCGGATGAAGACAAAACAAATCCTTCGCGTGCTTCGTGCTCTTCGTGGTTAGTCCGGCCACCCTCCCTCGCGCATGGCCAAAATCAACGACAGCACGAATCCGGAGTTTTGGTCGACGCGCTACGCGTCGGGAGAGATGCCGTGGGATCTGCAGGGCGTGCCGAAGGCGTTGACGACATTTCTCGCGCGCACCAAGCGGCGCAGTCGCGGCAGCGTGCTGATTCCGGGCTGCGGATCGGGCTACGAAATCGCCGCGTTCGACGCCGCTGGCTACGACGTGACGGCGATTGATTTTTCGCCGGCGGCCATCAAGCGGGCGCGCCGGGTGCGTCGGCCGGCTGGCCGTCGCGCATTGTGCTGGCGGATTTCTTCACGCACGACTTTGGGCGGCGGTTCGATTTGATTTACGAGCGCACTTTTCTCTGCGCCCTGCCGCCGGCGAGGTGGCGGGACTACGCGCGTAAGCGATCTCGGCGCTGCTCGTGAGCGGGGGGCGCCTGGTGGGCACCTATTTCATCGGCCGCGCGCGGCACGGGGCCGCCTTGTCCCATCACCGAGATCGGGCTGGACACGGCTCCTGGGCGGGAGGTTCCGGCCGGACGTGCAGCCGGCGGGTGTTCGATTCGCTGCCGGTTTTCGGGGATCGTGAGCGCTGGCAGGAATGGCGCCGGAAGACCTGACACCAGAAGCAATCCGCCGCAGGCTTGGCCGGAGACCTGCTTTAGCCGGGAAACTGTATGGACCTCAGCCAAGCCCGTTCTGATCCAGGGATATGGGGTTAACATGTTCGCGATCGAGCAGATCGAGCGCATGCTGGCCCGTGGCGAGGTGACGCCGGACCGCAAATTTTTCCAGGAGGGCATGGAGTCGTGGGTGCCCTTGTCGGAGCTGGCCACCCTGCTGGGCAAGCCCATCAACCTGCCAAAGCCAAATTACGCCAAGTCGCAGCCGGTGCGCCTGCCGTTGGACAATCTTCCCGGCAACGCCGCGCACGCGCCCGACCCGAGCGCCTCGTCCTTCCGGCGCGTTTCCTCGATCAAGCTCGCCAAGGGCACCCTGCGCTTTCGCACCGATCTCAAGAACAAGGCTAGCGCCCGGCGATGGTCCGCTGACGCCGGGTCACGCCGGGTCACCGCGGAAAAACGCCGCGATCTCCTCGTGCGATGCGCGCGCGCCGCGCAGGAAACTCAAGGCGAGTCGCGCCTTCGCCGGATCAAGGCTCGGCAAATAGATCGCGCCGGCCTCGCGCAACGTCGCCCCGCCTCCCTCGTAGCCGTACACCGGCGCGGCCCGGCCGCCCCGGCAACGCGAGCCGATGAGGACAGTCACGCCCGCCGCCATCGCGCGGCGAATCGCCTCAAACATTTTCGGCGGAACGTTGCCGCGTCCCATCGCGAGGATCACCAGCCCCTCAAAGCCCGCCTGCACGCACGCCTCCACCAGCGCCCCGTCGCTGCCGTTGTGCGCGCCAAGCACCTCCACGCGCGGCCGGCGTGACCGTCAATGCCGCCTCCGGCAGTCGATAGCGCTGCAGCGCGGAGCGGTAAAAAATCGCCTCGTCCAAATCGATGATGCCGAGCGGTCCGCACTCCGGGCTGACAAAGGTGTCGAGCGCACCGGTCGAAGTCTTGGTGACCTCCGAGGCGGCGTGAATCGTGTTGTTCAGCACCGCCATCACCCCGCGGCCGCGCGCTTTTTCGGAAGCCGCCACCAGGCAGGCGGCCAGCAGATTGACCGGACCGTCCCAGCTTGGCTCGTCGCGCGTGCGCATCGCGCCGACAAACACGACCGGTTTTTCCGAAGCGTGAAAGAGATCGAGCAGGAAGGCGCTTTCCTCGAGCGTGTCGGTGCCATGCGAGACCACCACGCCGGCGTGATCCTGCAGTGCCCGCTCGACGACCGCACGCAGCTCGAGCACGCGCGCGACGGTCATGTGCGGTCCGGGGAATTTCCCGAACTCGATGTTGGAAATCTCGAATCGATCGCCAGCTCCGGCACGCTGCCGGCGATGTCGGCGCCGCTGAGCGTCGGGACGGCCCCGCCGTCAGCCGACGCGCCGGTCATGCTGATGGTGCCGCCGGTGAAAATGATCGCCACGCGCTTCATGCCAGTTCTCGTTTACCACGGCGCAGCACGAAGGGCCAGAACCGTCTCCGGTCCTGGCCCCTTCAAATTTTCACCGCGAGATGGACACGGATGTCTTAGACCTGCTCGCGCAGGCTGGCGATCATCTTGCGAATGTGCGCGTAGCGGGCGCCGGCGCGCGTCATGAGCAGCGCGAGGCTCTTCTTGCGATCGCCCCACTCGAGAATTTCGAGCGTCACGTCGCGCACGCCCCATTTGTCCATGGCCTTGGTGCTGGGCGTGAAGAGATCGACCTTCATCTTGCCGACCATGGCCGAGCCGTAGTCATCGACCTGGTAGATCTTGCCGGTTTCGACCACGCGAAACTTGGTGCCGAGCGGAAACTTCGACCAATCGGACGCGGCGCTGTTGATGGCGCCGGAACGGAGCGAAGTGCCGATGGCGGTGCGGCCGGCCCATTGGGCGTTGTCGGCGGCGCCGCTGGAATACGCGGACGCCTTGGCGGAGACGAAGCGCTGTTGCGCGGGCTCCGATTTGGAGATGATGCTGGTACCGGCGAAGGCCACGAATGGGTTCAAACCGACGAGGGCGATGGCGCCGAGAAATGCGGCGGTCCATCGGAGCTTGTTTAGACGAATAATGATCATGGCACTTGGCTGAAGGGGTCTGCGGGATGCGTCCCGAGGGCGGGACGACGCTCCGTCGCGAACGGGACGGAGAGGGGCTTTTTCCGGCCGGATCCTCAGCTCATCGGCTGAGGCAACCATGTTGGCCGCGCCCAATTTGAGGGCTTGAAAGGCGCCCAGTTTGCCTGGTCAAAAGGCGGCCAATAAGGACGGCCAGCCGAATGACGGACGGGACAGGTAGCCCGTTTCGGCCCCCTGTCAACGTTTTCAGCCCATCGGCGTGTCATAGAAGGGGAGGAGTCGACGGTCGACAGTCGACGGTCGATGGCCAGCAAGAGGCTTAGTTAGTAGCATCTTAGGCAAGAGTCGAAAGTCGAAGGTCGAAGGTCGAAAGCTGGGAAGTTTCCATGGCGGCAGCGCTCGATTTTGGGCCAATTCCGGCCCGGGACCGGCCGAATGGGCCGCGTCACTGCCATTCGCGGACGTGGGATGTCGACGCCCTCGAGCCCGCCTCGAGACCCCCTTCGGCCACCCTCAATTCCGTTAATTCCGTTAATTCTGTCTAAGCTCTTCCTCCCTCCGTGCCTCCGTGCGCTCCGTGTGAGACCCGGCCATTCGCACGCGGGTGGTTTCTGATTTCCATCCATTCTTCGCGGAAATACTCTCAGGCTCGCATCCCTCCCGACCATGAAAATGCCCGCCAAGCTCAACCTCGCCCGTTGGATTCAGCAGAACGCCAAGGACCTGAAGCCGCCGGTCAGCAACAAGCAGCTCTTCAACGAGGCGAGCGACGTCATCGTCTTCGTCTCCGGCGGACCCAACACGCGCAACGATTTTCACGTCAATCCCACGGAGGAACTTTTCCTCCAGCTCAAGGGCGACATCGCCGTGCGCGTGCGTCCGCTCGACGGCAGCGAGCCGCACGACATCATCGTGAAGGAGGGCGAGATTGTTCATGCTGCCGCGCTGGCTGCCGCATCGCCCGCAGCGACCCGCCGGCACGGTCGGACTGATCATGGAATTCCCGCGCGGCTTCGACGCCGAGGGCAATCCGCAGCGGGACGCGCTCCGCTGGTACTGTCCCGTTTGCGATGCGCCGGTTTACGAAGCGCAATGGGTGCTGCGCAAGATCGATGAGGATTTGAAGATCATCATGGAGCAATTCTGGCAGGGTCCGGTCGAGCGCCGCACCTGCCGGACTTGTGGCACGGTGATCGAACGCGGCACCGCCATCCAACTGGCGGAAGGCGCGGTGGGGCCCGCCAAGGCGGGAAGCTCGAAATTCGAAACTCGAAACTCGAAGAAGACGGAGACAAGCGGAAAAGGCCGAAGCCGAAACACGAACGAAGAAGGTCGCGGGTCGCGCCGCCGCGGCTGATGGGAGGATTGCATTCGCGTTGGTTCCCACCAATAACCAATAACGAATCACCGATAACTCCGCCTTTTCGTGCCAAAAATCGATCTTCACACCCACATCCTGCCCGAGCGCTGGCCGGATTGGACGGCGAAGAGCGGATACGCCGGCTGGGTCGAACTCGCGCACGACGCGCCGGGCTGCGCGGCCGGCTGCGCGCGCATGCAGCGCTCGGAAGCCGACGGCTCGCGCACCAGCTTTCGCGACGTGCGGGCGAATTTGTGGAGCCCCGCCGCGCGCGTGGTGGAAATGCACGCGGCGGGCGTGGCCCTGCAGGCGCTCTCCACCGTGCCCGTGATGTTTTCCTATTGGGCGAAGCCGACCGATGCCTTCGATCTCGCGCGCCTGCTGAACGATCACATTGCCGGCGTGGTCGCGGCCCATCCGGATCATTTTCTCGGTCTCGGGACCATCCCGATGCAGGACGCCACGCTCGCCATCCGCGAGCTGGAGCGCTGCACGCGCGAGCTGGGATTCCCCGGCGTCCAGATCGGCAGCAACGTCAACGGCCTGAACCTCGACGATCCCTCCGTGGTCGAGATTCTCACCGCGGCCGAGGCGCTGGGCGCGTGCGTTTTCGTGCATCCGTGGGACATGGTGCAGTTCGGCCTGCATCCGCGCGCCGACGAGGCGGCGCAGACGGTCAATCGCATGGCGCGGCACTGGATGCCCTGGCTCGTCGGCATGCCGGCGGAAACCTGCATTGCCATCTGCTCGGCGATTTTCGGCGGCGTGCTCGATCGCCTGCCGCGGCTGCGGCTTGTGCTTCGCGCACGGCGGCGGTTCGTTCCCCGGCACGCTCGGCCGGATCGCGCACGGTCGGGAATGCCGGCCCGATCTCTTTCCGCCCGCGTCCCGGGATCCGCGCGCCTATCTCGCGACAGTCGATCGGCCCGCGCGCTTTTTTGTCGATTCGCTGGTGCACGACGCCAACGCGTTGCGCCTGCTGCTGCAGCAATTCGGTTCGAATCGGATCGCGCTGGGCTCGGACTATCCGTTTCCGCTGGGGGAGGATCGGCCGGGCGCGCTGATTGAGGAGATGCAGGCCGAGCTGGGACCGGAGCGCGTGAATGATTTGCTTTTTCGCTCGGCCCGGGAGTTCTTGAATCGCCCCGCCCAGGCCGCCGCGCCCCTCGCATGATTTCCCAGACGCCGCCGGATTCAACCGCTCGCGCCACCGAGGCCTTCGCGCACGACTGCGACGCGGCCGATCCGCTGCGCTCCTTTCGCGAGCTGTTTCATTTTCCGCGCACGCCGGCAGGCGAGCCGCTTTATTTCGTCGGCAACTCGCTCGGCCTGCAGCCCAAGTCCGCGCGCGCGGCGATTGAGCAGGAGCTGGACGACTGGGCCGCGCTCGGTGTCGAGGGTCATGTCGCGGCGAAGCATCCCTGGCTGCCGTACCACGAGGAGGTCCGCGAAAATCTCGCGCGACTGGTCGGCGGCCGGCCCCATGAGGTCGTGGCGATGAATTCGCTGACCGTGAACCTGCACCTGCTGATGGTCTCGTTCTACCGGCCCACCCGCGAACGCTACAAGATCGTGATCGAGGACACGGCGTTTCCCTCGGACTCGTACGCGGTGCAGAGCCAGCTCGATTTCCACCACGCGCGCGCGGGCTTCGATCGGAAGAAGGGGCTCATCCGCCTGCGGGCGCGCGACGGCGAATCCGCGCTGCGCACCGCCGACATCCTCGAGGCCATCGATCGCGAGGCGGGCTCAATCGCGCTGCTCCTGCTCGGTGGCGTGAATTATCTCACCGGTCAATGCTTCGACATGCCCGCCATCACGGCCCACGCGCGGAAGGCCGGCATCGTGGTGGGCTGGGATCTGGCGCACGCGGCGGGCAACGTGGAGTTGAAACTGCACGACTGGGGCTGCGACTTCGCCGCGTGGTGCTCCTACAAGTATCTCAACTCCGGGCCGGGCGCGGTGGCGGGAGCGTTCGTGCACGAGCGGCACTTGCGCGACAAATCGCTGCCGCGCTTCGCCGGCTGGTGGGGCAACGATCCGGCCACGCGCTTCAAGATGGGACCGGACTTCGTGCCGGTGGAAAGCGCCGACGCCTGGCAGCTCAGCAACCCGCCCGTGCTCGCGCTCGCGCCGCTGCGCGCGTCGCTGGAGATCTTCGACCGCGCCACCATGCCCGCGCTGCGCGCCAAGTCGGTCGCGCTGACCGGCTATCTCGAGGAGTTGTTGAAACGCTCCTCGATGCACGAGCGCATTCGGATTGTCACGCCGGCCTCCGCGGCGGACCGCGGCGCGCAATTGTCGCTCGAGGTGAACGGCGCGACGCCCGCGACCGCGCGCACGTTGCATGAACGCGGCGTGTTCAGCGATTTCCGCGAACCCAACGTCATCCGCGTCGCCCCGATCCCGCTCTACAACTCCTTCCACGATGTCTGGCGGCTGGTGCGCGTGCTGGACGAAGTGTTCGGCTGAAGACGGAACCACGAATTTCACACGAATGAACACGAATATTATGCCTATGAATTTTCGGTTGGTTATTTTTGCTTGGGGTTGGAACTTACTTCGAGTTTCGAATTTCGTTCTTCGAGTTTCCGCGTAGCGGCCCCATGTCCACGCACGTCATGATCATCGGCGCCGGGTTGTCCGGCTCGCTGATGGCGTGTTACCTGGGCCGCGCCGGCTATCGCGTGAGCATTTATGAACGCCGGCCCGACCCGCGGGCCAAGGGATATCTCGGCGGACGCTCGATCAATCTCGCGCTTTCGGTGCGCGGCCTGGCCGGACTCGCCGGCGCGGATCTCGCCGACATGGTGATGAACGAGGAGGCCATCCCGATGCGCGGTCGCATGATTCACCCGCCGGCGCATGGCGCCGGGTGGGCGCCCGATTTTTCAGCCCTACAGCCACGATCCGAACGACGCGATCAACTCGGTCTCGCGCGGCGGGCTCAATCTCGCGCTGATCCATGCCGCCGCGGACCAGCACAACGTGGAGATTTTGTTCGATCACCCCTGCCTCGACATCGATCTGGATGGACCCGCCGCGATTTTCGAGGGTCCAGGGGTCCGCGAAAGATCGGCGCGGATCTGATTCTCGGGGCGGATGGCGCCTTCTCGCCGGTGCGCGCACGGCTGCAGAAGATGGACCGCTTTGAGTACAGCCAGAGCTATCTCGCGCACGGCTACAAGGAACTGCACATCCCGGCGGCGGGCGGGGGTTTCGCGATGGATCCCAATGCGCTGCACATCTGGCCGCGCGGCAGCTCGATGATGATCGCGCTGCCCAACCGCGATCAGACCTTCACCTGCACGCTGTTCTGGCCCTTCGAGGGCGAGCACGGCTTCGAGCACCTCCACCGTCCGGAGGAAGTGGGCGAGTTTTTCCGCGCGCACTATCCCGACGCCGTGCCGCTGATGCCGACGCTGGCGGAGGATTATTTTCAGAATCCGACCGGCTCGCTGGTGACGGTGCGCTGTGCCCCGTGGCACTGGCGGGACAAGGTTTGCCTGCTGGGAGACGCGGCGCACGCGATTGTGCCGTTTTATGGCCAGGGGATGAACGCCGCCTTCGAGGATTGCCTCGCGCTTTCGCAATGCCTGGGGCGGCACGCGGCGGATCGAGGCGCGGCCCTGGCCGAATTCGAGGCGCTGCGCAAGCCGAACGCCGACGCCATCGCCGACATGGCGCTGGAAAATTTTGTGGAGATGCGCGACACCGTCGGTTCGCCGGATTTTCTTTATCGCAAACGGGTCGAGCAAATCGTCCACCAGGCGTTTCCCGAGCGCGTCACGCCGCAGTACAACCTGGTTTCCTTTTCCACCGTGCCCTACGTCGAGGCGCGGCGGCGCGGCCGCGAGCTGGACGCGGTGCTCGATCGAATCGTGGAAGCGATGCCCGTCGCAACGCAGGCGAAACTGGGCGAGGACCGGTGGAAGGCGGAGGTGCGCCACCACGCCGAACGGCTTCTCCAATAGCGGTCCTCTACACCGTCGCGATCACCTTGATCTCGAAATGGATCGGCGAGTTGCCTCCCGTGGGCAGCGCGGAGACTTCGCACGTCGTGCGCGTCGGCTGGTGCGGGCCCGGCGGAAAATGCTGCCCGTACACGCGATTGTACGTGACCCAGTCGCGCTTCATGTCGGTGAGGAAAACAGTGACATCGACGATGTTCTCCCAGCGCGATCCCGCCGCCTCCAGGATCAGGCGGATGTTCTCGAAGCACGAGAGCATCTCGGCCTCGATGTCGTATTCAATCAACCTGCCGCTGGCGTCGAGCTTCGACCCGGGAATGTCCTTGGTGCCGCGCACACGCGGTCCGACCCCGGAAAGGAAAAGCAGATTCCCAACCCGGCGTGCGTGCGGATAAGGGCCCACCGGCTCGGCGGCGGTGTTGCTGTCGATTCGGGAATGACGGATTGCGGATTGCGGATTGCGGAACTGCGAATTGGCGGGATTTGATTTAGAAATTCAAGTTTGGAAATTGCTTCGAGTTTCGAATTTCGGGAGTTTTCCGGCTCTCAGCCGGCCACGCAGATGTTCTTGGGTTCGGTGAAGAAGCGGATCGCGTCCATGCCGCCTTCGCGGCCGACGCCGCTGGCCTTGACCCCGCCAAAGGGCGTGCGCAAATCGCGCACCATCCAGCAATTCACCCAGACGATGCCGGCATCCACCTTTGCCGCGACGCGATGGGCGCGCGCGACGTTCTGCGTGAAGATGGTGGCGGCCAGTCCGTATTTCGTGCCGTTGGCCAGCGCGAGCGCGTGCGCCTCGTCCTTGAACGATTGCACGGTCACGACCGGCCCAAAGATTTCCTCCTGCTCCACCGCGCAGGCCGGATCGAGTCCGCTCAGCACGGTCGGCTCAAAGAAAAATCCGCCCTGGCAACGCGCGGGCAGCGCCGATGCGGCCACGCGATGGCCGCCGCAATGCACCTTGGCGCCGAGCTGGCGCGCGAGGTTGACGAGAGATTCGACCTTTTCCAAATGCGCGCGGCTGCTGAGCGCGCCCTGCTGCGTGGCGGCCTCGAGTGGATCGCCCACCCGCAGGGCCATGGCGCGCGCGGTGAGCTCCGCGCGGAACTGCGCCGCAAGCGATTCGTGCACGAGGATGCGCGAACCGCAGAGGCAAATCTGGCCCTGGTTGGAGAAGCCCGCGCGCATGGCGGTGTCGAGCGCCAGCGGGACGTCCGCGTCCTCAAAAACAATCAGCGGATTTTTGCCGCCGAGTTCGAGCGAAAGCCGCTTGAACATCGGGCCGGCGGTCTGCGCGATCCATTGTCCGACCTTGGTCGAACCGGTGAACGAAATGCTGGGAATCTGCGGATGCTGCACGATGGCCGCGCCGCATTCGGGTCCCGTGCCGTGCACGATGTTGAGGACGCCCGGCGGCAATCCGGCCTGCACCGCGAGTTCGGCGAGGAGCCCGGCGGTCATCGGCGTGATCTCGGACGGCTTGGCCACCGCGGTGTTGCCGGTCGCGAGTGCCGGCGCGATCTTCCACGTGAAGAGATAGAGCGGCAGGTTCCAAGGCGAGATCAGTCCCGCCACGCCGCGGGGCCGGCGCAGCGTGTAGTTCAGCGCGGGAATTCCGCCGGGGACGCCTCCGCCGTCAAAATCGTGCGCTTCGGACGACGTGTGCAGAATCGCCGTGGCGAAGTACCGAAAATTTGAGGCGCTGCGCGGAATGTCGACCGCCTTCGCCAGCGAAAGCGGCTTGCCGGAGTCGATCGATTCTGTCCGCGCCAGCGTTTCGAGATTTTCGTCGATCAGATCGGCGAGGCGCGTGAGGAGTCGCGAGCGCTCGGCTGCGGGGGTGGCGGCCCAGGCGGGAAAGGCCGCGGACGCGGCGTCCACCGCGGCCTCGATGTCCGCGGCGCCGCTGGCGGGCACGCGGCCGCAGACCTCGCCCGTCGCGGGATCGACGTTGTCGAGATACTTGCCCGACACCGGCGGCACGCCGCGGCCGTTGATGTGATTGGTCAGATCGTTCATCGCCTCAGGCCTGTTTCAATTCCGTGCGCACATCCAGCAATTCCGGAAAGAAGGTGAGCTCGAGCGCCTTCTGCAGGAAGCCGACCCCCGACGAGCCGCCGGTGCCGCGGCGGAAGCCGATGATGCGCTCGACGGTCTTCATGTGGCGGAAGCGCCAGAGCTGAAAATACTCCTCCACGTCGACGAGCTTCTCGCACATTTCGTACGCGTCCCAGTGCTGGTGGGGATTCTCGTAGATTTCCTTGAAGGGCACCAGCAGGCGCGCGTCGCGCTGATGCGGCTGCGAGAAATCGCGCTTTAACAAGTCGGCCGGGATGGCGAAGCCGTGCCGCGCGAGGTAGGCGAGAAACTCGTCGTAGATGGACGGTGCCTCGAGCACGGCCTTGAGCGCGGCGTAGGTGGCGGCGGCGTGCCGGTGCGCCTCGATCGCCCCGGCGTGCTTGTTGCCGAGCAGGAACTCGATCGTGCGGTACTGCGCGGACTGGAAGCCGGAGGCGTTGCCGAGGACGGAGCGGAACTGCAGGTATTCCGTGGGCGTGAGCGTTTCGAGCACGGCCCACTGGTTGAAGAGCTGCATCTGAATTTGCTTCACGCGCGCCAGAATCTTGAAGCACGGCGAAAGCTGGTCCGCGCGCAGGTGATCGATGGCGCCGGTGAGCTCGTGAATCATCAGCTTCATCCAAAGCTCCGACGTCTGGTGCTGGATGATGAAGAGCATCTCGTCGTGATGCACCGGCCGGGAAAGGGGCTGCTGCGCGGCGAGCAACTGATCCAGCCGGAGATATCCCGCGTAGGTCAGCCGATCCTTGAGGTCGAGCACGATGCCGGCCTCGAGCGGCCGCTGGTTTTCGGGGAGGGATTGGGGGTCGCTCATGGGGCGGATGGACGTGGCTGCGACGAGGCGGGGACGGACCGCACCGCATCTTCGATGAAAAAGCGCCGCGCGTCGAGAGTGTGAGTCGACGGCCGGAAGTGGGAGCGGGAGAATGGTTCCATTTGGCGGGCGAATCGATATTCTGAGTGCGATTACCAGTCCCGCATGAAGAATCGTTACGAAATCGACCCCGACATTCGCAAGGCGTCCACGCTGCCGGCGACGTTTTATCGGGATGCGGACGCGTTCCACGAATCGAAGGAGCGCATTTTCGCGAGTTCGTGGCAGTTCGTGGGCGACACCGACACCCTCAAGGCCCCGGGCCAGATCGTGCCGGTCAATCTGCTCGACGGCTTTTTGAGCGAACCGCTCATTCTCACGCGTGATCACGGCGACCGCCTGCACTGCCTTTCCAACGTCTGCACGCACCGCGGCACCACGCTGATCGAGGGCTGCACGAACGAGAAGGTGATCCAATGCCGTTATCACGGCCGGCGCTTCGGGCTCGACGGCAAATTTCTCTCGATGCCGGAGTTCGACGAGGCGGAGAATTTTCCGTCGGAAAAGGATCACCTGCCGGAGGTGCCGATGGGCCGGTGGGATAAATTCATCTTCACCTCGCTGGCCCCGGCACATTCGCTCGACGCGTTGCTGGCGGAGATGAACCAGCGCGTCGGCTGGCTGCCGCTTGGCGCGTTCCAGTTCGACGCGACGCGCTCACGCGACTACCTCGTCCACGCGCATTGGGCTTTGTACTGCGAGAATTATCTGGAGGGCTTTCATCTGCCGTATGTGCACCAGGACCTGACGGCCGCGCTGGATTACGGCAGCTATCGCACCGAGCTCTTCGCACACAGCAATCTGCAGGTGGGCCTCGGCCGCAGCGGCACGCGCTGCTTTGAGCTGCCGCGCTCGTCGCCGGATTTCGGCCAGGACATCGCCGCCTACTATTTCTGGCTGTTCCCCAACACGATGTTCAATTTCTATCCGTGGGGCCTTTCCATCAACGTGGTAAAGCCGCTCGCGCCCGATCGCTGCAAGGTTTCGTTCTACACCTACGTGCACGACGCCTCGCTGCTGGACAAGGGCGCCGGGGCGATGCTCGACAAGGTGGAGCGTGAGGATGAGTCGGTGGTCGAGGCGGTCCAGCGCGGGGTATCCGCGCGCGCCTATTTGAGCGGTCGCTACTCGCCGAAACGCGAGCAGGGCGTGCATCATTTCCACCGCCTGCTGGCGGAGTCGCTGAATGGTTGACGGCAGGTGACGCGCGTCAGCCGAACGAACGCAGCTTCGGCCAAAGCTCGGGCCAGGGCAGCCGCGGTTTTCGACAGATGAAAATCTCCGGATTGTCCGAGGTCTCTTCGTTTTTCACCCCGAAGCGATTCGTCACGCGTCCGGCCGGCTCGCATTCGGCGAAGAAGCGCTCGGCGCGCTCGCGGGAAAATCCCACCACGATGACCACCTCGGGCGGGGGTTCGCCGTAGCCGCGCGCCCAGAACGAATTCACCCCGCTGATGGCGGCGGGCAGATTCTGAGCGGGGCCGTAGAGATTGATTGCGCCGGCTTCGCCGTAGTTCGCCGTGAGGATGGCCACGCGGCCTCCGTGCTCCGCCTGCTGCTCGCGGTAAATGGAGGCAACCTGCGAGACGAGCTCCGGCCAGCCAATTTCTTCGGCGAAGTCGCCGTTCCGCTCGACGACGCGCGGCCAGAGCGTCGAGTTCACCGGGACGATCGGCAGGGCGATGAAGGCGCCGAGCGCTCCGCCGGCGAGCAGGAGCAGCCAGGTCGCCACGCGGCCCGTGAGGACCCATGCGCCCGGCAGCTGGCGGAGCTGCTGATCCCACACAACGGTGCCGGCCGCGAGCAGCATCGGGAACGCCGGCGCCAGATAGTAAAACCGCGCGCGCGCCACGGCGAAAAAAGCGAGCACGAGAATAAAAATCCAGGCCAGCAGGCGATAGGGGCGGCCGGCCTCAGACCAGCCAAGGAATTTCAAGCCGGTCACCCAAAGCGAAATCGTCACGACCGAGGTGTTGACGTAGATTTGCTGGCTGAAAAATCCCTCGGCGCGTCCCTGCGCGACGTCGCGGGCGTGGATGCGACGGAGAAACTCGAGCGAGATGAAATCGTGCTGCGCCTGCCAGAGCAGATTCGGCAGAAAGATCAGCAGCGAGAGTGCGACGCCGGCCCAGAGCCATCCACTGCGCAAGTGCCGGCGCACCGGCGTAAGCAGCACCGCCACGGCGATGGCCAGCGCGAGAAAGCCCATGGTGTATTTCGTCTGCATGCCGAGGCCAATCACCGCGCCCACGCCCAGCCAGCCTCGCGGATCATCATGCTTGAGCAGGCGGACGAGCAGGAATGAGAGGAGCACCCACCAGAAGAAATCGAAGGCGACATATTGAAACAGCGCGCCCATGGACAGCGCCACCGGCGAGATTGCGGCCGGACGTGGCCGCCACGAGCTGCGCCCAACGGGATCCGCCGAACTCGCGCGCAATCAGTCCCGTCAGCACGATCGCCCCGCTCGCCGCGAGCGCGGCAAAAAAGCGGAAGCCGACGAGCGACACGCCAAAGAGTTCCAGCGACAGCCGGCCAAACGCGGGCGTCAGCGGCGGGTACGCCACGTAGCCCCAGGCGAGATGACGCGCATCGTCTAGCGTCGCCAGTTCATCGCGGTGGAATCCATATTGATGATTCGTCAGGCCATGCAGGACAAGGACGGCCAGGGCGAGCCCCGCGAGCCAGCCGACGTCTCCCCGCCACGATTTCGAGTCCGGCGATTTCATGCGCGTATCGATGGCAACAATCCCTCGTGATCGGACGAGCGAGTTCTAGCGGCAGTCGCTGGCCCGGTCGATGGGAATTGTCGCCGCCCGCGCCCGCGACGGGAAGGGCCGCCGGGCCCTCGGAATGGGTGCGGCGAGGCGGCCTGGTCCGCCGAATTGAACTTGGCCGACATCTCGCTAGAATGCCCGGCTGGCCGGTTTTCCCCTACCCCCAATATGATGACAATTTCCAAGCGCATTTCCATTTTCTGCATCGCGGCCCTCGGCTGGAGCGGGGTCTGTGCCGTTCACGCGCAGGAGCCCATGAAGGTCGGGGTGGTGGATATCGACAAAATCTTCGGCGAATACTACAAGACGAAGGCCGCCGAGGATCGCATCAACGAGGCGCGCGACGCCGCGCGCAAGGAAGTGGAAACCCGCTGGGCCACCAGCGCGCCCATGCTCGAGGCCATCGCCGGCTTCGACCGCGAGCTCAACAACAAGTCGCTGCCGGCGCCGGTCCGCGCCGACAAGACCAAGCGGCGCGACCAGAAGATCGTCGAAGTACAGAACCTCGAGCGCGAGGTGGAGCAGTTGAATTACTCGCGCGAGAGCCAGATTCGCGAGCAGGCCTCGCGGTCGCGCGCGGCCATCGTCGAGGACATCATGAAGGTCGTGAACGAGCGCGTGAAGGCCGCCGGATATGACCTGGTCATCGACAGATCGGGCGCCAGCTCGGGTGGCATCCCCGTGCTTCTCTCCTCCAAGCCTGAGATGGAGTTTACGACGGAGATCATTACCGAGCTCAACAAGAGCAAACCAGCGGCGAGCGGCTGCGACGCCGGCGAAACCCGCCGCGACGCCAAAACCGGCGGGCAAGCCGGCGCCTGCGCCGAAAAAGTAGCCGGCGGCCGATCAAACTTCGATCTGCGCCAGCCAGCGCCTGGTGATCTCGACCGTTTCGTTGGTCAGGCGATGACCGGCGTTCTCAAATTGTGATTCCACCGTCGCGCCGGCCCGGCGCAGCAACGCCTCGAGGCGTCGCGCGTTTTCCGCCGGCACTATCGGATCCTCGCATTCCGGCGGATATGAGCACCGGCACGCCATCGAGCTTCGGCAGTTCCGCCGGCACCAGCGGCACCATCGGTCGCAGCAGCGCCGCACCCGCCAGAATGCCGGGACGCAGCAAGAGCAGCGCGCCGGCGATGTTGGCGCCGTTGGAATAGCCCACCGCCACGACCCGCCTTGGATCGAAGTTGTAGGTGCGGGCCGCGCCCTCGACAAATCCGGCCAGCTCATGCGTGCGGAAGATCAGGTCCTGCTCGTCGAAGACGCCCTCGGCCAGCCGGCGAAAGAAACGCGGCATGCCGTTCTCGGGCGACTTGCCGCGCGGGCTGAGCAACGCCGCCGCGGGATCGAGCCGCTCGCCCAGCGGCACCATGTCCATTTCCGTGCCGCCCGTTCCGTGCAGCAGAAGCAGCGTCCGCCCGGAGGTGCCGGGCGCGAAGTGATGAATGAAATCGGGCGGAGGGTTCATGCTTCGGCGGCGGTGGACCCCGGCTTCGCGCCGGCTCAAAACATCCGCGTGATATCCTGAAAGGGAATGGCGTCGCCGGCGAAGGCGAACGTGCCGTGCTCGCGCATCTCGCGCGCCGCGCGCAGGAATGCTCCGTAGGCCGCGCGGGTGAGCGCGCTGCCGACGCTGACACGCCGCACGCCGAGCGCGGCGAGATCTCCGAGCGCGAGCTGCACGCCCTGCATGCCCATGAGCACGTTGACGGGACGGTCGACCGAGCTGACGACCGCCGAGATGTCGTCGCGGCTGGTGAGCCCCGGAATGTAGAGAACATCCGCGCCCGCCTCCTGGTAGGCTTGCAGTCGTCGGATGGCGTCCTTCAAGTCCGGCCGGCCCACCAGAAAATTCTCGGCGCGCGCGGTCAGCGTGAACGGAAACGGCAGCGCGCGCACCGCCGCCACGGCCGCCCGCACGCGATCGGCGGCGAGTTCAAGTTCGTAGAGCGGATCGTCCGCGCGCTGGGTGGCGTCCTCGATCGAGGCGCCGACCAAGCCGACCGCGCCGGCCCGCCGGTAGGTTTCCGCGACCGCGTCGAGGGTGTCGCCGTAGCCATTTTCGAGATCGGCGCTGACGGGGAGATCGCTGGCGGCCACGATGGTCGCCGCGTGCGCGAGCATTTCGTCGCGTGGAATCTGGTTGTCGCGGCGGCCGGCGGAAAACGCATAACCCGCGCTGGTCGTGGCGAGGGCCTCGAATCCAAGCTGAGCGAGCAGGCGGGCGGTGCCGATATCCCACGGATTCGGGATGATGAACGCGCCGGGGCGCGCGTGCAGCGCGTGAAAGGCGGCGCCCTTCTCGATGGAGGTTGGCATAGGAAAATCAGTCTCGCCCCGGCCGCGAGGAAAAGTGAATCAAAAATCAATCTGATCACCTCACACGGAGTGCACGGAGGCACGGAGAAGAGGCAGATAGGAGAAACCCTCCGCGCCTCCGTGCGCCCCGTGCGAAATTCTACGTGTCGCCGCGCTGGCGTTTCCGGCCCGCGAGACGAAAATGTCACATGTGCCTCGTCGCCGTTGCCTGGAACGCACATCCGCGCTGGCGGCTGGTGCTGGCGGGAAACCGCGACGAATACCACGCGCGCCCGTCCGCGCCCCTGTCGCGCTGGGAGGGTCGGCCGGCGATTCTGGCGGGTCGCGACCTCGAGGCGGGGGGCACCTGGCTCGGGGTGGGCGTCCAGGGCCGCGCCGGCGTCGTCACCAATGTGCGCGATCCGCGGGCCTCGCAGGATCGCTATTCCCGCGGCGAGTTGCTGGTGGGATATCTGAGCGGGGAGCTGGGCGCGAATGAGCACGCGGAGAATCTGGCCGGGCGCGGGGCCGACTATCGCCCGTTCAACCTCCTGCTATTCGATGCGGAGAACGCCGCGGTGGTGACCAATCATCCCAAATCTTTTGCGCGGGCGATTGCGCCCGGCATCCATGCGTTTTCGAACGGCCCGCCGGGCGCCTCGTGGCCCAAGACGCGGCGGCTGGCCGGCTCGCTGCACACCTGGCTCGCGCACGCGGACCTGGATCTCGAGGCGCTCTTCGTGCCGCTGGCGAACGAAACGATCGCGCCGGACGAGGAGTTGCCCGACACGGGAGTCGGGCTGGAGGTCGAGCGCCGCTTGAGCCCGGCGTTCATCCGGGGCGAAACCTACGGCACGCGCGCCAGCACGATCGTCGCGATCGAACACGGCGGTTCCGGCTGGATTCTGGAGCGCCGGTTTGGACCGATGGGCCGCGCGGAGGGCGAGTCGACGCTCTCGTTCGGCGGCGGCACGGTCAGGGCTTGATCTCGACCGGCGTGCCGATCGGCGAATTCGCGAAGAAGTGCTTGGACATCTCGAACGGCAGGCGAATGCAGCCGTGCGAGGCGGGCACGCCCGGCAGATATCCGGCGTGCATGCCGATGCCATTCACGATGCGCAGATAATTCGGCATGGGCGCGCCGACGTACTTCGCGCCCGGCGGCAGGCGGTCCTTGCTCGTGTCCACATCGGGATTGATCACGTGGCCGGTCGCGACGTCGACATATTCACCGAAGAGCGAGGAGCGATGCTCCTTGTCCTTTTGAAGCACGCGAAATTTGCCGGTGGGCGTGTTGAGCCCCTCGCGTCCGGTCGAGACGGCCGACACTCCGACGAGGCGGCTCCCCTTGTAAAAATAGGCGCGTTGCTCGCCGAGCTTGAGTTCGATGCGCGGCGGGCCGGGCAGGCCGAAGTCATTCCAGTAGGACACGGCGGCGACCGCGCCGGGCGGGCGCGGCGTGGGATAGATGCCGGTGCGCTTGGCGGGATGATCCGCGTAATCCGCTTCCGCGCAGGCGGAAAGCAAGAGCGCCAGCACGACCACCCGCGAGCCACGAGGTCACTCGCGCAATGGTTTGATTTTCTGGTCTGAATTCGATCATCGCTGGCGTATCTTCCCTCCCTCGATGGCCCTCGGGGCCGGCGGAGCGATGCTATCGACCAAATTGGCCGCGCGATCCAGCGCCTCCTGCAAAGTTTTCTTGTCAAAGTCGCGGTCCGGGATGCTGCTGTACTCTTTCCCATGAACTTCCGATCCATCTCGCCCGCCGAACTGGCGGCCCTGCGACAAGCCCGGCCCGAACTGGTGCTGCTCGACGTGCGCCTGGCGGATGATTTCGCGGCGGAGCATCTGCCCGGCGCCGTCAGCAACTGCGTATTCGAAGTTCAGTTTCTGGATCGAATGAAGGAGTTGGCTCCGCGCCTGGAAATTCCCGTTTGCTGTTATGGAAACGCGGCGGGAAGCCTCGAGTCGCGGATGGCCGCGGAGAAATTGCTGCGCGCCGGCTACCGCGAGGTCTTTGATTTGGCCGCCGGAATCATGGCGTGCGCGCCGGCCGGATTGCCGACGGAGCGAACGGGGTCCACACCTGCGCCGGTGGCGCCGCGCGACGGAGTCCACGCCGTCGACCTCGCGGAAAGCCGGGTGGAATGGACCGGTCGAAACCTGCTCAACGCGCACCACGGCCAGATTGCCCTGCGCCGCGGAAGCCTCTCGGTGCAAGGCGGCGGACTCGCGGGAGGCGAGTTTTCCTTCGACATGGCGGCCATCTCCTGCCACGACCTCGCCGGCTCTCCGCTGCATGATGTGCTGGTCGCGCATTTGCGCAGCGATGATTTTTTCGACACGGAGAAATTTCCCGAGGCGACGCTCGTGATGGCGGCGGCGGCGATGCCGGAAGGCGCGACCCCCGGATCGCAGAATCTCCTGATCTCGGGCGACCTCACGATGAAGGACGTCACCGCCCCGATCCAGTTTTCCGCCAGCGCCGGCGTCACGCCGGACGGACGGCTGGCGGCGCAGGCGGATTTTGACATTGATCGCACGCGCTGGAATGTGCTCTACGGCTCGGGCCGGTTTTTCCAGCGATTGGGAGGGCATCTGGTGAACGATTTGATAGGGATCCGCTTGCGCATCGTTACGCTGCCCGCGCCGGGCAAACATGAGTGAACGAACATTCTTCCTTATCGAAGCCGGTTCTCCGCATCGGACCGCGGCAAGCGGCCACGGAGTGATCCCGGTCGAGGTGAAGGAACTGACCCGCGCGGAACTCGCGATCGGCGAGGCTTGCCAGGTCTCGGAGTCGGACGCGGTGGCGACGGAGCTCATCCGAGCACGGCCGGACGTTTGAGCGGGTCAGCGTCTTTCGTCACGTCGCCGGGGCCGACGATTGGATCGAGGTTTGGCGGCGCGTGACCTGAGACGGGAGGGGCATCGCTTTTCCATCTCGCGGTCGGCAGCGGGGGAACCGTAGGATGCCCGGCTGTGTCCGATCCCACTCCAGTCTCGACCGCCCCGGATCCAATGACAACGACGCAGCGTCTCACGCTCGTCGCGACAGGCCTCGGCCTGTTCATGATCTTCCTCGACGCGCTGATCGTAAACGTGGCGCTCCCGGCGATTCAGCGTGACTACGGCGTCGGCGAGGCGGGGCTGCAATGGATTGTCACCGCCTACAGTCTCGGCATGGCGATTTCCATCATGTCCGCCGCGACGCTCGCCGATTTGCACGGACGAAGAAAACTTTACGTCATCGGCATCGCGCTCTTCACCATCTCGTCCGTGGCATGCGGTCTCGCGCCGAATCTCGCCGTGTTGAACCTCTCGCGCGGCATCCAGGGCGTCGCCGCCGCCACGGTCAACGTCGCCTCGCTCGCGCTGCTGAGTGCCACATTCTCCGATCCGAAACAAAAGGCGCGCGCCATCGGAATCTGGACCGCCATCGCCAGCGTCGCCGTCGCCATCGGCCCGACGCTCGGCGGCGTGCTGGTGCAAAATATCGGCTGGCGCAGCATTTTTCTCGTGAACGTTCCCGTCGGGCTGGCGGTGATTTTTCTCACCTTTCGCCATGTCGCGGAGTCGCGCGACGAGCGCGAACGCCACTTCGATTTGTGGGGGCAGATCTTGTTCATTGTCGCGATTGGCTCGTTGGCATTTGCCGTCATCGAGGGCCCAAAGATGGGCTGGGGCTCGGCTCTCATTCTCGGACTGTTGCTGTTGGCGGCGGGCACGCTGGCCGCGTTCATCATTTGGGAGCGCCGCAGTCCGGATCCGATGATGGATCTCTCGCTCTTTGGGGATCGCACCTACCGGCTGGCCATCGGCACTATTTTTGCCGTCCTCTTCGCCGTCTACGGAATGCTGCTCGTCACCACGCAGTACCTGCAGAACGTGCGGGGCTTCTCGCCTATCGATACGGGGTTGCTGCTTCTGCCCTTCAGCGCCACCCAGACGTTTGTCTCGCTGAAAGTCGGCGTGCTCGTGGGAAGAATCGGCGCGCGTCCGCCCGTGCTAACGGGGCTGCTCTCGATGATTTTGGGTCTCGCCATCATGGCAGTTGGAGTGCAAACGGGCATCATCGTGCTCGCGGTCGGTTTGGTTCTGACCGCGCTGGGCTGCTCGCTTTGCATGACGCCGACGACGTCGCTGGCCATGACCGCGGTGCCGCGCGAACGGGCCGGCATGGCCTCGGGCATCATGAGCGCGCAACGTGCAATCGGATCGACGGTGGGATTCGCGGTGCTCGGCTCGATTCTGGCCGCGTGGCTGGGTGCGACCCTCGAATCGCGATCTGGCCGCGGTTTTGCCCGATCCGACGCAGCGTCGCGATAGTGGCGATGAAAATCGTCGAAGAGCGCGAATCCACGGGCGTTTGCCGCCGAGATCGGGCCGGCCCGGCCCATTCTGTCGGCCACCGAAGCGAGAGCGCGCCGCGATTCTGGCGGCCGCCGATGCACGATTTTGTCCGCGGCATCCAGGTCGGGCCTGGCCACCGCCGTCGCCCTGCTGCTGATTGTGTTTGCGGCGGGCTATGCGGGATTTCCGCGCGGTGCGGCCGCGCTGGAAAATGCGCAGCGTGAGGCCGCCAAGCTGGAGACCAGCGAAGGGCGGCGCGAAACAGATGCGGGTCTCGACGCCTGACGGACCCGGCGAGATCGGTTCCCGCGTGCCTAGTTGCCCGGTGCGGGGGTCGGGGCGGCGGCGGCCTTTTGCTTCAAGCGCAGCGCTTCTTTGAAATCGGCCTCGGCCTTCACGAGGTTGCCCATGGCCTTGTAGACGCGGGCGCGGTTGTTGAAGGCGTCGGCATCCGCGGGATTGATGCGGATGGCCTGATCGTAATCGGAAAGCGCGCGCGCCAGGTCGCCCTTGGTTTGATAGATCTCGCCGCGATTGATGTAGGCGTTGGTGTAATGCGGATTCAGGCGGATGGCCTCGCTGAAATCCGCGATGGCGATCTCGTTTTCGCCCTTGGTGCGATAGGCGTTTCCACGATTGTAAAGCGCCACCGCCATTCCCGGATTGGAGCGCAGCGCCGTGTTGAAATCCTCGATCGCCTTGTCCACGCTGCCCTTGGCCTGGAAGGCGAGACCGCGGTCCAGGTGCACGGGAGCGCTTGAGGGATCCACGCGGAGCGCGGCGTCATAGTCCGCGATGGCCGGATCCAATTCGTGCCGCTCGAAGTACGCGCGGCCGCGGCTGCGCAGCGCGTCCAGGTCCTTGGGATTCAGGCGCAGCGCCTCGCTGTAATCCGCGATCGCGCGTTCGGTCTCGCCGCGCTCGTGGGACATGACCGCGCGATTGTAGTAGCCGAGCGCGAGCTGCGGATCGGTCTGGACCGCCGCGTTGAAGTCCGCCAGCGCCAGGTCGGCCGCGCCGGCGGTCTTGTGCACGCGGCCGCGGTTGACGAGCGCGAGCGCGAACTTGGGATTAAGCCGGAGCGCCTCGTTGTAATCGGCGATCGCCCGCTTGGCGTCATTCTTGCCGCTGTAGGCGTTGCCGCGCTGGTAATAGTTCTGCGCATCCTTCGGGTCGAGCTGGATCGCCCGGTTGTCGTCGGCGATGGCCTTCTCGAAGTCGCCCTTGAAATTGTAGGCGTTGCCTCGCGCGCGATAGGACGCGGGATCCTGCGGGCTCAGCCGGACCACTTCGCTGAAATCGGCGATCGCCTTGTCGTATTCCCCCTTCGAGAGGTAGGCGTTCCCGCGGCTGCGGAAGGCCAGCACGCTCTTCGGATCCAGGTGGATCGATTCGCTGAAGTCCGCGACCGCCAGGCTGTAGGCGCCGCGGGTTTGCTGGACGTGTCCGCGATTGAGATACGCGGGAACGTATTTTGGATCGATGCGAATGGCCTCGGCGTATTCCGCGAGCGCGCGGTCGCGATCGCCCTTGGCGTTGTAGACGTAGCCGCGCCCGACGTACGCGCTGGCGGACTTCGGATCGATCTTCAGGACAGCGGTGAAATCGGCGATCGCCTGGTCGCTTTCGCCGCGGGACTGGTGTGCGTACGCGCGGCTGGCCAGGGCCTGGACGTACTTGGGATCGAGGCGGATGCCCTCGTCGTAGTCCGCGATGGCCTTTTCAAATTCACCCTTCGACTGGTAGCTCGCGCCGCGGTCGTAGTAGGCGTAGGCAAACTTTGGATCGAGCCGGATGGCCTCGCTCAGCTCCGCGATCGCCTTGTCGAATTCGCCGCGCGCGCGAAAGGCCTTTCCGCGCTGCCAGAATGCCTCCGCGCTGCCGGGCGCCGCCGGCGCGACCGCCTCCGGCGTCTTTTGCGCGCGCAGATTCGGCGGATGAAGTGGACCGGTCGCGGCGGACACGGCCAGCGCGAGAGCCAGCAGGCGCGCCGGCGAAATTCTGGATGATGGAGCGCGGTTCATCGGAGTGGTCGGACGCGGAAAGTTCGCATCGCCCGGGCGGAATGCGCGGGCAATTTGCCTGTTCCTCGCCTCCGCATCAACCTGGTCGGCGCATGGCGATGGCCCGTTCGTCGTCATCGTAAGGGCAATGCCGGCAGTCGCTGCCACAGCAATAGCCGCGGCGCCGGTGATATTGCGCGGTGAAAACCGTCAGATTTCCCTCGAGGTAGAAATCACCGGCCGCGGGCGCCGGCGCCGGCCGGGCCATGGCGGCGGCGCGGCGGGCCGTAATCACGCAGGCGCGGCACGCGCATCCGGCGCCGTGCGCGGATGGGAATGGATCGGTCGGGGCGTCGTTCACGATCTCCTGTCGCGCGCGCCGGCCCGTCAACGCGCGGGCTGCACCGGCGTGGCGGGCGCCGGCGGATGCGCGGGATCGCCGAGGTTGATCACGGTCACGCACGTCTTGCGCTTCGTGCATTTGCGGTCGAGGCAGACGCTGGCAATCCACATCCGGCCGTCGCCCACCATCGCGCCGCGCGCGCTGCGCATCAGTTGGGCCGCATCCTGCGCCAGCACCGTGGCGCGCAGCGCGGGCGTGAATATCTGCTCGAAGTTTTTCGCGAAGGTCACCCCTCCGTATGAGTGCGTGACTCCCTTCTCGGAATTCACCCGCAGCGGGAAGTACATGTAGCGGGCCACCTGCGTGGGATCGCCGTGGCGGACGGCGGTCTGCAGCGAGGTCAGAAATTCCTTCAAGTCCGCGGCCGTCATTCCATCCGGGCCGACCTCTGCGGCGCGCAGGACGGTGGAACCAACAAGAAAAAACGCGACGGCAACAACCCGAACCACCAGGGACAACATGCGGCACTCATCGTCACCTCGTCGCAGACGGCAAGTTGAAAGTTTGTTCCGCCCGTCCCGCCGCCGGCCCGAATCAATCACGCGGCGGCGGGGTCAACAGCTCGATGCCGCCCTCCGTGCGTGCGGATGCGGTGCTGCCGCAGGAGCGATCCGAGCGCCTGTTTGAACGCCTTTTTGCTCGCCCCGAACGCCTCCTGAATTTCCGCGGGGGTGCTGTGATCGCCGAAGCGCGAGCGCCCGCCGCCCGCGGCCAGCATCTGGAGAATCTTGTGCGTGAGCGGCGCGACGCGTCCGTAGCCGGCCGGGCTGAGTGCGAGATCGATTTTCCCGTCCGGGCGGACCGCGCGCACGTATCCGGTGAGTTCGTCGCCGATCGCGAGGGGCGCGCCCAAATCGCTCTTGTAGAGCAGGCCCCAGTGCGCGTTCTCGATGATGGTCCGGTAGCCGAGCGGAGTCTCCGCGGCCACCAGCAGCCTGACGCGCTGGCCGTCCGCGTAGGCGGGCGGCGTGCGATCCAGAAATCGATCCAGCCGGGTGCTCGCGACGATCCGGCCGCTTCGCTCGTCGAGAAAGACGTGGGCCACCACCGTTTCGCCCGCGCGCACCCGCCGGGTTTGCTCGCGCATCGGCAACAGCAGGTCCTTCGACAATCCCCAGTCGAGGAAGGCGCCTGCGCGCGGGTGGATGCCCACCACCTTCAAGCCGGCAAAACCGCCGACCGCAACGCGCGGGATTTCCGTCGTGGCGACGAGCCGGTCCTCGGAATCGCGATAGACGAAGACATCGAGCTGATCGTCGCGCGCGGCCCCGGCCGGCACGTAGCGCCGCGGCAGGAGAATTTCCCCGAGCGGTCCGCCGTCGAGGTAGAGCCCGGGCGCGGCTTCCCGCACCACGCGCAGCAAATTCTGTTGGCCGATGGCTGCCATCGACGCCGAGCATAGTGGCGGATGGCCGAATCGCGAAGAAAGGTTGGTCGTCGGCCTCAGCGCGCGAGCAGGGCCATGAGGGCGAGGCCGAGGCCGCAGCCGCCAAGGGCCGCGCCGGCGAGCGACGCGAGGCGCGCGCGGGCGAGCTCCTGCTCGCGGCGGGCGGCCTGCGATTGATGCTCCTGGCGCAGGAGCGCAAGTTCACGATCCATCATGCGGAGAGCCCGCGCCGCCTCGGGCAGCGAGGAAATCTCACACCGACTGGGCTCGGCAGGCGCCGACTTCCGCGGCGCGGGAGCGAAGATGGTTTCTGTCATGCGGCAATCTAGCGCACGCGGTCCGGCGGGAAACCGATCGGCCGTGAAATTTGCGACACGCGACGGCGCGGAGAGGGCCGGAAACGACGGGCCTGGCGATTCGTCGGCGCCGCGCCTTTGCACGGGGCGAAAAGGGTTCATTTTCCTCGACCCAAGCCCGTTGCATTTCAGCAAGGATTGTCGCTTGTCGGTGGCCCCTGACACGCTACCGTCGCGCGCTTGAATCTACGCCTGACCATCGAAGAACTGGACGGCCTTGGGCCCCTGGCAACCGCCTGGCTCGAGGAGCAGGAGCGCCATATTCAGAATCTGGGCGTGCCACTGACCCCGACACAGATCGCGGACGCCAAGCGCGCCGGCGTGCAGCATCCCGAGCGCGTCAAGGTCCTTAGCGTGCCGAGGATTCCCTGGCCCGCGGATACCGCGTTGCGCGGGGTGGTGGAGATGACGCGGGTGCTCGTGCCCGAAACGCGCGGCACGACCATACGCTACGGGATTTTCATCCGGTCGGACGCGATGGACGATCGGTCGCTGCTGGTGCACGAGCTGGTGCACACCGCCCAATACGAACGCCTGGGCGGCATCCTTCCCTTCATCCGGCAATACATGCACGAGCACATCACCAATCCGCCGGGCGATTTGGAAAACGAGGCGGCCGCCGTCGCCGCGGAGATTTGTGGCCAGGTCGTCTGACCGCTCCGAGCGGCCGGGTGGCTGACGGATGAAGATCCGGCGCGCGCGCGCCTAGGCCGGAGCGCGCAGTCGCGCGTCGTCATGCCGGCGGCCGAGGCGAAAGCCCGTCACGAGGAAAAGCAGCACGGCCGGGACCGCGACGAGGTATACGCTGCTCAGTCCGGCCTTCGTCACCTCGGTGATCAACCACGAACTCGCCGCGTCATTCGCGCGATAAACCGTGGTGTCGATGAAGTTCTTCGCCTTGTAGCGGCTCTCCGGATCGACCGTCGTGTAGATCATCTCGCGCCCGGGACGAATGAGCGCGTAGTCGCTCGCGCGGTGAATGAGCTGGACCAGCGCGAGCAGAATGAACGATTTCATCGCGCCGAGCAGCAGCAGGCCGCCGAGCACCAGCAGGGACCCGAGCGTCAGCGCGGTGCGCAGGCCGTAGCGCAACACGATCTGCCGCGTGCCGAGCACCTGCAGCGCGAGCGTCACGCAGTTGACCGTCAGGTCGAATGAGGCAAAGAGCGCGGTCCGATCGCCCGCGTCCGGATAGATGCCCTTTGACGACCTCCACCCAATCGAGGTACAGCACGGTCGAAATCGTCGTGTAGCAAATGACCAGCAGCGCGAGCCCGCGAAGGCTGGGCGTTTTCAGGGTCAGGAAAATTCCGGCCAGGATCGATCCGCCGATGGGCTTTGCGACGGTCTGCAGTTCCGCCGGCCGGGCGCGCCGCAGGGCCATCATCATGACCGCGGAGCCGGTGAGGAGAATCGCCGAGATCGCCATGAGCGCCGAGGTGCTGACCTGTCGCGCAAGCAGCGCGGTCAAGGCGGGGCCCGCCAGCGCGCCAATCGTCCCGCCGGCCGCGATGTAGCCGTAGAGCCGGTGCGATTCCTCGGTCGAAAAACAGTCGCTCGTGTTGCTCCAGAACAACGCGATGGCGAAAAGATTGGCGACGCTGAGCCAGACGAAGAACGCGCCGGCCACCGCAAGCGAGACGCCGGGCGCGCTCAGGATGAGAAAGACGACCAGGTTCAGGACGAGGAAGCCGTAAACGCCCGGCACGAGCCGTTCCCGCGGCACGTGTTTCACCACCCAGCCGAAAATCGGGACGATGATGAGCGTGCCAAGAAACGTCGCCGTGAAAAGCTGCGGCAATTTGGCGGCGCCGGTTTGCGCCCCCATCGAGTCGCGCACCGGCCGCAGGATGTAGTACGCGCAAAGCAACAGGAAGAAGGCCAGCGCGGCGAGCGTCGCGCGCTTCCGTTCGTTCGTCGTCAAGGCGACTGCTCCTTCATGCGGGATGGCTGGGCCGGGAGGCGGGCGGAGCAGTCGCCACTGGCATCGCGCCGTCCGCTATTCGAGAGCGTACATGTAACCGTCCGTGCTGCCGAAATAAACCACGCCGTTGGCCGCGAGCGGCGAGGAAAAGATCGCGCCGATGCCGAACTGACGGTCGGCCGCCACGATCGGCGCCTCGCGCCAGTTGGAAGGAAAACAGCATCGGACCGTTGAATTTCCCGTCGGCGGTCAGCACCCAGCCTTTGTTTTGTCGGGACGTTTCCGTGCGGAACTCCCACAGCACGTCGCCGGTCTTGAGATCGCGCGCCACCACCGTGCCGTTCAACACGCCGATGATGACGACGTCGCCCGCCACCGCCGGCGAGGAAAACACGTACGCCTTGCCCTCCTTCTTGACGAGCGATCTTGCCCGTGGCGGCATCGACCACGTAATAAAGGCTCGAATCCGAGGTGGCGAAGATCACCTTGCCCTGCGTGACCGCGGGCGAGGTGATGACCCAGCTTCCCTCGTTGTTGAATTTCCATTTCTCCTGCCCGGTGGCCGCGTCGATCGCGTAGAGATTCGAATCGCGGCACCCGACGTAGACGACGCCGTCGACCACGGCGGGCGATGATTGGAAGCCGACCTGGTTGTGGACGAGCGGATCCTCGCCGCCGTGGAAGCGCCATTTCTCTTTTCCGGTCGCGGCGTCGATCGCGTAGAAATAACTGTCCCAGCTGCCGACGTAAGATGACGCCGTCGGCGAAGGCGGGCGAGGCATGGACCACGTCGCCCGTCTGGAATTTCCATTTGAGATCGCCGGTGGCGGCGTCCAGCGCGTAGACATTGCCGTCGCCGCAGCCGAAGTAGACCGATGCCCTGCGCCACGACCGGGCTGGAGAGGTAAGATGTCGAACGGATCGGCGATGGTCTGGTTCTTCGGCAGGATGCCATGCACGCCCTTGGCCTCGAAGCGCCGCTCGCCGGCGGTGGCGAATTTCCATTTTGTCTGCGCCGGTCTTGGCGTCGAAGCGCGTAGAACTTTCCGTCGTAGCTGCCGCACATACACCAGTCCGTCGGCGACGGCCGGACTCGACGAGACGGGGCCGTTGGTCGACGCGCTTCCAGAGCTGCCGACCGGTCGACGCCTCGAGCGCGTAGACGTTGCCGTCGTCGCTGCCGAAATAGATCACGCCGTCCTGCCAGCGACCGGTGAGGAAACGATGCGATCGCCGGTGGGGAAGCGCCATTTGACGCGGGGGGTCTTTTGCGGCGCGGTGTCCCGCAAACACGCCGGAGCGCGCGGCGTCGGCGCGGAACATGTTCTGGGCCGGGCACCAGCCGGCGTTGGCCCAGTCCGAGAGGACGAGCACAAGCAATGCTTTTTCATCGGGAATCTCCTCAGGGGGAACGACGCAGGGTCAGCGGCGCCTCGTACGGTCCTTGCACGAGCGGCCCTTGGATTTCGCCGGCCTCCGTTCGGTAGCGGCCCTCGTAGGTGATGTAGAAGGTCGTTCGACACGATCGTGAGGAAGTCGCCGTCCGCGTCACGAGGTCGACGGGGACGTTGTTCACTTTCTTTCCGACGATGACGAATTCGACGGCGGGCGCGCCGCCCGGCTGGCTGCCCGAGCTTGAGCGTGACGTCGCGCGGGTAGCCGCCCATTTCGTACTGTCCCTTCCACTCGCCCTCGAGTTCCTCGCCCGACCGGCGTGCTTCGCTTCGGCGGATCGACCTGCGGCGGTCCGGTGCGCGTCAAGGACGAACGGCGCCGAGTTTCCACCCTGGAGAAATCGCCCGCCAGCGTGCCCTTGGCGGTCAGTCGGCCCTTGAACCTGGCCGGACCCGACGCTCGGATCGCCCAGCGCGTCCTTGATGGCAAAGCGTGAGCTCGGCATTCTTGAACGAAATGTCGGTGAGCGGCGGCGCCCTTGACGTTCAAGCCGGGAATGATGATGGATCCGGCCCAGACGCCATGCCTTGTCCTGGCGCGAGATCGATGACCAATGGAAGATCCCGCCCGGGGATCTGAGCCGAGCCTTCCCAGCGCGCAGCCGGGTTGTCCGCCGCGCGGCACACCAGCGCGCCGGCGAGGAAAAGTATGGCGGTGAGTCTCATGGCGAAATGAGTGAATCCTTGGTGATATCGACATCCGCGCCCGCGCGTCGATGCGATTCAGACCGCGCGGACCAAACGCGCAGCATCGGCGTGTTGGGCCAACCCGCGCGTCCGCGCTTCGCGCTTGGCCAAGCGCGGAGAACACGCTCTGGTGGGGACGATTCACCATGCCAAACAACCAATTCCGCCACCGCTCGATCCTGCGGGACATCGCGCACTCGGCCATGCTCGACAAGGGTCTGCAGCCCGACTTCCCGCCCGCTGCGCTCGCCGAATGCCAGTCGATTGCGGGACCGGCCACCTCCGCGGACGCGTCCGTGCGCGACCTGAGCGCGCTGCTCTGGTGTTCGATCGACAACGATGATTCGCGCGACCTGGATCAGCTCACCGTCTCGCTGGCGGGCCGCGACGGCGCGCTCACCGTCCTCGTCGCGATTGCGGATGTCGACGCCCTCGTTCCGAAAGGATCCGCGCTCGACCAGCACGCGCAGCAGAACACCACGTCGGTCTACACCGCGGCGGAGATTTTCCCGATGCTGCCGGAGCGGCTCTCGACCGATCTGACCTCGCTCAATTTCGATGCCGATCGGCTGGCGGTGGTCATCGAGATGACCTTCGACGCGGCGGGCGTGCTGGGCGCCTCCAATCTCTATCGCGCGAAGGTGCGCAACAAGGCCAAGCTTGCCTACAACGCGGTGGGCGCCTGGTTCGAGGGCACGGGGCCGTCGCCGACGGCCGCGGCGAAGGTCAGCGGGCTCGAGGCGGATTTGCGGCGGCAGGACGGCCTCGCGCAAAAGCTCCGCGAGCTGCGGCACCAGGTGGGCGCGCTGGATTTCGAGACGATTGAAACGCATCCGATTTTTTCGGGTGACGAGCTGGCGCGGCTGGATCTGGAGCGGCGCGGCCGCGCCAAGGAATTGATCGAGGAATTCATGGTCGCGGCCAACGGCGTGACCGCGCGATTCCTTGCGGAGCGAAACATTCCGTCGATTCGCCGCGTGGTGCGCACGCCGAAGCGCTGGGAATTGATCGTCGAGCTGGCGGCGGAGCACGGGGGCGATCTGCCCGGGGAACCCGACTCGAAGGCCCTCGAGAAATTCCTCGTGGAGGCGCGCGAGAAGGATCCGCTGCGCTTTCCGGATCTTTCGCTCAGCGTGATCAAATTGATGGGCGCGGGCGAATACGTCGTGGAAATTCCCGGCCAGGCCGCGGCGGGGCATTTCGGCCTGGCGGTCAAGGACTACGCGCACTCCACCGCGCCGAACCGCCGCTATCCCGACGTGCTCACGCAGCGCCTCTTGAAGTCGGCGCTGGCGGGCGCGGCCGTGCCCTACGACAACGACGAGCTGCTCGGCCTCGCCAAGCATTGCACCGAGGCGGAGGACGCCGCGAAAAAAGTCGAACGTCAGGTGCAGAAGGCCGCGGCCGCGTTGTTGCTGGAGTCGCGCATCGGCGAGAAATTCGACGCGCTGGTCACGGGCGCGTCCGACAAGGGCACGTGGGTGCGGATTCTCAACCCGCCCGTCGAGGGGAAACTCGTCAGCGGATTCCAGGGCGCGAAGGTCGGCCAGCGTATGCATGTCCAACTCACGCACACCAATGCGGAGCGGGGCTTCATCGACTTCCGCCGCGCCTGATCACGCGTACACGGCCCGCCCGGAATTCTTGCCTGCGCGGACGATTTCCCGGCAGAATTTGGGCATGAAGTACCTGGCCCGCAGTATGGCCGCAACCTGGCTCGCGTCGGTTGTCCCTCGCCTGCACATTCAGCGCGGCGGCGGACGATGGATTCCGCGGATATTTCGGCCCGCGTTTCGCGCCCTCGCATTCGATCACGCGAAATCAGCGGCCCGCAACGCCAGCTCGATTCCATCCATCGCTGGAACGAAATCGCCATCAACGCCAGCGGACTCGATCACACGCCGGTCGCGCCCGGCGAGAATCGCGTGTTTGGCGAGCAGCTCGGGCCGACGCGCGCCAGCCGGGCGATGGCCATCGTGCACATCGCCGTCTTTGATTCGGTGAACGCCATCCTTGGCGGGTGCGATGGCTATGGCAACGTCCACGCGCCGCGCGGGCCGGTCGCGCTCGAGGCCGCGGTGGCGCAGGCGGCGCGCGACACGCTGGCCGCGCTCTTTCCGTCGCAGGCGCCGGCCTTCGACGCATGGCTGGCGGAGGATTTGGCGGCGGTGCGCAACCCGCAGGCCCGCGCCAACGGTGTGACGCTGGGTCGCGCGAGCGCCGCTGCGATCCTGGCGCGACGCGCGAACGACGGCTCCGCCACACCCGAGCCGCGACTCAACGTGAACTACTTCACCAGCAATCTGCCCGGCCACTGGCGCCAGGATCCGATCAGCCAGATCCCGATCGCGCTGGGCGCGCGCTGGAGCGAGGTGACACCGTTCGTGCTGCAATCCACCAGCCAGTTCCGCGCGCCGGCGCCGCCCGCGTTGACCAGCCCGGCTTACACGGCTGCCTATCTCGAAGCCAAGCAGGTGGGCGGCGATGGCGTGAACACGCCGACCAATCGCACGGCGGCGCAGTCGTTTGTCGGGGTCTTTTGGGCCTACGACGGAACGCCGAGTCTCTGCGCGCCGCCGCGCCTCTACAACCAAATCGCGGTGCAGATCGCCGATCATCGCCGCCTCGGCGTGGCCGATTTCGCGCGGATGCTTGCGCTCGTGAATGTCGCCATGGCCGACGCCGGCATGGCCGTCTGGGAATCCAAGTATCATCACGATTTCTGGCGGCCGGTCACCGGCATTCGCGAGTCGGATCCGGGGACCGGACCGACCGGCGCCGGGGACGGCAATCCCGCCACGCCGGGCGACCCCGCGTTCTCGCCTCTCGGCGCGCCCGGCGAGCAACCTGACCGGGCCGAATTTCACGCCGCCCTTTCCCGCCTATCCCTCCGGCCACGCCGGTTTTGGCGGCGCGCTCTTTCAGACGCTGCGCCGCTTCTACGGCACCGATCGCGTCCCCTTCACGTTTGTGTCCGACGAATTCAACGGCATCACCAAGGGGAATGACGGAATCGTCCGGCCCTACATGCCCCGCTTCTTTTCCACGCTCTCACAGGCCGAGGAGGAAAACGGCCAGAGCCGGATTTATCTCGGCATTCACTGGCGCTTCGACAAGACGGAGGGCATCGCGCAGGGCCGGCGCGTGGCCGACTACGTGTTCGATCACGTCTTCCAGCCGACGCACCACTAGGCGCTCAGCCCGCCGCCGCGATGACGTTTCGCATCGTGCCGATGCCGACGATCTCGGTTTCCATCACGTCCCCGGGCTTGAGGAAAATCGGCGGCTTGCGCGCGTAGCCGACGCCGGGCGGCGTGCCGGTCGCGATGATGTCGCCCGGCTCGAGCGTCAGGCCCATCGACAACTCCGCGATGATGCGCGGCACCTTGAAGTACATCTGCTCGGTGCTGGCGTCCTGCATCACCTGGCCATTGATGCGCGTGAGGATGGGCAGCTTGCCCTGGTCGATCTCGCCGGCCGTCACGATCCACGGTCCCATCGGCCCGTGGCCGTCGAGGCTCTTGCCCTTGAACCACTGCCCGCCGTGCTTCTTCTGCTGCAAATCGCGCGCCGTCGTGTCGTTGATCACGGTGTAGCCGAAGACGTGCGCGAGCGACTGGTCTTCCGGAATGTTGCGGCCGCGCTTGCCGATGATGACGGCGAGCTCGCCCTCCCAGTCGATCATCGTCGAGACCGCCGGATCGAAGGGAATGGGATCGTAGGGCCCGTTGATGACGTGCGACGCCTTGCTGAAAAATGTCGGGTGCTCGGGGATTTCCTTTTGTTCCGTCGGACGCAATCCCGCGCCCTCCTTGAAATGCTCGAGGTAGTTCCAGCCGACCGCGTAGATGTTGCGCTCGAGCTTGGGGATGGGCGCGAAGATGCGCACTTCTTCCGGCTTGGGGCCGCTGTCGGGCGCCGACTTCAGCAACTTGCGCACGGCCTCGAGCGCGGGAGCGCCGGCCGCGATGAGCGAAATCATCTGCGACGGATCGAACGGCAGCTTCGCGCCGCTTTTCTTTGCGGCCGCGCCTAGATCGACAATGCGGCCGCGCGGCGGTCAGCGCGCCGATGCGCGGCGCATCGCCCGCGCGCGGGGCGAAGGTGAGCAGGCGGAGATCGCCGGTGGCGGGCTTCGGTGCGGGCAGCGGCACTGAGGACGTCGCACTTTCGGCCGGGGCGGCGCCGGCGTTCCGGGTGCCGGAAAAAACGGCGGCCAGGGCGGCCGTGGAACCAACTTTCAGAAACTCGCGGCGGGAGGATTTCATGGGACGGAAACGATGTTTCGCGCCCGCGCGAGAGTCAAGAAACTGTGCGCCGCGTCGTCAGGCGTTCACCTGCACGCAAACGTACTTGATCTCGAGGTATTCCTCGATGCCGTGGTGCGAGCCCTCGCGGCCGAGGCCGGATTGTTTCACGCCGCCGAAGGGGGCGACTTCATTCGAGATGATGCCGGTGTTCTGGCCCACGATGCCATACTCGAGCGCCTCGGACACGCGCCAGGCCCGCGCGTTGTCGCGGGTGTAGAAATAGGCGGCGAGGCCGAACTCCGTGTTGTTCGCCAGGCCGATCGCCTCCGCCTCGGTCTGGAAGCGGAAGAGCGGCGCCACCGGCGCAAAGGTCTCCTCGCGCGCGCAAAGCATGTCGGGAGTCGCGTCGAGGATCACCGTCGGCTGAAAAAACGTCCCGCCCAGTTTTGTATCGCGCGCACCGCCGAGCACGATCCGGCCGCCCTTCGTTTTCGCGTCGGCCACGTGCGACTCGGCCTTGCGCACGGCGTCCTCGTCGATCAGCGGTCCCTGCTCCATCCCGGGCAGCATGCCGTCGCCGACCTTCAGTTTCCCCGCGCGCTCGAGCAGTTTCTTCGCGAACGCGTCGTAGATGCCGTCCTGCACGAGGATGCGATTGGCGCAGACGCAGGTCTGGCCGGTGTTGCGGAACTTGCAGGCGATGGCGCCGTCGACCGCCGCGTCGAGATCGGCGTCGTCGAAAACGATGAAGGGCGCGTTGCCGCCGAGCTCGAGCGAGAGCTTTTTGACGGTCGGCGCGCTCTGCGCCATGAGGATGCGTCCCACCTCGGTCGAGCCGGTGAATGAAAGCATGCGCACGATGGGATTGCTGGTGAGCTCGCCGCCGATGGCGCGCGCATCGCCGGTCAGCACCTGGAAGACGCCGGCCGGAAGACCGGCGCGCACGGCGAGCTCGGCCAGGGCCAGCGCGGTGAGGGGCGTTTGCTCGGCGGGCTTGACGATGGTCACGCAGCCGGCGGCCAGCGCGGGGCTGGCCTTGCGCGTGATCATGGCGGCGGGAAAATTCCACGGCGTGATTGCGGCGGTCACGCCAATCGGCTGCTTGAGCACGACGATGCGCTTGTCGGTTTGCGGATGCGCGAGGATTTCTCCCGCCACGCGCTTGCCCTCCTCCGCGAACCATTCCACAAACGAGGCGGCGTAGGCGATCTCGCCCTTCGACTCGGTGAGCGGCTTGCCCTGCTCGGCGGTCATCAACGCGGCGAGATCGTCGAGGTTCGCCAGAATCAAATCATGCCAGCGGCGCAGGATTTGCGCGCGGGCCTTGCCGGCGAGCGCGCGCCAGGCGGGCAGGGCGGCCGCCGCGGCCTCGATGGCGCGGCGCGTTTCCGCCGCACCCATGTCCGGCACCTCGCCGAGAAGCTGACCCGAGGCCGGATTGGTGACCGCGAAGGTTTTGCCGCTGTCGGCGGCCGCCCATTTTCCCGCGAGCAGCGCAGACGATTTGAGCAGCGCGGAATCGTTGAGCTTGAGAACCTGTGGCGTGGCGGGCGGACGGGGCGCGGACATGGCCAAGTCTTCCCCAGAATTTTTGGCCTGGCCAACCCGGAATTCTGCGGTCGGAAGGCCCGGACCCGACCTCAGCGGAGCCCCTGCACGATGCGCGCGTTCGCCTCCAGCGTCGCCTGCGTCGTGTTCGCGTCCGGCTCCAGCGACCAGTTGTCGTGCTCGAACGTCCCGCCGAGAATGATGCCGTCGCCGCGCGGGAACATGTAGATGGAGTCCTGGAGGTAGACGTAATCGATTTCGGGCTGCGGCAGGAGCACCTCGAGCTGGCCGCGCACCGGGATGAGCGCCTCGTCGCCGAAAAGCGCGCGCGCGCCGAGGCCGGCGCAGTTCACCACCACGGACTCGTGCAGCGACGCGAGTTCGTCGCGACTATGGAATTCGCGACCGATCATCTTTCCGCCCGCGAGATGAAAGTCGCGCAGCAGCGCGCGAAGATACGTGTGCGGCTCGATCAGCATGGTGTTGAATTGCGTGACATACGGGAAGCCGTAGTCCGCCGCCTGGTCGTCGTGCGTGCTGGTGGCCGGGTAGAGCGAGGCGCCACCGATCAGTTCCGCGCTCCGCGGCGGTTCCTTGCGCAGCATGAACGTCTCGATCCAGCGCACACCATAGTCGGCCCCCACCAGCTCCTGGAAGGCGCGGTTGGAAACGCGGCAGGCGGCCTGGAAATTCTCGACGAATGCGGGGGTCGCCACCTCCGGGTTGTAGCACGACGTCGGGAACCAGAGCGCGCCGGCGATATTCGACGTGGTGGCCGGCGGCTGATCCTTCGCGTAGATCGTCACCCGGCCGCCGCGGCGCTGGAGCAGCCGCGCGGTCGTCAGCCCCATGACGCCGCAGCCCACGATGGCGAACTCGTTCGCGGCGGTCGCTGACGCCAGGTCTGCCGCGAAGGTTGATGTTCCCCACGACAGCGTGACGCCGGCGCCCCCGTGACCGTAATTGTGGATCACGGTCTTCTCCCCAAATTTCTCCGCGCGCACGACGTAGCCTTCGCGCCGGTAGGGCCGGAGCCCGACGATGGTGCGAATCAACCGGTCCTTCGCGATCTTGACCGGCGCGAAACGCCGCTTCGGTGATTCGCTTTCCCCCGCCTCGAGTCGCGGCAATCGACCGGCCAGCGCAAATGCCCCGAGGCCGAGCGCCGATTTCAGGAAGTGTCGCCGATGGATTTGTTGGCCGGGCATTATTATCCACGCCATTTCGCGGCGCTCGCGGAGTCTGAACCGGGCGGACCCCCGTCGGCAAGGCCAGCGAAATCGAAATCGCGCGCGGCGCTTTTGCCCTTCGCAATTCCCCCGCGTCGGGCACAATCGGCGATTGTGGAACTCCGCATCGATCAGGTCACCAAGCGCTACGGCAGCCAGGTCGCGCTGCATGAATTCACCCTCACGCTCCGGCCCGGCGTGGTCGCGCTGCTCGGTCCGAACGGCGCCGGCAAGACGACCCTGATGAACATTCTCGCGACCGTGACGGAGCCCAGCTCCGGCACGCTGAGCTGGAATGGCGAGGAGGTGCGCAGGCGGCCCGACGCGCTGCGCCGCGTGCTCGGCTATCTGCCGCAGGATTTCGGCGTCTATCCCAATCTCAACGCGCTGGAATTTCTCGCCTACATCGCCGCGATCAAGGGGCTCGACGCGCGCGCGGCGCGGCAGCGCATCGAGGAATTGCTCGTGCTGGTGAATCTCTCCGACGCGCGCAAGCGGGCGCTCGGCGGATTTTCCGGCGGCATGCGGCAGCGGCTGGGCATCGCGCAGGCACTGCTCAACGATCCGCAGTTTCTCATCGTGGACGAGCCCACCGCCGGCCTCGACCCCGAGGAGCGCGTGCGCTTCCGCAACCTGCTCACCGAGCTTTCCGGCGAGCGCATCATCCTGCTCTCGACGCACATCGTCTCGGACGTCGAGGCCGTCGCCACGGAGATTGCCTTGATCGATCGCGGGCGCCTGCTGCTCACCGCCAATCCCGAGACCATGCTCGCGCGCGCCGAGGGCCGCGTGTGGTCGATGACCGTGCCAAGCGACCAGCTCGCCGCGCTCAAGCAGCAGTTGCTGATCAGCGGCACGCTGCGGCGGAGCGACGGCGTGGAAATCCGCTTTGTTTCCGCGAACCCGCCGGCGGGCGCGAGGCCCATGCCGCCGACGCTGGAGGATGCCTACCTGCTCGTGCTTTCCGAGCGGCGCGAGTCCGCGAAGCGATGAACCCGCGCATCATTTACCACGTCGCGCGCGCCGATTTCCTCGAGCGCACGCGCAGCTACGGATATCTGCTCACGCTCGCCGCGATGGGGCTGATCGTTTACCAGACCGCCCAGGGAAATGTCGTGCTGCAGGTGGATCGCTATCGCGGCATTTTCAATTCGGCATGGCTGGGCGCGATGATGGCGCTCATCACCTCGGTGATTCTCTCGCTCGTCGGCCTTTACCTCGTGAAGAACACGGTCGCGCGCGACGAGCGCACGCGCGTGGGCCGCATCCTCGCGGCCACGCCGCTGACCAATCTCGAGTACACGCTCGGCAAGGCGCTCAGCAATTTCGTCGTCCTCGTCTCGATGCTGGTGGTGCTCGCGCTCGGTGCCGCGCTGCTGCAATTCACGGCCGGTGAGTCACGCGACTTCCGGTTGTGGCCGTTTGTCTCGCCGATGATCTTCATCGCGCTGCCCTCGCTGGCCTTCATCGCCGCGCTGGCCGTGCTCTTCGAGAATCTGCCCGTGATGCGGTCGGGCGCCGGCAACGTCATCTGGTTCTTCCTCTGGACGTTTCTGCTCGCGATCGGGATCAACATGCCCGGCTATGACTTCACCGGCATGGGCGTGCTGATTCACCCGATGCAGGAGACCGTGCGCGCCCTCGATCCCGCCGGTTACAAAGGCGGTTTTTCCTTCAGTCTCGGCGGGAACATCACGGGCGAAACGCTGCGCACTTTTGTCTGGAACGGACTCGATTGGACGCCCGCGATGATTGCGGCGCGCATGATCTGGATTGGCGTCGCCGCGGTCGTCGCGTTTCTGGCGTCGTTGGCGTTTCGGCGTTTCGATCCCGCGCGAGTCACCCTGCGCAGCCGGCTGGCGCGGCCCGCGGCGGAAGCGGTGGTGACGAGCGAGCCATCCCCCGCGGTTCCCGCGCCGCGCGCGTTGCCGGCCATTTCCGCGGCAAGCCGCGCGCGCGTGCGCTTCCCCGGCCTGGTGGTCTCGGAACTGCGCCTGCTGCTTTCCGGACGAAAATGGTGGTGGTACGCGGTGATGGCGGGCTGCCTGATCGCCGGCTACGCGGCGCCCGCGGCGATGATTGCGCCCTGGCTGTGGGCGGTGACGCTGTGGTCGCAACTGGGCAATCGCGAAAGGCGTTTTGGCACGGTGGCGATGGTTTTTTCCGCGCCGTCGCCCGCCCGCGGCCAGTTGCTCGCGAGCTATGCCGGCGGGGTGATTTGCGCGGTGGTGATCGGCTCCGCCGGGATCGCGCGGGGACTGTTCCACGCCGACGCCACGGCGCTCGCGGCGGCCCTCGCGGGGATTTGCTTTGTGCCGGCGCTGGCGCTGGCGCTCGGAGTCTGGACGGGAAGCGGAAAATTCTTTGAAGCCTTGTACGCGGCGTGGTGGTACCTGGGCCCGGCACATGCGTTGCCGGGGCTCGATTTCATCGGAGTCTCCGCGGCCTCGCAGACCCCGGCGCGCTTCGCGATGTTGGCGCTGGTCCTGTTGATTGCGGCCCTGATCGGGCGTTCCCGACAGGTGGCCTATCCCTTGGCGGCACGGGCCTAGTCCACCGGTTATTCGATTGCGAAGCTCGATCTCGAATGAGTTTGCGGTCCGGCCGGCGCAGGTCGTCAAGATTTCGGCATTCGACCCCGCAGGCTCGGCATGGTTCTCGCTTTAAGCGGGGTAATTCCCACCGCAGCCCCCGTTTACCTCGCCCAACATGAACCCTCGTCGATCCGAAATCTACGCTCCCCTGGCCGCCCTGTTTCTGGCGCTGGTGGCGCTGATTTCCTCGACCGCCGCGCTGGAGCAGGCCACCAATTCCCTGGAAAAGAGCGGCCGGAAATTCACGGACACCCACAAGGCCCCGGTCGCCCCCAGCGGGCTTCTGCTGGCGGGACTCTCGGAGCGCTAGGCCCGCCTTGGCGCGATCACGTTTGCGGCGAGTCTCTCGCCGCCAGTTTCGCTTCCAATTCTGCGATGCGCACTCTCAGCGGCGCCGCGAATTTTTCCACCTCCGCCTCGCTGAAGCGCGGCGTGATGTATTTCGGGCAATTCCAGTCGAAGCCCACCACGTCGATTAGGAACAGGCGTTCAACAATGCCTCGCAATTCGGGCGCGGGCGAAAGCCGGTCCGCCATCGCGGGATCCTCCGACGCTCCCACCACGCGGGCGTGGCCGAGAATTTTCAGCCGCTCGCGCCGCGCGTAATCCATCAGAAAGAGCGCGATTCGATCACTGCCCGCGAGGTTTCCGATGGAGAGGAGCTGGCGGTTGCCCTTGAGATCCGCGAAACCGAGAAAATGCGGGCCAAGCACCTTTAGAAATCCGATCGGGCCGCCGCGATGCTGGATGTACGGCCAGCCGTCGCTGTTGATGGTCGACATGTAAAAGCTGTCGCGCTCCGCGATGAAGGCGGCTTCGTCCTCGGTGAAGGCATCGCGTTCCGGCGCGTCGGTCACGGCCTGATGCCGTCCGAAATAGCGCTCCTGCGCGGCCTGCACCTCCGGCGTGAGCATGAGTTGCATGAAGCGAGAGGCCATGGTGTGGGTGTCCGGTGGGCGGCCGGGCGTCGACCGAAGCAACGCCCGGCCCGTTTTCAGCAATCACGCGGCGAGTTGCGCCGTCGGCAGTGCGGATTTCACCTTCTCGTTGTAGAAGCGACCGATGTTCCGCGCAATCTCCCCGAGGCTGTCCTCCACGGCGAAATGGCCGGAATCGAGGCGATGCATCTCGGCGTTTGGCAAGTCACGAAGATACGCCTCGCCGCCTTCGCGGGTGAAGAAGACGTCGTCCTGGCCCCAGAAGATGATGGTCTTCGGCTGGTTTTGCCGCAGGAACGCCTGCCACTTGGGGTAAAGCTCGACGTTCGTCCGATAGTCGTAGAACAGGTCGAGCTGGACACGGTGGGCGTTCGGACGCTGCATGAAACAGGAAGTCCATGTTCCAGTTGTCGGGGCTGATCTCCGCGGGACGCTTGTGGCCGTGCAGATAGACAGACTTGATGCCGTCGCGCGAGAAGAACGGCAACAGCGCCGCCTCCGATTCGGGTCCGCGGTTCTTCCAGAGCGCATGGCGGATGGCGTCCCAGGCCGGCGTGAATCCCACCTCGTAGGCATTTGTGTTTTGCAGGATGAGCCAGTCGGCCCATTGCGGATGCCGTCCGAGGATGCGGAAGCCAATCGGGCCGCCGTAGTCCTGCATGTAGAGACCGAATCGATCGAAGCCGAGCTCGACCAGCAACCCCTCCACGATCTCGGACAAGTGATCGAAGGTGTAGGCGAATTTCGCGGGGTCCGGCATGTCGGTGTTGCCGAAGCCGGGATAGTCCGGCGCGATCACGTGGAACTTTTCCGCCAGGGCGGGGAGCAGGTTCCGGAACTGGTGCGAGGAGGCGGGAAATCCGCCCAGGAGCACGAGCTTGGGTGAGCGGGGGTCGCCGGCTTCGCGGTAGAAGACCGAGAGACCCTCGATGTTGGCTGTCCGATGGGTGACGTTCATGATGTTTGTTTCCTTCGTTGTTTTGCTGGCTGGTTGGCTGGGCGGCTTCCGCGACGGCGGGAACCGCGCCTGCGCCGCCACTAGACAGACCGGTCTATCTGCTGTCAAGCGTCAAATAGACAAATCTGTCTATTTTTTCTTTGGCCGCCGCGTGGGGCTGCGCTAACGTGGCGTCATGAGACCCCCGGAATCCGCGCCGTCGGCGTCGCCGAAGCGCGATCATCTGCTCTCGACGGCCTGGCGCCTGTTCTATCGCGACGGCTATCGCTCGGTGGGCATCGATGCCCTCCTGGCCGAGGCGGATCTCGCGAAGATGACGCTCTACAACCACTTTTCCTCGAAGGACGAATTGATTGTCGCGGTGATAGAGAGGCGCAGCGCCGAGGTCCTGGCCGGGTTGGTGGACGCGGTGGCGGCGGCGGGCCGGTCGCCCGAGCGGCGGTTGCTGGCGGTCTTCGACTGGCTCAAGGAGTTGTTTGGCAACAGGGATTTCAACGGCTGCGCCTTCATTCGTGCGCTCAGTGAATTTCCGGAGCCGGGACATTCCATTCATCGCGCGGCCTGGGCGCACAAGCAGGCCGTGCGCAAGATGCTGGTCGGTCTGGCCGCCGAGGCGGGGGCCAAGGATCCGGCGGCGCTGGCCGACGCGTTGAGGCTCCTGATCGACGGCGCTCTGGTCGCCGCGCACGCCACCGGCAGCGTCAAGCCGGCCGTGGCGGCCCGCCAGGCGGCGGCCGAGTTGTTGAAGGCGGCGCGGAAGTGAAGCGTCAGTTCCGGTACTTGGCCGCGAGCTGCTCCGATCCGCGCGCGAGCAGTCCGACATCCGTTCCCACCGCGACAAATGCGCAGCCCAATTCCAGGTAGCGGCGGATGAGCGCGTCGTCGCCGGTGAGGATTCCCGACGGCCGGCCGCACGCGCGGATGCGTTGAATCGCGTCCTCGATCGCGGCGAGCACGTCGGGATGCTTGGGATTGCCGACGTGCCCGAGCGCCGCCGACAAATCGCCCGGCCCGATGAAGACGCCATCCACGCCTTCGGTGCGCGCAATGCCCTCGAGATTCTCGAGGCCGAGTCGCGTCTCCACTTGAAGCAGCACGCAAAGTTCCGCCTCGCAGATCAGCGGGTAATCCTTGATGCGGCCGAAGCCCGCCGCGCGCGGCGCGCCCGGAATAGCCGCGCATGCCGCGCGGCGGATAGCGCGTGGCGGCGACCGCGGCGGCCGCCTGCTCGGCGGTTTCGACGTACGGCACGAGGAATGTCTGCACGCCGATGTCGAGGTAGCGCTTGAATTCAACGGCGTCGTTCCACGGCAGGCGCACGATCGGATGCGCGGTGCCGCCCGTGGTCGCCTGGAGCTGGCTCAGCACCATCGGCAATTCATTGGGCGCGTGCTCGGTGTCGAGCACCAGCCAGTCGAACCCGGCGCCCGCCAGAACTTCAACCGTCACATGGCTCGCGAGAATGGACCAGAGGCCGATTTGCGGGCGGCCGGCCTGGATGGCGCGCTTGAAGTGATTGGCGGGAAGTTCCATGAGATTTCGTGCTCGTGATTCAAGCCGGAAAATTGCAGCGTGTCGATCCGCCGGCGGCGCCACCATACACATTCCAACCCGATGACGGAGCAAAGATCCAAGGCAACGGCGAGCGGCGCGCCCGTCGTGGCGGCCCTGCGGGTGATTCCGGTGGCGGGCCACGACAGCATGCTGCTTAACCTGAGCGGCGCGCATGGTCCGTTTTTCACGCGCAACCTCGTAATCCTGACGGACAACGCGGGCCACACCGGCGTGGGTGAGGTGCCCGGCGGCGAAGGCATCCGGCGGACGCTCGAGGACGCGCGCGATCTGGTCGTCGGTCAATCGATTGGCGACTACCAGCGCATTCTGAACAGCGTGCGCCGCAGCTTCGCGGAACGCGACGCCGGCGGGCGCGGCGCGCAAACCTTCGATCTCCGCGTGACCATTCACGCGGTCACCGCGCTCGAGGCGGCCTTGCTCGATTTGCTCGGTCAATTTCTCGGCGTGCCCGTGGCCGCGCTGCTCGGCGAGGGCCAGCAACGCGAGAAGGTGGAGACGCTGGGCTATTTGTTCTACCTCGGCGATCGCCGCAAGACCAAGCTCGCCTACCGCAGCGAGCCGGACGCGACGGACCATTGGTTTCGGTTGCGTCACGAGGAGGCGCTCACGCCGGAGGCCATCGTGAGATTGGCGGAAGCGGCGCACGCGCGGTACGGCTTCCGTGATTTCAAGCTCAAGGGCGGGGTGCTTGACGGCGCCGAGGAAATGGAAGCGATCGCGGCGCTGGCGCAGCGCTTCCCTGATGCGCGCATCACACTCGATCCGAACGGGGCGTGGTCGCTGGCCGAGGCCGTGCGCCTTTGCCGCGGGCAGGGTCATCTGCTCGCCTACGCCGAGGATCCCTGCGGCGCGGAGGACGGCTTTTCCGGGCGCGAAATCCTGGCGGAGTTTCGGCGCGCGACCGGGCTGCCGACCGCGACCAACATGATCGCGACCGACTGGCGGCAGCTTGGCCACGCGATTCAGCTGGGGTCGGTGGACATTCCGCTGGCGGATCCGCATTTCTGGACGCTGCAGGGATCGGTGCGCGTGGCGCAGATTTGCCACGAGTGGGGACTGACGTGGGGCTCGCACTCGAACAATCATTTTGATGTCTCGCTCGCCATGTTCACGCACGTGGCCGCGGCGGCGCCCGGGAAAATCACCGCCATCGACACGCATTGGATCTGGCAGGACGGCCAGCGGCTGACGCGTGAGCCGCTCGAGATCGCGAACGGGATGATCACGGTCCCGCAGCGGCCGGGCCTCGGCGTGGAGCTGGACATGGAGCGCATCGAGCGCGCCCACCAGCTCTACCAGGCGGAAGCCCTCGGCGCGCGCGACGACGCGGCGGCGATGCAATTCCTGATTCCCGGCTGGAAGTTCAATCCAAAACGCCCTTGCCTCGTCCGTTAGCATTTTCCAGATCCGTCCTCCCCAAAAGATCCACCATGAAAATCCCCCCGATTCTCGCGGGCGCGGCCGCCTGCGCGCTCTTCGTCACGCCCGCTCCGCGCCGAGGTGGGCGAACTCCGCATCACCAAGCAGCCGAGCGTGATTTACCTGCCGCTCGTGCTGATGGAGGAAAACAAGCTGGTGGAAAAGCACGCCAAGGCCGCCGGGCTCGGCGACTTGAAGGTGAACTGGATCACGCTTTCCGGCGGCGGCGCGGCGACCGACGCACTGCTCTCGGGCAACGTGGAAATGGTCACCAGCGGCGTGGGCAATCTGCTCACGCTTTGGGACAAGACCAAGGGGCAGGTGAAGGCCTTTTCCGCGGCGAGCGCCGTGCCGCTCATTCTCTTCTCGCGCAATCCCAAGGTGAAAACGCTGAAGGATTTCACCGACGCGGACAAGATCGCGGTGCCGACCATCAAGGTCTCGACCCAGGCCACGGTCCTGCAGATGGCGTGCGAGAAGGAGTTCGGACCCGAGAATCGGACGAAGCTGGACGCGCTGACCGTGGCCATGTCGCATCCCGACGCCGCCGGCGCGGTCTCGAACCCGGCGCACGAGTTGAACGCGCATTTCTCCGCGCCGCCCTACCAGACCGCGCAGGCGAAGAATCCGCTGCTGCACGTCGTGCTCAATTCCGCCGATGTGATCGGCGGCCCGATGACGAACGCAGTGGTCTTCGGCACCACGCAGTTTCACGATGCCAATCCGAAGACGGTGGCCGCATTCATCGCGGCGCTTGAACGAGGCCAACGCCATGATCAAGAACGATCCGCGCGGCGCCGCGGAGGTTTACCTGCGGGCGACGAAGGAAAAATTCACGGTCGACGAGCTGGTTGAAATCATGAAGGCGCCCGCGACCGAGTATTCCACCACGCCCTTCAACACCATGAAGTTCGCCGACCACATGTCGAAGGTCGGCACGCTCAAGACCAAGCCCGCGAGCTGGAAGGACTATTTTTTCCCGGAGTCCTACGCGCTGCCGGGCAGCTGAAATCGCGGCGCGAGGTCAACGATGTCGCGGGGATGTTCCGTGACCTCCCGTCGTCGCGGAGTTATGAGTCGGGGCGGTGGCGGTATGCGGTATTTTGACTCCGGGGACGGTGGCGAAGCATCCAGTGAGGGTGGAAGCGAAGGACAAGACGCACACCGCCAGCAAGATTCGTTTGAACATTGAGCCCGATGCTGGGGCCCGGATCTGGGAACACGAGAACAATCTCGAGGTTCGTCGCGGCCTGCGCGTCGCGGACCTCGCTGCTTGCGCGTCGGTCATTGACTCGACCATCGGCGAGGTTTCTAATGTCGCGGAGGATTGTCGCGTGCGCATGGCGTGCAGGCGGATTCTCCGCACCATGGACACGCCCAAGGACGAAAGCGGCAAGCCGGTGCCGGCGTTTGAGGTCGTGAAGGTCGGGCCTCCGGAAGTCGCGGGCGACCCGTCGGATTCGACCCTTAGCCCCGAAGAGCGGGAGGCCGCGGCGCAGTTTCTTCGCGAGAGTTTTCGCGTGCTGCCCAAGCCGGAGAAGACGCCGCCGAAATCGGTGCGCTGATTTGTGATTTGGTCACCAGTCGAGACCCAGCCCGGCCAGTTCGCGATGCAGGGTGCGCAGGTTCCAGCGCGTCACCGTGCCGTCTGAACCGGTCACAAAAATGGATTCGCCGTCGGGCGCGAAGTCCAGCGTGGCCTGGCCGTCCAGCGGATCCGGCGGCTCCAGCACCGCCAGCGCTCGCGCGTTTGCCGGGTTAATCAGGTGGATGCGATCGCCTACCAGCAGCGCGAGCACGTTTCCGTTGGGCGAATAGGCGGCCCATTCCGTTTCGTCGGCCGGCTCTCCGGCCAGGGCCGGGCCCGGCTTGAACGACGGGACCTCAAAGAGTCCGCCGCCGCGGTTTCCGTTGGCAAAGAATTGATGGCTGTCCGGCCGGAATGCCGCCACGCCGCTTTCCCCCAGCTCGTCCATGTCGCGGACCAATTCGCCGGAACTGGCGGACCACACTTTCACCATCTCCTTCTCGCCGCTGAAACCGTCGGTGTTGGTGATGGCCCAAAGTCCATCCGCGCTGAGCGTGACCTGCCGCACCCCCGGCGCCGGCTTGAGCACGATGGCCGGACGATCCGGCGACTCCGGAGAAATCAGCCTCACGAGGTTGCCCCGCGGCGAACTCAATCCGAGCACTCGCCCGTCGGCGCGAATGCCGCTGAGAAGAAATCCTTCGGCTCTGTCCAGCACGACCGGCTCGCCCAGCTTCAAGCGCGGCCCCGTCGCGCCGCCGTCCTCCCACGCGTATTCGCGACGAATCAGCGCGGTGGCGAAACTCGACACATAAAGCGCGCCGCCACTCGGATCGAACATCGCGGTCTTGCGCGACCGACCATCGAACGCAATCGCGGCAAGCTCCCCGCCGCGGCTGGCATCGATGATGAGGACAGCGGCATTCGTCGTGGCGACGACCAGTCGGCCATCGGCCGAGACGTCGAGCGCGCCAATGACCGATGATTCCTCGCCGGCATCCAGTGGCGGGGCGCGCAGGACCGTCCAGGCTTCCGGCGCAAGGACCCGCAGAATCAGCGGCTCGGTCGCGTACGAGCCGGTGAACAGGCGCGATCCGTCCGCGCTGAAGCGCATGACCGGCTCGCGGCCCTGCGCAGGCAGATGAACAAGCGGCCGGCCGTCGCGCGCCGACCAAAGTCGAATCGTGTTGTCCTCGCCCGTCGACGCGAGCAGCAACCCGCCCGGCTGGAAAATGACCTGGCCGATGCGATTGCGATGACCGCGCAAAATCTGCCGCGGCGCGCCCGAGGCGGCGTCGGAAAGGCGAATCAACCCGTCTTTTCCGCCGCTCGCCAGCGTTTGTCCGTCCGGGCTGAAGTCCGCGCTGATCGCCACGGCGCCGTGAGGCACCGCGTAAATCTTGCGACCGGTGGCAAGTTCGAATACCTGCACTTCCGTGGAGTCGCGGCCGATGACCGCGAGGCGTTTCCCATCGGGATCGTAGGCGAGGAAGGCGGGCGCCGAGCCGGTGGCCAGCCGGCCGATTTCCCGGCCGTGGTCGCGCAGGTCGTGGAAGCTCACGCCGCCGCCGGGCAGCCCGAGGGCGAGCACCTGGCCGTCCGGGCGCAGCGCGCAATCCGTGGCGAACGTCGGATCAATTCCGCCGGTGGGTCGATCGGTGAATTCGCAGACCAGCGTCGCCGTGTTCAAATCCCAGACGCGCACACGATCGCCGGGCAGATGCCGAACCGCGAGGAAGCGGCCGTCGCCGGCGAATGGTGTGAGGAAGCAGGCGGCGGCGGCGCCCTCCGGGGCGGGCAGGTTGATGGGCGCGGCTTTTTCGTCCAGCGCGCGAATGGTAATTACGCCCGGCGCGGTCTCGGCGGCGTAGCGCTGGTTGACCGGATCGAAAGCGACGGGCGACGCGGCGCGGCTGCGCGAGGGAAGCGATTTTTCCACCTGCAGATCGGCGAGCGCGAGCGCGGCGATCGCCTCGGTGCGCGCCTCCGGCGTGGGCTCGAGCGCCGCGGCTTTGCGCAGCGCCGCCAGGGCTTCGACGCGCTGGCCCGCCCGCGCGGTGCGGCGCGCGGCGCGCGCCTGGGCGATGTAGGAGTCGCGCAGTTTGATCGCGCCTTCCTTCTCCGCCGCCACCGCCTGATCGCGTGAGCGCGCGATGCGCAGCGCCGCGACCACCGAAATCACGCTCGCCGCGACGAGCGCCAGCACGAGCGCACCGGCCAGGCCCGCCGCCATCGGGTTGCGCCGGGCCCAGCGGCCAAGCTGGACGGGCGCGCTGGCGGGACGCGCGAGAATCGAGCGGCCGGCGACGAACGATTCGAGATCGATCGCAAGCGCCTCGGCGGTGGCGTAGCGCGCCGTCGGATCCTTTTCGAGGCATTTCAGGCAAATCGTTTCGAGATCCGCCGGGATGGCGCGATTCAGCGTGGACGGCCTGGTCGGAGATTTCTCGGCGACCAGCCGCAGGGTCTCGACCACGGAATCTCCGGCGAAGGGCGGCCGGCCGACCAGCAAATCGTAGAGCACGGCGCCGAGCGCGTAGATGTCGGTGGCGGTGGTGAGCGCGGCCGAACCGCCGCGCGCCTGCTCGGGCGCGAGGTAATTTGGCGTGCCGAGCACGGCGTGCGTGAGCGTCAGATCGCTCGATCGCTCCAGCCACTTGGCGAGTCCGAAATCGCTGACGAAGGGCGCGCCTTGCGCGTCGAGCAGGATGTTTCCCGGTTTCAAGTCGCGATGGAGGATGCCGCGCACGTGCGCGTGATGCACGGCCCGCGCGACCACCGCCATCAGGCGCGCCGCCGCGTTCGGCGCCAGCGGCTTGGCCACCGCCGCCAGGCTCCCGCCTTCCGCGAACTTCATGCTGAAATAGGGCGCGCCATCCCGCTCGCCGACCTCGTAAATTGGCAGCACCGCGGGGTGATCGAGACTGGCCGCCGCTTCGGCCTCGGCGCGAAATCGCTCCGTCATTCCGCTCGAGCCCAGCAGGTGCGGCAGAATCGTCTTGAGCGCCACGATGCGCTGCGCGTCCCGCTGTCGCGCGCGATAGACGATCCCCATGCCGCCGCGCGAAATCTCCTCGAGCAAATCGTAGCGCCCGAACCGCCGGACCGGCGTGCTATCGGAGTCCTCCCACCACGCAGCGTCACCATCGGCTGCCGGCTCGGGTCCGACTTCAATCGCAATATCCAGCAGGTTCGCCGCCGATGCCTTCTTGATCGGCGGATCCGGAGGCGGGTTGGGGGACGAACTCATGTCGTGAAGCGGAGCGCCATCAATGGCATGGTCGAATCGTCAGGGCGGCACGATCGCTCCAAGGAAAGCTCTCCGGAATGAGGGGTGCGGGTTTCGCAGTTTCTTCGCGGCTCGACGGAAAAAATGACCGCGCGCTCAAGGCAGAATCTCCGCCAGCACCCCGCGCAGATGCCTCAGCTCGGCCTCGACCTCCGTGGGATCGGAAAGCGTGCGGGCCACCTCCCGCCTGAGCAAAGTGCCGAATTCCCGCCGCAGGCGATGAATCAAGGTCTTCCACGCTCCCGGACCCAGCCCGAGGGTGGCCGCGGTTTCCTGATAGGCGTCGGCGCGTCCTTCGCCCGTGAGATACGGCCGCGCGGCCGCAAAAGCCGCGCTCTTGCCGCGGGCTTCGGCGTCGGCCGCGAGTTGCGTCATGGCGCGCTCCACCACGGTCAGGGCCCAACGCTCCTCGAACGCGCGCTCCGGGGTCGCGGCCGTGGCCAGCTCCGGCAAGCCGCCCGCTTCGATCAAATTCAGATCGAGCGAAATGATCTCGCGGTTGCCTCCGCGCTTTTGCGTCTGGCCGCGTTCCCATTCGCTCGCCATGAAGCGCGTGAATGAGCCGAGCAGAAACGCCCGGAAGCGGCCGCGCTGCGGGTCCGCCCGCGCAAAGGCGCGCGTTTCGATGAAGTGCAAAAAGAATCCCTGCACCGCGTCCTGGGCGTCGGGCGGCGACTTTCCGCGCCGCCGCGCGAAGGCGTAGAGCGGCGTCCAGTAGCTGCGGCACAAATCGTCGAGCGCGTCGTCCGCGGCCGCGACCACGTCGCCCTGCGCCGAGGCCAGCACCAGGTTCCACTGCGTCGTGTGAAAGCCCGCTTGGGTGAAATTGGCTGTCTCGCCGGCGCTGGCCATCGTGACAAAGAGTTACGTTTCGCCGCGAGCGGTAGCGAGTCGAATCGACGATGCGCCACGGGGATAGGCTGAACTCGCCTGCAGGCACGCCCAGCTACGGCGCGGAACCCGTTGTCTTCCGGACACTTCAGCGAATCATCGCCGCGCAAACCGATGGGCGCGAATTTCGGGGCTCGCGTGCGTCCGGAAAACCGACTTTGCTGCCGTCCGTCCGATTTTGTGAAACTGGCCGTTCCGATTCCGGAGATTGAGAATGTGAGACGAGCGATTCCGCAAGCCACCGTGCCTGGACGCGCGCGACCTGTTCGGTCGGCTGGCATCGTGGCGGCATTTTGTGGCGCGTTGTTTTTTGCCCGGGTTGCGCAGGCGCAGAACGGAGGCGCAACTACCGATGACCTCACAAATTATTCCGGTATCGCGAAGACCACGAACGGAGTGCCAAATCCGCTGCCGGTCACGGCGCATTATTCTCTTCGAAACATTGCCGGATTTGTCACGCACAGCTACCGAATGGGTTTCAAGCTGCTGGATTCCGACGGCAACGATGTGGGGGGCCCTGAGCAATTCTCCACAACTTTTTCCCTGACTTTTTTTGGGGCAGTGACCCTGGTGGGAGACGCGACCGCGAACCTCACTCCGCCCGGATTGACCAACGGCACCTACGTTGCTTTCGGCCCAGCTTTATCGGGAGGTGACCCCTGGGTCCTTTACGGCGCAGGGGGTATCCAGGACGCATTCCTATCGCTTTCTCGTCGTCGATTCGAGCCAGCCCATCGGAGTGGCCGCCTGGTTGGAAAACGCGTCGGTCAGTCGCGCATATGCGGTGGCGACAATCGCGGGCGGCGAATCTTTCCAGGTCGACATCCAGGGCATAATCGGCCGGCTCGATCTGACCAGCAATACCGTTTCCACCGACAACTATCAGGTCAATTTCGACGCACACATTACTTCAGAGACCACCGGACTCGAGGTGCAGCTGGTAAATTCGCGCACGACGATCACCGTGGCATTGCCCAATCACGATGCGCTGGGAAACCCCGCGAGCCTTCCGCTGGCCAACACGCTCGATCTGCAGCCGGCTGCGCAGATGGATTCCACCGACAGCTACACCGTGACGGTGAATCTCTCATATACCGGACCGGACAACATGGAGATGCCAACGGACATGAACGCTCAGACAGCGCAACGGCTGCTTCATTTCAACGGAACGCTCGTTTTCGGATCCATCACCGCGACCATCATCGGCCTGGCGGACGATCCCCTGCCGATGGGCACGGTCGGCTGTCGGCGAGAATACGAACATCCTGCTTGCCCCCGGCGGCGCGACCATCGCGTCGCTGCCGGGTTACTCGCTCAACACCGACCAGGAACTGAGCGCGCTGCTCGGCATCGACGGCACCGCGACGGTCACGGCGGGAAACGCCGCGCTCGCCTCGCCGTTCCCGGTGGACAACGCCATGATTAGCGGCGTCACCTACGCGCGGCAGGGAGTGATCCTCGATACCACCGGCTTCACCGCGTCGATGCTGGTGATCAATTTGCCGGCGGGATTCGGCATCTCCTATTCCACCAGCGTGCGCCGGCTCCTCGCGAGCATCACCGCCTTCAATGTGCCGCTGGACGTCGCGCTCCAGCCGACCCTCGGTCCCGTCAGCATCACTCCCGCCGCGCTCGACGCCGAATCATCTTTACGTGTCGCACGAGGATCTGCCGGTCGTCTTTGAGACGCCGCTGATCACCTGGGACGCGCTGGCCGGCACCTTCGCCGTGCAGCGCAGCTCCAGCCGCTACACGCGGCAGATCGAGCTCGACCTGCTCGACTCCGTGCGCGCCACCCTCACCGATCCCACCGCGGCGGATCGACCCTCCAACGAAGGATACTTTCGCGCGCTCGACGGCTCGGCGGGCGCCGACATCGTCGTCTCATCCGACCCGCAGGGGCGCGCCATCCTGACGACCGCGCACGTGGATTTGCCGCAGGGAAATTTCACCGCGCATTTTCCACTCGGCACGGTCGTGGCGTGGGGACCGGGCGGCGCGGTGGTGGTGCAGGATGGCCTGCTGGATCCGAACCAGAGCATGCTGGCCAACGCGGCCGATGCCGTCTTCCACACGTGGCCTGGCGCCCCCGAGAATCCGCCGTCGCCCGTGCCGCCGAATTTTGCGGGCCCGGATGATCTTTTCACGTTCTCGCCCGGCGCCACGACGTGGACGTTTACCGCGAACGGCGGGTTGCATGCCGAGGGCGTGATCAACTCGGCGCCGCTGCGCTGGGGCGCGCGGGCCGACGGCACTTTTGCCGACGTCACCGGCGATTTCACGATCGCGTCGGCGCATTTGCCCGGTCATGTGTTGCGCGCCCAGCTGGCGACGACCACGGATGACAATCGCGCCGGTGAACTGCTGCTCACGGGACAGGGCCAGCCGGGCGATCCCAATTACATCGAGCGTCCGGGAGATCCAGGCTATGCCGTGGGCGCCGCCGACTATGCCGGTCTCAATTTCCGTGTCGGATCCGACGGCGCGCAAACTGCGACCAGCGAAATTGGCGATGCCATCGTCGGTCCCTACTCACTGCGCGGCACGAGCAAATATTATGTGCGGGCCGCCGGCGTGAGCGGGATTCACGAGGCGGTGGACTCGTCGTTCGCCGCCGCGGCGAGCGCGCTGACGGTGCATGGATTTTCGCTTTCACTGAACAACTTCCAGCTTTCGTTCCGCGACAATACGATCCACGAGTCGCTCATCACCGGGACGGTCAATGTGCCCGGCGCGAAGGCCGGCTTCCCCGGGTTTGCGCAGCCGTTCGAGCGCCTGGCGCTGACCGACAAGGGCGAGCTGGGCCCAATCACGATTCCCTCGCCCAATAATTTCCTGCAGCCGCTTTCGTACTGGCAGGCGCAGTTCCATCCGCTGGCGGGAGAATTCCAGCAGAAACCAAACGATCCCGCGACCTGGGCGCTGGTCTTCGCCTCGGAGGTGTTTCTCCCGGGCGTGGTGAAGGATCCGCTGCGGGGCGGTCTCGGATTTTTCCCGACGGGAAATCTGGTCGCCGCCAGCAAGGGATTCACGGGAGTGAGCTCGCGGTTGAAGCCACCGAAGACGATTGGTCTCCACGGCACCGGCTCGCTGCTGGATGCGTCGCGCCCCGCGTTTTCCGCGCAGCCGGTTTCCGACGTTTATTTCAACGACGCCGAGACCGGCCCGGCCAGCGGGGGATTCGTGACCTTTGCCGGCACGGTGAGCGTGCCGTTCTTCCGCGATCTCAAGGTCCAGGTGCTCGCGCGGGCCACGGGCGGAGGCACCACCGTGCGAAACGGCAGCAGCAACATGAGCGACAACTATTTCAACGATATCAAGTTTGATTCGGCCAACCGCGGTTATCCGGTGGGCGTGTCGCTGCAGGATTACGAGGACCCCGGTTTCAACGGTGGCACCTACAATCCGCACGCGCAGCAGGACTGGCTCGGCTTCGTAAAATTTGATTTGCCGGTGATGTGGGATGCCGCGCAGCGCCGCTTCATTTCGTCCGCGCCGGAGGAGCGAGATTTTCTCGTCTTCAACAGCCAGCGCGTGATTAGCCAGCTCGTTCCCTCCGGCGCCGACCTGCGCTTCGGACTGCAATTCCAGGGCCTGCCGCGCTTGAACCTGGCCGCGCTGGTGGTCGACGAAGGCGAGCTGACCAACCAGTTGACCAATTTGATCCCCGGCGGCCATGACGTGGTGGCGGCCATGCACGCGTTTGATCTCCTGCTCATGGGAAACAGCGATCAACTCGTGACCAACGGAGTGGATGCCGCGCTCGACTACTACCTCGACAACGTCCTCCTGCCGGATCTTGTCGCCACCCCGTCCGCCGCCGCGGCCAGCAGCCAGATCACGACGGACTTTGCCATGTTGCGCTCGGCGCTGCAGACCAAGCTCCATGACATCATCGGCGCCGCCAACCAGGCAAACACGGTGATGAAGGACATCAGCGACGCGCTTGACGCGGTCAACACGGGGCTGTCCGCCGCCGACGCGCTGCTGGTCAAGGATGCGAACGGCAAACGCGGGGCCTTCCTGACCTCGACGCTGTCGCTCTGCACGCAACTCGGCGGGCTGGACTCGGGCACCGCCAATTCCATCAGCGCGCAGCTCGACAATCTGATCAACGTGCAGCTCGCCTCGACGCTCGACCAAATCCAGCAGGCCGTCACCGAGGTGCATGGGCTGGTCAACGACGCGCGCAGTGCCGTCAATTCCATCCAGGGCCTGGTGCAAGCCTCGCTCGATCTCGTGAACGGCGCCGGCGTGGGCCTGCCCGATCAGGTCCTGCTGGCCATGCAGGATCATTTCAACAAGGCGGTTGATCCCACCGGCAGTTTTGTGACCGACGGGATCAGCACGGGCAAGCTGCGCGCCGATCTGAAGCGCGCCGCGCACGACGTGATTCTGTCATCGCCGTTCATCACCGATTTGAAATCGACGCTGAACGACCTCGTTGAGTCCCTGCACGGTCAATATGGCGACGCCTACTACCAGATCCTGGGCGTGCTCAACGATGTCGTTCGCTCAGCCCTCTCCGAGCTCACCAACACCGTGATCGGCGCGGTCAACGAAAACGCCGCGAACCTCAACCGCTCGATTGGGAATTTTTCCAACACTTTCCGGCTCACCCGGCTGAGCGGCACCGCCCGGGTGGTGGGCAACGTGCTCGATCGCGCGCATATCGATGGCATGGTCACGCTCGACCTCGCCGGTTCCATTTCGCTGCGCGGCACGCTCGATTTCCAGCGCTATCAGGGCAGCCAGCCGGTCCCGGACTGCGCCTTCTACGGAAACCCCAACGGCGGCGTCATCACCATCACCACCACCCTCGACGGAAATGCCTCGCTGGCCGGCACCCCGCCGGTGCACGCGCATGCCATCGGGCAATTCACCACGGACGGCAACGGCGTCCCGCTCGCGGTCTCCGGCTCGCTCTCGGCAGACGCGGATGTGCACCTCGACATCATCAGCCTGAAGCACGCGGAATTCGATTTCGCCATCGGCAAGTTCGACAACTACCTCTACGCGCAGGGCGCCGGGAGCATCCTGATTTTCGACGTCGATGTCAGTTCCTTCATTGGCAGCACCAGCAACCCGGCGGTCCTGAAAATGATCGATCCGCAGTTGGACGCGCTCTTCGCCAAACTGAATTTCAATCCTCCGATTAGCGGCGGACGTTATGTTTCGCCGGTGACCGGCGACATAACGTCGGTAACCGGCTACTACTTTCACGCGCTGGGCGGCGTTTCGCTCAACCGGATTTTCGCCATTCCGGACGACGTGGTGAAGCTGCAGGCCCGCGGCGGCCAGGGCAGTTTCGCCTTCCTCATCGGCACCGGCGTGGTACCCGGACTTCGCTGGGATCTCGGCATCGGCGTGGGCATCGGACCGGTCTCGATGGACGTCGACTTGCATGCGCTGGGCGGACTCTACCCGATCACTCTTTCTCTCAGTCCCGACGGCATCAAGGATCTCGCGCTGACCTTGTTCCCGCCGGTCCCGATCTTCAACGGCGCGGTCGCCGGCGACTTCACGGTCTCGGCGTTGTTCTTCAAGAAGAAATTCAATTTCACCGCCACGGGCGCATACGTCGCGCCGCCCCTGGCGCCGCCGCCGGGCGGCTTCCTCGTGAAGTCACTCGATTTCTAGCATCGTGAAAACACCCTTCGTCATACCTGCCCGACGCCGGTGCGCGATTCTCTCGATCACGCTTCTCGCGCTGGCAATCGCCGGCACCGCCGCGGCGCAGCAAAGTCCGCTGCTCATCCGCGCGGCGACCACGACCACGCTGGACAGCGGGCGGACGTCCCTGGGTCTACGTCGTGCTGAACGAGAACACGCCCGGGCTCCTCGCGGGGCGCTCGCTCGCTGTCTACCAAAAGAATGGTCTGCCGGATTCCGCGGCCACTTTCACCTTCCGCGGCCTGATTGCGCCCGCGACCGATCCCACCGCCTGCGGCGTCATGCTCAACCGCGCGCAAAGCATCGGCGACAACCCGGTTGCGCTCGATGCCCAGCTCACCGCGTTGCATCTGCTGCTGATCAACAAGATCGACAGCAGCAATCCGCCCACCATCAATCCGCCGCCACTCGCGCTCAATCGCCGGCTTTCGGCCCTGCTCGCGCGCGCGGCGGGCGATTCCTCAACGGTCCAAATGCTGGATTTGCTGGGCCTGGCGCATCCAGCTGTCCGGCTCGCGCGCGGCACGGCCTGGGCGGGTCCGCTGCAGGTCGCGGTGGGCAGCGATGTGACCCTGGAAATTCGCGAGCGCGATGCGACCGGCGCGGATTCCGCCGTGATTGCGCGGGTTTCGTTGCGGGCGGGCCAGCCGGATCTTCTGCCGGCGCCGGGACCGCTCGCGGTGGTGCCGGACACGACGGCCAGCGCGGATCTGACCGTCAAGGTCCGCTGGGCCACGCCGAACGCGCTCCGCTCCGCCGGCATGCTGCACAACGGCGACGTGGCCTGGCGCGTGAGCAAGAGCTTCGCCGAGGCGAACGGCTTCAACGTCACACCGCCCGCCGGCGCCACGCTCGACGCGCTGGCGCTTTCCAATCCCGCCAACGTCAAGCGCGTGGCCGGCCCGGTCTTTCCTTCCAAGCTGTTTTCGGCGTCCGACGTGGCCGACTTCACCAACGATCCCGCCACGGCGTATGTGAGCGACAACAATGATCGTTACGCGTCCGGCGGCGTGCCGATGGCCGAGGGAGCGCAGGTTTATTATTTCGCCGCGGGTGCCGATGCGCTGGGCCGGCCGGGCGCGGTTTCCGCGGGGGTGCCCGCCACGTTCTGCGTGCGCGTGCCGCCGCACGTTCCCACGCGACTCGCCGTGAAGAGCGGCTGGGCTCCGGGCGCGCCGCAATATTTGGACGTGAGCTGGTACACGACGCTGCCAGGCGATGGGACGAGCACCACGCGCTACGAGGTTTATCGCGGCAATGATCTCGCGTTCCATTCCGCCGCGCAGCAGGGCCTGTTGAATCTCGACGCCCCGGCGCCGATCATTCCGGGAAATCCCGACGGCATCAAACGCATCGCCATGGTGGCGGATCCGGCGGCGATTCCCGCGCAGCTGCTGCACGCTTCTGACGACGGTGGCGGCGCGCCGAACATGTGGTGGTTCGCCATTCGCGCGGTGCACGTGGGACCATCGGGAACCGGCAACCTGGCCTCGGCGCTTGGACCGCCCGTCTTTGGCAGCCTGCGCGATCGCTCGTCGCCTGTTTCGAGCACTTCGGCAGCGCCGGCGCCGGCCAACGAATGCCTGCGTGTGGCCTGCACGAGTGATCGCGCGCCGGCCGTCACGGTGTCGTCCGATCCACTGGATCCCTCGATGCTGCACTACACCATGCAGTGCTCGCGGCGGAACCGCAGCATTTCCGCCGCGCATCTCATCGTCATGGCGGGGGCGACCGTCGTGGTCCCCGAGACAGTCCTGTTGTTCCCCGAGATCGAGGACACGGCGCTGCCGGACGACGACATCGTGGAGTTTTCGTGGACCGCTCCACTGTCGACCCAATTCAATTCGGTCACCGTGAAGTGCCAGGCCGAGAGTATCAGCGGCGCCTTGAGCGCGTGGGCCACCTCGATCGCGTCCGGCGTACTGCCCACAGGCAATCAGTTCATGCTGCATCATTTTCTGGTGGGCGGGATTTCCGAGACCGAGCGGCAGGTCTTTTCGGCTGATCCGCTCTGGTCGACGCTCGGTCCGCCCGGGCCCGGCGACTGTTCGTCGGACGTGCATCTCGCGTTTTCCCCCGAGACCGGCCAGATCTTTAACCCGCAGGTTTGCCTGCCGACCACGCTGAGCGCGGCGCAATACCGCATTTATCGGCGCGTCGATGACGGGCCGCTCACCCTGATCGCGCACGAGTTGCAGAGCTCCGCCGGGGGCGCGCACGGCAGCACCTGCGTCACGGACGTCGCGCCGCCCACCTCCAACGGACGCGTTTATTATTTCGGCCAGATGCTGGACAAGCACGGACACGCCGGCGCGATGATCCGGCTCGGCTCGCTTCGCTTCACGGGCTACAAGCCGCCGACGCCGTTGCTGTTCTCGCTGAAGCCCGCGGATTTGGGTGGCACGCTGGCTTCACCCACTGTGACCATTCGGTGGTCGTGTCCGCCGGAGCATGTGAGCCGGTTCGAGGTTTACTTTGCGACCTCGAATCCCTCGGCCGGCTCTGGTTCCGTCCCGGGTTCCGGCGTGATCCCGCTGGCGCATATCATGGCGCTCAAGCCCGCGCCGCATCCGGTGGTCCACAAGGTTTCCGACACGCTGAACCCCTTTCGGCGAGTGTTGATTCGCGTGGACGATAGTTTCCTCACCGCGCCCGTCGGCGGCGCGATCGGCGCGGGCCCGATGTTCTCCGTGACGATGAATGTCGATCCGAACCTGAAATACATGGTTTGGATTCGCGCGCTGGGTTCCGGCGGTGAAACGGGTGACGCCAGCCGCAAGATCGAGTTCACCTGGCAGGCGCCCGCCGGGCCGCTGCCCTCGATCGCGTGGCCGGCGCGCCCGCTGCCGCCGGTGGCCGCATTCAATCCCGGAATCGCGGCCGTGGATATGCTCTCCGCCTCGACGCCTTGGAACGGTCAGTTGCCGGCCTTCGACAGCCTCGTCACGCCGGTGGGAGTTCGCGTGGGATCGGTTTCTTCGTTGGACGCGGGTTACTTTAACGCCTTCACCTTCCATGGATTCGGACCCATCGGCGCAGTGCTCGCCGTTCTGCCTGCTTATTCGGATTTGAATGGTCGCACCGACCCGAACACGATGCTGTTCACCAACGCGACAGATCCGTCGCAGCGGCTTGCGCCGTTCGTGCTTTATCGCCAGCAGGTCGTCAACCAAGCCTTCCCCGTTGTATCCGGCGACGTGGTGCAAGTCTCGCCGCTCGTCAGCAAGGTCGCCTGGCGCCCTTATGCCTTGAATTCGCAAGTGGGTGCCGAGCTGGTGGATCCATTTTTCTGCTGGGCGCGGCGGGATCCGGATCAAAGCACGCACATCACCGATCTTTACCTCGTCGATACCCAGCCCGTCGTGACCGGCGCCAGCTACCGCTATTGGCTGACGCGCTTCAACACCCTCGGTGAACCCATTCAAACCATCCCGTGCGGCACGGTAGTCGTCCAACCCGCCCCATGAACGCGCGCTTCCCCATCCTTGCGGCCGCGGCGCTGCTGTCCGTCGCGCGCCTCGACGCCTCCGATTCATTCACCAATGAGTCGATCGCCGAACTCAGCGCAACCATCGATCCGAACGGCGACGGCAAGATCGCGATGATCGTGATCGACAAGACGAGCGGCGTCCGCCAGCTCGCCACGCCGCAGAGCGACGGGACTTTTGTTTGGGCCGAGCCCGCGTCGACCGGCTTCGATGACGTCACGGCTTTGACGGTTGGTCTATTCACGCCGGCAAGTAACGCGCAGGGCTACGCCGTCGCAGCGCCTGCCTGGAATCGCATCAACCTTTGGCCTTCCGGCGACCTCTCTCCCACCGCCGTTCCTTCGCCGGGCATCGGTCCGAATCTCGCGGTGGCGCTCGATTTGATTGGCGGCGACGGCATCGACGACGTCGCCATCGCCACGATTTGGGACAGTCCGCCCGACACCACGCAGCTCGGCGCGAGCAGCTGGGACGGCACGAATGCGAATGTTTCGTTCAGCGGGGTCGAATCCGGGCCGCTCTCGCGCGGCAATCGCGCGCGCTTCAAGAACACCGAGCCGTGGCTGCTTGCCGCCATGCGGCCTTCCGGCGTCGGCAGTGAATTCATCACGCGCCCGTCCGCCGGCGCTCGGCTTCGCGACCGGTCCGACCGCGTCATCGCTCCCGCCCGACGCCGCTTGGGCGCGCGGGGAGTTCGACGCCACGGGCTACGCGCAGTTTCTGTTTTACGCGCCGGACGCCAGCGCCACGATGCAGGTGCGGCCGGCGATCGATGCCGGCTCCGGCCAATTCGATTTCGGTCCGGGATTCACGTTCGATTTCCCGGATGTCGTCGCCGAGATTATCGTGATTCCGACCAGCAGCGGGGCGCTGTTGCTCGTCATCGTGGGCGACGGCTCGACCGCGCTCACCTACGATTTCGACGGCACGCATCCGCCGACGCTGCGGCAGACGTTGAACGCGCCGCCGGGTTCGAAGTTCTCGCTCGCGGGCGGATTGGGCAGCGGCAATTTCCTTTTGCTGAACGGCGCGAATGGCGGCCGCGGATCCTCGACGGGCTGGCAGCGCTGGAACCTGAATGGCTCCCAGCACACGCTGGTCGCCAGCGGTTCGATTCCACCCATCTCGCTCGCGCATGGTCGCGCCAACGTCCTGATCTTCCCGGGTGATCCGAACCTGACCCCGGACTTGCCCTTGCTGCGACTGTTGCGCGCGGCCGATTGGAGCGTGACTTCGGCGTTCCAGGGTCCCGCCTTGCAGGTGAACGCGCTGCATTTGCTGAACAGCAGCACGGGACTCGGCTCACCCATGCAAATCAATCTTGGTCCGGGCTTCGCCGGCGATTTCGCGGAGCTCAATCAGATCGCCGCAGGCGAGAGCATCGTGAGCGTCGATCCGCCCACCGGCCTGCCGGCCGGCGACATCACTTTCTCGCCGCCTGCGGGCACCTACGGCCTCGCTGCGGGACAAACGTTGACCGTGCGGCTGTCCGCGACGCCGAGTCTGCCGATCTCGTATCGCACGAGCTCCAACCAGCCATGGACGACCTACGATCCCGCCAATCCGCCGCAACTCACGGCGAGCACGACGATCCAGGCGTATGGCGGCGCGCCCGGCGGACTCGCCAGCGGTCTCACGCCCATTCGCGCCGCGGCCTACACCATCGCCGCGCCTCCCGGCATCATTCCGCCGAATCAGATCGATGCGGATCACAACGGGCTGGGCGACGCGTGGGAAAAGACATTCGGGCTGCACGATCCCGATGGCGACGCCGACGGCGACGGATTCAGCAACCGCGATGAATATCTCGCGGGCACCGATCCATTCGATCCGAATTCGAAGCCGACGTCTTCCGATTTCACCGGCGTGCGCCTGATCATCCGCGCGCCCACCGCCGCCGCTCCGCCCGGAACTCTTTGCGAACTCGCCTGGCCGGCGAATTTGATCGGCGCGGTGCTCGAATCCACGACCGATGTCGGTGTCTCGGCGAATTGGACCAGCATTTCCAATTCGATCACCACCACCGCCACGGAGCGCGTCTACTACAAACCAATCACGGCCGGCGAACCGCAGCGATTCTTCCGCCTGCGGCGCGTCCCGTGAGGTGTTCGGGAATCGATCCGGTTGCCGTCACGCGGGCGCGGTGGTGCCGGCGTCCGCGCGCGGCGTTCCGCTGAGATGGCGTTCCAACCGGCGGGCGAAATGCGCGAGCGGCACGCTCATCGCGAGATAGAAGCCGCACACCACCAGGCCCAGGCCGAGAAATCCGCGCGAGGCATTCGCCAGCTCGCGATAGGCCGTCGCCAGTTCCCAGACGGAGATGGCGAAGGCCACCGAGGTGTCCTTGAAGAGGGCGACAAAATCATTGGTCATGGCAGGGAGCGCGACGCGCAGCGCCTGCGGCAGCACGACCCAGCGAAACGCGCCGCTCGATTTGAAGCCCAGCGCGGTGGCCGCTTCCCATTGCCCGTTCGGCACCGCGCCGAACGCCGCCCGATAAACCTGCGATTCGCACGCGGCGTAGTTGAGGCCCAGGCCGATGAGAGCCGTCACCCAGCCGGGCAGCACGATGCCGAATCGCGGCAGGCCGAAGTAGAGGAAGAGCAACTGCACGACGACCGGTGTGCCGCGGAAAAATTCCACGTAGCAGATGGCGAGCGCGCGCACGAAGCGGGAGCGTTTCTCGCTTTCCGCCCAGGCGATGGGCAAGCCAAGCGTGACCGCGATGAACATCGCCCCGAAGGCCAGGCCGACCGTCACGAGCGCCGCGCGCCCCAGCTTGAGGAGTGATCCGCGCCAATCGAGCGCATCGTTGCCGCGCACTTCATTGAGCGAGTAACTCTCGCCGGGCTTCGGCTCCTGCAGCAGCGAGGCCTGCTTCTCGTCCCAGAGATTCCACCGGCGGAGAATTTTTTCGATCACGCCCTGCCGCAGCATGCGCTCCAGCGCGGCGTCGATTTGCGCCTTGAGCGCCTCCTCGCCCTGGCGCACGCCGATCACATACACGCCGAGCGCCGGCGGTGATTCCGTCGCCGCGGCGAACCGCGGATCTTTGCGCGCATAGAAACTTTCCGCGGGCGTGTCCATCAGCACGGCCGCGATTCGACCCGCCGCGAGATCGGCGTAGGCGCCCACCGGATCCTGGTAGCTTTTCGCGGGCACGTTCTTTTCCGTGAGCAGACGCGAGGCGGCGGTGTTGGCCAGCGTGCCGACTTCCAGCCCGCGTTTTTGGCAGTCCTCCAGCGAGCGCGGCGCGTCCGCGTCGCCCCGCCGCACGGTCAGCACGAGGCTGAAAACGTAATACGGCCGGCTGAAGAGAATCGCCTGCGCGCGATCGGGCGTGGGCTCGAGGCCGTTGACGATCAGGTCGAACTCCCGGCGCTGCAGGGCGGGGATGATGGTCTCCCAATCCGCCGGCACGAACTCGGGTTTCTGTCCCAGCTCCGCGGCGAGCGCATCCGTCAGATCCTTCTCGTAGCCGATGTATTCGTCCGGATGGGCCGGGTTCGGGAAGACGTAGGGCGCGCCGCCGCTGGGGTCGGCGCCCCAGCGCATGGTTGACGCGGCGTCAAGCGCCGCGGCCAGCAATGGCGGCGGCGCAAAACAATCCGAGTCTGCAGGCCCGCGCGCCTGGCGGGTTACCGCGGAGCGAGAAAGTGAAGGAAGCGGGAAAGTGCCCAACGATGTGGCGCGGAGAGCGGGTGAAGGGAATCGAACCCTCGTATGCAGCTTGGGAAGCTGCCGTTCTACCATTGAACTACACCCGCGTTGACCGAGCGAAACGCAATCATGCCGCGCGCGACGGCGCAAATGGAATCAGCGGAAGAACTGACCCGCCGGCACCTGCACGTTGAGCGTGCGCTCGATCGCCGCCACCAGGGCGAGCTGCAACTCGGGATTCTTGATGTCGACGTCGTTCGCGCCATCAAACTCGAACGACCGAATGCCCGACTCGCGCAGCAATTCCGGCGGCACCTGCAGGAGCACGCGATAGGTCGCCAGCTGGCCCAGCGTGCCGCCGCCCGCCTGCTTGTTGATGTAGTCCACGACCGTGCCCAGGCGGAACTGCTGCGGCGGGTGGTGGCGGAGGAGGAGGTGGTGGTGGCGGTGGAGGCGGCGCGGGCGCGGCCATCGGCGGGGCCGGCGGCGGCGCGGAATGGGTTCGGACGCCGCTTCGACCGGCTCGGCCGGCAGCGTGACGTGACGCAGGAACGGCAGCGGCGGCGGGACGATCGCGGTCTCCGGCGCGGCGGGCGGCGCCGGTGGCGGCGGCGGCGCAGGAAGCGGAGGGGTTGCCGGCGCCGGCGGTGTGACCGGTGCGGTGGGAATCAATTGCACCGGACCGGTCGATTCCAGCCGGCGACCCAATGGCGGCAGCGTGGTCAATCGCTGAATCGGAATCGGCGTCGAGGCTGTCGGCGGAGGCGCGTACTCGGAAAGGATCTCGCTCGCGCTGGGCGTCGCCGGCTCCGCTGCCCGCGGGAACGGCGAGGTCAACGGTTGCACGGGCGGAAGCGGCGGAATGTTCAGCGGGATGGAACCCGTGCGCGGCAGCGGAATCGGCGCGGGCGGCGGCGGGCGGCGGAATGACGGGAATCGACGCGGTGCCGGGCAGCGGCGACGCGCCCGGCAGCGGACGCATCGGCGCAAGCGGCGCGGCGGGCGCGGCGCGAGGCGGCGTGAGCGGCGGGGGCGGGGGACGGCGATGGTTCGTGCACGCGCACGAGCGGCACGGGTGCTGATAATTTTGAAACCAGCGGCTTGGGCTCGGGCATCGGCAATTGGATCGCCGAGGTCGGCGACGACGCTGCGGCGGCTGCGATACCATCGGCGGCGGCGGAGTCGACCAGGCCGAGGCCACCAGTGTTTCGCTGGGACGCGATGGAATCGGCGGAACGAAAAGCGGGGGCGCGGGCGGCGGAGGCGCGGGTGGAGGCGGCGGGGGCGGCGCGACGAAAACCGGCACGGGTGCCGGCGGCGGCTCGACGGGTTCGATCGACGGCGGGGCCGAGACGTCCACTTCGATCGACGACGGCGGGGCCGGCGGAACGAAAACGGGCGCGGGCACCGGCGGCGGAACGAGCGGCGCGGGCGCCGGCGCTGCGACGGGTGGTGGCGGTGGTGGCGGCGGCGGCGGTGGCGGCGGTGGCGCGACCGGCACCGGCGGCGGGATGATCGTGGTGGCCGGCGGCGCGACCGGTGCGGGCTCCACGCGCCACATCGGCGGTGGGGGCGCGGGCACCGGTGCCGGCGCTGCGCGGCGGCGGCGACAAATGGGGCGGCCGGTTCTTCGGCGACGGTTTCGAATTCGGAAATGTCCGACACCTCCGCGACTTCCTCGATCTCTTCCTCGACCGGCGCCGACCCGGGTGCCGCGGCGAACGTTGTATAGCCGCCCCGTGGCAGCGCGAGCGCGGGCCGCGCCGTGGGCTCATTGTAGGTGAGCGCGGGAATCTCCCCCGTGTTCGGCGCGCGCTGCAGAAAATCGGAGAGCGAGATTTCCTCCTCCTGGATCAGGTTGAGCAGCGACAGCTTGCCGAACATCTCGCGCGCCTGGTCCTCGTCGAGATTCAGCTGCTTGCAGATTTCGCGGACGGTGCGGTAGCCGTCGATCGCAAAAAGCACGCGCCATTCGAGCGTGCGCAGTTTCAGGTCGTGCGCGTACGTCTCGAAGTTCGGGCTGATTTGGTAGACGTCGTTCGGCTTGGTCAGCGCGCTCGCGCCGGCGAGGAGAAAGGACTGGCTGGGGGATTCAGGGTTCATGCGCGTTCGAGAGCGAGAATGAGGAGGCCTTCGTGCTGCTTCCAGCGCACGGGCGTGACGTAGATGGGGAGGGGAAACGCCGGGCCGTAATCCGCTCCCATGATGGGCGTGGGGCTGGAAATCATCAACCGGCCGCCGAGCGACTGGCGCGCGTTGTTCGCGACCACGCTGGACACCTCGTAAACCGCGTCGGCGAGGGCCACATCGCTTTCGGAGGGAAGTCCTTGCTGCTCGAGAATCGCCGCGAGCAGTCCGCGCGGCAGGGTCAGGCAGACGTAGCCGCTGCTGGGTCCGCCCACCTCGATGAGCCCGGTGAAGTCCATCAGCGTGGGATCGTCGAAGCTGACCCGACCCGGGCCGAGCGTCGCCGGTTCCGCGCCCAGCTTCTCAAAGAAGTTGCGCGTCACGTCGAGGAAGACTTTCAGCTCAATCTCGGTCATCGCGGTGGTACGTCAGGCGGCGCGCCGGCCAGGAATACAGGTGGGGCGAACCGATTCTTGTGAATGGGAACAGAGGCTTTGGCAAGATGACAAGTGCCCCGGGGCGCTGCGCCTCGGGAAACTCGAAGCTCGAAACTCGAAATTCGAAGGAAGTTTAAGGGTAGAAACGAGCCGAAAGCGCCCAAATCGGAGGACAGTCCCTCTTTCTGCCCTTTAGAGCTTGGTTTTGGCGCCCGTTTCTTCGAGTTTCGAATTTCGAGTTTCCCGGCCGGCCTCAGCCGGCCGGGCCCGGCTCCCAAGCCCTCACTCGTTCCGGGAAAGAACAGCGCGCGCAATCCGAGGCGTCGCGCAGGCAGAAATCCTCGTAGATCTGCAGCAGGCCCTGCTGCACCGCGACGGTCGACGGCACCGACCGGCGGAAGACGGCGTTGCCGCCGAAGAGGCGCGCGGCGGCGGTCTCGACCCGCCGGTTGGTCAGCTCGGCCGGCAGCCGCAGGTATTCCTCCCAGGCCGCCGGCCGGCGCGGGAACAATCGCCGGGTAAATCACGTTCGCCAGGATCTCGGCGATGCGGCTGGTGCCCAGCAGGGCGATGCGCGAGCTGCGCCGCGCCGAGCCAAGCGTGAAATGATGCTCCCAAAAGGAATCGCTCAGATCGCCGAGGACGCGGATGGCGTCGGTGGTGGGATTTTTCGATTTCAGGATCGCGCGCACCTGCGGCCACGCGCGCACGATCGCCGCCAGCGCGGCGAGACGCCGCTGCGGATGATTCGTCGGCCTCGTGCCGCCGAGCCGCCACGCGCCGCGCGCGAGAATCAGCCGCTGCCACTCCGCGCGGCGCGGCCACCATCGCTCCCAGGTCTCGCGCAAATACCTCCGGCGGGCCAGCGCGTCGGCGCCAAACTCGCGTCCCTGCAGGAAACCACTCAGCCCCATCAGCCACGCCGCGGCGCAATCGGCATTCGCGCGAAGCAGGCGCAGCGGCAGGCGCTGCGCCAGCAGTTGAAACGGCAATTGGTTCTCCCGATAGCCGAGCGCCATCGCGAGAAGTTGATAGAGCGCCTCGTCGGCCCCGTGCGCGGCGACCAGCCGCAGCCAGCGGTTCGACTTGCGCTGCATGCGGTGGCGCGCGGCCGCGAGCAGCAGCGATTCCGCCCGACCCGCGCCAAATTCCCGCAGCGGCGCGGAGCAGCGCCCGGGCTTGGCCAGCGCCGTCGCGGCCGGGCGCGCCGTCCTCGAGCCGCGCGAGATCGAGCCGCACGCGCGGCACCAGCCGGTGCAGCGCCGTGCGCGTGAACGATTCGCGCGCCGCGCTTTCGGTCGCGAACAAATGCAGCACCACGTTCTCGAAATCCGGATTGATGGCATGGCCGTGGCGCTCCCAATCGACCGCGTCGAGATCGAGTTCGATCGCGCCGCGCTGCGGCGGACCGTCGTCGAAGCGGACGGCGGCATCGAGGAAGTCGGGACCTGCGCCGCGGTTCCAAACGCCGAATTGCACGATCTCGACCGCGCGTCCGTCGGTGTCCGTGAAATGCGTCCCGAAATCGCCCGCGAACCAGCGCGCCTGCCATTCGATTTCCGTCAGCGCCGCGGGCGCCGGCGTCTCGCGCACCGCGCGTCCGTCGACCAGAGCCGCGTAGCCTGCGGTGGGATCGAGCGTCGCGATGGAAGTCATACGCGGGAGCGTGATTATATCCAATTCACGCCTCGATGGCAGGTGCGACTGGTGCTGTCTCGATTGACCAAGGTAGGGACGAGTGTCGCCGCACGTCCCAAACATCGCGGCCACAGCCTGAAATCTGCGCGCATCCAGCCGGGGATTGATCGCGTTCGACGATTTGGGACGACCGAGGACGGTCGTCCCTACCTCAACACGTCGCATCGGCGTCGGCTCCGGCGCGGCCGGCGGCTCGAGTTCGCGTTCGACCGCGCGCAACGATTCCAGCGCGGGCGAGGTCGGATTTTTCGCCATCGCGGCCCGCAGGAGCGCCAGCGCCCTCGGCTTGTTCCCGCCTTTCGCCAGCGCGCGCGCCTCGTGCATGGTCACGCGCTGCACGTCCTCGGGATTCACGTACAAGTCGCGCGCCGTGCCAAACGTGCGCGCCGCGTCCACCGCATTGCCATTCGCGAATTGAAACAGGCCGAGCCCCTCGTAGATCCGGCCGCTGCGATATTTGCGCCCGTACTTGATCAGTTCCGCCTCGATCACATTGGCCGGCTTGCTCCGCCGCTGGTGCATCACGGTGACGAACGCGCGCATTTCCTCCGCGAGGGAAAGCGGCGCCTTGAAGTCGACCTCGGGATTGATGTCGCCGAAATCCGCGCGCAGCCCGAGCTCCTGCGCGACCTTGAACGGGCGGTAGAGCGGATCGCCGACGACCGTTCCCATCCACGACAGCGCCGGCATCGCCATGTAGGCGGACTCCGCGAGCGTGAAGCCGCCGCCCAGCCGGTTCAGAAAAATGTCGAGGTGCACCGTCAGGAGAAGGTAGGGCTCGTAGACGTTGCCGCAGCTTGCCGCGGCGCCCTTGGCGAGCAGCGGCCCGACCCAGCCCTGCTCCACGCTGTGAATGGTCGCCGCGCTGAACGAATGGATGTGCACCGCGATCGCGCCGGGCTCGAACCGGAAATCCGGCCGCGTGAACGGCCCGGCCACGCCCCCGCTGTACCAGCCGAGGTAGACGGCGACCTCGCGCATCGGATAGCCGGTCTCGAACATTTCCGCGCGCTTGTCCAGGACCACCGGCAGATCCGCTTCCTTCGCCGCGGTGGTGAGCCAGGCGTCGCCTTGCGCGAGCGGACCGCTTTCAGGCCCGAGACCGCGCGCATCGATGTACACGCGGCCCCACAGACCGTCGCGTTCCGCGGCCAGCGAGTCATCAATCATGCGCCGCACGATCACATCGCTCGGCCCGTCCAGCCGGCCCACCAGCATGATCCCGGGAAAGTTCGTGTCGATGATCCGGCTGTAGCCGCGAAAATACGGATTGGGCTGGAAGCCCGAAATCGTGTGCGAGAACCGGCCGAGCACGGCCAGTTCCGAGTCGACCGACGCGGCGTTGACGCTGCGGATGCCCTCGGGCTGCGGGCCGGGGTCGTCGCCCGGGTACTTGGTGGTGAGCTGGGCAATCTTCAGCGGCATGCCGCGCATCAGGACGAGGTAGCGAATGCGATTGGCGGACACCGGCCCGGGGGAAGCGGCGCTCGCTGGATTCGTCGCGCGCTCCCACCAGGAATTCCGGTCAAAGGCGCGGCGCAGCGGCTCGGCGATTTCGCGATCGTATTGTTCGCGGCTGATTTCCTCGGAGAGCGGGCATTGCAGCGCGACGATGCGTTCCGCCGGGATGCCGCGCTTCTCCGCGTAGTATTTGGCCAGCGGCGCGGCCAGCGGATCGTTCTCGTTGTAGACCACCACCGCGAATTTCGCCGGGGCCGACGCGTCGGGCGCGTTCGGGGTGACCTGCGCGAGGACGCCCGTCGCCGTCGCGAGGCTGAGCAATGCAGCGAGGACGGCGAGGCGGCGTCGGACCATGGGCTCAAACGGAAATCTTCAAGCCGTCGTAGGCGATGCTGACGCCGGGTGGCAGGCCGGCCTCCGTTTCCGCGTGGCCGAGGTCATGCGAAAGATGCGTGAGCAGCGTGTGGGTCGGCGCGAGGTCCGCGGCGATTTCGATGGCCTCGTCGAGGTTCAAATGCGTGGGATGCGGCGCGCGCCGCAGCGCGTCGATGACCAGCGTGTCCACGCCGCGAATCAAGTTGCGCACCGAGCCGGGCACGCCGTTGCAATCGCTCAGGTAGGCGAAGAGCGGGCGATCGCCGCGCGACAGCAGGTAGCCGGTCACCGTCATTTTGCCGTGCGGCACCGGCAGTGGCGTGAGCGTGGTCTCGCCGAGCTGGAACGGCTCCTCCACCACGTGCGGCTCGGGAATGAGATAGCCGGCGAAGCGATGGTTCCCGTCGAAGGCGAAACGAAAGACCCGCTCCAAATCGCGCATCGTCTCGGGCGGCGCGTAGATCGGCACCGTGCCGCTCGGTCGCAAAAAACAAAACGGCCGCAGGTCGTCCAGCCCCATGATGTGGTCGGTGTGCGAGTGCGTGTAGACCACCGCGTCCAGGTCGGAAATGCCGGCGCGCAGGCATTGCGTGCGGAAGTCGGGCCCCGTGTCGATGACGAAGGAGCACTCGGGCGACTGCGCGTAGACCGAGGCGCGGCTGCGGCGGTCGCGCGGGTCGGTCGAGGTGCAAACCGCGCAGTTGCAGCCGATCACCGGGATGCCGAGCGAGGTGCCCGTGCCGAGAAACGTGAGATCGAGGCCGGGCATGGGGACGGAAGGAAGGAAAAGCGCTCGCGGCCGGTTCCTGTTGCGCAGGATTGCGGACGACGGATCGAGTTTACATAGTAGGCCCGTGCTCGCAACGCTCGCCTCCCTGCGGATCAAGAATCTCGCGCTGGTGGACGATCTCACGTGGGAGCTGGCGCCGGGCTTTGTCGCCGTGACCGGCGAAACCGGCGCGGGCAAGTCGGTCATCCTCGGCGCGTTGAAATTGCTCGTCGGCGAGCGGGCCGACAAATCGCTCATTCGCACCGGCGCCGACGCCTGCACGGTGGAGGCGGTCTTTCGCGTGCCCGACGCCAGGGGGCTCAACGCCATGCTCACCGGGCGCGGCCTCGAGCCCTGCGAGGACGGCGAGTTGCTGCTCAAGCGGAGCTTCGCGCAGGGCGGGGCCAACCGGCAGTTCGTCAACGGCTCCGCCACCACGCTCGCCGTGCTCAAGGAAATCGGATCCGAGCTGGTCGATCTCCACGGGCCGCACGATCACCAGTCGCTGCTCTCGGCCGATCGCCAGCTCGATCTGCTCGACGCCTTCGCGCACGCGGGCGCCACCCGCGCGGCGTACGAGGAGATCTTCCGCCGGCTGCAGAAACTGCGCGCGGAATCCGACGAACTCAGCTCGGTGGAAACATCAGCCGGAGCGCGAACTGGAACTCCTGCGCCACCAGGTGAAGGAAATTCGCGCCGCCGATCCGAAGCCGGACGAGGACGTGGAAATCACCGGGCGCTACCGGCTGGCCACGAACAGCAAGCGGCTGATCGAGCTTTCCACCGGCATCGCCGCCGAGCTCAGCGAGAGCGAGCCCTCCGTGCTTTCGCGCCTCGCCGAGACCGGCCGCATGCTGCGCGAGCTGGCGCGGCTCGATGCCGCGGGCGTGAGCGCGCTGCACGAGGCGCACGAGTCCGCCGTGGTCGAGCTGGAGGAACTCGCGCGCGCCCTCGCGCGCTACGCCGAGGGGCTCGACCTCGATCCCAAGCAGCTCGCCGCGCTGGAGGAGCGCGTCACGCTGCTCGAGACGCTCAAGCGCAAGTACGGCGGCGATCTGGCCGCGGTGATGGCGCACGCCGACGAGGCCGAGCTGCGCTTGAATCGCCTCGAGAATCGCGGCGAGGAACTCGCCCGACTGAAAAAGGCCATCGCCGGGGCCGATGCGGAATTGCGCAAGGTGGGCGGACAGCTCAGCGCGCTGCGCGCGAAGGCGGCGCCGGCTCTTTCCGCCGACGTGCGCGCGCAGCTCCGCGAGCTGGGCTTCAAGAATTCGGAATTCGAAATCCGCCTGGCCAGGCTCGAGCAGCCCGGCGCCAAGGGACTCGAGTCAGCGGAATTTGTCTTCGCCCCGCGCTCCAGCGGAATGGAGGCGGTGGAATTTCTCTTCGCCCCGAATCCCGGCGAGCCGGCCAAGCCGCTGCGCTCGATCGCCTCGAGCGGCGAAATCTCGCGCGTGATGCTCGCGGTGAAGAGCGTCCTGGCGAAGCACGACGCCGTGCCGCTGCTGGTCTTCGACGAAATCGACGCCAACGTCGGCGGCGAAATCGCGGTGAAGGTGGGCGCGCGCATGCGCGAGCTGGGACGCAGTCACCAGGTGCTCTGCATCACGCACCTGCCGCAGGTGGCCGCGCAGGCGTCGACGCATTTCGTGGTGGAGAAGCAGTTTTCCTCGGGCCGCACGCAATCAAGTTGTTCGAGGTCGAGGGCCCGGCCCGCCGCAAGGAAATCGCGCGCATGCTCGGCGGCGAAAACGAATCGTCACTGGCGCTGGCGAAGACGATGCTCGACGTCGCTCCGCTCCGAATGTCGAAATCCGAATGACGAAGCCCGAACGAATGACGAAACACAGACAAACCGGTTCGTTGCCTCATTTCGCAAGATTTGGGCGATTTTGTTTCTTCGGCGGCCTGCATCGTTCGAATAGAATACCTGGCTCCAACCAGGATCGCGCATCCACCTTGGCACTGCCGCGCGATTTGGAATTACGATTAACGAATCACAATAACCAATAACTCTCTCGTCACATGACCACCCAGGAAATCGCCAGCCAACTAGTCGCCTTCTGCCGCAAAGGCGAATTTGAAGCCGCCCAAAAAGCGCTCTACGCCACGGACGCGGTGAGCATCGAGCCCGACGCCTCGCCCGCCTTCGCCAAGGAAACCAAGGGCCTCGACGCCATCATCCAGAAGGGCCACACCTTCAACTCGATGGTCGAGCAGTATCATTCGATCACCGTCTCGGAACCGATCATTGCCGGCGACGTCGTCGCGTTCGCGCTCACATTGGATATTACGATGAAGGGCCGCGGGCGCATCCCCATGAGCGAGATTGCCGTCTACAAGGTCAAGGACGGCAAGATCGTTTCGGAGCAGTTCACCTATTAGGATTGGCTCGTCCTGGGCCCGCGCGGAGGAATCAAAGAATTGCTTGCTCCCCCTTCCGGTCATCTCCGTGCCTCCGTGTGCTCCGTGTGAGATTCAGACGGGCCGGTCCTTTGGTTAATTTGGTCCAGCATTGCGGGATGGTTAATTTGGTTTCTCCTCATCGTGTTTCATTCGTATGAAATTTGTGGTTCGGGCTTCCCTGTGCGTTCGTTCCGGAAGTGAAATCTTCGACCAAGTCGGCTGCGGTCAATTTGAGCGATGCACCGCGTGAGCTGCGCGAACTCGGCTTCGCCATCGTCGCCGCGTCTTCCGTGGCGGAAACACTTCCCGTCGCCGCCGGCGCCAGCCTGCCCTGGCTGCACTCCTGGGATCATTTGCCGCCAGATCCGCACCTGGCCGACGGCGGCAAATATCGCTTTCGCCGCCACGCGTCCTTCATCCAGATGATCGCGCCGCCCGCGCTTTTGGACGTGCCCTACCGGCCGCACTGGCAGCCCAAGGCCTACAACAAACTGCACGGCGGCATCCATCGCGCCTTCGCGCCGATCGAGCGGGAGGTCGCGTCCGATCCGAGTTTCCGCGCGCTCATTTCGCGTTTTGGCCACCTCTTCGCTGCGATTGCGGCGACCCCGAAGTGGTTTGTCGAGGCGCACCAGTTTCGCATCGACGCCAGCCAGGGGGAGGGGCGTCCGACTCCCGAAGGCGCGCACCGCGACGGCGTCGATTTCGTGGCGCTGGTGCTGATTGAGCGCGGCGACATTGCCGGCGGCGCGACGACGATTCACTCCGACGACGGCACCACGCTGGCGGAGGTCACGCTCGCGCAGCCCTGGACGGCGATGCTTCTCGACGACCAGCGCGTGATCCACGCCACCACGCCGATCCAGCCCGCCGGCCCGCGCCCGCATCGCGACACCCTGGTGCTCACGTATCGGCGGGACGGATTCTTGGAGCCGTAGGAGGTGCAGACTTGTCCGTTTGCAAGAATCTAGACAGAGCGACGATTTTTTAGACGGAATTAACGGATTTGGATGGATCGGCTCCTCCCGAGTCGATGAGTTGAGGTAGGGACGACCGTCCCCGGTCGTCCCAAGCAACCGGGTGGGATGCTTCCCTGTTAAGAGATCACGCGCCTGATCTCGGCCGTTGGCCGCCGAGTTTGGGACGAGCGAGGACGCTCATCCCTACCAATTTCAACGTGCCCGGAGTTCGCGTTCCGCCATTTGGTCCTCGACTCTCGACTCCGCCTACGGCGTCACCCGCTGATATGAATTGTACAGATCGTCGTTTATCACATGCGCCAGGCCGTCGGCCTTCAAGCTTGAGTCCTCGGTCAGCACGCGTGCGCGGTACGACCAGCCCGGCGGCAGCTTCAAGCGAGGACCCAGAACATCGAGATCGGAGATCTGCAGATTCTTGTCGGCGATTTGCGCGTACGATTGCATCCGGTAGACCGCGCCGGTGGGCGACTTGAGTTCATACACCATGTTGCCCTTGCGATAGACGAAAGTGGTGGTGCGCTGGACCGGATTCTCCTGGTAGAATTTCTCGCCCACGGATCCCTGCCAGATTTTCGTTTCGATCCGAGCCACCTGCTTCATTTGCAGTCCGCCAAATTGGACGATACGGCCAGCCGCCGTCGCGCCCGCTGCTTCGATTTGATTGAGCACCCAATGCCGCGGTCCGTTGAGCATCACCCGCTCAGCCCCGAGTTGCTTGGCCATCGCCGGACCGTCGAGCTTGGCAAACAGCTCGGGCGGACAGTCGTTCTGCCCCATTGTGTTGAAAACGGTGACGCGCAGCGTGAGCCAGTCGCGGAACACCGTGATGACCTCGCCGTAGCGGAAGTCGCGCAAGTCGGCCGGAGGCGGCAGCGATTGCGTCGGCTGCACCGTCGGAATGACCGTGGTCTCGTTCGGTCCGCCACAGCCCGCCGCAAAAAATGCGAGGGCGAGAACGGTCGCGACCGCGGGGGCGAGCAAGTGACGATTCAAGCGTGTCTCCGTTCAGCGACGAACGGTTTTCGCCAGGCAGCTTTCACTCGATAGTAACCGATAACTGGTTACTGGTCACTGATTTATAATTGCTAATTGCTGTCAGCCGCCGCCTTCGTTTGCACGTGCTCCGGCCGCGGGCCCATGCCGACAAAGCGCGCGGGGAAACGCCGCAAATACGGAAACTTCCGGAGCAGGCGCAATGGCAGCGGCGGCTGGGCCGAGGACGGGGTCGGCTGCCCGTTGATGCGCTGGTGGATGAACACCTGCATTCGCTGAATCAAACGGGTCGGCCATTCGCGGCGCGCCTGGATCGTCTCCAATTCCGCCAACGTCACCGGACCGGCGCGCAGTTTTTCCGCCAGCAGGTTCGAGGTGGCCACCGCGTCCTGGATGGCGAGGTTGATGCCCACGCCGCCGGCTGGCGACATGGCGTGCGCGGCGTCACCGATGAAAAGCAACCCTTCGCGCGCCCAGCGCTCGAGCCGGTTGATTTGCACCGAGAGCAGGCTGACCTGCGACCAGTCCGTCAGCTCCTTCGCCCGTTCGGACAGGAACGCCGCGATGTCCGCGATTCTTTGGTGAAACGCCGGCAGGCCCGCGGCCTGCATGCCCGCGAATCCGCCCTTCGGAATCACCAGCGCGCATTGCCAGTACTCGCGGCGATTCAGCGCCACGAACATCGAGCCATTCTTGAAGAACCCGAACGTTTGCGCCGGGTCGTCGGCCCGCCGCGACATGCGCATCCACAATACGTCGATGGGCACGCCGAATTCCAGTGACTTCATTTTCGCCTGCTCGCGCAGCGTCGAGTGGCGGCCATCCGCCGCCAGCACCAAATCGGCGCGAAACTCCAGCGCGCCCTGCGGACTCGTCGCGCGAACGCCGGTCACCACCCCGTTCTCCATGACCAGCTCCGTGGCGGTCGTCTGCATGTGCAGATCGAAATTCGCGAGCTTCTTCCCCTGCGCGGCGATGAAATTCAAAAAATCCCACTGCGGCATCAGGCCGATGAACTTGCAGTGCGTGGGCAGGTGGGTGAAATCGGCGATGGGAATCTGCTCGCCGTTGTAGACCGCCGTCATCGCCGTCACCTCGTCGTGCGGCTGCTGCAGGAATTCCTCGAGCAGGCCGAGCTCGTGCATCAGCTCGAAGGTCGACGGATGAATCGTGTCGCCGCGAAAATCGCGGTTGAAGTCCGGGTGCTTTTCCAGCACCACCACGGGCACGCCGGCGCGCGCGAGGAGAAACCCCGCCATCATCCCCGCCGGGCCGCCTCCCACAATCAGGCATCGCGTCCGCCGCGCCTCGCTCATGGAGTTGAATTTTAACAATTTCCCGCGCGCGCGAAAAGTATTTCCGGGCGTCGCTTCCTGCTGGCATTACGGCAACGCCGGAAGTCCCGGGAAGCAGGGGAAAATCGACTCTCGACTCTGCTTAGCCTACGCGCCGCGCAGCTTGTTCCAAATGAAGGCGGCGAAAAAGCCGAAGAGATATCCGCTGACCGCGGTGATGACGATCAGCACCGCTGCGGCGGCGGGCTCGAAGGGCTTGATCACGTAGATCGGCTGGATCATGTGCGCCCAGAAAATGAAATTCATGAGCGGCTGGGCCAACCCTAGCAGGACCAAAAGCACCCAGAACACATGCCAGCCCGCGACGAATATCGCCGCACCGAGGGCAACCTTTTGAGTGTTGAGCATGGCCTACTCCTTCCAGCCCAAACCTCGGCCCATCCCCGGCCGAGTCAAAGCCGTAAACATGGGTAGTCAGCGGGATAATTTCCCAGGATGCCAATTCTGCCTCATCTCACTCCGCATTCCGCATTCCGACTTCCGCCTTCGAATTACGCCGCATTCATCTTAATGATCTCCCCGCAGCGCCGGCATTCCGTGTAGAACGCGCCGCGCTGTCCTTCCGGAATCGGGGACTGGCACTTGGGGCAGGCGAAGTTGGCGTCCTGCATCATTTTCAATTTGAGCGTCTCCGCCTTGGACAGCGCCGGCGGATTGGAAATCGCCGAGGAGATGATCTCGACTGAATTCATCTCGCGGGCGAGGTCGCTTTCGCCGGTCGCCATCTTGAGCGGCATCTCGTCGACCGCCGGCGATTCGATCACGATGTCGTCCGCCGAAATGGGAATTTCAGGCTCGGCGGGCACTTCGGGCGCCGCCTGCGGGGGAACCTTGGCCGTCTCGTGCGCGAATTCCTGCATCTCCGCGCGGACGTCATTGACGTCGAGCGGCGGCGCGGGCTCGGCGGGCTTTGGCCGGCGCCCCGATTTCCTCGGCACGTGCGCCTTGACCGTCTTCGGTACAGCGGGCTGCGGGGTCGACGCGATCACGGCGGCGACAATTTGTTTCGGCAGCGGCGCTGGCTGCGCGGGCGGAGGCGAATAAACGGAGCGGGCGGAGAGCGGCTTGGGTTGCGCGGCTGGCCCCGATTTTCCCGAGGCTTCCGCACTCTTTTTTCGCGCGGCCAGCTCACGTTGCTGCGCAATGAGAAGGGCCTGCTTTTGAATGTTAAGCTTTTGGGCCTCCTCCCGCCGCTTGCGGGCTTGTTCCAGGTTCGGATTGGAATGCGCGTCGGAATGTTTCATCAGGGGCGGGGCGAAGGTGAGATCCAAACTCCCGCTAAAGCAGCGTTTGTGCCTGAACCGCGGGTGAAAGAGTAATCAGTCGCCAGTCATAAGTCATCAGGAATCAGTGGCTAGTGACCAATGGCGCGTGGCCAGCACCTCCGAATGTTCCCACTGATAACTGATAACCGATTACTGATACTGATCTCGTCACGCGCTTGCGCCTGCTGGGGTTCGACTTTCGACCTTCGACGTTCGACTCAACCCCTCAGCATTTGCTCAGCCGCGCTGCGCACGCGGTCCCGCAGGCCTTTCGGCGCGAGGACGCGGGCGTGACCGCCCCAGCTCAGCACCCAGCGCTCGATTTCCTCCAGTCCGCTCAACTGCATCGTCAGCTCGATCTCGCCACCCGCCAGCGCCTTGATCTGTTGCGTCGGATGCCACGTCCGTTCCGCCACCAGCCGCGCGGCGAACGCGTCGAAGCGCAGCACGATCCGCTGCGGCTTGGATGCCCCGCCCGTCGCGAACACGCCGAAGCTTTCCGCCAGGTGCTTCGCGATCGAGAAATCCGCCGGCCGCTCGAACTTGCGCTTGCTGACCTTCACCGCGCGCATGCGGGGGAGCGCGAAAGTGCGCATCTGGCCGCGGTCCAGATCATGGCCGAAGAGATACCACTGGTTCTCCACGCAGCCGAGATGGTACGGCCGCGCGCGGCGGAACTCGTGCTGGGTACTGCGCAGCTTGAGATATTGGAACGAGATCTCCAAAGTTCCCACCACCGCGCGGCTGATGGCGTCGAAAACCGCCAGCTCCGGCGCGGCCACGCCCGCGCTGCGGAAGGAAATCGCCTGGTCCAGCTCGTTCCAGTCGACCGTGACCCGGTCCTGCAGTCCCTCCGCCAGCCGCTGACAGGCCGCGCGCAGCGGTTTTTCGAAAATCGTCCCGCGATGCTGCGCCAGCGCCTTCTCGGCGATGAGGAGCGACACCAGTTCGCCCTCGCTCATTTCCATGGCGGGAAAGGCGTCGACCGGCTCGGTGTAATAAAAGCCGAACTTGAGCTGGTCGTATTCGATCGGGAGCTGCAGCCGGTAGCGCATGAAGTCGATGTCGCGCTGGATGGTCTTGGCGCAGACTTCGAATTCGTCGGCCAGCTTGCGACAGTTGGGATATTTGCCGGACTGCATCAGTCGGTGCAGCCGCATCATCCGCTCAAACGGCGGCCGCGAGAACTTCTCGCCGGTGGCCGCCAGCGCGCGCGGCTCCCGCCCCGCCGCCGCTTCCCGCGCCGTCCACGCTTTCATGGTTCCATGCGTAGCGGGTGCGGAAGCAATAGGCAAGACATGCCGTGTCTGATGGTGGCGGTTATGCGTTACGGGTTACGAGTTATGGGAAGCGATTTCTGGCTTTCCGACTCGCATCCACTTTTCTTTTGCCATCTGTGCGGGTCTCGTCCGAGTCTTGCTTTCTTATGGCCATATCAAATTTCCAGGCTCGGACGGTCCCGAGCAACGGACGGACTTAAGTCATTCCGGCATAACCCATAACCCGTAACGCATAACTTTTTTCCTCCCGCCCGGCGGCGGGAACCGATTCCGTATTGAACATGAGTACTACCGACGATTCCGATTTCCCGCCGCAGGCCGTGGCCACGCCGCGCATCGATTCCAAGGCGCCCAAGGCCACCACGCGGCTGGGCGACGCGCTCATTCGGATCAGCGACCTGGTTTATTTTCTCCAGTGCGACGCCGACTCGAAATGGAGCTGGAGCCTGCGGCGCAAGGATGGGTCGGTCGTGGCCGTGAGCGGCCAGAGCTTTGCCACGCGATCCGAGTGCGTCGACAGCGTCATGCGCGTGAAAACCTCCCAGCACGCCGCCGTGGTCGAGGAGTAGCGCCGTTTGGCGCAAAGGAACAACGAAGAGGGAACAAGGAGGAAGTTGTGACGCGGGTATTCGTTATCGGATTTCTCCGTGCCTCCGCGAGCTCCGCGTGAGGTCCGATCGAGCCGGTCACTGGGCAAATCTGGTCCCGCCATGTGGGATGGCTTCGTCGGAGTTTCCATTCCGCATTCCGACTTCTGTCCGCGGCTCAATTGAACGAGAACGTCAGCACCAGGCAGGCGTCCGCGACGATGGCGCGCCTTTTTCGGGTCGCCCACCAGCACGGGAACCGGATGATCCACAGCTGCATTTTCATGGCGTGCATTTGTCGGCTTTCTCAGTTTGCATCGCTCCAGGCCGATACCCCGGCCGGATCTGATTGCTTTAGTGGATTAGACGGCAACCGCCGGCCAATGCTTCACGCCGCGTCCGCTCCCGTTTCCTTCTCTGTCTTCCTCCGTGACCTCAGTGGTGAATCCAGGCCGCTCATTTAGGAAATATGGAAATTCAGCAAGAAAAGTTACGGCGGTCAGACAGCGCTTGTCTTACCCCATCGGTTAGATTCAGCGCAATGAAATCTGACCTCACCGAAATCGCCTTTGTCCTCGACCGCTCCGGCTCCATGCAGTCCATCGCTTCGATGGCCATCGGCGGCTTCAACGAATTCCTGGTCGCCCACCAATCCGCCCCCGGCCTGGCGCGGCTGACACTGGTCCTCTTCGACGACGAATACCTCGTGCCCGCCGCCTCGCTCCCCATCAGCGAAGTCGTGCCGCTCGATGAAACCACGTTTGTCCCGCGCGGCTGCACCGCTTTGCTCGACGCCATCGGCCGCACGATCGACGAGCTGGGCGAACGCCTGTCCAAGCTTCCCGAGTCGGATCGCCCCGGGGCCGTCATCATGGCCATCCTGACCGACGGCCTCGAGAACGCCTCCACCCATTTCAAATGGCGGGATATCGCGGAGAAGATCCGTCACCAGCGGGACTCCTATCAATGGGAGTTCCTCTTCCTCGGGGCGAACCAGGACGCCATCGCCACGGCTGCTCAGTTGAACATCGGGCGCCACTATTCGGCTTCGATCGGTTCGTCCGACATCGATAGCGCCTCGCACGCCATAACGCGGGTGACGACCGCGGGTCGCCACATGCGCAGTGGTTTCGCCGGTCCGCAGCACATCAAGGATCTGTCCTCTCCCTTGCAGGACATCGCCGACGATGAGGCGAAGAAAAAGAAGAAGAAGTCGTCCGGCTCAAAATCCTCCAAGTAATCGTCGCACGTCCCGCCTGTCTCGTTCAATCCGTCGCAGGCGATCGTCGTTCCACTAACTGCCTAAGTTTCGTGCCCTTGGTGTACTTCGTGGTGAACTCTCCTACTTCCGCATTCGCCCTTCCGCATTCCGACTTATGTCAAAGCTCCGTTATCTTCCCACCAACGAAGAATTGCGACTCAGCACCCTGACGCCGGAGCAGCGAAAGCGGCGGGAGATGGAGGACCGGCGCTTGATTCCAGTTTACGACGAGACGGTGAGGATCTTGCTCGCCAAGGGCTTGAATCCATCAAGCTGTCCCATTTGGCATTGCCGTGAGGCCTACGCCGAAGCCAAGCGCCGCCTCGGCCCCGACCCGCTCATCACCTAACGCTTCGGATTCACCGCCAAGAAATCCAAGAGCGCCAAGGAATCCACTCCACTCAGACCGGTCACCTGGTCAATTTGGCCGAATTTGGTGCCGCAGAGTACGATAGTGAGAATTCGGAACCCGCAGCCGCCTAAGCAGAAACGAAGGAGGAGTGAGAGGCGGCTTCACCGCCTTCACAAACTATGGGCACAATCCTTCTAATTATTCTCGTTCTGTTCCTGCTCGGTGCACTGCCGTCGTGGCCTCACAGCCGCAATTGGGGCTACGGTCCCAGCGGTGGCCTGGGCGTGATCCTGATCATCGTGATCGCATTGGTCGTGATGGGACGAATCTAGACACCGCAGAACCGCTGCATGGTTTTGTGGCGAGCCCCGTTCGAACGGGGTCTGAGCGCGGCTGCCGGGAATGATGCATTCCTGACGGCCGCCAATTCATATGAATACCAGCGATACTGCCGCGAATGCCCGCATTGAAGAGCTGCGCAAACGCCTCGAAGAACTCGACACCGAGCGCACCGCTGTTTCCGCCGAGCTCCACCGGTTGGTCGGATCGGAGTCTGTCCTGCCGACGATCCCACCGGCGACGAAAGATCCCATTTCCGGCTCGGGCCACAAGGACTGGCATGTCTTCGCCGGGCCGGCCGGGCACGTGACGCCGAAGACGAAGACTTGATGGGCAGGAGGCCGCGGCCGTCGAGAGTCCGCGCTTGCGTTCGACGTGGAGAATCGCTTCGGTGGATGCGATTTTGCACGCGCTCCGCCGCGCTCTCATGCTGGCTGCATCCTTCCGCCACTTCGACGCCAGTCACATCGCGGTTCTGATGCTGACGGTGGTGTTGCCGCTCGCGCTCGCCTGGCTCGCGCGCCGAAAGCGATCCGACAGCTTCAGCCAGCGCATTGCCATCGCGCTGGCCGCGGTGCTGACGGTCAATTTTCTTGGCTATCCGATTTACCTGCTCTTCTTTCCCACGGAATCGGCCGGGCACTGGCTTCCCATGCAGCTCTGCGACTGGGCGCTGGTCGCCACGGTCGTCGCACTCCTCCGCCGCAGCCTTCGCTGGTTTGAGCTCGCATATTTCTGGGGCCTGGCGGCGACGCTCCAGGCCATCGTCACGCCGAATCTCGACGTCGGCTTCCCCAGCGTTCGCTTCATCAGTTTCTTTGTGGCGCACTGCGGCATCGTGATCAGCGTGCTCTATCTTTTTCTGACCTTCGGGCTGCGACCGCACCCCTGGTCGTTGGTCCGGGTGTGGCTCTGGTCGCAGCTTTATCTTGCGTCGGCGCTCGTGGCGAACGCGCTCACCGGCGCCAACTACGGCTTCCTCTCGCACAAGCCGGCGCGGGCCTCGCTGCTCGATTTCCTTTCGGACCAGCCCGTAGTCTACGTGCTGCAGCTCGAGTTTCTCGCCATCCTCTTCTACGCGCTGCTCTACCTGCCCTTCGCGCTCAAGGACTGGAGCGCCCGCGCGGTACCAGCGGCGAGTAACCAGTAATTAGTCATGAGCAATCAGTGATCTGTGGCGATTGGCGGTGAATTTCACACCCGATTAGTCAAGAGTCTTCGCAAACGGGTCGCTGTCTGCTGCCGGTCGAGCTGGCTCGCCGCCACGTCCATTGTCAGTTGCTCCCACGCATCCACATCGAGCTTCTCACCCTTTAGCAGCTCATTCTCGCACAGGAAGACCAGGCACGTTGCCAACGCCGTGCGCTTGTTGCCATCCACAAACGGATGGTTGCGGCACAGGTAGAAGAAATACGCCGCGGCGATTTCCACGGGGTTGGTAAAGACGGACTTGCCGGCCATGGTGGCTTGGGGCGCGGCCACTGCCGACTCAAGGAGCGCCGCATTTCGCAAGCCCGGCGCGCCGCCATGTGCTGCCAGGACCTCGGCGTGAATCGCCTTCACGGCCTCCAGCGTCGGATGCGCGAGCGGTCTCTTCATGCCAGCCGCCTGAACAGCTCAGCATTCTTCTTAACCAGGCGTCGCGCGGTGGTCGCCGCCCTGTCCGCGTCGATGACCGGCCGCAACGGCGTCAACACGATCGAGCCGCCCTCGTGAACGGAAACGGTCACCTTGTCGCCCGCCTTGATGCGCGCGAGATCCATCAGGGCCGCATCAAATATCAGCCCGTGCGAATTGCCGATTTTCGTGATCGTTTTCGTCATGTCGTAAAACTATGTTTAACATACTTGCTCGTCAAGCACGCGGGTGCCCCGGAATTCTTGTTTTCCACCGACTCCGCTTTCCTTCGTCTCCTTTGTGTTGTCCCCCGCCTCCCTGGACTTCCAGCTCTGCCGTAATCTTTGTGGTTATACCAGCCCTTACCGAAATCTCTGTCGTGACCCTCCTCCCAACCCCCGGCAAATCGCAAAGTCTGACGCCCAGGCACCGTGCAAAATGCCCGAAAACCAGAAGCCCTGAGTCGGTGCCGCCAGAAAGGGCGAGGTTGGCATACGCGAAGCTTAATAGGAATGCATGACCTCGATATCCACTCTCAATCACGCCGCCGCCCTGACTGCGGAAAGCGAGTTGGAGCGGCTGCTTCTGCGCGCCCCGCGGGCCCTGAAACGAATCGACCGGAATTACTGGCGACTGTTTCGCGTCATCATCTCGTCCAACCGAAAGCGGAAACGCCTGCGACACCTTCGCGCCCGGCGCGCGAGGTCTGCACCGCACATGATTCCAAGTTAGTTCACGGCCATGATCAATCTCTGCAAAGTCGCCCTCGGTCCGGTGCTGTCTTTGCAGAGTTTGCTCGTGCGTCGGACCGCGCTGCGGTTGCCCGAGGCGGCGGGACGTCGCGTCGGCAAAGTCGGACGACTCAAATTCGCCAAGCCGCTGCGCGTTCTGTTCGTGGGCGATTCCTCCGCGGCGGGGGTTGGGGTGGCCAGGCTGCGCGAAAGTCTCGTCGTGCAATCCTGCCGTTTGCTTTCGCAGAGAACTCACGCGCCGGTCGCCTGGCAGCTCGTGGCGAAGTCCGGCGTGGACACGCGGGAAGCGCTCGAGTGGGTGCAGTCGAACCGCCTGCTGCCGGCCGATGTCTTGGTCAGCTCGCTGGGAGTCAACGACGTTACCACCCAGCGATCCGCCGATCAGTTTCTCGCGGATTATCAGACGCTGGTGGATTATGTCGTCCGCTGGGCCGGAGTGAAGACGGTGGTCATCAACGGTCTGCCGCCGGTGCATACCATGCCGGTCATGCCGCAGCCGCTGCGGTGGTATCTCGGGCAATGTGCGCAGCATTTCGACGCGGGTTTGCGCGCGTGGGTTCGGTCGACGGCGAATTTTTGTTACGTGCCGCTGCAATACGCGGCGAAGCCGGAGGATTACGCGGTCGATCGATATCATCCCGGCGCGGCGCTGTATCGCCGCTGGGCCGGGCGAATCGCCGACAGCGTGGCCGCGCATTTGGAAAATCCGCGGAGGTCCAGGCAACTCGATCCCATTGACGCCGCCCTCCTCCTGCCGGTCTGAGATAGTTATTGGTTACTAGTTATTGGTTAATGGGGATCCGGCTTCGCCGGGATTAGGCAGTTATCAGCAACCAGAGAAATTGAGCCGGTCATTTGGTTAATTTGGTAAAATTTGGCGAATTTGGTTATCTCCGCAGCCTTTCTCTGCGTCTCCGCGCCTCCGCGCGAAACCCCAAGCCCGTTCGTGCTTCGCCGCAATCTCTGTGTCCTCCGTGGTAAATCTCTCCGTTCCGCATTCCGCAATGGGCGCTTCGCGCCTCAGGCCTTCGTCCCTCGACATGTCCGCGCCACGCACCTTTGCCCGTGCTCACTGATTACTGATTACTAATTACTGATTACTGATTACCATTCCCTTCCGGTCCTCGACTCCCCTCACTTCATCTTAATAATCTCCCCGCACTTCGGACACGCGGTGAAAAACGCGCCTTGGTGACTCTCCGGAATCAGCGCCTTGCATTTGGGACAGAAAAGTTCCGGCAGACAAACCATGTCCAGGCCCAACGCCTCGGTGTCGCCGGTCTTCGCTTCCTTGTTCACGGCCGCGAGGATTTCCGCCGGCACCGGCGGGGGCCGCTCCGTGCTCGCGCTCGCGTAATCGGCCGCGGCATTTCCCACCGGCAGCGGCGGCGGCAACACCTTGGTGGCCAAATCGACCGCGGGGATTTCCACCGGCAGCGGCGGCGGCAACGGCGGTGGCAGTTGCACGTTCGTGGTTGCCCTTGGCGGGTTTACCAAGCGCAGGACGGGAATCTGCTCATCGATCGGCGGCGCTGCTTCTTGCATGACCTCCTCGATCGCCGGCAGCGGCGGCGGCGGGGGTGGCTCGGCCGCAGGCGGCGGCGCGGCGACGACGGGTGCGGGCATGGCGGCCGCGGGCTCGACCGGGACGTTGGGAACTTCCACTCCGGCCGATGCGGGCGGGAGATCGAGCGGCGCGACTTTCATCTTCAGCACCACCGGCGCGGGTTGCGATGAAAGAACGGTCGGCTTCGGCGTGGCGGCGGGCGGCGCCAGATTCTGCGGCGACGCGGTCGCTTGCGCGAGTGGCACCTGTTGCGACAGCGAGACCGGTTTCGGCTGTGCCTGCGGCGCCGGCGTCGCCGGGGCGGAGGGCTCGTCGGTGAGCGAGCTTGCGGCCGCAAGGCCGGCCGCAATCTTCTCGGAATTAATCCAACCCGAGACCCTGATCCCGGATGGCCTGGCGCCTTTGGGGAGAGCGGGAGCCGGCGCGGCGGGCGCGGCGGGTGCTTTCGGCGCCGGCGCGGGCGCGAGCGTTCCCGATGGCTTCGCAGTGGGCGCACCGGCGGTCGCGGTCCCCTTTCCCTGGGTGGCGGCCCGCATTCTTTGTTCCTGGATCCTTTGGGTCTGTTGCTTGAGCTGCAACTCCTGTCGGCGGGCAGCCTCTTCCCGGCGCTGACGAATCTGCTCCGGGCTCAGCGGCGACTGAGATTCAGACGGATTCATGGAACGGGGACGTACGCGGACAAGCAGGCGGGGATTTCAGGTCAGTCCTTCAGGGGAATAGCAATTTCGACCCCTCAAGAAAAGCAGTCATTATGCCCGCCCTGTCGCCTGCGAGTGGCAAGTGCCCTGCCATCAGTGGCCTGTGGCCGTTGGTTGTCCCTTGCCTGCCGTCTTCCGACCTCTGGCAATACGGCTAAGGCGGAAGTCCAGGGAGGCAGGGGGACATTCGACCTTCGACCTTCGCCTTTCGACCATTATTTTCACCCCTCAGACAGCCCTTGTCTGACCCCCTGTGCGAAGCTGGCGAAATGAGAACCCGCACCCACGTTTCCAGTCTGAAATCTACATTGCGTCCTTTGCAATCTTTCGTGGTTAACCCTTCTGGCTTGTCGCGTCTGCCAATCCGAAATCCGAAATCCGAAATCCAAAATCACAAATCGGCGCCCTGCGCCTCTGGCTCTCGACCCTCGACCTTCGACCCTCGACTCCCCGAAAAGATGTTCCCCGCGAACCGCGTCAATCGCATTCCCGAATGGAAAGACTACTGTGAAGCCGCGCGTCGAATGGTCGCGGCCGGCATCGAGATCGAGGATTCGAGTCTTGAGGAATGCCATCAAATGCTGGCCGACACCCAGGCAGACCATGATTACGATTTGGTCGACGCGATCCCTCAAGAGGAGACCCCAGACGCGCCTCTCGCCCTATCCAATTGATCTCTGAAGCCAAAATCCGCAATCCGAAATCCAAAATTGGTTCGTCCTTCGTCATTTCGCGCTGAGCGCGCTCCCATTCCCTTCATGAAACGTATGCGGCCAATTGAATCGCTCATCATGACCATCCGAGAGACGAAGGTTATTATCGACTCCGACCTCGCCGGCCTCTACGGCGTGGCGACAAAAGCGCTGAATCAGGCGGTGAAGCGCAACACCAAGCGCTTTCCACCGGATTTTGTCTTTCAACTGACCCAGTCGGAGAAGCACGAGCTGGTCACAAATTGTGACCACCTCTCACGCCTCAAATTTTCACCGGTCCGGCCGTTCGCCTTCACGGAACATGGGGCGTTGATGGCTGCGAACGTGTTGAACAGCAGTGCGGCCGTGAAGATGAGCGTTTACGTCGTGCGGGCGTTCATCAAGCAGCGGGAGCTCATAAGGTCCCACGCTGAAATCCTCAAGAAACTCGCGCAGACCGATGCCAGGCTTTTGCAGCACGACGACGCATTGCGGGTCATCTGGCAGGAGCTGCAGCCCCTGCTCAATCCCCCGCCGGACCCACCCAAGCCGCGAATCGGATTCGGCGCGTGATGTCCCCTCCGCCTTCCTCAATCCAAATTCCGCAATCCAAAATCCAAAATTGGCGCTCCGCGCCTCCGGCCCTCGACCCTCGACTCTTCAATTCGTTAGATGTGCGGAAACTGGATCTTCAACTTGTGGCAGGCGTAGAGAACGAGGATCGCGCCGAGGGTGGAAAAGATCAGGCCGGCCGGATGGAACCGTGTGTTCGACGGTTTCCAAAGCAGATGGGTTACGGCTCCTCCGATGATCGATCCGATGATTCCGAGGATGATTGTCCAGAAAATCGTCATGTGTTCATGCATGACAAATTTCGCGAGCGCTCCCGCGACGAGACCGACAAGAATGTACCAAATAAGGTGAAACATGTTTTTGTCCCCGGTTTGCTGCCACGACGAGCGTGGCGAGAGTTCTGAGGAGAATCAACGCCATTCACAATCGCCCGTCCGCTTCCCCCTCATGGCGCACAACCCATAACCCATTACGCATAACCGACGGACTCCGCCGTCTCCGGCAGCTTCTCCCCACTGTTCACTGATAACTTCTGTTCACCCTTCTGGCCGCCGACCGTCGACTGTCGGCTCCCGCCACCGGCGTCCGCCGCTCAATACGTATAATTCACATTCGGATCCGTGCTGGCAAAGCCTTCGCCGTTGCTGCCGCCGTTTCCGTTGGCGCCGTTGATCGGATTGACGCTGGCCGCCGGCACGATGATCTGGGCCACGCGATTCCCCGCCGCGATGACGTAGTTGAGATCGTTGGCGCGGGCGGTGTTGCGAATGATCAGGTTGCGTGGAGTGCCGGTCAGCGTCGCGCTGAAGCCGATGGCGGTGTTGGCGCCGACGGAATTTCGCACCGCGTTGTTTGCCTTCGATGCGGTTTTCCCCGCCGGTCACGCGGATGCCGGCGACCCCCGCTGCGCCGCCGATGCAATTGCCAAGGGCGAGGTTGCCGACAATCTGGCATTGCTGCGTGCCGATAATGCCATCCGCCTGGTTGTAGCTGGCGTCACAATCCCTCACCGTGCTGCCATCGCCGACGTTGATCCCGGCACCTGCTCCACTGAGACCGTTGCCTTGAGCGAGGCAGCCGATCACGCTGGAATTAGTGGACATCAGGATCCCGTTGCCGGTGTTCTGTGACGCCGTGCAGTTTTGCAAGCTGCCCGACCCGCAATAAATGCCGACCGCGTTGCTCTGTGAGCTATTTCCGTTGTTGTAGGCGGTGCAGCCCGTCAGGGATCCGGCGTATTGAATAAGAAAACCGTGCGAACTGTTCGCAGTCGACGTGCAACCGGTCAGGGCGACGCCAAATCCGAGATCGAAACCAATGCCCGTGTTGCTGGTGGCGGCACAGTTCGAAAGCGTGCCGGATTGGATCGTGATGCCGCCGGTTCCATTTAACGAACCGGAGCAATTGGTGAGGGCACTACCGTTGCCTGCTTGAAATCCTCTCTGCTGATTTCCCGACGCGGTGCAATTCGAGAAAATCCCACTCCCAAAGACGTAGAATCCAATGCCGGAATTGCCGATCGCCTGACAGTTCAGAAAATTGGTGGGTCCCTGGAAGTTGAATCCAGAGCCGGCGTTCTGCGACGCGACGCAGTCGCTCACAGTGGAGGTACACGCATTTTGCGTCAGGAAACCGTCCCCCGTTCCGCCCTTCGCCGAACAGCCCTCGTATTTCCAGCCGTTGCCTCCCGTCAGTCCATTGCCGGCGGCGATGACGGCGAGTTGGTGGAAGGTCCCGTTGGCCGGTTTCGGCGGATTGGAAACGTCGGGAACGCAGAGCACCCCGTTGGTCATGGCCTGGCCCGTGCCGTTGATGGAGCCGTTCTTGACGGCGCAGTTGTCGGCCGCCAGTTGAATTACGATGCCGATTTTGGCGCTGCCCGAGGACGCAGTAATCTGGAAGCCGTTGAGATCGACCGTGACTCCCGCCACCGTCACGTTGATCCCGGTGTTCTTCGTCTGGGCCAGGTTCCCGCTGAGGTAATAGCTGCCGGCCTGCGAAATGATGATGTGATTGTTGGCATCCGACGACACTCCCGGACCCGGAATGGCGGCGAGCAGATCGACCCGCGGCTCAATTTGCTGGAGCGTTTTTTGGCCTGGGCTGGGTGCGCCGGGTGGTGTCAGTCCGCCTTGGGCGAATGCTCGTTCGCCTGAGCGTGAAGGAAGTCAGTCCGATGAACGCGAGACAGAGGACGCGTGCAGTGCATCATAACGGGGGAATGGTTGACAGCAGGATCAAACGGTCCCCGCCTCTCTTTGCGCCGCGCAGAATGGCATCAATTCCGATTCCGTTGGAAGTCGATAATTCGGATGCGCCAGTCCGCAACGCCGCCATCGCATTTCTAACATCCTGGAAATCGGCAACTAAGGCATTTTGCCTTCGCCGTCTCCCGCTTTTGCCTCTGGAATTGCAGGTCGTCGACCTTCGACTGCTCCCTTCTCCTTTCGACCTTCGACCTTCGGCCTCGGATGTCCCCCTGCTGGCATCGTTGCCTCCGTTTCGCCGTTTCGTCATTTGTTAGTCATTCTGGTTTCGTCCTTCGTCATTTCGAAAGCCAATACTTAGGCATTGACCTTAGTGTTTTCGGGCGATAGAGTCCCGCCAGTTGATCGGCAACCCAAAAATCGGAGAGTACTGGAATGGTCCAAGCCCCCATCGCTGACGGTATTTTTCGCGCCTTGTCCGATTCGACTCGGCGGAAAGTCCTGGAGCGACTGTCGGTCGGACCAGCCACCGTCAGCGAGCTGGCGGCACCGTTCGACATGAGGCTCCCCTCGTTCGTGCAGCACCTGTCGGTTCTCGAGCAGAGCCGGCTCGTGAAGTCGAAGAAGCGGGGACGGGTGCGGACTTATGAGATCGCACCCGCCCGGTTCAAAGTCGCCGAGGACTGGCTGACCGGTCAGCGCCGGCTGTGGGAAACCCGATTCGATCGGTTCGACGAATACATCAAACAACTAAAGGAGAAGGAAGCGACATCATGAGCAAGCCATTCACGATCAATCCGAAACTGGATCTCGTTTTCGAACGATTCATCGACGCTCCCAAGCATCTCGTCTGGGAAGCGCTGACAAAACCCGAGCATCTCAAGGAGTGGTACATGCCCAAGCCTTGGGGGCGTGTGACGAATTGCGAAATGGACGTGCGACCGGGAGGCATCTTCAGCATCGACATCGCGTTGGCGGAGGGTCCGGAGATTCCCAACCTCGGCTGTTTCCTGGAAGTCATTCCCATGGAGCGGCTCATTTGGACTTCGATGTTGTTTCCCGGTTATCGTCCGGCCGTCTTTGACGACGTTCCGATCACGGCCATCATGACGATGGAAACCGTGGGGAAAGGAACTCGCTACGTCTTCACGGCGCTGCACCGGGATGAAGCGGACTTCGAGAAGAATAAGGCGACGGGTTGGCAGCAAGGGAACCGAGATCGCCCTCGATCAGTTCGTGGCGCACGTGCAGTCGATGAAATAGTTCAGGGCGATCGCACCTCGCTATCGCGCCAAGATTACGTTTTCGGAAGTCCGGGGGACAACGCAAAGCTCGCCAACGATTTTTCCGACCACGAAAGACAGAGGCACAAAAACACTACCGGGATACCTCATCCATCGGCGATCGCGCCGACGGATGAAGATTGGCTCTCTCCGTTCTCCTATTACAAACCAGTCCTCCGTGTTCTCCGTGAGCTCCGCGCGAAACCACTCAGGCCGGTCATTTCGACTTCCGCGGCGGCGCGGCCATCTTGACCACCAGGCGCTGCAAATCTGCAAAGTGCGGGCTGGTCGTGTTGGCGCGGAAGTAGCGCCGATTTCCCTCTCGCCTACTTGAGAGCAAGCCGGCGGCCGCCAGTTTCCTCACCTCAACCTGCACGGTGCGGAAGGCGAGCCGGCATTGCCGCGCAAGCTCGCGCAGATGCAGCTCACGGCGCGGTTCGGCGAAGAGCAGCCGCAACACGTTCGCGCGCACCTCGGGAAACAATACTGAGAGCATTTTCATTTCCTTGGAATAGGTTCTCACAATCGAGGCGGTGGGACCGACGAGATGGCTGGGTGGCCGTGCGGGGCAGCGGCGAGCATGTCGGGAGACTAGCGATGGCAATTGACTGCATAAAGCAGCCAAAGGCAAAAGAGAATGTCGGGGCAGGGAGGGCCGATGGAATTGCGCCTGGCGGCGATGGGCGGGCGGTGGTCCCGCTCTGCGGGACGCTCGGTGGGGCCTCGCTGTTCGTTCCCCCCGTCCGCGGTCGGTCGCTGAGAGTGGGCAGCTCAGTCTCCTGCTTTCGACATTCGACTCTTTCCTGTCTGGCCTTCGACCCTCGTCTCACGTCCAATATTGACTGCATAAAACAGTCAAACGCAAAAGAGGAAGCGGGATGGTTGCTGGGGGCGATGGGCGGGCGGGAGACGAATGCGCTCGGTGGGCCTCGCCGTTCGTATCCCCCGTCCGCGGGCGGGGACTACCGGTCATGTCGTCTGGCTTTCAACCTTCGACTCCTTTTTTCAGTCCTAGGACAGCGCTTGTCTGACCCCTGGTGCGAAGGTCTGCACATGACCCAACCCGCGATGGGAAATTTCACCACGGACGCCGGCGTTTTCACCGTCGCGCCGTTTCAAGACGAGAATCGTCCGTTTGACCTCGCGATGCTTGGTATCAAGGCGTCGGGAATGTCCACCGCATGTTACGAAGGCTGGCTGCCTTCCTACGCCATGTGGAGCGGCCGACTCTACCTCGCCGAGTTGAATGTTTACGCGTATCGCGAAGAACTGCCGGACATCTGCGGAATCTTTCCCGAGGAACCTTCCCGAGGCGGCTGTTACTACCGCGGACTCCGACTGCCGTTCGGTTTCTGCGGCGATCTCGATGTCACGACAGACACCGGTCTCACGGCTTGGCGAGGTGATTGTGATGGCATGAAGGTTCGCTTCACGCTCAGCTTCCACGGTGGCTTGCTCCGCGCGGTGGACAACACGTCGTACAATATCGACACGGCGATGAGTCACATTTACTGCCCACCTTACGATCGACCGGTCGATGATCTGCCGCTGCCTGATCGAAGCACTCCCTTCGATGAGTACGTCATTCCGCTTACTGAATACGAGAAAGAGCGTCTCCTTAAAGAGGAAGGGTACGAAGTTCACCGCGCTGAAAGGCGCCAGCGCTACCGGGAAGAGTCACTCAGAAAACTCGCCATTCCCCCGTCGCAGTCCATTCCGCCAGCTGTTTAAGTTCGGCATCTCTGCTCCCATGCTTCCCGGCCCAGACATCGTTATCGCCTGCCCGCTTTGCGGCGCATTGGCCAAATACCGCACCCTCATGTCCGGCAACACCTTCGGCGCGCGCCTCTGGAGCGACGGCAAACAAATCGCTCCCATGCTGCCGGCTCGTCCGATGTTCGTCCTCTGCCACGCCTGCCATGAGGTCTATGCCTTGAGCGATGCCACGGAGCTCGGCGAAGTCCCGTTGGGACCGGAATCCGCCAAGCCCGAGTGGGAGTCCGCACCATACGTTTCCGAGCCCGACGAGGCCGCCTACTACGACGCCATTGCGAAGTGCGATTCCAACAACAACGATACCGAGCGCATGCGCAACATGCGCATCCTGACCTGGTGGTCCCACAACGATTCCTATCGCAACGAGAAGGTCGACGATCCCCGCGCTGACTCCGAAGATCCCCGCTGGCGTGAGAATGCGGAGTCGCTTCTTGCACTGCTCGGTGACGACATGAACGAACAATTCATGGGAGTCGAGTTGCTCCGCCAGCTCGGTCGTTATGCCGAGGCGCTCACTCGACTCAATTCGATTGAAGGCCCCGCCGAGGTCAAACGCGCCCTCCGCGCGCTCTGCGAATCCGGCGACACCCAGGTCCGCGAGCTGAAGTTTCAATGAGAGCTCGTCGCGGCATGGCGAACGCTACTAGTCTCTGAACAAACGGCTACTTACCCGACAACAACGCTGGAATTCCCCATGAATATTCGTTCCCTGCTGCTCTTTCTCCTTCTTCCTTTCTCCTTGTTCCTTTGCAGTTCCGCCTCCGCCCAGGCTCCGCCGTTCAGTTATCGCGGCGTGTACGACGCGACGCTTCCGTCCGGCGCGAAGGCCGTCTTTTACGTGCGCAAGGATGCGGATGTGACTTTCGGTTACATCAGCACCGCTTCCCAGATCGGTCGCTATGAACATGTTCACACTTCCGGCGAACGGGAGCTTCTCGTTTGCCACCACCGTCGGAAATGTGTCGGGCACGTTCACCGCGACGGGTGTCAGCGGATTCGTGGGCGGGCAGGTCTTCAGCGCGCCGCGACAGGTTTTCAACAGCGACCCAGGGCAGCATGCAGGGCGGATACACGGGCACCCTGTGGTTTCAGGCCGATGGCTCGCTCAACTACGCCTCGTTTGTACTTACGCCCACCGGCAAGCTCTACGCCCTGGCCGACACCATTTATGGTTTGCAGGGCGCGATTGGCACCTACTCGGAGAATGGCACGTTCACGGCGACGGGCGTCCCGGGGAACATTTTTCTCTCGGGCTCGGGTGCGGTGACCGATGGCGTCTTTGACGGCAGCTACACGAGCATCGATCGGGCACCGCCTATTTCGACGGCGCCCGGGAAAATCTGATTTATCGTCTGGCCAACATCTCGACGCGCGGGAACGTCGGCACGGGCGCGAACCAGATGATCGCCGGCTTCATCATCAAGAACGGCGCCAAGCGCGTGCTCATTCGCGCGATTGGGCCGTCGCTCACGCCGCTCGGCGTCCCCGGCGCGCTGAACGATCCGGTGGTCGAGCTGCATTCCTCGACCGCGCTCATTGCGTCGAACGACAACTGGCAGACCGGAAACGACGTCGCTGCGATTCAGGCGACCGGTCTGGCGCCCAACGACACGCGCGAGAGCGCGCTTCTTGTCTCGCTCGAGGAAGGCGGTTCCAACGTCGAATTGGTGCGCGCGAAGTCGTCGCTCAAGCTCGCGGTCTATGCCGACGGCGAGAAGATTGGGCAGCTCGAAATTGGCCGAGGCTCCCTTTATTGGTGGGGCCAGAAACGAAAGCTCAACAAGCGCCTGAGTTGGTCAAAGTTCGCCGAGATGATGGACCGCCTGGCGTATGGGTGATTGAAAGGAACAAGGAGGAGGGAAGAAGGAGGAAGCGGCGGCGCGGCGCCGATTAAGGCGAATTGCCTGATTTCGGTTTCGCGGGGATGACCTTGATGGCGCCCTCCGGGAGGGGCACGAGGTAGTCGAATTTGATTTCGAGCGGCAGGTTCAGATCGCCAGTGCGGAGATTGGCCGCCAAGTGATTGAGCAGCAGGCTTCCATCGACAGCCGATTTGTATTTCACGAAGGTGTAGATCGGATATTTCGCGTCGGGCTTGGGAAATTCACGCGAGCGTTCAAAGCGGAAAAACTCCACGTCACCTCTAGTGATCTTCTCCAATAGTTTCCAGACGCTGCCGCCTTGTGAGGTATCGTTATGGGCCGGCTCGGCAAACGGCGCCTCCACGATTCCCAGCATCCAGTCGAGCTCTGTGGTCTTGTCGGATTTGACCTTGGTGCCGGTCTTGCCCCAGTCCTTGGACTTGAGCCAGCTCTTTCCTTTCACTTGGGCGAAGGTGGTGCCGTCGGCGGTCGTAATCCGGATGACGTCCGGATAGCGATCCAACTTGAATTGCAGGATTTTGCCCGGCTGCTCTTCAAGCGCGACTTGCGCAATCAAGTGATTGGCCGCGGCGAATTCCCTGGTGTAGCGAAGATTCGAGTCGACTTGGGCCGGATCCTGGGCCAACACCGGCGCGCAAACCATCAGGGCGAACACGCACGCCAGCATTGATATGCCCGATTCGCGGGGCCGGCCGTTTGGTCGTCGCATGCTTTCAACGCGCAAATAGCGCGATGCCAAACTAACACAATGGGAAGTTGTTTCAGGCAACTTCGCGCAAACGTCGGATGGGGGTTGTTTCGCGGACCGGGGAGGCCGGCGCGAGATCGAAGTGCGAGTGGTAGTCGACGTGCGCCGGGTGATGAGCGGCGACCAGGGCATTCGCGAAGGCGAACAAGGCATCCGTCGCAACAATCCTTGTCACCGAAGCCAGGTCGGACAACGCCGATGACTCGTTGAATTGCTTTTCGAATTGGCGCACAAACATGTCCATCTTCACCACGTTTTCCCATTCTTCACCGGACCTCTGAAGATGACAGCGAGGCGAAACGAGAACCCAATTGTGATATTCGGGATTGAGCGGCAGAAAGCCGGCGCGGCGCGGCGCAAGGTCGTGATCGCGGATGTACTCGTGGAGCACTTCGATGTGGCGGCGATTCTGCTCAACCGGTGACAACATCCCCCGCCAGCCGGATGGTGTCCTGGTTTCCCACTCGGACTCGTCGGAAATCCGGACTTCACCGCTGAAATTCTTGCTTTCGAGGACATGGACGTCCATGAGCCGGTTTATGATCAGATGATCGATCTGGGCCACCCGGCCTTTGTGCTCGATTCGAAGATCATGGATGACCGCAAGCGACTTTGAATCGCCAAATTGAAAATCGAGGTGAAAGGCCGCTTCTTTTTCGCCGCGGGCGCCTGCCCGCAGGGCCCAGAGTTCGCCCTCGATTTCCTCGCGCTGCGATTCGGAAAGGCTGGGACGCACGCGCAGCGTTTCCAACGCCATGATCTGCGGCGTGATGTCGTCCTTGTGCTTCAGGATCACGCGTACAAATGAGCCACTTCCGGGCCAAACGGGCGGGAACCGGCTTAGGTTTCACACGGAGAGCACGGAGGCCACGGAGAAAAGCAAAGGACGGAGGACAGAGAACCGGTCTGGATTAACCACAAAGATTACGCCGAAGGCGGAAGTCCAAGGAGGCGGGGGGACAACACAAAGGACACGAATGTGGGGAGATGGAAATCAACTGATCTCATCCATCGGCGCGGGCGCCGATGGATGAAGTATTCCGCTTTTGGTCTCTTCTCTTGGCGTCCTTGGATTTCTTGGTGGTTCGAAGGGATTTGTGGGGATTGACGTGGGGCTGACGAATCAGAGAATTAGGCGATGACGAAGCTGAGAGCCATCCAGGCGGATATCGCGACGCTGGAGGTGGACGCAATTGTGAATGCGGCGAACACTGCGCTCGCACGGGGAAGCGGGGTTTGCGGGGCGATTTTTCGGGGAGCGGGACCGGAGTTGGTAGTCGAATGCGAAAAGCTCGGCGGATGCGAGACGGGGGATGCCAAAATCACCAAGGGATTCCATCTGCCGGCGAGGTTTGTGATTCACACGGTCGGGCCGGTGTGGATGGGAGGGGGTGATGGTGAGCAGGAATTGCTCGCGTCGTGCTACCGGCGCTCGCTCGAGCTGGCCGCCGAGCACGGACTGGAGTCGATCGCGTTCCCGGCGATCAGCACGGGGGTTTATCGGTTTCCGTTTGACGTTGCGGCCGGGATTGCGGTGGGATCGGTGCGCGAATACACAAAGGAACAAGGAAGAGGGAACAAGGAGGAAGGAACTGGCAGGCGGAGGGGGACCAGAGCTGAAGGAGGTGATCTTTTGCTGTTTCTCGACGGCGGACTGCGAGGTTTATGAGGCGTTGCTGCGCAACGAATGACGAAGGCCGAAACCAGAAGGACGAACGAAACGAACGATAATGGGGACGAACGAGGCGAATGTCGAAGGTTGGACGGGCTTAGGTCTCACACGGAGCTCACGGAGTGCACGGAGAAAAGCAAAGGACGGAGGACAGAGAACCGGTCTGGATTAACCACAAAGATTACGCCGAAGGCGGAAGTCCAGGGAGGCGGGGGGACAACACGGAGTTCACAAAGGAGGGGGAGAGGGAAAACAACCGATCTCATCCATCGGCGCGGGCGCCGATGGATGAAGTATTCCGCTGAAGACTTTCCTTGGCGGTCTTGGTGACCTTGGATTTCTTAGTGGTTACGCATTGCTGAGGTCCCACGCGGAGGCGCAGAGACGCAGAGGAGCCGTATCGCCACGGCGCGCCCAAAAATCAATCCGCGAGGTTTTCCGCGGCCGTGCCGAGTATCTCGGTGAGTGCATCAAGGTCGACGGGCTTTTCCAGATGCTGGGCGAAGCCGGCCTGGAGGCTGAGCTCGCTGGCACCCGTTCCCGTGGTTCCGCTGATCGCCACAGCGTGGAAATCATGATGTTCTCGAAGCTTCCCCAGCAGATCCCGCCCGTTGCCATCGGGCAGGCCGATGTCGGAAATCAAGAGGTCGAAGGTAAATTTCTTCGCAAAGCCCAAGGCCGCCGCGATCGTTTCCACCGCCTCGACCTCGTGGCCGAGATCGGTGAGCCAGATGCTCAGGGCCGTACGGGTGCTGAGGTGATCTTCGACGAGCAGGACTCGGATTGGGCGGTGATTGGACATACGCTTTAGGCACAGGACGGTTCGTACCGTACGCATGTCGTCCAAGATCTAATCGCCGGCCGGCCCGTCACTGGACGGGAAGACGTGACGGAAAGTGTGGATTACGGCGAAGCCGGACCGGAGAACAAAGACGCGGGAGCTGAATGAAGGCAAAAGCCCGGGGACAATGGACGACCGCTCGTCCGTTTTCTGCATCCAGCGATCTTCGCGATCACGATGAATGATCATGGACCCAAGCTGGCCTCGATTGCCGCAGCCAACGGTGGCGTGGTCGGCGGCGGATGACGATGGTCTCGATCGAGCTGGATTTGTGGTCAACGGGACAGAAGCCAGTCTCGAGTGGCACAACGCGCGCGAACTTGAGGAGGCAACGACTGAGGGCTTGTGGCGCGAGAGCGGGGCGGAGATCTAAAAGAGTCGAAAGTCGAAGGTCGAAAGCGCGATGCCAAAGGCCAGCTGCGACCTAAGGGGAAACGGAATAGCGGGATTTGTCCTGGGCCATTTCGACGGGGCCGGAATAGGACTTCGCGATGGAGGCTTTGACGGCCTTCATATTCTTCTCAATCGCCGGACCGATGTGGCTGAGCAACACGCGCTTCGCTTTGGCATCGCGGGCCGCTTCGCCGAGGCGCGCGGGAGGCGAATGCAATTCATACAACACCTCCGGCGAATCGGGCGGATCGAGCACCACGGCGTTCACCACCAGGAGATTTGTCCCCGCCGCGAGCTTGGCCAGATTGGGCAGGGCCGACGCATCGAGGTCGCCGGAGAACGTGACGCTCGCTCCCGCGTAGTTGATGCGAAATGCCACGCTCGGGCAGTCGCCATGATGGGTGGCGACGGCCAGGATCTGCAGGCCGTCCTTGTCGTAAATGATGGCTGGCGGCTTGGCTAGATCGCTCGTCAGGTCGGAGGGTTCGATCGCTTCCTGCCCATTGAAATCGGGCTGATAGGCAAAGGCGCCATCCTTTCCGAAAAGGAGTTTGATCCACTGGCTCACGCTTGGGTACACGCCGGCGCCCGATGGTCCGAAAACGCGAAAGGTGTAGGGACCGCGATGGCTGATGCCCCGCGCCTTGAAGAATGCCGGGACGTCGGCGCAATGATCGATGTGCAGATGCGTGAGCAGGACGATGTCCAGGTCATCGAGCGACAAACCGAGTTCGCTCAACCGGGCGAAGGTGCCGCCGCCGGCATCGACCAGCACGCGGGGCGTGCCATTGAGCGCCACGACGAAACCGGACGAGGCGCGGCCGGTGGCGGCGGGACCCCCCGTGCCGAGCGCGATCACCGCCAGACCTTTTGCGCGCGAAGCGGTATCGGCGGCATCAACCGACCACGCCATCGCGAGAAACAAGGCGACGAGCGCAACACAGTTCCGCGCGGATCGTAATCGAGACATGGGACAGCCTCTCACACAGACGGCGGCGGCACATGCGGGAAAGGCGTGTCGCCTTGGTCGGGACCGAAATAAACGTCGATGTGAGTGATTTGCCCGTTGTCGATGCGGACAAATTCAGTGTTCCGGAACTTGGCCCCGCTGGTCCGCTCGCCCTCGTAGGCAACGAAGCATTCATCCCCATCCGAGAAGATTTTTTCCACGCGAAACGACTTTCTCCCCTCGCTGTTTGGCCAGCAGCGCTCGAAGTAGGTCTTGCGATCGATGTGGTCGTCGACCGGGCTGGTGAAGGTGAAGTCTTCGCTCAGCACCGCTTCCAAGGCGTCACGATTCTTCGTCTCGTAGGCGCCCAAATACTTTAAGACTATCGTCGAAATCGAGTCAGACATGACCTCCCCCTTCTCACGGAATCGGGGCCCAAAGCGCCTTAGATGTATTTTTCGCGGCAGGCTCTCTGCGTCGCGACGGGGAGGTCAATGCGCGGCAAGCGATTTCGAGACAACCAAACCGGCAGCTGGGGCCGATTGAGTTCTGACGGAAAGTGACCAAGTTGAATGCCCTTCCACCCATGATTCACGGAACGCGCGCTTTTCTGGCCGACGCGGATTTGATGCCGACGGCGCTCGACGGGAGCGGCGATGGATGGGGTGGACTGGTCGCTCTTGCCCTGCTCGTGCTGGCGATCCTCTTCGCGATGTACATTGCGGCGCGCGAGGAATGGCAGGTGGCGCGGGACAAGGAAGGCCAGGGCCAAGTCGGAGGTTGAAGGCTTGGGATTGTTCCTTCCTCCTTCTTCCTTTTTCCCTCTTCAAATAATCAGCTCGTCGCCGGCAGGTCGGGCGAAATGACGATGTCCTCGGCGCCGCCGCTGACAAAGATGCCATGCAGGCGCGTGGCCAACTCTTCGGTCGCGACGCGCGCGGCCACGAGATAAGCACCGTTGTGTAGACGCTGCTGATAATGGGCGATGTTCGATTGCGGCACGGCCGCTCCGAGCAGCGCGCCAAGGATTCCCATCGAACCGCCGGCGATGACCGCGGTGAGGCCGGTGACGCCAGACCCAGCCAGGATGAGAGGGGCAAGACCGGGAATGGCCAGCGCGCCAAGGCCGACCACCATGCCGATGGAACCGCCGATGAGGGCGCCGTCGGGCGAGCCGGCAATTCCCGCGCTGCTGGCCGCCGCCTTGCCGATGTCGCCGAGATTTACGGAGTCTCCGGGCATCAACAGGGTGATGTCGCTGGCCGGCACGCCTGTCTGATCGATCGACTCGACCAGATGGTCGGCGGCGGTGTGATTACTTGCGATTCCGATGATGGTCTTCATAAACGTGGCGTCCTCTCTAGATGATTCGAGTCTCAGGACGGGTCTGCTCGCATCGATTCAGGCAACTGAGTCGAATGTCCAGAGCCAGAGCGGAGAAGGCGGTTGAACCACCAAGAAATCGAAGATTACACCGAAGGTGGAAGTCCAGAATGAAGGCGCGGGCGCGCCGACATGGCCGGGAGATCGCGCAGGGCGGGATGAGTGACGCGGGAGCGGAGTGAAGGCAAAGGCGGGGGGACAACACCAAGGAAAGAGAACCGGTTTGGGTCTCACGCGGAGGCGCAGAGACGCGGAGATTACGGCGAAGCCGGAAGTCCTGGGAGGCGGGGGGACAGCACGAAGGCACGGAGGCGATAAGCTCATCCATCGGCGCGCGGCGCCGAAGGATGAAGGATTCCGCTTGAGATTTATTTCGGGATGGTGACGCAAGTTGCCGGTCATCGGCACGACCAATGACAAGCCGAAATGCGATGCCAGAGAAAGGAGAGACTATGAACATCGCATTTCCCCTGAACCGTTGTTTCGAAGAAGTGTCGCTTCTGGCCCAGGCCGCATCTGCTGATGGTGTGAGCTGGATCGCGATGCTGTTGGTGGCGGCATTTGTCGCGGTCGCGGCCCTGTTTGCGATAATGCGGCGAGGACGGAATCCCCGCGTGAATCGTAGTGACATCGAAGTCCCACCCGGGGATCCGTTCGCTGCCGCGCGGAAGGATGAGGAAGAGCTTGCCAGCGCGAACGCCCGTGCCTCTGATCAGACGCGGTGAAGTGTGAAGGCGGAGTGACGCCGCCTGTTATGCGTTATCGGTTGTGACTGGGACGAGAAACCGGTTTTGGGTTCGCGCCAAGATTACGGCAACGGAAGTCCAGGGAGGCGGGGGGACAACGCGAAGCACGCCAAGTGAAAGGAAGTACGGTTAATCATCACCCATCGGCGCGGGGCGCCGATGAATGAAGTACTCAGGTTTTGTCCCTCTTCGATTTCTTGGTGGCCTTGGTGGTTAAGGGAGCCTTACCGCGTCGCGACGAAGGTGCCTTCGAATTGGACGGCCACGCGGCCGTCGTTTTCGATGGTCACGTCGAGCAGGAGATGGGCGTTGCGCTCGGTGGCGAATTTTCTAAGGAAGTCCGCAACGGTCGCTTCATCCGGCCGGCGGCAGATCGCGCGCAGGATGCCGCGGACGGGTCGACGAAAGTGAATCGACGAGTCGCGCACCACGACGTGTCCCTCGCGCTTGCCCAGCATCAGCCAGACCAGTCCGTAGCCGGCCACCATCCCCATGGCCGCGAGGCTGCCGCCGAACGCGGTGCCGAGGTGATTGTGATTGAGGGCGAGCGGCGCGGTCAGGACGAGCTGGGCGCCGTCATACGCTTCCACGTGCAGCGCCATGGCGCGCGTGAGCGGGATTTGCTGGTGAAAAAATTCTTCGATTTCTTTCAAGTCGGCGGCGAGGTCTTGCGAGCGGTGGGCGTCATAGGGAATGAGAAGACCGGTTAGGATTAACCACAAAGAACACAGAGGCACAAAGGGAAACGGCGGTAGCTGCCAGTGATTTACCACGGATATGGTCACTGGGAAGACGAGAGAGGCGGAGAATGAGCGAGGCCATGCGGACGGGCGACAGCTGCCAGAGGCGAGAGGACGCGACTTCAGATTCATGGACCATCAGGCGCCGCGTGCTGCCGATGGACGAAGGGACTTCCGCGGACGTCCTGATTAATCGCTTGGCGAGCCTGGCGATCAGGCGATTGTCCCCACATTTCGCCTCAGTTCCCTGTAATCACTATCAAGTCGCTACTCCCCCAACGGCACGCGGAAGGTTTCGCCGACGCTGGTGGCGAGGAGGCGGTGGGGCTCGTCGGCGAAGGCGGCGCGCAGGCGCGCGATGGGCTCGTCCATGGCCTCGGCGCTCAACTTGAAGGTCTGGTGATGAATCGGCACGAAATGCCGCGCGCCGGCGTCGCGCGCCATCGACGCCGCCTGCTCCGGACTGCAATGCGCGTGAATCCACGGATCGTACGCCCCAATCGGCATGAGCATGAGATCGAGCGGCCGCGCCGGATCATTCAGCTGCGCGAACGCGCGCGTGTGGGCGGTGTCGCCGGCGAAACAGACCGTGCGGCCGGCGCGTTCGACCAGGTACGCGTTGTAGCCGCGATGCTCGTCCTTGATCATGCGCGCCCCCCAATGCGCCACCTCCAGGCCGGTGAAGCGGATCGGGCCGCGTAGTGTCTTGATGTCGATTTTTTCGCCCCACCCGAGCTCGTGGATGTGTTTGAAGCCGAGGCAGTGGAGCAGGTCCTTCGTATTCTTCGCGGTGATGACGAATGTCTTGCGGGAGAACTTGCGCAGGCTCCAGACATCGAAGTGGTCGAAATGCGCATGACTCAGCACGATGACATCGGGCGCGGGCACTTCCCGGGCGAGAGCGCCGGCGCGAGATAGCGCTTGGGTCCGAGGATAAACGGCGGCACGCCCGGGCCGGCGCGCTTGGAAAACACCGGATCGGTCAGCACGCGGACGCCGAGGAAATTCAGGAAGACGGTCGAATGCCCGAGGCAGCTCCCGGTGAGATCGTCGTCGCTCCAGTGCGCGGGATCGGGCTTCGACGCCGGCTGCGGGGGCTCGCCGCGGCCGTCGAAGATCAGATCCTTGATGAGTTTGAGGCGAGCCAATGGAGAGTCGAGGGGTCGACGGTCGAAAGTCGACAGCCAGAAGAACAGGAAGCTAAATACGTTATGGGGCGATGCATGGCAGGTGACACAGAACGTCGCTGCGCTCCGAATCGAGAATCGCGGTGGCGATTGGAGATGGCCGGTCAAGCCGCGAGGGTAGCGGTAAGCGAGGCGGGGGCCGAGCGAAGCAATGACGAATGACGAAACCAGAAGGCCGAACGAATGACGAAACGGCTGGGAGATGGCGGATTGCCGATTCCGGATTGGAGTGAAGTTTGGCCAGGAAGAATTTTCTCGCGATTCCTTGGTGACCTTGGTGGGCTTGGTGGTTCATTGAAGCATGCACCAGGCGCTGCGGATTGGCGGGCTCGACGCGACGATTATCATCCTGGCGGAATCGCCGGAGACGGTGCTCAAGCCGCGCGACCCGAAGGACCAGGGCTACGGCGCGTTGATTTCGATCGGGCTCATCCTGATTGCGATCGTGATCACGATTCTCGTCTTCCTCCGGAAGTCGCGAAGCGAGAGCGAGCGCGCATGGCCGGCGGTGGATCCTGCGCGCGAGGACCGCACTGAACCGGAGGACGATGATCTGACGAAGCGCTAGGGGATTGGCCACAGAGACCCGAGGTTTTTAGACGGGATTACGGAATTTGGGGATTCCGCGAGCGATGGCGGAGGTAGGGACGAGCGTCCCGCAGGCAAACTGAATGGACAGCAGGCTCGAATCGACGATTGCCGTTCGCCGCTTACTCGTGCTTGGGACGACCGACGACGGTCGTCCCTACCGCCAGGCGCTCGAGAGCGCAGTTCAATTTTGACTCGCTCGTGCGATACTAGATCGGTCTGATTTCAATTCCGAAATCTGTCTATCTTTCTCGTCTCTGTTCCATCCGTTGGCCTCGATGAAGTCGCGGAGGTTGGAGTCGCTGGCGGAGAGCGGCGGGAGCCAGAGGTCGATGCGCTCGCGCTGCCACCAGGTGCCGTCGGCGACCTCCGGCGGCGTGAAGGTGTAGCGATAGAGCACCGCGCGGACATAGCGCGGCGGCGCGTCGGGGAACGGATTGTTCGCCAGCAGGCTCAGGGTGCCGGGATCGTTGTGCAGGAGCTTCCACGCGAAGTGAATCGTCCAGGGGTAGTCCTGCGGCGACGCCATGGCCGCGAACCAGATCTGCCAGTCGATGCGCGGCTGATAGGGCGCGACAATCGGCGGCGCGCGGCGCAGGTCGCCGGGCTTGGCCTTGAATTCGTATTCCTTCCAGTCCGCGAATTCGCGCGAGGCACCGCTCGTGCCCTCGAAGACAATCTCGAAGCGCTCGCGGCCGACGCTGCCAAACGCGCCGTAGGTGTTCACGAGATGCAGGCGGTTGAAGGACGTGTTCATCACCTGCCGCGTCGAAAGCAGATTCGCCACCGGCGCGATGCTGAGAATCGCGACCACGACCGCCAGCGCGATGGCCGCGAATTCCATCGGTCGCGATGGCTGCACCGCGGCGGCGGCGCGTTCCGCGCGTCGCACGATGACGCCGGGCAGCACCCGGCGCCAGAAGGTGTCGTCGAGACAGGCCAGGCAGGGCACGAGGGTGAGCCAGTTCAGGAACGACAGATTTCCGCTCGCGATGAGGACGAATTGAAAGCTGATCAGCAGCACGCCCGCGACATGGCGGACCGGGCGCGGCCCGAAGGCGAACCACGGCACGACGAGCTCGATGACGTGATTCCAGACGACGCCGAATTGATGGAACCAGTGCGGTCGAAAATGCAGCCACCAGCTCAGCGGGTTGGGGATGGGCTGCGTCTCGTAGTGATAGTAGAGGCAGGTGAGATCGCGCCAGCAGGCGTCGCCGCGCCATTTGATGAGGCCGGCGCCGAGCATGATGCGGAAGATGAGCCAGCGATAGAGCCAGATGACCGCGACAGGCGGCGCGCGGCGCGGGAAGGGCCGGCCGTCGAGCAGCGGGCAGAGGAAGATGGCGAGAAAGCCGGTCTCGAGGAGCTGCATCTCCCAGCCGTAGGAATACCAAAGCTGCCCGACGTTCACGATGGAGCTGTAGAGGATCCACAGCAGCAGCATGACGATGGCGTTGGCGTAGCCGAGCAGCACGGCGAGCGAGAGCGCGAGGCCGATCCACGAAACGATTTGCAGGCTTTGATCGGAAACGCTGATCCAGAAAAGGCTCGGGATCTGCAGGAAGCCGGCGAAGGGCGAGCCGAAGTATTCGCCGAGGCGCGCGAGGTAGAGATCGGCCGGCAGCAAGCCGCGGTGGCCGATGAGCGGCACGAGCTGGTTCGCCGCGGCGAGAAAGGCGAAGAAGTAAACGAGGCCGAGGAGTCGGAGAATGACGAAACGGGTCAGCCAGTAGGGGCGCGCGTTGGGCGCGCAATGACGAAGGACGAAATCCGAAGCCCGAACGAATGACGAAACACCGTCCGCGGCGGGGCGGGAGGCGGCGGGATTCATGGCGTCAACAATCCAAGGTTCTTTTGACAGGATTTACGGAATTTTTGGAATTGAAAGAAGGACCGGTTTGTTTCGCAGGCTGGTGGATCGCGATCTCCGAGCGCGTTGGCCACCGGTAGGGACGACCGTCCTCGGTCGTCCCAAGCAACCGGCGTGAAAGGTGGCAAACGAGATGGACGTCGATTCCGGGCCACTCCTGCAATTTTTCCCGAGCAAAGATTACCAAGGGCGGGTAGATACGTGCAGCCATGAGCAACAATCCATTTGCGCCGTCCAAGTCGGAAATTTCGGCCCGCAAGGTCGCGAAGTTTTTGATCGAGCTGCCGACCAACGACATTCCCGGCTTCGTCAGCCAGGTTCCCCCGGCGCATCTGGCCCGGGTGGTGACCAGCATGGAGTCCTACACGATTCGCGCCGCCCTCATCACGGCGTACGTCCAGTCGATCAGCACCGGTCATTCCCTGAGCGTGGCTTCGGGCGAAGCGGCGACGGTCTCCCGCGGCGTGCGCAAGGCCCTGCGCGAGCATGCGGAGCCCAGCAAGCGCACGGCGGCAGTCCCGCTGAGGAAGAAGTAATCAGTGATCAGTTAGATCAGTTATCAGTGAGCAGTAATCAGTTTGCAGTTCGGAATCGTTTGCGTTTCTCCGTGCCTCCGTGAGCTCCGTGCGAAACTTCAATTACCATGCAGTGAGAACGACATTGTGAGGCGAGGAGGAAGTCCCCGAAGTCGGCGGGGAATGTGCAAAAATTGCGTGGGGATGGGATTTGAGCGGGGCGGGCGGGGGCTTAGAGTCGCGGAATGAACTCGCTACGAATCGGATGCACCGCGCTTTGCGTGGGCCTTGGCCTGTGGGGATTTTCTGCCGTCCGCGCGGCGGACGCCCCAGCGGGCGACGCGATGAGTCTGCAGTTGAAAGCGGCGGAGGAGCGACGCGACGCCGTTTATGCCAAGCAGGGCCTGCAGGCCGCCATCGCGCAATACACCTCCGACCTGGAAAAGCTCATGGTGGAATTCCCCACGCGCTCGGAGCCGTACGAGGGGCTTTATGAAATTGCGCTGGATTGCCCGGACGCGCAGGCGCGCACCATGTTCGAGCGGGTGATCAAGGCCCCGGCGTCGAGCGAGAAATTGCGCGAGGGCGCGCGCGGGCAAATCGCGCGCCTTGATCTGGTCGGCAAGCCGCTCGAGCTGAAATTCACGGCCTTCGACGGACGCCCGGTGGATCTGGCGGCGCTGCGCGGCAAGGTCGTCATGATCGATTTCTGGGCCACGTGGTGCGGGCCTTGCATGAAAGACTTGCCGGCGTTGAAGGAGACCGTCGCGAAGTTCAAGGACCGCGGCGTGGAGATCATTGGCGTGAGTCTCGACAAGGATTCCGCGAAGCTGACGACGGTAATCAAGGAGCAGAACATGTTCTGGCCCCAGGCCTTCGACGGAAAATCGTGGCAGGGCGAGCTGGCCACCCGCTTCGGCGTGCGCAGCATTCCGAGTCTGTGGTTGGTCGATCAGCAGGGCGTCCTGCGCGACACTTTTGGCCGGCAGGATCTGACGGCCAAGCTCGAAGCGATGCTGAAGAAATAGCGCTGCGCACTACGGTCGCTCTCGCCGCCTACGCCGCTGGGAGGATGTCGCCGAAGTCGGCGGGGAGGTCGGCGGCGTGGTCGAGCTCGCAGAGGACCCGCAGGCCGCTCACGTCCTCCAGGACGGAGCGATTGGTCGTGGTGGCGACCGCGCGCAGCGCGGCCTCGACCGGATCGCTCGTCGGCACGGCCAGGCCGTGATTGAGGATGAAGCCGACGCAGGAAAGCTGGTGCGCGCGGATCGACGCCGCGGTGAGGAGCGCGTGATTCAGGCAGCCGAGGCGGTTTTCCACGACGACCGCGACCGGCAGTTGGAATTCGGCCGCGAGATCGGCGACGGCGTAGTCGCGGCGGATCGGGACAAGCCAGCCGCCGGCGCCCTCGACGATGACGCAGGCGTGGCGCGCGCGCAGCGACTTGAACGTGGCGCGAATGCGATCGAGATCGATGACGCGCTCCTCGATGATTGACGCGGTGTAGGGCGCGGCGGGCGGGCGCAGCCAGACGGGATTCACCTCATCGATGGTGGCCGCGCCGCCGGAGGCCGCGACGATGGCCTCGGAGTCATCGCGCGTGCCGCAGCAAATCGGCTTGAAGCCCACGGCGTCGACCCCGCGCGCGCGCAGATGTCGGAGCAGCGCGGTGGTGAAGTACGTCTTGCCGACGTTGGTGTCGGTTCCGGTGATGAAGAGGGAGGAGGGCAAGAAGTTATGCGTTATGGGTTACTGGTTATGAGTCACCGAGCGCCGAATGACTAATGACGAAACCAGAAGGACGAACGAATGGGCGGAAATGACGAATTCCGAACATTACGTCACGAGAGGAAAGTATCCTCGTGGGAGTAGGGTGGAGCGCAGCAGCAGAGGAAGCGCAAGGCGGTGCGGGCCACCATGAAATGCCACGCGCCAGGCGGAATCAGAATGGCGTCGCCGGGACCGACAACGCGCGTTTCCTCCCCGAGATGCATGGTGCCCTCGCCCTCGAGGATGAAGTAGAATTCCTCACTGGCGCGGTGGTAATGGCGCTCGGTCGCGATTCCGGGGACCAGGGTGGCCTCCGCCAGGCTTTGGTGACGCACGGGCGCGTTGGTCTGATCCAAAATTCTGCGAATGGTCGAGCCATCCCTCGTGATGAACGGCTCTTGCGTGGCCAGCTGGATGACGTCCATTGCACCCGACGATAACGGTTGCCCTCGAACGGCGGCAAACTAGTATTTGAAGGCGTCCCGTGGCGTCCGCCTGCGGTGCGGCGCCCGGGCGAAAAACCGACCCAGTCCCATGAAAGATTTGCTCGCCTGCACCGCCCTCATCACCGGCGCCTCCTCCGGCATCGGCGCCGAATTCGCCCGCCAGCTCGCCCCCATCGCCGCCCAGCTCATCCTGGTGGCGCGGCGCGAGGACCGCCTCGAGACGCTGGCCGACGAATTGCGCGTGGAAAACCCCGCCCTGCGCGTCACGATCCGGCCCACCGACCTGACCAACATGTCCGACACGCAGTTGCTCTGCGACTGGATCGAGACGGAGGGCTTCGAGCTGGATTTGCTGATCAACAACGCCGGCCTCGGCGATCACGGGCCGTTCGAGACGGCCGACTGGTCGCGGCTCGACGAAATGCTGCAGGTGAACGTGGTGGCGCTGACCTATCTCTGCCACCGGCTGGTGCCGAGCCTGCGCTATCACCGGCCCGGCGCGATTCTGAATGTCAGCTCGATGGCGAGCATGATGCCGATTCCCGGGCTCGGCGTGTACGCGGCGACCAAGGCGTACGTGAGCAGTTTTTCGGAATCACTGCGCGCGGAACTCGCCGGCACGGGGGTCGGCGTGACGCATCTTTGCCCGGGTCCGGTGGGAACGGAATTCGCGGCGGTGGCCCGGCGCGACGGCCGGCCCGCCCACGGCCAGGCCACGCCCGATTACCTCGAGGTCTCCGTGCAACAGGTCGTGCGCGAGGGGCTGCACGCGATTGCGAACGATCGCCCGCGCGTCGTGCCGGGCACGCTGGCCAAGCTGGCGGCGGTGACCATCGCGCTGGCGCCGCTCTTCCTGCTGCGGTATTTCCTCGCGCGGCGCGTCGACGCGATGCGCCCGCCGCACGATCCGCAGCACTGCGAATTCGACGCGGAACTCGATCTGCCCTGATTCATCCAACCACCAAACATGATTGCCTTCGCCAAAATCTACTTCCTCGTCTTCGGACTTCTCACCCTGGCCGGCGGCATCATGGGATACGTCAAGGCGAACAGCATGCCATCGCTGATCGCCGGCGGTGTTTCCGGAATCCTGCTGGCGGTGGGCGCGCTGATGATGGGCTCCAACACCCGGCCGATCCTGATGGGACTGGGCCTCATCTCGCTGGTGCTGGCGATCAAGTTTGTGCCCGCCTTCATCAGCACGATGAAACCGATGCCGGCCGGCATGATGGCGATCCTTTCGGTGGTCGGCCTGGTGCTGGCCGGATGGGCGCTTTTCGGTCCCGCCAAGTGAAGCAACGCGGCGCGGCCCCGCATCGTTGATCCATGCGTCGCGCGCTGCTCCCCATTATTGCCGGGTTGCTGGTGCTGGCCGTGGGTCTCGCGGCGGGTTTCTACGTCGGCCGCGTCGGCCGCCGCCAGGCCTTTCAACTGCGCGCTCTCACGCCCGCGCCCACGCGCGTGCCGACGCCGAGTCCGACCCCGCGGCCGACCGCCACGCCCACGCCGACGCCGATTCCCACGGTGACGCCGACCCCGACGCCCACGCCGGTGCCGCTGCCGGAATCATTCATCCCGAAAAAGACGATCGACGTGGCCAAGCTTTTCAACGGTCTGCACGTCGAGACGCACTTTGAGTCGAAGCAGGGCGGCATCGCGTCGATCGAGCGCGAGGCGCCGGATGCGTTCGAGGCTGACGTCACGCTGAAAATCAAAGTGCCGGCGCCGGCGCGCAAGCCCGAGGAGGTGGCGGCGGACAACGCGGCCATGCTCAAGGTGCTGCCGAAGCTGTCCGCGCTGCTCGCGAACGCCAAGGTGTCCGGCTATTACCACGGTCTCTACGCGCGCAAGACCCAGCTCGTGCAGCAGCATCTCGCGCGGCTCGATCAGATCATGACGCGCGACAATTTCTTCGACTGCCAGACGGTGCTCGAGCTGCAGGATCCGCAGACGGGCCGCAAGGCGCTGCTGGTGCAGGCGGACATGGACACGGACACGGATGGTTCCGATCCGGATCGCTGGAACGAGGTGGACACGGGCGGCTCGAATTCGTTCCAGCCCTTCACGAGCTACAAGTGGCCGCGGCAGACGAACAAGACGAGCCCGTACGTGGCGCCGCGCGAGGAGCGCATCCGCAAGCTGCAATCGGAGCTGGGCACCAAGGCGGCGGCGGGACGGCTGGGCGAAATCCGGCAGGCGATGGCGGCGCTGCGCGACGAGATCCAGACGCTGAAGTCTTTCAGCTTTCTGATCGGCAAGGCGGACCCGTACATCGTGCTGCCGTCGTTTTTCGCGAGGCAGGGCGGCGGCGGCTACCAGCCGAAGATCGGCGACTACGTGGTGGTGATCGCCGGGAACAAACTTTATCCGGCGATCGTCGGCGACTTCGGGCCGAACGCGAAAATCGGCGAGGCCTCGTGGCGAATCGCGAAGGAGGTCAACGCGGTGGCAAGCGGCACCACCGCGGCGGCGGAGAATCTGCGCATCACGTATCTGGTTTTTCCGAACACGGCGGAGCAGCCATTTGGTCCGCCGGACTACGCCAAGCTGCAGGAGAAAGTGACGAAACTGGTTTCCGAGCTTGGCGGGACGGACGGCACGCCGGTGCAGCTTTGGGCGAACATCATTCCGACGCCCACTCCGACGCCGACCCCGACACCCACCCCGACGCCAAAGCCGACCGTCACGCCGACCCCGACGCCGACCTTGGTGGCGAATCCCGCGGCGCCGACTCCCACGCCGACCCCGACGCCCACGCCGACGCGCGGGTGAGCGGTGGCGCGATCAATTTCTGTGCGACGATTTTTGTAGACGGAATTTACAGAATGAGGGGAATGGATGCAACTCGGGGACAGAACCAGGATCTCGTTAAGGAGGTTCGCGCCACTCGCTCCGGCCTCGCGAGGCCGGCTACAGACCGCCAGCAGTTGCGGCCGATCCTTTGCGCTCTTCGGAGTGAAGCGACGCTTCACCTCGAAATATCGACCTGGCTGAGCAGGCGGAAGCGTTCGCCCTGCAGCACGGCGGTGGCGCATTCGTCGTCGTCGACGTGCAAGGCCAGCGCCGATTTCCCATGCGGCCGCGTCAGCAGCGGATAGCTGAAGAAAATATTCACCTCGGCCTGGAGCAGCGCGGTCAGCACGCGCGCCAAATCGCGGCCGACCTCCGTCATTTCCACCACCACCATGTCGGTCGTGCTGAAGGCGATGTCGTTCTTGCGGAACAATTCCTCCACGTGCTCGGGATCGCTCACCAGCATGCGCACGACCGCGGAATCGGTGGCGTCGAGCACGCTGAGCGCGACGACCTCGATGTTTCCCTGCTGCAGGAGCCGCACGATGTTCATCAGCGCGCCGGCGCGGTTCTTCACGAAGACGGAGAACTGCGTCACTTTCGGCCCATCGAACCTTTTGTCCGTGAGCGGCTCGACGACGTCGGATGCCATGGCTTCGAACCTCCCGGGTTCGGTTTATTTATAACAGTACAACAAGCAGAAGGTCGCGGGATCACCCTCCGGCAGGCGGAGGCTCACGTAGTACGGACCGCTGGTCGCGGGCGCCACGGAGGTGGCGAACTTGTTGCCGTCCATCCACGTGTCGGTGCTGACTTTCTTGCCGGATTCGTCGTAGACGGCGAGCGCGACTTTGGCGTCGTTCTGCGTGCCCATCGCGAAGAAATACTGGTTTCCCGCGTAGAGGTTCACGGTCATCAGGATGGCCTTGTCCTTGGGCTTGAGCGTGCCCGACCAGTGGCCGTCGCGAATCTTGAAGCCGTCGTTGGAAAAGGCGCCGGCCACGTCGAGCGCGGAGATGCGCGCGGTGGTTTCGGCGTCGGAATCCTCGCCGGCGATGGTGCGGGCGGGGGCGAGCGCGAGGGCGGCGGCGCAGCAGAGGGTGAGGGGAAGAAGTTTCATGGAAGGTATCAATCTTTCTTCGTGGCGATCTCCTTGACCATGGCGGCCACGGCGTCCCGCAGTTTTTTCACCTCTTCCTTGGTGGCGGTGGTGCCGAGCGGGAAAGTGACCAGGTTCTGCACTTCTTCGAGCTGCTTGTTGAGCGAGACGACCAGCGCGTCCTCGCGGGCCTTGGGCGAGAGGTCCTTGATCTTGCCGCGCAGGTAGGCGGCGAGCGCGGGCTGGCGAATCAGGCTGGCGGTCGCGTCGGAGTAATTGTTGTAAATGAGGTCGGCCACGATTTCGGTGCCGCGGATCCAGCCGCCCAGGCTGATCAAGATGACGAGATCGTCGTCGCGGATTTTCTCCATGGCGTTCTTCACCTCGTTCTGGGTGGCCTCGAGTTCCTCCTTGAGCGCGTTCCACTCATTGTTCTCGGCGAACTGCGCGATGCTGCTGCCGCGCGCGAGCACCTCGTTGCTGACGCCGAGCGCCTTGCCCAGCGCGAGAATGTCGCGGCCGATGTTCTTCACGTGCTGGCTGTCCTGCGCCTCGACCGCGACGTAGCCGTCGGCGATGAGGGTGCCGAGGTTGAGGGCGATTTGTCCGCGGTTGGTGAGCGCGGTGTTGATGGGCGGTCGGAATTCGCCGGCCCAATTCGGTTTGCACTGCTTGCTCAGCGCCGCCAGCAACTCACCGGGCAGCGGCACGCTCATTTGATCGCTCGCCGCCGCGCCGGCGATGTCGGCCGGCGTGATGGTCGCGACCTCGATGATGGCCACGGAGGCGGGAGGCGGAGCGGCGGGTGCGGCCGTGGCCGGGGGGCCGGCCGCCAGCAATGGGGTGGTCGCCCAGCAAAGGGCCGCAAGGACGAGAGCGCGCCGGTCGAAAGTCATTCGAGGGAAATTAGCGGCAAGCGGGCACTAGAACCAACAAGAATTTGCGTGTAAGCCCGTGAACTGGATATTGAACGAATAATGAAAGTTCGTGTCACCGTCATGCCCAAGGCCGCCGTGCTCGACCCCCAGGGCGTCGCCATCCGCAATACGCTCCACCAGCTGGGGCTGCCGGGCGCCAGCGCGGTCCGGGCCGGCAAAGTGATGGAAATCGAGCTGGATCCGGCCTCGGGCGACCGCCCGGAGCTGGAGGCCAAGCTCAAGGAGCTGTGCCGCGACTTCCTTTCCAACCCGGTCATTGAGGATTTTAGACTCGAAATCGCCGATTGAATCGACCCCGCCTGTGAATCTCGCCGATCCCCCGACGCAACTCGAGTTATCCCTCCCCAAGCTCGCCGGCCGGCGCAAGCCGCGCTTCGCGGTCATCCAGTTCCCCGGGTTCGAATTGCGACCAGGACTGCGTCCGGTCCCTGCGCGACGACTGCGGCTACGAGGCCGAGTACGTCTGGCACCGGGAATCCTCGCTGGACGGCTTCGACGCGGTGGTCATCCCGGGCGGCTTTTCCTACGGCGACTACCTGCGCTGCGGCGCGATGGCGCGGCATTCGCCCGTCATGAACGCGGTGACGAGCGCGGCCGAGTCCGGCGTGCCGGTCATCGGCATCTGCAACGGCTTCCAGATTCTCTGCGAGGCCGGCCTGCTGCCCGGCGCGCTGCTGCGCAATCGCTCGCTCCATTTTGTCTGCGCGCCGGTGACCGTGCGCGTGGAATCGGTCGATTCGCCCTTCACCTCGCTCTGCCACCCGGGGCAGTTGCTGACCATCCCGGTGGCGCATGGCGACGGCTGTTATTTTGCGGATCCGGCCACCCTGAAATCGCTCGAGGAAAACGACCGGGTGCTGCTGCGTTACGTGGACGCGGCCACCGGCGAGGCCACCGACGCGGCGAACCCGAATGGGTCGTCGGCGAACATCGCCGGCATCTGCAACCGCGAGCGCAATGTCTTCGGGCTGATGCCGCATCCGGACCGGGCCTCGCACGCGCGGCTGGGCAGCGAGGACGGCAAGCTGATTTTCGCGGCCATGGCCGAGCGGGTGCTCGCCCCGGCCTGATTTGGTGCGGATTCGCGCGGATTTGAATCCGGCGCTTTCCTCCGCGAAATCCCGCGCTTTATTGACGGGGTGTCCACGTTGACCTCCCCCGAGCCGATCACCCCTGAACTCGTCGCCAGCCACGGCCTGCTGCCGGACGAGTACGAGCGCATCAAGTCGATCCTGGGCCGCGAGCCGAATGTCACCGAGCTGGGCGTTTTCTCGGTCATGTGGAGCGAGCACTGCTCCTACAAGAACTCGCGGGCCGAGCTGCGGAAATTTCCGACCACCGGACCGACCGTGCTGGTGAAGGCGGGCGAGGAAAACGCCGGCGTGATCGACATCGGCGACGGCTGGGGCGTGGCCTTCAAGATGGAGAGCCACAACCACCCGAGCGCGGTGGAGCCGTTCCAGGGCGCGGCGACCGGCGTGGGCGGCATCATCCGCGACATTTTCACGATGGGCGCGCGGCCGGTCTTCTTGCTGAACTCGCTGCGCTTTGGGCCGGTGACCGGCGACACCGCCGAGGCCAAGCTCAATCGCCATTTATTCGGCGGCGTGGTCAGCGGCATCGCGCATTACGGAAATTGCATCGGCGTGCCGACGATCGGCGGCGAGATCTATTTTGATTCGTCGTACAGCGGCAACCCGCTGGTGAACGTGTTTTGCGCGGGCGTGTTGCGGCACGAGGAAATTGCGCGCGGCGCGGCCCGGGGCGTGGGCAACCCGGTGTTTTATGTGGGCGCGGAGACGGGTCGCGACGGCCTGGCCGGCGCGGCCTTTGCGTCGCGCGAGCTGACCGAGGAATCGCGCGAGGATCGGCCGGCGGTGCAGGTGGGCGATCCCTTCAAGGAGAAGCTTTTGCTCGAGGCCTGCCTCGAATTGCTGGCGCTGGACGGCGCGGTGGCGGGCATCCAGGACATGGGCGCGGCGGGCCTGACCTGCTCCACCTGCGAAACGGCCAGCCGCGGCGGCACGGGCGTGGAAATCGATCTCGCGCTCGTCCCGCAGCGCGAGCCGGGCATGACCGCCTACGAAATTCTGCTGAGCGAAAGCCAGGAGCGCATGCTGATCATCGCGAACAAGGGCCACGAGGCCGATGTGCGGCGCATTTTCGAAAAGTGGGAGCTGCCCTACGCGGAAATCGGCAAGGTGAACGAGGACGGCAAGATGCGCGTCAAGCACGGCGATCTCGGCGTGGTGGTGGAAATTCCCGCCCGCCAGCTCGCGGAGGAAGCGCCGCTCTATCATCCCAACGCGACGGAGCCGCCGCCGGTGCCGAGCGTGGACATGGCCAAGCTGAGCTTCATCAATCCGCAGGACGCATTGCCGCTGCTGCTCGCGCATCCAAACCTCGCCTCGCGTCGCTGGGTTTACCGCCAGTACGATCACAGCGTGCGCGGCGGCTGCGTGGTGGCGCCGGGATCCGACGCCGCCGTTTTCCACGTGCGCGAGGCGGACAAATTTCTCGCCGCCACGACCGACTGCAACGCGGTCTTCTGCCGCATCGCGCCGCGGCAGGGCGCGATGATGGCGGTGGCGGAGTCGGCGCGAAATCTGGTCTGCAGCGGCGCGCGTCCGCTCGCGGTGACCGACAATTTGAATTTCGGCAACCCGAACAAGCCGGAGAATTTCTGGCAGTTGCGCGAGAGCGTCGAGGGACTCGCCGAGGCCTGCCGCGCGTTCAACACGCCGGTCACCGGCGGCAACGTCAGCCTCTACAACGAGAGCCCCGCCGGCGTGATCGATCCGACGCCGACCGTCGGCATGGTCGGCATCATCGAGCACGAGTCGCACATCACGCGCCAGCATTTCCGCGACGCGGGCGACGTCATTATTCTGCTCGGCCCGATCGGCAGCGGACTGGGCGGCAGCCAGTTTTTGCTCCAGCTCCACGGCAAAAAGCAGGGACCGCTGCCGCCATTCGATTTGGCGCGCGAAATGGCGGTGCATGAAAAACTGTATGACCTGATCAAGTCGGGCCTGGTGAAGAGCGCGCATGATTGCAGCGAGGGCGGCCTCGCCGCGGCGCTGGCGGAGGCCTGCTTCACCGGCGCGAAATTGATCGGTGCCTCCGTCACGCTGGCGGGGAATTCACCGGAGACGCGCGACGACGATCTGCTCTTTGGCGAATCGGCCTCGCGCGTCGTGCTGACGGTGGCCGCCGGCACCGCGGAGGCCGCGCTGGCGCTGCTGCAGCGCGACGGCGTCGAAGCGCGCAAGCTCGGCACGGTGGGCGGCGACGAGCTGGTCATCCACACGGATTCCGGGCGCTACGCCTGGAAGGTCGCCGAACTGCATGGCGTTTGGAGCGAGGCGATTCCGAGCCTGATGACGTGGGAGATTTCGTAGGCGGCGCGGCAGGGAACAAACTGGGAAGTACTTCTTCCGTGACCCGGGTGCGGCCTGCTAGGATTGCGGCCAGCAGTTCCCCCGGAGGGTTACATCATGAAGCAAATGCATGGCGGCGGCCGCGTGCGTCGGTTCGCCGTCGCCTGCCTCGCATTTTCGTCCTTCGTCGTTGTCCCCATTTGCCTCCCGCAGGTTCCGCAGCTCATCAACTACCAGGGCCGCGTCGCCGTCAGCGGCACCAACTTCAACGGCACCGGGAATTTCAAGTTTGCGCTGGTCAACGGCACCGGCACGCAGACCTACTGGAGCAATGACGGCACCAGCGTGGCCGGCAGCCAGCCGACGGTGGGCGTGACGCGGCCGGTTGCGAACGGGCTTTATTCGGTGCTGCTGGGCGACACTTCGCTGGGGGCCGCCATGACGACCATTCCGCTGGCCGTCTTCAACAATTCCGACGTGCGCCTGCGCGTCTGGTTCAACGACGGACCGCACGGCTATCAACTGCTCACGCCCGATCAGCGCATCGCGGCGGTGGGCTACGCGGTCATGGCCGCCAACGTTCCCGACGGCGCCATCACCACCGCGAAGATCGCGGCCGGCGCGGTGACCAGCGCGCAACTGGCGGACGGTGCGATTGGCGCGGCGCAACTCGGCGCCGGCGCGGCCGCCGCGAACCTCAACGCCGGCGGGCAGAGCGCAGTCGGCAGCGGCGGGGCGATTGTTTCGACGAATCCGAATGCGACCGAGCTGATCGCGGCGGGCTACGTGAGGCTGACGGCGATCGAGTCGGCCGAGCGCTATCGCTCGTTGCGCAACACGCCGCCCAGCGGCCGGAGCCAGCACACCGCGGTCTGGACTGGCGCGGAAATGATCATCTTTGGCGGGAACAGCAGTCGCATCAATGCCATCTACGACGACGGCGCACGCTACGACCCGGCGATGGATCGCTGGACGCCGCTCCCGAAGGAGAATGCCCCGAGCGCGCGCTTCGCCCACACCGCGGTGTGGGACCCGAACTACAATCGAATGATCGTCTGGGGTGGCGCGAACGCGAACGCCACCCTCGGGGACGGCGGGAGCTACGACGTCCTGCAGAATTACTGGATCCCGATCCCGGTGTCGCCGGTGATCTCCGCCCGCAGCTACCACTCCGCCATCGTCCTCGGCACCACCATGGTGGTCTGGGGCGGCACTTCGATTCCCACCGGCGGGGGCGCCCTGAATACGGGCGGTCGGTTCGATGTCATCACCATGCAGTGGACGGCCACCTCCACCGGCGCCAACTCGCCCGCGGCCCGCTACGTGCATCGCGCCATTGTCACGGACACCGAGATGATCGTCTGGGGCGGCGCGGCGAGCGGCGCGACTTATTTCAACAACGGCGCGCGCTACAATCCGGCGACGGACGCCTGGGCGGCGATGGCCACGCCCGCGCTGGCGACGCGCTACGCGCACACGCTGGTCTGGACCGGCGCGCGCATGATCGCCTGGGGCGGAGTGGGTCTTTCCACCTACAGCGACGGCGCGATGTACAATCCGACGAACAACACCTGGACGGCGATGGCGACGGCCACCGGGGTGGCGGGACGGTATTATTTTTCCGGCGTCTGGACGGGCGGTGAGATGATTGTTTTTGGCGGCAGCAATTCCGCCGGCGCGCAAATCGGCGATGGCGGACGCTTCAACCCGACCACGAATCAATGGACGGCCTATTCCCGCGCCTGATCTCAGCGCCCGCCGCTGGCTGCACACCGCGATTTGGACGGGTGGGGAAATGATCGTCTGGGGCGGAGATTTCAGTGACGGGTTGGACACCGGCCGGCGGTTCAACCCCTCCAGCAACACGTGGCTCACCATGCAGACGCCGCGGCGCGATGAAATCGCCGTCTGGACGGGAACCGAACTGATCTTCTGGGGCGGCCAGATCAGCCTGGGCTTCAACACCGTCGACTATAGCGACGACGGCCTGCGCTGGGACGCGGCGACGAACGTCTGGCGGCGCATCCCGTCGGATCCCGTAATGCCGATCCGCATCGGACACACCGCCGTCTGGAGCGGCAGCGAGATGATCGTGTGGGGCGGATTCCAGCTCGGGGGCGGCCGCTACAACCCGGCGGGCGCGGGCAGTTGGACCGCGATTGCGTCGAAGCCGGAACTCGACGCCCGATTTTTTCACACGGCCATCTGGACGGGTAGCGAAATGATCGTCTGGGGCGGAGCCCTTTTCTCCGGCGGCATCTACATCTACCCCGCGGTGGGCGGCCGCTACAATCCCGTGACGGACGCCTGGACCCTGATGGCGGCGCCGCCCGCCGCAATCCCCGCGCGCGCAGGGCATACGGCGCTATGGACGGGAAGCGAGATGTTCGTCTGGGGCGGCTATTATTCCGATGCCGCGAATGTCTACACCTACACCAATGCGGGCGGTCGCTACAATCCGGTGTCGGATCAATGGACCGCGACAAACGGGGCGGGCGCGCCGGCGGGTCGCTATGCGCACACCGCGGTCTGGACCGGCCGGGAAATGATCGTGTGGGGTGGATACAGCGACAGCTATCCCTACTTTTTTGCCGATGGCGGACGTTACGACGCGGCGGCAGACACGTGGACATCCATCGCGGCGCCGGCCGCGACGCTTGGCGCCCGCTACAATCACATGGCCGTCTGGACCGGCACGGAGATGTTGATTTGGGGCGGCGACGGCTACGGTCCCAGCGGCTTCTACAGCAACTTGCAAAGCGGCGGCGCGCGCTACGATCCGACGGGCGCGGGCACTTGGTCGCCCATCGCCCCGAACCGGGCCATCGGGGGTCGCAGTTCCGGGACCGCCATCTGGACCGGCACCGAGATGATCGTCACCAACCACTCGACTGCTGATTATCTGGCCGGCAACTACTCCGAGGTCTTCGGCTACACGCCACCCCGGACGCTTTATATCTACCTGCGGCCGTGAAAGGGGAGTCGATGGTCGAGGGTCGACGGCCAGCGGGGCGTTTTCATGAGGATTCGTGCTGATTCCCGGTAACCGGCTGGTCGGTCGCGCCGTATAAGTTGGTAAGCACGGCACAAATCCGGCTCGATTAGACGATTCCTATGAGAACAAGAAGGCTTGTCGGTCCCCTCGGTCGGCTTCTGGCTGCGGCGTTCGCGGTCGTTTCCTCCTTCCTCCTTGTTCCCTCTTCCTTTTCCCAGATCCCCCAGCTGATCAATTACCAGGGCCGGGTGGCGGTGAACGGCGCGAACTTTCAGCGGAGCCGGCCAGTTCCGCTTCGCCCTCGTGAACGCGGCCGGCAGCACCACCTACTGGAGCAACGACGGCAGCAGTGCGGGCGGCAGCCAGCCCGCCACCGCCGTACCGATCACGGTCACGAACGGCCTGTATTCCGTGCTGTTGGGTGACACGACGCTGGCGAACATGACGACCATTCCGCCGAGTGTGTTCAACAATTCCGACGTGCGACTGCGCGTGTGGTTCGACGACGGCACCAACGGCCCGCAGGCGCTCGTGCCGGACCAGCGCATTGCGGCGGTCGGCTACGCGGTCATCGCCGGCAATGTGCCCGATGGCGCCATCACGGGCGCGAAGATCGCCGCGGGCACCATCACCGGATCCAATATTGCCAGCGGCACGATCACGGGCGCGAACATCGCCGGCGGAGCCGTCGGCAACAATCAACTCGCCGCGGGCGCGGCGGCCGCGAACCTGGCGGCGGGCTCGCAGAGCGCGGTCGGCAGCGGCGGGATCATTTTTTCGGCGGCCATTGATCCGGCGCTGGTGGCGGCCGGCTACGTGAACATCGGCTCCATGACGACGATCGACGGCTGGCAGCAGCGCATCACCACCGCGCCGCCGGCGAACGGACGCTTTCAAGTGACGGGCGTCTGGACGGGCACGGAGATGATTGTGTGGGGTGGGTGGCGCTGGCCGGGCAGGTCTATTTCAACGACGGATCGCGGTACAATCCCGTCTCCAATTCCTGGACGGCGCTGCCCGCTGCTGGCGCGCCGATCGGTCCGACACGGACACACTGCCATCTGGACGGGAAGCGAGATGATCGTCTGGGGCGGCACCGCTACGCGGCAACGCCGTGGTTGGCGACGGTGGTCGTTACAATCCGATCACCAACGCCTGGTCGTCCGTTGGCAGTGCGGGATCGCCGCCAAGCGCGCGCTCCTTTCACACGGCGGTGTGGACCGGAAGCGAGATGATCGTTTGGGGTGGCGCAGGCACGCTGGCGAATTTGAACGATGGCGCGCGCTACAATCCGAGCGCGAACGGCAACGCGGGATTGTGGACGTCGCTGGCGAGCGCGACGGGCACGCCACCTTCGATTCGCTCCACCCACACCGCGGTCTGGACCGGCACAGATATGATCATTTGGGGCGGCGCCGACGCCGCGCAACTCGGTGATGGTGCGCGGTATTCGCTCGTCGCAGAACCAATGGACTACCCTTGCTGCATCTGGCGCGCCAAGTGCGCGCTATTCTCACACGGCGGTCTGGACCGGGAGTCTCATGATTGTTTGGGGAGGCACGACGAATGGTTCCCTTGAGTTCAACGACGGTGCTCGCTACAGCCCCGCCAGCGATACGTGGTCGCCGACCAGCACCGGAACCAATTGCCCGACCGGACGTCACCTGCAGCTCGCGGTTTGGACCGGCACATCGATGATCATTTGGGGTGGTTTGTTCAACCCGCCGGTCCGCACGCGATGCCCAAAACACCGGCGGCCGCTACGACCCCGTCACCGATACTTGGAGCGCTATGAGCGCGGTCAATGCGCCCACCGCACGCTACGGCAGCGCCGTGGTTTGGAGCGGCACGGAAATGATTCTTTGGAGCGGAATCACGCTCGCGTCTCCGTCGTTCTCCTACCCGATCGACGGCCGCCGCTACAATCCGGTGACGGACATCTGGACGCAGCTCGCCTCGCCGCCGCCGCCGGCGCGCATCAGTCATTCGGCGGTCTGGACGGGCAGCGAAATGATCATCTGGGGCGGCGCGGCCACCAGCACCTTCTTCAACGACGGCGCGGTGTTCAATCCGCCGCTCAACACCTGGCGGCAGACGGCGTCGACTGGCGCTCCGTCGGTCCGGCGCGATCACAGCACGGTGTGGACCGGGACGGAGATGATTATCTTTGGCGGGTCAGCCTCCGGCCCGACCTATCTGAATGATCTTGGTCGCTACAATCCCGCGACGAATGCCTGGAATCCCGCCGTGCCGACGGGCACACCTCCGACGGTGCGGACACTTGCACACCGCAGTCTGGACGGGCACGGAAATGCTCGTTTGGGGCGGCAACGCCGGCGGCGGCAACGCTGCGCGGCGACGGCGGCCGCTTCAATCCGACCACGAATGCCTGGACGACGATCGGCGTAACCGGGGGATCACGCCCATCGCCCGTTATTCGCACACCGCAGTCTGGACCGGCACCGAGATGCTGATCTGGGGCGGCAATACCGGCGGCATCATGACGAATACCGGCAGTCGCTACACACCATCGACGGATTCGTGGGTTGCCATTCCGGTGACCGGGGCGCCGCCCAGCGCTGCGCTATCTTCCATTCGGCGATTTGGACGGGCACCGCCATGCTCGTCTGGGGCGGCTCGACCTCCACGTACTCCTCCGGCATGCTTGGCGACGGTTCGTCTTTCAACCCGACGACAAGCACGTGGACGGCGCTGCCGTCGACCAATGCCCCCACGGCGCGCGCGGGTCATTCGACCGTGTGGACGGGTACCGAAATGATTGTCTGGGCCGGCTTTGCGATACCCGGCCAGCATCGCACTCGCCAGTGACGGCGGACGTTCAATCCGACGAACCAGACGTGGGCTGGCCATGAACGTGAGCAGCACCGCCGCCGGCTCGCTATCTGCAGAGCGCCGTCTGGACGGGCAGCGAGATGATCATGTTCGGCGGCAGCGGCAGCACCTTCCCGATGGGCGACACCTGGAGTTACTCGCCGCCCAAGACGTTGATCATGTATCAGCGGCCCTGACGGGGAGTCGAGGGTCGAGACGTGCGAAGGTCAGGAGGCGGGGTCGAGAGCCGGCAAACCGCCGTGCGCAATTTTCTTGCGCGGGATGGCTGATTGTTTCAACCTCTGCGTCCCTCGCCCTCAACAGCCGCCCTCAACCCCCCGGAGGAATTTGTGATGCAGACGCTCAAGACTCGCCCTCTTTCTTACCGCGGCGTTCGCCGTGGCTGCGCCCGTTCGCGCGCAACTCGTCGTCTCCGCCAACGACAACAAGCAGGTGCTCGTCGATGGCGTGCCCAAGGCCGCCGCGAACCCAGCGCCTGATTCCGCGGCGATCATCGATCTCGGCCAGTCGCCGCCCAAGGTGCTTGCGGAAATCGACGTGCCCACGGCCTCGCCCGCCGGCCCGCCGGCGTCGGCCGCGATCACGCCCGATGAAAGCCTCGCGTTGATTTCCGGCGGCATGAAAATCGACCCGGCGGATGCGACAAAGATCGCGCCCGACAACAAGGTCGGCATCATCGACCTGAAGTCGACGCCACCAAAGTTGCTCGGCACAGTGGAGGTTGGCGCGCAGCCCTGCGGCATCGCCATCACGCCGGATGGCAAGCTTGCGCTCGTCGCGAATCGTTCCTCCGGGACTGTTTCGGTCCTTTCCATCAACGGCAAGACGGTGGCCGTGGTCGACACGCTCAAGCTGGGCGATGAAAAATCGGGGCCGAGCGGCATCGCGATCGCACCGGATGGCAAGACGGCGCTGGTGACGCGCGACGGTGATCACTTCGTCAGCCTGCTGTCGATCGACAACGGCAAGGTCCAACCCGGCAAGCGAGACATCACGGTGGGCTTGCGGCCGTACGGCGTCACGATGCATCCCAGCGGCAAGTTCGCCGTCGCGGCGAACGTCGGCCGGGGCGCGGGCGACGTGGAAACGCTTTCGGTCATCGATCTCTCACAAAATCCGCCGCGCGCGGTGGACACGGTGCCGGCGGGGCAGACGCCGGAATGCGCCGCGTTTTCGGCCGATGGAAAATTTCTCGGCGTGGTGGTGATGAATGGAAGCAACAAGCCCAAGTCCTCGCCGTTTTACAACGACGGCGGCAAGCTGATGATTTTCGGGGTCGACGGCATGAAGCTGACGAAGCTGACGGAGGCGCCGATTGGCCACTGGTCGCAGGGCGTCGTCTTCGCGAAGAATGGCAAGACGCTGCTGGTGCAAAACATGGTCGAGAAGGACCTGTGGGTATTTTCCTTCGACGGAAAGAACCTCAAGGACACCGGCCAGCGCATCAAGGTGAAGGGCGGCGCGGCCTCGATCGGCATGGCAGGCGTGCGGTAGGCCGGATTGCGGCAAGACGCAGGTGGATCGCGATCTCCGGGCGTCCCGCAAAGCGGGATCAGGGCGATTTGGCAGCCCGCGGGGGGCGGGCTGCATTTGGATTGGATTTGCCAACGCGCCCGGAGGTCGCGTTCCACCTGGCGAGCGCGGAATGATTATCGACATTCGCGCCGCGGACGGTATTCCGTAGGGCGCAGGATTCCGACGCGCCATGACGCCCGAGCCCCGGCCAAGAGCCTCCAGCAATACATCGACGAGAGTCCGGTCTGGACGGATCAAACGCCGGTGGGCCGCGCGCCGCTGACGTCGATGCAATGGCGCATCTGGGGCCTGGCCAGCGCCGGCAAATTCTTTGAGGGGCTCGTCGTTTTCATGACCGGGGTCGCGCTGCCGCTTCTGCAGCTCGAGTTCCAGCTCAATCCGAGCCAGAGCGGGCTGGTGGGATCCGCGACGCTCTTCGGCATCCTGGTGGGGGCGACCGCCCTGGGCGGGCTGGCCGACGTGTTCGGCCGCAAGATGATGTTCATCGTCGAGATGATCCTCTTCACGGTCTGCCTCGTGCTCGCCGTGATCAGCCCGAGTTTCATTTGGTTTCTGATCGCGCTTTTCGGCATGGGCCTCGCGCTGGGCTGCGATTATCCGACCGCGCATGTCGTCATTTCGGAAAGCATCCCGAGCTACGCGCGCGGGCGGCTCGTGCTCAGCGCGTTCGGATTTCAGGCCGTCGGCGCGCTGGCCGGCACGATCGTCGGGCTCATCATCCTGAAGGTCGACAAGTCGATGCTCGACTGGCGCTGGATGTACGCGACGGCGATCCTCCCGGCGATTCTCGTGACGATCGGCCGGTTCTTCGATCACCCAAAGCGGGCACTGGCTGTTGTCGAAGGGCCGGATCGCCGAGGCCGAGCGGGAGACCGAGCGCCTGCTGCGCCGCACGCCGCAATATCCCAAGAAGGTGGTGCTGGGCGAGAGGCCGGAAGTCCGGCCACCACGGCGCGTCGCACTACTGGAAATTGTTTTCCACCCCGCGGGCGCGCCGCGCGACCATCCTGGCGTCCGTGCCCTGGTTCCTGCAGGATCTCGGGACCTACGGCATCGGCATTTTCACGCCCACGATTCTCGCGACCACGATCGGGACGGTGGATCGCCCGGCGGCAAATCTGAGCGATGTCATTTACCGCGACATGCTGGCGGCGCGCGGGGCGGCGGTGATCGATCTGCTGCTCATCGTGGGGATCGTCGCGGCCATCGTCTTCGCGGACCGCCTCGGCCGGATCAAGCTGCAGATCTTCGGGTTCATCGGCTGCGCCGCCGGGCTTGATGCTGGCGGCGATTTCGTCGCATTTCGATGGCGGCACGAAGCTCTTCTTCATTTTCGCGGGCTTCATGCTCTTCAATTTCATGACGAACCTCGGGCCGAACGCGATGACCTATTTGATCGCGGGCGAGGTCTTCCCGACGAATGTGCGCGGCATGGGCGCGGGCTTCGCGGCCTCCTTCGCCAAGATTGGCGCGGTCGCTCACCGCCTTTCTCTTTCCCATTCTGCTCAAGCAGATGGGCACGCCGCGCCTGCTCCACTTGCTGGTGGTCACTTCGCTGCTCGGCGCGCTGGTGACCTGGTGGTGCCGGATCGAGACCAACGGCGTGAATCTCGAGACGATCGGCGACTAGCGCCCAGCGCGGGCCGGCACCACGACAAACGATCGCGCGCGATCGCGCACGATCGACAGCATGACGTCGCGCTTGGCCGGCAGCGCGGCCACCACGCGCTCAAAGTCGCGCGCGGTCGCGACCGGCGTCTGATTGACCTCCTCGATCATGTCGCCGTCGCGCAGCACGTCGGCGGCGGGCGAATCGGGATTGATCTGGTTGATGACGACGCCCTTGGTTTCGGGCGGCAGATCGAGGCGCGTGGCGAGCCGCGGGGTCAGATCGATGACCTCCACGCCGGCCAGCGCGCCGCCCGGGAGGGCGGGATTGGCCGGCGCGGGGCTGCAGGGGAGCGCCGCGCGGGGCCGGCGCGTCCGGGCCCGGACGGCTGGTTCGGATTCGCCTGCGCGGCGTTGAAATTCTCCGGCATCTCCTTGATCTGCACGGTCAGCGGGATGTTCTGGCCGCCGCGCACCACTTCGAGCGGAATCTTGGTGTCCACCTCGGCCTCCGCCACGCGATTGCGCAAGTCGGGAATGTCCTTCACCGGGCGATCGTTGAATTTCACGATGACGTCCTTTTGCTTGAGCCCCGCGGTGTCGGCCGGCGAGCCGGGCGTGACGTCGGTGACGATCGCGCCGCGCTCCTCCTTCACGCCGAGCGATTGCGCCACGGGGGGCGTGAGCGTCTCGAGCGTGACGCCGAGATAGCCGCGGATGACGCGGCCGTTCTTGAGCACGCTGTCGAGGATGCGCCGGACGGTGCGCGAGGGAATGGCGAAGCCGATGCCCTGCGAGCCGCCGGACTGCGAATAGATGGCGGTGTTGATGCCGACAAGTTCGCCGCGCACGTTGATGAGCGCGCCGCCGGAGTTGCCGGGATTGATGGCGGCGTCGGTCTGGAAAAATTCGCCGTCGGCCTCCACGCCGCGCCGGCCCTTCGCGCTGATGATGCCCTGCGTGAGGGTTTCCTCCAGGCCGAAGGGATTGCCCACCGCGAAGACGATTTCGCCGACATCCACTTTTTCGGAATCGCCGAACGGAATCGGATGCAGCGCGTCGTTTTCGACCTTGAGAATCGCCAGATCGTTGGCGGGGGCGACGCCGATCACCTTGGCGGCGAGCTTGCGGCCGTCGTGCAGCTGCACCTCGATCGCGTCCATCTGGTCGATCACGTGGTTGTTCGTGACGATGTGGCCTTCCTTCGAGACGATCACGCCGGAGCCGAGCGACTGCTGCACGCGGTTTTGGCCGTCGCGCGACATGAAGCGCTCGAACATCTCCGCCCACGGATCGCGCACGCCCTGGCGGGGCTTGGCGTTTTTCTGCGTGCGGATGCTGACGACGGACGGAATGACGGCGCTGGCGAGCTTGATTTGCTGGCGGCTGAGCGCGGCGAGCACATCGACATCGGCGAGGCTGACGGGCGGGGCGTCCGCGCCGGTGAATTTTTCCGGCGTCCGCTTGGCCGCGGCGGCGACGTCGTCGCGGCGGGACTTCCAGACATAAAGCGCTGAGACCGCCGAGGAGAGCAGGAAGACAAAAAGGATGAATTGCAAAAAGCGCTTCATATCGCCGCAAGATGGACGGGAGCGGCGGCTTGTCCATTCGCCGCACGCCCGAATTTGCAACGTTGGCGGGTCGATCAGGGCTGGTTCGGCCCGCCGGCCTAGCTCGCGATGTCGGCCAGCTTGCGATGGGAGGCGAGCAATTCGGCGAAAACCCGGCTCGCCGGCAGGCGCAATTCCGGATCGCGCTCGAACACTTCCGCGGCCGCGCGGCGCGCCAGCGTCATCAATTCGGCGTCGGTCACCAGGTCGCCGATGCGCAGGGGCGGCAGGCCGCTTTGCTCCGTGCCGAGCAGGTCGCCCGGCCCGCGCAGGCGCAAGTCGGTCTCCGCGATGATGAATCCGTCGGTCGTCTCCTCCAGGATGCGCAGGCGGGCCATCGCCTCGTCCGCCTTCGCGTCGAGCAGAAGCACGCAGTACGACTTGTGCGCGCCGCGGCCGATCCGACCGCGCAACTGGTGAAGCTGCGCGAGACCGAAGCGCTCGGCGTTTTCCACCAGCATCAGGTTGGCGTTCGGCACGTCCACGCCGACCTCGATGACGGTGGTGGTGATGAGCGCGCGAATTTCGCCGGCGCGAAACCGCGCCATGATCGACTCCTTCTCGTCGGCGCCGAGCCGTCCGTGCAGCAGGGCGCAGGCGTGCGGCGCGAGCGCCTGCGACCATTGCGCGAATTGCGCCGCGGCGGCCTTGGCGTCGAGCTTGTCCGATTCATCGATCAACGGATGAACCAAATAGACCTGGCGTCCCGCCTCGAGTTGTTTGCGGATGAATTCGACGGCCTCGGCGCGCTTGGTGGCCGGCCGCACCGCCGTGACGATGCTGCCGCGGCCGGCGGGAAGCTCGTCGAGCGTCGAGACGTCGAGGTCGCCGTAGATCGTGATGGCAAGCGTGCGCGGAATCGGCGTCGCGCTCATCACGAGCACGTCGGGCCGCGCGCCGTCGGGCCCGCGGGAGAGCTGCGTGCGCTGCAGCACGCCGAATTTGTGCTGCTCGTCGATCACCACAAAACCGAGTCGCGGCAGCTCGGCGCGCGCCTTTTCGTAGAGCAGCGCGTGCGTGCCGACCACGATTTGCGGCTCCTCGCCGCCGCCGAAGAGCGGGGTGAAATCGTTCGTCAGGCGGGCGCCGGTGCGCAGGCTGATGCGCAGGCCGAGGGGACCCAGCCAGCGGCGAAAGGTGAGGAAATGCTGCTCGGCCAGGATTTGCGTGGGGGCCATCAGCGCCGCCTGGTAGCCGGCCTCCACGCAAAGCAGCAGGCCGGCCAGCGCCACGAGCGTCTTGCCGGAGCCGACATCGCCCTGCAGCAGCCGGTTCATCGGGCGCGGCGCCGCGAGATCGGCGCGGACCTCCGCGATGGCGCGGTGTTGCGAGGCGGTGGGCTGGAACGGCAGGGAGGCGAGAAATTTTTCCAGCAATTGACCCTTCCCGGCGTGCACCGAGCCCGGCTGGTTCACGATGGCGCGCCGCCGCGCCGCCACCGCGAGCTGCAGGCCGAAGAATTCCTCGAGCACCAGATGCCGCCGGGCGGCCAGCCGCCCGGGTTCGGAGGACGGAAAATGAATCTCGCGCATGGCCATCGCGCGCGCGGTCGGATCGAGCCCCGCCGGCAGGCGCGTCTCGACGCCGCTGAGATCGGCCGACTCGAGCAACCGGTAAACCAGTCCGCGAAAGACGCGCTGGGACAATCCCTCGGTCGCCGGATAGATCGGCGTGATCCGGCGAACGTGGATGGTCGTCTCCTCGTCGTCCTCGATGATTTCGAAGTCCGGATGATCGAGCACGAGCTTCTTGCCGCGGAGCTTGGGCTTGCCGTAGAAGACCACGCGCTGGTCCTGCGCGAAGGCCTTGTGCAGGTAGGGCATGCCGAACCATCGGCAGATCATGCGCGCGCTGAGCGCGGTGGCCTCGGGTTCCTCGATCGTGACCTCGAGCATGCTGCGGCGGCCGTAGAGCCGCTTGTTGTCGACCTTCATCACGATGCCGCAGACGCAGACGGCGGATTCGCTGGGGCCGGTGGGGAAGCGCGGGAACTGGCGTCGATCCTCGTAGCGCCGCGGATAATGCTGGAGGACGTCGCCGACCGTCTGCAGCTCGAGCCGCGCGAGCTGTTTCACCCGCGCCGCGCCGAGACCCGCAATGTCGGCGAGGGGCGTTTGGAGAGTCAGTCGCTCGGGCATGAAGGATTAGACAGAATTAACGGAATTAACGGAATTTTTTTGGGATGAGCACGACACCTGATCAAGTTCTGAGGATCCTTAATTCTGTAAATTCCGTAAATTCTGTCTCCTCTTCTTCACTCACTGGAACGCAACGCCACAATCCGCAATTGTCGGCGCGTCTCGCCGTTCCACTCGTTCTCCTCGAGATGAAAGGCCACGTCCCACGGTGGCGGCGGGGGCGCGGGACTGGCGCCGTTGAAGAAGACGGCGGCGTGCGGAGCGCGGCCCGGCCGACCCGGCTGCCGCAGTGAAATCCGCAGGTGCTTTTCCTTCATGGTGCGGGTGGGCCCGGCGGGCATGACGCCGCGCGCGAGGAAGAGCGGCTCGGGATTGCCCATCCCGAACGGTTGAAAGCGCGCGAGCTGCTCCCAGAAATTCAGCGTCCAGCTCGTCGAGCGCGACCTCCGCGTCGAAACGCAGCTTGGGTTGCAGCTGCTCGGCGGTGAGCCTGCGACTTGGCGAATTCCTGGAACGCGAATTGAAATCCCGCGAAGCTCGCCTCGCGCACGGTCAGGCCCGCGGCCATCTCGTGGCCGCCGAAGCGATCGAGCCATTCGCCGCACGAATGCAGCGCCTCGACCAGGGCCAGGCCCTCGATGCTGCGTCCGCTGCCCTTGCCGACGCCGCCTTCGTCGAACCCCACCACCACGGTCGGCCGGTGATACGTGCGCAGCAGCCGCGCCGCCACGATGCCAAGCACGCCGGGATGCCAGCCGCGGCCGCCCACCACGATGGCGGAAAGCTCGGCCACCGCGACGCTGCCGGCGTGCAGGATTTTCTCGGCGTCGGCCAGCGTGCGCCGCTCGACCTCCTGGCGCTCGGCGTTCTGCCGGTGCAGTTCCGCGGCGAGATCGCGCGCGCGGTTGGCATCGCGCGTCTGCAGCAGCTCGAGCGAGGCCTGCGCGGTGCCGAGCCGGCCGGCGGCGTTGAGGCGCGGCCCCAGCCGGAAGGCGACGTCACCCGGGCGAATCGTTCCGCCACCGAGGCCGGCGACATCCATCAGCGCGCGCAGCCCGGGGCGGGCCGTGCGCGCCAGTTCCTCCAGCCCGCGGCGCACCAGCGCGCGGTTCTCGCCCTTGAGCGGCACGATGTCCGCCACCGTGCCCAGCGCCACGAGATCGAGCGTCGATTTGAGTTCATAGCCGGGTTGCGGCCGGGTCTTGAGCAGCGCGTGGCCGGTCTTGAAGGCGATGGCCGCGCTGCAAAGGTAATCGCAGGTGCCGGCGGGATCGCATTTCGGATTCACCAGCGCCACGCAATCCGGCCGGACGGCCCCGGGCTCGTGATGATCGAGCACGATCGTGTCGACGCCGGAGGCCTTGAGCGAAGCGATTTCGTCCACCGAGACCGTGCCGCAATCGACCGCGATCAAGAGCTTCGGCTGGTGCTCGGCGAGGCAGCGCGCCACGCCGTCGGCGCTCAGCCCATAGCCTTCGTCCATGCGGTGCGGGAGAAAACACGCGGGCGTGGCGCCGTAGCCCGCCAGCACCTCCGCCAGCAACGTCAGCGAGGTGACGCCGTCGACATCGTAGTCGCCGTAAAGCGTGATGCGCTCGCGGCGATCGATCGCCTCGAAGATGCGTTGCACCGCGGCCTTCATGTCCGGCAGCGCGAAGGGATCGGCCAGCCGCTGCAGGCGCGGATCCAGAAAATCGCGCGCCGCTTCCACCTCGCCGTAGCCGCGGCGAACCAGCAGTCGCGCCAGCGGGCGGGGCAGGGCAAGCTCCGCGGCCAGGTGTGCGACCGCCGCGGCGTCGGACGGATCCTCGGCGGGAGGAATCCAGGCCACGCGGGCGGGTGACGACATGCCCGAGGCTAAGCGGGATCGAACGGCGGTGGCAAATGGATCGCGCCGGCGGGCGCTGACAGATCTGGCGCTTGCGTTCGGGGCGGGTTCCCGCATGGTTCGCCCGTGCAGAGCCACCGCTTCATCCTCGATTTCAGCCGCGCGGGCCTATCCGGCCAGGGCGCGCCGCTGCTTTCGCTAGGGTTGGCGACCCACTAAGCCCGCAGCGTTTCGGATTTTGTCTTTTCGTGCCGTCGTCCCGCGACGGCCAGCGTGCCGCCCGGATGGCGGCGCCAACCAGGCCAACCACTTTGGGAGTATTTCAGCCATGTCAGATCGCATCATCATTTTCGACACCACCCTCCGCGACGGCGAGCAATGTCCCGGCGCCTCGATGAATCTCCGCGAAAAACTGGAGGTCGCGCGGCAGCTCGCGCGCCTCGGCGTGGACGTGATCGAGGCCGGCTTTCCGTGCATCAGCGACGGCGATTTCGAATCCGTGCATCGCATCGCCGGCGAAATCCAGGGCCCGATCATCGCGGGCCTGGCGCGCTGCGTTCCTTCGGACATCGAGGCGGCGGCCCGCGCGGTGGCGCCGGCGGGCGACCGCGGTCGCGTGCATGTGTTTCTCGCGACCTCGGCCATTCACCGCGAGTTCAAGCTGAAAAAGGCGCGCGAGCAGATCATCCATCTCGCGGTCGAGGGCGTGAAGCGCGCCAAGTCGTTCGTGCGCGACGTGGAGTTTTCGCCCGAGGACGGCTCGCGCACGGAACCGGAGTTTCTCGCCGAGGTGACCGAGGCGGTGATCGCCGCGGGCGCGACCACCGTGAATATCCCCGACACCGTCGGTTACGCGGTGCCGGATCAATTCGAATCGCTCATCCGCTACCTGATCGACCATGTGCCGAATATCGGCGAGGCGATCCTCTCGGTGCATTGCCATGACGACCTCGGGCTGGCGGTGGCGAATTCGCTCGCCGCGCTCAAGGCCGGGGCGCGGCAGGTCGAGGGCACCATCAACGGCATCGGCGAGCGCGCGGGCAACGCCGCGCTCGAGGAGGTGATCATGGCGCTGCGCACGCGACCCGAGGCTTTCGGCAATCTCGTGACCGGCATCAACGCCCACGAAATTGTGCGCTCCTCGCGCCTGGTCAGCCGCATGAGCAGCCTGCTGGTGCCGCGCAACAAGGCGGTGGTCGGCGAAAACGCCTTTGCGCACAGCGCCGGCATCCACCAGGACGGCATCATCAAGAATCGCTCGACCTACGAGATCATGGACCCGCGCGAGGTGGGCTGGGGCGACACGGAACTGCCGCTGACCAAGCACAGCGGGCGCGCCGCGCTCTTCCAGCGGCTGACGCATCTTGGTTTCGAACTCTCGGCGGAGGAACAGGATGCGTTTTTTGGTCGCTTCAAGCAGATCGGCGACCGGAAGAAATTCGTGTATGACGACGACCTTGTGGCCTTGATGGAAGACGGGCCGCTTGGAGCGTCGCCGCTCTACACGCTCGAATATTTGAACGTGACCAGCGGCACCACGACCGTGCCCACCGCCACGGTGCGGCTGGGTCGTATCCACGAAACGCATGGTTCCAATGGATCCGCCGACAACGGAGAGCCGGAAATCCTGCAGGACTCGGCCGCCGGCAATGGTGCCGTCGACGCCGCGATGAAGGCCATCGATCGCATCCTCGGCAAGCGTGGCGAACTGGTCGAATACCACGTCAGCGGCGTGACGGCGGGTGAGGACGCGCTGGGCGAGGTGGTGTTGAAAGTCGACTTCGGCGACGGCCGGGTGGTGTCGGGCAAGGGCGCCAGCACGGATGTGGTTGAGGCCAGTGCCCGCGCGTACCTGAACGCGGTCGGCCGGGTCATGCGTCCGGCTGCTGCGTCGGCCGTCCAGCCCTCGCCCTGAGGGCCGGTCGGAATCGGAGTTGACGGCGCCCCAATGTCCGCCCTTTGGCTTGCTCATCTTGGAGCGAGCCAGTACAGATCAACATATGGGAGAAGCGTCATCGCCAATGATCGCGCCGCCTCCAACCGGACCGGAGGAAGGTGCTCCGTCGGCCCAGTCGGCCGCGCCGCGCGTTTTGCCGGACTCCTCCTGCGATCGCTTCACGCGGGTGGCGGCCACCATGTTCCGCGTGCCGTGGTCGCTGCTGGCCACGGTCGAGAAGGATGGCCTGGTGGTGCGCTCGCTGGCCGGGCCCGCCGGCGTGGAAGTGCCGTGGGACGAGGAGCTGGCGGTCGCGCCGCTGGCCTGCGCGCAGGGCGATGTGGCGTGGACGGAAGATGCGTCGACCGATCCACGCTTCATGCGGCACGCCTCGGTCACGGGTCCGTTCTGCATGCGATTTTATGCGGCCGTGCCGATTCGCGACGCGATGGGCAAGCCGGTCGGGCTGCTCGGGGTCTTCGACACGAAGCCGCGGCAGATGAGCATCGATGAGCAGCAGGCGCTGCAGGATCTGTCGTTGTCGGCGGCGGAATTCCTGCGGATTCGCGAGCGCGCCCGCACCGCGGTGGTGCCGCTGCCGACCAACTCCCCGGACGCGCGCTTCGTGCAGGCGCTGGTGCGGCATTCGTCGGAGATCTTCACGATGCTCTCGAGCGAGGGAATCGTGACCTTCGCCAGCGGCGCGCACGCCAAGACGATCGGCTACGAGGCGGGCGACCTGATCGGCCAGAACGTCTTTGCCTACGTGCACGAGGAGGACCAGCCGCGCGTGCTGAAGGCCTTCCAGCGCGTCCTCGAGGAACCCGGCGTCGCCGAGACGGTCGAATACCGCTTCAAGCATCTCGACGGCCATTGGGTCGAGCTGGAATCGACCGGCTACAATTCGCTCGAGGATCCGGAGATGCCCGGCGTGATGGTGCGCTCGCGCGACGCCTCGGAGCGCAAGCGGTACCTGACCAAGCTGCGCGACTCCGAGTCGCGCTACCGCCAGTTGTTCGAGGTGAACCCGCAGCCGATGTGGGCCTTCGAGTGGGAGAACCACACCATGCTCGCGGTGAACGACGCGGCGCTGCGGCACTACGGCTATTCGCGCGAGGAGTTCATGGCCCTGCGCGTCGACGACATCTGGATCGCCGACGACGTCCAGGCCTTTCGCGCGCACATTTCGCGGCGCGAAAAATTGCCCGTGCGCACGGTCTGGCGGCACAAGAAGCGCAGCGGCGACACCATCGTGGTGGAGGTGAGCACCTCGACCGTGGATTTCTTCGGCAGCAAGGCGCACCTCGTGGCGGTGCAGGACATCACCGAGCGCGCCAACGCGGTCGAGAGCCTGCGCCTGCGCAATCGCTACATGGCGGCGCAGGTGGAGATGCAGCTCGAGCTGTTGAAGCCGCGCCCGCTGGAGGAATGCGTGCAGGCGCTGCTCGCCGCGCTCGGCCGGGCCATCGGCGCGAGCCGCGCCTATTACTATGTGAACGGCACCGACACGCGGACCGGCGGGCTTTACGCCGCGCCCGCGCAGGAGTGGTGCGCGCCGGGCATTTTCTCGGAGATGGAGGTCTTCCCGCAGGAGCGGATTCCCTACGACGCGTACGATCCGACCTGGCTGAAGGGCCTGAAGTCCGGCCAGAAACTCGCCGTGCAGGTCGATCAACTTTCCGAGCCCGAGCGCTCGCTCTTTTCGGCGGGCGGCGTGCGCTCCGCCCTGATCGCGCCGGTATTGGTGCGCGGTGGATTCATCGGATTCCTCGGACTCGACGACTGCGTGGCGGCGCGGGTCTGGGATCGCTCGGAGGCGGATCTGCTGCAGGCCGCCGCCGCGGCGCTCGCGCTGGCGCTGGAAGCCGAGGCGGTCTCGCAGTCGCTCGACGAGGAGAAGGATCGCTTTGCCGTGACGCTGGCCTCGATCGCCGACGGCGTGATCACGACCGATGCCGGCGGCCGGGTGATTTTTGCCAATCGCGTCGCGGAGAATCTGCTTGGCCGCAACCAGCAGGAGCTCGCCGGCCAGGAGCTTTCGGGATTTTTCCACGTCGGCTCCAGCGCCACGCATCGCGGCGATGCGCTCTGGCGCGTGTTGGAGAGCGGCGAGGTGGTCATCCAGCCGAGCGGCGCGTTTGCGGCGCACAAGAACGGCATGCGCATTCCGGTGGCCAAGAGCACCGCGCCCATCCGCAACCGCGCCGGCAAGATCATCGGCGCCGTGCGCGTCTTCCGCGACATCACGCAGGACCAGCGCATGGCCGCCGAAATGGCCAAGGCGTCGAAACTGGAATCGATCGGCCTGCTGGCCGGCGGCATCGCGCACGATTTCAACAACATTCTCACCGCGGTGGTGGGCAACATTTCGCTGGCCAAGATGTTCCTGCACGACCCGGCGCGCGCGGCGGCCAAGCTCGACGAGGCCGAGCGCGCCAGCTTCCGCGCGCGCGATTTGACCACGCAGTTGCTGACGTTTTCGAAGGGCGGCGCGCCCATCAAGAAGCTCGCGCGGCTGCAGGACATCATTCGCGAGTCGATTGGCTTCGCGCTGCACGGTTCCAAGGTCGTCTGCCGCTTCAGCCTGCCGGACAACCTGCCGCCGGTGGAGGCCGACGCGGGCCAGCTCTCGCAGGTCATCAACAACCTCGCGATCAACGCGGTGCAGGCCATGCCGGACGGCGGCACGCTCGACGTCTGGGCGCAGGAGCGCGATCTCGAGGAGGGCCATCCCACGGGGCTGCCGCCGGGCAAGTACGTGAAGATTTGCGTCGAGGACTCGGGCGCGGGCATTCCGCCGGAGGATCAGAGCAAGATTTTCGATCCCTTCTTCACGACCAAGGATCACGGCAGCGGCCTGGGCCTCGCGACGTCGTACTCCATCATCAAGAACCACGGCGGCTTCATCAACTTCGATTCCATCGTCGATGTCGGCTCCATCTTCCGCGTCTACCTGCCGGTCTCGATCAATCCGCAGGAGCGCGGCGAGGGCACGAGCGCGACGGTCATCGAGGAAGGCGACGCCCCGCGCGGCGAGGGCCGCGTGCTGGTGATGGACGACGAGGTGGACATCCGCCAGCTCGCCAGCGGCATGCTCGAGCAGCTCGGCTACGATGTCTCCGCCGTGCCGGACGGCCAGATGGCCATCGAGCGCTTCCAGCGCGCGCGCGATCAGGGCATCGATTACGACGTCGTGATCCTGGACCTGACGGTGCCGGGCGGGCTCGGCGGGCTCGAGGTGATCGAGCGGCTGCGCGCGCTGGCGCCCAACGTGCGCGCGATTGTCTCGAGCGGCTACGCGAACGCGCCCATCATGGCCGACTACTCGCGGCACGGTTTCGCGGACATCCTCTCCAAGCCGTATCGCATCGAGGAAATTGCGGCGGTGGTGCATCGCGTGATGCACGGCGGCCGCAACGGCAACTCCGCCGCGTTCACCGAGACGATCATCTGACGCCGGATGCTCTTCGCGAACGTCGGTCTGATTCTGCCCGACGAGATCATCGAGCGGGGCTGGCTGCGCGCGGAAGGCGGCGTGATCACGGATCTGGGCGGCGGCGGCGTGGCCCTGCGTGACGGGGAACAGGTCATCGATGGCGCGGGCGGCTGGCTGGCACCGGGATTCATCGACCTGCATGTGCACGGCGCGATGGGCCGCGATTTCATGGAGGCGACCGACGACGCGTTCACGGCGATCCTGCGGCACCACGCGACGGGCGGCACGACGACGGTGGCGGCGACCAGCCTGAGCGCGCCGTGGCCGGAGATTGCGGCGATGATCGAGCGGTCGCGCGCTTTTCGCGATCGCGCGGGGCTGCCGCGGGTGGCGGGCGTGCATCTCGAGGGACCGTGGCTTTCGCCCGAGAAGCCCGGGGCGCACGACGCGAAATCATTTTCCCTGCCGAATCCCGGGGCGGTCGAGCGAGTCCTCGAGTGGCGCGGCGACGTGCTGCTGGTCACGCTCGCGCCCGAGCTGCCCGGCGGTTGCGACGCGATTCGCGCGCTGGCGGCCCGCGGCATCGTGGCGAGCGCCGGGCACAGCGACGCGTGGGAGGACGATGTCATGCGCGCGGTGACCGCCGGCCTCACGCGCACGACGCATTTGTACAACGCGATGTCGAGCGCGCGGCGGCGCGGCGGCGTACCGCCTCGGCGGACTGCTGGAAGGCACGCTGGCCGAGCCGCGCCTTGCCGCGGAGATCATCGCCGACGGTCACCACGTTTCGGCGACGCTCTTGCGCGCCGCCTATCGCGCCAAGGGAGCCACGGGCCTGCAACTGGTCACCGATGCAACGGCGGCCTGCGGCCTGCCGGACGGAACCGAATATCGGCTGGGTGAAATTCCGTGCGTGGTGCGGGCAGGCACCGGCTTCCGACGGGACGCCGATGTGCTGGCGGGCAGCGCCGCGCGCATGATTGATGTTGTGCGCAACCTGGTGCGGTTGGCCGGCGTGCCGCTGGTGGAGGCGGTGCGCATGGCCACGTGCAATCCGGCGGAGGTGATCGCCCCGCGCCTGGAGGGGCCGCCGATCGGCCGGCTCGAGATTGGCGCGGCAGCAGATGTGGTGTGGCTGACGCCGAAGCTCGAAGTGGCGGGAACCTGGCGCGGCGGCGAGCGGCTGGCCTAAGACTACGAGAGCAGCTCGCCGTAGCGCTCGCGCGCGAGCGACTCGCAGGCCTTCAACGTGTCGGCCGCGGAGTCGGACCCAAGCGCGCGCGCGGCCAGCTCGCGGCAGACCCCGATTTCGAGCGTTTGCACGGCGCGCTTGATGCGCGGCACGAGCGACGCGGCGGCGCTGAGCTCGTCGATGCCGAGCCCGAGCAACAGCGGGACGAGCACGATGTCGGACGCCATTTCGCCGCAGACCCCGACCCAGAGGCCGGCGACGTGCGCCACCCCGACCACATGGCGGATCAAGCGAAGCACGGCGGGATGGGTGGGTTCGTAGAGCGAGGCGACGGCATCGTTCAGGCGATCGACCGCCAGCGTGTATTGCACGAGGTCATTCGTGCCGATGCTCATGAATTGGACGTCGCGGGCGATTTCCTCGGCGCAGAGCGCGGCGGCGGGCACCTCGATCATGACGCCGACTTCGAGCCTCTCGTCGAAGGGGTGGCCTTCCGCGCGCAATTCGTGCCGGCATTCGTCGAGCAGGGCGTTGGCCCGGCGCACCTCGCCCGGGCTCGTGACCATCGGGTACATGATGCGCACGTTTCCCCCGACGCTGGCGCGGAGAATCGCGCGGAGCTGGGTCTTGAAAATGTCGGGATTCTCGAGGCAGAGACGCACGCCGCGCAGCCCGAGGAATGGATTGGACTCCTCGGGCATCGGCAGGCAATCGAGCGGCTTGTCGCCGCCGACGTCGAGCGTGCGGATGATGATCTTCTGCGGGTGCAGCTCGCGCGCGAGATGGCCGTAATTCTCGAGCTGCTCCTCCTCGGTGGGGAGCGAATCGCGATTGAAAAAGAAAACCTCCGTGCGGTAGAGGCCCACGCCCTGCGCGCCGCTGAGCTTGTGCAGCGGCAGATCGTCGGCGCGCGCGAGGTTCGCGGCCAGCGTGATGTGATGGCCGTCGCGCGTGGTGGAGGCGGTCTCGCGCAGTTCGCCGAGATCCTGCTCGACGCGCCTGCGCTGGTGCGAAAATTCCTCGTATTCCTGCAGCGTGGCGGGCTGCGGATTGAGCACCACGAGGCCGCGATAGCCGTCGAGCAGCAGATCGTCGCCGGTTTCCAGCAGCGACTCGATGCCGTGCAGCCCGGAGACCGCCGGGATGCCGAGCGAGCGCGCGAGAATGGCGGTGTGCGAGTTGCGCGTGCCGACCTCGGTGGCGAAACCGAGCACCAGGTCGCGGTTCAGCGAGGCGGTGTCGGACGGCATCAAATGATGCGCCACCAGCACGTGCCGCGTGTGCACCGCGCTCAGGCCGGGATGCGCCTTGCCGGTCAGGTTCTGGATGATGCGCCGGGCGACGTCGGTGATGTCCTGCGAGCGCTCGCTCAGGTACGGATCCTTCAGCTTGGCCAGCTCGGCGGCGAACTTGGTCGCGGCGCGATGGACGATGAATTCCGCGTTGAGGTGGTCCTGTTCGATGCCTCGGACCACGTCGTCGAGCAGGGTGGCGTCCTCCAGCACGAGCAGGTGGGCGTCGAAGATGCTGGCCTCCTTGGCGCCGACGGCGGCGGCGAGCTGCGATTGAACCTGGGTGATCTGGGCGCGGGTGGCGCCGAGAGCGGCCTCGAGGCGCAGGATTTCGGGATCGACCTGCTCGACGGGAATCGGGTAGCGCGGCACCTCGTCCTTGCCCGGCCGGTGCACGTAGGCGATGCCGCGCGAGACGCCCGGCGAGACGGCGAAGCCTTGCAGGCGGCGTTCCTCACGCTGCTCGGCTGGGGCGTTGGGGCCGCTCATGTTCGCTTGTTCAGGCAGATGCGGCGCATCTACACCGGAAGCCCTCCAGTGCCAAATGGGAACGTGGCCACGCGTCCGCGCCCTGCCGCCAGGGCGCGCATTTCCGGCGCAGTTTCCCTCAAGGATCCTCGTCGAACTTGCTCAGGATCAAGGCGGCAAGCTCGTCGAGCGCCTTTTCGGCGTCGGGCCCCTCGGCCACAATCGTCAGCACCGAGCCCTGCCCGGCGGCGAGCATCATCAGGCCCATGATGCTCTTGCCATTGACCCTTTCGCCGTCCTTCTCGACCCAGATGTCGGATTTGTAACGGCTGGTCACCTTGACGAAGCGGGCGCTGGGCCGGGCATGCAGGCCGAGGCGATTTTCAATCGTGAAATCGCGGCTGTGCTTTTGGCCTTGGGGTTGGGAGGAACCGGATTTGCGGTTCAGCAGGGACATTGGAAATGGGTCAGTTGGCTTTTGCCGGTTTCGTCTGCATCTGGTCGATCAGCCGCTGATTGAAAACGGCCGCGCCATCGTAGCCGTGCGCCTTGAGCTTTTGATCCAGCGCGGCGACCTCCACCAGGCGGGCCATATCCCGCCCCGGCCGGACCGGGATGGTCACGCACGGCACGGTGATGTCAAGAATGGTGTAGTTCTCCGGGTCGAGGCCGATGCGATCGATGTCCGGACACTCACTCCATTCCATCAGGGTGACGACGAGATCGAGCCGCTTTTCGTCCCGGATGGCGCCCACCCCGAAGACGGAGGCCACGTTGATCACGCCGAGGCCGCGGATTTCCATGTGATGGCGCGTCAGCGGCGGCGAGGTGCCCATCAGCTCGCGGTGCTCGATGCCGCGAAAGCGCGTGACGTCGTCGGCCACCAGGCTGTAACCGCGCTCGATCAGGCTGAGGACGCACTCGCTCTTGCCGATGCCGCTGGCGCCGCGGATGAAGACGCCGATGCCGAGGATGTCGACCATGCTGCCGTGCTCGATGATGGTGGGCGCGAAATCATTCTCGAGCGCGATGGTGGCGGCGTTGATGAAATGCTTCGTCACCATGGGGGTGCGGAAGACGGCGACGCGCGCGGCGCGGGCCTCGTCGAGCAGCGCGGGCGGGATGACGGCGGAGCGCGAGAAGACCGCGCAGGGAATGTGGAGCTGGCAGAGCGCGTGAAAGCGCTGCCGCATTTCGGTTTCGGTCAGGCTCTTGAGGTAGGCGAGCTCGGCGCTGCCGAAAACCTGGATGCGCTTCCAGGCGAAGTAGCGGTAGAAGCCGGCCAGGCCGAGCCCGGGACGGTTGATGGTGGCCTCGCGGATCTTGCGATCCATGCCGGCCTCGGGGCCGACCAGTTTCAGATGCAGCGCCTCGCCATGGGCGCGCACGAAGTCGCCGACGGTGATGCCGCCCGGTCCGCTGCTGGGAGAATTCGTTTCCACGCGACCGGACCCTACATCGGAACGGCGCCGGGATCAGCCCGGACCGATCTTCGCCGTGCCCACAAAGATGGCGTCAAAGCTGTCGAACTTGATGGTCGACGGGACGGGCGGCGGGTTGACCAGCTCGAAGGCGTTGTTGCCGACGAAAGACTGGGACTGCGAATCCCACGCCATGCAGGTCACCTTGCCCTTGGAGTTGGGCGCCTGGGTCGTGCAGACGCAGACGTAGCGCTTCTTCTTGACGATTTCCTTGTCCTCGGGACTCAGGCTGTCGATGTAGCTCGTGATGCGCTCGACCGCGACCTGGACCTGGGCGGGGTTGGCCTTGTAAACGCGCGCGACGCGGACCGCTTTCGGGCTGCCGCTGGTGCCCTTGAGATCGGCGTAATACTTCGCCTGGTTCAGGTTGGCGAATTTGGAACCGGTCGCAGTGCACGACGAAAGTCCGACCGCGAGGGCGAGGACCGCGAGAAACGACAGCAGCGAGGCTTTCATGCCGCTCATCGTAGAATCCGGTCCCGACAAGTCACGCAGATTTTGAAAATCCGGGGACGCGCGCGCGGGGCGCTGCAGTTTTCATCCGGCGAGGGAGATTTCGCGGCCGCCGTCCGGCCGGTGGGAGAAGCGGAACCAGCGGGCGCGCGCCGGCAGGAGTTCTGGAAACTTGTCCGCCCACTCGATCACGCTGACGCCGCCGCCCTCGAGGTATTCATCGAGCCCCAGGGCGAGGGCCTCCGCGGCGGAACCCAGCCGGTAGAGGTCGAAATGGTAAACCGGCAGGCGCCCGCCGGCGTATTCATGGATCAACGTGAAGGTCGGGCTGGTGACCTCCGCGCCGGACGCGAGGCCGGCGGCGAGCCCCTTGACGAATTGCGTTTTGCCCGCGCCGAGGTCGCCGCACAGCGCGATCACGTCGCCGGCCTGACAGCGCGCGCCTTCGCCGCGGCCCAGCGCCAGCGTCTCCGCCGGGTCACGCGAAATGATCGTAGCCACGGGGCAATTCAGTCCGCCTCCCCGGCTCGGTCAACTCGCCAATCCGGGTGAGGGCCACTTCCGGGAATTTCTCCGGCCACCGGGCCGACAACTCCGCGGCATCCGCCGCCGCGATCGAAAAGAGCAGCTCGTAGTCCTCGCCGTCGTGCATGGCCTGCTCCGCCGAGATGCCGGCGGCGCGCGGCAGCGACTCGGGATCGATCTGGAAGCCGACCCCGCTGGCGAGCACCAGCCGCGGCAGATCCGAGCCGAGGCCGTCGCTCAGGTCCATCATGGCGTGAATCTTGAAATTCTTCGCCAGCCAGCGCGCTTCGCCGAGCCGCGGCTGGAAATTGAGATGATGTCCCGTCGCGAGAGAACCGCCCAGCGTCCCGGTGACAAAGAGCGCGTCGCCCGCCTTCCCGGCCGAGCGCAGGCAGCAGCGCTTGGGCGCCACCTCGCCGGTGAGCGAAACGGAAATGGTGATCGGCCCGTCCGTGCGCGCGGTCTCGCCGCCCACGATGAGCACGCCGAATTCCGCCGCGCAGCGACCCAGCCCGCGATAGATGCCGCGGGCCCGCGCCGTGGTGGTGTCGCCGCGCAGCGCGATGGTGACGAGCGCGTGCAGCGGCCGGCCCGCGCAGGCCGCGATGTCGCTGAGCGGGCGCGCCAGCGCCTTCCAGCCGACCTGCGCGGCCGGGGCGTCGGGCGGAAAATGCCGGCCCTCGATCACGCAATCGGATTTCAGCAGCAGATATTTTCCGCCGCGCAGCAGGTCGCGCACGACCGCGCAATCGTCGCCCTCGGTGGCGTCGGCCACCAGCGTGCGATCCATCAGCACATCGGGTCCCAGCTCGGCCAGCAGGCGGCGGACGAGGCGGTCCTCGCCGAATCCCGAGAGCGTGCGCGGCTCTTGCATGGCTAGGGCTTGGTGAGTCCGAAAAACATGAGCGCGAGTTCCGTGGCGTTGAAGCAGGCGTGCATGAAAATCGGAACGTACAGCGAGCCGGTAAATTCGTAGGCCAGCGTCAGGCACACCGCGAGGGCAAAGAGAGGTCCGATGATGGGGAGGCTGCCGTGGATGACGGCAAAAAGCGCCGCGTTAAAAATCAGCGCGGCCGTCAGCCCGCCGTAGCGCTTGGCCACGCCGTAGATGATGCCGCGGAAAAACAGCTCCTCGGCGAACGGGGCGACCACGACGGCGGAAAAGACCACGGCCAGGCGCTCGCGTTCGTGACCGGCCTCGCGGAAGAATTTGACGAGTTCCTGGAGGTCGTTGGGGCCCTTCGAGTACGACTGCGTGATCAGGGAGCCTGCCTGCACAATGGGAAAGGCGGCCAGAATGAAAATCATGGCGAGAATAAACGCCTTCCAAACGGGCTGACGGCCGAAGCCGAAGAGCAGGTTCAGGCTGCCACCGCCCTGCTTGATGGCCAGTAGGACGACGGTCGTGAAAACGAAAATCATCACGATCCCCATGACCAAATCCTTCGTCGTGAACTGGGATTTTTGGGTCGGTTCGGCGTTCGAAAACACGTACAGCCCCTGCGCCAGAAACCAACAGGCGAGAAATACGGCGACCCAGGTTTCGACCCGCCCGAAATGGCTGACATCCACGGCGTCGCCGCCGGGCTGATACACGCGCCGGACAATGTAGGCGAAGATGGCGACGGAGAACGCAATCCACGCGAAATCCGTCCAGTCGAGTTGCTCGGAGGCGGCAGCGGCGGCGGCGAGGAAATCCACGGGCGGATCATCCACCGGGAGCGACCTTGCGCAAGATCGACCCGGCGGAAGCGAGGCTAATGATTGATCTCCTTGAGCCGCAGGCAGGTCGCCCGCCGTTCCACGTTGAAATCAACCCAGTCCGGCACCTCGGTCTTGCAACGGTCGATCGCGTGGGAGCAGCGCGGATGAAAGGGGCAGCCCGACGGGGGATGGAGCGGCGAGGGCGGGTCGCCCGCGAGAATGATGCGCCGGCGCGTTTTCTCGCGCACCGGATCGGGCACGGGCACCGCGCTGACCAGCGCCTTGGTGTACGGATGCAGCGGCCTCTCGAAAACCTCCACCGCCGGTCCGATTTCCACGATGCGTCCCAGGTACATCACGGCGATGCGATCCGAGATGTGCTTCACCACGGAGAGATCGTGGGAAATGAAAATCATCGTGAGGTGCATTTCCTTCACCAGCCGGAAAATCAGGTTGAGGATTTGCGCCTGGATGGAGACATCGAGCGCGCTGACCGGCTCGTCGGCGATGATGAGCTGCGGTTCCACCGCCAGGGCGCGCGCGATGGCGATGCGCTGGCGCTGTCCGCCGCTGAATTCATGCGGATACTTGCGCTGGAAGCGGGCGGCCAGGCCCACCTTCTCGAGCAGCGCGCTGACCCGCTTGGGCAGTTGATCCGCCGGCACGGTCTGATGCGTCGAGATGGCCTCGGCCAGCGTGTCGTACACCGTCATGCGCGGATTGAGCGACGCGTACGGGTCCTGGAAAATCATCTGGAAATCCGTGCGCGCCTTGCGCAGCGCCTCGCCGTGCAGCGACGCGAGATCGCGGCCGGCGAGCAGCACGCGGCCGGCGGTGGGCGGGATCAATTGCAGGATGGTCCGCCCGAGCGTCGACTTGCCGCAGCCCGATTCGCCGACCAGGCCGACCACCTCGCCCTTGGTGAGCGAGAGGTCGATGCCGTCGACCGCCTTGACGGTGCCGACCTGTTTCTTGAACAGGAGGCCCTTCTCGACGGGGAAATGCGTCTTGACGTTGTCCAGCTCGAGGAACGTCTCGTTCGACATGGGAGACGTCGAGCCAGCGCTTACTTCTGGCCTTCGATGCCCACGAGCTCGACGTCGAAGATCAGGGTGGCGTTGGGGCCGATGTCCGCGCCGGCGCCGCGCTCACCGTAGGCGAGATTCGGCGGGATGAAGAGCTGGTACTTCGAGCCCACCTTCATGAGCTGGACCGCCTCGGTCCAACCGGGAATGACGCGATTGACCGGGAAGCTGACGGGCTTGCCGCCGTTGCCCTTGACCGAGCTGTCGAATTCCTTGCCGTTGACGAGCGTGCCGCGGTAATTGACCGAGACGGTGTCGGTGGCCTTGGGCGACGCGCCGGTGCCTTCCTTGATCACCTTGTACTGGAGGCCGCTGGCGGTGGTCTTCACGCCGTCCTTGGACTTGTTTGCGGCGAGAAAGGCGTCGCCTTCCTTTTTGTTGGCGTCACCCGCCACTTTGGATTTTTCCATTTGTTTCTTTTGGATGCCCTCCTGCAGGGCGGTGAGGGTGGCCTGCATCTCCGCGTCCGTCATCTTCAACGGCGCGCCGCTCAGCGAATCGGTCACCGCCGCGGCCAGCGCCGCGGGATCGGCGTCCACGCCCTGTTCCTTCATGCCGCGGCCGACATTGGCGCCGATGGCGTAGCCGACGCGCTCACGCTCGGTCTTGTAAAAAGGCGTGGCGGGAGCGGCGGCGGCCGGCGAGGTGGCGGGGGCGGCCGGGGCGGCGGGAGCTTGCGCAAGGGCGGTCAGGCTCGTGCCGAGAAGGCCGGTCGCCACCAGGGTCAGACGGGAGAGGGATCGGGAAGTCATAAAGGGTGGAGAGTCTTAAGCGCATCCGGCCGGGAATGCGAAAAAAATTTTCCCCGGCGGCGGCCCGCGCCGGGGCGCATCCGGCCATCATGCCGGTTGTCGTCTGAATAATTCGGGGTTAGAACCGTCCCTCTCTGCCCGCCGCCACCCCAACCCGCCCCGCGTCGGACGCCCCCTCACTCTATCTCCTCAGCAATGGACCTTTGCATCATCGGCTCGGGCTATGTCGGACTCGTTTCCGGCGCGTGTTTCGCGGAAGTCGGCCACCACGTGATTTGCGTCGACAACGACCCGCGCAAGATCACCGCGCTGCACGCCGGCCAAATCCCGATCTACGAACCCGGGCTGGAAGACCTCGTGAAGCGCAACGTCGCCGCGCATCGCCTGAAGTTCAGCGGCAGCATCGAGGAAGGCGTCAACGGCTCCCAGGTGGTCTTCATCGCGGTGCCGACCCCGCCGCAGCCCGACGGCAGCGTGGACCTTTCCTACATCGAGCGCGTCGCCCGCGAGATCGCCGGCGTGCTCAAGCCGGGTGAGTACCGCGTGGTGGTCGACAAGAGCACGGTGCCGGTGAAGACGGGCGACAATGTGACGGAGACCATCAACCGGTATGCGAAGCCCGGGGTGGAATTCGACGTGGTGAGCAACCCGGAATTTCTGCGCGAGGGCTGCGCGGTGGCCGACCTGATGAAGCCGGATCGCGTGGTGGTGGGCTCGAACAGCGATCGCGCGCTCAACCTGATGCGCAAGATCTACGAGCCGTTCATGGCGCCGATCATCGTCACCGACGTGAATTCCGCCGAGCTGATCAAGCACGCCGCGAATTCCTTCCTCGCGCTGAAGATTTCCTACGCCAACGCGCTCAGCGCGATTTGCGAGGCCAGCGGCGCCGACATCGAGAAGGTGGTCGACGGCATCGGCAGCGACAAGCGCATCGGCCGGCACTTCCTCAACGCGGGCCTGGGCTACGGCGGCTCCTGCTTCCCGAAGGACATCGCGGCCTTCATCGCGATCGCCGATCAGATCGGCCGTCCGTTCACGCTGCTCAAGGAAGTCCAGCGCATCAACCGCGAGCAGAAGGAGCGCTTCATCCAGAAGATGCGCGACTCGCTCTGGATCCTGCGCGACAAAAAAATCGCCGTCTGGGGCCTGACCTTCAAGCCGGACACGGACGACGTGCGCAGCTCGGTGGCGATCGACCTGGTGAATGACCTCTGCAAGGAGGGAGCGCAGGTCACGGCCTATGACCCCAAGGGCATGGAGAAGGCGCTCGAGTTCAAGCTGATTCCCGAGAGCGTGAAGCTGGCGAAGTCGCCCCTGGAGGCCGTGGAAGGCGCGGAGGCGCTGGTCCTGGCGACGGAATGGCGGGACTTCAAGGAGGTCGATCTCACCGCGGTGAAATCGCGCATGCACACGCCGCTGGTGTTCGACGGCCGCAATCTTTTCGATCCCGCCACGATGAAGGAGCTCGGCTTCACCTATCGTTGCATCGGCCGCCCGTCGATGGAAACGCGCTGAAAAACGCGGCGATTGCAGCAGCGGCCAATCGCGGCAGCCCCGCCATTTTTTCTCGACATCCCGCGGCACAGACGATGTCTTGGTCCCTCTCACCAAAGCAAACACTCAAACGTTTCAGAAAATGAAGAAGACCATTCTCCTCGTCGTCGCCACCGCTGCGATCGCTTTCGTTTCTGTCGGCTGCTCCGCCAGCGCGAAAATTGACATACCGCACGGCTCGACCGTCAAGCCCTCGAAAGACGTACAGGTGGCCTACGTGACGAAGCCGGTGGCGGATCAGCGCTGAGACTTCCGGAGGAAATTCGGCGGCGGCGCTCAGGGGCGCTTTCCGCCGAGTTGTTCCCTGAGGCGGGCCACCTCGTCCTCGAGCTGCTTTACGCGCTCGATCAATTTCGGCAGGCGGCGCACCCGGGCGAGGCTTTCCGCCGCCTCCATCATCGGTTCGGCCGGGGAGCCGAACACCTTGGCGCCGGCGGGCACGCTCTTGCTCACGCCGCTTTGCGCGCCCACCGTGGCCCCGTCGCCCAGCGTGATGTGGCCGACCACGCCGACCTGGCCCGCCAGCACGACGTACTTGCCGAGGCGCGTGCTGCCGGAGATGCCAGCCTGCGCCACGATCAGGCAGTGCGGGCCGATGACGACGTTGTGGGCGATCTGGACGAGGTTGTCGATCTTCGTGCCTTCGCCGATTTTCGTCATGCCGAAGCGCGCGCGATCGATCGTGACGCCCGCGCCGATTTCGACGTCGTCGCCGATCTCGACGCCGCCCACCTGCGGCACCTTGACGTGCCGGCCGTCGACCGTCTCGAAGCCGAAGCCGTCGCCGCCGATCACCGCGCCGCTGTGCACGACGCAGCGCGCGCCGATGCCCACGCGCTCGCGAATGGTGACGTGCGGATGCACGAAGCTGGCCGGGCCGAGGCGGCTTTCGCGGCCGATGAAGGCGTGGGCGCCGACGGTGCAACCGGCGCCGATCTCCGCGCCGTCCTCGATCACGGCATACGCGTGGATCGAGGCGTCGCGGCCGACCTTGGCGGAAGGCGAGATGACCGCGGTGGGATGAATGCCCGGGGCGGGTGGCGGCAGGGGCGGCTGCAGCGCCGCGACGACCGCGGCGAAGGCGAGGGAGGGATTGGCGACGCCGATGACCGCGCCTACCCCCGGCAGTGATTCGGCGAAATCGAGCGGAACGAGCGCGACCCCGGCCTTCGACTGGCGCAGGGCGGGGAGGTATTTCTCGTTGCCATAGAAAGTGACGTCCTGCGCGGTGGCATCCTCGAGCGCGGCGACGCCCGTGACCGCGACCTCTTCCCGGCCGGCGAGCAGGGCTCCACCGACGAGCTGGACAAGCTGGGAAGCGGTCATGCGGTTGAGTTAAGATCGATTGGGCCGGTCGTCGAGCGCGAAGGTGTCGCCGTCCGGCTGAAATGCCCGTCCCGGGCCGCGGGGCGCCGGCCAACAACAAACCCGCGCGACCCGGGGACGGGCGGCGCGGGTTTGCGGGAAAACGGAGACTATTTCTTCGGCGTGGCCGCCGGCTTCGCGTCCGCCTTGGGAGTCGCGGCGGGCTTCGCGTCGGTAGTGGCGGGCTTCGTCTTGTTCAGCGCGGTGATCACGTCATTCGTGAACTCCATGCTGTCCTTGCTGGCCAGGATGAGGGGCACGCCGTTCAGGCTGGAGCCCGACTTGTCGAAGACGAGGTCGTAGCCGTCCGCTTTGACGCGGTCGTTCACGATCTTCATGATTTCCTCGACGATGCCGTTGCGCATGCGCACGGCCTGTTCCTGGAGCTGGCGCTCGCGGGTGTTCTTAAACTCGGTGATTTCGCGCTCGAGGTTGCGCACCTCGGCGATCTTGTCGTCGCGCTGCTTGGACTTTTCATCCCGCGCCTGGGCGCTGAGGGATTTGTTCTCCATCTCCTTGTTCAGCGTATTGATGTCCTCCAGCGTCTTCGTGCGGGCGTCCATCCGGTCGTCCATTTCCTTCTTGGCGGCGCCGCGGGCTTCGTTGATGCGTTGTTCGGCTTCCTTCGTCTTGTAGTAATCCTGGAAGACCTTGTTCATATCGACCATGCCGACCTTCATCTGGGCCTGGGCCGGCGAGGCGGCAATCAGGCACAGGGCCAGGAGGGCAGGGGCGAGGACTAGAATGCGTTTAATCATGTGAATGCTGGCAGTTGCTGCTGGATTTCGGGGTGTGGAGGTCTGGGGAATCATCTCTGACGCCCCGGGTTGGGAATCGTTCAAATTCAAAACTGATAGCCGACGTTGAAGCTGAAGCGTCCGGTCTTGGACATCGACGGGGCGACGGGCGCGCCGGGGAAGTTCTGCCGGTTGATCTGGATGGGGAAGGCATAGTCGAGGCGGATCGGGCCAATCGGCAGATCCATTCGCAGGCCGAGACCATAGTCAGAAGCGTAGTTCTGGAAACCGAAACTGTAAGAGGGCAGGTGATTGAAGCCTCCGTCGTAGAAGACGGCGCCGCGCACGCGCTCGATGATGGGGAAGGTCAATTCAATCGTGCCGCGGCCCAGCGTGCGGCCGCCGACCGGATTGTTGAAGGGATCCTTGGGGCCGACGTAACGATAGTCATAGCCGCGCAGGTTGTTCGGGCCGCCGAGAAAGAGGCGATCTTCGATCGGCACGATGCGGTTCGTGTGGAGGGGCGCATCGTGGTAAATTTCCACGCCGAACAGCCGGGAGACCGTGGCCAGCTGCGCGTTGAAGAGCAGGATCATGTCGTAGGGCAGGGAAATGTAGTGCGAGGCCTCGATGTTCCAGCCGTAGATGTTGGTGTCGCCGCCGAAGGGACCGCCGGCGACAAAGCCGCCGACATCGATCTTGGTGCCGCGGCGGGTGAGGAAGGGGTTGTCGCGCGAGTCGTACACCAGGCCGCCAGCGACGGCGCTGCGGATGCGCGTGCCGACGTCGACCGCGTAAACGAGGCTGGTGGGGTTGCTGATGGTGATGCGCTCGAGGCGATACTCACCGCGCACGGACAGGTAGCGGGTCAGCGGCCGGCGGAAGCCGAGCGCCGCTCCGAGATTCGCCTGGGTGTACGGGTCGTTGGTGTAGTTCGTGTTGTGGTAGAAGCCCTCGATCGTCACCGCGAAGCGGGAATCGAGAAAGTACGGCTCGGTCAGCGCGATGACCACGTCCTTGCGCGTTTGTCCGTAGACCAGCGCCAGGCGGAATTTCTGGCCGCCGCCGGTAAAGGCCGGGAAGTTCGTGATGTCGAAATTTCCCTGCGTGAGCGTGGCCTGGCCGACCAGGTGATCCACCGAGCTGAATCCCGCGCCGAAGCTCAGCTCACCCGTGCGCTTTTCCTCGACGACCACGTTCATGTCCTTGCGCCCCGGCACGAGCGTGTCGGCGGGCACGACTTCCACCTTTGAAAAGTAGTTAAGATTCTCGAGGCGCTTCTTGCTCGCGTCGGCGAAGGGCACCGCGTAAAGGTCGCCGGGCGCCAGCGCGAGTTCGCGGCGGATCACCTTGTCCTTGGTGATCGAGTTGCCCTCGATGTTGATGCGCTCGACGTAGGAAACGATGCCCTCGTCGATCACGTAGGTCAGGTCCACCAGCCCCGGGCCGCCGGGCACCGCGTCCGTCCGCACCTGCACGTCCACATAACCGCGCGATCCGTAGAAGTCGGTGAAAATCTTGACGTCGTCCTTCAGCCCCTTCGGCGTGTAGAGGCTGTTTTCCTTCATCTTCAGGAAGAACCGCAACTGCGCCTCGCTAATCTCCTTGTTCCCCTTGATGCTGAGCTTCGAGATCCGGTACTGGTCGCCCTCCTTGACGTAGATATAGAGCGTCGTTTTGCCCTTGGCGTCGGTCTCGATCCGGGTCTGGGTGACCTCCATGTCGATGTAGCCCTTGTTCTGGTAGTACTCGCGGACGTCCTCCAGGTCCTCCTTCAGCTTGATTGGATCGAGGCGTCCGTCCTTGGTGAGGAACGAGATAGAACGTCTTCTGCCTCGTGTTCTTCATCACCTTCCGAAGGGCCTTTGCCTTGACGTGGGCGTTGCCCTCGAAACGGATGTAATTCAGCTCCGCCTTGCCGCCCTCGTTGACCGAGAAATAAACGACGGCGTTCCCGGCCGCCTCGTCCCGGCTCACCCGGTATTGGACCTCGACGTTGTTGTATCCCTTGTTGCGATACAAATCGAGGATCTTCTGCCGGTCGTTCTCCAGCTGCTCCTCGTTGAGGGCATTGCCGGATTTCGCGCCGATCAAGTTGAGGACCTTCTTCTGTTTGAATCTCGTGACACCCTCGAGGACGATTTCCTTCACGATGTCGCGGCTCTGCACGATCACGATGACGCGAACGCCGCCGGTCATTGGCTCGCCGAAGATGCGGACGTTGGTCACGTCGCCGGTTTGGTAGACGTTGCGGATGTCCTCCTCGAGGCCGGCCTGGCTGAAGGGCTGCCCCACCGTCGTGCGCATGTTCGAGAGGATGCGCTCGCGGCTCACCGTCACGGGACCGGCGTATTTGATCTCGATGGCGCGGACAATCGCGCCGTCCTTCGGCGGCGTTCCGGTCTGGGCCGTCGCCTGCCCCGGCTGGACCAGGCTCGCCAGGATGAGGACCGCCGCAGACACCAGCGACGGCCAGCCTGCGCGGGATCGTTCCGGCGTAGCGGGGGAGGACAAATTTCATAAAGGCAAAAACAGGCGCCGCGGACGGAAACGGAGGGGCCACCGCGGCGCGTAAAGTGGCGCCAAATTTGGTGGAGGACGGGGAAACGTCAAGAAGATAGACGGCCCCCGCGGAGGCCGTCCAAACCAGCATCGGCGGCGGGCCGCTTCACGAGCCCTTTGACCGGGCGATCCAGGCGTCAACCTGCTCCTCGAGGATGTCGAGCGAGAGCGAACCGTTGCTGAGGACCACCTCGTGAAAATCCTTGAGGTTGAACTTGGGCCCGAGCGCCGTCTCGGCGCGCGTGGCGCAACTGCTGGATCTTGAGCATGCCGACCTTGTAGGCGCAGGCCTGGCCCGGCATCACGATGTAGCGCTCGATCTCGGAGGTGACTTCCTTTTCGCCCATGCCCGTCTTGTCGCGCATGTAGGCGATGGCCTGCTCGCGCGTCCAGCGCTTGTGGTGAATGCCGGTGTCGACCACGAGGCGCACCGCGCGGAAGAGCTCGGCCTGGAGCCGGCCGAGGTCGCCGTACGGATCGTCCTTGTACCAGCCGGACTGCTTGGCCAGCCATTCGGTGTAAAGCGCCCAGCCCTCGGCGTAGGCCGTGAAGGGAAGAATCTTGCGGAACATCGGCACGCCGGTCAGCTCCTGCGCGATCGTGATCTGGAAATGATGCCCGGGCACCGCCTCGTGATACGCGAGCGTCGGCATGCCGAACTTCGCGATTTCCTTCATGTCGCGCAGATTGGCGTAGAAGATTCCCGGCCGCGTCCCGTCGAAGGCGCCCGGCTCGTAGTACGCGCCCGGGGCGGTCTTCTCCTTGAACTCGGGAATGCGCCGCACCTCCACCTTGGCCTTCGGCAGCACGCGGAACAGATCCTTCGAGCGCTCCATCGACTGGTTGATCAAGCGGGTGTATTCCGCGATCGCCGCGGCGCGCCCCTCGTCGTTGTCCGGAAAAAGGAATTGCGGATCCTTGCCGAGATCGACCATCCATTCGCCGACCGTGCGCCCGGTCTTGCCCTGCGCGTCGAGAATGGCCCGCATCTCGCCCTCGATCCGCGCCACCTCGCAGCAGGCCCAGCTCGTGCACCTCGGCCGGCGTCATTTTCGTCGTCGTGTTCTCGCGCAGCGCGTAGGCGTAGAATTCGTCGCCGTTGGGCAGCTTCCAGACGCCGTCGTCGGTCGTCGTCTTCGGCAGCAGCTTCGTGAAGTAATCGATCAGTTTCCGGTAGGCGGGATAGACCTGATCCGCGACGGTCTTCTGCACGGTCGCATTGAGTTCCGCGCGCTGCGCGTCGGTCAGATCCGGCACCTTGACGAGCCGGGTCTGGAAGGATTTCGCAAGGATGTTGTCGGCCGGCGGCTGCGCCACGAAGTCGCTCATCTCCTTGATCACCCGCTCCACCACGAAGCGCGGCGGGATGATGCCCATCGACTCGCGCAGGCGCAGGCCCTCGAGGACCTGGTCGAACTTGAGCGGAATCGCCTCCAGCCGCTGGATGTAGTAGCGCGCGTCGCGCGGGCGCTGCAGCCGGTGCGTGTTCGCCATGAACGACGGGATCTGGTTCTGCACCCCGAAGAGCTGGTTGACCGGGTAGTTGTGGAATTGGAATTTCTCGCCGTCGACAATCGTCTGCAGGAAGCCGTCGAGCAGGTGGGTGGAGAGTTTTTCCGAGGCGCTTTGCTTTTCGAGCGGATAGCTGCGCAGCGCGGCGAGATTGCGCTTGGTGCGCGCCATCACTTCCTTTTCCTTCGCCACGGAGGAGTCGGACAGCTTGCCGCTGTGCCCGGTGATGCCGAATTGCTCGAGCAGGCCGAGCGAGGTCAGGATTTCCGGATTCTCAAAGGCGAACTCGAGGAAGACCTTCTCGTAGAAGACGCGCAGGGACCACGGCGGAAATAGATCGCGTTGATCGCGAAGATCGCGACCACCGCCACGAGCACGGCGACGATCCCGAGGAGCCACTTCAAAATTCGCTTGAGCATGACGCGAACAGGCCACCGGTCGCCCCGTCGCGTCAACCCGCAATTCTTGCGGAGCAGACCGCGGTGGTGCCGGCCGGGGAAATTGTGCTAACTGATTGCCGCCACCATGGATGCCGCCCCGGCCAACCCGCCCCTGCTTGTGCGCCGGGCCGTCGAGTCGGACCTCGAGGCGCTGGTCGACATGCTGGCCGACGATGACCTGGGCCGGACGCGCGAGCTGCCGGCGCGTCCGCTGGCCCGGGTCTACCGCGACGCCTTGGCGGAGATTGCGCGCGATCCCCACGCCGAGCTGGTCGTGCTGCAGCGGGGCGACGAGGTGGTGGGCACGCTGCAGCTCAATTTCCTGCGGGGTCTCGGCCTGCAGGGCGCGCGGCGCGCGCAGATCGAGGCGGTGCGCATCAAGTCGTCGCTGCGCGGCCGGCGGCTGGGCGAATTTCTCATCCGCTGGGCGATTGATCGCGCGCGCGCGGAAGGCTGCCACGTCGTGCAACTCACCACGCATCTCGCGCGCACGGACGCGCATCGCTTCTACGAGCGGCTCGGCTTTCAGCTCGACCCACGCCGGCATGAAGCTGGCATTGTAGGCGGCCCCGCCGGGGCCGGCATTCGCTTCGCTAGACCAGCTCGTACCAGTTGTTCCGCCGGCGCGGCTCGTAGCCCATCTCGCCGACGAGCCGCTCGATCTCCGGCGCGTCGATCCGGAAACTCGTGCCGGCCTGGCTGACGACGTTTTCCTCCATCATCACGCTGCCGAAATCATTCGCGCCGTAGTGCAGCGCGATCTGTCCGATCTTCGGGCCCTGCGTCACCCACGAGCTTTGCACGTTGTCGAAATTGTCGAGGTAGATGCGGGAGAGCGCCTGCATCCGCAGGTATTCGGCGGAGCCGACGGGCGTGGCGCTTGCAGCTTCGTGTTCTCGGGCTGGAACGTCCAGCAGATGAACGCCGTGAAACCGCTCGCTGGCGTCCTGCTGCTCGCGCAGCCGCTCGCAGGTGCTCGATCCGATCCTCCACCGTCTCGACGTGGCCGAACATCATCGTCGCGCTCGAGTTCAGGCCCAGCTCGTGCGCGATCGCCATCACCTCGAGCCAGTGGTCGCTGTCGCATTTCAACGGCGCGATGCGCTTGCGCACGCGATCGACGAGGATTTCGCCGCCGCCGCCGGGAATCGAGCCGAGGCCGGCCTCCTTGAATTTCGCGATGACCTCGCGCAGCGGCATCCCGAAGACCTCGGCGAAGTGATTGAACTCCGGCGGGCTGAAGCCGTGGATGTTGATGTGCGGATATTTTTCGCGGATGTGCGCGAGCAGATCTGAGATAGTAGTCGATGCCGAGCTTCGGGTGATGCCCGCCCTGCATCAGAATCTGGATGCCGCCGATCGCGGTCAGTTCGTCGAGCTTCTGGTCGATCTCGCTCGTGCGAGAGCACGTAGTGATCGTCGTCCTTTTCCGTGCGGTAGAACGCGCAGAACTTGCAATAGACGTTGCAGACGTTGGTGTAGTTGATGTTGCGATCGATGATGTAGGTGACGATCTCGGCGCCGCGGCCCTGGAAGGCGGCGGACTTGGCGAGATTGCGCCGGTGATCGGCCAGGGTCCCGAGATCGGCCAGCGGCGCGCCGTAGAGCTCCATCGCCTCGTCGTCCGTGATGCGCGCCCCGGTCATCACCTTGTCGACCAGCGCCTCGCGAATGGCGCGCGGGCGCCGGCGTCTCCGGCGGCGGGGAGGTGGGCAGTTCCAGCGACGTCGTCATGTCTGCCGCCAAGTTAGGGCGGCGGCGGCGCAGCGCAAATCGATGTGGCGTTCGCTTGGGTGCGGGCGCCGGCACCTTTTGATTTGCGGCGGCGGGCGAAGCTGGCAGATTACGGGCTCGAAACGGTGGCCATAGCTCAATGGTAGAGCTCCAGATTGTGATTCTGGCTGTTGCGGGTTCGAGTCCCGTTGGCCACCCCAGCCCCGCGCCGGCCGGCGCGGGGAAACTCGAAGACCGAAATTCGAAACTCGAAGGAAGAGTCGAGAGTCGATGGGCGAGGATCGAGCGTTGAGAGCGCCGGAGGCGCGATGGACGGTAGCCGGTGGTGAGAGCCACCGGATCAATGTGCCAGGAAATGACGAGCCCCGGAGGGGCGATGGAAGATCCGCCGGATCGCCTTACTCGGTCGGCAGGCCCGCGGCCTTCCAGCCGGTGAAGCCTCCGGCCATCGAGCGCACATTCGTGTATCCCATCTTCTGCAGATTGTCGGCGGCCAGCGCGGAACGAAAACCGCCGCCGCAATAACAAATGATGGGCGTCGCCGGATCGGGCACCAGTTTCTCGATGTCGCGCTCGAGGATTCCGCGGCCGAGGTAACGCGCGTGCGCGGCGTGCGCCGCCTGCCATTCGCTCTCCTCGCGCACGTCGATCAACACCGCCTGTCCGGTCCGCGCCAGCTCGTCGGCCGTGCGATTGTCGACTTCCGTCACGCGCGGCATGACCTCGGCGACGAGCTTGAGAAATCCCGGGCTGTGTTCCATGGCGCCATGTTGGCCCGATTCCCCCCTCGGATCAATTCCACGGGCCGCGACCGATCCTATTTCCCGAGATACTCGATGATCGGCTTGGAGAGCTCCTGCGACTCCTTCGATTTTTTCTGCGCCTTGCGCTTCTTTTCCTGATCCTCGATGCGCAATTTGTTTTCGTAATCGTCGAGCTTGCCGTCGCCGTTCAAGTCGTACTTTTTGATCTCCGCCTTCCGTTCCTCCTCCAGCTTCTTGGCCATCGCCTTGCGCTCCTTGGAGGTCATCTTGGCGCCCGGATTCATCGAGTACCAGCGGATGTACGTCTCGGCTTCGTCCTCGCTGACCTTGCCGTCGCCGTTGAAATCCATGGCTTCGAGCTGGCGGCGCTTTGCCGCGGCCTCGTCGACGAATTGCCCGCTCCCGCCCTGCGCCTGGGCGCGCGGAATCACGAAGGCGCAGCCGACGGCCACGACGAGCAGGGGAATGAGCCGGAAAACTCTCATGGGAAGAAATAGTGCGTCGGGCCGAACTTTCAACCCCGGATCCCGGACTCCATCATCGCGGCGACTTCCCGCGCCTTGTTCGACGCCACGGCGTCCTCGGCCAGCGCGCGGGACTGGGCCTCGTCGAGCAGCCGGAGCGCGATGCGCGCGAGGGCGATGGTAAGTGCCAGCGCAAGAAAGAGTCCCGCCAGCCAGAGCCAGTAGGCGCCCTCCCGGAAACCGGCCCCCTCGCGCCACAGCTTCCAGCTGAAGCGCCCCATCGAACCGAGGTAGGCGTAAAGAAACATCCCGGGAATCTGACCGATGGCGATCCACAACATGCAGACGCCGAAGCGCATGCGCGTCGCCCCGTAGAAATAGTTGATCAGGCTGGTCGGCGAGAGCGGATTCAGCTGAGTCAAAAAGACGATTTTCCAGCCCTCGCGGGCGATGGCGAGATCGAGCGCGCGCCATTTCGGATTTTGCAGGAAGCGCTGCTCGACCCAGCCGCGGGCAAATCGACGCGTCACGAAGAAGGCGATGGCGGCGCCCGTCAGGTTGCCGGCGAGCACGAGCAGGAAGCCCTGTTTCAGCCCGAAGAAGAAACCGCCGCCGACGATGAGCAATCCGCCCGGCAGCAAGAGCAGGTTGGCCGCGGCCAGCGCCAGCGGGTAAAGCACCGTGCTCCACGGCTGATATTTCGCGACCGACTCGCCGAGGCGGAAGATGATTTGATCGAGCGGGAAGAACTGGCCGAGCACGACCGCCAGCAGCGCAAAGATCGCCAGGCCCCCGACCTGGAAGAGAATCGCGCGCGTCGGCTTGAGGAGCATCGGACAGGGGGAGGTGGCACCGGCGTGGGCGGCCCTCAGGCCCGCCGCGCCAGCATCATGCGTTCAACATACTTGGCGATGATATCGAACTCGAGATTGACGACATCACCGGCCTGGGTCGCGCGCAGGTTCGTGACCTTGCGCGTGTGGGGAATGATCCACACGGCAAAGCTCCGGTCGAGCACTTCCGCGATCGTCAGGCTGATGCCGTTGATGGCGATCGACCCCTTGAACGCCAGGTAATGGCTGAAGTCATCCGGCGTCTCGAGCTCGAGGCGGAAATCGTCGCCGCGTTCCTCGAACGAGACCACCCGCACGGCGCAATCGACATGGCCCTGCACGAAATGGCCGCCCACCCGGCCGTCCGCCGCGAGCGAGCGCTCGAGGTTGACCACCGTCTCCGGACGCAGCAGGCGAAGATTGGTGCGGTCGAGCGTCTCCTGCAGCAGGTCGAAGGTGACGGTGTCGTTCCGGTGCGAGGTGACGGTCAGGCAGCAGCCGTTCACCGCCACGCTGTCGCCGGTGTGGAGGGACTTCGCGATCTGGGGCGCGCTGACCTGCAATTGGATGCCGCGTTCACTGCTGCGGCGGAGCCACGCGACGCGGCCGGCCTCCTCGATTAATCCAGTGAACATGGCCGATTAGGTCCGCTCTGCGCCCGCCTCCGTCAAGCACGATACCGCGTGACCGGTCAGGCGACGAAATCGAGCCCAAAATCCACCGCCGCGGCCGAATGCGTCAGGGCCCCGACCGAGATGGCGTCGACGCCCGTCTCCGCCATGGCGCGCACCGTGGAAAGATTCACGCCGCCGCTGGCCTCGAATTTCACCCGTTGCATGCCGAGTTGCGCGCGCAGCTCGACCGCCTGGCGGAGTTGCCCGGGATTCATGTTGTCGAGCAGGATGAAGTCGACGTGGTCCAGGGTCAGGAACGCCGCAACCTGGTCAAGGCGGTCGGCTTCCAATTCGATCCGTATGCCCGGTCGCGCGGCGCGCGCGCGTTCGATCGCGTCGCGCAGCGCGTGAATGTCCTTTGTGCCGGCAAGATGATTATCCTTCACCAGGATCATGTCGTGCAAGCCCATGCGGTGATTTGTGCCGCCGCCGGCCTTGACCGCCGCCTTCTCCAGCACGCGCAGGCCGGGCGTGGTTTTGCGCGTGTCGAGAATCCGCACGCCCGTGCCGGCCACCGCGTCCACATACTTCGAGGTCAGCGTGGCAACACCGGAGAGTCGCTGCATGAAATTGAGCGCGACGCGCTCGCCGGCGAGGACCGAGCGCGCGCGGCCCTCCAGGCGCAGGACCGCTTCGCCCGCGGCGAGGTGCGCGCCATCGGACTGCAGGGCCCGCACCACCAGCGCCGGATCCACGCGGCGAAAAGTCTCCCGCGCGACGTCCGCGCCGGCGAGGACGCAGGCTTGCCGCGCGGCGATGACCGCCACGGCAGGACGATCCGGCTCCACGAAAAACTCCGACGTCACGTCGCCGGAACCGAGATCCTCCGCGAGCGCGGCGGCGATGGGATCCGGATCGACCGAGGGGTTGGTCACGCGCGAGCCTCACGCAATCGGACGCGTCGCGCAAAGGCCTCTTGGCACGATTTGTCTTCGCGTCGAGGCTCGCCCCATGCCGATTGCCGTGACCCCGGAAGCCCGCCTCGCCGAGCGCGCGCGCCCGACAGGCCGGCCGGCCATGTTTCAACGCTGGGAAGATCTGCTTTTTCTGCATTGGAAATGGGACCCCGCCGAGATCCAGCGCACGCTGCCCGCCGGGCTCACCGTTGACACCTTCGACGGCGCAGCCTGGCTCGGCGTCGTCCCGTTCTACATGCGGGCGATCCGGCCCGCGATGCTCCCGCCCGTGCCGTGGCTTTCGTATTTTCTCGAGCTGAATGTGCGCACGTATGCCGTGGATGAACGCGGCCGGCCGGGCGTCTGGTTTTACTCGCTCGATTGCAATCGCGCCATTCCAGTCTGGCTGGCGCGCAATCTTTTCCATCTTCCGTACGAGCACGCCCGCATGCGCGCGACACGCGAGGGCGGCGCGATTGACTATCACTCGCGGCGGCGCGGCGCGGCGGGGAAATCGCACTTTTCCTATCGATCCGCCGGGCCGGCCGCGGAGGCGACGCCGGAATCGCTCGAGTTCTTCCTCGTCGAGCGTTACCGGCTTTTCGCCACGCGGCCCGGCCGGGCGATGCAATCCGGCTGCGTGCATCACCGTCCATATCCGCTGGCCGCGGCGGCGGTGGAAGAGTGGTCGACGGATTTGCTGGCGCTGAATGGTTTCGAGCTGCCCGCGCGTGCGCCGGATCACGCGGCGTTCTCGGCGGGCGTGAATGTCGAGGTCTACGCCTTGGGCGACTGAGACGGATCGGTCAGCGGCAGCTCCACGATGAACTGCGCGCCCTGGGCATCGGGCGTCTCGCACCACACGCGGCCGCCCATGCCGCTGACGAAGTGTTTGACGATGGAGAGGCCGAGGCCGGTGGAGGATTCGCGCGCGGTCGGTCGCGATTTCAACTTGGTGAATCGCGTGAACAATTTCGGCAAGTCGTCCGCGCTGATGCCCGGGCCGTCGTCATGCACCTCGAGCCGCGCGTGGCTGTCGTGCCTGGACAAGCGGAGGCTGACCTGGCCGTCCGGGGGCGTAAACTTGAGCGCGTTGGAGATGAGGTTGTCGAGCACCTGGTCGAGCGCGCCCGTGTCGCCGTAGATGCGCAGCAGCGGACCCTCGAGGCTGGCGGCCATCTTGATGCGCTTCAAATCGGCGAGGGTCTGGTGCCGCTCGATGGCGCGCTTGACGATGTCCGTGAGATCCACCGGGTCGTGCGCCAGTTCGCGGTCGCCGTGCGCGATGACCTGCGCACTGAGAAAATTCTGCACGAGCGCGTTCATGCGCAGGACGCTTTCCTTGATGCCGTCGATCAGGCGCTGGGCGGGGCGCGCGGCCGGGGTGGTCGCGCCTGCGGCGGCGGCCTGGGTTTCGATCATCTCGCAGCTGAGCAGGATGATGTTGAGCGGGCTGCGCAGGTCGTGCGCGGCGATGTTCATGAACAGCTCGCTTTCCTCGTTCAACTGGCGCAGGCGCGTGTTGGCCGCCTCCAGCCGCAGGTTTGCGTCAGCCAGTTCGTCCTGGATGCGCTTGCGCTCGTTCAGTTCCTTCGCGAGCCGGCGATTCCACAGGAAAATCAGCCCCAGCATCACGACCGCGCCGAGTCCGGCCCACATGGCGCGCCGGGCAAAGCGCGACCAAGGCTCCTCCACCATGGCGAATTCCACCGGGATCCAGCGGTCGCAAATCCGCGCAAATTGTTGCTCGGTCATGCCCTTCAGCGCCTTTTCGACGAGCGCGAACAATTCGGGCTTGTCCTCGGCGACGGCGAAGCGCAACTCGAATTGATAGTCGGTCAGCCCCGCAATCTTGAGGTTCGTCAGGCCCTTCGTCTTGATCAGGTACGTCGCGGTGGCGAGGTTCTCGACGGTGGCAAAGGCGTCCCCGCGCGCGACCATCGCCAGCGCCTCCTCCGCGTCGTTTGTCATGGTCACCCGCAGCGCGGGATAATCGCGCTGCACGTTGAGCGAGGTCACGTAACCGCGGGGCAGCGCCAGCGTCTTCCCCGCCAGTTCGCGCAAGCCAATTTGGAACGGGCCGTCCGTGCGCGTCACAATGGCGACGGGAAACGAAAGGTACGGATTGGTGTAGCGAAATCCCGGCGTGCGGCCGGCGTGGTAGGCGACTCCCGGCACGAGATCCACCTCGCGCGCGGTCATTTGCTGCATGGTCTGCTCCCAGTTTTTGCTCGGCGCGATCTGGCACTTCAAGGCGATGCGCGCGGCGATCAGGCGCACCAGGTCCGCATCGATGCCCTGGTGCGCGCCGCTCTTGTCGACGAAGGAAAACGGCGGCCAGTTTGGATCGATGCCGACGTTGATGCCGGGATGGGAGTCGAGCCAGGCGCGCTCGGCCGCCGTGGCCTCGAGCCGCTGGGCGGGGTCGGGGGTGGGGCTGGCGGCGGGGCTGGGCGACGGCGATTGCGCGCCGGACTGCTCGAAGGCGAGGCAGCAAAGGCTGGCGAAAACGATTCTCTTGGCGAGGCCCGGCATGTGGATTCGACCCAACCCCGCTGTGAGTAGCAGGCGGCCTGCCGCGCGGCCAAGGAAAACGCGCCGGGCGCGGCGGGGCCAAATCTAAAGAGGCTCCTAGTCCTCGTTTTCGTCGTCGGCGGTCGGGTCCGGCTCGGACTTGCCGGGCTTTTCGGCCTTCTTCTCCGGCTTCAGGTTGTCCTTCAGCACGCGGCCAATCATCGGCGCGGCATAGTGGCCGCCGTGAATCTTGCTCTGGCCGCGTTCCGACTCGTACAGCGCCGCGAAGGCGTAGACGGGGTTTTCGGCGGGGGCGAAGCCCGCGAACCATGCGGCATAGCGCTGCTTTTCCTTGTGCTTTTCCGTGCCGCCCCACTGGGCCGTGCCCGTCTTGCCGGCCACCGTGACACCAGGCACGGACGCGCGATGACCGGTGCCCGCGCCGCCGTTGACCACGTGAATCATCGCTTCCTTCATGGTCTGGCGGGTTGCATCGTTAATTCCCAGCTCGCTTTTCGCACGGGGCGGATAGGCGGCCACCACGCGGTTTTCCACGTTTTGAATTTGTTGCACCAACCGCACGGCAAGCAGGCTGCCGCCATTGGCCATGCTGCAATAAGCCTGCGCCATCTGCAGCGGCGTGACGAGCAAATCGCCCTGGCCGATTGCAAGATTGGCCACGTCGCCGTCGGTCAGGCGCCGCTTGTGCACACGCTTCATGTATTCGTGGGTCGGCAGATTGCCGGGATCCTCGTCCTCGAGCGTGATGCCGGTCTTGCGTCCGAAGCCGAAGCGCTTGCTCCAATCGACAACCCGATCGGCGCCGCAGCGGATGCCGACCTGGTAGAACCAGGTGTTGATCGACATGGTGAAGGCCCGGTCGACGTTGAGCATGCCGAAGTCCTTGGCCTTCGCGTTGCCCATCACGACGTTGCCAACTTGAAATGCAGCCGGCGCGTTGATTTCCTCGTCCTTGCGAATGATGCCGTCCTGCAGTGCGGCCGTCGCGATGACGAGCTTGTAGGTGGATCCGGCGGGATAAGATGATCGAAAGGCGCGAGCGATGAGGGGCATGTCCGGATCCCGGTCGAGGCGCTCAAAATCCGCCGCGGAAATCGTCGGAACAAAGATGTTCGGATCATAGGTGGGCCACGAGGCGATCGCGAGGACGTCGCCCGTCTGCGGCGATAGGAAAACCATGGCGCCCTTCCGGCAGCCCGCCGCCAGCGAGGCTTCGCAGTCGCGCTGGAGCTTCAGATCGAGCGTGGTGATGACGTTGTCTCCCGGAATGGGCGGTTGCAGCACGGCCTCGCTGACCTTCCGGCCCTGCGGGTCAAAGGTCATGTTCAGGATGCCGTTCTTGCCCGTGAGCTTGTCATTGAAAATTTTCTCGAGTCCGTCGCGACCCTCGAGCTGCGGCCAGAGCGCCTCGTTGTTCTGGATCGGGCCTTCCGCCTGTTTTCCGGTCTTGCCGACATAGCCGATGACGTGCGCGGCGAGCTTTCCCTGCGGATAGAAGCGCGTGTAGACGGGCCGAAGGGTGAGGGATCCGCTGAGGCGCGGCTTGATGCGATCCACTTCCTCCGGCGAAAGGAACGTCGCGAGATCCATCGGCAGGATGCGGCGTTCGCGATAATGATCGAGCAGTTGCGCGGAGGTGATCTCGACCGGGCGGCGCAGGAGGTCGGCGGCCAGCGCAAGATTCTGCCGCGCGAAATCCACCAGCTGCACATCGGTCATGGGCGCACCGGTGGGGAAAGCCAGCGCGAGATGATAAGCCAGGCGATTCTGCGCGAGCGGTTCGCCGTTGCGGTCCGTGATCAACCCGCGCGGCGCGGGGATTTCAAAATAATAGGTGCGGTAGTCGGACCTTGTCTCCCAGGTCGGCGTGATCGTCTCGGGCACCTTGCTGCCGACGCCGGGGGCGAAAACCGCCGGCACGCTGGCGGGCGGGTTGGCCGCGCGCGGCGCGGGATTGGCGGGGGCGGGCGCGGCGGCGGCGGCGGGGGCCGCCGTGCGCGGAGTGGTATTCGCGGGCGGCTGCGCCGGCGGATTGGCCACCCGCTGGGAGGGCACGGCTGGGGCTTGTGCCAGGAGCAGGACCGGGCAGGCCAGCAACGCGGCGGAGAATGGGGCGAACGACACCAGCTTCATGCCAGCAATAATCGACGAGGAGCCCGCGCCTGCAACTGCGTTGTCAGGCCTTCGAGGCCGGCGTCTGCGTGGCGGGCGGCTTGATGGTGTCCGGCGCCGGCGCGGGGGCCGGAGGCGCCGGGGCCGAGGCTGGCGCGGCCGGACCGGGAGCGGCCGCGGGGGTGGAGGCCGCCGCGGGATGCGTGGCGGCCGGCTTTGACTTGGTCCACGCCGCCTCCTTGCCGCCACATTGCAGCGCGATGATCAACTGACCGTTGCCGACCTGCGGTCCGCGGATGTAAAGCGGGTTGCCGCGCGCGAGTTTCACATTCGCCTCCACCAGCATTTTGTCTTCCTGGTAGAGTTGCAGGTTGACCAGGTAGCCCTGGGGAATCGGATTCTTGGTGTCGACCTTGACGTAAAAGCGCTTGCTCGGAAGAAGCCAGTCCTCCTCGCCGGTCTTGATTTTCTTCTGCGCCTGGCCAATCAGGCGCACCTGCTTGTAACCAAAAATTCGGGAAATCTGCTTCTCGCGTCCGGCCAGGGCCGCCGGCCAGCGCAAGGAAACCTTGGTGGGGCCATCCTTGACGGGATTCTCAGCCACGATCAATCCGCCCCACATCACGTCGTCGGCCCGCGCCCCCGCAGCGCCCGCACCCGAGAGCGAGAGCAGCATGGCCGCGGCCGCCGACCATCGGAATAATCTAATCGAGCGTCGAACCATGGCGATCAGGGAACGGCATCCGGGTCATTGTTCTCTTCGGTTGCGGCATAGGAGTCCGGCACGTGTTCCATGCCGTCGAGCCACAGCACCGCGGCCGGTTGCTCCTTTTCCGTGAACGAGACGGCGGAAATTTCGGGCCCGGGCGACTTCGCATCCAGCACCTGCGTGAGATACAGCGTCTCCGGCCGCGCGCCGATTTCCGGGGCAATCAGCCCGCGATAGGCCACCACGCCCAGCGCCAGGGCCGCCGCGCCGGCAAATGCCAGGCGCAAGAGGTGCGCGTGAATCCAACTTGGTCCGCCCGCCGCGGCCGGACCCGGCGCCGGGGTCGCGCGGCGATCGTCCTCGATGCGCTCGAGCAGGCGATGATTGAAGAAATCGGGGTTGGGCAACCGCGTCAGCGCCATGTGCTCGCGCAACGCCTGTCTTAGTCGCTCAAAGTCAGCCCGCTCGGCCACCGGGTCCAATCCCTGGCTCGCCGCGAGCTCGCGCTCGAAGATCTCGCTCTCCGCTTGGTTCAACCGGCCGTCCAGCCAGTCCGCATGGCGCTCTTCAAATGTTTTCATGCAGGTCCTTGAGCAGGGTTTGAAGTTTCTTGCGGGCGTAAAACAGGCGCGACATCACGGTGCCAATCGAGCAGCCCACGACGTCGGCAATCTCGTGGTACTGCAGGCCCTCGACTTCCTTCAAGAGAATGACGGCGCGGTGCTCGGGCGACAGCCGGGCAATGGCCGCGTCGAGGCGCTCGCGCAATTCCCCGCGTTCCATCTGGCGCTGGGGCGACACGCCGGCCTTCGGCGTCACGTCGGCGGTCGGCTCGATGTCGGTGCGCGCGATGTTGTCGTCGAATTCCCCTTCCGGCCGGAGCGTCCGCTTGCGCAGCCAGTCGATGGAGACATTGGTCACGATCCGGTACAGCCAGGTGTAGAACGAGGACTGGAAGCGGAATTTGTCGAGCGACTTCCACGCCTTGAAGAACCCGTCCTGCGCGAGGTCCCAGGCGTCCTGTTCATTCCTGACCATTTGGTAAACCATCGCGTAAATCCGGGTGCGGTACTTGGTGACGAGTTCATCGAATGCCCGCGTGTCCCCTCCCTGGCTGCGGCGGACAAGATCGAGGTCGTCGCTCTCCGCGCCCGAAGGCGGCCCACTTTGCATTGTTGGGGGCTCAGACGACGGCATGTGGGCGCTTATTCAATGCGCCGGCCCCGTTTGGCAAGGTTTTCACTGGGAAATCGCATGGTGCGGGACCGGTCCGGACCCGGCGCAACCCATCCCGCTGCGGCGCCTCGGTGGATTCGGCTCCAATACCCGGCTCGGCCCGGTAAGTTGCTCGGTATGACATTCTTTTGCCACCGACCGGGGGTCCGTTGATACGATTCGGACTGTCTGGATCGGCCACCTGGCCGTTCCCCTCGGCCCACCCCCGCGGCCCATGCGCTCGCGGAGTTAGAACTGAAATATGAAGATCACTGAATCGACTTTTCCCCTCCACCCTCGCGGCCTCCTGCTGGTCGCTCCTCGCCGGGCCGGTTCCGACCGCCCAGGCCGCCAACGACATCGTGGTGCAATCCAACCAGGCGGTGCGCAATTTCAAGCGGACCGATCCGAGCATGAAGAAGTTTTTCAACAAGAGCGTGGGCTACGCGATCCTGCCGAGCGTGACCACCGGCGGCCTGGGCATCGGCGCGCAGCGCGGCAAGGGCCTCGTCTATGTCGGCGGCAAGCCCATCGGCAAGACCACCCTGACCCAGGTCAGCATCGGCGCGCAAATTGGCGGCGAGGAATTTGCGGAAATCGTCTTCTTCGAGACCAAGAAGGCGCTTGAATGATTTCAAGACGGGCCAGTTTTCCATGAGCGCGCAGGCCAAGGCGAACGCCGCCGCCTCCGGCGTGGCCGCGAATGCCGACTATCAAAATGGCGTGGCGGTGTTCACGCAGGCGAAGAAAGGCTTGATGGCCGCGGCGGCGATCGGCAGCCAGAAGTTCGGCTACGAATCGTTCAAGTAAGTATCACGGTGAGCTGGCCCGCTTCCGGCGGGCCAGCCTCGTCATTCCGGGTCGTCGTTGCGCCGGCGGAATTCGCTGCGGAGCTGGCCCATCAGCTCGATGATGCCGCCGCGCACGGCGAAGATGCGCCGGCGCAGTTCGTTGGCCTGCGCCGCGGTGATCAGGCCGGTCCGCTGGCATGGCTCGATGGCCTCGCAGGCCGCCGGTGATCGATTTCAACCCGCGCTTCAAGTACGCCAGCGTCATGCCCAGCTCGTCGTAGTCGTCGCCAAGCGCGGCCGAGAGCTTCGCGCCGCAGTTCGAGACGCCCGCAAAGAGCTGCGTGGCCGCCTCGTCGCCCGCCGGCGAGTGCGACTCGGTGCCGATCCATTTTGAGATCTGCAGCGTGAGGTTGAAGGCCTCCGACGCCAGCGGGTGCCGCTCGCGATTCTTGAAGAAATCGGGCGTGTCCTCCGGCTTGGCCGCGGCCTCCTCGGGATCGACATCGCGCTCGATCGCCTCCTCCGCGAAAATCTCGTCGAGGTCGTCGCCCCAGTCGTGCCCCGCGTCGTCCTCCATGTCGTCCCAGCCCATTTCCTTCGCGATGATCGCGTCGCGATCGGGATGGTCGGCGTATTTCTCCAGCAGGCGCAGATACTCGTCCGTCTTGCGATCCTGCTGCTGCAGAAAACGCTCCCAGTCGTATTCGTCCCACGGACGCCCGGGCTCCGGTTCTGGTGCATCGTCGTGGGACATCGGGAAACGATTTATCGCAGGGCGTGGGCCATCGCAAGGCGCGCTCGGGGCGAATCCGCTCAGGCCGCCTGCATCGTCTGGCGGCGGAGCTGGCCGCAGGCGGCGTCGATGTCGTGGCCCTTCTCGCGGCGCAGCGTCACGTCGAGATCGCTGGCGCCGGAGCACGCGATGAAAGGCGTCCTGCCGCTCGTCGGGGCCGCTTCCAGTCGAGGCCCTCGACGGTGTTGTAGGGGATCAGGTTCACCTTCGCCTTGAGCGGGCGCGGCGATGCGCGCCAGCAGCTCGGCCTGCTCCGAGCTCGTCGTTCACGCCCTCGATGAGGATGAACTCAAAGGTGAGCCGCTGCTTCTTGTGCGCGATGCCAGTAGCGGCAGGCCTCCATCAGCGCGGCGACATTGTACGCTGGTTCACCGGCATGATGCGGTCGCGCACCTCGTCGGTCGCGCCGTGCAGCGAGATGGCGAGGCGGATCTGGATGCGGCTACTCGGCCAGCTTGCGGATCTGCGGCACCAGCCCGCTGGTGGAAATCGTGATGTGCCGCGCGCCGATGCCGACGCCCCACGCCGGCGTTCAGGATGCGGATGGCGCGCAGCAGATTGGCGAAATTCGCCAGCGGCTCGCCCATGCCCATGAAGACGAGGTTGTCGACCCGCTCGCGGCTGATGCTCTCCGCCTGCAGAATCTGCTCCACGATTTCGCCCGCCGTGAGGTTGCGCGTGAAGCCGTCGAGCCCGCTCGCGCAAAATTTGCAGCCATAGGCGCAGCCGACCTGCGTGGAAACGCAGAGCGTGCGGCGGTCGGAGCGCTCGCCGTAGAGCGCGGGCGAGGCCGGGATGAGCACGCTCTCGATGAGCGGCCGTCGGCGAGCCGGAAGAGAAATTTCTGCGTCGTGTCGTTCGAGCCGAGCCGGCGCACGAGTTCGATCGACGACAGCGAGAATTTTTCCGCCAGCGTCGCGCGCAACGGCGCGGGCAGATCCGTCATGCGGTCCCAGGCGTCGACCCGGTGCTTGTAGCGCCATTGCAGCACCTGCTTCGCGCGGTAGGCGGGCTGGCCCAGCGCGACGAGCTCCGCCACGAGGTCGTCGTGCGTCAGCGAAAGCAGGTTCTGGTGTTTGGCGGCGGACATCGGACAGCGAAACCTAAGGCGAAAGTTCCGGCGGGTGAAACCGCAGATTGGCGCGGGGAAACTGAAAGGCAGGATCCGCCTGTCCTTCCGCCGGGCAAGCTAGGGCTTGATCTCGACGGGAGTCCCGACTTCCGAGTTCTGATAAAATTTCGCGGCCATGCGGGCCGGCAGGCGGATGCAGCCGTGACTGGCAGGAACACCCGGCAGATAGCCCTGGTGCATGCCGACGCCACCGACGATGCGCATGAAATACGGCATGGGCGCGCCGACGTAGTGCGTCCCCGGTGGTTGCGGATCCTGGCGTACGGCGATGTTCGCCTTCACCACGACGCCGTTGCTGCCGACATAGTCGCCGAAAAGGCTCGAGGCATGATCAATGTCCTTTTCCTTCACCGCGAATCTGCCAATCGGCGTGTTGGTCCCCTCCTTGCCGGTGGATACTTCGCTCACGCCGACCAATTTCTTCCCCTTGTAGAAATAGGCGTGTTGATCGCGCAGGTTGATGACGATGGACGGCGCGCCGCTCACGAAATCGCCGGCCCAATAAGAATGGTCGGCATAGGAAAGGCCATTTGGGGATTCCCCCCCTGTCGCGACCGGGCGGCCTCGGTCAGGTGAAGCGCAGCCAGTCATCAACGGGAAAAGCGCCAGCAGCGCGACGAGTCGCAGCGCGCGCCACCCCGATCGCAGGCCTTCGACCGCCAAAGATGGATCTGGATTAAGTCCTATCGCTCCGGACGCTTGCATATTCCAAGCTAGGTTGCGGACGGTTCCACTCAAGGCCGGGGCATAGCCAGATGGCGAAGTAGCCCGATCCACTGCATGTCCGGGCGAATCGATGCCGGCAAGAGGCATGCGCGCAGGCCTCGACCGGCCTTGCCCGACATGCTTCCGCGCTATGCTCGATTCCCCAGCCGCGCCCCTGCATGAAGCTCTCCATCGTCATTCCCTTTTACAACGAGGAGGAGAATGCCGAGGCGGTCCTGCGCGAGGCGCGCGCCGCCCAGCCGGACGCCGAAATCGTGGCGGTGAATGACGGCAGCACCGATCGCACGGCCGAGATTATCGCCAGCCTGCCCGACATCCGGCTGATCAGCTTTCCGCGCAATCTCGGCCAGAGCGCCGCGCTCTACGCCGGGTTGATGCAGGCCCAGGGCGACTTCCTCGTGCCGATGGACGGCGACGGCCAGAACGATCCGGCCGACATCCAGCATCTGCTGGCGCGCCGCGACGAATTCGACGTGGTCTGCGGCTACCGGAAAAACCGGCCGCGACACCTGGAGCATCCGCATGGCCTCCAAGGTCGCGAATCGCACACGGCAGCTTTTCACGCACGACGGCATTCGCGACGCGGGCTGCACCTTGAAGCTGATCCGGCGCGAGCACATGCGGCTCTTCACGCCCTTCAACGAGATGCAGTGCTACATGATGGCGATGCTGCGCCGCAACGGACTGCGCATCGGCGAAATCCCGGTCAATCACCGCGCGCGCAAGTTCGGCCGCTCGAAGTACACCATCGCGCGGCGCGCCTGGCGCGGGAATTTGGGATCTGCATGGGCGTGGCCTGGCTGCTGCGCCGGAACATCGCCTGGCCCGAGGGCCTGCCGCGGCCCGATTCGCGATGACGGACGCCGCGTCCAAGCCTGCGACGTGGGGCGGCCTGACGCTGTGGAGCTGGGCGGTGCTCTTCTCCGCCGTGGCGCTGGTCTACCGGCTCTGGTTCTGCACGCACTTCGATCTGGTCGGCGACGAGGCCTACTACTGGCTGCTCTCGCACCGGCTCGACATGAGCTACTTCGACAAGGGTCCGGGTGTGGCCTGGACCATCGCCGCGTCGCGCCAGATTTTTGGCGACACCGTTTTCGGGGTGCGTTTCTTTGCCGTGTTGCTTTCGGTGGCGACGGGCTGGTGGATGTTTCTCCTCGCGCGGCGGCTCTTTGACGAGCGCGTGGCCCTCGGGGCGCTCGTGCTGACCTGCATCATCCCGTTGTTCGCGGTGGGATCGATCCTCATGACGATCGATCCGCTGAGCGTCTTCTTTTGGACCACCGCGGCCTACGCGTTCTGGGTCGCGCAGGAATCCGATCGCGTCGGGCCGTGGTTGCTCACGGGCGCGCTGGTCGGCCTGGGGGCGCTCTGCAAATACATCAATCTCTTCCAGCTCCTCTGCTTCATCATTTTTCTCGCGATTGATCCGACGCGGCGCAAGCGGCTCCTGACCGGGACGATTTGCCGCCATGATCGCCGTCGCGCTTTTGCTCTGCCTGCCGATGGTTGTTTGGAACATGCAGCACGACTGGGTCGCCCTGCGGCACCTGGCGGAGCGCGGCGCGATCGACAAATCCTGGCATTTCTCGGCCACCGAGCCGCTGGCCTTTCTCGGCCAGCAAGCCGCCGTGATCAGCCCGATCTTTTTCATCGGCGTGCTGATCGCCGCCTTCAGTCGCGGCGAGGACGGGACCGCGCGGCGTGGCCACGCGCTACCTGCAGACGCTCTTCGTTCCGCTCTTCCTGATGTACTTCTCGTTGAGCCTCAACAAGGCGGGGCAGCCGAACTGGACGGCGCCGGCCTATGTCGCGGGCGTGATTCTGCTTTCCGCGCGCTTTCTGCCGCCCGCCCTGCGGCCCGGCGGCATTCGCAAGCTGGCGGTGGCGGGCGTGACCATCGCGGTGGTCACGACGTTCCTGCTGCATGGATTCACGCGGTGGTTCCATCTTCCGCCGAAGCGCGACGTGCTGGATCGCGCGCGGGGCTCGGCGGATCTGGCGGCCAAGGTGGACGCCGCCAAGGCCAGGACCAACGCGACCTATGTGATCGCCAACAAGTACAGCACGGCCAGCCTGATGAAATTCTACATGGCCGGTCATCCGCGCGTGTACCAGCCCGACACGACGCCCCGCATCGCACAACCAGTTCTCCATCTGGCCCGGCTACGCGACGGAACCGCTGGGGTCGAGCGCGGTGTTCGTGACGGATTTCGATTACATCCCCGAGCCGCTGAAGCGCGATTTCGAAAGCGTCGAATTGCTGGCGGATGTCGACGCGGTCGGCGAAGGGACGCGTCGTGGGCAATTATCATATTTATTTGGCGCGCGGACGGAAGGATCGAAACACTCCGTGATGTGAGCGAGCCCAGCCAACGCCACTCGAGTTCTGGTTCGATTTTTCGAGCACCTATTCGTATGTGGCCGCCATGCGCATCGAGCGCCTGTGCGCCGATGCCGCCGTGGAGCTGGCGTGGAAGCCGTTTCTGCTCGGGCCGATCTTCGCGCTGCAGGGATGGAATGATTCGCATTTCAATCTGAACCCGCGCCGCGGCGCGTACATGTGGCGCGATTTGGAGCGGCTGACCGCGAAGTTCGCGTTGCCGTGGCGCCGACCCTCGCAGTTTCCGCGATCTTCCACCCTGGCCGCGCGCGTGGCCTGCCATGGGGCGGACGAGGCGTGGGCCGGCGAATTCGTCCGGCGCGTCTACACCGCGAATTTCGGCGAGGATCGCGACATCGGCGATCGGGCGGTCGTGTCGGCAGATCCTGGCGACGCTTCTGCAGGATCCCGGGCAGATCCTCTCGCAGGCCGAGGCGCCGGAGCGGCGCGGGCTGCTGCGCGCGAACACGGAGCGCGCGATCGAGCTGGGCATTTTCGGCGCGCCGAACTGCCTGGTGGCGGGCGAACTTTTCTGGGGCGAGGAAGCGCTGGACGACGCCATCGCCTGGGCCCGGCGATGAGCCGGCGCGGGGAGAAAAACAAACCGCCGCCCGGCCCAGGGTAACGTGGGCGAGGCGGCGGTGGGTTAGGCGGGGGACGCTAACCGGGAAGTTTGTTCGCTTACCAATCCAAGGCTGATTTCTGGTATTCGGTGACGCGCGTCTCGAAGAAATTCTTCTCCTTGCCGAGATCGATGGTCTCGCCCAGCCACGGGAACGGGTTGCGGCTGCCCCAGCGGGACTTCATGCCGATCCGCTCGAGCCGGCGATCGGCGATGTGCTGCACGTATTCGCGGAAGAGATTCGCGTTCAGGCCGAGGATGCCCTTGGGCAGGCAATCCTCCGCGTAGGCGATCTCGAGTTCGACCGCCTTTTCGATCATCGCCTGGATCTCCACCTGCAGCTCCGGCGTCCAGGCCTCGGGATTCTCCTCCTTCACGCCGTTGATCAGGTCGATGCCGAAATTCAGGTGAATCGACTCGTCGCGCATGATGTACTCGAACTGCTCGCCGACGCCGACCATGCGGTTCTGGCGCTTGAACGAAAGCATCATGACGAAGCCCGAGTAGAAGAAGATGCCCTCCATGATCACGTAGAAGCCGACCAGGTTCTTGATGAACTTCTGGACGCCCTCGACGCTGTCGGTCGTGAAATTCGGGTTGGCCAGATCCTCGGTCAGCGTCATCTCGAACGCGTCCTTGTCGTGGATGCTGTTGACCTCGTGGTACATGTTGAAGACCTCGCGCTGATCGAGCGAGAGCGACTCCACGATGTAGTGAAAGGTGTGCGTGTGGATGGCCTCCTCGAAGGCCTGGCGCAGCAGGTACTGCCGGCACTCCGGGTTGGTGACGTGCTTGAAGACGGCGAGGACGATGTTGTTGCCCACCAGCGACTCGGCGGTGGAGAAGAAGCCGAGGTTGCGCATGATGACGCGGCGCTCGTCGGGCGTGAGGCGGTTGGATTTCCACAGCTCGACGTCCCGCTGCATCGGCACCTCGGTCGGCATCCAATGGTTGGCGCAGCCGTTGAGGTAATGCTCCCAGGCCCACTGGTACTTCAGCGGCATGAGCTGGTTCACGTCGACCGATTGGCAGTTGATGAGACGTTTGTCGTCCGCATCGATGCGCTTGGTCAGGTCGTGGGGGGTCGGGCGCTCGCCCGTGGCGTTACAGCAGGACATATACGGCGGAAGGTGGTGAAGGTTAAGAGTTAGGAGTTAAGGGTTAAGCGTGATGAGAGAGGGATGGGAAATTGGATGAGGCGAAAATCATCCGGCGATCGAGAGCCTCGAAGAGGCGACATCCAGCCAATCCGGGGTGCCGACCCCAGGGATTGAATAGTCGAACGAATGAAGCCCCGAGGTGGAAATGGTGGGCGGCGACATTTGCGGGCGCAATGCGGCGAGGGCCGGCGTCATCGCGTGGAACACCACGGTCATGTGCGTGCCGGCGCGGACGCACAGGGTGGAGGAAGGCGACCGCAGCACAAAAATTCCAGTCGAAGATTCGGTCGTCGGGCGGAATTCCATCCAGGCGACACGCGGCCCGAAGGTCGGACCGGGCACGGGAATGGAATTCCGATCAAACGACATCTCGGCGGTTAGGTGATTCGTTTACTGGCAGGCCTCGCAGGTGGGATCGAGGATGCTGCAGGCTTGCACGTTGGTCATGTCGGTGGCGGCCGCGCGGCGGGGCGACGGCGGTCACGGTCGCGGGCGCCTCGGCCGGCGCGGCGGGCGTCGTGGTTTCGCGATCGACCTTGATGTTGGCCGAGGCGCTCTTGTTCTTCATCCAGCGCGGCTGCATGCCGCGCTTGTTGATGTCGAGCGTCGACTTCTCAATCTGGGTCGCCGCCAGCGTGCGCAAATAGTACGTCGTCTTCAGCCCCTTCCGCCAGGCCAGCAGATACACGTCGTTGAGCTTCCGGCCGTTGGGCGAGCTCATGTAGAGATTGAGCGACTGGCCCATGTCGATCCACTTCTGCCGCCGGCTGGCGCACTCGACCAGCCAGTGGCCGTCGATCTGGAACGCGGTCCGGAAAATCTCCTTCACGTCGTCCGGGATGCGCTCGATCTCGCCGAGGTCGCCGTCGAAGTACTTGAGATCGTTGACCATCTCGTCGTCCCACAGCCCCCGCGCCTTGAGCGCCTCGATCAGGTAGTCGTTGATCGTGGTGAAGTCGCCCGAGAGGTTCGTCTTCACGAAGAGATTCTTGTACATCGGCTCGATCGACTGGCTGACGCCGACGATGTTCGAGATCGTGGCGGTGGGCGCGATGGCCATGCAGTTCGAATTGCGCATGCCGTGCGCCTTGATGGCCTCGCGCACCTTGGCCCAGTCCATCGTGATGGAGCGATCCACGTCCACGTTGCCGCCGCGCTCCTTGGCGAGGAGATCGGCGCTGTCGTAGGGCAGGAGACCGCGATCCCATTTCGATCCGCGGAAGCTCTGGTACGGCCCGCGCTCGCGCGCCAGCTCCGTGCTGGCGAGGATGGCGTAGTACGAGATGGCCTCCATCGAACGATCCGCGAATTCCACCGCGGCATCGCTGGCGTAGCCGACGCCGAGCTTGTAGAGCGCGTCCTGGAAGCCCATCAGGCCGAGGCCGACCGGCCGGTGCTTGAGGTTCGCGTTCCGCGCCTCGGGAATCGGGTAGTAATTGATGTCGATGACGTTATCGAGCATGCGCAGCGCCGTGCGGATGGTCTGCTCGAGCAGCGCGTGGTCGAGTCCGTCGGCGGAGACGTGCGCGGAGAGGTTGACCGATCCGAGGTTGCAGACGGCCACTTCGTCGACCGAGGTGTTCAGCAGGATTTCCGTGCAGAGATTCGACGAGTGCACCACGCCCATGTGGTCCTGCGGCGAGCAGATGTTCGACGGATCCTTGAAGGTCATCCACGGATGCCCGGTCTCGAAGAGCAGCGTGAGCATCTTGCGCCAGAGCTGCACCGCCTCGAGCCGGCGGAAATGCTTGATCTCGCCGCGATCGGCCATCCCCTCGTACTCGCGTGTAGCGCTCCTCGAAGGCGCGGCCGTAGAGGTCGTGCAGATCCGGCACGTCGCTCGGGCTGAAGAGCGTCCACGAGCCGCCGTCGGCCACCCGCTTCATGAACAAATCGGGAATCCAGTTCGCCGTGTTCATGTCGTGCGTGCGCCGGCGCTCGTCGCCCGTGTTCTTGCGCAGCTCGAGGAAGTCCTCGATGTCGAGGTGCCAGGTCTCGAGGTACGCGCACATCGCGCCCTTGCGCTTGCCGCCCTGGTTGACGGCCACCGCCGTGTCGTTCGCGACCTTGAGAAACGGGACGACGCCCTGGCTTTCGCCGTTCGTGCCGCGGATGAGCGTGCCGGTGGCGCGGACGTTGGTCCAGTCGTTGCCGAGGCCGCCCGCCCATTTGGAGAGCTTGGCGTCGTCGGACACGACCTTGAAAATGTGATCGAGGTCGTCCATCACCGTGCTGAGGTAGCACGAGGAAAGCTGCGGATGGAGCGTGCCGCTGTTGAAGAGCGTGGGCGTGCTCGAGGTGAAGCGGAAGGTCGAGAGCAGCTCGTAGAACTCGATCGCGCGATCGTCCTTGTCGTCGCCCTCGACCAGCGCCAGGCCCATCGCCACGCGCATCCAGAAAAACTGCGGCACCTCGAAGCGCCGGCCGCGGTGATGCAGCAGGTAGCGATCGAACACCGTCTGGATGCCCATGTACTGGAACTGCCGGTCGCGCTCCGGCCGCAGCGCGGCGGAAAGGCGCGGCAGATCGAAATTCAACAGGCTCGAGTCCAGCCGGCCGACCTCGACGCCGTACTCCAGGTGCTGCGCGAAGCGCTCCTTGTGCGCCTGCGCGACGTTGGTCGGATCGATGTTGGTGGTCGTGAAGACCTCGCGGTAGATCGAATTCAGCAGCAGGCGGGCCGAGACGTAGCTGTAGGTCGGGTCGCGCTCCACCCGGGCCTTGGCCGCGAAGAGCATGGCCTTCTCGACCTCGTGCAACTGCAGGCCGTCGTAGACATTGCGGAGCGTTTCCTCGGCCAGCTCGCGCCAGTCGCAGATCGACTCGTAGCCGGCGCAGGCGCGGATGAGCTCGCGGCGGATTTCCTGCACGTCGAGCGGCTGCTGGGTGCCGTCCGGAAGCGTCACGGCGATCTGCGTGCCTTCGTTCGACGGCCCGCCGTCCTTGCCGCCGGTCAGCAGCCGGGCCTTCCGGCGCTCCTCGCGGAAAAGAATGTAACCGCGGGCGACGGCGTGCTTGCCGGCCAGCATCAGTTCGGTTTCCACCAGGTCCTGAATCAATTCGATCTCGAGCTCGCGGCCCGAGCGCGCGGCGGTCACGGATTTCTGGACCACCGACTGCGTGAGGCAATCGACGTCCAGGCGGACGGAATCCGGCAGCGCGGTGTCGCGGCCCAGCTCCAGGACGTCGCGAAAGGCGCCCTCGACGGCGAGCGAGACGCGGGCCTCGTCAAAGGGCACGATGCGACCGTCCCGCTTTCGCACCGTCAACGGGGCGGATTCGGGCGCGACGGGGATTTCGAGTTTGAAAAGCGGTTGGGATTCGGGCGCGGACATGGTCAATACAAACGGTTAAGGGTGCTGGCGGGGGGAGGGCGAGCAGTACAACGAGGCAAGGGTTTCCTGACGGCGTCCATCGCGTCCCCGCCGGTTCCCACACTCGCCCGAATGAACGGGCCGCGCGCGAATATGACGGGTTTGGCTGGACCTCCCTTCGTCGGCGAACAAGCGGCTTCAGGGGGATTCCTCTGAAACCGCTCTCTCACCGACGCAGCCACAACAGGTAGTGGCTAGGCTTCTCTGGAAGCGCAATGAATAGACCAGTTCGCAGAAATGCACTCAAGCATTTTCTTTGGGAATTCCTGCATTTTTTCAGGGTCAAAACCCGAAAATTTACTTGCACTTCCCTCAATTGGCCTCCTTCCCCGGGGGAAGCAATTTCGCAATTCGCAGAATTACTTCGAGACGGCTTCGTCACCGAGATATCGACCGGTCGCAAGGTACTTCGTCACGTAGTCGGCCACGCTGTCCGCCAGCGGCATGGCGGTGGCGGCGGATGGTGCGGCCGCCCGCATTTTCGCAACGTCGGCTTGCGTGAAATACTGATATTTTCCGCGCAGCACCTCGGGCATCTCGATGAATTCAACCTTCGGCGGCTTGCCCAACGCGCGGAAAATCGCGTCGGTGAGCTGCAGCCAGGTGCTCGCCACACCCGAGCCGAGGTTGAACAGCCCGGTCGCCTCCCGGTTTTCTGCCAGCGCCAGCGTCATGGCGACCGCGTCCTTCACGTAAAGAAAGTCGCGCTGCTGCTCGCCGTCCTTGTATTCGGGGCGGTAGCTCTTGAACAGCTGCACGCGGCCGGTCTCGACGATCTGGCCGTAGGCCTTGTGCACGAGCGAGCGCATGTCGCCCTTGTGCGACTCGTTCGGGCCGAAGACGTTGAAATACTTCAGGCCCGTGGCGCGGCGCAGCAATCCGCGGCGCAGCGCGTGCAGGTCGAAGAGGTGCTTCGAGTAGCCGTACATGTTGAGCGGCCGCAGCGTCGCCAGCTTCTTTTCGTCGGCGTCGTCCATGCCGTGACTGCCGTCGCCGTAGGTCGCCGCCGACGACGCGTAGACAAAGCGCGCGCCGCGCTGCAGCGCCCAGCTGGAAAGGAACTTCGTGTAATTGAAGTTGTTGCCGATCAGATAGGCGGCGTTCTTTTCCGTGGTCGAGGAACACGCGCCGAGATGGAAGACCGTCGTGATGTCGGCCAGCGACGAGCAGTCCTCCTCGACGCGCCGGGCGAGATCGTCCGCCTCGAGATAATCGTCGAAGCGCAACGGGGTGAGATTCTTCCATTTCTCGTCGTGGCCGAGGAAGTCGGTGATGAGGATGTTCTCGAGTCCGCGCTGATTGAGGGCCCAGACGAGCGCCGAGCCGATGAAGCCCGCGCCGCCGGTCACGAGGATGCGGCCCTTGCTTAAATCGTGCGTGGTTGCCATGGAATCAGATTAGATGGGGCGGCGGCGCGTGCAATGATCGATCGGCGCGGAACGGGCTGATCTAATGGGGTAGGGACGACCGTCCTCGGTCGTCCCAAATTGGCGAACGGCGCGCCGCTCACTTTGCTGGACTGTAATTCGAAACGAGGTTGAGGCCGCGTAGCTTGGGACGAGCGGGGACGCTCGTCCCTACCTCTTTGGCCTCTAGATCCAGCGCGGCTTCGGCGGCTTTCGCGCAATCAAGCCATGCTTGTGCAGCAGCTGTCCAAATTCGCCGATGGCCCGCTTCTCGCGCGCACCCAGATCGTAGCGGATGCATTGGGTGAGGTAGTAGCGCGCGAATTCGACGTCGTCGCCGCCGTGCCGGCGCGCGATCGCCTCCAGGCGCGGGGCATTCTCCCGCTTCCATTTCCGCAGCTTTGCCGCCAGCCGCGCCGCGCCGCGGACGTCCTCGCGCACCAGCCACGCGGCAAAGACAAATGGCAGGCCTGTCGCGCGCTTCCACTCGACGCCAAGATCCAGGATGGCAAAGCGTCCGCCGTGCGCGCGGCGGAAATGATTGGCCTGGTCACCGATCAGCAGCAGGCCTTCGTTTTGCGTCGGTTCCGGCGGCGTCTCCAGCGCGCTCGCCGCGAATTCCTCGTAGCGCGGGCGCACGTCGTGGAATTCCGCCAGCACCACCTGCAGGAGGTGCGTCGAGGAGCGCGACGACGGGTCGAGCCGCACGCGGCGGAGCGATTTCAATGATCCGCGATGCGCCAGAAAAACGGAATGGACCGGGCCGTCGCAAGCGATCGCCGCGCCGTCGACGAGCGCGTAATGCGGATTGCGCATCCATTCAAAGATCGGGCAGAGCCCGGCGTCGAGCCGGCCGGCAGCCAGCAGGTCCGCCAGCGCGGCGGGTTGATGAAAGCTGACCTCCCGCGCGTGACCAAAAATCAGCGGCTTGGCGTTGAGGTAACGCACGCAGCCGATGCGGGGGGTCGATCGGTCCAAGGGAAGTCAGGAGGCCAGGACGGGCTGTTCGTTTGCCGCCGGTCGCGGCCCGGTCGGCGCGATGCGCTGGTAATACGTGTCGCGCTGGCGCGGCTCGCGGCCGGCCTCGCGAATCACGCGCTCGAGCGCGGCGACGGTCTGCTCCTGCGGCGTGGTCGCGCCGGCCATGTGGAAAATCTTTTCCTCCATGATGGTGCCGTGCAGATCGTCGACCCCGTAGTTCAGCGCGATTTGCGCGAGCGGCAGTCCCAGGCTCACCCAGTACGCCGTGATGTGATCGAAATTATCGAGGTAGATGCGGCTGACGGCGAGATTGCGCAGCTCCTCGAATCCGGTGGCGTGCCGGATGTGGCGCAGCTCGGGCCGCGCGCCATCGGGCTCGAAGGCAAACGGCACAAAACCCGTGAAGCCGCCGGTCTCGTCCTGCAAATTGCGCAAGCGCCGCAGGTGATCGACGCGGTGGGCGGGCGTTTCGATGTGCCCGTAAAGCATCGTGCAGGTGCTGCGGCCGCCCATCTGGTGCCAGATGCGGTGAATCTCGGCCCATTCCTCGGCCGTCTCCTTGCCGCGGCAGATTTTGTCGCGCACGACCGGATCGAAAATCTCCGCGCCGCCGCCGGTGAGCGAACCGAGCCCGGCCTCGCGCAAAATTTCCAGGGTCATGCGGATCGGTTTTTTGAAAATGCGATCGGCCAGGTGCCGGATTTCCACCGCGGTGAAGCATTTCAAATGCAGGTTGGGATCGAGCGCGCGCATCGCGCCGAGCAACTCGAGATACCAGTCGGCCGGCAGCGTCGGGTGCAGGCCGCCGACCATGTGCACCTCGGTGATGCCCTGGGCGAGCGACGCCTTCACCTGCGCGGCGATTTCCGGAATCGAATGCTCGAAGGCGTGCGCCTCGCGCTTCTTCGCGCCGAACGCGCAGAACTGGCAGGAGAGGATGCAGACGTTCGAGTAGTTGACGTAGCGGTTGAGGATGTAGGTCGCGACGTTGCCGTTCTTGCGCTCGCGCACGATGTTCGCGATGCGGCCGAGCGCGTTGATGTCGCGAGTGGCGTAAAGGCGGAGCGCCTCGGCATCGCTCACCCGCTCGCCCGCGACCACCTTTTCGTGAATCGGGCGCAAATCGCGCGGCAGCAGGGCGGGGGTCGGGCGCATGACGTCCTCAGGCGGGGCTTGTGAAATCTTTCACAAATCAAGCTCCCACAGGGAGGAATTCCTGCAACCAAAAGGCGGGAGAGCCCGTCTTTCGGCCTGGAGGCGCGCAACTTGTGTCACGTGCAAAGGTTTCAATTGGTTCGACTCGTGCTCCTTTCGCGCAGCGGCCATATTCAAACATGGAAAGCACTGTCACCCCCGAAGCCCAGGACATCGACTGGATGCGGCGGGTGAAGGCGGGCGACCGCGAGGCGTTTGGCGAATTGGTCGAGGCGCACCAGGCGCGCGTGCTGGGCACGGTGGTGCGGATGCTCGGGCCCGAGACGATGGACGCGGAGGACATCGCGCAGCAGGTCTTCCTGCGCGTCTGGAAATCGGCCGGACGCTACGAGCCGACCGCGAAATTCACGACCTGGCTCTTCACGATCACGCGAAACCTGGTCTTCAACGAATCGCGCCGGCGCAAGAACCGTCCGACCACGAGCCTCGACGCGCCGGTGGCGGGCTCCGATCACGAAAGCAGCGTGCGGCAGTTTGCCGATGACTCGGCGTCGTCGCCGGAGGCGGCGCTGCTCGAGCGCGAGATGGCGGAGGCGATTGATGCGGCCATCGCGGAGCTGCCGGAACAGCAGCGCCTCGCCGTGGTGCTGCGACGTTTCGAGGAAATGCCGTACGACGAGATCGCGCGCGTGCTGGAGTTGAGCGTGCCCGCGGTGAAGAGCCTGCTCTTTCGCGCGCGAACTTTTCTGCGCGAACGGCTGGAGAAATATCTGGCGCAGTAGGAAAGATGTCGTTGGCGGGTTGAAGTCGGAGCGAGTCCTTTGGAGGCGGTGGCTTGCCACGCTTCGCGGACGAGCTTGCCGCAAACCGATGCTTGTTCAGGCGCCGGATGCACGACGCTAGATCAACCTGCGCCCTCCGATCGAGCTCCGTGACCCCAGCGGAGCAAGCTCTGCACTCAATGGATCCCGCAGGCCGTCGACCGTCGACTCTCGACTCAGCGCTGCAGCTGGCTGTCGAGCAGCGAGACCACCTGCCGCAATTTTTCCTCTTCGCCGATCCGTTTCTTCACCAGGCGATGCGCATGCAGCACCGTGCCGTGATCGCGTCCGCCGAAGGCGTCGCCAATTTCATTCAGCGAGGATTTCGTCAGCTCGCGCGCGAGATACATCGCGACCTGCCGCGGGAAGGCGATGTTCGCCGGCCGGCGCTTGCTCGTCATGTCGGCCAGCCGCACGTCGTAATGCTCGGCCACCGCGCGCTGAATCTGCTCGATGGTCACGGCGCGCCGCGCCTCCTCCTGCAAAATATCCTTCAGCAGATGCTCCACCCGCTCGAGCGTCAGCTCGCCCGGGCTGAGCGAGGCGAACGACGCCACGCGCATGAGCGCGCCCTCGAGCCGGCGGACGTTCGTGCGAATCTTGCGCGCGAGAAATTCCAGGATCTCGGCGTCGAGCTTCACCTGCATCGCCTCCGCCTTCTTGCGCAGAATCGCCAGGCGCGTCTCGATGTCCGGCGGCTGCAGCTCGGCCGTCAGGCCCCATTCAAAGCGCGAAACCAGGCGCGCCTCCAGGCCGCCAATTTCCGCCGGCGGGCGATCGCTCGACAGCACGATCTGTTTATGGCCGTCGAAAAGCGCGTTGAAAGTGTGGAAGAATTCCTCCTGCGACCGCTCCTTGCCCGCGAGGAACTGGATGTCGTCGATCAGGAGCACGTCCGCCGCCCGGTACCGCCGGCGGAAGCGCACGAGCTGGTTGTTCTGGATGGCGTCGATGAACTCGTTGGTGAATTTCTCGCTCGATACGTAAACCACTCGGGCGGAACGTCTTTTCTCCGCGATGGTCAGGCCGGCGGCCTGCATCAGGTGGGTCTTGCCCAGGCCGACGCCGCCGTAAATGAAGAGCGGGTTGTAGGTCTTGGCGGGCGCCTGCGCCACCGCGTGGGCGGCCGCGTGGGCGAACTGGTTGTTGGGCCCGACGACGAAAGTTTCGAAGGTGTAGCGCGAGTTCAGTCCGGGCACCGCCGGCGCCTCGACGGTCGAGTCGGTTGCTTCCACCGCGGTCGCCATCGTGGCGGCGCGCGCCGCCATCGGCAGTTCATCTTCCGTGTGCGCGGGGGCCTTGATCGGAAACGGCGCCGAGGCGTCGGCGATCGTGAAAAGAATTTTGCGCGGCGCGCCGAGCACGCCGGCGACGGCCGACTGCAGCGCGGCGAGATAATTACTTTCGATCCAGAATTGGTGGATGCTGTTTGGCGCGCGCAGCGTGAGCGTGTCCTCGTCGGCCTCCGCAATTTCCATCGAGGCGAACCAGCGCTGGTATCCGTCCGGGCTGATCTGCGGGCGCAAAAATTCGCCAATGCTCCGCCAAACGTCTTCGTAGCGATTTTTCGTTACGGCGGGGAACAGGGGAAGTTCAGACTCCATGGACTGAGGGGAAAAAAACCCGCCGACTGCGACGGGGAAGGCGACCGTAATGCGGGGTGCGGTGCGAACAAGAAAAAATGGCGATTTCGTCACCACTATTTTCACTGCGCAACGCGAGAAAAAACTTGACGCGTTCGCGTCACGCGCGGACCCGCTCGCAATGTGGATCAGGCGCCGTTCGCCGTCGTGGGCTCGACGGTTAAGACGCTGCTGCTCACCGGCTTGATCAGCACGCGGGAATTCCGTCCGCTCTCCTCGTATTTCTCGCGCCGCGCCGGCGGCAGGATGTCGGGCGTCGCCTCGCGGAAGCCGCCCTTCTGCTGCAAATAGACGAAGGCCTGCGTCGAAAGCGCGAAGAGATTTCCGAGTCCTTTTTCGCGCGCGAGATTTTCCACGAAGGCCATCAGCCGCCGTCCGTAGCCACTGTGTTCGCTCGCCTTGTTGACGTAGAGGCAGGCCAGCTCGCCCATGTCCTCCTTGGGAAAGGGATGCAGCGCGATGCAGCCGACGATGTTGCGATCGACCTCGAGCACCCAATAGTCGTCGAGCTGGCTGACGATGTCGGCGCGGGTCCGGCGGACGAGTTCCTCGTTCTGCACCGACTGGCGGATGAGCGAGATGATCCGGCGGATATCCTTCTTCTGCGCCTTGCGAATCTGCTGGTAGTCGTTCGAATAGATCATCGTGCCGATGCCTTCGTTGCTGAAGACCTCGGTGAGGAGCGCCTCGTTCTGGTGGCCGTCGAGCAGGTGCACCCGCGAAATGCCCTCGCGGCAGGCGCGCGCGGCCCATTCAAGCTTGAGGGCCAGGGCGCGCGGAATGGCGCTGCGCCGCTTTTTGAGGGTTTCCTCGGCCTCGGCGATGGAAAGCTGGCGGACCAGGGCGCCGTCGTCCTCCAGCACGCCGGCCTCGCAAAGGAACAGGATCTTGGCGGCCTTCAGCGCGAGGGCCACCTCCACCGCAATGGCGTCCGAGTTCACCCGATAGGTCCGGCCGTCGCCGTCGAACCCGAGCGGCGGCAGCACCGGCACCATGCCTTTTTCGAGCAGAAACTGGAGGGATTCCGTGTCCACCCGCTCCACTTTTCCAGTGTGCTGCTGGTCCACGCCGCCGATGATGCCCACGGGATAGGCGATGACCGCGTTGGCGTAGGCGGCGCGGAGGTCGACCGAGGTGAGCCCCTCGAGCAGCTCGTGGGTCAGGCGGGCGGCGGCGTCGAGTCCCACCCGCAAGGTGGCGGCGTCGGTGATGCCGGAACCGTCGGTATTGCTCAGGGCGATGCCCTCCTCGGTGGCGCGGCGCTCGATTTGGTGGCGGGCGCCGTGGACGAGGACCACGCGGATGTTCAGGGAGCGCAGGACCGCGAGATCGAGCAGCAGATTGGAGAAGTTCTCCGACTCGATCACCTCGCCATCTATCGCGATGACAAAAATTCGGTCGCGAAAGCGCGGAACGTATTGGAGTATGCCACGTAGGTCGGCGACTTGCATTTTACGGCGGACGGTTGCGTTGGAGGCACCAATAAGCGTGGAAGCCTCGATTGCCACCGCTTCATCTCGAAATTTTTTCCCCGCCCATGACCGATCGATCCCTCGCCGAGCGCCTTCTGGCCCTGCTCGGCTCCCCCAAGTACCAGCCGCTCGACAAGATCGGCCTGTCCAAGAAGCTGAAGCTCCCGCCGGACGACCGGTCCGGGCTGCGCGAGAAATTGCGCGAACTGGAGCAGGCCGGCGAGATTGTCCGCCTCCCCAAGGAGCGCTACGCCCTGCCCGAGGCGGCCGGAATTTTCCAGGGCACCATCTCCTTCACCGAGCGCGGCGCCGGCTTTGTCCGCACCGAGCGCGAGGATCAGCCTGATCTATTTGTGCCGCCGGAGCAGACCGGCACGGCCTTCCCGGGCGACCGCGTGCTGGTGCGCGTGGTGGGCGGGCCCTCGCGCGGCCGGCCGGCCGGCGGACGCGGCGAGCGCACCCAGGCCCGCGTCATCAAGGTCGTCGAGCGATTCAGCGACACCCTCGTCGGCACGCTCCAGGCCAAGGGCCATGTGCACGAGGTCATTGCCGACGACACGCGCTTCCCGCAGCGCATTCACGTGCGCATGAAGGATTCGGAGGCCACGGGGCCGAAGCCCCTGCCCGGCTGGAAGGTGGTGGTGCGCATCAAGTCGTGGGCTTCGCGGAATCATCCGCTGGAAGGCGTCATCATCGAATCGCTCGGGCCGGCCGACGGCGCGGGGGTCGACATGCTTTCGATCATCCGCAAGCACCACCTGCCGCTGGAGTTTCCCGGCGAGGTGCAGGCCGAGGCGGAGGCCATCGCCGAGACCGTGCCGGCGGCGGCGCGGGCGGGTCGCGAGGATTTGCGGTCGCGGCCGGTGTTCACGATCGATCCGGACGACGCGAAGGATTTCGACGACGCCATCGAGGTGGAGACGATCGCCGGGGGCGGCTGGCGCCTGCACGTGCACATCGCGGACGTTTCGCATTACGTCGCGCCCGGCACGGCGCTCGATCGCGAGGCGCAGCGGCGCGGCAACAGCGTGTATCTCGCCGATCGCGTCATCCCGATGCTGCCGGAGCGGCTCAGCAACGGCGTCTGCTCGCTGCAGCCGCAGGTGGATCGCCTGGCGTTCTCCGCCTTCATCGAATTCGACGCCGAGGCGCGGGTGCGTCGCGCGCGCTTCGGGCGCTCGGTCATCCGCAGCTCGCAGCGCCTGACCTACAAGCAGGCGTTTGCGCTGCTGCAGGGTCCGCGCAACGAATCGCGCCTGACCGAGCATCTCCACCGCGCCTGGGATCTCGCGTCGAAAATCCGCGCCCGCCGCTTCCGCCAGGGCGCGCTCGACCTCGAGATGCCGGAGGTGAAGGTCTATCTCGATCCATCCGGGCGGCCGACCCATCTGGAGAAGGTGGTGCACGACGCGGCCCATCAGCTGATCGAGGAATTCATGCTCGCGGCCAATGATGCCGTGGCGCACGCGCTCAAGAACAAGACGATTCCCGACGATTTATCGCATTCACGAAGATCCGGATCCGGAGCGCCTGCAGGATTTCCGGGAGTTCGCGAAGACGTACGGCTATCGGGTGGGGGACGTCACGCAGCGCTCGGAAATCCAGCGCGTGCTGCAGCTGGCCAAGGGCCGACCGGAGGAGCAGGCCATTCGCGTGGCGCTGCTCAAGAGCCTCAAGCGCGCCGGCTACCGCCAGGACCCGCTGGGCCATTACGGGCTGGCAAAATCCAATTACGCGCATTTCACGAGCCCGATTCGCCGCTACGCCGATCTGGTGGTGCATCGCTCCCTCGCGCAGATGATCCGCGCCGTGCCGGCCGGCCGGGTGAAGTCCACCGACATGCGATTCATCGCCAACCACCTCTCGCAGACGGAGCGGTCGGCGGCGGACGCGGAAAAGGAATCGGTCAAGCTCAAGAAGCTCGAGTACTTCCGCGACGAGGTGGAGCGCGGCGATCGCTTCCAGGCGATGATCATGGACGTGCGCGAGTTTGGTGTGGTGGTGGAGCTGCCGGATTTTGACGTCGGCGGGCGGGTGCGCCTGGCCGAGATGGGCGACGATCATTTCTGGTTCGATCCGGCGCAGCGCACCATCGTGGCGCGGCGCGCGCGCAAGACGTACAAGGCGGGCGATCTGGTCGAGGTGCAGGTGGCGGCGGTCGATTTGCTGCGCCAGCAGATTGATTTCCGCTTTGCCGCGGCGCCGGCCCCGGCGCGCGCGGGCAAGGGACCGCGGCGATCGCGTTGACTCGGCGCCGGCGAAAATCCGCTGAAATTGGGCTTGATTGCATTCAATACGCTGCTCATTCTCCGGCGCGTTGAAGGCCCCGGGGCGTCCCAGTCGGTCCCATTGACGGTGTCAGCTTAAGCGCTGTGTCGTTGACGGCAGGGTGGGAGCGGTCCGGCGGCACTTGCGTACCTCCCTCCATCATCAATTAATCAGCAAGGAACCCCCACAACCATGGCATCCACGGCAAACACGGCTCCGATTACCCAGAGCCACAAGATGGTCATCTTCGCCTCGTCCCTCGGCACGGTGTTCGAGTGGTACGACTTTTACATTTACGGCACCCTCGCCGCCTTCTTCGGGAGATTTTTCTTCCCGCCAGGCAACGAAACCGCCGCCTTCCTGGCCAGCCTCGCCCTTTTCGGCGTCGGCTTCTCCGTGCGACCGTTCGGCGCATTGTTCTTCGGGCGCCTGGGCGACCTCATCGGCCGCAAATACACGTTCCTCATTACGATTGTCGTCATGGGTGCGTCGACCGCCCTGGTCGGATTGCTGCCGACCTACGCGCAGATTGGCTGGCTCGCCCCCTCGCTGCTGATTCTCCTGCGCGTGCTGCAGGGTCTGGCGCTGGGTGGTGAATACGGCGGTGCCGCAACCTATGTGGCGGAACACGCGCCCAATGGGCAGCGCGGCTCCTACACGAGCTGGATTCAGACGACGGCGACGCTCGGTTTCTTCCTTTCCCTGATCGTCATCGGACCGCTCCGTTTCTATATGACGGGCAAGGTGGATCCGGCCGACCCGAACAGCCTGACTACGTTCCAGGCCTGGGGCTGGCGCATTCCGTTCCTCGTCTCGTTCCTCCTGCTGGGCATCTCGGTCTACATCCGGCTCCGCTTGAATGAGTCGCCGCTGTTCCTCGAGATGAAGGCCGCGGGCAAGGGCTCGAAGTCACCCCTGAGCGACAGTTTCACCAATCCGGCCAACCTGAAGCTGGTCATCCTCGCGCTGCTCGGCTCGACGGCCGGTCAGGGCGTCGTGTGGTACTGCGGCCAGTTTTACGCGCTGTTCTTCCTCACGGTGACGCTGAAGATGGACGTGCTCACGGCCTACATCCTCGTCGGCCTCGGGCTGTTGATCGGCACGCCGTTCTTCATCATCTTCGGCAAGCTTTCGGATCGAATCGGACGAAAGGTGATCATCCTCGGCGGCTGTCTGCTCGCCGTGCTGACCTACCATTGGCTCTTCGGTGCGCTCACCCATTACGCGAATCCAACCCTTGCGGACGCGGTGAAGACCACGCCCGTGAAGCTTTACTCCAATGAAGCCAAGGGCGCGGTTGGCACGACGGTGGATGCCATCGGAGCCGCCTTCCGCCAAATCGTCGGAGGCAAGCTCGCGCCCTCTCCCACAAACGAGGCACGCGCCTATCTGAACAGCAAGGGCATCCCCTTCGAAATCGATGCCGCCAAGGGCAGTGAGCCGCTCGTGATGCAGATTGGTGACAAGACGGTGACCGGCTTTGCGTTGCCTTCCGACAAGGCGGCCAACGCCGCCTCGAAGAAGGCCTACGACGAGGCGATCGCCGGGACCGGCTACACCAAGATGAGCGGTCAAGAACCCGAACGGCGTGGTGGGCGCGGATGAAAGCAAGATGAACAAGCCGATGCTAGTGGTGATCCTCACCATTCTCATGATTTACGTGACAATGGTGTACGGCCCGATCGCCGCGCAACTCGTGGAGTTGTTCCCGACGCGGATTCGCTACAGCTCCATGTCGCTGCCGTATCACATCGGCAACGGCTGGTTCGGCGGATTCCTCCCGCTCATCGCGACGTCCATCGTGGTGTTCACGGGCAACATCTACGCCGGTCTGTGGTACCCGATTGTCGTCGCGACCATGACCTTCTTTGTCGGCATGTTCTTCCTCCCGGAGACGAAGGACGTCGACATCAGCAAGTAAGGCTCCGCCTTCCATTCAAACTCGCAAGGCCGCCGGGTGAAAGCCCGGCGGCCTTTTGCGATCCGGCGCCCAGCTGCGTCAGAACGCGAAGCGCGCATCCTCCGCGAGGATTTCGCCCAGCGGCGGCCACGCGGTGGGCTCCGAGATCTGGAACGCGTGCAGGTAGGTCTTCACGTGATCGGCGGGAAACTTGGCGAAGAGCGCGTCGACGGCCGACTTGAGCGCGTCCTTGGTCGGCGACGGCGGAAGCGTCTCGATCGATCCCTTGCCGTCGTGCGCGATGCCGAGGGAATCGAGGAAGGCGGCGAGCATGGGGGCCTGCGGACCGGTCAGCCAGAGGCCGAGCAGATTTCCGGCGAGCTGCTCGTTGAGGCTGCGGCCGAGCTGCTGCTGCATCCAGGCGTGGCGCTCCAGCGGAGGCTTGCGCTCGATGAAGACCGGCCGGAATTTTCGCTGGGCCGCGAGGGTCTGCAGGGCGAGGCCGTACGACGGCCGCGACTCCTTTTGCACGTGGCTCAGAATATCGTGCGCGAGCGGCGCCGGCAGGCGGCCGAAGATTTCGGATTGGGTCATGGTCGCGCCAGTCAAGCGAGCGCGCCCCTCGCGTCAAATGGCGACGCGACCCCGCCGTTCGATTTTGAAATTGTCGCAATCGCCATTTGGCAGCAGGCCCGGCCCATTCTTCATTGCACCCTTCCGATGAAAATTACCCGCGCCCTCCTTTCCGTTTCCGACAAGACCGGCCTGCTGCCCTTCGCCCAGCGCCTCTCCGCCCTGGGGGTTGAACTGCTCTCCACGGGCGGCACCGCGAAATTTCTGCGCGAGAACGGCGTGCCGGTCGTGGAAATTTCCGCCTACACCGGTTTTCCGGAAATGCTCTCGGGCCGCGTCAAGACGCTGCATCCCACCGTGCACGGCGGCCTGCTTTACCGGCGCGGCGACGCCGAGCACGAGGAACAGGCCGTGCGCAGCGGCATCCAGCCGATCGATCTGCTCGTGGTGAATCTTTACCCGTTCGAGCAGACCGTCGCGCGGCCGGAGACCACGCTGCCGGAGGCCATCGAGCAGATCGACATCGGCGGCCCGTCCATGCTGCGCAGCGCGGCGAAGAATTACGATCGCGTGACGGTGGTGACGGATCCCGCCGACTACGATCCGGTGCTGGCCGAGCTGGCGGCGCACGACGGCGACACGACGGAGGAGACGCGCGCGCGGCTGGCGCTGAAAGTGTTTGCGACCACCGCAAAATACGACGGGGCGATCGCGTCCTATCTCGGCGCGCGGCAGGATGCGCGGCGCGACGCTCTCGCATCCCGCGTTGCGCCCGGCGCGTCAGGTTCCGCTGCGCTACGGCGAGAACCCGCACCAGCAGGCCGCGCTGGTGGGCGACGACTTCGCCTCGTTCTTCTCGCAGCTCCACGGCAAGGAGCTTTCCTACAACAACATTCTCGATCTCTCGGCCGCGGCCGAATTGATCGGCGAATTCTCCGAGCCGCGCGCTGCGCCATTCTCAAGCACAACAATCCCTGCGGCGTCGGCACCGAGGCCGCCAGCCTGCGCGACGCGTGGGACAAGGCGCTCGCGACGGATCGGCAGGCGCCGTTCGGCGGCATCATCGCGGTCAACCGGCCGCTCGACGAGGCGCTGGCCGCGGCCATCGCGGAAATCTTCAGCGAGGTGATCATCGCGCCCGACTTCACCGCCGACGCGCTGGCCGTGCTGCAGAAAAAGAAGAATCTCCGGCTGCTCAAGCAACTTCGCCCCACCAGCGCGGACACCGCGCTCGAGACCCGCTCGGTGGTCGGCGGCCTGCTCGTGCAGTCGCGCGATCGCGGCCTGATGACCGAGGAAAAGATCGTGACCAAGCGCGCGCCCACCGCGGCCGAGCTGGCGGCGATGCGCTTCGGCTGGCGCGTGGTGAAGCACGTGAAGTCGAACGCGATTGTTTTCTGCGGGCCCGATCGCACGCTGGGCGTCGGCGCCGGGCAGATGACCCGCGTGGACTCGGTGAATCTCGCGATTTGGAAGGCCGGCCAGTCCGGCCTCTCGCTGCAGGGCAGCGTGGTGGCGAGCGACGCGTTCTTTCCGTTCCCGGACGGCCTGCTCGCGGCGGTCAAGGCGGGCGCGACCGCCGCGATTCAACCCGGCGGAAGCATGCGCGACGCCGAGGTGATCGCCGCGGCCGATGAGCACAACACCGCGATGATCTTCACCGGCATGCGGCACTTCCGGCATTGAGGCGAACGGCGCGAAACCGCGCACCCGATCACGCCCCCAGATTCGCGAGGTACTTCTCCGCGTCGAGCGCCGCGGCGCAGCCGTCGCCGGCGGCGGTGACGGCCTGGCGATAGACGTGATCGGAGACATCGCCCGCGGCGAACACGCCCGGCACGTTCGTCGCCGTGGCGTGCGTCTTCAGCAGGTAGCCGTTTTCGTCCATCTTCAACTTGTCCCGGAATGGCCCGGTGTTCGGCACGTGGCCGATCGCAACAAAGACACATTTCAATTCAAGCTCCCGCGCGGCGCCCGTCTTCGTGTCCTTCAATTTCACCGCGCGCACCTCGCCGTCCTCGCCGATCACGTACTCGGTCACGACCGAATTCCAGACCGGCTCGATCTTCGGATTGTTGAGCACGCGATTCGCCATGATCGTCGAGGCGCGCAGCTTGTCGCGACGATGGATCAGGTAAACCTTCGAGGCGAAACGCGTCAGGAACATCGCCTCCTCGCAGGCCGAGTCGCCGCCGCCCACCACGCAGACGGGGACGTTGCGATAGAACGCGCCGTCGCAGGTCGCGCAGGAGGTCAAGCCGTGCCCGACCAGCTTTTCCTCGCCGGGCAGGCCGAGGTAGCGCGCCGAGGCGCCGCTGGCCACGATGAGCGCGCGCGTCTCGATCCATTCCTGGTCGGCCTTCACGGCGATGCGGCCGTCGCGCGGCTCGAACTCGGTCACCTCCGCGTAGGAAAAGCGCGCGCCGAAATGCGCGGCCTGTTCCTTCATTTTCAAGATCAGATCGGGGCCGTCGATGCCGCTGGGAAATCCGGGATAATTTTCCACCAGCGTGGTGGTGGTGAGTTGCCCGCCCGGCTGGCGGCCTTCCAGCACCAGCGGCTGGTGCCCGCCGCGCGCCGCGTAGATCGCGGCGGTGAGTCCGGCACAACCCGTGCCGATGATGACAATCTTCTCCATGGATGAGGTTTCGGTGAGTCGCGAACGTTTGACCGCGCGCCCGTCTTGTCGAGCGAATTCCGCGTCAATCCGGTCGGCGGGCGTTGTTCTTCGCGGCCGGGTCTGCTAACGATGCCGCACGATGTTCCGCCCTTTCCCGCTCGCGACCGTCGGCGGCGCCGTTCCGGATCCGCCCGTCTGGTTGTTGGGACCGTTCATTCTCCTGCTGGGCGCGATCGCGCTGATGCCGTTCATCAATCTGAAATGGTGGCATCACCACTACCCCAAAGTGGCCGTGGCGCTTGGCTTGAGCGTGGCGCTTTACTATCTCTTCGTGCTCCGCGCGCCCGAGCGGATTCTCGATGCGGGGCATGAATACGTCTGCTTCATCGCCCTGGTGGGATCGCTTTTCATCGTGGTCGGCGGCATCCACCTGCGGGTGAAAGGCGAGGCCACGCCCGCCTTCAACGTCGTCTATCTTTTCGCCGGCGCGGTGCTGGCGAATTTCATCGGCACCACCGGGGCGTCGATCCTGATGATCCGGCCATACATCCGGATGAACAGCCGCCGCATTTCCGCGTATCACATCGTCTTTTTCATTTTTATCGTCGCCAACGTGGGCGGCGGTCTCACGCCCATCGGGGATCCGCCGCTCTTCCTCGGCTACCTCAAGGGCGTGCCGTTTTTCTGGATCGTGCAAAACTGCCTGCTGGCCTGGTCCGTCTGCATCGGCCTGCTGCTGGCAATCTTCTTTGTCATCGACCAGCGCGCGCACGGCCGCGCGCCCGCCGCCGTGGCGGTCGCCGATCCGGGCGCGGACGAATGGCGCTTCGACGGGCGGATCAATCTTCTCTTCCTCGCCGTGATCATCGGCTCGGTCTTCATCACCGAGCCGAATTTTCTGCGCGAGGGCATCATGGTCCTGGCAGTCCTGGGCTCGCTTTCTCTCACGCCGAAGGAGGTGCGCGCGGCGAACCAGTTCGAGTTCGAGCCGCTGCGCGAGGTCGCCTGGCTCTTCGTCGGCATTTTCCTGACGATGGTGCCGGCGCTGGATTTTCTGACGCTGCACTCGAAGTCGCTCGGCCTGGACAGCGAGCTGAAATTCTTTTGGCTGACCGGCCTGCTTTCCGGCGTGCTCGACAACGCGCCCACCTACCTGACGTTTCTCGCGGCGGCCATGGGCAATCTGGATTTGAATATCGAGTACCGGGCCGACGTCGCGCAATTCGTCCTCTCGCACGGCCATTTCCTCAAGGCCATCTCGCTGGGCGCGGTGTTCTTCGGCGCCATGACGTATATCGGCAACGCGCCGAATTTCATGGTGAAGTCCATCGCCGAGCGCATGGAGGTGAACGTGCCGGCCTTCCTGCCCTACGTCTTCAAGTACGCGCTGCCGATCCTGATGCCGGTCTTCGCGATCATTTCCATCCTTTTCCTGTACATTAACCTGGCCTGACCGCGTCAGGGCCGCGCGCGCAGGTAGGCGATGGCCTTGGCCAGCGCGCGACCGCGGTGGCTCATGCCGTTCTTCACCGCGGCCGGCAGCTCGCCGAAGGTGTCCTGGTAACCCTGCGGCACGAAGAGCGGATCGTAACCGAAGCCGCCGGAGCCGCGCTCGCGATCGATGATGGTCCCTTCCACCGCGCCGTCGAACGACGCCTCGATCCGTCCGTCGCGGGCCAGCGCGATGACGCAATGAAAGCGCGCGGAGCGCGGCGCGGCGCCGTCCACGCGGGCCAGTTCCGCGAGGAGCTTCGCGCGGTTGCCCGCATCGGTCGCCTCCGCGCCGGCGTACCGCGCGGATTGCACGCCGGGCGCCCCGCCGAGCGCATCGACCTCCAGGCCGGAGTCGTCGGCCACGATCCACGCGCCGGGGGCGCGGGCGGACGCAGCCAGGGCCTTGAGCGCGGCATTTTCGGCGAAGGTGGCGCCGGTTTCCTCGACCTCGGGCCAGTCGGGATGCGCGGAAAGATCCGTGACGGTCCACTCGGAGCCGAGGATGGCGCGAATTTCGGTCGTCTTGTGCTTGTTGCGGGTGGCGAGCAGCAGCGAGGGCATGTTGCGTTCTAGCGTGAACCGCGCGATCACGCTAGATCCAGCGCATGGCGGAAATTGCGAAATCGTACCTTTGCCAGCGATGCGGCAATTGCTGCCGCTGGCCGGGCTTCGTGCGGCTGGGCCAGGGCGAGGCCGAGCGCATCGCGGAGCATCTCGGGTTGTCGATCGCGGAATTCGTGGAGCGCTTCACGCATCTTCATCCGGATCGCACGGCGCTCGATGCTGCATTCGCGCGCGAACGGCGAATGCGTTTTTCTCGACGGCCGCAACACCTGCACGATCCAGGCGGTGAAGCCGCGGCAGTGCGCCGGCTTTCCCAACGCGTGGAATTTTCCCGGCTGGCGCGAGGTCTGCGAGGCAATCGAAATCACGCCGCCGCCAGCCAGCCGTGTTGCTTGAGAAAGGCCTCGAGCTGGTCCGTGTCGAAATCCGGCAGCAACGCATCGCCCGCCACCAGGGTGGGGCACCGGCTCTGGCCGGAAAGCCGCCGCATCTCCGCGTAGGCCGCGGGATCCTCGCTGACATTTACCTCGTCGAAGGCGTAGCCGCGCGCTTCCAGCCATTCGAGTGCGTCGTCACACCAGCCGCAGTACGACTTGGTGTAGATCGTGAATCGCGGGATCGACATACCGGCGATCTTGGACGTCGCAGTGCGAGCCCGCGACTAGGCCGTCTGGCGTCGCGCGCCGCGCCGGAAAAACAGCACCACGCCCACGAGCGCTCCGACGATGGAAACGTCCAGCGCCCGCGAGGTCCACGTGCCGAGCGGTTTCACCTTGGCGGAGTCGGCGACGCCCGTCGCCGTCACACCGGGGGCCGCGGCGGCGGATATCCCGCAGCAGGCGCGAGCGAAAGGAATTCGGCGTGACCGGCGCGACCTCCGCGCCCGGCTGCGGGACGGCGACCGCGGCAGCCTGGGCCAGGGCGGCCTTGGTCGTGACGATCTCGTCCGGCTTCGGCAGCGGCGCGCCCATGTCGCGATAGGGCTCGACCAGGGCGTCGAACTGCACCGAGTTCATCGGATCCTGATTCCCGTAGCGGCCCACCTCCGCGCCCGACTGGCAAAAACGGCAGGCGTCCGCGGAGTGCGCCGGCGGCGACTCCGGCGGCGGCAATCAGCAGGCTCGCGAGGCGTCGGTTCACGGCAAAATCGTATCACCGTTCCCGCCCGACTCAAGCTTGCTCGTGGCCGGGCCGGCCCGTCCCGGCCCCTTTTCGCAAGTTTCGTCCGGCTCGGGGGAAGCGCAGAAGATGGATTGGACAAGCGCGCGTCCCTTCCCGCAAACTTGGGCCATGAGCGACTATCAGACTCTCGAGCGCGACGGCGTCACTTACGATCTGCTCACGGACGAGGCGGCCGGGGCGCGCCTGATGATTTCGCGGCTGGGCGCCGAGCCGATCAGTTTCGCGCGCAAGAAGGCCGACGGATCGTGGCGCGGAATTCTCTATCGCGACGGCGAGACCACGCCGCCGGCGATGGGCTGGGCCAACCACGCAACCGTGATGGGCTATTACATCCACCGGTTGTTGAAGGGGCGCACGATTTACCGCGGCCACGAGATCAAGGACGGCAACCACGGCTTCATGCGCCGCAAGGTGATGCATCCGCCGAAGGTGGGCGCGGGATCGCTGACCTACTCGGTCGCGCCGGGCGATTTCACGCCGGCGGAATATCCTTACGACGTGACGTTGCAACTGACCTACGCGCTCGCCGCCGACGGGTCGTGGAAGACGACGTTTCTCTTCGCCAATCGCGAGCGCGAACTCAGCGCGCACGTGGGCTTCGGTCTGCACCCGGGTTTCGCGATCGGTTCACTCGACGAGTGCCGCATCCTGCTGCCGGCGGGTCACTACCGGCGTCACGTGGCGCCGGGCGATTTTCTCTCCGGCGAAATCCAGGAGATTGATCACGCGGGCGGCGAGGCGCCGTTTCCCAAGGCGACCCTGCCGGGCTCGTACCTGGTCGAACTGCCGGCCACCGGCGAAAAGAGCGCGACGCTCGACGACCCGGCCGGGCGTCGGCGCGTGACGGTGCAGCTCGCGGAATGTCCCTACCTCACGCTGTGGAGCGACGGCACGGGGGCCTTCGTCTGCCTGGAGCCGTGCTGGGGCCTGCCCGATCACCACGAGCAGCGGCCCTTCGAGAAAAAGCTCGGCATCCAGGAGATTCCGCCGGGCGGCACGCTGGAGCGTTCGTTCGTCATCGAGGCGGCGGTGACATGATTGGCGATTGCGCCGGGCGCGGCGTGGACTATTGACTGCGGCTTCCGGGCGGCTGGCGCCCGCACACACTGGCATGGGAAATTCCATCGGCATCGGGCTGCTCGGCTATGGCACCGTCGGCAGCGGGGTTTACGAAAATCTCGCGCGCAACGGCGATCTGCTGCGCGAGCGCCTCGGCATCGACCTGCGCATCGAGCGCATCGCGGTGCGCGACGCGCGCAAGCCGCGCACCGCGCCGGCGGAACTGTTCACCAGCGACATCGCGTCGGTCATCGGCGATCCGCGCGTGCGCGTCGTGGTGGAACTGATGGGCGGAATGGACGTGGCGCGCGGGGCGATCGAGATCGGCGCTTGCGCGCCGACAAGGTGGTCGTGACCGGCAACAAGGCGCTGCTGGCCGAGCATGGCGCGGAGATTTTTGCGCTCTCGGAGGAATTGAGCGTGCCCGTTTTCTTTGAGGCGTCCACGGCGGGCGGCATCCCGATCATCAAGGCGGTGCGGGAGGCCTTCGTCGCGAATCATTTTCTTTCGTTCCACGGCATCATCAACGGCACGAGCAATTACATCCTCTCGCGCATGACCGAGGCGGGGCTCGATTTTCCCGCCGCGCTGGCCGAGGCGCAGGCGCACGGCTACGCGGAGGCGGATCCGACGCTCGACGTGAACGGCTGGGACGCCGCGCACAAGGCCATCATTCTCGCTTCGCTCGCCTACGGCCGGTGGGTGCGGCCCGACAGCATCAGCGTGGAGGGCATCGAGAAAGTCTCCGCGGCCGACATCCGCTTCGCGCGGCAACTCGGCTATCGCATCAAGCTGATCGGCCGGATCACCGCCGACGCGCAGGGCACCATCAGCGTCGGCGTGCATCCCACGCTCATCCCGCAGGAGCACGTGCTCGCGTCGGTCAACGGCGTCTTCAATGCGATCGCGGTGAAGGGCGACGTGGTGGGCGACGCGCTGTTTTACGGGCGCGGGGCGGGGAGCGGGCCGACGGCGAGCGCCGTGCTCGCGGACATCGCCGACGCGGCCACCGCGCTGGTGAATCGCGGCACGCCGCGCTGCTCGGGCTTTCGCGCGCACGGCCTGTACGGCAAGGCGCTCTCGCCGGACGAAGTCGTTTCGCGCTACTACCTGCGGCTCGCGGTCGACGATCAACCGGGCGTGCTGGGCCAGGTGGCGCGGCGCGCTCGGCCGGGCCGGGATCGGCATTTCGTCGGCGCTGCAGCCCGAGCAGCACGACGCCGACGATCGCGCGCAACTCATCCTCATGCTGGATCGCGCGCGGCACGCGCAGGTGAAGACCGCGCTGGCGGAGATCGAGTCGATGCCGTGCGTGCGGCCGCCGGCCGCGCTGCTGCGAGTGGAGACGTTCGCCTGAAGCTGAATCAGGCCGGCCGCGCGATTTCCTGCGCCCGCTCCATGGCCTGCGCCAGATCGGACTGCTTGAACGGCTTGGTCAGGTAGTCGTCGACTCCCGCCTCGAGGCAAAGTTCGCGATCGCCCGGCATGGCGTCGGCGGTCAGCGCGATGATGTACGACTTGCCGCGCTCGGGGTTTTCCCGCTCGAGTTCGCGAATGCGGCGGGTGGCCATGAGGCCGTCCATCGCCGGCATGTGCACATCCATGAAGATGATCTCGTACGGCTGCCGCCGCGCGTTCATCTCGAGGACCTCGAGGCCGTTCAGCGCGTAGTCCGCGACGAGCCCGAGCCGCTTGAGCATGGCGCGAATCAATTTCTGGTTCACCGGATTGTCCTCGGCCACGAGCAGGCGCGAGCCGTTTTCCGCACCGGCGTGCGTGTCGCCCGAGAAATCCTCGACGGCATCGCCGCGCTTTTCGCCCGGCAGCGCCAGGTTGAAGGTGAAGACGGAACCCTTGCCCACCTCGCTGCGCGCCTTGATCGAGCCGCCCATGAGCGCGCAAAGCCGCTGCGCGATCACCAGCCCGAGCCCCATCCCGCCGAAGCGGCGCGTGGTCGACGTGTCGGCCTGGCTGAACGGGCGGAACAGACGATCGAGCCGTTCCGACTGGATGCCGATGCCCGTGTCGCTGACGCGGAACTCGAGGCTGTAGAGCGGCAGCTCGGTCGACCCGCCGTTGGCCGGGCCCTCCTTGCCGACCGCGAGCACGGTCAGATCGACGTGTCCCTGCGCGGTGAACTTGATCGCGTTGTTGATCAGGTTGTTGAGGATTTGGCGGAGCTTGGTCGGGTCCGTGACGATGGTATCGGGCGTGTTGGCATCGAGGCGCAGGTTGAGCTGCAGCGCCTTTTCCTCGGCCTTGGCGCGATGCGCGGCGACCGTTTCCTCCATGAATTCGCCGAGCGCGAAGGGCCGGTTTTCGAACTCGAGCCCGCCGGCCTCGATGCGCGCGAGATCGAGGATGTCGCTGAGCAGCGACATGAGCGAGTCGCTGCTCGACTTGATCGTCTGCAGGTAATCGCGCTGCTCGTCCTCCAGCTCGGTGCCGAGCAGCAAATCGGTGAAGCCGAGAATGCCGTTCATCGGCGTCCGGATCTCGTGGCTCATCACCGCGAGGAATTCGTTCTTCGAGCGATCGGCGTTTTCGGCGGCCTCCTTCGCGACGCGCAACGCTTCCTCGGTGCGCTTCAAATTCGTGACGTCGGTGTGGATGCCGAGCATGCGCACGGCGTTTCCCTCGGCGTTGCGCTGCGAGGCGCCGCGGCAGAAAATCCAGCGGTAGGATCCGTCCTTGTGGCGGAAGCGCGCGGTGAAGGTGAAGGGATCGCCGCGGTGCAGATGATGGCGGATGGCCGTCCAGACCGCGCGGCGGTCGTCGGGATTCAACAGCCGGAAAAATGTGCGCGGGTGATCCTGCAACTCGGCCTCGCCGTAGCCGAGCATTTCCTTCCAGCGCGGGCTGAAATAGCCGCGGCGGTCCTGCAGGTTCCAATCCCAGATGCCGTCGTTGGTGGCCTGCATCAACAGACGGAAACGCTCGTCGGCCGCCGCCGCCTCTTCCGCGGACGCGGCCGGCTTGGGCGCCGGGGCCGCGGGGTGGACGGGCTCGCGCATGTCCCAGGTTTCGTCCAGGGCGGGCGTGCCGGGGAGAACGACCGGCGAGGCCTCGACGAAACTCTCGACGTCTGCTGCCACGCGTCTCGTGCGCGTGGCGGCGGCTCGCGGCGGTGGTTCCACGGCGGGCGGCACTTCGAAATGATCGGCGGGGTGTTCCACCGGGGTTGGCGCGGGAGTTTCATCCGCCACCGTGAATGCCGCGGGCGCGGGGACGGCGACGGGTTCGTCGGGCGCGGGCGGTTCGGGCGCGTCCTTGCGGAAGCCGTTGCCGACCGCCTGGTATTCCAGGACGTTGCCGCTCGCGTCGAACATGCCGGTGTAAACCCAGCGCTGCCAGCCGGGGCGTCCGTCGCGGCCGTACACGCGGTATTCGCACGCGGCGACGGCGTGGTCGGGCTTGATCGAGGCGATGGCGGCCTCGGAAATCCCGCGATCCTCCTCGATGGTCAGCGGGCGAAAGATGAAGCCCTCGAGATTCTCGCGATCCTCGCCGTTGTATTCGCAGTAGGCGTCATTGACGAAGGTCAGCGTGCCGTCCGGCTGGAAGCGGCAAAGCAATCCGCCCGCCAGTTCCGCGATGGGCGGTCCCTCCTCGCCGAGCGAATCGGATCGCTCGTCGGCCAGGCGCGTGACGATGGTGTAGGCGGGGACGGGACTGCCGGCGCCGAGCAGCCGCGTGTTGATTTCCACCGGCACCGGCGCGCCGAGGGCCGAGCGCAGTGCGATCTTGAAGACGACGTCGCACTGGCCGTCGAGCATGCGATCGATTTCCTCGAGCCATTCGGGTTGCGATTGGTAGAAGAGATCGACGAAGGAATGCTGCAGCAGGGAATTGCGCGTGTAGCCGAGCAGGTCGCAGCCGGCCTCGTTGACGCCGGTGATGAGCGAGCGCATGCCGTTCTCGATCGAGGCGTGCAGGAACACGGAAGTGTCGTGCGAGGCGAAGAGCTGGCGCAACTCGCCGACATCGGCGGATTCGTCGGTCCCGCCGCCCGGCGGGGGAGGCAGGCTGACGGGAGCGGTGCTGCCGGAAATGCGCGCAATCTTGGCCAGCTCGTCCTCGGCGATGGCGGCGAGGTATTTCAGCGTCTTCACCTGCTCGGGGGTGAACGGCCGCGGCGAGCGGTCCAGCACGCAGAAGACGCCCGCGACGGTGCCATCCGGGCCGAGCAGGGGCACGCCGGCGAACGCGCGGAGATGGGGCGGACCCGTCACGGCCGGGTCGCGCGAAAAGCGCGGGTCGGCCTTGGCGTCGGAAAGCAGCAGCGGCTCGCCGCCCTCGGCGGTGGCGGCGCAGAGCGAGGCGGGCAGGTCGCGGCCGCCCAGGCCCAGGCCGAGCTGCGAGCGCAGCTTGAAGTGGCCGGCCTCCGCGAAGGCGATGAGGGAAACCGGGGCGGAAAGCAGCCGGCTGGCCATCCGCGTGAGCCGATCAAACGGGTCCTCGGTCAGACCATCGGGCATCGGGCCAACGAGGTCGCTGGGAAGGTCGTTCGAGGGGGTTTCCAAACTCATCGAGGAAGGGGGCGAAAAGGGGCTTGGCTGAATGCAGCAGGCGGAGTGCCGTGCAACTTAGGAGATATCCGCAGCCGACTCAACACCGCTCTCGCGTTCCGCCCAGATTGACCGCGCCGTGGAGGCCCGCCCGGGCCGGGCGTCATTTCACGTCGATGGCAAAGGGCAGCCGGGCATAGGCGCCCATCGGGTCGTTGAGCTGCCGCAGTTCCTCGAGCGGCGCGGCGGCCGCCCTGATGGCCCGCTCCGTGGGCGAAGCTGCCCCGGAGAACACCCGGCTGAACGGATTCGTCCGACCGGTGAAAATTTCCGCCAATTGCTGCTGGAAGTCCTTTTCGTTCGGAAACTCGCTGATGGGGAAATCCGCCGGCACCTTGGCCTTTTCGCGGGCGTAGGCCAGCGCCGCATCGAGCCCGCCGACCTCGTCGACCAGGCCGAGCTTCACCGCCTCGCTGCCCGACCAGACGCGGCCCTGGGCGATTTCCTTCACGCGCTCGACCGGCAGATTGCGCGACTTCGCCACGTGTCCGACGAACGTGTCGTAGATGCGATCGACGATGTTCTGCACCTGCGCGAGTTCCTCGGGCGTCTTGGGCCGCGCGATCGTGACGATGTTGCCGAACTTGCTCGTGTTCACGGAATCGAACGTGACGCCCCAGTTGTTCGCGAAATCCTTGATGTTCGGGAGAATTCCAAACACGCCGATGGAGCCGGTGATGGTGTTCGGCTCGCAGAAGATTCGATCGGACGCGCAGGCGATGTAGTAACCGCCCGAGGCGGCCACGGTGCCGAAGCTGACCACGACCGGCTTGCGATCGGCGCGCGCGAGTTCCAACTCCTTGAGCACGATTTCCGACGCCAGCGCGCTGCCGCCCGGGCTGTTCACGCGCAGCACGATTGCCTTCACGTTGGGATCCTGGCGCAGCTTGCGCAGCTCGCGCGCGTAGCGGTCGCCCGCCACCTGGCCGTCGGTCGGCGCGTTGCCGTCCACGATGCCGCCCTCGGCGTAAACAATCGCGATGCGGGCGCGGGTGTCCTCCTTCTGCCCCGGCTTCGGCCCGCCGGCCGATTCCTTCGAAGCGACCACCGAGCTCTGGTAGTCGGCGAAATTCACCTGCCGGAATGTCCGCGTGTTGGTCGAGTCGCTGCCGGCCGAAGCGCGCAGGTCCTCGATGACCTCGGGCAGGTAGGCCAGCTTGGTGACGAGGCCCTCCTTGAGCGCGGCCTCGGCGCTGACCACCGGATTGGTGTCGGCGATTTCCTGCAACCGCTTCGCGGAAACCTTGCGCGAGGCTTCGATGCCGGCGCGCCATTCGGCCCAGAGATCGTTCAGCAGCTTGCCGACCTGCTCGCGATTCTCGTCGCTCATCTTGTTGAGGATGTACGGCTCGACGAAGGACTTGTACTTGCCCACGCGGGTGACCTGGATGCCGATGCCGTATTTCTTGAGCGCATCGCCAAAGAAAATCGGCTCGCTGGCCAGTCCGCTCATGTCCATCTCGGCGTACGGATTGAGGTAAATCGTGTCGGCGGTGGAAATGAGGTAGTAGTCGCGTTTCGACGGCATGACCATGTAGCCGACGACCTTCTTGCCGGCGGCGCGGAAATCGATCAGGCCCTGGCGGATTTCGCGCAACGCGGCGAAGCCGGAGCCGTAATTTTCCGGGCGCAGATCGCCGGTCAGGAAGATGCCGCCGATGCGATCGTCCTTGGCGGCCGCCTGCAGGCCGCTGAGGATCTGGTGGGTGGAGTAGGTGGTGCCTTGATCGTCGCCGCTGAGCTTGTTGAGGAAGCGCCGGAATTCGGAGGGCGGCGGGGCGTCGGTGATGTTCCCGGAGAGATTCAGGACGAGGTAGGAACCGCGCTGCACGTTCACGGTCTTCGTGCTGCCCTTGGTGGCCGAGGCGCTCAGGCCGGCGATGAGGGCGAACACGCCGACGACCGCCAGCAGGCAGAATAGAAAGAGGCCAAAGAGGGTGCCGAGGCACGAGGAGAAGAAGGATTTCATAAGGCGGGCGGAACCTCTGCGATGGAACGTACTGAACTCAAGCCGTTATTCGCGGCATCGCCGGGCAATCCACATTTGCGCAATCGCGGCTGGCAACAAGAAGGCCGGGCCCGCAGCGAGCGGACCCGGCCGTGAATGTTCGACGACGGGGGACTTAGGAGCCGACGTAGACCGCGTTGTAGGAATCGAACTTGGCGGTCGAGCCCTGTTGCGGGGTCTGCTTGACGTCGTACACCGTGTCGCCCACCAGCTTCTGCGACTGGGTGTCCCAGATCATCACGGAGGCGGCGCCGGTGGACTGCTGGTTGCGGGAGGTCTTCACCGCAATGTAACGCGCGTTCTTCTTCTTCAGGGAGGCCTGCTGCTGGGCGTAGGCCCGGCGGGCATTGGCCTCGGCAATCTGGCGCTGGCGCTCGTCCGCCTGGTGCTTGGCGATGATGTAGGCGGCGACGCCCGCAGCCAGGCCGACTCCGGCACCGAGCGCGGCGGCCGCGCCTGGATTCATGCCGGCGGCGGCACCAATCCCGCCTGCCAGAAGGCCGGCGGTGACTCCGGTGGCGGCGCCAGTCTCACCAGGCGTCATGCCGGCGCAACCGGTGAAGAGAATGGCCGCGGCGGTCGTCGCGGCGGAAATTTTAAGGGATTGTGGATTCATCATAAGCAACAGCTTGTTCAGGATCTGGGTTTGAGGTGGAGGGGAGAGGCTAAGGTTCCGGCCTGCTCGGCCACAAGAAAAAACGAAAAAGGGCGACCCGTCACCGGGCCGCCCTGCAAATTTTTCCGGCTGGATCTCGATGAAAATCAGGCCTTAGCCGTGCCCTGCTTGCCCTGAATGTAGTCCACCACCGAACCCACCGTCTTGAGCTTTTCCGCGTCCTCGTCCGGCACCTCCACACCGAAGGCCTCCTCGCACGCCATCACCAGCTCAACCATGTCGAGCGAGTCCGCGTTGAGGTCCTTGATGAAATCGGCCTCGGGGGTCACTTGTTCAGCATTGACGCCGAGTTGCTCGACGACGATGTCCTTCACTTTCTGGGCGATTGCGGGATCGGACATAAAAACGGGGTGTTTCTGGGGTGTTTCAGGGGACGGATTGGGAGACGACTTCTAGCGATGGAGGCCGCGATGCGCAACCGTTAAATTTCCGGCGCAGCGCTCCGGCACGCCATCCTTGCGCTTTTGTCCGAATAGCTTGCCGACCCGCTGCGTCGGTTGTTTTGCTTGGGTGTCGCATGACTTGCACCACCCCAACCCGCGTGGAACCTTCCCTCCCTTTGCGCCCAGTCTCTCCCTCGACTTCTCCCGTGCGGATCCCCGCCTGAATTCCACACCCTCCGCCAGCGGCGGGGGTTCGATCGCTTATGTCACTGCCCGAGTCCGACACACCGCTCCTTGACCTTTCGAACCTCAAGTTCCAGCCGGCTTGGGTCAATGAATCGTCGGACTTTTCGAATTACGCCGGTTCGGCGGGTTTCGACGACCGTCGCGGTCGCGAGGATCGCGATGGACGGCGCCCGCGTTCCCCCGGCGGCCCGCGACCCGGTGGCCGCGATCGCTCCGGCCCGGGCGGCCCGCGCCGCGACGACAACCGCGGACCTTCCCGCGGTGCCCCGCGCGCCGACGGACCCCGCCGGCCGCGTTCGGACAGCGCCACCGCGCGGACCGCGAGAGCAGCGCGGCCCCGGCGGTCCGCCCCGTCCGCCCCGCGAGGAAGCCCCGCTGCCGCCCATCAAGGTGGAGTTCCTGCCCGACGAGGCGGTGGTGGCCGCGCTCGCCGCGCAGATTCGCGCCTCGCACCTGACCTATCCGCTTTTCGGCCTCGCCAAGAAATTTCTCGAGAAGCCCGAGTACCATCACGTCAAGCTCACGGTCGAGACGAAGGAAGGCGCGCCCGCGGCGGAGCTCTTCCGCATCGGCGAGGACGGCGTCGTGACGCTCGACGCGCGCGCCGCCGAGCGCATCGCTTTCGAACGGAACCGCGGCAAATTTTACGAGGAGAAAACGGAGCAGGGCGAGCCGCCCAAGGGGAATTTTTCGAACGTGGCGCGCTGCCGCCTCGACGGCACGCTGCTTGGCCCGACCAATCACCACGCCTACCAGACCGCGCTGCGCTCGCTTTACGATCAGCGCTACTCGCGCCGCATGTCCTTCGAGCAGTTCCGGCGCGAGGTCGAGGTGGTGAGCGATCCCGCCGAGGTGGAAAAGTGGAAGGAGCAATCACGCGCCACCACCACCTTCACGGTCATCGGCACCGAACCGCCGGTGGTGCTGAAATCGCTCGCGGAGGTGCGGCAGCATTTCGACGAGCATCATTTGAAGTCCATCGTGCAATCGGGCCCGTCGTTCGTCCTGGCTGGACCGGCCGCGCGCTCGAATCCCGATTCGGCGTTGTCGCGCGCCATGCGTGCCGCCTGGGAGGCCGAGTCGCGCTATCCCGGCAATCTCGTGCAGCACGTCCGGGCGGGCCTGCAAAAGGCGAGCCTGCAGATCTTCAAGCACCGCAAGAAATTCGTGCACGTCTCCGGCGTGCGGCCGCTGGCTTTTCTGCCCGACCCGGACTCCGCCGTCTCGGAAAGCGTGCAGGCCATTCTTTCGGCGATCGCGGCGCGGCCCGGCATTTCGCGCAAGGCGCTGGCCGAGAAAATTCTTGGTCCGGCGCCGGTCGTCGCCGCAGCGGAGCCGGCCACCGCGGTGGAAGCGGCCATCGCCGCCGAGCAGCCGCCGGTCGATCCCGCCGCGCCAGCTCCCGCGCCGGTCGCGACCGAGGATCCACAGGCGAAAGCCAAGTCCGCGCTTGGTGAACGATCTGCACTGGCTCGTGACTTCCGGCCACGTCATCGCGTTCCACGACGGCACATACGATTTGCCGCCGACGCCGATCGCGAAGCCCGCGGCGGTCGCGCCGGCGGCGACATCGCCCGAGCCCGCTCCCGTGGCAGACAGCGCCCGTTGATCCGGCGCCTCCCGAGGAAGAGGCGAAGATGGAGACCACGATTCTCGAGGCGGGCGCACTCGCCGACGCGAAGATCGCCTCGCCGATCACGGAGACGCCGATCGCGCTTTAGTCGGACTCGGCTCGTCCCGAGCCGATGACGAACGAATGGTAGGGACGAGCGTCCCCGGCTCGTCCCAAGCTTGCGGTGCCAGCCTGAATCCGACAAGCTGAATTCTGCGCCGGCGACGTAATGCTGTTCGAGACAATTTGGGACGACCGGGGACGAGTCGTCCCTACCTCAGATCGATCGGCGCAGGGCGAGTCCGACCACCTTCGCGTCATTTCGCGATTCAAATTCCCATCGGTGCGGGAGATTCCCTGATGCGAGATGCACCGCTCAAAATTCTGAATCACCGCGATGAATTGCGGCAGGTATTGACGCGCCTTGAATTCGCCGACCCCGCGAATACGCCGACCCGCCTCGATCGTGCGCGGGCGCAGGCGGGCAAACGCGCGCAGGGTTTCGTCCGGAAAGATGAGATAGCGGGGCAGATTTCCTGCGTCGGTCGCCAGGCGGTCTCGCGTCTCGCGCAACGCGGCGAGCAGCGGCGCGTCCACCGCGTCGATGGCGGTCGGCGCGGCCGCCCCGGAGCGACGCGAGGTTCCGGGCCGCTCCGAGCGCGCGGTGCGTTCCGGCCAGCTCAGCGTGGGATTCACCTCGCCGCGCATGACCGCGTCGCCCGCCGCGGTCAGCGTGAGCAGCGGATATTGTCCGGTCGTGCTGATCACCAGTCCTTGATCGAGGAATTCGCGAAAGAGCGTGTTGAGGTAGCTGGCACCCTCGCTCTTGAGCAGGCCGTGGGTGCTGAGCCGGTCGAGCTGTTGCGCGAGAATTTCCTGCGAGCGGCTGCCGACCAGGCATTGCACGATGCGACCGCGGCCGAAGCGTCCGCGCCATTCGCCACCCTCGCGATCCGACATGCGCGCGACCCCGCTCAACGCCTTGCGCGCGATCGTCCATTCGAGCTCGGTGCCGATGCGCCGCTCGCCGAGCGAAGTGTTGAGGCAGTTGTCGCAGTTGCCGCAGGCCGCCGGTTCCGCCTCGCCGAAATAGCGCAGGATCGAGCGCTGCCGGCAGTCGCGCGAATACGCCCAGTCGACCACCGCCTTCAGCTTCGCGCGATCGCGCCGCTCCTTTTCGGCGAGCGTCTCGCGGTCCAGCTTGAGTTCGCGGGAGGATAACTTGGGCTGCTCCAGCCGCGTGCCGCGCGTGCGCGAGCCGGGAATGTCGAAGCGATCGATGTGGCCGGCGCGGTGCAGGATGCTCAGCGCCGAGCTCACCGCCATGTCGTTGGTCTTGCCCGCGCCGCTCATGCGATCGGACAAATCCTTGATCGCGATGGTGACCTCGCCGCGCTCGTCCGCCAGCGCGCGCAGCGTGTCGTAGGTGTCGAGAATCAGCTCCACCGGCGGGTTCCCGCCCTCGATGAAGAATTCCTGCACGCGCGTGTCGGCGTGATTGAAGAGACAGCTCGCATTGCGCCGGCTCGCCGTCGCGGCCCGCGCGCCCGGCCTCCTGGTAGTACGCCTCCACGCTGCCCGGGATCTCGAAGTGCGCCACGAAGCGGATGTCGGCGCGATCGATGCCCATGCCGAAGGCGTTGGTGGCCACCGCCACGTCGCACTCGCGCCGGATGAATTTGTTTTGCGCCGCCTCGCGCTCGGCGTCGTCGAGCCCGCCATGGTAGGCGATGCAATTCACGCCCCATGCGGCCAGCTCGGCCGAGACCTGCCTCCACGCGCTTGCGCGTCGCGCAATACACGATGCCGGTGCGGTGCTCCTTGAGCAGCGCGCGCAGGCGCTCGTATTTCGCCGCCTCGCCGTCGACCGCGATGACCGCGATCTTCAGGTTCGGCCGGGCGAAACCCGAGACGAAGACGCGCGGCTCCTCCAGTTGCAGCCGCGCGAGGATGTCGTTGCGCACTTCCGGCGTGGCCGTCGCGGTGAAGGCCGCCACCTGCGGATGACCCAGGCGCTCGAGCGCCTCGTGCAGCCGGAAATAGTCCGGCCGGAAATCGTGGCCCCATTGCGAAATGCAGTGCGCCTCGTCGACCGCGAAAAGCGAAATCGTGGCGCGGCCGAGCGCGCTGACAAAGGCGGGGCTGCGGAAGCGTTCCGGCGCGATGTAGACCATCTTGAATTCGCCCGCCGCCAGCCGACGAATGCGCTCGCGCTGTTCCTCCGGCGAGAGCGTGCTGTTGATCAGCGTGGCGTCGATGCCGCGGCGGGCCAGCGCGTCGACCTGATCCTTCATCAGCGCGATGAGCGGCGAGACCACCACGGTCACGCCCTCGAGCATCAGCGCGGGCAGCTGGTAGCAGAGCGACTTGCCGCCGCCGGTGGGCATGACGCAGAGCACGTCGTTCCCGGCCAGGATGGCGTCGATGACCTCCTCCTGTGCATCGAGAAATTCCCGGAAGCCGAAGTGCTTCTCGAGGGCGTCATGCGGGGTCATGGGGAAATTTCAACGCACCGGGCGCCGCGGTGCAAGCCGATCGCGTCCGGCCAAATTGCACCGAAAGTGGCGGACGCGGCACGAAATTAGCGGCAAAAGTAAGGTTCGCGGTGAATCGCGAGCCCTTCGGAGGGAATCCGAGTCCCTCCCGACGGCCAATTTGTACCCATGAGCCTCTGCCTTCTTTGTCCCGGCCAGGGCGCCCAGCATGCCGCGATGTTCAATCATCTGCGCCGCATCCCGGCGGCCGAGGAGATTTTTGCGGTGGCGGAGGAACGGCTGGGAGAGGGATTTCTCGACGCGATTCACGAGGGGGCCTCGATGCTCTTCGCGAACCACTTCGCGCAGCCGCTCATCTGCCTGTCCACGCTCGCCTGGTGGCACGCCCTGCGCGCGCATGTCCCGGCGCCCGAATTGATCCTCGGCTACAGCGTGGGGGAAATTGCCGCGCACAGCTGCAGCGGCGTGTTTTCCGTGCGCGAGACGCTCGATCTGGCGCGGCTGCGCGCGGAATTGATGGACATGGCGGCCCGGGAGAATCCGGGCGCGATGCTGGCGCTGCGCGGTCTGCGCTGGAGCCGGCTCGAGCCGCTGGTTGATTTGCATTCCGTCGAGCTCGCCATCTCGGCCGGGGCCGACCATTTTGTCGTGGGCGGCCGGCGCGAGCGACTCGAGGCGTTGCGCATCTCCGCGCTCACCTCCGGCGCGAGCAACGCGAGCTGGCTGCCCGTCGCGGTGGCCGCGCACACCTCGCTGATGGAGCCGGCGCGGACCGCGTTTCACGGCGCGCTGTGGACCTGCGTATTCGGCAGGACCTCGTGGCACGAGGACGCACCGGTGGTGCTGGCGGGGATTGACGCCAGCCCGGTGCTCGACCAGGCCGCGCTGGTGCAGACGCTCAGCGACCAACTTGTGCGCACGGTGGAATGGATCTCCTGCCTGGACGCGGCGTGGGAAAGCGGCGCGCGCGTTTTTCTGGAGGTCGGCGCCGGGGACACGCTGTCAAAAAGCGTCCGCGAATGGGATGCCGACGCCATCGTGCGCAGCGTGGAGGAATTTCCGAATATTGAAGCCGTCGCGGAATGGGTGAACGGGCAACTGGCTCAAGCCGGCACGGAGCCGGCTTGAGAAACTCGAAGTTCGAAACTCGAAACTCGAAGTAAATTCGAAGTTCGAAAATCAAACAGGCCGAAAGCGGCCCCGCACGACGTCCCGCGCCCGTTAGTCGGCCCGCGCTTTTGGATTCTTGAACTTTGGGTTTCGAAACTTTCTTCGAGTTTCGAGTTTCGAGTTTCCATCAGCCGGCCGGGCCGGTTGATGGCTAGACGTCGAGGTTGCGCACGTTGAGCGCGTTGTCCTCGATGAACTGGCGCCGCGGCTCCACCACGTCGCCCATCAGGATCGTGAACATGCGGTCGGCCTCGATGGCGTTTTCCTCGTTCAGCTCCACGCGCAACAGCTTGCGCCGCGCCGGATCCATCGTGGTCATGAACAATTCCTTCGCGTTCATTTCGCCCAGGCCCTTGAAGCGCTTGATCTGCACGCCGCGCCGGCCGTTTTCCATCACGCGCGCCAGGATCTCGGGGATGGCGAAAATCGGATGCGAGACCGCCTTCTCGCCCGTGCCCTCGATCAGTTCAAAGAGCGGTCGATCCTGCGCGCTGTAGTGCTCGATCTTGAGGCCCTTGACGCCGAGTTCGGCGATCAGTTTCTTGACGGCGTTCGATTCGAACAATTCCACCAGGCGCGCGCGGCGCCGCGGGCCGCCGTTGCGGGCCGCCGGAGTCTCGGCCGAGCCGTTGGATTCGGTCGGGCGATCGAAAAGTTGCAGATCCGGGTTCTCCGTGGCGAAAGCGCGCACGTCGTCCTCGCCCGTGAAGTAATGGACGGTTTCCTCGTTGCCCTCGCGGACCACGATGAGGCTGGCGGGCAGCTTGCCGCCCGCGCCATCGGCGTGCGCCAGGTATTTTTCGAACTCGCCGCCGTGGCGCTGGATGGCCGCGCGGAATTTGTCGAGCTTCTCCAGCAGGCCGAGGATGCTCTTGAGCTGCGCCGAGCTGAATTCCGTGCCGTCGGCGTGATTCTTCAACCGCACGTCCTCCGTGCCAAGCTCGATCAGGATGCGGTTGAGCTGCATGTCGTCATCGACGTACTCCTCGCGCTTGCGGCGCTTGATTTGGTAGAGCGGCGGCTGCGCGACATAGACGTGGCCCTGCCGGATCAAGTCGGGCATCTGCCGGTAGAAAAACGTGAGCAGCAGCGTGCGGATGTGCGAGCCGTCGACGTCGGCGTCGGTCATGATGATGATGCGGCCGTAGCGCAGCTTCTCCATGTTGAAGGCGCCCTCCTGCTCGCCCGCGCCGATGCCCGTGCCGATCGCGGTGATCATGGTGCGGATTTCCTTGTTCTCGAGCACCTTGTCGAGGCGCGCCTTCTCCACGTTGATCAGCTTGCCGCGAATCGGGAGAATCGCCTGGAGTCTTGCGGTCGCGGCCCTGCTTGGCCGAGCCGCCGGCCGAGTCGCCCTCGACGATGTACAGCTCGGTCTTGTCCGGATCGCGCTCGGAGCAATCGGCCAGCTTGCCGGGCAGTCCGCCGCCGTTGAGCGCGCTCTTGCGCACGGTCTCGCGCGCCTTGCGGGCCGCCTCGCGGGCGACGCGCCGCGTTGAGCGCCTTGTCGACGACCTTCTTCGCGACGCCGGGGTTCTCCTCGAAGTGCTGCATCAGGCCGTCGTAGACGATCGACGACGTGATGCCCTCGACCTCGGGCGTGACGAGCTTGACCTTGGTCTGCGACTCGAAGCCGGGATTCGGGTGCTTGATCGCGAGCACGACCACGAGGCCCTCGCGCACGTCGTCGCCGGTGATCGCGGGATCCTTTTCCTTCAGCAGATTGTTCGTCTTCGCGTACTGGTTGATCGCGCGGGTGAGCGCGGTGCGGAAGCCGACCAGGTGCGCGCCGCCGTCCGGATTCGGGATGGCGTTCGTGAAGCAACAGCATCTGGTCGTTGTAGCTGTCGTTGTACTGCATCACGCAGTCCACAAACATGTAGTCCTCGACCTCCACCTGGTCCTTGGAGCGGAAGGAGACCATCCGCTTGCCGGCAATGCACGATCGGCTTCGGATGCAGCACCTGCTTGTTGTCGCTGAGCTGGCGTGACGAATTCGACGATGCCGTCCTTGTAGAAAAACGTCTCGCTGCGCGGCGGCTCGAGCCGCTCGTCGGTGAGCACGATGGTCAGGCCCGGATTGAGGAACGCCAGTTCGCGCAGCCGGCTGGCGAGGCGCGGATAAAGGAACTCCGTCGTGATCGTGAAAATCGTCGGGTCCGGCTGAAACGAAATCAGCGTGCCGGTCTGGTTCGATTCGGAGCTTGCCGACGACGGTCAGCTTTTGCGTCGTCTCGCCGCGCGCGAACGCCATGTGGTAGACCTTGCCGTCGCGCTGGACCTCGACCTTGAACCAGTCGGAAAGCGCGTTGACGCATTTCGCGCCGACGCCGTGCAGGCCGCCGGAATATTTGTACGCGCCCTGCCCGAATTTTCCGCCCGCGTGCAGGTTGGTCAGGACGAGTTCGACCGCCGGAATGCCGAATTTCGGATGAATGTCGACCGGGATGCCGCGGCCGTTGTCGCGAATGGAGCACGAGCCGTCGACGTGGATGGTGACGTCGATGCGGCTGCAATAGCCCGCGAGATGTTCGTCGATGGAGTTGTCGAGCACCTCGAAGACGCAGTGGTGCAAACCGCGCTCGTCGGTCGGCCCGATGTACATGCCGGGCCGCTGGCGGACGCCCGCGAGGCCCTCGAGTTTGTCGATCTGCGCGGCGTCGTATTTTTGTTCGCGGGAGACGTTGCCCTGGTCGTTGGCGATGGCGTCGGAGGTGGCGGAAAGTTCGTCGGAGGGAGTCAAATCAGGCATGGCAGGTTGGGCTTTCCGCGACGTTCCTCAGGGCAGGCGAAGCCGGAAAAATCTTGGTGCCGACAACCTATTCCGAAATGGCCGCAAAACCAACGGTTTTTGGCCCGATTTTGCGTCAATTTTCAGCCCCGCGCGACGGTCTGCAAAACCTCGGCCAAGTGCTCGAATTGCTCGCGCGAATTGTAGGCCTGCGCGGAGATGCGCAGCCAGCGGTGGCCGTCCTTGCCCCAGCGGACGATGGGCACTTCGATGCGGTGCTCGCCGGCCAGCCAGGCCTGCAATCGATCGGCTCCCAGCCAGCCCTGGAAGCGGCGGAGATCGGCGGTGGAGGGCGGACCGCTTTGCAGCGCCGCCGGCAACGGAATCGTCGCCATCGCGCCCAGCATCGGCACCGGGCACGGTGCGGTGACCTGCAGCGCCTCGCAAAGCAGCCGGCGCGCTTCCACCACGAGCTGGTGGTTCATCGACATCAATCCGTCCAGGCCCCCGGGCAGCAGCGAGGCGCACCAGCGCGCCGCCGTGCCCGCACAAAGCCAGGCGGACGGGTCCAGCGTCCCGGGCCAGTCGAAGCGGTCGTGAAACGTGCTGCGCCCGGGCCGGTGGGTGTTCTCGCCATGGCTGACGACGAGCGGGTGAATGTTTTCGCGCCGGTCCTCGCGGACATACAGGTACGCGGCGCCCTTCGGCGCGCAGGTCCACTTGTGCAGGTTGCCCGTGTAAAACGCCGCGCCAAGACCCGGCCAAATCCAGCGGCACCATGCCGGCCGCGTGCGCGCCGTCCACCAGCACGTCGACCCCGCGCGCCTGCAGTTCGCGCACGATGCGCTCAATCGGGAAAATCAACGCAGTCGGGCTCGTGACATGATCAATCATGGCGAGGCGCGTGTGCGGGGTGAGCGCGGCGAGGATGGCGTCGACGATTTGCTCCTCCGACTCCAGCGGGAAGGGAATCTCCGCCACGACCACGCGCGCGCCGCTCCGTCTCGCCACCTCCTCGAGTGCGCAGCGGCAGGCGTTGTAATCGTGATTCGTGGTCAGCAACTCATCGCCGTGCTGCAGTTCCAGCGATCGCGCGACAACGTTCACGCCAACCGTCGCGTTCTGGGTGAAGACGATGTCCTCGGGCGAAGCACCGAGCAGCCGGGCGACCTCCTCGCGCGAAGCGTCGAGCAACGGCGGATAATCCCGCACGAGAAAGCGCATCGGATTTGCCTCGAGCCGGGCGCGCAGCTCGAATTGATCGTTCAGGACCGTGCGCGGGCAGGCGCCGAACGAGCCGTGGTTGAGATAGACCATGTCGCGCGCGAGCGCCCATTGGGCGGCGAGCGGCGAGGGGGACGGCAGGTTGGTCACGGATCAGGAGTTGTCCGAGGAACGCGACGACGAGCCCGCTTCGTCCGACGATGAAGTCGTGGCGTCGCCGGAGGACGAGGAAAAGTCGCCCGAGCCGGATGATTCCGCCGTCCAGGCAGCGTCCGCGGCGAACAACTCCCCGGCCCACGACGGCGCCTCGGGCGAGTCGTGCGACACGACCTGGCCGGCGTCGTAGCCGTGCGAGGTCTCGACCGCGTCCATCAGGTGATTGATCTGCTCGGGCGAAAGATTCGCAGCCGGCGCGTGCGGATCGATGCCCGCGGCCTGGAGGGTGGAATCCGGGATGTTGGAAAGGTACGAATTCTTCACCAGTTGATCGACGGTTTGATCACCCGGCGCCGAGGTCAGATTGGAGGCCAGCGCGCGACGGCCCGCTTCGTAACTGGGAAAAACCGCCATGCCGTGATCGCTGCCGATGGCGCCGTTCGCGATCGACCAATCGTCGTAGGGGATCTGGCCGGGATTGTGGTTGCGCCAGGTCGACGATCCGCCCAGCCGGAGCAGGCCGTCGAACATGGAATAGGCGAGTCCTTCGTTGTAGCCGAAAGTGTTGTAGGAGGACCGCGTGGTTCGCCAGGCGCCGCCGGGGGACGAGCGAAACAGGCCGCCGAACAGTCCGCCGAGACATCCGCGGGGCGCCGCTGCGGGTGCGGCGGCCGCCGGGGCGTCTCCGTAAAACTCGCGCTCGATCGCCGCGGCCTCGACCGGACTGGCCGCCCCGCGAATGCGCTGGACGCAGCGGCGGGCGATTTCCTCGCCGACGAAATCATTGGCGAGCCGGCAACTTTCGGCGCGCTGCTCCACGGTCCGGACAAGACTATTGATGCTCTCCATGGCGATGAAATGCTGCGCGAGGCGCGGGACGATCAGCAAGCAGGAAACGGTTCATCCTCGCGCCGGTGACCGAAATAATCGCGCGCCCATTGGCGCATGCGCGCGCCCTCTTCGGTCCATTCCCAGCAGCCGGACAGGCCAAGGCGCAGGTCGCGGGCGGGATCGAATCCAAAGTCGGCCAACTCGCGGTTTCGCAGCACGTAGCGGCGATTGACCATCTCGCCGTGCCAAAGGTGATAGATCGCGCCGGGGGTGAAGCCCATCCCGCCGCCGATTGCCGGTCGCACCCGCGAGCACCAGTCCGCAAAATATTCCCGGTGCGGATTCCGCCGGCCGAGGATGCGATCGAGGCAGGCCGAGGCCGTGTCCCCCGCGAAGGCGTGCGCCATCATGTGATCGCCGCTCCCCGCCACGCAGGCGTCGTAGAGCCCATGCGCCTCGATCCATTCGCGCCGCGCCGCCCAGGCGAAGCCCGAGTGGCCGTGACGATCGAAATCCCCGCGCCGGTGCACCTGCGCGTCGCGCGCGTGCACCGCGGCAAAGCCCTCCCAATGTTGGCCCGCGGCGGCCAGACGCGCATGGCCGCGCGGCAGGCGCACGACCGACGCGAACGGCTGGACCACGCCGTGCCGTTCGAGGCGCGCGCAGGTCTCGCGCGCCCAGCGCGGATTGTCGAAGAGGATGTCGCCGTCGAGCCACGCGACCTTGGTGATGGCGGCCGGCAGCGAGCGGATGGCGAGATTGAGGAGGCGCTCCTTCTGCCACATCACGTCCGCCGCGCGGACCTGCAGCGTGTCGGCTCCCGCCGGCAGCTCGAAGGGGGCATCGCCGAAGGCGCATTCGATCACCCGGCAGGGGACGTCCTGCGCGGCCAGGCCGGCCCGGAAGCGGGCGAAATTATCCGTCTTGGTGCGGTAGCCGCCCGGATTGAAAAGGCAGGTGATGGCGCAAAAATCGTCGAGGCTCATCGGGTCGGATGGGAGGCGATCAATTCCAAACACCGCAATCACGCAAGTTTGGCGTTTGTCTTTTTGCGCGGAACGGGGCAGCTTCGTCGCCCTCCCTATCTATGAAGCTGAAAATCGCCTGCCTGTTCGCCGCCGTTGCTTTTCTCACTCCCTCGCTGCGTGCCGACGACGGCATGTGGCTGTTTTCCACCCCGCCGCGCCAAATCCTCAAGGACAAATACGGCTTTGACCTGACCGACGCCTGGCTCGAGCACGTCCAGAAGGCCTCCGTGCGCTTCAATTCCGGCGGCTCCGCTTCCTTTGTCAGCGGCGACGGCCTGGTCATCACCAATCACCACGTCGGCATGGATGCGCTGCAGAAGATTTCGACCAAGGACAAGAATTACGTGCGGGACGGCTTCCTCGCGAAGACGCAGGCCGAGGAGCAGAAGGCCGTGGATCTCGAGGTGAACCAGCTCGTCTCGATCGAGGACGTGACCGCGCGCGTCAATGCCGCCGTGCCGGAGAAGGCCACCGCCGACGAGGCGTTCGCGGCCCGCCGCAAGGTCATCGCCGAGATCGAAAAGGAGTCGAAGGAAAAGACCGGACTGCGCTCCGACGTGGTCACGCTCTACAACGGCGGCGCCTATCACCTCTATCGCTACAAGCGCTACACCGACGTGCGCCTGGTCTTCGCGCCGGAGCAGCAGATTGCCTTCTTCGGCGGTGATCCGGACAATTTTGAATTCCCGCGCTACGACCTCGATATCTGCCTTTTCCGCATTTACGAGGACGGCAAGCCGATTCATCCGGAGCATTTCCTCAAGTTCTCGAAGACGGGGCCGGCGGACGGCGAGCTGACCTTCGTTTCGGGCAACCCCGGTGGCACCAGCCGCCAGCTCACGATGGCTGAGTTGAATTACATCCGCGACAACCAGGCTCCGTACGTCAACAACCGGCTGAAGCGCCGCGAGGTGCTGCTCATCGCCTGGGGTGGCCGCAGCGCGGAAAATGCGCGCCGCGCGAAGGAGGATCTCTTCGGGGCCCAGAACAGCCGCAAGGTGTACGATGGCCGACTGGCGGCGCTCTATGATCCCGCCTTTGTCGCGGCGAAGGCCCAGGCGGAAAACGATCTGCGCACGCGTCTCGCGGCGAATCCCGAGAAATTCGCCGAGGCCCTGGCGGCCTTTGACAAGATTGCCGCGGCGCAGAAGGCCATCGCGGCGGTGGCGCTGCAGGCGCGCTATCTCGAGAACGGCAACGCCTTCTCGAGCGACAGCTTTGCCCTCGCGCGTGTCCTCCTGCGCGCCGCCGCGGAGAAGCCGAAGCCGAACGGCGAGCGCCTGCGCGAGTTCGGCGACGCCGGACTTCCCTCGCTGGAGCAGCAGCTCTTCTCGGAGAAACCGATCTACGAGGATTTGGAGATTATCCTCCTGGCCGACGCCCTGCAGTCGTACGCCGAGCAATTCGGCGCGACCGATCCGCTGGTGGTCAAAGTGCTGGCCGGCAAGTCACCCCGCGCGCGCGCGTCCGACCTGATCAAGAACACGAAGGTCCGCGACGTCGCCTTCCGCAAGAAGCTCTACGAGGGCGGACAGCCCGCGGTCGATGCCGCCAATGATCCGATGATCGAACTGGCGCGGCTGGTGGACACCGATGCGCGCGCCGCCCGCACGGTGGTGGATGCACAGACCGAATTGAAGAAGCAGGGCCAGGCCGCGCTGGCGAAGGCGCGGTTTGCGCTCGATGGCTCCAATCGCTTCCCCGACGCGACCTTCACGCTGCGCCTTTCGTTTGGCGTGGTGAAGGGCATTGTGGAGGACGGGGTGAAGATTCCGGCCTTCACGGACTTCGGCGGATTGTTTGCGCGCAGCAAGGAGCAGGATAATCGCGAGCCGTTCAACCTGCCGCCGCGCTGGGTCAAGGCGAAGCCGCGGATCAATTTGAAGACGCCGCTCAACTTCACCAGCACGCAGGACATCATCGGCGGTAATTCCGGCAGCCCGGTCGTGAACAAGGCCGGAGAGTTCGTCGGCATTATCTTCGACGGCAACATCTACAGCCTCTCGGGCGATTACGCCTACGAGGACGTGATGAACCGCGCCATCAGCGTGGCGAGCCCGGCCGTCATCGAGTCGCTCAATCAACGTTTTCGACGCCGGCTTCCTCGCGAACGAGCTGATCAACGGCAAGCGGAAGTAAGCGCGCTGGGTTAACCACCAGGGACGGTCACCAAGCGACACCAAGATTGTGTCTGGGTAGGAGCCAATCAGATCGATTCTTGGTGTCCTAATTTTGGGACTTTTTGGAGAACGTTCCTACTCTCCGCCGGGACGAGATAATTGATCTCGGTGGTCCCGTACCGCTTGCTCTTGCGCAGTTCCCAGGCCGGCGGGATCTCGCACGGTGCGAGCGGATTTTTTTCCAGCACGAACATTCCGTCCGGCGCCAGCGCCAGTCGCAGCTTTGCCGACTCGAGCAGCAGCTTGGGAAAATCCACGACCTGATCGTTCTGCAGAAAATACGGCGGGTCGGCGAAGATCAGATCAAACGCGCCGGCCGGCGCGCGCCGCTCGATGTAGGCCAGCGCGTCGATCTGCAGGACGGGAGCCTTGGCGCGATCGAGCAGCTTGGTGCGCTCGAGGTTTTTCTCGATGCAGGTGGCGTTGGCGCGTTTCTGCTCGACGAAAATGCACGACGCGGCCCCGCGGCTGAGCGCCTCGAGGCCCATCGCGCCGGTGCCGGCGAACAGGTCGAGGCAGCGTGCGCCCGGCACCCGTTCGCCGAGGCTCGAAAAGACCGCGGCGCGCACGCGATCCATCGTCGGGCGCAGCCCGCTGGGCGGGCTCAGGAGATGAAGGCCGCCGGCGGAACCGGCGATGATGCGGAGCATGGTGCGCGGCTTCTCGGCAAACGAATCAGGGCGGCGGCGAAGCCAGCGGCGCGGGCGTCGCGGCGGGCTCCGGCTCGGGCGACGGCCCGGCCTGCGGCTCGCCGGGCTTGCGATTCCGACCGAGCACGCGGCCGAGGAGCGATTGCATCGGCTGCGACAGCGTCTTGTCGAACAGATCGCTCGACGGATTCATGACGGTGCCGCCGATTTTGAAATCGATGTACTTGTCGCCGGGTGTCTCGGTCGATGCCTCGAAATTCGCCGCGATGAATCCGGGAAGTTGCTTGGCGATGGGTCCGCTCAGCAGCAGGCGGGCCTTCAAGTCGAGCGTCTGGGCCGGCAGCTGGCAGACGCCGCGCGCCGAAAAGTGCATGTTGGCCGACTCGAGCAGGAGCGGGGCTACCAGGATGTCGTTCCCCTCGACGGTGTAGGTCAGCGTGGCGAGCTTGAACTCGGGCCGGCGCAATTCCTCGATCTTGCTCCGCTCGCCAAAGGTCTTGAGCAGGCCGCCGCGCCGGAATTGTCCGTCAATCAGGCGCAGCTCGCCGCCCCCGCGCCGCGACGCGGGTTCCGCCGCGAGCCCGGTCAGCGCCAGGTTTCCCTGCAACCGGCCGCTGGCAAAATCCGGATCGCCACCCGCCTCCTGGATCAACCGCGCCAGCGAGACGTCGTTGACCTGCGTCGTCAGCTCGTAGGGCGATCCGCTCTCGCCGGGGCGAATCACGAACTTTCCCTGGAAGCGACCGCCGGCGATTTCGCCGAGTCCGTCGGGGAGCGTCAGCACGCCGTTTTCCATGAGCACGCTCGAGGAGAATTTGATCACCCGCGCGCGGCGCTCGAGGAAGGTCGCCTGGGCGAACCAGAGCTTGCCCTTGAAATCGCCGCCGCCGTCCGCGGCGGGCCGGCCCTCGAGGTTCACGTCCTCCAGCGCGGCGACCTCCCGGCCCTTCACGTCGATGAACTTGAGCTCGGCGTGGCGCATCCGGAAAAATTCAAAACCCGACGGGAAACGCACGTTTGGCGCGGGTACCAGGACGTCCGGCAGGGTCGGCGGCGCGGCCGATGGCGTGACCGCGGTGTGGCGCGGCGGAGCACCCGCGGGCGGCGCAGGCGGCGCGGGGGCCGTCGCGCCGGCCGCCGGATCCGGGACTTCCATCGGCGTGGCGGCGGCGACCGCGCGCAACGGCGCCATCCAGCGGCCCTCGGAATTCTGCGTCAGCGTCACGGTGGGCCGCTCGAGCCCGATCGTTTTCACCACGAAGCGGCCGCGCAGGAGCGACCAGAGCGAGATGCGCACGCGCACGATGTCGGCGCTGATGACCGGCTGGCCGGGTCCGCCGGCGGCGCGCACGCCGTCCACGCGCAGTCCGCCCCACGGGGTAAAGACCGCGCGCACCATGTCCACCGGCATGCCGAACGCGGTGGTGAGATGGCGTTTAATCTGCTGTTGCGAGGACGGGCTTTGAACGTAAAGGTTCGCGCCCAGCAAGATCACTCCAAGCAGAGCTATGACCGCAATCAACGCGGTGATGGATCGTCTCACCAGTGTTCTCACTCGGGAACCGTAGCCACCCCCCGCCGGTTGTGAAGTGATTAAAGCCATCCCCGTCATCCTCAACCCCGCCGCCCGGGGCGATCGCGCCGCACATTGGCAAGAAAAGATTGCCGCGCTTTCGGCCCACGCCCTCGTCTGGCTCACGCGCGAGCGCGGCGAAGCGCGCCGCTTGGCGGAGCGCGCCGTGGCCGAGGGATATGACACGGTCGTCGCCGCCGGCGGCGACGGCACCATCAACGAAGTGGTCAATGGCATCGCCGGATCCGACACCACGCTCGGCCTCCTGCCGCTCGGCACCATGAACGTTTTCGCCACGGAACTCGGACTGCCCTCGAAGCCGCTCAAGCGCTGCTGGGAAATCATCGAGGCGGGGCGCACGCGCGAGGTCGATCTGGCCTGCGCCAACGGCCATTATTTCGTGCAGCTCGCGGGGATCGGCTTCGACGCCCAGGCGGTCGAGGGCGTGAAGCGGGCCGACAAGCGCGCCTACGGTCCGCTGAGTTATCTCATGGCGGCCTCGCAAATCCTGACCAGCGGCGAGCGGCCCACCGGGGTCACGGTGGAGACCGATTCCGGCCGGCGCGAGAGCGGGCGCTTCGCCCTGGTGGGAAACGGCCGGTACTACGGCGGCAAGCTCGCCCTGTTCAAGGAGGCGAAGCTCGACGACGGATTGCTCGACGTGGTGGTGTTCCAGCGCCTGAGCCATTTTGATTTGCTGCGCTATTTTCGCGGCGTGCTTTTTTCGGAGCACGACACGTTTACGGACGTGCGGTATTTCCAGGCCGCGCGGTTGACCGTGCGTTCGGAGAATGGCGGCGGTCGCGTGCCGTTCGAGGCCGATGGCGAATTTGCCGGCGAGGCCCCGGTGGAACTGAGCATCGCGGCGAAAAAGCTGCGGGTCATCGTGGCATAAGCGCAGATGACGCGCCGCGCGGCTTGCCGTCCCTCGGCGGGCCGCCAACATTTGGCTTGCAGCCGCCGTGTGGGGGATTAGACAAGCAGGCACCCCGCGCACCGACGGCCGTCCCGGAGAAGCCGTCGATTTTTTGTCCCCGCGCCGATCCACCCAAACGCCCGCCAGCCCGTATGTCCACGACGATTCGCCGCGCCGCTGTCCTTGGTTCAGGCACGATGGGTGCCGCGATCGCGGCCCATCTCGCCAACGCCGGCATTCCCACGCTCCTGCTCGATCTTGCCGACCGAGGGCAAGGACCGCAACGCCATCGCCCGCGCCGGCCTCGAGCGCGCCGCCAAGGCCAAGCCCCCCTCGTTCATGGATCGCGATCGCGCCGCGCTCGTCACCATCGGCAACCTCGAGGACGATCTGCCCAAGCTGAAGAATTGCGATTGGGTGCTCGAGGCCATCGTGGAGAAACTCGAGGTCAAGCACGCGCTCTGGGAAAAGGTGGAGAAGGTCATCGGCGAGCACACCATCATCAGCTCGAATTCGAGCGGCATCCCCATGCGCTACCAGGTCCGGGGCCGCAGCGCCTCGTTCAAGGAGCGCTTCTGCGGCGCGCATTTTTTCAATCCGCCGCGCTACCTGCATCTGCTGGAGCTGATTCCCACCGAGGACACGGAGCCCGCCGTGCTCGCCACGCTGCGCGATTTCGGCGATCGCGTGCTCGGCAAGGGCATCGTCATCGCCAACGACGTGCCCGGTTTCATCGGCAACCGCGTCGGCGTCTATTCGCTGCTCCATTGCGTCCGCGTGATGGACAGGCTGAAGCTGGCGCCCGACGTGGTCGACGCGCTGACCGGCCCGATTCTCGGCCGCCCGAAAAGCGCGACGCTGCGCACGGCCGACGTCACCGGCATCGATGTCCTGTTCTATGTGGCGCAGGGCCTCGCCGCATCGACCCAGGACGAGGACTACTCGCTGCCGCCGGTGGTGCACCAGTTGATGGAAAAGAAGTTGTACGGCGAAAAGAGCGGCGCCGGGTTCTACAAGCGCGTGAAGGACGCGAAGGGGAAGTCGCAGATCCTCTCGTTGAATTTCGAGACGATGGAATACGAGGCGAAGCCCAAGCCGGAGCTGCCGGAGCTGGCGCCGATCGTGAAGATGCGCAGCGCGCTCGAGCGCACGCAGGCCTTGCTGGCGCTCGACACGCCGGCGGGGGAGTTCACGCGCCAGACGCTTTACGAGATGATGCACTTCGCGGCGGAGAAGGTGGGCATCGTTTGCGAGAACCCGCTGGAGATCGACAACGCGCTGAAGTGGGGCTTCGGCTGGGAGCTGGGGCCGTTTGCGCTCTATGACGGGCTCGGCATCGCGAACGTCGCCGAGGCGTTCAAGAAAATGGGCAAGACCGTGCCCGAGATCGTGCAGGAGCACCTGACCAGCGGCCGGGGGTTCTACGACAAGAGCGGGTCGACCATCGGCGACGGCGGGCATTTCTCGCTCGCGGCCTACAAGGTGGCGCGGCCCAAGCGCATCGTGCAGACGACGAAGGGCGCGAGCCTGATCGACATCGGCGACGGCGCGCTCCTGCTGGAATTTCACAGCAAGGCGAATTCGCTGGGCGACGACGCCATGGAGATGATGCAGGCGGCGCACGTGGCCGTGCCCAAGGCCTTCGCGGGCCTTGTCATCGGCAACGAGGGCCAGCATTTTTCCGCGGGCGCGAATCTCGCCTTCATCCTGCAGATGGGCCAGGAGAAGAAATTCCTCGCGATCGAAAAAATGATCGCGGGTTTCCAGGCGACCGTGGTGGGGCTGCGCTACGCGCCCTTCCCGGTGGTCAGCGCCGGCTTCGGCATGGCTTTGGGCGGCGGCTGCGAGACGCTGCTCGCGAGCGACCTCGTGCAGGCGCACGCGGAACTTTATTGCGGTCTGGTGGAACTCGGCGTCGGCCTGATCCCGGCCGGCGGCGGCACGACGGAGATGTTGATCCGCTTCACGCAGCAGGTGCTGCCGGGCGCCGACATTTTCGAGGCGGCCAAGCGCGCCTTCGAGCTCATCGCCACGGCCAAGGTGTCCGGCTCGGCCCTCGACGCGCGCAAGCTCGGCTTCCTGCGCGAGCACGATTTGATCACCATGAACAAGTACCGGCTGATCGAGGATGCGAAGGCGTCGATGCTGGCGATGGCGCGCGACTACACGCCGCCGGTGCCGCGCAGCATCCCGGTGATGGGCGAGCAGGGTTACGCCAACCTGAAGTATATCGCCTATTCCATGAAGCTGGCGGGCATGGCGAGCGAGCACGACGTCCATCTGGCCAACAGCCTCGCGAAGATCCTGAGCGGCGGCCTGCAGAACAGCCAGCGCGTGGTGAGCGAGCAGCACCTGCTCGATCTGGAACGCGAAGTCTTCCTCGAGTTGACCGGTCATCCCAAGAGCCAGGAGCGCATCGCGCACATGCTGACGGCTGGAAAAGCGTTGAGGAATTAGCGGTGCGAATGCACCGCCGTTATGCGTTACGGGTTATGTGTTATGAAAATCACCGCATCACGCTAGCGCTAGGCGTCAATTCCCCATAACCCATAACTCATAACCCTTAACTTCTTCTCCCCATGCCCCAAGCCGTCATCGTCTCCGCCGTGCGCACCGCCGTGGGGCGCGCCAAGAAGGGAACGCTTGCCAACACCCGGCCGGACGAGCTCGCCGCCATCGTGCTCGAAGGAAGCGATCAAGCGCGCGGGCATCGAGCCGAAGGACGTGGAGGACGTCTTCCTCGGCTGCGCCATGCCCGAGGGCGAACAGGGCATGAACATCGCGCGGCTCAGCGCGCTGCTGGCCGGCCTGCCCGACACCACCGGCGGCGTGACGGTGAATCGCTTTTGCTCCAGCGGACTGCAAACCATTGCCATGGCGGCGCAGTCCGTCATGACCGGGATGAGCGAGTGCGTCGCCGCGGGCGGCGTGGAAAGCATGACGATGGTGCCGATGAGCGGCAACAAGCTCTCGCTCAGTCCCGAGCTCGTGGACAAGCGCCCCGAGGCGTACATCGGGATGGGCTTCACCGCCGAGAATGTGGCCGCGAAATACAACGTCTCGCGCCAGCGCCAGGACGAGTTCGCGCTCGCCAGCCACCAAAAGGCCGCCGCCGCGCGCAAGGCCGGGAAATTCAACGACGAGATCACGCCGGTGAACGTGCGCATCGACAAGATGAACGGCACCGCGGTGGAGTCGAAGCACGTGCCGTTCGCAACCGATGAACTCATCCGCGAGGACACCACGCTCGAAGGGCTGGCCGGCTTGAAGCCCGCCTTCAACGTCCGCGGGAGCGTCACCGCGGGAAATTCCTCGCCGCTCTCCGACGGCGCGGCGGCGCTGATCATCATGAGCGACGAAAAGGCGAAGAAACTCGGCCTCAAGCCGCTCGCGCGCTTTGTCAGCTTCGCGGTCGCCGGCGTGCCGCCCGAGATCATGGGCATCGGTCCGGTGGAGGCGGTGCCCAAGGTGCTCAAGCAGGCCGGGCTCAAGCTCGAGGACATGGACGTGATCGAATTGAACGAGGCCTTCGCGGCGCAGTCGCTCGCCGTGATCGACGCGCTCAAGTTGCCGATGGAAAAGGTGAACGTGAATGGCGGCGCCATCGCGCTGGGTCATCCGCTCGGCTGCTCCGGCGCGAAGCTCACCGTCACGGCCTTGCACGAGCTGCAGCGGACGGGCGGCAAGTATGCGCTCATCACGATGTGCATCGGCGGCGGCCAGGGCGCGGCCGGAATCATCGAGCGGCTTTGAGTTCTCGTCGCGGCATGGGCATCCCGTATTTTCATGTCGACGCCTTCACCGGCGAGGGGCTGCTGGGCAATCCCGCCGCGGTCTGCCCGCTCGACGCGTGGCTGTCCGGACGAGGAATTGCAGCGCAGGGCGGCGGAGCACAATCTTTCCGAGACGGCCTATTTCGTGCCCGAGGGCAACGGCTACCGGCTGCGCTGGTTCACGCCGACGATTGAAGTCGATCTGTGCGGCCATGCCACTGTCGCGACCGCGCACGTCCTGTTTCACCATCTCGCGCACGCGGGAGATCGCATCGAGTTCATCTCCAAGAGTGGCCCGCTGCTCGTCGATCGCGAGGGGGACTTGCTGGTGCTGGATTTCCCGTCGCGTCCGCCGGTGCGTTGCGACTTGCCGGTGGAATTGCGCGAGGCGCTGCCCATCGCGCCGCTGGAGTGCTGGAAGGCGCGCGACTACATGGTGACCTACGCAAACCGCGACGACGTGGCCGCGCTCCAGCCGGATTTCGCCTGGATGACCAAGCTGGCGGCGGTCGGCATCATCGCCACCGCGCCGGGCCGCGGGGAGGATTTCGTCTCGCGTTTCTTTGCGCCGCGTTCGGGCATTCTCGAGGATCCCGTCACCGGCTCGGCGCATTGCACGCTGGTGCCGCACTGGGCGGGCCTGCTTGGCAGGAACAAACTGCATGCGCGGCAGATTTCACCGCGCGGCGGCGAAGTGTTTTGCGAATTGCGCGGCGATCGCGTGCGGCTTGGGGGCGGGCGAAGACTTATCTGCGCGGGGAGATTCTGTAACCGGCGCGATTGTGGCCGGCCTCGCTGAGGCCGGGGCGATGGCGTGTCGATGTCTGGTTGAATGCCCGTCGTGGCGAGATCTCGTACCGCGGGGTCAGCGACCCCGGCTGCAAAGATCCATCTCGGCTTGCTACTTCTCCACCGCGCTGATCCGCCAGATGCGATTGCCGCCGTCGTCGGTGACAAGCAACGCGCCGTCGTTGGTCGTGGTCACGCCAACCGGCCGGCCCCAGACATCGCCTTCCGGCGTGACCAGGCCGATCATGAAATCGACGTACTCTCCGGTGGCCCTGCCGTCCTTCAGCGGGACGCGCACCACCTTGTAGCCGGTGCGATTCGCGCGATTCCACGAACCGTGCAGCGCGACGAAGGCCTGCCCGCGATATTCCGCCGGGAATTTTTTCCCCGTGTAAAACGTCATGCCCAGCGGCGCGGAATGCGGCTGAATCAGCACGTCGGGCACGGTGACGCGCTCGGCGAGATCGGGGTGCTTGCCCGCGTGCTTCGGATCGGCGTTCGCGCCGATGTAAAACCACGGCCAGCCGTAGAACGCGCCTTCCTTCACGCGCGTCACGTAGTCGGGCGGCAGATCATCGCCCAGTCCGTCACGCTCGTTGCACGTCGCCCAAAGCGCGCCGGTCGCCGGCTCGATCGCCATGCCGACGGCGTTGCGCAGGCCCGAGGCGTAGACGCGTTCGTTTTTCCCATCGGGATCAAATTCCAGAATCCGGGCGCGCCGCTCCTCGTCCGCGCTGTCATCGTTGTTCGAGCGCGATCCAATCGAGACAAACAGCCGCTTGCCGTCGGCGGAGAATTTCACGTCGCGCGTCCAATGGCCCGCCGCCGGCGAGCAGTCCGCCGCTCGGGACGCTGACAATCGGCTTCGCGGCTGGCCGGCCGCTTTCGTCTGGCCGTTGGTGTAGGGGAAGCGCACGACGCCGTCCGTGTTTCCGATGTAGATGAATTTCGGATCGGGCCCGGCGGATAAAAGGCGATGCCGAACGGCCGGTTCAAGTCCGCCGACGAACACCTCGTTCAGCTCCGGCTTCCCGTCGCCGTTCGCGTCGCGCAGAATGCGGATGCGATTGGCGCTGCTTTCCGCCACGAAGATGTCGCCGTTCGGCGCGGTGACGATGATGCGCGGCTCCTTGAAGCCGCTGGCGAATTCCTCCACGCGAAAGCCGGGTGGCACGCGCGGCAGCGCGCCCTCGGGCCGCGCGACCACATGCGAGAAATTCGCGGTCGAACGCGTCGCCTTGGGCGGTGGCATGTCCCGCGGCACGAATTCGCGCCGCACGCCGGGCGCGTCCGTGGTCCAGTCGCCGTAGGCGGCGCGCACCAGTCCGCACTTCCGTCGTGTCAGCCGCCGGGGAGTTTCGACTCGGGAACCCGCCGAGCGTGAGCAAGATGGTCGCAGAAGGCGACCACGTGGCGAGCATCGGCGGAATCGGCTGAGCATCGGCTTCATGCTGGAATAAAGCATCTCAACTGGCTCCTATCGAAATGGCGTGTTCCCGAGCGGCCGCGCCGGGGCTTTGGGATCGAGCCACACTTCCTCGAGAGGATGGGTGTCGAGGAGGTTCTCCTGCCAGCCGCGCACGGAGGTCTGCTTGAGGAAATTGCGGTTGAGGTGATAGAGCGGAATGATGGGCATTTCGTCGAGCATGACCGCGCACATCGCCTGGAAATGCTCGAAGCGTTCCGCCTGCGTCACGGCTTGGTCGGCGCCGGCGAAGTGCGCGTCGTACGTCGGCGTTGTTCCAGCCGGCGTCATTGTTGGGCGAACCGGAAACGTAAAGAGCCATCCATTCGACTGGATCGTCCACGTTGGAGGACCAACTGTCGAATGCGAATTGGATGCTTCTTGGTGCGGAGCGCGTCGAGCCAGACCTTGTACTCGATTTGCGCGAGTTCGACCCGGATGCCCAGCTCCTTCTGCCACATGAATTGCAGCGCCTCGCACGCCTCCTTCCAGCCGGAGCGCGCGGCGGTGTAGAGCAGGGTCACGGTGGGAAATCCGTTTCCGCCGGGAAATCCGGCCTCGGCCAGCAATGCCCGCGCCCGCTCGGGATCGCGCTGAAGCCGCGCGGCCGGCGTGAAGCCGCCGGCGCCGTCGACGATAATGCTGTCGGCAGGCCGCTGGCCGCGCAGCACGTCCTGGGCGAGTGACGTGCGATCCGCGGCGAGCGCGAACGCCTTGCGCACTCGCGGATCGTTGAACGGCGGCTTGCGTCACGTTGAACGTAACCCAATACGTCGCCAACATCGGTTCCGCGTGAAGGTAGGGCGACTTCGACGGCGCGATACGTCTCGGACTTGATGGCGGTCAGGCCGTAGGTGAGGTGCAGGCGGCCGCCGCGGAAGGCCAGTTCCTCGGCGTCGGGATTGTCGATCACGCGAAAATGCGACCTCGTTCAAGCGGACGTTGGCGGCATTCCAGAAGTAGGGATTTTTCTCGACGATGACGGCTTCATTCGGCCGCCAGGATTTCAGGCGAAAGGCGCCGTTGCCGACGAGGTTGCCCGGTCGCGTCCAGGCGGAATCGCGGCGCAGGTAGGCGTTGAATTTTTCCGATCGTCGGCCGGTGCAGCGGCATGAACGGGTAGAACGCGAGCTCACCGAGGAAATACGGCGCGGGATGCGCCAGCCGGATTTCAAACGTGCGGGGATCGATCACGCGCAGGCCGACCGCGTTGATGTCCTTGCTGCGGCCCTCGGCGTAGTCGGTGGCGCCGAGGATCGGCATGGCCTGCTGCGCGGCCTCGGCCGCCACCGCAGGCTCGAGCACGCGGCGGAAGCCGTAGAGAAAGTCGTCGGCCGTGACCGGATCGCCGTTGCTCCATTTCAGCCCGCTGCGCAGATGGAACGTGTAGGTCAGTCCGTCCGGCGAAATTTCCCAGCTCTCCGCCGCGGCCGGCATGATTTTTTTCCCGTCGCCGGAGACCCGGACGAGCCCCTCGAACAGCGCGGAAATGATCCGGCTTTCCGCGCTGCCGATGTTGGTGGTGGGATCGAGGTCGCGCGGCTCGCCGCCGCTCGCGAGGAAGAGAATGCCCTCGCGATTGCCGCGCTCGACGTCGGTCTCGCGCCGGCCGCAGCCGGCGAGCAGCCCCAACAGCAGGGCGACACCGACCATCAGCGCGGCCTGACGGATGAGTGATCTTGAATGCAAGACGCGCAGCATGCCGGTGCCGGGGCGAGAAGTCCAAGCCAGAACTCCATGGACTTCCGTTCCATCGCTCGCGCTGGCTGGAGCACGGATGACACGTCTGCGCGAACCGGCTATGGTCGACCCCGGTGGAGCGCGCGCTGCAAATTCTCGTCGTCGAGGACGACCCGCATGTGGCGGATGTGGTCGAATACGCGTTGAAGGCCGAGGGCTACGCGCGTGCGGAAGATCAATCGCGGCGCGGCGGCCATCGAGATTTGCACGGGCGAGCCGCGGCCGGATATCCTGATTCTCGACGTCGGCCTGCCCGACATCGACGGCTTCGAGGTTTGCCGGGCCATCCGGCGGGTGTCCGATCTGCCGGTGCTGTTTCTCACCTCGCGCACGGATGAAATCAATCGCGTCGTCGGGCCTCGAGATCGGCGGCGACGACTATCTGACGAAGCCGTTCAGCACGCGCGAGCTGCTCGCGCGGATCAAGGTGGTGCGGCGGCACCTCTCGGCGCTGGAACGACGCGCCAGCGGCGAATCGCCGTCCGGCGAAACGCGCGACGTCGTGCGCCACGGTCCGATCGAGCTGGATCGCGCGCGCTTCCAGGCGTCGTGCGACGGCGCCGTGCTGCGGCTGACGCGGCAGGAATTTCGCATTCTCGATCTGCTGATCAGCGCGCCGGGCCGGGTCTTCACGCGCGAGGAAGTGCTCGACCGCGCCTGGGACGAGGGCGGCATGGTCACGGATCGGGCGATCGACGCGCACGTCAAGGCGCTGCGGAGAAAACTGGGCGATGCGGCCGATCTGATCGAAACGGTGCGCGGCGTCGGCTACCGGGCGAGGGAGTGAGCATGCGTCTGCCCGGCCTGCACAGCATTCATTGGAAGGTTTTCGTCTTTCACCTCGCGGTGCTTTTTCTGCCGGTGGCGTATCTCGCCTGGCAGGTGCGGCTGAACCTCGAGTCCACCCAGCTCCGCGCCACGGAGGAGGGGATGATCGACACCGCCGCGGTGGTCGGCGAGCTTTACGCGCGACTCGCCGCGCAGACCGGCGGCGATCCGGCGAAGCTGCGGGAGAATTTCGCCGCCATGTTCGCGGATTTTGAGAACAACCGCTCCACCAAGGCCCGGCTCTTTGGCTTCTCCAAGGATGACGCCGACACGCGGCTGATCTTTTACGACGGCACCGGCGCGGTGGTCTTCGACACGCAACAGCTTGAGGTGGCAGGGCGGGACGACAGCCGTCAACTGGAGGTCCGCCAGGCGTTGCAAGGTCGCTACGGCAGCCGCTGGGAACTCGATCCCAAGGCGAATCGCGTGAATCTCTACAGCACGCTGCCGGTCTGGTCGGGCGCGCGCGTGGTCGGCGCCGTGACCATTGTCAAGCCGACCGTGCGCAGCCGCCTGGCCATCATCCGCGCGCTGCGCGAGCTGGCCGTGCCCGGGCTCGCCGCCGTGACGATCGCCACGCTGCTCGCCTACGTGCTCTCGGCCTACCTCACGCGGATCGTGGGCGGACTGGCGACGCGCGCCGAGCGGGTCGCGGCGGGCGAGGCGGACGTCAAACTGGAGACGTGGACGCGCAGCGAGCTCGGCACGCTGGCGCGCGCGGTGGAGAAAATGCGGCGCAAGCTCGAGGGCAAGGCCTACGTCGAGGAAATGGTGACGAATCTCTCGCACGAGCTGAAAACGCCGCTCGCGGCGATTCGCGGGTCGGCGGAACTGCTGGAGGACGGCGCGGTGAACGATCCCGCCGCGCGCGAAAAATTCCTCGGCAACATCCAGCTCGAGGCGTCACGCCTGAATCAAATCGTCGACGATCTGCTCAAGCTCTCGCGCATCGAGACCGCGCCGGCGGCGAGCCCGGTGCCCGCGCTCGACCTGCGCGATGCGGTGCGTCGGCTCGTCGGAAAAAATCCTGCAGCCGCGGGCGGAGCGGCTCGGCATCCGATTTTCCTGGACCGTACCGGACGAGCCGGTTGCTTGCCGCATCACGCCCGAGCATTTCGAGCAGGTGCTCGGAAACCTGACCGACAACGCCTTGCAGTTCACGCCGGAGAACCGCGCCGTTTCGGTGCGGCTGGCCACCGAATGCGACCGCGCGCCAGGCCGTGCTCGAGGTGCGCGACGAGGGCAAGGGCATCGAGGCGGCCATGCAGCCGAGAATCTTCGAGCGATTCTTCACCACGGAAAATCCGCGCACCGGGCTGCGCGGCACGGGCCTCGGACTGGCGTTGGTGCGATCCATCGTCCGCGCCAATCGCGGGACGCATCGCGGTCGCGAGCGAAGCCGGGAAACGGCGCCACCTTCACCGTGCGGCTGCCGTCTTGCGTGACGGAAGTGAATTCACGCGAGATTCACGCGGTCTTCATGAAGACTTCATCGTCCTCCGCTGTGCTGACGGCATGTCGATGCCCAGCCATGCCCGCGCCCTCGCCGGACTGATTCTTTTTTCGAGCCCGCTTTCCGCCGCTCCGTCGAATCCCCCCGATGTCCGCGCGACGTCGATCACGATTCCCTACGCCGAGGTGCGGGCGCTTTGGGAAGCGGCCCACGGCAAGCCCGCGGCGAAACCGGCTCCGCCGATTTCGCATTCGCTCTCGCTCGCGCGCTACGCCTTTGAGCTGTCGCCCGACCTCGCGTCGGTGCAATGCCGCGCGACGTTTGAAGTGACGACCTTCGGCGACGGCTGGTCGGTCGTGCCGTTGCTGCCGGCGGAGGTGCGGATTGAGAGCGTGGCGCCCGACCCGGGCGCGCTGGCGGTGCGCGATGGGTTTTACACGCTTGTTCCTGAACGGACCCGGCAAGCGCAGCATCAACGTGCGCTTTGTTGCGCGCCTGGCGAGCGCGCCCGGCGGCGCGCCCGGACTTCGCCTGGCGGTGCCGCCGGCGCTCGTCGCTGAGGCGAGTTTTTCCGGCGTTCCCGCGGGATCGATCGTGGAGATCGCGAATGCCATGCCCGTGGGAGGAACGAGTGCGGCGCCCGCGATTTACCGGCTGGGGGCCAATCCAATCCTCGGCTTCACCGTCGCGGGCGCGGATCGCCGCAACAAGAAGGCTCCGGCCTCGTGGAACGCCGATGTGCAGACCATTGTCGCGGCCGAGGAGGGGCGGATTGTCTGCCGTTCCCGCCTCGTGCTGAGCGGGCTCGACGGCGACACCTCCGAACTCAAGCTCTCGCTGCCGGACGCGGCGAGCATTCGCGAGGTCGAGAGCAACGATCTCGAGCGATGGGAATGCATCCCGCGCCGGGCGAGAAGCAGCCAGTGCGCGCGTGTCGGTGCGGTGGAAGGGCGCCGAGCGGGTGGGACGCGAGGTCAATTTGCTCTACGAGCTGCCGCTGAACGCGCGGGAAGGCGAATGGACGCTTCCTGCGCCGCGCGTGAAAGGCGCGGTTCAGCAGCAGTCGACGTTTTTGGTGATTGCCCGCGCCGGCCTGGAAATCACGCCGGTCGGCGGCGGCGAAGCGGAGAGCGTTCGCACCGCGGACGACGCTGGGCCCGGCCATGCAGGCGGCGCTGGGCGGAGTCGAGTTTCAAGGTGATCGCGGCGTCGCCGGGCGAGACCGACGCGGTGGTGAAGGTGCGACGGCTTCCACTCGTGGCGATCGCGCAGGCGCGGATCGATGATGCCCAATTTCAAATGCGGGTGGTGCCGGACGGAAGTTTTCTGACGGACGCGAAGATGGCGGTCCGGCATGATCGTCCGCTGGCTTTGCAGGTTGAATTGCCGATCGGCAGCGAGCTGGTCGCGTGTTCGATCAACGGCGCGGAAGCCAGCCCGATTGATCGCGGCCGCGGCGTCCTCGAATTTGCGCTGCCCGCGGCGGGTGGCGGCGAGCCATCGCGCATCGCGTTCTCCTACGCGGCGCGCGCGGGGAAACTTGCGCCGGTGTCCGGGCAGGTGGAGCTGACCCTGCCGCGCACGGAACTGTTCACCAACGCGATCGCCTGGGAGGTGCAGTTGCCGGGAGCCTACGAACTGACCGCGTTCGAGGGCAATGTCGAGCTGGCACCGCCGTCGCGCGGGGTCATCGACCCGTCGATCACCTTCGTGCGCCTGCGCAAGGAACTCTGCAAGGGCGAGGCGCCGCGCGTGGCGCTCTTCTACCAGAAGCGCTCGGTGAACCCGTGAATTCATGCAGCCCACCACCCATCCGATCAAAGAATCCGCCTCCCACCACATGAGCACCCAGCGCCTCTTCGCCATCGCCATCATCTTTCTCTGCACCGCCGTCGGCTGGTTCATCCTCGGCCAGGCCATCACCCTGCGCACCGCGGACAGATCGAGGGGTTTCGACTCGACCATCGCGCGGGGCTGGGGTCCGCCCATGACGCAAGTGCACCCGGCGGTTTACTACGCGTCGCCCGCCAGCCCCGACGGCAAGCAGCGAATTCAACCCGTCGCCAGCGACGTGCGCGTCATTCTCAAGTACGAACCGAAGCGTCGCGGCCTGCTGCGCTATCGCACCTACGTGGTCGATTTCGCCTCCGACTACCGGGTGGAAAATCCGACCCCCATCACGCAGACGCTCTACGTGAATTTCCAATTTCCCGCGAAGGACACGAGCTACGAGAATTTTTCGTTTCAGGTGGGCGACAAGCTTTCGACGAGCGCGGTGGCGGCGGCCGCGGGCATCACCGAGGCGGTGACGCTGGCGCCGGGGGAGTCCGCCACGGTCAAGGCGGCGTATCGCTCGCGCGGGGTGGACCGCTGGGATTACTCCTTTGGCCAGGCGAACCGGATCCGGAATTTCACCCTCACCATGACCACCAATTTCCGGGACATTGATTTTCCCGAGGGCACGGGTTCGCCCAGCGACCGCAAGCATGAGGAATCCGGCTGGCGGTTGATTTGGAATTTTCCCGATGTGATCGGCGCGCAGTCGATCGGCATGGCGATGCCCGGTGTCTTGAATCCCGGGCCGGTGGCCGCGCGCATCGCCTTTTTCGCGCCGGTCTCGCTGCTGTTCTTCTTCACCGTCCTCCTCATTCTCGGCGCCGTGCGCGGGGTGAATTTTCACCCGATGAACTACTTTTTCTTCGCCGCCGGTTTCTTCGCGTTCCAACTCCTCTTCGCCTACCTCGTCGATCTCATCCCGCTGCACGTCGCGTTCATCATCGCGTCGATCGTCTCGCTGGCCCTGGTGGCCGGGTACGTGCGGGCGCTGTCCGACCCGGCTTTCGCGCGCCTCGCCGCCGCGGCGCAATTCGCCTACCTCGTGCTGTTCAGCTACAGCTTTTTCTTCGACGGACTGACCGGATTGACCATCACGATCGGCGCAATCGTGACGCTGGCGCTGCTCATGTACCTGACAGCGAAGGTCGATTGGGGCGAACGCTTCGCCTCGGTCACGTCGCCCGCCGCCAAGCCCGCCGTCGCCGCGTAGCCGATGAAATCAAGAATCCGAGTCCTGGGCGCCCTTGGCGGAGAGAATCTCCTCCAGGGGCCGGCTTCCGAGGAACGTGTCGAAGAGATCGATCGTGGTGCGACCGTCCTTTCGTCGCACGAGAAGGACCGTCCGGCCCTCCCGCGTCACGCTCCAGAATTGTCGATCCGGGGGCTTGAAGGATTCGGCGGGGCTGAGCGGAGCCAAATGACCGAACTGGCTTTCCAATTCCTGGAAAAAATCCGCGAATGCCGCGTCCTCCTTGAAATCGCCTGCGCCCGTGAGGCGGCAGATGGCCATGGTGGCGGGGAGCACCCACGCGCGATACCGCGAGACGCCGCGCATGGGCTCTGGCGGCGTAAATTGAAAGACGAATAAGTCGGAGCGCTTCACCGGCTCCGCCCCGGGGGCGAGATCCGGCCAGCGCTCGCCGAGTTTCCTGCCGAAGGCGCCCTCGATGGGTTTGGCGCGGGCGTCCTGGATCGGCAGGGTTTTCGAGGCCGGCGGACGACAACCGCCTGTCGCCAGGAGGCCCAGCGCAAGGAGCACGCCCAATCGTCGCACGCGCATGGGTCGGTGATCGCGGCGCGTCAGCTCGTGTGATCGTGCACGATGCGCCAGCCGTCGCCCGTCAGGCGAAAGACCAGCGTGGTGACGCCGCTTTTGCGCCTTGTGCTTTTTCGTTTCGACCTTCCAGCGGCCGACCACGAGCACGGTGTCGGGACCGAGCGCGTTGAACTCGAGGTCACCCAGCGTCAGCCGGCCCATCGTCGCCTTGTCGGGATAGCGCTTTTGGTAGCGCGCCAGCACCGTGGCCCAGCCGCGGGTGATGTCGTTGCCGCTGAGAAAGAGAATGTCGTCGGACTTGAGATAGCCCTTCATGAAGCCCGCGTGATCGCCGGCGTTCCATGAGGTGACCTGTTCGGCAATCACCTGTTCGATGGCGCGGCGGATTTCGGGGCTGGTTTCCGCCGCGCGCAGCGGACCAGGCGCGAGGAGGAGAACCACGAGGATCAGGAGGAAGCGTCGCATGACTGCATCATGACCTTGGTCGACGATTCGCGCGAGCGCAGATTCGCGCAAGCCCTCTACCGCGCCCGGCAGATCAGGCCGTTGTGCGCCTTGATGCGGCCGTGCCGCAGGATCTCGAACCCGTTCTCCCACGCGTACAGGCCCAGGTGCGTGATGTCCATCAGCTCGCGATAGGCGAAGTTCATCGCGTCGGCGAAGAGCGTGTAGAAAATCTTCGAGCGAAGCTGGAGTCGCGGCGTCGTGATGATCACGCGGCCGCCCGGCTTCAGGAACTTCCGGTGCATCTCGAACGCGAGCGGCTTGAACTCGTCCGGAAAATGCTCGACCAGCCCGATGCTCACCACGACGTCGAACTCCGCGCCGTATTTCAGGTCGCGAATGTCGCAGACCTCGAAGTCGATGTTCATCTCGTCGCGATACCAGACCTTCGGCGCGCCGGTGGCCGGATTCGCGCCGATGAACGGATAGCCCGCGGGAAACGCGCCGAAGCGGTGGTCGCGGCAGTATTCGTCGTAATCGACCAGCACGGCGTGGCCGCCGGGATACATGGCCATGATCTGCATCGCCTCGTAGCCGTCGGCCGCGCCAAGGAAGAGAATGTTCGGGCGCTTCACGTCGAGACCCTCGAAGAGCGCGCGCTTTCCCCGCGGATCCCAGACCGCGTCCTCCGTCTTGTGGATGTGCTGCCAGGCGCGCCATTGCAACGTTTCCTCGAGCGCCGCGCGGACCTCGCGGGCGTCGAACCGCGCGGCGGCGCGACCAAGCCTGCCGATCGAATCGCGCCGGGCCGCGGCCGGATCGGTGTCGAAATATTTTTGGAACGACCGGTTGAAGTGCGTCCAGCATTCCTTCACCGGCATTTCCCCGCCGTGCTCGCGCTCCCACGCCTGCTTCTCCTTCGACCAGCGTTCCACGCGATAGGGCCGGCCGAGTTTTTCCCACGAGAGCGCCGACCAATCGGAGACCGGTTCGGCGTCGAAGAAAACATCGGGCGTGTTCGAGGGCCGCAAATCGATGCGATGCGTCGGCGCCAGCTCCGTGTGGCCGAAATCGGACTCGTCAAACGGATGGGGCGCGGCGGCCGTCGTGGCGTCGACTACTACCGGTGGCATGGGGAAAGCATGCGCCGGATGAGGCGAGGCCGAAAGTCAAAATTCGGAACGCGACCGGCTAGGAAACGCGCGCCGTCGACTTTCCCTCGGCCCAAATCTCGTCGCGCAGCGCCAGCCACTGGTCGGTGTAGCTTTGGTACGCTCCGCCGGAGAACTGTTTCAGAATGTGCGAGGCGGGCGCGGTTTCCAGCCATTTGCGGTGGAAGGGCTTCGGACCGTGAAAGTGGAGGACGACCGCGTCGCGATTTTCGCCCCAGTACGGCTTCCAGTTCAGCTCATCGGGCAGGGAATTCCAGCCGCGCTGCCAGGGCCAGCTGCGCTTGGGCAGCGGACCGCCGAAAAACTCGCGATACGCATTTTGATCAAAGGCGGTGGTGATGGAGCGCCGGAGCTGCTCGCGCGTGAACGCGATGAACTCCGCGTTGAAGCGGCGCAGCCGGGCCACGTGCATGAGCAGGACACCCGTGTTGATGTCGGTGGGCGTGCCGCGCATCGACTCCGGACCGCACGCGATGAAGCGGCACGGGAGGTCGCGCAGGATGGGCTCGGGATCATGCTGAAACATCACGTCGCAGTCGGTGTAGAGCACGTGACTGTCATGAATGCCGTGTTGCGCCAGCAGATCGATGATCTCCACGCGGAGGTATGCGCCGCCGCCGCAGGTGCGCGCATCCGGATTGTTGAGTTCCTTCTCCAGGGCGCAAAGTTCGTCGTAGTAGCGGCTGCGCGCGCGCCAGACATTCACGCCGTGATCGCGCAGCCAGCCCAGCAACGGCGGGTTGTCCTCGCCGTGGTAGAGAAAGTGCGGCTGGAGCTTCGTGTGGCGGAGCGCCGACCAGACCGCGACCTGCGCCATCTCCGCGTAGTGTCCGAAGGACATGCACTCGGCGTTGAGGGCGAAGAACCAGCGCATGCGGATTCAAGCTGTACGCTAATTGAGTCGCCACGCAATGGTGTCGCCCTCCGGCGTTTCCACCCACTCGTAGACGGCCTGTTCGAGCCGCGCGTGAAGCGCGCTCTTTTCGTCGTCGCTGAGATGCTGGTGCTCCACGAGAATGAGCCAGGGTCGCAACCGGCTCAGATCGAATTGCCGCAGCACGCGCCAGTCCCAGCCCTCCGTGTCGATCACCAGCAAGTCGGTGTGCTCGATGGCGTGGTTTTTCAGCAGGGTCTCGACGCGAAGGCAGGGCACCGACTCGCCGACGATGCGTTCGTCGACATCGGGCAGCGCCGCGGCGGTCCGGCGCAGGACATCGCGGTTGAAGGAGGCGAGCTGCTCGAGCCACAACGGATCGCCGGGCTTCGTCCGCAGTCGAAAAATCTCCACGGTCCCGTCGGTTTCGCCAATCGCGGCGTGCTCGGTCTGCAGCGCCGGAAACGCGCGGTAGCGCTCGCGCAATTGCGCGTAAAGATGGGCCACGGGCTCCACCAGCAAGCCGCGCCAGCGCACCTGCGGAAGAACCAGCAATTCCTGCAGCGGATCGAAAGTGAATCCGTCGTTCGCGCCGATCTGGATGAAATGGGCATCCGGCATGTCGCGCGCGAAATCCGCGACCAGCGCCTCGGTGTGATAGCGGACGAAGAATCCGCCGCGCCGCCGGCGACGCCAGAGATGCTGCCGCAGCGTGATTTGCCAGCGCGCCTCGGGGCTGCGCGACAGCCGCTTGCGCAACGCCAGCCCGGCGGTCGCCAGCGCGGCGGCCAGCCGGGTCGGCGCGGACGCCAGCGCGGGTGTCGCGACGGGATGCTCGATCGTCGTGACGCCGCCGGGCGAATGCACCTCCAGCCGCAGGCCGGCGGCGGTGAGATCCTCGCGGCGGCCGCGGCCGATGAATCCGGTCACGTGCGGATGCGCGGGAAAAGCGCGCACCACGTCGGGACGCGCGACCAGCGAGAGCGGACGCGTGACGCGACCAACGAGTTCGACTGAGGAGATTGGCTGATGGGAAATCGCCCAGCCGCGGATTTCGAACCGTCGTTCGCCCTCGTGCAGCGCCGGGCGATCGAGGTGGAGCGTGACGCCGTCGACCGTGATCATGCGGCGTTACCAGGGATCGAGGCGCGGAACGGCGGCGAGTCCGCCGTCCTTGTGATGCAGCGTGCAGTTCGGGTTGTAGGCCGGGTCCTGCTGAAGCCGGTCACCCCAGCGATCGCGCATGAATTGCAGCTCGCTGCGGAACTGCGCGCGCTTCTCCACGGTGTCGCCGAAACCGCGCGACGCGGACTCGTGATGATAGAGCACCGCGAGCGGCGTCCAGATGTTGCGGTAGCCCAAGTTCCAGCAGCCGCAGGCAGAAATCGACGTCGTTGTAGGTGACCTCGAGATTGCGCTCGTCCATGCCGCCGGCCTGCAGGTAGACCGATTTGCGAAAGACCATGCACGCCGCGGTCACGGCGGAAAGCTGGTGGGCGACGCGCAGCCGGCCCATGTGTCCCTCGCAATACCGCGGCTCGCGCGCGTGCCGGTGATCGCCAATCCCGCCCAGGCCCAGGATCGTCCCGGCGTGCTGGATGGTGTTGTCCGGATAGAGCAGCATCGCGCCGACGGCGCCCACGCCCTCGCGCGTCGCCTGCGCCACCATGTGCGTCAGCCAGTCGGGCTCGAACGCCTCCGTGTCGTTGTTCAGCAGGCAAATCAGTTCCCCGGCGCACTGGGGCACGGAAAAATTGTGCAGCGCCGAGTAGTTGAACGGCGCATCGAAGGGAACGACGCGCGCGTGGCCCGTCTCGTGCCACTCCCGCAGTTTCGCGACGGTGGCGGGATCGGTGGATTGATTGTCCACGATCAGAATTTCGAAATTCGAATAACGCGTGACGGCCCGGACCGACTCGACGCAGCGCTCGAGGAGATCGATGCGGTCGCGAGTGGGGATGAGAATCGAGACGAGCGGCTCCGGTTGCGGCACGGAGCGGACGATGCGCCACAGCCCGGCCGCCACCGGCTGGATGTCGTCGATCGGTTCGGCCGTGCGCTCGAAATGTTCGCGCAGCGCCCGCTCCGCCCGCTTGGACACGTAATCCTTTTCGTCGGGCCCGAGCGCGGTCGAGCCCACCATGATGCGCCAGTGGTAGAGCACGCGCGGAACGTGCCGCACTTTGGCGCGCGGACTGGCCTCGGTGGCGCGCAAGACCAAATCCCAATCCTGGCAGCCTTCGAATCCCGCGCGCAGGCCCCCAATCGCGCGCATGCGCTCCCGCGGCAGCGCCACGAGGTGGCAGACGTAGTTCTGACCGACGAGCAGCTCCGGATCCCAATCGGGCTTGAAATGCGGGCTCGATCTCCGCCCGTCGACATCGACCTTGTCCTCGTCCGTGTAAATCAATTCCACGTCCGGATGCGCGGCGATCTCGAGCGCCACGCACGCCAGCGCGGCCGGGATGCAGCTCGTCGTCGTGATCGAGAAACGCCACCCAATCGCCCGACGCCAGCTCGAGCGCCGTGTTGGTCGCGAGCGAAATATTTCCCTGCTCCGCGCGGACGCGGAAAACAATGCGGGCGATCCATGCGCGCATACTCCGCGAGCATCGATCGCGACGTGCCCGGCCTGCGAGGCGTCGTCAGCGATACAGAGCTGCCAGTGCGGATAAACCTGCCGGCGAACGGACTCGATGGCGGCGCGGAGCACGACTCTCGGGTGTATTCCACGCGGGCATCAACACGGAAATGGTGACGGGCTTCGTCAGCTTGGCGCAACGCGTGGCGAGCCGCTCGCGGGCGGCTTCGTCGAACGCGTCGTGATTCTTGATCCAGGCGCGATACGCGCGCCATTCGCGTCCGTCGTAGCCCTCGAGTTCGTCCGCCGCCAGCATCTCGAATTCGTCGATCGTGCGCCAGGTGTCGGCGCCGTCGAACTGGGCCTCGAGGGCCACGCGCGAGGCACCGCGGGGCAGGGTGACAAAGGCGTCGAATCCACAGCCCAGCGATTTTTCCGGCACGCCGAGGACGGCCAGCACATCGGGCCGGGGGATGTTGATGCGACCGTCGGAAGCGTCCGGACCCACGCGGACGCGAAAGGCGGAAGGCGGGATGTTGTCCGGACCGAGGCACCAGCCATAAAATCGAATCTGACCGGGGGCGAATTCGCGGACCGAAGGCAGGTCGAGCGCGAACCGCGTGGGAAACGGCGGCTCGCTTGGCGCGGGCGGTGGCTCCTCGACGGGGGCCGGCGGTGGTTCCACCGGCGTAACAAGCTCGGCTGGCGCGGGTGGAGGCGGTGGCGGAACGGCGGCGATCGGCGTGCTGCGTCGGGGGCGGCGGCGCGAGGGCGCGTCGCCAGGCGCGGGCCATCGCGCGGAATGGCAGGGTCAGGCGCCAGGACCAGCTTCCGCGCATCGAAGCCAGCCGGCCCCGCTCGGCCTCCAAATCACCGGTGGTGGAAGCCAGCTCCCGGCGGAGACGCGCCAATTCAATTTCATCGGCCTGCACCTCGCCGCTCCCTTCGCGCGATCCCGATGAGGCTGCCTGGCCGAGAGAATCCCGACGCGGTTCAATCATCCCGACCGTTACTCCAAATCATAGACCTCGACCAGCGCGACCCCTGTCGCGCTGCCGGCCCCGCGGACGATGGCGGTGTAGCCGCCCGGTGCGAGCGTGATCACGATGGCGGATTCGCGCGCGTTGCTGGGCTGCTTGCCGCTGGCGGCGATGGCCGCGGCTTGATCGGAATTTTGCCAGTCATCGTTCGAGTAGAGCACGTGTCCGGCGGAATCGTAGAGCGTCAGCTGCGGGATCGGACAACGGCGCGCTGATTCCCGCGGCCGAGAGGGACGGCCCGATGGCGCGGATGATGACGTTGCGCGACCGGGTGCCGCCGATGATGAAGCCGCCGATCATCACGTTGTCGCCCGTCATCACGCGGCCGCGGGTGGAAACATTGACCGGCCTGACGTTCGCGTTGGCGCGATCCAAATCGTACACCTCGACGAGGGCGATGCCCATCTCGCCGCCGACACCGCGGACAATGGCGGTGTAGCCGCCGGGGTCGAGGCGATTTCACGATGGCGGACTCGCTGGGAAAGTTCGGCTGGAGGCCGCTGTTGATGATGCCTTGCTTGTTGCCGCTGGTCGTCCATCCCGTGTTGGACGCGATGAGCTGGCCGCCGCCATTGTACAATTCGAGCTTGGTGGCGCTGAGCGCCCCGGGAACCCCCAACGCGCCGAGGCTTGGTCCCAGCGCGCGGACGATGACTTTCTTTGGCCCGCTGCCGGAAACAATGAATCCGCCGATGGCCACGCCCTCGCCCGTTTCCACCCGCATGCGCGTGGAAAGGTTGATGAGCTGGGTCGGCATGCTGCTTTCGGCCTGCGAAACTCCCGGCACTCCGCCCACCTGCAGCGGATCGCGGAAAGCGTAATGGTCCGTCCGCCCGGCGCCGTCCGACACCATCAGCGCCACGTAGTAAGTGGAGTTGGGAAGATTGCTGAGCAGCGGGGTCGCAAACGAGGCGGAGGTCACGCCAGCGCCGGGATCCAGGCGATTCGCCAGCGTGGTGCTGGCGATGAGCGTGCCGTTGCTGCCGGAGTTGTTGCCGAGGAAGGGCGACGTGAAGGCGTAAAGATCCAGCTTCACCGTTCCGGTCTGCGTCGCGCGGTTGTTTTGCAGACTGACCCCGTTCAGCGAGACGGTGGAGCCGTTGACCGAGTAGGTCGGCGTGGAGGTGAGGGCGAGATCGACGCCGTTGGCGGGCAGCAGGCGAACCAGATCGATCGGGAAGCCCGCCGCGCGCAGGGTGGCCTCGACTTCGCGGATGTTGGTGCCGAGCAGACCGTGCGCAAAGGCCCGCTGCGCAAACTGCAATTGATCGTTGTACGACAATCCCGCGAAGTTGGCCGCCCGCCAGGCCATCAGCGCCTGGCTGAGTTGCGTGAAGTCGCCGCCCGCGACATACGCGTTCTGCAGGAGATTCCAGGCCGCATCGAGCGCCGTCGTCGCGCTGCTCGAAGCCGCGCGGACCACAACCCAGTTGTACGGGTCAGTGGTCGAGTCAATCGCAATCGGGCCGGTGTCCTTCACGAAGCTTGCCTTGTCGGCATCAGTGTCGAGATCGTACTCGACCATGATCAACGCCCCGTTGAGCTGCTGCCGTTTGCCAATGGCGTAGCTGTCGTCGTCGGGCTGGCCGGGAGCCCACTTGAAATCGTAAATGCCGTAGTTCGCGAGCGGGCGTGGTCGAACCATCCGTGGCCAGGTTGATTAGCTCGCGCCGGAACTGGAAATGCGTGTAGCCGCTGCTGTCCTGAGACTGGCCCGTGTAGGTCCAACGCTCGGTCTGGACGGCGCCATTGGTCGCGCGCGCCTCGCCGGGATGGAAAAAGCCTGACGCAAAAAGCGCAAGGAAGACGGCGAGGGAGGCGCGATTCATGGGACGGGCGGCGACTTCCGACATTCTTGAAATCGGCCGCCCTTAGTCAAGCAGAGTCCGCAGGCGGATTCCGCGGTCGCAGACGGGGTCGAAATCGCTCACGCGGGCAGCGCGCGAATCAGCTCGATCACCCGGTCCATCTCGCTCTCGGTGTTGTAGAAATGCGGGGAGAAGCGGAGGTATGGCCGCCCGGCGCGATCGCGGCGCAGGGAGGGCACCACGTTCGCGGCCTTGAGCGCCGCATAAATCGGCCCGGGATCACGCGTCGCGTGCCGCAACGTGAGCAGGCCGGAGGCGTGCGGACCCGTCACCGGAGCAATGGCCTCGAAACCGAGCGGAGCCAGGCCGTCCAGCAGGCGTTGCTTGAGCTCGAGCACCCGCGCGCCCACCCGTTCAATGCCCACCTCGAGCAAGAGCGCGAGGCCGGCGTCCATCCCGAAGAGCGGTCCGGTGTTCAAGACCCCCGGCTCGTAGCGGTCGGCGCGATCCGGCAGCACGATTTCCGACTGCGCGATGAAATCGGGACATCTCACGTTGGCCGCGCCGAGGAGAATCGGCCGCAATTTCTCGAAATGGATGCGCTTTACCATCACCACGCCGATGGCGAGCGGGCCGAGCATCCACTTGTGCGCATCGGCCGAGAGAAAATCCACGTGCTCGACCGGCAACGGAAACGCGCCCAGCGTCTGGATGGCGTCGAGGCAGAACAGGATGCCGCGTTCGTGCAGCATTCGCCCGATGCCGTCGACGTCGATCCGGAAGCCGGTGAGAAAATGCGCCGAGGCGAGCGCGACCATCCGGGTGCGCGGCGTCAGGGCGGCGGCGACCGATTCGAGCGTCACCTCGCCGTAGCGCCCGGGCTGAATCGGCACGGGCTTCACGCCGCGGCGCTGGAGTTCCAGCCACGGGTAGACGTTCGCGGGATAGCAGTCGTGATGATAGACCACCTCGTCGCCCGGCCGCCAGTCGAGTCCGCCGGCGATCAGGCTCAGCCCGAGCGCGGTCGGCCCCTGCAGGCTGATTTCATCGGCCTCCGCGCCCGGCAGCAACAGCGCGGCGCGCTCGCGCACGGCGCGGATCCGCTTGGAGATGCCCGCGTAGTCGGGTTCGCGCTGCGAGCAGGCCGTGGCGAATTCCAGCTCGGCCTCTACCACGCGCCGCGGCAGCGTGGCGACGGCGGCATGCGCGAGAAAAATCTGCTGGTTTGCGACCGGAAATTCGTGGCGGCGGACGGTTTCGTCGCGCCAGTAGCGGGAGACATCCATGGGTTCTGCTTGGGCGGAAACAATTGACTGGCCGGGCGGTCAGCCGTGCCGGGTGGTGGGAAGGTGCGACGACTTGATGGGGCAGCCGACGCAGCCCGGATCGCCGTCGGGCTGGAGCATGTTGGCGCGCACCGCCTCGAAGGCGGGGCCGAAAAAGATTTCGCCGACCGTCGCGCCGGTGGCGAGATGACCGAGCACGTTCTTGTGCCAGGCGCAGGGCAGCACCTCGTCCTGGTTGCGAATCATGATTTCCGAAAACGGCCGCTCGCAGAAGACGGGCGGCAGTTCGCCCATCCGCGGACCGTATTCCCGCATCACGGGCTTCGCCTGCAGCCCGTCGAGGTCGGTGACGTTCGCCGGGAGTTCGCGCAGCAGCGCGCGGAACGGCGCCAGCAGCTCGTCCGCCGACGGCACCGGTTCCGGCTCCTCCGGGACAGGGAAGGCCGGCGGAATGTAGATCGGCAGGCCGACGCGCTCGGCGGCCTCCAGCGCGAGACGCCGAAAGAAATTGAATCGACCGGGCTGCGACTCGCAAAGTTCGGCGGCATCGAAGAAATATTCGCTCGTCACGACGAGGCGGAAATCGACGTAGTGCGCGCCCAGCGCCTGCGCCATCTCCACGAAGGCCGGCGCCTCCGCGAGGTTGCGGTTCATCATGACGAAATTGTAGACGAGGTGCGGGCGCAGCGAGCCGACGCGCCTTTTGATTTCCGCGAGGCGGTGGGCGTTGCCGATCACGCGATCGAAGCGCGCGCCCTTGCGCACCGCCTCGAGGGTTTCCGGGCGCACGCCGTCCACCGACATCATCACGAGCGCCACGCCGCTTTCCACGATGGTCCGCGCGATGCGCTCGTCCATCAGCATCGCGTTCGTGCTGAACATCACATTCACCTCGGGATAGCGGCTCGTGATCGAGCGCACGATTTCGGAAAACTGCGGCGACATCAGCGGCTCGTCGCCGCAGGAGAGCACCACTTCGCGCACGCCGGTCTGCACGGTCGCGAACCACCGCTCGAAGTCGTCGAGGCTCACGCGCTTGGCCGGGCGCTTGAAAATCGAGTCGTCCGAGTAGTGGCACATCACGCAACGGAGGTTGCACTTGTTGATAATGTCGACCCGGACGGTCAGCGGCCGGTGCACATCGAGGGAGGAGCGCCATTTGCCGACCACGGCTTTTTCCAGCGCCGGTCGCGCCGCGGTGTGCCGGGCCTCCCACTCTGCCGCCTCGTCGGCATCGGCCGGGACGGCCTCCAAGTCGCGAATTTCCCCCAGGCCCAGCGGCGTCTCCACGCTCCACCAGCGGCCGAGGACATCGGAAACGGCGAGCAGGGCCCGCCCGCCCGGATCGAAACGCGGATGGATGGACCAAAAGCCGCCGTGCCTGGCCGCCGGCAGGTCGGGAAAGGCGCCGGCCAAATCCGGCCGCTCCGCGCCGCAGACCGCCACCGCGTCGTCCCCATCGCGCCAGCGGAAACTCACCGCGCGGATGGGAAACGGCGCGATAATCCAGCCGCGAAGAAGCGCACCGTCCGCGTCGCCCCCCAGCGGGCCGCATGCGTCAAAGCACGTCTTGAGCATGATTGGGCGGCTGTCCGTCATCAGCCCGCAAATTACATCGGACGGAGCAGCGCGCCATTTTCATCGCACCGGCCGGGTCGCCGCGCCCGGCGCGAAACCGGCGGAACGGTGCAATTTCCGCCGATTTCGGCCCTATAATTGCTTTGCTCTGGGGCTCGGTCTGATCATTAGATTCCCTATGTCCGCGCTTCTGGCCTTGCTTGGCGTGCTCTGCCTTTTGGTGGGATTTGTCCTCTTTGTCATCGGCGGTTTCCGCGTTTCGGTGCTTTGGGGGTTGATCGTGCTCTTTCTGCCGACCGTCCTGTCATTCGCGGCAGGCTTTATCGGTGCGGCGACAGATCTCGTGAACGCCAGCTGGTGGATCTGGTTTGCCATCCTCCTGAGTTTTCTGCCGTGGTTCGCCTTCATGGCGTTGCACTGGGAAAAGGCGAAGAACGGTTTCTTGATGTACTTCGCCGGCATGGTGTTTTTCGCCGCGGCCGTGATTTCGATCGATGCGGACACGAAGCAGAAGCTGGCGGCGGGAGCGCTGGCCTATGCCGCCAAGAGCGGACAACCGCTGCCACCCGCGATCTCCGACTGGCTCGGCATCAAGAAGCCGGCCGTGGCCGGGATAAACCCGGCGCGCCGGGAGCGCCCAACGCCAAGCCGGATGCCCCGGGAGCTACGCCGGGCAAGCCAGCCACCGATGCACCGGCGGGACCGGTCGCCGGCCCACCGAGCGGGCTCGAAACGGAGACCCTGGTGCTCGCGGCCGTGGCGGAACTCAACGATCGCGCCGCCAAGCTAAAGGCGCGGAAGGATTTCTTGAAGGGCTCGACCGATACCATGGCGGTTTCCGCCCTGACGGAGGACATCAAGGCCTTTAACGAACGCCTGAAGGTTGTGACCGCGCGCCAGGTGGAACTCAAAATGATTCCCGCGCCGCCGCCAACGCCGCCGCCGGGCCCGACGATTCCGCCGACCGTCGTGATTCCGCCGTCGACGCCGCGCGCCACCACCCCCGAAGAAGAAGTAGCGCGGCGGCCGCGCGTGACGCAACATCGACGCCATGGGTGATGCCTGGCGGGTTCGACTGGGAAAGTTTGCCGAGATTGCTGGGTGGTACGCTGATTCTCGGCGCGTGCTATTGGGCGGGCCAGGCGCATCAAGGTCGCGGGTGACCTGCTCATTCCGTCGGGAATTCTCGGGCTGTTCATTCTGCTGGCGCTGCTTGGGTCCGGCCTCGTGCGACTCGCCTGGGTCGAGAAGGCGGCGGCGCTTTTCCTCTGGTTGCTGCCGCTTTGGCTGCTGCCGGTCTTTGTGAGTGTCGCCGAGGACAAACAATTCTGGCGGCGCGAGGGACCGCTCTTTCTCGGCACCGTCGTGGTCGGACTGCTCGTCCTGTGGGGCTTTGTCGGCCACCTCGCGCAATTTCTCTTCGCGCGGCTTCCCGGCGAATCGGGCGAGCCCGGGCCGCTGACTGATGCCGAACAGCGCCGCGCGGCGGCCGACGTCGCCGAAGAGGAGGTGGCGCCGTGATCGCGGCCATGCTCGGGTGGAGCCTCGCCACGATCGCCGTGTATTTCGCGGCGCGCTGGCTTTACGATCGCGTGCGCTTTCCGCTGCTGCACCCGATGATCATCGGCATCGTGGTGCTGGCGGTGGCGATTGAAATGCTCGGCCGCACCTACGGCGAATATCGCGAGGCCACCGGCTGGATTTTCTGGCTCGCCGGTCCCGCCGTGGTGGCGATGGCCGTGCCGGTCTATCGGCTGCGCACCCTGATTCGCTCGCGCCTGCCGATTATCCTGACCGTGATTGTCAGCGGCCTGGTCTTCGGCTTCACCACGATGACGTGGGCCTTTGGCGTGCTGGGGCAACCGCGCGAGGTGCGGCTGGCGGGTCCGCTCCATGCCATCACCGGCCCGGTGTCGCTGCCCATCGCCCGGCAGATCGGCGCGCGGCAGGATGCGATGGTCATCGGCGTGCTCACCGCGGGGCTGATCGGCGCGACGGTGGGGCCGTTGTTGCTGCGGCGCATCGGCGTGGCGGATCGGCGCGCGCGAGGCCTGGCGCTGGGTTGCGGCTCACATGCGATCGGCGTGGCGCGCGCGCTGGAGGTCGACACCGTCTGCGGCGCCTTCGCCACGCTCGGCATGCTGGGCAACGCCATCCTTGGCGCGATCCTTTTTCCGTACCTTGCGCGCTGGCTGATCGGCTGATCGCTCGCGAACATTTCCGCCGGCGACAATTTGTAAGTCCAGCCCGGCTGGGAGCTTCGATGGGAGGATGAAGCGCGGCGCGTCAAATGACGCTCAGGCCGGTGGCTTCACCAAGCTCCCACTCCCATGCTCGAAACCATCGCCATCATTCTCGTCATCCTCTGGCTGCTCGGATTTGTCACGTCCTACACGATGGGCGGATTCATCCATATCCTGCTGGTGATCGCCCTCGTCGTGATCGTCCTGCGCGTGATCCAAGGCCGGCGGCCGCTCTAGCTTCCCGCCCGCCTATTTCTTGGCGGGCGCGAGAAACGCGAGCAGCGCCTCAAAGCGCGGATCGCCGCGCAGCGGATCCCATTCGGGATTGAGCTTCAGGTCGCCGTAGGTCAGCGGACTTGGAATCCGGGAGAGCTTTTCCAGACTCGTCGAGGGCGAGTTCCTTTTCGCCCGTCTGGACCGCGATGACGGCAAGATTGAACTCAAGCGACGGGCCATCGAAGGCGTCCTTGGCAATGGGCAGCATCTCGGTCGCGCGCCGCGCCGCGCGTAACGCGTCGTCCTTGTTACCGAGCCCCGCGTCGATCAGGGCCAGCATCGCCAGGGCCTTGGCATCGTCCGGTTGCGCCGAAACGAGGGCTGCCGCCTCGAGGCGGGCCGCGGCGAAATGTTCCTGCGCGAGTGCCGGCTGCTTGGCGAGGCGCGCGACCACGCCGGCGAAATAAGCTCGCGGATAGACGATACCCAATGGTCCGGGGGTTTCGGATTTCGGCATCATCGCGAGAGCTCGGCTGGCGGCTTCTACGTCCCTTTCGTTCAGAGCCAGAAACAGCGAAGGAAAGGAAAGCTCGGCCGCGGCCAGGGGATTGCGCGCGATCAGCTCGGCAATGCGATTCTTCATGGGAAGCAGGTTGGCATTTCGATCCATTTCAATGCCGGGCCCCAAGAGGAGAGCGAACAAATCCTTCGGCAGGAGGGCTTCGACTTGCCGGCTCACGCGCATGGCCTCTGCGAATCGCCGCTGGAAACCGTAGCTGTTGACCACCTCGCTCATGACTCCCACGTTGCGCGGATTGAGCTCCGACGCGCGCTCAAGATTTTGATTGGAGGATTCCCATTTTCCCTGGCGACGATCGATTAGTCCTGTCAGCCACGGAATTTCCCAGCTGTTGGGCAGCGCCTTGCCCGCAATGGCCAGATGCTCGCGGGCACGGTCGTAGTCTCGATAGCCCCAATAGAAGTGTCGCGCCTGCACCAAATGGGTTTCGCCCGAATCGGGCCGCAGTTTGACGGCTTGGTCCACTGCCCGCTGGCCGAGGGCCAGCCGCGCGGGGGTTCGGTCAAAGCCATTCCAATAAGCGCTGTCGTGCAATTCCTCGAGCGAGCACCAGGCGGCCAGGAAATTTGGATCGCGCGCCACGGCCTCATTGAGCTGGAGAATCGCCTGCTGAAGGTCTGCCTTGGCGTTGAGGCCGATATGAGGCGTCGTCCGTCAGCTGGCGCGCGCGCAAATAAAGATCATAGGCCACCAGGTCGCTCGTGGGGCGCTCGGCAATCGCCGCCTTTTCGGAATCCGACAGCCGCGCCTTGAGCTGCGCGGCGATGTTTTCCGCCACCTCGGTCTGAATGCCGAAGACGTCCGCCAGATCGCGATCGTAGCGGTTGGCCCAGATGTGCGCGTCCGTGCGCGTGTCGATGAGCTGGGCATTGACGCGAATCTTTCCGCCGGAGCGCTGCACGCTGCCCTCGAGCACGTAGTTGACTCCGAGGGCCTGGCCGATCTCCTTCAAATTGCGCGTCACGCCGCTCTTGTATTGCTGCACGGAGCTGCGGCTGATCACCTTTAGATCCGCCACGCGTGAAAGATTCGTCAGAATTTCGTCCTGCATGCCGTTCGCGAAGAACGAATTTTCCTGGTCGCTGCTCAGGTTTTCAAACGGCAGCACGGCCACGCTCTTTTCCGGCGGACCGGCCGGCTTGACCGCATTGAGGCGCACGATCTGCCAGGCGACACCGGCCGCGAGCAGTGTCAGCGCCGCGATGGCCGCCAGGCCGATGCGCGATTTCCGCGGCGCGGTGGCGGTTCCAGCGGCGGAGGCAAAGGTCGATCCCGGCGAACGCGGGAATTCGCCGGCCGGAATCGTGAGATCGGTCGGGTTTGGCGCCGCGGCCCGCACCGGCGGCGTCATCAGTTGCCCGCCCGTCGAGGTGCCGCTGCGCAGGAGTTTTTTCAGCGAGGCAATCAGAACGGCATGATTGGCAGGCCGATCCTCCGGCTTTTTCGCCAGCACGCTTTTCAGCAGCGCCTCGACGTCGGGCGGAACGCCGGCGGCCTCGAGTTTTTCCCACGGCGGCGCGACTTTGCAGTTGCTGGCTGAGCACCTGGAATTGCGTGCCGTCGAAGGGCGGCCGGCCCATCAGCAAGTACCACAAGCGTCACGCCGAGGCTGTAGATGTCCGTGCGCGCGTCGAGCGGCTCGCCTGTCGGCGAAATCTGCTCCGGGCTCATGTAGTTCGGCGTGCCGACCGGCCCGTGACCGGTCAGCGAAATCGCCGCGCCGGCCTCGTCCGCGTGCACGCTCTTGGCCAGGCCGAAGTCGATCACCTTCACCAGCAGTTCGTCGTCCTCCTCGTTCTCCGCGCCCGCCACCGGCAGGTGCGCGAGCATCAGGTTCGCGGGCTTGATGTCGCGATGGATCAAGCCGCGTTCATGCGCCGAGGCCAGGCCCTGCGCGGCCTGCAGGATGATGCGCAGGGCGAGGCGGACCTCGAGCGGCCCGCGGCGCTTGACGAAGGATTCCACCGTCTCGCCCTCGACGAATTCCATCGCGTAGAAAAAATCTCCGGGGATGTCGTTGAGAAAAACCACGCCCGCGACGTGCGGATGATGCACTTGCGCGGCCGCGCGCGCCTCGCGCAGGAAAAGCGCCTGGGCCTTGGCGTCGTCGACCTGTCCCGGCGTGATGACCTTCAGCGCCACGTCCACGCGCAGGCGTTCGTCGAACGCCTTGTAGGTCACGCCCATCGCGCCGCGGCCCAGCTCGAGCGGCTGGCCGTCGGGACCGGGCTGGACCCGGTAGTGGGCAAATTGGAGGGGCTCCCCCGGCGGTGGCGTCGGCATGGACAAGGTCTTATCTTCGGGTGCGGGAGCGAATTGGAAAAGCCAATTTCAGGCCAACCGCCCGCCGGCGGGAGCGTGCAACCCGCAGGAAGCGGCCAGTTCCGCCGCAGAAATCTCCGCCGCATGAATGTCGCGCACCCGATCGCCCGGATCGACCGTCGCCCCGCCGCGAAAATACTTTCCCGCCAGCAGCAGCGGAAACCAGACGCGATCGTCCTCCCACATTTCGTCGAAGGGCATGGCCGAGATTGAATGCCAGATCGGGATGGCCTCGTCGGTCTCGACCGGCTCGCCTTCGAACTCGCGCGCGACAAACACGCCGCAGTGCACCACGCGCGAGCCGACAAAATCGAAGAACAATTCGCCGCGCAGCTCGAGATCGCGCGGCGTCACGCCGATTTCCTCGCGCGTCTCGCGCACGGCGGAATCGAGCATGGTCTCGCCCGGCTCCACCTTGCCGCCGGGTCCGTTGATCTTCCCGGCGCCGACCCCGCGCTTTTTCCGGATCAAGAGGACGCGATCGTCCTGGATGATGAAACAAAGCGAGGCCTGCGACATGCGTGTGACTCTCGCGTCAGGCCGCGTCTCTCACAACTTTCCTTTCCTTACGCGGGCCGGTTTCGCGGCCGGCTGGCAGCGCGGGCACCAGCACGTCGTGCGGCCGCCGATGGTGGCGCGCTGCAACGGCGGTGCGGCAGCGCGGGCATTTCCCGCCGGGTTTCCAGCGATGGCGGAAGAGCCAGGAGGCCGGATAGTTCCAATCCGCGTCGATTTGCCGAATCGCCTCGCGGCAGAGATGGCGGATGACGCGCCACAGCGTCCTGGCGGCGTCCGGCGAAATCTCACCGCTCCTCGTCGCCGGATGGATGCGCGCCCACCACAGGATTTCGTCCGCCAGCCAGTTGCCCACGCCGGGAAATCGCTCCTGCATGAGCAGCACCGCCTTGATTGGGGAATTCTTTCTTCGTTGCAGAAAATCGGTGAGCGCCTCCCGCGTGAAGGCCGGCGAGGTCAAATCCGGCGCGAGATCCGGCCCACCAGCTTGGGGTATCGGCGCCGTCGTGGAATTGCACGCGTCCGAAATGACGGACATCGCGAAACACGAGCGCGTGACCGCGCTGCCAAAGCACCAGGTGATCGTGCTTTCCCGGCGCGAAATCCAGATCGGGCACGCGATGCAGGCTTCCCTCCATGCCGAGATGAAGTCCCAGCCAGATGGTGGACCGGCCGCGGCCGCCGCGCTCGAAGACGAAGACCATCTGTTTGCCGCGCGCGAACGAGCGCGCGAGCCGCAGGCCGCGGAGGCTTTCGAGGGCACGCGGATCGATGCCGCGGAAAATCCGCACCTGGGGATGGAGCGAGATCCGGGCGATGGTTTCGCCCTGTCCGGCGTGCCAGATGCGGCGGCTGAGTTCGACCTCGGCGAGTTCGGGCATGAAGGAAAACTAAGTTGCGAGTCAAGGGCTTCTCGATAGGTTCGGTTCCCGCGCGCAAAGCCTCAGCCAGGGTAGCTCAGCGGTAGAGCAGGGGACTCATAAGCCCTTGGCCGGGAGTTCGATTCTCCCCCCTGGCAGTGCGCCCCCTGTGTTCGCCGCGAATCTTTCCGGGAGGGCTAGACTCAGTGAGGCGGAGCCAAAGGCTCATAATCGCGAGCAACCGCTGCGCGACATCCTCCGCCTGCGCGCGCAATTCGGGCACGGCGGTCGTCTCGAGCAGCGCGCCCTTGCGCGGGCTGCCCAGCGTGAAGAGTCCTGGCACGACCGCTCCCGGTTTCATCGAGCAACGCGCCGTCGTCGGCGGTGTTGAGCCCGAGGAGCAGCGGATCGGGATGCGCCAGGCCGCGCGCGAAGAGATTCACCACGAGCGAGCCGCGCAGCTGGTGATAATTGCATTCCGGCCCCGTGCAATTCACGACGTACGCCACGCGCAGCGTGCGCGGCGTGTCGGCAAAACGCGGGAGGAAACGCACCTCGAGCGAGCGCGCGTGCGGTTCGCCGGTGATGGAGATGATGCGCCCGCGATGGCAGAGCAGCCGGCCTTCGCGCTGCAGTTCCTCCTTCACCGCCAGCGCCTCGGGCGCGGCGCGATGCCGGTGCGACTCCCAGTGCGGTCGCACGTGCCGCAGAAAGCGCGAACGCTCCGGCCGCGGCAGGCGCGCCCACAGCGTCTGGCTGATCGGTCGCAGGCTGTCGATCACCGCGCGCCAGCAGCTTCCGGCCGCCGTCGCCTTGCGCACTTCGCGCCGCACGATGCGCATGGTTTCGCGCAGCGTTCCGGGCAGCGCGGCCGCGTCGAGAAACGGAGGATAGGGCGCGACGCCCGCGCGGTGCGGCTGCGGAAAGAGTCCGCGCCGCGAAAGAACGTGGATGCAGCCGTCGTACTTGGCCGGGCGGAGCGACAGCAACAAATCGAGCGCGGTCAGTCCGCTGCCGAGGATCAGCACGTCGCCGCGACCGGAAAGCCGCGAGATGGTTTCCGCGCTCCACGGGTTGCGCAGGTAATGCGGGTGGGTGTGAAAGCGCTTGTCGGGCAGCACGGGATCGCCGGGCGCGAAGTTGCCGAGGGCGAGCACGACCGCCCGCGCATGCAGCCGGCGCCGATGGGATAGATGCACCGTCCACGTTCCGTCCGGTTCGCGTTCGAGGTCGCGCGCCTCCTCGTGAATGCGCGCGAGCCGCCCCACCGAGGCCGCCTCTGCTTCGTCGAGCAGCGACCGCACGTACGATCCATACCACTGGCGCGGCACGAAGCTCGCTTCCCCGGCCGCAAAGCCGCGCGCCGTCAGCCAGCGATGAAAGTGGCCCGGATCGCTCGCGAACGCCCCCATCTTCCCGGCGGGAACATTGAGCAGGTGATTGGGACAATCCGTGCCGTAGGCCACCCCGCGTCCTTCCTGCGACTGGATTTGCTCGACCAGCGCGACGCGCAGCGCGCCGCCTGCCGCGCGCAACAAGTGCACCGCCGTCAGCGCGCCGGAAAATCCGGCGCCGATAATGGCAACGTCACAGGGGGCAATCGGCACGCTTCCACCTCCTTTCTGAACCACCCTGCTGGCAAGAGAATTCTCGCGCGCAATGGATTTGCCGCCGGTCGACGAACCGGCCGACCGCGCTTTCATGGCGGATTCGACTCGTCAATCGATCGGTGATTCGTGATCGTCGCCGCAACATCACATGAGCACGGTATTTCTGACGGGAGCAACGGGATTTCTGGGCGGCCATGTGCTGGCCGGGTTGCGGGCGGCGGGCTGCGAGGTGCGGGCGTTGTCCAGGCGCGCGGAATCCGACGCGGCCCTCGCTGCGCAGGGCGCGACCCCAGTGCGAGGCGCCTTGGCCGAGGGCCGCGGATTGCGGGCCGCGGTGGACGGATGCGAGGCGGTCTTTCACGTGGCCGCAGACACCAGCATGTGGCGCCGAAACGCTGGTGCGCAAACCGCCGCCAATGTCGAGGGAACGGCGAATTTGCTCAAGGCCGCGGAGGGCGCCGGCGTGCGCGCGTTTGTGCACACGTCTTCGGTCGCGGCGTATTCGCATCTCGTTTCCGGCGTCCTCGATGAGTCGACGCCCCAACGCGGCGCGGAGAGCTGGATCAATTACGAACGCACCAAGATTTGAAGCGAAGTCCTGGTCCGGAAATCATCGCTGCCATGGATCATTCTTCAGCCCTCGCACCTTTTGGGGCCGGGCGATCGCCACAATTGGGCGCGCCTCATCAAACTGGTCGATCGAGAGAAGCTGCCGGGCGTCCCGCCGGGCATCGGTTCATTTGCCGACGTGCGGGAGGTTGCCAAGGCGCAGGTGCGGGCGTGGCAATTGCAGCGATTCGGCGAGACCTACCTGCTCGGCGGTGACGAGGTCAGCTTCCTCGATCTGGTGCATCGCGTCGGTGTGGCGCTGGGCAAGAAGACGCCGCGGCGCGCGACGCCGGCCTGGCTGCTGATGGCTTTTGGGCGCGCGGCCGATTTCTTCTCACGATTCACCGGCCGGGAACCTGACATGACCCCCGAGGCGGCGATGCTGACCATCCACGTCCTGCGGGTGAATTCGAGCAAGGCCGAGCGGGAACTCGATTACCGGCAAACACCGTTCGACTCGCTGCTGGCTGACATGTTGTCGTGGATGCGCGAGGAGGGCCTGGTGGGAACAAGCTAGCGTCCTTCGTTCTTACCGACCGGAAGCGCTCGCGCAGGCGACGGCCACGGAAACCAGGCGCGCCGTCGCGTTGTCCACGCGGCTGGTCAGGACGATCGGCACGCGCGCACCCAGCACGATTCCAGCGGGAATCCCGCCGGCGAGATATTCCAGCGCCTTGAAGAGAATGTTGCCAGCCTCGATGCCCGGCACGACCAAAATGTCCGGCGAACCGGCCACGAGCGACATGATGCCCTTTTTCTCCGCCACCGCCGCGGAAATGGCGTCGTCGAATGCGAGCGGCCCCTCGACGTCGGCGTCCGTGATTTGCCCCGACTTCGCCATTTTCACGAGAGCCGCGGCATCGGTGGTCGAGATCATCCCGGGCGTGATCGTCTCGATGGCCGATAGAATGGCCACCTTCGGGCGCTCCACGCCGAGCGCGCGGCACAAGCCGATCGCGTTTTGGATGATGTCGCGCTTGGCCTCCAGGTTCGGGGCGATGTTCACGACCGCATCCGTGATGTGCAGCAGCTTCGGATACGACGGAACGTCCATGACGAAGGTGTGGCTGATGCGCCGCGCAGTGCGCAGCCCGGCTTCGCGCGCGACAATCACGGAAAGCAAATCGCTCGAATGCAGGCTGCCCTTCATCAGGAGATCGACGCGCCCTTCCCGCGCCAGCGCCGCGGCGCGTTGGGCCGACTCGCGCGGGCCCTTCGCCTCCTCGAAGACCGCGCCGGTGAGGTCGAGGTGGTGATCCCCCGCCAGCGACCGCATCAATTCCGTCGGACCGACCAGGATCGGCGTGATGAGCCCGCGGCGCGCCGAAGCCATTGCGCCGTCGAGGGACTCGGCGCTGCACGGATAGACAATCGCGGCGGGCCGCGGCGGCGAGTTTCGGCAGCGCTCGAGAATGGGATCGAAGAGTCGGTACGTCATCGCGCGTCGCTGCAGTCCATACACTGATTCCCCCGGTCGTGGAACAGCGCGAATGTTCCGGCGTGAAAAGTTCGCCGTCGAACCGGTCCGCCCGCAAGCGCGGGCTCGACTCGCGCGTTGCGAACGGGAAGATTATCCGGATTAGCCCCCGGACTATCATTTCCCGCTTCGGTTCGACCGCGTGGCCGTGCACGAGACCGATCGCATGAACGCGCCCATGACTGATTCGTCCAGGAACGCGGGATTTGCCGCCGGCCTTGTCCTCGCGTTGGTGCTTGCCGCCGTCGGATTTGCGGTGGCGAGGTTGCCGGGAGTCAATGTGATTGGGCCGCTGGCGGTGACGCTCGTCATCGCCATGATCGTCAAGGCGCTGTTCTCGCCGCCGTCGTCCTATGCGGCGGGGTTTTCGTATGCGGCGAAGTCACTCCTGCGCTTTGGCATCATCCTGCTCGGGGTGCGCTTGAATTTCGATCTGATCATCGGCGCCGGCTGGAAAATTCTCGTGCTCGACATCGCGGTGATCACGTTCTCGATTTTCTTTTTCCGCTGGCTCTCCCGCCGGCTGGGCTTGAGCGACTCGATGGCATGGCTCGTGGCGATCGGCAGCGGCATTTGCGGCGCGTCCGCCATCGTGGCCGCGACACCGGTGGTGCGGGCGCGCGACGACGAATCGGCGCTCGCGCTCGTCCTCGTGACCGTGATTGGCACGGGCGCGGCGCTCGCCCTGCTCACCGTGCAGGCCGCGATCGGCTGGAGCCCGCTGAACTACGGCGCGGTCGCCGGGTCCAGCCTGCACGAAGTCGCGCAGGTGCTCGCCGCCGTCACGCCGGTGCCCGCCGCCATCGACGTGGGCACGGTGACCAAGCTGGTGCGCGTGCTCTTGCTGGCGCCGGTCATTCTGATCGTGGTGGCGGTGCTGCATCGCCGCGGCGGCGAGGCGAAGGTCAACGTCCAGTTCCCGTGGTTCGTCGTCGGCTTCTTCGTCGTTGGCGTGGTGAATTTCCTGGTCCTGCGCGCCACCGGCCAGGCTGCGATCGTGAAGGAACTCGGAGGCTGGATGCTCTTCGCCGGCCTGTTCCTGATGGCCATGGGCATGGCGGGGCTGGGCCTGCAGGTCGACTACGCGCGCCTGCGCGAGCACGGCTTGCGCGCCTCGCTCGCCTTCATCGTGGGCTGGTTTGCGCTGCTCGCCTTTGCCCTGGGCGCCTGCCGGCTGCTCGGTCTCTGACCGCCGCGATCAAATGCCGTCGCCGCCCACAAAATCAAAAACGGGCGGCCGCCATTCCTCGCCCTCGCCGCCGGTGATGGAAAATTTCTGCATCGCGCGCAAGGGCGGCGAGTAAATGTGCAGCGTGACCAGGTTCTGGCCCGGCGACTGGAGGTTGGAAACCTGGTGCGTGTCGTCGTCCTGCGACGCGCAGACATGGCCGGCGGTGTACTCGCGCGTGTCCCGCGCAACGACCTGCTTGCAGGGCGAGCGATCGAAAATCGTCTCGCTGCAGATGCCCTGCAGCACCTTGAGCCCGCAGGTGGACGCGGCGTGATTGTGAATCGGGCTGCGCTGCCCGCTGCGCCAGCAAATCACCAGAATTTCGTACCACGGCCCCATGGTCACGAGGTTGCGGCGGTACGCGCTGTCGCCGAACTCGACGAATTCGCGCACGTCATCGATCGTCACGCCGGTCTCGTCGAGCAACTGCCGGACGCGGTCGAGCGCCGCGCGACTTTCCAGCGCGTTGAGATACTCCACCAGCGGAGCCAGACAGGCGGGAAGAGCGGGGGTTTGCATCGGGAATTGGTCGTTCCGGGGGCGGGCGCGACCTCCGACGTTAAATGGCAGCGTGCCAGGGGTCAAGCGGATCACGGTTGTGTCGCCGCGCGACTGCGTGGAACTATCAATGGCACTGATGACTGACGACGTCCTCCAGGTTCGCGCCCCCTTTGTCTGCTTCCACGTTCTGCGCGACGCGGATGGCCTCTATCTGATCGACGCGGGCTTTGTCGGCGGCGTGGCGGCGTTGCGGCGGGCGTTGCGGCGTCGCGGGTGGGATGCGCTGCCCATCCGGGGAATTCTGCTGACACACGGGCACATCGATCACACGCTACAACGTCGCGCGCCTCGTGCGGGAGCATGGCGCCTGGGTGGCGGCGCCGCGGCTCGACGCCGAGCATTGCGCCGGCCGCTACAAGTACACGGGTGTCGCGCGCGCCTGCGGCTGGCTGGAGGCGGGCGGGCGGGCCATCTTCGGTTATGAAGCAGTTCGCCGTGGATCGGTGGCTTGATGATCAAGACGAACTGCCGATCTGCGGCGGGCTGAAGGCGGTGCATTTGCCGGGGCACACGGTGGGTCACATGGGATATCATCTTCCGGCGCAACGGCTGCTCTTCGCGGGCGATCTGCTTTGCAGCTATTTCTTTGGCGCATTCCTGCCGCCGCCGATTTTGAACAGCTGTCCGCAGTTGCTGGCGTCGAGCATTGCGCGAGTCGGGACGCTGGCGATCGATGGGGTGCTGCCCAATCACGGCGACGCCGCCGCGCCGGAGGTTCATTTGCGAACGAGTGCGAAGGCGCTGGCCCGCGATGCGAAACCAGACCTAGCGGCTCACAACACCAGAAGCTCCCGTCAGCGCACCTCGGCTTGCGGCGCGAGTTCGAGCAAGGTCACCGAGCCGGGCAGCATGGTCGGCCGCGGGTGCGGCTGCTCGGCGGTCGGGGCGGGCGGCAGGTTGTATTTTGCCGCGACCACGAAGATGTGCCGCGTCCAGGGATCGTACGCCAGGGTGCGGCCGCCCTTTTGCGTCGGAACCGTGTCGACCACCGCGAATTTCTCCGGCGAGATTCCGCGCGCGACGGTCAGCGTCCCGTCGACGCCGTTGGACGTGAAGATGCCGCCGGTGTCGGGTGCGAAGGCGACCGCGTCGACGCCCGCGCCGATGTCGAGCGCCGTGATGATCCGGCCGGTCGAGGCGTCGAGGACGATCAACTTCTTGTTGCCGCAGCCGACGAAGAGTCGCGAGTTTTTCGGGTCGATGGCGAGGCCCGTCGGTTCCGTTCCCGGCGCGAGCGGCCAGCGGGCCTTCACGGTCATCGACTTGGCGTCGATTTTCAAAATCTCGTTCGTGTCCTCGACGTTGACGAAGACCGCGCCGCGTCCGTCCGCGACCGCGAACTCGGGCTTGCCGCCGACCGCGAATTCGCCGGCGAGCTTGTTGGTTTCCGGCCTCGATCACGGTGGCATTCTTGCTGCGACCGTTGAAAACGAACACGCGCCGCGTCACCGGCTCGTAGACCAGCGCGTCCGGGTTTTCGCCCGCCTTCAGCTTGGTGATGAGCGCCCGCGTCTTGAGATCGAAGACGGTGACGGAGTTGTCGCGCCCGTTGCTGACGTAGCCGTGGCCAAAGCGCCGGCGCGAGCGCAACCCCGTGAACTCCCGGTGTGTCGGCAATCTCGCCGACGACCTCGCCGGTGTCCGCGTCGTGGACCGAGACGAAGGTTCCTCGCGTCACGTAGAGCCGCCGGGCCTTTTCATCCACGGTGAGATAATCCCAACCGGTGTCGCCCTTTAGCGGGATGCGTCCGAACGACCCGATATTTGAGTTCCGGCGGCACGGCTTCGTCCGCGCGGCTCGAGGTAGCCGGGCCAAGGGCCGACGCGGCAAGACAGAGGACGGCGAGCGAGGTCTGAACGGAGGGATTCTTCATAAGGCGGGGGCCGAACGCGGCGAAGGCAGGAATCGCCGGATGCAGGCCGTTTTGCAAATTGAACCTTCGGGACAGGTTGGCTGTCGACACGGTTGCGACTTTGCGCTTGGAATAGCAACACCATGAAAAAATCGTCCTCATCGCGAGGCGCCGCGCGCGGCGGAATGCCGTCTTTCGGCCGGCCCGAGACCGTCCAGATCAAGCGAATTCTCGTGCCGACGGATTTTTCGGCGCACGCGCATGATGCCCTGGAGCACGCCCGCTCGCTGGCGGTGAAATTCGGCGCGCGCCTGACGCTGTTGCACGTCTTTGAGCCCATCAACCTCGCCTACGAATCGGTCTCCGCGCAGATGGTGGAATGCGCCCAGCGCGCCGAGGACGACGCGCGCGAGTTGCTGGCCGATCTCTACGCCGAACTCAAGGAGGCGCCGGGCCCGGCGGTGCACTCGGTCTTCGTCACCGGCCGGCCCGAGGACAAGATCGTCGGCATGGCCAAGAAGCTGAAGCAGGATCTGATCGTCATTTCCACGCACGGCCACACCGGCATGAAGCATCTCTTCCTCGGCAGCGTGGCCGAGCGCGTCGTGCGCCACGCGACCTGTCCGGTGCTGGTGATGCGGATGGCGGATTAGAAAAGATTGCGACGGCGCCTCGCGGCTGGATCGCACCGTTCAGTAAGCAAAGTTCACCCAAGGCTGCGTTGAGCTGAAGCCGGCAGTGGAAGAGACGTCGATGCGGCGCCGAATGAACAAATTACGGCTACTCGAACGTGAAGTTCGCCCATGGCTGATCGGACGGGAACAGGCTCCCAAGGATTAGCGGGTCGATAAATTGGGCCCATCCGCTCAGAGAGCTGGAACCGCCGAATTTATAATTGTTGGAGCCTTGGCCGCCCGCACTGTTCCGAATCACTAGATTTGCGAGTGGCCCGAGGGAAAAGCCGAAACTCAGGTTGTTCCAGCAGTTGTTTCCATCGATCCGGCCACCACCGCCAGTTACGACAATTCCCGACGCGAGATTCGAGGTACAGTTGTTTCGGACGATATTGCATAGGCCGGGTCCGACAATGCCATGACTACCGTTGAAACTGGCGACGCAATCCGCCACGGTTGTTTCCTGACCAGTCTGAATTCCGTTGCCGGCATTGCGATTTGCGGTGCAACGGGAGACCGTGCTGCGGGTGCCCACAAGGATCCCCGCGGTCGCTCCAAATCCCCGTGAGACGAGGCAGTCCGTGACATGAACGTCGTCCCTAAGGTTGAGGCCGCTGCCGGAGTTGATGTCGGCGACGCAACCCGAAACCAAAACACGGTCCCCGCTAAACAGTCCGTCGCCCCCGTTTCCGGTCATGACGCAGTCGCGCACGGCGGATTCATTGCTAATCATCAGGCCGTTCCCGGTGTTGTTGATCGCACGCAGTCGCTCCAGAATCGAACTTGATGCATTGATCGCGCCCACTCCGTGGCTGCGCCAGCCGCGGATGGTGCCATTGCGGACGCAGAGGTTTACCCGACCAGTCGGAACATTGACACCGATGCCGCTTCCCGATGCGGCATTCGAAATGATTGCAAAGCCGTTCAGGTCCAGCGTGACGTTGTCAGTCTCAATGCTGATGCCGTGCTTGGTTGTGGAAACGGTCAGATTGCCGGTGAGATAATACGATCCGGGCTGCGAAATGACGAAACTGCTCGTCGCGTCGCCAGGAGTGTTGGCGGCATTGACGATGATGCGGGCCTCGACCTGATCGAGGGTTTTCATCGTAGGAGTCAGGCGGTCCAGGAGGCGTGAGCGGGCCTTGGGCGAAGGCGAGCGGAACCGCAGCAGCCAAGCATAGAATGCGGCAAACACGAGTGCGGCCAACGGCGAGTTTTCTCATGCCCGCAACTCTCTCGAAATTTCGTCCGGTTCGCGAGGCGAAAGCAGAAAATCCCAGTTGACGCGTTCCCGGCTGGCCGTGTTCAGCGAGCGAATTGCGGATTAGCGCCGTCCCTCAGAGCGCCACGGCCGGATTGTCTCCCGAGGTCGTGGGATGCGCGGCGGGAAACTTGACCCAGAAAGTGCTGCCCTGTCCGAGCTGGCTGATCGCGCCAATGCGGCCGCGCATCGCCTGCACCACGCGTTTCACGATGGCGAGGCCAAGGCCGGTGGAATCCTCGCCCGGCGCGGTCACGCCCGGCGTGAGCCGCGCAAAATTCGTGAAGAGCTTGCGCTGGTCGCTCTCGCTCAGGCCGGGGCCCTCGTCCTGCACCTCGAAATGCGTGATGCCCGGCTCGCGCCGCACGCGCACCTGGATCGATTTCCCCGGCGGCGAATACTTCACCGCGTTCGAGACCAGGTTCTCGAACACCTGGATCGCGAGCGTGCGATCGAGCAGCGTGGGCACCGGTCCGTCGGGCTTGTGCATGACGATGGTCTGGCCCTTCGCCAGGCTGCGCGCGCGAAAGCTGTCGACCACGAAATTCACCAGCTCGACCACGTCGTAGGGCGCGACATCCATGACGAGCTGGCCGCGCTCGATGGCGTTCGCGTCGAGAAGATTTCGCACCATCATCATCATGCGCTGCGCCGAGGTGCGGATCATCTGCATGTGCTCGGCGCGCTCCTCCACCGGCATGTGCGGCTCGTCGAGCAGCAGGTCCGCGAAGCCGACGATGCCGGCGAGCGGATTTTTCAAATCGTGCGCGAGGATGCCGAGAAACTCGTTTTTTTCGTCGTCGAGCTGCCGCAGGCGCTCGGCGTTTTGCACGAGCAGCTCGCGCGAGTGCTTGAGATCGAGATGATTGCGGACGCGCGCCAGCAATTCCGCCGACTTGAACGGCTTGGTCACGTAATCCACCGCGCCCTCCGCGAATCCCTTCACCAGCATCTCGGTGTCGGCCGCGGCGGTGAGGAACACCACCGGCACCTCGCTGGTGGCCGGATCCTCGCGGAGCCGGCGGCAGACTTCGTAGCCGTCCATCTCCGGCATCATCACGTCGAGCACGACCAGATCCGCCGGGCGCTGCTGCATGGCGCGCAGGGCGGTCGCGCCGCTGGTGGCGGCCGCGACCTGGTAGCCGGCCTCGCGCAGGAGATTGCCCACCACCTGGATGTTGCGCGGCATGTCGTCGACCACGAGCACGAGCGACTCGCCGGGCGGGCGGGTGCGGGTCGCAAGCGTGGCGGGCGGGGGAACACTGGTCATAGGCGGGGCGTGACCACCAAGACGCGCTCCGGAGAACAGGCGGCTTCGAGATCGTTGATAAGATGGGGGAACCGCTCCAGCGTGCGCGGCAGGCTCTCCATGTCAAACTCTTGCGACTGCCGGACCAAATCCCGGGCGTAGCGGTTGAGGGCGGGGCACTGGTAGGTCGCCGCGCGATCGCAGAGCCGGCGGGCGAACGCCTCCACCTCGTCGATGTTCGGCGCCTCGCGGAACGACGGCCAGATGTCCTTCTCCTCGATGCGCAGGCGCTCGACCAGCAGCGGCCACTGGGCGCGGTCCTCGGCCATGGCGATGACGACCGGTTCCGGAATCGCGCCTGCGCCGGCCGCGGCCGCGCGATCGAAGCCGGGACGAATCGTCAGGAACCGGCGGAGTTCCTCCACGAGGTCCGCCTTGCTGATCGGTTTCTGCAGGATGCCTTCCGCGATCGCCTGCAGCGCCTCGGAATCGTCGCCGATGAAGCCGGTGCAGAGCAGAATGGGAATGTCTTCCAAGGCGGGATTGGCCTTGCAACGCCGCGCGATTTCCGGTCCGTCCATCCCCGCGCCCCACAGGTCGAGGATCATCACCGCGGGCTTCGTTTCCTCCGCCAGCTCGAGAATGGTCTCGCCCTCCTCCGCCATGACGATGCGCTGGCCCGAGTCCTCGAAATAGCCCGTGAAGAGGAGCTGATCGACCGCGCGGTTCACCCCGATCAAAATGTCGGAGGGCACAAACTGCTCGAGGCCCGCCAGCGGGTTGCGCTGATCGTGCACGGTGGACGGGCTGGCCTCGACCGCCGCGACGCCGGGCAACACGATTTGAAAAGTGCTGCCGCGTCCCTGGCGGCTTTGGACCGTGATGGTGCCGCCCATGTGCTCGACCAGGCGCTTGGTGATGCTCAGGCCGAGGCCGGTCCCGCCGTACTTGCGCGTGCTTTGGCCGGAGGCCTGGGTGAAGGCCTCGAAAATGCGGTCGACCTCGTTGGCCGGAATGCCGATGCCCGAGTCGGCCACCTCGAGCGTGAGATCGAAGTACTTCGCGGGTGCGCCGTTCTTTTGCGACGGCTTGACCTCGGCGTTGATCCGGATGCCGCCGCGCTCGGTGAATTTCGAGGCGTTGCCCACGAGGTTGAAGAGCACCTGGCGAATCCGCACCTCGTCGAGCAGCATGCGCTCCGGCACCGACGGGCGAGACAAGCAGCGAAATGGAGAGACCCTTCTCGATCGCGCGCGGCGAGAAGACATGCTGGATGTCGGCCAGCAACGAGCGCAGCGAGGTCGACTCGAGATGCAGCTCGAGTTTCTCCGCCTCGATTTTGGAAAGATCGAGAATGTCGTTGATGAGGTCGAGCAGCGCGCGGCCGCTGGTGGTGACCGCCGCGAGGTAGGAGCGGGCGCGCGGATCCGAGACCAGCGCGTCGAGGAAATCCGAAAACCCGAGAATCGCATTCATCGGCGTGCGAATCTCGTGGCTCATGTTGGCGAGGAACTCGCTCTTGGCGCGGTTCGCCTTGTCGGCCGCGTCGCGCGCCTCGCGCAGCGCCCCCTCCGCCTCCTTGCGCTCGGAGATGTCCGCGTTGAACCCGAGCGAGCGCACCCGCTGGCCGGTGTCGTCGTAAAAATCGAGGCCGTTCGACTCGATCCAGACGTAATGCCCCTCGCGATGCCGCATGCGGAACTCCATCGAGAAGCTGACGCGCGGCCGGTCGTCGCCCGGCCGCCGGCGCAGTCCGCGGCTGAACTTGGCGAGGTCGTCGGGGTGGAGCAGTTCCATCCAGACCACGAATTGGTCCGGCAATTCCAGCGGCTCGTAGCCGAGCATCTGCTTCCAGCGCGGCGAGAAGTAGCCCTCGCCGGTCTGCAGGTTGATGTCGAAAAATCCCAGCGGGCTGCTCTCGATGAGCAGCGCGAAGCGCTCCTCGCTCTTGACCAGTTCCTCCACGGCCGCGCGGCTTTCGCGCAGGTAGAGTCCGCTCTCGAGGCGGAGATTTTCCTGCTCCAGTTTTTGATCGTGGATGTCGGTGCAGGTGCCGACCCACTGCACGATGCGGCCCTCGGCGTCGCGGCGCGGCAGGGAGAGGCCGAGATGCCAGCGGTACTTTTCGTCGCTGGCGCGCCGCAGGCGGTACTCGAGCTCGAACGGTTCGCCGGTTTTCACCGACGATTGCCAGCGGTCGATGAAGAGCTGCGCCTCGTCCTCATGCACGACGCGGCGCATCGCCTCGTCGCCCAGCAGGCGGATCTCCGAGGAGTTGAGCCCGGTGTACTTCACCCAGCTCGCGTTGACGTCCTCGAATTTTCCGTCGGGCGTGGCCGTCCAGACGATGTGCGGCATGGCGTCCGCGAGGAAGTTGTAGCGCTCGGCGGCCTGGGCCAGCGCCTCGGCCGCGCGCCGCTGCGGATCGATGTCGCTCGTGCTGCCGACCATGCGCACGACCCAGCCCTTTTCGTCGCGCACGGCCTGGCCGATGTTCATCATCCAGCGATAGGTGCCGTCGGCCATCCGGACGCGGCACTCGACGCGGTAGGGCGTGCCGTGCTTGAAGTGCTCGCGCAACGCGGCGCGCACGCGCGGCAGATCGTCCGGGTGCATGCGCGCCTGCCACGCCTTGAACCGGTCGGCATCCTCGTCCGGCTGGAAATTCATCATCTCCTCGAAGCGCGGCGAATAGAACTGCTGGCCGCTCACCAAATCGATGTCCCAGACGGCGTCGCGCGACGCGCTGATGGCGAGCTGGTAGCGCTCCTCGCTCTTGCGCAGCGCGGCGGCGGTGACGCGCAGCTCGGACATGCGCGTCTCGAGTTCGGCGTTGGCGTCGGCCAGCTGGCGCGAGTGGACCTCGACGCGCCGTTCCAGTCCGGCGCGGCGCCGCAGGCTCGCGGAGGTGCGGTGGAGCAGGCCCGCCGCCCAGAACGCCGCCGCGCTCCACAGCAGCAGGTTCAAAAGCTTCAGCGGCGAGAAAATGTGCTCGACCCAGCCGAGCGCGCTGGAGGGGTCGCCCGGCAGAATCCAGGCGAGATAGAGTCCCAGGCCGGCGAGCGCGATCGCGAGAATGAGGTAGCCGAGACCCCGGAGGAAGCGGGCCAGGCGCGGGGCCGTCGCGGGGCCGTTGACCAGGATTTCCGTCTGGGGCCAGTGGAACGCCACGTGGGAATAGTGCCGGAATCGACGGGTTGGATCAACGATTGCCCGCGGCCGCTTCCGCCTCCTTGCGCTGCGCCTGCACCTTGTCGGCGACCTGCTTGGCTCGATAGAGCGGGACCGCAGGATCGGCTGCGCTGACGGCGCGCTCGCTGACCGGCGGGCGGGTCGGGGCTGGAGTCGAGGCGGAACGCCCGGGGGCCGGAGGGTGCGTGTGGCGGTACCAGAAGAACACACAAACGGCAATCACCACGATTGACGAGGAATGCCTTCATCCCGTAAAGATAAGCACGGAACGGACCGAATGCCCGTCTTGTTTTGAGCCCGCGAATCGTCGAGATGAGACTTGTCGCGCGGTCTGCTACGGCCCACATATCGCGGAGTCGCCGCATGGAAGATGGTGCTCGTCCATTACAGCTATTCGCCCGTCATCGGCGGGGTCGAGTCCATCCTCCGCCAGCACGCGGCGCTTTTTGCGCGCCATGGCCATACGGTGCGCGTGCTCGTCGGGACTGGGGAATCCGACCCCCACGCCACGGTGGAGATCGTCCCGGAGCTCTCGGCGACCCATCTGCTCGTCGCCGAAATGTCCGCCGAGCTCGCCGCCGGATCGCCCGGGCCGGCCTTCGCGGAGCTGCAGCGCCGGCTGGCGACGATTTTCACGGAACGACTCGCGGCGGCCGGCGTGGTCTTTTTGCACAACGTCCTCACCATGCCGTTTCATCTCGCTGCGACCGCCGCGTTGTGGGCCTGGGTCGAGTCGCAGCCCAAGGCGCGCGTGGTGAATTGGATCCACGATCTCGCCGTCATCAATCCCGACTATGTTTTTCCCAGGGCCGGGGACTTTCCATGGAAATTGCTGCGGCAGCCGCCCGCCGGCGTGCGTCATGTCGCGGTCTCGGAGCGTCGGCGGAGGGAATTCGAGCACGTGACCGGCGTGGGCGATTGCGTCGTGGTCCCCAACGGCGTCGATCCCGTCGAAGTGCTGCAGCTCACGCCACACGTCGCCGCGAGCCTGCAGGCGGCGCGCTGGCCGCAGCGCTGGCCGGTCCTGTTTCATCCCACGCGGCTGCTGCGGCGCAAGAATGTGGAACTGGGCATCGCCGTCACGGCCGCGCTGCACGAGGCCGGGGAGCGGCCGCTTTACGTCGTCACCGGCGCGGCGGATCCGCACCACGCGGCGTCGCGCGAATACGCGGACTCGCTCCGCCGGCTGGTGCGCGACTCCGGCCAGGCCGATTCCGTGATTTTCGCGCATGATCATTTTGCGGTCTCGGAGGCGGATGTGGCCGCGTTCTATCGCGCGGCCGACGCGCTCTTTTATCCGAGCCGGCACGAAGGTTTTGGCCTGCCCGTCATCGAGGCGGCGCTGCACCGGCTTGCGGTCTTCTGTCCCCGGATTGAGCCGCTCACCGAGCTGGGCGGCGTGCACTGGTTCGAGTTGGACGCGCCGGCGGTGGAGGTCGCCATGCTGGTGCGCGAGGTCCTGCTGCGGAACGCCGAGAATTGCGTCCGGCGGAGCGCCCTCGCGCGATTTGGCTGGGATGCGCTTTATCCCCGATTCCTTGCGCCGTTGCTGGACGGTGCACCGGTCGGCTGATATCTCATCAGATCCCCCGGTTTGCCCGCGATGAAGATTGTCGACGTCACCTTCTCCCCCGCCGAGGCGGAGCGTCTGCTCACCGCGACGCACCACGATCCGTTCGCGTTCCTCGGCCCGCACAAGCTGCGCGACGGCCGCTGGGTCATCCGGATTTTCCAGCCGCGCGCGGCGTCCATCACGATCCATCCGGGCGATCGATTGCCCATCCCCGCGGAAAGGGTGCACGTCGCCGGCATCTTCGAGGTGCTGCTCACCGCGGACGCGCGGCCGGCCTACCTCGTCGAGACCATCTTCAACGACGGCACCCCGTCCACGCTGCTGCCGGATCCGTACGGCTACGGTCAGATTCTGGGCGATCTCGATCTGCATCTCTTCGCGGAGGGCAATCACCACCGGCTGTACGACGAACTCGGCGCGCAGGTGCGGAGCGTCGGCGGCGTCGCCGGCACCAGTTTCGCGGTCTGGGCGCCCAACGCGCGCCGCGTCAGCGTGGTGGGCGACTGGAATCATTTCGACGGCCGGGTGCATCCGATGCGCCGGCTGCTCGGGAGCGGCGTGTGGGAAGTTTTCCTGCCGGGCATCGCGGCCGGCGCGCACTACAAGTTCGAGATTCTCGATGCGCGCGGCCGCGTCCGGTTGAAGAGCGATCCGTTCGGCTTCTTCGGCCAGCACGGGAAGCTGACCGCCTCGATCGTCTACGATCTCAACCAGTACGAGTGGAAGGACACCCACTGGATGGAAGCGCGGGCGAAGACGAACTGGTACGAGAAGCCCATCAGCATTTACGAGGTGCACCTCGGATCGTGGCAGCGCAACGTCGAGGAGGACCGCATGCTCAGCTACGCCGAGCTGGGCGATCGCCTGATTCCCTACGCGGTGGACATGGGGTTCACGCATCTGGAGCTCATGCCGGTGGCCGAACATCCCTTCGACGGATCGTGGGGCTACCAGGTCTGCGGTTACTTTGCGCCGACCAGCCGCTTCGGGTCGCCGGATGAATTCCGCGCGTTTGTCGACCGCTGCCACCAGGCGGGCCTCGGCGTGATTCTCGACTGGGTGCCCGGCCATTTTCCCAAGGACGAGCACGGGCTGGCGCGCTTCGACGGCACGGCGCTCTACGAGCACGCGGACCCGCGGCAGGGCGAGCACTCGGAGTGGGGCACGTTCATCTTCAACTACGGCCGGAACGAGGTGCGGAATTTCCTGATCGCGAACGGACTGTTCTGGCTCGAGCAGTATCACGTCGACGGCCTGCGCGTCGACGCGGTGGCCTCGATGCTCTATCTCGATTACTCGCGCAAGGCCGGCGAGTGGGTGCCGAATGCGTTTGGCGGGCGCGAGAATCTCGACGCGATTTATTTCGTCAAGCGATTCAACGAGGTCGCCTACGCCAATCATCCGGGCGTGCTGACCATCGCCGAGGAATCGACCAGCTGGCCGGGCGTGAGCAAGCCCACCTACGTCGGCGGGCTGGGCTTCGGCATGAAATGGAACATGGGCTGGATGAACGACACGCTGCGTTACTTCGCGCAGAACCCGATCTACCGCCGCTATCACCAGGGCGTGCTGACCTTCTCCATGCTCTACGCGTTCAGCGAGCATTTCGTGCTCGTGCTCAGCCATGACGAGGTGGTGCACGGCAAGCGCTCGCTGCTCGAGAAGATGCCGGGCGACGACTGGCAGAAGTTTGCGAACCTGCGCCTGCTCTTCGGCTATTTGTGGGCGCATCCCGGCCGGAAGCTGATTTTCCAGGGCGGTGAATTCGCCCAGCGCCGCGAGTGGAGCCACGAGCGCAGCCTCGACTGGCATCTCACCCAGTCTGCCCGCGCACGGCGGCATCACGCGGGTGGTGCAGGATCTGAACCGCCTGCTCGTGTCGAATCGCGCGATGCACGAGCTGGACGACAGCTACGAGGGCTACGAGTGGGTGGACTTCACGGATTCGGACAACAGCGTGATCGCGTTCCTGCGCAAGGCGAAGAACGATCCGGCGGGCGACGAGACCATGCTCTTCGCGCTTGAATTTCACGCCGGTGGTGCGGCACGGCTACCGGCTCGGCTTTCCCGGCGGCGGCGTTTATCGCGAAATGATGAACACCGACGCCGGCGCCTACGGTGGCAGCAACGTCGGCAACAACGGCGAGATCTTCAGCGAGCCGGAGCCGTGGGGAAATTTCCAGCACTCCGCCGCGATCGAATTGCCGCCGCTCGCCATGGTCGCCTTCAAGCGGCGCTCGGGCTGAGTCGATCGGTCACTTCGCCCCGTTCAGGCTCAGGTAGGTGTAGCCGGTCAGGCTGCGCTCGTAGGCCGCGAGCAGCTTCATGCCCTCGTTCGGCTTGAGGTGGTCGCCCTTGATGGCGGCGTCCACCTGCGACTTCATCAAGCGCACCAACTCGGGCGTCTCCCACTGCGTGAGCGCGAGCACCTGGCTGATGCTGCTGCCCTCGATCACTTCCTCGATGTAATAGCCGTCGTCCTCGTCCTCGTCGAGGAACACGTGCACTTCGTTCACGCGGCCGAAGAGATTGTGCAGGTCGCCCATGATGTCCTGGTACGCGCCAATCAGGAAGATGCCGAGATAGTAAGGCTTGCCGCCCTTGAGTCGGTGCAGCGGCAGCGTGTTCTTCACGTCCTTCAGATCGATGAACTTGTCGATCTTGCCGTCGGAGTCGCAGGTGATGTCCACCAGCGTGGCGGCGCGCTCCGGCCGCTCGTTCAGGCGGTGAATCGGGACGATCGGGAAAAGCTGTCCGAGCGCCCAGTTGTCGAGCAGCGACTGGAAGATGGAAAAATTGCAGAGGTATTGATCGGCGAGATTCTGCTGCAGCTCCGTGACCTCCTCGGGCACCTCGGTGGTGCGCCCGAAGTAATCCACGATGTCCTTGGCGATCTGCCAGAAGACGGTCTCGACGCGCGCCTTGGTTTCGAGATCGAGCAGGCCGAGCTCGAACATCGACTGCGCCTGCTCCTTGTATTGCTGCGCGTCGTGCAGCGCCTCCATCCAGGGGCCGTTGTCGGCCTTGCCGTTGCGCTTGCGCGAAATCTTGCCCAGGCCGCGCGCCACGTCGCCGATGTCGCGCACCAGCTTGTGGTCGCCCACACCCACCACGACGGGCTTGCCAAGCTGATCGCGCTCAATCGAGCCGAAGGCCTCGACGATCAGCACGGAATGATGCGCCACCAGCGCGCGGCCGCTCTCGCTGACGATGGTCGGATGGCCCACGCCCTCCGAGTCGCACACGTCCATGATGTGATAGACCACGTCGCGCGCGTACTCCTGCAGCGTGTAGTTCATCGAGCTGTCGAAGGTCGTGCGCGAGCCGTCGTAATCGACACCGAGGCCGCCGCCGACGTCGAGGTAGCCCAGGGCGTGGCCCATCTTGGAAAGCTTGGCGTAGAAGCGCGCGGCCTCGCGCACGGCGCGCTTGATCGTGCCGATGTCGGTCACCTGCGAGCCGACGTGAAAATGGATCAGGCGCAGCGTGTGCGCCATGCGCTCGGAGTGAAGAAAGTTGCTGGCCTGGACCAGGTCCGCCGTGCTCAGGCCGAACTTCGCGTCCTCGCCGCCGCTCGTCGCCCATTTGCCCGCGCCCTTGGATTGCAGGCGCACGCGCACGCCGATCATCGGCTCGACGCCCATTTCCTTCGCGATGTCGACGATCTGCTTCAGCTCCTCGAGCTTCTCCACCACCATGATGACGTGCTTGCCGAGCTTGCGGCCGAGCAGCGCGTTGTGGATGAAGGAGCTGTCCTTGTAGCCGTTGCAGATGATCAGGCTTTCGTAATCGCGGTGCACGGCGAGCGCGGCGAAGAGCTCGGGCTTGCTCCCGGCCTCGAGGCCGAAGTGGTACGGCCCGCCCGCCTCGATGATTTCCTCCACCACCTCGCGGAGCTGGTTCACCTTGATCGGGAAGACGCCGCGGTACGAGGCCTTGTAGGCCATCTCGGTGATGGCCGTGTCGAACGCGCCGCAAATCGCCTGCAGCCGGTGCTTCAGCAAATCCTGGAAGCGGATCGTCAGCGGAAAGGAGAGCCCGCGCTCGCGCGATTCCTCGACGATTTCCATCAGGTCGATGCAGGTCGACTGCCCCGGCATCGGGTTCACCTGGATGTGGCCGCGCTTGTTGATCGAGAAATGCTCGGCGCCCCAGCGCTCGATGTTGTAGGTCTCGTTCGCGTCCTTGACCGACCACGCGTCGGCCACGGCGGCGTGCTTGCGCGCTTTGGCGGGGCGGGCTTTGGGTTTGGCCGCTTTCGAGGCGGGCGCTTTGCGGCTGCTCATTTGGCCGGAAGTTAGGGTCCACTCACCGCGTTGCAATTCCCGATTTCGCAAAACTTTGGCGACCGCGCCGGCCGTCAGTTGCTGGCCCTCGACCGTCGACTCTCGACGCTCGACTCCTCGTTCACGGCTCCGTGTAATCAAAAATCGCCCTCGGCGCGCGGTACTTTTTCCACCAGTCGCCGTACGGCACGTCGGTGGCGCCGAGCGCCCAGTCCACGGCTTCCCAGCGCGTGCCGTTGCGCTTGAGCAAGGCCTGAACGCCGCCGTCGAACATGCCCTGCGCGACCGCCTCACGGAACTTGGTCTTCCGATAATCAATCGCGCCGCCGTCGGGCCGCCGCGGCTGCGCTTTGAGGAATGCCCAGCCATCGCGCACACGCAGCAGGTCGACCTTGAAAATGACCGGCTGGCCAAGCTCGGCGACGATGGGGCCGCGGATGCCGTCCATGATCGCGCCGCGCTCAGCGCTGCCGGGTGGCGGCGTGTACGTACCTCCCGGCGTGTTCTTGTCGGCGGGATCGCCCGCGCGGAGCAGTCCGCAAAATGCAAGAAACGCGATCGCGAGGGCCAGCCGATTCATCAGGAGAGCATGACATCTTTCGACTTGCGGCGAGAACGAAAAACCTGTCTTTGCGGACTCCCACCGTTGATCCTGATTCCGTGCCTGCAGCGCCTCCACCCATCAATTTGAAGCGACCGGGTCGCTGGCGCTGGCTGCGCTGGACGTTGCTCGTGCTGGCGGTTCTGATCGCGACTTTTCTGGTGCTGCTGCAGCCAATCGTCTTTCGCGCCGCGCGGTATTATGTCGATCGGCTGGCCCGGGATGAAAACCTGAAAATCAGCTTTGAGCCAGGCGGCAACGTCTGGTCCCACCTTTCCCTCAAGCAGATTGAGGTGAAACCGACCGCGCCCGGCAGCGTGCGGGACGTCCGCGTCGGCCACATTTCGACGAGCTACAGCCTGTGGACGCTCCTGCGATCAGGCATGCGGGATTTCGTGACCGAGTTGGAGATCGAGGACGTCACGATCGTGCTCGATGTGTCCAAACCGCCTCCGCCGCCCATCGTCGAAAAAGGATGAAGCGGGCGGCGGCATCCCGAATTTCCCGCTGCCGCGAAAGGTGGTCATCCGCAATGTGAACCTCGTGCTCGAGCAGGCCGGCGGAGAACGCGTCGAGCTGGCCGGCTTCACGCTCGAGCTTCTGCCGGTGGGCGACGGCCGTCTCGTGATTCAAAAATTGTCGCTGCCGGCGCTCAAGCCGCTCGCGGACATCTCCGCGACGACGAGCTATCTCAACCGCGATCTCCGGCTGCGGGATCTCAACATTCCAAACGTCGCGCGCTTTCAGGAGGTCGCGGTGCTGCTCGAAAAGTTGACGACCGGTTGGTTAATCGGTTCCGCCCAGGGCGATGTGCTGGGCGGAAAGCTGGAGACGAAATTCTCGCTGCCCGCCTCGCTGCATGTGTGGGAGCAGCCCGCGAGCGGAAGCCTCTCCGTGCGAGGTCTGCCGATTGCCTGGCCCGACAAGCTGCTGGTCGAGCCGGTTCCGCCCCCGCCGGCGCTGGGCGGATTGGTCGAGCAATTGGATTTCAGTTTCGGGAATCGCGCCGACGACAAGACGAAGCTGGACGTGCGCACCACGATCCGCGTGCGCGATTTGCGCGTCGGCGAAGCCAGCGTGCCGCTGATCAACGCGACCGCCACCGGTGTCACCAGCCAGCGCGCGCTCAAGGGCGGGAACGCCTGGTACAGCGGTCTGGTTGCCGAACTCGCCGGCGAAGTCTCCCAACCTCAGGCGAATGGTATCGCGGTGGATCGCGTGGCCTTCCGCCTCGGCGCGCGGGAGGAAAAGTTGACGGTGCAGTCGCTTGAAATCCTGCGCGGGGGCAACTCCCTCGCGCTCTCTGGCGATGGCGTCTTGCCGGCGGATTTGTCGAAATGGCAGCGCGCTCCGCTGAACCTCAACCTGAAGATCAACGCGCCGGATCTCGGCCAACTCTCGGTGCCGGGTCAGGCGCCACCGTTGCAGGGCCGCGTCGAAGGCGGTGGCAACATCAGCCTCCGCGATGGGGCCGGGAACGGGAAACTGGAAATCGCCGGGCGCGACCTGCGGGTGCGGGAACTGAATATCCAGGCGGTCGACGCACGCGTCTCCGCCGATCGGGGGCTCGCGTGGATCGATCAGCTTCACGTGACGATCGACGCCGACAACGCGATCGAGCTCGGCGGGTACGCGCGGCTGGACGGCGACCGGGATTTTCGGGCCGATGTGAGCGTCAACCTGGCAAAGCTGGCCGCCTTGGAGCCAGCGCTGCGCGCCGCCGGGGTGAAGGATTCCATCGCGGGGTCGTTGAACGTCGCCTGGCGTGCCGATGGACGGCTCAACGATCTCTCGCAGTTCATGAAATCCATCGCCGGCGGAGGGACGATTTCCGCGCGCGGGATCAGGCTGGGCGCGAACGGGCCGTTCGAGGCGGATATCGACGGCACGCTCGGCGGCGCGAAGATCGATTTGTCGAATATTTCCCTGCGCAGCGGCCAGCTGGAATTCCGCGGATCGGCCCAGCTCGCCGACTCGCTGGTGCAGCTCGAGGGCATCTCGCTGCGAAGCGGCGCGGAGGAACTGGCCGGCGGCCATGTGCGGGTGCCGGTCGATCTCGATCGGATGAAACTCGCGGACGTGGACAAATTCGACGTCACCCTGACGACGTCGCGGGCCCTGCGGCTGGCGGAACTTTGGTCGGCGGGGCATTTGCACGGGACGGCCGCCGCTGGAAGGCACGCTGGGCTTTGCGCTGTCCGCGCGCGGCAGCCTTTCGC
>CAWERT010000005.1:0-639542 GCA_963811545.1 uncultured Verrucomicrobiae bacterium
CACCAATTGCCTGAAGAGGCACAGCGGGTCGGAGATCATCCGGGCCGCGAAGTACTCGTCGCGCGTGAGCGGCTGCTTCCGCAACGACGTGGGTCGGCGGATCGCGTTGGCAGGCGTGGTGATCGCGACCTCGGCGAAGTGGCGCGCGTCGTGCCGTAGAGGTGCATGTGCCGTTGCGTGAGCACCGAGAAGCTGTGCCCCGGCGACAGCAGACCGGCGTTGGCCGCAAACGCCGCGCTGGCGGGATGCCTCCCCCACCGCCGTACGCACCGCCACCTTCCGACATGGTGGCGTAGGCGAGCACACCGTCGACCTCGGAACCACCGAGGTCGCGGGTTGAGCTGCTGCAGCGACATCACCGACACGCACACGTTCGCCATGCCGCCGTGGATCGCGGCCGCGGGCCAACCCGAGTTGGCCCATCCGCCGCCGCCCGACGTCAGCGACGCGGCAAAGCGCACCTCGGGCACGCCGAGGATCGCGGCCACTTCGGCGGGGTCGCAGGCGAAGGAGTAGATCGCGAAGCCGTCGAGGTCCTGCACGGTGAGGCCGGCGTCGTCGAGCGCGGCGAGGATCGCCGTGCACATCATCGACGTCTCGGTCTCCGGGAACGACTGCCCGCGGTTGTAGTACGGAGTCGCCTGCCGACGCCGACCACTGCGGCTTGGTTCTTGATGCTCATCGAAGTGAAAATAGAGTTCTACACAATTGCCTGGTCAAACCTGGGGGTAGGTTGGAACCGGAGAATGTTCTCGGATCGGGGGTCCCTGAATGACACGCAAACTCGACTACCTCGTCTTCGACGCCGACAACCACATGTACGAGGCGACGACGCGTTCACCAAGTACCTCCCCAAGGAGTACGAGGGCGTCATCAAGTACGTCGAGGTCAACGGACGCACCAAGATCGCGATCAAGAACAAGATCAGCGACTACATCCCGAACCCGACGTTCAAGCAAGGTCGCGGCCCCGGGGGCCCAAGAGCTCGAGTTCAAGCTCAAGAACGCCAACTCGATGACCGCGGCCGACAAGGAGCTGCAGCTCGCCGACCGCCGAAGTACATCGAAGCGACCCGACGCGTTCTTCGAGCCCGAGGCCCGCGTCGATGCTCATGGACGAGCTAGGGCTCGACCGGGCGATGATGTGGCCCACGCTGGCCAGCCTGCTCGAGGAGCGCCTCACCGACGACCCCGACGCGACGCACGTCGTGGTCCACGCGCTCAACGAGTGGATGCACGAGCAGTGGACCTTCAACTTCGAGAACCGCATCTTCCCCACCCCGGTCATCACGTTGCCGATCGTCGACCAGGCGATCGAGGAGCTCGAGTGGGTCGTCGAGCGGGGCGCCAAGGCGATCCTGATCCGCCCGGCGCCGGTCCCCGACTTCAACGGGCGTCGACGTTCGTTCGCGCTCCCCGAGTTCGACCCGTTCTGGGAGAAGGTCGTCGAGGCCGACGTGGCGGTCGGCATGCACGCATCCGACAGCGGGTTCCAGCGGTACGTGAACGAGTGGGAGGGACACGACGGCGAGTTCCTGCCGTTCAACGCGAAGCTGACCGGCTTCTACGACCTGCTCCACGCCGACAACCGCATGATCAGCGACGTGGTCACGTCGATCATCGGCCACGGCCTGGCCACGCGGTTCCCGGACCTGCGCATCATGCCGGTCGAGAACGGAAGCGCCTGGGTGCGCCCGCTGGTCGACAAGTTCCAGAAGGTCTACTCGCACGTGAGCCCGAGGCGTTCGACGAGGACCCGATGGAGGCGTTCAAGCGCTGCATCTACGTCCACCCGTTCCACGAGGAGGACCCCATCGGCCTCGTGAAGCTCATCGGTGCCGACAACGTGCTGTTCGGGTCCGACTTCCCTCACCCCGAAGGCATGTACGACCCGATCGGCTTCGTCGACCAGCTCGACGGCCTGCCGGAGGACGACAAGGCCAAGGTGATGGGCGGCAACCTCAACCGCATCATGAAGGTCCCCGCCCTCGTCTGAGCGCACCCAAAACGCGAGGTTGCGTCTTCTGAGGTGGGTATGGCGCCCTCAAGTGACGCAACCTCGTCGATCAGGCGGGGGTGAAGGCCTTCAGGCGGTCGATGCACTCGACGGTCAGCGGCGGGATCGGTCCCATGCGGCGCCCGTCGTCGCCGCCCGCCTTCACCATCCGCTTCATCAGCAGCGCGGTCGCGGCCGCTTCCTTGTAGCGGATCAGGCAGTGGAACCACTCGAGGTCGGCGGGCCGGCGCCGGCCGGTTCCTCGACGTACGCGCGAGCAGCGCCTGCGCGGTCGGCATGCCCGTCGGTCCGGGGTTGCTCGCCATCGGGTGCTTCGCCTCGTCGGTGAAGAACAGGAACCAGGCGAGGTCGAGTCGCGGGTCCGAGAGCGACCAGATCTCCCAGTCGATGAGCGCGGCGACCTCGGTGCCGTCGCACAGCATGTTGCCGAGGCGGTAGTCGCCGTGCAGACCGCGTTCGGAGCGCCGGGGGCATCGTGTCGAAGAGCAGCTTCTCGGCCTCGAGGTACCGCGTGCTCATGCGCTCGTCGACGGTCTCGAACGCACGCGTCCAGCGCTGGATCTCGCCTTCGAGCGTGTAGCGCTTCTCGGCGCCGAGGCCGATCGCTTCGGGGTCGGCTCGGTGCAGCGCGGCGAGCATCGCGCGCCGCCGCGAACGCGCGCTCGGGGACGAGCGGCAACTTCTCCGGTGACACCTCGGTGAGAATCGGCTCGAGGCACTCGCCGGGGACGATGTTCATGGCGTGGAACGGCGACACCTCGGGCGGCGCGCCGTCGTCCTCGAAGTAGACGGCGGGCACGCGGACGCCGGGCGAGCCGGCGAGCGCGCGCATGAGGCGGGCCTGGCGTGCCACGTCGCGGTTGCGGATCGGCTCGAGGCCGGGCGGGGCCACCTTGAGGACGATGCGCTCGCCCGCGGACCGGACCTCCGGTCACGAGCCCGGTGAACGTCAGGCTCGACGCGCCTCCCGTGAGGGGTTGCACGTCGGAGATCGCACACCCGAGCGCCCAGGTCTGCGCAGCAGCAGTGGCACGCGCCGCGAGTTCGTCGAGATCCAGTTCGTCGGCCATCGGCGCATTCTGTCGATCAGGGCGCGATGGGCGCAACGCGACGGGGCCAGGAGGTTCGGCAACGTCGAACTCGGGTATCCGAACTGAGATGGACGACTCGGTGCTCCCACCCCGGCTCCGAGCCGCACTCTCCGCCGACGAGCACACGCTCGCCAGCTGCCGACACGGCGACGCGGTCACGACCCTGCTCGACGTGTACGCGCTCCACCTCGCGCCCGATCGAAACGCTCGCCGGCGCCGAGGAGTGGCAGCACGAACCGCGGGTCGCGCAGGTCAAGCTCGTCCTCGAGCAACGCCTCCGCGCTCGGCTCGGTGGCGACGAGCCGGTGTCGGTGGCCGACGACGTCACCGACGCGTTCCGCGCCATCGCCCACGAGGAGCTGGTCCCGCCGGTCTACGACTGGCTCGCCGGTGCCGCCGATCGCGCCGACCTGGTGGAGTTCCTCGCGCTCGAGGGTGGTCCCGACGCCGACTTCGACGACTTGGTCGCGCTGTGTCAGATCGGTCTCTCCGGCCTCCCGAAGCTGACGCTCGCCGCGAACTACTGGGACGAGATGGGCCGCGGTTCGCTCGCGCATGTGCACACCGAACTGCACCAGGACATGTCGACCGCCCTCGGCCTCCGCGCCATCCCGACGGATCGCCTGCCGCTCGAAGTCCTCGAACGCCGCGCCCTCAACGGCTACCTCGCCACCAATCGCTCGTTGCAGCCGGAGATGCTCGGCAGCCTCGGGCTCTTGGAGGTCCAGGCGGGTCCACGGTGTCGGCGCGTCGTCACGGCCCTGCGCCGCCTCGACGTCCCGCCGGGCGCGTTGCCCTTCTACGAGGAGCACGCGACCGCCGACCCGCGACACGGCAAGGACTGGATCGACGGCGCGCTCGCGCCGGTCGTCGTCGACCATCCGGAGTGGGCACCGCGGATCCTGCGCGGTGCGCGGTGGCGTGTCGGTTGTGAACAGCCGGTTCTTCGACGCGATGTCCGCTCGCTTCGGGCTCGTGGAGCGTGCGGCATGAACACCGCCGTGAACACCGCCGTCAACGAGCGCTGGTGCGACTTCGGACCGTTGCGCGTCGGGTACGACGACACCGTGCTCGCGCCGCGGCCGTGGACGATCGTGCAGAGCCGTCACGCGGCCGCGCTGCTCGCCGGTCGTCCCGACGGTCCGCTGCTCGAGTTGCACTGCGGCGCGGGTCACATCGGCCAGGCGGCTGCGCTCTGGTCCGGCCGCTCGCTGGTGCAGGTCGACGACGACCCCGTCGGCGTGTGCGTGGGCGCGCCGGAACGCGGCCGCCAACTCGGTCGACGCCGACGTGCGGTGCGTGCCGCTCGAGGAGCTGGAGTCGGGCGACGAGTCGTTCGCGCTCGTCCTCGCCGATCCGCCGTACGTCCCGTCGGGGGAGACGGCCCAGTTCGCCGAAGATCCGGTCCACGCCATCGACGGCGGTCACGACGGTCTCGACGGGATCCGGGCGTCGCTCCCGGTGGCAGCGCGCCTGACCCGACCCGGCGGCGCGATCGTGCTCCAGGTGCGCGGGCCGGGGCAGGTCGACGTCCTCGGCGACGTGCGCGGCCGACGCGGGACTCGACATCGACGTGCTCGGCATGGTGGCGGTCGCTCCCGATCGCGCCATCGCGCTGCTCACCTGCCGCTGATGTCCCGCAACCAGATCGACGGTCACCGCATCGCCCGAGGCGGTGTTCGACGTGCTCGACGACGCCGACGCCTATCCGCGCTGGGTCGTCGGCGCCCGGAGGATGCGCCGCGTCGACTCGGACTGGCCGGCCGAAGGCAGCGAGTTCCACCACGCCGTCGGGCTCCCCGGCGCCGAGGTGCACGACTCCACCGAGGTGGTCGAGCACGTGCCGCTCCACCGGATCGTGCTCGAGGTCCGCTTCCGACCCACCGGCACGGCACGGGTGGAGTTGGTGGTCGACGAGACCGACGACGGCAGCATCGTGACGCATGGAGGAGTCTCCCGCACTCCGGTCCGGTCAGTTGGCTCCCCTGGTTCGTCACCGATCCGCTGCTGCACGCTCGGAACGCGTGGTCGCTGCAGCGACTGCGGCACGAGGTCGAGCAGCGTCAAGCAGTTTCGCCGGAGCGCCCCGCCGGGCAAGCTGGTGGATCATGAGCATCGGTCAGGTCGTCGCACGCGCGGTCGAGCGGCTCAGCGCCGACGAGCGACTCGACGAGCTCGCCGACCCCGTCGCCGACACGGTGCGCCACACGCTCGACCGGCAACCACTCAAGGACGCGCTGAGCGGCACCTGGCTCGGGCATCCGTTGCACCCGCTGCTCACCGACCTCCCCATCGGCTTCTGGACGTCGGCGTTCACCCTCGACCTCGTCGGTGGACGCAGCACCCGGCGCGCCGCGACGCAACTCGTCGCCTGGGGCGTGGTCAGCGCGGTGCCGACCGCGCTCGCCGGCGCGGCCGACTGGGGTGACACCACCGGTCCGGCGCGTCGCGTCGGTCTCGTGCACGCCGCCGCCAACACCACCGCGCTCGCGCTGCTACGCCGCGTCGTGGTGGTCACGCGTGCGCGGTCGTCACGCGCGTGGCGTCGCGCTCGGACTCGCCGGCGCCACCGCCGCGACCGTCGGCGGCTACCTCGGCGGTCATCTGCTGCAGTCGCTCGGCGTCGGCGTCGACCACACCGCGGCGCCTCGCCCGCCGGCGGAGTGGACGCGGGTCGCCGACGTCGACGAGATCACCGGCACGCCGCGGCGCGTCCTCGCCGGCGAGGCCCCGGTCATCGTGCTGCGCGACCAGCGGCGAGGTCGTCGCCCTCGACGCACGGTGTCCTCACCGCGGCGCACCGATGGACGAGGGCGAGGTACGCGACGGCTGCATCACCTGCCCGTGGCACGGCAGCGTGTTCCGGGTCGCCGACGGCACCCTCGTGCAGGGACCCGCCACGGTGGATCTCCCGACGTACGAGTGCCGCGTCAGCCGCGACGGTGTCGAGGTGCGCGCGCGCTGACGATGGTCACGATCAGGCTGGCGCGCCGAGCGCGCGCCGGAACAGGTCGAGCGTGTGCTGGCGAGCGTCCGCGCGCGTGAGGGCGACGGGATCGCGGTCGAGGCGCGCCCGCATGTGTGCGCCGACCACCGCCTGGATCGCGAGTGCGTCGGTCTCCGGATCGGCGCGTGGGAACACACCCTGCGCGCGGCCGTCACGCAGGAGCGCGACGAGCGGCACGCGCTGTTCGGCCAGTCCCGCGTTCTTCACCTCGGTGAAGCCCTCGGCGCTCGACACCTCCGCCGACGACAACACCACCGCGTGCCGCAGCCGGCGCGCGTCGTAGACCACGGCGAGGTTCTGATCGATCCAGGCTTCGAGCGCGCCGAGTGGGTCGGCTGCCGACGCCACCGCGGCAGCGACGGTCGCGTTCACACGGTCGCAGTCGACGCGGTACATCTCGAGCACGAGCTCGTCCTTCGACCGGAAGTGTCGGTAGAACGCGTGCGTCGAGAGCCCGGCGCGCGTGCAGGACGTCGTGCACCGACGTCTCCTTCGAGCCGTCGCGCTGGATCAGCTCGTAGGCGGCCCGCACGATCTGCTGCTTCTCGGCGCGGTACTTCTCCTCACGTGCCGGAGAGACCCGGCGGGCCGACGTCGTGCGCACGGTCGTGGCCTCGGCGCCCATCACCCGAGGTTACGCGAACGGCGTTTTCGCTTCCGCCGGTCGCCGTAGGCTCAGCGCCCGTGGTCATGGACGGGGTCGACCTCACCGATCTCGACAACTTCGCCGCACGGCTTCCCGCACGACGCTGTTCGCGCGCCACCGCGCCGAGGCGCCGGTGTGGTGGCACGAGCCCACCGAGCACACGCCCGACGGCGAGGGCTTCTGGTCGGTCGCCACCTACGCCGAGGTGCTGCACGTGCTGCAGGGAACCCGTCCGCTACTCGTCGGAGACCGGCGGCGACCGCCCCTACGGCGGCACGCTCCTCCAGGACCTGCCCGGTCGCCGGGATCGTGCTCAACATGATGGACGACCCGCGCCACGGGCGGATCCGCCGGCTGGTCAGCAAGGGCCTCACGCCGCTCACGTTGCGCAACCTCGAGGGCGAGCTCCGCCGGCGCACCGGCGCGCTCCTCGACGCGGTGCCCGACGGCGAGCCGGTCGACTTCCTCGTCGACGTCGCCGCCGAGCTGCCGCTGCAGATGATCTGCTTCCTGATGGGCATCGCCGAGGACGATCGCCACGAGCTCTTCGCCGCGGTCGAGCCCGGCTTCGACTTCCGCGCCGGCGAACGGCACCGAACGCGAGCCGGCCGCGTTCGACATGTTGGAGTACGGGCACGCGCTGATCGCCGAGAAGCGCGCGCGACCCGACCGACGACATGCTCTCGGTCGTCGTGCACGCGCAGCTCGACGACGAAGACCCGCCGCGGCTCACCGACGACGAGCTGTACATGTTCTTCAGCCTGCTGTTCGCGGCCGGCGAGCGAGACCACGCGCAACGCGATCGCCGGCGGGCGTGCACGCGCTCGTGCGAGCATCCCGACCAGCTCGCCGCGCTGCGCGACGACCCCGACCTGATGGGCACCGCGATCGAGGAGGTGCTGCGCTGGACGTCGCCGTCACCGTCGAAGCGGCGCACCGCGACCGCGACCGTCGAGCTCGGCGGTCACGACGATCGCGCCGGGCGACAAGGTCGTGGTGTGGGAGGGCTCGGCGAACCGCGACGAGCTCGCGTTCCCCGACGCGGTCGACGTTCGACGTCGCACGCGACCCGAACCTGCACCTCGGCTTCGGCCACGGCCTGCACTTCTGCCTCGGCGCCAACCTCGCCCGCCTCGAGATGCGGGTGATGTACGAGGAGCTGCTCGCCCGCTTCGCCGACGATCGAGCCCGCCGGCGACATCGAGTGGACCCGCAGCAACCGCCACACCGGCATCCGCCACCTCCCCTCACCCTCACCCGCTGAGCGAACCCACCGGCGTCGCCAGATCCGTCCTTCGTGTCTGCCGACGCCGGTTCGGGTGGGTCAGTGCTCGCGGGGGACGTCGTAGCGGTCGGTGTAGCCGGCGAAGCGCTCGGCGAGCTCGTCGGCGTCGAGGCCGTACTCGGACACGTCGTAGCGGTGGGCGCCGAACTCGCCGCGCGGGTGGGCGTCGACGTAGGCCGCGATCGCCGTGCGCGCCGGCGTCGTCGAGCTCGTCGCCGACCGCCGCGTAGATCGACGCGCGACCGTCGCCGCCGGGTCGGCGACCAGGTCGGCGTACTGCACGTCGACGATCGGGTGCTCCGGGTGCGCGTCGCGGAACGCGTCGATGCGCCGCACCGACTCCTCGAGCATCGCGGGCCAGTGCTCGGCGATGTACGCGCGGTGGTCGGCGTCGGTGAACGTCGACGACAGCGTGCTGATCAGGCTGCACACCGACCCGCGTGAGCACCACCGGGTCGCGGTGCAGCAGCACGAGTCGGGCGTCGGGGTACACCGCGGTGAGCGCGCTCGAGCGCGATCGCGTGGTGCGGGCTCTTCAGCGTCCACCGGCCGCGCACGCCGCCGCTCTGCAGCACCTGCAGCACCGTGCGGTGGTACTCGTACGCCGAGCGGTGGTCGACGCCGAGCAGCCACTCGTCGTACGCCGGGACGTTGGCGATCGCCTCGTAGGTGAGGCTCTTGAAGTCCTGGCCATCACCGTGATGCACTCGGTGGCCTCGTCGGCCTGCTCGTGGTGCACCACCTCGATCTGCGGGTTGAGCTGGTCGAGCATCGTCGTTGCTGGCGTGCACCGCGTCGACGCGCGGCCCGACCCGATGGTCGGCCGGCGACGGCGGCGGCACGCTGTCGCCCGCCTCCCACATGAGCAGCGCCCGGTTGCGCGGGTCCTGGTCGAGCAGGCGGCTCAGCAACGTGGTGCCGGCGCGGAACATGCCGATGACGACGATCGGCGCGTCGATGCGCTCGTCGCGCACCTCGGGGTGCGTGTCGATCCAGTCGAAGACCCGCAGCCGGTTCGACGAGCGAGCCGACGAGCATGCCCGGCATCGCGCACCGCACCGAGGTCGTTGAGCTGCGCGTCGTCGCCCAGCGACGCGCACAGCGCGTCGAGCCCGGGCCGGAAGTCGTCGGGGCCGAAGTCGTCGAGCCCGGTCGGCCGCGCCGCGCGGCGTCGAGCAGCGCGTCGGGTTCGAACGCCGGTCATCGGTTGGCGACGTCGACGACGCGTGCGCCCGCTCGTGCGGCGCTGGTCGTGGTCGTCGAGCGCCGCCGCGACCTCGTCCATCGCTGATCGACGCGCCCGATCACCGGGCTGGATCTTGCCCGCGCTCACGAGCTCGAGCAGCGCCGCGTGCACCTCGCGGCCCGACCGACGGCGGGAACGTGTTGAGCCCGAAGCGGCGGAACTCGACCGGCATGTCGTTGTAGCCCATCATCACGCCGAGCACGGAGAAGTTGCCCATCGACACCTTGCGCAGCGGCCGGCCGGTGAGCCCCGACTCCGGGTCGTCGTTGAACCCGACCGCGACGTAGCGACCCTCGCGGGCCATGCACGTCCACATCGTCTCGGTGCCCTCGCCGCCGATCATGTCGGCGCACACGTCGGCGCCGTGCTCGTTCGGTGAGCGCGATCACCCGATCGAAGAGGTCCTCCGACGTGTGGTCGATCGGCTCGGCGCCGAGCTCGCGCACGAGCTCGCCCTTCTCGGCGCCACCGGCGACTCGCGATCACGTGCGCGCCGGCCGCGAGGCCGAGCTGGATCACCGCGGTGCCGACCGCGGTGGCGCCGCCGATCACGAGCAGCTCCTCGCCCGCCTGCAGCTGCGCCCGCCGGTGCACCGCCAGGTACCCGGTGTGGAACGGCAGCGTGAACGCGGCGGCCTGCACGTCGTCGAACTCGGGCGGCGCGTCGAACACGCCGGTCACGCCGGCGAGCGCGTAGTCGGCGACGCCGCCGAACGACTGGTTCGTGGTGGCCACGACCCGGCGCCCGATCCACTCCTCGCCGCCCTCGCCGGCGGCCTCGACCACGCCGCACACGTCCATGCCGATGGTGAAGGGCACCTGGCCCATGACGCTGGCCACGGTGCCCCGGCAGCGGGCGATGTCGCCGAAGTTGAGCGAGGCCGCCGACACCGCCACCAGCACCTCGCCCGGGCCCGGGCTCGGGGATCGCGATGTCCTGGAGCTCGAGCGCCTCCAGCGGCGCGGCGTGTTGGACGACTCGGACTGCTCGCATGCTGGCTCCCCCGTCGGGCTCCGGCCGTTTCATCTTGGCCGCGGCACCGTATTGAGCACAGGTGCTTAGTGTCAAGGATACGGCCCCGGCCGGGCAACGTAAGGTCCGGCCATGACGACGATCTCCGAAGCCTTCGACCTCAGCGGCCGCGTGGCCCTCGTGACCGGCGCCGGGCGCGGCCTCGGGCCGGGCGATCTCGGCCCGCCTCGCCGAGGCCGGCGCCACCGTGGTGTGCGCCGACATCGACCAGGCCACCGCCACCGAGACCGCGACGATGATCCGGGCCGACGGCCACCGCGCCGCTCCCGCACACCTCGACGTCACCCGCCGGGCCGACGTCGAGTCGCTGGTCGACCAGGTCGTCGCCGACCAGGGCCACCTCGACGTGATGGTCAACAACGCCGCGATCATCGTCGACGGCCTCGTGCTCGACACGTCGGAGGACGACCTCGACCGCGTCCTCGCGGTGAACTTCAAGGGCGTGTTCTTCGGGTGCCAGGCCGCGGGCCGGGTGATGGTCGCAGCAAGGGTCGGGGTCGATCATCAACCTCGCGTCGGGCGCCATCGACATCCCGACGCCGAGCCTCGTCTGCTACTCGACGGCGAAGGCCGCGGTCGCGCAGCTCTCGCGCACGTTGGCCATGGAGCTCGCGCCGCAGCACGTGCGCGTGAACGCGATCGCGCCGGGATGGATCGACACGCCGATGAACGAGCGCCACGCGCGTCGCGCCGACGGCAGCCTCGACGAGGCGCAGCAGGCCGCGTACCGCGAGCAGCGGGCGAAGCTGTCGCCGATGAACGTGGCGGGCGAGCCCGACGACATCGCGTTCGCCGCGCTGTACCTCGCGTCGCCGGCGGCCAAGTTCGTGACCGGCATCGTCATGCGACCGAACGGCGGCTCGACCATGCCGTGGTAGCGGCGGACGACCCGGAGCTCCGGAACCGTCGCCGCCCGCGCGCGTCACCGGTCCGATCACCGGCGCACGGCCCCCGTGGGGCGCGCCCGACGTCGACCTCGCGGCGCTCGGGCTACGTGCTCGAGGAGCACGCGCTCGAGGGCACCGCGCGTGCCTTCCACCTCCTCGACGAGCCCACGCCCGACGGCCGCTGGTCGGTGGCCGAGTACGCCCGGGCGCCCGTACCGCACCCGATTGCTCGTGCTGCGCCCGGATCGCGCCGAGCGCTTCAACGGCACGGTCGTCGTCGGGTGGCAGAACGTGTCCGCCGGTTACGAGAGCGTCGCCCCGAGCCACGGCGAGATCTACGAGGGCTACGCGTGGGTCGGCGTCAGCGCGCAGGAGGTGGGGCTGTACGGCTTCCCCACCGGGATGGAGCGCATGGCGTCGCGCCGGGCCCTCCCGCTCCTCGAGCACGATCCCGAGCGCTACGGCGACCTGACGCATCCCGGCGACCAGATCGCGTTCGACCTCTTCACCCAGGCCGGTCGTGCGCTCTCGCCGCGCCGCAGCCACGACCTCGACGTCGACCCGCTGGGCGGCCTCGGGTGGAGCGGTTGCTCGCCGCCGGCGGGTCGCAGTCGGCGATGCGCCTCGCCACCTACCTGAACACCGTGCACCCGGTCGAGCGGGTCTACGACGGCTTCCTGCTCTCGGTGTGGGAGGCGCGGGCCCCTCGCCCGGAGGAAGGTGTGCTCCCCATGGGTGTGCGCACCGCGATTCGCACCGACACGCCGACGCCCGTGGTGGTGGTGAACAGCGAGTTCGAGAGCACGCAGCTCGCGCAGGTGCCGTGCACCGACACCGAGTGGCTGCGCGTGTGGGAGGTGGCGGGCACGCCCCACGGCAACGCGCGTCGCCACCTCGACGAAGCCCGACCGTCGCGGGCGCGTCGCCAACCGGTTGCGCTGGGCCCCCGTGCACGATGCCGCGCTCCGCGCGCTGCACCACTGGGTGGCCGACGGCACGCCCGCGCCGCACGCAGCCGCGCATCGTGATGGATCCCGGTCCGCCGCTGCGCATCGCGACCGACGACGTCGGCAACGCGCGCGGCGGCATCCGTCTCCCCGAGCTCGCGATGCCGACCGCGATCTATCGGGGCGTCGCCATGGGCACCGGTCGTCTCCCGCTGTTCGGCGCGGCCACACCGCTCCCCGACGACGCACTGCGCGCCCGGTACGCGAGCCGCGACGCGTACGAACGCGGCTGGAACGTCGCCGTCGACGAGCTCGTGACATCGGGCGCGCTCCGGCCCGAAGACGCCGTTGCCATGCGCGCCCGGGTCGCCGACGTGCAGCTCCCCTTCGACGACGACTGACGCGTCAGGCAGGCACGACCACCGGGAGCTTCTCCCAGCCCGCGCACGGTGCTCGTGTGCGCCTGCTCGGCCCGGTCCCAGTCGACCTCCCACTCGGGGAACCGTTCGAGCACCTCGTCGAGCGCGATCCGCCCCTCGAGCCGGGCGAGCGGCGCGCCGAGGCAGAAGTGGATGCCGTACCCGAACGACAGGTGGTGGTCGATGTCGCGCTCGACGTCGAAGCGGTCGGGGTCGGGGAAGTGGCGCTCGTCGCGGTTGCCCGCCGCGGTCAGCAGCACCATCACGTTGCCCGCCGCGATCTTCTGTCCCGTGGTGCTCGACGTCTTCCTGGATGTACCGCGCCTGCACCGGCGACGGCGCCTCGTAGCGCAGCAGCTCCTCGATCGCGCGCGGCACGAGCGACCGGTCGGCGACGACCTTGGCCCGCTGGTCGGGGTTCTCGGCCAGCACCTTGCCGGTCCAGCCGATGAGCCGGGTGGTGGTCTCGTTGCCCGCGCCGGCGAGCAGGCCCGACGTAGCCGAGGATCTCCTCCCGGCGCGAGCGTGCGGCGCTCGCCGGTGTGGTCCTCGAACTCCGCGGTGAGCAGCTCGGTCATGAGGTCGTCGGACGGGTGCTCGTCGCGCCAGTCGAGGTAGTCGCCGAACACGTCGTCTCGCTGGTGACCTCGACGCGCCCTACGTCGGGCGGCGCGCCCTCCTCGAGGCGCAGCCCGGCGTCGATCTGGTCGCGGATCGCCTCCTGGTCCTCCTCGGGGATGCCGAGCAGCATGCCGATCGTGCGCATCGGCATCTGCGCGCCGAGATCGCGCGATGAAGTCGAAGCCGCCCGAGCCGACGAGCGGATCGAGGCTGCGCGCGCAGAACGCGCGCACCTTCGGCTCGAGCTCGGCGATGCGCCGCGGCGTGAAGATGCGCGACAGCAACGACCGGTGCACGTCGTGCGTCGGCGGGTCCTCGAACAGGATGCTGCCGGGCGGGATCTCGACGCCCTGCTTGATGATCTCGAGCACGGACCCGCGACCGGAGCGGTACGTGCGCCAGTCGACCGAGCAGCGCTCGACGTCGTCGAAGCGGCTCAACGCGAAGAAGTCGTACTTCTCGTTGTAGTAGAGCGGCGCCTCGTCGCGCAGCCGCTTCCACACCGGATACGGATCCGCGTCGATGTCGAAGTCGTACGGGTCGTAGTAGAGCTCGTCGGCCATCTCGACGTTCCCCCCGGGGTCGCTGCGACGACGCCGACGTTATCCCCGGACGGAAGATGCTCGACCGCGACCGGGTGACCGTCCGCGAGACTGCCCGCCTTCATGGTCACGACTCCGGTCGAACCCGAGCGTGCGCCACGCTGCGCGAGTCGCTCGACACCGACGAGATCGTCGGCTACGTCCGCTCGCCGTCGGACGTGCTGCGGCTCCTGATCTACGGGATCGGTCGCGATCGTCCTGCTGCTGGTGACCCGATACGCACAGGATGCGGTGCTCGGGTTCGAGCAGCGACGTCGTCAGCGCGCTCAGCTTCCTCGAACCGCCCGCCGACGCGGGTGCTCGACGGCGTCGCGCAGCTGCTCTGGGTGGTGGCGGTCCTCGGCGTGATCGTCTTCCCGTTCGCGCTGCGGCGCTACCGGCTGCTCGGGTACCTGATCGTCGCCAACATCGTGGCCAGCAGCCTGGTGAACGCGGCGATCGAGTTCGTCGACCAGGAGGAGCCCAAGCGCATCGCCAACGACGCTGGCCGAGCGTGCCGGCGTGCACGTCGGCAGCACCATCACCGCCACCGGGCATCGCCACCCTGACCGCGTCGTTCGTCCTGCTGGGGCCGTTCGTCGGGATCGCGCTGGCGCCGGGCGGGCGCGTTCCTGCTCGTCGCGTTCGTCGCCATGCGCATCGTGCTGTCGGTCGAGCTCCCGGCGGAGGTGTTCCTCGCCCTCGCCATCGGCGCCTCGGTCGGCGCCGCCACGCTGCTCGTGTTCGGCCGGCCCGACCAGCATCCGTCGACCGCGACCGTCGCCGCGAGCCTCGCCCTCGCCGGGCTCGCCGTCACCGATCTCGGTGCGATCACTACCGGCCGCGGCGGGTCCCGCAGACTTCCTCGCCACCCTCGACGACGGCAGCGCGTCTCTGGTGAAGGTGCGCAGCCCCGCCGAGCGCTCGGCCGATCTCCTCTTCCGCCTCTACCGGTGGCTGCGGCTCAAGAACGTCGGCGACGAGCGCCCGTTCGTCTCGTTGCGCCGCGAGGTCGAGCACGAGGCGTTCGTGTCGTTGCAGGCGCGCGACGTCGGCGTGCGCACGCCGCGGCTGCGCGCCATCGCGGAGGTGGGCTCCGACTCGATGCTGCGTCGCCTTCGACCACGTCGATGGCGAACACGCTCGATCGGTCGACCCCGACACGATCGACGACCGCTGCTGCGCACGAGTGTGGGAGCAGGTCGGGTGCTACGCGCCGCATCGCATCGCGCACCGCGATCTCCGACGCAGCCAACGTCGTGGTCGACGAATCGCGGTGTGCCCGTGGCTGGTCGACTTCGGGTTCAGCGAGGTGGCGGTCGACGACGCCCGGCTCGATGCCGACGTCGCGCAGCTGCTCGCCGCGCTCACGTTGTGCGTCGGCGCCGAGCGCGCGGTCGACACCGCCATCGCCGTGCTCGGCGTCGAGCCGGTGCGCTCGTCGCTCCACCTCCTCCAACTCAACGCGTCTGAGCGGCGCCACCCGCGCCGCGCTGCAACACCAGAAGGGACTCGCTGAAGGAGCTGCAGCACGACCGTCGCCGAACGCTGCGACGTCGACCAGCCGCGAGTTCACCCCGCTCGCCCGCCTCGACCGCGCGCACCGTCCTCACGCTGGTGATGCTGGTGCTGGTCGTCTACTTCCTGCTGCCGCAGTTCAGCAACCTTCCCGGCATCGTCGACCAGGTCAAGGAAGCGAACTGGCTCTGGTTCGCGCCGGTGCTGCTCGACGTCGGTCGTCACGTACATCGGCGCGACGTTCGCGATGCTCGGCTCGGTCCCCGAACGGCTGCGCTTCGCACCGACGTTCGTCGCGCAGGTCGCGGCCTCGTTCGCGGGCACGCTGGCGCCGGCATCGGTCGGAGGCCTCGCGCTCAACGCGCGCTACCTGCAGAAGTCGGGTGTCGACGCCGCGGTCGCGGTGCCGGCGGTCGGGCCTCGACGCGATCGCCGGCGTGTGCGATGCACATCGTGCTGCTCACGCTGTTCGTCGTGTGGGCGGGGACGTCGGCGTTCGGTTCCATCCATCTCCCCGATCCCGAGGTGCTCGCTCTACGGCGCCGCCGTCGTCGTCGCGCTCGGGGCGATCGCGTTCGCGATCCCGGCCATCCGCCACGCGCTGCGCGACCGGCTGGTGCCGATCCTCAAGCGTTCGATCAGCGGCCTGTTCGCGGTGGTGCAGCGGCCCGACCAACATCCTGCTGCTGCTCGGCGGGTCGGTGGTGGTGACGTCGGCCTACCTGACCGCCATGTACTTCGCCGTCCAGGCGTTCGGCGGCGACCTCTCGTTCGCGCAGGTCGGCGCGGTCTACCTCGTGGGCAGCGCGGTCGGGAGCGCGGCGCCGACCCCGGGCGGCATCGGCGCGCTCGAGGCCGCGGTCATCGCCGGGCTGGTCGCGGCGGGCATGCCGAACGAGATCGCGGTGCCGTCGGTGTTCCTGTTCCGCCTCGGCACGTTCTGGCTCCCCATCCTCCCCGGCTGGGGCGCGTTCACCTGGATGCAGCAAGGCCGACTACTTGTAGCCCTCCGGACTCACGACGTCAGACGCGCCGGCGCCCTCGTTGGTCGCCGCGGCGGAGGATCTGCGCGACGACACGCATCTGGATCACCGACGTGACGATGATGCCGAAGAACCCGATCACCTGGAGCGCGGTGGCGAAGTCGTCGTCGGTCTTGATCAGCGCGGCCGCGACGAGCAGGACCGCCGACGCGACCATGCCGAGCAGACCCGACCGCGCGCGAAGACGACGCGGTCGACCCACTCGTCGACGACCTCGCCGGTCGGCACCGGCGAAGCGCTCGGTGCGCATGGTGAGCCGACCGCCGCGCAGCTGCGTGGCGATGGCCTCGAGGTTCGTCGGGAGCGTGCGCAACGACGGCAGCGCGCGCACCACCTCCTTCTGCAGCTGTTGCTGGAGCAGCTCCGACTGCTCGCCCGGCGAGCTCGGGGAGCAGCGCGGTCGCCTCGTGGGCGATGTTGAACGACGGGTCGATGGTGCGCAGCGTGCCCTCGAGGGTGAGGAGCGCGCGCGACAGCACCGTCATCGCGCCGGGCACCTCGAGCCCGTGGCGCTGCATCACCTCGAGCATCAGGCTCATGGCCTGCGGATCGAAGCTGCCCCGAGCTGATGCCTTCGGTGAGCACCAAACCGATGTCGGCTTCGAGCGCGCGGCTGTCGCCGCCTTCGTCGCCGCCCGCGAGGTGCATGGTCGCCCGGGCCAGCACGACCGGGTCGTTGAGCTGGAACCCGATCGCCATCTCCTGCAGCGACTCGAGCACCAGCGGGCTGAGCCGGCCGACGGCGCCGAAGTCGAGGAACCAGAGCAGGCCCGTCGCGGGTCGACGAAGATGTTCCCCGGGTGCGGGTCGGCGTGGTACAGCCCGTCGCGCAGCACCTGGTCGAGGAACGACTGCAGCAGGCGACGCCGCGAGCACGTTGGCCGGCTGGGGCGTGGCTTCGACCGCGGCGTGGTCGGCCGACGGTGACGCCGTGGATCTCCTCCATCACCAGCACGCGCCGCGTCGACAGCGACTGGTACACCTTCGGCGCGGCGATGCCGTCGTCGCCGTCGAGGTGCTCGAGGAACGCGACGCCGCCGCCGGCCTCGGCGCCGTAGTCGAGCTCCTGCTCGAGCGACGTGATGAGCTCCTCGGCGAGGCGCTTCACGCCGAGCTGGCGCGCCGCGTCGACCCGCCGGTCGACGACGCCCGCGGCCATGCGCAGCACGGCGGCGTCGCGGTGCACGACGTCCTCGATGCCGGGCCGCTGCACCTTCACCACGACGTGCTCACCGGTCTTGAGCACCGCGCGGTGGGTCTGGCCGATCGACGCCGCCGCGAGCGGCTCGAAGTCGAACGACGCGAACTCCTCCTCGACCGACGCGCCGAGCTCGCGCTCGAGCACCTCGCGCACCTCGTCGGCGTCGACCGGGCGCGCCGCCGACTGCAGCTGCGCCAGCTCGGTCGTGATCGTGTCGGGGAGCAGGTCGCTGCGGGTCGACGCGATCTGGCCGAACTTCACGAACATCCCGCCGCAGTCCTCGAGCGTGAGCCGCAGGCGACGCGCGAACTCGGGCGTGGCGAGCTTCGACGTCGACGCGTAGTGCTGCAGGCCGCGCTTGCGCGCGAAGCGGAGGATCTCGCGGAAGCGACCGAGCGGCGCGAGCCGTCGCTTGCGTCGTCTTGATCGGGTGGATCAGCCAGCGGAAGCGGTGTCGCTTCGCCGTGCTTCGGCTTGAGGATCACGTCGAGGATCAGCCCGACGAACATCGAGATCAGCACGCCGAAGAACAGGGCGAGCGGCAGGACGTCCTCGATCTGCGCGGTGGTGCGGATGTTGTGGTTCTCGATCACCGCGGCGACGGCGACGCCGACCCACCCAGCCGAAGAACCCGGCGACGAACGAGCGACCCCAGCCGCGGTGCACGCCGAGCAGCCGGCTGCTGAACCACCCGACGACGATGATGAACGGGATGCCGTAGACGAGCAGCGTCCCGAACCCGAGCTCGATCGTCACACCGACAGGCATTCGGGGGATCCTACGACGCGCTCCGGGCGGGTCGGACGGGGCCGGTCGGGAGCGACGCGGCTACCGTTCGCGTCGTGACTGCCACTGACACCGCCACCACCGAGGGCCAGTCGACCGACACGCCCGAGCAGGCCTCGTTCCGCGCCGAGGTGCGCGCGTTCCTCGCGGCGAACACCACGCCGAAGCAGGAGCGCAGCCCGTGGGCGATCACGTACCACACGTCGTCCGAGGACGCCGCCGGACGCGTTCGATGCGCGGTCGCGCCTGGCAGAAGGCGCGCTACGACGCGGGCCTGACCGGCTTCACGTACCCGAAGGAGTACGGCGGGCAGGGTGCCGAGGCGTGGCAGGAGGCGATCTACGAGGAAGAGGCCGCCGGCTACGAGGCGAGCTCGGGGTTCATCCGCTCCACGATCATGATGCTCGGGCCCCACGCTCATGGCGTTCGGCACCGAGGAGCAGAAGCGCGACCTGATGCCGCGCCTGCTCTCGGGTGAGGACGCGTGGTGCCAGCTGTTCAGCGAGCCGGGCGCGGGCTCCGACCTCGCCGGACTCGGCGTGCCGCGCCGAGCGCGACGGCGACGAGTTCGTCGTCACCGGCCAGAAGGTGTGGAACTCGGCCGCGCAGTGGTGCGACCACGGCATGCTGCTCGCGCGCACCAACCCCGACGTGCCGAAGCACCACGGCATCACGTTCCTGCTCGTCGACATGGACCTCCCCGGCATCGAGGTGCGCCCGCTCATCCAGGCCACCGGCGCCGCGCACTTCAACGAGGTGTTCTTCGACAACGTGCGGGTGCCGGTCGCGAACGTGCTCGGCGACATCGACAACGGCTGGCCCGCGGCCCGCACGGTGATGGCCAACGAGTCGGCGATGATCGGCGGCGGCGGGGCCAGCACGTTCACCAACCTCCGGCTGCTCGCGGAGGAGTTCGACCGCACCGACGATCCGGTCGCGCGTGCAACGTCTGATGGAGTGCTACGTCAACGAGAAGACGCTCAACCTGCTCGCCGACCGCATCATGGGTGCGATCCGCCGTCGCGAACGTCCGCCGGTCGACCCGTCGATCCTCAAGCTGTCGATCGCGCTCAACAAGGCGGTCACCGGCCAGGTCGCCGGCGAGCTCGCCGGCGCGGCGGCGCTGCAGACCGACGACGAGATCGGCCGTGGGTCAGCTCGGAGATGCTGAGCCGCTACGGCATCTCGATCGGCGGCGGCACCAACGAGGTGCAGCGCAACAACCTCGCCGAGCGCGCCCTCGGACTCCCCAAGGAGCCCACCGTCCCCCGCGACACCCCCTGGAGCCCAGCTCCTCCGCAGCTGACCACCCGTTTTGGCGCCGCTCGCCGTCATATCCGGCGTAGCGGCGCCGAAACGTCAGGCGTCGGCGAGCCTCGCGCGGAGCCAGGTGCCGATCACCTCGTGGGCGAGGCGCGGCGGCGGGGAAGTCGAAGTTGACGAAGCCGTGGGGCTGGCCCGCGTAGCAGACCTCTTCCACGTCGACGTCGTCCTCGCGCAGACGGTCGGCGTACGCGCGACCTTCGTCGCGCAGCAGGTCGCAGCCGCCGAGGATCACGATCGCCGGCGGGAGATCGCGCAGGTGCTCGGCGTGCAGCGGTGCCGCGTACGGGTCGTCGTCGAGGTCGCGCCCAGCGGTGTACGCGTCCCAGTACATGACCATCGACTTCTCGTTGAGCACCAGCCCGGCGAACTCGTCGCGCGACGGGAACCGCTGCGACCCTGACGTGCCCGGGTAGATGAGCACCTGTCCCGCGAGCTGCACGTCGCCCGCGTCGCGCAGACGCAACGCGAGCGCGGCCGAGAGGTTGCCGCCCGCGCTCTCTCCCGCGATCGCCACCTTCGATGCCGGCACACCGAACGTCGACGCGTTCGCGATCGCCCAGCGGGTGACCTTCTCGCAGTCGTCGAGGCCCGCGGGATACGGGTCTTCGGGCGCGAGCCGGTAGCCCACCGAGATCACGACCGCGCCCGACGCGTGGCACAGCTCCTTCGCCACGTTCTCCATGATCCCGATGCTGCCGAGCACGAAGCCGCCGCCGTGGAAGTACACGACGAGGCCCGGTGGGCGGCTCCTCGTTGCGGTAGATGCGGATCGGGATGCCCTCGACGTCGGCGTTCTCGATGCTCGCGATCTCGACGTCGCACGGCAGCGAGAAGTCACCGCGCGCCAGTTCGAGGATCTCGGGGTCGAGCGTGTCCATCACGGTGTTCCGTGAGGGATCGGCCTCGAAGTACTCCTCGACCCACGGGTCGAGCACACCTTCGTCGCTGTCGTCATTGCCGTTCCCCCTTGTCGGATGCGGCGACACGGTAGCCCTGCCGTCAGCGTTGACGACGTCGCCCAGATTCGTGACACTGTGCTGCCACCAATCTCGCCGCAGGGAGGAGCGCAGCCATGGCCATCGATTTCACCGGCGGTCTGTCCGACGACCGCGAGTTCGTGTTCGCCGAGCAGCCGTCCGACCCGGAGATGCGCGAGTCGGTCAACACGTGGGTCTGGGACGAGGGCACCGAGTACGGCATGCCCCGCATCGGCGTCGAAGCGGTCGCCGACCAGTGGGAGACCCACGACATCCAGTTCAACCTCGCGTTCGCCGACGGGCGCGTCCTCAACATGTTCGGCAGCGGCAAGGTGCACGACCCGCTCGGCGCCGACGGCAAGCCGCGCATCCTCGGCGCCGGACCCATCGAGTTCGAACTGGTGAAGCCCTACGAGCACTGGAAGGCGCGCATCCAGGGCGACGCCACGGTGACGTCGATCGAGGCGCAGATCGGCGGCGCGCAGCCCGGCTCCGGCACCGGCGAGGTGGTGCCGATCGAGCTCGAGTACGACATCCGTTCCGCGGCGCCGCCGTGGGAGAGCGGCTCGTTGCTCGAGGTCGCGGGTCGGGTGCTCGCCACGCAGGAGGAGGGCGACCTCATGGGTGGCCCCCGCTTCGAGCAGTTGTTCCGCGCGACCGGCACGCTGCGCGTCGGCGACGACGAGTACTCGCTCAACGGTGGCGGCCTGCGCATCCGCCGCGCCGGCGTCCGTCGCCTCGCCGCCTTCCGCGGGCACGTGTGGCAGTCGACGGTGTTCCCGAGCGGCCGCGCGTTCGGCCTCTGCCTCTACCCGCCGCGCGACGACGGCAAGGACACCTTCAACGAGGGGTTCCTGTTCGAAGGCGACGGCGAGCTGATCCCGGCGTGGGTCGACCGACGCACCCTGGCTGCGCGACCTCGCGCCCAAGGGTCAGGACACCACCGTCACGCTCGAGACCGAGGACGGCCGCACCGAGACCATCAAGGGCACGACCGTGCTCTCGACCTGCATGGTCATGGGCGCGGCGAGCGCCGGGCAACGAAGCTGCCGGCCGCGGCATGGGCACCTTCCGCCTGCAGCAGGCCGTGTGCCAGTACGAGTGGGACGGCGAGACCGCCACCGGGATGATCGAGCGTTCGTCGGCCAGCAGCGACGTCGGCTGATCAGAGCCGCGGGCACCTCGCCCGACGGTACGCCGGCCCACGGGAGCGCGGGGTCCTTCGGCGCGACGGTGACGTCGTGGATGCGCGCGTCGCTCGCCAACACCAGCTCCACCGCCTCCGACACCGCGACCGGGGTGTTCATCGCGCCCGAGGCCACCGCCAGGTCGGCCCAGCGCCCCATGTGCGGGAGCGCGCTCATGTCGAAGTTGGTGCCGGTGCCGGCCTCGTCGGTCGGACCCACGAAGACGCGGATGAACCCGACCTCGGTGTGCTCGAGCCGGAGCGTGTCGACCATGCGGTTGAGCGCGGCCTTGGTCGCGGTGTACACGCCGATGCCGGGCCAGGCCGGACCGATGCTCGACACCGACGACAGGTAGACGAACGAGCCCGGCGCCTGCCGCACGTGCGGCAGCGCGTACTTGGTGATCAGGGCCGCGCCCATCACGTTGGTCTCGAACGTGGTGCGCCACCAGTCGGCGTCGGCGGCGTCGAGCGCGACGACCGAGATGGCACCGGTGGAGTAGACGACGTCGTCGAGGCCACCGAGGCCCGCCACCGCGTCCTCCACGACCTGGCGGCACTGCTCCTCGTCGGTGACGTCGCACGACGAGACCGATCGCGGTGCCGTCGATCTCGGCGGCGGCCTCCTCGCAGACCTCGCGCCGCCGGGCCGCGAGGGCCACGTGGGCACCTGCCGGCACCGAGCCGCTGCGCGATCACGCGCCCGATGCCCGCCGACGCGCCCATCACCAACACCCGTCGCCCGACCAGTCGACCTTCGGTCATCGTCACTCCCTCTCGTCCGGAGGTCGTTCGTACCACACTCCGGCGATCCGATTTGGCGTCGGGGCCGCGCGTGCGGCCAGCATGACCGCCACATGGTCGCCATCCGGTCGCGCCTCCCCCGCTCGATCCTGGTCCTGCGCCACCGCGACTTCGCGCTGGTGCAGCTCGGCAACGGCGTGTCGCAGCTCGGCACGTGGGGCCAGTACGTCGCGCTCGGATGGGCGATCCGCGAGCTCAGCGGCTGGCCGTTCGCGGTGTCACTCAGCCTGGTGGCGCAGTTCCTGCCGTTCCTGCTGCTCTCCCCGATCGGCGGCGCGTGGGCCGACCGGCTGCCGCGCCGGCGCATCGTCGTGCTCGGCAGCATGTGCGCGGTGCCGCCGTCGATCGCGCTGGGCGTGCTCGTCGCCACCGGCGAGCAGACCATCGCGCTCCTCCTCGCGCTGGCGGCGCTGGGCGGCATCGCCACCGCGCTCACGCAACCGGCGATGAGCGCGGTCGTCGGCGAGATCGTGCCCGAGGACGAGCTCCCCGAAGCCGTCGCGTCGATGAGCATCATCAACAACCTCACCCGCATCCTCGGTCCGACGCTGGCCGCGTTGGTCATCAGCGGGTGGGGACTGCAGTGGGCCTTCTACCTCAACGCGGCGAGCTTCTTCGCGGTGGTGCTGGCGTGGGCCTTCGTACGCACCGTCACCCGTCCGCACGAGACCCACGAACCACTCCGACGCCAGATCGCGCTCGGCCTGAAGTTCGCGGCGTGCCGACCGGCAGATCGGGTTCCTGCTCCTGGTGACGTTCGTGGTGACGTTCGTCGTGTACCACGCCGCGCTGATGCCGGTGATCGTGACCGACCTCCTGCACGAAGGGACGTCGGGCTACGCGCTCATCCAGACGACGACGGGGTTGGGCGCGATCATCGGCGCCATCGTGGCGGGCGAGTTCCTCAGCGACCGTCGCCGACGGATCGCGATCGGGGCCGCGCTCGCCATCATCGCCACGATGTACGTCGATCATCAGCCAGTCGACGCAACTGTCGATCACCGCGACCGCGTTGCTCGGCTTCGGCTTCGCGTACTTCGTGTTGAGCACGGTCACGCAGGGCCTGCTGATCGCGGGATCGCCCGACGAGTTCCGCGGGCGCGTCATGGGGCTCTACACGATGATGACCGCGGGTGGCGTGCCGATCGCCGCGCTCATCGGCGGCGCGATCGGCTCGATCCTCGGGCCCGGCGAGGCGGTCGGCATCGCCGCGGTCGTGATGTTCTCGTTCTTCGCGTGGGTGCTCGTCACGCGCCGGCTGCGCCTCGTGCGGCTCGACCTCCACGCCGAACCGATCGACGATCCCGCACTCGTGCAGACGGTCGAGATCGATCCCATGTTGTGATCGCGCTCAGCGCGCGGGTGGTTCGAGCGAGCCGATGAAGCGGTCGACGACGCGTCGCCCACGTCGCCGGCTTCGGCAGTTCGACGTCCCACGCTTCGAGGAGGCCGAGCCCGAGCTCGGTGGCCCACAGCATGACGACCACCGCATCCATGTCGACGGTCGGGTCGAGATCCTCTCGGACCTGCACCTCGCGGTAGATCGCCTTCCACTCGTCGAGCTGCGCGGACTGCATCCGATGGAGCTGGCGCCGAGCTTCGGGATCTGTCCGCGCCGCCGCAGCCGCCTCCACGAGCAGCGCCCGCAGGCCCACCGCGAGCGATACGACCTCCACTGCCGCACCAGCGCGCCGCGGAGCGTTCCGCCACCCAGGCTCGGTTGATACAGGTCCCGGTCGACGTGGTCGGCAATGGCGGCCACGAGGAGGTCGGCCTTGTTGCGGAAATGCCCGTACATCGCGCCGCTCGTCACCTGCGTCCGGCGCGCCAGGTCGCGCACCGAGACCGCGCCGTAGCCCTGCTCGATGAAGAGGTCGTACGCCGAACGCACCAGCGCGGCGCGCGTTCGCGCGTGCCTTCTGCGTGAGGGGCTCGGCGACGGTCATCGTTCGATGAAGGGCTTCGAGTCGGTGGTGTCGAGCACGACCTCGAGTTCGGCGAGGAGCAGCGCGTCGCCCTGGCGACGCACGCGCCCGTTCACGATCGCGGTCGACAGCGGCGACACGCCGCCCACGATCTGCGACACGAAGATGTAGGAAGCGAAGGTCGCCTCGTCACCCAGTTGCTCGACGATGTGCACGTTGGTGCCGTTGTGCCGCAGCGGGTACGGGCTGTGTAGACGGTGATCCGTCTGCCACGCCATCACCGCGTCGCCGTCCGCGAGTAGTCGGCGCGCGACGAACTCCTCGTAGTCGGTGGTGCCGCTGTCGGTGCGGCACGAGAAGTGCACGTCGTCGGTGAGCAACGACTCGAGCACGTCGAAGTTGCCTTCGTCGTAGTTCCACCACCACCGACCGACGAGATCTTGGAGTTCCGCGGGCTCGATCACTTCAACATCCCTCCGGACACGGACAGGTCGTCGCCGGTCACGAACGACGAGGCGTCGCTCACGAGGTAGCACACGGGGCCGACGATCTCCTGCGGATCGGCGATGCGCTTCAGGAACGTGCCGCCGGCGACGAGGTCGAGGAAGCCGGGCTGCGTCTTCGCGCCGCCTTCCATCATCTCGCTCATGAACGGACCCGGCGAGAGCATGTTCACGCGGACGTTCGACGGCGCCCAGTCCATGGCCATGCTCTTGGTGAGGTTGAGCAGCGCCGCCTTCGACGAACCGTACGCGCAGATGTTGGCGCCACCGGAGTACGCGGCCATCGTGCCGATGTGCACGATGCTGCCGCCGCCCTGTTCGCGCATCGTCGGGACGACGCACTGACTCGTGCGCAGCGGACCTTCGACGTTCACCGAGAACACCTTGCGCCAGTAGTCGAGCGTCATGTCGGCCGGTCCGATGCGCGCGGGGTTGATCCCGGCGTTGTTCACGAGGCCGTCGATGCGACCGAACCGTGCGAGGACGCCGTCGACGAACCCGGGGATCGATTCCCACTCGCCCACGTGGCACGCCAGCCCAGGCCACTCACCGCGTAAACCACCGCCACCGAGGTGGTCGAAAGCGCGATTCCGGCAATCTGCGATTCCGGCAGGGTCCAGCCGAGGACGAATTGCGCGAAGGCCCAACAACTGAGGAAGGGAATTCCAAACGACAGCACGCCGATGAGCGCGCTGGCCCGGATGTTGGTGCGCAACGAGATCGGATCGATTTCCGCGCCTGCCAGGAAGGTCAGCAGGCCGCTGCCAAGAAGCGCGAGAAAATTAATCCATTCGGCATCGGCCCGGAGGTTAAGGAAATTGCCCGCCGCGACGCCCACGAGAATTTCGATCAGCGCGACCGAGATGCCGGTCCAGATCGAGATGAAACTTGCGGCCAGCGCCAGCGCCATCCAGACGGCCGCCACGAACCAGATGTTCTGCCAGAGCGACGCTTCCATCGGATCAGGCGGGCTTGGGCGGCCGGTATTGGATGACCTGGACCTTTTCGAGGGTCACGAGGCCGCCGCCGATCATTCCCTCGAGGAGCGGGAGAAACGCGCGGATCTTTTCCTCGCTGTCGACGATTTCGATCACGATGGGCAGGTCCATGGAAAGCCGGAGAATCTTGGCGGTGTGAATGCGGCTGGCCGCGCCGAAGCCCATCGGGCCGCGCAGCACGGTGGCGCCGGCGAGACCCGCCGCGCGCGCCTTGAGCACGATGGCCTCGTAGAGCGGTCGATGCTCATGGCGATCGCTTTCGCCGATGAAAATGCGCACCAGCAGGGCCTCGCGGGGGATTGATTCGGGCATAGGTCAGGTGCGGCTGAGCACGGCGGCGGCGAGGTGGCCGAGCCAGACGGCCACGAGGCAGAGGACGACCGAGAAGACAACGTTCATGCCCGCGTAGAGCCACTCGCCGTCGTTCGCGAGGTTGAGCGTCTGCAGGCTGAACGAGGAGAAGGTGGTGTAGCCGCCGCAGATGCCGATCATGAAAAACTGGCGGAACGACGGCGAGACGAGCACGCGCCCATCGGTTGAGGTCAGCGTGGCGAAGAAGCCGATGGCGAACGAGCCGGTGACGTTCACGAGGATGGTCCCGAGCGGAAAGGTCTCGCCGAAGCGCTGCGCGATGACGCCGGAAAACCAAAAGCGCATGACGCTGCCGAGCGCGCCGCCGATTGCGACCCACAAGTAACTCAGCATATGAAAAACTCCTGCAGACGGACGAAACGTCTCACAGGAGTCATCAGCGCTGAAAACAGTTCAGGCGGTTTTCCCGTTGGTGGGAGGGCAAACTCCATTGCCGTCCGCAGACTAGTGAGCCGTGGCCGCGCGGCAAGCCGGAAGTGATCGGGCCCGTTACAATCGCCGAAAGAAAATCGCCGGGCCGATCACGAGGATCGACCCGGCGATTGCGGGGAGGAATTGCGAGATTCCTACTTGTTCGGCGCGTCAGCCGGTTTGGCCGGTGCGCTGATGGAACTGGAGAAGAGCGGCTTCGCCTTCTGCACGGACGTGTAGAGCGCCCAGCTCAGCGGAATGCCAACGATAATCCAGCAAACGAGTGCTTTAATGTTCATGTTTCTTGAGGTGTTCGGTTTAGTGTTCGCTTACCGGACTCCGGAAGTCGCCGGGATCGGGGCAGGCTTGCCGGTCGGCAGGTCCGCGCCCTTGTAGTGGTGCTTCGCGTCAACCGGCCGCACGAGGAGGTTGGCGATCAGGCCAACCACGAGCATGCCGGCACAAATGTAGAGTGACTTGTTGTAAGCCAGTTCCTTCGGCACGCCGGCCGCCTTTTGGTTCGTCGAGATGTAGTTGATGACCTGTGGCCCAATGATGGCCGCGGCGGACCAGGCCGTGATCAGGCGACCGTGAATGGCGCCCACTTGATAGGTGCCGAACATGTCGCGGAGATACGCCGGGATGGTGGCAAAGCCGCCGCCGTACATCGAGATGATGACGCAGGTGACCGCCACAAACAGGATCACATTCTTGGTACTCTGCGAAAACGGAATCAGGAGATACAGCACCAGTCCGAGCAGGAAGTAGATGCAGTAGACGCCCTTGCGTCCCGTGTAGTCGGAGGTCGACGACCAGAAGAACCGGCCCACCATGTTAAAGATGGAGAGCAGGCCGACGAGACCGGCGCCGACGGCGGCGGGCTGGCCGAACATGTCGCTGAGCATCAGCGTGGACTGACCGAGAATGCCGATGCCGGCGCTCACGTTCATGCAGAGCACGACCCAGAGGAACCAGAACTGCGGTGTCTTGATGGCTTCGTCCGCCGAAACGTGGCTTTGCGTGATCATGAGATTGGCGCTCTGGGGCGGCGGGGTCCAGCCGGCGGGCGTCCAGCCTACGGGCGGAACCTTGGCCGTGAATGCGCCGAAGCACATCATGACGGAATAGAGCGCGGCCAGGACCAGGAACGACTGCCAGACGCCCATGGACGCTGGTGTCTTGTAATACTCCATCAGGAGCTGACTGAGCGGTCCGCCCACCAGCGCGCCCGATCCGAATCCCATGATGGCGAAACCGGTCGCCATGCCGGGGCGGTCGACGAACCACTTAAGGAGCGTCGAGACCGGGGCGATGTAGCCGAGACCAAGCCCGATGCCGCCAACAAAACCGTAGCCGAAGAGAGTCAGCCAGTAGCTGTGCACATAGACGCCGAGTGCGGCAATGACGAGTCCGCCGCAGAAGCAAAGCATGCTCGCGAACATCGTCTTGCGCGGGCCGCTGCGCTCAACCCATTTGCCGAAGACGGCGGCGGACAGGCCGAGCATGATCAAGCCTAGCGAATAGAACCAGCCGACTTCCGGAATGGTCCAATCGGTGCCCTTGACGGATTCCTTGATGCCCAATCAGCCGCGTCAGCGGCACGTTGAAGACGTTGAATCCGTAAATTTCGCCGATGCACATTTGCACGGCGATGGCGGCGGTGGGGAACTGCCAGCGTGAATAGCCGGGTCCCGCAATGGTGTTTTCTCGATCGAGGAATCCCATGATGGTGTGTGTGTGTTTTGGGGGTTTAAGGTGGTTCGGGTTTGGTGGGGTTTGCCGGAACAAAAAACATTCCGGCCAATCGGACTGCGGCAGACTGCCGCCGCATCCAAAATTCTTGGGGTGAGTCGCGCTTGCCTAGGCGGGTTGCAGTTTGGCTTCGGGCGCCTTGGCGGTCTCGCGCGCGTCGCGCAGGATGGCCTGCGCCGCGCCGGCCACGTCGGCGGTCGGGGTCAGTGTCACGATGACAAACTTGGAAGTCGGCGTGTTGCTCTGCTCGGCCACGCTGTCGACCGGCACGAGCACGTTGGCCTCCGGGAAGTAGGTGGCCACCGCGCCGCGCGGGATGTCGTACGGCGTGACCAGGAAGCGCGGCGCGCGGCGCTCCTCGCCGCGGAAGTGACTGGTCAGATCGACCAGCTGGCCGGCCGCGAAGCCGTGCTCCTTGATGTCGTCGCGGTGCATGAAGACCACGCGGCGGCCGTTGTAGACGCCGCGGTAGCGATCATCGAGGCCGTAGACCGTGGTGTTGAATTGATCGTGCGTGCGCATCGTCATCATGACGAACTGGCCGGGCTCCGGATCGATGTCGGGCAGCTCGTGCACGGTGAACTTCGCCTTGCCGCCGGCGTTGTTGAAGACGCGCTTGTCGCGCGCCGCATTCGGCAGGTAGAAGACGCCGCGGCGGATGCGCTCGTTGTATTGCTCGAAGCCCGGGATGACGCGCTCGATGCGGTCGCGGATGAGATCGTAGTTCGCGATCAGCTCGTCCCACGGCACGGTGGACTTCGCGCCGAGCGTGGCCCTGGCGATGCCCGCCACGATGGCCGGTTCGCTCCGCAGCGTCTCCGACGCCGGCTCGAGGTGCCCGCGCGACGGATTGATCACGCCCATCGAGTCCTCGACCGTGACAAACTGCGGGCCGCCGGCCTGCACGTCGATTTCGCTGCGGCCGAGGCAGGGCAGAATCAGCGCCTGCTGGCCCGTGACGACGATGGGCGCGATTCAACTTGGTCGAAACCTGCACCGTCAGCGCGCACTCGCGTCAGCGCCTTGGCGGTGTATTCCGTGTCGGGCGTGGCGGAGAGAAAATTGCCGCCCATCGCGACGAACACCTTGATGTCGCCCGCGTGCATCTTCTTGATCGCCTTGACCGTGTCGGTGCCGTGCTCGCGCGGCGGCGTGAAGTTGAATTCCTTGCCGAGCTTGTCGAGGAAGGCGTCGCTGGCGCGCTCGAAGATGCCCATCGTGCGATCGCCCTGCACGTTGGAATGTCCGCGCACCGGGCAGGGGCCCGCGCCGGGCCGGCCGATGTTCCCGCCGAGCAGCAGGAAATTCATGATCATCTGGATCGTGCCGACCGCCTTGACGTGCTGCGTCAGGCCCATCGCCCAGCAACAGATGATGCGCTTGCTCGCCATGGCGATGTCGGCCGCCTCCTTGATCTGCTCGCGGCTCAGGCCCGAGTCCTTCACGATCCGATCCCACGACGCGGCCTTGAGGTCGGCCACCAGCGCGTCGTAGCCGGTGGTGTATTTGTTGACGAAGTCGCGATCGACCACCGTGCCGGGATGGGCCTCCTCGGCCGCGAGCATCTCCTTCATGATGCCCTTGAAGAGCGCCATGTCGCCGTGGATGCGCACCGGCAGCCAGAGATCGCTCAGCTTCGCTCCGCCGCCGAGCAGCGTCGGCACGACCTTGAGCGGATTCATGAAATGCTGCGGATTCTTGAAAAGTTTCGAGCCGATTTCCGGCAGCGGATTCACCGAGACAATCTTCGCGCCGTTCGCCTTGGCGTCCGCGAGCGAGGAGAGCATGCGCGGGTGATTCGTGCCGGGATTCTGGCCGACCACGAAAATGCAATCGGCCTTGTTGAAATCCTCCAGCGTGACGCAGCCCTTGCCGATGCCGATGGCGTCGTTCAGCGCCGAGCCGCTCGACTCGTGGCACATGTTCGAGCAGTCCGGCAGGTTGTTGCAGCCGAACTGGCGCGCGAAAAGCTGCCAGAGGAACGCGGCCTCGTTGCTGGTGCGGCCGGAGGTGTAGAAGGCCGCTTCCCACGGCGAACCCAGCTTGTTGAGTTCCTGGCCGATGAGCGCGAATGCGTCGCTCCACGAAATCGGCTCGTAATGCGTCGCGCCCTGGCGCAGGACCATCGGCTCGGTCAGGCGGCCCTGCTGGTTGAGCCAGTAGTCGGACTGCTTGCCGAGCACTTCCACGCTGTTCGCGCGAAAGAAATCGGCGTTCACCTTGCCGCGCATGCCCTCGTCGGCCATCGCCTTGATGCCGTTCTCGCAGAACTCGAACGTGTGCCGGTCGTTGTCGGGCGACGGCCAGGCGCACGACTGGCAGTCAAAGCCGTCGACCTGGTTCAGCTTGAGCATCGTCTCGGTGCCGCGCGCGATGCCCATGTTGCCCCAGGCAAACGCGCTCGTCGTGAGAACCGCCTTGAGTCCCGCGGCGGCGGTGCTGGCCGCGGCGAATTTGGTGCCGTCGGTTTCAATCGGCACCTGCGCGCCCGGCGTGTGCGGCTGCACGTCCTGCGAGGTGGCGGCCTCGGCGGAAGGCGCGACGGGGTCGTTGGTTTCGGGACCGTCTTTGCGGAGTTCTTTGGGCGTGCTCATGGGAAGAAAAGGAACAAGGAGGAAGGAGGAGGGAGGAAATCGGAAACTAGTTTGCGGCTGGTACCGGCGCGGCCTCGCGGACGCGCTCGGCGCCGGCGTAAATGTTGAAGCGCTGATCGCGCGTGAAGCCGATGAGCGTCGCGCTGAATTCCTCGGCCAGCGCCACCGCCAGGCTCGACGGCGCGCCCACCGCGACCAGCATCGGGATGCCGGCCATGAGCGCCTTTTGCATCAGCTCAAAGCTCGCGCGGCCGCTCACGAAAAGAATCGTCTCGAGCAGCGGCGTGCGTCCGGTCAGCCATTGCGAGCCGATCAATTTGTCCACCGCGTTGTGCCGGCCCACGTCCTCGCGCAGGGCGATCAGCCGGCCGTCCGGCTCGAACGAGCGCGGCCGCGTGCAGCCCGCCGGTCTTTTCGAAAACCGATTGCGCCTCGCGCAGCCGCCCGGGCAATTCGTGCAGCGTCGCCGCGCTGACCACGCGGATGCGCGCCCGCGAAAACCGGCTTGCTGCCCAGCCCTGTCGTGCGCAGCGCCTCGATGCTCGTCTTGCCGCACACGCCGCAGCTCGACGAGGTGTAAAAATGCCGCTCCAGCCGCTGCCAGTCGACCACCACGTCCGGCTTCAACTCGATGCGGACGGTGTTGCCGTCCGCGGCGTCGGCGGGTTCGCGTGCGCATTTGCGCGATCTGATCCGGCCGGCGCAGGATGCCCTCGGTGAACAAAAATCCGGCGGCCAATTCGAAGTCGTGCCCCGGCGTGCGCATCGTCACCGAGATCGACTTGTGCACCTGCCAGCCCTTCTTCTCGTAGCCGAGCTGGATTTCGAGCGGTTCCTCGACCGCAAGCGAGTCCGCGACCGTCGAAGCCTGCGCTCCGACGATCTTTTGCACGTTCACTGAAACGGAAGTGCGGTCGGTCAAAACCGGGGGATTTTGGTTGGGGATTCGAGCCTGGGAAAACCCGAGTTTGCGGCACCAAAACCAGTGACCTTCCACCGGCCTCGAATGCCATAGAGGGAATTAGGAGACTGTGTCTCAAGTGTCAAGATACGATCCGGATTGCATGCAATTTTTCGGCGTCGCGATTTCCGGGCGTAATTTCGCTTTCCGCCAGCGGCTTGGATCGCGCAATCTGGCCGGGTGACGAAGCGCGCTGACGAAGGGATCCTCGGTGCGGCTGCGCGTGGTGCATGATGGCGAAATCGCCTTCGGCCCGGGCAAGGCGGAATTGCTGACTCATCTGCTGGCGAGTCGCAGCCTGACCGAGGCCGCCAGGCGCATGGGATTGAGCTACCTGAAGGCCTGGCAGCTGGTGCGGGTCATGAATGGCGTCGTTTCGGACGCCGCTGGTGCAATTGTCGCGCGGCGGAAGCCGGGGCGGGGGCGCGGCGGTGACGGCCGCGGGCCGGCGGGTGCTCGCCATCTACGAGGAAATGGAGCGCCGGGGGCTGGCCGCCGTGCAGCCCGGCTGGCGGCAGCTCAAGTCCCGCCTGCGCTGAGATCGCTTCAGGATTGCGTTATTTCTTTCGTATATAACGCTTGGGGATGACCACGCCGCAAGCCCCGGGGAGTTGGCGTTGCGCTCGTGTCTGGCGGTCATCCTCGGCGGCGGCGGGCGCGGTGCGGGTGGACGCCGCCGAGAGCCGTGCAAATCGCGGCCGCGTCGGATCTCGTCTATTGCCTCGAGGCGCTGAATGCCGAGTTCAAGAAGGCCGAGCCGTCGGTCGAGGTGAAGGTTTCCACCGGTTCGTCCGGGAATTTCTTCGCCCAGATCCAGCATGGCGCGCCCTACGACGTCTTCCTCTCGGCCGACATGCGCTATCCGCGCGAACTGGTCGCGGCGGGCCACGCCGACGGCGCCACCCTGACGCCCTACGCCATCGGGCGAATCGTGCTTTGGACGACGCGGCCCGACCTGGATCTCGCAAACGGACTCGGCCATCCTGCGCGGAGACGCGGTCAAGCGATTCGCCATCGCCAATCCCGATCACGCACCCTACGGACGGGCGGCCAGGCAGGCGCTGGAGCGCGCGAAACTGTGGGACGCGGTGGCCGGCCGGCTGGTCCTCGGTGAGAACATTTCCCAGACCGCGCAATTCGTGGAGACGGGCAACGCGGATGCGGGCGTGGTGGCGCTTTCGCTGGTCCTTGCGCCGCGACTCGTCGGCGTCGGCCGCTTCGTCGAGATTCCCGCGAGCGAGCACGAACCGCTGGAGCAGGGGGCGGTGCTCACGCAGGCGCGGCGCGGAAAACGGCGCGGCGCGGCGCTACCTCGCGTTTCTCAAATCGAAGGAAGCCCGCGCCATCTTTGACCGCTTCGGCTTTCGTCTGCCAGACTGAACGAGCATGCCTGACGCCGACCGATCATTTCCTGGGGATTCCGCCCGCGTTGTGGGGTGCGTTGTGGCTGACCTTCAAGCTCGCGGCGGTGACGACGCTGGTGCTTTTCGTTCTCGGCCTTCCGCTCGCGCATTGGTTGAATCGCTCGCGCTCGCGCTGGACACCGGTCATCGAGGCGCTGGTCACGCTGCCCATCATCCTGCCGCCGACCGTCATCGGTTTTATCTGCTGGTCGCATTTTCGCCGCAGCATCCGCCGGGAAGTTGGTGGTACCAGCTCACCGGCGCCACGCTTTCGTTCACCTTCACGGGTCTGGTCATTGGCTCTGTTTTCTATTCGCTGCCGTTCGCGGTGCAGCCGTTTCAGGCCGCTTTGCGCGGGGTATCGCCGGAACTGCTGCAGGCCGGCCAGACGCTCGGGGCCTCCGCCCTGAGCGTGTTTTTCCGCGTGCATCTCCCGCTCGCGCAACGCGGGGTCGCCGCCGGACTCACGCTCGCCTTTGCCCACACCCTGGGCGAATTCGGCGTGGTGCTGATGATCGGCGGCGCGCTGCCCGACCGCACCAAGGTCGCGTCCATCGCGCTTTATGACGAGGTTCAGAAGCTCAATTACGCCACCGCGCATGCGTTTGCGGCGGTCTTGCTCGGGTATATCCTTTGTGCTGCTGCTCACCGTGACGCTGCTCCAGCGGGCTGCCGCGACGAATCAACCAGCCTGACGGTCGCGCCGACCGCCAACTGGCATCAAATCCGCTCATGAACCGTATCCCACACCCTCACTCCCGGGTCTTGTGGATTACCTAAATGAAAGTTCATCTCTGCCGCCGTCTGCCTCGGATTGTTAACTTGTGTTAATCATCTTCGGGCCCAGGCGCCGTCGACCGGACTGACCGTCGAGTACGTGGCGGCGCATCCCGAGCTCTGGCCGAAGCAGGTGATCACGAAGAGCCCCGTGCAGGTCACGATGAAGGTGAATGGCGCGCCCACCACCGTGACGGTGCCGGCGGGCGAATTGATGAATGTGGTCTCGGTCGCGGGCGGCACGGCGCAATTGGAATACCAGGGCGCGACCGTGTCGATGCCCGCCGTGCAAACCGATTTGCTGGCCGGCGCCGCGTCGGCCCAGGCCCGACTCTACCGCGGCGCGGTGCCGCCCCCGGCCCCCGCCGCCGGCGCCCGCCGGGCCCGGCCAGCCGGCGACGCCCCCCGCGCGCGATGCGTCGGCGCCGCGCGACAATCCCGTCGTGAAATTCCTGGGCGATTCGCTGGTCGCCTTCCGCAGCGATGCCGTCATTCCGCAGTCCTCGTCGCAGCTCGTCGGCAAGAAATTCATCGCGTTTTATTTCGCCTCCCGCGCCAGCCCGGAGTGCAAGGCGTTCACCGAGAAGCTGAAGAATTTCTACAGCTCACACCGGATCGACTCCGGCAAGTTTGAAATCGTGCTGGTTCCGACCGATCGCACGGCCGGCGAAACCGCCTACCAATTCCGCGAGGCGGAGATGCCCTGGCTGGCGGTCAATTACTCCCGGCAGGAAATCGTGGCCGGCCTGCGCCAGCAATTCGGCGGCACCCAGGTGCCGAACCTGGTCGTCCTCGACGACAACGGCGGGGTGGTGATTGGCGGGCTCCGGCGGAACGCGGAAAAGGCCATGGAGGAATTCGGCCGGGTGCTCGATCGGAGCTGAGGGAAGAGTCGGCGGTCGACTCTCGACTCTTTCGCATTTCCTCGTGGAGATTGCGCGCATGGACTCGCCGGCCATTCGGATTCGCCACCTTTTCGTCTCGCCGGAGCACAATTATTTCGGGCACCACGGCCAGCCCGCGGGACAGGCGCCCATTTTGGAAGTCGACGAGGTGAAATGTGTCGACGGGTCGCGGACTCGAAGGCGATCGTTTCATGACGGCGGAAGCGGATCACGACGGGCAGGTGACGTTTTTCGCGGAGGAGACCTGGGAGCGGATGTGCGAGAAATTTGAAGTCACGGACAAGGGTCCGGAGGTGTTTCGCCGCAACATCATCACGCGCGGGGTGGATCTGAATGCGTTGATCGGCCGCGAGTTCGAGCTCCAGGGCGTGCGTTTTCTCGGCACGGAGGAATCGGCGCCGTGCTACTGGATGGAGCAGGCGTTCTGCGAGGGCGCCCAGCGCGCGCTCAAGGGCCAGGGCGGCCTGCGGGCCAAAATCCTGACCGACGGTACGCTTCGGCGGGATGGATGAAATGCGGAATGCGGAAGGCGAAATGCGGAAGTTCAATCGGGTCTGACTTCTATAGACTTGCGACACGACTGGGCACTCTTGAATTTACTTCCGAATTCCGCATTCCGAATTCCGCATTTTGTCGCAGCGCGATAAAAACCTGCGCGCAGTAAATGTTGCCGAGGCCGTGACTGACGTCGCGGAGGCCGGGCGCGGCGGCGCAACCGAGGTATTGCGCGTCGCGCGAAAGCAGATTTTTCCGGTGCCCGGAGGAATTCATCCATTGCGCGACGACCACGCGCGCCAGGCCCGCGTAGGTGTGATACGCCATCGGCGGACCGTTCGGCACATAGCTGCGGATCACTTCGCCCTTCGGGCCGGGCCGCGAGTAAATCGGGCGCCGCGGCTCGTAGTCGGTGGCGAAATTCATCGCCACATTCTCGGCCAGAAAGCGAAAGGCGATCCCCGCGGCGCGCGCGCGATCGTCCACGCTTCGGCGGCTGCGGTCGATTGTGTTGACGTGCCCGACGGTGCCGGTCTGGGCCATGTACTGGGCCTGCCACTGCGCGGCAGTCTGCGCGGCCGCCAACGGCGCCAGCGCGGGCAGGCCCGCCGCGACGCGCTGCCGGTTCGACTCCTCGAAAAGGGCCCGCGCGGCCACCTCGGCGCGAAAGTGCGCGGGATCGATCACGCTGTCTTCGGATCCCGCCGCGCAGGCGGAAGCGGCGGCCCAGCCGCAGCAAGAGCCCGGCGAGGATCAGCAGAGCCAGCGCGGCGGAACATTTTCATCGAATCATGTCCGGACGGTGCGGCGAGCGAAAGGCGCACGCCACCGCAAAGGTGACGATGGTGCCGAAGAGGATCCGCCACGGAAATTCAATCACCGGCAGCCAGGCGGGCTGCGCGTACAGCGCGCCGCCGAAGAGTCGCGCGACGATCATTCGGCAGTCCGCTGAGAATGGCCACCGCGACGAAGCCGGTGATCATGCCGAGGACATTGCCGAAATCATTGCCGCGCGTCTTCGTCAGCATGCCGACCAGGAACACGCCCAGCAGCGAGCCGTAGGTGTAGCCGAAGATGCCGAGCGCGATCGGCACGATGCGCTTGTCCGGCCGGATAATCACGAAGTACGCCGTCGCGCCCGCCACCACGATCATGAGCACGGAGAAGACCACCGTGGCCCAGCGCACGGTGCGGAGCGAGGCGGCGTCGCCGCTCTTCTTTTGGAAATAGGGCTCATGCCAGTCGCGCGTGTAGCTGGTGGCCAGCGCGTTCAGCGCGGTGCTGAGCGAGCCCATCGCCGTGGCGAAGATGCCCGCAACCAGCAGGCCGCGCATGCCGGTCGGGATGCCGTTCAGGATGTAGTAGCAAAACACCTCGTTCGTCTTCTTCGGCAGATTCGGATCCGGATTCGACACGTAGTAGACCCACAGCAGCACGCCGATCGTCAGGAAAATCACCACGACGGGAATGTCGGCGAGGCCCGAAAGAATGAGCGAGAGCCGGCTGCGCTTGATGTCCTTGGCGGTGAGCATGCGCTGCACCATGTCCTGATCGGTGCCGTGCGTGGCCATGGTGGTGAAGGTCGAGCCGAGCAACGCCGCGAAGATGGTGTACTCGGATTCGAGAATGCCCTGCACATTGCCCCAGAAGGATCTTCCGGCCTCGATGCCCGTGTCGATGACCTGCAGATCGTGCGGGCCGGTCAGCCGCGCGTGGATGCCGGCAAGACCGCCGGGAATGGCGTTGTAAAGAAGCACGATCGCGGCGATCGCGCTGCCCATCATGATGATGGCCTGGATCACGTCGGTCCAGATCACCGCCTTGATGCCGCCGAGCGTGGTGTAGATCGCGGTCAGCACCACCACCAGCGTGATGGCGGCGAGATAAATGAGCAGCTCGCTGTGCTTGTCGGGCCGCGCGCCCGTGAACAGCTCGTAGGTGAGGACGAGGATGATGGCCGCGACGTAGAGCCGCGTGCCGCTGGCGAGCACGCGCGTGACGAGGAAGACCGCGCTGGCCGCGTTTTTCGAGCCGGTGCCGAAGCGGACGGTGAGGAACTCGTAGATCGAGTAGACGTTGTAGTCGTAGTACGGCTTGATGAAGATGAACGCGATGATGACGCGCGCGAGGATCGTGCCGAAGGCGAGCTGCAGGTAGGTGTAGTTGCGCAGGCTGTAGCCCTCGCCGGGCGTGCCGAGGAAGGTGCCGGCGCTGGTCTCGGCGGCGACGATCGACGCGAGCACGGCCCACCACGGGATCTTGCGCCCGCCCAGGGCGAAGTCGTGCATCGACTCCTCCTTGCGTCCCATGTAGAGCCCCAGCCCCACGATGAGCGCGAAGTAACCGATGATGATGGCGCCGTCGAGCGCCCACGAAATCGACATCCGCGCCGATTAAGGCCGGGGTGTGCGAAGCGCAAGCGCGAACCCCGACTGTCTATTTGCGGCCATCACGCATGAATGCGAATGGGGACCAGCGTTTGAAACCACAGATTAACGCAGATTAACGCAGATTTGACGGACGAAATTGTCGGCCGCGTAGTTCCGATCAGGAATATCTCCGTACACTCCGCGAGCTCCGTGCGAACTCACCTTTAGGAAATAATCTGCGGAAATCTGTGTTAATCTGCGGTTAACCTCCGACAGATGTCTGTGAGCACACTCTTTCCCAACGCCACCGGCAATGTCCTCATCGGCGTCATCCACCTGCGGCCGCTGCCGGGATCGCCGCGGTGGAACGGGGACTTCGGCGCGGTCGTCGCCTCGGCGCGGCTCGACGCGGCGGCCTATCGCGAGGGCGGCGCCGACGGAGTGATCGTGGAGAATTTCGGTGACGCGCCCTTTGGAAAATCCCGCGTCGCGGCCGCCACGGTCGCCGCGATGAGCGCGGCCGCGGTCGCCGTGCGCGCGGAGCTGCGCGGGCTGCCGCTCGGCTTCAACGTGCTGCGCAACGATGCCGCCTCGGCGCTCGCGCTATGCGCCGTGCACGGCGGCAGCTTCATCCGCGTCAACGTCCACACCGGCGTCATGGTCACCGACCAGGGCATCGTGGAGGGCGCCGCGCACGACACCCTCCGGCAACGCGCGGCGCTTTGCCCGGAGGTGCGGATTCTCGCCGATGTGCACGTGAAGCACGCGCGGCCGCTGGCCGAATTCAGCATCGAGGAATCCGCGCGCGACACGGTCGACCGCGGTCTGGCCGACGCCTTGATTGTCACGGGGGTGGGGACGGGGCGCACGGCCGATCCGAGCGATTTGCGCCGCGTGCGGCGAGCCTGTCCCGACGCCACTATCCTGCTCGGCAGCGGCATCACCGCGGCGGAACTGGAGCCCTACCTCGAACTCGCCGACGGCTTCATCGTCGGCACCTCGCTCAAGCGCGACGGCGTGGTGACCAACGCCGTGGACGCCGCGCGCGTGGCGGCTCTGCGGAACGCGTTGTGAAGCGCTAGAATCGTCCGGCCAGCAATTCTCTTTCCTCCACCGCGCGGAAGCAGTGAGACTTCGCGACGAATGGTGCGTCGGCGAAGAGCGGGAGCAGCCGTCGCAGGGGCGCTTTTAGGAACGTCGGCCAGCGTGCGCCCGGTGCGGCCACAGCGCTCGCCGGTCCGTCGGGTTTCCCTTTCCAGGCAGCGACGTAGTCGCTCTGCCGCGGTCGCTTCGCGAAGAGCGGTTTGTCTTCAAGCTTTTGCGCCAACACGTAGAGTAGCGCGGGCAGTCCGCTCTGCAGCTCGGCGCGGCGGCCGATGGCTTCGGGATCCAGCACCTTGTACCAACGGCTGCGGCCTTCCGTGGCCTGAATCAGCACGACCTTGAGGTGATAGCCGTTTTCGCGCGTGAAGACGCGAAAGAACAACTCCGGACTGAACTGGTAAAAGCCATGCCCCATGAAGTTGTTGGCCGGCGTGATGGAAAGAAAGTGACCACCGACGGCGAGCAGGGCGACGGCATTTTGCAACGCGCGGGGAAAATCGAAAACGTGCTCCAGCGATCCGCCATCTACGACCGCCGTGAATTGACCTCTCCAATGATCGGGGATCGGGTCGTTCAGATCGTGGATGAGGCTCGCGCCTTCGTAGGCGGAGGCATCGATCGACGCCACCTCCGCTCGCGCCGAGCAACTCGAAGAAGGGTTCGGCGAAGCCGTCGCGCGCGGCGAGAAGATTTTCCAGGTTGGCCGTGATTCCGCAGGCGGCGATCGTCCGCTGGAACTGTGCGGATGACGGGTAAAAGTTCTGGCGGCCGAGCGTGACGGTGCGCGCAAAATCCGTCCCGGCCGCGCGCGCCGCGAGGAGAAATGTGACCGCGCTGTTGTCGAGTCCCATGAATTATCCTCAGCCGAAGTTGCCTTCGGCGGTTGGCGGTCGCCCGTCTGCCGGATCATACCGCTGATGGAAAAGCAATTGCCGTGTCGCATGCCAAACGAAGCGCGGATTCTGCACGAGGTATCGGTGCCACAGCCGACGCGGCTCCGCGGCGAGCCGGTGGAGCCACTCCAGACCGGCGGATTGCATCCACCGCGGAGCCATGGGCTTCGCGCCGGAGAGGAAGTCAAACGCTGCGCCCACGGCGAGCACGGGCATCGAAAGGCGATCGCGCATTTCGTAGGCCCAGACTTCCTGACGCGGGCAACCGATTCCGCAAAGGCAGAGCTTGGCGCCGCTTTCTCGAATGGCGCGCACGTCATCCGCCACCTCGTCGGGGGTGGCCTGACGAAATCGCGATGCCTGCGAGGCGGCGATGATCAGCGACGGAAATTGTCGCCGCAAATTGTCCGCCAGGGCGGCCAGCGTGCCGGGCGTACCTCCAAACAGAAAGATGCCCAGGCCCTCGCGCGCCGCAGCCTCGCAAACCCGGAGCGTCAGAAAGGGACCATAGACGCGATCGACGAGGACGGCGTCGTGCAGTGCGTTCAGCATCCAGCGCACGGGCTGTCCGTCCGGGCAGAGCAAATCAAAATGGTTGAGACGGTATCGCTGCTCAGGATCATCCACCCCGGTCATCACCCCGTGGACCGCCAGCGCGGACACGCTGAAGCCGCGACCTTCCCGCGCCGCCGCGAGAATCTGCCCCGTCGCCGATTCGTAATCGATGGCGTCTATCTGAATTCCGAGCACGTTCCTTTTGCCTAGGTGCATCATTTGCGATGGGCTCAAGATCGGAGTGAGAAATTTCTCGAATTCCGGCCATACCTCGTCGGGGGTGAGCCGGGTCAGGCAATATGGCTCGGGAAATTTACAGTAATCGAAACAGGGCCGGTGGGGGCAGATGTCGCGGATGACCACGCGGTGGCCCTCCCCCCACGGTCGGTAACGAACCGGATCGGTCGGCCCGAACACCGCGGCCACCGGCGTGCCGACCGCGGCGGCGAGATGTCCCGGCCCGCTGTCATTGCAAATGAGCGCGTCGCTTGCGGCGAGCAGGTTGATTAGTCCCTCGAGATTGATTTCCTCGACAAAGTCATCCGCCAGTGGCGCGAGTTCGCGACCGTATCCGTCGGAATCGGGTACGATGGTCAGGTGAGCGGTGAACTTTTCGCGCAGGCGCCTGATCAAATCCGCGAAGTTGGCCGCCGGCCAGCGGCGCACCGGGATGCGCGCGCCGACGTGCAGGCAAAGCCGCGGCGCGATTCCGCGAGCGGGTCGATCCGCCGCGAGGCTCGGACCCGCCGAGGCGGCTCCGTCGATTTCCAGCCGTTCCGCCAGCATCCGCCAGTCCTCGACCTTGTGCTGGGTTCCGGGAACGCGATGCATCTCATCGGTCAGCAACGCGCCGCTGCCGCGCGCGGGAAAGCCGATTCGACGCCGGGCGCCGGCGAGCCGCATCAGCAGATGATCCCGCGGATCGTCGCGCACCGAGACCGCCGCATCGAATGAATGCTTTCGCAGCGCGCGCATCGTCCCGAGCAGGGCCGGCCAGTCCCAACTCCACCAGCGGTATTTGCCCCGGTAGGCGGTCCAGGGAGCATCCCAGGCGATGTGCCGAACCTCGGGCAGCGTGCGCGCAAGCAGGGGCTGGGCGTGCGGCTTGGCGAGCAGCGTCACTTCGAATTGTTGCGCTGCCTTGCGCAGCAGTGTTGTCGCAAAGACGAGATCGCCGATGCCCCAGAGTTCCACGACGAGCAATCTTTTCCGCGGGAGAGATTCCATTTGGTCGTCGGGGCTATCGGCCAAGGAACTGCTTGATCCGCTGGTACGCCGAGCGCGAGAGGCGGACTCCCGCTCTCGGCATGAGCAGGAGCGGAAACGTTTTGAACCAGAATGAGGGAAACGTTCCGTAGTGGCGAACGCACAGGGCCAGGGCGTCGCGCGAATATGCCCAGGAAGCCCCGCCGAGCTTCGCGCGGACGATGTGGTGGCGTACGTGCGAGCGGGCCACCTCCGCGATGGCGTGGCGATAGGTGGCGCTGTCGCGCGAGAAGATGGCGGCGGCCACGCGCTCGTAGCCTTCCATGTCCATGCGCAGCCGGCCGAGATGACCGCGCTCCGCGAACGAGTCGTTGTCGGCCCGCCAACCGATGCATTTGTCGGCGAGAAACAGCCAGCTCGGATCAAGCGCCATCATGCGCATCATGACGTAAAGCTGCACGTAGCCGCTGCCGACGAAGGACTGCACCTCCGGCGACGCGGTTACCCGGAGGCACAGATCGCGCCGGAAGATCTGACACGAGAGCAGCCCGATCTGATCCAGCAGTCCGATGAACATTTCGTCTGCACCGTGAAAAATGCGCGTCTCCTGCTGCCGAAATGGACGGCCGTAAATCCGTTCGGTCAGCGTGCTGTCGTAGTTGTTGCGGTTCACCGTTGCGCCTGTGACCGGGCCATATTGTCGGAGACCGCCCAGGACGCTTTTCACCGCGCCAGGTTCGACAATGTCGTCGTCGCTCAGCAGCCAGCAGTAGTCCCCCCGCGCGCGGCCGAGAAGTCTGAGCAGGTTGAGGTCAAATTTCAGGCGTTCCGGGTTGCGCGAATATTGAAGACCCGGAATCAGAGCCCGCATTCTTTCGATCACCGCGGTCGCGTCCTCATCGCTGGGGTCCTCGGCCACGAGCACCTCCACCTCATCGGTCACCTGACTTGCGATGCTCTCGAGAACCTGCCCCAGCGGACCGGACCGGGCATAGGTCGGGATGCAGATGGAAAGGAATGGCTGGTTCTGCGGTTCGCTCGGACGGGGGCGGGGACGGGCGCCGGGCTGGGGAGGGAGGAGGATTTCGACCGGGACGTGGGATTTGACCGGATGAATCGTCCACGATCCGGCGGCGCGGGCGGCTTCGATTTCGTCGCGCCGGTCGCCGACGCTGGCGATGAACTGATCCTGGTCGAGAAACGGGCGAACGCGATAGCCGAGATGGTGGGCCAGCGTGGGCAGCCAGATCTCGAGATAAATCGGACACGGCTCGTCGTGCGCCGCCACGCGTTCGAAGGCGGCCCTCGTCCAGAATGTTCCGCTGCCGAACATGTTCAGGATCACGTTCTTGTTCTGGCGGACGCTGATCTTTCGCCAGGAATCGGCGAAGCGCGGATCCACAACGTGGTTGAGATACGGCGCCGAATTCGTGCCGTCGACGCGCTGCAACTCGTGGCCCAGCACATCGGCCGACTCCGCTTCCAGCCGGTCGACCAGGTGCTCGTGTAAATCCCGGACGAGAGGCAGGTGGTCGAATTCCGCGCAGTAGACATGGGTGAATGGCTTGCCCTTCATCCATTCGACCGCCGCGCGAAAGACGGCCGAGAAGCTTTGCCGTTCCCGCTGGTGATCGCGGGTGCGCAGTCGCGGGTCCGAGACAAAGACGCGATTCGCATGGGCAATCGCATCGAAATCCGTCTGGGAGCCCCCATAGGCAATGAGGAGCTGTTCCGGCGGCGCCACCGCGGACCAAATCGTCAACGACCACGCCACGTCGGCGGGCGATGCGTGGGTGATGACAAGATTAAGGACGCGGCTCACGGGGAAAGTCGACCGGGTCCAGCTTGGCAAACCCCAGTTCCTGTTTCCAATACGTCAGGCGCTCCTGCGGGAGAAAAACCGGCTCGACCACGCCGGTCGTGCCGATGAAGTGGATCCTTCCCCGCCACGGCAGGAGCAACGCGCGGCCGATCACGTTTCCGGTGCGCGCATCGCGGATCTTCGAGCCAAAGAGCCGAATGAGAACCGGCAGAATCCGGAGCAGGAATTGCTTCATGGGACGCGGGAAGGCGAGGGCCGAATTTGACCCCCGTGGTGCGCAGGCGTTTTTGGAATTGCTCCGCGTGGCGAGTGCGCGGCGACCGGGGGCTCAGGCACCGGCGAGCCGGACCGCCGCGGGGGCCGCGGAGCAGTTGCTGTGATGGCCGCCTCGCCGCGCCGAAGAGCGAAATCTTTCACCGTGAGGTAAGCCAGCAGCCCAAAAAACACCTCGTTGCTGGGGAAGTGACCAAAGATGGGCATGAACAAATACCAACTGGCGATCAGAAAGCCCGCGAGGGAAAGGAGCGGGAACGCGTCACGCGGATACGATCGTGATTCCAACGCCTTCCAGATCGGGATGAATAGGACGGTCATCAACGTCAGGTACAGCCCCAGGCCGACCAGTCCCGTTACTGCCAGCACGGTCCAAAATGAGTTCTCATACGCGCCGACGTCCGCGGCCACCTTGACCATCAAGGTGAAGGGATCCAGCTCGAACCGGCTCGCCCCCATGATGTATTGCTCGTCAAAGGGCCGCACGCCCACGCCAAACAGCAGGGTGGAACCATCGGTGGTCCAGCGAGAGTAGCCCTCCTCGTTCAAGCGCTGGTGGAACGTATTGCTGCCCGCCACCTCGTCCTGCACCTGCAGCTGCGAGCGCTCTCCGAGGATCATGAAGCTCGTGCCGCGCTCGAGGCGGGAGGGGAGCGCCTCGAGGGTCTGGGGGAAAATGTTCACGGCGAAAATCACACAAAAGAGCGCGCCGGCGTAGGCCCCGATCAAGAGCCAGCGCCGGAACAGGGCCCCCATGATGAAGGGAGCTGCCAGGGCGTACGCGGTCGTGCCGCGGGAGCCGCCGGCCACGACCGCGACGAACCCGACCATCGCGAGCAGCGCGTAGAGCGCCTTCGTGGGAAACGATGCACGGGTGAAAAGCAGCATGGTCGAGAGCACCATGAGCAGCGGCCCTGAATAACGGAGATCCCACTCGAGAATGGTGAAATTGACGACGGGAACGATGATGGGTTCGTCGAGGATGAAACTGGTAAATCCGAGGGCGACCCGAACTACCAATGATGCCATCAGCAGCCGAATGATGGTCTGCTGTCTCGAGACCGATCCGTAATACCAAATGAGGACTCCGGCGACCAGAGCCCACAGGCCCATCGAATAGCTGCGCGCGATGTTGCCCAGTCCGCCGCCGTCGGGGGCGCGGTGAAACGTGGCGCTGTATCCGAGGTGAATCAGCAGATAAAGGAGCAAGATTAGGAAGAGCGGCCGGCGGCCGGCCGCGACGCTGCAGCAGGCCGCTGGGCTTCAACGCAATCTGCGGAATCACGCCGATGAGCGCGAAGGCGAGCGCGATCTCGACGGGATAAATCTTGAACGGAATTTGAAACGTTCCACCGCTGGCCGCGCCCACCACCAGCGGCAGCCACCAACGTTCCCGCGCCAGGACCATCCACGCCACGAGCGCGCCAATCGCAGTCCAAAACAGGATCAACAAATAGTCCGCGGAGCCAATCGCCGAACCAATCAGCAGGGCCACGAGCAGTCCCACTGCCACCACGACAAATGAGAAGATGGACGGGATGGGGCTCATCAGGGGCGAGGCGGCCGCCGAGGCGACGGGTTCCGTAAAGATGGGCTCATTTGCTCGGCGGCAGCAAGTTCTTGTCGCCGGCGGCCGGCGGGTCATCCCGGTTTGCGTTCGGCAAAAGGTAGGTCTGGAAGCCGTGAAAATCCGGACCCCGCTCAAAGCCGGCCGACTCAATCCGGCGGCGAATGAGCTGCGATCGATCGTAGATTTCCGGCCTGGACACAATAAAAGCGTCCAGCCCGGCGAGGCTTTCCGGCGTGTTCTCCGCGCCCACAAACGCCGCCGTCGGCGGTGGCCCAGCCAGGCACTCGCGTCCGAGAGCCAGACCGTAATAGCGGGCCGCATAATCGTCGGCGGCCCAGCCGACGCGGACGCCTCTCGCAACCTCTTTCGTGGCCCAGGCTGCGGCAGCGCGGTAGTCCAGCTTCGCGTGGTCCGGCGAAAAGCGGATGATCACAGTCGATGCGAACAAGATCGCCGCGGCGACCGCGCCAGCAATGACGCGCAAGCGCGATTTCTCCGCGCCAAACGCGCCGAAATAATAGGCGGTCAGCAGGACCACCGGTGGGAAGACGGGGGCGAGGTGCCTGGCCCAAACCGAGAACCCCGCCGCGGCACAGGCTGCGACCAGCGCTGCCCCCTGGATGACAAGGAGAGCAACAACCGGAATCACAAACTTCGGCGGCCGGTTGCCTCCGGCTTTGCGACGCTGGGACTGCGAAAAGTAGGCGATGCCCGGCGCGAGGTAGGCCGCCCCCAGCGCGACGAGCAAGGGAATCCGCGCCCCGAATGTGGCCAACGTGGCCGAACCGCCCTGCACGGCCGCGTCGCGCAGCGTCTCGCGGCCCGGGCCCAGGCCGGCGAAGCCAAGGAGCTCGTACGCCACGAAGGCCCAATTCTGCCACGCGAATCCCCAGGCGCGGCTGCCCTCCGCCGCCGTTGCGGAAGACAATGACCAGGTAGTACGCGCCGAGAAAAAACAAAGGAACCGCGGCGAACGCCATGGTGCGCGTGAGACCGCGAAACCCCGCCCAATTTCGACGCGTTTGCATGACGACAACCGCCGCGCCCGCCGCGCCCACCTGCACGAAACCCAACAAGCTGGACCCCGCCAGCACGAGCGTGGAGGCGAGCATCAGCCGGAGCGCCCGCGGCGTCCAACATTCCGATTCGGCGACTTCGACGAAGGACGCGAGGAACCACGCGGCGGCGCCAATTTGCAGGCAGTACGGTCGCGCTTCATCGACGTAGTACCAAAGGAACGGATGGATCAGGTACCATAGCGGCAGCCAGGGCAGGCGGGTCACTCGCGCCATACGAAGGAAGGCGAGCAGCCCGATCAAGGCATAGACCAAATTGGGCAGACGGAGAGCGAGTTCGGAAGTGCCGAGCAATTTGGCCCAGCCCCACGCGAGCAACATGCCCAGCGGCATGAGCCCCTCCGAATGGATCTCGGTCCACAAGCGATGCCCCAGCGCGGGCAAGCCGTCCACGCTGGCGTACGAAGCCGTGTGCGCCTCGTCGATCCAGAGCGATTGCCGCGAGGGCCCCAGCCAGCACGCCAGCGCGACAAAGAGAAGGAGCCACCCCGTCGTGTGCCGGCCATTTGCGAAATACGTGGTCGTTTGCATGCGAGGAGCGGGTGAGTATGGGCAGGGATTCCGCCGCTTACAAATTTGTCCGCCGCCGCAACTTCATCATGGCCATGAGGCTCCCCGACCGATCCGCCTTTCGCCAGTCGGCCAATTTCTACCTGGCCTGCGCGAGCGAACCGTTGGCGCTCGCCTATCGGACCTTCGAGCGTGCGACCCGAAGAAACGCACCGGCGTCGCCGGCCGAGTGGCGCCGCGTCCTGCTGCTGGGCGCCAGCCACATCGGCGATGTGCTCTACAATACCGGCAGCCTGCCCGCGCTTGCGCCGCGGGCTTCCAAAGGCCGCGCTTTTTCAAGTGGCACCCGATGTGGCTCGCGACGCCGTGTCGACCAACCCGCATCTGGCGGGAGTGATCGATCCGCGGGATCTGGCGGCCCACGCGAGTTCCTTCGATGCCGCCATTTGTTATAACAGCGGCGCGTCCTGGCGCGAGACTCTGGCTGCATGGCGTGAACGAATCCCCAGCCGCGCAGGGTATGTGGACAAGGGCTTCTCTTCGCTGGTCACGCATCCCATTCCCATTCGTCGTCCGCAGCCGTATCCCGCTTACTTCCGTGATCTCGTGGCGCATCTGACCGCACAGGCTCCTGACTGGCCAATTCGCCCGCTCGTTTATCCGGACGCGACGCACGAGCACGAGGCCAGCACGGCCTGGGAGTCGCTGGCGTTGCGAGGGCGCCCGGTGGTCGCGGCGTTCGTGACCAGTCGCCAGCCATCGGGAGTGTGGCCGCTCGCGAAATTCGGTGAGACGCTGCGCGCCCTGCATCAGCGGGTCGATTGCGAGACCCTGCTGCTCGGCTCGTCCGCCGACGAGCCGGTGCTGACCGCGTTGCGCGAGCGGGAGCAGCTGCCGTCGCGGGTGGTGGCTGGCATGCTTACCTTGCCGGCATTGGTCGCGTTTCTGCGGCGTTGCCGCGCCGCCTTGACGACGGATTCCGGTCCGCGCCACCTCGCCAATGCAGCGGAGATCCCCGTTTTCTTCGTGCCCAATCTGGCTGTCGGGAAAATTGAAACCGGGCGATATCTCGACACCGAGACCGATCTCGCCCCGGATCTTGAAATGGTCCCGCCGGCGGAACAGGCCGCCGCCTTCGCCCGCATCGATCCGGACCAGGTGGCCGCGCTTGTCGCCGCCGCCCTCGTGTAGCCTGTTGCCTTCATGACCGCTCACGTGCTTCGCCGCAAACTGCGGACATTCTCGACGATCGTCGGGCGGTGTTCGAATTGGCCCGAGGTGGCCGCGGGCCGGCTTGGTCTCATCAAATCGCCCGTTTCCATTCGGCTGCGCGACGGTCTGCAAATCGCCTCGCTGCGGCCGCTGCGGACAACCTTCGGGGAAATATTTGAACCGGCGATCGCCGACCTTTATGGCATACGAGGAGAAGATGCCGACCTTGTCATCGACGTGGGCGCCAATATCGGCGCGTTTACGTGTCTCGCCGCCCGATGCCTTCCCGCTGCGACCGTCCACGCTTTTGAACCATCTGCTCCCCACGTGGAACAATGCGTGCAAAACGTTGAGCTTAACCGGCTCAAGAATGTGGTCATCCATCGCACCGCCGTGACCTGCGATGGCCGGGAGGTTTGCTTTCAGGTCAATGGGGACGGAGGCAGTTCCGGCCTGTTTTTTCCCGGTGATCGCGAGATCGTCATGCCCAGCGTAAGCCTCGATTCCGTGGATTTCTCCGGATCCAGGCGCGCCTTCGTCAAACTCGATTGCGAAGGCGCCGAGGGCGAGATTGTTAATTGGATCTGCCAGAATCAGTCGCGCCTGCCGGCTTCGCTCAAGCTCGCCTGCGAGTGGCACCCCTGGTGTCCGGTGCCGATGGCCGAGGCCGTCGAAACCCTCGGGCTGCACGAATTTCGCGTAAGCACGCCTCTGTTGTTCGACGAGCAGTACCTCTTCGCGAGCCGTGGCTGGTGAATTGCCTTCGACAAGGCCCGCCGCGATTTCTACCTTGCGCCCAATGTGGGATCAGCTTCGCGCCCTTTGGGAGAACCGCCGCTTCGACAATGCGTTGCAGTTGTTTTTCGATCGCGTGGTGGGTCGACCGACGGGCCTGACCGTCTACCGTCTGGGCGAGTATCGCATCCTGGTCGATCACCGCGGCGAGGATCAGGTCGGAACGCGTTTGTGTTTGATCGACGGGGTCTACGCCGGACTGCTCGCCAAGGTGACGCTGCCGCATGATCTGTCGGTGCTCGACCTCGGCGCGAATGGCGGCGGTTTCCCGCTCCTGCTTGGTGCGATGGGTCACGCCTTCACGAGGCTCGTCTGCGTCGAAATGAACCCGAACACCTGCGCGCGGCTCGCCTACAATATCGGCAGCAACCTCGGCCGGCAGCACCTCGTCTTGAATGCCGCGGTCGCCGCCGCCGCCGGGGAAATGGAGCGGAACTTCGCGCTCGGGAGTGTGTCGGAGCGCGTCGATTCCGCCACGCCGCCGGGCGCGAGCCCCGAGCGCGTGCCATTGCTGACCTTCGACGAGATTTTCCGGCGCGGCGCATTCGCGAACGGGATCGACTTGTGCAAGTTCGATGTCGAAGGTGCCGAGTTCGACGTGCTGTTCGGGTCAACCGCCACGTCGCTGCGCCAGTGCCGTCACCTGCTGATGGAGCTGCATGATCCGGATGGCGGGTTGAATGCCCGAGCGCGCTCGGTGCTCTGCGGGATGGGCTTCGAGGAGGTTGGGTCCGTCCGGCAACAATACGAAGTTTGCCTTTTTGCGCGGAAGGGTGGCGAGTAGTGGTGTCGGTGTTGCCTGCTCCCAGCCGTCCAGCCATGGATTTTTCCTCGTTCGAATCGGTCGCCGCCTGCGTGGTGTGCGGCGGCGATCGACTCGCGGCAACGTCGATGAACGACGTGCGGCGCTGCGAATCCTGCGGTCTGCTCTTTCGCTCGCCGCGGCCGACGCAGGCGGCAATCAAGGATTCGTATGACCTGGGTTCCAACTACGAGCGCTGGGCGGCCGAGGAAGCGCATCGCGAGCCGATGTGGCAGCGGCGCGTGGACCTGCTCCGTCGTCATCACGCCGGGCCGCGGCTGCTGGATGTCGGCACGGGCGACGGTCGATTCCTCGAGTCCGCGAAGCGGGGCGGATTCGAAGCGGAGGGAACTGAAATCTCCGGGACCGGCGCGGAACTCGCGCGCAAGCGAGGCTTTCGGGTCGCGACGGGACAGTTCACGTCGATGCCGATTGCGGAAGGCTCGTTCGATTGCGTCACCGCGTGGCACGTCCTCGAGCACGTGCCGGATCCCGGCGCGTTTGTGCGGCGCGCCTTTGCCGCGCTGGTGCCGGGCGGGCTGTTCGTCGTGGCCGTGCCGAATGAAAGCCGGTCATTGCTCAAGGCCCGCCTTGGACTCGAGAAGGGGCACCCGATGGGCGAGATGACTTTCGGCGGCGAAATTCATCTTTCGCATTTTCAGCCCGCCACGCTCCTGGGCTGTCTGCGCGGCGCCGGCTTTGAGATTGTCGACTTCGGCGTCGATTACATCTACCACGGCATGAGTCTGAAAACGGCGATACTCTATCACGTGAATCGCGCGCTGAGCCGCCTGCTGCGGTGGCATCTCGCGCCAGCCATGTACGCCGTGGGGCGGCGACCGCGATGATGAAAAGAGTCGTCATCGTGCGTCTCGATCACCTGGGCGATCTGCTGCTCGCGACGCCGCTTGTCCGGGCCCTGCACCGCGACGGCTGGACGGTGGACCTGGTGGTGCCGGGCTGGCTGCGTCCGCTGTTTGCGAACAATCCGAATGTCGCCGCGACCCACGCCATCGAGGAAGTCGCGCCGGGATTTCCCGCGGCCTGGCGCGGGCTGGCGCGCTGGCTGCGTGCGGGCAACTTCGAGATGATCCTGCTGCCCAACGCGAACCAACGAGAGCAACTCTTTGCGTCGCTCTTTTCCGGCGTCTCGCGGCGCTACGCGATGTGGAGCGGCGTGTGGGGCCGCATGACGTTCCATCATTGTTTGCGCTCGTCGATTCGCGAGCGGCCGCGGCCCTTTGCCGATGTGCTCCTGGATCTCGCGCGCGCGGCCGGCGTACCGACCGACGGAACGCAACTGGACTTGATCGTCACGGACGAGGAGGCGGCGTCGGCGCGCGATTGGCTGCGAGAGCGGGGTTACGACGGCTCGGTTCCGCTCGTCGGCGTGCACCCGGGCTGCGCGGGCAACACCTGTAACCTGGCCCCGGCGGTTTATGGGGAAATTGCCGACCGGTTGCTCGAGCAGAGCAGGGCGGTGCTTGTGGCGACGGGTTCGGCCCGCGAGCTCGCTCTGCTGAATGCGTGGCCGGAGCGCGTGCGCAATTCGGCGCGATTCATCAATGGGGTGGGTGAACTTGGCTTACGGGAACTTGCGGCGGTGATCGCCCAATTCGCGGCCTATGTCGTGCCGAGCACCGGACCGCTGCATATGGCAAGCGCGCTCGACGTCGCGACCGTGTCGCCCTTTTGCAGCTGGTCCACGCTGACGCCGATGGTCTGGGGCAATCAAAACGGGCGAGGGCGAAGTCCTGCGGCCCGCGCGGCGTCGTCCTGCGAGGCGTGGCGGGCGGCAAATCCCGGCGCACCGAATTGCGACTTCCGCGGCGAGGTGACTTCGGCGCAGATTGTCGATCGCGTCCTGCGCATCCTGGGGGCCGCGTGATCCCATCGCTGTCATGTCGCTGATCCGCTTTCTGCCGAAGTACGCCAAGGGCCTGCTGACGTGCGCCTACGTCTTCACCGTCGGGGTGGCGAAGGAATCGAACCGGCTTTTCATCTACCAGCTCTGCCGCCGCTTCGGCTGGAAGGTGGATGAGTTTCCGCCCGAAATTCCCACCGCGCCGCTGGCCCGCTTTCTCAGCGGCACAGACAGCGTGCGCCTGAGCCAGCTTGACGTCGCGCCGGGCAACGTATCGCTGACGGAATTGACGGTGCTCGCCGCGATTTGCGCCGCGCGGCGGCCGGCGGCGATTTTTGAAATCGGGACGTTCGATGGGCGGACGACGCTGAACCTGGCGGAGAATTCACCGCCCGATGCGAGAATCTACACGCTCGATTTGCCGGCCGCGCAGATCGGCGCGACCGCGCATGCGCTGGCCGCGGGGGAGGACGCGTTTGTGCGGAAGCGTGAATCCGGCGCGCGCTTCGCGTCGTCTCCGCACGCCAGTCGCATCACGCAGCTCTACGGCGATTCCGCGCAGTTTGATTTCTCGCCGTATCGTGGCGCGATCGATCTCGTCTTCGTCGACGCCTCACACGCGTATGAATACGTCCTGGCCGATACCCGCAGCGCGCTGGCGATGCTCCGGCCCGGCGGCGTCATCCTGTGGCACGACTACGGCACGGGCGACTGGCCGGGCGTCAATCGCGCCTTGAACGAGTTGCGGCGCACGGATCCGCGACTGGCCAATCTGCGCTGGATTCGAAGGAACGTCGCTGGTGGTCTCCGCGGATTGATTCGCCGAAAGCGAGGGATTCAGCGGGCCACCGCGTGGAGAAATCCGTTGGTGCCCGCTTGCTCCGAGACCGAATAACCAAGGGTGGCCAGCGCGTTGGCGCAGCGTTCGAAGGTTCGCGTGCCGTCGCGCTCGTGATAGGCCATGACCAGAAGTTCGGGCTTGAATCGCGCCAGCGTCCCGCGAGCTCCGTTGATGGCCTCGATCTCCGCCCCCTCGATGTCCATCTTCACCAGGTCGATGCGCGCGGGGTTGTTTCGTTCGCACCAGAGATCCAGTGTGGTGGTGTGCACGCGTTCGGCGAAAGGGAGCTGGCCGGCGAGAAAGCTCGTTTGCTCGATCGAGCTCATGGCGCCGATGGTGCGAAAGGTCACCGTCTCCTCGCGATCCCAAAGCGCGGTTTTGAACACCCGGGCCCGCCTCGAGTCGAGACCATTCAACCGGAGATTTCTTTCCAACAGGACGCGCTGGCGCACCGAGGGTTCGAACAAGACGAATTCCGCCTCGGGATAGGCCCGATGACGCCGCGATTGAAAAAAGGCCGGTGGCGGCTCCTGCGTCGACAATGCATTTCAACTCCGTGGCGGGTCGCTGGATACCCGCGAAGTATGGAAGAATCTCCTCGTCGAAAATGGGCTGGCTCTCGAAGACCCACCATGCCGACTGGTAGAATCGCAGCCCGTGCCCGCGGAACTGGATCTGCGTTTTGCGCGGGGTCAGCCGCGCTTCCAGCGTGCGGATGGAGTTCTTGAGCGACTCGAGCATGAGGAATTCAGAGTTAGTCGTCGGCTTCGGTCAGGCGCGAAGTTCCTGCCAGGCCCGCCGGGGAATCCACCAATAGGCGCACCACACCTGCGACGATGATCGGTGCGGCGATGATTCCCGCGATGCCGTAGGCGGTTCCCGCCAGGCGAACGCGAGCGCGATCGTGGCCATCGCCGCTGAGGAGATAGATCTTCAAATGCGGGAAGCGATTCGCGGTCTGGATCACCGCCGAATGGAAGCCGACCACGAAGTCGAGTCCAACCATGACCAGCAATCCGGCGAGCAGCGCCGCGGGCAGGGCCGGAGTCCGCGACTTCATCCATTCGAGCATCGGCGTCGCGAGCAGGAAGATGCCGAGCTGCCCCGAGTCGCATAGGTCAGGGCACAGCGCGGCGACGGAGCCTTTGACCAGCGCAATCGCGAGCGGCAGATCACCGGCAGCGCGGGCCCGCGCGATATGCGGTTGCCGCACCACCAGCCAGGCACCGGCGAGCCCCTGCGCCACCAGCGCCAGCCGCAGGCTGAGTCCGTAGGACGCCGTGGTGGCGAGGTCGAGGATGATGCCGCAGACAAACAGCGTCGCGGGACAGCACATGTTCGCGCCGAGCGAGGTCAGCAGCGATCGCCACGTGACGGGCCAGACGTCGCCGAAGTTGATGGCCAAGGCGGGCGCGGTGCGGATTCCCGGGCAGCTCGCCAGCGCCTGCCAGCGCGCGTAGGTAAAATTCACGAGGGCGAGGACGAGTTGGCCGAGCGCGAGCGAAAGGATGCCGAAGCCCAGCAGCAGGCAGCCGGCGGCCACCGCGTAGTTGAGGACCAGACCGGACATGAGCGCGCGCTGTCCCAGCCGCACCTGGCCGATGCCGATCAGGAATTGCGGCCAGTAGCTGCCCGCGACCGAGAGCATGGTCGCGACAACGAACACGCCGTAGGTCAGCCAGTGGCCGGTCTGCGGTCCGGGCAGCGCGCGCAGTTTCGACAGCACGATGGCCAGGCCGACCGTCAGCATGAAGAGCAGGATGCCGCCGACGATCCGGACATAGACGTGCCGCGCGAGCTGCAGCAGCCCGGCGAGACCGGCCAGATTCGGTGCGCGCAGTTTCCGCGGTGGGGGGATTCAATTCGAGACCGTGGACCGGGAGGCGTCTCGACGCCCTGCCATGAAGAAGCTCGCGCTGCGCCCGAGGATGAGGGCAAGCCCGAGCTCGGCGAAGGCGCAGAAATCGCCAATCGAGGTGAAGACGTACCACAGGCCCAGTTCATCCGGGCTGAGCCGGCGCAACGCCAGCGGCAAAACGAGCAGAAATCCACCGGCGCGCAGCGCGGTGACCGCAAACGACCAGCCGACGGCTGATTTCCAAACCCGGACGATGAAGTTGCTCGCTAACTGCACAGTGAGTGTGGCTCGGGGACGAACGGACGAACGGACATGGCGATTGAACGGGAATCAAGCAGAACGCACGATGCGCGAACAGCCAAATCGGCGACTTGCTCCCCGCAATGTGCAGGAAATGGCACTCGCTCAAGGCGCGTTCCAGCGCGCGAGCGCCGGGCCTCGCGACCGGATTCGCGAGTGCGCGCGGCGCGATCTTCTCGAGGATCGAGGACGACTTGGCGTAGGCCTGGAATGCGCGCCACGGAAGGCGGCCGTGCTCCCGGTACCAACTCCACCAGAGCCGGTTGAAATGCCGGCGGCAGGACTTGCGCCCGGTCCGCCGCCTGCAGCGCCAGTGAAATATGCGGCTGGTCGGCGGCGAACTTGAACGCCTGCGCTTCGCGTTCCGCCGCCGCGGCGCGATTGCTCCAGTCCACCCAGCGCGCGTGGACCTACGCGAAAAGCGGCACGTGGGCTCGCGTGTAAAGCAGGACTCCCGTGTTCAGCACGCGCGGATGCTTGAGCGCGATCCGGCCGCAAGTCATCGTAGTCGGAATAATACCGCGCGACAAAGTCGTCACCCACGCGAACTGCTCCCGCTCGTCGGCGATGGCGACTTTATCCGGGTCCCACCCGTCGGTAATCGACGGACTATTCGCGTTGATCAGGATGTCGTTGTCGAGGACGAGGACGGCGTCGAAGCCGGCGAATTCCGGCAGGGTGAGCGGGAAAGTATTTGCCCCAGTACGAAGTGTTCGGGATGGGGTGGACGTTCGATCACGACGATCGGCAGGCCAGGCGCCGCGCATAGGCTTCCCACGTCGGCCGCACGACCTTCGGAGGGCTTGCTGGCGTGCGTCGGATGCGATCGTGGTGAGGGCAATCTTCACGCGCCGATGAGTGGACCGGGGAATGCTGAATGTCGAACTCCGAATGCGGAAGTCTGCGGGTCGGAATTCGATCGGTCCTCTCCGGCTGAAAAGTGAATCGGAAACATGCGCTCCCGTCAGGGGCGGTTCTGCGCTGGGCGGGTCGCAGATTCATGATCGGTTTTCAAACAAATGATGCACCAGCGCCGAAACGATCACGATGCCGACCAGGGCGACGAGATCGCCGATGATCGCGCCCATCCGCCCGCCGATCGCGCGGGCGATGTGCTCGTCGCACCAAAACATGATCGGAATGTGGCAGAGGTAGATGATGTACGAGTAGAGGCTGAGCTTCCGAATCGCCCAGGCGGCGCGGCCGCCGGGGTCGGGCAGCCGGACCCAGAGCGGCAGCGTTGACGCGAGCAGCAGCGGCAGAACGGAAAACAAAAGCGAAAGAAGCCACGGACGCTCGGAGGTGGCGCTGATCAGCCTGGGGAAGAATCCGGCGAAGACGATCGCGGCGACCAGGAGCCAGCCCGCGCGTCGATCGAGGCTCGCCCAGATTTCGGCGGCGTTCCGCCGGATGAGCGCGAGCAGCACGCCAAACATCAGGCAATCGAGCCGAAAGACGACCACCTTGCGCAGGTTTTGATCCCAATCGCCATGCGCGCCGACCACCCCGCGCGCCACGAACGAGGCCGCGATGAAGATGAGAATGATGGACCAGAGCGCCGTCCGTTTCGGCAGGCAGCGTTGGGCCACGAAAATCGCCACCGGCAGCAGGACGTAAAACCATTCCTCCACCGCGAGGCTCCATGAGACCGCGAAGAACCACGGACACGGCCAGGCGAGATTCTGCACGAAGAAGCCGTAGCGCCAGAACCGATCGCCAATCGACAATTCGGGCGACGCGGGGTCCCACCAAAGGAAAAAGACGAGAAAGAGATAATAGGCTGGCAGCGTGCGCATCCAGCGGCGCACCCAAAAAGTTCGCACGGCCGCTCCGGCCAGCGGGGGCGAGGCCTCCGCGAGGTCGATCAGGATTCCGCCGATCAGGAATCCGCTCAGCACGAAGAACAATTCGACGCCGATGACGCCGAGAGAATCGAACGGGCCCGCGAGATGGGCCAGCAGCACCAGCGTGATGGCCGTGGCGCGCATGGCATCGAGGCCAAAGTTGCGAGGGTCACGAACGGCCATGGGTCCGACGGCCCGGCGGCGGTGGACGAAATTGGCAGGGACCGGTGGGACAAAGGGCACTGCCCGGCGATTCACTCAGCCAACAAGGCCTGGGGAGGAGGTGACAGCGTTGCGTACACATTTGCGAATTCCTGGCTGGAAGGGGGAAGCCGTTGCAGCAAATCCGCATCCGTGACCGGTTTGACCCGTCCCTCTGTTGTCGCCTCGAAAAGTGAAAAGCCGGATTCCCGCAGGCGCTCCAAGACGCTAGCCGGATCTGCGCCCGATCGGACCAAACCATGAGGCCAGAACTCCATGAGAATCTTGGCGACTCGTCGGTCGCGCAGCAGTGCCTTCATGCCAGCGAGCGCCTTTGCCTCGGCGCCTTGAATGTCCATTTTCAGAAAATCGATGCCGCCCGGCCTCGTGGCGAAAAACTCATCCAAACCGATTGTTTCGATCGTCACCGTCCCGCGGCTGTCGAGATCCGACTCGTAGATTCGATTGTCTCCGCAGTTTGTGCGCGACAAATGCAAGTCGCCCGTGCCGCTTTGATCCGAGACCGCTTTTTCGATTACTTCAACGTTCGTGATTCTGTTCAAGACGAGATTTCGACGTAGGAGCGAGGCGTTCGCGGGCGATGGCTCGAAGGCGAGAACGTGCCCGCGTTCCCCCGCGAGTTGCCCATAGAGCACGGTGAACAATCCGATATTGGAACCAAGCTCGACGCAGTTGTCACCCGCCTGGATTACCGACCGATATAGCTTCTGCTCTTCCGGGCAATAATCCCGGTTCGCCAGAAGACCCAGCGTATCTTCGTCGCCCGCATAGAACTGGAATTCGCCAATCGACACCGGGGTCGCCAGCCGGCGTTGACGAAGCCGCCCGATAAGACCGCCCACGACCGGCAATTTCCGGAGTTCCGCCGTCGGGAAAACCAGACGCTTGACCCGATGGATCAGGTCGATTCCCGAGGCAGATAAGCTCATGGGGATTCCGGGTCCATCGCCGTCATTGGCCCGCGCGCGCTTCGGCGCCGTGCTCCCTAACCCAAGCGTAGGTGGACGCCAGTCCGTCGCTCAACGCGAATGCGCGGCGCCCAGCCCAGCGCCTTGATGCGCGAGACATCGAGCAGCTTGCGCGGCGTGCCGTCGGGCTGGCTCGCGTCCCACTCCAGCTTTCCGCCGAAGCCGACCGTCGCGCGAATCAGCTCCGCCAGCTCGCGGATGGTCACGTCTTCGCCCGTGCCGACATTGATGGGCTCGGGCGAACTGTATTTTTCCATCAACAGGACGCAGGCCGACGCGAGATCGTCGGCGTGGAGGAACTCGCGCCGCGGCGTGCCGCTTCCCCAGAGCGTGACCGACGGCAGGTTTTCCGTCTTGGCCCGGTGAAATTTTTGCAGGAGGCCGGGCAGCACGTGCGAGCTTTCCGGATCGAAGTTGTCGTTCGGCCCGTAGAGATTGGTCGGCATTGCGCTGATGAAATCGACGCCATATTCGCGGCGCAGCGCCTGGCAGAGCTTGATGCCGGCGATCTTGGCAATGGCGTAGGCTTCGTTGGTCGACTCGAGCAGTCCGGTCAGCAGCGCCTCCTCGGGAATCGGCTGCGGCGCGAGCTTGGGATAAATGCACGAGCTGCCGAGAAAGAGGAGCTTGCTCACGCCGCTGCGCCAGGCGTGCTCGATGACATGGTTCTGGATCTTGATGTTATCGAGCAGGAACTCGACCGGAAAATCGCGGTTCGCCTTGATCCCGCCCACGCGCGCGGCGGCGAGGATGACATGGGTGGGCTGTTCCGATTCGAAAAATTTCCGCACCGCGTCCTCGTCGAGCAGGTCCAGCTCGGCGCGCGTGCGCACGAGGATATCCCACGGTTCGCCCGCCACGACACGCGCCTCGAAGGCCCGCAGAATCGCGCCGCCCGCGAGGCCGCGATGGCCGGCGAGGAAGAGGCGGCGAGGGGAGGATGCGCTCATGGAAGAAGTCGACGTTTGCGCCGCCTAAACTCGAAACTCGAAATTCGAAACTCGAAGTAAGTTCTAAGGGAGAAATGGTTGAAAGTCGAACGGTGGTACTGCCCGTCTCGGTCACTTTCGAACTTTTGGCTTGGAGCTTCTGAGTTTTCTTCGAGTTTCGAGTTTCGAAATTCGAGTTTGGCTGAGCCGTCCCGCTCAGCTTCTGACCAGCTCGCCGCTTCTTTCCTGGCGAAGCAGCTCGATGTCGGCTTCCGTCATCAGCTTCGCCAGTTGCTTGAAGTTCGTCTTCGGCGTCCAGTTCAACTGCCGCTTCGCCTTGCTCGCGTCGCCAATCAACAGTTCCACCTCGGCGGGGCGATAGTAGCGGGGATCGATTTCGACATACGGTTTCCAGTCGAGGCCGACATGGCCAAAAGATTCGTCGAGGAAATCCCGGATGGTGTGCGTCTCGCCCGTGGCGATGACATAATCGTCCGGCTTTTCCTGCTGCAGCATGATCCACATCGCCTCGACGTACTCGGGCGCGTAGCCCCAGTCGCGCTTGGCGTCGAGGTTGCCGAGGTAGAGCTTTTTCTGCAGTCCGGCCTGGATGCGCGCGACGGCGCGGGTGATCTTGCGCGTGACAAACGTTTCGCCGCGCCGCGGCGACTCATGGTTGAAGAGGATGCCGTTGCTCGCGTGCAGGCCGTAGCTCTCGCGGTAATTCACGGTGATCCAATAGGCGTACACCTTCGCCACGCCATACGGGCTGCGCGGATAAAACGGCGTCGTCTCGCACTGCGGCACCTCGCGCACCAGGCCGAACATCTCGCTGCTCGACGCCTGGTAAAAGCGCGCCTTGGGGGCGCATTCGCGGATCGCCTCGAGCAGCCGGACCGTGCCCACGCCGGTGACGTCGCCGGTGTATTCCGGAATGTCGAAGCTCACGCGCACGTGGCTCTGCGCGCCGAGGTGATAAACCTCGTCGGGCTGGATGGAATCGACCGCCTTGTAGGTCGCGACCGAATCGGCGAGGTCGCCAAAGTGCAGGAAGAGATGGTTGTCCGGGAGGTGCGGATCCTTGTAGATGCGGTCGAGGCGCTCGGTGTTGAAGGACGAGGCGCGGCGAATCATGCCGTGGACCTCATAGCCCTTGGCAAGGAGCAACTCGGCGAGATAGGAGCCGTCCTGGCCGGTGATTCCGGTGATGAGCGCCTTCTTTGGCATTGAGCGCGTGATAGCGAGAATCGGGGAGGGGTAAAGCTGATTCTCTAGGAGCCGGCTGAGATACTGGCACGGCCCGCGTTGCTGTCGATTTTTGGTTTGGGCGGTGTCGACGCGTTCGGGCCTCGCGCCAAATCCGCAGGCGACAGCGTCATTCTGCGCTATCCTCCGCGCCTTCACCGATCGCTTTCCCGCATGCTTCCCCATTGGCTCATCGCTGTCATCCTCGGCATCGTCGAGGGACTCACGGAATTCCTCCCGGTCTCCTCGACCGGACATTTGCTCATCGCCGAGCACATCCTCAAAACGCGCGAGACCGACCTTTTCAACGTGGTGATCCAGGCCGGCGCCGTGCTGGCGGTCATCCCGTTGTTTCGCGATCGCTTCGCCGGGCTGGTCGGCGGACTGCAGCAGCCCGCCATGCGCGACTACTGGCTCAAGCTCCTCGCCGCCTTTGCCATCACCGGCGCGGGCGGACTGGTGATGGAGAAGCTGCATTTCAAATTGCCGGAGGAGGTCCTGCCGGTCGGCCTCGCCCTGGTCATCGGCGGCGTGCTCTTCTTGATTATCGAGTGGTGGCTGCGCGGGAAGAAAATGACGGATGAGGTCACGTGGACCGTCGTCATCGCCGTGGGCCTTGGTCAGTTGGTGGCGGCGATTTTTCCGGGCGCGTCGCGTTCGGGCACGACCATTTTGCTGGCGCTTGCGCTGGGCCTGAGCCGGCCGGCCGCGACGGAGTTCACGTTCATCGTGGGGATCCCGACGCTGCTGGCGGCGAGCGGCCTGAAGATTTTCAAGGCGCTTCGGCATCCGGTGCCCGGCGCGGTGCCGGAGGATTGGACCTCGGTGGCGATTGCGTTTGTGGTCGCGTCGATCGTTTCGTTCATCGTGGTGAAATGGATGTTGGGCTACATCCGCACGCACACCTTCGTGGCTTTCGGCTGGTACCGAATCGTGGTGGGCTTGGGCGTGCTGATATTCCTGCGCTGAGGGAATCGATGGCTTGAGGTAGGGACGACCATCCTTGGTCGTCCCATATTTTCGGCAGACGCGTCGCCGGTCGATTAGAGGAGATTCGCGATTCCGACTGTGCCCGCAATTCTCGGGACGAGCGGGGACGCTCGTCTCTACCTTTCGACCTTCGACTTTCGTCGTTCGACACCATTTTTCGCGCATCCGCGCAACCAATCCCGTCGGATTGCGTTGAAAGGACGGTGGGAATTTTTTCCATCGTGCCGGCGTCTAATCCAACATGAACCGCCTCCTTCTGGGACTTTCGCTGCTTGTGACGGCGGTGTGGCTGGCCCGGGCCGACGACAAGGCCCCGACCGGCCCCGGGAAGATCCACCGCGCCAGGGTCGATTGGACCAAATCGTCGTCGGCGCCAGGGCTTGGGGAATTCCGCGAGGACGCTCCCGATATGCGACGCTTCGACCTGCCTTCACATTTTCCGCAAAATGGTCTTTTGGGACACGCCCTTGATGACGGGCCGCCCTCTACGGGGGAGCGGACTTCCATCGATGACGTCGCCCTGAAGTTCGTCCCGGCCGAAATGTAGCCGGGTCGGGCCCCGGAGGGCGGTTTTGGCCAAATTCGGCCGAAATCGTCCGGGGCTCGAAATTAGCTGGGGAGGGGGGTCGGGGACCCGAACTCCGGCCGCTTTGGCGCGGAATCCCGCATGGTTACAGGGTTTGGCGTCCAACGGGGCGTTTTCAGAGAGCCCCGGCCGGCTGCGGGGCTCGGGCGGGGGGTGGAAAAAACCACTTGCCAGCCCCCTCCTGCCTCGGTAAGAGGGGCGCTCCATCGGGCTGCTTTGTCCGATCGACTCTCCTTATGCTGCGTCGATTCTCCCTGATCCTCTCTGTACCGCTGGCCGTGCTTGTCTTCGCCTCAATGGCGGCGGCCGACCCGCGGACTGCCTTTGTGAAGCTGGCCGACGGGTTTGATTACCCGGTTGGCAAGGTCGGCACGAGCTGCACGGGGGAGGGCTACTACGTCTCCCGCGGCTTCCGGCCAAACGGCCACTTGGGCGAGGACTGGAACGGCAATCGCGGCGGCGACACGGATCTGGGCGACCCGGTTTACTCCATCGGCAACGGCGCCGTCGTCTTCGCCAAGGACGTCCGGGCCGGCTGGGGCAATGTGGTCATCGTCCGGCACAACTACCGCGACACCGACGGCACCATCAAGACCATCGACTCCCTCTACGGGCATCTCCAGGCCATCCTGGTGCGCGAGGGCCAGCAGGTGAGGCGCGGCGACCAGATCGGCAAGATCGGCAACAACCGCGGCATGTACGAGGCCCACCTGCATTTGGAAATTCACAAGAATCTCGGCATCGGGGTGGACCGCGCGTCCTTCGCCCGCGATTTCTCCAATTATTATTCGCCACGTAGCTTCATCGAATCGCATCGCGCGCTGCGCGGCGGCCTCGGCGGCTATCCGATGGCCATGAACACTTTCAACGCCCGCCCGGATCGCGTGCTCTATGCGCCGGTCGACGACTCCAAAATCTCCCCCGGCCAGGCCCGCGCCATGCGCGCCGGGTACACCCGTCCCGGGACGAACTTCAAGCGCAAGCACAAGTCCTCCAAGTACACGGTCAGCCGGTACTAGCAGAAACTGATTTTCGAAACGGGCGGGCCGCGGCGGTCCGCCCTTTTTCGTGCCCCTGAGGCTGGAAAAATAGTTTCGCGAAGCGCGCAAAGCCGCCTACAACTTGGCCGCATGATCTCCGTGACGATCGAGGGGCTGGTCAAGCGCTTCGGCCAGACCGCGGCCCTCAATGGCATCGATCTGCGCATCGCCCCGGGCGAACTTTTCTTCCTGCTCGGGCCGAGCGGCTGCGGCAAGACCACGCTGCTGCGGAACATCGCGGGATTCTACATTCCCGACGAGGGCCGGATTTTGTTCGGCGACGAGGACGTCACCCACCTGCCGCCGCACAAGCGGAACACGGGCATGATGTTTCAAAGCTACGCGCTCTGGCCGCATCTCACGGTGGCCGGCAACGTGGCCTTCGGCCTCGAGGAACGACGCGTGCCGCGGCCGCAGATTCGCGAGCGGGTGCAGGCCGCGCTCGCCTCGGTGAAGATGGAAGGCTACGCCGATCGCAAGATCAACCAGCTCTCCGGCGGACAGCAGCAGCGCGTGGCGCTGGCCCGCGCTCTCGTCATCCAGCCGCGCTGCCTCCTGCTGGACGAGCCGCTCTCGAATCTCGACGCCCGCCTCCGCCTCGAGATGCGCACGGAGATCCGCCGCGCCTGCAAGGAAAATGGACTCACCGCCATCTACGTCACGCACGATCAAAAGGAGGCGCTGTCGGTCGCCGATCGCCTGGCCATCCTCGACGGCGGCAAGCTCGTGCAGATCGGCTCGCCCAAGGACGTCTATCGCCGCCCGCGCTCGCGCCTGGTGGCGGATTTCATCGGCGAGACAAATTTCATCCCCGGCGAGATCGTCGGCCTGGATTCGGCCGAGGCCAGCGAATGCCGCGTGCGCACGATCCATGGCGACTTCAACGGCTTCATCACCAATCCGACCTGGCGCCCGAAGGCCGGCGAGAAGGCGGTCCTCTCCGTGCGCCCGGAGTGCTGGAAACTGGAGCATCCCGATCCGTACTCGCGCACCGTCAACATGATCAAGGGCTGCGTGGGCCGCAGCGTCTACCTCGGCGAAATCGCGCAATATGAATTCCAGCCGTCGGCCGACGATTCGACGGTGCTGAAGATGTTTGAGCTGAACCCGCGCGACGCGTCCGATTTTTTTGACAGCGAGGAACTGCTCGCGGTGGTCGACGCGCCGGACGTCATCGTCCTGCAGGCCTGACCTGCGGCCGCTTCCGGAATTCCTGAAATCGTTGCGGCATGATTCGGACCCTGCTCCTGGTCGGCGCCCTCGCCGTGATTGTCGGCGCGCCGTTTGCGCTCAGGCCAAAGGAAAACCTGGTCCTCAAGGCGGACCGGACGATCGTCATCATCACGCCGCACAACGAGGCGATTCGCACCGAGTTCGCGCTGGCGTTCCGGCGCCATTTCCTCGCCGCGCACGGGCAGACCGTGCGGCTCGACTGGCGCGTGATCGGCGGCACGAGCGACATCGCGCGCTACCTCGCGTCGGAATACGAAACCGCCTTCGCGAATTACTGGAAGAACAAACTCCATCGCGTCTGGGATCAGACCGTCCAGGAGTCGTACGCCAATCCCAGGATTGTCCCCGGGCCCGACCCGGCGAAGGACACGCCGGCGGAGGCGGCGCGGCGCGCGTTCCTCGACTCCAATGTCGGCATCGGCATGGATCTCTTTTTCGGTGGCGGCAGTTTCGATTTCCAACAACAGGCAAATGCCGGCCGGCTCGTGAACAGCGGCGTGCAGCAGCGGCATCCGGAATGGTTCGGTGAAAACGGAATTCCCCAGCAGCTCGGCGGAGAGCCGCTTTGGGATCCCAAGGGCCGCTGGGTCGGCACCGTCCTCTCGGGCTATGGGATCTTTTCCAACCTTGATCTGCTGGCGCGGCTCGGGGTGAAGGAGCCGCCTGTCGCAATGGTCGGACCTCGGCGATCCCATCTACCGCCGCGAGCTGGCGCTGGCCGACCCGACCAAGTCCGGCGCGGCCGCGAAGGCCTACGAAATGGTCGTGCAGCAGCAAATGCAGCGCCGGCTCGAGGCGCTGGAGGCCGGCGAGCCGAGCGGAACCGCCGGCGAAATCGCCAGCCGCGAACGGCGCGCGCGCGACGAGGGCTGGATCGACGCGATGACGCTCTTCATCCGGCTCGGCGGCAACACGCGCTATTTTTCGGACAGCTCGCAAAAACCGCCCATCGATGTCGGCGACGGCGACGCGGCGGTCGCCATGGGCATCGATTTCTACGGCCGGCAGATGGCCGGGGCCACCGAGGAGGCGGGCGGAAAGGGACGCGTGATTTTCATCAGTCCGGTCGGCGGCACGTCATTCGGCACCGATCCGATTGGACTGCTGCGCGGCGCGCCGGAGCCGGATCTCGCGAAGGAGTTCATCGACTTTGTCCTCAGCATCGAGGGCCAGAAACTCTGGAATTATCGACCCGGCACGCCGGGCGGCCCGGAGAAATTCTCGCTGCGGCGCCTGCCGATTCGTCCCGAGATGTACGCGGCGGAACACCAGCAATTCCTTGCCGATCCAGGCGTGAATCCGTTCGAGGAGGGAGGCAAATTCACCTACCGGCCGGCGTGGACAGGCCAGCTCTTCCGCGCGCTGAGTTTCATCATCCGCGTGATGTGCCAGGATCCGCACGACGAATTGAAGGAGGCGTGGGCCGAGGTCGTGCGGGCCGATTATCCGGCGGAGGCGATGAGCGTCCTGTTTGATGTTTCGGAGGTGAACTACGCCGCGGCCGACGGCCGCATCCGGACGGCGCTGAATTCCTCGGACAAGATCGAGGAGGTCAGGCTCGCCAAGGAACTCAGCACCCACTTTCGCGATCAATATCGGCGGGCGGCCGCGCTGGCCCGCGGCGCCAAATGAAGAATCGGCGGCCCGATCGCGCCTTCATTGCGCGGGCCGAGCGCGAGGACGATCTCGCGGCGCTCGTGCGCGGCGTCATCGCCGTGGCACTGCACGATCGCGATTTTGCCTATGCGCAGGACCTCTGCCTGCGGTTGGCCGCGCACACCAACTTCAACGTGCGCGGCAACGCCCTTCAGGCAATGGGACACCTCGTGCGCCTGCATCAGCGCCTCGACGAGGCGAGAGTACGACCGCTCGTCGAGCTGTTCTTGCACGATAAATCCGAATACGTGCGGTCGCAGGCCGAGGAAGTGCGCGACGAGACCGCGCGCGTGCTCGGATGGAAGTGGTGACGCCGCTTCGCTCCAAATGTCGAATGACGAAGGCCGAATGACGAACGAATGACGAAACGGATTTGGCAGGCAGCGCGTCGTTGTCGCCGGCCTCGCTGAGGCCGGCCCTGATGTGACGCAATGTCCGGTAGCAGGCGTGCCATCAATTTCCGAGTCGCGTCCGCTCCGACCTCAGCGAGGACGGCTACAATTCCGCCCCGAAAAATTCCGTTAATTGCCCTAATTCTGTAAATTCCGTCTAATAAAATCGTCGCACGGAAAACGATCCGCCACCGCGATTGAGCGGCCGCCGCCTAAACCCCGAGCAATTCCTGCTGCCAGGGCATCAGGCTTTGGGTCGGCGGATCGTTGCGATAGGCGATGCCCTCGATGACGGCGCGCGGCGCAATCAACGCCGGATCGATCTCCAGCTTCGTGGCCGCGGTGTCGCGGCGCTGCTTCAGCGCGTTGGCGCGTGCGTCCATGTCGGCGGTCGGTCGTTCGCTGCGCACGCGGACGCGCGAGGGCCATTCCGATTGCGGCATGGTCAGCGCCCGCTCGATGCTCTCCTCGAGCCGCTGCAAGCGCGGCCCGCGAATGTGCCGCCAGTGCGGCAGCCGGCCGCCGGCGTCGAGCGCCTTGGCGGTGGAAAGCAATTCCTCGTTGCGCAAAATGTGGAAGGCCGGGCGATCGACCGCCGCGGCCTCCGCGTCGCGCCACCACCACAGCTCGCGCAGCAGCGCGGCGGCCCGGCCGCGAAATGTGCCCGAACCGGCGATGCGCCACGATTCCTCGCGCGATTTTTCGGCCTCGGCCGTGGCGACATTTTCGAGCAGCCGCTGGCAGGATTGCTGAAACCACGGCATGCGACCCTTGGCGTCCAGCTCGTCGGTCAGCCGATCGGCGATTTCGAATAGGTAGCGCGTGTCGTTGCGCGCGTAGGTCATCATCTGCGGCGTGAGCGGGCGCTTGGCCCAGTTGGCCTTTTGCGATCCCTTGGTCATTTCGAATCCGAAATAACTCTTCACCAGCGCGGCCAGGCTGAATTCCCGGCGGCCGACCAGGCGCGCGGCGATCATCGTGTCGAAGATTTCGCTCGGCACGAAATCGCCCGTGCGCTTGAACAGGCGCAGATCGTAATCCGCGCCGTGCAGGACGAGCCTCTTGCCGCGCAGCGCGTCGAAGAACGGCGTCAGCGGGAATCCCGCCAGCGGATCGAGCAGCGTGCCGTCCGTCTGCCCCGGAACCTCGAGCTGCACGAGGCAAAGCTTTTCGCGGTAGCAATGCAGGCTGTCCGCCTCCGTGTCGAGGGCGATGCGCGGCGCGTCGGCCAGGCGCGGCAGGTAATCGGAAAGTTCTTCGGCAGTGGCAATCATGTTTTCCCCAAGGCTCCTAAGTCCCTCGCAGACCGGCCAGCAGAAGTTCCGCGTTGGTGTTCGTCGCTTGAATATTGTGGATCAGAACCTCCATCGCCTCAATCGCCGGGATCTGCGAAAGCTGCTTTCTTAGCGACGCCACCAGCGCGAATTCATCGGGGTGAAAGAGCAGGTCGTCGCGCCGCGTGCCCGACTGGGTCACGTGGATGGCCGGAAAGAGCCGTTTGTCGGAGAGCGATCGATCGAGGTGGATCTCCATGTTTCCAGTCCCCTTGAACTCCTCGAAGATCACCTCGTCCATCCGGCTGCCGGTGTCGACGAGGCAGGTCGCCAGGATCGTCAGGCTGCCGCCCTCCTCGGTGTTGCGCGCCGCGCCAAAGAACTTTTTCGGCTTCCCCAGCGCCTTCGCGTCGAGTCCGCCCGACATGATGCGGCCCTTGCCGGATTGCAGGTTGTTGAAAGCGCGCGCCAGGCGCGTGAGGCTGTCGAGAAGCACCACCACCGGCCGGCCGAGTTCGACCAGTCGTTTCGCGCGCTCGGCCACGATGTCCGCCACCTGCGCGTGGCGGGCGATCGCTTCGTCGAAGGTCGAGCTGTAAATCTCCGCGCCCTGCACCTCGCGCCGGAAATCGGTCACTTCCTCCGGCCGCTCGTCGATCAGCAGAAGAATGAGCGCGACATCCGGTGAACCTACGCAGATCGAGCGCGCGATTTCCTTGAGCATGACGGTCTTGCCCACCCGCGGCGGCGCGAGGATGAGCCCGCGCTGCCCGCAGCCCAGCGTCGAGAGCAAATCGATCGCGCGACCCGTGACGCATGGGTAGATCGGCGTCTCCAGGATCAGGCGCTTGTTTGGAAAAAGCGGCGTGAGCTGGTCGAAATGGGTCGGGACCTTCCACTGCTCAATCGGGATGCCTTCAATTGACGTGAGGCGATCGAGCACGAGCGGTTTTTCGCCGCCGCCGCGCCCGGCGCGCAGCCAGCCGCGGACTTTGAGGCCGGGCCGCAGTCCGGCTGACTTTACCATGGCGGGCGGAATGGTCGCATCCTCGGGACACGGGAAAAAGTTGAAGGCCGGCCAGCGCAGGATGGCGGGGGAATTCGGGCTGTCCGGCGCCTGGTCCACCATGCCTTCGGCCTCGAGCGCGACGCCGCTTTGGAGGTAGGCGCGCGCGAGATCGGTCACGAGCGCGTGCCGGGTGCGCGGCGGAAAATTGCGGATGTGAAAATGCTCCGCCCACTCCTGCAGCTTCGCCATGGTGGCGGCCTGCAGGTCCTGCAGGTTCACGCTGCCGTCGGGCGCGGCCGGCGGGACGGCCGGCGCCTCGCTCGGGGCGGGCGTGGAGGGATCGACTTCGGTGGTCACGGGAATTTGAAAAAATTGGGGAGTGCGCCGCGGGGCGTTGTGGTGGGGCCGGTCCGGCCCATCGTCAGCCGACCGCGATCAGCCTTCCAGTTGCCGCAGATGCGCGACGAGAAGTTTGACCTGCGCTTCGAGCGCGAATGGGGTGCTGTCGTTCCAAATCAAATGCTGGCAACGGGAGATTTTGTCGGCGAGAGGAAACTGGCTCGCGATGATTTTGCGAGCCACCGTCTCGTCCAGGCGCCGGATTTCCGTGAGGCGGCGGAGCTGGGTTTCGAAACGGCACCCGACCACCACTACTCGGTCGAGTAAGACCTCCGCGCCTGTTTCATAGAGCAGCGGAATATCGATGACTAAAGGGGCATTCGGCGTGGAATGCAACTGTTCTTCCACCCGCCGCCGCCAGGCCGCGCGAATCCGCGGGTGCAGGATCCCCTCCAGATCACGCCGGCGCGCCTCGTCGTCGAAGACAATCTTGCGCAGCGCCGGGCGGTCGACCCGGCCGTCCGCCGCGAGCACCGTCGGCCCGAAAGTCGCGACCAGTTCGCGCCGCACCGCCGGGTCCTCGTCCACCAGCCGCCGCGCCTCGAGGTCGGAATCAAAGACGGTCGCGCCCAATCCGTCCGCCAGTTGCCTGGTGACGGTGGATTTGCCGGAGGCGATACCACCGGTGAGGGCGACGACCATGACGGCGCGAGGGGAAACGGGGCGGGGACCGCCGGGGGATCAGCCCTTGGCAAACGCCTCGAGCTGTTCTTTCTGCATGCGGAAATATTCGATCGTCTCGCGAATGCCGACCTCGAAATCCACCTTCGGCTCCCAGCCGAGCACCGCCTTGGCGCGCGAGATGTCCGGCTGGCGGACCTTCGGATCGTCGACCGGCAGCGGTCGGAACTCCATGGCGGACTTGGTGCCGGTGATGCGGATGATGTGCCGGCCGAATTCCTCAATCGTCATCTCGCGCGGGTTGCCGATGTTCACCGGCTCGTGGAAGTCCGACTGCGAGAGGCGGAAGATGCCGTCGATCAGGTCGGAGACGTAACAGAAACTCCGCGTCTGCTTGCCGTCGCCGAAGACGGTCAGCGGCAGGCCGGTGAGCGCCTGGCCGATGAACGCCGGCACCACGCGGCCGTCGCGCAGGCGCATGCGCGGACCGTAGGTGTTGAAGATGCGGACGATCTTGGTGTCGATCTTGTGAAAGCGGTGATAGGCCATCGTCATGGCCTCGGCGAAGCGCTTGGCCTCGTCGTAAACGCCGCGCGGCCCGATCGGGTTGACGTTGCCCCAGTAGTCCTCCTTCTGCGGATGCACGAGCGGATCGCCGTAGCATTCGGAGGTGGAGGCGAGCAGGAATTTCGCGCCCTTCGCTTTCGCCAGGCCGAGCGTGTTGTGCGTGCCGAGCGAGCCGACCTTCAGCGTGTGAATCGGCAGCTCGAGATAATCGATCGGGCTGGCGGGCGAGGCGAAATGAAAAACGAAATCCACCCGGCCCGGGACGAAGATGAACTGCGTGACGTCGTGCTTGATGAAATGAAATCGCTCGTTGCCCGCGAGGTGCTCGATGTTGCGCATGTTGCCGGTGATGAGGTTGTCGATCGCCACCACGCAATGGCCCTCGGCCAGCAGCCGATCGCTCAGGTGCGAGCCGAGGAACCCGCTGCCTCCGGTGACGACGGTGATGGGGCGGTCATGGGAGACCGCGGGAAGAAAGAGCGACTCTTCAGGCATGGGCAGCTGATCTAGGCGCGCCCGCGCGCGGATGCCAGTCAAATCCGGGCGAATTGCCCGGGCCGCAGCCCCTCAGCGGGCGCCCAAGCCGGTGAGCACCACCGGCACGGTGCGGAAGAGGATCTTGATGTCGAGCCAGAGCGACCAGTTGTCGATGTACGCCAGATCGAGCCGCACCCACTCGTCGAAGCTGGTGATCTCGTTGCGCCCGCTGATTTGCCACAGGCAGGTCAGGCCCGGCGGCACGCTCAGGCGCCGGCGTTGCGCGCGAATCTCGATGCGCGCGATCTCGTCGAGCGGCAGCGGGCGCGGGCCGACCAGGCTCATCTCGCCGCGCAGGACATTGTAAAGCTGCGGCAGACTCATCGAGGCTCGTCTTGCGCAGCCACTGGCCGAAGCGCGTGACGCGCGGGTCGCCGTCCACCTTGAAGACGGGACCTTCCATCTTGTTGAGCTGGACGAGCGCGGTCTTTCGCTCCTCGGCGTCGACCACCATCGAGCGGAATTTCAGCATCGTGAATGGCCGTCCATGCAGGCCGCCGCGTTGTTGCCGGAAGAGCACCGGACCGGGCGAGCCCAGCTTGATGACGATGGCGATTGCCAGCAGGAACGGCGAGAGCAGGATCAGGCCGACAATCGCGCCGAGAATGTCGAGCACGCGCTTGGCCAGCAGTTCCCACGACGCGTCCGACGTCGTGCGGAAAACCAGCATGGGGCGCTCGCCCAGCATGTCGAAGGTCGGCCGCGCAATCGCCGTGCGAATGAAATCCGCCATCATCCACGCCTCCACGCCCTCGGTTTCGCAGGCCTCGATGGCCGCCTGGACCCGGTCCAACTGTCCGTGCCCCGCCGCGAAGATGACTCGCGTGACGGAGTGCCGATGCAGCGCGTCAACCAGCGCGGAGATCGGCTGCTCCGAGATGTCGATGCGGTCGACGACATTGATTTGCAGTTTCTGCGCGGTGGAAAAGGAGGCGACGAGTCTCTCCATGTCCACGGGCAGGCCGGCGAGCAGGACGGGCTCGCTGAGCTGTCCGTGCGCGGCGAGGTGGCTGGCGCGCAGTCGGAGGATGTAGTCCTTGGCGAGCAGGAAAAGCGTGCCGGCCGCGACAAACAAGACGAGGACACCGCGGCTGGGAAGTTCGAGCCGCAGGGACAGGACGCAGACGCCGACCAACAAGCCCAGCCAGATCAGCGCGCGCAGGATCTGGCTGAGCGACCGGGCCGGATTTTTCTGCAGCGGGTGCTGGTAGAATCCCTGCATTCCGAGGAACAGCGGGCCGAACGGCACGATGATCAGGACCATCCACAGGTGAGTCGAGAACGGCGGAATCTTGATCTCGAGATTGAACCATTCGGTCCACGCCGAACGCAACGTGTGGGCCCCCCAGAACGCCAAAAGCAGGATCGCAGCGTCGAGGATCTGCTGCAACAGGTTGTTGATCTCCTGCTTTTGGCGGAACATCGCCCGCTAGTAACACCCGCATTTTGAAAAAGACAAGGCATCCACTCCGGTCCGCCGTCCTGGTCGGCACGATTCATGACGCCCGGTCCCTGGCCCGCGCGGGCCGGCTGGCCGCGCTCCCGGCCCCGCCGGACTGGCTGGAAATCAGGCTCGACGCCCTCGTCCCGCCGCCCGGCGCCTGGTCGCGGCTGGCCACGCGCCCGCTCCTGCTCACCGTGCGCGACGCCGCCGAGGGCGGGCGCCGCCGGCTGCATCCCGACGAACGGCGGCGGCTCTTTCTCGAATTCCTGCCGCAGGCGAGCTTCCTCGATCTCGAAATCGCCTCGCTGGCGAATTTTGCCGATGTGCTGGCGGCGGCCCGCCGGGCCCGCGTCGGGTTGGTGGCCTCGTTTCACGACTTCGAAGGCACGCCGAGCGTCCGCAAACTCTCCGCGCTCGCCGGCCGGGCCGTCGCGGCCGGCGCCGACATTTTCAAGGTGGCCACGACCACCGACGATCCGGCCGCGCTCGCGCGTCTGCTGGAATTTCTCGGCACGGAAAAGCGACTGCCGGTGGCGGCCATGGGCATGGGCGAACTCGGCCTGGTCTCGCGGCTCGCGCTGGCCGCGGCGGGATCGATTTTGAATTACGTCAGCCTCGGGTCGACCGCGGCGTCGGGCCAATGGCCGGCGGAATTGTTCCGGCGTCGCTGGCAGGAGCTGCGGTAGCTCGTTTGCCAGTGCCGCGCCGGACGCGGATAGTGCGGTGATGCAACTGCCCGACGAGGTCCCGGTGATGGTGCTGCCCGGATCGTCGCTGTTCCCGCACGCGATGCTGCCGCTCTTCATTTTCGAGCCGCGGTATCGCGCGATGCTGCGCAGCGCGCTGGAGACCGACCGCATGTTTTGCATCGCGATGGTGAAGCCTGACGTGGCCGATTGGGTGAACTCGGAGGACTTTCACCACGTGGCCGGGCTCGGCCTGGTGCGCGCCTGCGTGGGCCGCGACGACGGCTCGGCCAATCTGGTCCTGCAGGGCCTGGCCCGCGTGCGCTTCCGCGGCTTCACGCGCACCGAGCCGTTTTACGTCGCGCGCATCCAGGAGATTCCGTCGATCCCGGCCGACGACCCGGCGGCGGACGCGCTGGCGGCCAAGGCGCGCGAGCTTTGCCAGCGCTTCAAGGAGCGCGATCTGGAGTTGCCCGCGCAGCTCGAGCAGTATCTCTCGCAAATCCACGAGCCCGGCGTGCTGGCCGACGTCATCGCCAACACCTTTGTGGGCGACGCGATCGAACGCCAGCGCCTGTTGGAGCAGGCCGAGGAGGGCCGGCGTCTGCGCATGTTGATCAAATTCCTGACGCGCGAGCTCGACGGCTGACGGCGCGACGATTGGCGTTTTGGGCGCGATGCGCTTCCTTCATGAATGGAAGCAAGATTTCCGGGACCGAAGAGCGCCGCGCTGATTGACGGAACTGCGGCGCTACGTCATCTCCGATCCGTATCCGTACGTCATCGATCTCGCGGCGAGCGAGGGCATGTGGCTGGCGACGGTCGACGGGCAGAGGCTTTTTGACTGGACCGGCTACTACGCCTCGAAGTGGATCGCGCACAATCATCCGCGATTGTTCGAGCCGGATTACCTGCGCCGCCTGGGCTACGCCGCCAACAACAAGGTGGCGAACGTCGATTTCCTCACGCCGGAATGCGTCGCCTACTACCGCGCGCTGCACGAGGTCGCGCCGCGCTGCATGCGCAGCGACAAGCTCGAGGTCTACGCCGTGAACTCGGGCGCCGAGGCGGTCGAGAACATGATGAAGTACCTCATCACCTTGCATGAGCAGAAGCACGGCAAGTCGCTCTCGCGGCCGAAGCGCTTTCTCTATTTTGACCAGGCGTTTCACGGCCGCACCGTCTTCGCGCTGAACATCACGGATCTCTCGCACAGCCCGATCATCACGAAGGATTTTCACGGCATCGTGCACGGCAACATCCAGGTGCCTTTCCCGACCGTGAACAACGACGACCCGGACACGGAAAATCGCTTTCGCAGCGAGCAGGCGCTGCAGCGCGTCGAGCGCAGCCTGCGCGAGCACGCCGGCGAGATCGTCGGCATCATCATCGAGCCGATCCAGGGCGCGGGCGGTCATCGCGTGGCGGAGAAGGAGTTTTTCCAGGGTCTCAGCCGGCTCGCGCACGACTACGGCACCTATCTCGGCTTCGACGAGGTGCAGACGGCGGGCGGACAGACCGGCGCCTTTTTCATGGCCGATCTTTTTGATCTGCCGCATCCGCCGCAGGCCATCGCCGCCGCCAAGAAGATGGGCAACGGCGTGCATCTACATGCTGCATCCGATGGGCGGCGAGGGCGTGCTCGACTCGACCTGGGGCGGCGCGCTGGCCGACATGGTGCGCTTCGTGCAGGAATGGCGAATCGTGCAGGACGAGCGGTTGATCGAGCAGGTGCCGGCCAAGGCGGAGCACCTCGTGCGCGGCCTGCGCGCGCTGCAGTCGGAATTCCCGCAGCTCGTGAAAAACGTGCGCGGCGCGGGGCTTTACCAGGGCTTCAGCCTGCCGACGCCGGCGCAAAAGGCGGAGGTGGTCGAACGCGCGCTGCAGCAGGAGGATTTGCTGTTGCTGGGGGCGGGCCGCCGCAGCATCCGCTTCCGCCCGCATCTCAACGTCACGAACGAGGACACGGATCTCCTGATCGAAAAACTGCGGCGAGTCCTTGGCTGAGGCGTTATCGTCGCAATCCGTGACCCGTTCCGGCGAGATCTGCTGACGCCCGCTCGGGGTCGGCGGGCGCGTGCGCGATCTCATCCTCGTGATCGTGCAGATGCCGCGCGGGGGCGCCGCCGCCCGAGGGCGGGCGATCCAGCCGCAGATCGCCGTCGTCGCCGCCGCGGCCGCTGTCGTCGTCGCCCACCGGCTCGCGGATGAACGGATCGAAAAAATGATCCACCGCGATGAAGAGCGCCTTGGCGTGGCGCGCGATCAGCACGGCGATGAAGGGCACCGGCAGGCACGATCCGATCATCAGCACGGTCGTCGACACCTGAACGTAAAATTCCAGCACGATGTACGTGACCAGCGCGACCGAGACGACGAAGCCGAAGTTCAGGACGAAGAGCGAAAAAAGAAAATAGCCCGGCTCGCGCTCGAACGGGAAGCCGCAGCGCGGACAGCCGTCGAGCGGCGTGAACCAATCCATGAGGCTGCGCGTCCGCCACATCGGAATGAAGATCGGACTGCGCCCGCAGACCGGGCATTTCAAGCGCAGCGCGCGCCACAAATAAACCAGCGCGAGTCGAAACGACCTTGGTTCCGGCGGCGGGTCGCCTTGCCAGTCCTCTGCCATGGCATGGAATTAACACCCGCCGCGGGCCGGGGCAAGAGAGTCGGAGATGGGTTATGAGTTACGGGTTAGTGGGTTATAAGACGCGCACGCGATCGCCGCATAACCCTAACTCCTAACCCTTAACTTCCTTTCTCCTCCCCATCGCTTTCCATCCCGCCACCACATGCCAGGCGATGAGCGGCACCAGCAACGCGCCCACGCCGAGGTGGATCCAACTTGTCCAGGCGCGCAGTTTTTCGCCGCCGCTGTAGTAAAGTCCGTAGCCGGTGACGGTGAGGATGGCGAACCAGCCGATCATCATCGCGCCGCTCAGCCGGTTCTTCCGGGCGTGCCAGGCCCGCTTGATGTGCAGCGGCACCAGCGTGCCAAGCATCAGCAGGGAGAGCATCGCGGCGGCGCCGTGAATTTTCAGCAGCCGTGGCTCCCACGCGTTGATCTCATCCTCGCCGGCGCGAAAATAATAATGCAGCGCCGCCCAGACGAGGCCGGTGATCAGCAGCACCGCCAGCGTGCCGTAAAGCCACCATTGATGGCGCCGGCTGAGGGCAATCGGTGTGCGTTTCATTTTCTGCCGAGTTGGATCGCGTCGCCTTCGCCCAGCACCAGCGCGCGGGCCGCGTGACCATGCAGGATGCGATTGGCTTCGCAACCCAGCGCGAGGACCACCTTGGTCAGCGCGTCCGCCATCAGCGCCGTCGGCGCCTGCACGCGTCACGCTGCGCGGGTCGTCTCCGCCGGGCCGGCGGGTGCGACCGTCGACCAGTGCGCTGACGCTGCGTCCGCGCCAGCGGCGACGCGAAAAATAGTGCGCCGAGGTCGCGAGCGCGGCGTTGCGCAGCGAAAGTTCCGCCGCGGCCTCGCCGGGTCGCGCGGGATCTCGCACGATCGACCGGCCAGGCCCGCCGGCCCAGGGCGCGCAGGTCGCCGCCGGCGTTCACCAGCGCGTCGATCACGCCATGGCTGCCGCAGGGATTCGACGGCTTGATCGACCGCGAATCCCTTGGCGATCCCGCCGAGATCGAGATGCAGCGGCGCGCGAAAGCGCACGACGCCGCCGGCGCTGAGCTCGACGTCGCGCCAGCTCGCGCGCCGTTCCTGGCCGGTCCGGCCGGCGAGCCGCGGCAGCAGGCCCCAGCCCGCCAGCACCGGCGCAATCGGTCGGATCGAACACGCCGTCCGTTTCGCGCGCCAGCGCCAGCGCCGCGCGCAGGACGGTCGCCAGCGGACGCGAGACGCGCACCGACCGTCTCGCCGCCGTCCGATTCAGCAAAGACAATTCGCTGGCCGGATCATGATAGCTCATGCGCGCCTGCACACGCTCGATCGCCGCGAAGGCGGCGTTGATCGCGCGTGGTCGACGCGGCGAGTCCGCGCCGCGCGACCGTGATCTCCACGATGGTCCCCAGCAGCGGCCGGGCGCGGCGGACGAACGGTCGCTCAACTGCGGCGGAGGGCGACGTCATAGAACGCGAGCAGGCGCTTCACGCCGTCGGTGATATGGCGGCACGAGAGCGTCGCGCCGCTGATGTTCTTGATGTCCTCGTCGAGCTTGAGCTTCGCGGACGAATTCTTGCCGGCGAATTGCTTTCGCCAGGCCTCGTTGCGGATCTCGTAGCCGTAGGATTCGCGATATTCCATCACCTCGACGCCGCGCACCGTCCCGTCGGCGTTCAAGCCGAGCGCGTAGGTGATGTACTCGTGCTTGCCGAGGGCCTCGTCGACGATGAGCCAGCCGCCGGTGGACGTGCGCCAGACTTTTTGCTCGTTGAGCCGCACGCGCACGCCCGAGGCGCTCTCGATGGCCTTCATCTGCTCCGGCGTCAGGCGCACGTTGGAGGGGGTGAAGCGGGCGCCGGGGAAAATGGCCTGCTGCGCCTGTTCCACCGAAAGGTAGACCGTCGCGTACCCCGGCGTGACGGCGCCCACCAGCGCGGAAGCGGGCGCGATCCATCGAATCCAGTCGTGTTTCATAGGCTTGAATTGGGCTGCTTAGAAATTGAAGCCGACCTTGAGGCGGAACTGGTTGGGTCTGTTCCTCGGCGTAGGCCTTGCGGCGGACGACCGGATCGATCTCGTTGCCCCAGACCTGGCGGTTGTAGGAAAAGGTCGCCCACCAGCGCTTGGCGCCGTAGTGGAGGGCCGGGCCCGACGTAGATCACCTGGTGCTCGTAGGTGTTGAACGGCGCGTTGGCCTTGAAGTGGGGCCACTCGCCGACGTAGTGCGACTTCGACGCCGATAAACCAGTTCGGCGCGAAGCGATACGACGCGGCCAGTCCCGCCAGGAGCGAGATTTCGCGATCGTATTCCTCCGCCGGCCGCTTGCCCCAGGCGAGCTGGAAGCCGAGATTCGCCGCGAGCGTGATGGTGTCGTCGCGAAAATTCTTCTGAAAGACGATTTCCGGCGCGGCGAGCAATTCCTTTTGGTGAATGCCGCCGACGTCGTCGTTGCGCAGGAATCCCATCGTGAGTTTCAGCGCGATGCCCACCGGATCCTTGAACGGTGAGGTAAAGCGATATTTCGCCGACGTCTCGATGCCGCCGAATTTTCCGCGGTCCTGATTTTCCTGGCCGTCGACATTCTTCACGTCGAAGTAATGCCCGCTGAGCGAAAGGCTCATCTGGAATTTGTCGGTGATGCCGAACTCGACCTCCGTCTCCGCATCGAGCACGTGATACGACCCGGTATTCTTGCCCTCGCGCAGCGTCAGGAATTGGTACAGCTCCCATTTTCCTTTCGGCAGCGTTTCCGCCCCGATCACCCAGCCCCATAATTGCTCGTCGGCGAAGGTCCGCGCCGGCCGCGGCGGTCAGAAGAAGAGCAAAAGTGGAACGCAACCGACAGGCCCGTTCGGCAGCGAAAGGCTGAAAAGGCGAAGGACATCGGTTCTTATTGCGCACGAGTCGCATCATATATTGAGAAGCAGTATCATTCGCAACTGAAAGTTTTGGCATTTGGAGATTGGCGTGGGAGACAATGGCAATCCGTTTTAAGCATCTAATTATTGAATACCAATTTATTACGACAGCATTTTGATGCCACAGAGTGCAGGCCGGGCGGAGTGCCTTCGTAACCGGCCTCGCTGAGGCCGGGGTCGCATCGTGCAACGGGAATCTGTGCACCGGACGTTCGACACGCTTTTCGACTGACCCGGCGGACCCTTCGTTCGGGCCTCGGAGCGAGGCTTCGTCCTTCGGAGCGAAGTCGCCGTCCTACCGCGGCGCCTTCAGCAGCAGCACCGGCACCTCCACCACGTGCCGCACCTTGTGCACGGTCTGGCCGAAGAGCAGGTCGCTGATGAAGCGATGACCGTGGGTGGACATGGCAATCAGATCGACCGCGCGCTCGCGCGAAAGCTTGATGATCTCGTCGGCCGGCTCGCCCATCGCGAGGACGTGATCGACTTCAAAGCCTTCGGCCGCCAGCTCGGCGTGACGCCGCTGCAGATAAGCGCGATCTTTTTTGATCTCGTCGCTCTCCGCCAGGTTGAGCTGATGAAAATTGCGCGCGGCCCAGCCGTCGGCCACGTGCAGCAGCAGCAGCTTCGCCCCCGTCAGCCGCGCCAGCGGCTTGACGTGCTCGAGGATGCAATCGTCGGTCGGCGAATTCTCGAGCGGGATGAGGATGTGGCGGTACATGACCGGGCGTCACGGGGTGGGGACGCCGAGGAATCCGTAGATGGCTTTGAGCACGGCTTCGGGCAGGAAGGTGTCGAAGAGCAGTTTCACGTTCAGCACGATGATGATCAGCGCGCAGGTCCAGCCGAGAATCTTGATCCAGAGCGGATTGACGAACGGCCCCATCTTCGCGCCTTCCCCGGTGAAGCGCATCAGCGGCCAGACGGCAAAGCCGAGCTGCATGCTCAGCACGACCTGGCTGGCGACGAGCAGCTCGGTGGTCTTGCTCTCGCCGTAGAGGCCGATGACGACGACGGCCGGCACGATGGCGATGGCGCGCGTGATCAGCCGGCGCAGCCACGGGCGCGAGCCGGATGTTGAGGAAGCCTTCCATCACGATCTGCCCGGCCAGCGTGCCGGTGAGCGTGGAGTTCTGGCCCGAGGCGAGCAGCGCGACGGCGAAGAGCGTGCTGGCCACGCCGACGCCCGAGCAGCGGGCTGAGCAGCTGGTAGGCCTCCTGGATTTCCGCCACATCCTGGTGGCCCGACCTGTGGAACGTCGGCGGCGGCCAGGATCAGGATGGCGCGCGTTGATGAAGAGCGCGAACATCAGCGCGAAGGTCGAGTCGATGGTGGCGAACTTGATCGCCTCGCGCTTGCCCTCGGGCGTGCTGCTCGAACTTGCGCGTCTGCACGATGGAGGAGTGCAGGTAGAGATTGTGCGGCATGACCGTGGCGCCGAGGATGCCGATGGCGACGTAGAGCATCTCCTGATTGCGCAGGATTTCGGGACGTCGGCACGAAGCCGCGCAGCCACGCCGGCCAGGTCGGGCTTGGCGAAGAATCAGCTCCGCCGCGAAGCAGCCGCCGATGGTGACGATCGAGCGTGATGACCAGCGCCTCGATGTAGCGGAAGCCCTTGTTCTGCAGATAGAGCACGACCAGCACATCGAGCGCGGTGATGACGCAGCCCCAGACCAGCGGGATGCCGAAGAGCAGTTGCAGGCCGATGGCCGAGCCGACGACCTCGGCCAGATCGCACGCGGCGATGGCGATTTCGCACAGGACCCAGAGGAACCAGACCGACCGGGCGTCGAGTAATGATCGCGGCAGGCCTGCGCCAGGTCGCGACCGGTGGCGATGCCCAGCTTGATGCACAGATGCTGGAGCAGGATCGCCATCAGATTCGAAATCATGATGACGCTCAGCAGCGTGTAGCCAAACTTCGCGCCGCCCGCGAGGTCGGTGGCCCAGTTGCCCGGATCCATGTAGCCGACCGCGACGAGGAAGCCGGGACCGGAGAAGGCGAGCAGCTTCCGCCAGAACGACGCGCCCGAGGGAACCGTGATGGTGCGGTAAACCTCGGGCAAACGTCACGGCGGCCGCCTCCTTGCGCCAGCCGGTCTGCTCCGCCCCATCGGGATGGTCGGTCGGCGGCTTCATGGGCAATCCGCACCGAGTCGGCCGCCGGCGGCCCGTCGCCAGGCTGAGTTGGGGCATTTCCACGCGAAGTTTGATGATTCACACTTTTATAGTGAACAGAAACACAGCGCAACGGAAAAATGGGAAAAGTTTCTGCCGGCCTCGCGGAGGCCGGCTTCCGTCATCCCGAGCGAGGCCGAGGGACCCCAAGCTGCCCTCGGGTGAGTGCGACTGGCCGGAGCGGAACACGAGCCGAGGCCGCAGGAAAGATCCTTCGACTCACCCGCGAGGCGGGTTCGCTCACGATGCAATCCGCTCGGCGGCCTCAGCGACGCCCGGCTCCGGGCGGGCCGTTCCCGGAATTTCGACCTCCTCGCAGGGCCTACCCCGCCTTCGCCCGCCGCGCCTGCCGCTGCCGATCGACCGTCAGCCGGCGGATCGCCTCGAGCGTCGAGGGACTGACGTGGTGCTCGATGCCCTCGACGTCGTGGCGCACGATGGCCGGTTCCAGGCCGAGCGATTCGAGAAATTCGGTCAGGATGCGATGCCGCTCCTGGATCCGCGCCGCCACCGCCCGGCCCGCGTCGGTCAGGCCCAGGCCGCGGTAATTCTCGAAATGAATGAAGCCCGCCCGGGCCAGCCGCCGCACCATGCTGGAGACGGTCGAAGGCGTGATCTTCGAGCGCCTCGGCGATGTCCGACACCCGCGCGTAGCCCTTGCGGTCGATCAATTCCTGGATGCGCTCGAGATAATCCTCCGTCTGCTCGCTCAGGCCATGGGAGAGCGTGACGGTGCGCGAACGCCGGGGGGTGCGGGCGGCTTTCATGCGTTTGCCCACTGCTACCGGCGGAAGCCGGGCCTGACAATCCCGAATCACGGCATGTCACCAAAAGTGTGAATGCGCGAAAGTTGTGTGACGGCGGCCCTTTCCCGGCGCTTGAGTGCGGGGGCGACGGGCCGTAGCCTCGCGTCGCGCATGAACGACGACCGCACCGCGCCCCTCGGGGTCATCGCCGGAAACAACCGCTATCCCTTTCTCACGATCGCCGCCGCCCGCGCGGCCGGCGTGCGCCGGATCGGCGTGGTGGCCTTCGAGGGCGAGACCGACCCGGCGCTGGCGGAACTCGCCGACGAAATCGCCTGGCTCCGCGTCGGCCAGCTCGGGAAAATGCTCAAGCAATTCAAGGCTTGGTCCATCGGCCGCGCCATCATGGCCGGGCAGATCGCGCCCAAGAATCTCTTCGAGTTGCGACCCGACTTTCGCGCGCTGCTGCTGCTGGGACGCCTGCGCGAGCGCAACGCCGAGTCGCTCTTCGGCGCGGTGGCCGACGAACTGGCCGGCGCCGGCGTGACGCTGCTTCCGGCCACGACTTATCTCGAGGACCTGCTCGCCGGCAGCGGGCACCTGGCCGGACCCGCGCCGGGACGCGCCGTGCGCAGCGACGTCGAATTCGGCATGCGCATCGCCAAGGAGGTCAGCCGGCTCGACATCGGCCAGAGCGTCGTCGTGAAAAAGGGCACGGTCCTCGCGGTGGAGGCGTTCGAGGGGACGGACGACTGCATTCGCCGCGGCGGCGCGCTGGGGCGGGGCGGGGGAGTGCTCTGCAAAGTCTCCAAGCCGAAGCAGGACCTGCGCTTCGATGTGCCCGTGATCGGCCCGCGCACCATCGAGGCCGCCGGCGCCGCGGGCTTGCAGGCCATCGCGATCGAGGCGGGCATGACGCTTTTGCTGGAGCGAGATGCGCTCTTCGACCTCGCGGCCAGCTACCGGCATTACGCTGATGGGCGCGGCGGCAAAATGAAGCTTGGCATCTTCGCCCCGGTGCGGCGTCCTTAACGCTGTGAACTCCCCGTCGGATCATCCCCTGCGCGTCGGCGTCGTCGGCGTCGGCCACATCGGCAAAAACCACGCGCGCCTCTACGCCGAGCTGGCCGCCGCCCATCCGGAGTTCCGCTTCACCGCGATCCTCGATCCCAACGCCGCCGTCGCCAGCGGGATCGCCGCCGCCACCGGCGCAACGGTCGCGGCGTCGCTCGACGAATTCGCCGGCCTGGTCGACGCGGCGAGCATCGCCACGCCCACGCCGCAACATTTCGAAATCGGCAAGCATCTGCTCGCGCAGGGCAAGCATCTCCTGATCGAGAAACCCATCACGGAGACGCCCGAGCAGGCGCGCGAGCTGAGCGCGCTGGCCAGGTCGGCCGGCGTCATCCTGCAGGTCGGACATGTCGAGCGCTTCAATCCCGCGCTCGGCGCGCTGGAAAAACTGCTGACCCGGCCGCGCTTCATCGAGGCGCACCGGCTCTCGCCCTACCCGATGCGCAGCACGGAGATTGGCGTGGTGCTCGATCTGATGATTCACGATCTCGAGGTGATCCTGCACCTCGTGCGCTCGCCCGTCGCGCAGGTCGACGCCGTCGGCGTGCCGGTGCTGAGCCGCGGGGAGGACATCGCCAACGCGCGCGTGCGCTTTGAAAACGGCTGCGTCGCCAACATCACGGCCAGCCGCGTCAGCCCGGAAAGCCTGCGCAAAATCCGGGTCTTCCAGAGCGACGCGTACCTGTCGCTCGATTACCAGGCGCAAAGCGGCGAGTGCTACCGGCTGGTCGATGGTTCCATCCGCAAGGAGACGATCGAGATCGAGCGCGACGAGCCGCTCAAGCGACAGTTGCATTCCTTTCTTGAGTCGGCGCGGCAGGGCGCCACGCCGCGCGTGACGGGCGATCAGGCCGCGGCGGCGCTGGCGCTCGCGGTGGACATCACGCGGATGATCGCCGAGCAGGGGTAACCTCGCATGGCGCGCGTGCTCTACGTCGTGGCCGGTGAGCCGAGCGGCGATCATCATGCCGCCGCGGTGCTGCGCGAACTCGCGTCGCTCGATCCGCAACTTCAATTCGCCGGCCTCGGCGGACCCGAGATGTGCGCGGCGCCGCGCGCGGAGGCCGTCCGCGACTGGTGCGATCAGGCCGCCGTGGTCGGACTGTGGGAGGTCATCAAGAAGTACGGCTATTTTCGCGCGGAATTTGCCCGCGCCCTCGAAGGCATCCTCACGACGCAGCCCGCGGCCGTCATGCTGGTCGATTATCCCGGCTTCAACCTGCGCCTGGCCAAGGCGCTGCGCGCGCGCGGCTGGAAACGACCCATCCTCTATTACATCAGCCCGCAGGTCTGGGCGTGGAATCGCGGCCGCATTCCCAAGATGGCGAAGCTGCTCGACGTGATGCTGTGCATCTTCCCGTTCGAGAAGGCGCTCTACGAGCCGTCGGGCCTGCGCACGGAATTTGTCGGGCATCCCATGATCGATGCGCTCGCCGCCAAGCGCGTGACGGAACCGCGCCGTGAAAATCTCGTGGCGCTGCTGCCCGGCAGCCGCCGCCGCGAGGTGCGCAAGATTTTTCCGCCCATGCTGGAGGCCGCGCGCCGGCTGCAAGCGCGATCGGCCGGATCTGCAGTTCGCCGCCGCGGCCGCCTCGCCGGCGCGGCTCGAGGAAATGCGCGCCGCGCGAGACGCCGTCGGCTGGAGCGAGGAGGATTGCGCCATCCTCACGGGCGATGCGCATCGCCTGATGCAAATCGCGACGGTGGGAATGGTCGCGTCAGGCACCGCCACGGTGGAATCGGCCTACTTCGGGCTGCCGCACCTGATCGCCTACCGGGTGGCGGCGCTCACCTACGTGGTGGGCCGGGCGGTCATTCGGGTGGATCATCTCGGCATGATCAACGTGCTCGCGGGCCGCGAGGTCGTGCGCGAATTCATCCAGGCCGATTGCACGCCCGAGCGCCTCGCGGCCGAGTCCGCGCGACTGCTGGACGACGCGGCCTATCGCCAGACGCAGGTCGACTCGCTCGCGCAGGTGGTGTCGACGCTCGGTCCCGGCGGCGCCGCCCGCCGCACCGCGGAGGCGATCCTTCCGTGGTTGGCGCCGCAAAGCTGACCCCGAAAAGCCCGAAGGCCTCGAAGAATTCCAAATACCTTCGTGCTCTTCGTGTCTTCGTGGTGAATGTTTGACTCGTTCCTCGATGGATCCGGCGCTTCCCCTTTATCTCTCGATCGCGGCCGTGGCGATGGCCTTCGCCATGCTCGTGATTCTGCTGGTCATCCTGTTCCGGGTCGGCCGCAGCGACGCGGGCGCCATCCTGCCGGAGTTCACCAAGCTCAACAGCCTGCAGGAACGGCTTGAGCGGACGACGCGGGAAGAATTGACGAATATTCGTGGCGAGACCAGCACGCACGCGCAGAAGGCGCGCGAGGAGCAGGCGCAGTCGTTCGCCCGGCTGGCGAACGATTTGCAGGAGCGGCAGGTTCAGCTCAACCAGAACCAACTCGAAAGAATCGACCAGACCAGCCAGCAGATCGCGCTCCTGCTGCAAAACAACGAGCAGCATTTCGAGGCGCTGCGCACCAGCCTGGCGGAGGCGCAGGCGAATTTCCTCAACGCGATGGTCACGCAGATTGGCCAGCTTGCCGGTTCGAATGCAGAAAGGTTCGAGGCGCTGCGCGGGACCGTCGAGGGACAGCTCCGCCAGATTCAGCAGGACAACTCCGCGCAGCTCGAAAAAATGCGCGCGACGGTCGACGAGAAACTGCAGGGCACGCTCGAGAAGCGGCTCGGCGAATCGTTCAAGCTCGTTTCCGAGCGGCTCGAAACCGTGCAGCGCGGGCTGGGCGAAATGCAAAAGCTCGCGACCGACGTCGGATCGCTCCAAAAAGTTCTCACCAATGTAAAAACCCGCGGCGGCTGGGGCGAGGTGCAGCTCGGCGCGCTGCTCGAGCAGATCCTGCAGGCCGGTCAGTACGAGCGCAACGTGCGCGTGAAACCGGATTCCGCCGAGTCGGTGGAATACGCCATCAAGCTGCCCGGCGGCACCGATGAGTCCGCCGGCCCCCTCTGGCTGCCCATCGACGCGAAATTTCCGGTCGAGGATTACCAGCGTTTGCAGGAGGCGCACGAGCGCTCGAGCGCAGACGAGATTCAAGCGGCCGGCCAGGCGCTGGAGGCGAGCTTCGCGAAATCGGCCGGCGATATTTCGAAAAAATATCTCGCGCCGCCGCACACGACGGATTTCGGCATCATGTTTCTGCCGACCGAGGGGCTTTACGCGGAGTTGATCCGGCGGCCGGGGTTGGTGGAGAAAATCCAGCGCGAGTTTCGCGTGGTGGTGGCGGGCCCGACCACGCTGGCGGCGCTGCTCAACAGCCTGCAGATGGGCTTCCGCACGCTGGCGATTCAGCAGCGCAGCAGCGAGGTGTGGAATGTGTTGAGCGGTGTGAAGGCCGAGTTCGGAAAATTCGGCGACGCCATCGAAGGCGTGCGCAAGAAGTTGCAGGAAGCGCAGAACAAAGTGGAGGAAGTGACGACGCGCAGCCGCGTGCTCACGCGCAAGCTGCGCGACGTGCAGGACACCGATCCGGTGGCCAACGGCGGCGGGACGTTATCGCCCGGCGAGCGGGTGTTGCCGCTCGACGAGCCGGGCGCCGAGGAGGCCGCGAGTTGATTCGATTGGCCGCGGGCGGTGTCATCCGGTAATCTGGCCACTGAGTGCACGCCGGTGTGGCGGAATGGCAGACGCAACGGACTTAAAATCCGTTGGGGCGAAAGCCCCGTGCTGGTTCAAGTCCAGCCATCGGCAGAATGTTTGCGGGCTGCCCGCCCGCAGGCGCGAGCAACGGCGCGCGAAGGAAGTTGCAGCCCCGACGTCGATCGCTGCAGGGCACGGCTCGGGGTTTTCGCGTTCAGGTTGCTCGTTTGCCGGGCGCAGGAAGATTGTGCGCGACGCGCTCAACCGCGCGCTTGCCTTCCTCGATTGCCTCCTTTCCGCGGTGAAAGTCTAGCAGGCCGAAGTGAGCCAGGCGCGGCGCCACGATCAGGTCGGGGGGCTCGCCCGCCATGCGGCTGCGGTTGATCCGCACTTGCATGATGTTGATGCTGGTGGTCACTACTTCGAGCATGGTGGGCATCTTGGGCTCGTCGGGCGAATGCGCGGGGAGGAGGGCTCCCAAGTTGTCTTTCAGCTTGCGCAGCCATTCGCCGACTTCACCGGCCGGCGCTTCGACTGGAGGATGGGAACCCAGGTGACGCCCCAGCATGTCTGAGCCGAGGTCGACTGCTATCACAACGTCTGCCCCCATCGCGCGCGCCAGCGACACCGGTACTGGATTAACGAGCCCGCCGTCAACCAACACCGATCCATCGCGCAGCACCGGCGTAAGCAGTCCCGGCAGAGCGATGGAGGCGCGCACGGCGTTGAGCGTCGAGCCGTGGCGCAGCCAGACCTCCGTGCCCGCGTTCAGAGCGGTTGCCACCGCGGCAAATGGCATGGCCAACTCCTCGAGAGGGCGGTCCGCGAAGTTGCGCCGGAAGAAATCCATCAGCCGTTCGCCCTTAATCAATCCGCTGCCTAGGCTCAAGTCCATGAATGCAACCACATCCTTGAACTCGAATCCAAGCACCCATTGCTCGAAGCGATCCAGCTCGCCTGCCGCGTAGGCGGCGCCGACCAGCGCGCCGATGGATGTTCCGCACACCAAGTCCGGCTGAATGCCCACCTGCACCAGCGCGCGGATGACCCCTATATGCGCCCAGCCGCGGGCCGATCCGCTGCCCAACGCAAGTCCCACGCGTGGCCTGCGGGATGCGCTCATGCAGACGACCTTGGTTTGGGTTTAGACAAATGATGCACGGTCCGCAAGCGGGATGAGGACACTGACGCCGTGTGCTCCAAACTGAGCAATACGCGAGGCGGAAGGCAAGGGCGAAGGCGGCGCAGCGCAAACGGACCGGCGCCGTTCCCGACAAATCTACCCCGCTGCACGAATCGACTTCAGTTCGACCCGGCACGCCTCCCCGAACGACCGGAGCGGATCGGCGTCCAACGCCTGCGAGACGGTGCGGACCTCGGCGAGCGAAACATTGGGCATGAAATACTGCTCGGCGATCCGTTTCAGGACATTGTCCGCCTTCGCCAGCACCCCGTCGGAAGCCGTGAGACGGATGCGATTGAGCACGGCATACGCGGACACCATGGATTCCGGCCTTTCCAACCCGTGCGTCAATGCGTCCAGGGCCAGTCTTGAGCATTCGTTGATAAACTCGCCGTACAGTGTCTCGCGCTTTTGTAGCTCCATACGAATGAGTTCGCGCCGGTTGAGGGTCTTTTGCGAGACCCACGCCGCCGCCACTGTCGCGGAACCACCAGCCACGGACCCCAACACGGCCGCCATCGCAGTAATCAACGCGGTATCCATAGAGCGGGCATCATCGTCTCATTACGTTTGAGTTTCTTCATAACTATCGTTGGGCGTACGCAGGGGCGCTCGCAGTCGGGGTTGCCGCGTTGAGGAAATTCGGAGTTGTCTCTCTTCTTGAGGTCGGATTTGCCGGATTGATTGGTTTGACAGGAGGCTTTACGCGGAACCACATGACGTACAGCGCCGGCAGGAACAGAAGCGTCAGGAGGGTGCCAACGATGATGCCGCCCATGAGGGCAAACGCCATCGGGGCCCAGAAGCCTTCGCCGCAAATCGGAATCAGCGCGAGGCTTGCTGCTGCGGCCGTTAACATGATCGGGCGCGTCCGGTGCATGGTGGCGTCCAAGACCGCGTCCCACGTTCCCATGCCTTCACTCCGATGCTCCTCAATCTGTACAATCAAGATTACCGAATTGCGGATGAGAATGCCAACCAGCGCGAGCACACCCAGGATGGCGACAAAACCCATCGGCGAACCGCTGGGAAGCATGGCGGCGACAACACCGATCAAACCGAGCGGTGCCACCGCGACGACGAGGAACAGGCGTTGAAAACTTTGCAGCTGGACCATCAGAATCGTGGCCATCGCAAAGAGCATGAGCGGTATGACTGCCGCGATCGGTCCTTGCGATTTCGCACTCTCCTCCACCGGACCTCCGATATCGACGCGATAACCGGCAGGCAGTGTGCGCTTGAACTCGTTCACGCGGCCGCTCAACTGTTGCACGACCGTGGCCGGTTGCGTTGGACCCACGATGCCTGCCTGAACGGTCAGGACCGGGAGACGGCTTCTCCGCCAGACGAGGGGTTGCTCAAGTTCGTAACGAAGGTTCGCTACGGCGGCGAGGGGGATGGACGTCCCGTCTCCCGTCATGAGTTGCAGGTTTTGGAGGGTCTCGACCGAGCTGCGCTCCGCATCGCGCGCCCGCGCCAGAACTTTCACCTGGTAAATGTCATCACGCACCTGCGTGATGGCGGCGCCGCCGACTACACTGTTCAAAGTTTGCGCGATGGCCTCGGAAGTAATACCGAGCTGCCGCGCCTTGTCCTGCAACACCTCCAGCTTCACGACGCGCGACGGTTCCATCCAGTTGAATCCCACATCGGTGAGCAGCGGATGCGAGCCGATTTTCGCCCCCAATTGTTGAGCGAATTCCCTCACTTTCTGAACGTCGGGTCCGCTGACGCGGTATTGAATTGGCCGTCCGGCCGGCGGACCCATGGGTAGGAGCTCAACTTGAATGTCGATTCCGACGAAATCACGATGCGCAACCTCCTTGAGTTGCGCCCTCAGGCGGTCCCGCGCTTCGACGTTCTTGGTTACAATGATGATTTGCCCATAGTTTGGGTTTGGCATCTGCACGTCGAAAGCGAGGACGAAACGAATCGCGCCCTGCCCGACGTACGAAGACCAACGGTCGACGTCATGATTTCCGACGAGATGTCGCTCAAAGCGATCCATCTCGGCTCTCGTCGCGGCAATCGAGGCGTTCTGCGGCAAGGTGAAGTCAACGACAAGTTCGCTCCGGGACGACGGCGGAAAGAACTGCTGTTGAACGAACTTCATTCCAAGCAGTGAGACGAAAAATAAGCCCGCCGAAATCGCGACGGTCTGCCACGCTCGCCGCATGATCAGCTCGAGCAGTCGCCGGAAGAGCGCGCTCCAGCGGCTCGGTTTCTCATCGTGCTTGTGGAGCGTCTTTGGAAGCAGCGTTACGCCAAGCAAAGGGGTGAAAAGCACCGCAACGAGCCATGATAACAGGAGTGAGATCGCAATGACGACGAAGAGCGAGAAGGTGTACTCACCTGCATCGCTGGTGTTCAATCCGATCGGCAGGAAGCTTGCCACTGTCACCAATGTCCCGGTGAGCATCGGAAATGCGGTCGAGGTGTAAACGTGGGTCGCGGCCTTGCTGAGGGGATCGCCCATTTCGAGCCGGCTGACCATCATTTCGACGGCAATCATCGCGTCGTCGACCAACAATCCGAGTGCAATGATCAATGCACCGAGCGAGACCCGTTGCAGCGAAATGCCCAGGAACTCGAGTGCGACGAAGGTCATCGCGAGTACCAGGGGAATTGCCAGGGCGACCACCAGGCCGGGCCGCAGACCGAGACTGACAAAGCTGACGGCAAGCACAATCGCCACAGCCTCAAACAAAGCATGAGTAAACTGACTAACCGATTCCTCCACGACACTCGGTTGATCAGACACCTGATGCACCCTGACTCCGATGGGCAGCTCGCCAATAATCGTGTTCATCCTCTCCTTGAGCGCTTCACCGAAGTGCAGAACGTTCGCGCCGGACTTCATGCCGATGGCGAGGCCGATGGCCGGTTCTCCGTTCACTCTAAAGACCATCGGCGGAGGGTCGGCGTACCCGCGGGTGATGGTGACGAGATCACTGAGGCGAAAGAAGCGATCGTTCACCCGCAGGTTGATCGAACGCAGGCTTTCCTCCGAGATGAATTGACCCCCGACGCGAAGGATGATTCGCTCTGGCCCGGCTTCCACCACGCCGGATGGGACAATCGCGTTCTGCGCCTGGATCGTGCGCAGGATATCCTGCTCGTTGAGTCCGAGCGCCGCGATTTGTCGAACCGAAAATTCGGCATGTATGACCTCATCTTGCGCGCCGATCAGGTCCACCTTTCCGACGTTCGGAGTCAGCAGCACGTCTCGCCGCACTCGCTCGACGTAATCACGCAACTGCCGCTGGCTCAGCCCATCCGCGGTGAAGGCATAAATGTTGCCGAACACATCGCCAAAGCGGTCGTTGTAGGCTGGTTCCGACACGCCGGGCGGGAGTTCCGCGCGGATGTCACTGATCATGTTTCGCACGCGCAACCAAGTATTGGGGACGTCGCGCCCCCGTGTCGCTTGCCGCAGGTAGACGAACACGATCGTCTGGCCCGGCGTGGTCATGCTCTTGGTGTAATCCAGCGTATCGAGCTCCTCGAGCTTGCGTTCAATTCGCTCGGTGACTTGCTTCGACATCTCGTCCACGGAGGCGCCCGGCCATTGCGCCTGAATCAGCATCGTCTTAATCGTGAACGACGGATCCTCTTCGCGGCCGAGGTTCAGGTACGACGCCACACCCATGACAGCGAAAATGCCCATGAAGTACCAAACGAGCGATCGATGCTGCAGGGCCCATTCTGAAAGATTGAATTTCGTTGTCATCTGTTTGGTTCTACAATTTTCACTACTTGGTTGGACGAGAGGCTATGCACACCTGCGGTGATGACCCGCGCGCCTGGCGCGAGTCCTTCCGTGACCTGGAACGAAGATGCGTCGCGGACGCCGATCTTTATTTCCCTGGTTGACACTTGGCTGGTGGTTGGATCGACTAACCACACAAAGGTCTTGCCATCGCGCTCCAGTACCGCCGATGACGGCACCTCAAGGTCCACGACATTTATCGTTGCAGCCGCTTTTACGATCGATCCCAATCGCAAATTCAACGGCGGTTCAACGAGTGAGATTCTGACGCGTCGCGTGCGAGTTGCCTGATCCGCTTGCGGCGCGATCTCTCTAACCTGGCCACTAATTTGGATGGCGGGGTCCACTTCCGGGGAAACGACGAAGTCCATCCCCGGGTGAAGACTTGACGCGATATTATCCGGTACATCGACAACTGCCTCCCGCTCCTCCGGTCGGACAACGCGCACCACCTCTTGTCCAGGCTGAACCACCTGACCAACCTCGGCTTTAGTGGCTGTGACTACGCCGCCGAACTCGGCATGCAGCTCTGCGTAGCCAAGTTGTTCGCGCGCCTTCGCAACCGTGGCCTTTGCCGAGACGGCGGCAGCCTCTGCGCTTTCGAGTTCATGTTGTGCGGCTTCGAATTCCGCCTTGGCGTTTACTCCCCCGTTGTACAACTGGCGCTTTCGCGCCTCATTCACTCTTGCAAGTTTCAGCTGTGCCTCTGCCTTGGCGAGGTCGGCCTCGGCGTTTCGCAGCGCAAATTGGAAGGGGGTACAATCGAGTGCGGCGAGTCGGGCGCCCTTCTCGACCTTGTCACCGACACTCACATCGCGAGCAACCATCCGACCCAGCACTCGAAAGCTCAGGCTGGATTCGTAGCGGGCTTCGACCGTTCCGGCGAATGACGCGCCGTTTGCCGATTCTGGAGCGACAACGATGCTGAGCACCGGCCTAATTTGAGGCGCAGGTGCAGCGGCGCGTCTTTGGCATGCCGTCAGTCCGGAGACTGATGCGACCAAAATGAGAACCCAGGATGCCTTCATAGTTTGTGCTCCTCAGTGATTGCCACCTTCAGGTTGGGAGTCATTTGCTGCGCGCCGCGCGTGACAACGATGTCGCCTGGTCGCAGCCCCGCCGCGACAATGACTCGGTTTGTTTCGTATCGAGCGACCGTGATCGATTTCACAGATACCGTGCTCGTCGTGGGGTCGACGATCCAGACACTTGGCTTCCCCGCTACAGATCCCAATGAACTGGCGGGAAGCGTGATGACTTCCTGGGAACCTGACGGCGCCTCACCCAAGACGGCAGCCCCCAGCGTTAGGGCGGGAGGCGATTCATCAAGCCCGACTTTGATTGCCACGGTTCCACCAGCGCCGCTGAGGGTTGGCGTGACTTCGCGCACGTTTCCGGTTGTGCGAATGCTCGGATCACTAACGAGATTGATATGAATCGGAATGCTTCGATTGACGGGCTGGCTGCCGAACTCCGAGTCATTGACGTTAAAGACCGCATCCCGAGGGCCGTCATGCGCCAGTACGAAGACGGGTTGGCCTGCCGCCACCACCTGGCCAATCTCCGCTTTTCGTCCCGTGATCGTTCCCGCGCGATCGGCGCGAAGTTCTGTCTGCGCCAAGGCGTCGCGGGCCATCCCAAGCTGGGCTTTTGCCACATCGAGCGAGCTTTGCGTCGTGCGGAATGACTCCTCCGCGCGATCGAACTCTGATTGCGGAGTCGATCTCCGGGACAGCAGAAACTTCTGTCGTTCAAAGGCAGAGGCGGCATTGCGGAATTTTGCCTCAGCGTCGCGCACATCGGCTTCCGCGACTTCGACGGTGGATTGCTGTTGGAAGGAATCGAGCAGCGCGAGAATCTGACCGGCCGAGACGTGGTCGCCAACCTCCACGAACCGTTCCGTCATCCGGCCGGTGGCGCGGAAGGCGAGAGCAGATTCGATTTGCGCGCGTATCTCACCAGTTAAAATCAGCGTCTTCGCGGCGTCCGTAAGCTCGACCCGCTGCACTTCCACTTGGACCGCCGATTTTGCGGGAGCGCGGCCGCTGCAGCCGGAAAGCACCCCGCAAAGAAACGGCACGAGCAGATGTCGGCACAACGTTGCGGGCAACGGCCGAAATCGGCCTGCCCACTGATATTTGTTCTTCTTCACGTTGAAACTATGAGCCGGGCCTGTGGCAGTTGAGAAAGACCATGTTTCTTGCCTCGGGATGCCTGGCAGGCATAGACTGAACAGCTGTGGAACTCCGGCACTTGCGCTACTTCGTTGCGGTGGCCGAGATGGAAAATCTCTCCCGTGCCGCGACCCAGAGGCTGTACGTCTCGCAGCCTTCGTTGAGCCGTCAGATTCGGGATCTTGAAGAGGAGCTCGGGGTGCAATTGCTCGAGCGCAGGCCCAAGTCGGTCTGCCTGACCGAAGCCGGCCGCGCTTTTCTTGAGAAGGCGCGAGCCATTTTGAAGGACACCGACGACGCCGTGTCCACGGTGCGCGCGCTCGCGAGCGAGCGCGAGACTGAACTGAATGTCGGTGACCTTCCGATTGCGACCGGGCAGATGATGCCCGGCCTTATCCGGTCCTATCAGAAAGCGATGCCGACCGTTCGGGTGAAGCTGCACGACTGGCCGGTGGAGAAGGAGATCGCCGGAGTTCGCGACGGGCGATTGCAGCTTGCGATTATCATTCCACCGCTCAAGTCGAACTCACTCGATGAGCTGCGCTTTGAAGAGTTGCTGACGGTGCGCGTTTGTCTCGCCGTGTCATCTGATCATCCTTTCGCGCGGCGGAAGTCAGTTCCGTTGGCAGACGCGGCGCGCGAACGCTTCATTGGGCTGAACGGCGACGCAGGAGTATCCCCGTTACCAGGAACACCTCGATGCGATCTTCGTGCCCGTAAGTGAGAAGCCGCGCATCTTCGAAGAACACGATGGCTGGGCCGGCGTTTTTTCCGCGGTCGACGCTGGCACCGGGGTAGCCATCGTCTCAGATGCGTTTACTTACGCATTCGGCGAACGCATCAAGCTGTTGCGTCTGACTCCTGAACCCAAGCGGGTCCCGATTGGAATTCTTACGCGGAGAGGAAAACTCAGTCCGGCAGCGGAGAGGTTCTGCGAATGTGCGAAAGACGCGCTAAAGACGCTCCGGTAATCCACGTCGAGTATCGAGATTTCATCGGAGCGATTGCCGAAGATGGCGGAACGATTCGAGTGGGGCATTTGGCAATGAAAACGCGTCTCGAGATGGTGGTTGCGACACGGGGTTAGCCGCGGGTCTTGCCGACATCGGTCAGTCCTCGCGAGCCTGAATGGGCGATTTTATCGAATATCAATATATTTCTTGACGATAATCGATAAGTACGGTATCGATATTCGATAACTCAGAGGTACCGAATCATGACAAAGCCAGCCTCCTCCGCCGCCCTGCCGATTGCGCACGTCGTCTTGCGCATCCTCATCGTCCTGAACTGGCTTGGGGGGAGCCGCGATCCTCGCTCTGCTGGTCATCATGCCCAACGAGCAATGGATCATGAACGCGTTCAAGCTTTCTCCTTCGCCTGACACGTCGCGGCTCATCATGGGCCTGCGCGCGGTCGCCGTTCTCGGTCTCGTCGCGGTCCCGCTGCACTACATCGTCCTCAAACGGCTGCTCGCGATTGTTGAGACGGTTCGCGCGGGCGACCCGTTCGTCGCCGCGAACGCGTCCCGTTTGCAGGCGATCGCCTGGACGCTGCTCGCGCTGCAGCTTCTCAGCGTCGTCATCGGCGCGATCGGCAAGGCTGTTTCGACGCCGGCGCATCCGGTCCATCTCGACGCGGGCTTTTCGATCAGCGGCTGGCTCGCCGTGCTCCTCACGTTCCTGCTGGCCCGCGTGTTCGCCGAAGGCGCGCTCATGCGCGACGACCTCGAAGGGACCGTCTGACATGGCAATCGACCGTCAAACTCGACGACCTCCTCCACGATCGGCGGATGACGCTGACCGAGCTCGCGGATCGGATCGGAATGACGCTGGCCAACCTCTCGATTCTCAAGACCGGCAAGGCGCGCGCGATCCGTTTCTCGACGCTTGAGGCGATCTGCGACGCGCTCTCGTGCCAGCCCGGGCGACCTTCTCCGGTTTGAGCCGGAGCAAGGAGAACGCGAGCGACCGGCAGCACGCGGGCAAACGCAGCCCGAGCGGATGAGCGAGTTCAGCAAGGAGTTCCTCAAATGAATCACAATCGCATTCTAACGATCACGTCTCTGCTCTCGATTCTCTTCGGCACGGTTCACCTGGCGGACGACATCGACCGCGGGATGTCACCGGAGGACTTCCAACCTCTGTGCGGTGGTCATCTGCGTCGTCTGGCTGTACGGAACGCTCGTGCTCGCCGAACGGCGATCGGGGTATGTCATCATTCTTCTCGCGTCGCTCCTGTTGATGGCGTCCCCATCATCCACCTGAGAGGGGTGGGGGTCGGCTTCGGGACCACCCGCAGCGGGGGATTATTCTTCATCTGGACCCTCCTCGCGCTGGGCGTGACCGCGCTCTTCTCCGTCATTCTCTCGGTGCGCGGACTGTGGAGCCTTCGACGCGCCCAGCCCCGGTAGTTCGACAACCCGGACACCGAAAGGCCGATTGCACGGCGGACCTCGTGGACGTGAATTCAATCTTGTCTGCAACCGCCACGCCCGGTTCTGTTTGAGGTAGAGTGGGGGCCAGCCTGACGTTGGCGGGATGAGAGCTGGCAATTTCCGGCAATTCCATTGCGGCTTTCGCGGTTCGCATTAGTATCGCGCAATGATGAATCTCACCGGAAAATCGCTCGTGTTGGTTGCCCTCGTGGTCGTGGCGCTCTGCGGCTTCTCGTCGCAGGCCCTCGCGGAGGATCGACTCTACACTTTCGTGAATGGCACGAACCACGAAGTCACCGTATTTCTCATTTATCCCCCGGGCACGACACCTGGACCAGGTTCTCCCACCCAGATGAAATTGAAGCCCGGCGTCAGTTGGGCCTACACCACGAACTCCGGTCTTCCGAATCTCCGCGTCGATTTGAATGGCGGCACGTTGGAAGGACTATAAGGGAAGCGCGTTTTTCGTGGGCACGAATCTCGGCGCCGCTCCCGGCGGAACCTACGCCATCAAGTAGGCTGCGCCCGCGGACAGCCGCGAAGAGATGCGGCGCCTTATTCGGAATTTCCGTGCAGGCGGAGGAACTCCAGGCCGCGCTGGCCGATGAACCATTTCGCGAGGTCCTCGTGATGGTGGATGAACATCTCGTCCTCGAGCGCGGCGCAATTCGCCAGCACGTCGTCGGCGGAGATGACCAGCGCTTCCGCGATTTCCTGCTCGTCCAGGCCGTATTCAATCCGCGCGAGCAGCCTCAGGATTTCCAGCATGCACGGCACGCTGGTGCGGCTTTCCGCCGCCGACTCGCCGGGCCCGGCGACCCCGGCGCCCGCTGGCGGCTCTCCTGCCTGGTCGTTTGAGCGATCAGCCGGCGCGATCTCGCCGGGCGTTGCCGCGGAGCTCCTCCGGCCTGGGCCGCCGTTTTCCAAACCATTCGAACATACGGCCAAGTATACGATTTCCCTGCGCCAAGCAAAGACGCACGCCGCCGTCGCCAGCCGATTTGCTAGCGGACGCTCGTAAAGGTGTTTACGACCGTGAGATCAAAAGTGACGTCGACTTTGGCGCCGCCCGACGCCGTATCGTCGATGAGTAATTTCCCGGCGAGGCGATTCGGTTCGTTGGTCGTGAGGGTGAACGCCTCGCTATTGGTGCCGCCCGAGTATTGCAGCCGCTCGCCATTCAATCGAACGGCGTAGGCGAGGTGGCGGGAGTCGCCGAAGTCCACCATGGCACCGTCCGGAGCGAGTGGTCGGCGCAGGAGAGCGTCTTGCAGGCCTTGGCCGCGGCGCTGCCGTCCGCGCTGGAAAGGTAAAGCCGCAACACGGTGATGCTGGGATCCATCTCGTCGGGACCGCGCACGAGCCAGCCGTGTTTCACCACGCATTTGCCGCCCTTGAAGGTGATCGTCCCGCTCGCGCTGTCGCTGGCCCGGGCGAGCGAGACGCTGGCCAGCCAGAGCGCGCAGACCATCAATGACATTCGCAGCAGTTTCATGCCGGCAGTGTGCGGAGCACGCGGCCAAGCGTCAAGCTCCGCGGCGGGCCGCGAAGCCGCCTGACTTCAGCACGCGGCCTGATCGGACTCTGTGCGGCTCATGTCTTGACGAGAGCTACAACTTGTTGCGCTTCGGCGCCAGCGAGGCGACGATTTTTTCGAAGCGCGGATCACCCCGCAGCGGATCCCAGAACGGATGCAGCTTGAGGTGCCCGTAGTTCAACCGCGTCGGCAGCTGGGCCGCCAGCGCCAGCCGCTGCATGGCCAGATCCATGTCGCCGCACCAGGCGGACGCCACGGCGGCATAGGCCAGCACCAGCGGGTCCGTTGATGGAATCCTTTTTCCGGGACAGCAGATCGATGGCTCGCTGAGACTCGCGGCGGGCGTCGTCCTTTCGGCCAAGGCCGGCGTCAATCAGCGCCAGCACGCACAACGCGGGGCCGTAATCCGGTTGGCCTTCGACGATCTTCAATTGCTGTTCGCGGGCCCGCGTAAACGCTGCCTGGGTGCCCACCTCGTCTCCCGACATGCTCGCGACCAGCGCTTCCCCCACATCATTGCTAAGGCGAATCGCGTCCTGGCCAAACGTGTTGTCGCCCAGGGCCGCGAGGGCGCGCCGCGCCGCGCCGGCATCACGCTCGCACAGCGCCAACTCGATCCATCTGTCGGCAATGCCCCGGCCCGCGGCGGGGTTCTCCGCCAGGATCGCTTCGATCTCGGCCTGGGCCGGCTTGGTGTCCCCGCGCGACTTGAGATCGACGAGCGCACGTTCTGCCCGCGTGTCGGGGTCACCCGGCTGGAGGATGAGGGCCCGATCAAGGGTCGCGGCGTAATCCGGATAACGGTGAAGCATTTCGTAGCTGAGGGCGATCTGGTGCACGAGGTAGACGTTGCGCGGATCCAGTTCGAGGGCACGCGCGAGATGGCGCAGGCCCGCATCCTCCGCGCCCTGACGCCGCTCGATGAATCCCTGCAGCGTGGCGACGCGCGCGTCGTTGGGCAGCGTCTTGCGCGCAATCGCCAGCTCTTTCAGGGCGCCGTCGTAGTCGGAGTGACATCGATAAAGGTTTTCCGCCACGGCGAAATGCGCGTCGCCCGAGTCCGGCGCGACCCGCAGCGCCCGGGCGGCCGAAGCATCGGCGAGGGCGAGACGCGACGGAGTGTGATCGTGGCCGAGCAGGTAGAGCATGCCCGTGAGCGTTGGCCAGCTGGCAGTGCGCCAGCAGGAAATTCGGATCGAGCGCAACTGCCTCGTCCAACAGGTTGATGGCCCGCAGCAGGTCGTCCTTGGCGCGGGCGCTGAAAGACGTTGCCGCGATCATCGACTTGGCCCGCGCGTAGAGGTCCGAGGCGTCCAAATTGGTTGTCGCGGGCTTGCCCAGCGCGGCCTTTTCCGCGCCGGTGAGCTTTGCCTGCAGTTGCTCGGCGATGGCCCGGGCGATTTCGCTTTGGATCGCGAAGACATCCGCGAGGTCGCGCTCGTAGCGTTCCCCCCACTGGTACTGGTCGGTGCGCGTATCGATCAACTTCGCCTCGACGCGGATGCGATTGGCCGCGCGCTGCACGGTGCCCTCGAGCAGGTGGGCGACGCCGAGCTGCTGTCCGATTTCACGGACGTTCTTGCGCGGCGGCGCCGCGATACTGCATGACGCTCGTGCGGCTGATGACCTTGAGATCGGCGACCTTGGCGAGGTTGGTCAGGATTTCGTCCTGCACGCCGTCGGCAAAGAACGCATTCTCCGCGTCCGCCGTCATGTTGGTGAACGGGAGGACCGCGATGCTCTTTTCCGGCGCGGCCAGATTGGCGAGCGGCGGCAGCGCGGCCGTGGCGGTTGGCGGCGGGGGCGCGCGGCGCAGCAGAAAATAGGCGGCGGCTGCGGCCATGAGCGCGAGAAGGACGCCCATGATCGCGACGGCGGGCCGGCGGCGCTTCGGCGGAACCGCCACAGCGGGGTCGAACAGCGGCACGTACGAGGTGCCGACGATTTGCGCGCGGCAATCCTCGAGCGCATCAAGCAGCACGGCCGGCGAGGCCGGTCGGCGCTCGGGATCGGCCGCGAGCATCGACGACTGACCAGCTTGGCGAGCGGGGCGGGCACGCTGGTCTCTTCCAATTGCCCGGTGGGCAGCGGACGATGAAGCTGCCGATCGCGGATTTCACTGACGCTTTGGCCGGCGAACGGACCGCGACCGGTGAGCAGATACCACAACGTCGCGCCGAGGCTGAAGATGTCGGAGCGGGAATCGAGCGGACCGCCCGCGACCTGCTCCGGGCTGGCGTAGGCGGGCGTGCCGAGAAAGCCGCCTTGCGTGAGCGGCGACTCCGCCTCCGCCGCCGAAGCCACCGCCTTGGCCAGTCCGAAATCGATCACCTTCACGAGCACGGGACCGTGCGAACCATGGCGCCCCGATCCGGTTTCCGGCGTGACCAACATCAAATTGCCAGGTTTGAGATCGCGATGAACCAGGCCCTGTTTGTCCGCCGCCATCAACGCGCTGGCGACCTGCATGGCGATGTCGACGACCATGGCGGCGGGGAGCGGTCCGTCGCGCTGCACGCGCTGCGCGAGGGTTTCGCCCTCGATGAATTCCATCGCGTAGAAACGCTGGCCGGCCGGCGTCTCGCTGAAATGAAAAACGCTGGCGACGTTGGGATGGCGCAGCTGCGCCGCCGAGCGCGCCTCGCGGCGGAAGCGCTCGCGCATTTCCGTCGAGCTGGAAAACATCGCGTTGACCACCTTCAGCGCGACGGGCGTGTCGAGATTCACGTCGCGCGCCTTGTAGGTGATGCCCATGGCGCCGCGGCCAAGCTCGAACAGCGTCACGCCGTCGGCCTGCAGGCAAATCTCGTAGTGCTGGAAGCGACGGACGTCGTCGGGCGGCGGCTCCGCCGACTTCGCATCGCCGCGCAGAGCCTCGCCGGGTTCGCCCGGTGCTGGTTGGGAAGTCGGCGGCTCCATTCTGCCTCGCAATTAGATACACACGGCGGACGCACGGCAAGCGCCGGACGCTCGGTTCGCCCACGCCGCGGGCGGTCCCGTCGGATCGGGGGACAATTCCTCTCGCGGCCCCGAACGCGGACTTGGTAGGATCGTCCGAACGATGCGTTGCCGCTCGATTCGTCCCGATGCCACTGGAAACGCCATGAGCTGGGTGACGATTTTGTGGTCCATGGACGCGGCGGTCTGTTTGACGCTCGGCGCGATGTATCTGCTGGTCTGGCTGCATCAGCGCGACAACCTGCCAAATCTGCTCTTCGCGATCAGCGCGCTGGGCGTGTCGTGCTTTGCGCTCTTTGAGCTGGCGATGATGCGGGCGGAAACGCCGGCGATCTATTTGCAGTTGGTCCGGTGGATTCACGTTCCCGCCTGGGTTGTGGTCGTTTCGCTCGTCTGGTTTGTGCGCCTCTATCTTCGCGCCGGCCGCCTCTGGCTCGCCTGGACTGTCTGTGGCGTCCGCACGCTGTCGCTGCTGCTGAATTTTTCTCTCACGCCCAACCTCAACTTTCGCGAAATCACCGCGCTCGTGCCGCTCACGTGGTGGGGCGGTGAGTCGATCAATGTCCCGGTGGGAACACCGAGCCCGTGGACCCTGGTCGGGCAGATCAGCCTGCTGCTGTTTGCGGTTTACGTGGTCGACGCGGCCGTGACGGTCTGGCGCCGCGGCGAGCGCAGGCGGGCGGCGTTGGTGGGTAGCAGCATGGCTTTCTTCGTCGTGCTCGCGTCGGCCATGGCGGCGCTCGTGATCTGGGGCGTGGTGCGTGCGCCCGTCATCATCGGCTTTCCCGTACCTGGGGATCCTGGCGGTGATGGCGTACGAGTTGAGCATGGACGTGCTGCGCGCCGCCAAACTCTCGGCCGCGCTGCAGGAAAGCCAGCAGCGCATCCTGCTGGCCGCGGAAGCCTCGCGCCTGGCGATCTGGAACTGGGAAATCCCCGACGACATCGTCTGGGTCACCGAGGAGGGGCGGCCGCTTTACGGTGTTTCGCGCGACGAGAAAATCACCTGGAGCCGCTTTGTCGCCACGCTGCATCCCGAGGATCGCGGCGGCGTGCAGCAGGCGCTCGACGCGGCGCTGCGCGGCGACGGGAGATTTTCCTCCGACTACCGCGTGGTGCTGCCGGACGGCGGCGTGCGCTGGATCGACGCGCTGGGCCGGGTGGAATTTGGCGCCGGCGGGAAACCGTTGCGATTGCGCGGAGTTTCCCTCGACGTGACCGAACGCAAGCGGGCGGAAATGGAGGCTCAGCAAAATCGCGATGAGCTGACGCACCTCTCCCGCGTGACCATGCTGGGCGAGCTTTCCGGCTCGCTGGCCCACGAGTTGAACCAGCCGCTCACGGCCATCCTGAGCAACGCGCAGGCCGCGCAGCGTTTTCTCGACTGCAACCCGATCGACCTGGCGGAGGTGCGGGAAATTCTCGAGGACATCGTGGCGCAGGATCAAAGGGCCGGGGAAGTCATCCACCGGCTTCGTCTCCTGCTCAAGAAGGGCGAGGTGCAGAGACTAGTCGCTCGATCTCAATGAGGTGGTGCTGGACGTGATCAAGCTCGTGCGCAGCGATCTGGTGAATCAGCAGGTGTCCGTGGAAACGGACCTCGCGGCCACCCTGCCGCGCGTGCTCGGAGACCGCGTCCAGCTCCAACAAGTCCTCGTCAACCTCGTCATGAACGGCTGCGATGCGATGGTGGAAAATCTCCCGGCGGCCCGCCAGCTCACACTGACGACGCAATCGGATCGAGACGGCGTGCGGGTTGAGGTTCGCGATCAAGGGCGTGGTATCTCGCCGGACGGCTTGTCCCGCGTGTTCGAACCGTTCTACACCACGAAACTCAACGGCCTTGGACTGGGACTCTCCGTCTGCCAGACGATTATCTCCGCCCACGGCGGCACGCTCGAGGTGGCGAACAACGCGGATGTCGGCGCGACACTTCCATTTTACAATTCCAAATGGTAAATCGGCCATTGGATGAACGCGGCGAAGCCGACCATTTTCATTGTTGACGACGAACCGCCCATCCGGACGGCAGTGTCGCGACTGTTGCGGGCGGCCGGCCTGGAGGTTGCGGCCTTTGCCTCGCCGCAGGAATTTCTGGATGGCTACGAGCGCGGCACGCCCGGCTGCCTCGTGCTCGATGTGGCCATGCCCGTCGCTCAACGGACTTGATCTGCAGGCGGCGCTGGCGGAGCGGGGGAACCCGCTGCCCATCATTTTTCTCACCGGGCGGGCCGACATTCCGATGAGCGTGCAGGCGATGAAAGGAGGGGCGATCGATTTCCTGACCAAGCCCGTCCACGAACTCAAACTGCTCGACGCCATCAAGCGGGCCCTCGCAAAGGACGCGGAGATGCGCCGGGATGAGGCCGATCTCGAGGATATTTGCGCGCGCTTCGAATCACTGACACCGCGCGAAAAGGAGGTCCTGCGGCACGTTGTTTCAGGCCAGCTAAACAAACAGATCGCGGTCGATCTCGGCATCGTCGAGCAGACGATCAAGGTCCACCGCGCGCGCGTGATGGAGAAAATGCGCGCCGGCTCGGTGGCCGAACTCGTGCGCCTGACGGAGAGGCTTGAGTTATGAATTTTTGGTTATGAGTTATGGGTTACGTGTTATGAGAAATCAGACATAACCCATAACCCATAACCCATAACTTACTTCGCCATCTGCAGGATCTGCAGCGCCTTCACCATCGGCGCCGCCGGAACCTTGATGAATCCGCTCAACGGATGATTCATTTCCAGAATCAGAAAGATCGCCCCGGAAAGCGAGACGGCGGAAATGAAGAGAACGGTGACGGACGTTGCGTTTGGCACGGCGAGCAATCCGAAACTGACATGCAGCACCGTGAGCCAGAAGAGCAGAATGGCGATCAGCAGCGGCGGCAGCGATCCCTGGGCCTGCTCGATCAGCAGCCAGCGCATCTGCAGCATTTCCGCTGAGGCCGACTGCGCGTCGGAAAGCAACTGGCGTTGCACGTCGGTCGCCGGCGAAAGCTGGCGGAGTTCCTTCCGCAGCAGCTCCATCGCGTTGGCCCGTTCGAAGGCGGTCATGCCGCTGGCGACTCCCTTTTCGGTCGGCCAGAAAATCTCGATGCCCCCTGCGGTAGCGCGCCGCAGCATCTCCCGGGCGGGCTTGGTTTCCGGCCCGTAATTGGCCAGGATGCTGTCGAACACCAGAATCTTGGCCGCACCCTGGGTGAGGAGGGTGTTGGTGGAATCAAACGAACCTTTTGCCGAACCGACCAACAAGCCGAGTACGAGCGCGGCGAGCGTGGCGATCATGCCGGAGCCGACCTTGATGGTGTCGCGCGATTCATCCTTGAGGTGATGCTGCGGCAGCAACTTGCGCAGCCACATGCCGAAGAGGGCGCCGCTGAAAATGCGGCCACGCTGATCAGGCTGATGGCAAAGGAACTCATGGGAGATCAAGAGTAACCGGTGACGTAGTGGAGAGTGGCAAGTGGTAAGTGGTGGGTCACGACCCAGTAACCCATAACGCATAACCCATAACGGCGGCGCGCTCGGCGCGCCGCATTATACCAAGGTGCAATAGCCGCGCCGGCGTCCGATTGCCTAGCATCGGCTCGCATGTCGAATCTCCGTCCGCTCATTGCCGTCGTGGACGACGAGGAGCCCGTGCGCAAGGCGCTCGATCGCTTCCTGCGCTCGGTGGGGTTCGACGTGGAAATGTACGGCGGCGGCAAGGAGTTCCTGCTCACGCTGCCCGATCACCGGCCCGACTGCGCGGTGCTCGATTTGCACATGCCGGAAGTCACCGGGTTCGATGTCCAGGAGCGGCTTTCCGAGACGACGCCCCGCGTGCCGGTGGTCATTATCACGGGTCACGATTCAGCGGAGGCGCAAGACCGCGCGGTGGCCGGCGGGGCCGTCCGCCTATCTCCGCAAGCCGGTCGACGGCCAGGCCCTCCTCGAATCCATCATCGCCGCCCTGGGCGCGGCGGGACCAAAGTCGTAACTCCTTCGAAGGCTCACGCAGTCAATAGGTTAACCATTTCACATGACGTGATCGGTCCGCAGGCCCGATGAACAGGCCTTTCGCGCGTCGATCCCCCTTCGCGCCTGTCGCCGCGAATTGCGCGTTTTGACCACGGCGAAAGATTTTCCAAGACAAAGATTAATCCTCTCTACATCCCCCAAACTTCCTGCCAAGAAGGCAACCCGGCCACTCCCACTGTTGGCTGTTCCAAACACACCAAAAGAAAGCAAAACATGAAATACAATCCCCTACGACACGGCTTCGCCGCGTTGGCTGCCGCGGCAGCCATGCTTGGCGTCGCCGTCCCGGCCCAGGCCCAGGCGCCCGCGGCCACCGCCAAGAAACCCAACATCGTTGTCATCATGGCCGACGACGTCGGCTGGTTTAACATCGGCGCCTACCATCGCGGCATCATGTCCGGCCGGACGCCGAATCTCGACAAGCTCGCGAAGAGCGGGATGCTCTTCACCGATTACTATGCGGAGGCCAGCTGCACGGCGGGACGCGCCAACTTCATCACGGGCCAGCTGCCGATTCGCACGGGCCTGACCACGGTCGGCCAGGCGGGCTCGCCCATCGGCATGCCGGCGGACGCGCCGACCATTGCGCGGGTGCTCAGTTCCATGGGCTACGCCACGGGTCAGTTCGGCAAGAACCACCTGGGCGACTTGAACAAGTTCCTGCCCACGGTCCACGGGTTCGATGAGTTCTTCGGCTATCTCTACCACCTGGACGCGATGGAGGATCCGTCGCATCGCAACTATCCGCAGAACCTCCTTAATCAGGTTGGGCCGCGCAACATGGTGCATTCCTGGGCGACGGACGTGGACGACAAGACGGTGCAGCCGCGCTGGGGCGCGATCGGCAAGCAGAAGATCGAGGACGCCGGCACGCTCTACCCGAAGCGCATGGAAACGGTGGACGACGAGATTCTCTCGCTCGCGCTGAAATTCGTCGACAAGGCAAGGACCGCCAACAAGCCGTTCTTCCTCTGGCTCAATCCGACGCGCATGCACGTCGTGACGCATCTCTCCGACAAGTACCAGGATCTGCGCACCTCGCAGAACGGCTGGTCGATCCAGGAAGCCGGCATGGCGCAGCTCGACGACATCGTCGGCTCGGTCATGACCTACCTCAAGGACAACAAGCTCGATGACAACACCATCGTCGTTTTCACGACCGACAACGGCGCGGAGAACTTCACCTGGCCGGACGGCGGCAACACGCCGTTTGCGGGCGGCAAGGGCACGGCGCTGGAAGGCGGCTTCCGCGTGCCGGCCATCCTGAGCTGGCCGGGCAAGGTGCCGGCGGACACGGTCCAGAACGGAATCTTCTCCGGCATGGATTGGTTTCCGACGTTCGTGGCGGCGGCGGGCAATCCGAACCTGGCGGCCGAGCTGTTGAAGGGGAAGCAAATCGGAGACAAGACCTACAAGGTTCATCTCGATGGTTACAACCAGATGGATCTGATCACCGGCAAGGGCGCGTCCGCGCGCAACGAAGTCTTCTACTTCACCGAGAGCACGCTCAGCGCCGTTCGGATCAACGACTACAAATACCGCTTCACCGATCAGCCGAGCGGCTGGCTGGGTTCGACCGTCGAAGGTGGACTGGCCGATCCTGGTCAATCTCCGCCTCGATCCGTTTGAGCGGATGGGCATGTTCAACGGCAAGGACGGCGGTTCGATCGCCTACTACAACTGGTTCGCCTACGAGTTCTGGCGCTTCGTGCTCGCGCAGCAGGAAATCGGCAAGTACGCGCAGAGCTTCATCGACTATCCGCCGATGCAGGCGGGCGCCAGCTTCAACCTGAGCGCCTTGAAGGCCGAGCTGGAGAAGAAGATGGAAGCGGCCAAGGGCGCCTCCGGAAACTGAAGAATTGAAAACGGGGCGGGCGATCGAATCGGATCGCCCGCCGCCGGATTCAAACTTCATTCGATTGTGAAACGCGCGGGTGGTCTCCCGCGAGGCGACCCGCGAATTCAGCAGCAAATGAAAATCTGTCGGACCTAGCAACGAACAACACATCCACCATGAAAAAGAAAACAAGAAGCCATCTCCTGTCATGGCTGATGATCGCGGCGACGATTTTGGTTGCCCTGCCCGCCCTGGCCCAGACCGTCACCGGCACGCCCGGTTCGCCGACTTCCACCGTCACGATTGAAGGCAAGCAAATTCCCGCCCCGCCGATGCCGTTTGGCGGTGTGATCAAGGAAAGCGCCCTCGATTCCAAACCCTACTGGCCGCCGCGGATCGTGCCGCCCAAGGGCGCGCCAAACATCCTGCTCATCATGACCGATGACCAGGGCTACGGCGTCTCCAGCACGTTTGGCGGCGTCATCCCGACCCCCGCGCTGGATCGCATCGCCAAGGCCGGACTGCGCTACACGCAATTTCACTCCACGGCGCTTTGCTCGCCCACGCGCGCGGCGCTCATCACCGGACGCAATCACCACTCCGTGGGTTCCGGCGTGATCGGTGAATTGTCCACCGGCTTTCCCGGCTACGATTCCATCATCGGACTGCAAAACGCCAGCATCGGCAGCATTCTCAAGGACAATGGTTATGCCACCTCGTGGTTCGGCAAGAACCACAACACGCCGAGTTTTCAATACAGCATCGCCGGTCCCTACGACCAATGGCCGTCGGGCATGGGCTTCCAATATTTTTACGGCTACATGGGCGGCGAGACGGATCAGTGGACGCCCTATTTGTTCCGCGATCACACGCAGATTTTTCCGTGGATTGGGAAGAAGGACTACAACCTCACCACCGATCTGGCGGACGAGGCCATCAAATACATGCGTGATCTGAACGCCGCCGCGCCCGACAAGCCGTTCTTGGTTTATTATGTGCCCGGGGGCACCCATTCACCGCACCAACCGAAGGCCGAGTGGGTCGCGAAGTTCAAGGGCAAGTTCGACATGGGTTACGAAAAGCTGCGCGACGTGATTTTCGCGAATCAGAAAAAGCTCGGCGTCATCCCGGAGAACACCAAGCTCACTCCCTTGCCGCCCGAGCTACCGAAGTGGGACTCGCTTTCGCTTCCCTACAAGAAACTCCTGGCGAGACAGGCAGAAGTTTTCGCGGGTTACGCGGCGTACACGGACCATGAGATTGGCCGCGTCATCCAGGCGGTCGAGGACATGGGCAAGCTCGACAACACGCTCATCATCTACATCTGCGGCGACAACGGGACGAGTCCGGAGGGAACGCTCACGGGCGCCTTCAATCAACTCACGGCCTACAACGGCATCCTGAAGGCGCCGGAAGTGCTGCAGATGCTGCACCTTGAGAACTGGGGCACGGACAAGACCTACCCGCACATGTCGGTGGGCTGGTCGCTGGCCTTCGACACGCCGTTCCAATGGACCAAGCAGGTGGCCTCGCATTTCGGCGGCACCCGGCAGGGCCTGGCCATTTCCTGGCCCGGCCACATCAAGGACGTGGGCAGCATTCGCAGCCAGTTCCATCATGTCATCGACATCGTGCCGACGATCCTGGAAGCCACGGGCATCCCGGCGCCGACCACGGTCAACGGCATCACGCAGCGGCCCATCGAAGGCGTGAGCATGGCCTACACCTTTGATCAGGCGAACGCGAAGGCGCCTTCGACGCGTACCACGCAGTATTTCGAGATGTGCGCCAATCGCGGCATCTACCACGACGGTTGGATGGCCAACACGACGCCGTTCGCCCCGCCGTGGGATCTGGCGACGGGCAAATTGCCCAGCGTCATCGATGGCTACAAATGGGAACTGTACAATCTCAACGAGGACTTCTCGCAGGCCAACAACCTCGCGACAACGAACCCCGCCAAGCTGGCGGAGATGCAGGCGCTCTTCGTCACCGAGGCTGCGAAATACAACGTCCTGCCGTTGGATAACACCGCCTTCTCACGCCTGCAGACGCCGCGGCCCAGCGCCATCGCCGGGCGCACGGTCTTCACCTACACGGGGGTGAATTCCGGCATCCCGATCGGCAATGCTCCCGACATCCTGGACAAGGACTACACCATCACCGCGGAGATCACGGTGCCCAAGGGCGGTGCGGAGGGAATGATCGTGACGTTTGGCGGACGTTTCGGCGGCTACGGTTTCTACCTGCTGAAAGGCAAGCCCGTGTTTTGCTACAACTTCCTCGATCTGGAGCGATTCCGCTGGGAAGGCGGGGTGGGCGAGCGCGACTGGCTGGGCAGGGGACTGGCGCCCGGTAAGCACACCCTCGTCTTCGACTTCAAATATGACGGCCCTGGTCCGGCGAAAGGCGGCACCGGCGTGCTCACGGTCGACGGCAAGGTGCTGGCGACGAAGAAAATTGAACACACCATTCCGCTCATGATGACGATCGACGAGACGCTCGACATCGGCTTGGATACCCGCACGGCGGTCGATGGCAGCTACAACGTGCCGTTCCCGTTCACCGGCACGATTGACAAGCTGACCTACAAGCTTGGTCCGTCGCAATTGTCGGCCGACGACCAGAGAAAGAAGGACGAGTTCCTGGCCCGCGTGACAGATTAGTTCCCCCGATGAAAGCGCGGGCGCCCGAAGTTGGGGCGCCTGCGACTTCACCATCGAATCCAAGCCAACCAATTCGGACAGTGAGACCCCTGCACATTACAACCGCGTTGATAGAAATCGGCGCGGGCCTGGCGCTGCTCCTTCTGCCCTCGGAATTCGCGAAGCTGGTGGCCGGGGCGCCCTTGGAGTCGCCCGTCGCGCTAATGGTGGCACGCATTGGCGGTTCCGGATTGATTGCGCTCGCGCTGGCCTGCTGGCTGGCGCGCGACGATTCCACCAGCCGCGCCACCCGCGCGCTGATCGCGGCGATGCTGTTTTACAACTTTGCGGCCGTCGCCGTCCTCGCCTACGCGGGACTCGCGCTGCATTTGCAGGGCGTCGCGCTGTGGCCAGCGGTGATTTTGCACGCCGTCATGGGCCTGTGGTGCAGCGCGGTTCTGCGCCGCGCCGTTACCTAAACCAATTCACTTCCATCTGTCTCATCAACCAAGTAAGCATCGCCTCAATCATGAAACACGCATTCTCCCTCCTGACCGCCGCCGCCATTGCGCTGGCGCTCATCGTCACGGCGCCCGCCGCGTCCGCCCAGACCACCGACGCGGCCGCAAAACTCCAGGCCCTCTCAAAGCAGCTCGGCCTGACTCCGAAGGAGAAGCTTGAGCTTGCCCCTCTCCTGAAGCAGGAGGCGCCGAAAATTCAGGCGCTGAAGAGCAACACGTCGCTGACCGGACCGCAAAAGCTCGAGCAACTCCGCGCCATCCACGCCGAGACCGCGCCGCAGATGCAGCAGATCCTGACTCCCGCGCAGTACCAGAAACTCCAGGGCATTCGCAATCAGGAGCTTCAACAGATGATTGCCAAGAAGCGGGCCGCCCGCGCCAGCTAGATCCGCGCTGATCCGGCCGCGTGCGCAGGAACGATCGACTGGGTCAGGTTCTTTGCGAATCTTCCAGCCTGATCGCCCGCCGCCGGGATCGCCCGGACAATTGATTCGCCCACGTTCCCACCCCCGCACAATGCTTTCGACCACTCAAGTCCGCAACGCGGCCCTGGTTCTTTACGGAGTCGTCGCGATTTCCGTCTTTTCGATGCTGATTGTATTCGGCATCGCCGCCACTCCTTGATACCAACGCGGTCATCTTCGCCGGGTTCGTCACGACGGCGCGCTCACCTGCACCCAGGCTCACCCCATTGAAAGTCGCGGCTTCATGACACCGTTCTGGATCTCCGTTATCGTCTTCGTGTGCGTTTTCGGCGGCTCGCAGTTGGGATCGCTTCTCGGGCGAAAACTGCCTGAGCATCATCTCGCGCCGGATTCCAAGAAGGTGGTCAACGTGGCGGTCGGCCTCATCGCCACGCTTTCGGCGCTCGTCCTCGGACTGCTCGTCGGTTCCGTGCACAGTTCCTTCGATGTGAAGGGCGATGCCGTGAAGCGGATTGCCTCCCAGCTCATCCTGCTGGATCGCGTGATCAAGCAATATGGCCCGGGCGCCGAGGCGGCGCAGACGGCGCTGCAGAAGGCGGTCGGCGGCCGATTCGTCACGCTGCTGACGCGGCCGGAAACGCAGGGTCAGTTCAGCCACGCGGATCACGTCTCGACGGAAATGGATCTGGTGCAGCAGCAACTCCTCCAGCTCGCCCCGGGCAATCCGGCCCAGGAATGGAATCGCAGCCGGGCCCTGCAGATTACCGGCGACATGGAGCAAACGCGCTGGCTGCTGGTGGAGAGCTTCGACAGCTCCGTGCCGACGGCTTTCCTCATCATTCTGGTGCTGTGGCTGACGGTCATATTTGTGAATTTCGGATTGTTTGCCCCGAGGAATTCCACCGTCTTCGCGGCGCTGTTCCTCTGCGCCGTCTCGGTCGCCTGCGCGATTTTCCTCATCCTGGAAATGGACGGTGCGTTCGACGGACCGATCCAGGTCTCCATGACACCGCTCAACGACGCCATCGCGCGCATTACCAAATAGCGAGGTTGCGTTCGACACGCGCCGCGTTCCGCCGACATTGCCGCGCTCCCCGTATGCGTCCCACGAATCTCCTCTTACTTTTCGGCCTGACCCTCACTGCAATCACGGATCTGCGCGCGGCGGATCCGGTGAGCGGGAGGGCGCGTGACGGCTCCACCTTCCAGCCCACGGTCGCCAACACCGCCAAGCCCCCGGGTCCAGCGCCCGAGGGCATGGTGTGGATTCCAGGCGGCGAGTTTTCGATGGGTAGCGACGAGTCCGGCGAATCGCTCTGCGGCCTGCCGGGCGTGACGCGCGATTCCCAGCCCATCCACCGCGTGTACGTGGATGGATTTTGGATGGACGCGACCGATGTGACCAATGCGCAGTTTGAAAAATTCGTGAAGGCGACCGGTTACGTGACGATCGCCGAGCGCACGCCGACCGCGGAGGAATTCCCCGGCGCGCCCCCGGAAAATCTGGTGGCCGGTTCCACCGTCTTCACGCCCACGAGCGGGCCCGTCGCGCTCAACGATTATTTTCAATGGTGGCGTTATCAAAAGGGCGCGAACTGGCGGCATCCCGAGGGTCCCGACACGGATCTCAAGGGGAAGGAAAATTATCCCGTGGTGCACATCGCCTACGACGACGCGGTGGCGTACGCGAAGTGGGCGGGCAAGCGACTGCCGACCGAGGCGGAGTGGGAATTTGCCGCGCGCGGCGGCCTGAGCGGGAATCTTTACGTCTGGGGCAATGACTTCAAGCCGGGCGGCAAACATGTCGCCAACACCTACCAGGGCGAATTCCCCGTCAAGAACACGGCGGAGGACGGCTTCCCCGGCATCTCGCCGGTGAAATCCTTTCCGCCCAACGGCTACGGCCTTTACGACATGGCCGGCAACGTCTGGCAATGGGTCAACGACTGGTATCGCCCGGACACCTACGCGCGCCTGAAGCTGGCCGGCGGCGGCGCGGTCGTCCGCAATCCGCAGGGCCCCGAGGCGTCCTACGATCCCTCCGATCCCGGCGAGAAAAAGCGCGTGCACCGCGGCGGCTCCTTCCTCTGCACGGATCAATATTGCACGCGCTACATGGTGGGCACGCGCGGCAAGGGCGAGGTCAGCACGGGGGCCAATCACCTGGGGTTTCGCTGCGTGAAGATGCCGGATGCATCGGCCGCGAAGTAGTCCGGGCCGCGGCCCCGGACAGTGTCGCTGGCGCAAATCGCGCAAGATGTGGGCATTCCGATTCGCTCCGAATGCTTGCGTTCCCGGCCCGCGCCAGCGACTTTCTTAGCCGATGTCCAAGACCGACCCAGTGCTGTTTGGTCAATATGAGGTCCCGCGGCGGCCGGATGGCTCGCTCTGGGAGCTCGGGCATGGCGGCATGGGCACCACCTACCTGGCCACCGACACGAAGTTGAAGGTCGAGGTGGTGCTCAAGCTGATTCATCCGCAATTGCTCGCGGACGAGCGCATCCAGCGCCTCTTTCTGCGCGAGGCGCGCGCCGCCGCCAAGGTGCGCCATCCCAACATCGCCGCGGTCGTCAATCTGCATGACGAGCCGCCCTTCTATTACGCGATGGAATATGTGCAGGGGAAGTCGCTCAGCGATCTCCTCTCCGCGAAAGGCGGCTCGTTGCCGGTGCCCATGGCGCTGGATTTTGCGGATCAAGTCGCCGCGGCGCTCGGCGCCATGGCGCGCGAACGCATCGTGCACCGCGATCTCAAGCCTTCGAACCTGATGCTGGTGCAGGATGACGAGCGGCCGTTCCACCTCATCGTCAAGGTGATCGATTTCGGCCTGGCCAAGGGTTTCAACGTCGAGGGCGAGGAGAACGTGGAGACGCATCTCAGCAGCAGCCTTTCCCAATCGGTCTTTTCCGGGACGCCGTACTACGCGAGCCCGGAGCAGTGCGCCACGGAACCGAACATCGACACGCGCTCGGATCTTTATTCGCTCGGCGTGATCCTCTGGCAGATGATCACCGGCAAGCGGCCGTTCATGGGCCAGCTCGGCCAGGTGCTCTCCATGCACCAGGCGAAGGAACCGCCGTGGGAGCAGCTGGAAAACGTGCCCGAGCCGGTCGTCGCCATCCTGCGCAAGCTGCTCGCCAAGGATCGCAAGGATCGCTTCCAGACACCGCGCGAATTGCGCGACGCGATCGCGCGATATTTCACCGGGGTCGATCCGAATCACGAGGCGCCCGTCCGCAATTTCATCGGCTCGCCGGTGAGCGAGGACGCGCCCACCATGGTGGCGGCCGAGAGCATCCGGCTCGGCAGCACGCTGGCGGAGCGCTTCCGGCTGGGCGAGGAGATCGCCACCACCGACGGAAGCAAGCTCTTCAAGGCCGCCGACAACCTGGTCGACCAAAGCGTCGTCGCACTGAAGCTCCTGCCCGATCTGCGCATCATCGACGGCAACGTGGTGAAGCGCATCGAGGAGCAGATCGAGTCGATGCGCGCGAATCCGCATCCCGTGATGCTGTCGCCGGTGGACGAATTGCGGCGCTCGGGCAGCGGCTTGTTTTTCACGCGCGAGTGGGTGGAGGGCTTTTCGCTGCTCGAGTTGATCAAGGCCCGCGGCGAATTGCGCCCGCCCGAGGTGTGGCGGCTGCTGAGCGATTTGCCGTCGGCCCTGGATCACGCGGCCGCGCACGGTCTCTCGCTCGCCGAGCCGCTCCTGCGCAAGATTTTCGTCTGCCCGCCGCCCGGCGCGGCGGCCGACGCCGCGTGGCTGGCCTTGCGCGAGCAGCCGATCGAGACGTGGCCGGAATTCCGGCTGCGCTGGAACGCCGTCAGCATTCCGCCGCAGGCGACCACGCTGGTGATGTCGTCGACCGCGCCGCCGACCCGCTCCATCAGCGCGAGCGAGGATCCGGCCGCCGCGCTCGGCGTGCTGGTGCGCGTGTTGCTCGGCGGCCGCCCGAGCCTGCAGGGCCCGCTCACCACGCTTTCCGCCGGCGCCAATCTCGCCCTCGGTCGCGCGCTCGCGCCGGGCGGCGGCACCGCGATGTTCGGCAGCGCGCAGAAGCTCTGGAATGAATTGTTGAATCCGACCGAGACGCCGGCGGCCGCGGCGGCAACAGCGAACGCCGGCGCGGGCGGCGCCGCGGCGGCCGAGGCGCCGGCGGACGCCAAGACGAAAGGGGAAAAACCCTCGAAGGCGGAAAAAAAGGCCGCGAAAAAGGCCGGGAAAGAAAAGGAGGCGGAGTCCAAGCCGTCGGACGGCACCAGTTGGATGGGAATTCCGCGCTGGGTGCTCTTTGCCGGCGGCCTGGTGCTTTTTCTCGCGGTCTGGAGCAACAATCGGCAGGACCGAAAGTCGTCGTCGACGGATCGCGCGCTCGAGATTGCGAACAAGGTCAAGGCGACGATGGAAAAGTCGGTCAAGGAGTCGGCGAGCCGCGCGGCCAAAGCGAAGTCGGCCACGAAGCCGGACGCGTCGCCCGCCGAGTCCGGCGGTTCCAGCGGTCCCGGTCCCGCCGAAGGTTCCGGATATTGCCGCGACCACGCGCGCGAAGCCGTACGTCAACAGCCTCGGGATGGAATTTGTGCCCGTGCCGGGCATCGACGGACTGCTCGGCGTGTGGAAGGTCCGCGTCTCCGATTTCAAGGCGTTTTGCGAGTCGGCTCCTTACGAGCAGACCGGAGGCATGCGCACGCGGCGCGTCGAAAAGGATGACAAGGGCGAGTATCGCATGACCTGGAAACTGGATCCGAATGCCAGTTGGAAGTCGCCGGGTTTTTCGCAGGGACCGGATCATCCCGTGCTCGGGGTGAGCTGGCAGGAGGCCGAGGAATTCTGCAGGTGGCTGACCGCCAAGGAGCGCAACGAGGGTCGGCTGCTTCCGAAGCAATCGTATCGCCTGCCGACGGAGTCCGAATGGAACGCGGCGGCGGGCGACAACAAATATCCGTGGGGGAACGATTTTTCGCTGCCGCAGGGCGCCGGCAATTTCTTTGATGCCTCGGCCGCGGCGGAGATTCCCGGCAAGTGGTCGCCCGTGCCGGGCAACGACGGTTACCCGTTCACCTCACCGGGCGGCGGCTTCGACGCAAACAAGTACGGCATCTTCGATCTCGGCGGCAACGCGCGCGAGTATTGCGAGGACGAGTACGACCCGGAGGACGAAGCCGACAAGGCCAAGCCCGAGGTCGCGGCGGAAAAGGCGAAGAAGGACGGCGACGAAGGGGAGCTTCATGTCGTGCGCGGCTCCTCCTGGAACGATCGCCTGCCGGAGGAGTTGAAGCTCAGCCATCGCGTGGGCCTCGACGCGAAGCAGCGCGACGATCTCACCAGCTTCCGCCTGGTGCTGGCGACCGACGGACATTGATTTCCTACGCTTCGTCCTGCTCAATCGCGGCGAACATGCTTTGGCGCGGGATGGCGAATCGATCGCGGATACATGAACCAGCGGACCATCAAAAAGATCCCGCGGCCCGGTTGACCCTTGGCACCGAGATTTGGCGCTTCGCGGTTCCAATCTTCGATCGTCATCGCGCTGACGTGCGGTTGGGCCAGAAACCAGGCCCCCAGCGCCTCGTCGTCCGCGCTGGCTCGCACGGCGCGGATGAAATCGCCGCGATCGATTTGAAAATGCCGGAGGAAAAAACCGTCGACGCCGAGCGGACTGCCGAAGGCGGCGCGATAGAGAAACGGCAGCTCGCCCGCGAGGAGCCCGCGCGCCTTGTCGACAAATCGCGGCAGCCAGCAGCAATCGGCCAGTCGTTCCGTCGGGCAACCGGATTCCAGTCATGGCGCCGGCGGCGTGGTCTACCAGATGATCACGCGCTCGGCGTCGGGCTGCATCATCGGGCTGCCCGCGGGGAGGCCGAAGCTGTTGGCAAAATCCGGCAGATTGGCGAGCGGGCCGTTGACGCGGAATTCCGGCGGGCTGTGCGGATTCGACTTTGACCTGCAGTTGCAGGAACTCCGGCCGGGATTTCTCCCGCCAGCTTTGCGCGTAGGCGATGAAGAAGCGCTGCGCCGGGGTCAGCCCGGCGATCTTGCGATCGCGTTCCGCGGCGGGAAGCTGGGCCAGCCGCTTTTGCAGGGCCGCGTAGGCGACCTTCAGCCCGCCGAGATCGGCGATGTTCTCGCCCTCGGTCAGCTTGCCGTTGACCGGCGTGTCGCCAACCTTGAAGCGATCGAATTGCTGGATGATTTTTTCACCGCGCTCCTCGAAGCGCTTCACGTCCTCCTCGGTCCACCAATTCTTGAGATTGCCCTGCGCGTCGTATTGCCGGCCCTCGTCGTCGAAGCCGTGCGTCATCTCATGGCCGATGGTCGCGCCGGTGCTGCCGTAGTTGCTGGCGTCGTCCGCCTTCAAGTCAAAGAACGGCGGCTGCAGGATGCCCGCCGGGAAAGACAATTTCATTGCGCAGCGGATTGTAATACGCGTTCACGGTCGGCGGCGTCATGTCCCATTCGGTGGGATCGACCGGCCGGCCGATGCGCGCGAGCCGGCGGCGCAATTCGAACGCCTGGGCGGCGAGGACGTTGAGCACGTAGGGCTGTCGCTTGATTTCCAGCGCGCTGTAGTCGCGCCATTTGTCCGGGTAGCCGATCTTGACGTTGAGCGTGCGACAGTTTCTCGAGGGCCGCCTTCTTGGTTTCCGGACCCATCCAATCGAGCCGCTCGATGTGCTCGCGCAGGGCGTCCTTCAGATCGCCGACCATGACCAGCATGCGGCGCTTGGCCTCGGGCGGAAAATTCTCGCGCACATAAATCTCGCCGAGCGCTTCGCCCACCCCGCCGTCCACCGCGCGCAGCACCCGGCGCCAGCGCGGCAGCAACTCCTTCGTGCCGCGCAGCGCGGTGCCGAAGAAGCGGAAATTCTCGGCCACGAAATCATTGCTCAGGTAGGGCGCGGCCGCGTGCAGCAGGTTCCAGGTGAGATAGGTCTTCCAGTCGGCCAGCGGAATCGCGGCGAGCGCTTCGGCCGCGCCCTTGAAGAATTCCGGCTGGGCGACGTCCATCGCGCCGGGATCCGCCACGCCGACCGCCTTGAAATAGGCATTCCAATCAAATCCGCCGGTCTGCGCGGCCAGCTCCGCCAGCGTCATCTTGTGATAGTTTCCCTCCGGATCGCGCAATTGCACCGGGGTCTTCGAGACCTTGGCCAGCGCCGTCTCGACGCGCAGAACGGTCTGGGCGGCCTTGGCGGCCGCGTCCTTCGGCTGGCCGAGCAGCACAAACATCTTGGCCACGTGCTGCTCGTACTGCGCGCGCAGCTTCTTCGAGGCGTCATCGTCCTTGGTGTAGTACTCGCAATTGGGCAGGCCGAGGCCGCCCTGCCGCAGGATGGCGATTTGCGCGACGGTGTTCTTTTCGTCCTGGTCGCCGTCGAGATTGAAGACGCGGCGCCAGCCCGAGGGCGTGCATCTGGCCGATGACCGTCGCCAGCGAGGCGGGATCGGAAATTTTCTCGATCGCGGCGAAATACGGCGCGAGCGGCTTGGCGCGCTGCGCGTTGATCGTCGCCTCGTCCATGCCCGACGCATAGAAGTCGCCGACTTTTTGCTCGATGCTGCCGGGCTTGGCCTTTCCCTGCGCGATCTGCTTGACCGCGGCCTCGGCGAGCGCGCGCAGGATCAGTTCATTCCGCTTCTCGAGTTCCTCCTGCGCGCCCCATTGCGCCTGGTCGCCGGGAATCTTCGCGCGCTTGAACCAGCCGCCGTTGGCGAATTGATAGAAATTCTTGCCGGGGCTGACCGACTTGTCGAGGAAGCCCGGCTCGACCGGCGCGGGGGCCGATTCGCCGCGCGCCAGGTTCAGGTGAAGCAGACAGAGCAGGGCGACGGGGATCGTCGATCGACCGAGAGAGCGCAGGGGATGATTCATGAGGGGATGGAATGGGAAATCAAAGCGAGTCGATGACGGCTTGCGTGACATCCTTGGTCTTGGCCTTGCCGCCGAGGTCGGGGGTGAACACGCCGTCGGCGGTGGTCTTTTCAATGGCGGCCATCAGGCGGGCGGCGGCGTTCTTCTCGCCGAGATGCTCGAGCATCAACACGGCGGTCCAGAACGTGCCGATCGGATTGGCGATGCCCTTGCCGGTGATGTCGAAGGCCGATCCGTGAATCGGCTCGAACATCGAGGGGAATTTACGCGGGGGATTGAGATTGGCGGTCGGCGCGATGCCGAGGCTGCCGGCCAGCGCGGCCGCCAGGTCGCTGAGGATGTCGGCGTGCAGATTCGTGGCGACGATGGTGTCGAGGCTGCCCGGGTTGTTCACCATGCGGGCGGTCATGGCGTCGACCAGCATCTTGTCGGCCTTCACGTCCGGGAACTGCGCGCCGACCTCGGCGGAGATTTCGTCCCACAGCACCATGCCATGGCGCTGCGCGTTGCTCTTGGTCACGACGGTGAGCTGCTTGCGCGGGCGCGAGCGCGCCAGCTCGAAGGCGAAGCGCATGATGCGTTCGCAGCCGGCGCGCGTGTAGATGGCGGTCTCGGTGCCGATTTCCTCGGGCAGGCCGCGATGCGAGCGCCCGCCCTGGCCGGCGTATTCGCCCTCGCTGTTCTCGCGCACGATCATCATGTCGAGATCGCCGGCAGGACCGTCCGCTCAGCGGCGAGCGGATTCCCGGCAGGATGCGCGTTGGCCGGATGTTCGCGTATTGATCGAAGCTCTGGCAGATGCGCAGGCGCAGACCCCACAGGGTGATGTCGTCGGCGATGTCGGGCGCGCCGACCGCGCCAAAGAGGATCGCGTCGAATGGCCGCAGCGTGTCCAGTCCGCTCGCCGGCATCATCAACCCGTGCTGGCGATAGTACTCGCTGCCCCAGGGGAAGGATTCGACGCGCAGCTTGAAGCCGCCGTCGCGTTCCTGCAGGACGCGCAGCACCTCGAGCGCGGCGGGGACAACTTCCAGGCCGATGCCGTCGGCGGGAACGGATGCGATGGAATAAGTCTTCATGGGAGGAGGCAGGAGGCGGATGGATCGGAGCCGCACAGGCGGTGATCCGGCGGGCGGGGGAGAGAATCGTCAGCCGCCGAGGGCCGCCTGTCGAGTCTGCTGTGGCTGCCGAGGTTGCGAGATTACATTGATGAACGTGAAATGAAGGGCTTGCGGAATTCGCATGCGCATGCAGTATGGCAGCTTATGCCTACCGCCAAGAAACCCGCCCCCAAGAAGAGGAAGATGAACGCCGCGTTTGCGAAGCCCGTTCAACCCGATGATAAGCTCGCCGCCGTGGTCGGAAGCAAGCCGCTCCCGCGCACCGAGCTGACCAAAAAGCTTTGGGATTACATCAAGAAGAACAAGCTTCAAGACACCAAGAATCGCCGGAACATCAATGCCGACGCGAACCTCAAGGCTGTCTTCAATGGCAAAGCTCAAGTCTCGATGTTCGAGATGACGAAGCTTGTCAGCAAGCACGTCAAAGCCTAACCGGCTGCGACGGCATCCGCCCGGTGCATCCGGGTGGTGCGACCAATTCAAACATCGCTGGGGACGTTTTAAGAGAACGTCCCCGGCCGATGCGCCGTCGTGTCTCGACCGGCGTCTCCACGCGTTCCCAGCCGGGCACCAGCTTGGCCACGCCGAGCGCTGCGCCTCGCGGCGGGCGCTTATTTCCACTCTTCCTTGGGCAGGACGAGGTACTGGGCGACGCCGTTGCCGAATGACCAGTCGCCCCGCGTGTTCTCGATGAGTGCGATGGTCACGTCCTCGGGCCGGACACTGGCCTCGCCTGCGAGCAGCGCGGCCAGCCGGGCGTAAAACGCCTGTTTCTGCTCGGGCGACCGTCCGGCGCTGAGGTGGATCTGCACGATGACGATGCCGTCCGTGCGCTCAACGCCCAGGTAGGCCGGGTTGTAGACGAGCCGGCCAGGCCGGTGCTCGGTGATGACCTGGAAGCGATCGCGCTCGGGAACATTGAGGATTTCCACCATGGCGCGATGCACGGCGCCGCCGATGGCGGCAATCTCGGCGTCGGTGCGCCCGGCGATCAGATCAATGCGAACGAGAGGCATGGCCGCATTCTACCAAATCACCCGGCCGGACGAAAGTCCGCCGATCCTCAGCGCCGCCGTGGCGGGCCCATCAGGTTGCGCAGATCCGAGCCGTCGCTGCCCGACAGCGTGAGCTGATCAAAGCCGACTCCCACCTGATAACCCATGTTTCCCGGGAGTTGGCCGCTCAGTCCGAGTTGCGTGCCGTAGGACTTCGGGTTGCCGATGTTGTTGGGATTGACCAACCGGCAAGGCGTCTGGTTCGGCCGGTTGATGGGACGGAAATTGCCGTTCAATTTCGTGTCGGCCACGGCGAAATCGATGCCAATAATCATGGCACCGCCCGCGAGCTTGTAGTTGAGGCCGCCAAAATACTGCTGGGTTTGGGACGAGAATTTCGACCTGCCGTAGGGCGAGTAGCGTCCGCCCGGAAAGGTCAGCCCGCTTTGATCACTGAAGGTCGCGCCGACAAAGAGCTGCACATTGTCCGTCGCCATGCTCGTCACGAAGCCCGCCGCCCGGATCGAGGCGCCGTTGGACGAGAAGCCGTAGAGCAGGCTGATTTCACTGCCGGTGTATTTGAAGGTGGAAGGCTGCTTCATGACGTCAAAGCCGTCGACCGGCCCAAACGCATCCGATCCGGCGAAGAGGCTGGCGCCGCCAAGCGGGGTACCCGACGGGCTGACCGCGGAAATTGGAATGCCGTTTGAGTAGGGAAGTTCAGCGGGACCGTGCAACAGGGATCGGGAACGACGGGCCGGGACCGAAGCCGTTGTAACCAAGTCGCGACACGGGAAAATATCCCGGCGTTCCCCGAAAGCCCGAATTGACGGCGGGCGTCGTCGCGAGCGTCCGCGGGCGTGCCCTTCGGCCGGGTCCTCGAATGACGTAAAAACATCCAAGCGCCAGTTCCGAGGCCTCGTTGGCCGCGGTCTTCTTGCTCGAACGTGTCATCCTGCGCCCACGCCCCACAGACAGCGGATCGCGCAGGCCAGTCCAGCCGACAAGACCCGCGCGCCGATCCAACCGCTTTGGCTGCTTAATTCGCTCATAATTTGGGGGTTGGAAGCCGGGAAGGTGGAATAGATGCTCTTTTCCTCGCGGGAGCAGTGACTGGCCTGGGAGAAAGGTCCGCGATTTCGGACAAAAAGTCCACCTTTGTTCCCTTCTTGGAACCACCCGGACGGTCCGCGGTTGCGCGATTCCTTCCAATTAACGCGCAGGGTCGAGACTTGCGGCGTCGACAGCAGTTCCCGATTTCTCCTGCAGCAGCCGGCTCAGGCTCAGGCACTGCAACTCGTCGTCCAGCTCGCTCGGCCGTGCCATTGTGCCGGCCACCTCCTCGCGCACGTACGCGCGAAAGCGCTGGCGCAACCGGCTGATGGAAATCTTCACCATGGGAACCGACATGCCCAGGCGAATAGACATGGCCGAAAGCCGCGCCTTGTCCGCGTCGGGAAATTCTCCGGTCAAGTACATGCCCAGTTCATCCAACATGTTGCGTCGGCCGCGCATCTCCGCCTCGTTGTGCAGCCGATCCAAAGCGAGATCGAACACGGTGCGCGCCCACGCGGTGTCGAACGCGACCAACGGATCGCTTTCCGTCAGGGCCGTCGACTCGCGGTCCATCTCCTCGGGCGTGGGCGGCTCGAAAAGAAGCAGCACGCGCTGGGTGTCGCGCGTCACGCCGCCGGGCTTCGGCTCGAGCGAGAAGAGAAATCGCTGCGCGCTCGCCAGCAGGTATGTGCGGAAGCGGCCGTGTGGGCGATCGGCCGGCGAGACCGAGCGCGGACCGAGCAAATACGCGAAAAAATCCTGAAGCAACTGCTGGCACTCGGGTCCGGCGTGGCCGCGGGCGCGCAGGAAGTGGAACACGGGCTTCCAATAGGTCCGGCAGAGTTGCGTCAGCGCCTCGGGGCCGCCCGGATTCTGGCTTCGCTCCGACGCCAGCACGACCGCCCACCGGCTGGTGGTAAAGATGGCCCGTTGAGACCCTGACAGCTCCGGCAAGGGCATAGAGGTACTTCTGCAGCTATGATCGTGCCGGAAACCGGTGATTTTCCCGGTCTTTTTGGGCGAATTCAGGTCGTTCTCTAAGATCCATGCCCGCTGCGGCGTCGTTATGGGTGAGGATGAAAACGACGGAGGAGGGAGGGGAGGCAAGGCTGCCGCTTTTTGTGGATCGCGGAATCGGCTGGCGGCGCGGCGGCGCCATGGTGTCGATCTCGCTTCTGCTTCACGCGAGCGTGTTATGGCTGGCGGGGTTCATGCCGCTCGCACCGTTGACGATGGAATTCGATGCGGCTCCCGCAGCGGGCGATCCCACCGAGGTGGAAATTGTGCAAGTCGACCCGGAGCCTGCGGTCGAGCCACCGATCGAGGTCGTGGAAATCGAGCCCGCACCGCAGACTGATTTTCCGGACGTCATTCCGGATCCAACGCCGATACCGATCGAGACACCGCGACCAATCGTCGCGCAGCGCCCGGCGCCGCCAACGAAACCCCGTCCACGCGGCCTGCCTGGTGGCGAGCGCGGTTCGGCGCTGGCGGCGGGAGGAAATTCACCCGGCGGTTGGTCGACCCCGAAACCGACCTACCCGTTTCAAGCGCGCCGATTGCGGCTGCAAGGCTCCGGCGGAGTGCGCGTGACGACGAACGGAATGGGCCGAGTCGTGATTGCGGAAATGCAGCCGGGAATCGATCCGGCGCTCGACGCCGCCGCAACAAGCTACGCGAGGATGGCATGGACCGGTCCGCCGAATCGCACGCGGGTGATCGCGATCACCTTCGCGTTGGAATGAAGCGCGGAATGAACAGCAGAGATCGAGGCCGGCTCCAATCAGTCCGTGAAATTTGCCCATGGACTCACCGCGGCGGAGATCGTCCCGGTAACTGCGCTGACCGGGCCGACCTGCGCAGGTGCGTCGGCCACGATGTTATTCGTGCAATTCCGGATCTGATTGCGGATGATCAGCGCGGCGGCGTTGCCCCCGTTCGTGACGTCGATCCCTGTCGTGCTGCTGCCGGTGACGTTGTTTCCTTCGATGACGTTGCGTGTGCCCGTGGCCTGGATGCCAGTGACGGAGGTACCGGTGGTGCAGCCGATGATCGTCTGGCTGCTCGATACGGTGATGCTGATGTCCGTGACTCCTGCGACCGAAACTCCCTCCGTGCGGCCTGACAGCGTTGTCGCGCAACCACGCGCGGAGCCGCTACCGATCGAGGTCACCGACGTGACGGAGCAGTGCCGGGCAACGCGGTAGCCAGTAAGGCCGGTGCTGGGGCCCGTGGAACTGGAGCCGATGGTGCTGACGCGGCAATCGGTGATCACTTCTGCCGAAATGCCGCTCGAGCCACCGGTTCCGCCAGCCAGTGACACGGGGCCGACGCTGCAATGCGAAACTTCGGCGCCATTGATTCCGATTGCATTGCCGGTGCTGCCACCGATCACGCTGGACACCTGGCAGCCTGTGATCGTGGCGCCAGAGATACCAGTCGCCCCCGCAGCGGAGTTGAGGTTGCCGACGGATTGCACGTGGCAATTGGTGACCACGCCCGATGACGCGCTGATACCCGTGGAAGTGGCGGTGCTGGCTGTGCCACCCACGAAACTGACCGCGCAGGCTTGGACACTCACGCCAATGATGCCGGAGGCGGTACCGGAATTTGACGCCAGGTTGTTGATGTTCGTCGCCCGGCAATTGGCCACGTTGGTTGCGTTGATGCCCGCAACCGCGCCGCCCGCCGACGCATTGACCCCAGAGACCGAGCTAGAGTCGACGGTCGAACCGAAAACGCCCACCGCGACCCCACTGGTGGTACCTACGGTCGTGACACTACAGCCGCGCGCGGCCGTTGAGTTGATACCGAAGACATCACCGGAACTCGTGTTTGAAACGGAGAAGACCGTGCAATCGGTCACGTTGGTGGCCCGGATGCCATTGATAGTGCTTCCGCCATTCAAAGTCAGGGACGCAACTTCGCAGCCGATGACATTCTGCGCCTGGATCCCCGTCATGCCGATGGTGCCGTCGCAATCGGTCACCACGCAGCGTTCCACGGTGCCGCCGCTGAGCGAGATGGAGATCCCGCCGAACCCCGTGACATTGCTGATAGTGCACCCGCTGATGAGGACGTTGCTGCTGCTTGGCTGTGTGAATATGCCGTAGCCCGCGCTGATGTTGGCGATGGACACGCCCTCGACGCGGAGATTTGAGACCAGCGAACTGCTGATGCCGCTGCCATTGAATCCCCGCACGAGGCCGTTGCGAATCACGATTTGGTCCTGCGTATTGCGAATCTGGATTCCCCCGGTGGAGCCGCCCACGCCAAGCAACGCGTGGCCCCCCAGATCCAGGGTCACGCCGCTGGCGTTGATCGCGACGGCGACCAGTCCGCTCACGCCAGTGATCGATCCGGTCAAATAATACGAGCCGGGTTGGGTGATGAGGTATTGCGCGGTCGCATCGCCCGCCAGGGTCTGCACCGCAATGCGTGGCTCGACCTCGGTGAGCGTCTTCATCGTCGGCGCGGGAGCGCCAGGTGGCGTCAGGTTGCCTTGGGCGACTAGCCGAATCGCGAGCGGCGGGAGGAGGGAAGCCACTGCGGCGAACGACAAGATCGAACGGCGCATTCGAACGTTCATGGCTACGGCATAACAGGTTGCGCCGGTCCGGCGCAAGCTTCGTTCGACCTGCGCGCCTGGCGCATCAGGGCTTCGCAAATGCGTAGTGCATGGGCGATGATGCCGCCGTATGGCCCAGGATCGAAAACCCAAAATCATTTGTGGCGTGGTCATCGCCCACGTGCCGCGCAACGCCGCCGGCAACACCTGGGCCTTTCTCAACTGGGCCATCGGCCTCCGCGAGGCCGGCTGCGACGTCTGGCTGGTGGAGCACATGGATCGCGCGGCCCTCGCGTTCGATCCGGGCGACTCATCCGGCGTGAGTGCGAACGAGCGGTATTGGCAGGAGATCGCCGCGGAGTTTGGATTTCAGGATCGCGCGACGCTGTTCGTCGATGACGACGCGCCGAACGCGGCCGAATTCACCCGCTGGGCGGCCGACGCGGACGCCGTCATCAATCTCTCCGGGCAATTCAAGCTGCATCACCGCATCGCGCACGTTGCCCGGCGCGCCTACGTCGATCTCGACCCGGCTTTCACGCAGTTGTGGGCCGCGACGCTCGATGTCGACATGAACTTCAAGGGTCACACGCATTTCTTCAGCGTGGGCTCGCGCCTGGCCGAGGCGCACCTGCCCGACACGGGTCTCGCCTGGCTGCCGACGCTTCCGCCGGTGAGCCTCGCGCACTGGACGAGCGTGGAGAATGTCGCGCTGCCGGTCGATCCCACCGGCTGCTGGACCACCGTCACGCACTGGCACGGCTACAAGACAATGCCTTGGGAGGGTCGGCTCTACGGCGACAAGCGCGAGAGTTTGGTGGAGGTGCGCGACCTGCCGAAGCGCGGGCCGCGCCTGCTGGTCGCGACGGACATGCAACCCGACTGGTCCGATTACCAGGAATTTTCCGCGGCGGGCTGGCGGTTCATCGATGCGCCCAGGATCAGCGGCGATGCGCGCATTTATCGGAAGTTTCTCGCCATGGGTCTTGGCGAATTCTCCGTGGCGAAGCAGGGCTACGTGCTCTCGCGCTGCGGCTGGTTCAGCGATCGCAGTGCGTGTTATCTCGCGTTGGGCCGGCCGGTCGTGCTGCAGGAGACGGGTTGGAGCGAGGCCTTGCCGTCGGGCGACGGCCTGCGCGCGTGGAAGGACGTGGACGAGGCGGCCGAGGTGCTGCGCGAGTTTGAGCGCGATCCCGCGCGCCAACGCGCCGCCGCGCGCCGCATCGCGGAGGAATTTCTCGATGCGCGCAAGGTGGCGACCACTTTTCTCACGCGCATCGGACTGGCGTCCGCCGCGTAGAAATCGATTGCATCATCACACCGCGTCCGAAAGACTGGTGAAGGTGAAGTCGCGCAGGACCATCGGTGGAATCATGCTGCCGTTGGCGCGCTCGGGTTTTCCCAGCGCCTCGATGTTGTTGAGCATGATGACGGGGCTTTCGTTGAAGCGCATGTTCTTGACCGCGTGTTTGATCTCGCCGTTCTCGATGTAGAACGTGCCGTCGCGCGTCAGCCCGGTCTGCAGGAGTGTCTGCGGATCGACCTCGCGGATGTAGTACAAGCGCGAGACGAGAATGCCGCGCTTCACGCCCTTGATCAGTTCGGCGAGATTGGACTTGCCGCCCGCCATGATCAGCCCGGGGCTGCCCTCAAACTGGCCGATGGCGCTCTGGCCGCCGCCGCTGCCGAAGCCCGGCGGGGCGTCTTCGTCCGGGAGGCCCTGCTTCTTCGCCCAATAGCGGGTGTATCCGAGATTGGCCACCACGCCGTTCTTGATCCAATCGACCCGACGGAGCGCGCGGCCATCCGACGCCCAGGCGTCACCCGGCACGTCCGCGCTCATCGGATCGGTCCAGATCTGCACCCGTTCGTCGACCAGCTTCTCGCCCTTGCGCGTCGTGCCGCCGGTCTTGCTGAGAAAACTGCGACCCTCGTCCGCCTGCCGCGCGTCCATCGCCGACACCATCAGCGTCAACATCTCGACCCCCGCGGCCGGCTCGAGGATGACTGTGTATTTGCCCGGCTCAATCGCGCGCGTCTCGGCGGATCGCTTGGCCTTGGTTATCGCGGCATCGGTAATCGCCTTGGTGTTCACGAGCGCCGCATCGTTGTAATCGCAAACGCCATAGGCCGAGCCGAGGCCGTCCGCGGTGCGCACGGTGACCGAGAAGTTGACGTGCGAGCTGCGCAGATAGCCGCGCAGGCCGCGGCTGTTGGCGATGGCGGCGAAACCGGCGTCGTGCTCGAGATAGCCGGCGGCATTGAGATTCCCGGCCTTGCACGGCCGGATGCTTTCCGCCGTCGCCCGCGCGCGGAACGTCGCGTCAATGCCGGCGGTCGATTCAAAATACGCCTTCGGCTCGAGATATTTCTGCGGTCCGGGGAACTCAACGTATTCTTCGTTCTCCGGCGCCAGTTGCGCGAGGGCCTCCGCGCGGCGCGTCACCTTCTCGAGCGATGCATCGTCGAATTCGTTGATTGTGGCTGTGCCGGTCTTCTTGCCGAAGCTCGACTGGACCGCGAGCGACATCACATCCGCTCCGCCGCTGGTGGAAACGGCGTTGCGCGCGAAGCGCAGATTGCCGCCGTGGCCGCCGGAAAGATTGACCTGGGTCTCGTCGGCCTTGGCGAAAGAGAGCACTCGTTGCAGGATGGCGAGCGCTTCGGATTTGCTGGGAAGGGACATGGTGGAAAATCGGAAGGGAGAACTTCGTCGGGGGCGGGCCTGCGGATCAAGCCCGCGACCCGCGTCGCGCGGGTTTGCGCAAGAATGGGTGGTCCACCCGACGACTAAGGCAGCGTTGCCGGGGTCGCCGGGGCCGGGCCCAGATGTTCGGCCTTCCAGTCCATCGCCATGCGGATGCGCGCGCGGCCGCTCGGGTGATCATAAAAGATGATCTCCTCCAACGGACCTGGATCGAGCTTGCGATACTGGCCGAGCTTGAGCGCGACCGCGGAAAAGCCGTCGGGTTCGCCCGACGTGTTGATGCCAAAGGCGTCCGCCTCGCGCTCGGTGACCCGAATCATGGAGTTCTTGATCGGCGTCATCAGAAAAAAGAATGCGCCGAGGATCAGCGCCAGGAGCGGCAGACCTGCGGGGTCCGCGATGCCGGTCACCCCCCAGCGTGCGCCCCACCGCCGGACACACGCATCGAAGACCACCCTGGCCAGGGCGAAGCCAAGCGCAAAGATGAGGGCGAAGTAGACCAGGAATTTGTTGATGTGATTGAGCACGTAGTGGCCCATCTCATGCGCCATCACCATGCGAATCTCGGGCAGGCTGCACTGCTTGAGCAGGTTGTCATTGAGGGCGATGCGCGCCGTGCCGAGGAAGCCGGAGACATTGGCGCTGACCCGCGTGGTTTGCTTCGAGGCATCCACCACGAAAACCTGCTGGACGGGAATCTGGTTCGCGCGCGCCATTGCAAGAATGGGCTCGCTGATCTTCGGGTCGGTGATCGGGACGTACTTGTTGAAGAGCGGCTCGATGTAAAGCGGAGCAATCATGATCGCGATGGCGAAAAACACGATCGAGACGCCCGTTCCCCAGAGCCACCAGGTCCGCGGCGCCCGCCGGAACACGGCGTAAAGCGCAACCAGGAGAATGCTGGACCCAACGAGCGAGACCGCCAGTCCGATCATCTGCTCGCCGAACCACGGCCAAAAGGTCTGGGTGGCGAGGCCGTATTGATGCTGGCGGAAGAATTCCTCATAGACCCCGAGCGGAAAGCTCAACACGGAAGCCAGCAGAATGTACGGAATGACGTAGAGCACGACTTGCAGGGACTTGGATTGAGTCTTCCGTTCCGCAAAATCGCGCAGACGCGCGGAAATCCGCGTCCCGAGCAGCAGCAGCGAAATGGCTGAGCCCATCAGAAAATTCCAAAGGATCAGCCAGTAAGTGCCCTCGAAATACGCATCGGACTTCGCGCGCTTCTCCGCCGGCATCGAGTCCAGCCAGGCGCGGGTGGCCGCGGCGGGATCGAATTTCTGGCCCGGTTTGGCCTCGGCCGCCGGCGGGACCGTCAGGGTCGGCGCCGTGGCGGGTGTGGCCTCTTCCGCGCGCGCGGCGGGAGCGGCAAGCAGCAGGACGCCAAGGAGGATTGGCAGGAAGCGGGTCAGGATGAGCGGGCGCGGAAGATTCATGGAGCCGGACCTTTAGCAAAATCCCGGCGTCCCGTCATGTCCTCACTTTGCGGCCGGCTCCGAGTCGAGCAGCGCGACAAACTGCTCCGCGGCGACCGCGGACGTGCTGAAAGCGAAGTGAATGTCCAGCCGCGCGCGCATCTGGGCGGCGATTTCCGGATCGAAAATTCGCAAGATCAGGCGGAGATCGCGGCGCAGCGATCGGGCGTTCAGGCCGATCTCCAGGTTCTTCAGGTCGTCGTCGATCAGCGAAAAGAGTCCGCAAGCGCGCTGCACGCCCGCGTCGAGCAGCACGCGCGGCAGACTGGCGTCGCCCACGAAGGTCCGCGCGCCGAGCGCGCGCGCCTGGTCAAGGAAGCGATGATCCGCGTCGCGCTCGATCACCAGCACCTTCTCGCCGCGCGCGAGCAGCTCACGCACGAGTTGATAGCCCACGCGACCAAAGCCGCAGACGATGACGTGGCCCGCCATCCGATGGCGGCGCCGGCCGAGCGCGATCTCGGCGCGTTTCTTGAAGAGTCGATCCGCGATGAAGGAAAAGGTCAGCGACGCGAGGATAACCGCGCTCAACATCAGCGCCGCGCCGAAAAGCTTCGCGGCCGGGGAGGAATTGGCGAGGTTGATGTCGCCAAAGCCCGTGGTCGTCATCACGGTCACGGTGAAGTAAAACGCGTCGACCCACGACAACCGGCCGTCTGGCTTGATGTCCGGAAAGTTCGTATCGTGGAAAACGATGGTGCCGGCTGCGATGAGCGCGACGAAGATGAGAATCAGCGCGTAGAGCCACGGGTGGCGGCGCACTTCGGAATGATGGTCGCCTGCCGCCGCGGAGGAGCCGGCGGGCTCTTGCGCCGGGCGATCCAGCGGGGCGCGCAGGGCGTCGGCCAGCAGGAGGGTCGAGGCCATCGCCGGGTTGCGCACCACCAGGCGCGATCGGCTGGCCTGGAGCTGCCCGGCCAGCTCCTCGTGATAGAGCGCGACGAAAACGGGAATGGTCTCGTTCATCGACAATACGATGAGCGCGAAGGGAATGTTGTAGCGATCCTCCCGATCGACCACGTAGACGGCGCGCGCCCGATCGATGCCGGCGTCGACGAGCAGCCGGCGCGAATATTCCACGATCGACTCCTGCTGCGCGGAGGCATGCTCGCCTCGCATCGCGTCGCCGGGGATATCCACGACGCGGAGGCCGCGTTCCCGGAGTTTGCGGCCGATCTGCAGCTCGAGATGCCCCGAGCCGAAGACAATGATGGGAGTGTCCGCAGGTTCCATGGAGGCAGGCGACCGCCGCCTGCGACCGCATCTAGCCACGGGGAGTGTCGACCGGTCAACCGGCGTAATCTTTCAGATCGAAGATTCGAGCCTTGGGCTTGCTGACCGCCCGGCCACGGCGCATGCTCAGGCCCCGCTTTGGCCGGTGAGATGTGACCCCTCGACAAGCCCGATGAAACAAAAACCCAAGGCACCCAGCCGGAAACTGGGCGACGACCGAAACGAAGCGGCCGCCAAGCAACGTCGGCGTGATCCGAATTTTTCTCAGTCGCGTGACGTCCACGAGAATCGCGGGACGGTGCAATCGCGTCTCGCCGGCCGAACCTCGACGCCGGCGGGCAAGTCGAAAAAGCGCTAAGCCGGGCGCGAGACCAACGGAAGGCTGACCATGAACAAGCGACGTGTTGCACTCCCTTTCGCCGACGCGAGGTTTCAGGCGGCGGTCCGACCCGTGTTTGCCGGGCATCTCCATTCCAAGATCTGAATTCCGATGCATGGAAATTGCGCCCCCGTCATGCCGGGGAACGGCGTGCCTGCGAGCGAGCGCGCGGAACCGGCGACCGCCCGGGCGGCGCGGAGCAATGGGACGCCCGCCACGCGCGCACGCACCGTGAAACGGCGGGCCCGCGGCGGGAAGCGCACACGCCATGAAATCATCCGGACAATCGATGCGGTCTGGGCCCGCTACCGCCGGCAGCTGCGCCGCGGCCAGCAGAAATTGTCGACCGGGGCGCTGCACGATTTGCGCGTGCAGACGCGCCGATTGCTTGTCGGCCTCAACCTCATTTCCCCCATCGTCGGCTCCGCCGAATTGTCGGCGGCGCGCAAGACGCTGACCAAGCGCCTTTCCGCGCTCGGTCCGCTGCGCGACGCCCACGTGCAACTGATCGATTTGGACGCGCGGCTGTTGGATTTTCCCGAGATGACGCCGCTGCACCGTCTCCTGCGCCGCCGCGCCAACCGGCTGGCGGATTCCGCCGAGGTGATGCTCAGGAAGACGGGGACAACGAAGCTGAGCCAGCGGATGAAGGCGATTCGACGCGACCTCGGTGCGGCGCTCCAGCAGTCGACGGCCATCGAAGTGCTGCGAAATTCGTATCAGCGAACGCTGCGTGACAGCCTGGCCGACCTGGCGGCGGTGCGCGCCGATCGCTTTCGGGATGAGGCGAAGGTCCATGAGGTGCGAATCGCGCTGAAGCATCTGCGCTACGGCGCGGAAACCCTGCCGGCCCCGGTGCGCGCGCTCGCGCCGGCGCAGCTCAAGCGGTTGAAGGCGACCGTCGCCGCGTTGGGACGGATTCACGACATCGACGTCCATCTCGCGCGACTTGCGAAGCTCGAGAAGCGGGGACGGCTGGCATCGGGTGCGAGCGCGGCCTATCGCGCGGAGCTGGCCCGCTGCCGCCGGCGCCTGGAGTCGGAATTGGCGCGTCGCGCGCCGGTCTCGCTGCCACCCAGCGCCGGGCCGGCTGAATCGCGCGTGGACAAGCCCGCCGCGAACGTTTGAAATCGGCGGCGTGAAGATCCGGCTGCTCGCGTCGATCACCCTGCTGCTCCTTTGTGCCGCGCCTGCCGCACCGGTGCAGGCGCGGGAGCGGGAGTGGCCCCTGACGCGCGCGCATGAGCGGTTTGAATTTGAATTGCGCGATCTCAAGGTGGCGCACCAGGGCGGCAACACGCTCACGTTGAAGCTTCGCTACGATTATCGCCGCGGTCTCAAGCCCGCGGATTATCCCGATTTCCGGAAGCTCGCGCAGACCTGCGAGGAATTCTTCAAAGGCTATCCCAACGACGCCGATTTCTGGGAGATCCTGAATTTGAAGCTGACCGCCCGGCTGCTGCGCGAGTTTCCCGCGCTGGCGGCGATCACGGTGGAAATCCATGTCGCGCCGACCGAGCGCATTCCCTATCCCCGGGCCAGCACGGTCACGCGAAGCCGCTGAAAAGCTCTTCCATTATGCGCATCGTCGATCTTCGTGAACGGACAGTCCCCATCGCCTCGTCCATCGCCAACGCCTACATCGATTTTTCCAAGATGACTTGCTCGGTGGTGGCCGTCGTCACCGACGTGATGCGCGACGGCAAGCCCGTGATTGGATACGGCTTCAACTCCAACGGCCGCTACGGCCAGGGCGCGCTCATTCGCGAGCGGTTCCGGCCGCGGCTGCTCGAGGCCGACCCGGCGTCGCTCGTCGACGAGGAGCGCGACAATCTCAATCCGCACGCGATCTGGGCGACGCTCATGACGAACGAAAAACCCGGCGGCCACGGCGAACGTTCCGTCGCGGTGGGCACGATCGACATGGCGGTGTGGGACGCGGTGGCGAAGATTGCGGGCCAGCCGCTTTTTCGCCTGCTGGCCGAGCGCTATGGGACGGCGTCCGGCGGATCCGCGCGTGTTTGTCTATGCGGCCGGTGGTTATTACGACAAGGACAAGGGCCTCGACGGCCTGCGGGCGGAAATGCGCGGCTATCTCGATCGCGGCTATTCGGTCGTGAAGATGAAGATCGGCGGCGCGCCGCTGGCGGAGGATCTGAAGAGAATCGAGGCCGTGCTTGGCATGCTCGTGCCGGGCCAGCGGCTGGCGGTGGATGCCAATGGCCGCTTTGACTTGGCGACCGCAGTCGCCTACGCCAAGGCCTTGGCACCCTACAATCTGTTTTGGTACGAGGAGGCGGGCGATCCGCTGGACTACGCGCTGCAGGCCGAGCTGGCGCAGCATTACCCGCCGCCCATGGCGACGGGCGAAAATTTGTTTTCGACCGCCGATGCGCGCAATCTCATCCGCTACGGCGGAATGCGGCCCGATCGCGACTGGCTGCAATTCGACTGCGCGCTGAGCTACGGACTGGTGGAATATCTGCGGACGCTCGCGATGCTGCGCGAGCACGGCTGGAGCCCGCGCCGCTGCGTTCCGCATGGCGGCCACCAGATGAGCCTGATGATCGCAGCGGGCCTGGGCCTGGGGGGAAACGAAAGTTATCCGGATCTGTTCCAGCCCTACGGCGGATTTCCCGACGGCGTGCAGGTGCGCGACGGCTACGTCACGCTGCCCGAGCTGCCCGGCATCGGCTTCGAGGGGAAGTCCGACTTGTACCGCGAATTGAAAAAACTGACCGAGGGCTGATCAGGTCAGTTTCTTGGGCTCGGCCTTCTTCGCCTCGGGAATGATGTCCGTATTGCGGATGCCCATCAGGACGCCGAAAATGATGACGAGGACCGGGAGTTCGACGGTGAGTCGGAGAATGTTGGCTGAGCGCAGAAATGAAAACAAAGCGCAGATGAGGAGAAACGTCCCGGGAAGGAACGTGTCCCGATTGAAGCCGCTGACCGCGAAACAGGTAAATGCCCGCGGCGGCGAGGCCGACGGTCCAGATCAATTCAAAGGATGAAATAATATCGAGCCGCTGCAGCAGCCAGCCGAGCCCGAAGAGGACGATGACAAACGGAGCGAGATATTTCTTGGTGGGGCTCATGAAGGTTGGCGGCAGCCGCGAAAATGGAACGAATTTTCGCGCGCGCAGACAAGGGAATTTCCACTCGTCCGCCCGGCTGTCTGTGACGCTATCCGCCGGTGCCGTTGGCGGGGACATCAGGCGTGGCGGCGGGAACCGATGGCGGCCGCGCGACGGCTGGACGGGGCGGGCGGGGTGTCGGCGTGGGCTTTGGCGCGGCGGCCTCGGCGCGTGCGCGCGGAGTGGGCGCGGGCGTGGGCTCCGCGACGCGCGGGCGCGGCGGCGCGGCGGCCGGCGTGGGACTCGGCTGCGGTTCCGGCGCCGCCGCTGGCGGTGCCGCAGGCGGATTGGAGGCAAGCGACGCGACCGGCTCGCGCGGAGTCACGGGCTCGAGAGAAGGGGAGACAAATCCATCCCGCATCACGATGGCCTGGCCGCTCTTGCCTAGCGCGAACGTCAGGAATTTTTGCGCGAGCGGATTCTCCAGCCGCTCGGCGGTGTAAAGATAAAGCCGGCGCGCCAGCAAATATTCGCCGTTGCGGATGGTCGCCGCCACTGGCTTGAGCGCGCGTGATTCCGCCCTGCCGTCGGAGATCGCGACGACGCGATTGTTCCCGGTGAAAGTGGACGCCACAAAACCGATGCCGCGCGGATCCGCGGCGACGGCATCGGCCAGCGCCTGATTTTCGGCGAAGCGCCGCGCGTCCGGCGAAAGCTCCTCGTCGTCGAGGATGGCCGACTGGAAGATGGCCCCGTTGCCGGATTTCGGATCGCAGGCGTAAAGATGAATCGGTCCGCTGCCGCCCACGTCCTGCCACGAAATCGTGCGGCGCAGAAAAATCTCCTTCAGTTGCGACCGGGTGAGGGTGTCAACCGGGTTGGCCGCGTTCACGATGACCGCGAGGCCATCGAGCGCGAGGACATGCTCGCATTTTGGGGAGGTCAGATCCCCATGCCGCGTCAGTTGCCGCACCTCGGCCGGGCCGCACGCGCCGCGAACTCATCGCGATGTCGGCGAAGCCCTGGTCCAAGCGCGGTCAGCGCGCTTTCCGGATCGGAAATTTCCACATAGACGCCCGCGAGCCGCGCGGATCCGGCCGGGCTGGCCAATCACGGTGTACGACGTGCCATCCGCAGCGGGCACCCGCTTCAACTCGGTCCAGCCCTCCGCCGTGAGGAACGGCCGCAGTAGGTCGTACATCAGGTTGGCGCCGATCGTCGTCGATCCGTGAATGCGCAGCACCGTTTCGCATGGCGCGGAGTTTTCCACGGCGATTCCCGCGGCCGCGTCGGCGGCGAAAACCTCGAGCGGCCCCGCCGCAAGCAGCGCCGCGGCAAGACAGGCAATACGCGAAACGTCCGGGCGCATGAGGTGAAAACGCGGGGCTGCGGAAACTGGATAGGGTCGCTGGCGAGCGAATCGAATGGCAGGACGCGGGCCGCGCGTCAAGACGGAGTCCGCAGCATTCGCTCGTAGCGCCGGCGGTAGGCGGCCGGATCCTTGAACTTCGGCCCCAGCGGAAGATGCAGATCGGCAATCAGTTCCGCGAGCGCGGGGTAGTTGTAGTAAGGCCCGGCGGTGTTCGGATCGGCCGACGCCTTGAGGCACTCCAGGCAGAACTCGAAGACCGCCACGCGGCGGCCCCACGCATTGTAAAAGATGAACGCGTGGTGCGGCACGTAGCACGCGGTCATCGGATGGAGGCGCTGCCGGCCGTTGATGGCGGCCAGCAAACGCGCGACCTGCGAGGCATCGAGCACGACGCCGTTCTTGTCGACCACGCTCGGATCGAGCCGGCCCTTGGGGTCGAGAATGCGGCAGTCGTGCGCGGAGGCGGCGTTGTAGAAATACGCGCGCACTTGCGAATATTTCACGTCCGGCCAGTCGGCGGCGTGAAGTTGCGTCGCGGCGAGAGCCAGCAAGAGGAAGGCGAGACGCATGGCGAGGGAGGCGCGGGGAGATGGGAACGGACGTCGACTACCAATCGCTCTGACCGTCGAGCGAAGCGAGCAATGCTTCAATGCGCGACTTGAGTTCCGCCTCGCGTTCCCTCGGCGCGCCCAGCATCAACTGGATGGCCTCGCCCTTCAGCGGGACTTGCACGTTGTAGGTGACGTAACTTTTTCCATCCTTGGCTTCGGCGATCCGGATGGCGTCGATCTCGACCCCGCGCCAGGAGAGCCGGCTGAGATTGACGTTTCCGTCCGTGGGGATTTGGCGGAGATCCAAATGGCGCTGCAGCTTGGTGCCGAGGGGTTGAATGCCAAAAACCTCGGCCAGCTCATTCGGCACGACCGGCTTGCCAAACAATTTCCAGAGCTTGGCCGACGACTTGGTCAGCGGAAGTTCCTCAAATCCGGCGGGAACATCGAAACTGAAACCGAGCGTCGGGTGGCTGATGCGATTCGCGCCGGCGACGGTCTTGACCGGAGCCATGCCGGTGGACCGCGAAAGGCTGAGTCCGCGGTTGCGCTGGGGCGAGCGCTGGGATTCGGGCGACCCTGAGGCCGTCATGGCAATCACGAGCAGCAGCACACTGGTGACGAGGGCGACCGAGGCCGGCGCGATCACCTGCCAGGTTCGGTAACGTCGAAATCCCAACAGCGCCCCGAGGCCGGAGAGCACGCTCAGTCCAAGCAGGAGACGCAGCGCCCAGAGTCCCGTGTCGGCCAATAATCCCGCCAGCGACGACTCCGGCGAAAGCAAAAGATTGACCCCCGCGGTGGCCAGGAAGAGCGCCAGCGAAATCAGCGAGAGCCAGGACAGCGCCCAAAATACGCGACCACCCATGGGCGTCTTTGGTTGGATTGGCTCAGGACGCTCCAGTTTTAGCGGTGATGCGATTTCCTCCGGTTCCATCGCGGCGACAGGCGCGAGCGGAGGCGATCGGTTCTTGCACCGGGAGTTCCTGCGACAATTTCGACGCGGACGGCTCGGTAGCCATCGGCTCGGGAATCACGGGCTCGGGAGTCGCCGGTTCGGGAAGCACTGCTTCGGGAATCACCGCCTCGGGAATGACTGTTCGGGAATCTCGGGAATCACCGGCTCAGGCGTCGGCGGTTCGGGGACTGGGTGCCGCGGGAGCCTCCGCTTCCGCCGACCATTTTGAGAATGGTTGCCAATCAGGCGTTCCCTCGATCCAGACGAGCGTGTCCGCGGTGAAGGCGCCCGTCTGCCCCAGACTCATCAGTTCCTCGGCTGAAACCGGACCCACCGGCGCGCCGTCGACGACATAAAAGCATCTGGGTAACATGGGTCGCAGTAAACGCAGCACTTTGTCTGCCCGACGCCGCCGCGATCCACCAGTCAATTTTCGACTGCCCCGACGCGGCCCGGTGGCGCGGCAGAAAAAGGGCGAACGACACAAGCCGTTCGCCCTCTGCAAATGCGTGTCGGCGCGATCTAGTAGCGGTAGTTTTCGGCCTTGTACGGACCGTCGACATCCACCGCGAGGTAGTCGGCCTGTTGCTTGGTCAGCCGCGTGAGCTTCACGCCGATCTTCTCGAGGTGCAGGCGCGCGACTTCCTCGTCGAGCTTCTTCGGCAGGAGATAGACGCCGATCTTGTACTTCTCGCGATTCGCCCAGAGATCGAGCTGCGCGAGCGTCTGGTTGGAGAACGAATTGCTCATGACGAACGACGGATGGCCGGTGGCGCAACCGAGGTTCACGAGGCGGCCCTCGGCCAGCATGAAGATGCTGTGGCCGCCGGGGAAGGTGTACTGATCGACCTGCGGCTTGATGGTCAGCTTCTTCACGCCGGCCGTGGTGTTGAGGCGATCGACCTGAATTTCGTTGTCGAAGTGGCCGATGTTACAAACGATCGCCTGGTCCTTCATCTTCGCCATGTGCTCGAAGGTGATGATGTCGCGGTTGCCCGTGCACGTGACGTAGATGTCGCCGCGGCCAAGCGTTTCCTCGATCGTCGTGACCTCGAATCCCTCCATCGCGGCCTGCAGCGCGCAGATCGGATCGATCTCCGTCACGATGACGCGGGCGCCGAGGCCCTTGAGCGACTGCGCCGAGCCCTTGCCGACGTCGCCATAGCCGCAGACCACCGCGGTCTTGCCGGCGATCATCACGTCGGTCGCGCGCTTGATGCCGTCGACCAGCGACTCGCGGCAGCCGTAGAGATTGTCGAACTTCGACTTGGTCGCCGTGTCGTTCACGTTGATGGCGGGAACGAGGAGCTTGCCCGCCGCGAGCATCTGATAGAGGCGATGCACGCCGGTGGTGGTCTCTTCCGAAACGCCCTTCCATTCCTTGACGACCTCGTGCCAGCGGTAGGGATTTTCGGTCTTGATCTCCTTGAGCAGATTCTTGATGACCTGCTCCTCGTGGCTCGCGCCGGGTGAATTCACCCAGTCGGATCCTTCCTCGAGCTCGTAGCCCTTGTGAATGAACAGGGTGACGTCGCCGCCGTCATCGACGACGAGCTGCGGGCCCTTGCCGCCGGGGAAGGAAAGCGCGCGGTTGGTGCACCACCAATATTCCTCGAGCGACTCGCCCTTCCACGCGAAGACCGGCACGCCGGCGGCGGCGATGGCGGCGGCGGCGTGATCCTGGGTGGAGAAAATATTGCACGAGGCCCAGCGCACATCGGCGCCGAGATCGACCAGCGTCTCGATCAGCACCGCGGTCTGGATCGTCATGTGCAGCGAGCCCGTCACGCGCACGCCCGCCAGCGGCTTGGCGGCGGCGTGCTTGCGGCGAATCGACATCAGCCCCGGCATCTCCGCCTCGGCCACCGTGATTTCCTTGCGGCCCCACTCGGCCAGCGTGATATCGGCCACCTTGTAATCAAGGCCGGCAGGAGATTTCGTCGAAGTGCTCATATTTGTTAGATTTTCTAAATGAATGACTTACGTGGCAGAATTCAGTGGTCTCAAAGCAGCGGAAATAGTACGTATCTTGATACGTTGATATGAATTGTGATAATGTCAAGATGTCGCCGGGAAAAATGTACCAATCGGCCGAAGCGTCGCGACGGCGAAGTAATGGATCAGCTGCCGTAGATCTGGCGGAGGACGTTTTTCTGGACCTTGCCCATGACGTTGCGGGGCAGTTCGGCCACGACGAAAATGCGCTTTGGCACTTTGAAGTTCGCGATCTGCTGCTTGAGCATGGAAATCATCTGCGCTTCCACCAGCTCGGCGTTGGGGCGCGGCACGACCACGGCGGCCACCGCCTCGCCGAAATCCGGATGCGGCACGCCGAAGACCGCGCTCTCCGCCACGCCGGGCAGCGTGTCGACATAGCCCTCGATTTCCTTGGGATAAACGTTGTAGCCGCCGGTGATGATCAGGTCCTTGTCGCGCCCGACAATCGTCAGGTAATTCGGCGGCGCCTTCACGCCGGCCGTGACCCCGCCGAAGCGTCCGACGTCGCCCGTTTTGAACCAGCCGTCCGGCGTGAAATCCTGCTTGGTCTTTTCCGGCGCGCGCCAATAGCCGAGGCAGACGTTGGGCCCCTTCACTTCGATGCTGCCGATTTCGCCGGGCGCGCAAAGATTTCCGCGATCGTCGACCACCCGAATCGCCACGCCGGGCAGCGGCCGGCCGACCGTGCCGCCGAGCCGCCCTCCATGATGCGGATCGTAGGGATTCGACGCCAGCATGTTGGTTTCGGTCATGCCGTAGCGCTCGAGAATCGTATGCGCGGTGCGTTCCTGGAATTCGCGGAAGGTTTCGTACGAAAGCGGCGCGGAACCGGAAACAAACAGGCGGATGGTCGAGCAGGCCGCCTCGGTGAAGGTGTGTTCCGCCAAGCAGGCGCACATACATGGTCGGCACGCCCATGAAGACGGTCGCGCGCGGCAAATGCGCGATCACTTCCGCGGCCTCGAATTTCGGCAGCCAGATCATGCGCGCGCCGGCCAGCAGCGCGCCGTTCGCGGCGACAAACAATCCATGCACGTGGAAAATCGGCAGCGCGTGGATGAGCACGTCGTTGCTGCTCCAGCCCCAATAGTCGTGCAGGGTCAGCGCATTCGACGCGAGATTGCCGTGCGAGATCATCGCGCCCTTGCTTCGGCCCGTCGTGCCGGAGGTGTAAAGAATGGCGGCGAGATCGTCGGTCACGCGCGGCACGGTGGCGAATTCCACCGGCTGCTTGACGGCCTCGTCGATCAAGCTGCCCGACGCGCCATCCGCCGCCAGCGTCAGGACGCGCGCGCGGCAGGTCGCCGCCGAGACGCGGGCGACCCACTCGGCCTGCGCGGGATCGCAGACGATGACGGCGGGCCCGGCGTTCTCGAAAAAGTAGCCGGCCTCGGCCTCGCGGTAGGCGGTGTTGAGCGGCAGAAAAATGTAGCCCGCGCGCAGGGTGGCGAGATAGAGCAGCAGGGCCTCCGGCGATTTTTCCACCTGCGCCGCGATGCGCGAGCCGGCCGGGAGCCGGAAGCTCGCCAGCAGGTTGGCGATCTGTGCGGTGCCGCGATCGATGTCGCCCCAGGTGTACGTGACGCCGTGGAGCGTTTCGATGCAGGGCTGGTTGCGGTCGACCGGGAAGTGCGACTCGAGGAGCGCGTAGAAATTCTCGTTCATGGTGCAGGAAATCTGGATCGGTCGCCGGCGTCCCTAGGCGCCGCGGAACTTCGGCGGGCGCTTCTCGACGAACGCGGCTATCCCCTCACGATGATCCTGTGAATCCCAATAGGCAAAACTTTCGTCGAATTCCGCCCGGGAAAGTGGCTCGACGGCGGGCGCCAGCCGGCGCGCCAGCCGCTTGCTGATGCGGTTGGCCAGCGGCGCCATCGCGGCGATGCGCGCCGCCGTGGCCCGCGCCTCCTCCGCCACGCGATCGTCCACCACCACGCGCGTGACCAGGCCCTTTTCGCGCGCTTCGACCGCGCTGAGGATGCGGCCCTCGAGCAGCAGCTCCAGCGTGGTGGCCCGGCCGGCCAGCGCGAGCAGGCCGCGCAATTCATCGGGGGCCATGGCAAAGCCGAGCTTGTGGATGGGCGCGCCGAAGCGGCTGCTGGCGGCCGCGATGCGCAGATCGCATTGCGCGGCGATCTCCAGGCCGCCGCCAATGCAGATTCCCTCGATCAGCGCGACGGTGGGATGCAGGCATTCCCCGATCGCGCGCAGGGAATTCGCAATGGTCCGTCCATGATAGACGTGGAGCTGCTCCGGATTGCCGCGCACCTCGCCGAATTCGGAAATGTCCGCGCCCGCCGCGAAATTCCCGCCGGCTCCGCGCACGATGATGCAGCGCAGCGTCTCGTCGGCGGAGAATTCGCTGAACGCCTTCTCCAGCGCTCCCCACATCGCCACCGAGATGGCGTTCAGCTTGCCCGGATGGTCGAGCGTGACCGTGGCGATGGCGTCCTCGCGCTTAAGGTGAATTGTGCCGGTTGGGGTACTCATGTGGAGGGAACCAAATTTTCCAAATTTTTCCAAATTAACCAGATTTGAAATGAAGAATGGTTTCAGCAGATCCCAGCCATTTGGTTAATTTGGTAAATCTGGTCCCGCCGTGCGGGATGGTTAGGTCGCAAGCGCTTCGCGAAGGTCTTCGATCAAATCCTCCGGATGCTCGAGTCCCACGGAAAGGCGCAGCAAATTGCGCGGGGTTTGCGTGTCGGGTCCCTCGACCGACGCCCGATGCTCGATCAACGTCTCGATCCCGCCGAGGCTGGTGGCCCGGGTGATCAAATGCACACCCGCCGCCACCGCCATCGCGGCCGGTTCGCCGCCGCGGACCTCGAACGACAGCATGGCGCCGAAGCCGCGCATCTGTCGCGCGGCGATGGCGTGACCCGGGTGCGTGGACAGGCCCGGATAGTTCACGACTTCGACGCCGGCGTGACCGGCGAGAAAATCCGCGATGCGTCCGGCCGATTCGCTTTGCACTCGGACGCGCGCCGGCATGGTGGGAATGCTGCGCAGGAGCAGCCAGCAATCGAAAGGCGAGGGGACCCCGCCGCTCAATTTCTGGATCGATCCCAAGCGCTGCGCCAATGGGCCGTCCGGTTTTTCGCGCAAGACCAGCGCGCCGCCGAGGACGTCGCTGTGGCCGCCGAAATATTTCGTGGTCGAATGCATCACGATGTCCGCGCCCAACTCGAGCGGACGCTGCAGCAGCGGCGTGGCCCAGGTGTTGTCCACCGCGAAAAGCGCGCCGTGGGCGCGCGCGATTTCCGCGAGCGCGGCAATGTCGGCGATGCGCAACTGCGGGTTCGACGGTGTTTCCGCCCAGATGAGCCGCGTGGCGGGCCGCAGCGCAGAGCGCAGCGCGGCCAGATCGCGCAAGTCGACAAAATCCGCGGCCAGGCCCCAGCGCGCGAGCACATCGCGCACGAGATGGCGCGTGCCGTGATAAAGATCCGACGGCAGCACGATGTGGTCGCCGGTCGCCAGCGACTGGAACACCGCCGCCGCGGCGGCCTGGCCGGAAGCGAAGGCGAACGCGCTCTCGCCGCCTTCCAGCGAGGCAAACGCTTCTTCCAGCGCGGCGCGATTCGGATTGCTCGTGCGCGTGTAGACATGACCGCCGGGAAAACTGCCGTCGGCGCCGCGCTCGAACGTCGTGGCCAGCGAGATCGACGGGGTCACCGCGCCGGTGTGCGGATCCACCTTGCGGCCCGCGTGCACCGCGCGGGTTTCAAATCGATGCTTGGAGGAATCCATGGGATGCGTGTGGTGAATCAACCCCTGCCGCCGGCCAGTCGCGCAGCATCGGCTGAACGGCGCAGGACGTCCATCGCCCAGATGCCCAGCGCCGGGCCGATGGCGAGCGAGGCGAACGCCCATTCCCAGCCGACCAGCCGCTCGAGCGGCGGAATCAGCCGGATGGTCACCATGGTGAGCAGAAAGCCGATGCTTGTTTGGAGCGTCAGCGCCGTGCCGGTGTACTGCACTTCGCATAACTCGCTGATGGCCGCGGAAAATTGCGCGGAGTCCGCGATGACGCTCACACCCCAGACGAGGCAGAGCGCAGTCACCAGCCACACCGGTCCGCCGAAAATGAAGCCGGCGCCGAGTGCGCAGGCGCCGCTTACGGCCATGGCGACGATGCAAAGTCGGGTGCGGCCCATCCGATCGGCCACCCGGCCTGCCACCAAGCTGCCGACGCCACCGGCCGCGATGGCGGCGAATGCGACAGCGCTCGCCCACGATGCGTCCACCCCGCGCCGCGCGAAGCTTGCGATGAGAAACGCCGGCAGCCACGTCCACATCGCATAAAGCTCCCACATGTGCCCGAGGTAGCCGCAGTTCGCGAGGAGCAGAGGCCGATCGGTCAGAATCCGGCGCACATAATGCCAGTCGAAGCGCGGCGACGCCGTGCGGAACGGGCCCTCCGAAAGAAAAAACGCGCTGATGAGGGCGCCCGCGGCCGCCATGGCGGCGGCGACGTACAAGACGGGTCGCCACGCGCTGACGCCGCCGAGTGCATTGACCAAATGCGGCGAGGCTGAGCCGACGGTGAGCGCGCCGACCAGCAGGCCGATGGCCAGGCCGCGATCTTCCCGGGTCCAGGTGGCGACGATTTTCATCCCGACCGGATAAACGCCCGCCAGGAAGACGCCGGTCAGAAAACGCAACGGCAAAGCGAGCGCGAGGTCGTGCGCGGCGAGGGGAATCGCGGCGGTGGCCGCGGCGGCGAGCAGCGCGCAGGTGGTGAATAGCCGCGTGGTGGGAATGCGATCCGCGAGATTCAGCAGGGCGGAGCCGAATGCGCCGACCACGAATCCGATTTGGACCGACATCGTCAGCCAGGCGCGGCCGGAGTCGCCGAGCGACCATTCTCGCGCCAGCGCCGGCACCACGGCGGAGGCCGAGAACCAGACCGACATGCCGAGCAATTCCGCGATCGCGAGCAGCGTCAGCGTGCGCCATTTCGCGGAAATCATCCGCGGAGGATAACCGGCCAGAGCGCGGAGTCGACCGCTGAGGTTTAACCGCAGATTAACGCAGATTCGCGCAGATTTCTTGAAGGCCTCCGGAAAGCCCGCCGCGTACCCTTATGCTTCATTCCTTGCCCCCTTGAACCTTCTTCGAGCTTCGAGTTTCGGATTTCGAGTTTCCTCAGGCGTATTTCCTGAGCTCCTTGACCTTGTCGGTCAGCTCCCACGTCAGGTCCTTGTCGCTTTTGCCGAAGTGGCCGTAGTTCGTCGTCTTCGAGTAGATCGGACGGAGCAAATCGAGCTGCGTGATGATGTCGGCCGGCTTGAAGCTGAACACCTTCGCCACCGCGCGCTGGATCTTCGTCTCGGAAACGGTGTTCGTGCCGAAGGTGTCGACGTGCACGCTGACCGGGCAGCGGATGGCCGATGGCGTAGGCGAACTGCACCTCGCATTTCGCGGCCAGGCCCGGCGGCGACGATGTTCTTCGCCACGTAGCGTCCCATGTAGGCGGCGCTGCGATCCACCTTGGACGGATCCTTGCCCGAGAACGCGCCGCCGCCGTGACGGCCCATGCCGCCGTAGGTGTCGACGATGATCTTGCGGCCGGTCAGTCCCGTGTCGCCCTGCGGCCCGCCGATGACGAAGCGGCCGGTCGGATTGATCAGGAATTCCGTCTTCGCGGTGAGCAGGCGCTTGGGCAGGACCTTGCTGATGACTTTCTCGATGCAGAATTTCTCGATCTCGCGGTGCTCGACGTCGGCCGCGTGCTGGGTGGAGATGACGACGTTGGAAATCGCGACCGGCTTGCCGTCCTCGTAGATCACCGACACCTGCGATTTCGCGTCGGGCCGCAGCCAGGGATACTTGCCGCCCTTGCGAGATCGCGGTCAGCTCGCGGCCGAGGCGGTGGGCGAACATGATCGGCGCCGGCATCAGCTCGGGCGTCTCGTTGCAGGCGTAGCCGAACATCAGGCCCTGGTCGCCCGCGCCCTGCTCGGCGGTCTTCTTGCCCTTGACCTTCCGCGCGTCCACGCCCTGCGCGATGTCGCGGCGACTGCTGCGGTCAGGATGTTCGAGATGAAAACCTTGTCGGCGTGAAACACGTCGTCGTCGTTGACGTAGCCGATCTCGCGGATGGCCTCGCGCACGATGCGGTTGAAGTCGATCCTAGCCGCGGTGGTGATTTCGCCGCCGACGATCACGATGTTGGACTTGACGTAGGTCTCGCAGGCCACGCGGCTGTGCTTGTCCTGCGCGAGGCAGGCGTCGAGGACGGCGTCGGAAATCGTGTCGCAAACCTTGTCAGGATGGCCTTCACCGACGGATTCGGAGGAGAAAATGTAGCGACGGGGCATGGTCGGGAGGAGTGGGAGGCTTGAAATGAGGCGCGCAGCTTCGCGCTATTCGTGCGCCGTGCAAGACGATATGTCAGAGAGGATCCGCTCGGCGGCCGTGATCCCCGGCGGGCGCCGCAGCTTGCCCTCTGGCCGGGCTTTGATAATGGATGGACGTCCATGGCTGCCTCCATCGTCAAATCGCTGCGCCTGCTGGCCGACGCCACGCGGCTGCGCCTGCTGCTCCTGCTGGAGCGGGCCGAGCTGACGGTGGCGGAGATCCAGGAAATCCTCGGGATGGGCCAGAGCCGGATTTCCACGCATCTGGCGCAGCTCAAGGCGGCGGGACTGGTGCGCGATCGCCGCGCCGGGAAGAATATTTACTACGGCCCGGTCGCCCCGGAAGCCGCCGATCGCTCGCGCGTCCGCCTGCGCGAAATCGTGCTGGCCAGCGCCGAGGAAATCGCGGAGAGCGCCAAGGATCGCGCGGCGCTCGATCACGTCCTGCGCAAGCGCGAGGATCGCGCGCGGGATTATTTCAACCGCATCGCCGGAAAATTCGGACGGACGAGCTGCCCGGGCCGCTCGTGGCGCGCGCTCTCGCATCTGCTGCTGCCGCTGGTCCCGCCGCTGGTCATCGCCGATCTCGGCGCGGGCGAGGGCGAGCTCGCCCAGTTGCTCGCGGCGCATGCGCGCAAAGTCATCGCCGTCGACAGCTCCGAGAAAATGGTCGATTTCGGTCGCAAGTCCGCGAAAGAGCACGGCTGCAAGAATCTCGAATACCGGCTTGGGGATATCCAGAACCCGCCGATCGACGCCGAGTCGGTGGACGTGGCGATTTTCAGCCAGGCGCTGCATCACGCGGCGAATCCCGGCGGCGCGCTGGTGGCCGCGCACCGCATTCTCCGGCCGGGCGGTCGCGTGCTCATTCTCGATTTGCTCGCGCACAACTTCGAGCAGGCGCGCGAGCTGTACGCGGATCTCTGGCTGGGCTTCAGCGAGGTCGAACTCCACCAGATGCTCGCCGCGGCCGGCTTCGAGCAGATTCGCGTGGCGGTGGTGGCGCGCGCGACGGAGGGACCGCCGTTCCAGACGGTGCTGGCGGAAGGCGTGCGGCGGGCGGCCTGAGGATGATTCGTTTCCGGCCGCGCGGCCGGAGACGGGACGTCGGAAAATCTGCGCGGGCGACCTGCCCCGCGCAGGAATCTTACGCGCGGGACTGACTAAACCGCGCTGGCGTGAGCCGGTTCCGGCTCGGGCGTGCTGGCATCGACCGCGCCGAGCACTTCCTCGAGCGTGTCGAGGAAATCATCGAGTCCCGTGCTGGGGATGATGATGGTGTTGCGGCGGCCGTGCGCTTCCTCGGTGATGCGCAGGAACTGCCCGCGCTCATTTTCGCGATACTCGATGAAGAAGTGCTTGCGTTCTACCTGCAGTTCCTTCGTGGCAATGATGTTGTCCATGGTTTGTAGGGGAGTGAGGCCGAATCCGTCGGCTCCATTTGCACAACCCTGTGTGCAGCTTTAATGCCAAGGAAAGGGGGGCTTTCCCCGGCGGAGCTGACGTCTCAGCGTGCCACCCGTTTAATCCGACTTTCGACCGAACTCAAGCCGGGATGTTCAAAGAGAACTTGGGAATGCGCACGACCAGCGGCCGCTGCGCGTCGTCAAAACCGAGATACGAGCCTTCCACCTCCGCGTCGGCGGCGATGACGTGATAGCTGCTGTAGGAAAAATTTCCGCCCGGCTCGATGCGCGGACGCTGCCCGACCACGCCGTCGCCCTCGACCACGAGGCAGTTGCCATTCGCTTCGCGGACAATCCACTTTCGGCCGACGATGGTGACGGGAGTCTCCGACTCGTTGTGAATGGTGATGTAATAGACAAATGGATGCGGCCGATCCGGCGGCGCATCCAGGGTGGGGACGTAGTCCACCTCGTCGACGGAAACCCGCAAACCGGCCAGTTCGTTGGCCTGGGCGGACAACTTCGAGTACTCGGGAAAGGGATTCACGTCCGGACATACTATCGCTCGGATCGCAAAATTCAAATGGCGGTGTGGTCCCGGCCGGCGAATTAGGAGTCTGTTGAAATACTGGCATGGCCCGCGCGAGCTCCTTGCCCAAGCCAAAAAAGATCGACAGCAACGCGGGCCATGCCAGTATTTCAACAGGCTCCCAGGTTGATTTTCATGCTGCCGAACCCTCCCCAGTCCCCGCCGGTGGCTCTGTCGATCGCCGGATCCGACAATTCCGCCGGCGCCGGCCTGCAGGCCGACCTCAAGACCTTCAGCGCCCTGCAGGTCTACGGCCTCACGGTCGTCACCTGCGTGGTGGCCGAGGTGCCCGGCTTCGTCACGGCGATTCAACCCGTCGAGCCGGAGCTCGTGCGCCAGCAGGTCGAGTTGCTGGCGAACAACTTTCCCGATTCGCGCGGTGAAGACCGGCCTGCTGCACTCGAAGGAAATCGTCGGGCTGGTCGCGGATCTTTATGTCGACGGACTCGCGCCGAAGAACCGACCGCCGCTCGTGGTCGATCCGGTCATGGTCGCGACCAGCGGCGACGCGCTGCTGCAGGACGATGCGGTCGCCGCCTATCGGGAACGGCTCTTTCCCGCACGCCGCGCTGGTCACGCCGAATCTCGACGAGGCCGCGGCGTTGCTGGGCCGCCGCGATTCCCGACGCGGCGGCCATGGCGGTCGGCCGGGCGGGAACTGGCGGATCTGCACGGCGTGCCGTTCCTGATGAAGGGCGGCCATCTCGAGGGTGACGAGGCGATGGATCTGCTCGTCTTTCCCGGCGGAATGACGCACGAGTATGCCGCGCCCTTTGTCCGCGGACGGGCGACCCACGGCACCGGCTGCACCTACTCCGCGGCGATCACGGCGGGACTGGCCCAGGGCCATCCGCTGGTCGAGGCGGTGCGGCGGGCCAAGGTCTTCGTCAGCGCGGCCATCCGCAATTCCTTCCAATGGCAGAAGCCCGGGCGATTGGAAATGAACGCCCTCAATCACTTCCGTCTCGGAATGAAAGGAACAAGGAACAAGGACGGCAAATGAAGCAGAAACTCGCGGAATGATTCGGTAGAGCATGGCTGCTCGCATCTCGGATCTCTTCCTCCTTCTTCCCTGCTTGCCTTGTTCCTTTTGTTGGCTCGCCGGTTGCGAAAGCCCGCCCGCGCGCGCGCCGGCGCGCGGCACCTCCGTCCGCGTGGAATGGCTCGGCCATAATTGTTTTCTCGTCACCTCCGCGCTGGGCGTGAGCGTGCTGACCGATCCGTACGAGACGAAATATTTCGATTATCCGGCGCGACGCGAATTTGCGGCCGGACATCATCCTGATCTCGAGCGAGCAGCCGCAGGTCAGCAACGACGAGCTGGCGGCGAATTCGCCGCAGGTCTTTCGCGATCGCGCCGCGCTGGGCCGCTTCAGCTCGCGCGGCGTGTCGTTTCATGGCGTCTCCACCTCGAAGTCAAACGCCGAGGACGAGAACGTCGCCTTCGTCTGGCGGATGGACGGCGTGATCTTCTGCCATCTCGGCCTGCCGGCCGGTCCGCTCACGCCGACGGTGGCGGCGGAGATCGGGCGCGTCGACGTCCTCTTCCTGCCGGTGGGCAATCCGTATCTTCTCACCGACGCCGCGCGCGACGAAATGGTGGCCCAGCTTGCGCCGCGGTGGTGGTGCCGATGAGCTACGCGAACGCGCGCACCACCCGGCTGGGCTACGCGCCGCCCGACGCCTGGCTGGCCGCCCAGCGCCTTCCCGTGCAGAGGCTGGACACGCCCGTCTTTTCGCTCACCAGGAAATCGCTGCCCGGCGCAGACGACCGTGATTGTACCTTCCGTGCCCTAATTTTAGATTTTGGATTTTGGATTTTGGATTATCAGAGGGTTCGCGGTTGACGCGTGATTCGGATCTGTCGAGGCGCGCCAATCCAAAATCTAAAATCTAAAATCCAAAATTGATGAACGTCCTCGTTCTCGGCTCCGGCGGTCGCGAACACGCGCTGGCGTGGAAGCTCGCGCGCTCACCGCGCGTGCGGAAGATTTTCTGCGCCCCGGGCAACGCCGGCACCGCCGCCCTCGGCGAGAACCTGCCGATTCCCGTCACCGATCACGACGCCCTCGTCGCCGCGGCGCGCCAGCACCGGATCGATTTGACGGTGGTCGGACCGGACGACGCGCTGGCCGCCGGCATCGTGGATCGTTTCGAGGCGTCCGGACTGCGCGTCTTCGGGCCCTCGAAGGCCGCCGCGCAATTGGAATGGTCGAAGGCGTTCGCCAAGGATTTCATGCAGCGCCACGGCATCCCGACGGCCGCGTCGCGGCAATTCGACGAGGTGGGCGCGGCCCTGGCGCATTGCCGCGCGTCGTCAAGCTGGCCGCTGGTGATCAAGGCGGACGGACTGGCGACCGGCAAGGGCGTGATCATCGCGGAGGATCTGGCGGAGGCGGAGGACGCGGTGCGCGGCATGATGGAGCAGGCGCGCTTCGGCGCGGCGGGCCGGCGCGTGGTGATCGAGGAATGCCTGCGCGGACCGGAATGCTCGTTGCATGCGCTGGTCGACGGACGCAGCGCGCTGCTCATGCCGATGGCGCAGGATCACAAGCGGCTGCTGGCCGGCGATCAGCGGACCGAACACCGGCGGCATGGGCACGGCGAGTCCGCCCGCGCAGACCGCCGCGCGTCGGCTTCGACGAGGAAGTGCGCCGTCCGATCCTGCAGCCGTTCCTCGCCGGGCTCGCCGCGGACCAATTGAATGTTTCGCGGCCTGCTTTTTCCGGGACTCATGCTCACGGCCGACGGGCCCAAGGTGCTCGAATTCAACGCGCGCTTCGGCGATCCGGAAACGCAGGTCCTGCTGCCGCGCTTGAAAAGCGATTTGCTGCCGCTGCTCGAGGCCACGATTGACGGCCGACTGGACGAGGCAAGCCCGAGTGGGACGCGCGCGCCGCCGTCTGCGTGATCCTCGCCTCGCGAGGGTTATCCGGAAAAGCCCGTCACCGGCCGCGTGATCGAGGGTCTCGATACGCTGGCGGACGAGGCGGACGTGATCGTCTTTCACGCGGGCACGCGGCGGGAGAGCGACGGACGCGTCGTCACGTCGGGCGGACGCGTGCTGGGCGTCACCGCGCTCGGCGCCACGCTGGCGGAGGCGCGGCAGCGCGCCTACGAGGCCGCCGCGCAGATTCGTTTCGAGGGCATGCAGTTCCGGCCCGACATCGCGGCCGAAGTTTGATCGTGGCGGCGGCACTGGCCCCGTGTAATTTGGCGCCCACATGGTGCGCCGATTTCTGACCTCTACGCCGCGGTTTGCTCTTGCCGATCGCTCTTTTGGCGCAGTCGCCGACGCCGGCGGCCACGCCCGCCGCCACCCCGGCGCCGAAGATTCCGGTGGTTTCCGCCGGCGGCCGAGCGGCGCGCGCTTGATCGACGGCCTCGGCGCGAATGAGTTGTCGGAGGCGATGAAGCTGCTGCGGCAGAATTATGTCGATCCGAATGCGCTGGGCGATCCCGCGCTGGCCCGCGCGCAACTCGACGGCCTGCTCGCCCGGCTCGGGCCCGGCGCGAAACTCGTGGCCGCGGCCAACGGCGTCGACCGCCGGCGGAAGCCGGCGGCGCCCAGTCCGTTTCACACGGAGGTGCTCGACGGCCTGGTCGGCTACGTGCGGCTCGGCGCGCTGACCAAGGAAAATCTCGCGAAGCTCGACGCCGCGCTGAAGGGATTTGCCGCCAAGAAAATCGGCTCGATGATATTTGATTTGCGCGCGACACCGGCGAGCAGCGACTACGATCTGGCCGCGCAGGTCATCAACCGCTTCGTGCCGAAGGGCCGTCCGCTCTTCACGCTGCACAAGCCGGGCACGAAGGAGCAGCGGCTGTTCACCTCGAACGCGGATCCGATTTACAACGGCTACGTGGTCATCGTGGTGGACTACGCGACCGCCGGCGCGTCGGAGGTGATCGCGGCGGTCACGCGGCTGTACGCGCGCTCGATGGTGGTGGGCCAGGCGACGGCGGGGCAGGCGGTGGAGTACGCGGATTTCGCGCTGGGACCGAATTATCTGCTGCGGATCGCCGTGGCCGAGGTGATGCCGCCGGCCAACGTGAAGATTTTCCCGGACGGCGTGAAGCCGGACCTGGCGGTGGAGGGCGCGCCGACCACCGCAGCCGGAGCGCGATCGCGTGTTGAAGGCGGCGCTGGAACCGGGCGGGGTGATGGCGGTGGTGAGCGACGTGGAGCGGATGCGGGTCAACGAGGCCTCGCTGGTGGCCGGGATTAACCCGGAAATCGAGATCCTGCAGGACCAGCAGCGCCGGCGGCGCAATCCCGGTCGAGGCGGTGCAGCGCGATCTCATCCTGCAGCGGGCGGTCGACCTGATCACCACGCTGAACACGCTGGCGCCGAAGAATTGATCGCGGCGGGCAGCGGACAGGGCGATATTTGGGAAAATCGCTTGGCGTCGCTTGCCAGCGCGGCGAATCTCGCTATCGAAAGCGTCCGGTTTGGTGATCGGGCAGATACCCAAGTGGCCAACGGGGGCGGACTGTAAATCCGCTGGCTTTGCCTTCGATGGTTCGAATCCATCTCTGCCCATTTCCCCCTGGCGATTCATTCCTGCCGCATGAACGATGAAATCTGGCCCGAGGCGCTCGACGCGCTCGTGGCGGCGCCGGACCATCACACGCTGCTGTTCGAGAACGAATTTGTGCGCGTGCTCGATACCCGGATTCCACCGGGCGATCGAACCCCGCTCCATACGCATCGCTGGCCGGGCGTGCTCCACGTGCGCAGTTGGAGCGCGTTTGTCCGCCGGGACGACAAGGGGAACGTGGTCGTCGACAGCCGGACGGTGCCGCAACTCTCGCCGCCACCCGAAATTCTCTGGTCGCCGACCCTGGCGGTCCACTCCCTCGAGAACGTCGGCGAAAATGAGCTGCGCGTGTTCAGCGTGGAGCTGAAGCAGGCGGCTGGTTGATCGTCGACGCGAGTCCTACGGGTTCGGCCGACGGATGCGAGTCGCCTGGGCCTGGGTGCCCCAAAGCGTGCCGCCCGTGCCGCGGAAGACCGGGGTCTTCAGGTCGCTCAAGGGCACGGGCTGGACGTGCGCGGCCGAGGCGCGCTGGAGATACGCAGTGTAGTTGGCCTGCGTGCCGACCAGGGCGGAATTGGCCGGCTGAGTGGGGAAAACAAACCAGATCTCGCTGTTGCGTTGCACCTTCGAGATTTGATTGGCCGGCAGTTGGGAGAGGAACGTCTTCTCCTGCGCCGTCGAGGCGGTCGCACTGCGAAAGCCGGAGTTGAGCAACATGGTTTCCCGCGTTTCCGAAGGGGTGGTGGCGCAACCCGCAGCGAAGAGGATCACGGCGAGCGAGCCGGCGAGTCGAAGTCCGATGAGCGTTTTCATAGTTTTTTAACTGGAAGGAATGACGGCTGCGGGCAATCGAGTGGCCGGGAATTTGTGCGCTGCCACGGGCGAATCAAACACTGACCTCGATTGCTCGCGTGAATCGCCGGGGGATAATGGCCAAGTTCAACTGGGCAAGGCAAGGCCGTATGTTACGGGGACCGCTCCACCCGGGATATGGCCGGTTCCGAAATCCCGCAGCTGCCCGGCGCCATTAAATTGGTCTGCTGAAAGGAAGGGCTTGTCTCTGACCGCTCTATTGGACGAAAGTGCCATATGCCGATCGGCCACGCTGCTATAGCGTTGGCGCTGACCAGACGAAAAATCTATGAACTCACCAAGCCGCAAACTGTTTCATGGTGTGATTGCCCTGATGGGTTTCGCATTGATTTCCACCGCATCCGCCCAGCAGGCGCAACAGCCGGTGATGACGACTACGACGACCGATCAACCGGCCGTCAAACTCTCGCCTGAAGAGTTGGATTCGCTGGTCGCGCCGATTGCGCTTTATGCCGATCAACTCCTAGCGCAAACGCTGGCTGCTTCCACTTATCCGCTCGAGATTATCCAACTGCAGCAGTGGATGGATAAGAACAAGAATTTGACCGGCCAAGCGCTGGCCGCCGCCGTGGCAAAGCAGCCGTGGGATCCCAGCGTGCAAGGACTCGTGCAGTATCCAGACGTGGTGCAGCGCATGGCCGGCAATGTGCAATGGACGACAGATATGGGAAACGCGTTCCTGGCACAGCAATCTGACGTGATGGACGCAGTCCAGCGCATGCGGGCGAAGGCTCAGGGAACCGGAAATCTTCAGACCACCGCGCAACAGGTAGTGCAGACCGAAACCGTCTCCGGCGGCAAGCAGGTTATCGCCATTGCACCAGCCAACCCGGAGGTTGTTTACGTCCCGTCCTACGACCCGACGGTCGTTTATGGTGCGGCCCCGGCTTCATATCCGTACTATCCGTATACCTATCCGGGCTATGTGCCGGGGACAGCGTTGGCGTGGGGCGCGGGGATTGCGCTGGGTGCGGCCGTCTGGGGCAATTGGGGCGGATCGTGGGGCAACTGCAATTGGAACGGCGGCACCGTCAACATCAACAATAACTACAATTACAACAAGAACGTCAACCGGGGTCAGGCCGGCCAAGGGGGTGCGTGGACGCACAATCCGGCACACCGCGGAAATGCGCCCTATGGCGACCGAAACACGGCCGGCAAATACGGCGGACGTGGCCCCGGTGGCGCAGGCGGCGCTGGCGGCGTCGGCGGTGCCGGCAGACCCGGTGGTCCTGGCGGTGTGGGCGGTGTGGGCGGCGTTGGCGGCGCTGGCAAACCCGGCGGGCCGGGCGGCATCGGCGGTGCCGGCAAACCTGGCGGTCCCGGCGGTGCGGGCGGCATCGGCGGCGCTGGCAAACCCGGCGGTCCCGGCGGCGCGGGAGGTGTCGGCGGGGCCGGCAAACCCGGCGGCCCTGGTGGTCCTGGCAGCGTGGGCGGTGCCGGAAAACCCGGCGGGGCAGCAGCCGCCCGTCCTTCGACCGGCGCCAGCAAGCCGGCAGCGAAACCGGGCGGGAGTAGCGCCAACAAAGTCGGCGGACATCAACCCTCCAAGGGCGGCGGCGGCAATAGCGCCTTCCATGGAGGAAGCGGGTCTTCAGCCAAAGCGGCCAGCAATCGCGGTGGTTCCAGCATGTCGAGCGGTGGCCAGCGTGGAGGTGGCGGCGCGGCCCGGGGCGGCGGCGGCGGTGGCGGTCGTGGGGGCGGCGGAGGAGGACGCGGCGGCGGAGGACGACGCTAAATGCGATGAACAAACTAGAAACTTTGAGACCAAGAAAAATTATGAACTCATTAAATCGTCTGTTCCTCGTTTCTGTGCTGACGGCCGCGAGTTTTCTTTGTGCCGGTTTAACGGCGGCGCCGCAGCCTAAGACTGGGGCTACTGCCGTTTCGAACTCGAAACAAAAACAATTTAACAGCCCGAAGGAGGCGGCCGATGCCCTGGTTCAAGCAGCTGAGTCATTCGATGTTGCGGCCCTGTCGGAAATATTGGGCTCGGCGAGCGCCGATGTCATCAGCTCGGAGGATTCTGTGGCCGACAAAAATAGGGCCGTCGCATTTGCCGCCAAGGCCAAGCAAAAGAGCGCCGTCGGGACCGATCCGAAAAATCCCAACCGCGCCATCCTGACCATCGGTGACGATAATTTTCCCGTCCCGATTCCGATCGTGAAGCAAAAGGGCAAATGGGTATTCGATATGAAGACCGGTCGGCAGGAGATCCTGAATCGTCGGATCGGCACGAACGAACTGGACGCGATCGCAATCTCTCGCGGTTACGTGGAAGCGCAGGAGCAGTACGCCGAGGAAAAACATGATGGTTCCAAAGTGAATCAGTACGCTCAGCGAATCATCAGCACGCCCGGCAAACACGATGGCCTCGCCTGGAAGAACGCCGATGGCACGTGGGGAGGCCCGGTCGGAGAAGAAATCGCAAAAGCTCTGGAACAAGGCTATTCGAAACAAAGCGAGCCATTTCACGGCTACTTTTTCAAGGTGCTCAAGGGACAAGGTCCCGCCGCGCCCAAGGGCGAAATGGATTTCGTGGTGGGGGGAACCATGATCGGCGGTTTTGCCTTGGTCGCTGCGCCCGCCCAGTACCGGGTGACTGGCGTGAAAACGTTCCTGGTCGGACCGGGCGGAGTCGTTTACGAAAAGGATCTTGGGGCCAACACCCTGAAGGCGTTCGAGGCGATGGACCGATATAATCCGGACAAAACTTGGAAGGCGACCAACGACGATTGGCCGGATGAGGAGGAAGCAGGGACAAACTAAAACGCAACCTGCAATCGGCGGCTCAACAGAAGCTAGCGACAGAGGATAACAAACTCGTCATCCAGCCGGCGCAGGAAGCGTGGTTTTTTGTGCCGCAATATGACCCTCAGTCATTTATACGACGCCGGACACGTCGATGGCGGCGCGGAGGGGCACGCCGGGATCCGTTCCGACGCGACTGACCTTGCACGTTTATGACGGCACCGGCTCCCCGCGAAGAGCGCGTTTCATTACCGCGGCGTCTGCTGGGTAGGTTGCTGGCGACCTTGGGTTTCCTCTGCAAGTTTTTGATCGCGGCGTGGGGCACACTGGCCATCTATTACTCCAATCTGCCCTGGCCATGGTTGCGCCTGTCGCTGGCGCTCGCGTACCTCGCGTTCGCCGTCTGGTCGCTCTGGCTGGCGCGCGGCCGCCGGGGGTTTCTGTGGTTCGCGACCGTCTACGTGGCGCTGCTGGTCTGGTGGAGTTTCATCCAGCCCTCGCATGACCGGGCGTGGCGGACCGAGGTCGCGATCATGCCGCGCGCGTATGTCGAGGGCGACAACGTGCGCATCACCGGCGTGCGGAATTTTTCCTATCGCAGCGTGGACGATTTCGACGTGCGCTACGAGGAGCGCACCGTCCAGATTTCCCATCTGCAGGCGGTGGATCTTTATGTCTCCTACTGGCACGACGGCCCGGTGGGTCACACCTTTGTCAGCTTCTGCTTCGACGACGCGCCGCCGGTTTGCATTTCGATCGAGACCCGGCCCGAGGTGGGCGAGGGGTTTGATCCGATCGCCTCGCTTTTCAAGCAGTTTGAATTGATCTACCTGGTGGGGGACGAGCACGATCTGGTGGGGCTGCGCGTGATGCACCGGGACGAGGATGTATTTCTCTATCGCATTCACACTTCGCCGGAACATGCGCGGCAGCTCTTTCGGATTTATCTCAACCGCATCAACGAGCTCGCGGAGCACCCCGAGTGGTATCACCTGCTGAGCAACAGCTGCACCATCAACATCATCCGCTACGCGAGCAAGATTGCACCGCGACCGTTCAACATCCGGCATTTCCTCAACGGCTTCATCGACCGTTACGTCTACGCCACTGGCGCTATCCAGACGGATTTGCCGTTCGACGAGTTGCGCCGGCGGTCCCACCTCAACGCGGTGGTGAAGAAGGAATACGACGCCCCCGATTTCTCCAGTCAGATCCGCGCCGGCGTGCCGACGATTCATCCGTAGCTCTGCCAGGAAACCCATAGGATCCCAAGAAAGCCGGAGACGGACATGGTGCCGAGAAGGCATCACCCCTAGCGCTCAACCAGACTGTTCATTATGGAGCCCAAGGCACCGGCGAGTTTGATCGGGAAGAATGAGCCCGATGGCATTCCGCCCAATTATGGGGTGATTGAGGTGCACGTGGATCAAATCAACCGGCTTTTCAACGCCTTGGATCCATCGCCCTTTCGCGAGCGTGATCTCGATCCGAAAGCGGAGGAATTCATCGTCGAGTCTGGGGCGGAATTTCGGACCGACCAGCCGCTTGCGCTGATTGTTCATCTGGATCAGCAAGATTGCGCTCCCGACGAGACACGTGTCTTGCGCGAGGCGGTGCACGCCTACTTCACGGAGCGCGCGCGGTACACCCGGCGACGGCTGCGCGAATTGTTCCGGGTCGGCCGAAAGAGCCTGCTTATCAGCCTGATTTTTCTTTCCCTCATAACAGGGTTTCGCGATCTGCTCGGCGGGCTCAGCCCGAAGGAAGGGTATTTCATCGTGCTCAAGGAGGGCCTCGTCATCATGGGCTGGGTCGCGCTCTGGCGGCCGCTCGAGATCTTTCTGTACGACTGGTGGCCGATTCGCGCGGAGGCGAAGCTTTACGATCGGCTGGCCGGCATGATCGTGCGGGTGGTCAATGAGAAGTCTTCGCGATCGTCGGGCGGTTAGGCGACCCGGTTGGATAGGCGCGTACCCGCGTCGGAAATGGCGAATGCGCACATCATTCGTGGCGCCGACGAGATTCGATCAATACTTCTCCGGGATGAAACGGCGTCCCTTCAGCGAGGCCTTGTCGTCGTAGGCGTGCTTCTTCGATCGCGACGGCAGCTTCACCTTTTCCTGCGGCAGCTCCTTGTAGGGAATGAGGCTGAGCAGGTGGGCGAGCGTGTTGAGCCGCGCCCGCTTTTTGTCGTCCGATTGCACGATGTACCACGGACAGTGCTTCTTGTCCGTTTCCTTGAGCATCCGGTCGCGCGCGAGGGAGTATTCGTACCAACGCTCGCGCGAGGGCAGGTCCATGGCGCTGAGCTTCCACTTGCGCATGGGATCCTCGATGCGGGCCTGGAAGCGCCGCTCCTGCTCCGCGTCGCTCACCTCCAGCCAGTACTTGATGAGGATGGTGCCGGCCCCCACAAAGAATCGCTCGAAGACCGGCACCAGCTTCATGAATTCCCGGTATTGCTTCTCCGAGCAGAAACCCATCACGTGCTCCACCCCCGCGCGGTTGTACCAGCTCCGATCGAAGATGATGACTTCGCCGGCCGCCGGGAAATGCGGAATGTAGCGCTGCATGTACATCTGGGTTTTTTCGCGGTCGGAAGGCGCGGGCAGCGCCACGACATGAAACACGCGCGGCGACATGCGTTCGGTGAGGGCGCGGATGGTGCCGCCCTTGCCCGCGCCGTCGCGGCCCTCGAAAACGAGCACCACGCGCAGCCCCTTGTGCTTGATCCAGTCCTGCAGGATGCCCAGCTCGGACTGCAGCCGGCGCAGTTCCTTGAGGTACTGCTTGTTGCTCAGACGTTCCGTTATCGTCAGAGTCGGAGTCTTTTTTGGCCATAATGGGGATCCTCTGGAATGTGAACTAGTGGGGCGGGTGCATATCCTTAATCGGCACCGTCGGCTGAATTGTCCGGCGTCGAGTCGCCTGGATGTGCGAAGTGGTGCTCAATCCGGCCAAAATGATAAGCGACCCGTTCGAGCCACCGAAGGGTATCGAGTTCCTGTAAGGATCCGGCGGCGTCCGCACCGCCCAACGCCGCCTGCAGCAATATTTCCTTTCGCTGGGCCTGCCGCCACTCGGAAATTTCTGCCGTAAGCGACCCGAACTTCTCGCCTGTCGCTGTCGTCACCGGGGCATCCGTCGCTTCGGACGCACTGGCGCCCGTCGCGTCGAGCGCCTGGCCCAGGCGGTCCTCGTACGCCGACAGTCGGGACGTGCCCGGATGCAGGTTCGGCGAACGCACCAGGTTCGCGAGCCGCCGCAGGTGGTCCATGATGTGAACGTCGCTGATCCGACGGTCCTGTGACGACTGATCGTCGGTGTCGACTTCAATCTTCGAAAGATAGCTCCGCAACTTGGTAGTGGCGTTGTCGACGCTCTCGGCGGTCTTGGTAGCCTCCGCCACGTCCGTCGTCTTGCGGAGACGTCCGGTGGCGACCTGCGCGAGGACCGAGCGGCATTCGCGCAGGCTGCGGCCCACCGCTTCGAGCGCGACGGAAGGCAGTGAGACGAGCGACTTGTCGAGGAAGCGCGTCATGGAGTCGCCGCGCTCGGGCAACAAGCGCTCGATCCACGCGCTGTACGGACGCAGGAAGGGCAGGAAGAGCAGGACGCCCATGCCGATGAAGAGCGAGTGAAAGACCGCGAGGCTCATCGGGCCTTCCTCGAGGCCGAAGCGTCGCTGGAAATAATAGATGAGCTGCAGCAGCAGCGGCATGAAGACGAGGGAGAGTGTCCCGGTGGTGACGCTGAAGATGGATTGCGCCAGGGCGGATCGCTTGGCGGCGGTGCTCGCCCCAATCGCCGCGAGGCCAGCCGTGACGGTGGTGCCGACGCCCGCCCCGATGGCGAGCGCGGCGGATTGCTCAAAACTAAGCGCCCCGACCGAAAGAGCGGTGAGGTTGGTCGCCATCACCGCGCTGCACGACTGCACGAGCGCCGTCAGCCCGATGCCGATCAGCATGATCAATAGATGGGCGCCGAAGGAGTCGGATGGAAGCCGCGCGAAGTCGACCACCTGCGTCACTCCGCCCATGCCCTTTTGCAGCAATCCGATGCCAAGAAAGATGAGGCCGAAGCCGGCGAAGGCCGTGCCCAGGTGGGCGATCCGCTTGCCCTTGAGGAAGAGCCGGACGGCGGATCCGATGCCCACGAAGAGCAGTGCGTAGGACGATATGCTCACGTTCAGTCCGATCAGCGAAACCATCCAACCGGTGCTGGTGGTGCCGAGCGCCGCGCCCATCAGGACGCCGACGGACTGCGCGAATGGCAGGATGCCCGCGCTGACAAAGCCGATGGTCATCAGCGTGGTGGCGCTCGACGACTGGATGAGCGCGGTGACCACCATGCCGGAGGCGAAGGCGGTGACCGGTCGGCGCGTGAATTTCAACAACGCCGTGCGCAGCGAGTCGCCCGCGAAATTCTTCAGGCTGTCGCTCATCAGCGTCATGCCCAGCAGGAACATGCCGAGACCGCCGAGACAATTGGAGATGAGCTGGAACATGGGGTGATTTCCGGCCGGGCGGTGCGCGTCAGGCCGGCTTGATCTCTTCCACCTTTGGATACGCCCAGCGGATCAGCACTTTCTCCAGTTCCACGAGGGTGAAGAAAACGACTCCGCCGAGCAGGAGCCATTTCCAGATGTACAGCGGGAGCGCCTCGGTGCCGAAGATGGCCTGCATGAACGGTGCGTAGGTGAAGAGGTATTGCAGGACGACGACGGCGCCGATGGAAAGTGGAATCCATTTGTTGCCCGAGAGCGCGCGGAAGGTGAAGCAGGAATCCACCAGAAAGCGGCTGTTCACGAGATAGAACACCTGGCCGATGATCATGGCATTGACCGCGGCGGTGCGGGCGAGATCCACCGAGGCCTTGTGTTTGATGAGCCAGAAAAAGGTGCCGAACGTGAAGATCAGCAGGAGCACGGAGATGAAGGCGATGCGCCAGATGCCGAAGCGATCGAGCAGCGGACGATCGACCTGGCGCGGCGGACGCTTCATGACGCCGAATTCGTGCGGTTCAAAGGAAATGGCCAGCGCAAGCGTGATCGACGAGACCATGTTGATCCAAAGAATCTGCGGCGGGGTGACCGGCAACGTGAGGCCCAGGAAGATTGCGGCAAGAATGGTGAGGGCCTGTCCGCCGTTGGTCGGCAGCATGAAGAGGATGGCCTTCTCGATGTTGTTGAAAACCGTGCGGCCCTCCTTCACGGCGGCGGTGATGGAGGCAAAGTTGTCGTCCGCCAGCACCATCTCGGCGGCCTCCTTGGAAACCTCCGTGCCCTTGATGCCCATCGCCACGCCCACGTCGGCCTGCTTGAGCGCGGGCGCATCATTGACGCCGTCGCCGGTCATCGACACGACTTGGTTCGACGCCTGCATGGCGCGGACGAGCCGCAGCTTGTGCTCGGGACTGGTGCGCGCAAAGACGTCGATGCGTTCTTGCACTTCGCGGCCAGTTGCTCGTCGTCGAGTTTTTCCAGCTCCGCGCCGGTGGCGTAGGTTTTTCCGTCTCCGATCCCGAGCATCTTGGCGATGCTGGCGCCGGTGACGGCGTGGTCGCCCGTGATCATGGTCACGCGGATGCCGCCCTCGTGGCACTCCTTGACCGCGGCGATGGCTTCCTCGCGGGGCGGATCGATGATGCCGACCAGCCCGAGCAGCACGAGCGAGCGGGTGAGGCCCTCGGGATTGAATTTCGACTCTTCGATCTTCGGATCCGGCAGCCAGGCCAGCGCGAGCACGCGGTTTCCCTTGCTGGCGATCGCGTCGTTTTGTTTCTCCCAATACGCCTCGATCCAGCGGCGCCTGCTTGCCGTCGGCCAGCTCCTGACGATCGCAATAATTGAGGATCACGTCGGGCGCGCCCTTGACGAAGAGCACCGCGTCACCGCCCGTGCCATGCAGCGTGGCCATGAATTTGTGCTCCGATTCGAACGGAATCATGTTCGTGCGCGCCAGCCGCGTCACTTCCGCCGCGCGATCGAGTCCCGCCTTGGCCGCGAACGGCAGCAGCGCGCCCTCGGTCGGGTCGCCGGTGAGTTTCCACGTGCCGCCCTCGTCGTGGATTTCCGATTCATTGCAGAGCGCGGAGACGCGCGCCATTTTTTCGATCACCGCATCGACCGAGGCGACCGGCTTTCCGTCCCGGCGAATTTCTCCGGTGGGAGAATAGCCTTCGCCAGTCACCTCAAAGGCCGACTCCGCGGTGACTGCGGCCGTCACGACCATTTCATTGCGCGTCAGCGTGCCGGTCTTGTCGGAGCAAATGCGTGAGACCGATCCCAGCGTTTCCACCGCCGGCAGCCGCCGGATGATGGCGTGGCGCCGCGCCATGCGTTGCACGCCGAGCGCGAGCGTGATGGTCACCACGGCCGGCAGGCCCTCCGGAATGGCCGAGACCGCGACGCCCACCGCGGCCTTGAACATGTCGGTGAAGCTCTCGTCGAGAAAGAGCCGCCCGTAGGCGAACGCGATCACGCAGACGATCAGGATGACGATGGTGAGCACCTTGCCGAATTGCTCGATCTGCCGCAGCAACGGCGTCTCCATCACCTTCACGCCGGTGAGCATCTGGTTGATGTGGCCCAGCTCGGTGTCGGCGCCGGTCGCGACGATGACGCCCTTCGCGCGGCCCGACACCACCAGCGTTCCCGAATAGGCCATGCTCTTGCGATCGCCGATTTGGGCGTTCTCGGCGACGGGTTCGCTGGTCTTTTCGACCGGGAGCGATTCGCCGGTCAGCGGCGCTTCTTCGACCCGCAGATTCTTGACGTCGATCAGGCGGAGATCCGCGGGAATCTTGTCGCCGGACTGCAGCAGCACGACATCGCCCGGCACGAGTTCCTCCGAGGGAATCATGCGCGACTTGCCGTCGCGCAGCGTCATGGCCTCGGGCGAAAGCATGTTGCGGATGGAATCCAGCGCCTTCTCGGCCTTTCCCTCCTGCACGAAGCCGAGCAGCGCGTTGATGATCACGACCGCGAAGATGATCCCCGCGTCGATATGCTCGCCGAGGAGCAATTTTCCCACGCCGGCCGCGATCAACACGTAGATCAGCACGTTGTTGATCTGCGCCAGGAAGCGCTTGAGCGGCCCGCGCTGGCCGGCGGCCGGCAGTCGATTGGCGCCGTATTTCTGCGTCCGGCTGGTGACCTCGCCGGGGGTCAGGCCCGTTTCCGCGTTGGTGCCCAACTTCTGGATGACCTGGTCCGACGAGGTCGAATACCAGGCTTCTCGTTCAACGGGGGGATCTGTAGCCATGAGGCAATTCGTAGCGACTGGCAACGATGGTGAACAGGCAAAAGGCTAGCCTCTTCGCGATCGGATCGGACGATCTGGTGTGAACGTGTCTGCCTGGCCATCAGCGACCGGCCAGCATCGCCATCGTGATGGCGATCGCCACCGCCACCAGGCAAACCCCCGCCACCGGCCAGCGGCGCAGCCATCCGTCGGTCCGCTCGAATTCCGCCCCAACCGCGCCCGCCAGGCGCGAGATCCTTTCGCCGAGCGCGGCGATATCGCCATTCGGAATGCCGGGCAGATTTCTTCCCCAGCGTTGCAGCGCGAAGAAGAGCGCCGCGCCGACCAGCAGCGGCCAGAGCGTTTTCCACAGCGCCTTGGGCTCGACGACGTCGGCCAGCGAGCCCGCGCCGGCAAATGCGTACGTCGCCCACGGCACGGCGACGGCCGCTGCCGCCATCACCAGCCAGGGCAGCACCAGGCGGAACGAGGCCGATTTGTGCGCGTCCGCATTCACCTGCGCGGTGAGGCAGCGCAGGAAATGCAACATCAGCAGCGTGGTGCCCGCGGCGGACAACGTGGCGAGCGTGCCGACGATGCCGGAGCCGAGCGGATCCTTGGCCGCGAGCTTGGCCAGCGCGCCGCCGGTGAGCGGCAGACCCGCGAGGCCCAGCGCGATCAACGCCGCCGGCCAAAGCACGAAGATCGGGAAGCGCGATCTTCCCGTGGCGGCCGCCACGCCGATGGCGAGGAACAATCCGCCCTTCACCAGCACGTGGTGCGCGCCGTAGAACGCGGCGATCGACGCCACCCCCGCGTCGCCGGCCACCAGTCCCATCCCAAGCACCGACGCGAGAAAACCCATCTGGCTCACGCTGGAATAGGCGAGCACGGATTTGGGATTCGATTGCGTGATGCCGACGGCGACGCCGAAAAACGCGCCGGCCAATCCGATCACCACGAGCACGTTTCCCCAATCCGGGACCGCCACCACGAACGGCAGAAAACGAATCATGCCGATGACGCCGGCCTTGACGCCGGCGCCGCTGAGCACGGCGGCCGCGGGAATCGGCGCGGCCGTGTAGGTGAGCGGCATCCAGAAATGCAGCGGCAGCAGCGCCATCTTCATGCCGAATCCCGACGAGCAGCAGCGGAAGAATCACGCCGCGCGCCGGCGAGGTCGACATCGCCGTCACGACGTCGGCGATGCGCAGGCTGCCGCCGTGCGGCTGGGCGGCGAGCAGCACGAACGCCAGCAGCAGCAGGCCTTCGCCGAGGAGCGCAAAGCCCAGATAGATCGATCCGGCGCGACTCGACGACGCCGTGCCGTCGTGAATGATCATCCCGTAGGCCGGCAGGCTGACCAGCGCATAGAAAAGGAGGAAGAGCGCGAGATCGGCCGCGAGAAAAATTCCGAGGCTGCCGATCAAGGTGAGCAGCCAGCAAACGGCGAATTTCTCCTGGTGCGGTTTGCCGCGGAAAATATTCCGGCGCGTAAAATCCCCGCCGCGATCCAAAGCAGCGCTGAGGTGCCCAGCAGCATCGCGCCCGGGGCATCGAGCGCGATCATCAACCGATAGGGAGCCCAATCAAAGACGAAGGCAGGACCGCCCAGGGCGAAGAGCGCGGTCAACAACGCGGGCACGGGCAGAATCCAGAGCCATTGCGGCAGTCGCTGCCTGACCGGCCGGAACACGCACGCCAGCAGCATGGCGACGGGCAGCGCCAGCGCCTTGAGCGGGAGGGTTTGGATCATCGCGTCGAGATTCATGGCCAGTGCGACGGTTGAATTTTGGGCGCGGCCGATCTGCAGCATTTGCAGCGGCTTTTGCGGCATCACGCCGAGCAGCAGAGCGAGAATGGCGAGCGCGAGCACGATGAGCTCGCGTCCGCGCGAAACCGGCGCGGTCAGCGCGAGCGGAGTCTCCGCCTCGGCGAGGGCGGGGGAGAGAAAGCGGAACATGTAGCCGCCCGCGAGCAAGCCGCCGGCGAGGACAATCACGATCCACCACCACTGGCCGGTGGCGGCCGAGGCGGAAAGCAGCAGCCACTTGGTGAAGAAGCCGCCGGTGGGCGGCACGCCGATCAACGACAGCGCCGCAATCCCGAACGCGAAGCAGGTGACGGGCAGGGCGCGGCCGATCCCGCGCAACTCCGCAATCCGATCGTGGCCCACCGCCTCGGCGATCAATCCGGCCGCCAGGAACATCGCGGCCTTGGCGAAGGCGTGGGCGACGGCCTGGAACATCCCGGCCGAGAGCGCGAGCTGCACGCTGCGTATGCGCGGCCAGCGCCCCGGCGGCGAGCGGAAACATGAGGAACAAATAACCGAGCTGCGCGATCGTGGAATAGGCGATGAGCAGTTTCAGGCGGGCCTGTCGAATCGCGACGATGCCGCCCACGACGATGGCGCCGGCGCCCATCGCGCCGAGAATTTGCGCGGCGGCGAAACCGGTCAGGCCCGGCATGACATCAAACCAAATCCTGACCGTGAGGAAGAACGATCCCTTCACCACCAGGGCGGAGAGCAGCGCGCTGGCGGCGGGCGGCGCGCCGGAATGCGCGGGCGGCAGCCAGAGATGCAGCGGGAAGAGCGCGGTTTTCGCGGCGAGTCCGGCGGTCATCAGCGCGGCCGCGGCCCACACGGCCGGGCCCGGGCGGACGCGCTCCGCCAGCAGCGCGATGTCGAGCGTGCCGTAGTTGCCGTAAAGCAACGCGGTGCCGAGCAGGTAGAGCACCGAACCGATCAACACGAAAACGAGATAGCGCAGCGCGGCCTTGAGCGTGCCGGCGGAGCCGCTCATGGAAACCAGGGGCACGGCGGCGAAAGTCACCAGCTCCAGCGCGACGTAGAGATTGAAGAGATCGTTGCCGAGAAAAACCGCGCTCATGGCCACCCAAATCGCGAGCAGCAGGATCCAAAAGGAGAGCGACTTCCGGGTTTCGCGCTGGCCGCGCGCCACGCGAAACTCCGCCGGCGCGTACAGGCCCACCGCGAAAAGCACAATCGCCGTCACCGCGATCATGACGGCGGAAAGGCCGTCGGCGCGCAACTTCACGCCCAGCGGCGGCAGCCAGCCTCCCGGCGAATACGTCAGCGCCTGGCCCGTGCGCCAGACGCCTTCCGCGATTCCCGCCGCGACGCCGAGTCCGGCAAACAGAAGCACAAGGCTGATGGCGCGCGCGTGCCGCCCGCCCGCCAGGAAATTCAAGAGGATTCCCAGCACGGGAAGCACGAGCGCCAGCACGAGATAGATCCCGCTGGCGTCCGAGGCGTGGGAAGTGAGATTCGCAGGCGGCATCACGCGTCAGTCTTCCCCGGCTTGGCCTCCTTCGGCGGGTCTTCGCGCAACGAGGTGCTGCCGGTCTCCGCGAAAAGTCGAAGCATCAGCGCGACCGCCAGCGCGGTGGCCGAGAAGCCCACCACGATTCCCGTGATCACCAGCGCCTGCGGAATCGGATCGGCCGACCAACCGGCAGCCGCGCCGCGCCGCGCCATCACTCCGAAGAAGAGAAAGACGCCGCTGCCGAATACATTGAAGGCGAGAATTTTTCGCAACGGGCGCGGCTGGACGATGAGACCGAAGAGGCCCGCCCCAACCAGGCAGGCCGCGCAGAGCCCGAAGATGGTGGCCGCGGTCATGATTCCGCCTCCTCTCCCGGCGCGCCCGCCACGAGGAGTCCAAGGGTTGCCCCGATCGAAAGGGTCATGCCGATTTCGATCAGCAAGATGATCGGTTTTTCCGCCCCGGCGGGATACGCCAGGAAACCGGTCGACACCGCGAAGCCCGCCATTCCGGCCGCCAGAAAAATGATCACGCCCACCACGAGGATGAAGCGGAGCCACCCGCCGCTGATGGAAGGAGTAACCGCCAGGCCGGAGAGAAAACACAAAAGCCACATCGCGCTGAGAATCGCCCCGCCGGCGAATGCGCCGCCGGGCGCGTCGGCCCCCACCCAAAAAAGATAGATGCCCGCAAGGATCCCGACCGGCGCGATCATCCGCGTGAGAAAGACCAGGGGACCGCCGGCTTCCGCGGGGTAACCAAAGGATGGGCGACCGCCCCAGGATCGATCCGGCGCCAGCGACCAGACTGCGACCAGCGCGAGCAACAGCACCACTTTTTCCAACATGGTGTCCAAGGCGCGAAACGCCATCAGCACCGCAGTCACCGGATTGCCGAGCCCCGTCGATTCGAGGTGCTTGGTTGCTTCCGGCGCGAGGCTCGGCCCGGGCGTGGGAAGCGCCAGAATCACCATCGCCAGGCCCGCCGTGACCGCGACGCAGAACACGAAGGCCGCGCCACGTCCCAACCAGCCAGGTCGTTGATCATCGGCGGAAAAATCCTCGCGTCGCAGTCGCGCGCAGGCACCCAGCAGCAGCGCCCCGGTCACGCCTCCGCCCACGGCGGCCTCGGTCAGCGCCACGTCGGGGCAGGACAAGTCCCATCCAGGCGAGGGAAAGCAGCAGTCCGTAAACAACAAAGGCGACGACCGCGGCAAAGCTGTCGCGCGATCCGATGGCAAAGCCGGCCACCGCGAGGATGAGCAGAGCCCAGCCCGATGGAAAAGACCGCCTCGCCGTTCATGGCCGATTTCCTTCCCGCCGGACCTTGCGTGCGACAAGTTGCGAGGAGGCCGCGCTCGCGATCAGCACCAGCACCCAAACCAGGAGCAATTTCAACGCGTCGAGCGGCCACGCCACCCGCGGGAGGAGTCCGATCAGGATCAAGCCCAGCCCCACGTTGTCAGCCTTGGTGAGCGCGTGCAGGCGGGTGAGCGTGTCGGGAAAACGCAGCAAGCCCACCGTGCCCGCGAGGAAAAAAATCGCGCCGGCCGAAATCGAAACGATGGTGAGAATGTCGAGCGCGAGTTTCATGGCTCCTTTTTCGGCGGCGCATCATCGCCGGTCAGCGGCGCGCCGCTCTTGACCACGGCCACCGCGGCGAATGCCGCCAGCAGTGCCAGCGTGAGCGCCACATCGACGGCCGCGGCGAGCCCGCCGACGGAAGCCAGCAACAACACGGCGATGCCGCCCGAGCCGAGCAATTGCGCCGCCATCATGCGATCCGCGGCGCCCGGCCCGCGCAGGATGCGGACGAGTCCCAGCGCCACCATGGCGAGGACGAAGCCCGCGGCGATGAGCAGCGCATTATGCATTTCGGTCGCCCCCCAAGGCGCGTTGCAGCCGCGCTTCGTTGTCGGCCATCTGCTCCGCCACCGGTTGATTCACATCCAGGCAATGCATGACGACTTGATCGTCGCCCTCTTCCCCCACCGGCGCGGATCCGGGCATGAGGCTGACCATGCCGAGGAACAGATCGCGCCGCGGTCCCGCGGGAATGCCGCAGCGGCAGGTCACGAAGCCCGGACGCAAGGCGAGCCGCGGGCGGAAGGCCAGCCGCGCCACCTCCAGCGCGGCCACCAACGAACTCCAAAGAAAATGCGCGCCCAGCGAAAGCAGCGCGCCCACGCGAATTCTTCCCGACGACGGCGGCAGCAGCCGCACACTCGCCCAGGTCGCCAGGCCCGCGGCGATCGCTCCGATGACGAGGCCGGCTGGCTTGACTCCGTCCAACGCGCACCACAGCGCCAGGAAGATGATGAAGCGTATGACCATGGAGCGCGAAGGATGAAGCGGGGCGTGGTCTGCCAAGTCTCGCCGAATATGGATCCGAATTTCCGATCTGAGGCTGCGTTTCAACGTCGCCCGGCAGGAGAAAAACGCGCCGACGACCCGCGCGGGCAGAGTGAAGTTGTTAAAATCCGCCGTCAAATTCAAATATCGCTTGATCAAAGAGGGCTAACTTCCGCACGATTTGATGGTCTCTTTGCTGTTCGCTTGTTTCGAAGCCTTTGACGGCGGAAGGAAAATGACCAACTGCATGAAACGTATCGCCCAGGGCACCTTTTGGATCGGCGTGTATTTGTTTTTGACCTTGGGTCCGTTGTTCCTGCTCGTGGTTGGTCGACACGCCGGCGGGGCGCAGTTTCTGGACGGAGTTTCAGATCGCGCTGGCTTTCGCGGGCATGGCCATCATGGGCTTTCAGTTCCTGATCACGGCCCGCTACCGGCATGTGGAACTGCCGTACGGGATGGACATCGTCTACCATTTCCACCGCCAGATTTCATGGGTGGCCCTGGCCCTGATTCTGGCGCATCCCATCATCATCTTTTGCGAGCGCCCGGAAATGCTGGTCCTGTTGAATTTTTTTACCGCGCCGTGGCGGGCGCGCTTCGCCGTCCTCTCCGTCCTCGCCCTGCTGATCGTTGGTGGTCACCTCGATCTGGCGCAAGCAGCTGGGGCTTCGCTATGAGGCCTGGCGCGTGCTGCATGGCTGCCTCGCGGTGGCGGCGCTGACCCTGGGCATGGTGCATGCGGTGATGTGGGGCAACTACATTGGCGCGCCCTGGAAGCGTGCGCTCGTGGATCGGGCTGGCGGCATTCTGGATCGGCTCGCTGCTTTACGTCCGCCTGGTGAAGCCGTTCATGATGCTGAGACATCCCTATCGGGTGGCCGAGATTCGCCCCGAGCGCGGCAATTGCCACACGCTGACGCTGGAACCGGAAGGCCACCCGGGGTTTCGCTTCAAACCCGGCCAGTTTGCCTGGGTCTCGCTTTGGAACGGCCCTTTCGCCATCATGGAGCATCCGTTTTCATTTTCCTCCAGCGCCCGCGGAACACGGGCCGGGTCACTTTCACGATCAAGGAGTTCGGCGACTTCACCCGCACGATCAAGGACGCGAAGATCGGCCAGCGCGCCTACCTCGACGGACCGTACGGCGCCTTCAGCGTCGACCGCGAAAAGGGCGCAGGCTACGTCTTTCTGGCGGGCGGGGTCGGCATCACGCCGATCATGAGCACGCTGCGCGCCCTGGCCGAGCGGGGCGATCGCCGGCCCCTGCTCTTCATCTACGGCAGCAAGACGTGGGAGGACGTGACCTTTCGGGAGGAAATCGAGGAGCTGAAGCCGCGGCTCGATTTGACGGTGGTGCATGTGTTGAGCAAGGCGCCCGAGGGATGGACGGGTGAATCCGGCCGGATTTCCTACGAGTTGCTGGAGCGGCACATTCCCAAGGATCGAAACAGCCGTGAATACATGATTTGCGGGGCGGACCGCATGATGGACGCGGTCGAGGCCGCGCTCAGCAAGCTCGGCGTTTCGCTTGAACACATTCATTCCGAACGCTACAATTTCGTTTAGGAGATACGATGCGACGCCTTTACGCGGACTACCTGGTCATTGCCACGGCCGTGATGATGATCCTGCTTTCGATCCTCTTCGCGGTTACCCAAATGCGGTGACCGGCGAGTCGGCGCCCGCCGGCAGGCCGTCCGCTCAGCCTAGGCGGCTGGCGCAGGCGTCGCGGTGGGCGGCGCGGTCTTTGCCGGATCGCCCGGACGCACCCGGAAGAAGAGCGTGTAGAGCACCGGCACCACGATCAGCGTGAGAATCGAGGCGAAGAGCAGGCCGACCACGATGGTGACCGCCATGCCGCCGAAGAAGACGTCGAAGAGGAGCGGGATCAGGCCGAAGACGGTGGTGAGCACCGCCATCGAAACCGGCCGCACGCGACTGACCGCGGCGTCGACCACGGCATCCCAGGGCGGTTTGCCCCCGGCCAGCTGCAGGTTGATTTCGTCCACCAGGACGATGCCGTTCTTGATCAGCATGCCCGAGAGGCTGAGCGCGCCGAGCAGCGCCATGAAGCCGAACGGTTGCCGGAACGCGATCAAGCCCAGCACGATGCCGATGACGGAAAGCGGGACGGTCAGCCAGATGAGCAGCGTGATGCGCAGCGAGTTGAAGAGGAAGATGACGATCAGGATCATCAGGAGCAGCAAAGGCCACCAGCGATCCGAAGAGCGCCTCCTGGGCATTGGCCGAGCTCTCGGTCTCGCCGCCCCATTCCAGCTTGTAACCCGGCGGCAGCGGAATCGCCTTGAGCTTCTCCTCGCACGCGGTCGAACAGGGTGCTGGCCAGCCCGGTCGTGGGATCGCGCGTGCACCGTGATGGTCGGCAGGCGATTCCGCCGCATGATGATCGGATCTTCCAGCGTGGTGGTGAAATCCCGAGACGACCTGCCGGACCGGAATGAAACGGCCGGCCACCGGGCTGAAGATCTGCACGTCGCGCATCGAATCCGCATTCTCACGCTCGGCCTGCGGACCGCGCGCCATGATGGGAAGCAATTCGTCGCCCTCGCGATAGACGCCAATCGCGCCGCCCGCTGAAGGTGGTCGCCAGCGTGCTGCCGAGATCGGTGCGGGTGATGCCGGTCAGCCGCGCCTGCGCTTCGGAAAATTCCGGACGCAGCACCGGCACGGGTTCGCGGCTGTCGATGCGGATGCCCTTGGCGCCGCCGTCGCGCCGCAGGATGTCGGTGGCCTGCGCGGCGATGCCCGCGCAGCACGTCGTGATTCTCGCCGGAGAAACGCACCTGCACTCGTCCGCCGTCGCCCGGGCCAAGCAGGAAGCGCTTCGCGATGATCTGCGCGTCGGGATATCTGCTCGAAAGCTCCTGCTGCACCTTGGGCAGCACGTCATTGATCAGCAGATGATCCTTCACGTCGACGAGGAAAAGCGCGTAGCAAGAGTCGGGCGACTCGGGTGAATAGGTCAGCAGAAAGCGCAGCGAACCCTGGCCGACCGAGGTCGGTCACATGGGTCACGCCCGGAACCGTCTTGACGGTCTTGATCATTTCGCTCGGTCACGCGATCGGTCTGGTCGCAGCCGCGTGCCCACCGGCAGCCAGACATCGACCATGAGTTGTTCGCGCGTGGAGTCCGGGAAAAAGCTGTTGGGCAGCTGGCGGAATCCGTAGACCGCCGCCACCAGCAAGCCCACCATCACGGCGCAGGTGAGCACCGGCACGCGCATGCAGACGAGCAGGATGCGCTTGTAGGCTTGATAGAGCGCGCCGCCGTACGGATCGACTGCCTTGCCGTCCGCCGGCGGGGCGCCCGGCTTCAGGAACAGATAGCCGAAGAGCGGCGTGATCGTCACGGCGGTGATCCAGCTCAGGCCGAGCGAAATCAGCAGCACGTCGAAGAGCGAGCGGCAGAATTCACCGGTCGCATCCTGCGAGAGACCGATGGCGCCAAAGGCCAGCACCCGAAATGGCGGTCGATCCCAGCAGCGGAATGGCGGTCTGCGAGACCACCTCCTTGGCGGCCTGCATGTTGTCCTTGCCCTTCTGCATCGCGATCAGCATGCCCTCCACGATGACGATGGCGTTGTCGACCAGCATGACCAGCGCGATGACCAGCGCGCCGAGCGAGATGCGCTCGAGAATGAGGCCGGTCTTGCTCCATGACGAACATGGTGCCGCACATGGTGATGAAGAGCACCACGCCGATGATCAGGCCGCTGCGCAGCGCCCATCGCCAGCAGCAGGACGACGAACACGATGACGACGGACACGACCAGGTTCTTGATGAAGTCGTTGATCGCCACGGTCACCGTGTCGGCCTGGAACGAGACACTGTGCAGTTCCATGCCGAGCGGAATCCGCGAGCCGAGCTCCTTGATGCCGGCGCTGGACCGCGGCGCCCATCGTCACGACGTTGCCGCCGCCGACCGTGGAGATGCCGATGCCGATCGCGCGCTTGCCGTCGTAGCGCAGCGAGGTGGTGGGCGGATCCACTAGTCGCGCCGGATGGTGGCGATGTCCTTGAGATAGATGAGCTGGTTGGCCTCGCCGACGCCGCGGATGAGCAGATTTTCGAAATCCTTCACGCCGGTCCATTCGCCGGTCGGGTTGATCGTGATCGGCGATCGGTCCGACGTCGGCCGAGCCGCTGGAAACCACGAGGTTCTGTTCGCGCAGCAATCCAAAAATCGTCTCGGGACGAATGCCAAGCTGCGCCATGCGGTCGCGCGCCAGCTCGATGTAAATCACCTCCTGCTGGTGGCCGAAGAATTCGATCTTCTTCACGTCCGGCACGAGCAGCAGTTCGCGACGCAGCAGCTTGGCCGTGTCGTACAGCTGCGGCGTCGGTGTAGTCCGGTCCCGTCAGCGCGAAGAGAATGCCGAAGACGTCGCCGAAATCATCGAGCACGATCGACGGGCCGGCGCCGGGCGGCAGGCGGCGCTGCGCGTCGTTGACCTTGCGGCGCAGTTCATCCCAGACCTGCGGCAGCGAATGGCAGTCGTATTGGTCGCGAATCGTGACCGTGCACCGTGCTGCGCCCGCGCTCGGAGCGGGATTCCACGCGGTCCAGTTGCTCGAGCTGCTGGGCCGCCAGCTCGATGACGTCGCTGACCTCCTTTTGCACCTCCTGCGCGGAGGCGCCGGGGTAGGTCGTGACGATCAGGGCGTCCTTGATCGTGAATTCCGGATCCTCGAGCCGCGGCAGTCGGGAAAGGGAAATGATGCCCAGCACCATCAGCAGGACGGCGAAGACAAAAGTGACCGTCTTGTTGCGGATCGACGCCTCGGCAATGTTCATGAATGAAAGATCACGGATTGCCCGCGGCCATGCGCTGCACTTTCATCCCGTCCGACAGGAAGCGGACACCGGCGGTGACGATTTCATCGCCCGGCGCCAGGCCGGCCCCGCGCACGTTCACGGAATCACCGGCCACGGCGAGCATTTCGACCGGCACGCGCGCCACCTGCATCGTCTTGGGATCCAGTTTCCAGACCGCGCTTTTGCCGTCGGATGTCGCGACCGCCCGCACGCGGAATCTGGAACACGCCGGCCTCGGCGGGCGGGGCCTGCGTCCGGCTGACCAGCCGCGAACCAGCACCGTGCAGGTCATGCCGGGCAGGATGTTCGTACCCTCCGGCGGATAAAGGATGAATGCGACGCGGAAGGTGCGGGCGGACGGATTGGCCTCCGTGCTGAAGGCGCTGAGCTTGAGCGGAAAGGTCTTTCCGGAAATTGCGGGGAATTCGGACCTTCGCCTCGATGAGGTCCCGAGCCTCCTCGGCCGTGATGCCGCGTCCGGCCATCGACATGTCCGCCTCGGGCACATGAATTGTCACCTCAAGCGTCGACTTGTTCTGGAAAACCAGGACGGGCTGATGCGCTTGAACGTTTTGGAAATTATTCACCAGGGCGCGTGCGATTCTCCCGTCGATTGGCGCCACCAATCGGGTGTCGTCGAGCGCACGCTGGGCCGAGCGCAAGGCCGCGTCCGTCACATCGTTGGCGCGTTGAAATTGATCGAATTCACTGCGCGAAATGACGCCTTGATTGAGCAACTGGCGCCGGCGGGTGAGCTCCGTCTGAGCGTTGGTGTAATCCGCGCGCGCCGCATCCACCCGCGCCACAAAATTGGTTTCGTCGAGACGCCCGAGCAGGTCGCCCTTCTTAACCACCAGGCCCTCCTTGCTGGCCGGAAACTCAATCAGCCGGCCGGGCACATCGAAGGACATATTTGAAGTGTCGGCCGCCGCCACCTCTCCAGGGAACTGCCGGAAAGCCGCGTCTGTGGTCGCTGCCAGCGTGAGCGTTTGCACCGGGGGAATGATTACGACCGTCTTCTCCTCCGGCTTGCATCCCGACAGCCCCGCCAGCGCGATCAGCAGGCCGATTTTTACCAGGGATTTCCGCGGTGAGGGTGCTTGTGCATAGGTGTGAGAAATAGGAAGCCAGCCTTGTCGAAGCAAGCCAAGACGGCCAGATAATTTTCTCCTCGGCAGGAAAGTTTTGACATATGCGCATTCAGCTTTGAATTGCGCGTTGCCGAATGGTGAAATTCGCGCCACGGGAATGTTCCGCAAAGGCGCCGTCAACTCCGTAGCCAACCGTATGATTGAAATTGTCCGCTTTCCCGCCGCCAGCTGGTCACAATCATTTTCCCCGGCGGAGCAGCAGGAGGCGATTGAAGCGCTCGAGCAGGGAAACGTCCTTTGGTTTGCGCAGCTTGGTTTCCCGCTGGAGACAGGCGAGGACCAACTGCTGTCCCCGGCCATGGCCGGCAAGGGCAAGAACATCAGTCTGGATCCGGCGAGCGGCGAGGTCCGCGGGACCAGTGCGAATGAGGCGGAACGCAAGCTGTTGCAGGGCCTGATCCAGCGGTATGCCGGGGCAAGTCGGGCGCTGCTCGGCAACTTGTTTCCGCGCTACGAGGCCGGCTTGCTGCAGGCGCGCACCAGTTTCCGTCCGGTGGAGATTGCCGGCCGGGAGATTTCCTGGCGCAAGGATGACACCCGCCTGCACGTGGACAGCTTCCCGTCTTCACCCACGCGGGGAACGCGCATCCTGCGAATCTTCACCAACGTCAATCCGCATGGCGCGAGCCGGGACTGGCGCGTCGGCGAGTCCTTCGAAGCCGTGGCCCGCCGCTTTCTCCCTTCGCTGCCGGCGCCGCTTTGGGGGGTCAATCACGTGCTCAAGGCGCTGCGCATCACCAAGAGCCTGCGCACGCCGTACGATCACTACATGCTCCACCTGCACGATCGGATGAAGGCGGACCTGGCGTACCAGGCGGAATCCCCGCAGAGCGCGCACCGCTTTCCGCCCAATTGCAGTTGGATGGTTTTTACCGACCAGGCGTCGCATGCGGCCATGAGCGGGCAGTACGCGCTGGAGCAAACCTTTCACCTGCCCCTCGGCAGCATGCTCGCCCCGGCCCATTCCCCGCTCCAGGTTCTCGAGCGACTGCTCAGCCGGCCGTTGACCTGATGCCCAGCTGATCCATCGCGCGGCGGTTGACGCAGCCTGCGCGGCCGCCGCCTCCGATCCATGCGCCTGCGCTCATTCCCTGTCCGCCGCGACGTGGATCCTCGGTCTCGCCTTGGCGGGCTGCGCGAGCACGCCGGATCTGATCGTCCGGCCGCTGCCGCCGGAATCGAGGCGACACGCGCAGGTCAACGCGGAACTCGCCGACGCGCTGCAACGCGCCGAGGCGAATTATCTGGCCGCCCGAGCGGGAAATTCGATCGCCGCCCGCCAGCTTTACGAAGCCGCCGTGGCCGACGTCATCAACGCAATGTCGCTCGCGTCGCCAACTCAAGATTGGATCGCGCCCGTCGACGCGGGTCCGTACCAATTGCGGTTTCCTCCCGGCAACCGGGGCCGACCGCTTTGGACGCCGCGGCGCTGGACAGCCATCCTGCCGGCCGCGCGCGTGCGGAGGGTTCATGCCGCCACCCGGGTGACGGCCGAAGGCTTCGGCTGCCCGGTGATCCTCTATCTCGCGGGAACAGAGGGAAGGCAAAGGCTCTATCACGCGCTGCCCCACAACGGCATCCATCTGCCCGCCACCGCCGTGCTCACGTTCGGATCGCCGCCCCCGCACGGCGGCGCGCGGCCGGTCGACCTCAAGCTGATTAACACGCGGGATGTTTCAACCATCCGGATCGCGGGGCGATCGATTCCGCTCGCCTTCGATCTGACCGCGCCGATGGAGATGCAGTTTCGCAACGAATTCGTGCTCAGCCTGGCCTGGTCGGGCCTTCGTTTTCCCGATCAAAATCGCGACCGCGCCGGCATCTTTGGCATCCAGCCGTACGACCGCAATCGGATCCCGGTCGTGTTTGTCCATGGCCTGAATTCCGACCCGCACATCTGGATGGACGCGATGAACGCGGTGCTCGGCGACCCCGTGCTGCGTGCGCGCTATCAAATCTGGTATTTCATTTATCCCACCGGTCTGTCGGTGCCGTCCTCGGCCCGGATCCTGCGCGACGATTTGCGGGCGACGCGGCGGGCGTACGATCCGGCGGGCCGCGATCCCGGATTCGACCACGTGGTGCTGGTTGGCCACAGCATGGGCGGCCTGCTCTCGCGCATGCAGGTGATCGATTCCGGCGACGATTTCCGCCGGGCCTACCTGACATGTGCCCATCGACGAGTTGCAGACTGAGCGCCGAGGGTCGCGCACAGCTGCGGTCAGGACTTTATTTCGAGCGGCTGCCGTGGATCACCCGCGTGGTATTTCTCGCCACGCCGCACCGCGGCAGCGCAATCGCGGACTGGCGGCTCGTCCGCCTGCTCCAGCGATTCATCCGCCTGACCGGCGAAACCGCCGGCCTGGTCGGCGGACGTGATCACCTTGAACGAGGACGCGATCAATCCCGACCTGCGGAATTTCAACGCGCTCGGCGCGAGCAGCGTGGAAACACTCTCGCCGCGGCATCCCTATTTCCAGGCGCTCGAGGCCCGGCCCCTGCGCGTGCCGTATCATTCGATCATTGGCGACCGCGGCCGCGGAGACACGCCGAACAGTTCCGACGGCGTGGTGCCGTATCGCAGCTCTCACCTCGCCGGCGCGCAATCGGAGGTGATTGTCCCAGCGCGGCACAGCCTCACGCAGCACGAAATGACCGTCGCGGAGATCCGCCGCATCCTGCACGATCACTTGCGCGGCGTGAAATCCGGCCAGCGCGGCCGGCCACGCATCAGGAAATCATCGATCGAGCCGCGCCCGCAATGACTTCGTGTCTGCGCGCCGCGGAATGCGTCGCGCGAGTGGACCGGTTCTTCGCGCAGTCGCGGACTTAGGTGCCGCCCGTCCGCCCGGTGCCGGCGCCGACCATGCCGCCGATGATGGCGCCCGCCGCGGCACCGCTTCCGCCGCCGAGGATGGCACCGGCCGCGGCGCCGCCGCCGGCGCCGATCATGCCGCGGCGACCCGCGCCGCCGGCAGCCCACGCGGTGCCGTCACTGGTGCAGCCGATCAGCGAGCAGGAAGCGGTCACCAGGAGAATGAGGGAGAGAATGGATTTGAACATGGGAAAGGGAGTTGGGGTTTGGTTTCCGATCAGCTCTTCAGCGCCGGGAGATCGGCCATCGTGATGTAACCCTTGCCTTTCTTGTCGAGTTCGCGGAATCGCTTCTTCATCCGCGCGACCGCAACGGGATCCTTTTGCAGGTCCTCCACGCGTGATGTAGCCCCGCCTTTGGGGTCCATCAGTTTCCATTCCCGCGCCGCCGTGGTTCCATCCGGGTTATTCTTCACGATCGCCATGTACTCAGCCTTGGACAGGCGGCCTGAGTGATTGGTGTCGTATGCGTTGAATGTCATCGACAGCGCGAGGTTGGAAAATTCCTGCGCGGTGACCTTGCCGTCGTGGTTGGCGTCGGCGTCGTTGAACCATTGGATCTGGATCGCCTTCTTGCTCACGGCGGGTTCCGCCGCGGCTGATCGGGTGGGACGAGCCAATGAGCAGGGCCGCGCAAGTCGCGATGTAGTGGATGGATTTCATTTTCATCAGGAGATGGAGTCGCCGTCCGCCCGGAATGAGGGGAGTCGCGCGTTTTTTTGGATTAAGCGGGAAGTGGAATTGGGTCAACGTGATTTGTCAGGACCCGCGGTCGCAACTAAAGCCGGGCCCGGGCCGTGGTGGCCTCGGTGTTGATCCGCTCGAGCCGGGGAATGGCCTGATTCAGGAACGCTCTCAGATCGGCGTCGCGCGTCGAGGTCGCCATGGCCTGCGAGGTCTGTCAGGATTCGCGAGATTTGCGCCTGCAGCGTCTCCACGTACGTGCGATCAAACGACCGGGTGGGCGCGTTCGACACCCGTGGTGACGGCCTGCGATTTTGCGCGGTGAGCGTGCTGGAAAGGCTGACCCTTTTCTTGCGGGCGAGCAGCTGGATGTCTTCGCGCGAATGCCGCAGGTCGCGGCCGACGTTGGTGCCAAGCTGTCGCACGGAACGGTGTTGCCCCTGGTTGGCCGCCATTTCCGCCATGCGCTGGTTGGCAATGACGTCCTGGTACAGCCCCTGCAGGAAGCGCACCTCGGAAGGCTGCAGCGACGGGGAGCGGGCTTGCGCGAATGCCTGCGGCGCCGCGACATGCGCGGCCGCGGCGCAAGCCAGGGCGATTCCAATGTAGTGGCGGAGGGAGAGATTTCTCATGACGTTTGAATCGGGCGTTTGAGTCTGCGGCAGACTAACGGGATGGGAGACGACGGTGCGACACAATTCTTCTGCGGTTTCGCCCCGTGGCCGGTCCCACTGCGCCTCCGGCCAGGACCGCAATCCATGGTGAGTGAATCACAATCCAGCGATAGCCAGCCGGGGCATTCCGCATAGGCTTTTCACGCCCGTCGAAATCCCGGACTTCGGATGAGCGAGCGGGTCAACGGCAAACCGTCATGAATTTCATTGCGCTGAAAATGTTGATCGGGGACCGCGCGAAATATCTCGGCATCATCATCGGCCTCACCTTCGCGTCGCTCCTGATTCTGCAGCAATCGGCAATCTTCGCCGGCATCATGACGCGGACGTTCAGTTTTCTGACGGATGTTTCGCTCCCCGACATCTGGGTGGTGGACCCGCAGGTGCAATACATCGAGGACATCAAGCCGCTGCAGGACACGCGCGTCCTCCGCGTGCGCGGAGTCGAGGGCGTGCAGTGGGCTGTGCCCATCTACAAGGGATCGCTGCAAGCCCGGCTGCAGGACGGGACCTTCCAATCCTGCGTCGTCATCGGGCTGGACGACGAGACCCTCATTGGCGGTCCGCCCGTCATGGTGTCCGGCGACCTCGCGAATCTCCGGCAAGGCGACGGAGTCATCGTCGACGCCGTGGGCGCCGCGGGAAAACTGGCCAAGGTGTTGCCGGACGGTCGGCGCGTGCCGCTGCGGGTGGGGGCGACACTCGAGCTCAACGATCACCGCGCGGTGGTCGTCGGCATTTGCCGCGTCACGCAAACGTTCCAATCCAACCCGGTCATCTACACGACCTATTCGCGGGCGACCACCTTTGCGCCGCGCCAGCGGAAACTGCTCTCGTTTGTCGCGGCGAAGGCCAAGCCCGGCGAGGACATCGCGGCGGTTTGCCGGCGCATCGAGGAGGCGACGAGGCTGAAGGCCTACACCCCGGCGGAATTCAAGCGGCTGACCTTTTTCTACTATCTGAAATACACCGGCATGCCGATCAACTTCCTGACCGCCGTCGCGCTGGGCTTCGTCGTCGGCATCACCATCTCGGGGCAGACGTTTTACAACTTCACGCTCGATAATCTGCGTTACTTCGGAACGCTCAAGGCGATGGGCGCGACCAACGGGATGTTGTTGCGGATGATTCTGCTGCAAGCGCTGATGGTGGCCGCGATCGGCTACGGACTCGGCGTCGGCGCGGCCTCGGCGTGGGGATTGCTGCTCAGCGGGCGCACCCAGCTCGCCTTTCGCCTGCCGTGGCAGTTGCTCTTTGTCAGCGCCGCCGCTGTCATGCTCATCTGCCTGGTCTCCGCCGCGATCAGCATTCGCAAGGTCATGAAACTCGAACCCGCCGTGGTCTTCCGCAGCTAGATCGTCCAGCCATGAGCGAGAATGCATCATCATCCGCCCGGCTTGAGGATCAGGATTACCTCGCCGTCTCGTGCCACGGCGTGACGAAGACCTTTGGCGAGGGCGGCACATCGGTGCAGGCGCTGCGCGGGGTCGAGCTGGACGTCCGCGCGGGCGAGCTGCTCATGCTGGTCGGTCCGTCTGGCTGCGGGAAAACCACCCTCATTTCCGTCATCGCCGGCGTGTTGCACCGGGACGGCGGCGAATGCGCGGTCTTCCACAGCGACTACCAGCGGATGAGCGAGCGGGAAACCACGCGCTTCCGCGGCCGCAACATCGGCTTCGTCTTTCAAGCCTTCAACCTGATCCCGACGCTCACCGCGGAGGAGAACGTCTCCGCGCCGCTCATCATCAACGGGACCGGTCGCCACGCCGCCCTGGAGAAGGCCCGCGATGTCCTGCAGAAGGTCGGCTTCGACGAGCGCATGATGAAATCCTTTCCCGCCGATCTCTCGGGCGGCCAGCAGCAGCGCGTGGCCATCGCGCGCGCCATGATCCACGGACCGCGACTCATCGTTTGCGACGAGCCCACCAGCGCGCTCGATGGGGAGACGGGCCGGAAGGTGATGGAAATAATGCGCGGCCTGGCGCTGGACAAGGATCGCGCGCTCATCGTCGTCACGCACGACGCGCGCATTTTCGATTTCGCCGATCGGATTGCGCTGATGGAAGACGGCAGGATCACGCGCATCGAGGACCACCGCAAAGTGGCCGACCAACCCTGAAGCTCCGCTTATGTTCCGCAAATTCGTGCTTCCCGTGCTCGCCGCGCTCGGCGTGGGCATTGCCATTTATGCCGCCGTGCGCGACGCCCGCGTCACCCCGACCGCGGCACCCGTTTCGGAGGCGCCGCAACCGCCCTATCGAGCCTTCGTCGCCGGCGCCGGCATCGTCGAGGCGAACACGGAAAACCTGGCCATCGGCACGCCGATCGCCGGCATCGTCTCCAAAGTGTATGTCGACGTGGGCACCCACGTGAAGGCGGGGGATCCGCTTTTCACGATCGACGATCGCGCGCAGAGCGCGCTGTGGGCCGTCAGGCAGGCGGCGGTGCAAGGTGGCCGCGGCGCAGGTGGCGCTCGCGAACTACGAAAAGGATCTGGGCGAGGGGTTGACCAAGCAAAGGGTGCTCAGCCTCGAGGATCGCGAAAAGCGGCGCTACGCGGTTCAATGGGCTGAGGCACAGCTGGATCAAGCCCGGGCGGAAGCCGCCGCCGCGGCCACCGACCTGGAGCGGCTCACGGTGCGCGCGCCCGTCGACGGCCAGGTCATGCGGCTGAAGATTCATCCGGGTGAGTTCGCGCAGACCGGCGTCCTCGCAAATGCCGCTCATCGTGCTGGGCGGCGTCACGCCGCTGCACGTGCGCGTCGACGTCGACGAAAACGACGCCTGGCGTGTGCGGGCCGACGCGCAGGCGACCGGTTATCTGCGCGGAAACAAGGAAATCAATTCACCGCTGAAGTTTGTGCGCTTCGAGCCGCTGGTCATCCCGAAGGTTTCGCTCACCGGCGACAGCACCGAGCGCGTGGACACGCGGGTGCTGCAGGCGATCTATAGTTTTGCGCGGGCCGGCTTGCCGGTCTTCGTCGGCCAGCAGATGGATGTCTACATCGACGCGAGCGAACCCGTCCCGTCGCCGCCGCCTGGTCCGGTCAAGCCGTGACAGGATTTTCTGCGGTCGGCAGCGCGCCGGCCCGGCTGGTCACAGCATCAGCTCCCAGTAGCCGACATCGATCCAGCGGTCGAATTTCCAGCCCACCTGCTTGAAGTGGGCCACCTTTTCGAAGCCGAATTTTTCATGCAGCGCGACGCTGGCCGCGTTGGGCAGGGCGACGCCGCCGATGACGCTGTGCAGCGAGCGCCCGCGCAGGTCGGCCAGCAATGCCGTGTAAAGCTGCGTGCCGATGCCGCGGCCGGTCGCCGTCGCCGCCAGATAGACCGTGGTCTCGACCGAAAAGCGGTAAGCGCACCGGCTCTTCCACGGACTCGCGTAGGCATAGCCCATGACCTCGCCCGCCGACTCAAAGACCAGCCACGGCAGCGAGGCGGTCACTTCGGCGATGCGCGCCGCCATTTCGTCGGCGGAAACAGGCGTTTCCTCAAACGTGATGATCGAGTTGGCGATGTAATGATTGTAGATCGCGGCGATCGCAGCGGCGTCGTTGGTGGTGGCCGCCCGAATCATATTTCAGCACGCGCAGCCCTTGCGCGGCACCGCATCGATGACCTTGCCCCGGCGGTCGAATTCGAAATGACAGCAGTCATCGAGCATCACCCGCAGTCGCGCCCGCGCCCGCTGCACGCGTGACTTCGCGCCGGAAACGCTGATGCCCAGGCGTTCCGCCAATTCCACCTGCGAAAGTCCCTGGAATTCCGTGAGCACAATGGCATCGCGAAATTCCGGCGGCAGCGCCGCGATCATTCGTCGGATGGCGGGACGGAGATCCACTTCGTCCTCGCCATCGAGCGACTCCGCGAGTTCCGGCAGCTCGCGGACGGATTCTTCCGGCCGGCGCCGGCGGTAGTAGTCAATCACCGCATGCCGCGCAATCTGGTAAATCCAGCCCTGCAGCTTTCCGGTGTCGCGCAGCGTCGGCAAGCCGTGTTGCACCTTGAGGAAAATGCCCTGCAGCAAATCCTCGGCGTCGGCGGCGTTGCCAACCCGCGCGCGCAGGAAGCGGAGCAGCGGCTGGGAAAACTCCTGCCAGAGCGCCGTCACGTCCCCCGACCGGCCGGCGGCCGGGCGGTCAGCAGCAACGGGAGGTGGCAGCACAGCAGGCATCGGAAGTTTCAGCTTCGTTCGGCAGGCAAAGATGACGCGCCAGGCAATCGGTGTGTTTGCTCGACAAATGTAGCACAAGCGCGTCGCCGGCGAACTTCGAACCCGCCAGGGGATACTGCGAGATCACCTCGTCCTCGTATTCGACCTCGACCTCGAGATCGCCGCGCGTGACCACCCGGTCCGCCAGTTCGAGAATCGCGGCAAATTTGTCGGCGTGAAGCCGGTGCGCGGTGTCGTCGCCCAGCCAGAGCTGGAGGACGCAGCGGGTTTCGGAATGCAACTTCCCGCCGCAATCGATGAAATCCTTGCTCACCTGGCCGACTTCCGTGAGGTGATAGGCGGCCGGGACTTCCCGGCCATCGGGCAGCGTGAAGCGCACCGGCTGCTCGCCGTGCGCGTGGAGGGTCTTCTTGAGTTCGCTGAGTTTCATACTTTGACAGGATAGACGCGGGACCGCGCCAAAGGACGCACCCTCTGGTTACGTCCGGGCGGTGGCGGGCGGACAATGTTCCGCGCACCAGGCCTCGATTTTCGCCTTGATGGCGTCGCGCACGCGGCCGGTCTGCTCCAGTCTCTCCTCCGGCGTGCCGACGGCCGCGGCCGGGTCGGGGAAACTCCAGTGCAAGCGCTGCGTGCCCCACGGAAAGACCGGACAGCGTTCCGCGCTGGTCTCATCGCAGACGGTGATAACCCAACTGAAACGTCGTGCCTGCCTTGATGAGATCAAACAGCGGTTTTGCGGTGTGACCCGAGATGTCGATGCCAATTTCCCGCATGGACTCCACCGCGACGGGGTTGAGCTGGCCGGCCTCGAGGCCGGCGCTCTGGACTTCGAACGTGTCGCCGCAGATGGCGCGCAGAAATCCCTCGGCCATCTGGCTGCGGGAACTGTTGTGGATGCAGATGAAATAGGACGCGGGGCTTGCTCATGGCGAAATCGGATCGGGGTGGGAAAAACGATCGAACAGCACGACCAGCGGAGCCAGCCAGTAGATCCAATGCTGCGTCCAGACGCCGGCGCCACGGCGGGTCCGAGCGAGCGGGCGGGATTCACCGACGCGCCCGAGGATTGGTTGTGCAGGTCTGGAACGTTGGGGCGGAGGACATCTGCTTCCCAAGACGGAATCCTCAGCCAAAGGACGCAATCATTTTCACCGGATGCAATTCAACAGGGCCGCCCATGATTCCAGGTGCGATTCGGATGGAAAGAATCTGTTCATCCCAATCCACTACCCAATGAATCCAGAAATCCCATCGGCAGACATCGACATCGTTCAGAATCCCAATCCGAATCCGGACCCGATCACCGGGGAACCGGGATCGCATCCCGTCGCCACGGCGGCGGGCGCCGTCGCGGCCTGCGCCGCGGGCGCCGCGCTCGGCTCCATGGTCGGTCCGTTGGGCACCGCCATCGGTGGTGTGGCCGGCGCGATCGCGGGCGGGCTCACTGGAAACGCGGTCGGGGAAACGATCGATCCGACGGTCAAGGACGAGTCCGGCGCCATCGTCGAGGACTCCTACGCGAGCGGCGGTCACCCCTACGGCAAGTACATTCCCGCGTACAATGCCGACTACGAAGGCAGCCGGCACTATGTCGCGGTGGAACCGGAGATTTCCCCGGCGGTGCCTAAGCCCGTCCTGCCGCCTGACATTGATTCGACTGAGACAACGATTCAGCGCTAGCGGCGAACTCAGTTTGGAAACGGGCGGCGAGGCTTCAACGCCGGCCACCACCGCCAACCCGGCCTGCACCACCGGCGGCGTTGTTGCGGACAGCGGCCCGCGCCGCCGGATCGGTTCCGCCACGCGTGCGGGCCGCCGCCGCGCGATCGGCCCCGCCGCCCGCGGCGGCCCGATCAAAGCTGGCCGCGCGATCGTAACCCGCCGCGCGCGCCGCATATTCGCGTTCCACATCGTCAGGCGGGCGCGTCGCGGCGATCTGTGCGGCCTGGGCCTGCAGCTGTGGCTGCGCCGCGCGCGCCGCGGCGGTGGTCGCCTCGGCCGCGGCGCGATTCGCCGCCTCCCAGCCGTTGTCGCCGTACTTCTGCCAGCTGCCGTCGCGTCTCGTGCCGGTAAATGTTTCCGTCCTTGCCGGAGTAGATGTTGTTGCCGCGATCGCCCGTGACGCCGGTAGCGGCCGGTGTCGCCCTGACCGGAGTGTTGACCGTTTTCACGCCGGAGCCCTCCGACCCGTGCCAGGCGACGACCGTGCCATTGGCGGTGGAGACGTGACCGGCCTGCACCCATTGATTGCCATTCGTGGCCGCGGTGGATCCCCACGCGGCATAAGGCCCGCGGCCCTGCTTGGTCACGTACCCGGTGCCAGTGCGCGGGTTATAACCGTCCGCCACGGTGCGGGTGCCGTAGGCGCCGGTTACCTGAGCGCCGCGACCATAAGTGCCTGTCGCCGGGTTGTAATATGCGGCGCGACCGGCGGCGCCGTAGGGCCCATACGGGTAACCGCCGATGGCATAACCGCCGGCACCCCAATTGTAAGCGGCGGCGAGACCATAGGTATTCCAAAAAGGTTGATAGATTGGAAATCCGTTGGCCCAGCCGATGTAGGGCCGGTAGTACCAGCCGGTGCCCCACACAAGGCCGGAACCCCAGCCGTATCCCGCCACGTAGGATCCCGTGTAGCCGGAAGTGTAGCTGGTTTCGACCGTGTTGGGATCCGTCGTGTCCTCGGCCTGGACGTAACTCGTTCGATACACCGGCGAGCTTGGCGGAATATCGTAGATGGCTTTCGGGACGGAGGTCGTGATCTTCCATGGACCGGTCGGCGAATCGGCCACGAACCAGACGGCATCCTGGCAGAGGTAATATTTCGCGCCGTCCTGGATCACATCCGAGTTCGTGTTCGCCGCGAAGGCGAGCGACGTTCCCTCGATCGGCTGGAAGATGGGCGGCCCGTTATACTCGACCTTGGCCTTGGACTCGGCCTCGCTGCGCTTCACAATCGCCGTGGTGGGAATCTGCGCGAGCATCACCGCGTCGTCCGCATCCTGCGTCCCGGGCACCGAGGCCAGCGCGCTGGCGCTCGGATCGCTCGGCGGAATCGCCTTGAAGTCCGCCGGCAGATCGTTGCCGGCATAGGTCCACGCGCCCGCCAGGTTGGCGGCGCGGAACCAGCGGCCGGAGACAAGGAAATAGAACTGCTTGCTGGCGCCTTCGTAAAACACGTGGCTGTCCGTGTTGTTTGCCCAGACCAGCTTCGTTCCTTTGATCGGCAAGTACGTCGGCTCGCCTTTGAACACGATCAGCTCTGCCGGCACGTTGGAATAGAAAACGCGAGGCACGGCGACGTTCGCCGTCGGGTTCCAGGCTGCCGCGCCCTTGCGGACGTCGTCCCACATCGCGCCCGCCGGCAGTTTCTTCAAGGCGGCCGGGAGCGCCCCCGCGCGCGTCCATGTTCCGTCCAGCTTGTCGCTGGAGACCCAGACTTTCCCCGTGAGGAGATAATAGCGCGCGACCGCCGGATCGAAGATGACGTCCCAATTCGCGTTGACCACGAATTGCAGATTGGTGCCCTCGACGGGGCCAAGCACCGGCTTCTCCGGCACCGTGAGCAGAATGGCGGGCGTCGAGCTGGCGAAGATCGGCGGCACATCCATTTTCACGTCCACGCCCTTCGTTTCCTTCGTCGTTTCCGACATGGAGGCCATCAGGCGGTCGAGCGAAATGGTCATGGCCTTGCCGGGGAAAAGCGTCCGCATCAATTGCTCGAGCGGCGCGGCGTCCGCCGCCGAGAGATTGGGGAATTTCAGCGTGCCGATCTGGAGCTTGTCGATGAAGACGGAATGGCTCTTCGTGTCGACCTTGGTGTTGCCCACGAGCGTCGCGATGCCGGGCGTGGCCTTGCCGCCCTTCGGCGTGACGATGAACGCCATGCGCGCGTTGAGGACGCGGCGATCCTTCCAGTCGTCGACCTGCGGCTGGTAATAAACGAGATGCATCCCGTCGCGATCGATGCTGCGCGGCCAGCCCTGGTCTGACGCGGCGCCGGAGGCGGGGGCGGCGGTCTTTTGCGCGAGGACCGCCGCGCCGGGCGCGAGGGTCAGGAGCGCCACGAGGAGGCGGAACGATCGGGTTTTCATGGGGATGCGTCCGGTGTACGGCGTCGGTCGCGACTATTCAAGGTTTCTCCGTGCCACCAGAGAGACCTGCGCCGCATCGTCGCACGTTTCGCCGCGGACCGGCCGCGGCCGCTACCGGCGACCGCCGCCACGGAATCCACCGCCGCCAAAGCCGCCGCCGCCGAAGCGACCGCCGCCAAAGCTGCCGCCGCCAAAATGATCCCCGTAGCCGCCGCCGCCATAGCGGTTGGCGTCGCCGAAACGATCGTTGAAGCCGGACACGCCGGTGAGCCCGTTGCGATCGGCCCAGCTGCCACCGCCACCGCCGGAGTAGCTGTTGGCGCGCGCGTAACCATCCGAACGCGCGGCGTAATCATTGTTCAAGTCCCGCGTGGTGTCATCCGACGGATGATAGCCGGTCGACGAAGCAAACTGGTTGCCGTGATTGACGTTGTTCCAGCCGCCGTCGCCGTACTTCGACCAGCCGCCGCCGGCGTCGCGCTTGTAAACATTTCCGTCGTGGCCGGCGTAGACGTTTCCGTCGTGCACGGCGGCCGACGTGCGGCCGTCTGCGCCGGTGTGCGTGACGCCCGCGCCTTGCGAACTGCGATAGCCCGCGGTGGTGCCGTAGGGCGTGGTGACATGGCCGGCCTGCGCCCATTGATTGCCGCGGGTGGCCGCGGTGGTGCCCCACGAAGCGTAGGGACCGTAACCCTGGCGCGTCGCGTAAGCGGTGCCGGTGCGCGGATTGTAGCCTTCGGCAATCGCGCGTCCGCCGTACGGACCGCCCACCGCGGCGGCGCGACCATAGAATCCGGTGGCGGGATTGTACCAGGCGGCACGCCCGGCCGCGCCGTACGGACCGTAGCCCCAGCCGCCGACGGCATACGCGCCCACACCCCAATTGTAGGCGGCGCCGTAGCCATACGTTCCCCACCAAGGCTGATAAATCGGATACCCGCCCACGTAGCCGAAATACGGCGGATAATAATAGCCCGTGCCGTAGACCAACGCGGCGCCCAGCGCGAGTCCGGCGATGTACGATCCCGTGTATCCCGCGGTGTAGCTGCTTTCCACCGTCGCCGGATTGTCGGTCGCCGTTTGCTGCACGTACGTCACGTTGTAAACGGGCGCGCTCGGCGGAATATTGTAAATGGCCGCCGGAATTTCGGTCGTGACCTTCCAGGGCCCGCTCGGCGAGCTGCCCGCGAACCAAACGGCATTCTGGCAGAGATAATATTGCGAGCCGTCCTGGATCACGTCGGCGCTGGTGTTGGTGGCGTAGCGCAGATTCGTCCCGTCGATCGACTGAAAAATCGGGTCGCCGTAATACGTCACCTTGGCCTTGGCCTCGGCCTGCGCGCGATTGACCACCGCGGTCGTCGGAATCTGCGCGAGCATCACCGCGTCCTCGGCGTCGGGCGTGCCGGGCACCGACGAAAGCACGCTGGCGCTCGGATTGCCCGCGGGGATGGACTTGAAGTCGGCGGGCAGGTCGTTGCCGGCGTAGATCCACGGCCCCTCGAGATTGGTGGCGCTGAACCAGCGGCCCGTCACCATGTAGTAGAATTTCTTGTTCGCGTTGTCCCAGAACACGTGGCTGTCGGTGTTCGTGGCCCATTCCAAATGCGTGCCGGGGATTTGATCGTAGGTGGGCTCGCCGTTGAAGAGCACGAGCTCGGCGGGCTTCGCCGAATAGAAGACGCGCGGCACGACCGTCGAGGCGTTGGGATTCCAGGTCGACGCCGCGTTCAGGACGCTGTTCCACATGTCGCTGCCGGGCAGATTGAGAATGGAATCCGGCAACACCGCCAGCGTCCACGGCCCGCCGAGTTCCTGGCTGCTCAGCCAGGTCTTGCCCGCGAGCAGGTAATAAGTCTTGGAGCCCGGATCAAAAAACAGATTCCAGTTCGCGTTGACCACAAACTGCAGCGCGGTGCCCGCGATCGGGTCCCAGCACCGGCTTCTCCGGCACGAGCAGCAGGACGGCGGGCGAGGCGCTCGCGAAAATCACCGGCACATCCATCTGCACCGGCACGCCCTTGGTTTCCTTTTTCAGCCGCGCCATTTGCGCCATCACCCGATCCAGCGAAATCGTCATCGACTTGCCGGGAAATTCGTCCTTCACCAGGGTCGTCAGCTTCGCCGAGTCCGCGGCGGAGGAACCGGGAAAGGTCAGCGAGCTGATGGCCATCTTGTTGATGAAGACGGTGCGTGAGGCCATGTCGACAATCGTCGGCCCGGAGAGCGTGGCGATGCCGGGCGTGGCCTTGCCGCCCTTTGGCGTCACCAAAAACGCGACTCGCGCATTCATCGTCCGCTGGTTGGGCCAGCTGTCGATCTGCGGCTGATAGTAGACCAGGCGCATGCCGTTCCGCTCGACCGTGCGCGGCCAGCCCTGGTCGGTGGGGGATCCAGTCGCCGCGGGCTTGGTCTGCTGTGCGAAATTCGGCGGGGCGAAAAGCGTAAGGCTCAGCGCGAAAACGATGGGGAGGACAGGTGGTTTCATGGGAATTGGCGATGACGTCGGAGGATTTTTTCTACCGGCCCGGCGGCGGTAACACAAGATTTCGCGGCGGCCGAGATGGACTATTTCGCGTAAGCGGATAGCGATTGGCGTGTCTGTGAAAAACCGGCCCCCGCGGCTCTGTAGCGGGCCGACCGACCCGGGGATTGTCGAAAATTCGACCCACGCAGAGGGGTTCTCGTCACACCATACCAGCCGTTTGTCCCATTTTTGTAGGCAGATGCACACTGGACGCGTTTTCCTGCGCGCATGTCCGATCTACGTTACGCGTTTCGTCTGCTGCGTAAGGAACAGGCCTTTACGCTGGTGGCCAGCGGCATCCTCGCCCTCGGCGTGGGGGCCGTCGCCACGCAATACAGTGTGGTCAACTCGTTCCTCTTTCGCGGCCTGCCCTTCCCCGAGGCGGAGCAGCTCCAGTTCATCCAGCGCAACGTGCCGGAAAACGCGCGCGTCGACAACGGCGTGCCGGGCGCCGACCTCGAGGACTGGCGCAAGCAGCAGACCTGCTACGAGGACCTCGCGGGGTTTCTCAACGGCTCGACGGTCAATGTCACGGTCGACAACGAGGCCCGCCGCTACACCGGCGCTTACGTCACGCCGAATTTCCTCCGCGTGCTCGGCGCGCGCGTCGCGTTGGGTCGCGATTTGACCGACGCCGACAATCTGCCGGGCGCGCCGCGCGTCACGCTCATCGCCGACGGGCTGTGGAAGCGCGACTTCGGCGGCAGTCCCGAGGTGATCGGCAAATCGTTTCGCATGAACGGGCGCACCGCCACCGTGGTGGGCGTGCTGCCCGCGGATTTTGCGCGCTTCGGGCAGGAGGAATTCTGGATTCCGCTCTACAACGAGTTCGATCTGCGCGAGCGCAAGCAAAACACCAACTCGCTCGGCGTGGTCGGCCGGTTGAAAAGGGAGTCGACCACCGACCAGGCGCAGGTGCAGCTCAACACCATCGCGGCGCGGCTGGCGGCCGCCTACCCGGATACCAACCGCGACTTCACCGAGGTGCGCATCAAGTCGGTCAGTTCCTTCTTCTTCGGCGATCAATTTCGCGGCCTGCTCTTCGTGATGCTCGCCGTGGTCGGCACCGTGCTGCTGATCGCCTGCGTCAACGTCATGAACATGCAGTTCGCCCGCACCGTCATGCGCGGCAAGGAGATCGCCATCCGCTCCGCCATGGGAGCGTCGCCCTGGCGGGTCATGCGCCAGATGCTGACCGAAGGGCTGGTCCTGGCATGCGTCGGCGCGGGCCTCGGCGTGCTGCTGGCCGTCTGGTCGATTGATCTGGTCTGGAAGGGCAACGAGGCGCTGCCGTTCCCGCTGCCGGCCTGGATGCGCATCAATCTCGACTTCCGCGTGCTCTTCGTCGTGGCCGGCTGCGCCGTCCTCTCCGGCATTCTCTCCACCCTGCTGCCCGCCTGGCTGGCCACCCGCTCGAACCTGCACACCACGCTCAAGGACACCGGCCGCGGCAACAGCTCGGCCACCGCCAGCCGGCTCTCGCGTCTCTTCGTCATCTTCCAGATTGCGCTCACCTGCACGCTGCTGATCGCGACACTCTTCATGATTCGCTCGATCTGGAACCAGCAGAACGTGGACAGCGGCTACGACACGCGCAGCGTGCTCACGGCGCGGATGGGGCTCTTCGAGGCCGATTTTCCGCAGCCGGCCGATCGCTTCAAATTCTACGACCGCGTGATTCGCGAACTGCGCAACCGTCCCGAATTCGCCGAGGTGGCCATGACCGATCGGTTCCGCACCATGTTCTCGCCGTACGAGGAGATGCGGATCGAGGGCGTCGCCTACGAGCGCGATAAGGATGTGCCGAGCGCGTTCCGAGCCGCCGTGTCCGACGGTTACTTCCGCAGCATCAACCTGCGCGCGCTGGAGGGCCGGGAATTCCAGCCCGACGACCGCGAAGAAAAGCTGCAGGTGGCGCTCGTCAACGCGACCTTTGCGAAGAAATTCTTCCCGGGCAAGAGCCCGCTCGGCCAGAAAATCCGCGACGGCAAGATGGAGGAGAATCGCCCGTGGCGGATCATCGTCGGCGTGGTGCCCGACACGCTGCTGCAGGGTCCCTTCGACAATCTGCGCGACGGCGCCGGCATCTTTGTGCCGCTGGAGGCGGCGCCTGCGCCGTTCATGACGATCGTGATCCGCCCGCGCGAGCCGGGTCGCGATCCCATGGCGCTGGTCCCGGCGCTGCGGGAGGAAATGCGCAAGCAGGATCCCAACCTGCCGCTCTATTTCATCAGCACGCCCGCGCAGACGCTCAACGAAATGCTCGCCGGGCAGCGGCTGGTCACCTCGCTCTTCGCCTGCTTCGGAGGCATCGCCATCATCCTCGCCGCGGCCGGGCTTTACGGCGTGATGGCCTTCAGCGTGAACCAGCGCATGTCCGAGTTTGGCATCCGTGTCGCGCTCGGCGCGCTCGGCCAGCAAATTCTCACGCTGGTGTATCGCCAGGGCACGCGGCAGGTCTTGATCGGGCTGGCGGTCGGACTCGCCACCGCGGTCGGCGTGCTGCGGCTCTTCGCCACCGGCATCCGGAATTTCCTTTTCCAGGTGCAGCTCTCCGACCCGCTCATCTACCTCGGTGTGGCGACCATGCTCGCGCTCGTCGCGGCGTTGGCCTGCCTCTTCCCGGCGCTGCGCGCCTCGCGCGTCGATCCGATCGAGGCGCTGCGGGCCGAGTAGTTGAAATGCGCGCGCTTTCCTTTGGCGCCGGCGTCCGCTTGAATGGGCGGCATGCCCGCGACCCCGCACATTGAAAAGCATTTCACCGCCGGCGACGCCGTCCGCGACGTGGTCATCGGCATGTCCGACGGACTCACCGTTCCCTTCGCGCTCGCAGCCGGATTGACCGGCGCCATCTCCTCGTCGCGCCTCATCGTCACGGCCGGCTTTGCGGAAATTGCCGCAGGCTCGATCGCGATGGGGCTGGGCGGATATCTCGCGGCGCGGGGCGACGCCGAACATTACGCGAGCGAGCGGCTGCGCGAGGAAACCGAAATCGTGACGCTGCCGGAAGTCGAGGCGCGGGAGGTGCGGGAGATTTTCGAAACCTACGGCCTGACCGCGGACGAGAGCGCGTCGGTGGTCGCCGCGCTGCGCAAGCGGCCGCAGGATTGGGTCAATTTCATGATGCGCTTCGAGCTGGGCCTGGAGGAACCGAACCGCTCGCGGGCCTGGAAGAGCGCGCTGACCATCGCGGGCGCCTACGCGCTGGGCGGCATCATTCCGCTGGCGGCCTACCTGTTCATCGCCGACGCCCACCAGGCGCTCCGCCTGTCGGCCATCGTGACCTTGATTGCCCTCGGGCTCTTCGGCGCGATCAAGGGGCGTTTCACCGGGGCGCCCGTCGCGCGGAGCGCCTTTCAAACGATGCTGATCGGCAGCCTGGCGGCGGCGGCGGCATTCGGCATCGCCCGGTGGATTAGTTGAGCGGTCTGGCTCAGGGTGGGGCCATGAACCCGCCCAAGATTCTCGTTTTCGCCGGCAGCACGCGCGCCGGATCCTACAACAAAATGCTGTCGAAATGCGCCGCCGAGGCGCTGCGCGCGGCCGGCGCGGAGGTCACCTGGATCGATCTGCGCGACCTCGCCCTGCCGCTTTACGACGGCGATCTGGAGGAGGAGAAAGGATTGCCCGCGGGCGCAAAGCAGCTCAAGGCCGCCATGCAGGCGAGCGACGGCTTCCTCATTTCCTCACCCGAATACAACAGCTCGATCACGGGCGCGTTGAAGAACGCAATCGATTGGGCGTCGCGCACGGAATCGGACGACGAGCCGGCGCTGGTCGCCTTTCGCGGCAAGGTCGCGGCGTTGGTGAGCGCGTCGCCCGGCGCGTTGGGCGGCCTGCGCGGGTTGGTGGTCCTGCGCTCGCTCCTCGGGAACATCGGCGTCCTTGTCCTGCCGGACCAACTTTCCATTTCCCTCGCGCACGAGGCCTTCGCCGAGGGCGGCAAGCTGAAGGATGAGAGGAAAACCAAGCAACTGGCGGCGATTGCGAAGTCGCTCGTGGATGTTGCGACGAAGTTGAGGCGTGTAGGGGCTTGGGTTACGCGTTACGAGTTACGTGTTATGGGTCGGTTGCAATCCATAACCCATAACGCATAACTCCTAACTTCCTCCGACCGTCTCCGGCTCATCAAACTTCTCCTGCCGCCGCGGCGGGCCGAGCATCTCGTCCCAGTTCTGCGCGCATTTGGCCATCCAGACGCGCGGCCAGGGATCCGATTCCCACAGCCGCAGCGCCAGCAGTTGCACGATGGCCTGCGGGGTCGCGTCGCCCGACAGCGCGATGCGAATGAGCGGCGCGCGTCCCTCCTGTCGATCGCGCAGCAAGGAAAGCGAGGCGAGGGCGCGCAGCACGAGCTGGCGCTGGGCCGCGGGCTTGAGGCGGACCTCGACCGCCTCCTCGAGCCGGACGCAGGCGCGCACCACGGCGTCCACCGCGCTGCGAAAGGCCAGATGCTCCTCCCACATCAGCCGGAAGCGCTCCGCCACGTCGGCATCGCGCGGCATCTCCGGGATGCCGGAGCGCAAGCCGGTGACAAGTTCCTGGAAGAACTTTTCCGCGTCCAGGAAGGCGTTCTGATCCATGCGCGAAAGGCTAGGAGCCTGTTGAAATACTGGCAAGGCCCGCGTTGCAGTCGATTTCTGACTTGGGCGCGGCACCGCTCCTGACCCCTGCGCCCGATGGTCTTGCGCCAATTCCTGGTGAATTTCCCGCCGGGTCGAGCGTCGATTTCACTTACGCCGCCACGACCTCGTCGGGCTCGACCACCAGATTGTCCATGATGTAATCCTGCCGCTCGGGCGTGTTCTTGCCCATGTAGAAGTCGAGGATCGATCCGCGGCGTGCAGGTTTTCGGCGCGTATTCGACCTGGCTCAAGGCGCATTTCCTTGCCGATGAATTGCCTTGAATTCGCCCGGGCTGATTTCGCCCAGGCCCTTGAACCGCGTGATCTCCGCGCTTGCCGCCGAGTTCCGTCGAGCGCCGTCGTCGCGCTCGGCTTCGGTGTAGCAGTAGAATCGTCTGCTCCTTGTTGCGCACGCGGAAGAGCGGCGTCTCCAGCACGTAGCAGGTGGCCGTCGTGGACGAGCTGCTCGAAGAAGCGGAAGAAATACGTGATCAGCAGGTTGCGGATGTGCATGCCGTCCACGTCGGCGTCGGTGGCGAGGATGACCTTGTCGTAGCGCAGGCCCTCGAGGTTGTCCTCGACGTTGAGCGCGCGCATGAGGTTGTACATCTCGTCGTTCTTGTAGATGACGTCGCGCTTGAGGTCCCAGACGTTGAGCGGCTTGCCCTTGAGCACGAAGATGGCCTGGTTGTTCACGTCGCGGCAGCTCGACGATCGAGCCGGCGGCGGACTGGCCTTCGGTCAGATGAAGACCATCGTGCCCTCGCCCTTGTCCCTGCTTCTTGTCGAAGTGATTCTTGCAGTCCTTGAGCTGCGGGATGCGCAGCGTGATGGCCTTGGCGCGTTCGCGCGCCAGCTTCTTCACCTCCTGCAATTCCTTCCGCAGCTGCTGCGGTGTCCTCGACCTTGGCGACGATCTTCTCGGCGATCTCCTTGTTGCGGTGGAAGAAATGCAGCAGCTCCTCGCGCACCTTGTTGACGAGGTCGGTGCGGATTTCCGTGTTGCCGAGCTTGTTCTTGGTCTGCGATTCGAACACCGGGTCCTTCAGCCGGATGGCCACCGCGCCGACCATGCCCTCGCGCACGTCGTCGCCTTCGTATTTGCTCGTTGGCGATATTCGTTCACCGCCTTGAGCAAGCCCTCGCGGAAGGCGCTCAGGTGCGTGCCGCCGTCGCTCGTGTACTGGCCGTTGACGAACGAATAAGAACGTCTCGCCGTAGCGGCTGTTGCTGTGCGTGAAGCAGAACTCCAGCGTCTTGCTCGCGTAATGCAGCGGCGGATAAATCGGCTCGCTGCCGTCGGCCTGCAAGTCCTCCATCACCAGATCCATGCAGGCCGTGGCGCGACTGGAAGACCTTGCCGTTGTAGATCGAGCTTCAGCCCGGTGTTCAGATAGCTGTAATGCCGCAGCCGGCGCTCGACGTGCTCCGTCGCGGAACTCGATTTCCTTGAAAATCTCCGGGTCGGGCTCGAACTCGATGAACGTGCCGTCCGGCTCCTTGCGTCCTTGCCCTTCTTCTCCTTCTTGAGCTTGCCCTGCTTGAACGCGGCCTCGGCGAATTCGCCCTCGCGATGGCTGCGGACGATGAACTCCTTCGACAGCGCGTTGACCGCCTTGGTGCCGACGCCGTTCAGGCCGACGCTGAACTGGAAGACGTCGTCGTTGTATTTCGCGCCGGTGTTGATCTTGCGAAACGCAGTCCACCACCTTGCCCAGCGGGATGCCGCGGCCGAAATCGCGCACCGTCACCGCGCGTGCCCTCGATGTTGATCTGCGACCTCCTTGCCGTGGCCCATGATGTATTCGTCGATCGCGTTGTCGACGACCTCCTTGAGCAGGATGTAGCAGCCGTCGTCGTAATGCGAGCCGTCGCCGATGCGCCCGATGTACATGCCGGTGCGCAGCCGGATGTGCTCCAGCGAGGAGAGCGTCTTGATCTTGCTCTCGTCGTAGCCGTGGGCGGGGGTCTTGGGCAATTTCGACATGCGAAGAATCCGACCCCGCAATGAAGCGGATTTCGGGACGATGTCGAATGCGGCGTTTGTTTTGCATCGGGTTTGACGGCGGCGGGCAAAATCCCTAAACACTCGCTTTCGGTTGCGACGCCTGCTCGCCCGGCCCCGCACGGTTATCCGATGAAGCGTCGCCTTTCACTCCTGGCAGTTGCCTTGTCGGCGCTCGGCCTGGGCCTTTCGGCGTGCGGCCGAAAGGCGGAAGCGCCCGCGCCGCCGCCGCCGGTTGTGACCGTGGCCAAGCCCGTCGTGAAGAACCTCGTCGAGCATGCCGAGTTCACCGGCCGCGCCGCCGCCGTGCAGTACGTCGAAGTTCGTCCGCGCGTCGGTGGCTACATCGTCGAGATCCCGTTCAAGGAGGGCGAAACCGTCAAGAAGGGCGACCCGCTGTTCCTGATTGATCCGCGTCCATTCAAGGCCGTGCTCGACCAGGCGGTGGGTCAGCTCAACCTCGCCCAATCCGCGCAAAATCTGGCCGAGGAGAATTTCAAGCGCGCGCAGGAGCTGCGGGAGACCAAGGTTTCGTCCCGGCAGGATTTCGATACCTCACTGGCCAATCGCAACCAGGCCAATTCCAAGCTGGTCAGCGCCAAGGCCGATGTGGAATCCGCCCAGCTCAATCTCGACTTCACCCGCATCACGGCGCCGGTCGACGGACGCATCAGTCGCGCGCTCGTCACGGTCGGCAACCTCGTCCAGGCCGACAGCACGTTGCTCACGACGATCGTCAGCGTCGATCCCATTTATGTGAACGCCGACATCGACGAGCGCAACTGGCTGGCCTACGCGAAGATGGTGCGCGAGGGCAAACTGCAGAGCGCGCGCACCGGCGAGGTGCCGATTGAGGCCGGCCTGGGCATCGAGGTCGGCTTCCCGCACAGCGGCGTGATCGATTTCGTCGACAACCAGATCAACGCCGCCACCGGGACGCTGATGATCCGCGGTCGCTTTCCGAATGGAAATGGCGCGCTGCTGCCCGGCATGTTTCTGCGCGTGCAGATTCCCACCAGCCCGCCCTTCGACGCGGTCCTGATCAACGATGACGCCGTCGCGTCGGATCAGGGCCGGAAGTATGTCTTTGTCGTCGGCGCGGACGGCAAGGCGGAGCGCCGCAACGTGACGCTCGGGCAGATGAATGAGGGCCTGCGCATCGTCCGGGAGGGCTTGAAGCCCGATGAGAGCGTCGTCATCAACGGCATCATCCGCGTGCGGCCCGGCGTGGTGGTGAAAGCGGAGCAGGGGACCATGACCGCCCAGGCTGAGTCCACCAGCAAGGCCGTGGTGGCGCCGGTGGTGACGGAACAGCCGAAGAAAAAATAGTCCGCGCGCGTTCGTCATGAAATTCGCGCATTTCTTCATCACGCGTCCGATTTTTGCCACGGTCACGTCCATCGTGATCGTGCTGCTCGGCGCGATTGCCTTTTTTTCGCTGCCGGTCGCCCAGTATCCGGAAATCGCCCCGCCCACCATCGTGGTGCAGGCGCAATATCCCGGCGCCAGCGCGCAGGTGGTGGCCGACACCGTGGCCACGCCGATCGAGCAGCAGGTCAACGGCGTCGAGAACATGCTCTACATGCAGTCGCAGAGCTCGTCCGACGGCGTCATGTCGCTCACCATCACGTTCAAGTCGGGCACCAATCTCGATACGGCGCAGGTGCTGGTGCAGAACCGCGTGACCCTGGCCGAGCCGACGCTGCCCGCGACCGTGCGCGTGCTCGGCACGACCGTGAACAAGCAGTCGCCGAACATCATGATGGTGATCAATCTGATCGCCACGGACAAGAGCCTCGACAATCTCTACCTCAGCAACTACGCGGTGCTGCAGTTGCAGGATGCGCTCAAGCGGGTCAGCGGGGTGGGCGACATCAACATCTTCGGCGCGCGCAATTACAGCATGCGGCTTTGGCTGGATCCGAACCGCATGTTTTCCCGCGGGCTCGCGGTGGGCGACATCGTCGCCGCGGTGCAGGCCCAGAACATCCAGGTCGCCGCCGGCAGCCTGGGCGCGCCGCCCGCGCCGCCCGGCACCTCGGAGCAAATATTGATCAACGCCAAGGGGCGGTTGACCACGCCCGGCGAATTCGAGCGCATCGTCGTCAAGCGCGGCGACCGCGGGCAGCTCGTCCGCCTCGGCGACGTCGCGCGCGTCGAGCTCGCGGCGCAGGATTACCTGGTCGATTCCTATCTCGACGATCGACCGTCCGCCGGCATCGGCATTTACCAGTTGCCGGGCGCCAACGCCTTGAGCACGGCCGCGGCCCTCAAGATCGAAATGGCGAACCTCGCCAAATCGTTTCCGCCGGGAATGACCTATAAGATCGCCTACGACCCGACGACCTTCATCGCGCAGTCGATCGAGGCGGTCTTCCACACGCTGCTCGAAGCCGTCGTGCTCGTGGTCATCGTCGTGCTCGTTTTCCTGCAGACCTGGCGCGCCACCATCATTCCGCTGCTCGCCGTGCCCGTTTCGCTCATCGGCACGCTTGCGGCCATGTCCGCAATGGGATTCTCGCTGAACAATCTTTCGCTCTTCGGCCTGGTGCTCGCCATCGGCATCGTGGTCGATGACGCCATCGTCGTGGTGGAAAACGTGGAGCGCTGGATCGAGCACGGGCTTGAGCCGCACGAGGCGACCCGCAAGGCCATGGACGAGGTCAGCGGCGCGGTCGTGGCCATCGCCATCGTGCTGTCGGCGGTCTTCATCCCGACCGCGATGATCAGCGGCATCACCGGCCAGTTCTACCGCCAGTTCGCGCTTACCATTTCGGTCGCGACGATCATCTCGGCCTTCAACTCGCTGACCCTCAGCCCGGCGCTGGCGGCGCTCTTGCTGAAGCCGCGCGACGCCAAGAAGGACTGGCTCACGCGATTTCTGGACGCGACCGTGGGCTGGTTTTTCCGGCTGTTCAACAAGGCGTTCGACACCACCACGCGCACCTACACCTGGCTGGTGAAACGGGTGATCCATTTCGCGGGAGTCACGCTGCTCGTTTATGCGGGCCTGCTGTTTCTGACCGTGATGGGTTTCAAGAGGATTCCCACCGGCTTCATTCCGGACCAGGACCAGGGATACGTGATTGCGGCGGCGCAACTGCCTGATGCCGCCTCGCTGGAACGCACGAACGTGGTGCGGCAAGCGGTTGTCGGCCATGGCCCGGAAGATTCCGGGAGTGGCAAACACCGTGGAGATCGCGGGATTTTCCGTGCTCGATGGAACCACGCGCTCGAATGCGCTCGCCATCTTCGTGGTGCTGACGCCGTTTTCGGAGCGGATGAGCCACCCGGAGCAAAGCAGCGTGGCGGTGGTGCGCGCGCTGCAGGCGCAGGCGAACGTCATCCAGGAGGCCGCCGTTTTCGTCGTGCCGCCCCCGGCCGTCAGCGGCATGGGCAACGTGGGCGGTTTTCAGCTCATGGTGCAGGACAAGGGCGGCGCCGGTCCCGATGGAGCTGCAGGCCGCGACCGAGGAATTGATCGCGGCCGGCGACGCGGAGCCGGGCCTGATCGGCCTGCGCACCAGCCTGAGCTCGAATGTGCCGCAGATATTTCCTGAACATCGATCGCGACAAGGTGGAGGCGCTGGACGTGCCGGTGACCGCGGTCTTTGACGCGCTGCAGGGATATCTCGGCGGCCTTTACGTGAACGACTTCAATTTTCTCGGCCGCACCTACCAGGTGAAGCTGCAGGCCGGGGAAAATTCCCGCGTCCATTCGGATCAGATCCGCAATCTCTACGTCCGCAGCAATGCCGGCGCGATGGTGCCGCTTGGCACGGTCACCGACGTGGTGGAAATCAACGGGCCGGACAAGGTCACGCACTACAATCTCTATCCGGCGGGCGATGTCTCCGGCGCGACCAAGGAGGGCGTCAGCTCCGGCGATGCGATCAGCACCATGACGCGTCTTGCCACGGAGAAACTGCCGGAGCAGTTCGGCTTCGCCTGGACCGGCCTCTCCTTCCAGGAAATCCTCGCCGGCAACACCGCGCTCTACATTTTTCCGCTCTGCGTGCTTTTCGTTTTCCTGGCGCTCGCCGCACTCTACGAGAGCTGGTCGCTTCCCATGACCATCATCCTGATTGTGCCGATGTGCATTCTCTCCGCGCTGGTCGGAGTCCATTTCCGCGGGCTCAACAACGACATCTTCACGCAGATCGCCTTCGTGGTGCTGGTCGGCCTCGCCTGCAAGAACGCGATCCTGATTGTCGAGTTCGCCAAGCAGCAGAGTGACGCCGGCAAGAACCGGCGCGAGGCCGCGCTGGAGGCGGCGCGCCTGCGCCTCCGCCCGATCCTGATGACCTCGTTCGCCTTCATTCTCGGCGTGGTCCCGCTGGTCATCGCGAGGGGGGCCGGCGCCGAGATGCGCCAGGCGCTCGGCACGGCAGTCTTCAGCGGCATGCTCGGCGTCACCTTCTTCGGCATCTTCCTTACTCCGGCGTTCTATGTCATCATCATGTGGCTGAAGGGGAAAGGCGCGCGGAGCGCGCCGGTTAAGAGTTAGGGGTTATGGGTTAAGGGTTAAGGGTTAGCATGTTATGTCGTTATAGTCTGAAAATAAGCATCTTACGGGTTGTTCGCCTCGTAACTCCTAACTCATAACGCTTAACTTCACCTAAATGTAACAATCATAGGTACAAATAATTCTGGACTTCAGGTCCGGTTGGGGAAACGTCCAAAAATCTCGCGTTGGACGCCGGGAATGTGGATCATTCAAAGGGGAGGGAAATTAGCTGTCACGCTAACAAGCATATGCAGATCACCGTTTCTGCCGTCGTCATTCGCCTGCTGGCCATCGGGCTGGCCGGCGCGCTCGTTTCGTCGTGCAATCGCGCGCCGGCGCCCGCGGCGCCGCCCGCGCCGGTCGCGGAATTTGTCATTCCCGTGCAGAAGGAAGTCGAGGACTGGGATGAATTCACCGGCCGCACCGACGCCAAGGAATCGGTCGAGGTGCGCGCGCGGGTCAGCGGCTATCTCACCGACGTGAAATTCAAGGCCGGCGCAATCGTGAAGAAGGGTGATCTCCTTTTTGTGATCGATCCGCGGCCGTACGAGGCCGAGTTGGCGCGCGCGGAAGGCGAGTTCAAGCGCGCCGAGGCGCAGATGACGCTCGCCAAGGCCGATCTCCAGCGCGCCGAGCAATTGCGCGCGCAAAGGGTGCTCGCGCCCGAGGGCTACGACGCCAAGGTCGCCGCGAGCAAGCAGGCCGAGGCGGCGCTGGCCTCGGCCTGGGGCGCGCAGGAAGCCGCCAAGCTCAATATTGAATTCTGCCGCATTACCGCGCCGATCGACGGTCGCGTCAGCCGCGAGCGTGTGACGGTCGGGAATTTGATCCAGCCCTCCGGCGGCGACGCCGGCATCCTGACCACCATTGTCTCGACCGATCCGATTTACGCCTATGTCGACGCCGACGAGCGCAGCGTTTTGAAATACCAGCGACTGGCGCGCGAGGGAAAGCGTCGCAGCGCGCGGGACGGCGGCGTCACCGTGTACCTCGCGCTGCAAAATGAAACCGGCTGGCCGCACGAGGGCTACATCGATTTCGTCGACAACCGCCTCGATGTCGGCACCGGCACGCTGCGGGTGCGCGCCGTGTTCGACAACAAGGACAACTATCTGACGCCCGGCCTGTTTGTGCGCATCCGCTCGCCGGGCAGCGATCCGTACCAGGGCCTGCTGATTCCCGACAAGGCAATCGGCTCCGACCAGGGCAACAAGTACGTGCTGGTGATCGGCGCGGAGAACAAGGCCGAACCGCGGTCCATCGTGCTCGGCCAGGTCGTCGACGGCCTGCGCGTGGTCAAGGAGGGGCTCAAGCCGGACGACAGGGTGATCGTCACCGGCCTGCAGTCGATTCGCCCGGGCGCGATCGTGCAGCCGAAGCCCTTCGAGGCCAAGCCCGCCGACGCGAAGCCGAAGTCGTAAGCCCGTCGCGCGATGAAATTTTCGCATTTCTTCATCGATCGTCCGATCTTTGCGGCGGTCATCTCGATCATCACCGTGCTGGTCGGCGCCATCGCGCTGACCACGCTGCCCATCGCGCAATATCCCGAGGTGGTGCCGCCCACCGTGGTCGTGCAGGCGGTCTATCCCGGCGCGAGCCCCAAGGTCATCGCCGAGACCGTGGCCACGCCCATCGAGCAGGAGGTCAACGGCGTCGAGGACATGCTCTACATGTCGTCGCAGTGCACCACCGACGGCGTGATGGCGCTGACCATCACCTTCAAGCTCGGCACCGACCTGAACAAGGCGCAGGTGCTCGTGCAGAACCGCGTGGCCATCGCGTTGCCGAAGCTGCCGGCGGACGTGCGCAACCTCGGCATCACCACGGTGAAACGCTCGCCCGACTTGACGATGGTCGTGCACCTCATTTCGCCGAACAAGCGCTTCGATTCACTCTACCTCAGCAATTACGCCTACCTGCAAGTCAAGGACACGATCGCGCGCCTGCCGGGCGTCGGCGAGGTGCGCGTCTTCGGCGCGCGGCGATTACTCGATGCGCATCTGGCTCGATCCGGAAAAGGTCGCCGCGCGCAGCCTGACGGCCACCGATGTGGTCGGCGCCATCCGCGAACAAAACATCCAGGTCGCCGCCGGCACCATCGGCGCCGCCGCCCGCGCCCAAGGAGGTGCAGTTCACATTGACCGTCAACGCGCAGGGCCGCCTGCTGACGGAGGAAGCCTTCGGCGAGATCGTCATCAAGACCGGCTCGGACGGACAGGTCACGCGCGTGCGCGACGTGGCGCGCGTCGAGCTGGCGGCGCGCGACTACTCGCTCGACAGTCGCAGCTCAGCGGCCAGCCCGCGGCCGCGCTCGTGATTTTCCAGCTGCCCGGCTCCAATGCCATCGACACCTCCGACGCCGTGCGCGGCGCGATGGACGAAGCTCAAGCAGCGTTTTCCGCCGGGCCTCGAATACCGCGTGGTCTACGACACGACCGTTTTCGTGCGCGAATCGATCGAGGCGGTGCATGCACACGCTCTTCGAGGCCATCGCTGCTCGTGGTGCTGGTGGTCGTCGTCTTCCTGCAAACCTGGCGCGCGTCGATCATTCCGCTGATCGCCGTGCCGGTGTCGCTCATCGGCACGTTTGCGGTGATGGCGGTGCTCGGCTTTTCGCTGAACAACCTGTCGCTCTTCGGCCTGGTGCTCGCCATCGGCATCGTGGTGGATGACGCCATCGTGGTGGTGGAAAACGTCGAGCGAAACATCGCGCTCGGCCTCGCGCCGCGCGAGGCCACCCACAAGGCGATGGACGAGGTCAGCGGCCCGGTCATCGCCGTGGCGCTGGTGCTGTGCGCGGTGTTCGTGCCCACCGCCTTCATCGCCGGCATCACCGGGCAGTTCTACCGGCAGTTCGCGCTGACCATCGCGGTCTCGACCTTCATCTCGGCCTTCAATTCGCTCACCCTGAGTCCCGCGCTGGCCGCGTTGCTGCTGAAATCGCATCACGAGAAGAAGGATCTGGTTCACGCGCATGATCGACGCGGTGCTGGGCTGGTTTTTCCGCGGCTTCAACTGGGTCTTCGGGCGCGCCACGCATTTCTACACGCGCGGCGTGGCGCGGCTCATCCGCTTCAGCGCCGTCGCGCTCGCTCGTCTACGCGGGGCTCCTGGTGGCCACGTATTTCGGCTTCAAGATCGTGCCGACGGGATTCATTCCGACGCAGGACAAGGGCTATCTGATCGCCTTCTGCCAGCTTCCCAATGCGGCGTCGATCAGCCGGACCAAGGAAGTTCTCGAGACGGTCAGCAAGATCTGCCGCGACACGCCGGGCGTGATCGCGACGGTGGAGTTTCCGGGCTTCAACGGCGTGAGCAGCTCGAATGGCGTCGAACACGGCGACCATCTTCGTCACGCTCGATTCCTTCGAGCACCGGAAGGGAAACCCGAACCTCTCGGCCAATGCCATCGCCGCGCAGTTGCGCGCGAAGATCGGCGCGGCCGTGCGCGATTCGTTTGTCGGCGTGTTCCCGCCGCCGCCCGTCAGCGGCCTCGGCACGACCGGCGGATTCAAGATGCAGATCCAGGATCGCGGCGACAACGGGCTCGATCAGCTCGCCGCCCAGACCTTCAAGCTGATGGTGGCGGCGAACCAGGACCCGCGGCTCACCGCGGTCTTCACCACCTTTCGCGCGCGATGTGCCGCAGCTTTACGTCGAGGTCGATCGCGTGAAGGCAAAATCGCATCGGCGTGCCGCTCAGCGAAATCTTCAGCACGCTGCAGATTTATCTCGGCTCGCTCTACGTCAACGACTTCAACCGCTTTGGCCGCACCTACCAGGTCACCGCGCAGGCCGACGCGCAGTTCCGGCTGCGGCCCGACGACATTCGCAGCCTCAAGACGCGCAACGCCCAGGGCAACATGGTGCCGCTCGGCACGCTCGTGGATGTGCGCGACGACGTCGGCCCCGACAAGGTCGTCCGCTACAACCTGTATTCCGCCGCCGAGATGAACGGAAACCCGCGGCCGGGCATCAGCACCGGCCAGGCCATCGCCGCGATGGAGCAACTCGCCGACAAGTCGCTGCCGGCGAGCTTTGCCTACGAATGGACGGAGCTGACGCTGCAGCAAAAGCTCGCGGGCAACACCGCGATCTTCGTTTTCCCGCTTTGCGTGCTGCTCGTCTTCCTCACGCTGGCGGCGCAGTACGAAAGCTGGTCGCTGCCGCTGGCCATCATCCTGATCGTGCCGATGTGCCTGCTCTCGCGCGATTTTCGGCGTCTGGCTGCGCGGCATGGACAACAACATCTTCACCCAGATCGGCTTCGTCGTGCTGGTGGGTCTGGCCTGCAAGAACGCCATCCTCATCGTGGAGTTCGCCAAGCAGCGCCAGGACGCACGGCATGAGCCGCGTCGGAGGCGGCGATCGACGCGGCCAAGCTGCGGCTGCGTCCGATTCTGATGACCTCGTTCGCGTTCATCCTCGGCGTGGTGCCGCTGTTGATCGCGAAGGGCGCGGGCGCCGAGATGCGCCAGGCGCTCGGCACCGCCGTCTTCTGCGGCATGCTCGGCGTCACCTTCTTCGGCATCTTCCTCACGCCGGTCTTCTACGTCGTCATCATGTGGGTGAAGGAGCGCGGCGCGCGGCGCGCGCCGGTTAAGGGTTAGGGGTTAATGAGTTAATTGGTACGGGTTGCACGCGTTTGCGGGCTTCGTCGTTTGGACGGCGAGTCGCGTTTCCCACTTAACCCTTAACTCCTAACCCCTAACTTCATCCGCAATCACGCCGCCTTCGCAATCCACGCGTCGAGATCCGCCACGAACGCATCCACGTCCCCCTCCGTCGAATCCCACGCGCACATCAGGCGCACCGCGCCGCCGGGATCCACATCGTCGTAGAACCGCCAGCCGCGCGCCCACAGTTCCTCGACGGCCGCGCGCGGCAGATGCGCGAAGACCGCGTTCGACTCGCGCGGGTGCGCGATGCGGATGCCCGGCAGCTTGGCCAGCGAGCGCTCGAGGTGCTGCGCCGATCGCGTTGGCGCGGCCCGCGTGCTTCAGCCAGACGTCGTCGCGCAGGAAGCCCAGCCACGGCGCGGAGAGGAAGCGCATCTTCGAGGCGAGCTGGCCCGCCTGTTTCATCCGGCGCTTGAAATTGGCCGCCAGCGTCAGGTCGAAGAATACCAGCGCCTCGCTCGCGCCCATGCCGTTCTTGGTGCCGCCAAAGGAAAGGACATCGACACCCGCCCGCCAGGTGAGATCCGCCGGGCGCGCAGCCGACGCTGGCGACTGCGTTGGAAAAGCGCGCGCCGTCCATGTGCACCTTCAGGCCAAGCTGCCGCGCGGTGGCGCTGTCAGCGCCTGCAGTTCGCGCGGCCGGTAGACGGTGCCCAGCTCGGTCGATTGCGTCAGGCTCAGCGCGCGCGCGTCCGGCGCGTGCACCGGAATCAAGCGCCGCGCAGGCGTTGCGCATCGCCGTCGGGCTCGAATCTTGCCGTGCTCGCCCTGCACCGGCAGCAGCGTCAGTCCGTGGCCGGAAAAACGATGCGGCGTTGCATTCGTCGGTCACGATGTGGCTGTTGGCGATGGCAGACCACCGCCTGCATCGAGTCGCAGATCGAGGCGAGCGCGAGCGAGTTGGAGGCCGTGCCGTTGAAGACGAAAAAGACTTCGAGCTCCTCGCGCTCGAAGACGCGGCGGAATTCCGGCTCGGCGGCGGCGGTCCATTCGTCGTCGCCGTAGGCGGGGCGTGTCCGCTGTCGTTGACCTCGGTCCAGGATCTGCCAGACCTCGGGAATGATGCCGGCGTTGTTGTCGCTGGCAAAGTGGCGCGGGGGTGGCGTGTCGTCCGACATGCGCCGCCAGTATGCCGCAAGCCTCGCGAAGCTTCCAGTCCGGTTACGGGGGCCAGGGATCGCGCCGCGCGCGGCCTGCTCCCGCCGGGAATTGAACCCAGATCTAGAGTTTAGGAAACCCTCGTTCTATCCGTTGAACTACGGGAGCGTGGCTGCGCCGCAGGGTAGGCGGGCGGCGCAAATTCGGCAAACGCGGATCGCTGTGCTAGCCGGTCTGCGCGGCCGGTCACGGCTGCTTGTCGATCATCCGGAAGGGCTTTTTGTCCTGATACAGCGCCAGGCGCGACTTGTAGTCGTCCACTGATTCGGCGGGGAGCGATTTCATCGCAATGCAGTGCTCCTGCCATTTCCGGGCCTGCTCGAAATCCCCCGTCTCGGCATAGGCGGCCGCCAGCGTGTCGAGGGATCGATAGTCGCTCCAGTCGGTCAACTGGCACGCCTTGTTGGCGTGCTCGAGCGCCCTCCGGCCGTCGCGAAACTCGTCCCTCGGACAGGTGGCCTGCAGCCAGGCCAGGCTGTTGTAGCCGCGGGAATTGTCCGGCTCGACCGCGATGGCCTGGTTGAAGTCCGCCACCGCCTTGGCGTACTCGCCCTTGATGCTGAAACTATAACCGCGCACCACGTAAGCGGTGGATTCCTTCGGCGCGAGGCGGACCGATTCGTCGAAATCGGCGAAGGCCTTGTCGATCTGGCCGAGGTAGCGATAGGAGACTCCGCGATTGGAGAACGCCGGCGCGTATGTCGGATTGCGCTTCACCGTTGCGCTAAAATCCTCGATGGCCTGCTGGTACTCCTTTCGCGCGAGATACACGAGGCCGCGGTGATAATAGCCGCCCGCCTCCGCTGGAGCGAGCTGCACGGCCTTGTTGAAGTCGGCCAGCGCCAAGTCGAATTTGTTCATCATGCGGTAACTGTTGCCGCGAAAATTGTACGCGGGAACCAGGCGGGGATTGCGCTCAATCGCCACGTTGAACGCGGCAATCGCCGTCTCGTAGTCGCCCTTGCGAAAGGCGGCCACGCCTTGCTGCATCGGGTCGTTCGGCTTTTCCCAAAACCGCAGCGCGGGGAACATCCAGAACTCCACCGCCAGCGCGAGCGCGGCCAGGATCAGGATCGCCAGGCCCAACCCCGTCCGGCTGCGGACCGGTGCTTCAAGATCGGATGAGGAAGTCCGGGACATGGAAAATCACGACCTTTCTAGCAAACGCGGCGCGTCGATCGAGATTCGTTTGAGAAATCTGTCGATTGGCGTTCTTCCCAGCGCGCCACAGCCAGGGCCTGCAGGCCGCCCGTTTTCGTGTTCATTCCCCGCATGAACATCGCCCAGGTCCGCCGCCAGGCGTTGTCGCTGCCCGAGGCCACGGAGGAGCCGCACTTTCATTACACCTCCTTTCGCGTGCGCGGAAAGATCTTCGCGACCGTGCCGCCGGATGCGGATCACATGCACGTCTTCGTCGACGAGACGGTGCGTCGCCGGGCGCTGGCCGCGGAGCCGGATTTTCTCGAGGAGCTGACGCTGGGGACAGAAAGTCGTCGGCCTGCGCGTGCTGCTCACGGCGGCCAAGCCGGCGGTGGTGGCCGCACTTTTGCGGGAGGCGTGGAAGGGCAAGGCGCCCAAGCGACTGGCCGCGACCCTGGGCTGAGAGCGCGGGATTTGGTGGATCGGCTGGTCCCAGCCGATGAGAGACGGTAGGGACGTTTCGCCGAAACGTCCGCAGACCATCGCGGCGGCGCGTCCGTGCGGCCGCAAGGTCCGATCAGTTTGCGACGCCGAGCCGCGATAAGATTTGCGACGGCTCGGCGTGCGTCCTCGTACCAATTGCAGACGCGCCCGGAGGTCGCGTTCCGCCAAGCTACGAGCGCCGCTTTGCGTCTACGGCCTCGGCGTCGTCGCCAGAAAGCACGATGACGCGCGCGAGTTGCAGCGCGAGCAGCGGAAAGAGCAGCCACTTGGTGACGTGCCAGTGGCCCTTGCCCGCGATCGCCTGGTGGTAGAGCAGCAGGGCGGCGGCGAGATAGGCGAGGCGGTGCAGGCGCTTCCAATTCCCGCCGCCGAGCTTGCGCGTGGCCCAGTTGGAACTGGTGAGCGCGAGCAGCAGGAGCACCGTCCAGCCGGCCAGACCGACCAGAATGAAGGGCTTCGACCAGCTCGCGCGAAATCCCTCCCAGCCGCCCTCGTAGAGAATGTGGCAGGTGAGGTGGAGCGCGCCGTAGATGAAGGCGGACACGCCGATCCAGCGGCGATGGCGGTTCAGTGCCGCCACGAGTTCGGAGTGCGGGAAAATCGCGCGCAGCGGCGAAAGCGCGAGCACCGTGCCGAGCAACCAAATCGCAATCTCACCACAGCGATGCAGCAGCTCCTCCAGCGGATTCGCGCCGAGCTGGTTCGTCAGGGCCGGCACCACGAGGAACCACAGGCCGACGCCGACAATCGCGGCGAGCGCAAACGCCCGGTGCCCGACCACTCGTGCGAGAAGACGCATGCGGAAGGTCGCCTCGGATTCTAGAAATTCTTGCGCAGGTCGAGCCCGGCATAGAGCGAGGCGACCTGTTTTTCGTAGCCGTTGAACATCAGCGTCGGCTGCTTGCCGCTCAACAAACCGCCGCCGATGATCGATTCGCGCGCCTGGCTCCAGCGAGGATGATCGACGGTCGGATTCACGTTTGCATAAAAACCGTATTCGCGCGGCGCGAGCTGATTCCACAAGCGTCTTCGGCTGCTCGGTGACGAAATCGATCCGGACGATCGACTTGGCGCCCTTGAAGCCGTACTTCCACGGCGCGACGAGCCGGATGGGCGCGCCGTTCTGGTTGGGCAGCGGTTTGCCGTAGAGGCCGGTGGCGAGCAGCGTCAGTTCGTTGTTCGCCTCGGCGATCGTCAGGCCCTCCGTGTACGGCCACGGATAGGAGGCGTCGCTCTGCCCCGGCGCCATCGTGGGATCGAGGAACGAGGTGAACTTGACGAACTTCGCCTCCGCTTTCGGCTCCGCGAACGCCAGCAGCTTTTGCAGCGGAAAGCCGTCCCACGGAATGACCATCGACCAGGCCTCGACGCAACGATGCCGGTAGTTGCGCTGCTCGATGCCGCCGACGAGGCGGACGAGATCGTTGACGCCGTACTTGCCCGGATTCCGGCAGAGCCCGCCCAATTCCACGGTCCACGGCTCGGTTTTCCATCCTTTGTTGGCGAGCACCTTGGGTCCGGCCTTGCTCAGCGAAAACTCGTAGAAATTATTGTAGCCGGTGACCGCGTCGAGCGGCGTCAGCGTCACGCCGTCGAGTTTGTAGGCGGGATTGAGCGTGTCGGGAAAACCGGCCGTCGCGGCCAGGGCCCAGCGCGGGGCGACCGTCGCGGCGATGGCGCCCAAGCCGAGCGCGCGGATGAACTCACGGCGGCCCAAATACTTGGATTCCGGGGTTACGTCGCGATCCGGGATCTGCCAGTCCTGGGGAGTTTTGATTTGCATGCGGAGAATCTGATTGTTGCCGTTCAAAGATGGCACAGTCCACCCAACAGGCCACGATCCCGCATTCCGATTCGACCGGCCCGGGAGGATTCATTTAACAGGCTTCTGGGCTTGGGAACGCGGGCTGCTATGATGTCCCGCAGGCCGCCACCGGTGCCCTTGGCCGGCCGCGTCCCAGCCATTCCATTTCCTGCAATGCATTGCGCCGAACCCCGCACCATGCCCTCCACCGTCAAGGTGGCGAAGGCCTATCGCGTCGCCTACGCCGATCCCGATCAAGCTCGTGGCGGGCGAGCGGGTGCACCTCGCCCATGAGGACCAGCAATGGTCCGGCTGGATTTGGTGCAAGACCCGCGGCGGCCAGACCGGCTGGGCGCCGAAGCAGATCTTTCTGCCCGCGGAGGAGGGCCAGTTCCTTGTCGGCGAGGATTTCGATGCGACCGAGCTGGATGTGGAAGAGGAGGAGTCGGTGGACGTGCTTTTTGAGTTGAACGGCTGGGCCTGGTGCCGCGCGGCGGGCCGCGGCGCGGGCTGGGTGCCCAAGGAGCATTTGTCGGCGACCGAACTTCGCCGCGCCTGATCCGCGGGATCGGGGCACTGGGTCGGATGATGCGGGCCAGCGTGCAATTTTCGCGCGGGGCATGATCCAGCCTTGTCCCTGCGCGAAATTGCGGGAAGTTCGCCCCCATGCCTGAGCTCCCGCCGACCACCGCGAAGATCGTGGATGCGCGCGGTCTGGCGGCCGCGCGGGACGCGCTGGCCGCGGCCGGCAAGCGACTGGTACTGACGAACGGGTGCTTCGATCTGCTGCACGTCGGCCACGTGCGCTATCTCCAGGCGGCGCGGCGCGGCGGCGACGCCCTCGCCATCGCGGTGAACAGCGACGCGTCGGTCCGCCGGCTGAAGGGCGAGCATCGCCCGCTCAATTCGCAGGACGATCGCGCGGAGATCCTCGCTGCGCTGGATTGCGTCGATTTTGTCACGATTTTCGACGAGGAGCGTGTCACGGGGCTGATCGAGCAGGTCCGGCCGATGCGCTACGCCAAGGGCGGGGATTACCGGCTGGAAACGCTCGACCCGGGGGAGCGCGCCGCGCTGGAGAAATGCGGCGCGGAAATATTCTTTGTGCCGATGGTGCCCGGCCGATCGACCACGCAAGCTGGTCGACGCCATTCGCGGTTGCTGATTGTTCGCCTCGAAACTTCCGCATTCGGCATTCCGCATTCGCACTTTCAGCCCATGTCACCTCCGCTCATTCTCGGCGTTCTCGGATCGGGCAAGGGCTCCAATTGCCGGGCGATCATCGAGGCGATCGAGGCGGGCCAGCTCAACGCGCGCATCGGCATCGTGATTTCCGACGTGGAGGACGCCGGCATTCTCTCGCTGGCGGCGGCGCACGGCATTCCCGCATTCCATCTGCCGCCCGGAAAATTCAAGACGAAGCTCGATCCCTCGCGCGAAGTCATGCTGGTCGAGGCGCTGCAGCAGTATCAGGTCGGACTCGTCGTGCTGGCCGGCTACATGCGCATGGTCAAGGAGCCGATGATCGGGGCGTTTCCGCGGCGCATGATCAACGTGCATCCGTCGCTCCTGCCGGCCTATCCGGGCCTGCGCGCGTGGGAACAGGCGCTGCTGGCGGGCGAGCGGCGGACCGGCTGCACGGTGCATTTTGTCGATGCCGGCATGGACACGGGCGACATCATCGCGCAGCAAATCGTCTCGATTGCGCCGGACGACACGCCGGAGACCCTGCACGAGCGCATCCAGGCCGCCGAGCATCAGCTCCTGCCGCAGGTGGTCGGCTGGTTCGCCGACGGGAAGATTTGACGAAGTCGACGGTCGAGAGTCAGACAGTCGATCGGCGCAGGTCACTTCTGAGTACTTGGACTTTGTCTTACGCTTCCTTCGAGTTTCGAATTTCGAATTTCGAGCTTTCCGGTCTGCGCAATAACGAACCGATTGCGCATACCGTCGCGCTTGTCCTTCCGTCTCTTCGATCTCAACGAGCCCCAACTGCGGGCGGTGCGACAGACCGAAGGACCGGTGCTCATCCTGGCCGGCGCCGGCACGGGCAAGACGCGCACCATCACGGCGCGCATCGCGTTTCTCATCGCGAACGGCGCGCCGCCCGCCTCCATCCTCGCGGTCACCTTCACCAACAAGGCGGCCGAGGAAATGCGCGAGCGCGTCGCCGGCATGGTGCCCGCGGAACAGGCCGCGCAGGTCACCGTCTCCACCTTCCATTCACTTTGCGTCCGCATTCTCCGGCAGGACATCGAGAAGCTCGGCTACAAGCGGAATTTCGCGATCTACGATCAGTCGGACGCCATCAGTCTCGTGCGCCAGCTCATCACGCGGGTGGCGGCCAAGGACGAGAAGCTGGAGCCGAACGCCGCGCAGGGATTGATCAGCCGCGCCAAGAACCTGGGCATCGACGCGCCCAGCGACGAAAACGCGGAGAAGACCGTCGCGGGCGCCGTCTTCTCCCGCTACCAGCGCGAATTGAAGCGGCTCAACGCGGTGGATTTCGACGACCTGCTGCTGCTCGCCGTCAAGCTGCTGCGCGAACACGAGGACGTGCGCGCAAAATGGTCAGGGCGCTATCGCTACCTCATGGTCGACGAATTCCAGGACACGAACGGCCTCCAGCTCGAATTGGTGCGGCGCCTCGCGTCGGGCGAGCGGCCGAATGTGTGCGTGGTGGGCGACGACGATCAATCCATCTACGGCTGGCGCGGCGCGGAGGTGCGCAACATCCTCGAGTTCGAGCGGCATTTCCCGAATCCAACGGTGATCGCGCTCGAGCAGAATTATCGCAGCACCGATCACATCCTCGGCCTGGCCAACAGCCTCATCCGCCACAATCCGCGGCGCCGGGCCAAGCAGCTTTGGAGCGGCAAGGGCGCCGGCGAAAAAATCCGGCTGGTGGCCGCGCCGGATGATCGCGAGGAAGCCGCCTACGTGGTCGGCGAACTGCACCGGCTCAAGTTTGAGACGGGCCTGGCCTTCGACGATGCGGCCGTGCTCTTCCGCACGAATGCGCAATCACGCCTGCTCGAGGAGGGACTGCGCGAACGCGGGATTCCCTACCGCGTGGTCGGCGGGCAGAGCTTTTTCGATCGCCGCGAGGTGAAGGACGTCATTGCCTACCTGCGCCTGCTGCTCAATCCGTCCGATGACGTGAGCCTGTTGCGAATCATCAACGCCCCGCCGCGCGGCATTGGCGAGACGACCGTGGAGCGCGCGCTCGCCTTCAGCATCGAGCGAAAGGTCCATCTGCTCGCGGCGCTTGCTCACCCCGACTTCGCGGCGACCGTCGCGGCGAAGACCCGCGCGGCGATCGGCGCGTTTGTCTCGCTCTTGGATCGCTTCGCAGAGCGGATGTTTGCCCCGCTGGCGGATCGGGCGGCGGTGGCGAGGGCGTTTCTCGACGAATGCGGCTTCGTGGCCGATCTGCGCCGCTCGTGCCGCAACGCGGAAGAGGCGGATCGCCGGGAGGAGAGCGTGTTCGATTTGCTCCAGGATCTCGGCCGCCAGCCGGGCGCGGCGGGCGAGAAGGGGCTGCGCGATTTCATTGATCGACTGAGCCTGGAAAGCGATCGCGAGGAGGAGACGCCGGAAGGGCAGCACGGCGTGACGCTCATCACGTTGCACGCCGCCAAGGGACTGGAGTTTTCGCACGTCTATGTGCTCGGGCTCGAGGAGGGACTGTTGCCCCACGAACGCTCGCGCTCCGACGGCACGATCGATGAGGAGCGCCGGCTGTTCTACGTGGCGATCACGCGCGCGAAGGAGCGGCTGACCCTGACGCATTGCCGGACGCGTTTTCGCTATGGCCAGGCACTGCCGCGCCAGCCGAGTTCCTTTCTGCGCGAACTGGACGCGTCGCACCTTGAGTTGATCGACTTTGCACGCGAACTCGCCAAGCCGGCCAGCGAGCAGGCCGCCAAGAGTTCCTTCGCGCGCATGCGCGAGATGCTCGGGAGCTGATTCGCGGGCAAACAAAAGGCGGCCAACCGGCCGCCGTGGTATTCTTTTGCCTGTCTTTGCGCCTGCGGCGCATTTTCTTCCTGGCCTGTCGACTGTTCGACCGTCGACCCTCGACTCTTCAATGCGCCAGCCAATGTTGGAACGCGAAAAGCGACCAGCGCTGATACCACGTGCTGGCGCGAACTCCCGCGATCGGCTGCGTCGTGGCGGCGAAGAGATCCCGCCAGTCCTCGCGCAACCATTGCTCAAACGGCAGCGTGAAGCCGCGTTTGGGCGCGCGGGCGATCCATTCCGGGATCTCCGGAACCGCCTCCAGCAGCATCGCCTTGCGCGGACGCAGTCGTCGCTCGGCGGGGATGCGGGCCAGCGTTTCCAGGAGCCGGCCGTCCACAAACGGCACCCGCAGCTCCAGGCTCCACGCCATGCTGGTCACGTCGCTGTCCCGCAGGAGCTGGTTGCGCATGTAGTGCGAGATCTCGTGCGCGCTGACGATGTCGCGCAGGTCACCGGCACCGCCGGGAGCGGACTCTCGCGCCATCTGGAGCGGCGACTCCGCGCCGGGAACGAAATGTTGAACCAGCGCGCTCGGCGTCCCTCCGCGGAAAAATTCCGCGAATGGCGCCCATCGCGGAGTTCACCGTGGGATCGCCCGCGAGAAATTCGCCGAGGCGCGAAACGCGCGGATGACCGGGCCACGCAAGCAGGGCCGCCCCGAGGACATCTCCGGAGCGGGGCGGGGAAGCGTCCCAGGCGAAGCAGTGACGGGACTCGCGTGAAGCTGGGGTAACCGCCAAAGATCTCGTCGCCGCCGAGTCCCGACAGCACGACCTTTGCGCCGTGCTCGTGCGCGACGCGTGAGACAGCAAAGGTGTTGAACCCGTCGACGCTTGGCTGGTCCAGCCGGTTCAGGAAATCCGCGAAGAGGCCCTTCGCCTCCATGCCGGTGAGCCGGTGGTCGGTGTGCCTGGAGCCGAAGTGTTCGGCCGTGCGTCGCGCCAGCTCGCCCTCGTCGAACGCGGCATCATCAAACGAGAGCGAGTAAGTGGAGAGCGCGTTGTGTCCAAGGCTCCGGGATAACGCGAGCAGCGCGGTGGAATCGATCCCGCCGCTGAGGAAGAGTCCCACCGGCACGTCGCTGACAAAATGATGCTCCAGGCTGTCGATCAGCGCCGCGCGCACGGCCGCGGTGTCCTCGTGCGCGCCCAGCGGCGGCGCTGAAGCATCGCCGTTTCCGAAGGGCAGGGACCAATAGGACCTCGATTCGAGATTTCCGTCGCGCCAGCGCAACCAATGGCCCGCTTCGAGCGAGCGCGCGCCGCGCAGAAGTGTCAGCGGCTCGGGGACGGATCCCTGCCGGAAGAATGCCCCGAGCGCGACGGGATCCAAGTCGCTCCCGACGAGTCCGGTCCGCCGCAACGCACGGAGTTCCGAAGCGAAGGCGAGCGCGCCACCGGCCTCGACGTTGTAGTAGAGCGGCTTGATGCCCAGCGGGTCGCGCGCGAGGAAGCAGGTCTTCTCCGCGTCGTCCCAAATCGCGAATGCGAACATGCCGCGCAGTTCGCGCACGCAGTCGACGCCGAGCAGCCGGTACAGCGCCAGAACGACCTCGGTGTCCGAATGCGAGCGGAGCACCACGCCTTTTTGCTCGAGCGAGGCGGCCAGCGCGCGAAAATTGTAGATCTCGCCGTTGAAGACGATGGCATAACGGCCATCCGTGGTGAGCATCGGCTGATGTCCGGCGGCGGTGAGATCGAGAATGGCGAGACGCGTGCTGACCAAACCGGCGCGGCCATCCGGCGAGACGTGCACGCCCTGGTCGTCGGGTCCGCGATGCCGCAGCTCCGTCTGGAGGCCGGGCAATAGCGTGGCGAGTCGCCCCCGCGCATCGGCCTTCGAAATGATTCCGGCAATACCGCACATGAATTCAGGGCCCGGCGGGCGGGCGATCGAAAGAATTCGCGTCAACTGCGCCTCGAGATTGGCGTGGAAGCGTGCAATGGAAAAGTGGTCGATCACGCTCGTTCGGAGGAAATCCGGCCGGCGCAGATTGGGGTGAGGATGTCGATCCTGCAGCACCGCGACAATCGCATTGCGCATTTCCGCGAGATTTTCCGGGTCGACCAAAATGCCGAGTTCCCCGTCCAGAAGGGGATCGACGGAGCCGTCGATGTCGCCCGGCCAGGACGGGCTTTCCACAGGCGAGCGCCTCGAGGTAGACGATGCCGAAGCCTTCGCGCCGGCTCGGCATGGCAAAGAGATCGCACAGATTGTAATGCGCGCAGAGTTCGGCGCGGGGCACACCGTGAGCCAGCGTGACGCGGTCATTCAGTCCCGAGGTCGGAAACCAGGCGTTCAATGCGCGGGCGATCGTTGCCGTCGCCGACCAGCAGGTAATGCGCGCCGGGCACTTCGCGCGAAATTTCGGGCATCAATTGAATGATTTCGTCGTAGCCCTTGTAGCGCTCGCGGCTTTCCGTGCGCGCCACCGTGAGGATGATGCGCTGGTCGGCGCGCAAGCCGTAGCGGGCCAGCAGCTCCGGCGAGCGGGGCGCGGGGACGAATTCCGCCGGGTCGATCATGTTCGGCAGTAGACGAACGCGCGCGGGGTCGAGTCCGTGACGATTGATCAGAAAATCACGCGTGAATCGACTCACCGCCAGGACACGATCGGCCGACTTGAGGGCGGTGGCGCGGGCCGGCGACAGTGAATCCCACGCTTCGAATCCATGAGCCACGGCCCAGAACGGTATGCCGGTCAGCCGGCGCAACCAGCGAGCCAGGGGCGCAAAATAAAGATGCGTGGTGATGATGAGATTCGGCCTCCGCGCGAGCGCCGCGCGGGTCAGCGCTGCCGCGAACGTCCAGCGCTCCGCGGAAGCACCGTTCTTGCCGCAGAGGGTGAAGCGGGTCGAGGCCGGGGCCGCGAATTCGGGCGGCACGCGTTCGTCATTCCGCGTGAGCACGTCGGTGAGCTCGACTTGGTCCGAGCGCAACAGCGCGTCGAGAAAATGCCGCGAGTAGGCCTGGATGCCGCCGACCGCGAATAGCTCGGGACACCAAAGCTGGATCCGGCGGCGGGATTTGGGTTTGGAAGTCACGGGTGGTGCACGGCGCGGCACGCCTGGCGCAGACCTTCGAGCGCGTGTGCGTAGGTGTAGTTGGAAATGATGTCGCGACTGCGCTGGCCCCATTGCGCGAGTCGGGCCGGATCCGCGAGCGCGTCGCGCAGCGCACTCGTGAGTGCAGGGACATCTCCCGCGGGAAAGACGAGGCCGTTTTCGCCGGAATGGACCAAATCGGGCGCGCAGCCGACATGCGAACTCACGATGACAGGCTTGCCCAGGCACATGGCTTCGTTCACCGCGAGCCCCCAGGTTTCGTCGCGACCGTGGCTCGGCAGAACAAACACGTCGGCGAGCGCGTAGGTGCGCGGCATGAGCGACTGGTTCTGAAACGGAGCGAAATGAATGCGTGGATGCGCGCCGGCTTGCGTGCGAAGTGCGGATTCCATTTCGCCGTCGCCGACCAGCAGGAGCGAGACATCATCCTGATTGAGCGCGAGGAACGCGGCGATGAGATCGTTGGGCCGCTTCTTGGGTTGGAATTTGCCGGCAAAGAGGACAACGCGATGTCCGGGCGGGATGCCGAGCTCGTCGCGCCACCGCGATGCGTCGCGCGTCGCTTGCGCCTCCGCGCCGGTGAAGCGCTCGTTGTCGACCGCGTGCGGCGCGAAGAACAGCTTATCGTCCGGCACTCCGTGATATTTGAAATATTCCCGGTTGGCCTGTCCGACCGGAGAGGAACGCGTCGAAGCGGCGAAAGACCGATCTGATCCAGCTACGCCGGAAGAAATTCCTTCGAATCCGTTGCCCGGAATCAAGCGATGGGAATCGCCTCGAAAGATCGAGCGGCGCGAGCCTGCGGATTCCAGATAAGGCGCTGATGGGTGACAAAGTTGTAGCCATAGAGCAGCACGACATCCGGTTGAAATTCACAGAGTTTTGCCGGCAGAAGTGGATTGCGCAATTCCCCGGAAATGATGCGTGCCGGGGTCGCGGCTGGTGTTCTCGACAAACTCGTGGGCATAGCCGTCGAGCAACGGCAGGTCCCAGCGAATGGTGCGGTCGAATCCCTTGTCGTGTTGGTCGGTGACGCCGAAATCCCAAAGGTAGAAAACCTTGAGATCGAAGTCGGGCTCCGCCGCCACGCGCTGAAACCAGGGCGCGTAGTACTGAATCGGATGCGTGGCGACAATGGCGAGTCGCAAGGGAAAGAAACGGCGGTGGTGAAGCGGGCGTCGGCAATCAGGTGATCGGCGCCGGTTGATTGAGCGTCCGGTCGTCGGCCGCGAGCACGTCGGTGGAAGCAGCCGTCGCAGCGGCTCGATCGGCACATCGCGCATGAAGACAATGGCGATGAAGCCGAGCGCCGCCGACGCCTGAAAGAGCGACGAGATGAGGACACCGGCGGTGTATTCCACCTGGAAGGCGGAGCTGAGGCAGAGCACGCCAAAGAGAAAGCGAAACGACATGATCGGCACGTTCATGCTCCAGCGCGTGATCCGAGCCGGCGGCCGCCCCCAGCAGGATGGGAACGATGACGCAGCCCAGATATCCGAAGTTGGCAAACGCTTCGCAGATCAGGCCGAATCCGACGCTGGTGACGACGTCCTCCTCGTTGTCGCTGATGCCATAGTGCAGCGCGAGGAGCTGGTTGCCGAAGTGGCTGGTCACCTTGCCCGGCAGAAAAATGCGCGGAATGAGCAGCTGCGGGATGACGGAGTACGATTCGCCGTTGAGAAACGGCACCATGTCGGGCGTGGAGTACTGGATGTAGAGAAACAGATGCATCAGGCTGGATCGTTCCCAGATCTTGCTCTGGCATTTGCGCTGGCTCGCGCCTGTCCTTGTTTCGATCCAGTTGATCGCTCAGCGAGCGCGTCGAATGCCCGATCCAATCGGCAAAGAAGGTGGGATATTCCGACAGCTTGATGGATCTCCACATCACTTCACCCCAATACTGCTCGCGCTGCTCGCTCTTGCCGGCGTGCAGAAAATAAAACGTCAATCCGGTCAGGATGAGGGGAAGCCAGGGAATTTTTCCGCGACCCAGGAAATAGGAGATGAAGCCGAGCAGGATCATCGACATCGCATTGACCAGCAGCATCGTGGTGATCGAGACGATCAGCGACACCGCGAGCAGAATGATGAAGACGATTCGCTCCGCCATGGTCAGCTGCCGCGCGCCCATTTGATAGCCGAAGTAGAAGATCGAGAGATTGGAGAGACCCAAAGCGAATGCGCGGATGATGGAGTAGAACTGGCCCGTCAGGTCGAGCGTGGCGGTGTTCGTGACAAAGGTGAGAAAGAGCCCGGCCGACAAGGAAGGCGAAGAAAAGGAATCGGCCGTGCTTGATGGGCAGCACCCGCACGCGCTGTGGCGGCTTGCCCTGCCTGCGGACAAACGGCAGCCAGGCGAGCGTGCCAATCAGCAGGAACGCCGACACCGCGAGCGAGCCCATCAGTTGGTACTGGGGTGGAAACTGCACCACGACGGGATGCTCCGTCACCAGCGGCAGCGCATAGGCCCAAAGTGCCGTGAGCGAGAACATCGGCCAAATCGGAAGTCCCTTCGCCTTGCCCTGCACCCAGAGATACCACGGAACCAGCGCGGCCACCGAAATGATGGCGGCCCCGGCGAGCGTCTCGATGGCCAGCGACAGGCCGAGCGCGACGATCAACGCACCCCACAGCGGACGTGCCGATCCAAAAGTATCGCTTAAAGCTTGGCCGCGAGACTTCGATCAGTTCATTGAACGTCGTCAGGTAGCGGGCGAAGGTCGTGGCTTCCATCGCGGAGAAAGGCGGACGGATTGATCAGAGCACTGAATCGGTTCGGGAGCGAACTAGTTGTCGACCGGCCGGCACGCGCGATCAAAGACGCCGGCCAGTTGTCTCGTCATTTCCCTCGCTGTAAATGGAGCCAGCCTTTCCTTCGCGACGATTCCGCGCGCCGCCGGGCGGGGACTGGAACCAACGACTCAGGATCTGCTCGCCGAGCTCGTCGGTCGACGTTTCTTCGCGAAAGGTGACGACGGTGCCGGCATCCAATCCACGCAAGGTCGCGACCGCCGGGCTCCGCTCATGAAAGATGGCGAGCAGCGGCTTTTGCGCGAAAAGGCAGGGCATCAATTTGGATGCGGTGTACGACGGGTCGTCGGAGCCCGGAACAATCAGCGCATCCGCGTCGAGCAGGCAACGCAGCGCCTCGAAATAGGGAATGCGCTGCGGATGCTCGCTGACGCAGTCGGCCAGGCCGAACTCCGCGGCGATGGGCTCGATGGTCTTAATGGCGCGCTCGCCGCTGGCGTACGACGTCCCGATGAAGTGAACAACGATTTCGCCGCGCGCCGCGGGATTCGTCGCGAATGTATGGGCCAGCGCATGGAAGAAACCACGCACGGCCTTGTGCATGTCCGACTGGCCCCGGCCGACGTGGACCCAGTGCTTTCGTCCGTCGTGCGGATTGAACATGGTCTGTCGGACCTGCGGGCCTTTGGCGACCTCGAAGTCGGTCTCCGCGACCGCGAACGGCAGGACCGAAAAGCGGTCTGGCTCAATCTCGGGGTAGCGCGCGGCAAGTTGCGTCGGGTACGCGGATGAAACGCAGATGGCATGGGCGCAGTCACGCACGGCGCGCGGCTCGAGGCGGCGGGCGAGCCATTGGGAGAACCGATATTTCCAGGCGCCGCCGGGCGCGTGCGCGAGGAGTTGCGCGTGTCGTGATAGCTGCTCACCCACGGATCCTGAAAATCCAGAACATAAGGCACGCCGAAGCGCTTCAACCAGCGCGGACCCAGGGCGAAAACGGCAAATTGGGTGGTCGAGAAAAAGACGAGATCGAATTTCTGCTCGCGCAGAATCCTGTCGCCCGCCGCCTTGAAATACGGATACGCACGCAGGGCAATCGTGCGCATGCCCGCGCGACTCGCGAGGCGGAGCGGCACAGCGCGGGTGCGCACGACGTGCGTTCCGGCGGGCAGAGATTTCTCCAGCAGTGGTTCTCGGGGCAGGCCGTCAATTTCGTTCGGCTCAACCGCCAGCACGGTTGCTTCCCAGCCCAGGTCCCGCAGATGGGGCAACATCATCCGCACCCGCTGATGGTCCGGTGCGTTTACCGGCGGAAAATGCGGACTGATGACGAGGACGCGGCGCATGTGCTCAGACTCCGCGACAGACGGCCTCGAATTCAGACAGGAATTCACCCGCCACCGTCTGGAGTTGAAATCGCTGGCTCGCCTCCCATCCGCGCAATGCGCATTGCCTTCGCGCCTCGGGGTTGACGGCCACTCTTTCGAGCAACGCGGCCAGTTCGTCGGCCGCGGCGGCGCTGCGGTGGTCGAACATGTAACCCGTCACGCCGTCCTCGAGGAAATCGCGAAAGCAGTCGAGAGCCGAGACAATGGTGGGGCAGCCGCACGCCATGGCCTCGAGCGCGGCGACGCCAAACGACTCGCCGAACTCGTCCACGCTGGGATAGACAAACAATCCGGCCGAGAGCAGATGCCGCTTCAAGTCGGCCGGCTCGCGGACGAAGCCCGGCCACTCGACTCGGGAGGCGAATCCGGAGGCCCGGCGTTTCAGCTCCTCCAAGTAACTCGCGCCGCCGCCGCCAAGCGCTTCCTCATGTGGACCGACGATTCGCAGTCGCCAGCCTTCGCCTTCCTTGCGTGATGCGAACCGCCCGAACGCATCGACAAGCAACTCCAGTCCCTTTTGCGGATGAATCCTCCCGGCGAAGACAATGATTCGTTCACGCCGCGATCCAAGCCGAATCAAATTCCTCGCGCGTTGCAATGCAGGATTCCGCGGACAGCGGGTAGGGGATGACACACACGCGCCTGGCTTCGCCGGGCAAGCGCTGGCGCAGCGCCGTGGCGATCGCGCCGCTCGGCGCCTGCAGGCGCGCGGCGTGGCGATAGAGCGACACTTGTCCGTGCGGAAATCTTCCGACGTGGACAAAGAGCCGGCCGAACCGACCCTCGCCCGGCAGGAGTGTGGGAAGCCAGAAGGTGTTCGTGATCACGATGTCGCCGTCGGGCAGCACTCGTCGCGCGCGGCGGGCGTAGATGAAATCGAGCAACAGCCGCCAGGGCCAGAGTACGTCGATGTCCGCGAGTGGCCGCCATGTCCGCGGCGCGTCGAAGCCGGTGACGCGCAGGTGACGGACGCCGTCGCTCGTCTCGTGATCGGGCAGATCTTCAAATCGACGCGAAATGTGGGTGACGGTGTGTCCACGCCGCGCGAATTCCCGACCCAGGGCAAACCAGGCTTTCTCGATCGCGCCCCCGCGCAGCGGCGGCACCGGCAGGAAGGGACCTTGAACAATCGTGATGCGCATTGGCGACTAACGTCCCGGGAAAGCGAGACCGCATTCCTCGACGGCCACTCGGGGCGAAACAAAGACGTTTGTGAAATTCGCGCAGACCTCCACGCAACGATAGAGCACGCGATCGACCGCAAGAGTCACTGCTACATAGTTGTGACGCTGCGAGCTCGTGCGGCGATTGCCTCACCGGCGTTCGCGGTTTCGACGTAGAGATAATCGATGGCGGATCTTTGCAACAACCCCACAGCACCCCGCAGGGCGGCAAGTTCGCTTCCTTCTGTGTCGATTTTCCAAAAGCGAATTGTCTCGATATCATGCTGGCTGCAGTAGCAGTCGAGAGTCGTCATCTCAATCTCGCGGAGCATCCGGCGAATCGATCAACCGATTCTTAGCCCCTTCCTTGAATCCGAAGTCATGTTCGAAGAGATGTGCGGTTCGGGCGCATTCACCAAGGGCAAAGCGGTGATACGACGACATTTGTCAGCTTGTTTGCACCGATGCATTCCTCCAACCATTGCCGGGCGGTCGGCGTCGGCTCGAACGCGTGAATCGCCGCGGGTGATCCATAGAGGAGATACATGAGCACCATCTGGCCAATGTTGGCGCCGGAATCGATGATGACAGAATCCGGCTGAAGGATTCGCTCCAGCAGCGTACGCAGAGCCAGGCTCCTCGTATTCCGCCATAAACCAGCCAGCGGTGCGTGTCGTTTGCGAGGTTTAGCTTCCAACGCAGTGAGCCGAAGTCGACCCAGGTCACGCCATGTCGCGCCAGCGACGCCCCCAAAACATTCTCCAAGCCGAGCTTGCGGGGAAAGTTTCGTCGACGGAAGGCACTGAGCAGGCGACCGGGGGTTAGCAATGCGTGCATGTCTCTGGTCGCGATTACGGGTTTGGCTGAGCCGTGGGCTTGATCGAGATGCGTGACGCCCATCTTCGGGCGGGTCGCTCGATCAACAAATAGAAGCCCACCGCGGCGAGGCACGGATGCCAACATGCCGCCTACACTTGCGGCGAGTTCTGACCACGGTCCGATCGCAAATCGCGAGGCAAAGTTTACGACGCGACCGCCAACCGGCACGTGAACCAAGATACAGGGAATACGAAATGAGACCAAGCCTCGCTTGCCATTTCATCAAGTGGTTGGGAGTGAACGTCATGACCAACGCGGTCGCCACAGCACATCCGGTTACGGGCCATCCGTGCAGAGTCACCAGCGCTACCAACGCGAAGACTAGGGGTACGAAATCAAGACCTCAAACTGTCGCAGGATACGCCAGCGAAAGCCGATGAAGCCTGCGGCGAAAAGGGGCAAATATGCGAATACAAGCTCCCGTTTTGGAATCAGAAAGCGCGAGCGCGACCAAAACCGTTGCAACGATGGCAAACAAGCCAGGCCGTCTTGTTGCCAACAGTGGAAACAGCAGCCCGGCGAGAAGATAGTATTGGAGTTCGATTGCAAGGCTCCAGTAGACGGGATTCAGCCATGGCCTCCCAAGTAGACCGTTCAGATAGCCCAAATGGCCCAAGCGCATTCCCAATGTCGAAATGGAAGGGCGGTCCACGAAACCCCGGCAGCAAGGGTGAAAGGAAAGAGAGGGCGAGCGCCAGCAGAAGAGATAGCACGTACGGCGGTTCAAGTCTGACGACTGGTTTGAGACATAAACCTTCCGTAATTCCCGAGTTCATATGCTGACGCTTGCAAGGCGAGCGGGATGACGAAACCGGAAATGACGAAGAATATCTCCACGCCCAACCACCCCCACTGGCCTGTTGCGGAGAGCCAAGGCACGCTCAGCAAATTGCCACCGTGAGTCATGTGAAACCAACAGACGATCAGCGCAGCAAACCCGCGAAGGTGATCAGCGACCTCGACGCGAGTTGTCATGATGGACTTTGATGCGTTGTCGCCAGATCTGAGTAGAGGGCGAGATACCTGGTGGCGACAACGCGCGAATCGTAGCAGGCCTCCGCCCGCGCGCGGCAGGCTCGCCGATCAATAGAGGGCAGAAATCGAACGGCCTCGGCTCCGTCTTCGATCCCGTGATGAAGAAGCCGGTGCGGCCAGGCTCAATGATTTCCGGTGTGGCTCCGCGCGCGCAGGTAATGACAGGCACACCGGCCGCGAGCGCCTCGACAAAGACGATGCCAAACGGCTCGTCCCATGGATGGGAACGAGGAGAGCCGGACGCTTCACCCAACAGTCGCCACTTCTCGGCGTCATTGACTTCACCCACCCACTCGACGTCGCCGCGAGCCAACTCGGGGGCGATTTTCGATTCCCAGAACGCGTTTCCATCGGGGGAGGCGACCCGATTGCCCGCGAGGATCAATCGGCGACCCGCCGCGCGGGCAATGGCGATCGCCAGGTCGGGTCCCTTGATGGCTTCCATGCGACTCAGGAAGAGCAGAGGTGCATCCGCACGCGCGGTCGCGGTAAACGGAATTCGGCTGACATCGACGAAGTTGGGAATTGCGTGCCAGGATCCTCCGCGGGGCCGGCCTTGGCGGCAGACAAATTCGCTGCAGCCCGTGAAGGCGAATGACTTCCCGCCTAGTGCGGCGGCCAGAGTCAGCGCGCGCCCACCCGTGTGCCGCTGATAGGACATGACGGTCGGTCCGGAACGGCTCGCCAGCCGCGGCATCAGATAGATCAATCGAGAGAAACTATGGACAATGTCCGGGCGAAATGAACGAATCGCGCGGTTGAGGGCAGAAATGTTGCGGCCGTGGTTGCGGAAGTTCTGGCCGACGCTCGCTGGCCACGGAAAGAGCTTTGCGACGACCGCGGTCGACTCTGGATGCGCGACAAGGCCGACTTCATGACCCTCGCACGCGAATGCCTGCACGAGTGACCCGACGATTCGTTCAATGCCGCCATACCCCGGGGGAGGGACGGGTAGTACAGGGTCGGCTGTGAGGAGAATTTGCACGTGCTCGTTACATGGAAACGGCGCGTTGAGGGAGCACGCCCTTGAGGCGAAGGCCTGGCGATTCGACAAAACGCCAGCTCGCGTAAGCGATCGGCAATGTGCATATGCAGTGTTTGGAGAAGAATCGTTGACGGCGCGACCGGAAACCCGCGCAGCATGATTAGGGACTGCATGATGGGATAGTGATAGATGTAGATGCCATAAGAGAGATCACCGAATTCATCGACTTGAGGTGCACGAAGCCGGACTCCTCCGGCCACAAGAAAGTAGGAAAATAACAACGAACCGAACCAGAAATAGCTGCCGGTGAAGAGACTGAGAATCGTGCCGAGACCTGCCACCGCGATCCAGGGGATTCTCGCCGAGATCTGATCGCGATATACCCACAGGCTTGCGCCTGCAAAAAAGAATGCCCCTTGGGTGGAACTTCAGAGGTACCACGTTTGACCGGACCTGAGATTGCCGAATGCTCGCGCGATCAGATCTGGGCCGCACAAATGGACGACCATGGCAAAGATGAATGTGACAGGGAGCCATCCTGCAAAGCGAGTCAGCAAGCGCGTGATGCCAAACGCGAACAACGCCGCATAACAGAGTACCTCGGGCCAAAGGGTCCAGAGCGAGTTGTTCACGACTCCGGATGCGGGCTGTCCGACAAATAGATCCGCCACTCCCTGTCTGACCGACCCGAACGAAAACATTCGCACCGACATATCGAACGAAATCGCTGAACGGATGGCCGCTGCTGTCGCCGCCCTGTCGATTCAAGGCCGACAAATGGGAAACAGTATGAGGCCTGTGACCAACAAACAAACCCAAAGCCCGGGAAGGATGCGAAGCGCTCGCTTGGCAGCATAAGAATACATCGAACTGCTATTCAGTGCACTCCGAGTGACGAGGAACCCACTGAGCGCGAAGAAACCATTTACCGCCAACTCACCCAGCGTGGTTCCCGAAACGCGCTGCAACGGATCCTCTCCGTTCCCGCCGAGTTCATAGGAATGTCCCACCACTACCATCAAGGCCAGCACCAGACGCAGCGCGGTATAGGCGTTGTCGCGGTCATGAAAGCAATTTCCTAGCGTGGTCGCGGCCATTGTGACAATCGAGTCAGAGCGACTGACCAACCAACTTTATCAAGAGTTCCCTTTCGATGTTCCAGTTGTATCTCGATCGCGCTAGGGACCAGGCGTGCGTCCTGGCGCGAAGGATCTGATTCGGCTGGTCAAACCACGCGTCGAGCAGCGCTGCGGCCTGAATTGGTTCTTGTAAGTCTGCCAACAGGGCAGCGTCACCCAATGCGGCTGAGAGATTGCGCTGGGCACTAGTTGGCGTCATCAGGATCGGGACGCCCGCGAGCAGAGTAGGTGAAAATTTTGTTGGTCAGGCAGAGGTCGCGGTTTCTTGGAATAGCCAGTTCCAGCGAAAGGCCCAGGTCATACTCGCTCGCCAGGCGCGCCATCTCACGGGCCGGAGCGAGTTCATGAAAATGAATGTTGCCGCGAAAGCCCGCCCGTCGGGCGATGTCCAGCAACGCCTGACGGAAGCCCGGCGCCTCGATTCCACGCAAATGCAATTCGCACGGCGTTTGCATGGCGGCAAGTACGGGCACGATGGCTTCGAGACCGCGACCCGGCCCGATCGTCTGGGAGAACCAGTAGAGCTTGTGCGCGTTTCCGGACCGGGGCGCAGACGGTGCGGCCGGGGCCTCGGAAAGCGGAAAGACATTCAAGATGGTGGTTGGCTCGCCGATTCCATATTGCGTCGCATAGGCGCGGGCAATTGCCGGCGACGACGCGGTGACGTAGGAGCATCGTGGGAGGCAGGTCGACTCGATTTGCTCGATCAGCTTCAGTTCAACTGGATCATCGGTGACGGAGGCAGTCTCTGTCGGAATGGAAATCCTCGGCATCGAAGGCGAGTTGGGAACGATTGTGGTCGGAAGCGATCGCGGCGGCGGCGAGTCCCGCGAGGCAATGCCCGATGATGAGGTCGGCGTCCACGCGCCGCGCCGCTTGCGCCAGCCGGGGGACCGCCGCGTGGTGCGCAGCACCCGCGCGCAACAACGAGTTGCGAGCGAGAGCAGCGGCTGGGCCGCGCAATATGCGTCGCGCTGCCTTGTCGGCCATCGCCTTGAGCCCGCTCGAATAATCAACGCGGTGACAAATCCACTTCGCGTCGGTCAGGATCGCCTGATCGTTGGCGTCGAGCACGGGGAAATAGCGTCCCGCGACCACGTGGACTTCGTAGCCGGCCTCGGAGAGCGCGTCCGCCTCCTTGACGAGACGCGGATTGGCCGAGACATGCCCGGGCGAAACCAGGCAGATGCGTTTCGGCTTTGTCATTGCGTGGCGGCCACGATGGCGCGCCGATAGTCGCTCCATTGCCACGCTCGCGGCGGTTGCGAGCGACGACTCGCGCATGGACGACAGAAGTTTCGGATTATCGAGGCAGCGTTGCAGCGCCCGCTCGATGTCGTCGGCGCTTGCGGCCTCAACCAGCAATCCATTCTCGCCGTCGCGCAAGAGATCCGAGGCGCCGGCGCGCATTGTCGTGATCACGGGCGTTCCCTGCGACCACGCCTCGGTGGCGACCATGCCAAATCCGTCGCAAAGCGTGGGGAAAATCAGCGGCATCTGCCCGCCGCAGATGCGGCAGCAATTCCTCATGGGGGACCGGACCATGAATGGAGATTCCCGCCGGGAGGGGCGAAAGGGCGCGGGTGGGCAACGCCACCGATCCAAAGACATCCAGGTGGGCGAAGCGACCGAACCCGCCGTGATGCCACGCCTCGAGCAAGTAGTGTGCGCCCTTGCGCACGCCAAACGTCCCGGCCCAGATGAAGCGAAGTACATCGTCATTCCGCTGTTCTGCGCGCGCTATCGCCAGCTCGCGGGGAGCGGGCTCCGGCGCGCCATAGGGCACGACATGAACCTTTGAGACGTCGCGTCCCGAACGCGCGAAGCTGTCGCGGGTGAAGTGCGACGCGGCGATCACCACGTCGGCGAGTTCCCATTCGGCGCGTCGGTGTGCCGTTCGACCTTTCTCCTTCGGTCGCGTGAAGCGCGCGTGCGCGTTCTCCAATTCGGGAAAGCGGCTCAGCTCAGCGTCGAGCAAGCCGTGCACATATGTCGGCTCCGGTGCGGGGACATCGTAAATGATGCGGATTCCCAACTCGCGTGCGCGCTCGAAGGCGGCACGTGCGCCGAACTCGTAGCCATAAACGGCGGTGAGGCCTTGGTGCAATCGTGATGCCACCTCGCGAGCGAAGGCCTTTTCCGCCCATTCCCACACGATGTCCGGCAGTCGTCCGGTTCGATCGAGCCGGCCGGCGGCCAACCGAATCCACTCACGCCAGGCGAGGCCGGTGATGCGGTCAGCCGGCACGCCGTGAACCACGCGTCGCTTTCCCGCGGAGGCAGGAAGCGAATAGATGGTGGTGTAGAATCGTTCGAGTTGACCGGCCTCCGCGAAGGCCCGCGCCACCTGCAGGACAAATGGGGCGACGCTCGTTTGAAAGACAACGACCATGTCAAAATTTGCGAGCGGCGTTAGCGAATCGCCTCGACGTAAAGCGACTCCAGTTCGCGCGACTCGCTATCGACTAGAAGCGCGGGAACCAATCCCCGACGACATGCAACGCGAGTAACCGAATCAAACCCGGCCTCGCCGAGAACCAGTTGGAGCAGTTCGAAATCGTACATACAGCGGTGACCCCCGGGAGAAGAGCGGTCCTGATAGAAAACTCGGTTGACGTGGAGCAAGCGGGCGGATTTGCCGCGGAAATTGATGGATGACTCAAAGGGAAAGAGCGGTTCCGCCAGGCCATTAGCTCTTGCGACGTAGGTGTCGAGATACTGACCTGCGTCGGGCACGATCAGGCGTATCACGCCGCCGGGTGATAGGACGCGGTAACATTCGCGCAATAATTCGAAACCTGTTTCGAGGTCGAAATGCTCAAGACAATGCTCGGAGACAATTCCCCGAATGCTCCCGTCGCCCAATGGTATTCCACACGTGATGTCCCAACACAGGTCGACTCCGGGGCGCCACTGAAAGTCGAGATTGATCAGTTCTGCATGAATGTTTTCGCCACAGCCGAGATCCAGGTACTCGAGCTGTTGCAAGCGTGGAGAATTAAGTTGGAATCTCCGATTGCGGCGCAATTTGGAGGCCAGTGCCTGAAACTTGGCGAACGACGAGATAGGTCTCATTCTGACTTGGGTCGAAGCAATTCGGAAATGATGGACCGCAACCGGAAAACCAGCTTCCAGCCGATGAGTCTGGACAAAGCGGCGGCTTTTGGACCCATGGGGGGCGGCGTGACATGTCCGCCGAAATGCGTAACGCGCTCGACCGTACGATCGATGAGGTCACGTGGGGCGGGGTAGATTGAATGTAAAACGCGCAAGTAAAGCGACGCAATCGCGTTGCGCACCAAGGTGGAATCTGCGGTGTCAACCATGTGATCGGCAATTAGGTTGGCGGAGCGCAAAAGGCTGCGCTTCGCCCGCTCATCCTTCCGGCCACTGAGACTGGCTGCCAAATTCGATCGGTAAAAACTTTCTGCTTGGTCGCAAAACGCAATGCCATTACTGGCAAGCAATACTCGCGCAAAGTATTCTCCGTCATCATTGAGCGACAACGATTCATTCCACGATCCTGCAGAGTCTGCGACGTGGCGTGGAGTAAGCCAGGCTGCGGGGTGCATCATATGCCCCTCGCTGGCGGCCAAGAGCAAGAATTCCATCGCTGACAGATCGCGAAAGACCGGAGAATCGACAAACCAGCGTCGCGATGGGTCTCCTTCAAAGCGACTCCATCGCCCCGATGCGACAACACCGAGATCGCGGTGACGAAGCATTTCCATTTGCGTCTGGATCTTACGCGGAGCGAGTAAGTCATCCGCATCCAGAAATTGGATGAAATCGCCCTTTGCCTCGGCCAAGGCGAGATTTCGCGCGGCGCTTGCGCCACAGTTCGTTTGGCGAAAGACGCGCACTCCGCGAGACGCGAAGGATTGTGCGATTTCAGCGGAGCCATCGGTGGATCCATCATCCACCAGGATGATTTCCCTTTCCTGCCAGGTTTGAGCGAGAGCTGATTCCAGCGTGGCGGAAAGCCACGGCCCGGCGTTACGGCAGGGAACGAGGATGCTAACGAGTCCCTCGGACATCGGCTGAGTTCACTTTTCCTGGTTCTCTCGACGAGGGGAGACGGGCTTCTATCGCTTCTGGATGAACGTAGAGGATGTTGAAGCACGCGAGATATCGCAGTCGCGGTCCCCAATTCAGCTGGTCGTATATTCGCAGCCGCCCGATAACCGGAGTCGCTAAGGTACAAATTCAGCGGAGTGAATTCCTGGTTGGTCGGATCCTCCGAGGTAAGGCTGGCCTCGCTAAAACACGAACGGAATCTTTCCGCGCGAGAACAATCTTGCCGCCCCTCGCAAGACCGCGAGGAATGCGATAGCCCTGCGCGTCCACCTTTAAGATGTCGAGGTGGTCGATTCCGTGGGTGGAACAGAATTTGTCCACCGTGGTGATTTCCACGCGTTCGCCGACCGTGCGATCGTCGGAGTTGGCGCGGAAGTGCAGACTGTTGAGATCGCTGTGCGCCTGGAGTGCCAGTTGAGCCTCGCCTTCCGCGTCAGCCAAGGCGAGGCGATGAGGCATGATTCGCGAGTTCCCGGCCGTGAGTCTTCGAAGTTCCTCGTAGGTCGCGGTCACGGGTTCGAAGGCATGTATGTCCGCGTTGGGAAAGAAGCGGGCAAGGTTCCGTGCGACATTTCCGATGCTCGCGCCCACGTCAAAGGCCAGCCGAAAATCTCGCGTGCCGGCGATGCGGCAGACGTCATATATCCAATTTCGACCGCCCAGAAAGCGCGTGAATAGCGGGAACCAAGTTTGACTCAGTAATGCACGCTCGGAGGCATCAAGCGTGCGACCGATGTGATAACGCAACCTCATGTGGCGACAGATAATTCTGTGCGGCAGGGATGAAGAGCGATCGCCTCACCCACACACTGGCTACCAGACAGAAGGGTGTGACCCGCGAGATCACGAACCAGGTAACCATGTGCGATGAGAATGCCGAGACTTTTCGCGAATATTTCGGCGCCATGAAACGCAATTACCAGCGTCGGATGGTGCCCCGACAGCAGGCCGCTGGCTCCGTGCAGGGCGGCGAGTTCCGCCCCTTCGACGTCCATCTTGATGAAGTCCGGCGCGGGATACCCGGATCGCTCGATCAAGGTGTCGAGACACATAGTTGGAACCTGGTACTTCGACGGCGAGCCCGTGGCGATCTTTCCCATCGCGTTTGAGGCGTGCAGGGCGAAGCCCGCCAGGCCGTCGGAATCCGAGATGGCCGTCTGCGTCACGGTAACCTGCGCAAGGTTGTTGAGTCGGACATGATCCAGGAGATTCCGTGCATTCTCCCCAAGTGGTTCGAAGGCAAAGACGCGGCCGGTTGGCCCGGTGAGGCGTGCAAGAGCGAGCGTGTAAAATCCGGCGTTGGCGCCGATATCGTAGCAGACCATTCCCGGGCGAACGAGGTTTGGAAGTTCACGTTGCAGATCCTGCTCGTAGGTGCCCAGCCAGCAACCGTGCGTGGCGGAACCAACGCGCCAGCGAGAGCCTGCGTTAAGCCCAGACTTGATGCGGACGACCATTCCGCCAGGAATAAGACGAAGCGGCAGTCGAACCAGGCGACCGATTGGCGAATCAAAGCGCATTTTTAGTGAGCGACCATGTGCCCGTCGAGCTTGGCGCCCGCCCGATCAGCTCCTTCAAAGATTTACGCGGGCCGGATAAGGGTCCCAGAGGCGCTTATGATCTTGGTATTGCCTAGAAAAGGCTTTTCAAACATTCCGAATGACACGCGCGCGAACAGCAGACACCCGCTCAGTACAGTAAGTTGACCTAAGAAGTAGAGCACTGGCTGATCGGCTGGCATAGCAATCAGACGCATCAGAAGAAAAACTCCGATGGGAACATGGATGAGAAAAAGGCTGTAGGACGACTTACCTACCCACGCAATTGCGCGTGCCAGATGACCTGAGACACTGGGCGCTTTCCAAATCAGGCCGGCCGCGAGCCACGCAACCGAGAAATACTGGATTAATTCATGGCGGAATGATGAGCCTATTGTCGCCGCAACGCAGCCGGCGAGAACCATGCTGGACGCGGTGCGATGCTCCTTCGCAAGGCGGACGGCTAAGCCGAGTCCAAAGAGTGGCCACAGGCGGATGAAGAACCAAGGCGATGGCGTTACGACAAGGATTGTGGCCGACAACGTACAAAGCACAAGATGCGTGGTGACCAAAGCTCGTATGCGATTGGATGCATTAGGGATGAGCGCAAGTGTCATGATTGCATAAAATGCAATCTCGTAGGAGAGCGACCAATAGACCCAGTTGATTGCCTTGACCCCGGTCACCGGGTCGGTTGTCAGCGTCATGGTCGCGATTATCGCCGTGATGCTGCGTGGTAGCGGCACCACGTCGTTCACCCCGGTAACGAGCCAAGTCCCACCGACCACCGCGAGCATAATCACGAGGCTAGCCCAATAGGCGGGGAAGATGCGGAGTAGCCGCCGCCGCATGAACCATTTGGCGCCGCTAGACTTCAGCCAAGCCTGCCCGATGCAATATCCACTCAGTACGAAGAAGATGGGAACACCAAGATGGCCAAATTTCCAGAATGCCCGCCAGTACACTACCAAATTGGAAGGGTCGCACGCAGTCGGTACTTCATTAAAATGGAACAAAGCTACAGCCGTGGCCGAAAGGCCTCGCATAGGTCAATGAGAACGTCGCGTTGTCCGGGGTGGTGGTGCGCCTGTCATGTATCGCTCAAGACTTTGAGCTATTGGGCGCGCCCAAGGCTGATGACGTGTCGCCAGTTCCGCTGAAAGTACCAGCGCTTGGACTCCGCGACGTAGTGGTGCATGACCGCGCGACATTCCGTTGCTTCGGGAGGTCGAGGTAGAGTTACGTATTCCGACGCTGGCGCGACAGCACACGATTGCTTGGCGACGAGCATGGCGACCAACGCTTGTTCAAGGTAATAGCTGGGACGCGATTTGACTGTGAGTTGGCTGCACCAATGTTCGAGTTCGTGCCAATTCAGGTCCTCACTCCTTAGTCCGCACAGTCCGACGTTTACGAGTGGTGGAATTGAGCTCCCGCGAGTGACTCGAGCAGGGGACGGGGATAACCATAAGACTCACGGCAGTCGACCGCGTGTAGTGGCCAGAGGGCTTCGTAGCCATTCAAGGACGAAATCGGGTCGACGAAAAAACAGGACATCCGAGTCGATTACCAGTTTCCAACCAGAAGATCCGAGGTGTGGATTTATGAGCTTTCGAATATTGGGATAGTTTCTCCACCGTTCGCGCAGTGCGGGAAATACAGTCTCCGGCAAAAGCTCATCGAGTCGCGCAAGTATTTGAGACTGCGCGTGCACACGTGCGTGTGGGACGAACAATCCGATTTGGCCAAGCAGTTCCTCGTTGAAAGTGCCGTCATCGTATAATTCAACGTTTAGATTTGATTGAGCGTGTTGCGCAAAGGAAAGAAGGCAAAACGCACTTTGGTACCAAAATTTCTGACCAGTAAGTAGGTGCAATGTAACAGCGTGTGCATCGGTACCTTTGTTCAGAGGAGTGAGACTGCGTGCAGCTTCTGACATCTCGATGCGACCTTGTTCAGTTGCGCGCATCACAAAGGGGCCTCCCTGGGCGGCGATATTTCGCAGGCGGCCGAGGGGCTGATGCCAGACATTTAGCAACAACTTGCCAAGACCGAGGCGCGTGGCACCAGCACGTGCTGAATTATACAGCAAATTTGATTTCATCTGCTGGCGATGTCGAGACTCGGCGACCAAACTAGTCGGTGCGGGCCCTGCCTTCGAAGTGGCCGCACGCGCCTGCCCAGCGAATCCGTCCGGGCGCACCGTCCCAGGCGCGATGCGTAAACCAGGCCTTGGCTTGACGTAGCGGCACGGTCCAACCGGAAATCGGAGGCCAGGGATTCATGCCGTGGAGGCTTAGCAGCTGCATCCAGGAGCGGGACATCGCATAGTTGAGCCGCTCCAGATATTCTGCATCGCAACGTTCGGTGCCAATGAGGTGCGTGAGCACGAGCTGGGGGAAAGTACCCGGTCTGCCAGCCGCGCTTCAACGCCGTGATGACGATGTCATTGTCTCCGCCCGAGGAAAGTTGCGCCCCTGTACGATCCAGCTCAAATCGCCGCGGATCACGTTCAATTTCCGCCACCCATTCAAGCGCAATGCTTCGCCGCACAACCATCCCGGCGCCAATCGGACTGCACGGTGGATATGTCCCGTCCCATGAGGCGATGATCTCGTTCGAGCCAAGATCGCGAAGAGCGAGGAGTGGCAGGAGACTATGCATCCAGTCGGGCGGCACAGATTCAAACTCCGGGAGAACCGCGCCACCGAACACTCCGAATTCTTCTCCGACGACGGGCGATTTCCCCGGCCTGTGAGAGAAAATCGCGCGAGAGTGCGTTGTCGTCATCCACCAACACGCAAAGCTCACCACCTGCCTCGCGAAAGCCGCGGCGCCTAGCCGCTGTAACGCACCGAGCGTTGCTTCGCGAACCAAGCGGCTTGCGGGGTGCCAACCGAGCTCAAGCGACTCGCCTTCGAGGGGCGGATCGCTTGAATTGTCTATGAGAATAAGCTCCCAATCGGAGGGCGCGATGTCTTGATCGCGAAGTCCATCAAGGGTTCGAGCTAATCGGGCACGATCCGAGTTGTGGGTAGGAATGATGACAGTGATGTGCACATTAATGTCGCCGATGGGAGCGCGAACCCGGATGAGAAGTTTGGATGTTTAGTCTTGCCTTTGACCCTCGCCGTCAGGAAGCTCTCCGACGGTCTCTGAAACAGTGTCACGGGTTCGCACGATTCGGGCCGGTACACCATAGGAAATTGAGTTCGGCGCCAAGTCACATGTTACGACGGAACCAGCGCCAACGACACAGCCGTCGCCGATGGTTACGCCACCCAAAACGGTGACTCCGGCGCCAAGCCATACATCGCGGCCAATTCTAGTGGGGAGTTGATATCGGGTTGCGAACGAATCAATCGTTCCGATGGCGGGAATGGTGTGATTTGATGAGAGGATGCAGCAGTGCATCGAGATTAGGTGTGGTCACCGATTTCAACGCCGCCGTGTCCATAGAGTACAGCGAATTGCCGACGAAAACGTTATTACCGAGTGTTATGTCGCCGTTCCACGGCCAAAGGGTGACACCTTCCATCAGTTCGCAGTCGTCACCGATAATGATTGCCGCGGCGTCCAAGATATCCAACGGGGGCGACATCACTCTCCCGTCGAAACGACAGTGAGATCCAATTTTTGCGCCGAAATGCGCGCGTGCAGATTCTCCGGTTGAGCCGACGGAATCGAGCGAGCGGGAGAGGAGCTTAGCAGGCCGATCATAGTGTTCATTTGAGTCATGAGTCAGTCCGTGGGGCGATCGTCCACTGCCGCGGCAGAAAAATCCGAGACCTTTGGCGCAAGTGGTGGAATGTGGGAGCGCGACGTCGACGGATTTGGCGCAGTGTGCGTCGTGGCCCGAATAACCGTCGAATCTCGCGGATCGCTCGTCGAGCTGCTTTCGTGGTGTTCGACTTCAAGGTCTGGTTGTCGCGTTGATCATTCCGACTGCCGCCTGGCTGAACGAATTCTTGCTTCACGCGGGCCCGGCGGATTTCTGCGAGATTGCCCAGACGACTACGGGAAAGTCCGGCTCATTCGCCAAGGAACGGCCCCAACCAAATGGGGCCCAATGCGGCGGATTAAGATTGGCCAGGACACAAGACTTATTTCCCCAGGAACCGGATTCGATTTTTTCCAAGGCAAAGCCCGCTTCTGCCAGCAAGTGCTTAAGACCGAGTTCAGTCCAGCGACAGCAGTCCACCGGAATCGGATGGTATCGGATCAGGAAGGGCGTCGTCACCACGAAGCGCCCTCCCGGTCGCAGCATGGCGTGAACATGTGCGGGCGGCACGATAAGGCCACAAGAGGTGCTCAAACACTTGGTCCGCGATGATCACGTCAAATTGCTCGTCGAGCGCATCGCGGCAAATGTCGAAGTCGGGATATTCAACTCCCCGATAATGGGCAAAGGCGAGTTGACGCCAGGGGGAGTCTGGACTGCCCGGGGAAATCTCGAGGGCGGAAAGCCGGCCGGGCTCCCATTCGCGCAGATGTCGAAAGAGCTGCTCATACATGCGAATGCGCGACCATTGCATTCGGTCGAAACCAGTCTTCTGTTCGAGCAGGAATCGCAGCCTGGAGAGGATCACCGACGGCTCCTCGCAGGCGCGGCGAATTTGATGTCCCAATTTCTGCAGTCGGGCCTTCATTGCGCGGTCAGAGCTGCGTCGCAGGTAGATGCTCCGTGATCCGCCAATCGAGCTTCGGCCGGATACAGCCCCAATAGATGCCATTCCACGACTCATCCCGCGCGGCGGCTTCCTGCGCTTCGATGATGAGCGCGTCATTCACTGTGACTTCTGCTTCCGTCTCGTTGCGCAGCAGGAGTATGTTAAAGCGATAGACCCCGTCGTTGAAGAAATTTTCCGGGAACTCAACAGATTGCCGATGCAGTCCGCGCGCGAATTCCCTGCTCGGTGAGCAAAGCACGCATACGCAAGCACCCTTCCCGTCGAACAACTGGAGGTGGGCGTTGATGCGACTGCGTTCCGCCAAGACTTCGAAGTCCAATTCAACGGTGAGTGGGGAATCGATCATGACATTGGCTGTTGGCGCTCCTTGTTGGGTAGTCCGGGCGGCGGCCAGGCGCACGTGCGAACCAACCGCGCCAAGTTTTGACGCGTCGCAGATCAATTCCCCTGGTGCTTGTGGCCCGCCTGCCATGTATGCATCGATGACCGCGGCCGAGTTGCCCGCCGTCTGGAGTTGGCCGGATTTGAGAAGGATGGCCCGCGTGCACAAGGCCGCGACCGCCGCCATGTTGTGGCTGACTAGCAGGACGGTTCGCCCCGCCGTTCTGGCAATCGTCGTCCAGTCTTGCCGAGGCATTTCTTCTGGAACTGCGCGTCGCCGACCGCCAGCACCTCGTCGACCACGAGAATCTCCGGGTCGAGATGCGCGGCGACCGCAAAGGCGAGGCGCACGTACATGCCGCTGCTGTAGCGCTTGACCGGCGTATCCAGGAATTGCTCCACCTCGGCAAACGCCACGATTTCATCGAAGCGCTTTTTCACTTCGACGCGGGTCATGCCGAGGATGACGCCGTTGAGGAAGATGTTCTCGCGACCGGTCAGCTCCGGATGAAAACCGGTGCCGACCTCCAGCAGGCTCGCCAGCCGACCGCGAATGCCGACTCGGCCGGAGGTCGGTTCCGTGATCCGGCTGAGAATCTTGAGCAGGGTCGACTTGCCCGCGCCATTGCGCCCGATGATGCCGACGACTTCGCCTTGCTGGATTTCGAAGGAGACGTCCTTGAGCGCCCAGAAGTCGGAGGTTGAGGGTCGAGGGTCGAGCGTCGAGCGTCGAAACGGGCGCTTCAGCTTTCGCATGAGGGCGTCGCGAAAGGTGTCGTATTGCGGTGCGCCGCCCGCGCGCTGGCCGAGCGTGTAGCGCTTGGAGAGATTCTCGACGCGGATGACGGGAGACATCGAAATGCGGAACTCAGAATTCGAACGCGAAGTTCCTTGCGGCAGAGGCGCGCGGTCAGACGAGATCGGCAAAGGCGCGCTCGGTGCGGCGGTAGAACCAGATGCCGCTGACGAGGAGGGCGACGACCAGCACGACCGAGAGCGTGAAGCTGGCGGGATCGAGTTCGAATTTTCCGCCGAAGAGCGACCAGCGGAAGCCGTCGATCACGCCCACCATTGGATTGAGTCCGTACCAGAATCGAAATCGCTCCGGCACCAGCGCGCTGCTGAAGAAGACCGGCGAGAGATACATGCCGAACTGCACCAGGAACGGCACGACGAAGCGAAAGTCGCGGTACTTCACGTTCAGCGCCGTGATCCAGAGCCCCGCGCCGAGCGCGGTGGCGAAGGCCATGACCACGAAAAGCGGCAGCGCGACCACCCGCCAGTCGGGCCAGAACTGATACCAGATCATCAGGCCGATCAGCACCACGCTGGCGATGCAGAAATCGATGAAGCTGGTGATGACCGCGGCCGCCGGCACGATGAGCCGCGGAAAGTAAACCTTGGTGATCAGCTGCGCGTTGCTGAGCACCGACTGGCCCGCGTTGGTCAGCGCGGAGGAAAAGAACTGCCACGGCAGCATGCCCACATAGATCAGGATCGGGTAGGGCACGCCGCCGTCGGGCAGCTTGGCGAGCCGGCCGAAAATGATCGTGCCGACAATCATGGTGGCCACCGGCTGGAGAATGGCCCATGCGATTCCCAGGGTCGTCTGCTTGTAGCGGACGAGGACGTCGCGCCAGGCCAGGAAGTAGAACAGCTCGCGGTAGCGCCAGAGGTCGCGCCAGTACCGGGCGGAGGTGTGACCCGCCTCGATCACGAGATCGAATTCAGCCTGCTTGGGAGCGGAATCGCTCAAAGCGTTTATTTCGGGAGTCTGTTGAGATACTGGCATGGCCCGCGCGAGCGTCACTGGGGCTGGCTGGCGATGGCGTGAGGAGGGAGCGGGTTGAATCAACCCCGTGACCGACGAGCAACGCCGGCAGACGGCCTCAGTGACGCACGCCCTTCGGGTTGCGCCGCTTTTTGGCTTGGGCGGTGTCGCCGCGCTCGGGCAGGATCGCAGTGGATCCAGCCGCTTCGCGCGCTCCTTGCCAAAGCCAAAAATCGTCTGCAACGCGGGCCATGCCAGTATTTCAACAGACTCCCAAGGATGCTGCCGCCCTTGGTCGCGCCCGGTCAGCGCATTCGGCGCCGTGGCGGCGAGGGTCCGAGCTGGCCGGCCACGGTCGAGCCGCGCCAGCCCCATCGGCCTGCAAAATCACTTAGCCACCGGACGGGATGCTGCAAGGGTAAAGTGCTGTTTTAGCGTTATGAGTTCAGGGTTATGGGTTGTGGAAAGGACACCAATTACAGAGGAAAGTGGACGCGGATCGTGCGGATCCAAGATGTCGACGGTCGAGTGACCATGGTCGAACGCCAGACTCAAAAGGGAGTCAGAAAGGAGGCCGCGGTGAGGAGAGGATTCGAACCTCCGGAAGGTTTTAACGCCTTCAACGCTTTAGCAAAGCGCCGCTTTCGACCACTCAGCCACCTCACCGGGAACGGTGTCCAGTGGACAACCGAGCGGAATCGTTAAGGCGGGGCAGGGACCGAGTCAATGGAAACGGAGATGAAGTTATCGGTTATTGGTTATGGGTTATGAGGTGCCGGACGACAGAGGGCGGAGGGCTGGGGAAATCCGCAATCCGCAATCCGAAATAGGACGCCGGGCGTTGCGCGCCGGGCGGAAATCACGGAATGATGGGGCCGATGCTCACGGAACACGAAGCGCTCGAGAGAATTCTCGCCCGGGTCCACCCGCTCGGTTCCGAGACGCTGCCGCTGCGCCGGGCGGCGGGCCGGTACGCCGCCGTCGATTTATCCGCGACCGTACCGAGTCCGCCGTTCGACAATTCCTCCATGGACGGCTTCGCGCTCGCCTTCGCCGGCGCCGGCGCGCCCGCCGGCGCTCGCTTCCGCCTCATCGGCACCCAACCCGCCGGGCCTGACGCCGGCCTCACGCTTCGCGAGGGCGAGGCCGCGCGCATCTTCACCGGCGCACCGATTCCCGCCGGCACCGCCGCCGTCCTGATGCAGGAGGATGCGCGCCAAGACGGCGACATGGTCGAAGTTCTCGAGGCCTGCGCGCGCGACGAGTTCATTCGCCGGGCCGGCGCCGATCTTTGCCGCGGACAGCGCATCCTCTCGCGCGGCGAGGCGCTCACGCCCCAGCGCATCGGACTGCTCGCTTCGCAAGGCCTGGCGACGATCGAAGTGCACCAGGCGCCGCGCGTCGCCATCCTCAGCACCGGCGACGAGCTCATTCCCGCGGGGCAACCGCTGGCGCCCGGACAAATTTATGAGAGCAACGGCATCCTGCTCGCCGCGCTCGTCGAGGCGTCGGGCGCGGGCGTGGTGCAGGTGGAAACCGTGCGCGACGACCCGGCGGCGCTGGCCGAATCCATGCGGCGCGCGCTTGACCAGGCCGACGTTCTCATGCTTTCAGGCGGCGTCTCGGTGGGCGAGCGCGACTTCGTGAAACCCGCGCTGGCTGCGCTCGGCGTGGAGGCGGATTTCTGGAAAGTCGCGATCAAACCCGGGAAACCATTCTTGTTTGGCCAGGCGCCGGGGGGTGCGCCGATCTTCGGTCTGCCGGGAAATCCGGTTTCGGGCTTTGTGACGTTCCTGCTTTTCGTGCGACCGGCGCTCCGTCGAATGCTGGGCGCGGCCGAAATCGCGCCGATCTTCTTCCCGGCGCGGGCGGGCGCCGCCTTGAGCAATCGCGACGAGCGTCCGCATTACCTGCGCGGCCGGCTGGAAAACGGCGTGTTCACGCCGGAGGGTCGCCAGGAGTCGCACGCGCTTTTCGGTCTGAGCCGGAGCGACGCCCTCGTGCGGGTCGCGCCGGGGGCGCAAATCGCGACGGGCGACCCCGTCCAAGTTCTGCCGTTTTGAGGGTGCGGCGGAGCGCCCTGCCAAAGCTGCTAAATTCCCCGCGCGCTTGACAGCCACTAGTGGCCACTGAAAGTCAACGTCGTTGATTATTGGCTGAATCGCCGCCCATGCCCCTCATCCAACCCAAGCGCGGCGCCCCGCGTCCCGCCCCGAACCAGGAAACGGAGGAACTCGCTGGCATTCTGATGCTTATACAGCGGCGTTTTCTCGTCAATCTCTCGCGGGAACTCGGCCGCGGAAACGTTTCCTTCGTGCAATTCTTCCTGCTGACGGCCCTCGTGCAGGAGGATTCGCTGACCATGTCGGAAATCGCGCGGCGCATGGGGCACACCACGGCGGCGGCGACGGGATTGGTGGACAGGCTGGAAAACCTCCACTATTTAGAACGCTCGCATGCGACGGATGATCGCCGTAAAGTTCGGGTCAAAATCACGCCGAAAGGTCAAACTCTTGTCACGCGCATCAAGCAGGACGTGGTGCAGAATCTCACCTCGATCATGACGCACCTGACCGCGGCGGAGCGGAAGGCCTGGCTGCAAATTTACCGGAAGGTCCACGCGCTGTGCCAGAGCACCGACGCCCAAATTCTCGAAACATGAAATTCGCTCCTCGATTCCCATTCCTGCTGGCGGCTGTCGTTTCGGCGGCCCTGGCGACGACGTCTTCGCTCCGCGCGGCCGAACAGGATCCGTCCACGATCCCGCTGCCGGTTCCGCCCAGCGCGCCGCCGACGCTGCCGCCGACCGCCACGGATGTCCCGGTCACCAACGACGACGTCCAAAACGAAGAAGGGCACGAAGAAGACGAATGGTGCGCCGAGTGACGCGGATGCCGAGCTACGATCAGAACCTTCCGAGGGGTTACCAGACGGGGGTCCGCACGCTGACGCTCGGACGACGCAGTCCAGCTCGCGCTCAAGCAGAATCCCGACATCCTCAAGGCGCTGCAGCAGATCCAGGTGACCAAGGGTCAGATTTTCCAGGTCGCGGCGCAGGGCGTGCCGCAGCTCATCGGAACCGGCAACTACGTCAACACCGACAACAAGCTGCGGACGGGCGGCACCACCAGCTCCGCGGCGCCGCTTTATGTGCCGTTGGTCAATTCGATGGGCGTGCCGACGGGCCAGGTGCTGAACCTCAACTCACTTGGGTCGGGCGTTTCCATTAACAACTCCTACCTGCTCAACATCCAGCTCAGGCAGCAGGTCTACAACGGCGGGGCCACCTTCGCCGCGGTGCGCGGCGCGAAACTGCAGCTCGACAATTCGTACTATGCGTTGCGCGAGACGGTCGAACTCGTCGTGAACAACGTGAAGACGCAGTTCGCGAACGTGCTGCAGAATGCGGCGCTCATCACGATTCAGGAGCAGCAGGTGGCGTTGCTGGGCAGCCAGTTGCAGGATCAGCAGAATCGCTTCGCGGCCGGCACCGTGCCGCGCTTCGACGTCTTGCAGGCGGAGGTCGCGCTGGCCAACCAGTACCCGCAATTGATCACGGCGCAGAACAATTACCGCATCGCCCAGCTGACCCTGGCGCAGTCCCTCGGGTACGACTACACCCCCGACCGCAGCGAGCGGCCGGCGTTCAACGTGATCGGTCGGCTCGACGTCATCCCCTTCAACATCAACATCGCCGATGCCGTGGCCATTGCGGAGGCCTACCGTCCGACGCTCCGCGCGGCCGCCGCAGGCGATCAAGATCGCCCAGGAGACACTGCGCGTGCAAAAGGCCGGGTATCTCCCGACCATCAATGCCACGGCCAATTACCAGTTGCTCAGCGACCGGCGGACCAATGATTTGACCAAGACCGACAACGGCTACCTGCTGGGCGGCAACATCACGTGGAATTTCTGGGATGGCGGTCTCACCTACGGCAACGTGCGCCAGGCCCGCGCCCAACTGCTGCAGGCCGCGGTCACCTATGAGGACACGCGCCGCAGTATCGGCCTCGCGGTGCAGGACGCGCTCTCCCGTCTCCGGCAGGCGCGCGAATTGGTGAACAGCCAGCAGAAGAACATCGGCCAGGCGGAGGAGGCCGTGCGACTTTCCCGGGCCCGCTTGAGCGCCGGTGCGGGCACGCAGTTGGATGTCCTCAACGCCCAGGTGCAGCTCTCGCAGGCCCAGACCACCGAATTGCAGGCCCGATTCAGCTATGTTGTCGCGCTGGCCGATTTGCGCCGCGTCACCGGCACGAGCGCGGTCTATGTCGAGAATTTCACGGACCCGGTGATCCGCAAGGCGTTGCAATTCAATGCGCCGCAAAATCCGCTCGTGCAAAAATACGCGACCAGGGGTCGCCTCAAGCCGCTGCCGGAGAAGATCGACGCGGACCGGCCGACCTACAAGCTGCCGCCGCTGCCGCCGAATTATCCGCTGCCGGTGCCGCCGACGCCGCCGATCGGCGGGAAATAATCGCCGCGGGCGCGGACCGGACGGTTCGCGCCTCGCCGGCCGAGGGCTTGCTGACATGATTTCCGCGCTCGAACGATTTTCGGCGCTGGACCGGTTCGGCGATCGCATCCAGCACGGCTTTGTCGGGCGCATTCCCGGGCTCGACATGGATCTGGACCGCGAGGCGGCGCTGGCGCGGCTGGCCGGCGTGCATCGCGAGGTCCGCGCGGAGCTGGGACTGGCCGAGGCCAGGTTCGTCACGGCCAAGCAAGTGCACGGATCGGGCATCGCCGTGATTCCGCACGGCGCCACGCCGCCGGACGAGCCGATCGAGGGGGTCGACGCGCTCATCACCAATCAACCGGGCATCTGCCTTGGCATTTTCGTGGCCGATTGCGCCGCGGTTTATCTTTTCGATTTGGAAAACTCCATCATCGCGCTGGCCCACAGCGGCAAGAAGGGCACGGAACTCGGGGTGGTCCGCGAGACGATTTGGCAAATGCAGCGCTGGGGATCCGACCCGGCGAACCTGGTGGCGCAAATCGGGCCGAGCATCCGTCCACCGCACTACGAGGTCGACTTCGCCGCCGAAATCGCCGCGCAGTGCCGGAAGGCCGGCGTGCGGGACATCCACGACTGCGGGACCGACACGTACGCGGATCCGCAGCGCTATTATTCCTACCGGCGGGAAAAGGGACGCACCGGCCGGATGCTGGCGCTGCTGGCGCTGCGCTGACTCGCGCGGGCCTTGTCAGTATTTCAATAGGCTCCTACCTTGCGCGCATGGACCTCGACTCGTTGCGCCGGAAGATCGATGCGCTGGACGATGCGCTGCTCCGGCTGCTCAACGAGCGGGCGGGCCATGTGCGCGAGATCGGGAAACTAAAACGATCCGGCGGACTCGAGATTTATTCGCCGGAGCGCGAGGAACAGGTGCTGCGCGCGCTCACCGCGAAAAACGCGGAGCTGGGCGGCCTGCTCAACGAGGACGCGGTGCGGGCGATCTATCGCGAGATCATGTCGGCCTCGCTCGCACTCGAGAAGGATTTGACGATTGCCTACCTTGGCCCGGAGGCGACCTGGACGCACCAGGCGGCGCGCAACAAATTCGGGACGAGCGTCCGCTACGCGCCGCAATTCAGCATCGGCGAGGTCTTCGAGGCCATCGCGCGCGGCCGCGCGGACTACGGCGTGGTGCCGATCGAGAATTCCACCGAGGGCGCGGTGAACCACACGCTCGACGTTTTCATCGAAAGCGACCTGCGGATCTGCGCGCAGCTCTCGCTCCCCATCGAGAATCATCTCGTGGCGCGGGTGCCGCGCGAGAAAATCCGCCGGCTCTTCTCGCATCCCCAGGTCTTCGGCCAGTGCCGGCAGTGGCTGCGCGTGAATTTCCCGAAGGCGGAACTGGTCGAGGTCTCCAGCACGGCGCGGGCCGGCGAGCTCGCCGCCGCGGCGGACGACGCCGGGGCGCTGGCCGGCCGGATGGTCGCGGAATTGCACGGCCTGGCCATCGTCGAGGCCAACGTGCAGGACCAGGTGAACAACGCGACGCGCTTCCTCGTGATCGGTCCGCGCGATTGTCCGCCGACCGGGCGCGATCGGACCTCGCTGATGATCGGCACGCCGGGCGAGACCGGCTCGCTCTTCAACGCGCTGGAGCCGTTTCGCCGGCACGGCCTGAACCTGACGAAAATCGAAAGCCGCCCGTCCAAGCGCAAGCAATGGGACTACGTTTTCTTCATCGACGTGGACGGCCATCATGAGGATGCGCCGATGAAGGCCGCGCTGGCCGAGCTGGCCGAGCGCTCCATTGTCGTGAAAATTCTCGGGAGCTATCCGAATAATCTGCTAGAGGAAGAGTCGAAGGTCGAAGGTCGACGGTGAGAGTCGAGGGCCGGAAATCGAGTGGTCGTCGCGCGAATCGTTTGATTTTCGGGCGGGCTTGGCGGATGGCAGCATCGTCTGAATTTCGTCGACGATGCCTCCAGAAATTCCTGATCCTGAAATCAATTTTCCGCCCGCCGATGGCGCCGCGGAGGCACTGCATGCGCCGGCCGACGATCCGCCGCTGCGGGCGCTGATCGATCGGAATTTTCTCTCCTACGCCAGCTACGTCATCCGCGACCGGGCCATTCCCGCTCTGGAGGATGGCTTGAAGCCCGTCCAGCGACGCATCCTGCACGCGCTGCACCAGCAGGACGACGGCCGCTTCAGCAAGGTCGCGAACGTCGTCGGCGACTGCATGAAGTATCACCCGCACGGCGACGCGTCGATCGGCGACGCGCTGGTTGGCCTCACGCAGAAGCGCTTCCTGATCGAGGGGCAGGGGAATTTCGGAAACATCTTCACCGGCGATCCCGCCGCCGCGCCGCGCTACATCGAGTGCCGGCTGACCGAGCTGGCGCGCAACGAGGTTTTCAACGACGACCTGACGCGCTTCGTGCCGAGCTACGACGGGCGCAACAAGGAGCCGGTGGTCTTTCCGTCGAAGCTGCCGCTCGTGCTGATGATGGGCGCCGAGGGCATCGCAGTCGGGCTCTCCACGCGCATCCTGCCGCATAATTTCAGCGAGTTGCTCGAGGCGCAGATCGCGATTCTGCAGAACAAGCCGTTCGAATTGCTGCCGGACCTCCCCACGGGCGGATTGATGGATGCCTCCGGCTACGAGCGGGGCTTTGGGAAAATTCGCGTCCGCGCGATCATCGAGGAGAAGAAGGGCGTCGCCGGCACCATCGTGGTGCGCGAGTTGCCGGCGGGCACCACGACGGACTCGTTGATCGCGTCGATCGAGGAGGCCGCGCGGAAGAAGAAAATCCGGGTGAGTTCGATCGATGACTTCACGGCGGAGAAGGTCGAGATCGAAATCAAGCTGCAGAAGGGCGAGGACACCCGCAAGGCCATCGCCGCGCTCTTCCATTTCACGGCCTGCGAGCAGTCGCTCTCGGTCCGTCCCATCGTCATTCGCGGCGATCGCCCGGTGGAGCTGGGGGTGGACGAGATTCTGCGGGCGAACACGGCGCAGTTGATGGAGACGCTGCAGCGCGAACTGGAGCTGAAGCGCGCCAATCTGCTCGAGGAGATCCACGCGAAATCGCTGGCGCGCATCTTTATCGAAAACCGCATCTACAAGGACATCGAGAAATGCGAAACGCTCGAGGCGGTGCAGGCGGCGGTGCTGACCGGCGTGAACAAGTTCCGCCGCGAGCTGCGCCGCGACGTCACCGCCGAGGATGTCGAGTCGCTGCTGCAGCTCCGCATCAAGCGCATCTCGCTCTTTGACCTCAACCAGAACCGCCGGGAAATCGCCGACGCGGTGAAGGCGCTGGCGGAAACCGAGGCGAATCTCGCCGGCCTCAAGAAATTCGCGATCGGCTACCTCAAGAATTTGCTGAAGACCTACGGCAAGCGCTTCCCGCGTCTGACCAAGGTGACGACCTTCGGCGAGACCGACGCGCGCACCATCGCCGCGAAGAACCTGGCCATCGCCTACGACAAGGCGCGCGGGTACCTCGGGTGGGACGTGCGCGGCGACGGCATCGAGCCGGCCTTCAAGTGCTCGGATCTCGATCGCATATTGATCGTGCATGCCGACGGCCGCTATCGCGTGGTCGCGCCGCCGGAGAAGCTCTTCGTCGATCGCGACGTGATCCGCTTCGAGATTTTCGATCGGGAGCGGCTCTACACGGCGGTGTTCGGTTCGCGGGCGGAGAGTTTTGCCAAGCGCTTCGCCTTTGGCGGGACCATCTTGAACAAGGAATACCTCTGCATCCCGGAGAAGATGCGAATTCACCTGCTGCACGACGGTTCGCCGGAGCGGCTGTTCGTGAAGTATCGCGAATACAAGCTCAAGCCCGGTCAGCGCAAGCCGCCCAAGGGCGCGCGGGGTCCGGAGCGCGAGATCATTCCGCTGGCCAGCCTGCCGGTGCAGAATCCGCGCACCCGCGGCCTGCTGCTGAGCGAGCGCGACGTGGAAACCGCCGCCACCGCGCGACCGCGCAACTGGCCCGAAGACGCGGTGCGCGAACGCCCCGTGGAAAAAATGCCGGGCCTGGGGCCATTGTTCGGCGGCGCGCCGGATTGAAGCGTCCTAGAGCCAGTCCCGATCGCGCCCAGCAGCGGCGGCCGCGCCAAGGATCCAGAGCGGATTCCACTTGGTGCCGAACGCGACCGCCGCGGTGACCAGGCTGATAAGGATGTATTTCCAATCGATGCCGGCGGCGCGGGTGAGCACGATGCCGCTGGCGAGAATGAGGCCGACGGCGACCGGCACGAGCGCGCGTTCCAGCAAGAGGCGGAGCGGCGCGTGGTGAAACCGCCGCCACGCGCGATGCACGCCGAAGGTCAGCAGGCAGGACGGCGCGCACATCGCCAACGTGCTCACCAGCGCGCCCGGAATTCCGGCGACATGCCAGCCGACCAGCGTCACGATGAGCACATTGGGACCGGGCACGGCCTGGGCGATGGCGAAGAGATCGACAAACTGTGTGTTGGTCAGCCATTGCTGCTGATCCACGGCCACGCGGTGGATCTCCGGGATGACGGCGTTGGCGCCACCGACCGCGAGCAGCGAAAGCAATACGAATTGCGTCGCCAGCGTGATGAGGGGAGACGCGGGTTTCATTTCCGAAAAAGCCAGGCGAGCAGGATGGAAGCCGGGATCAACGCGAGCAGGACCCAGCCGATGGGCCAGCCCATGACGGCAACGGCGATCACTGCGGCCGCGGCGACCGCGGCGGCCCGCGGGCTGCGCGTCCCGCTGCGAGCCATCTTGGCGCCCATCGCGATGACGAGTCCGGCGGCGGCGGCGGAGACCCCGGCCATCGCGCCGCGCACCGTGCTGAGATCCCCGTACTTCACGTACAAATAGCCGGCGCCGATGGCGAACCAGAAGGGGAGCGCGAGCAGCGCGGTGATCGACACCACCGATCCGCGCCAGCCCTGGAAGCGCGCGCCCACGCAGATCGAAAGATTGACCACGTTGGGTCCGGGCAGGAACTGGCAGAGCCCGAGCATCTCGTTGAATTCGGCGTCATTCAGCCAGGCGCGTTGCTCGACGATCATGCGCCGCGCCCACGGCAGCACGCCGCCGAAGCCGTAGATCGCGATCTGAAAAAAGCCCGCGAACAACTCGCCCAACGAAACGGCGCGCACGGATGGATTGGGAGTGTCGCCCGCCGTCAATTCCGCCATGGCTGCGTGAGCGTAGCGCGTCCCGCGGGGTCGACAAGCGCAAGGCTCACCAGACCTCGATCTCGCCGGAACCGACGCGCAGCCGGCGCCCGATGTCATCGAATCCGCTGCGCAGATAGCCCAAGGCGAGCCACTCGTCCGTGCCGGGTACCGGCGCCACGCTGGTGATTTCGCCGGCGGGTTTGCCGTCGGCCTCGAGCTTGTCGCCGGCGCGCAACGGGAATCCGGCGCGCAGTCGCCGCAGGTGGTGATTCACCCGTCCGACGCTTTTGATGCGCGAGATGACCTCCTGCCCGATGTAGCAACCCTTGGTGTAACTGATGGCGCGTTCCTCCAGTCCCGCCTCGACGGGGATGGTGTCCTCCGCGAGATCCGGTCCCCAGCGCGGCACGCCCTCGCTGATGCGCAGCAACTCGCGCTCGGTTGCATCCAGTTCGCCGCCGTCCAGCCACGCGCGCAGTTCCGCGAGCTGCGCCTTGGGGCCGAAATAATCGATCCCGTCGCGTGCAAAGCGATTCGCGCGCGCGCTGCCGAAATGCGCCGCCAGCCCCTGCGGCAAGGCGGCCGCCGCGCGTGGCGCGATCACGTGCACGAGGGCGAGTGAATCGGTGACGTCCTCGAGTGTGACGTCGTCCGCGATGATGTACCGCTCCAGTCGCGCGGCGAGCGGCTCGCGCAGTTCGGGTTCCGCGTCGAGAAAAAAGGCGTCGGGCTCGGCCCGAATGAAAACATCCGCCGACATCTTGCCCTTCACCGTCATGACGCAGGCGTAGAGCGCGGCGTCGGCGCGGGCGAGCCGCACGTCGTTGCTGACCTGGCCCTGCAGGAAGCGCTCCCGATCGCCGCCGCTCAGTCGGAACTTCGCGCGGTCGGATAATTCCACCCAGCCGCCGGCGGGGAAAAGCGGTGTCATGCCCCACTCAATCCCAACCCGCCGCCGATGCAATCGCATTGGGCCGCGGCGCAATGGTTCACTGTGTTCATTTTATCATGAACACGTTCTGCGGGATCGCCCCGGAGGGAATCTTGCGATCGGCCTACCCGCCGATCAGGCGATGGATCCAGCTCTTCGATTTCGGATCGCGGATCAGGCGCGGTCGCGGGAGCGCGTCGGTGTCGACGGCCCGCAGGGGAATGCGCTGGGACGGCCGGATGTCGCCGGGGATAACCGGAGCAATGACCGGCGGAGTGGGCAGCGGCGGCAGCACCTCCGCGGTGATCGCTTCCACCGTCGCTTCCTCGTTTTCCGCGCCCGGTTTGTCGACGCCGTTGTCGGCGGGCGTGGCTGGCGTGGGGACGAGGCGCCGTAGCCTTGGCCGGAGCGGCCTCGAGTTCTGATTGCAGCAGCTTCTGCAGATTCGTCGTCGTGTCGCTCAATCGCCGGTTCACGCGGTGCGGCAGGTTGGTGGGGAAATGGGGCGACTCCGGGGGCGCCGCCGGGAACGGTGGCAGCGGGACGCTGACCGTCTGGGGTGGCCGCAGCTTGCCGGCCAATGGCGCGGGCGTGGCGCTGCGCGCGGGCAGGATCGAAGGCTCCGGCTCATCCGGCTCAACCGGCTTGACCGGCTCGACGGCTGGAGGCGTTGGCGCGGCCGGCTCGGCGGGAGTGTTGGTGGTCGGCTTGCAGCGGACCGCCGACCACCACCGGGGTGGTGTGCAGCAATTCGAGTCCTGGGCGTGGTCTGCCGCCGTCGCGGCCGCCCTGGCCGCCGTGCGTTTCCGGAATCATACCGCTGCGCACCGGCAATTCCTTCGGCTTGGCGGGAACTTCGTCGGCCGTCATTTTCGCGGCAGCTTCGGCTTTGGCCGCAACGGCCGCGTTCCGCACAGCCTCGATCATCTCCGCCACGGTGACCGGCTTCCGTTCCACTTCCGCAGTCGGCGCCTCGACCGCCGGCATTTCCATGTCGGCCACCTTCTCGGCAGCGGCAGGTTCGATTGCCACAGGTTCAGTCTTGGGAGTTGCCGGCGCAGGAGGCGGATCGGGCTCGAAGGCGCGCGAGATGATGGCGCCGTCGGAGGCGGCCCAGCCGCGTTTCATCGCGCCGAAGAGCAATCCGGCGACCACGCCCGAGGCGGGCACGCCGGGGTTGGATCCGGAAAGCTTCAAGGCGAGCTGGAGATCGCGGAAGAGATGGCGAATCGGCGTCCCGCCCTCGAAATTTCCCTTCACCATGGCCGACAATTTTTCGGAGACGAACTCGGAACGGCTCGGATCCTCCTCCAGCGCGTCGAGCAACGCCTCGGGCTTCAAGCCGCCGGCGCGCACAAACGTGAGCGCTTCCGCCAATCCTTCGAGCGTCACGGCAGTCAGCATTTGCAGCGACAATTTCAGCAGGGACGCATCGCCCACCGCGCCGACGGGGACAATGCTGCGCGACGTCGCCTGCAGGACCGGCCGGGCGTCCTTGATGGCCGATTCCGTGCCGCCGACGTAGTACACGAGCTTGCGGGCCTCGGCGTCGGCGCGGCAGCCGGCGAAGGGCGCGTCCACGTAGCGCGCGCCGGCGCTTTCCACAATCGTGCCCAGCTCGCGCGCCGTGGCCGGCGTCACGGTGGTGCTTGCGATGATGACATGGCGGGGCCGGAGCGCCGCCGTGATGGTGCGAATCACGCCGTCGAGCGCCGCGTCGTCGGGAACGAGAAGCTGGATGGTGTCGCACAGGTCGGCCACCTCGATGGCGGAGCCGAGGAAATTGGGTTCCGCCTTGGGGGAGCGGTTCCAGACGTAGACGGAAAAGCCGGCGGAGCGCAGCCCCGCGGAAACCTTCGACCCGACCTGGCCCAGGCCGATGACGCCAACGCGATTTTTTTGCTTCCGCGACATGGAGCGGGGTACAGCGGGATACAGCTACTTGGTCACAAACATCTCAATCTTTGCGTTCTTGCGCAATCCTTCCAGCAACAACTGGACCGCCACCCGGCGCTTTTCCGCCTCGATCAGCGCCACGATGCGCTCGCGGACCTGGTCCAGGGTCATCTGGGTCGGGGCGACCCGCTCGGTCACTTTGATCACGTGAAAGCCCACCTTGCTGGAGATGGGGCCAGTGACCTCGCCGGCCTTCAATTTGAGCGCGGCGTCGCCAAAAATCACCGGGGTCGACTTGTCGAGATAGCCCAGATCGCCGCCAGAGTCGCGGCTGTCGCCGTCCTCGGAATATTGACGGGCCAAGGCGGCGAAGTCCTCGCCGGCGGCCACGCGCCGGGCCAGTTCCTTCGCCTTCTTCTCCTTTTCGGCCGTGACGCCCGGCGAATCGCCCGGGAAAACTTGAATCAGGATGTGACTGGCCCGGATCTTTTCCGGCGTCATGAACGTATTCAGGTTCCGCTTGTAGGTCGTCTCGATTTCGATTGGGTCCGCCTTGATGTCCGCGGACGTCTGCGAAACGATCCATTTTTCCTCCATCGTCGCGATGCGGATGTTCTCGCGCACGCTGGCCTCGGTTTGGCCGACCTTGATGAGTTGTTCGCGGAATTCGGCGTCGCTGCTGTAGCCCTTCTTGAGGTCGGCATAACGCTTGTCGATCTCGGCATCCGTCACCACCGTGCCCTTGGCCGCCTTGACGAGCAGCCGGTCGTTGACGATTTCATTGGCGACCTGGAGATAGACCATCCTGCGTTCGCTCGGGGTCATTTTGCTGCGCTCGGCGCCGCGGGCGAGGATGAACGTGTCGGCCAGGCGCATGACTTCGCTGCTGGTAATGGCATCGCCGTCTACGGTGGCGACGACGTCGGGCAAGTCGGCGGCGGCGGCGGAAATGAGCGGCAGGGCGCCGAGCACAGTGGCGGCAACCATGGCGATGGGGGTAATCCAGGGACGGGACATAAGCGGCAATACATCGCACCGACCCCGACGGATTCTAGAATTATTTGGCGCCGGGGGCCCGGGGGCTGGCAGGCTGTGGCGCGGGCTCATCGCCGGCCGACGGGGGCGGCAGGGTCTTGGAACGGCCCTTTGGCGACTTGGGAACCGGCGATTCCGCCGGGCTTGGCGTCGCGGTTTTCTCGCCGGCTTTCGACTTGGATGTTGTCCGGCGGGCGGTCGAGGCAGGCGCTGGTTCCGCCGGCGCTGGTTTCGGGGGCGCAATGCGGATGACATTGGCAGCCGCCGGGGATCCGGCGGGCGGCACCGGCATTTGCGGCGCGTCGGCCGCGTCGCGTTTGATGCTTTCGCGCAACTCAGCCACCGCCGGGGAGTCGCGCGGGGTTTCAATCCAGCCGTGCTCGATCGATCTCGCCGGAATCAGCGGCCCGCCGAGCGTCGGCGGTGTCGTGGACGGACCCACCGGCAGTCCGATGCTGCCGCTTGCTTGTCCCTGCGGTGGAATCACGATGGGCGCGGTCACGAGGAAAACATCCGACTCCACGCGGTTGGCCAGGTTTTCCCACGGTCCGGTCGAGGCGACGTACCGCGACTCGAGATGCAACTGGGCGACCGGGATTTGCGCGGTGGCGCGCAGCACCCAAAAGCTCGGTCCGCCCGACCAGATGAATCCGGGATTCGGTCGGAAAATGATGTTTGTGCAATTCCACGTCGATGCCATGAGTCCCGCGTTGGCCGCGGCGCGAAAAATCCACGGTCGCAGCACGATTTCGCCGAAGTGACGGGCCGGCACAAAATTGTAAATGTCGGGACCGAGTTGGAACGCGAGATCGACCTGCGGGGAAAATCCGCGCGCCGGGTTGAAGGCGGCTTCCGGCGGCAGCGGCGCCCAGCCCACCACTTCCTCGGGCTCCACGCCGACGGCATCGGGCACGGTGCGGGTCGATGGCGGCACGTTGCGACCGGTCAATCCAGGCGAGGCGCGCCACGACACCCAGGCCGGCGCCCACTCGAAGCCCGGCACCCAAATCCAGCCGATGTCGGAGAGCCGGGCCCAGCGTCCGTAGTGATAAGTCGCCCAGCCGAATTCCTCGTACGAAATCCAGGTCCAGCCCTGGTCGGTGTGGCTCCAATAGCCGTCCGCGTACGGACGCCAATCGAACTTATCCACCGCGATGCGCGGTTGCCAGACGTAGCCGTAGTTGGCCGACTCCAGCCAGGTGCCGCTCGCCTGCAGCGAGGCGTAGAAGAATTCGTAGGACACCTCGCCCTGCGCGGCGCGCGCCTTCGCGGTCGGCAGCCACAGCGCGAGCAAACAAACGATCGGCTGCGTGCATCGGAGGAACGATTTCATCGGGACACGCATCGGCGGATCGGGGACCGCGGAACATGGCCACCGAATGCGCGCGGGCGCCAGTCATTCGCGACTTACGGCGTTTGGGTGCCTTGGGCGCCCTGGGCGCCGCTGCGCGCGGCGTCCATGCGGCGCTGCGCCTCGGCCGCGCGCCGCTGTTGCTCCGCCTGCTGCTGCGATTGCCGGGTTGCCTCGCGCTGGGCCTCGGCGCGCGCCTGGGCTTCCGCCTGCGCGCGGCGCTGGCGATCGGCCTGGGCCTGGCGCTGCGCGTCGATCTGTTGCTGTCGCTGCGCCTGCGCATTGGCCTGGGCCTGGCGCGCCTGCTCGGCCTGCTGCTGTCTCATGGCCTGCATCCGGGCCTGCGCTTCGCTCTGGCTGCGTTGCTGCGCCTCGATCTGCTGCTGACGCTGCGCCTCCTGCGCCTCGACCGAATCGTTCTGCGGCGCCGACGCCTCGCCGGCGCGGCGCTGCTGCTCGGCAATGATCTGCTGGCGGCGTTCGCGATCTTCCGCCTGCTGGCGACGAAAGGCGTCTTGCGGCGATTCCGGGGCGGCCGCGTTCGGCGTCGCGACATTGGGATTGGCGCGCGTCGCGCGGGCCGGCGGACCGGGAGGATCGGTGAGAACCGGCCGCGTGGGGACGGCGGCGACGGCCTGGCGCGGTGCTTGCGCGGCCTCGCGTTTCAATTGTTCGCGCGCCGCCTGCACCGCCTGCGGCTGGACGCCCGGCGTATTCCAGCCGGCCGCCGGCATCGCTTTGGCGATCACGGCTTTCACCTGCGCCGGCCGCTGCGTTGAGGCGTTGCGCGGGACGCCGACCGCGCTGGCCGCCACGCCCGGGGGCGGCGCGATGCGCGGCGCGACCACGTCCAACGTGCGGCCGCGCACCTGGTTCAAGATCGCGGGCGAACCGCGGCCCGGCGTCGGGACCCCCGCGCGCCGTTCGATGGTGAAGCGCGGAATCGTCCGCGGCACGCGGCGCTGCAGACGATCGAAATTCGGCCCGCCGCAATAGATGCGCGGCACGCCGTGATGATCGCGGAAGTGGCAATGCGTCACGTTGACGGTCCAGCCGAAGCAGTAGTAATTCCGGGCGGGCACGAAAATCACGACGATCAGCGCGGGCGCGCAGAAATACGGCGTGGGCACGAAACAATAATTCTCCGGCGGGATGTCGTAGACGTAATCGAGCCCGCCGACGAGTCCCGGACCCGGATAGAGCACCGCGTTGGGCGGAAGCGGCGCCCAGCCGATGACGTCGGCCTCCGGATCGACCGGCTGATCGGCGTCGGCCGACTCATCGGCGTAGCTGGAACTGGTCCGCCACGAGACCCAGGCGGGCGCCCATTCATAACCGGGCACCCAGACCCAGCCGATCGACGCCAGCTTCGTCCAGCGCCCGTAGTGATACGTCGCCCAGCCAAAATCCTCGTAGGAAATCCAGGTCCAGCCTTCGTCGGTGAAACTCCAGTAACCGTCCGCGTACGGCCGCCAGTTCGGATCCTTTGCCGCGGCCCGCGGCTGAAACACGTAGCCGTAGGTGTCGGTGCCGAACCAGTCGCCCTGATCCTGCAGCGCGGCGTAAAAGTAGTCGAAGTTCACCTCGTCTTCGGCGCGGGCCAAACGGGGCGAGAGCGAGCCAAAGGCCAGCGCGGCCAGCAGAAGCAGGAATTTCGAGCGCATGAGGAAGGGGAAGGGTCGGAATTTAGACCGCCCGCCCGATCATTTATTCAGTTTCGACAGTAGCGGGAAGCTTGCGCCGGTCGATGGTCCGCGTCACATAACCACGCCGTTCCGGCCCGCCCATGGAAATCATCGTCATCGGTCACAAGAATCCGGACATGGATTCCATCTGTTCCGCCATCGCCTACGCGGAGCTCAAGCGCCGCCAGGGCCATCCGCGCGTCATCGCGGGCCGCGCCGGCAACCTCAACGCCCGCATCGAGTTCGTGCTCAAGCGCTTCGGGGTGCCCGAGCCGGTGCATTTCACCGATGTCACCCCGCTGGTGCGCGACGTCATGGTGCGCGAGGTGATTTCCGCGCGGGCCGACGCGACCGTGACGCAGGCGGTGGGATCGATCGACGAACACCAGTTGCGCGGACTGCCGGTGGTCGACGAATCCAACCGCTGCCTCGGCCTGCTCAGCACCCACAAGATCAGCCACCGTATTTTCCCGTCGCGCGGGGACGCCGAGCGCGCGCGGCGCGTCATGGCGAACCTGGCCGATGTGCTGCAGACCTTCGACGGCGAGGTGCTGGTCGGCGAGGCGCGGCGCGACGAGGAACCGCGCGAATACCACCTGACGCTCTCGACCATGAAGGTGGAAAGTTTTGTCGGCCGCCTGCGCACCCGCGCGGCGGATCGGCAGATCGTCTTCGTCGGCGATCGCGAGGACGTGCAGAAGGCCGCGATCGAGGGACGGGCCCGCGCGATTGTCATCGTGGGCGGGCTGGCCATCGCCGCCGACGTGCTTTCCCTGGCGGCGGAAGCGGGCGTCATCGTGGCGCGTTCGCGCTACGACGCGGCGACCACCGTGCTGCTCGCGCGCGGCGCCTCGCGGATCGGCGAAATGGTCGACCGCGAATTCGTCAGCTTTTCCCCGGACACACCGCTCGACGCCGCGCGGTCGCGCGCCCAGGGCAGCTCCTCGACCATCTTTCCCGTGCTCGACGCGGAGCGGCGCCTGGTGGGCGTGATGACGAAGGGCGATTTCTTGAAGCCGGTGCCGCGTCAGTTGATCCTGGTCGATCACAACGAGGCCACGCAAATGGTGCCGGGCGCCGAGGATCTGCCGATTCTCGAGATTCTCGATCACCATCGCCTCGGCGGTTTCAAATCGGATCACGCCGGTGCTCTTCTGGAACAACCCGGTGGGCAGCACCAGCACCATCGTGGCGCTTTGCTACGAGACGGCCGGCGTGCCGATCGAGCCAAAGATCGCGGGCCTGCTGATGGCGGGATTGATTTCCGACACGTTGAACCTGACCTCGCCCACGAGCACGCCGATCGACGCGCGCATCTTGAAGAAGCTTTCCGAGCTGGCGGGCGTGACGGTGCCGATCAGCTCGCGCAGGAAATATTCGCGGTGGGCTCGCCGCTGAAGACCCTGACGCCCGACGAGGTGGTGACGGCAGACTGCAAGGAGTTTTCGGAGCGCGGGCGCGAGCTTCAGCGTGGCGCAGATCGAGGAGCTCGGCTTCGAGCTTTTCCACGAAAAGCGCGACGCAGATCGGCGAGGCGCTGGAGGAGTTTCGCGCCGCGCACCGGTTGCTGTTTTCGGCCTTGCTGGTGACGGACATCAACACGCAGAACTCGCTCTTGCTGGTGACGGGCGACGAGAAATTCCGCCGGCAAATCGATTACCCGGTGGCCGGCCCCGACTTGTGGGAGCTCAAGGGCGTGGTCTCGCGCAAGAAGCAGTTGCTGCCGTATTTGCTGCAATGCCTCACGGCGGCGCAGGCGGGCTGACTCCGCGCGGTGGACATTCGACGAGCGTTCCCGTAGAAACCCCGCATGGATAGCAGACCTCCCGCCGCTCCCTTTTGGCGGAAGCTGCTGTTCCAGCCGCGGGAAGGTTCCGCGCGCGTGCTGCCGGGTTGGGCCAAGACCGCCAACTGGACCGCGGCCTTCGTGCTCATCGCCGCATTTTTTGCCGTCACTTTCTACCGGCTCGAACAGGGCGAATGGCTCTGGGGCGCGATTTGGAAATATCGCAGGCTCTTCATCACCGGCTTCGAGGTCACGGTCATCATCTCGCTGGTCTCGCTGGTCCTGAGCACCTTGATCGGTCTCGTCATGGCGCTGGCGGGACGCTCCCGTTTCCTGCTCCTGCGCTACCTGGTCAAAATCTACGTCGAGGGCGTGCGCGGCACACCGCTGCTGTCGCAAATCCTCATCTTCTTCTACGTCTTCGCTCCCGCCTTCCACGTGCAGGATCGCTATGTCGTCGGCGTGTTGACGCTCTCGTTCTTCGCGGGCGCGTACATCAGCGAGATCATTCGCGCCGGCATCGAGGGCGTTCCGAAATCGCAGATCGAGTCCGCGCGCGCCATCGGGCTCACCACGGCGCAGACCTATCGATTCGTGATTTTTCCGCAGGCCTTCCGGCAGAGCCTCCCGCCGCTGGCGGGCCAGTTCGTCTCGCTGATCAAGGACTCCTCGCTGCTGTCATTCATCTCGGTCAACGAATTCACGAAGAACGCGCAGCAGGTGAACTCGATCACCTACAGCACGCTCGAGTGCTACCTCCTGCTCGCGGTCGGCTATCTCTGCCTCACGCTGCCGATTTCGCTCTGGACGCGCTGGCTGGAGAATCGGAACAAGTTTGATACGTGAGAGATGGTTATGGGTTATGCGTTATGGGTTATGCAACGCGACGACTTCATAACTCGTAACGCGTAACCCATAACTACTTCATCTACCCCCATGCAACTCACCGTCCGCAATCTCTCGAAATCCTTCGGCACGCATCGGGTGCTGCAGGACATCTCGATGGATCTGCCGAAGGTGCAGGGACTGGTGCTGATTGGTCCGTCGGGCGGCGGGAAATCCACGCTGCTGCGCGTGCTGGCGGGACTTGATTATCCGGACGCCGGCTGCGGCGGCGTGATTTTCAACGGCAAGGAAATCGACTTCGAGGACGACGAGGCACTCATCGCGCACCGGCGGAGCGTCGGGACGGTTTTTCAGGCCTACAATCTGTTTCCGCATTTCACCGCGCTGCAAAACGTCACGCTGCCGCTCGTGCAGGTGCACGGACACTCCGCGGCGGAGGCCGACGCGATCGCGATGGAATCACTGCAGCGCTTCCAGCTCGAAGCCCATGCGAAGAAGAAGCCGGCCGAGCTTTCGGGCGGTCAGCGCCAGCGCGTGGCCATCGCGCGCGCCATCGCGATCAAACCGAGCCTGCTCTTCTTCGACGAGCCGACCTCGGCGCTCGATCCGGAGATGACCGGCGAAGTGCTCGAGATCATCGAGGAGCTGAAGGACGAGGGCCGCGACTTCGTGCTGGTGACGCACGAGATGGGCTTTGCGCGCCGCGTGGCGGGTGAAGTGGCGTTGCTCGCCGCCGGAAAAATCGTCGAGGCCGCGCCGGCCGCGCAGCTTTTCGAAAATCCGCAGAGCGATGTGACCAAGCACTTCCTGGCGAAGATTCTGAAGTACTGACCACGCTGTGGATGGGAGGGGATACCACTGTCCCATCCACCGGCTCTACGCTTCGTCCTCGCTGGCGCCTTTCTGGCGCTTGAGGCCACGGAGCTTGCCCTCGATGAAGGCGTCGATGTCGCCGTTCATGACGCCCTGGACGTCGCTCGTTTCCACGCCGGTGCGCAGATCGATCACTTTTTGATAGGGCTGGAAGACGTAGCTGCGGATCTGGCTGCCCCACGCGACGTCGCTCTTTTCGCCGTACTGGCGATCCAGCTCCGCCTTTTTCTTGTCGATTTCCACCTGCATCAATTTCGCCTGCAACAAGCGCATGGCGGTGATGCGATTGGCGCTCTGGCTGCGCTCGGCCTGGCAGGCCACCACGATGCCGCTGGGCTTGTGCACGATGCGCACGGCCGTCTCCACCTTGTTCACGTTCTGGCCGCCCTTGCCGCCGGAACGATAGGTGTCGATCTCGAGATCCTTCTCGTCGATCGTGATGACCACGTCGTCGTCGAGTTCCGGCACGACATCGACGCTGGCAAACGACGTGTGGCGGCGCGCATTGGAATCGAAGGGCGAGATGCGCACCAGGCGGTGCACGCCGCGCTCGCAGGCGAGGTAGCCGAAGGCGTATTCGCCGGTGACCTTGAGGGTGGCCGACTTGATGCCGGCCTCGTCGCCCGGCTGGATGTCCATCACGCTCGACTTGAAGCCGCGCCGTTCGATCCAGCGCGTGTACATGCGCAGGAGCATGTCGGCCCAGTCGCAGGACTCCGTGCCGCCGGCGCCGGAGTTGAGGGTGAGAAAGCAGTTGTGGCGATCGTTCTCGCCCGACATGAGCTGCATGAGCTCGAAGTCGGCGAGCAGTTTCTCGACCTTCGCAAACTCGGCGCCGAACTCCGCGAGCGTGGCGTGCTTGGAGTCGCCCTCGGGTTCCTCGTCGGCGAGTTGCTTGAGCACGCCGACGTCGTCGACGCTGCGCTCGATCTGGAGGAAGGGTCCGACCTTGTTCCGCAGGGTGGAGACTTCCTCGACTTGTTTTTGGGCGAGTTCCTTGCGATCCCAGAAACCCGGCTCGGCCATGGCCGATTCCAATTCGCTCAGGCGCGATTGCAGCTTGGGGAGGTCAAAGATACCTCCGCAACTGCCCGACGCGGGCCTTGAGTTGATCGGTTTGGAGGGCGTTGGGGTCGACGGACATAAGAGTTATGGGTTACGGGTTATGAGTTACGGGAAGGAGATCATGCGCGCGAGTTCATAACCCATAACCCGTAACACATAACTTCTGGTCAGCGGCGCTCAGCCGCTGATCAGCCCCTTCACCAACTCCTTCTCCTCCTTCAGCTCGCCGACCGTCTTGTCGATCCGCGCCTGGCTGAATTCATCGATCTTCAGTCCCTGCACGATTTCCCATTTCTTGCCGTCGCCGCGCACGGGGAAGCCGCAGATCAGGCCCTTCTCGATGCCGTAGCTGCCGTCGGAGCACACCGCCACGCTGTGCCAGTCGCCCGCCGGCGTCGGCGTGGTGAGCGAGCGCACGGTGTCGACGACCGCGTTCGCCGCGCTGGCGCGCCGACGACGCGCCGCGCGCCTTGATGATGGCCGCGCCGCGCTGTTGCACGGTCGGGATGAAATCCCTCTCCAGCCAGGCGTGATCGGTGATGACGTCCGTGGCCGGCTTGCCGCCGATCTTGGCGTTGGAAAAAGTCGGGATACTGCGTGGCGGAATGGTTGCCCCAGATGGCGACATTGGTGACCTGCGCGACGTGCACGCCGGCCTTGGCGGCGAGCTGGCTCTTGGCGCGGTTTTCGTCGAGCCGGGTCATGGCGAACCAGCGCTCGCGCGGCACGCCGGGCGCGTTGTTCATGGCGATCAGCGCGTTGGTGTTGCAGGGATTGCCCACGACGAGCACGCGCACGTCGACTTGTCGGCGTTCTTCTCGATGGCCTTGCCCTGGCCGATGAAAATCTTGCCGTTGATGCCGAGCAGATCCTTGCGCTCCATGCCGGCCTTGCGCGGGACGCTGCCGACGAGCAGGGCCCAGTTCACGCCCTTGAATCCCTCGTCGAGGCTGGCGGTGGGCATCGATGCCGTGCAGCAGCGGAAAGGCGCAGTCCTGCAGTTCCATGACGACGCCGTTGAGCGCCTTGAGGGCGGGCTCGATTTCGATCAGGTGCAGGCAGACGGGCTGGTCCGGGCCGAACATGGAGCCGGACGCGATGCGGAAAAGGAGGGAATACCCGATCTGACCGGCGGCACCGGTCACGGCAACATGGATGGGGGCTTTCATAGGGACCGGACCCTATCCGCGGATTGGGGTGGATGAAACCAAGTTTTTTTCGGTGTCGTGCTCGCGCCGCGGGCGGAACGCGCGCACGGCCTCGAGCAGTTCGCCGGCCCCGGCCTCGATTTCCCCGAACCCGCGACGATAGCGCCCGTCCACATAGATTTGCGTGATGCGTTGGATTTCGCCGGCGCTGGCCGGCAGCACCCCGGCGGCCCGCTGCGCGAAATCGAGCGGGCCCTCGTGCGGTTCCCGCAGCGGACCGCCGGCCCGGGCGATTTTCCGGCAGAAGCGCGCGTAGATTTTCGCCAGGACGCTGGCCTGGCCGTGCGAGGAGGAGAGACTGCGGCTGCGCAGAAAAAGGAAGAAGGCGAACGCGCCGGCGCCGATGCCGAGCCCGAGCACGATGCCCATGGCGCCGCCGAAGATGCCGAGCCGGCCCAGGCCGAGGTCGCGCATCAAATCGCCCTGCGCCTCGAGGTTGAAGCCGACCACGTGCAGGTTCCACTGCATGTCGATGGTGTCCCACGCCATGCTGAAATTTCGCGCGAGCCAGCGGAACCCGGTCGGATTGTTCAACCGGAACAACTGCTGCAACCGCTCCGTCGCGGACAGCTGCCCCATTTGCGCGAGCGCGTTGTAGGAATCCGCGCCCAGGTTCACGCGATCGGGCGCGACCACTGCGGTGGGATCGACGCGATGCCAGCCGCGGCCCGCCAGCCAGACCTCGCACCACGAATGCGCGTCGGATTGCAGGATGGTGAGGTGGCTGCCCAGCCAGTTGAGCCGTCCGCCCTGGTAGCCGAGCACGAGGCGCGCGGGCACGCCGGCGGCGCGCATCAGGGTGGCGAAAGACGCGGCGAAATGCTCGCAAAAGCCGCGCCGGCGCTCGAACAAAAATTCCTCGAGCGGATCCGCGCCCACGTAGGTCCCGGGCGAAAGCGTGTAGGCGAAGCCGCCGGATCGGAAGAACTCCAGCCCGGCGCCGACAATTTCCACGTCGCCGCGCTTGGCGTTGCGGCGCCAGCCCTCCGCCAGCGCGCGCACCTTCGGACTCAGCGTGCGCGGCAACTGCAGGTAGCGCACGTTCGGTTGCTTCGGCTCCGCGACGATCAGCGCGCCGGCGGCGGGCAGTCGCGAAGTGACATTGTAGACCAGCTTGCGCATGACCGGCTGGCGGTACTCGATCGATCTCGATCCGTTGGCCGCGAAAATGACATCCTTGGTCGCGGACTCCACGGGAAGATCGAGCGCGAAGAGCCAACGGTTTTGTTGCGGTTCAAGCGTGATCCGCTGGGCCACCGCCGGTCGATTCACGTCGGGCACGGCGGTTTCGGCGGCAGGAGTGGCATCGATCGGCAGCACCACCGCCGACCAGGCCAGGCCGTCGCACTGCGCCAGCACCGGACCGCGCCAGTACAAATTTCCCGGTTGCACCACCGGCTCGGCGGGCAGCTCCGCCCGGAAGGCGACGTCGTCGCTCTCCGCGATGCGCGCGAATTGACCCGGCGAGAGTCGATCGCTCATGCCCGCCTGCCCGACGCGGCCGCGGCCGGAGAAAAGTTGAAACTGTCCGTCGATTCGCGGGAAGAAAATGAAGAGGACCGTCACGATGGGCAGCGTCTGCAGGCAAAGCGCGAGCGACAGTCGCAGCGAAGGCCGGACCGGCGAGGCGCCGCAGGCCATCGTCAGGGCGAGGGTGTTCACCACGAGGGCCAGCGCGGTGTAGAGCGCGAGCAGCAGGCTCTGGTTGAAAAAGAATCCGCTGAGCACCAGGAAGTAGCCGAGCAGCGCCGCGACGATGTAGTCCCGTCGCGTGTCGAGCTCGAGCAGCTTGAGCGAAACCAACACGAGCAAGAACGTGAGTGCGGCGGTCGATCCGTCCAGGCGCTGCACCGCGACAATCAGAATGCACGCGGCGCTGAAGAGGGCGGCGAGCACCCATTTGCCCGGGATGGCGCCGCGCCTCCACTCGATCCGCCAGCGCCAGGCGGCGCAGGCCAGGAAGAACAACGGCGCCCAAAGCGGCAGATTGAGAAAGGTCGGCACGACCGCCAGCAAAAGACTGATCGTCATCCAGCGCAGGGCGCGCCCCGGGGGCGGCGGCTTGCCGGGCTGCGCCGCGGTGGACGCGGTGCGCGGGGAGGTTTGGGAGAGGAGCGCGACCATGATTTTGCGATCAGGCCTCCGGTTCCACCTGCGAAATCTCGAGCTGGCAGGCGATGCTGCCGCCGTCCTCGCGGTCCAGCTTGGTCGCCGCGTATTGGGCATGCGCGCGCAGCCGCCAGCGGCCGCCGTCACCCGCCTGCATCACGACGCGCAGCGGAAATTCGGCCTGCACGCCGACGACGCGGCCGTCCTCCTCCGCGGCATCCACCACCAGCTTCGGCAGATCGAGGCAGTGCAGCGAAAGCATGCGTCCCGCCGGATCATCCGCGGCGAGCTGACGCGCGACATCACGCGCAAGGGTCGCCGCATAGTCGTCGCCCAGCCAATAAAGCAGCCCGCGCGTTTCGTCGTCGCTGGGAAAGCCGTGCAGGATGACCGTCGGAGTGTCCATGGGTCAAAGTGTCGACGCGCCGGTTGATTTTCCGCCGCTTCGTAAAGCGCGAGGACGCGGAGCAACTGGCTTTGATGCAGATCGCCGCGCGAAGGCGAGGCCTCGAAGCCGGGCAGGCGCAGGCCGTATTGAAAGCCGTCGCGCTCGGCGTCGACGATCCAGCGGCAGAGCTGGGATAGCTTCGTCTCGAGATCGGGCAGCACGGCGACGGCCGACCAGTCGAGCCAGACGCGGTGTCCGCCGGTGCCGACGAATTGCTTGAGCAGCAGCGGTTGTCCGCGCGCAACGGCGCGCCAGTCGACATGCCGTTGCGATTCGCCGCTGCGGTACGGCCGCGAGCCGGCGTAGTCCTCGCCGCCCGGCCCGGCCGCGGCGAGTTCCATGCGCGAGAGGCTTTCGCCGCGCGGCATCGGCAGGCTGCCCCGCGGCGCCGGATAGACCAGCAGCGGCCGGCCCGACGGCTCGCGATATTGCCGGCCCTCGAAAAGCCCGAGCGGATAGATCGAGCGCAGGGTGATGCGCGGCAGCGCGTGCTCGCCGCGCGTCGTCGTCGTCACGAGCAATCGTCCCGGCACCCGGCCGCCCCGTCCGGGAACCGATGCGAAGTAATACGGCTCGCGATCCGCCACCAGCAATTCCAGCGCATGACGCTCGCGGCGCGACGGATTGACGATCTCCACGGGCACATCCGCGTCGGATCCCGCGAAGACGGGGGCGATGCGTCCGATGTGCAGGCGGAGGCCGACGAGATTGAAGTGGGTGTAATTCATCGACAGCACGGTGAGGCTGCCGAGGAAGAAGAGGAGCAGGTAGGCCATCGCGTTGTTTTGCGAGACCGCGGCGTACCACATGGCGAGCAGCACCAGCGAAAGCGTGATGACCGCGCGAGTGGGGAGGATGTAGACTTTCTCCGGCCGGAACCACGCGGAGGGCCGCCAGCGCGCGAGAAAGCGTGGCTGACTTAAGACTCGCTGTGCAGACATGGAGAAAGGAAACTCGAAACCCGAAATTCGAAACTCGAAGTAAACTTCAAAATCAAAACGCGGAAAATTTCAAATCGGCACCCGTTGAACTTTGATCTTCGAATTTCCAAACTTTCTTCGAGTTTCGAGATTTCGAGCTTTTCCTCGGTCGTCTCTAAGGGACAGCGACGGTAGCAAGAAGTTGTCGTACCAAGCGCGCGCCCGGACAATTGCCCCTCGCCGCCGCCCACCTCGAGGCGATGCGCCATGACCGAGGGCGCGACGGCCTGCACGTCTTCCGGCAACACCATGTCGCGGCCGCACATCATGGCCCAGGCTTGGGAGGCGCGGAGCAGCGCGAGACCCGCGCGGGGCGAGAGACCCGTCGCGTGGAGTGTGCGGCTGACGGCCAGCAAATCCTGCACGTAGTCGAGCAGCGCCGCCGAGGTCTGCACCTTCGGCACCTCCGCCTGAATCGCGACGAGACGGTCGGCCTGCAGCGCGACGGAAAGCGCGCGCAGCATTTCGCGCCGGTTTCCGCCGACGAGCATTTCGCGTTCGCTCGCGCGATCGGGAAAGCCGAGTTCCAGCCGCATGAGAAAGCGGTCGAGCTGCGACTCGGGCAGCGGAAAGGTGCCGATTTGCTGCCGCGGATTTTGCGTCGCGATGACGAAGAACGGCTGTTCCAGCGGATGCGTCACGCCATCGACCGAGATTTGATATTCCTCCATCGCCTCCAGCAGGGCGCTCTGCGTCTTGGGCGTGGCGCGGTTCACCTCGTCGATCAAGACGACCTGCGCAAAGATCGGCCCGGGATGAAAGACGAACTGGCCGAGCTGGCGGTCGAAGATCGAGTTGCCCAGGATGTCGGCCGGCAGCAGGTCGCTGGTGAATTGGATGCGGCGAAACTTGAGGCCGAGCGACGCCGCCAGCGTCTGGGCGAGCGTGGTCTTGCCCACGCCGGGAATGTCCTCGATGAGCAGATGTCCACGCGCCAGCAGGCAGGCGATGGCCAGGCGGATGGGCGGCTCCTTGCCGACGATGATGCTGCCGACTTGGGCGACGAGTTGGGTAATGCGATCGGTCATGACAAATGTTCCGGTCCGGAGCGGTCCTCCGACGGTGGGACTGAACATAGCCAGTTTAGTGCCCGAGCAGCGCTTCGACGCGTTCGCACAGCGCGTGAATGAGGACCTTGTGGGCCTCCTGCACGCGGGCGGTGAGTTCGTTCGGCACGAGGAGTTCCACATCGGCCTTGCCACGCGCCTTGCCGCCGTCGCGGCCCAGCAGGGCAATGGTGGAGACGCCCATCTCGCGGGCGGCATCGAGCGCGCCGAGAATGTTCGCCGAATTTCCGCTCGTGGTCAGCGCCATGAGCACGTCGCCGCGCCGGCCGAACGCGCGAATCTGCCGCGCAAAAACTGCGTCATATCCGTAGTCGTTGGCGACGGCGGTGAGGAGGCTCGGTTCGGCCGAAAGGCAAAGGGCCGGGTAGGGACGCCGGTCGCGGATGAAGCGACCGGTGAATTCGGCCGTGAGATGCGCGCTGTCGGCCGCGCTGCCGCCGTTGCCGCAGGCGAGCAGTTTTCCGCCGGTCGCAAAGCTCTTCGTGACGAGGTCGCAGGCCGCCAGGAACGGCGCCTCCAGCGACTTCAGCCCGAGAATGGTGTCAGCCGAGGACTTCAGGAAGCCGGCAAAGTCGTAGGGCTGCATCGACCTAACTTGCCCCCGAAACTCCGGCTGGCAATGGACTTGGTGATCGCGGGATTCCGGGCCGAGGTGGATTCGGCGGGCACGGCGCAAAGGTTGGGGAGGGGATGTCGTTTCCAAATGCACAAAACGTAAAGGGAGGAGGTTGGACACCCGGCCTGCCGATTCGTTGGGTCGATCGGATAATGGTCGAAGATCGCAGTTTGGGATGCGCCGATGACAAGATGGTAGGGACGAGCGTCCTCGCTCGTCCAAGCCGGCGGCCTCAATCCGGATACCGAGCGGGATCCCACGCCGAGAAGAAATGCTGTCCGCAATTTGGGACGACCAAGGATGGTCGTCCCTACCAATTGCAACGCGCCCGGAGGTCGCGTTCCACCTACCCCCGCCCGGTTTTCGCGATCAGCGCGGACATGCGCGCCATTTTTTCGGCGACCACCGGATTGGCCCGCATCTGGGCGGGCGTCTCGTCGAGCCGACGCGTCCAGTTCGTGGAATTCGCCACGCCGGGAATGTTGAAGCGATCCGCCGTGCCTAGAAGATCGGTGACCATGAGGACCGCGATCCACGAATTGGAACCGAAGAGCGCGCGCACCAGCGCCTCGTGCGTCGCGTCGTTCCAGCCGTCGAAGCGGTGATCCGGCGGAATGCCCGCGTACTCGCCGAATTTCCAGGCGTCGCGCCGGGCCTCCTCGGCGGCGATGTGCGCCTCCTGGTTTCCCTCGCGCTCCGCCGCCGCGTATTTTCCCCAGCGCTGGTACATGGCGGCGAGCGGCTCGTGGTCGTGCGTTGCGTAGGTCGCCACGGAAAGCCGGTTGTATTCGGAACCGGGAATGAAGCTTCCGTCCGGCCGCACCTCCCACTGCGGAATCTTGAAGCCGGCGATCCCGCGCGAGGCGAGATGCGGCCGCACGTAGTCGGGCACGACGCCCAAATCCTCCGCCACGAGGATGGCCGGCAGCGCGCCCGCCTGGATGATGCTGATGATGTGGTCGCCCTGCGCGCGATTGGCGGCGCGATTTTCCGGCGTGGAATCATCGCGCGGTCGGAATCCCGGCAACAGCCCGCCCGTCCGCGCGGCCGCCTCCTCGTGCGTGAGCGGCAGAAACTCGGCGTTGCGCGCGGGCCGCCACGGAAACGAGTAAAGCCGGTAAAAACCGAGGATGTGATCGACGCGAAAGCTGTGAAACAAGTCGCGCAGCCCGCCCGCGCGCTGGCGCCACCAGCGGAAATCGTCGCGGTCCATCGCCGGCCAGTCGTACACCGGGATGCCCCAGTTCTGCCCCCAGCGCTGCACGAAGATGTCGTCCTTGAAGATCGTCTCCGGCGGCGCCCCGCCGCACCAGCCGGGCTCGAACAACTCCGGGTGCGCGTAGTAATCCGCGCTGCAGTAGCTGATACCGAAGGGGATGTCGCCCATCAGCGCGACACCGCGCGACTCCGCGTGCGTCTTCACGATCGTCCATTGCTTCCAGGCGATCCATTGCACGTAGCCGTAAAAGCTGCGGCGGCGATCGAAGGCGGCGCGCTCGTCCGGGCCCAGCTGTTTCAACCATTTCCGCGCGGCGGCGACCGTGCGCTGCTCGGCCGGCCAGTCGTCGAAATTCTCCACGCCATGGTTGTGCGCCATCAGCGCGCGGAAAAGCGTGTAGCCGTCGAGCCACGCCTGCGATTTCGTGAAATCGCGAAAGGCCCGCCCGCGCACGGTGCGGCGGCCGAGGTGGCGACGCGCAAATTCGTCGAAGGCGCTCTCAATCAGGCGCCACTTCAGCGCCTTGACCGCGGCGTAGTCCACGTTGCCGCCGCCCAGCCGCGAGCGATCGGTCTCGGCGAGGATGGCCTCGTAGGCGGCGGGCAGGAGATCGACCGGCGTCTCCGGCTGCAGGTGAATCGTGGTGATGTCGAGCGCCATCGAGCTGATGGCGTTGTAGGGGCTGTGGTCGCCGCCGGTCTCGTTGATGGGCAGCACCTGCACCACGCGGAAGCCCAGCTCGGCGATCCAGTCGATGAAATCGCAGAGCGACGACGTGTCGCCGCAACCCAGGTCATCGGCGGAGCGCACGGCGAAAACGGGCACCAGGACGCCGGCGACGCGACGGTCGGGGGAGAAGTTCAACTTGGACCCTGGCTTCGAGGTGGGCATGCCGGCTGGCCCTACCATTTCCGATCCACCTCCCACCTTTCGAGCACATTCTCGGGCAATTCGGCCAAAAAGCGGCTGGGACGCTGCAGCATCTCGCCGTAACCGGCGCTCAGGCGCAGATTCGGATGGGTCAGGTAAAGCTCGTCGCAGGCGCGCGTGACCGCGACGTAGAACAGCCGCCGCTCCTCCTCCACCGCGGCGGGCGATTCGATGGAGCGATGGCTGGGAAAGGAGCCCTCGTTCAGTCCGATCACGAAGACGACCTTCCATTCGAGGCCCTTCGCCTGGTGCACGCTGGAAAGGGTCACGCGCTCCGTGTCGCGCTCGGCCTGCATGGCGGCGTCCGATTCCAGCGAGGTGAGGAGCGCCAGCTGCGAGAGGAATTCCGCCGGATCCTCGTACTGCCGCGCATAGTTCGAGAGCACATTCAAATCTTCGCGGCGCGCCTCGTAGTTGGTGAACTTGGATTTGGCGTAGTCGTCGTAGACCGCCTCGATGACCGATTCAATGGCGCGCGCCGGCGGCACGGGCCGGCCCGCCGGGGCGATTTCGTCGAGCGTGTGGAGAAGCTGCGTCCACGCCTTCAGGCTCTTCGCCCCGACGCGCGCGCCGGAAAAAATCGCCGGGTAGCCGTCGTCGGGCCAGTCGCGCGCGCCGAGCTTTTCCGCGAAATGCCGCCAGAGCTTGTCGGCCGCGGCGCCGCCGATGCCGGGGAGCAGCCGCACGATGCGCTTGAAGGCGACCTCGTCGCGCGGGTTCGAGGCGAACTTCAGAAACGCCGCGACGTCCTTCACGTGCGCCTGTTCGAAGAAGCGCAGGCCGCTGGTGATCGCGAACGGGATGCCGTGGCGCGTCAGTTCGATCTGCAATTCCATCGAGTGGAAGTGCGCGCGGTAGAGCACGGCCATCTCGTTGAGGTCGATGCCCTCGTCGCGCAGTTCGAGGATGCGCTGCGTGACGAAGAGCGCCTGCTGGGCGGTGTCGCCCAGCTCGACCACGGCCGGTTTCTGCGCGCCGCTCCGGCCGCGAGGCGTGCAGTTCCTTTTCGAATTGCTGCATGTTTTCGGCGATGGCGGCGTTGGCCAGCGCGAGGATTTCCGGCGTGCTGCGGTAGTTCGTCTCGATCTTGTACGAGCGCGTGTCGGGTAGCGCTTGGGAAAATCGAGGATGTTCTGCACGTTCGCGCCGCGCCACGAGTAGATGCTTTGCGCGTCGTCGCCCACCACCATGACGTTGCGATGATGCTTCGCGAGCAGGTCGATGAACTCGACCTGCAGCCGGTTCGTGTCCTGGTATTCATCGACGAGGATGAACTGGAACTGCCGCTGGTAATGATCCGCGGCGGGCCCTTCCTGCCGCAGGAGCCTGACGCATTTGTCGAGCAGATCGTCGAAGTCGAGGCTGTTGACCGCCTTCTTCTTCAACTCGTACTGGTGCGCGAGCCCGGTGATTTCCGCCGTGAGGGGAAGGAAATATTCGAAGCGGTTCGAGAGCACGTCCTCGATGCTGCGGCCGGTGTTGAGCGCGAGGCTGAAGATGTCGCCGAGCACCTCGGCCTTGGGAAAGCGCTTGTCCTTCGGGTCGATGCCGGAGGCGCCGAGCACGGTCTTGAGCAGATCCTCCTGGTCCTCGCGATCCATGATGGTGAAGCCGGCGCGGAAGCCGGCGTCGATCGCGTACCGCCGGAGGATGCGGTTGCCGATGGAATGAAACGTCCCGCCCCAGATGCCCGGGTGGCCTCGGGCAGCAGGTTCGTGACGCGATCGAGCATCTCGCGCGCGGCCTTGTTCGTGAAGGTGAGCAGCAGGATTTGCTGCGACTGCACTCCGTTCTCGAGCAGGTAGGCGACGCGATAGGTCAGCGTCCGCGTCTTCCCGCTGCCCGCGCCCGCGATGACCAGCGCCGGGCCCGGCGGGGCGGTGACCGCCGCGCATTGCTGCGGGTTGAGCTCCTCGGCGTAGTCGATCCGCGGCGCGCCGGAATGCGTCGGGCGATTGAGGCTGTAGGTTCGAGCCATCGTGGGCTGGAACCATTATCTCGTCCGGCGGCGCGCGAAAGGCGAAAGGTAGTCGAAAGCCGTCGACGGTCGACAGTCGACGGCTTGAGTATGGGATTTGCAGCGCGAGGCGCGGCGCGCTCAGGCGGCCGCGGGCGGTGCGCCCTGGTACTGCGCGTCACCGAAGCCGAGGATCGGATAGAAGATCGGGCTCAGGAAGGCCAGGCCGAGGCCGAAGCCGGTGCCCTTGCCGAATTTCTCCGCCACGCCGAGTCCGAGCAGGATCGTGACGACGAGGTTGGCAATCGGGACAAAGAGCAGGATTACCCACCACAGCGGCTTGCCGGCAATTTTGCAAAGGACGATCACATTGTAGATCGGAATGATGCAGGCCCAGCCGGGCTGACCCGCCTTGACGAAAACCTTCCACATGCCGGCGAGGGCGAGGACGGCGATGAGCAGGCAGAAGATAATTACGATGGGACTCGGGGCCTTAACTTCCGGCTGACCGGCTTGGGCGAGAATGAGGAACGTGTTTTGCATGGTCTGGTTGGGTAGTTGTCGAGGTGAGTTGTGAATAACTCGTATGACAGAACGGGCGGATAGGGCGAGCTAAAAGCGACGGGCCGTCGCCCCAACTGGCACGGGTCGAAGGGCAAGTTTGGGTCCGGGACGGAGGTCTTGCCGCGCGGGGTCCCGGTCGCGTATCGTGATTGGTCATGAACCGGGACGCTCGCGACCCCCGCGGGCAGGGGCGGGGGTGGGGATACGGCTGGTGGCCGGTCGCGGTTTTCATTTACCTCATCCGCTTTCCGCTGATCGCCGCTGCCGGCCTGGTGCTGGTTCCGTTTTTTTCCGGCGAAGGCCGCGCCCTCGAGGCGCTGGTGGGAGGCGCCTTCGAACTTTCGTGGATGGGGACCATTTACGTGATGCTCGGCGGATTCACGCTGGCCTGGACCATTCTCGTCACGATTCGCCTGATCTGGTTGTACGGCCGCTTTCGCTTTGTGGAGCTCGACCGACATCCGGCGCGAATCCCGCGGACAAGAAACTCGGGCTGGCTCCTGCGCTGGTGGGACGCGGCGATGGATTGCGACCGCTGGACCGGGCACCGGCTGGCCGCGTTGCTCGTGCTGCCGCTGCTCTTTCGCGTCATTGCCGTGAACACCGCCTGGCCGCCGCTGAGCGGATTTCTTTGGTGGTCGGCCGTGGCCGCGCTGCTCGAGTGGACGCTGATCGGCGGATTGATTTCGATCGCGCTGCTTTGGCTGGCCGAGCTCGCGCATCGCTATTTGCGACCGCCCAGCGACTCGGACATAACGGCCGTCCGGTTTCTGCTGTTGCCGCCGCATCGCAAGGGATTGCTCTCCAAGGTGGAGGCCAAGGCGGATCGAATAAATCCCGCCAAGGAATCACCGGTGTACCGCTGGATCGCGGCGGGATTTTCGCGCGCGGCGGGATGGTTGGGTCCGGGCTATCGCGAGGAGGGCGACGGACCGCCGCGGATCTACGCCGGACATCCGCTGGCGCTGGTCTTGTTGCTGATTTCGCTGCTGCTCTACGCCGTCCTTGGTCTGCCGCAGGCGAATCATTTGCCCGGCGCCGCGCCATCGAGCCTCGGGTACCTGCTTGCCGCGGGCATCCTGCTGACGTGGGGGTTGACGGGTCTGTCGTTTTACTTCGATCGACTGCGCGTGCCGGTCGCGGTGCCGATTCTGGTTTGGTTTTATTTGATGACGTGGGTTCCGTCGAACGAGCACCACTTCACGATCTTTCCGCGCGACCGGTCGACGCCCGAGGCGCCCAACGCGGCGGCGGTGGTGGGCGATCGCGAAATGATCATCGTGGTGGCGGCGGGCGGCGGCGGGCATTCGGGCGTCGGCCTGGGCGGCGCGCGTGCTGGCGGGCCTGGAGGAATTGAGCCGGAAGGATCCGCAATTGCGCGGCTGCGGGATCCGCTTCGCCCCCAATGTCCGCCTGCTCAGCGGGGTCTCCGGCGGCAGCCTCGCCATCCTGAACTTCGTCGACGCCTATCAGCCCAAGCGCGCCGAGCTGGCCGGCAGTCCGCGCGCGGTGGTCGATATGTCCGATCGCTCTTCGCTCGATCCGCTGGTCTGGGGCCTGGTCTATCCCGATCTGCGGCGGGCGCTGCTGCCGTTTTTGCTCCCCCCGGCGCGCAATCGCGGCGGCGAGCTGGAGAACGAATGGAGACTGGGCCTGGGGCAAAGCGGCGTGAAGTCCGATTTGGGGCTGGCGACGTGGCGGAGCCGCACGGCAAGCGGCGGAATACCGGCCTTGATTTTCAATTCCACCAACGCGGAGACGGGCGAGCGCATTCTCACGGGCACCACGCGCATGGAACTCGGGCTGCAGGCCGGCCGCGTCATGTTCGATCAACTTTACGAATCGAAATGGGATCTCGCGCCGGTCACCGCGGTGCGCATGTCGGCGACCTTTCCGTACGTCACGCCTGCCGCCAAGCCGAGCTACCGGCCGACCTGGCGCGGCGACACCTCCTGGGTGGACGGCGGATATTCCGACAACTTCGGCATGGCCAGCATTCTCGACTGGGTGCAGGAGGCGCTCTCCGCGCCGAACTCGAGGCTGCGCCGCGTGATGATCATCCAGATTCGCGCCGCGCCGGATGCGCTGGCGCAGGCGAAGACGGCCGAGGGTGGCCGCGGCATTTTCTACCAGCTCGGAGTGCCGTTGGAGACCATGTTGAGCGTCTGGAACAGCGGCCAGGCCGTGCGCAACGACACGCAGCTCGCGATGATCCAATTTTCCTGGGGTTACCTCGAGGGCGAGAAGGGCTACGACATCGAAACCGTGTGGGCGACGCTGCGCATTCCGCCCGATCCCGACAAGCCCGCGGCGACGCTGCCGCTTTCATGGCATCTGACCGAAAAGCAGAAGGCCGAACTGGACGATGCGTGGGAAAAGCTTGTGCAGGGCCCGCGCAGTCCCTGGCCCGCGGTGAAGGCCTTCCTGCTCGGCGAAAAGGCGAAGTAGCCCGGCGACTCGAACGGTTACGGCGAAACGACGCCGAGCGCGCGCGCCTTCGGCTCCGGATCGAGGTACATGTTCTTGTACCAGCGCTGGTCGCGCGGATTGCCGGGGAATCCCTTCACGCTCGGGCGGATCAGGATGGGCCGCGTGTAATGGAAGAGCGGCGCGAGCGGCATTTCCTGCACGAAAATCTTGTCGAGCTGATTGAGCAGCTTGAAGCGCGCGGCGTTGTCGGGCGTGCGCTCCGATTCCGCGAGGATGCGGTCGTACTCCGCGTTGCTCCAGCCCGTGAAATTCTGGCCGCCGTTGGTCTTCACATTCTGCAGGTAATCGTGCGGATCGGGCACGGTGCCGATCCAGCCGGCGCGGGTGATTTGATAGTCCCCCGTGCGCATGGCGTTGAGGTAGACCTTCCACTCCTGGTTCACGAGCGTGACGTCGATGCCGAGTTCGCGCTTCCACATTTGCTGCACGGCCTCGCAGATCGGGCGGTGCTGCTCGCTGGTGTTGAAGAGCAGCTCGAGTTTCGGGAAGCCCTTGCCGCCGGGATAGCCGGCCTCGGCGAGCAGGCGGCGGGCTTCGTCCACGTCCTCGCGCAGTTGCGCGCCGGCCTGGTAGCCGCCGGCGCCCGGCGGGGCGAATTCGAAGGCGGGGGTCTGCCCGCCGCGCGTGATGTTGTCGATGATCGACTTGCGGTTGATCGACATGGCGAGCGCGCGCCGCACACGCGGATCGTCCAGCGGCGGCTTGCGCACGTTGAAATTGAAATAGTAGGTCCCGTAGTACTCGTTGATCCGCAGCAGCGCCGGCTCGTTGTTGCGATACAGATCGATCTTGGCCAGCGGCATGTTGTAGGTCACGTGGAGCTGGCCCGCGCGAAACATGCGCTCCTCCGTGTCCTCCGTGTCCACGCCGAAGAAGCGGATTTCCTTCAGGCGGACGGCCGCGCGATCCCAGTAATGCGGATTCGGCACCAGCGAGATGACCTGGTTGGGTTTCCACTCCTTGAGCATGAACGGGCCGTTGGAGACGAGCGCGCCGGGCTTGGTCCATTGCGTGTTCTGCCGGTCGAATCCGCCGAATTTGTCGATCGTCCCGGGATGCACCGGCAGCAGCGTGTAGGCGCTCAGCGCGCTCGGGAAAAACGGGGTGGGCGAGCGCAGCCGGAACTCGAGGGTGAGCGGATCGACCGCGCGAACGCCGACCTTGGAAAAGTCCGTCACGGTGCCGCTGAGGTATTCCTCCGCGTTCTCGAGGTAAAAAGCGTTGTACGAGAACGGCGCCGCGAATTTCCTGTTGAGCAGGCGCTTGTAGGAATAGACCCAGTCATCGGCCGTGACCGGATCACCGTTCGACCATTTCGCTTCCGGCCGGAGATGGAACGTGTAGACGAGGCCGTCCGGCGAAATATCCCAGCTGGTGGCCGCCGCGGGCACGGGGTGGAGATCCACCGGGTCGAGCAGGACGAGCGGCTCGAAGAGCGCGTAGACGATCTGGCTTTCCGGGATGCCGATGATGACCTGCGGATCGAGGTCGGACGGCTCCGCGCCGTTGCCGAGGAGGAGCACTTGATCGCGATCGCCCTGCTGCACCGGGGTGAGCCGCTTGCTGCAGCCGGCGAAGCTGAGCGCGAGCGCCAGCCCGAGCGTCCCCAGCAATCGAGCAACCATGGCGGGAAGAGTCGAGGGTCGAGAGTCGAGGGTCGAGAGCAAAATGAAATGCCGCTTAATGATCGACGGAATTGGAACCACAGATTAACGCAGATTTTCGCAGATTTCTAAGAGCACCCCTTAAGAAGTAATCTGTGAAAATCTGCGTTAATCTGTGGATTGAAAACCTTCGCGCTCACTTCAGGCCCTCGACCTTCGACTTTCGACCCTCGACTCCCTCCAAATACGTCTGCTGGAAAATCTTGATGTTGATGGCGTTGTCGGGGAAGCCTTTCACCACGGGGAGAACCAGGCTGCGATGGGTGTTGTGATAGATTGGAATGATCGGCATCTCACGCTCGATGATGGTGTCCAATTGCTGCAGCAGCGTGTGGCGCTCGACGTTGTCGGCGGTTTTTTCCGACTGCTCGAGGATGCGGTCGTACTCGGGACTGCTCCAGCCCGTCCAGTTGTTGCTCGAGCCGGTGCGGAACTGCTCGAGGAAATCGTGCGGATCGAGCACCACCGCCTCCCAGCCGATCCGGGCGACCTGGTAGTTGCCGCTGCGCACGGTGTTGAGGTACACCTTCCATTCCATGTTGCGCAGCTCCGACTCAATGCCCAGCTCGCGCTTCCACATGAATTGCACCGCCTCCGCCACCGCGGCGTGGCTGCTGTTGGTGTTGAAGATGAAATCGAGCTTGGGGAAGCCGGCGCCGCCCGGGAAGCCCGCCTCCGCCAGGAGACGCCGCGCCTCGTCGGCGTTTTCCTTGAGTTTCGCGCCGACCGCGTAGTCGCCCATGCCATCGGGGGTGAACGAGAAGGCCGGCCGCTCGCCGCCGCGCAGGACGGTCTCGGCGATGGCCTTGCGATCGAGGGCGAGGGCGAGCGCGCGGCGGACGCGCGGGTCGTTGAGCGGCGGGTGGCGGGTGTTGAGTGAGAGATAGAACGTGCCGAGAATGGGCGTCAGGTGCAGGACCTCGGGTCGATCGCGCCGGTACGATTCAATCTTGGCGATCGGAACGCTGCTGGTGGTGTGAAGCTGGCCCGAGCGAAACATGCGCTCCTCGGTGTCGGTGTTGTCGACCGCATAAAACCGGATCTCGCGCAGTCGCACGTTGTCGTGGCCCCAGTAATGCGGATTCTTCGCGACCGTGACGTGATCGTTCGCGACCCACTCCTTGAGCACAAAGGGGCCGTTGCCCACCAGGTTGCCGGCGCGCGTCCAGGCCTGGCCGGGCCGCGCGAAGGCGTCGAACTTCTCGATCGTCGCGCGGTGCACCGGAAAGAGCGGCCAGAAATTCAGCACGGCCGGGAAAATACGGCGTCGGATTGCGCAGCCGGATTTCGAGCGTCAGCGGATCGATCTCGCGCACGCCGACCGTTCCAAAGTCCGTCGTCTTGCCCGCGCCGTATTCGGCCGCCCCCTCGACCAGCGCGGCGTAATTGAGGAAGGGCGCCGCGAGCGCGGGTGTAATCAAGCGGTGGAAGGAGTACACCCAGTCGGCGGCGCGCACCGGATCGCCGTTGGACCACTTGGCGTCGGGTCGCAGGTGAAAGGTGTAGACGCGGCCGTCGGGCGAAATCTCCCAACTCGCCGCCGCGCCGGGTACGGGATGCAAGTCGACCGGATCCAGCTGGATGAGCGGCTCGAAGAGCGCGCACATGACATCGCCCTCGAGCGCGCCGGTGACGGTGTGAGGATCGAGATCAGCGATGTCGCCGCCGTTGCCGACATGCAGGACCTTTTCGCGGTTGCCCTGCTCGACTCGCGTTTCGCGGCGCGAGCAGGCGCCGGTGAGGAGCGCGAGCGCGACGACGGTGGCGACGAATGCCGGCGCTCGATAATGCATCGGGCGCGATGTTGATGGCGTGCCCGGATGAAGCCCAGAAAATTGCGCGCGGCCCATCAGCGCTTGCGGCGAAACCGGTACCACAGCCAGAGCACGAGCGCGATCAGGAGGATGAGCCACCAGACAAAGCGCAGTTGCCGCGCCGCCCCCTCCACCAGTCGCAGCGATGCCGGAAAGAGGAAGAAGACGAGGGCGATCAGCGCGAAGACCAAATAGAAGCCGATCGGCCCGAGCGGTTTTCGATCCTTCGCCATCAATCACGTTAGAGCGTGGATACCCTGCGGCAGCAAGCGGGAACAGGCCGGCCGGCGCGTCAATTCGCCTCCGCCGCCGCGGTCTCGGCGGTCACCGACGCGAGCTCCCATTCGCGGTTCAGACGCAGCAATTCGTTCGCCACCGCGGTCAGTTCGCGATTCAATTCCAGCGGACGGCCCGGCGAGGCATAGGTGTCGGGGCTCTCCAATTCCGCGGTCAGATCCTTCTGCTTCTGCTCGAACTCCGCGATGCGCGACTCGAGTTGCGTCACGCGCGCCTCGCGTTCGCGGCGCTGCTTGGACCGGGCCTGGCGCTCCTCGGCCTCGGCGCGCTTTTGTTCCTTCGTCTTGAAGGTCGAGACGCGCGGCGCGGGCGGCGGCTTCCCGTTGGCCGACGCCTCGGGTGGCTGGAGATTGGTGAGCATCGCGCCCGCGGTGAGCGCGGCCTTCTCCGACGTGGCGCGCGTTTTCTCGAGGTAATATTGATAGTCGCCCGGATATCTCGTCAGCTTCCCGGCGCTGATGTGCAGCACGCTGGTGGCAAGCTCGCGGATGAAATGCACGTCGTGGCTGATGAAGAGCAGCGTGCCCTCGTACTGCTTCAGCGCGCCGATGAGGGCGTCGATGCTCGGCATGTCGAGGTGCGTCGTCGGCTCGTCCATCAGCAGCAGATTCGGCGGATCGAGCAGCAGCTTCACCAGCGCGAGGCGGCTCTTTTCGCCGCCGCTCAGAACCGCCACTGGCTTGAAGACGTCGTCGCCGCGAAAAAGAAAGCTGCCGAGAATGGTGCGCACGACCTGCTCGGGCACGGGCTCGCGCGTGTCGCTGGCCTCCTCGAGCACGGTGCGCTTGGGCTGCAGCATGTCGACGCGGTTCTGCGAGTAGTAGCCGACGCTCGCGTTGTAGCCGAGCTCGCGCTCGCCCTGCTGCACCTCGAGCACGCCGGCGAGCATCTTGAGGAGCGTGGATTTGCCGGCGCCGTTCGGCCCGACCAGCACCATGCGCAGGCCGCGCTCGGCCTCGAAGTCGATCCCGCGATAAACCACATTTTCACCGTAGGCGTGGTGGACACCGCGCAGGCTGATGACGCGCAGACCGCTGCGGCGCGGCTGCGGAAAGCGGAAGTGGATCGTCTTCTCCGCCGCCTCGGGCGCGTCGATCTTGTCCATGCGCTCGATTTCCTTCAGCTTGCTTTGCGCCTGCGAGGCCTTGCTGGCCTTGGCGCGGAAGCGATCGGCGAAGCGCTGCAGGCGATCGATTTCGCGCTGCTGGTTTTTGTGCGCGGCGAGCTGCTGGACATCGCGCGCGGCGCGCTGGACGAGGTATTCGTCGTAATTGCCGCGGTAGCGGTGCAACTGCCCGCGCTCCATCTCGACGATGCTGCCGCAGAGCAGGTTGAGAAATTCGCGGTCGTGCGAGATGAAAAGAATGGCGCCCTCGTAGGACTGCAGATATTCCTGGAACCAGAGCAGCGACTCGAGATCGAGATGGTTGGTCGGCTCGTCGAGCAGCAGCAAATCCGGCGCGAGCGTGAGCAGCCGCGCCAGGTGCGCGCGCATCACCCAGCCGCCGCTCAGTTCGCGGAGCGGTCGCGTGAGGTCGCGCTCGCGGAACGCCAGGCCGGCCAGGATGCGCTTGGCGCGCGCTTCCAGTTGGTAGCCGCCCAGTTCGTCGAAGCGCGCCAGCGCCGCGTGGTGCGCCGATTCCTCGATCTCCTCGACGGGCAGCGCGAGCAGCCGCTGCAGTTTCTCCAGTTCGGGCGTGATGGCCATCGCCAGCTCGAGCGCAGTCTGCTCGCCGGTGGGCGCGGTCTCCTGCGGCAGATAGCCCATCGTGACGCGGCGCTCGAGGCTCACCGTGCCTTCGTCGGGCGAGGCCTCCTTGAGGATGATGGAAAAGAGCGTCGTCTTGCCCGCGCCGTTGGGGCCGACGAGTCCAATCTTGTCGCCACGATTCACCTGCAGGGACACGTCCTCGAACAGGACGCGGCCGCCATAGGATTTGGAAATGTTCGAAATCGTCAGCATCGCGCGGGCGCGGAATGTAGCGCAAAACCGCGCCGGAGCCAGTGATTCCGCCTTTCTACCGGTCGAACGCTAGGTCAGACCCGCGTGGGCCAGCGCCGCGGCGAGGCCGAGCAATTTTCCGTCCGACATCCCGGGCGCAACCACCTGCAGGCCAAAGCCGTGCGCCTGCAAATCCTCCGGTCCCGTGCCGCGGCTGCGGACCGTCAGGGCGGGCCAGCCATTGAGGCTGATTGGTGACGTCACATTCAAGATCCGGGGACGAAACGCGGAATGATCCTGCCCGACGCGCAATTCGCGCACGGGCGTGACCGGCGCGATCAGGAAATCGAAGCGCTCAAACAATGCCAGCGACGCCGCGCAAAAATCCATCTGGCGCATCTTCAGCGTGTGATACGTGTCCTCGCTGATCGTGCCGCCGAATTCGAGGCGCGAGCGCACCCCCGGCTCATAGCGATCGGCAAACTGCGCGAGAAAATCACGATGAATGGCGTGCGCCTCGTGCGCCTGAATGGGGATGAAAATGGAGGGCGCGTCGAGCCACAGCGCGGCGTCAAATTCCTCGACGGAGAAACCGGCGGCGCGGAGTTTCCCGCCATACTCCTGGTGCGCGGCGACTATTTCGGCATCGCAAACCTCGAGCCATTTTCCAGCCGCCAGGCCGAGGCGAGTTCGCTTCGGTTCGACCGCGTCGGCTTCGACGCCGAGCAACGCGCGGCCAATGGCCGGCTGATCGGCGAGATGGCGGCAGAGCCAGCCCATCGTGTCGAACGACGGCGCGAGCGGAAAGCAGCCGCGCCATTTGCCGCGCTCGACGGAGGCGCGAAAGCTGACCAGGCCGCAGAATGAGGCGGGCGCGCGCAGCGAGCCGCCGGTGTCGGTGCCGAGGCCGATCACCGCCGAGCCTTCGACCACGCTGGCCGCCGCGCCGCTGCTCGAACCGCTCGTCAGGCAGCCGGGCCGCGTCGGAATTTCGCAGTCGCCGAAATGCAGGTTCTCGCCGGTGATGCCGTAGGCGAATTCGTTGAGATGCGTCTTGCCCATCAGCGCGGCGCCGGTCGCGCGCGTGATGGCCACGTATTCCGCGTCCTCCTGCGGCAGCGGCCGCGTGCCCGCATAAAAACTGGATCCCGCGGTGGTCGGCACGCCGGCGACATCGAAGCAATCCTTCACCGAGACGGGCAGCCCGCCCAGCGGCTTCGTCAGATCGAGGCCCGCCTCGAGCTGCGCGCGCACCTCGTCGGGATCCAGATGGAGGTAGGTCTTCGCTCCCTGCGTCCTGCGCCAGACGGCGGTGGTCAGCGCGTTTTCGATCAGCTCGCGCGCGGACAACTCGCCGCTCGCCAGCGCGCGGCGCAATTCCGAGATGGGGCGGGAGGTGTGCATGTCAGGCCGCCGCCACGTTGGCCGTGAGCGGGGCGAAATTTCCGATCTTCACGACGACCTTGTCGCCGGGCTTGAGGTTGCCGACGCCGGCGGGCGTGCCCGTGATGATGATGTCACCCGGCAGCAGGGTGGTGCACTTCGTGATGAATTCGACCACCTCGGCCGGCTTGAAGATCATTTCGCCGGTGCGCCCGTTCTGCCGCGTCTCGCCGTTGAGTTCGAGCACGACGGGGATGTCCGCGACATCGACGCCGCTGTACACGTACGGTCCCACCGGCGTGAACGTGTCGAAGCTCTTGCCGCGCGCGTTTTGGCCCTCGCTGTCCTGGATGGTGCGGTCGGTCACGTCGTTCGCCGCGGTGTAGCCGAAGATGAATTCGTGGGCGTTGGCGGCGGTCACATTTTTCGCGCGCTTGCCGATGACGATGCAGAGCTCCGCCTCGTAATCGATGCGGTGATCGGTGTACGGCAGCTCGATGGTGCCGCCGCTGGCGAGGAGCGAGGTGGGCGCCTCGAGCCAGGTGAGGGGAGTCTTGGGCACCTGCTTGTTCCGCTCGCGGGCGTGGTCGTGGTAATTGAGGCCGACCGCGACAATCTTGCTGGGCGCGACCGGGATGCCGGTTTTCAGTTTGGCGAGCGGAATCGGGGCGGTGTCGGCGGGCTCGAGGCCGAGCCAGAATGGCTGCTTGAGGGGCTGCACGGTTTGTTTGGCGGCGTCCAACTCGCCATAGAAGCCGGTGCCGTTGGCGGTAAAATGTCCAAAGGTTCGCATGCCGTATCCTGAGGCGGACCCCGCGCCGCGCGCTAGCGGGAAATGTGGGAGTCGAACGTCGAAGGTCGAAAGTCGAACGCCTGGAATCAGCTCCCTCTAGCGAGCGGGATTCCGCGAGCCTACATGCGATTCGACCAACCGCCATTCTTGCTTTCGACCTTCGACTTTCGTCTTTCGACTCCGGTTTTCCGTCACGACGTAGTTGCCAACCTGCCGGGTTCTGACTACCAATGACCGGACCTCCCGCCCAGACCTTCCCATTCTATGAAAAAGACCCTGTTTACCACCATTGCCGCGGCCATCGGACTGGCCGCTCCGCTCCTGTTCGCGCAGGAAATCGTTGTCGGAGAAATCGTCTCGCTGACCGGCGACAAGGCGGGCTTCGGCAACGAGCTCCACAACGCCACCCAGATGGCGGTCGACGAAGCCAACGCCGCCGGCGGCGTGCTCGGCAAGAAAATCAAGCTGGTCAGCGAGGACACCCAGTCCAAGCCCGGCGAGCCCGCGGCCGCGGTCCGGAAGCTCATCTCACGCGACAAGGTGGTGGCGGTGCTCGGGGAATACACGTCGTCGCTCACGTTGGAGGCCGCGCCCATCTGCCAGGGGGAGAAAATTCCCCTGATCTCGCCCGGCGCGACCAATCCCAAGGTCACCGCGGTGGGCGACTACATCTTCCGCGTCTGCTTCATCGATCCGTTCCAGGGCACGGTGCTGAGCAAGTTCGCGCTGGAGACGCTGAAGGCGAAGAAGGTCGCCGTCTTCACCGACATCAAGCAGGACTACTCGATTGGCCTGGCCGACTTCTTCAAGCAGCACTTCACCAAGAACGGCGGCACCATCGTCGTGGAGAAGAGCTATTCGAGCGGCGACACGGACTTCAAGGCGCAGCTCACCGCGATCAAGTCCGCGAACCCGGACGTCATCATGATCCCCGGCTACTATTCGCAAATCGGCCTGATCGCGAAGCAGGCGAGGGCGCTGGGCATCACGGTGCCGTTGATTGGCGGCGACGCCTGGAGCGACTCGCAACTCGTTGCGATTGGCGGATCGGCGGTGGACGGGGCCTATTTCACCGACCATTTCTCGGCGGAAAATCCCGACCCGAAAATCCAGGCATTTCTGAAGAAGTACAAGGACAAGTTCGGCAAGGACGCCGGGTCGGCCGCGGCCCTCGGCTATGATTGCGCGAATGTTCTGATCGATTCGATCAAGCGCGCCGGCACCACCGACGAGCCCAAGCTGCGCGACGCCATTGCCGCGACCAAGGGATTCCCGGGCATCTCCGGCGTGATCACGCTGGACGAGAACCGCAACGCCAACAAGCCGGCCGTCATCCTGCAGGTCAAGGGCAAGGACTTCAAGTACGTCAAGACGGTCAATCCCTGATCGCGAAATCGCGTGATAGTTTCCGGCGCCGGTCCTGTTTGCGCGGGACCGGCGTCGATTTTTCTGGTCCCACCGCCGCGCCGCTGTGCTAAGCAGGATTCCGCATGAGCCTCAGTGACTTCGGCCAGCAACTCATCAACGGCCTTTCGCTCGGCGCGATCTACGCGCTGATCGCGCTGGGCTACACGATGGTTTACGGCGTGCTGCGCTTCATCAATTTCGCGCACGGCGACGTCTTCATGCTCGGCGCCTTCAGCGGCTACTACCTCGCCGAGCGCATCCAGGGCTGGTTCAATGGAAAATTGATGTGGGCGGCGCGCTCCTCGTCCTGCTCGCCGCCATGGTCATCTGCGCGGTGCTCGGCATGGTGATCGAGCGCCTGGCCTACCGGCCGCTGCGCAGCCGGCCCAAGCTCACCGTGCTGATCACGGCCATCGGCGTCTCGCTGCTGCTCGAATATGGCGGCCAGTTTTTCTTCGGCGCCATCCCGCGCGCCTTTCCGGAACTGATTCCCGATCTGCCCGTGGGCGGACTCGGCTCGCTGGTCATCACCACGAATCAAATCCTGGTCTTCGGCGTGACCATCGCCTTGCTCGTCGGCCTCAGCTACATCGTGAAGCGCACCCGCATGGGCCTGGCCATGCGCGCCGTTTCGCAGAACGCGACCGCGGCGCCGCTCATGGGCGTGAACATCGACACGCGTCATCTCCTTCACCTTCGCGCTCGGCTCCGCGCTGGCGGGCGCGGCGGGCATTCTCTACTCGGTCAGCTATCCGTCGATCGATCCGCTGATGGGCATCCTGCCCGGCATCAAGGCCTTCGTCGCGGCGGTGCTGGGCGGCATCGGCAACCTGCCCGGCGCGGCGCTCGGCGGCCTGGTGCTGGGCCTGGTCGAGACCTTCGTGGGCGCGTCGGATTTCTCGACCTATCGCGACGCCATCGCCTTCGCCGTGTTGATTTTGATCCTGCTCTTCAAGCCCGCCGGCCTGCTCGGCAAGGCGACGGTCGAAAAGGTCTAGGCGCATGAACAGCCGGCTGCTCCTCCTCGTCGCGATCCTCGTGAGCGCGCGTGCTGTCGTATTTCAGCGGGTCGATGAATCCCTACTACGTCCAGATCCTGACGTTCATCGGCATCAACATCATCCTCGCCGTCAGCCTCAATCTGATCAACGGCCACACCGGCCAGTTCTCGCTCGGCCACGCGGGCTTCATGGCGGTGGGCGGCTACACGGCCGGCTTTCTCACCACGAAATTGGGGCCGTCGATTCTCGCCGCGATGGGCGGCTCGAGCTGGTGGAGCGAGGCGATCCTCTTCTCCGGCTCGCTCCTGATCGGCGGCATTGCCGCGGCCATCGCCGGCCTGATCGTCGGCGTGCCCTCGCTGCGCCTGCGCGGCGATTACCTCGCCATCGTCACGCTGGGCTTCGGCGAGATCATCCGCGTGCTCATCCAGAACACCGACGCGGTGGGCGGCCCGCGCGGCCTGACCGGCATTCCCGGCTACACGAATCTGTTTTGGACCTTCGCCATCGCGGCCATCACGATTTACACGATTTCAAGCCTGGTGAATTCCACCTACGGCCGCGGCTTTCTCGCGGTGCGCGACGATGAAATTGCGGCCAGCGCGATGGGCGTCAACACCACGCGCTACAAGGTCATGGCGTTTGTCATCGGCGCGTTCTTCGCGGGCGTGGCGGGCGGACTCTACGCGCATTCCACGCACTACCTCACGCCGGAGGGCTTCACGTTTCAGAAGACGGTGGAGATCGTGGTCATCGTCATCCTCGGCGGCATGGGAAACAACTTTGGCGTGACGGTGGCGGCGGTGTTGCTGACCGTCCTGCTGGAGGCACTGCGCTCGGTGTCCGATATCAGCTGGCTGCCGCAGTTTGTGCGCGACCTGACGAAGAACCGGATGATCCTCTTCTCGCTCGTGCTCATCGTGCTCATGCTCCTCCGCCCGCAGGGCCTTTTCGGCGGCATGCGAAAACCGAAAAGAACCTGATTTTATTAACCACAGATTAACGCAGATTTACACAGATTCTGAAAGGCAGTTGAGGGTTCTGGTTTCCCAAAAATCTGCGTAAATCTGCGTTAATCTGTGGTTCCAAATCTTTGTATGTCTGAATCCAAGCCGCTGCTCGAATTGAAGCACTGCACGGTCCGCTTCGGCGGATTGACGGCCGTGTCGGAATTTTCCGCCACGATTGGATCCAACGATCTCATCGGCCTGATCGGCCCCAACGGCGCCGGCAAGACGACCTGCTTCAACCTGATCACCGGCGTCTATGCGCCCACCTCGGGCACGATCACGTTTGACGGACAAGCCATCAGCGGCCAGAAATCGCATCGCATCGCCGCGCTCGGCATCGCGCGGACCTTCCAGAACATCCGGCTGTTTCCCTCGCTCAGCGTCTTCGACAACGTGCGCGCGTCATTCAACCTGCGCCGGCAGACGGCGTCCGATCCAGGCGCTCTGGCGCGGGAGCGCCTTTCAGACCGAGGAGGCGGACATCGACCGGCAGGTCATGGAAATCCTCGAGATTTTCAAGCTCGACGCGCTTTCGCGACGAGGACTGCAAGTCGCTGGCCTATGGCGACCAGCGCCGGCTGGAGATCGTGCGCGCGCTGGCGACCAAGCCGAAGTTGCTGCTGCTCGACGAACCGGCCGCCGGGATGAATCCCACCGAAAAGGAGGAGCTGATGCACCTCATCCGCTTCATCAAGGACAAGTACCGCATCGCGGTGCTGCTGGTGGAGCACGACATGAAGGTCGTGATGGGCATCTGCGAGCACATCCACGTGCTGGATTACGGGGTGAAGATCGCGGAGGGAAATCCGCACGAGATTTGCAAGAACCCCAAGGTGATCGAGGCGTACCTCGGCGAGGAGGCCCGGACGTTGATCCCGATCCCTGCGACGATGAAAAGGCCTGAGGCCAGTTTCGCTTCCTGTATTTCCGGCCATGCTGCAGATTGAAAATCTCGAGGTCAGCTACGGCGCGATCAGCGCGCTGCAGGGAATCTCGCTGACCGTGGGCAAGGGCGAAATCGTGACGCTGATCGGCGCGAACGGGGCGGGCAAGTCCACGACGCTGCGCGCGATTTCGGGAATTCTGAAACCGAAGGCCGGGCGCATTCTTTACGAGGGCGAGAACATCGCGGGTTTCACGCCGCACCGGATTGTCGAGCGCGGCATCTGCCACGTGCCCGGAAGGCCGCATGGTCTTCCCCAGACTCACCGTGCTCGAAAATCTGCGCATGGGCGCATTTCGCCTCAACGACGCCGCGCGTTTCAGCAAGGACCTGGACTACGTCTACCTCGTCTTCCCGCGCTTGAAGGAGCGCGAGAGCCAGCTGGCGGGCACGCTCTCGGGCGGCGAGCAGCAGATGCTGGCGATCGGCCGCGCGCTGACCGGCGATCCGAAATTCCTGATGCTCGACGAGCCCTCGCTGGGCATCGCGCCGCTGCTCACGAAGACAATCTTCGCGAAGATCACGGAGATTAACCAGCGCCTGGGCATCCCGATTTTGCTGGTCGAGCAAAACGCCAATCTCGCGCTGGCCATCTCGCAGCATGGCCACGTGCTGGAGACCGGGCGAATCATCCTGTCGGACACCTCGCCCGCGCTGCGCAGCAATCCCAAGGTGCGGAGCGCCTATCTCGGTGGCTAGCCGGCGGACGTGCGACGAAAGATTAGACAGAATTAACGGAATTAACGGAATTTTTTGGAGGACTGCGCGAGACGGAGTAGATTTCGCCTCGGCACACCTGAAATTCTGTTAATTCCGTTACATTCTGTCCTCCTCTTCCTCATGTCCGCGCTTGCGCCCCATCTCCCGCCGGATCGCCCGGCGCTGATCCTCGCGCCGATGCAGGATGTGACCGACCTGCCTTTCATGGGGGTCATCCATCGCCGCGGCGATCCGGATCTTTATTTCACGGAGTATTTTCGCGTGCATCGCGACTCGCGCCTCGAGCGGCACATCCTGCGCTCGATCGATGAGAATCCGACGGGCCGGCCCATCATCGCCCAGATGATCGGCGTCGACATTCCCTCGCTGGTCCGCGCCGCCACGCAGCTCCAGCGACATCCGATCGCGGCGATCGATCTGAACCTCGGCTGTCCCGCGCCGATCGTCTGCAGCAAGAACGCGGGCGGCGGGCTGCTGCGCAATCCCGCGCAGATCGACGCCATTCTCAGCGCGCTCCGTCCCGCCATCGGCTGCGGATTCACCGTCAAGACGCGCGTGGGCTTCGATTCACCCGACGAGTTTCCGCGCCTGCTGGAAGTTTTCGCCCGGCATCATTTCGACGCGCTGACCGTGCATGGACGCACCGTGCGCGAGATGTATCGCACCGCCGTCCATCTGAATCGCATCCGCGACGCGGTGGCCGTCATCAAGCAGCCGGTCTTCGCGAACGGCAACGTGCTGTCGGTCCGCCTGGCCCGGGTCACGACCGAGGCGACCGGCGCGGCCGGCTTGATGATCGGACGCGGCGCGATTCGCAACCCGTGGATTTTCCGGCAGCTACGGGAGGAATCGGCCGGACAGCCGATCTTCCAGCCGACGTTGCGCGACGTGCGCGCCTACGTGGAGGATCTTTTTCACGCGGTGCGGCGGCCGGATGGCACCGAGCTGGGCCACGTCGCCAAGATGAAGAAATACCTGAACTTCATCGGCCAGGGCATCGGCGAGGAGGAGATTTTCCTGCGCGAGATCCGGCGCGTCGCCACGCCCGCGGAATTCTGGGCCTGCTGCGATCGGCATCTGCTCAGCGACGAGCCGTTCGCGTCCGAGCCACCGCAGCCCGCGCTGCTCGACGCGCGCAGCGAGCGCATGGCGGAAAGCGCCGCCTAACTGGCGGGCAGCGAGACGGGCATTGGCTTCTTGACTGGTCGGCTTGGCTGGCGCGCCACGCCCGCGTTGCGCGAAAGGAGAATCGAACCGAGCACTGCGCCCGCGGCCAGCCACGTGGCGGGTCCGACGGATTCACCAAGCCACCAGGCGGCCGCCCCGAAAGTCATGAACGGCATCAGCAGCTGCAGTTGGCCGACCCGCGCGACGCCGCCGAGCTTGAGGCGCGTGCGTCCAGAGCATGACGCCGAAGAGCTGGCTGATGGCGGCGACGTAGGCGAACGCGCCCCACGCCATCGCAGGAATGTTTTCCGGCGGCGCGACGGACCAGCGGACGAGCGAAATCGAAATGGTCACGGGCAACGCGAGCAACAGCGCCCAGCAGACCACCTGCCAGCTCCCGAGGGCGGGCGCGACGCGCGCGGATTCCGCGTAGCCGAAGCTGGCCACGATGGCCGCGGCGAAGAGCGCGAGGTCGGCGATTTGCAGGCCCTGGCCGTGATTTTGCCAGAGCGCGAACGCAATCACCGCCGCGCTGCCGAGGGCGCCCGCCAGCCAGAAACCGCGCGAGGGCCGCTCGCCCACGCGCAGCATGCCGGCGATCGAGGTGAAGATCGGCAGAAGCCCGAGGATGACCGCGCCATGCGAGGAAGGCGCATAGACCGAGCCGATGCTCGCGAGATACGGGAAGAGGCAGCCGAGGCAAAGCGCGACCACCGCCACGCTGCCCCATTGCGCGCCGCGCGGCCGCGACGCCCGCGCCAGCACGAGGCAGATCGCGCCAAGCACCGCGGCAATCACGGCGCGACCCGACGCGACCAGCATCGGATCGATCGAGTGAACCGCGACCCGCGTGGCCGGCAGCGTCAGGCTGAACGAGGCGACGGCGAGGAAGCCGAAAAGATAGCCCAGCGATTCCCCGCGATGGGATTTTGTCATGGCGTCAGCGTTCACGATTGGTTCGGCCGGGCAGGCAAAGGGCCGCTGCGACATTGGAATCGAGCGGCCCTTCGGAAGTGGGTGATGTGATCCGGCTTACTTGCGCCGGGATTCGATGATGCGGAAGCGGCTGTCTTCCAGCGCTTCAATCAGGACGTTGTCGTCGGGGTTGCTGATGTAGGTCTGGCCCGGCAGCAGCAGGATGTCGTCGCGCAAATCGGTGCCGAGCGTCATCCAAAGGCTGCCGCTGAGGCATTCGATCGCGAAAGTCTCGATGAGGGCTTCGTCGCCGCTCCAGAAATCGCCCTTGTCGAGCGTGACCGCGCCGGCCATGCGCTGCTGCTCCACGAGCGAGGCGTCATAGGCGTGCCGCGGATCGACCGGCAACTGACGCTCAATGTTTTGGAGGACCGACTGGGCCATGGCATTTTCCCATTGGCCCAGGCTCTGTGTGAGGTTGTTTTTCATAGGATTACGGCCAAACCATCGCATCGGGTGGGGGACAGAACAGTTTCAGTAGATTTCATTTGTTACCGGAACAGTTCTCGGCTAGAATGGGTGTCAGTTGCCCTACAAACCGGAATTTACTCTGGAAACGCGATGAAAGCCGTACTCGATGGACCGCCCGGTCACCTCTATGAGCAGGTGGCCGATGAAGTGGCGCAGATGATCGACCAGCGGATTCTGCGGGCGGGCGACCGCGCGCCATCGGTGCGAAAGCTGATGGCGCAAAAGGGGGTCAGCCGTTCGACCGCGCTGCAGGCTTTTCAGCTGCTGGAGGGTCGAGGGCTGGTCGAGGCGCGGCCGCAGTCCGGCTATTACGTCAAGCCGCAGCGCGAGCATCTCCTGCCCGAGCCGGAGCATTCGCACGAGGCGGATGCCCACGATCAGATCGAGCTCGAGGGCACCGCCGCCAAGGTCGCGGAGGTGCTCGTCTCATTCCGGCACCATCCGGAATACGCGCCGTTTGGCGTGGCCACGCCGAGCCCGGAGATTCTGCCGAACCGCGCGCTCAATCGCGCGCTGGCCGCGGCCGCGCGGCAGTCGGGCGACAGCGGCAACAATTACGATTTTCCGCCCGGCCACGAGGAGTTGCGCCGGCAGATCGCGTTGCGCGCGCCCGACGCGGGCCACCAGCTCGCGCTGGATGAAATCGTCACGACGTTCGGCTGCATGGAATCGCTGAACCTGGCGTTGCGCGCGACTTGCCGGCCGGGCGATTGCGTGGCGATCGAAGCGCCGACCTACTACGGCGTCTTGCAGGCGCTGGAGAGCCTGGGGCTCAGTGCGATTGAGATTCCCACGAATCCGCAGCACGGCGTCGATCTCGCGGCGCTCGCAGGCCACGCTGGAAAAGAAGAAGGTCGCCGCCTGCCTCTTCACGACGAGCTTCAACAATCCGCTCGGCAGCAACATGCCCGAGGAGAATCGCCGGATCCTCGTGCAGGACATCCTCGCGCCGCGCGGGATTCCGCTGATCGAGGATGAAATCTACGCCGACCTTTTTCACGGGCCGACCCGACCGAAGTCCTGCCGGGCGTTCGATCGCGAGGGGCTCGTGCTGCTGTGCTCCTCGTTTTCGAAATGCCTCGCGCCGGGATATCGGGTGGGCTGGATCGTGCCGGGCCGCTTTGGCCAGCGCGTGCAGCTGCTCAAGTTCATGAACACGCTGGCGACCGCGACGCATCCGCAGGCAGCCATCGCGGATTTCATGAAGAGCGGCGCGTTCGATCACCACATGCGCAGCCTGCGCAAGCGGATGCGCGAGCAGGTCAAGCGGGTCACCGCGGCGGTGGGCGAATATTTTCCCGCCGGCACGCGCGTCACGCGGCCGGCCGGCGGCTTCGTGCTGTGGCTGGAACTGCCGGGGCATGTGAACGCGCTGCGCCTGCATCAACAGGCGCTCGCGGTGGGCATCAGCATCGCGCCGGGTCCGATCTTTTCCGCCAAGCAGCGCTTCGAGAATTTCATCCGCCTGAGCTGCGGCCATCCCTGGACCCCGCGACTCGAGCAAGCCGTCGCGACCCTCGGCAAGCTGGCGGGGCAAGAGTCGAGAGTCGACCCTCGACCGTCGACTTTCTTCCGCCATGCTCAGCTTCGATCTTCGCACCACGCCGCCGGCGCTGAATTACAAGCTCATGACGGGGTTGATTACGCCGCGGCCCATCGCGCTGGTCACGTCGATGGATCGCGAGGGCCGTGTGAATGCGGCGCCCTTCAGCTACTTCAACGCCTTCGGCAGCGACCCCGCGCTGGTGGTGCTGGGTCCAGGGAACCGTCCCGGCAGCAAGGAACCCAAGGACACGCCCGCCAACATTGCCGCCACCGGCGAGTTTGTGGTGCACCTCGTGGACGAGGCCATCGCGCAGAAAATGAACGCCTGCTCGAAGGATTTTCCGCCCGGTGTGAACGAAATGGAAGAGGTTGGCTTCACCGCCATTCCCTCCGTCGTGGTGAAGCCGCCGCGCATCGCGGAGGCGGCGGTCCATTTCGAATGCGTCGAGGAACAGCGCCTGCAAATCGGTAACAACCGCCTCATCATCGGTCGTGTGCTCATGGCCCACGTGCGCGAGGGAATTCTCAATCCGGACAACCAGCACGTGATTGACGGCGCGTTTTTCCCGATTGGCCGCATGCACGGTCGCGGCTGGTACACGCGCACGCGGGATCAATTCGAGATGGTCCGGCCGGAGTAGGTGGAACGCGACCTCCGGGCGCGTTGGCTAAAGGTAGGGACGACCATCCCTGGTCGTCCCAAACATCACATCGTGACGTGGTGCCGAGTTTGCTTGACCTTTTCGCAAGGTCGATCGGATCCGAACATTTGGGACGACCGAGGACGGTCGTCCCTACCTGAGCCGTTCCACCACCTATCGCGTCAGCGGGATGCCGTGCTTCTGCGATTGCGCGCGCAGCGTGTCGCCGACTTTCGCGTCGAACGCGTCGGCCTTGCCCTCGGCGGCGAGGCGCGCCTGTTCCTTGGCGATGAACGCGGCGCGCTCCTGGGTGAGCTGCGTGATTTCATTCTGCACGTCCGCGCGTTCCTTCTTCAACGTATCGAGCTTGGTCTGGCGCTCCTCGGCGGGGAGCTTCGCAATCTCCGCCGGAAGTTTGGAGGCCTCGATGTCACCCGGCTTGATCCGGCCGGCTGCGAGTTCATCGATCAGTTCGCCGCCGCCCTGCACGGACTTGCCCGTGGCGGCGTTGAAGGTCAGTCGGTCGGACACCGCGGCAGGGGCCGCCGCCTCGGCCAGCGCCTGCTTGCTGCGCACCGCCGCGCGATCCTTGTCGTCGCCGTAGGGCACGAGCGTGGCGCCGAGCCGGCGGTTCAACTCCGCCAGCTTGTCGTCCAGCGGCGTGCTGGTGACGGTCATGCCGCCATCCTGCGCGATGGCGAGGTATTCGCCCTCGCCGAGCTTGGCGATGTCCTTCCAGAACGGCGTGGTCTCGGCGATGTTGCCGCACTGCACCGTGTTGATGACGATGCCGCGGCGGAGCGCCTCGCGGCAGGTGTCCTGATACTTGGGGCCGTTGGCGTAGTCCATGTGCGGCGGGGCGTCGCCGACGAGGAAGATGATCTTCAGCGTGCGATCGTCCTTGCTCCATTTCATCTCGCGCACCGCGGCGTCGAGACCCTCGTTGACGGACTCCGGCATGTCGCCGCCGCCCTCGGCGCGAAACTCGCGGAGCTTGGCGTAGACGGTGTCGATGTCGTCGGTCAGGCCAAAACTCCGCACCACGTATTCGTCGCCGCGATCGCGAAAGGCGACGAGGCCGAACTTCAATTCCGGCGCCGGCTTGGCGGAGATGAACTGGTTCGCGATCGACCAGATTTTCTGCTTGGCGCCCTCGATCAGCCCGGTCATCGAGCTGGTGGTGTCGAGCACGAAGCAGACTTCGATGCGCGGCTTGGCTTGGGCCGCGGGCGGGGCGGATTCCTTGGCGGCGGCAGGCGAGCGCGAGGGCGAGCATCGCGCAGAGGGTGAGGGGGAGGCGCGTTTTCATGAAGTTATGGGTTAGGGGTTAGGCGTTAAGTGGACTGGATTCAGTTGTAGATTTCGTAGTCGGTGTCGCCGAGGGCGAGGGAGACGTTGGAACCGAGGGCGAGCCAGGCGGAGGCCTCGGGATGTTTCTTGAGCAGGTCGAAGTACTCGGGCGAGTTGAACTGCACGCGCTGGGCGGCACGCGCGCCGTCCACGCGGTTCTTCAGCGTGCTGTCGACCCACTGCGATCCGTTTTGGAAGAACGCGCGGCCGTTGACGAAGCGGGAGCCCTGCTGGGCGAATTGCTCCACGCGGCCGGCGGCCTGGCGCACCGTGATGGGCGCGTCGGCCGACTTCGGCGCGGCCAGGGCGTATTCGTTGGCCTTGCGCAAGGCGTCGTCCGCCTGCATCGCGCGGCGCGTGTTGTTCTGGCTTTCGGCCCCGCCGACCGCCGCGGCGCCGGTCTGCTCCTTCATGTCCTTGTAGGCGGTGGCCGCGACATCGCGGGCCTCGCGGTCGCCCTCGAGCTTGCCGAGCAGTCGGCGCTCGAGCGGGACGTTCTTCTTCGCCTCGTCCTCGAGGATCAGGTAGGCGGTGTACGGCGTGACGATGCCGAATTTGCGCGCGACGCGCGTGACCTCGTCGCGAATCTCGGCGTTCTCTCCGCGCAGGCGAATCTCGTCGAGCAGGAAGGCGACCCGGCGCGTGGCCCAGAGGCGCGGGATGAACTCGCGCGCCGTGGCGGAGTCGCCGGATGGATCGAGCTTCACGCGCGTCGTGAAGATCTTCTCCTGGCCGTTGCGTTTGCCGATCAAGCGCACCTCGGCCTCGCCGGTGCCGCGAAAACGGCCGACCACCGCGACCTGGTCGCCCTGGAAAAGATCCGGCAGCTCGCTGGGTGAGCGCTCCGAGAAGCGCGTGCCCTCGCCGCCGCTGAACTCGATGCGCAGATCGGTCAGCGCCGGCTCGGTCATCTTGGTGAAGAAATTCGAGAGCTTGATCTCGAGATCCTCGTTCGGGAAAACGTAGGTGCTGAACGCGCGCGTCTGCGCCGCCAGCTGGTCGAGCAGGTGCGTGTTCACGTCGGTGCCGACGCCAAACGAGAACACGCGCACGCCGCCGGAGGTGCCGATGCTCTTCTGCACCATGTCGAGAATCTCCTCGTTGCGCGAAGGCCCGATGTTGGCGAGGCCGTCGGTGAGGAAGATGACGATGTAGGGCCGGTCGGACGAGGCGGGCCGCGCGGTGAGCGCGGTCTTGAGCGCCTCGTGGATGGCGGTGCCGCCGAGCGCGCGCAATTGCGAGATGAAGTCATCCGCGCGCTTGCGATTTTCCGGAGTCGCCTCGGTGAGCTTGCCGAAGAGGGGCTCGGTCGCCGAGGAGAAGCGGATGATTTCGAAGCGATCGTCGGGGTTGAGCTGGCCGACGCAGAAGGCGAGCGCCTTCTTGGCCTGGTCCATCTTGACGCCCTGCATGGAGCCGGAGGTGTCGAGCACGAAGGTCACGTCCTTGGCGGAGAGCTTGCGCAGGGCGGATTTCATCTCGGGCGCGGGCGCGGCGAGGAGGAGGAAATAGCCGTCCTCGCCGGCCGGCGCGTTCGGCTCGCGGTAGGTGAGCAGATTGATGGGCACCTCGTCGGTGACCTTGGTCTCGCCCGTGCAGATGAGCTGGAAGTCGCTGTCGGGCTTCTCGTCCTTCGCCTCGTAGGAGACGGTGGCGCGGCGGCCGGAGTCGTCGCGCTTGATCACCACCTTGTGACTGGGCGAGTAGAGCGAGGCGAACGGCTTGTCGGAATTCACCTCGACCTCGACTGAGACGGTCTTGATGGGCTTGGCGGAGAATTTCTCCGTCGCGAGCGGGTACTGGTAAGTGAGCGCGCCTGAATCCGTCTTGAGCAGTTGGGTGTAGGTGATTCGGAGTCGTTTGTTCGAACGGCCCTCGATCGGAAACACGCGCGCCTTGAAGAGCTGGCGGCCGGCGTATTCGAGCAGCGCCGGATCCTTCACCTGCCGGACGATTTCCTCGTAGATGCCGCGCGCCTTCGCCGCGTCGAGCAGCTCCGCCTCGGCCAGCTTGTCGCCGATCTGCATCTGGAACTTGTCGATCTGCGCGTCCTTCGGCACCGGGAAGAAGTAGGTGCCCTCGACCGTCATGTTGGACGGGTTGTAAAATTCCTGGTCGACCGTGGTGGTGGCGATCTGCCCGGCGATGCGGACATTGACCTTGTGGGAGGTCACTTCGAGCGGGGCGAAGACCGGGTGATGCGGATATCGGAATGAAGTGCCGGGTCTCGGTGACCACGATGAAGCCGTCGGCGCGGGCCAGGGAGGGCGCGAGGGCGACCAGGACCGCCAGGAGGAGCGAGCGAAATGTCGAGTGCATGCCAGATTGGTCGGCATGGGCCCAAATTTGCTCCGGCAAATTTGGCAAACTCGAAGTTCGAAACTCGAAATTCGAAGAAAACTCAAAGATTTAAGCAGAAAGGTCCAAACAGTGCGGCGGCAGGCGATGTCTTTAAGCTTTCTGCGCTTCAATCTTTCACTTTCTTCGAGTTTCGAGTTTCGTGCTTCGAGTTTCCAAGCGGCTGAACTTTCTTGATGAACGACGACGCGAACCCTCCTATCGCGCTGCCGGGCGGGTGACTCGGCCGCGTGGGACGCGCTCTTTGACCGCTACTACCCGGTTGCGTTTCGCTTCGTCTTTCAGCTTTCGGCGGATTTCTCGCGCGAGGACACGGAGGAAATCTGCCAGGAAACGTTCGTCGCGGTGGTGCGCGGGCTGGCGGGCTTTGACGGGCGCAGCGCGTTTCAAACCTGGCTGCTGCGCATCGCCTCCAACAAGGCCTTCGATTTTCGCTCGCGATTGGTCGCGGCCAAGCGCGGCGGGGGCGTGACGCCGGTGTCGCTCGACGCGGCGCCGGAGGAGCGTGGAACGGCCTTCGAGCCGGCCAGCCAGTCGCCCGCGCCGGACGCGGCGCTGCTGCTCTCGGAAAACGCCGCGCTCCTGCGCCAGTGCCTCGACCGGGTCGGCGATCCGTGCCGTGAAATTATCGAACTGCGTTATTACGCCGATTTGAGCTACGATGAGATTGCGACGGCGCTGGCCTTGAACGTGAAGACGGTCAGCTCCCGACTCAGCAAATGCCTGGATCGTCTCGGCGAAATCGCCCGCAAGGTTTTCCCCGCGGGCAAAGCGCCCGGATTTCCCGTCTAATTTCGATGGAGCACACGAAGTAAGCACCCATGCCCGACGAATCACCAGAGCCCACCCATCCGCTCGACGCGGGGCTGCACGCGCAGGCCGCGAAGCGACGGGCGGAGCTTGGCGCCGTCGAGCCGGCGATGCCGGGCCCGATGCGCGCGCAGTTGCAAGCGGAGGTCTCGCGGCAGCAGGCGCGGGAGGATCGTGCGCGCGAGGAGCGTCCGGGATTTCTGGCGTGGTTTTTTCAATGGCAGCGCGCGCTGGCAACCGTGGGTGTGACCCTGCTCATCATCGGATTCTTCGCGTGGAACGACGGCTGGTTTGCCGCGGCGCGAGACGACGGTTGCGAAGCAGGCCGCGCAAAACGAGAAGCAACCGTCCACGGGAAACGCGGTCGCGCCTCGCGAGGCGGATGCCGTGGCCAAGCGGGCGGATGCGCCGGTGGCGGCGATGGACGCGAAGGAACAAGCGAAGCCGGCGCCGTTGTCCCCCGCGCCGAACGACGCATTGGCGGCGGGAAAACTGGAAGCCGCGCCCAAGATTGCCCAGCCCGCGGCGCCCACCGTGGCAACCGCGCCGGCGCCGGCCGCTCCGCCCGCCAGCGAACCGCGCTCGGAGGCCTTCGCGAGCAAGAGCGCCAGCGTCGCCGGATTGCGGCAGAATTTTGTGCAGTCGCCGGCCCAGCTCGAGGAGCGCGCGCGGCGCGCCACCGCCAAGGAGTCGAAGGATGAGCGCGCCGCCCCGCTTTTGAACGAGTTCGAGTTCCGCCAGGACGGCAATCGGATCGAGATCGTGGATGCGGACGGCTCGGTCTACGCGGGCGAAATCGAATTGCGCCTGAAAAAAGACAAGGGCCTGGCGGAGAGCGGACGCGATCAGGCGGCGGGCTCGCCGGCCGGCGCGGCCAGGCCGCCGGCCAGCAAGGCGAAAGGCGAGGAGGTCGCGGCTGAATTCAATTTCCGCGCCAGCGGCATGAACAACACCCTGCGGCAGAACGTGACCATCGAGGGCGTTTATCAAAGTCCCGCGCTGGCCGATCTGCAGAAAGCGCCCGGGGCGGCGGCGACGGGTGGGGCGAACGCCCCGGAAGCGCAGAAAAACAACCAGTCGCAGTTGCAGCGCCAGACCCAATCACGCGCCCGCGTGGTCGGTCGCGCGCAGGTCAACGGCCGCGACGTCCCGGTGGACGCGGAAGCGACCAAATAGGAGTCGAAGGTCGAAGGTCGAAAGTCGAGGGCCAGCGATCGATTCGAGCGAATTGGTCGAGCAAATCCGAAATCCGCAATCCGAAATCTGAAATTGCCTCAGGCTTGCATGCCCCACTTGCGGACGGTGCGGCGCTCGATCACGCGGAAGACGAGATTTTCCACGATCAAGCCGATGATGATGACGGTGAGCAGGCCGGCGAAGACGGCGGGAATCTCGAGGGTGTTCTTGTTCTCGAAGATGTACCAGCCCAAGCCGCCGCCGCCTTTGTTGGCGCCGTAGACCAGCTCGGCCGCGATGAGCGTGCGCCAGGCAAACGCCCAGCCGATTTTCATGCCCGCGAGAATGCTGGGAAAGGCGCCGGGAATCAGGATCTTGAAGACATAGTTGAAGCCGCCCAGCCCGTAGTTCTTGCCCACCATGCGCAGGGTGTTGCTGACCGATCGGAATCCGGAATGCGTGTTCAGCGCCACCGGCCAGAGCACGGAATGCACGGTCACAAAAATGATGCTCATGTTGCCGAGACCGAACCAAAGCATGGCGAGCGGCAGCAGCGCGATGGCCGGCAGCGGGTTGAACATCGAGGTCAGCGTCTCCAGCAGGTCGTTGCCGAAGCGCGTGGAGATCGCCAGCACGGTCATGATGCCGGCCAGGGCGAGTCCGATGCCGTAGCCGCCGAGGAGGAGCTTGAGCGATCCCACGATGCGCGCCGGGAGGACGCCCTCTTTGCAGGACGCGATGAAGGCGCTCACCGTGTCGGTGAAAGTGGGAAAGACGAGCTGGTTGTTTTTCCACATCGCATAGAGCTGCCAGACAATCGCGAGAAAGATGATGATGAAGGCCTTGCGCACCCAGTCCTGATTCCAGATGCGTTCCATCGTCGAGATCGGCTTTTCGATCACGCCGATGGTCGACGAATCGAGCTGCTCGCTCTCGATTTCCGGTCTGGTGCAGGGAAGGATGGCGGCCATGGTGAAATGCGGATTTCGGAATGCGGAAATCGGAATGAAACTCTCTGGCGTTCGACTTTCGACCTTCGACTTTCGACTCTTTCTTAGTGGTGCAGGGCTTCTTCTTCGACTTCGTCGGCGAAAAGGGCGTTGTGGATGCGGCGTTCGAGGGCGCGGGCGCCGGCGGCGTCATCGGGCGCCACGCTGTTCACCTCGGACTTGACCTGTCCCGGATGCGGGGAAAGCAGCAGGATGCGGCTGCCGATCTTGACCGCCTCGGGAATGGAGTGCGTGACAAACATGACGGTGAACTGGGTGTCCGCCCAAAGCTGCAGCAGTTCGTCCTGCATCTTGCGGCGCGTGAGCGCGTCGAGTGCCGCGAACGGCTCGTCCATCAGCAGGATGTCCGGCTCCATCGCCATGCCGCGGGCGATGGCCACGCGCTGCTTCATGCCCCCCGAGAGCGTGTGCGGATATTTGTCGACGAATTTCGAGAGGTTCACCTTGTCGAGGTAACGCAGCGCGCGATCCTCGGCCTCCTTGCCGTGCAGGCGCCCGCTGGAAGTCAGCGCGAACGTGACGTTCTGCTTCACCGTCTTCCACGGCAGGAGCTGATCGAATTCCTGGAACACCATCATGCGATCCGGGCCCGGCTTCGTGATGAGGTGATTCTTCAAGCGCATTTCACCCTCGGTCGGCGTGAGATAGCCGCCGACCGCCTTGAGCAGCGTCGACTTTCCGCAGCCGGATGGTCCGAGGACGACGTAGCGATCGGAGCGAAAGACGTCGAAGCTGACGCGGAACGTCGCCGTGACGAGCGATTCCTTCGTCTTGTATTGCAGCGTGACGCCGCGCACGCCCAGCAGGGGGGCTGCGGCGGTGGCGACATTAGGGGAAGCTGTAGCGCTGGGGGACGCCATCGCGGCGAGTTTATAGGGACGGGTGGGATGGGAGGCGAGAACTTTTCCGGGCAAATCCTGTCAGCGCGGCCCGGCTGGTGGCGTGGAATTTTCGTGCGATGATTCGCGTCCGCTGGCTTTGCCGGCGGATTGTCCAAAGTGCACGCCCCCGCCTCGTCCCGCGCCACCTCCGGAGTCCTGATCGGGCTGATTGCCTTTGTCAGTTGGGGTCTGGTTCCGCTGTATTGGAAGTTGATCGATGATGTCTCGGCGGATCGCATCGTCGGTCATCGGGCGGTCTGGAGCCTCGTCTTCGTGGCCCTTGTCGTCATGCTGAGCGGCGGCAAACGTGCGGCCGTGCGGGACGCGCTGCGGCGGCCGCGCGCCCTCGCGTGGTCGGCGCTGGCCGGCTGGTTGATTGGCATCAACTGGCTCATCTACATTTTCGCCGTCATCCGGGGTCATGTCATCGAGTCGAGCCTCGGCTATTTTCTTTCGCCCATCGTGACGGTGGCGCTCGGGGCGCTTGATCCTGGGCGAGCGACTTGCCGAAGCTGCGCTGGGTGGCGGTCCTCCTCGCGGCCACCGGCGTGCTCATCAAGGTCGTGCTGCACGGGACGGTGCCGTGGATTGCCCTCAGCCTGTGCCTGACCTGGGGAAGCTATGCGCTGGTCAAGAAACTCGCGGGCCTGGATTCGATGACCGGGCTTTTTGTCGAGGGCGCCTCCATTCTGCTCCCGGCGCTGCTGTACCTGACCTTTGCCGTCGGCGCGGACAGCGGTCCCAGCTTTGCCGCGGGCTGGCCGCGCGTCCCGTTGTTGCTGATTGGGGGCGGGGTGGTCACCGCGGTGCCATTGCTTTGTTATGCATACGCGACAAGGAGGTTAACGCTCGCCACCCTGGGCTTGATGCAGTACTTGACCCCGACCATCACCTTTTTGCTCGGCGTTTTCCTGTACCAGGAGCCGTTCGCCCGGACGGACCTCATCACATTTGGATGCATCTGGGCAGGACTCGTGCTCTATTCGGCCTCCTCCTCGGAGGCGCAGTAAGCTCAAGGCGAGAGCCTTGGCAGGAAGGCTCGTCCGCTTGGTCAGATGACGGTCTCCACCTGAATTTTCCAGCCCGCGCCGCGTCTGTTGGGGGCCCGCTTTCCCGCACGCATGTCTGATTCCGCCGCCCATCCGCCTGATGGACGTCCGGCCCGGTTCGTATTTCTCGATCCGGCCGGCCGTCGTTGGCCGCGCATTCGCGTCGCGCTGGTCCTCGCCGGCACGCTCGTGCTGGGGGCGGTCGCGTGGTTCGCGCATTCCCTCTTGGTGACCCCCTGGCTGCAGCAGCCGTTGTCCAACACGCTGCTCAAGAACCAGCTCAAGGCCCTGCAGCGGCCCGCGGAGATCGCCGGCACCATTCCCGCCAGCTCGGTGCCCACCTGGCTGAAATTCAAGCGGCTGGCCGAAAAATCCAAGTCGACCGCCCGCCGCGTGGTCAAGCCGGAGAAGCGCGGCAGCATTGAGCAACCGGGAACGGGACTGCCGGAAATTCGCCTCGCGTATTATGCCGATGGCGACAACTCGAGCCTGCAGTCGCTGGCCGAGCATGCAGACCTGCTCACTCACGTCGCGGTCGAGCGCTACGGTGTGTCGCTCGACGCGAATGCGGTGCCGCGGCTCGACGAGTCCGCCGATGCGCCGCTCGATGCCCTGGCCGCCGCGAAGGGCTTGATCGTGATGCCGATCCTGAGCAATCGCCAGGACGACGGCACGCGACTCGCGGAGCCGGTGGAGTTTCTGGCCAACCGCTCAGCGGAAGCGCGCCATGAATTCATCGAAAATCTCGTCGATCGCGTCGCCGGCAGCAAAGTCGGCGGCGTCATCGTCGACTTCGCGGAACTCGATCCGACTTTCAACGACGCGTTGACCGCCTTTTACACCGAGATGTCCGTGGCCCTGCGCGAACGCGGCCTGCAGCTCTGGCTGACGGTGCCGATGGGCGAGGACCTTGTTTCCTTCCAGCTCGATCGCCTGGCGGGCGTGGTCGACCGCTTTGTCGCGGTGCTGCACGGCGAGAATTCGGATGCCGATGCGCCCGGGCCGACGGCGTCGAAGGACTGGTTTGAGGGCTGGCTCGAAACCGCGCTAGGTTACGGCGATCCTTCGCAATGGATTGCGGTGCTCGGCACAGGCGGGTACGACTGGGCGGAAAGCGGCAAGCGCGGCGAGTCGATCAGTTTCGCCGAGGCCATGAGCCGCGCCGACTACGCCGGCCTGGATGAAATCAAGCACGACGGCTTCCGCGCGGCCGCACCGACGTTCGAGCCGCACTTTTGCTTTCATGATCAGCGCGGCACGAAGCACCGCGTGTGGTTCCAGGACGCCATCACTTTCCTCAATCAAATGCAGGTGACGCGCCGTCGCGGTTTTGGCGGCATCGGGATCGACCACCTGGGCGGCGAGGATCCGGGAGTCTGGTCGGCACTGAAGATGACGCAGCAGCCGTCCGCGGCGGACCTTGATTCGCTCAAGCAAATCCCCTCCGGCGAGGCCATCGCGGGCATCGGCCACGGCTCCGTCGTGGGCGTGAACGTCGAGCGCGTGGACGGCACCCGCAATGTCGAGGTGGCGCCGGACGGCCGCGTCGTCGGCACCTACACGAATTTCGGCAGCTTCCCGACGCTCTTTCGCGAAGGCGGCGACGGCGACGGCCGCGCGGTGTCGCTGACGTTTGACGACGGTCCCGATCCGACGTGGACGCCGCTCATCCTCGACGTGCTCAAGCGCGAGGGCGTGAAGGCGACATTCTTCATCATCGGCAGCCGGGCCGAGCTCTATCCCGATCTGGTCCGCCGCATCGTGGCGGAGGGGCATGAACTGGGGAACCACACCTACACGCATTCGTCGCTGCCCGGTTCCTCCGAGCAGCAGTTGCGCATCGAGTTGAATGCGACGCAGCGGTTGATCGAAACCATCACCGGGCGGTCGACGCTGCTTTTCCGGCCGCCGTACAACGCGGAGGCGCACCCGACCCGCTTTGACGAGTTGGTGATGCTCAATGTCGCGCAGAACATGGGGTACATGGTCGTGCTCGAGGACATCGATTCGCTGGACTGGGCGCGCGAGGGCGTGGATGCCATCGTGGCGCGCGTCCGGCGCGGGCGGCAGGCGGGCGGCAACGTGGTGTTGCTCCACGACGCGGGCGGCAATCGCGCGCAGACACTCGAGGCGCTGCCGACGCTGATCGATTATTTCCAACGGCGGGGCGACCACCTTGTGCCGCTGCACACCATGCTCGGCAAAACGATTGCGGCGGTCATGCCTCCGCTGGAGGCCGAAAAGATGTCCCTCACGCAGCGCGTGGCCGCGGTCGGCTTCCGCGTTTTTCACGCCATCGAGTCGTTCGTCTGGGCGCTGCTGCTGGTCGCGACGGTGCTCGTCCTCGTGCGCACGCTGGTGGTGCTGTTCCTGGCGGCGCGCTTCCCCTGGCGGAAGTCCGACACGTCCGGATTTGCGCCCGCCGTCTCGGTGGTGATCCCGGCCTACAACGAAGGCAAGGTGATCGCGGCGACCGTGCGCTCGGTGCTCGCCACCAGCTACACCGGCGAGATCGAGGTGCTGGTGGTGGATGACGGCTCGACCGACGGCACCTCCGCCATCGTGGGCGAAATCGCCGCGGTGGACGAGCCGCGTGCGGTTGCTCAAGCAGCGGAACGGCGGAAAATCGACCGCGCTGGAAAACGGCCTGCGCGAGGCGCGCCATGAAATCGCCGTGCTGCTCGACGCCGACACGAAGTTTCGCGCCGACACGATCGGCGAACTGGTGCAACCGCTGCGCGATGAGGCGGTCGGTGCGGTCTCCGGCCACGCCAAGGTCGGCAATCCCCGCTCGCTGATCGCCCGCTGCCAGGCGCTGGAATACATCTGCGGGTTCAATCTCGATCGCCGCGCCTACGCGACCTGGAACTGCATCACGGTCGTGCCCGGGGCGGTCAGCGCGCTGCGCATGAGCGCGCTGCGCGCGGTGGGCGGCATGTCGCACGACACGCTGGCGGAGGACACGGATCTGACGCTCGCGCTGCACCGCGCCGGATATCGCGTCGCCTACACGCCGGCGGCGCTGGCCTACACCGAGGCGCCGGAAACTTTTGGCGGGCTCGCGCGACAGCGGCTGCGCTGGGCCTTCGGCACCATCCAGTGCCTGTGGAAGCATCGCGACCTGACCTTCAATCCGCGCCACGGCGCGCTCGGCATGTTCAGCCTGCCGGGAGTCTGGTTCTTCCAGATCTTCCTCGTGGCGACGATGCCCGTCGTCGACCTCGTGCTGCTGCTTTCGCTTTGCCTCGGCAACGGCGCGGCGATCCTGCCGTACGTGCTGGCCTATCTCGGCATCGATCTGGTGCTCGCGGTGGTGGCCTGCGCGCTGGAGCGCGAGCCACTGCGGCGCGCGTGGGTCATGCTGCCGATGCGGCTGATCTACCGCGTGCTCCTGAGTTACGTCGTCTGGAAGGCGATTGGCCGGGCCCTGCGGGGCGCGCTGGTGGGCTGGGGGAAGATTGAGCGGACGGCGGGGGTGGAGCTGGCGTTTCCGGCGCGCGACGAGATCGCGGCCGGGTCGTAGACCTATGCGCGACGTGTGGCGGTTTGGCGGGCGGGTGCTCGCGCTGGGGGCCTTGCTTTTGGCGGCGTGCCCGGGCCCGAAGCTGCCGCCGAAGATCGAGCGCCCCAAGCAGGCGCGCGAATTGGAAATTCCCGCGCGGGGCGCGTACGCCGGCGCCTACGTGGACTTCGGCGAGCGCGAGGACGGCGTGACCCTCGAGGCGATCGAGGATTTCGAGAAACTGGTCGGCAAGAAACAGGCCATCGTCGCGTCCTCGAGTTATTGGGGGGAGCAGAGCTTTCCCGCCGACAATGTCCGCATCATCGCGCGCAACGGGGCCCTGCCGCTGATTTTCTGGTCGCCCTGGGATCGTCCCTACAAGGAGTCGCAGGGTCCCGATCAGTATTCGCTGACGAGCATCCTCGAGGGCAAGCACGACGCCTACATCGATCAATGGGGTGATCAGGCGCGCGAATTCGGCGAGCCCCTGATCGTCTCCTTCGCCAACGAACCGAACGGAAACTGGTTTCCGTGGTCCGGATATTTTTACGGCGGCGGCCGCGTCATGCCGAACACGGAGCTGGAGCCGACGCGTTACGAGGGTCCGGAGACGTACAAGCGCGCGTATCGCTACGTCGTCGACCGCGTGCGCGCGCGCGGCGCCCACAACGTGAAGTGGGTGCTGCACATGATGAATTATCCGTACCCGACCGACCAGTGGAACCAGCCGGAGCAGTATTATCCGGGACCGGATTACTGCGACTGGCTGGGCATGAGCGTGTACGGCCCGCAGTACACCAAGGACAAATGGGGTCCGTTTGTGCCGCTCTTCGATTGGCCGTACCGTCAACTTGCCCAGATGGATCCGAGCAAACCCATCATGGCGGTGGAGTGGGGCGTCGCGGAGGCCAAGTCCGGCGGCGAGAAATCGGAATGGATCCACCAGGCGCTAGAGGCGATGAAGGATCCCAAGTACGCGCGGCTCAAGGCGATCGTCTTCTGGCACGAGCGCTGGCAGAACGAGGACACCAGCTACAGCAACCTGCGCGTCAATTCCTCGCCCGAGGCGTTGCAGGCCTATCGCAAGGGCATTGCGGATCCCCATTGGATCGACCGACCGATTTGGAAGAAATGAGCGCGCCTTCCGAATCGATTCCACCGCCCGCGGCGCCGGACAATCCGCCGGGCTTTGTCTTTCTCGATCGCGCCGGCCGCCGCTGGCCTCGCATTCGCCTGGCGCTGACTGTCGGCGGTCTGTTGCTCCTCGCCGGCATCGTTCTTTTCATCCAGTCGCTCTTTATCGCGCCGTGGCTCCGCCTGCCCGCCTCGGTCGCGCAGCTCAAGGCCCAGCTTAAGGCGCTGCAGCAGCCCGGCGCGGTGATTCCGGCGCCCACCACCCGGCCGCCGAAATGGCTGAAGTTCAAGCGCCTGGCGAACCAGACGGCCAAGGCCGGCGGACCGCCCGCGACTTCGATGCGCAAGGAGGGCATTCCCATCACCGGCTCGGACCGGCGCGAGATCCGGCTCGGCTATTATGTCGGCTGGGACAACGACAGCCTTGTCTCGCTGGCCACGCACGCGGATCAACTCACGCACGTTTGCGTCGAGCGACTGACCTTGAAGGCCAACGGTCGCCTCGAGGAGAAGGCGGACGCGGCGCTGGACGCGTTCGCGGCGCAAAAGGGTCTCGTGCTGGTCGTGCAGCTTTCGAATCTCGGCGGCGGCGACCGCTGGCTGGCCGAACCGGTGGAGAACTACGCCATCGGCGAGCCGTCGCTGCGCGCGGCCTTCGTGCAGGATGTGGTGACGCGCGTCACGCGCATGAAGGCGGGCGGACTGCTGGTCGACTTCGAGCAGATCGATCCCGCCTACAACGATCCGATGTCGGAATTCTACGAGGAACTCGCGGCGGCGCTGCATGCGGCCGGCTGCGAGTTGTGGATCAGCGTGCCGATGGGGGAGGATTTCGACTCGCTCGATGTCGATCGCCTGAGCCCGGTGGTCGATCGTTTCGTCGCGGTGCTGCACGACGAGAATTCCGACACGGACTCGCCGGGTCCGATTGCCTCGCGCGAATGGTTCGAAGGCTGGCTCGAGACGGCGGCGGACTACGGGCGCCCGGAGCAATGGATCGCCGCGCTCGGCTGCTACGGCTACGACTGGACCGAGGGCCGCCGCAAGGCGCAGACGATCGCGTTTTCCGATGCGATGTGCCGCGCGGATTACGCCGGCCTCTCGGGCCTGGCCACCGTCGGGCCGATGTTCGAACCGAACTTTGTTTTTCGCGACGAAATCGGCGCCGCGCACACCGTTTGGTTTCTCGACGCGGTGACCTTTGCCCACCAGTTGTCGCTCGTGCGCGCGCAGGGATTCGGCGGAGTCGCCATTTCGCGTCTCGGACTGGAGGATCGCGGGATCTGGCAGGTTCTCAAAATGCCGGAGAAATTCACCGCCGCGGATCTCGCGTCGCTTTCGCGCATCGATCCGAGCGAGGAGGTGGGCGATGTCGGCATCGGCTCGATTGTGGGACTGGGCAATGAACGCGGCTTCGGGGCGCGCACCGTCAGCATCGACGACAAGGGCAACCTGCAGGTCGCCTACACGGACTTTCCGAGTTACACCACGCTCTACCGCCAGGGCAGCGATCCGAGCGGACGCAAGGTCGTCCTGACGTTCGACGACGGACCGGATCCGAGATACACGCCGCAGATTCTCGATATTTTGAAGAAGGAGGGCGTGAAGGCCAGCTTCTTCCTCGTCGGCAGCCGGGCCGAGCTTTATCCCGATCTGGTCCGGCGCATCGTGCGCGAGGGCCATGAAATCGGCAACCACACCTACACGCATCCAAACGTCGGATTGATCGCGGAGTCGCAGGTGAAGGTGGAGCTGAATGCCACCCAGCGGCTGATCGAGGCGATTTGCGGACGCTCGACGACGCTTTTCCGACCGCCGTACAACGCCGATTCCAATCCGAACAAGGCCGAGGAAATCGCGCCGCTGCTCATCGCGCAGGACCTCGGGTATTGGATTGCGCTGGAGGATGTCGACACCGAGGACTGGTCGCGCCCCGGCGTGGCGGCGATTCTCGAGCGCGTGCGCAACGGACGCGTGGAGGGCGGCAACATCATCCTCATGCACGACGCGGGCGGCAACCGCGAGCAGACGGTCGAGGCGCTGCCCGAGGTCATCGAATACCTGCGCAATCGCGGCGATGAAATGGTGCTGATCTGCGATTTGCTCGGCAAGACCCGCGACGACGTCATGCCGGAGGCATCCGGCGGCGGCCAGCTTTACTACCGCCTGGTCAGCGGGACGGGCTTCCGCGTTTTTCACACGGTGGAGACCTTTGTCTGGGCGCTGCTGCTCGTGGCGACGGGCCTGGTGCTCATCCGCACGATTCTGCTGATCTGGCTGGCATCGCGATTCCGCGGCATTCCGCCGGGTGTGCCCGAGATCCAGCCCGGTCTGACCGTTCTGATCGCCGCCTACAACGAGGCCAAGGTCATCGCCGCGACCGTCCGGTCCGTGCTCAACACCAGCTATGAGGGACCGATCGAGGTGCTGGTGGTGAATGACGGATCGCGCGACGCAACCGCGCAAATCGTGGGCGAGCTGGCGGCGAACGATCCGCGCGTGCGGCTGATCGACCAGCCCAACACCGGCAAGGCGGGTGCGCTGGCCAACGGCTTCGCCCGCGCCCGCCACGGTTTTGTCGTGCTGCTCGATGCGGACACGCAATTCACCCGCGACACGCTCGGCCGGCTGGTGCAGCCGTTCCACGACGAGCGGGTCGGCGCGGTCTCGGGCCACGCGCGCGTGGGCAACCTTCGCTCCTTCATCGCGCGATGCCAGGACCTCGAATACATCTGCGGTTTCAATCTCGATCGCCGCGCCTACGCGCAGTGGAACTGCATCACGGTGGCGCCCGGCGCGATCAGCGCGATTCGCATGAGCGCGTATCGCGAGGTGGGCGGACTGAGCCACGAAACGCTGGCGGAGGACACCGACCTGACGCTCTCGTTGCACCGCGCGAAGTGGCGCGTGGCCTATGCGCCCAGCGCCGTCGCTTTCACCGAGGCGCCCGAAACGCTCGCCACGCTGGCGAAGCAGCGCTTCCGCTGGGCTTACGGCACGATGCAGTGCCTGTGGAAGCATCGCGACATGGTGCTCAATCCGCGCTTCGGCGCGCTCGGATTCTTCAGCTTGCCGAGCATCTGGTTCTTCCAGATTTTTCTCGTCGCGCTCACGCCGCTGGTTGATTTCGGCCTGCTGGTTTCGCTGCTCCTCGGAAATGGCGCGTCGGCGCTGCCGTATTTCCTGGTCTTTCTCGTGGTCGATTTCTTCCTCGCCGTGCTGGCCTGCCGGCTGGAGGACGAGCCGATTTGGAAAAGCTGGATCATCCTGCCGATGCGCATCATCTACCGCGTGCTGCTGAGCTGGGTCGTCTGGAAGGCGATTCGGCGCGCGTTCCAGGGCGTGGTGGTCGCCTGGGGCAAGCTCGACCGCACGGCCAACGTGCAAACCCGCTCGGCCTGATGAAGATTCGCTCGCTCGCCCTTGCGCTCTCGCTGCTGCTGGCCGCGTGCAAGCCCGCGCCGGTGGCCGCGCCGCCCGTGGCGGAGGCCGTCCCCACCGGCATCGCCGTGCCGGAAAAGGGCGCGTATCTCGGCGCCTACATCGATTCCGGCGACGACGAGGACGACGTCAGCCTCGACCGCGTGGTGGAGTTCGAGGAACTGGCGGGGAAGAAACAGGCCATCGTCGCCTCGTCGAGCTATTGGGGGCAGCAGACCTTTCCGTCCGCCAACCTGCGCATCATTTCGCGGCACGGCAGCATCCCGCTGTTGTTCTGGTCACCGTGGGACAAGCCCTACGAGCAGAACAAGGGCCCCGATCGCTTTTCCCTCGACGCGATTTTGGAGGGCAAATGGGACGCCTACATCGACCGTTGGGCCGATGGCGCGCGCGAGTACGGCCGTCCGTTTTTTGTCGCCTGGGGCCTGGAGATGAACGGCAACTGGTTTCCGTGGTCGGGCATTTTCTACGGCGCGAACAAGGTGATTCCCGGATCGAAGCCGGTGGCCTACGAGGGACCGGAAAAATTCAAGCGCTGCTATCGCTACGTGGTCGACCGCGTGCGCGCGCGCGGCGCGAAAAACATCCTCTGGGTTTTCCACGCGAACAATTTCTCGGAGCCGTCCGACGAATGGAATCACATGGGACACTATTATCCGGGCGCGGACTACGTGGACTGGCTGGCGGTGAGCGCCTACGGCAAGCAGTTCCCGAACGAGCCGTGGGCGGATCTGTTCGACGTGCTCGAGGATCCGTACCGGAAGTCTGCGAACTGGATCCGACCAAGCCAATCATGCTGGCGGAATTCGGGGTGGGCGAGTTTCCGGGCACCGGCGACAAGGCCGAGTGGTTCCGGGGCGCCTTTCTTGCGCTTGAGCACAAGATGCCCCGCATCAAGGCCGCGGTGTACTGGCACGAGCGCTGGCAGAATCAGGATCAGACCTACAGCAACCTGCGCATCAATTCGTCGAGCGAATCCCTCGAGGCGTTTCGCGACGCCATCGCGGGACGCTACTGGCTGGAACGCCCCGTTTGGAAATAGGCGCGAGCCTGGCGGGACTCAGATTTGCATCAGCCGCCGGCCCTTCGGGTGCGCGATGCAGAGGATGGAGCGCGAGGTGAGCCGGCCGCGCTCCAGCCATTTCGGCATCACCGTCAACGTTGCCGAGAAAGGTGGACGAGTTTCCCGCCAGCGGCGCGGGAACGGATACGCTGCCGTCGGTGGTGTCGCTGTTCACGATCCGCCACAAATCCATCAGGCTCATGTCGGGCATGGTGCCGCCCCGCAGGACCTGAATTTCGCCGACGAGGCGATCGAGGTAGGTGCGGTCGAAGCGCCGATCTTTCTCCAGGCTGAACAGCAAGAGCGCCCGCCCCGGGAGGCGCGCCCGGTTGCCAGAGGCGCTCGTCGGCCCGCACCAGATGGGCGAGAACCAGCGGGCCCTGTTCGAGGATCAATTGCTCCTCGGTCTTGGCCGGCGACTCGGGTTGGATGGTCTCGGTCCGGCCGCGCAGCAGCATCAGACCGACGAAACCGCCGAGCAGAAGCAGGGCCCCGGCGGTGCCGAGCAGCCAGGTCGTGCTCGTGTCCACCCTGAGCAAGAGGTAGAAAAGCAGGCCGGCCAGGGGGGCGCCGATGCCGATGGCCACCCAGGTCCAGGCGGGGGTCACGGGCGCCTTTTGGGCCCGGAAGGTGGCTCCTGCCTGGTCCCGCAGGCGGGCGCGCAGGCGCTCGTCCAGCTCGCGGGGGGCGGTCTCATAGCGGCGGCGAAGATCGTCAAATTCCTCCATAATTTTGGTTCGGCATGTAAGTTGCAGCAGAAAGCGGGCAAAATCACAACTCTTCCGCTCGCGGCCGCCCGGTTATTCGCCGAGGTGATCGCCCGGAGGTATCCGATATCATACTCATCATCAGCCTCAGAATTTGTTCATCATGGAACGAAGTACCATCATCATCATTGTCGTCGCCGTTCTCGGCATTGGGGGAGGAGGTTACCACTTCTATTCACAATACCAGGCCAAGGTCGAAAAGGAGCGCATCGCGCACGAAGTGGCGGTCAAGGCCGCCTCCGACAAGGAAAAGAAGGCCGCGGCGGATTTGAAGCGGATGCAGGACAAGGAGCAGGAAGCCGCCCGCAAGCTGGCGGAATTGGAACAACAGCAGCAAGACCTGCCCGCCGCGCCGACTGACTCGGCGATGGTGGTCGGCCCCTTGAAACCGGGGCCGCGCGGTGCCGCCAATCCCAACGCGAAGCGCGCGCCCGCGCTCATCGGCGACCCGCCCGCACCGGGCCAGCCGGTGCCTCCCATCATCCCGCTGGCCGAAAAATTCATCGCCGAGGCGCGCCTGACTTCGACTTCGCTCGACAACGAGTCTCAACCCTACGCCGTGATCAACCGGCAGACCTACCGCGTCGGCAATCGCATCGTGATCGCGCCAGGGCAGGAGTTGACCGTGGTGGCGATTGAGGATGGCTTCATCACGTTTGCGGGCGGAGCGTACAAGTTTAAGATGCGCCTCACCTCGATGAATCAATAGCGGATGCGCGCGGTGCGCGGCCGCTCATTTCCATTTTCGTTTGGCGGCGGGCTCGGTTAGCTGTGGGGTATGTCGACTCCCCAGCTCCCCCGCTGTGATCATCAGCCCGCGACCTTCGCCGGTCCGTCCTACGACGAGGCGCTCCGGCTCCGGCGCGAATTCCTCCCGCCATCGTACCTGACCTACTACGAGCGCCCGCTGATGCTCGTCGAGGGTCACATGCAGTACCTCTGGGACGAAACGGGCCGTCGTTATCTCGACGGTCTTGGCGGCATCGTCACCGTCGGGGTCGGCCACTGCCATCCGCACGTCGTGGCGGCGGCGAACGCGCAGAATCTCCGGCTGCAGCACACGACGACGATCTACCTGCATCCCACGGTGGGACGCTACGCCGAGAAACTGGCGTCGAAGATGCCGGGCGACCTGAAGGTCTGCTACTTCGTCAATTCCGGCTCGGAGGCGAACGATCTCGCGCTGCTGATGGCGCGGGCCTACACGGGCAATTACGAGGTGATCTCGCTGCGCAACGCCTACCACGGAGGCGGCCAGGCCACGATGGGACTGACGGGCAATCAGTACTGGAAGTTCAACCAGCCGCAGGGCTTTGGCGTGCAGTTCGCGCAGGCGCCGTACGCGTATCGCGGCCCGTATGGCTACGACGATGCGGCCGCCGGCGCGAAATACGCGGCCGATGTGCAGAACCTGATCGAGTACGCCACGCCGGGACGCGTGGGCGCGTTCATCGCCGAGAGCATCCAGGGCGTGGGCGGCGTCGTCCCGTTTCCCGACGGCTACCTGCGCGACGTCTATGCGTCCGTGCGCGCGGCCGGCGGCATCTGCATCGCCGACGAGGTGCAGTCGGGCTTCGGCCGCACCGGCGAGAAATTCTGGGGCTTCGAGCTGCAGGGCGTGGTGCCGGACATCGTCACGATGGCCAAGAGCATCGGCAACGGCTGCGCGCTCGCCGCGGTGGTGACGACGCCCAAGATTGCCGAGGCGCTTCGCCAGCGCGTGCATTTCAACACGTTTGGCGGCGGGCCGGTTGCGTGCGCGCAGGGACTCGCCGTGCTCGAGGTCATCGAGCGCGAGCAAATCCAGTCGCGCGCGAAATCCCTCGGCGGCATGTTGCGGGCCGGCCTGCTCGAGCTGCAAGAGAAACACAATTCGATCGGCGACGTGCGCGGCCTTGGTCTGCTGCAGGGCGTCGAGTTGGTCAAGGATCGCGCCGCCAAGGCACCGGACAAGGAGGCCGCCCTGCGCGTGCTGGAACGCGCGCGTGAACTGGGCTTGCTCGTGGGCCGCGGCGGACTTTACGGAAACGTGCTGCGCATCTCGCCGCCGATGTGCCTGAGCGAGGACGATGTGCGCTTCGCGATCGAAGTGCTCGATGTGGCGCTGGCCACGTAGGCGCGCCGCATCGCCGTGTCACGCCGCCGCGTCCAAGCGGGCGCGATCGGCGCTCAGTACCGCGTGCCGGTCTGCTTGAAGGCGTTGCCGTTGGCCGGCGTGAAGCCCGGCTGCGTATTGTTGCCGGGAAGGGCGCCGCGATTCTTGGCGTCATCCCAACGCGCCTGCGCTTCCTGCTCGCTTCTCAACGCCTCCTGCTGCAGCCGGGCGGCGATCTCGTTGCGACGGGCAATGTCGGCATTCGCGCGGGCGATTTTTTCTTCAATCGCGCGATCGATCGCCGACACGCCGCTCCTCCACTTCCCAACGCGCCCGCAGGTTGCCGTACGCCGAGCAAGGCCACCGTGACGACAGCGAGAAAAACAATCGTTTGAAAGATCTTTTTCATCGTTCCCTCCCGTAAGGATGGATCACCCTTGAACGGATGTCCAGAGGGCGATGGATTATGACACTGGTGTCAAGGGGCTGCATCCGGCGGGGGTCGAACCCACAACCTTCGGCTTCGGAGGCCGACGCTCTATCCAATTGAGCTACGGATGCGTGTGCCCGTGGCCGGGGATCTTCCGGAAAATGGGCGGATTGGCAAATGCTTTCCCGCCGGAAGTCCTTTACGGCGCGGCCGCGGACGACCGATGCTATTTCCCCTCCCATGAAAGCCGTTCTTCTCCCTCCTCGTTCGCCGCCAGCCTGGCCGTCGCCACCACCCGCCGGGCCGCCGAACCCGACGTCGTGCGCGTCGGCACCTTCAAGTTCGTCACCGCCGCGCCCGCCTACTACATGGGCGTGCTCGCCCCCAAGTACAATCTGAAGCTCGACTACCTCTACTTCACGAAGGGCGCCGACATCATTCCGGCGGTGGTCGCCGGGCAGGTCGATGTGGCCACGACGGCCGTGGATGCGGCGGTCTCCGCGCGCGCGGCGGGCATTCCCATTTACGTGGTGGCCGGCTACGCCAAGGGAGGCGTGCGCATCGTCGGGCGGCCCGAGCTGAACATTGGATCGGTCAAGGAACTGAAGGGCAAAAAGGTCGGCGTCGCGCGCGGCGGCGCGCAGGAGGCGGTACTCTACGCGGTGCTTGATGAAGCCGGCCTGACCTATTCCAACGGGACGGACAAGGACGTCCAGTTGGTCTTCATGGCCTACACGGACATCAACCAGGCGCTGCTGCGGAAGGATCTCGACGCGGCCTGCCAGCCGGAGCCGCAGGCCGCGCAGTCGATCCGGCTCGGTTTCGGCAAGGAGATCATCAAGCCCTACCAGACCGTGATCGGCGAGCCCATCCGCACGCTGCTCTTCACCGAGGATCTCTACAACAAGCGCCCGGACGTGGCGCGGCGGCTGATGGAATGCTTCGTCGAGGCGACCAAATACCTGATCGAACATCCGGAGCCGGCGGAGAAATTCGTGCGCGAGGTCGTCTTCAAAAACCAGCTCTCGCACGAGGACTATCTCGACTCGGTCGGCAACATGCGCTGGGGCTATGACGCCACGCCGGCGGAGATCGACGCCACCGCGCAGGTGATGAAGAAATTCGGGCTCGGCAAGCTGGAGCGTCCGGTGCAGGGCAGCGATTTCGTGAAGACCGATCTGCTCATTGCGGCAAAGCAAAAGCTCGGCGTGCCTTGAACGTGGCGTGGCCTCCGCCGGATTCGGAGCGGTCGAAAATGGATTGACGCGGCTCGCCGATCCCCCTGTTATTCTCCCTGTCTCCACCCCAGCGACGCGCCGCCCGAGGATAGGTCCCCGGGACATGGTTTGTTGCGCCATCCTCCCCGGAATCATGTCCACCGATGCGCTAGCCACCGAGCCGCCAAAAGTGGCCGTGCCCACTCCTCCCGCACGCTCCAAGACGGAGGCGGCGCTCCGTCGCATTGGCACGTCGACCGTCGTGATCGTCGTGCTGCTGGCCGTCTGGCAGGGCGCCAGCATGCTGGGCTACGTCAAGGTGCAGATCCTGCCGCCGCCATCGGCCGTCTTCCTGAAGTTCATCGAGAGCATCAAGCCGCAGGAGGCCTTCGATGCCAGCAAGATGAACTACCTGCAGTGGCTGGTCTCGGGCGAGCTCATCCACGATTCCATCTCGAGCATGGGTCGCGTGCTGGTCGGCTTCCTGATCGGCGGCGGCCTGGGATTGATTTTGGGGCTGGCGATGGGCGCGAGCAATCTCGTCTTCAAGTTGATGAACCCGCTGGTGCAGATTCTGCGGCCCATTCCGCCGATCGCCTACATCCCGCTTTCGATCCTTTGGTTCGGGTTGGGCAATCCGCCCGCGTATTTTCTGATCGCGCTCGGCGCCTTCTTCCCCGTGCTCATCAACACCATCGCGGGCGTGCGCAACGTGGATTCGATCTACATCCGCGCCGCGCAGAACCTCGGCGCCAGCCGCATGACCATGTTCCTGCGCGTCATCATTCCGGCCGCCATGCCCTACATCCTCACGGGCGTGAAAGTCGGCCTCGGCGTCGCCTTCATCGTGGTGATCGTGGCCGAGATGATCGCGGTCAACAACGGTCTCGGCTACCGCATCACCGAGGCGCGCGAGTTTTTCTGGAGCGACAAAATCATCGTCGGCATGTTCACCATCGGCGTGCTCGGGCTGATTCTCGACATCATGGTTTCGAAGCTGAACAACCATCTCCTGCGCTGGCATCGCGGCATGGAGCATTGAGCCGTCCGCCGCCGAACCCATTTTTCCCATGGCTGCTTCCCCCCAGATCCACATCGCGAACGTGCAGAAGATTTACCGCACGCCCGATCGCGAGGTGCACGCGCTGAAGGACATCGATCTCGACGTCTACGCCGGCGAGTTCGTCAGCTTTCTCGGGCCCTCCGGATGCGGGAAGTCGACCCTCCTCAACGCCATCGGCGGCTTTTCGCTGCCGACCAGCGGCACGCTCACGGTGGACGGCAAGGCGGTCACTGCGCCGGGCCCGGATCGCGGCATGGTCTTTCAGGAGTACGCGCTGTTCCCGTGGATGACCGTGGCGCAGAACATCGAGTTCGGCATGGAAATCCAGGGTCGCGACAAGGAGTACATCCGGACAAAATGCGGCGAGCTGCTGAACAAGCTTCAGCTCAAGGATTTTCGCGACCGCTTTCCCAAGGAGCTTTCCGGCGGCATGCGCCAGCGCGTGGCCATCGCGCGCGTGCTGGCGCTCGATCCGCCCATCATGCTGATGGACGAGCCGTTCGGCGCGCTCGACGCGCTGACGCGGCGCACGCTGCAGGACGAGCTGATCCGCATCTGGACGGAATTCAAAAAGACGATCTGCTTCGTCACCCACGGCATCGAGGAGTCGATTTATCTCTCCGATCGCATCGTGGTGATGACCTACCGCCCCGGGACGGTGAAGGCGATTGTGCCGATCGAGCTGCCGCGGCCGCGCCACACGACGTCGCCGGAATTCAACGAGCTGAAAAACATGCTCGGCCAGATGGTCATGGAGGAGCAGTCGCGCCACCAAAAGGCGGAGCTCGCGGGCACGACGCGGACTAGGACTGAGTCGAGAGTCGACGGTCGACAGTCGACGGCCAGAAGTTCGGGGGGGCTTACCAGAGCCCGAGGACCTTCCACCAGAGGCTGCCCAGGCCGAGCCAGATCACGACGTTGATGACGCTGGCCAGAAAGCCGGCCTTCCACCACGTGCCCATCGGCACGTAACCCGACCCGAAGAGGATGGGAGCCGGTCCGGTGCCGTAGTGCGTCAGGCTCGAGAAGATGTTGCTGAAGAACGCGAGCACGAGCGCGGCCAGCATCGGTGGCGTGCCGGCGGCGATGGCGACCGCGAGAAAGGCCGCGTACATCGCGCTGACATGCGCGGTCTGGCTGGCGAAGAGGTAGTGGCTGTAAAGGTAGAGGAGCACGAGGATGATGAACGCCTTGCCCCAGCTGAAGCCTTGCACCCATCCGCTCGCCTGCTTCGAAAACCACGGGATCAATCCCTGCGTGTTCAATTCGGTGGCCATCATCACGAGCACCGCGAACCAGATGAGCGTGTCCCACGCCCCGCGCTCCTTGAGGATGTCCTCCCACGAAAGCACGCCGGTGAGGAGCAACACGCCGAGTCCGACGAAGGCGGAAGACGTGGCGTCGAGCTTGAATTTCTCGCCGAAAATCCAGAGCACGAGCAGGAGCACGAAGACTCCCAGCATGATCCACTCGTGGATTTTCACCGGCCCCATTTCCTTGAGCTTGGTCCGGGCCAGCCCGGTGGCATTTTCCGTGCGCTTGAGCGTGGGCGGCCAGAGCCAGTAAACCACCAGCGGCATCACGAGAAGCGAAATGAGTCCGGGCACGAGGGCGGCGATGGCCCAGCCGCCCCACGTGATCTTCACGCCCTGCTCGCCGGCCAGCTTGGCCGCGAGCGGATTGGCCGCCATCGCGGTCAGGAACATGCCGCTCGTAATCACGTTTCCCTGAAACGACGACATGGTCAGGAAACGACCGCATTTCGCGGCGGACTCGTCGTCGTCGGGATCGCTGCCAAAGGCGTGGGCGATCGATTTCAAGGTTGGGAACACCACGCCGCCGGCGCGCGCGGTGTTGCTTGGAATCGCGGGCGCGAGCACCAGGTCGGTGGCGATCAACCCGTAGCTCAGGCCCAGCGTGCGCTTGCCCAGCGCGGCCACGAACAGGTAGGCGATGCGCGTGCCGACGCCGGTCTTGATGAAGCCGCGCGAGATGAAGAACGCGATCACGATCAGCCAGATGGTCGAGTTGGAAAAACCGGTCAGCGCGCGGTTGAGCGGCACCGTCTCGGTCAGCACGAGCGCGACCAGGCCCAGCAGAGTGACCGCGCCCATGGGCAGCGGCTTGATGATGACGCCGAGAATCGTCGCCGCAAAAATCGCGAAGAGGTGCCAGGCGCCGGGCTTCACGCCCTCCGGCGGCGGGATGAACCAGAGGATCAGCGCGACGGCCACGGTGATGGCGAGGGGAATCAGCTTCGCGCCCTGCCAGCCCTTTGCTGCCGATTGGGTCGGTGTCTCAGTGGCCATCGATCGAGATCCTACCACGCCACGCGCATTCAACGCGCACTTTGTGCATTAATCCGTATCCGCAAGGCGAAGCCGGTGCGATTCGCGGGCGCTCCGCGCCGTCAAAGCTCAAAGAGCAGCCGCGTCGGATCTTCGATGCACTGCTTCACGCGCACGAGGAAGGTGACCGCTTCCTTGCCGTCGACCACGCGGTGATCGTAACTCAGCGCGAGGTACATCATCGGCCGAATCTCGACCCTGCCTTCCACCGCGACGGGACGCTGCACGATGTTGTGCATGCCGAGGATGCCGCTCTGCGGGGGATTCAGGATGGGCGTGCCCATCAACGATCCGTAGGTGCCGCCGTTGGAAATCGTGAAGACGCCGCCCGTCAGGTCGCTGATCTGCAGTTTGCCGTCGCGCGCTTTTTTCGCGTAGGCGGCGATGTCCTGCTCGATGCCGGCGAACGACCGGGTGTCGCAGTCGCGCAGCACCGGGACGACGAGGCCCTTGTCGGTGCCGACCGCCACGCCGATGTCGTAAAAGTGATTCTCGATGAAGACGTCGTCGCCCTCCATCTGGCCGTTGATGGCGGGCACGTGCTTGAGCGCGTCGACCACCGCCTTCACAAAGAACGACATCAGGCCCAGCTTGATCCCGTGCTTCTTGACGAAGGCCTCCTGCACCTTCGCGCGCATCGCCATGACGGCGCTCATGTCGCACTCGTTGAAGGTCGTGAGGATCGCCGCGGTATGCTGCGCGTTGACGAGGTGGGCGGCGATTTTTTTGCGCAGCGGCGAGAGCTTGCGGCGGGTGGTGCGCTCGCCGCGTGATTGCGGATATTGGATTGCGGATTGCGGATTGGCCGAGGGTGCTGGCGCACTGGCGGGAGCGGAACCGCGATTTTCGATTTGCTGGAGCACATCGCCCTTGGTCAGGCGGCCGCCCTTGCCGGTGCCGGTGACGCCGTTGGGATCCACATTTTCCTCTTCGACCAGGCGGCGCACGGCGGGGGAGAATTCACCGGCGACCGCGGCCTTTGGCGGTGCAGGTGCCGGCGCGGGCGCAGCGGCCACCGCAGGGGCCGCCGCGGCGGGCGCGCCGGCGGGGGCGGGGGCCGAGGGATCGAGCGTCGCGACGACCTGGCCGATTTTCACTTCGTCGCCTTCGTTGGCTATGAGCGTCAGCACGCCGCCGGTCTCAGCGACGATTTCGGTCGAGACCTTGTCGGTGTCGAGCGTCAGGATGGGCTCGTTCGCCTTGACGTATTCGCCGCTCTTTTTGTGAAAGGCCGCGATGACGCCACTGGTGATGGATTCACCAACGGCAGGGATCTTGATTTCGATCATAGGGGACGGGGGCTGGACAAGCTCCTAAAGGGAAAAGGCCTTCTCGACAATTTCCTTTTGCTCGATCTTGTGGCGCGCCAGCGAGCCGACCGCCGGGCTCGCGCTGGCCTTGCGACCGACGTAGTAAATGGGCTGCTGCACCGGCAGCACCTCGGCGAGGCGCGGGCTGATGTAGGTCCACGCGCCCATGTTCTTCGGTTCCTCCTGGCACCAGACCCATTTCTTCACCCCCTGGTAGGGCGCGAGCATCGCCTTCAATTTCTCCACGTGCAGCGGGTAAAGCTGCTCCAGCCGCACCACCGCCGTGTCCGCGATTTGATCGGCGTCGCGCTTGGCCATGAGGTCGTAGTACACCTTGCCCGAGCAGAGGATGACCTTGGTCGCCGCCTGCGCGCCGGCGGCGGGGGCGGCTTCCAGCACCTCCTCGAAGCTGCCGGTGGTGAAATCGGCGAGATGCGAAACGGCAAAGTCCGCGCGCAACAGGCTCTTGGGCGACATGATGATGAGCGGCTTGCGGAAGGGGCGCTTCATCTGCCGGCGCAACGCGTGAAAATACTGCGCCGGCGTCGTCAGGTTGCAGACCTGCATGTTGTCCTCCGCGCACGACTGCAGAAAACGCTCGAGCCGCGCGCTCGAATGCTCCGGGCCCTGGCCCTCGTAGCCGTGCGGCAGCAGCAGGACGATGCCGGTCGGCCGCTGCCACTTCGATTCCGCGGCCGCGATGAACTGATCGATGATGACCTGCGCGCCGTTGGCGAAGTCGCCGAACTGCGCCTCCCAAATGCAGAGCATCTGCGGGTAGTCCATCGAGTAGCCGTAGTCGAAGCCGAGCACGCCCGCCTCCGAGAGCGGACTGTTGTAGACGCAGAACTGCGCCTGATCGCCCGCGAGATTGTTCAACGGGACGTAGCGCTCGCGGTTGTCCACGTCGTAAAGCACCGAGAGCCGGTGGCTGAAGGTGCCGCGGCGGCTGTCCTGGCCGGAGAGGCGCACCGGCGTGCCTTCCATCAGCAGCGAGCCGATCGCCAGCGCCTCGCCGTCGGCCCAGTTGAACGGGCCGCCGTTTTGGAACACGTGCGCGCGCCGCTCGATCAGCGTTTTCTTCAGCTTGGGGAAAATCTTGAAGCCGTCCGGGACGTGCGAAAGCGCCGCGCCGACCTTGGCGACATCGTTCACGGTGATCGCGGTGGGCACGGGATCGTGCGCATACGGCGGCTGGAAAATCGCGGTGGAGCCGGCGAACTTTTTCTTGTCCACGCCGTTGCCGGTGGCGACCGCGGACTTCGCCGCCTGGTAGTTGGTCTCGAGCTGCGCCTCGAGCTCCGCGCGCAGGGCCGCGACCTCGACCTCCGTCAGGCGGCCGGACTCGACGAGGAACTTCGCGTACTGCGTGCCCGCCGATGGCAGCTGATTGATCTTCGCGTACATGTCCGGCTGCGTGAACGCCGGCTCGTCGGCCTCGTTGTGGCCGTATTTCCGGTAGCAGACCAGATCGACAAAAATGTCGCGGCCGAACTCCTGCCGGTACTGCAGCGCGATCTGCGTCGCGGCCACCACCGCCTCCGGCTGGTCGCCGTTCACGTGGAAGACCGGCGCCTCGACCATCTTGCCGATGTCGGTGCAATAGCGCGAGGAGCGACCGTCGGCCGGCAGCGTGGTGAAGCCGATCTGGTTGTTGACCACGAGGTGCAGCGATCCGCCGGTCTCGTAGCCGTGGAGCTGCGACATGTTCAGCACCTCCGCCACCACGCCCTGGCCGATCATCGCGGCGTCGCCGTGAATCAGCAGCGGCAGGACCTTCTTGCGCTTGTCGGTGTCGCCATGCACGCGCTGGCGGGCGCGGGCCTTGCCCTCGACCACCGCGTTGACGATTTCCAAATGGCTCGGATTCGCCGCCAGCCGCATGCCCACCTTGCTGCCGGCGATTTCGCGCGTGGTCTCGTAGCCGAGATGGTACTTCACGTCGCCGTCGCCGTGCGAGGTGTCGGGCTGGTAATTTTCCGTGAACTCGGTGAAGATGGTCTGGAGCGACTTCTTCATGAAGTTCGCCAGCACGCTGAGGCGGCCGCGGTGGGCCATGCCCATGACGATTTCCACGATGCCGGCGCCGGGACATCCCGCCAGCACGGCCTCGAGCATCGGCATGAGGCTTTCGCTGCCCTCGACCGAGAAGCGCTTCTGCCCGACGTAGCGCGTGTGGAGGAAGCGCTCGAAAAGCTCGGCCTCGAGGAGTTGCTGCAGGATGATCTTTTGCTCCGCCGGGCTGGGCTGCGGCTCGCTGAGGTTTTTCTCGATGCGTTCACGCAACCACGCGCGCTGCCGCGGGTCCGAAAGGTGCATGTACTCCACGCCGATCTTTCGGCAGTAGATGCGCTTCAACGTATCGATCATCTCCCCCAGCGTCATCGACTTGCCGACGCCGAAGCTGCGGCTCGTGACGGTGCGCCCGAGGTCCGCCTCGCTGAAGCCCAGCGCGGCGAGGTCGAGCAACGGCTGGACCGGCGTGTGCTGGCGCAGCGGATCGAGGTCCGCCAGCGTGTGGCCCAGGCAACGGTATTCGCGGACCAAATGCTCGACCTTGAATTGAAACTCCATGTCGGCCGATGCGACAGAAGTCGAGGCAGAGGTCGACGGTCGACGGTCGACGGTCGACAGCTCCGCGGACCCATTCCGTTGCTTCTCCCATGCGGTGAACCCGAGATCGAAGCCCTCGAAGAACTTGGCCCAATCGGGATCGACCGACGCGGGATCCTGCTGCCACTTCCGATAATTCTCGTCGAGCAGCTCGGTGTTCCAGTGCGTGGCGAAGGAGGATCTCATGACAGATGGGACAAGCGAGAGAGGCGGCGGGCAGGGCGCGCGGACCGGATGGATGCCTCCCAACCGGGGGAGGCGAAAGGAAATACGTCGACCTCGATGGGCAGGGCCCGGGCAAGGGACGGCCGGTTTTCTTTCACGACAGCGGGCCGGAAATCTAGAAGCGGAGCGCCCAAAATCAAGTTTTGATGCGCCGCCGTGGCCCGGCGACCTCTCCGGGGTCACAAGGGACGGTTCAATCGGCGAAGTTTGCCCACGGATTTGTGTTTGAGATCACGCCCCCCGCGCCACTGACGATTGGACCCAAACGGACGTTTGCTCCCACAAAATACGGGAACTGCGCGGTGCCGCTGACGTGATTGCGAATCACCAAGTTTGAAGTGGAATTGATCGTCACCACGACGCCGGCAGTCGGGGTTGCAATGGTACAGCTATCGACCGTGACACCGACCGAATTGACCATGACACCGATGGGTCCAGTCACCATGCAATTTCGAATCAGAGCAGGCTGTTTTGCCAGGATCCCCGCCCACCCGCCAACCGCGACGGTGCATTCCTCCACGAGTCCTGGTACACCGGGCAATGGGCTCGACCCAGTGATGATGCCAGCCGAATTTGGGTCACCGCCGAACAATTCGCCGACCCGACAACCACGGACGTTTGTTCCCGCGATTCCCGCGACGCTGGAACCCGAGGTAAATATCCGGTCGACGTCGCAGTCGTTTACCGTGGGAGCACTGATGCCACAATTCAATGATGCACCGCCCGGAGTGGAGGTGTGCGTGACGACATTACGGACTGAGCACTTGCTGACCAACCCAAGGGAAGAGCCGAAGAGCGTCGCAATTCCCTGCACGCTCCCTCCCGCCTGCAGATCATTTACCGAGCAGTCATTGATGACACTCCCCGAGATTCCAACGATGAAGCCCGACGTCGAGGGGACCCTGAGCCCAGTGACATGGCAACCACGCATGACATTTCCGGTCATGCCGATGAGCGTTGAGACGGTACCACCTTGGCCCAGATCGGAGATGGCGCAGTCCGAGGCCGTCGCGGCTTCGATGCCGATCGCATTTTTTCCATTCGTCAGGATTCCCTGTATCAGGCAGTGGCTGACCGACGCGCCGGAAATGACGGCCGAGCCGTCTCCTTCGATGCTGGAGTCCTGAATGGAGGAATGGCTGATGATCGCGGCGCGGAGTCCGCTGCCCTGCGTGATGGCCAAATTCGAACCCAGGCATTGCGTGATGGTTCCGCCGTTCTGAAACACCAACCCTTGATTCAAGCCGGAAAAACTCACCCGCAAGGCGGAGGGATTTGTCGCCGCGACGCTGTCGCCGAGAATTCTTCCAACTCCGTCTGTTGAAGCGACGCGAAGGTCACTGATTTCCAGGTTGCCAAGGTCCCCATTTCCCCCAACGACGGTTACAGATGGTCCGGAAATGGATCCATTCATGATTTTGAGATTTGTGCCTGGGGTGCTGAGATTTGCATAGACGGCCGTGGTGGGACCTTTGCTTGTGGTGACCCCGAATCCGTTGAGATCGATGACGACATCACTCGCCGAGACCATGATGACGACACCTCCCGCGCCTGGCATGAGCATCCCACTCGCAAAGTAGGATCCGGGCGTGGTGATTGAGTAACCGCCGCCGGGCTGCGCCACCGACTCGAGCGGAATGCGCGGCGCCAGTTGACTGAGCGAATTCATCGAGGGCGCGGGCGGACCGGGTGGCGTCAGCGAACCTTGCCCATGTAATTCGAGCAAACCGGCAAAGCAGCCGACCACACTCACGATCGGGAATACGACCAAATGCGGTGAGATTTTCATGATGACGGGCTTGATGTGCCTGCCATTGAGCAGAAAGAGACCGCGCAGAAAAGGACAATCCGGCTGCCACCGGACGGTTTGACATGCAGGGCGCGAGCGAACACCGTTTCCGCACGTGCCCCTGTCCTTGATGATTCGCCCGCTTTCGCTTCTGGCGGTCTTGGCGATCGGAACAGTCGCGGTCCCGTCGGCTACGCGGCCAGGATCGCGCCGGCACCTACGACCCCGCCACGGAGCAGACCGTCATCGCGGTCGCGAGGGTCCAGCCGGCGGTCGTCAACATCGCCACCGAGCGCGTCGTCCGCCAGACGGTCGAGGATCCGTTCGATGCGTTTCTCAACGAATTTTTCGGCCAGCCTTCGATGGGTGGCCGGCAGGTGCAGCGGCGCCAGCAGAGCCTCGGCTCCGGCTTTGTGGTCGATCCCGAGGGATTCATCATCACGAATGAGCATGTCGTCGGTCGTGCGGCCGATTTGAAGATCGCGATTTCGTTTCCCGACGGTTCGACCTACGACGCACGCTATATCGCCGGCGATCGGCAAACGGACCTGGCGCTGTTGAAGATTGAAAAGAAGGACGGGAAGGTTTTTCCGTTCATCGATCTGAAAAAGCTCTCGCCCAATCACCTCGGCCAGACCGTCCTCGCGCTGGGCAACCCGCTTGGTTACAGCAGTTCCGTCAGCCGCGGCATTCTCAGCGCGCGGGATCGCGAGGTTGCGGTCGAAGGAGTCCGCTACAAAAAATTGCTGCAGACCGATGCGGCGATCAACCCGGGCAACTCGGGCGGGCCGCTCATCGATCTGGCCGGGCAGTTGTGCGGCGTGAATTCGGTTCGCCTCGCGTTCACGCCTGATCGCAATCCGGTGCAGGGCATCGGCTTCGCCATCACAGGGCAGGTGGTGGCGGAGAAATTCGCCATGTTCCGCGAGCAGATGGCGCGGGCGCCCGCGCCGGGTTCGCGACCTCCCGGCCTCGGCTCAACGGTCCCGGCGCCCGGCGTCGCCCGGCCCGATGCCGCCAATGTCTCGCTCGCGCGCAAGCTATTCGGTCTCGAGTTCCAGGAACTGACGCCGGCTCTGGCCAGCGTGCTCGGCATCAATTCCGAATCCGGCGTGCTGATCAGCGATGTCGACATGGCCGGGCCCGGGCATTCCGCCGGGCTCAAGCGCGGTCTGCTGGTCTACAAGATCGGCCGTTACGACGTGGGCAGCCCGGCCATGATTGAAAAACTGCTCAAGGACGTGCGCGCGGGCACCGAGGTGGATTTTGTGGTCGGAGCGGCGGGCCGGCGCGGTTCGCCCTTTGGATTCGGCGGGACGCCGCAGCTCGCCACTGTCACGCTGGTGGCGCGGTAGGCCCGCGGTGCGATCTGGCATGATGATCGAAGTCGAGCACCTGACCAAGCGGTACGCCGCGCATACCGCGGTCGACGATCTTTCCTTCAACGTCGGGCGCGGCGAGGTGGTGGGCTTTCTCGGTCCCAATGGCGCGGGCAAGACCACGACCATGCGGATTCTCTCGTGCTTTCTGCCGGCGACGTCCGGCAGCGCGCGGGTGGCGGGGTTCGATGTCTTTTCGCAGTCGCTCGAGGTGCGCCGGCGGGTGGGCTACATGCCCGAGAACACGCCGCTCTACGGCGACCTGCGCGTCGATGAATTCCTGTCGTACCGCGCGGCCTTGCGCGGCTTGAATGCGGCGAAAACGCGAACGCGCATCGGCGAGGTGGCGGAACTTTGCAATCTCGCCGGCGTGCGCCGCCGCATCATCGGCCAGCTTTCCAAGGGCTATCGCCAGCGCGTGGGCCTGGCCGACGCTCTGTTGCACGAGCCGCCGCTGCTCATTCTCGATGAGCCGACCATCGGGCTGGATCCCGGCCAGATTCGCGAGGTGCGCGAGCTGATCAAGCGGCTCGGCGACCGGCACACCGTCCTACTTTCCAGCCACATCCTGCCCGAGGTCGAGGCGGCCTGCTCGCGCGTCATCATCATCAATCGCGGCCGCATCGCGGCGGCCGGCACGCCGGCGCAACTCGTGCGGCAGTCGCGGATGGCGGATCTGCTGCGCGTGGAATTGAAGGCCGGCGCCGCCGGTGCCGCGGCCGCCTTGCGCGCGGTGGCGGGCGTTTACGAGGTATCGTCCGGTGGCGAGGTGGATGGCTGGGAGCAACTGGATCTGAGCACGAAACCGGGCGCGGACCCGCGCGAGGCGATTTATCAACTCGCCACGGCCCGGGGCTGGACTCTGCGCGAGCTGTCCCGGCGGATGCCGAGCCTCGAGCAGGTGTTCATCGACATCATTCACGCCGATCACCGATGAGAACGCTCTCCGCGCTGATCCAACGCGAGTTGAAGTCGCTCTTCTATTCGCCCGTCGCCTACGTGGTGCTCTGCCTTGTGCTCGTGCTGAGCGGCCTGAATTTCTATCTCATCGTGGCCGCCTTTTCGGTCGGGCCGACGCCCGTGACCGTGGTGGAGGCGTTCTTCAACACCGGCGCATTCTGGTTCAGCTTCTTCGCGATCTTTCCGCTGATCACCATGCGGCTTTACGCGGAGGAATTCCGGCTGGGCACCTATGAGTTGCTGCAGACCGCCCCGGTGCGCGACTGGCAGATCGTTTTCGCGAAGTTCGCGGGCGCCTACGTTTTCTTCCTCGTGCTTTGGCTGCCCACCGCGCTGTATTTCGGAATCTATCGCTTTATCGCGCGAGAGCAGGCCGCGCCGGCGCTGGGCAATTACTCGGGCACGTTTCTGCTGCTCGCCTTGATGGGCGCGTTCTTCGTCTCAATCGGCTGCCTGGCCTCGGTGCTGACGCGCAACCAAATCATCGCGGCCATCACCAGCTTCGTGGTCATCGCCGTGATTTTCAATTTCAGCATTCTCGGCTTCGTCGTGCCCAATCTCAGCCCCGCCATCCGGCGCGTGCTTTCCTATTTTTCGAGCGTGGAGCACATGTACGAATTCAACCGCGGCGTCATCAGCACGCGGCCGGTCGTGTACTACCTGAGCGGCGCGCTCCTGCTCCAGTTTCTCACCCACGCCGTGCTGCAGGTCCGCCGCTGGAGGCTCTAGGAACATGGCGGATTCCCCCACATCCACCGGACCCCGCCGCGCGCAGCTTGGCCTGCACACCGGCGTCCGCGTGCTCGCCGTGGTGGCGCTCGTGGTCGTGGCGAACGCGCTTTCCTTCAAATACTATCGCCGGGTCGATCTCACCGGCGGGAACATCGCGCCCCTGACCGAGCGCACCAAGGCGCTGCTCGTCGGTCTGCCGAAACCGGCGAAGCTGATCCTCTTCATGCCGTCCGATCACGTCCTTTATGATCCGATCAACCTGGTTGCGCTGCAGTTCCAGGCCGCCGCGCGCGGCATCTCGGTCGAGATCGTGAACCCCTACCGCGACCAGACGCGCGCGGCGGAGGTGGCGCAGCAGTACAAGATTGGCTCGCGGGAGAGCGCGGTGATTGTCGACTACGACGGCCGCGCCAAGGTGATCACGGCCGACGACCTGGCGGATTTCGATCGCACGCCCGAGACCTTCGGGCAGCCGGCGCAGCCGACCAACCTGAAAGGCGAGCAGGCCATCACGGGGGCTCTGCTGGAGCTGCTGGAAACGCGGCGCGGCGTCATCTATTTTGTGCGCGGGCAGGGCGAGGCGGAGCTCGGCGCGAAGTCACCCTTCGGCGTCCTCGCCATGCTGATCGAGCGCGAAAACGTGATGCTCAAGGAATTGGCGCTGGCGAACGTCGAGTCCGTGCCGCCCGACGCCGTGGCGGTGGTCGTGGCGGGCGCGCGCTACGATTTCAGCGAAAAGGAATTCAAGGTGCTGCGCGAATATTGGGACAAGGGCGGCAAAGTCCTCGTGCTGCTCGATCCCACCGCGCAGACCCCGCAGTTGCAGGGCTGGCTGGGCAGCCTCGGCATCATGGTGCAGGACGATCGCATCTACGCGAACCTCGGCGGCGTGACCGGCATCATCGCGGATGTGGCCACGGAATTTGTCGGCGATTCCGCCATGGCGCGGAAGTTCCGCGGCGTGAATCCGCAGTTTGTCGGCGGCACGCAATCGCTCAAGCTGGAGCCGGAGCGGGTGGCGCCCGCGCTGATTCGCGTCTCGCCGCTGCTGCAGGCGGTGAATGGATTTTGGGGTGAAACGGACTGGCGGCAGGCCGGCATCAACGGCATCGAGTTCAACCCCGAAAAGGATCGAACCAAGGATCTGGTGGTGGCCGCGATGGTCGAGAAGGGCGAGTCGTCCGCGCCGAACAACTCGCGGCTCATCGCGGTGAGCAATCTGAAATACATTCTCGACGAGAACCTGACGCGGCAATGCGCGGACTTCACGATTGCGGCGGTCAACTGGCTGCTGCGCCGCGAGGGCCTGGTGGGCATTCCGCCGCGCGACCTGCGGATGTTCACCTTGTCCGTCAACCAGCGGCAACTCACGCAGCTCTTTGTGGTCGCCGTGATCCTCCTGCCCGCGCTGGCCGCCGCGCTGGGCGGGTATGTCTGGTGGCGGCGTCGCGCCTGATCGCCCCGCCGCGCCCATGAACAGCAAGGTCACGTTCGCACTCCTGGCCGCGGCGCTCGCGGCGGTGGGCTACCTGTTCTGGTTTGATCGCGAACGCCCGGGCACGCAGGCCGCCGGCGTGGCCGATCGCAAGATTCTTCCCGCCGGCGCGACCGCCGGCAAAATCGCGCCCATCGATCGCATCGAAATCACCGCTCCGGAGGGAAAGGTCGTGCTCGCGTTGGACAAGTGCGCGCGCCTGGCACGTGCTGGCGCCGACCGCGGACCGGGCCAATCCCAAGGTCCTGCGCGAGCTGGTCGAGACGCTCGAGACGTCGCTGAAGTTCGACTCGCTGCCCGCGGCGCCTGCCGATTTGGAGCGTTTTGGCCTGCGCGCCCCGGTCGTCCAGCTGAAGATTTTCCGTGGCGGCGAGCCGCCGGTTGAATTGCAAATTGGGGCGCGCACCGCGGTGGAGGGACGCATTTACGCGCGACTGGCCGGAGCATCGGAAGTGATCGTCATTCCCGAGGTCATCGAGTCGCTCGCCCGTCGTTCGCCCGACGATTTTCGCGACACGCGGCTGGTTGATCTGCGGCCGGCGGAGATCGTGGGAGTGACGGTGCGGAACGAGTGGGGGAATTTCGAGCTGCGGCGCGACCGCGGCCGCTGGGAGCTGACGCAGCCCGTGGCGGCGCGGGCCGATGACAAGGCGGTGGACGATTGGCTTGAGCGATTGTGCGCGACCGAGGTGCTGACCTTTGCGCCGGGCGGCGCGGGCGATCTGCTTTCCTTTGGCTTGATGGCGCCGCGCGGTTCGATCCGGCTGGAACTTGAATCGGCGGGCGATGAGGCCGCCCGGACGGTGGAAATTCTGCTGGGTCGCCGCGCCGATCCGCGCTTCGCGACGGACGCGACCTATGTGCAGATGCCGGACCGGGGCCTGGTCGCGGCGGTTCCCTATCTCATCGAGGAGTCGCTGCTGCTCGAGCCCGACGCGCTGCGCGAGCACACGCTCTTTGCCTTGAATCCCGATTTGGTCGATCGGATCCGACTGCGCCCGGCCGCGGGCGAGGAAATCCTGCTGGCCCGGCAGGGCGAGGGCTGGACGATGCTGCGGCCGGTGCCGATGGCGGTCGAACCGGCGGAAGTCGCGCGCCTGATGAAAATCGTGTCGGGCGCGCGGGTGCGCGATTTTCTGACCGGCGCCGCCAGCGAGTCGGCTCGCGCGGAACTCGAGCCGCCGGTGCTCCTCGTCACGTTCGCCTCGTTCAGCTCGGAAAACACCGCCGAGTCCGCCGCGGGCGAGACGCCGATCGCCACGCTGGCCTTCGGTCGCGCGCGCCCCGACGAATCACTGCTCGTGCGCGTGGAGGAGGACAACGTGGTGGCGCGGGTCGACGCGGACATCCTCGCAAAGGTGCCGACCGATCCGCTGGCGTGGCAGCCGCTGGCCCTGTTTGCGTCGCCGCCCGTCATTGCGTCGATGGTCATTGAGCAATCCGATCAATCGCGGAGTTTCGCGCGGGACGGAAAATCCTGGAAGCGGGTGGGGGACGCGTCGGCCCTCGAGCCGACGACGGTTGAGTCGGCTGCGGCGCTGCTGGCCGGATTGCGCGCGGTGCGCTGGCTTGGGCCGGTCCAGCCGGAGCACGGGCTGGACGCGCCGACGCTGATCGTGCGCGCGAATTCCGGCGCGCCCGGCGGGAACATCGAACTCAGGGTTGGGCGGCGGACCGCCGACGGCATGTGGCCGGCCATGTTGGCGGGACGCGACGGCGTCTTCCTGCTGAGCGAGCCCGATCGCCAGACGCTGGCCGCGCCGGCGCGTTGAGCCGATCAAATCCCAGAAATTTCGGTGGCCATGCGCGGCCGCGATGCGCATACTGGGCGCATGGAAGAAACGCCCGCTGCCACCGGTTCTTCGCTCAGTTCGAAAACCATCTGGACCTGGCTCGCGATTGCGACCGCGCTGCCGTTTCTCATGGTCGTGGCGATCATCGCGCTGATGGTCACGTTGAATTTCAACATCCTCGATTGGATGGAATGACGGTTTGGGCGCCCGGGCGATTTTCGGGCTTGTCCGCAAAGTAAAGCGAGACGATGCCGGCCGTCATCGGTCGCGCGACGGCATGCGCGAAACCGGCCTCCGCCAGCAGTTGCCTCATGGCCTCGCCGCTGGGAAAGCTCTCGATCGACTCGGCGAGATACGCATAGCCCTCGCGTTCGCGGCTGACCAGACCGGCCAGGCGGGGGAGCACGCGATGCAGAGTAGACTCGATACGGTGCGCGCAGCCAGCCGTGGGGCAGCGAGAAATCGAGGATCGCGACATGACCGCCCGGCCGCAGCACGCGGTTCATTTCGGCGAGCGCAGCCGGCCACGACGCCATGTTGCGAAGGCCGAACGCCACCGTCACCACGTCGAACGACGCGTCGCGCAATGGCAGATGCAGGGCGTCGGCCACCAGCAGCCGGTGTTGCCCGCGCTGGACTCTGGCCTGCCGCAACATCGGCTCCGAGAAATCCACCCCCGTGATGGTGGCGGTCGGATTCCGCCGCTGGATGGCCTCGGCCAGGACCCCGCTGCCGGTCGCCAGATCCAGGATGTCGCGCGGCTGCCACGACCTCACCAGCGTCGCGACCCGGCGGCGCCAGAGCGAGTCGCAGCCGGCGCAGAGCACGGTGTTGGTCAGATCGTACCGCTGGGCGATGCGATCGAACACCCCCCGCACGAAGGCGGGGTCCTGATGGCGGAGTTCGGGCGCGGAGGGCGTCGGCATGGGTGGCGAAGCTAGCGGCGGCGGGGAGGGGGCGAAAGACGGAACCGGCGGCGGGTCGCCGCGTCGGGCGATATTTGGCCATCCCGCCCTCGGACCGCGGGAAATGGCTGGCGGATTTTTCTCAGCAAAGACAGCTTACAAAATTGACACCCAAAAATTTTCGTGTCCTTCTTGCGGAAATTTGCGTGCACTAGATTCCGCTTCCGACGTAAAACCGTTCCCACATCCTAGCCGTAGATGAATTTGCAGACGGTGGCAGATGAGTTGCTAACCGCGGCTCGATTCATCGCCCACAGCTGAATACACCCCGAGACCACCATTGCCATGTTGATGCTAGCAGCTTCTCTCACCCAGACCGCCCACGCCAACCCGTTGATCGACTACTTCCTGAAGGGTGGCCCGATCATGTGGCCGCTTCTGGCGGTTTCCATTGTGGCCTTCACGGTCATCGCCGAGCGCATCATCTGGTGGTCGCGCGAAAAGCGCCGCCGCGAGCCGGAAAAGGTGGAGAAGGTGTTCGCCTGCGTGGAAACGGGCGACCTCAAGCAGGCTTCCACGCTTTCGCGCAGCTCCGAGGATCCGGTCCTGCGCATGATGTGGCACGGACTGAATCATTATCACGCCTCGCTCGAGGGCGCCCTGCAGGTCGCCGCCGGCATCGAGGTGCAGCGCGCCAGCCGGTTCCTGCCGGTGATGGACACGATCATCACGCTCGCGCCGTTGCTCGGACTGCTCGGCACGGTGACGGGCATCATGGGCGCGTTTCGCGCGGTGGGTGAGTCGGGCCTCGATCCGAATGCGGTCTCCGGCGGCATCGGCGAGGCGCTCATCGCCACCGCGTGCGGCCTCGGCATCGCGATGATCACGCTCATCCCGTACAACTATTTCACTTCGAAGGTCGAGCGCCTGAAGTTCGAGCTCGAGACCGCCTCGACGAACGTGGTCGTGATGACCGACGCCCTCGGCAAGGACAAGCTGCACGCCAGCGAGCTCCAGCACGCCGGCTAATCGGCCGGACGATTGGACTGAGTCATCTACTTAATGTCGCCGAACGCGGCGCGATCCTTTCGCGTCTAACCCTGACGCGAGCCGCAAGGCAGCAAACCCTAATTTTCGGAAGTCAGGCCGGCAGCCACCCAGGCTGAAGGCCGCAACCCAATAACATCATGGCAGGAGGAGGCGGAGGCGGAACCGGTCCCGGCGGGCGCAAGAAGGCCCGCATTGAGATCATTCCCTTGATCGACATCATGTTCTTTCTGCTTGCGGCGTTCATGCTCGTGAGCCTGAGCATGCTCAAGATCCAGGGATTGAAGGTGGAGCTGCCGAGGGCGAAATCGTCCCAGCCCGAAAACAAGCCGGATTTCCTGACCCTGAGCATCACGAAGACCGGCGAGCTCGGCATCGACAAGGATCCCATCCGGATCGACGACCTGATCCCCCGCCTGAACAAGCGCCTGGAGGAGGACGCCCGGCTGAAGCGCGAGACGCGGCTCTACCTCAATGCGGATCGCGACACCCCGCATCGCCTGGTGGTTGAAGCGCTGGACAAGGTGCGCAGCGCCAAGGTCTCCACGGTCGGCGGCCCGCCGCTGGTGATTTCCAAGATTTCGTTCGCGATTCAGGCCGGGGGCGGGGGCGAACCGGCGAAAGAAAAGGACGCGCCCAGCAAATGAAACATTTATCCGCCAACATGCCGGCGCCCCGCCGGAAGGCCAGGATCGAGATCATTCCATTGATCGACATCATGTTCTTTCTGCTGGCCAGCTTCATGTTGATCGCCCTGGCCATGATCCGCCTGCAGGGCATGGCCATGAATCTGCCTTCGAAAACCCCGCCGCCTCCGCCCCCGCCCGATCAGCCAAAGCCCGAGGTGGTGAAAATTGACATCGGCCCTGCGGGTGAATTCTCGATCGAAAAGGTTCCCATCACCGCGGCCGAGCTGGAGAGCTTGCTGCAGAAGAAATACGACGCCGACATTAAGGATAACAAGGCTAAGGAAAACATGGATACGCGCGTCTTTATCAATGCAGACGGTAATTCGACGCACGGTATGGTGATCGATCTCCTGGACAAGGTTCGCACGATTGGCATCAAGAAGGTTTCGTTTTCACTCAAGACGAAATCGCCCTCGGCGCCTGCGGCCCCCACCACTGGCACCGCGCCGGGCGCGCCGCCCGCCGCCCCGTCGGCGCCAGTCCCGGCAGCACCCGCGCCGCCCGCCGCCCCGCCGCCCGCGCCAGCCAAGCCCTAAGGCAGAAATTCCCGGAGATTTCCGACCTCACTTTTCGTCTTTCCCAGAATGGAACCAGAAAACCAACGAGTCTACGTCTATCGCCCCACGCCCAAGCGGTGGATTGCGATCATGATTGTAATCTCGTTGCTGGTCCATGTGAGCTTGATCGGCATCGCGGCGATTTGGCGGCGCCCGATCAAGCCGCCGGTGGTCGAGGAAGAAGCGGAGCTGATCGCCGATTTCGACGCGCCGGAGGAGAGCGCGGACAACACGCCCGAGCCGACGCCTGAGGATACGCCGGAGCCGACGCCGGAGGAGCCCGACGTGACGCCTGAAATGGCGGACGAGGAGCCGACACCGACGCCGACGCCGAAGGATAAACCACCGGCCCCGCCCAAGCCGAAGCTGACGCCGGTGCCGCCTGGCACGAAGCGCGGTGCGGTGGCGCAAGCTGGCGTGGCAGGCGGAATCGGCAAGCCCACCAGCCAGGGCTGGAGCACGCCCAAGCCGGGCTATCCCTTCCAGGCGCGCAAGCTGCATTTGGCGGGCTCCGGCGGAGTTCGCGTGACGACCGACGCCAGCGGGCGGGTCATTTCCGCCGAAATGTCGCCCAGCATCCATCCGCTGCTCGATCAAGCCGCGGTCAGCTTCGCCCGCTCCAGCTGGAAGGGTCCACCCAACACCACCCGGGTGGTGCCCATCACCTTCCAACTCACCGGCGCCGAATAGCGCATGTCAGCCGCCGAATCCAAGCTGGCTGAACTCGGCCTGTCGCTGCCCGACGCGCCAGCGCCGGCCGGCGCCTACGTTCCCTCGAAGCTGATTGGCGACGTCCTTTACCTGGCCGGTTCGCTCCCGACCTGGAACGGCGAGCTTCGCTACAAGGGCCAGGTGGGACGCGACGTCGACATGAAGGCGGCCTACGAGGCGGCCCGGCTCTGCACGTTGAATCATCTCGCCATGATCAAGGCGGCGGTCGGCTCGCTCGATCGCGTGCGCGAAATCATCAGCGTGAGCGGCTTCGTCAATTGCGTGTCCGATTTTCCCGATTCGCCGGCCGTGCTTAACGGCTCGTCGGAGCTGCTGCTGGCGGTCTTCGGGGACGCGGGCAAGCACGTGCGCGCGGCCGTGGGTGTGGCCGGACTGCCGAGGGGCGCCGCGGTCGAGGTGCAGATGACGGTGCTCGTCTCCGTTTAGGTTCGCGCGGATGGATTGTCGCCGCGCTCCAGGTCGTTGGCGGCCGGGCCGGGGTGGCACGGCGTGCGGGCGGTGTTGAAACCAAGGGCATGAACGAACATTTTCTCTCGCACGACGCGGCGCACATTCATCACCGCTGGAACCGCGAGCTGCCGCCCGTGCTGACGGTCCGCGCCGGCGACGGCATCCTGATTCAATGCCGCGATTCCAGCGACGGCCAGGCCACGCGCACCACCACGGCCGACGAATGGATGCGCCGCGATCAGGATCGGATCCATGCGCTGACCGGCCCCATCTTCATCGAGGGCGCCATGCCGGGTGACGTGCTGGAGGTGGAGATTCGCTCCATCCGACATTTCGGCTGGGGCTGGTCGAGCATCATTCCCGGCCTGGGCTTTCTCGCCGATCGCTTCACCGAGCCGTATTTCTTCGTCTGGGAACTCGAGGAGCACTACTCGCGCTCGATGGCGCCGGCGGTGGTCCCGCTCGATCCCTTTTGCGGCATCATGGGCGTGGCGCCGTCCGAGCGCGGCGAGTTTCGCACCCGCCAGCCCGGGGTGTTCGGCGGGAACATGGACGTCCGGCAGCTCACGCGCGGGGCCACGCTTTATCTGCCGGTGCAGGTGGAGGGCGCGCTGTTCTCCTGCGGCGACGCGCACGCCGCGCAGGGCGACGGCGAGGTCTGCATCAACGGCATCGAGATGCCCAGCGAGGTGGAGCTGCGCTTCAAGGTTCGCCGCGATTTTCATTTGCGCGGTCCCTTCGCGGAGACCGGCGTGCCCTTTCCCAAGATGACCGATCTGGGCGCGTGGATCGTGATTGAATCCGACGAGGATGTGCTGGCGGCCGCGCGCCGCGCGACCAGCCGCATCATCGATTTCCTGATCGAGCGCTACCACTTCACGCCCGAAAACGCCTACCTGCTTTGCAGCGCGACGATGGACCTCAAACTCGCGCAGGTGGTCAACGCGCCGGTCTTCACCGCCACCGCGTCGCTGCCCAAGAACGTCCTCGCCGGCACCGGGATGAAGCTCTGAAGTCGATCTCGTTTGATTCGCGCAAGGCTTTGCGACGGATTTTTTAGACAGAATTAACGAGAATTAACAGAATTAACCAAAAGGCATCGCAATGCGAAACACATCGCCCGGCGCTTAATCCAGAAATTCTGTTAATTCCGTTAATTCTGTCTAAGAAAATCTCCGACCTCAGCGCTGACCGTTCCGACCGCGCTACTCGCGCTCGGGTTTTGGGATCGCGCAGCATCAGTTCGCTCAGCGCGTCCTTCGGGCGACTGATCGCCGTAGAGAATCGCGTGCATCTGGTCGATCACCGGCGTGACCACGCCGACCTTGCGCGCGCATTCAAACGCGCTGCGCGTGGTGGGCACGCCTTCCGCCACCATTTTCATGCTCGCGGTGATGGCCTCGAGCGTCTCGCCGCGGCCGATGCGCTCGCCGACCAGCCGGTTGCGGCTGTGCCGGCTGAAGCACGTCACCATCAGGTCGCCGATGCCGCTCAAGCCCTGGAAGGTCTCGCGCTGGCCGCCCAGCCGCACGCCGAGCCGAATCAGCTCGGCCAGCGAGCGCGTCACCAGCGCCGCCTTGGTGTTGTCGCCCAGCCCGAGGCCGTCGCAAATGCCCGCCGCGATCGCGAAGATGTTCTTCAACGCGCCGCCCAGCTCGATGCCCGCCACGTCGTCGCTGGTGTAGGTGCGGAACGCGCGCGTGTTGAAGGTTTGCTGCAGGTTTTTCGCGACCTCCACGTCGGCGCAGCCCAGCACGACGGCCGCGGGCACGTGGCGCGCCACTTCCTCCGCGTGGCTCGGCCCGGAGAGGACCGCGACCGGATGATTCGGCAGCAGTTGGGCCAGGATCTCGCTCATCCGCATGCCGGTGCCGTGCTCGAGACCCTTGGTGCAACTCACAAGAACCGCGCCGGGGGAGAGGGCAGCGTTGCTCGAAATTGAATCAGCAAGGGCGCGCAGCGCGCGCGAGGGCGTGACCACCAGCACGATGCCGGCGGCACCCAGTGCGTCCGCGAGCGAAGACGTCGGTGCAACCAACTCGGGAATGGCGACGCCGGGGAGATAGTCCGGGTTCTCGCGCCTGGAGTCGATCAACGCGACGTGTTTTGGGTCGCGCCCCCAAAGGCGGACGGGGACGCCCTTGCCAGCGAGGAGCACGGCCAGCGCGGTTCCCCAGCTTCCGGCGCCCAGCACGGCGATTGGCTCACTCATGGCGCTTCCTCCTTCGCGCGTTTGAACCGGCTTTCAGTGCCGTTGAGCAGACGCTGGATGTTCGTGCGATGGCGCACGATGGCGAGCACGCCGATGAGCAACGTGAACCAAAAAAGGGTCCCGACGCCGAGGACCAGCCAGGCAAAGACGGGCAGCGCGGCGGACGCGAGGATGGAGGCCAGGGACACGTAGCGGGTGACGAGAAACACCAGAACCCAAAAGCCAAAAGCGAGGGCGCTGACAAGCGGCAACAGCGCAATGAGCACGCCGAGGCTCGTTGCCATGCCCTTGCCGCCCTTGAAGCCGAGCCACGGCGTGTAGTTGTGCCCAAGGATGCAGCCCACCGCCGCCGCGATCGCGCCGAGATCGCCGGCTCCCGGAAAAAGGCGATAGGCGAGCAGGACCGACGCGATGCCCTTCAAGGCGTCGCAGGCGAACACGAGATAGCCCGGGCCCTTGCCAAGCGTGCGCAGGACATTGGTCGATCCAATGTTGCCGCTGCCGTGCTGGCGGATGTCGACGCCCTTGGCGCGCCCGACGAGATAGCCGCTCGGAATGGACCCGAGCAAGAAGCCGAGCAGGAACGTGAGCGCGTGCTCCATGACGTCGCCTTGCTAGCGGGCGGAGCGTTTCTTGGCGAGCGCCTTCTCGATCTGGCCGAGCGGCAGGCAGTTCACCACGTCGGCCTTGGTCAGCCAGCCCTTGCGCGCGGCGGCCACGCCGAACCAAAGATCCTGCAGTCCGGCCGTGCGGTGCGCGTCGGGATTGATGGCGCAGCGCACGCCCTTTTCCTTGGCCCGCCGCCACCAGCGCCAGTCGAGATCGAGCCGGTGGGGATTCGCGTTCAACTCGATGATGGTGCCGGTCGCCGCCGCCGCCTCGATCACCGCCGGAATGTCCACGGCGTAGGCGTGCCGCGAGAGCAGCAGCCGGCCGCTCACGTGGCCGAGCATCGTCACCAGCGGATTCTCCAGCGCGCGAATGATGCGCTTGGTCTGGTCGGCCTCGCTCAGGGTGAAGCTCGAGTGCACCGAGGCGACGACGTAATCGAGCGACGCCAGCACCTCGTCGGAAAAGTCGAGCGAGCCGTCCTTGAGGATGTCGCACTCCGTCCCGGTGAAGAGGCGGAAGTCCTTGCCGAATTCCTTGTTCAACTCGGCGATTTCGCGCACCTGTTTCGCGAGACGCTTTTCGTCGAGCCCGTTCGCCTGGAACGAGCTCTTGCTGTGGTCGGCGATGCCCAGGTACTGCAGGCCGAGATCGCGCGCCGCCTCCGCCATCGCGCGCAGCGAGTCGCGTCCGTCGCTTTCCGTGGTGTGATTGTGAAAAGTCCCGCGCAATTGCTCCAGTTCCACCAGCGCCGGAATCGTGTGGTTCTCGGCCGCCTCGAATTCCCCGGCGTTTTCGCGCATCTCCGGCGGAATGAAATCGAGACCCAGCGCGCGGTAGAGATCGCGCTCCTCGGCGATCTTCGGCACCTTGGGCGATTTTGGCGTGGTCGGGCGCGAAGCGGTATTCGTTCAGCGTCCAGCCGTGGTCCAGGGCGCGACCGCGCAGGTTGATGTTGTGCTCCTTGCTCCCGGTGAAATAGACCAGCGCGCAGGCAAACTCGGCGTCGTTGACCAGGCGGAGATCGCATTGCACGCCGGATTTCAGGCGCACGCTGACCTTGGTCGGCCCATGCGCGATGACCGAGTCCACCTGCGGCAGGCCGGCGAAAAAATCGCCGACCAGTTTTGGTTCCTTGGTGGAGACGAGGAAGTCGAGATCGTGGACGATTTCCTTGCGCCGGCGAAAGCTGCCGGCCGGGCTGGCTTGCGACACGGACGGATGCTCGCGCAGGGCCGTGTGGATGGCCTGGGCTTCGGGCGCGACATCGCCCAACCGGAAAAGATCGGCGGTCGATTTCTTCTGCTCGATTGCGGCAAGCAGCTTTTGCGCGGTCTTCTCGCCAAAGCCCGGCAGGGCCGCCACGGTTCCCTTGCGGCAGGCCTCCTCGAGCTTGGCGATGCTCGAGACGTGCAGTTCCTCGTACAAGGCCTTGATTTTCTTTTCCCCGAGGCCGGGAATTTCAAAAAGCTCGAGGATGTCCTTCGGAAATTCCTTGCGCAGCTTTTCGTAATATTCGAGCCGGCCGGTCGTGACGAGCTCCTTGATTTTCTCGGCCAGGGCCTTGCCGATGCCCTCCACCTGGTCGAGCTCATCGCGCTCGGCCGTTTCGCGCAGGTTGCCGGCGAACATCTCCACGGCCCGCGCGCCGTTCACGTAGGCGCGGATTTTGAACGGATTCTCCCCCTTGAGCGAAAGGTAGCGCGCGATGTTCTCGAGGATGCCGGCGATCGCGTCGGCGGTGATGGGGGATGCTGAGCTCACGCGCGATTATCGCGTGCGCGCGCAAAAAACACAAAAGCGAAGCGCCGGCCCGCGTGGGATCGTTTCCCAAGCAACTTGATTCGTGCTTATTGTGGCTCGGCCGTGTTCTCCGATCCCTCCATCACCGTTTTCTACCTGATTTGCGGCGTGCTCCTGCTGTGGAACTTGATCCGCGGATGGCGGGCCGGCCCGGCGCGCATGGCCGTGGCCTTCGGCGCGGTCGCCGCCGGCTACCTCGCGGCGCTGCTCGGGGGCGACCTGCTGGTGGCCCCGCTGCGCGCCGTGCTGGGCTATCCGGACGTTGTGCTGCTCGGCGTCGGTCGCGCGCTGGCCGGCATGGTCGGCTACTTCCTCGTGGTCGGCATCGGCGCCGTCCTCTTCAAGCGCACCAGCCAGCAGGGCGTGGGTTTGCTGCGCCTGCTCTACGGGCTGAGCGGCGCGCTGCTCGGGCTGCTCTTCGGGGTCTGCGTGGTCTGGGCGCTGGTGGTGTCCGTTCGCCTGCTGGGCTCGCTGGCCGAGGGCCGGTTGGCGCCCGGCGGTTCGACGAACAAGGAGGAGAATGCCGATGTCACCTCCGCCATGGCCACGCAGGTGTTGATCACCTCGCAGGCATGGAAAAAGGAGCTCGAGGCCGGCGCGATCGGGCCGATCGTGAAGGTGGCGGACCCGCTGCCGACGCGGGACTACGAGCGCGTCAACCGGCTGGGCCGCGTCCTGGCGAAACCGGAGTCGATGCGCCGCTTCCTCGAGTCGCCGACCATCAAGCCGATCGTGCGCGATCCGCGCTTCCAGGCGCTCGCGGCGGATCCGGAGATCGCCAAGCTGGCCACGCAAGGCAACTATTCGGCGCTCCTGCGCCGGCCGAAGTTGGTCGAGTTTCTGAATGACCCGGCGGTGCAGGCCAGGATCAAGGAGATCGACCTCGACGCCGCGCTGCTCTACGCCGCGCCCGAAAAGCCGGCGCCCACGCCTCCTTAGGATGTCGCGGCAGGCGGCGGAATGTTCCTTGTTCCGGCGGGCCGACTCCTCTACGTTTCGCGGCTCCAAAACATGCGCTATCTCACCACCATCGGCCTCGAGGTCCACGTCCAGCTCAAGACGAAGAGCAAGATGTTCTGCGGCTGCGCCGTCGCATACGGCGCGCCCTCCAACAGCCTGACCTGCCCGGTCTGCCTCGGCCTGCCCGGCGCGCTGCCGGTGATGAACAAGGAGGCGATTCGCCTGACCATCCTCACCGGCCTGATGTTCGGCTGCCGCATCGCCGAGGTCTGCAAGTTCGACCGGAAGAATTATTTCTATCCGGACATGCCGAAGAATTACCAGATCAGCCAGTACGACATGCCGCTCTGCCTCGGCGGCGGGGTCGAGCTGCCGGATCTCGCCTATCCGAAGGACGCGCAGAAATCGATCGTCAATGCCGACAAGGTGATCGGCCTCACCCGCATTCACCTGGAGGAGGACGTGGCCAAGAGCTTCCACCTCGAGACCTCGACCGGCATCGATTTCAATCGCGCCGGCACGCCGCTGATGGAAATCGTGAGCGAGCCCGACATCGAGACGCCGGAGGAGGCCTTCGCCTATCTCACCTCGCTCAAGCAGATCCTGCTCTACGGCGACGTGAGCGACGCCGACATGGAGAAGGGCCAGATGCGCTGCGATTGCAATGTGTCCGTGCGGCCCGAGGGGCAGACGGAATTCGGCACCAAGATCGAGATCAAGAACATGAACTCCGTTTCCGGCGTGCGTCGCGCGCTGGCCTACGAGATTCAGCGCCAGATCGGCGAGCTGGAGGCCGGGCATAAGTTGCAGCAGGAAACGCGCGGCTGGGACGACGCGACGGGCCAGACGTTTCTCATGCGCATGAAGGAGACGTCCGCGGATTACCGCTATTTCCCCGATCCCGATTTGCTGCCCGTGCACACGCACGATCTGCTGCAGGAGGCGAAGGCGCTGATGCCGGAACTGCCCGCGGCCAAGCGCAAGCGCTACGTCGCGGATTACGCGCTGACGACCTACGACGCGTCGGTCCTGGCCGACGATCTCTCGCTGGGCGCGTATTTCGAGGAGGCCGCCAAGGCCGGCGCCGCGGCGAAACCCGCGGTGAAACCGAAGCCGCTGGCCAACTGGATCCTGAACGATCTCACCGCGGCGCTCTCCGCGTCGGCCATGGCCGTCGAGAATTCCCCGATCACCCCGGCTGCGCTGGTGGAGCTGGTGAGCGTGATCGAGTCGGGCAAGATCAGCGGCAAGCAGGGCAAGGAGGTCTTTGCGGAAATGTTCGCGACGGGCAAGCCGGCGGGCGTGATCGTGAAGGAACGCGGCCTCGAGCAGGTGAGCGACACGAACGCGCTGGAGCAATTCTGCGAGGAAGTCATCGCGGCGAATCCCAAGGTCGTGGCCGACGTGAAGGGCGGCAACGCCGGCGCCATCAACTTCCTCAAGGGCCAGGTGATGAAGCTGTCCAAGGGGAAGGCGAATCCCGTGGTCGTGGGCGAAATTCTCGAGCAGAAGCTTAAAGGTTGAGGAGCGGCCGGGGCTCGCGCAGAGTGGGCGATGACCCTCAACGAACGCATCGCCGCCGATCTCAAGGAAGCCATGAAGGCGCGCGAGCAAGTCGCGCCTCGACGTGATCCGCATGCTGAAGTCGGCCATCCAGATGGCCGCGATCGAAAAGGGCGGGACGACCGCGGTGCTCGATGATCCCGAGGTGGAGGCCGTGATCCGCAAGCAGGTGAAGCAACGGCGCGACTCGATCGTCGGTTTCGAAAAAGGCGGCCGGCCCGAGCTGGCGGCCAAGGAGCAAAGCGAGCTCGAGGTGCTCCAGACCTATTTGCCGAAGGAACTGACGCCCGAGGAGTTGGGCGCGATGATCGACGCGACCATCAAGGAGGTCGGGGCGACGACGAAAGCGCAACTCGGGGCCGTGATGAAAGCGCTGCAGCCCAAGCTCGCCGGCCGCGCCGACGGCAAGACCGTCAGCCAGGAAGTGGGAAAACGGCTGAGTTAGTGATTGCCGTTATGTGTTATGCGTTATGAGTTACGAGTTATGGCGTCGATTCATAACCCGTAACCCATAACTTATGACCGTCCCTCACAACGCTTTCGCCAGCGCGTCGTGATCGATGGTGGCGAGGCGCGGGCGCTTGTCGCCGAGGCGCGGGATGCAGTCGATCAACGCCTTGGTGTACGGATGCTGCGGCTGGCGCAGGATCTTTTCCGTTGGACCTTGTTCCACAATTTTTCCGCGGAACATGACGGCGACATCATCGGCCAGCCCGCGGATGATGCCGAAATTATGCGTGATCAAAATCACGGCCATCTGCAACTGATCCTTCAGGTCACGCAATAGCTTCATGATCTCGGCCTGCACCGTGACATCCAGCGCGGTGGTCGGCTCGTCCGCCACCAGCAGGGACGGGCGTCCGCACAGGGCCATCGCGATCATGGCGCGCTGCTGCATGCCGCCGCTCAGCTCGTGCGGATAGGCGGAAAGGCGCTGCGCGGGATCCGCGATGCCGACCCGCTCCAGCCAGCGCACGGCCTCGGCGTCGCGCTGGTCGGGCGCGATGTCGGGCCGGTGCAGTCGGAGCACCTCGCCGATTTGCGTGCGCAGATTGAAGACCGGGTTCAGGGAGGTGGCCGGTTCCTGGAAAATGTAGGCGATTTTGCCGCCGCGGATGACGCGCAGCTCGTCCTCATTCATTTTCCGCACGTCTCGATCCTCGAGCAGAATTTCACCCGACTCGTAAACGGCAGGCGGTTCCGGCAGCAGGCGCGTGAGGGCGAGGGCCGTGACGCTCTTGCCGCTGCCCGATTCGCCCACGATGGCGAGTCCGCGTCCGCGCTCGAGCGAAAGCGAGACGCCTTCGACCGCGGGGGTGCCCGAGCCGTCGCGCTTCGCGAAGCGGATCGTCAGGTTGCGAACGTCAAGCAGCATGCGGTTTCAGGAAAAGCGATCCTCGGTCCAGGGATCCGCCGTATTGCTGTAACCGCGCACCTCCCAAAAGCCCAGCTTGTCCTTCGCGAGAAATTCAATCGAGCGCACAAATTTCGCGCCCTTCCAGGCATATAGCTTGGGAATGATGATGCGCGCCGGACCGCCGTGCTCGCGCGGAATGGGCTGGCCGTCGAAGCGCGTCGCCACCAGCGCATCGTCGTCCATGGCCGCTTCCAGCGTCGTGTTCGTCGTGTAGCCGTCGTAACTCGAGTAGAACAGGTGCGTCGCCTCGGGCTTGGGCTTGACCAGCTCGGCCAGTGTGAAAAACGACACGCCGCTCCAGCGGCAGTCGTATTTGCTCCACGTCGTCACGCAGTGGAAATCGCTGACGTCCTCGAACTGCGGCAGCTTGTGGAAATCGTCCCAGGTCAGCGTGACGGGATTTTCCACCAGGCCGGAAATCTGCAGTTTCCATTCGGCGGTGGGAATCTCCGGCTGGATGCCGAGATCGAGCACGGGAAAGCCGCGCGTGAGGTGCTGGCCGGGCGGCAGGCGGTCGTGCGAGCGGACCGCCGGGCGTTCCTTGCCCGACATCTTGCGCGCCCAGCGCTCCTTGCGTTCGATGATCGAGGGGTTCATGGCGACGGGCCCTCGGATCCGACCGGCGCGCAGGATCCTAATTCGCGGTGTTTTGCTCGAGCTCGCGGATGGCGTCGCGGATTTGCGCCGCGCGCTCGTACGCCTCGCTCGCCACCGCCGTGTCGAGCTCCTGCTTCAATTTCTCAATCTTCGTCAGCGGCCGCTTGGAGCGGACCTCCTCCAGCAAATCGTCGAGGAAGGAAAGCTCCGCGCTCTCCGCCGCCGCCTCGGGATTGCCGCTCGTCTTGTAAAATTCGAGGATCAGCTCGCGACCCTTCTCGATGAAGCGGATGGCCGCGCCGTAGTTGTCGTTGTCCAGTTCCTGCGCCGCCTTGGCGCGCGTGTTCATCATCAGCACGTACGGGCGGAACTGCTGGAAGGCCATCGACATCTCGTCGCGCTCGACGTGCTCGGTCACGAACGCGAACAGATCGAGGTTGCGCTGCGTGTCGCGGATGACCGCGTCATACTCCTTGAGCTGATAAAGCGCGAGATAGCGGTGGTAGTACTGAATGCCCTCCTGCTGCAGTTCGCCGCAGTCGTCGGCGGACAGCTCGTACTTGCCGCCCTCGGAGCCCTGTTGCTTGGCCTTTTGCTGGTGATAGGCGAGCAACGACTCGCAGCCCTTCGGCCGGGTGCCGTCGGGACGACCGGTCATCTCCATCTGGATGACACCGAGGTCGATGCGCAACTGCAGCTTTTCGCGGCCGTCCAGGCCCGCCACTTTCCGAACCTTGATTTGTCCGGGCTCGTGCGGCCAGTCACCCAGGATTTGGTTCAGGTCGAGGCTCATGCTTACCCCTGCAATAAATCGTCCCGGTACTGCTTGTCAAAGAGTCGATGTGACATGCCCCCGCGCAACAGGGACAAACGTTCTGCAATTTTCCGCTTCCCGGGTCCTCAATCCTCCGCCAGGCCCCATAACTTGGGCGAGGCGAGTTCGATGCTGTTGCCGGCCGGATCGCGGAAGTAAATGGATCGTCCGCCGCGCGGCCAGGCGATTTCCGATTCGATGGCGACGCGCTCGCGCTCCAGTCGCGCGCGCCACGCGGGCAACTCGTCCTCGCGCACGCGAAACGCCATGTGCCCCGCGCCGATCGCGCCATGCGGCGGCACGCTGGCGCCGCTGACCGTCGCGGGCTCGTTTGCCGTGACCTGCGGATTGAAGATCAAGAGGACGCCTTCGCCGCAGCGAAAGAAGACATGGCGGTTGCGATCGCGGCTGATCAACGCGAGGCCGAGCACGCGGCCGAAAAAATCCTGCGCCGCGTCGAGGTCGTCGACGTAGAGCGCCGTCTCCAGAATGCCGCGGAGGATCATGCTTGCACGGGTGAATCACGGAACCTTCGCCACGAGGTAGCGAAAGCGATTCTTGAGATGGAATCCGCCATTGCCCGTGCGGAACGGCTGGATCGCCGCGCGCACGGCCTCGCGGATGTGCGCCTCGTTCGTCTTCTGCATGGCCTCGACCGCCGGGCCGGGCGAGAGCAAGCCGCGCAGGGCCGTCGCCTCGTCGGGATAGGCAAACGGGCAATCCACGTCGTGGACGTCCTGCGGCTCCAGTCCCGCCTCCGTGGCGAGCGCCGCCAGCGCGCCGTCGGCGGAGAGCGCGAACGGCCCCGGGGCGTCGGGCGCGGCGCCGGCGCCGGGCGGAGAAAGCGCGTCGAAATACGCCGCGGTGTCGCATTCCTCGATTCGGCCCCAGGTCGCGATGATGAGCCGGGCCTTGGGCGCGCCCACCCGCCGGGCCTCGCGAATCGCATTGATCGGATTGGCCGCGAACTGGAAGGAATTGATTCCGGTGACGACATCGAAGGTGCGCGAGTCGAAGGGCAGCGACTCCATTTCGCCGACACGAAAATCGGCCTGCGGCGTGCGGCGCTTGGCGATGGCCAGCAGCGCGCCGGCGGCGTCGATGCCGGAAACGCGGCTCGCCGCCGCCGCCATCGCCGTGAAAAGCCCCGAGCCGCAGCCGACATCGAGCAGGTCGACGTGGTAACCCTGCATGACCTCCTGCAGGATCGAGGTGTAGAGCGGGCGCTGCACAAGCTCCTGCACGTCCGCCCAGTCCTGCGCGCGGGCGCTCCACAGGTCGCCCTGGATGGCGGCGGAGCCGGCGGACGAGGATAATTCCTTTGCCATGATAAGCGTAGTCGGTAAGTCGGTCGCGGGTGCTCCGCTTATTTCAGCGCGCCCTTCTCGACGTACCACTTGAGATACTCCGGCTTGAGGCGGCCGGCTTTCACGGCGGGATCGGTTTCGACCCACGCCTTGGCCTCGTCGAGCGAGGCGGTGCGCAGGATGAACATGCCGCGCACGTTGCGTCCGGAAAAATCCTCAAACGGGCCGGCGTACGCGATTTTCTTCTCCGCCGCGAGCCGCTGGATGTTCGCAAAGTGCCCGGCCTGGATGCGGTCGAGTTCCTCCTTCGGGAAATCGGGGGCGTTTTCCGGCCGCACCAGCAGCACGATGAAAAAATTGTCGAATTCCATCGGCACCGCGGCCTTGGTCGGCGTCGACGGGGTCGCCTCCGGCTTGGCGGGCGGATCGGCCGCGCGGAGCGCGGTGAACGTGAATCCGACAGCAACGAGTGCGACGACGGAACGAAGGCGGGGGGAATTCATGGCTTCGCGCCATCCTGCGCGAGAGCGGCCCCCCACCGCAAGTCAGTCCGCGACCTTTGCGAGGCTGAGGCCTCCGTTCACCAATCCAGGGCGCCGCTTCCGGCTCAGCATGGGTTTGATGATCAGACCCGCCCGCGCCTTCCGCGTGTGCGCGAGCCGCACGGCCTCGGCCAAAAGAGCGCGTAGATTCGGATTCAGCAGATCCTCGACCCGCCGAATCGTGACGTGCCGCAGTGACTTTCCGTTGCCTTCCAAAAGGCCGCCCGGATCGGGCAGCTCGGCGCCGCGGCTGAAGGCGAGGTCCACGTGATCGGGATGAACAGCGACATGGCAGATGGCATCCTTGGTTTTGCCCGACGGCGAGAAGTCCATCCCGACGGAGTTCGAGGCGTCGTAGATGATTTCCGTCATGTGCGGAATGTGCTCGATCACAAATCGCCGGACGGCGAGCGCGAGTTGCTGGATGTCGTGATCGTAAGGCGCGAGAAAATCCAGCAGCGCCGGAGCGGGAAGGAGATGGGACTTGGACATGCGATGCCTCCGCGTGGCGATTTACGCCACGTCACTGGGTTCGATACCTGCCCGCAAGCCTGCGGGGGAGGTGATGATCAGCGGCTTTTGCCCGGAATTGCAAGCCTTCCGTGGGGCCGCGGGCTTATTTTGCCGGTTGGGCGGCGCTCAGCAAGTCGTCCAAGTCCAGATGCTTGGTAAACATGGCCAGCCCACCGTCGGGCGAATGCGGCCATCTGTTCCCGGGGGCGATCCCAGTAAAGTTCGACGCCATTTTGGTCCGGGTCGCGCAGGTAGAGCGCTTCGCTGACGCCATGATCGGAGGCGCCATCGAGCGGAATTCCGGCGGCCATCAGCCGGCGCAACGCGTCACCGAGCGCGGCCCGCTCGGGATAGAGAATGGCGAGATGATAGAGGCCGGTGGTGCCGGCCGGAGGCGGTTTGCCGCCGGCGCTTTCCCAGGTGTTGAGTCCGATGTGATGATGATAGCCGCCCGCGCTGATGAAGGCGGCGGAGTTGCCCATCTTCTGCATCAGCGCGAAGCCGAGCACGCCGCAGTAAAAGTTCAGCGCGCGATCCAGATCGGCCACCTTGAGATGGACGTGGCCGATGCGGGTGGGGGGGTGGATGGGAATAGTAGCGGACATGGAAATGAAAATCGGTTCTCTCGAGAAGAAAGGCAGAATCGCCGGCGACGCATGTGGTTATCGCGTCAACGCGCCATCATCCTTCTGCTGTCATCCTGAGCGAAGCCGCCCGGCGGCGGAGTCGAAGGACCTCTTGCTGCTGATTCGAGTGTGATTTGCGATCGGGAAATGCGTCGAGCCAAACCGCAGTTTGAGGTCCCTCGACAAGCTCGGGATGACAAAATTGGAAGGGCCTCAGCGAGGTCGGCTACAGTTTCCGCTCACCGCCGCTATTCCTTCGCCACGTAGAACAAATACGTCGCGTTGTAGTTCACGCGGATTTCGGAGCCGCCGTGCGCGGCGTCGCATCCACCCGACGGCGCCTTGCCGCCTTCCGTGCTGATGCGCTGGATGCTCGTCACTTTTCCAAACACACCGGTGCCTTCCGTTTTCTTGGCCGACAAGCAGCAGCCACGGAATGGAACCGTCCGGCGAATCAAACCGACCCTTCACCTCGCCGACCACTTTGCTGCCGTCCAGCGATTCCCAGGTCGGACCGCCATAGTGCTTGCCCACCGGCTTGCCGCCCGCGTCGAACAGTTCCGCCTCGGGCGCCTTGAGCGCCCATTCGAATTGCGTGGGATCATCCTTCTTCGCGCGGCATTCGTAAATCTGCACGCCTCTTGCGTTGACGGTCATGGCCAGCTTGTCGGTGGCGGGGGCCTTGATGGCGTCAGGAATCGACGACGGCGCCAAATCCTGCGCGAGTGATACCGCAGCGGCCAGCGAGAGCGAAAGAATGATGAAGCGGGATGAAATTTTCATGGTGGGTTCGGCGGATGAAGATCTTTCCCGGCCCGCCTAGCCCGCCGCGGCGAGGCGCGACGAATCCGGCCCGGGCAAATCCTTCAGCTTCGCGCGGATGATATCGGCGCGCAGCGCGTCGCGCTCCTCGGCGCCGAGCTTCTGCGTGGCGCCGCGCTGCAGATGCGCCGGCTGCGTCTCCGTGAAAAGCTCGTCCAACGGCTGGCGCCGGTCCGCCGGGAAAAATCCGAGGTCGGTGCCGAGGCGCAGGAACGACAACAAATTCAGCGCCTCCTTCGACGTCATGGAATGCGCGTGCATCAGGATGCCGAAGGCGCGGCCGATTTGATCGAGCAGCGTGGTGGTTTTCTTTTGGAGCAGCGTGGCGCGCGCGTTCTGCTCGTGCTCGATGATCTGCTCGATGACCTTGTTCAGCCGGCCGAGGATGTCCTCCTCGCGCTCGCCGAGCGTCGTCTGGTTGGAAATCTGGAAGAGATTGCCCATCGCCTCGCTGCCCTCGCCGTAAAGGCCGCGCACGGCGAGGCCGATTTTGTTCACGGCCTGGATGACCTGGTTCACCTTCTCATCGAGCACCAGCGCGGGCAGATGCAGCATGGCCGAGGCGCGCATGCCGGTGCCGACATTGGTCAGGCAGGCGGTGAGAAAGCCGAGCTTGGGCGAGAAGGCGTAGTCGAGCGTGGATTCGAGGCGCGTGTCGATTTCATCAATCGCGCGATGCACCGCCTTGAGCTGGAAGCCGGGGCGGATCGACTGCATGCGCAGGTGATCCTCCTCGTTGATCATGATGCTGAGGGTCTGCTCGCGGTTCATCACCACGGCGCTGCCGGTGCTCTTGGCCGCGTGCTCGCGGCTGATGAGATGGCGCTCGACGAGGATTTGTTTTTCCGTGGCCGAGAGATCCTGCAGGTATTCGGAAAACGCGTCGTCCATTTCCGGCAGGGTGTCGACGGGCGGCTTGATCACCTCGAGGACGGCGAGCCGATGCGGTTTCTTGGCCCAGCCGGGAAAGGCGTGGCCCTTGATGTTGCGCGCGAGCCGGACGCGGCTGCTGATGACGATGTCATGATGCGCACCCGGCGGACGCGCCGCGAGCGGGCCGCTGATGAAAGTGGCGAATTTCATGGACGGCTAGACCGCGACCTTGAGTTGCGATTCCAGCTTGCGGATGGCATCACGCAGTTGCGCGGCGCCCTCGTAGTCCTCTTCCTTCACCGCCTTCACGAGATCGTCGTTCAACGACTTCATCCGGTGGTCGAGCTCCGCGCGCCGGAACTGCCGGGCCGGGACCTTGCCGACATGCTGCGATCCCTTGTGATTGGATTTCAGCGGCGTGACGATGCTCTCCGCGAAGGTGGCGTAGCAATCGCTGCAGCCCATCCGCTGCGTTTTCTTGAAATCGGCCTGCGTGAATCCGCAGGTCGGACACTTGAGCGCCGGCGCCTCGGGACTGACGGCGGTCGAGGCGGCCGCCGCGGGCTTCTCCAGCTCGGTGTTCGTGCCGAGGCCGAGCAGCAAATCCGCCAGCGCAAAGCCCGTCGGATCGGTGACGCCCTTCTCCTTCGAGCAGTCCGGGCACAAATTCACCTTCTGCATCTTCCCTTCGACGATTTGCGTCAGGAAGACGGTGGCTTCGTTGGTCTGGCAGGCGTCGCAGCGCATAGGAACGGCGACGCAATCTCCGCTCAGCGCGCCGCGCCCGCAAGGGCTTCCTGCTTGGCGGCCACGCGGAACGGCGTTCCCGTGCTGCGCACCAGCTCGCGGAAGCGCTTCATGACACGCAGGGTCAGCGGTCCCGGCACGCCTTCGCCAATCACGCGGGTGTCGCACATGGCCACGGGCACCACCTCCGCCGCCGTGCCGGTGAGGAAGCACTCGTCGGCGGTGAACACGTCATAACGCGTCAGCTCCGCTTCCACGATGGGAATCGCGAGTTCCTCGGCGATATCGAAGACCAGGCCGCGCGTGATGCCGCGCAGCGAGCCCGCGCTGACCGGCGGCGTGAAGATGGAGCCTCTCTTGACGACGAACACGTTGTCCGCCGTGCACTCGGCGATGTGGCCGGTGTCGTTCAGCATGAGCGCCTCGGCCGCCCCGGCCTGGTTCGCCTCGATCTTGGCCATGATGTTGTTGAGGTAGTTGAGCGACTTGATGGCCGGCGGCATGGCGGCAAACGACATGCGGCGCGTGGCGCAGGTGATGATGGTCAGGCCCTTATGGTAAAGCTCCTCGGGGTAGAGGCTGATCTTGGCGACGATGATGATGACGCTGGCGCGCTCGCAGCGCGTCGGATCGAGGCCCAGATTGCCCACGCCGCGCGTGACCACGAGGCGCACGTAGCCGTCCTCGAGATCGTTCTGGCGCAACGTTTCCAGCAGCGCCTCGGCCATCTCGGCCTTGGTCATCGGGATGGTCAGGCAAAGCGCGCGGGCGGAATCCCACAGGCGATCCATGTGCGCGTCGAGCTTGCGGACGCGGCCGTTGTAGAAACGGATGCCTTCAAAAATGCCGTCGCCGTACAGCAGGCCGTGATCAAACACGGAGATCTTTGCTTCGTGTTCGCCGTAGAATTCGCCGTCGAGGTAGATTTTCATGAGGCAGTTCCGTTGGAGTGATTGGTCAGGGTTCCGTCGCGAATCTCGAGTCTGCGATCTCCGCGTTCGGCCAGGACCTTGTCGTGGGTCACCACGAGCAATGTTTTCCGCCGGTCGCGCACGAGCGCAAGTAGCAATTCGATGATCGCCCCGCCCGTCTTCGAATCCAGGTTGCCGGTCGGCTCGTCCGCGAAGAGAATGTCGGGGTCGTTGACCAGCGCCCGGGCGATGGCCACCCGCTGCTGCTCGCCCCCAGAGAGCTCAGCGGGAAGGTGATGCAGACGGTCGCCGAGCTGCAAATCGTTCAGGAGGGATCCCGCGCGCTCGTCCAGGCTGTTCTTGGGCGCGTCGCCCATCATGGCGGGGAGCCGCACGTTTTCCAGCGCGGTCAGCTCCGGCAGGAGGTGGTAACCCTGGAAGATGAAGCCCATGCGCGTGTTGCGCAGGTTGGCCTGGTCGCGCCCGTTCATCTCGTAAATGCTGCGGCCGTTGAAGAGCACCTCGCCGGTCTCGGGACGCTCCAGGCCCGCCAGCGTGTAGAGCAGCGTCGTCTTCCCCGCGCCGCTCGCGCCGACCAGGAACGAGACCTCCGTCGCCGTCACGTCGAGGGAGATCCCGCGGAGGACTTCGATCCGCCGCTTGCCGATCGTGAACGACTGGCGCAGGTCGCGGGCGATGAGCAGGGGCTTGTTCATTTCGATATTTCGCGCAGCACCGCCTCCTTGGTCGGGGCGATGACGGCAATTTTCGGCGCGTGTGTCCTGGCCGATTCCGGATCCTTTAACCCATGCCCGGTCAGCGTGCACACGATGTTCGCGTCGGCGGGCAGCGTCCGCAGCGGACAGGTCGCGCAGGGCTCGCGCTGGGGGTCGACGCACCGCATCAACCCCGCGACCGAGGCGATGCTTCCCGGCTCGGCGAAAACGCCCTCGCGCCGCGCCAGCCACGACTGCGCCTCGAGAATTTCCGCGTCGGTCACGATGTCGATCGCGCCGGCCGAACCGGCGATGGCCTCATCGGCGCCGGACCAGCTCGCGGGATTTCCGATGCAGATGGCGGTCGCGATGGTCTCCGGTTTTTCGATCCGCCGACGATGATAAATCGGGCGCGGCACCGGCCGCCTGGAATCCCACCATGCGCGGCAATTTCCCGGCGCGCCCGGCGGCGTGAAATTCCCGGTAGCCCCGCCAGTGGGCCGTGATGTTGCCCGCATTGCCGACCGGCAGAAAATGGACGTCGGGCGCATCGCCCAAATCCTCGATGATCTCGAACGCGGCGGTTTTCTGGCCTTCGATCCGGTGCGGATTAATCGAATTGACCACCACCGCGCCGGCCGCCGCGTCGTCGCCGAGTTCGCGCACCAGGCGAAGCGCGTCGTCGAAATTCCCCTCGATGCTGATCACCCTGGCACCGTAGGCGAAGGCCTGGGCCATTTTGCCGGCGGCGATGCGGCCGACGGGCAGCAGGACGATGCAGGCGATGCCGGCGCGGGCCGCGTAGGCCGCGGCGGAGGCGGAGGTGTTGCCGGTGGACGCGCAGACGATGGCACGCGCGCCGGATTCCACCGCCTTGGAGACGGCCACCGTCATGCCGCGATCCTTGAAGGAGCAGGTGGGATTCAGCGCCTCGTACTTGAGATGCACGCGTGCGCCGCGGCCGACCATTTCGCTGAGTCGCGGCGAATAAATGAGCGGCGTGGATCCTTCGTGCAGCGAGACGACCGGTGTGTTCGCGGCAATGTCCGGCAGGAATTCGCGCCAGCGCGCGATGACACCGCGGTCGGGTCGGGAGGCGGAAGCGGCGGCGGACATGGGCGCCGCAGGATTAACCGCAAAGCCGCCCCGGCGCAAAAATACTTCGTGGCGCGGCGCGGCTCAGAACTGGGTCATCTGCGAGATGCTCGAGGGCGCCGGGCTGTTGTTCAGCGACTGGGTCACGCGCGGCAGGTCCTTGAGGGTAAAGGTGATGAGGAAACCGGATTCCTTGACGCCGCGATTGTTGTTCACGATGGCGCTGATGCTGCCCACGAAACTCGTGAGGTCGCGGTAGATGGTGTAGCTCTGGGTTTCCAGCGTGCGGTCATCGAACTCGTAGCGTCCGCCCGCGCCGATGGCCCAGTTTTCGCCGATGCGATAGTACACGCGGTAGGTGACCTGGCTGCTGTCGGGGAAGTACGGGTTCTTGTTGAGGAAGCGCTGGCCGATTTCAAATTCGAAGTTGCTCGTGGGCATGAAGCGAACGGCGCTGTTGACCTCCGTGAAGCCGTATCGATCGATCGGAAACTGTGCGTAGCACGAGAGGGCCATCCACGGGACGGGCCGGAAGCGGATGCTCTGGAAGAAATTCGAGTACCTCGTGAAGGTGTAGGGATTGCGGAAATCGCGCTGGAAATAGGAGTCCAGTTCCAGCCAGTTGAAGGTCAGGGCGTCGCGCTTTGTTTGGAAGCGCTGGCGCACGCCGATGCGCGCCACGGTCGCGGACTGGATGGAATCGATCGCGGTGAACTGCGGAAAATCGATCGGGTTGAGCGCAGTCGTCGGCTGCAGCCGGTCGGCCGGCAGCGGCACGCGGGTCTGGTTGTTGAGATCCTGCACGAACGCGAAATTGATGTACGGCTCGACGACATGTTGCAGTCGATCGAGCCCCAGCAGGCGCGACTGGACGTTGTAAATCTTGGTGAGCTTGAACGAGCTCTCGACTCCGGTGTTGATGAGCGGCCGCCAGAGCGCGCCCGTCGGCGTGAATTGCGGGATGGGCGTCGGCAGCTGGCTGGCGTTGAAGGTCGAGGCGCCGAGTTGGTTGGCCACGGTCTGATTGGGCGCCGTCTCGCTGTAGTAGGTCAGTCGGAAGCCGACACGCGGCACGATGTTCAGCCAGTTGAAGAGCGTCAGCGGGTAGGTGAGCTGGTGAAAGGAATCAAAGCGGAAGAACGCGTAGGTGGGACGGAAGACGAATTCGGGGGCGAAGTAGCGCTTGAGGTAGGCGGTGCCGGTTTCGCCCTCGTAGAAGATGCCGCTGTCGCCCAGCTCCTGCCGCTTGAAGTCGAGCACCACCTCCGGCAGCCGCTCGGTCGAGTCGTAGAAACTGTTGAGTTGGTAGCGGCCGATGATGGTGAGCGTGTAGTTGTCCTTGCGCCAGGTGAAGGCGGCGGCGTTGTCCGGCTGCGGGTCGACCGCGAATTCCTTCTTGAAGAAATCCTGCAGCACGTACTGGTCGCTGAGCTTGGTGCCGTAGACCTTGAAGTAGAGATCGTCGGTGAAGTAGTGCACCTCCTGTCCCTCAATCCGGTAGCGGCCGGGGGAAATGGGCAGGCGCGGGATGCTCGTCTTGTTCAGGTTCGGATCCTGATCCTCGAGAAACCAGGTGAGCAGGCGGCCGCCCTCGGTGGCGCGCAGGCCGCGCGGATCGGGCTTGGGCGTGAGGGCGAGCGGCCCGCTCGGACGATTCTCATCCTCGCTCGGGGCGAAGGAATTGAGCTGCTTGTCGCGGTTGCGCAGGGGCGCGTTCGGCCGGTAGTAGAAATTCAATCCTCCGCCCACGCCGCGCAGCGAACGGTACTCGAGCACCGTCTGGATCGTGAACGCCTGGGTGATCGGGATGCCGTACTTGGTCAGCAGGAAGATTCCGCTCGTGCTGCTCTGCCCCGGCGAAATCTCCAGGCCGTCCTCCTCGCGCTGCTCGAGCGAGGTCACGAAATACGGCAGGTACATGATCGGCGTCTGCCCGAGGTAGAGCTTCACGCCCTTGTAGACGACCCGGTCGTTCGGATAGACGATCACCGTGCGGGCGCGGATCTGGTAGTCGGGATTGCTCGAGTCGTGCGTCGTGACCGACGCGTCGCTGAGCGTCAGCGGCTGGTTCTTGCCCTCGGTCACGCCGTGCTGGCCGGAAAAGAAATAGGGCAGCTGCGTGCCGTCGAATTTTTCCGTGGTCAGCGCGCCGGTCTCGAGGTTGTAACGCGCGCGGTCCGCGAGCAGGAGCCGGCCGTCGCGGTAGATGCGCACGTGCCCGATGAGGATCGCCTCGTGGCTCTCCAGGTGGTACTCGCCGTAGTCCGCGTACATGCTGGTGCCGTCGCGCTGGATGCTGACGCTGCCCTCGGCGATGGCGACGTGGTTCTGGTAGCGCGCGCCGTTGGCGGCGGAAATCTCGATCGGCCCCGGCTCGGGCCACTGCAGGCCGCCGCTGCCTGGCTCGGCCGCGCCGGTCCCGGCTGGCAGCAGGCCGAGCAGCGCCAGGGCTAACGTCGGAAGGCGGGGGGACATCGGGAAAAACGGCGCCGCGGCTAGTCGCCGTAGCCGTCGGGATGCTTTTGATGCCAGGCCCAGGCGCTCGCGACAATGGCGTCCAGCGACTGGAATTTCGGTTTCCAGCCGAGTTCCTTCTCGATTTTCTTCGAGCTCGCCACGAGCCGCGGCGGGTCGCCGGGGCGGCGGGGTTTGACCACCGCCGGAATCTTGTGACCGGTCACGCGGCGGCAGCAGGCGATGACTTCCGCCACCGAGTTTCCGCCGCCGGTTCCGAGGTTGTAAAACGCGCTCTCGTCCTTGCCCAGCGCCAGCAGGTGCGCCTGCGCGAGGTCGAGAATGTGAATGTAGTCGCGGATGCACGTGCCGTCCGGCGTGTCGTAGTCACCGCCGAAAATCTCCGCGCGCTCGCGCTTGCCGAGCGCCACCTGCAGGACGCAGGGCACGAGGTGCGATTCGATGCGGTGATCCTCGCCATAGGTCTCGCTCGCGCCCGCCGCGTTGAAATAGCGCAGCGAGACGAATTTCAGGCCGTGCAGGCGGTCGTACCATTTGAGGATCTGCTCGAAGATGAGCTTCGACTCGCCGTACGGACTGATCGGCCGCTGCGGCATGGACTCATCAATCGGCACCTTGTCGGGCATGCCGAAGGTGGCGCAGGTCGAGGAGAAGACGAAGCGCTTCACGCCCGCCGCGACGGCCGCCTCGAGCAGGTTGATGCCGCCGGTGACGTTGTTGCGGAAATATTTGGTCGGATTCTCCATCGACTCGCCGACCAGCGCGTTGGCGGCGAAATGCATGATGGCGTCGGGCTTTTCGGCGGCGAGGGCGGCGCCAATCGCGGCCGGCTGCGCCAGGTCGCCCTCGTAAAACTTCGCCTTGGGATGAAGCGCGCGGCGGTGGCCCTCGCTCAGGTTGTCGAAAACCACCACCTGATCACCCCGGAGGATGAGCTGCTCGACACAGTTGCTGCCGATGTAGCCCGCGCCGCCGGTGACGAAAATCCTCATAGGCGGCAAGGCTAGGCGAGGCGAGGCGGGAAAGGCAAATGAAGAGTCGAGGCGAGGTCGAGCGTCGACGGTCGAAGGCCGAGGGTTCGACGGCGCGAAGATCACGCCCAGGCCGGCCAGCCATCGCGGGACTCCCCTCTGGCTGTCGACCGTCGACCGTCGACCCTCGACTCATTCGTCCTCGCCCCGCGAGGACGCATACGCCATGACGCCGCGCTTTTGGGCTTCGGCCACGAAGTCGAAGAACGTCCGCGCCGCGCCGGTCCATTCCTGCGCGCGGGATTTCTCCAGCGCCTGGCTCACGTTCAAGCCGCTGCGATAGAGGAGGTCGAAGGCGCGCCGCAGCTCGGCCCGTTCGTCCGGGCTCCGGCCGGCGCGGCGCAGGCCGATGATGTTCAAGCCGTTCACGCGATTGACCTTCGAGGCGACGCAAAACGGCGGAATGTCCTTGCCCGCCGCGGTCAGGCCCTGCGTCATGACGCCTTCGCCGACGCGGATGTGCTGGTGGAAAACGGAGCCGCCGCCGACCACGACGCGATCGCCGAATTGCACGTGGCCGGCCAGCAGGGCGTTGTTGGCGAGGACGCAATGGCTGCCCAGGCGCACGTCGTGGCCGAGATGCACGCCGACCATCAGGAAATTGTGATGGCCAATCGTCGTGTCGCTCCCCGCCACCGTGGCGCGGTGAATGGTGACGTATTCGCGCAGCGTGTTGCCGTCGCCGATCCAGACCCCGGTCTCGGTGGCCGGATCGAATGAAAGGTCCTGCGGCTCGGCCCCCAGGACGACGCCGGGGCCGATTTTGTTTTTCGCGCCGATTTGCACGCGTCCGGTCAGGACGGCGTTGGGGCCGATGACCGAGCCGGCGCCGATTTCGACCGGGCCTTCGATGACCACGTTGGGGCCGATGCGGACGTCATCGGCGATGCGCGCCTCGGGGGCGATGATCGCGGTGGGATGGATGCGCATGAACGGAGGAGGGACAAGATGGCCGGGTGGGAGATTTCGGCGGCCGCGCTAACTAAACATTCCACAGTCATCCCGACGAGCGCCAATCTTGCAGGATTGCCATTTGGGGTCTCGCGGCGGACACCCCTTGGAAGGGCTTTGCTCGGTCGTCCCGGCGATCTAGGATGCCTTCTCCCTTTCATCCAACCAAACCGAAGCCATGTCACCGCTCTCCGATCGCGACGCCAAGTTCGTCAACTCCCTCAAGAATCTGCAAGCCCCGGTTCTGACGGGCTTCGTGCTGGTCTGCTACATGATCTTCGGGTCCTGGACGCAGTGGGAGGAAATGAGCGCCTCGCCGGTGATGTTGGTTCATCACATCATTCTCTGCTTTTGCTTGCTGGTGATGATCGTGGCGTGGCTTGGCACGCTTTTCAGCGCGCGCTCGGCCATCCGGTCGCTGCAGGGGGCCGGGCCGATCGAATGACTCCGCGTCAGAGCACGCCGGCTTCCTTGAAGCTGAAATAGGCGGCGCGGTCGGGATGGGGCGATCCGATGATGATGTGGTCGAGCAGCGTGATTTGCAGCAGGCCGGCCGCCTCGGCGAGCCGGCGCGTCAGTCGATGATCGGCCTCCGATGGCGTGGGATCGCCCGATGGATGATTGTGCGCGACGATGACGGCGTAGGCGGAGTGGACGAGCGCGGGACGAAAGATTTCGCGCGGGTGGGCGAGGCTCTCGTTCATCGTGCCGAGCGAGATCTCCTCCTGGCGGATGAGCTGGTAGCGCGTGTCGAGGAGGAGGATGCGGAGCGATTCCTTGCGCAGGGCGCGCAGATCGGGGCCGAGCAGATCGCAGACGATCTGCGGCGTGTCGACGCGCTGGCCCGCGATTTTTTCCTGCGCGGTGCGGGCGGCCAGGCCGAAGGCGGCCGCCAGTTGCACGGCCTTGGCGGGGCCGATGCCCTTGACCACGGAAAGCTCCGCGACGCTGCAGCGCGCGAGCCCGTTCAAGGACGCGTAGCGCTCGAGAAGTTGTCGCGCGAGATCGACCGCGTTGACGCCGCGCATGCCGGTGCGCAGGAGAATGGCGATGAGTTCGGCGTTGGAGAGCGCCGTCGCCCCCAGGCGGCTCAACCGTTCGCGGGGACGCTCGCTTGCGGGCAGTTCGCGAATCTTCAGCGCCGCCATCCCCAAGTTGTAACTGCCTTGGCGTGGGGTGGAAAGGAGAAATCTGCGGGCCTGGTGGCTAGCCCACCTCGATCCTCGAACCGCTTGATCATCTGCGCGATGGTCCGCGCGATGTCGTGCAACGCATTCGTGTACTCGCCCGGCGGCAGGATGGAAAGCGACTGCCCGGTTTCCTCCACCATCGCCACGCCGGTCCGAATCGCCTTGCGCAGCGCGCCGCTGCGCCGCGCCGCCGCGGTGATCGCCACGGACTCCGGTTCCTCCGCGCGCAGGATAATCTGGCTGTACACCGCGAGGTCGGCGGGCGTCGCCCCTTGCAACAGGTTGAGCACGGGCAGCGTGAGCTTTCCCTTTTGCAGGTCGGTGCCGAGCGTCTTGCCCGCCAGCGACTCATCGCCGGCCATGTCGAGGCAGTCGTCGTAGATTTGATACGCCGTGCCCAGCTTCAGGCCGAATTGTCGCATGGCTTCGATCGTGGCGTCGTCGCTGCCGCTGAGCCGCGCGCCCAGCTCCGCCGCGCAGCCGAACAAGCGCGGCCGTCTTCATCTCGATGATGCGGAAATAATCCTCGTGGCTCAGGTTCAGATCGAAGCGCCGCTGCGTCTGCATGATTTCGCCGGTGCAAACCGCGTTGGCCGCGCGCGCGATTTTCCGGCTGATGCCCGAATCCTCAAAATTGGTCGAGAGATCCAGCGCGTGCGCGAACAGGCAGTCGCCCAGCAGCACCGTGATGGCGTTGCCCCAGCGCGCGTTCGGCGTGGGCTGCCCGCGCCGCGTGTCGGCGCCGTCCATGATGTCGTCGTGCACCAGCGTCGCGAGGTGAATCATCTCGACGATGACCGCCAGGTCGACATGCGAGCGCTGGATGCCGCCGGTCGCCCCGCCCACCAGCAACGCGAGCGACGGCCGCAGCCGCTTGCCGCTCGACTCCAGCGCGTAGGCCACGTAGCCGGATATCGCTTCGTCGAACTGACTCGCCTGCAGGTGAATCGCCTCGTCCACTTTCCGCAGGTCCGACTGGACCAGCGAGAGGATTTCCTTGATCCCCTTCGACGTATCCTCGGGCTGGGAGGTCGAGACCCTTGTGAAATAATTCACAAAGTCAGGCTAGGGGAAAGCGGGGCGAAGTCAACGCTCCTTGTCGGCGGGGACTTGGGGGGAATCGGGATTGAACGTTGCCGGCAAGTTGCTATCTAACGCAACCGACGTCGCCCCCGGGCACGAATTCCGCGGAACGGGGCTTCCTCGCCTCCCTCGGCACATCCTCACTTCCCTCGATCTGACCATGCACAAGAAACTGCTCGCCTCCCTTCTCGGCCTCGGCCTCGCTTTCGGCTCGACCGCGCTGCGCGCCGCCGAGCCCGATGTCATCAAGCTCGGCAACTTGAAATTCGCCCACTACGGCGCCGTCTCCTACATGAAGGAAATCGCGCCCAAGTACAATTTGAAGATCGAGGAGCGCGTCTTCGCCAAGGGCGTCGACATCATTCCCGGCATCATCGCCGGCGAGGTCGACATCGCGGCCAGCGCGTCCGACGGCGCCATCGCGGGCCGCGCCACCGGCGCGCCGGTCATCTGCGTGGCCGGCTTCGCCAAGGGCGGCGTGCGCATCGTCAGCCGGACGGATCTCGATATGAAATCGGTCGCCGAGCTCAAGGGCAAGAAAGTCGGCGTGGCCCGCGGCGGCGCGCAGGAACTGGCGCTGCTGGCCGAGCTGAGCAAGCACAACCTCACGTGGTCGGACAAGGGCGACAAGGACGTGCAGATTGTCTACCTCGCCTACGCCGACTTGAACGGCGCGCTGATGCAGAAGCAGATCGACGCGATGTGCCAGAGCGAGCCGCAAAGCTCGCAGGCGATTTCCAAGGGCTGGGGCAAGGAGATGCTCAAGCCGTACGACACGCCGATGGGCGAGCCGATCCGCGCGCTGGTCATGACCGAGAAGCTCTACAACAACCGGCCGCTCGCGCTGCGCGTCATGCAATGCTTCGTGGAGGCGACCAAGAAATTCATCGACGACCCGGCCCTGGCGGAGAAATACGTGCGCGAGCAGATGTTCAAGAGCCAGATCACGCACGAGGAATACAAGGATGCGATCGGCAACTCGCCGTTCAGCTACGACATCACGCCGGAGCACATCCAGATCACGACCGACTTCATGGTGAAATTCGGCGTCGGCAAACTCGACCAGGGCAACTCGAAGCCGCCGGTCGCGACGACCTGGGTCAAGACCGACCTGCTCGCCGAGGCGAAGAAAGCCGTCGGCGCGAAATAGAAGCGACCAGAGTCGACGGTCGACGGCCAGCGGGTGGAACCACAGATTAACGCAGATTCTCACAGATTATTTTGAGCGCTGGCCGTTCAGAAATCTGCGTCAATCTGCGTTAATCTGTGGTTCTATCGGAAGTCTCCCGATCGATTTGAATCTCCGCAGTGGTCTTGCTGGCTGCGACCGTCGACCGTCGACATTCCCTTATTCGGCGTTAGTTTCCCTCGCGCATGGATTCATCGCCGCATCGCATCGTCGTCAAGCTGGGCACCGGTCTGCTGACCGAAGCCGGCGGCACGGGACTCGATGTCCGGCAGTTTCGGAGGCTCACGTATGAAGTGGCCGACCTGGTGCAGCGCGGCGTGCAGTGCCTGATCGTCACAAGCGGCGCGGTCGGCGCGGGCTTGATGGCATTGGGTCTCAGCGAGCGTCCGAAGGAACTCGCCTCGATCCAGGCGTGCGCCGCCATCGGCCAGTCGCGCCTGATGCGACTGTACGGCTCGCTCTTCGGCCGCCGCGGCCTGCTGGTCGCGCAGGTGCTGCTTTCGCATTTCGATCTCGACAGCCGCACGCGCTACGCGAACGCCAAGAACACGCTCGAGCGCCTGCTCGCCTCGCGCCGCGTCGTGCCGATCATCAACGAGAACGACACGGTGGCGGTCGAGGAACTGCGCTTTGGCGACAACGATCGCCTGTCTGCCGAAGTCGCGCGGCTGGTGCAGGCGGACCTGCTCATCCTGCTGACCAGCGCCAACGGTCTCACCCGCGACGGCGATCCGGAGGGCGAGGCGATCCCCGAGGTGACCGACGTCGAAAGCGTCGCGCATCTCGCCAGCACGGAGCGCGGCCAGTTCTCCGTCGGCGGCATGGCGTCCAAGTTGCAGGCCGTGAAGCTGGCGGTGGATTCCGGCATTACCGCGGTCATCGCCCACGGCCGCAAGCCCGGCGTGCTGCCGCGGGTGGCCGCCGGCGAATCGGTCGGCACCCGTTTCATTCCGCCTGCGCTCGGGCATTGATTTCGCGCCATGACCCCACTCGCCGAACACGTGCTCGACCTGGGCCGGCGGGCCCGGGCGGCCTCGCGCAGGCCTCGCCACTCACTCCCGCGCGACACAAGGATGCGGCGCTCGTGGCGATGGCGGATTCGCTTCTCGCCGACGTGAACAAAATCCTCGAGGCGAACGAGCGCGATGTCGCCCGGGCGGTCGCCAAGGGCATCTCCGGCGCGCTGCTGGATCGACTCCGCCTCGACACTGAACGGGTCATGCAGATGTCGCACCAAATTCGCGACGTCGCCGCGCTGCCGGATCCCTGCGGCGAGATTCTGAAGTCGTGGACCCGGCCGAACGGCATCGAAATCACGAAGATTCGCGTGCCGATCGGGACGGTGGGAATCATCTACGAGTCGCGGCCGAATGTGACGAGCGACGCCGCGGCGCTCTGCCTGAAGACCGGCAACGCGATGATTCTGCGGGGCGGCTCCGAGGCGACGGAATCGAATCACGCGATCGTCGCGGCCCTGCGCTCGGGCTGAAGTGGCCGATTTCAACGAGGATTCCATCCTGATGGTGGAAGGCACCGACCGAAGCGCGATTCGCCTGCTCGCGGAGATGGACGACGTATCTCGATCTGATTATCCCGCGCGGCGGCAAGGATTTGATTGAGTCGGTCGTGAAACACGCCCGCATGCCGGTGATCAAGCATTTCACCGGGCTGTGCATCATCTATCTCGATCGCGCCGCCGACACGGAGATGGCGGAGCGCATCGTGATCGATGCGAAGTGCGAGCGGCCCGGCGTCTGCAACGCGGTCGAGACGCGTGCTGGTGCACCGCGAGGTCGCGGCGGAATTGCTTCCGCGACTGGCCGGCGCGCTTCGGGCGCGCGGCGTGGAGATTCGGGCGGACGAGGAAGCGCGGAAGATTCTCGGCGCCGACCAATGTGTTGCCGCCAAGTCGCCCGACTGGGACACGGAATTCCTCGATTTGATCTTGGCGGTGAAGATCGTGCGCGGACTCGACGAGGCGCTGGCGCATATCGATCGCCACGGCTCGCATCACAGCGACGCGATCGTCACGCGGGATCAGGCGACCGCGGAGCGTTTCCTGCGCGAGGTCGATTCCGCCACGGTCTACTGGAACGCGAGCACGCGTTTCACCGACGGCGGCGAGTTCGGCTTCGGCGCGGAAATCGGCATCAGCACGGACAAGCTGCACGCGCGCGGGCCGATGGGACTGGAGGAGCTGACGACCTACAAGTACGTCATTCGCGGCGACGGCCAGATTCGCGCCTGACAATTATTCGAAACGAATCGTGGCGGAGCGGCCGTGCGCGGCCAGACCCTCGATGGCGCTGAATCGCTCGATGGTCTCGACCGACTTGCGCAGCGAGTCGGCATCGTACCGCAGCACGCTGGTGCGGCGCTGGAATTGATCGACGGTGAGTCCGCCGAAGGATTTGGCGGCGCCGCCGGTGGGCAGCGTGTGGCTGGGACCGGCGAGGAAATCGCCCGCGGCCACCGGCGAGAAGCCGCCGAGAAATATCGCGCCCGCCGTGGTGAGCCGATCGGCGATCGGCCGCGGATCGCGGAAGGCGAGCGAGACGTGCTCGGCCGCATAGCGATTGGCCAGCTCGATGGCCTGGTCGAGATCCCGCGTGAGGATCAACCGTGCGTTGCGCTCGAGCACGTCGCTCAACTGCGCCTGCCGCGGCAACGTCGCGGCCTGCTTGGCGATGGCGATCGACACCGCGGCGAGGAGCGACTCCGAAGTGGTGAGAAGCATCATGGCGCTGTCGACGCCATGTTCCGCCTGCGCGAGGAGGTCGGCCGCAATCCAGTCGGGCCGCGCGGAATCGTCGGCCAGCACGAGGATTTCGCTAGGCCCTGGCAGCAAATCGATCGCGACCAGGCCGAAGAGCTGGCGCTTGGCCTCGACCACGTACGAATTTCCCGGGCCGAAAATCTTGACCACCGGACGGATGGTGGGCGTGCCAAGCGCGAGCGCCGCGATGGCCTGCGCGCCGCCGATGCGATAGACCTCGGTCGCCCCCGCCAACTCGAGCGCCGAGAGCAACGCCGGCGCGATGCGTCCCTCGCGATCGGACGGCGTGGTCACCACGATTTCCGGGCAGCCCGCCACCTGCGCGAGGGTCACGGTCATCAGCGCAGTCGAGACGAGCGGCGCGCTGCCGCCCGGCACGTAGATGCCGACGCGCTCGAACGGGCGGAAGCGCTCGCCGACCACCGCGCCCTGCGGGTTGGTCATCTCCCAATCGCTGCGCAGGCTCCGGCGCGCGAAGGCGGTGACGTTGGCGTGCGCGAGCTGCAGCGCCTTGCGCGTGGCGGCGTCGAGTGATTTTTCCGCCGCCTCGAAGTCGGCCTTCGTCACCCGCAGCGCGGCCGGGTTGCGCAGGTCCGGTCCGCCGAATCGCGCCGTCATGCGCAGCAAAGCCTCGTCGCCCCCGCCGCGGACATGCCCGACAATCTCCGCCACCGTGACGCGCACTGCGTCCGAGCCGTGGGCGCGGCGATCGAGCGCGGCGGCCTGCGCCGCAAAATCGGGGTCATTCCAACGCAGGATTTTCATCGGGGAAAGCGGGTGGCGCGGAGCATAGTCGAAGGCGGGGCCGGATGGCGACCACGCTTTGCGGTGGCTGGACAGCACGGGGCCGGATCCTTAACCTGCGCAGGCATTGCCTCACTCACTCCATTGTCGGATTTATTCCCTATGCGCCCCTCCCGTCTGTTCGCCTGCCTCGTCTCGGCCGCGTTGCTCCCGTTGGCAAGCGGCGCCGATACCGTCACGATTGTCACTTCGTTCCCAAAGGAGCTGACGGACGCCTACAAGAAGGCGTACGAGGCGAAATATCCGGGGTCGACCGTGGAAATTCTGAACAAGGGCACGTCGGCGGGCATCGCCTACGTGCGCGAGTCGGCCGCGGGCAGCAAGCCGGATATTTTCTGGGTCTCCGCGCCCGACGCCTTCGAGGTGCTGGCGAAGGAGAAGCTGCTGGAAAAACTGCCGGACATCAATCCGGCCATCCCCGGCAAGATCGGCGACTTTCCGGTCAATGATCCGAACGGCTTTTACAAGGGACAGGCGCTGGCGGGCTACGGCATCATGTTCAACACGCGCTACCTCAAGGCCAACGATTTGCTTCCCCCCAAGGAATGGGCGGACCTGACCAAGCCCGTTTACTTCGGCCACGTCGCGACCTGCGCGCCTTCGCGCTCGGGCACCACCCAGCTCACGATGGAAACGATCCTGCAGGGCGAGGGCTGGGAGAACGGCTGGCGGCAGATCGCCATGATCGCGGGAAACTGCTCGCTCATTTCCGATCGCTCGACCGCCATTCCCGATGGCGTGGGCAGCGGACAATTCGGAATCGGAATGGTGATAGATTTCTTCGGCCTCGCGGCGAAGAACAGCGGATTTCCCGTCGACTTCGTTTATCCGAGCGTCACGGCGATCGTGCCCGCGAACATCGGACTCATCGCGGGCGCGAAGAACCCGGACGGCGCGAAAAAATTCATCGCCTACACGCTTTCACCCGAAGGCCAGGAACTGCTGCTGGAGCCGAAGATCAGCCGGCTGCCCGTGCTGCCGGCGGCCTATGCGAAAGCGCCAAAGGATTTCCCGCGGCCGTTTGAGAAGCCGATCACCGCGAAGGTGAAGTTCGATTCGCAGCTTTCGGAGGCCCGCTACTACGTGGTGAGCTCGCTCTTCGATCAGACGATTACTTTCCGCCACAAGGAACTGGTCGAGGCAACCAAGGCGATTCAGGCGGCAGCCGCAAAGGTCGCGAAGTCGCTCAAGCCCGAGGCCGCGAAGCTGCTCAACGAGGCGCGGCGCCTGGCCTACGATCCGCTGGTCAGCGCGGCGCAGATCGCCGATCCGGCGTTCCTGGCCACCTTCAAGGCCTCGAAGAAGGACGCCGAGTCCGCCAAGAAAATGACGGCGATCGAGGAGGGTGGAGTTCGCAGGCCAAGGCGAACTACGCCAAGGCGGTCGAACTCGCCAACAAAGCCGCGGCCATGTGAGTCGTGCCGTATTTTCTTGAACCAAATTTTCCAGATTTTCCAAATTGACCAGATTGGAAGACCTGGATGCAGGCTTGCAACCGCGGAAATCGTGTTCAGTCCATTCGGACAATTTGGTTAATTTGGAGAATCTGGAAAATTTGGTAATGCTCTTCAAGGTGCGCCACTCGATCGTGATCCCGCGATGACCCGCGCCTCCCTGGGCCAGTATTTGCTGGCGATCGTCATCGCCATTTTTCTGGTGGCGACTCTCATCGTGCCGGTCGGCGTCGTCGTGAAGTCCGCCTTCACCAACGCGGACGGCTCGCTGACGCTCGGGCACATGGCGTCGCTCTTCCAGGTGACACTCCTGCGCGAGTCGTTCTACAACAGCCTTTACGTCGCGGTGCTCACCGTGCTGGCGGGATCGATTCTCGCGCTGCCGATCGCCTATCTCACCGCGCGTTTTCAATTCCGCGGCGCCGCCGTCGTCAGCGCACTGGCGGTCGTGCCGCTCGTGATGCCGCCGTTCATCGGAGCCGTGGCCATGCAACTCCTCTTCGGGAAAAACGGGTCGATCAATCTGCTGCTCCATGAACATTTCGGATTTCGCATCCCGATCATGGAGGGTCTGAACGGCGTGATCTTCGTGGAGGCGCTGCATTATTTTCCCTTCATCCTGCTGAACGTCGCCGCCGCCCTGGCGAATCTGGACGGCGCCATGGAGGAAGCGGCCGAGAATCTGGGCTGCACGGGCCTCCGGCTCTTCCGGCGCATCGTCCTGCCGCTGGTGCTGCCGGGATTTCTGGCCGGCGCGCTGCTGGTTTTCATCAAGGTCTTCGACGATCTCGGCACACCGCTCGTGCTCGGCGTCACCAACATGCTCGCGCCGCAGGCTTACCTGCGCATCACGTCGGTCGGGGTCGACGATCCGCTGGGCTACGTCATCAGCGTGGCGCTGGTGGGCATCTCGCTGGCCACGCTCTGGATCTCGAACCGCGCCCTGGCCGGCCGCGACTACTCGACCAGCCAGCGCGGGGGCGCCGCCGTCTCGAAGTATCCGCTGCGCTCGTGGCGCGCCGCGCTCGCCTACACCTGGACGACGCTCGTGCTGCTTGCTGGTGCTTTCGCCGCTGGTCGGCCTTCTGCTGCTCGCGTTCGCGAAGGTCTGGAGCTACTCCGTCCTGCCCGACGCGTTCACGACCGCGAATTTCGCGACGATGTTCCGCGATTCGCCGCGCCTGGTTTGGAACACGCTGCTCTACTGCGGCGTTGCCGCGAGCGTCGATGTGCTCATCGGCACGGCGGTCGCCTATCTCATGCTGCGGACCTCGGTGCGCGGCGGCAAGGCGCTCGATTTTCTGGCGTCGGCCTCGCTCGCCGTGCCCGGCGTCGTCCTCGGCATCGGCTACCTGCGCATTTTCAAGGGCGTGAATCTGCCGTTCACCGACACGGCCGTCCTTTCGACCTGGCTGGCCATCACGACGGCGCTGACGGTGCGCCGCCTGCCGTATGCGCTGCGCTCGTGCGTGGCGGCCTTGCAGCAGGTCCATCCGTCGCTCGAGGAGGCGGCGCTCAATCTCGGCGCCACGCGCCGGCGCGCGGTGCGTGCGCGTCGTCATGCCGCTCATGCTCGGCGGAATCGTCGCGGGTTTCATCGCCGTGTTCGTCACCGCCGCGGTGGAGCTCTCCACCACGCTCGTGCTGCTGGCCTCGAGCCAGCAGGCGCCGCTCGCGCTGGGCATCTATTTTTACCTGCAGAGCATGACCGGCCGCGGGCCGGGCGCGGCGCTCGCGGTGGTGGCCGTGGCGATTGTCGGCCTCGGGACCTTCGCTTCGCAGCGATTGATGAAGGGGCGGGGGGCGCTGAGGGAAGTTTGAATGCGGAATGCGGAATGCCGAAGTAAGGAGAGATATGCAATCCGCCGTTTTCCTGGATCGGGATGGGACGTTGATGGAGGACACGGGATATGTGCGCCGGGTGGCGGACGTGCGGATCTACGCGGGTGTGCGGGAGGCGTTGGCGGAATTGAAGCGCGCGGGATTCAAGCTGGTGTTGGTCACCAACCAGAGCGGCATCGGGCGGGGGATTTTCAGCGAGGCGGAGTACCAGGCGGTGCACGAGGAATTCCAGCGGCAGCTCGGCGGGGGCTTGATCGATGCGACGTATTTTTGCCCGGATCATCCGGACCGCGCGACGGAGCGGCGCAAGCCGGCGCCCGGCATGTTGCTTGAGGCCGCGCGCGATCTCGGTCTCGATTTGGCGCAATCGTTCATGATCGGCGACAAGGCCGCCGACATCGAGGCCGGCCGCCGCGCCGGCCTGGCGGCGTCGATCCTGGTGCGCACCGGCGTGGGCGCGGCGGAGGCGGCGGGGGCGGGCGCCGACTTCGTGGCGGATAATTTGTCGGTCGCAGTCGCGTGGATTTTGCAGAGGGCGGGGAAGTGTGGTTGAGTCTGCCCCCGTGGCACGCATCTACGGAATCATCCCGGCCCGGTGGGGTTCGACCCGCTTCCCCGGGAAGGCGCTCCACCCCATCGCCGGCAAACCGCTGGTCCAGCACGTCTGGGAGCGCTGCCGCGAAGCCACTGCGCTGGAGGATGTTATCGTCGCAACCGACGACGAGCGCATCGCCGCCACCGTCCGCGATTTCGGCGGTCGCGTGGAACTGACCTCCGCCGATCATCCCTCGGGCACCGACCGGCTGGCCGAGGTGGCCGCGCGGCTTCCTGACGCGACGCATTTCATCAACGTGCAGGGCGACGAGCCCACCGTGCCGGCCGGGCTCATCAACCGACTGGCGCAGGCGCTCATCGACGATCCGGCGTTGGAAATGGTGACGGCGGCGACGCTCCTGCACGACGCCGCCGATTTCGAGAATCCAAATGTGGTCAAGGTGGTCCTCGCGGCCAACGGCGACGCGCTCTACTTCTCGCGCAGCTCGATTCCCTTCACCGGCTTCCTGCACTCCATCGCCGGGGTGCCGATTTACGGACACCACGGCATCTACGGTTATTCGCGCGGATTCCTGGAGAAATTCGTCACCTGGCCGCCCTCGGCGCTGGAAAAGGCCGAGCGACTCGAGCAGCTGCGCGCGCTCGAAAACGGGGTTCGCATTCGCGTGCTGATCACCGACCATGCTGCGCTGGGCGTGGATTCTCCCGAGGATGTCGCCGCCGCCGAATCCGCGCTCGCCCTTCTTTCCACATAACCCTTAACTCATAACGCATTAACTTTTCGTTTCTTCCCACATGAAGCACATTTTCGTCACCGGCGGCGTGGTCAGTTCGCTTGGCAAAGGCCTGGCGGCGGCCGCGCTGGGTCGAACCCTGGAAAATCGCGGCCTCAAGGTCGTGATGCAGAAGTTCGATCCGTACCTCAACGTCGACCCGGGGACGATGAGCCCGTTCCAGCACGGTGAGGTCTACGTGCTCAATGACGGCACCGAGACTGATCTCGATCTCGGCCACTACGAGCGCTTCACCGGCGGCGTGCTGACGAAGCACAACAATCTCACCAGCGGCCAGGTTTACCTGCGCGTGATCGAGAAGGAGCGCAACGGCGACTACCTCGGCAAGACCGTGCAGGTGGTGCCGCACGTGACCAACGAAATCAAGGAGCGCATTTGCCTGGTCGAGAGCGAGCAGCCGCAGGCCGACGTGATGATCACCGAAATCGGCGGCACCACGGGCGACATCGAGGGCCTGCCGTTCCTCGAGGCCATCCGCCAGTTCATCCTCGAGCGCGGTCCGACCAACGCCATCGTCATGCACGTGACGCTGCTGCCGTACATCCGGGCGGCGGGCGAGTTGAAGACCAAGCCCAGCCAGCAAAGCGTGGCCAAGCTGCGCGAGATCGGCCTGCAGCCGCAGGTCTTGATCTGCCGCACGGAGCACGCGCTCGACGACGAGATTCGCGCCAAGCTTTCCACCTATTGCAACGTGCCGCTCAAGGCGGTGGTCGAAATGCGCGACGTGGCGCACACCATCTACGAGGCGCCGCTCATGCTGCATCGCGAGAAGCTCGACGACACCGTCTGCGAGCTGCTGCGCATCGACGCGCCGCCGCCGGAGATGGCGGACTGGGAGAAATTCGTCAAGCGCGTGATCAACCCGAAGAAGCACGTCACGATCGGCTTCGTCGGCAAGTACACCGATCTGCAGGACGCCTACAAGAGCGTGTACGAATCGCTCACCCACGCCGCGGCGAGCCACGACTGCGGCATCCGCGTGCAAAAGGTCGACGCCGAGGAACTCGAGTCCGATCCGGCGGCGGCGGAACGCCTGCTGGGCGACGTGGCGGGCGTGCTCGTGCCCGGCGGTTTCGGCGAGCGCGGGGTGGAGGGAAAGGTGCTCGCCGCGCAATACGCCCGCGAGCACAAGCTGCCTTACCTCGGGCTTTGCCTCGGCATGCAGATCGCGACGATCGAGTTCGCGCGCCACGTCTGCGGCATCAAGCAGGCGAACAGCACGGAGTTTGATCCGAAGTCACCCGACCAGGTCATCTGCCTGCTCGAGGAACAGCGCAACGTGAAGAAAAAGGGCGCGACGATGCGGCTCGGTTCGAGCGAGGCCGTGCTGGCCCCGGACACGCTCACCGCGCAGGTTTACGGCAAGCTGTCGGTCACCGAGCGGCACCGTCATCGTTACGAGTACAACATGAAGTACCGCGACGTCATGGCGAAGAAGGGCTTCATCATCAGCGGCACGTCGCCCGACGGAAAATTGGTCGAGCTGATCGAAATCGACGCGAAGATTCATCCCTGGTTCGTGGCCTGCCAGTTCCACCCGGAATTCCAGAGCAAGCCCAACGCGCCGCATCCGCTCTTCCGCGGCTTCATCGGGGCCTGCCTCGCGCACGGAAGCTAGGAAAAGGAAGAAGGAACAAGGAGGAAGGAAGAATGACGGCGATCGCGGAAACGGCGCTGACGATCTTGCCGCCGGAGATCTGGCTGGCGCGGCGCGCGGCGCATGAGCGGCGGGTGGAACCGTGGATCGCGCCGCGGCTTGGGCGCATGCGGCGCGGCGAGAAGCATCCAGTCGACGATTTTCTCTTCGAGTACTACGGCTACCGGCCGGGGCTGCTCCGACGGTGGCATCCGGGCCTCGGGATCGCGCTCGCGGGCGATGAGGCACGCGCCTATCTGGACTTCAGCGGCTATGCCGAGTGCGAGGGCGGGGTGACAGCCGATCCGGCGCGCCTGTCGGGGTCGCGCCGCGAAGGCCTGCGCTGGCTGGCGAATTTCCTCGAGGCGACGCAAGCGCGTCCGCCGCAATTCGGCTGCGCGGGCCTGCACGAATGGGCCATGGTCTTTCGTGCGAGCGAGGTGCGTCACGCCGCGTGGCCCCTGCGTCTGTCAGCCGCGGAAATCGAGGATGTCATCGCGCGCCATGGCCTGCGCTGTTCGCATTACGATGCGTTTCGATTCTTCACGAACGAAGCGCGACCATTGAACCGCTGGGAACTCTCGCGCGAACGCACCCCTGAGCTGGAACAGCGCGGCTGCCTGCACGCCAACATGGATCTCTACAAGTGGTCGCAGAAACTGGCGCCCTTTTCCGATTCCGGCTTGATCGCCGACTGCTTCGCGCTGGCGCGCACCGCGCGCGAGCTCGACATGCGGGCCAGCCCTTACGACTTGGCGGCGCTGGGCTATCCGCCGGTGAAAATTGAAACGGCGGAAGGCCGGGCCGAATACGAGTCGGCCCAGCGCGCCCTGGCCGAGCGGGCTCAGCCGCTGCGCGCGCGATTGCGATCGGTCGCCGAGCGCGTGATCGCCGCGCTTACGGATTGATCTCCTCGAGGCGCATCAGGATGCGCTCCTGCAGATGACCGTAGAAATTGATTTGGAAGAGCCGGTAGTCCCGTTCGTTCACAAACGGCAGCCGCTCGCGATCGTTTAGATCCGCCTCGTCCAGGTGGTACTTCGCGCCGATCGCCAGGCGCGCCTGGTTGAGCGCATTCAGCCACGCGTCGTAATGCTTCGACGGAATCTGCAGGCGAAACGTCGTGTCGGCGCCCTCGTTGGCCGCGAGTTCGTCGGAGCCCGAGGCGATTTCGGGTTTCATGCGCGAGAGATCCTTCACCACCGTGTCGCGCGCGGATTGAAAGAGCGTGCGCAGTTCCGGCTGGACGTAATGCTCCCAGTCGTGCTTGAGCCGCGCGTCGGTCCGGCGGCTGGGCGGGCTGAAGAGGCGCGCGTTGGCGAGTTTGTTGTCGCCCGGATCCGCGCATTCCGGAATCTGCCGGAGCAGTTGCACGAAAAAGGAATCCAGGCCGGTCAGGGTCAGGCCGCTCGGCCGGTCGCGGCGCTTCCGGACGGGTTTCACGAGGTCTTCTCCATCGTCGAGAGCAGCAAATGGGCGTGCAGTTGCTGCACGTAAAGCTCGGCCTTCTCCTTCGATCCGCTCCAGACGATCGAGCGGCCCTTTTGGTGCACCTCGAGCATGTGGCTGCGTGGCGCGCTCGCGCGAGTATTGAAAGACCCGCTGGAACACCATCGTCACGTAGCTCATCAAATTAATCGGGTCGTTGTGCACGACCACGTTCCACGGCAGATCGAGCGCGACCTCCTCGCTGGTTTCCTCGAGAATTTGTGGATGCGAAGGCATACTTCAACCGGCCGCCGCGACATCGGCCGGTTCCGCCGGGGGCAGCAGGCGCGCATCGACTTGCGACAAAATCAGGTCGTTGGCGATTTCTCCGGGCTCGTCCCACGGGCCGCCGTGGGCATCGCGCGCCGCGCGCCACTCGAGCCGGGCGTAGGCCACCAGCGCGGCGCGGGCCGGCACGTTGTAGATCGAGGATTGCAGGGCGAAGACGATCGGAAACAGGCCGGGCGTCTCGCCGCGATCCGCCGCGCCGCGCAGGCGCAGTGCCGAGCGCGAACCGCGCATGCCGTCCATCCGGTGCAGCATCGCGTGGCCCGCGCGCCGCAGGCGCAGCACGGTGTCGGGCGCGAAAAACGTGGCGACCTGCGCGTCGAGCGCGAGCGGGTCGCGGGTGTGATCGAGGCGCGTGGCCGACATCACTCCGAGCATGGCGTCGAGCAGTTGCGCTCCATAGACGTGCTCCACCCAGTGGCTCCAGACGCCGGCGAAATGCGCGCCGGCCGCCGGGGCGAAGCTGAGGCATTCGCCACCGAAGGCGCCCGGGCGGGCCGGGGCGGGCGCGGGGATTTCCCCCCAGCCCGGGGTTGCGAAATTTTCGGCAAATTCAATCACGGCCGGGACGCTACCATCCGTGATTCGCGAATTCAACGCCCGCGAAGGGCCCTCCGCGGAGCGACTACGCAAGTCGCTCCACGATGCGTTCCTGCGCGGCCCACATTTTTCGCCGGGCCGCGGCGGTGTCGTCGCGATGCCCGTTCAGATGCAGCAGTCCGTGCACGATGTAGCGGAAAATCTCGCGCGGCAGCGGCTGTCGGTTCGCGCGCGCCTGGCGCGACGCGGTTTCCGCGCTGATCACGATCTCGCCGTGCTGAAAGGTGATGACATCGGTCGGCCCGGGCACGCCGCCGAAGTCGCGGTGCAGCCGCGCCATGACGGCATCCGAGACGATGGCGATGACGACCTCGGGAAGTTTCGGGCAGGACGGGACGCTGCGTGCCGCGGGCTTGCAGGCAGAGCGGAAGGGCAGCGGCCGCGAGTTTGCGCAGGGCGGGGAGGGGAACGCGCAGGCGGCGCTGCGCGTTGACGAGGGAGAGGATCGGCTGCGGAGCGGGGCCGGCCATGCGCGCGGGTTTCAGGCGGCCGAGGCCGTCTTGGGCGGCGGCGTGACCGGCAGCGGCGTGCGTTCGTCTTCGCCCTTGTCGTCCTCGCGGTCCTCCTTCGGATACGCGATGCGGCGGTGCAGCATGCTTTGCAGGGTCGTGCTGAAGCTCTCCGCGATCGTGCGCAGCTCCTTGAAGGTCAGATCGCATTCGTCGAGCTGGCCGTCGTGCGCGCGCGAGGCGATGATCTTGTCGACCATTTCCTCGATGCGCTGCGGGGTGGGCTTTTCGAGCGAGCGCGAGGCGCTTTCCACCGCGTCGGCCAGGCTGAGGATGGCGCTTTCGCGCGTCTGCGGCTGCGGGCCGGGATAGCGGAAGGTGGCCTCGTCGACCTCCGGAATGTCGTCCTGGTGAATCTTCGCGATCTTGCCGTGCTCGCGCGCCTCCTCCTGCTGGGCGAGCGCGCGCTTGTAGAAATACCAGACGAGCGAGGTGCCGTGGTGCTGCTGGATGACGTCGATGATCTGGCGGTTGAGATTGTGCTCGAGCGCGAGGTTCACGCCCTCCTTCACGTGCGCCATGATGATGAGCGCGCTCATGCTCGGCGTGAGCGTGTCGTGCGGGTTCTCGCCCTCCGACATGTTCTCGGTGAAGTACTCCGGCTTCACCAGCTTGCCGACGTCGTGGAAAAGCGCGCAGGTCTGGCAGAGATCGGCGTTCGCGTTGACCGCCTCGGCCGCCTCGGAAGCGAGCTGGCCGACGCCAATGCTGTGGAAATAGGTGCCGGGCGCCTCGGTCGACAGGCGCTTGAGCAGCGGATGATTCAAGTCGCCCTTCTCGCGCCAGAAAGTGGGCGTGGTGATTTTGAAAATGGTCTCGAGGATCGGCAGCGTGCCGCTCACCACGATGGCCGTGCCGACGGAGACGAGGAAAACGACCAGCGTCTGCTCGCCGACGACATTCCAGGATGTTTCCGAGAGCGAGGACCAGGAGATGTCGATGAGCTGGAAGGCGACCGCGAGCAGCCAGACGGCGAAGCCGACAAAGACGCCGGCCTTGACGAGCTGGAGGCGGTTGCGGACCTGCAGCGTGACGAAGACGGCGACGAAGCCGCTGATCAGGCTCATCACGATCGGGAATCGCCTCGACGTTGCGCAGGAGGATCGACGACCAGAGGCTGTTGAAGACCGCCGCGTGCAGTCCGTGGTTGCGCCCGAGCAGCGCCGAGAGCACGAGCGGCGCAAAGGCGTACGGAAAGAGCAGCGGGCCGTAGACGAGCGAGACCGTGCCCGCGTCCATCATCTCGAGGATGACCTTGAACGCGGTGAGTTGGATCAGGTTCGTGCCGAAGACGAGCACGAGCTTGGAGTTGCTCGCGAAGGTTTCCGGGTGATTGACCCAGAACTGCGCCGCGGCCGTGGCGAGGATGAGCAGTCCGAGCAGGGTTTTCTGCGCCTGGTTGGGCTGCGGACCCCAGAAAATCAGCGTGGCGAGGCCGGCCGCGAAGAGCAGCAGGATGAGCCACTTCACCTCGTAGCTGGTCTCGAGCACGCGGCGAAATTCGCCGTCGCCCTGGGTCTTGCGTGTCTTCTGACAGGCATAGCCCTGCTTCACGAGCCGGTTTTTGCGCCAAAGGGAAAACATACGTGAAAGGATCGCCGCGGGGGCGACTCAGAATCCACCCGGACCGCGCTCGCGGCCGGCCGGCAACGCGGCCGGATTGCCCGGCTCGCCGTAGCGGTGCAGGCGGTAGGCACGGATGATCGACTGCACCAATTCGTGGCGCACGACGTCGCATTCCTCGAACTGGCAAAACGAAATCCCGGGGACGTCCTTGAGCGCCTGGATCGCCTCGACCAGGCCGGAGCGGCGGTTCGGCGGCAAATCGATCTGCGTGCGATCGCCGGTCACGACGCATTTCGCTCCCGTTCCAAGCCGCGTGAGGAACATGAACATTTGCTCGGTGGTCGTATTTTGCGCCTCGTCGAGGATGATGAAAGCCTCGTCGAGCGTTCGCCCGCGCATATACGCCAGCGGAGCAATCTCGATCATCTTGCGATCGAGGTAGCGTTGCAACTCTTCTGTTTCGACCAGCCGGTTCAATGCGTCATAAAGCGGACGCAAATAGGGGAAAATCTTTTCCTGCAGGTCGCCGGGCAGGAAGCCGAGCGCCTCGCCCGCCTCCACCGCCGGCCGCGTGAGAATGATCCGGCCCACCTGCTCGCGGCGCAGCGCGGCCACCGCCATGGCGACCGCCAGAAAAGTCTTGCCCGTGCCGGCGGGGCCGAGGCCGAAAACGACATCGCGCGACTCGATCTGCTGGACGTACTCGAGCTGGTTGGCCGTCTTGGCCAGCACCGGCGGCTTGCGCGCCGACGTGTGAATTTTCATGTGGCCCAGCGAGCCGAGACCGCGGCGATCGCCGTTCGGTTCCGCCACGGATTTCAAAGCGTAGTTGAACTCGAAGCGCCGGATGGGCACGCCCTGCTGGCGGGCGCGGTCGAGCTGCTCGAAGACGGTGCGCGCCTCGGCGACCGCCTGGGCCGGTCCCTCAATCTTCAGCCAGCCCTCGCGGGTGGTGACGTGGACCTTGAGCGTTTCCTCGAGCGACTTGAGCAGGCCGGGATCGCCGGCATAGAGCGCCTGCACCGAGCGGGCGTTCTCAAATTGCAGGGTCACGGCCTCCGGCTCGCTCCCCGGATCGAGGAGCGACGCGCCGGCAGGCGCATCGTTGGGAATGGGGCCACTCACCGGTAGGCGTAAACCAATCCCCAGGGCGTCCGTTCGCGCGGGGATTTTTCCACTTTCACAATCAGGAAATACGAGCCCGTCTTGGTGGGCTTGATCGACGCGCCCGCAAACGAATCGCGCTGCCAGGCGGTCTGTTCCACCAGATTTCCTTCCCGATCGTAAATGTGCACAGAAATGGTCGCTCCCTTGACGTCCGTCCCCATCGTAAACCAATAATCGTTGCCTTTAAAGAGCTGCTGCGAAATTGCCTTGGCCGTGGCCACGGGCAGGTCGCCGCCCCAGGTGTCCTCGCGGATGGTGTAACCCTCCTTGATGTAGGGGGTCATGGCTTCGAGCGCGAACGACAGGGCGTCGTCCACGGTCGCGCGGGCCGTCAGCCCGGCGAGCAGGGCGCCGATGGCGAGGAGGGAGATTCTGAGCTTCACAGGGTTAAGGAAAGTGGGCGCTCCCGCCGGTTAGTTGTCGGTCGGCGAAATGGCGCGAACAAGATCGCGCGTCACGGAATTAATCGTCTCGACGGAATGCTTGCTGATCGCGGTGTCGATGCTGACGAGCGGCCGGATCGTGACGAGCCCCGCCTGGATTTTTCCGACCAGCGGCGTGCCCTTCATGCGCGGCGACATCCCGTTGATCTGCTTTTCGAACAGGTTCACCAAACCCGGCTGCGCGAGCAGTTCGGCGCGGTCGGCGGTGTATTCCTTCTTCACCAGCGCGGTCAGCGCCTCGGTGCCGCGGATCCAGCCGCCGATGCTGACCAGCTGCGAAAGTTCCTGGTCCTTCAATTGATCCATCGCCGCGCGGACGTCGAGCTGGGTCTTGTCCAACTCCTTGCGCACCGTTTTCCAGTCCCGGCGATCGGCCGCCTCGATGATGCTGTTGCAGTGCGCGAGCACGACCTCGCGGACGTTGATGTCGCGGGCCAGGTCGAGCACGGTGCGGCCGATTTCCTTCACGCGCTCGCCGTCCTGCGCCTGCACGGCAAGGAAGCCGTCGGCGATCACGGTGCCCATCAGGAGGGCGATCTGCGGCCGGCCGTTGCGCTGTTTCGTGAAGCTGGGGCGCAGCTCCGAGCGCCAGGCCACGGTGCCCATCTTCTCGAGGGCGTTGAAAACTTCGCTCGGGACGGGCACCACGACGTTGTCCACGGTCGTGGCGGGGAAATCCTTGAGGGATATCTTTGCCGGCGGGGTCTCGGCGCAATTCGCCGTTGCGGCCAGGGAACCGAGTCCGAGAAGGGCGAAAACCGCACCAAGAAGGGGCTTATTCATGTAGTTCTAATCGAAATCACCCGGTTGGGCGGGGGGAAGACAAACATAGGAGGGCACCGCCGTCAATTATCCCCCGTGTCGTCCCCGGCCGCTTCAGGCGGATTTTCCGGTGCTTGACAGAGACGGCACCCCCCGCCCTGATTGCGGCGTCCATGACCACCGACCACGCCCGCCAACTGATAGAACGCCTGTCCAACAAGCGGGTTCTGGTCATTGGCGACCTGATGCTGGACGAGTTCATTTATGGCCGGGTCAGCCGGATTTCCCCCGAGGCGCCCGTGCCCGTGGTGGAGGTGACCCGCCAGGCCTATTACCCGGGCGGCGCGGCCAACGTGGCCCGGAATATCCGCGAGTTCACCCCGGGGGTCGGCCTGATGGGACTGGTCGGCGAATGCGATCACGCCAGCCGGCTGCGCTCCCTGCTCGCCGCGCAGGGAATCGGCTGGGACGGCATCCAGTCGGATCGCGACCACCAGACCATTGTCAAGACGCGCATCATCGCGCGGCAGCAGCAGGTCGTGCGCGTGGATCGCGAGCGCAAGACCGCGCCGCCCCAGCGCGTGCACGACGCCGCGCTCGCCTGGCTGCGCGATCACCTCAAGGACTACGACGCGCTGATCCTGGAGGATTACGGCAAGGGATTTCTGACGCAGACGTTCGTCAATGAAGTGGGCCGGCTGGCGGCGGACGCGGGTAAAATTCTGACGGTCGATCCCAACGCCGGCAACTTGCTGCAATGGCCGGGTGCCACCGCGATCAAGCCCAACCGCACGGAGGCCTTCGCGGCGGTGGGCCGGCCGCTCACCGAGGCGGTTTCGCCCGCCAAGTCCGACGCGGCGCTGGCCGAGGTGGGCGCCGCGCTGCTGGCGCAATGGGACGCGCCGACGCTGCTCGTCACGCTCGGCGAGCAGGGCATGATGCTTTTTCAGCGCGGCAAGGAGGCCTACGCGCTGCCCACGCGCGCGCAGGAGGTCTTCGATGTCTCGGGCGCGGGCGACACGGTGATTGGGCTCTTCACGCTCTGCCTCGCGGCGGGCGCGAGCCCGGAAGAGGCCGCGGAAATCGCCAACCACGCGGCCGGCGTCGTGGTCGGCAAACTCGGCACCGCCACGCTCACGCCGGCGGAGTTGCTCGCCAGTTTCGAGGCCCACGCGTAATTCTTGGATCGGCCATGCCGACTTATCTCTGCACGATTCCCGCGAGTTCGCTCGCCGCCGCGCAGAAAACCGCGGTCGCGAAAGCCATCACGCGCGTCCACAGCGAGGTGACGGGCGCGCCCGCTTTTTTTGCGGAGGTGATTTTTCGGGAAATCGCGCCCGGCGACTGGTTCATCGGCGGCGCGCCCTTGGACGGCGATCAAATCTTTGTGCACGGGAACATTCGCGGCGGGCGTCCGCCGGAAATGCGGCACGCGCTGATCACCCGGCTGGCGGCGGAGGTCGGCCAGGCCGCGAATCTCCCCGCGCATGCCGTCTGGATCTACCTCAGCGAGCTGCCGCCGCGCGCGATGCTCGAATTCGGCCACGTCCTGCCCGAGCCCGGCGAGGAGGTCGCCTGGACGGCCGCGCTCCCCGAGGCGGATCGCGAGCGCATGCAGGCGATCGGTCGCGGGAAAGAAGCCGGCGACTAGGATTTCGGCCGCTCGTCCGGGACGATGGCGCGCGTCAGACGCTCACCGCGCCGCAGGAAGGTGATCTCGGCGCGCTTTCCCGTTTCGATGTGCACAAGTCGCTTGTGCAATTCGTGCACCGAGCGCAGGGCCTGGCCGTTGAAGGCGATGATCAAATCGCCCGCCTCCAGGCCGGCGCGATCGGCCGACGCTCCGGCTTCGCACGACACCACGAGGATTCCGGTGCTTTGGGCCAGCCCGTGATAGCGCACCGCGCGCACGGGCAGATCGACGTTTTGTCCCGCCAGTCCCAAATAACCGCGGCGAATGCGGCCGTCCTTGATCAACCACGCGGCGATGAATTTGGCGGTGTCGGCGGCGATGGCGAAACAAATGCCCTGCGCCGGGAGAATGACGGCGGTGTTCACGCCGATGACCGCGCCGGAGGAATCGACCAGCGGACCGCCGGAGTTGCCCGGATTCAAGGCCGCGTCGGTCTGGATGATGTCGTCCATCAAGCGGCCCTCGCGTCCGTGCAGCGTCCGACCGAGCGCGCTGACAATGCCGGCGGTCACGCTGGCCTGAAAGCCGTACGGATTGCCGATCGCGATCGCCATCTGCCCGACCCGGATGCCGGTCGATTCTCCGAGCCGCGCGTGGGCGAGATGGGGCGCGTTGATGCGGATGACCGCGAGGTCCGTGTCCGCATCCTCGCCGACCAGCTCGGCGGAAACGCGCCGGCTGTCGGCGAGCGTCACGTGCAGCTCGGCGGCCTGGTGGACCACGTGGCTGTTGGTGAGAATGAAGCCGTCGCTTGCGAGCAGGAAGCCGGAGCCGCTCCCGCCGCCGGGCCGCGCACCATGTGTCGACGCCTTCGCCTCGATGTTCACCACGGCCGGGCCAACGCGGTCGACGGCCGCGATAACCGCATTGGAATAAGCATCAAGCAAGGCGCCGTCGGGCGCCGCGTCGCGTGAGATCTCGGCGATGTCGCGTTGGACCGGGTCGGAAATCAGCAATGTACGGGCATTCATCTACGCAACAATTTTCGCGCCGGCGGCGGCGCGCAAATCTCGCGCGTGTCATCGCGGCCTGCCGCGCCACGACCTGCCAATTTCGCCACCCGGGCGCGTTCCGACTTGAGAGCAGGGCCCATTGTGGCTAAAGCGGATGATGCAATTTCGACGCCTTTCCGTCGCCGCCGCCAGCCTGCTGTTTTTTGCCGGTTCGCTGTGGGCCCAGGCCCCGAAGGCGGCGTCCACCAGCGCGATTTGGAGCGACGTGGACGAGAGCGCGATGGTGGCGGCGCGTGGCATTGCGGCTGCGCCGTCCGCGGCGGGTGCGCGCCGGCGGCCGTGGCCGCGAGTCGCGGCGCAACATCGTGCCGCTCACCTATCGCACGGTGCAGTTGAACCGGCCCGCGCTGGAGGATTTGCTCAAGCAGGCGCCGCTCGAATTCAGCGTGCCGGCCAGCGTTTACAATCTCGAGATCGACGTGCCGCTGCCGTCCGGAAAATTCTCGCGTTTTCGCATCGAGGAATCGCCCATCATGGAGCCCGCCCTGCGCCAAGCGCTATCCGGAGTTCAAGACCTACGTCGGGCATCGGCATCGACGATCCCACCGCGACCATGCGCCTGGACGTCACGCCGCGCGGATTTCACGCCATCGTGCTTTCGGCGCGCGGCCAGTACTACATCGACCCGTATTGGAACGACAGCGACCAGACGTACATCTCCTACTACAAGCGCGACTTCATGGCGCCGGACAAGACAGTGGGAATGCGGCGTGCAGGACAGGGGCTTCGACGCGTCCGAGGTGCTCACGCGCCTGCCGGCGCCGGCGCGACCGACCGGCGCAACGCTGCGGGTCTATCGCCTCGCGCTCGGCGCCACCGCCGAGTACACCGCGGCCGTTTCGGGCACCAACCCGGGCACCGTCGCGCAGGCGCTCGCCGCCATGGTCACGTCGATCAACCGCTGCAGCGCGGTGTACGAGCGCGACCTCGCGATTCGCTTCGTGCTGGTTAACAACACGGACAAGCTCGTCTACACCGATCCCAGCGACCGACGGCTACACCAACAACAACGGCAGCACGATGCTGGGCGAGAACCAGTCGAAGATCGACAGCATCATCGGCAACGCGAATTACGATATCGGTCACGTCTTCAGCACGGGCGGCGGCGGCATCGCGAGCCTCGGCGTGATCTGCCGCTCCGGTCAAAAGGCGCGGGGCGTGACCGGCCTGGGCAATCCGACCGGCGATCCGTACGACATCGACTACGTGGTGCACGAGATGGGCCACCAATTCGGCGCGAACCATCCGTTCAACGGCACGACTGGCAGTTGCTCCGGCGGCAACCGCATGGTGCCACCGCCTATGAACCCGGCAGCGGAACGACCATCATGGCCTACGCGGGCATCTGCTCGCCGCAGGATCTCGCGCCGCACAGCGACGACTATTTCCACACCATCAGCTACGACGAAATCGACACTTACACGAGCAGCGGCTCGGGTTCGACCTGCCCCACCACGATCAGCACGGGCAATCATCCGCCGGTGATCGCGGCGCTTACCAATTTCACCATTCCCGTCGCAGACGCCCTTTGCGCTGACCGCCAGCGCCACCGATCAGGATGGCGACACGCTGACCTATTGCTGGGAGGAATTCGATCTTGGGTCCGGCGCAGGATCCGACGGCAAATCCGCGCGACAACGGCAGTTCGCCGATTTTCCGCTCGTTCGATCCCTCACCGAATCCGACGCGGATTTTTCCGTCGCTGACCTACATCCTGAACAATCAGAACGTGCCGCCGGCGACCATCGTCGAGCGATCTCATCAGCGCGTGAATTTCTGCCGACCACGAGCCGCGCCATGACTTTCCGCGTGACGGTGCGCGACAATCGTCTCAATGGCGGCGGTTCGAATTATGGATCGATGACCGTGACCTCGGTCGCCACCGCGGGACCATTCGCGATCACGGGCACGCTCAACGCGGCCGGCACGATTGCCGGCGGCTCGACGCAGACGGTGACCTGGAATGTGGCCAGCTCCGACTTGGCGCCGATCAATTGCGCGAACGTGAAGATCAGCCTCTCGACCGACGGCGGCAACACCTTCCCAATCGTGCTCGCGGCCAGCGCTCCCAATAACGGCTCCGCGTTGGTCACGATTCCCAACACCGCCAACGTCGCCACCACGCAGGGTCGCATCAAGGTCGAGGCGGTCGGCAATATTTTCTTCGACATCTCGGACGCCAACCTCGTCATCACCTCGACCAACACTGCGCCCACGCTCAACATCACCGGCGGCGTGACCGTCGCGCGCGGCACGCCCACGCCCACCGTCGCGGTCGTCGGCAACGCCAGCGATGCCGAGGGCAACCCGATTTCCGTCTCCGTTTCCAATCTGCCGGGCGATGTCAGCGTCACGCCGAGCATCGCCGGCGGCAGCGTCTCGCTCAGCGTGCATGGCGAATTGCACCATCGTGACGACCAACACGAGCCGCACCTATCCGATCACGCTGACCGCCACCGACAGCAACGGCTCCACCACCGCGAAATCGGTCGACCTGATCATTACGCCGAATCCGTCGCCCACCATTGGCACGTACGCCAATCTCAGCATCGCCGAACACGGGCGTGACCCAGAACGTCCCGCCGTCCGCCGGTCCCGCCGATGCGAACAACAATCTCGGTGCCCAAGCCCGTTTCGGTGATGTCCAGCGACGCTGCCCGGCGGCGGCACGATCTCGGTCAACGCCAACACCGGCGTGGTCACGCGTCACCACCACCGCCGGCAGCACGCTCGGCGTGACGCCGGTGCGCGTGACCGTGCTTGACGCGTGCGGCGCCGCGGCGGTGCGGATCTTCAACGTCACGGTGGTCTCGCCGATTCCGGTGCTCGTGGCGGGCGCGGCGGGGGCGCCGAGCACGGAAAGCTGCCTGCCGCCGAACAGCGCGGTCGATCCCGGCGAGACGGTGACTTTCAGCCTCCCGATCTCCAACGTCGGCGGTTCGGCGACATCGAATCTGGTCGCGACGCTGCAGGCCGTCCGGCGGCGTGACGCCGGTCGGCAATCCGGCGGTGAACTACGGGGTGATTGCGGCAAACGGCGCGGCTTCGCAATCGTTCCAGTTTGTGGCCAGCGGCGCCTGCGGCAGCACGATTACGGCGACGCTGCAGTTGCAGGACGGCGCGACAAACTACGGCACGATCTCCTACGTGATTCCGCCTGGGCGTGCCCGCCAGCAACGTGACGAACTTCGAGAATTTCGATGCGCTCACGCCGCCGGCGCTGCCGGTGGGCTGGAGCACCGCGGTCATCGTGGTGAATGGCGACCCCGCCTTCGCGCCGTGGTCGACCGCCGCAGCCCAGCTCGGATACGTCGCCCAACGCGGCGTTCGCGGTTCCGCTGGGCAACTATGGCGAGACCCGCATGGACACGAGCACTTTCGTGGTGTCCATCGGCGACCAGCCAGTTCCGCTTCCGCCACCGCTGGCGGACCGAGGCGGGCTTCGACGGTGGCGTGCTTGAAATCTCCATCGCCGGCGGCGCGTTTACGGATGTCATCGCGGCCGGCGGCAGTTTCGCGGCCGGCGGCTACACCGGCATTCTCGATCAGCAGGGCATCGGCACGCTGGACGGACGCAACGCGTGGACCGGCACTCAACGCGGTCTATACCACCACACTCGGTGAATCTTCCCGGCTTCCGCTGCGGGACAAAGCGTGCGTTTCCGTTTCCGCCTCGCGTCCGATGTTTCGGCACTACGGTCGGGGCGGCTGTCTGGCGCGTCGACACGATGCAAATCGTCGACAACTTCTTCGCCTGCACCGCATGCAGCGTCGCACCAGTGTTCACGAGTCCGTTGCCGGCGTCGCCCGTGACCATCGGCACGCCCTATCTGCACACGTTCACGGCGTCGGGTTCGCCCGCGGTCACATTCAACCTGACCTCGGGCGCGCTGCCCTCGGGCCTCACGCTTTCGACCGCGGGTGTGCTCTCCGGAACGCCCAACGCTGTCGGCACCGCAAGCTATCCGAACATCACGGTGACTGCGACCAACGGCGTCGCGCCGGACGCCACGCAGACCTTCGGCTTGAACGTGGTCACGCTGGCGGCGAACTACATCGCCAGCTTCGGCCTGAACGGCGCCAACGCGGCCCTCACGGCGGATCCCGATGGCGATGGTAACACCAATCTCATGGAGTATGCGCTCCTCTCGAATCCGACCATTGCCACCGGCAAGCCGCTGCCGATTCCGGTGATTCAGATTGTACGGCGGCGTGCCCTACCTCTCGCTTACGTTTGCGCGATCCAGCGTGGCGACCGATCTGACCTACATCGTGGAGGCCTCGGGCGATTTGCAAACGTGGACCCCGATCGCCTCGAGCATCCACGGCGCGGCGACCACCGGTCCGGGCTTCGTGAGCGAGACGGGCGCGACTCCTCTCTTCAATGTGGAAGTGCGCGACGTGGTGCCGGTCGATCCGGTGACCGGGCCGCAGCGCTTTCTCCGGCTGCGCGTCACCACGCCATAGCTCAGGACGATCAAACGATCTTGAGCACGAGCTTGCCGGTGGTCTTCCGGCCCTCGAGGTCGCGCATGGCCTGCGCGGCTTCCTCGAGCGGATAGACGTGCTCGACGCGCAGTTTCAATTTGCCCTCCGCCACCCAGCGGAAAAGATCCGCCGTCCGCTGCTCGAGATCGCCGCCGGGATTGCCGTAATGGTGCAATGTCGGCCGCGTGAAAAAGAGCGAGCCCTTCTGCAGCGCCTTGACCGAAACGCTTTCGACCGGGCCGCTCGACGCGCCGTAGAGCACCATGTAGCCGCGATGGCGCAGACATTCGAGGCCCTTCGCGAAGGTGGTCGCGGCGACGGAGTCATAGACCACGTGCACGCCCTTGCCGCCGGTGATGCGCTTGGTTTCCGCCTCGAAATCCTGCTGCGTGTAGAGGATCACATCGGTCGCGCCCGCTTCGCGCGCGAGCTTCGCCTTTTCCTCGGTGGAGACCGTGCCGATGATGGTCGATGCGCCGAGCATTCGGGCCATTTGCGCGAGCAGCAGTCCGACGCCGCCGGCGGCCGCGTGGATGAGAACCGAATCGCCCTTTTGGATGGGGTAGGTCGAGAACGCGAGATAGTGCGCGGTCATGCCCTGCAGCATCACGGCCGCCGCGCGCAAATCATCCAAGCCATCCGGCACCGGCACGAGGCGGGCGGACGGCACCACCGCGTACTCCGCGTAGCTGCCGCGAATTTGCGCCCAGGCCACGCGCTGGCCCACGCGCGACTCCGGCACGTCGGGTCCCACCGCCACGATGACTCCGGCGCCTTCGTTGCCGGGGATGAACGGCAGTTCGCCGGGGTAGTGGCCGGTGCGCTGGTAGTTGTCGACGAAGTTGATGCCCGCGGCGTGGATGCGCACGAGCGCCTCGCCCGCGCCGGGCTTGGGCATGGGCAGCGTCTTCAACTCAAGCACTTCGGGTCCGCCGAAGCGCGGGACTTGGAAGGCGCGGTAATGCGTGGGGAGCATGATGAGAAAGTTAGGGGTTAGGTGTTATGCGTTACGTGAGACGGAGATCATAACTCATAACGCATAACGCATAACCGTCTGACTACTTCTCCATGAACGGCAGCACGCTCACAATGGCGTCGGCGATTCCCACCATCGCGGCGCCGGCGATGAGGCCGGCGCAAATCGGTTCGACGCTGTCGACCCAGATTTTATGTCCGGGCGTGCCGGGCGTCTTGTGGCGGCGCTCCTGCCACCAGAAGAAAAACGCGCCCAGGAACATGCCGATGGAGGCGTCGACCGGCAACACCACGCCGAGTCCGATGGAAACGGTGGAGAGCGGGAACGGGCGTTTGCGAATGATGCCGTACAGCTCGATGAACGCCGCGAAGAGCGCCGCGCCGATCATCGAGATGATGACCGATTGCGGCAGGGCGCCCAGTCCCTTGGCAATGAGATCGGCCACGCCCTTCCATTGCACCGCCGCCGGAAACGTAAACGGCTCCAGCCCGAGCGTGGCGACCGACCGAACGCCCTCGGCATTCGGCTTGAGAAAAAGCAGGAAGAACAGCGGGACGGCGGCAATGGCGCCCGAAAAGATTCCGATGACGTGACCGAGGGCCTGCTGGCGCGGCTTGGCGCCAAGCATGTAGCCGGGCTTGATGTCCGAGAGCAGATTGGCGGCGTTGGCGGCGACTTCCGCGGTCATGCCCGCGGTGACGAGATTCGACGCCGGATTCGTGCGATCGATCGCGCCCACCGTGAATTGCGTGATCTTGCTGAGCGCGCCGGTCGGCGTCCACGAGGTCAGCGCCATCGCGTTCGTGCAGATGATGCTGAGGACGAAAATGAGCGGCAGCGAAGCGAGCGACAGCCAGAACGGCACGCCGAAGAAAATATGCGTCACCCAGGCGCCGGCGACGCTCAAGATCGGCACGCCCACGTAGGAAAGCCAGAGCGGCAATTCAATGTGGTTGAGCAGATCGCTGCGCTCGGACGCCGGCCTGGCTTCCTTGCGGGAGCGCAGCTTGGTGAAGAGGCCGCGGTACAGCTCCGGCTTGCCGAGGAGCGCGACGAGCGAGCCGACCACCATCATCGTGACGGCCCACCACAGCGACCATTGGTTCACGATGCTCGCGCGGCTGAAGCCCATCGCGCCGTCCGCCATCTTCACCATCGGCTGGATGTCGCCGCGCTGGATCATGAGCGGCGCGAGCACCACGAAATTGAAGAGCGCGCCGAGCAGGACGCTGGACGCGATGCGAATGCCCATCAGTCCGCCGACGCCAATCATGGCAAAATCCCAGCCGAAGCGAATGCCAAGCTGGCGGATGTCGGTGCCGAGAATCTTCGGAATCCACCAACTGCTGGCCTTGGCCAGCGAGTAGTAGATAATTGTCGATCTGATCCTTGAAATGCCACGGCACCCACGACCAGGGCAGGTGCAGGATCTTGACCTGGACCAGCTTTTGCAGCGCCTCGCCGCAGAGAAATTGATAGAATCCGGCGATCGCGCCCGCGATGGCGAGGACGCGGGCCTTGAACATCCCGGCATTCGGGTCGGTGGTGTAAATGGCGTCCAGCAGCACGCCGGCCGCGCGACCCTCCGGAAACGGCAGCTGGTCCTCGTTGATGAAGCGGCGCTTGAGGGGAAACGCCACCAGCACGCCGAGCAACGAGACGATGACCATCCAGATGAGCATGTGCCAGCTCGGGATGATGTTGCCGGTGACCATCATGTAGGCGCACAGGCTCGAGGTCAGCGGCGTGGTCATGTAGCCGGCCGCGGTGCAGATCGACTGCAGCGCGTTGTTCTCGAGGATCGTGAAATCGTTCGCCCCCATTTTGTTCAGCGTTCTGAACATGGCGAAAGCGAGGATGACCGAAGTGAGACCGACGCCCAGGGTGATGCCGGTTTTCGAAGCCACGTAGAGATTGGTCGCGGCCAGCAAGCCGCCCATCAGGAATCCGGTCAGCGCCGATCGCCAGGTGAGCTGCGGCAGGTCGCCGCGAAACACAGTCTTGAACCACCACTCGTCTTTCTGCGCGCGGGTCCAGGTGCGGGTTTGTTCGTCGGTCAGTTGGGCGAGGGCCATGGCGGGGAATTGCGGGTTGGGGGGAATTGGGCGCGAGGATGCTACGGCGCCGCCCAAAACGCCACCGAGAAAAACGGGAGTCGACGGTCGAGGGTCGACAGTCGACGGCCTTTCAGGCCGCCATTCGCGCTAGAACCAGTGAACCGCGATTGGATTTCCGCTGGCCCGATTGCAGGTCGACCTGCCGCAGGCGTCATCAGTTTCTGGCTGTCGACCGTCGACCGTCGACCGTCGACTTCCTGTAGTTACATTCCCACGCCGCTCGACGCACCCGACGATGGCGGCGGAGATGGATTCCTCCTCGGCGGGCGCGAAGCCGCGCCGCATGACATTTTCCGTGACCACTCGCGGGAAAAGGAACTGCAGCAGGTAGTCCTTGCCGCCCGCCTTGGTGCCGCCGCCCGACATCTTGAAGCCGCCGAACGGATGGCGCGCGACGATTGCTCCCGTGATGGCGCGGTTGAGATAGACATTGCCCGCGACCAGCTCGCGGCGCGCGCGATCCAGGTTGGCCGGGCTGCGCGAATAGATGCCGGCGGTCAGGGCGAACTCGGTGTCGTTCGCCAGCGCGATCGCCTCATCCAGCGTGTCCACGCGGAAGACGCTCAACACGGGACCGAAGATTTCCGTGCGCGCCAGCTTCGCGTCGGGCGACACCTCCGCAAAAATGGTCGGCGGGACGAAGTATCCGTCCTTCAATTCGTCGGGCACCTTGCCCTCGAACGCCAGCCGCGCCTCCTGCTTGCCTGCTTCGATGATGCGCAGGATGCGCCGGTGCGCGTCGGCGTCGATCACCGGCCCGACAATCGTGTTCGGATTTGCCGGATCGCCGACCACCAGATCGGAGGCGGCCTCCACGAGCCGGTGCAGGAAGCGATCGTAATTCTCGCTCAGCACGATCAGGCGCGAGAGCGCGGAGCATTTCTGCCCCTGGAAACCGAACGCGGCGTAGAGAGCGCCGATCACGGCCTCGTCCTGGTCGGCGTCGGAATCGATAATCAGCGCGTTCTTGCCGCCCATTTCGCAGACCACTTTTTTCAGGTTGGCCTGCCCGGGCCGCGTCTTGCCGGCCGACTCCCAGATGTGCAGGCCGACTTCCTTGGATCCGGTGAAGACGATGAAATCGATCTTCGGATGTTGGACGAGGTGCTCGCCGACTTCCTCGCCGAGGCCGGTGAGGAGATTGAGCACGCCGGGCGGGAAGCCCGCCTCGCGGCAAAGCTGCATGAAGCGCGCGGCCACGATGCTGGACTGCTCCGCGGGCTTCATGATCACGGTGTTGCCCGCGACGAGCGCGGCGACGGTCATGCCGCAAAGAATGGCCAGCGGGAAATTCCACGGCGCGACCACCAGGCCCGCGCCGCGCGGGATGTACTCGGTGTAGCCGGCCTCGCCGGGCACGCGATGCGTGGGGTCCGGGTCGCCCAGCTTGCGCATCTCGCTCGCGTAGTACTCGCAAAAATCGATCGCCTCCGAGACGTCGGCATCGGCCTCCACCCAAGGTTTGCCGACCTCGAGCACCTCGAGCGCGGCGAGCGGAAAACGTTCGCGCTTCATGATCGCGGCCAGCTTGTCGAGCAGCGCGGCGCGGCCCTCCGCCGGCACGCGGCGCCAGCGCTGGAAGGCCTGCGTGGCGGCTTCCACCGCGGCCTCGGCGTCGGCGATCGTGCCCTTGGCCACGCCGTCCAATCAACTGGCCCGGATGCGAGGGATTCACCGAGTCCATCGTCTCGGCGGTGGTCACGTCGCGATTTCCCAGCACGAGCGGATAGGTGCGGCCGAGCGAGGCGCGCTCGCGCTCGAGGGCGAGGCGCATCTTCTCGCGCGTCTCGGGCAGCGTGAAATCCTCGGGCGGATCGTTCTCGAATTCGCGGCGCGGCGCGGCGCCGTTGCTCGGCGGCAGTGAGCGCACCAGCTCGTCCGGATCGCGCAGCAGCTCGGCGGAACCGACCTTGGTGACGAACTTCGCCTTGAGAAATCCGTCGTTGGAATTGTTCTCGAGCAGCCGGCGCACGAGATAGGCCATGCCGGGCAGCATCTCGCCGACCGGACAATACTCGCGCACGCGATGTCCGAGGCGCACCATCGCCCGCTTGATCGGCTCGGCCATCCCGTAGAGCATCTGGATTTCGTAATCGGCGGGGCCAAGGCCGACCTTCTGCGCGTAAACCATGGCGTGCGCGATGCTGCGCACGTTGTGGCTGCCGAAGGCGGAATAAATGTTCGCGTGGTTCTCCAGCATGCGCCGCGTGATGCGCTCGAAGTTCGCGTCGGACTCGGGCTTGCGCAGATAGACCGGAATCGGCCAGCGGCGCTGCCGCGCGATGACGGTCTCGTAATCCCAGTACGCGCCCTTCACCAGGCGGATGGTGATGCGGCGGTTCCGCGACTTCGCCCACGCCAGCAGTTTTTCGAAATCGTCGCCCGAATCCTGGAGATACGCCTGGATGACGAGGCCGGCGTCGTGGAAATCGGCAAACTCCGGTTCGTCGAGCAGCGACTTGAACAGGTCGAGCGTCAGGTCCTTCACCGCGTAGCTCTCCATGTCGAGATTGATGAACGCGCCGAGTTCCCTGGCGCGCTGGAAGAGCGGCCGCAGCCGGCGTTTCAAGTGGAAGAGCGCGGTCGCCGGGTCCGCCGGGTGAATCTGCGAATAAAGCGCGGAGATCTTGACCGACACGTTTACCGCGGGAATGCGCCGCGTGTCCGGAACCGGCGCCCTCGAGCTGCTCGATCGGTTCCCAGTGCTTCGCCTCAGCCGCGAGGCTCTCAATCAATTCCATGTAGCGCGCCTGGTACTCGTCGGCCTCGCGCTCGCTCACCACTGCCTCGCCAAGGATGTCGACCGTGAAGCCGACATTCCGGCTGCGGATTTTGCGCAGCTCGCGCACGGCCTCCGCGCCGGTGCGTCCCGTGATGAACGAGCGCGCCATGCGCTTCACGCCGGTGCGCACGACCGGGCCGACCAGCCAGGGCGCGAGCGACGAAAGGCCGAGCCCGAGCTTGAGCGGTCCCGGCCAGCTCGAGCGACGGATCGCCGAAATACTCGTGCATGTGCGCGTTGAGCGCGCGGCTGGAGTTGAGCACCGGCAGCGTGTCGACAAAGCGCAGCGTCTGCACCTTGAGGTTCTCCTTGCCCATCGTCCACTCCATCAAACGCCCGTACCAGACGGCGGGGTTAATGGCATCGGGGAGTTTCTTTTGCGAATCGACGAGCGCGAAAATCTCCTCGCCGCACGCTTCAATCTGGGACTGGAGGTCGGACATGCTTCGAAAATAGCACCGCGCACGCCGCGATCCACCTTTCCCGCTTGGCTTCTATGACTTTGGGCGGTTGATTGAGCGCGTGGACTCCCCCGTCAGCTTTGCCGACATCGCCGTGGCCCGCGAGCGCATCGCCGGCTCGGTGCTGGTTTCGCCCTGCCCGAAATCCATCCCGCTTTCGGAGGCCACGGGCAGCACGATTTTCTGCAAGCTCGAGAACCTGCAGCGCACGGGCAGCTTCAAGGAGCGCGGCGCGCGCAACGCCCTGGCCAAGCTCGATCCCGTCCAGGCCAAGCGCGGGGTGATCGCCGCCAGCGCCGGCAACCACGCGCTCGGCCTCGCCTACCACGGCGGACTGCTCGGCATTCCCGTGACCGTGGTCATGCCGGAATTCGCGCCGATGATCAAGGCGAACACCTGCCGCAAGCTCGGCGCGCGCGTGATTTTGCACGGACGTGATTTCGCCGCGGCGCGCGAGCGTGCCGACGAGATGGCCAAGTCGGAGGGCCTTGCCTACATCCACGGCTACGACGCGCCCGACATTATTGCGGGGCAGGGGACCATCGGCATGGAGATTGTCGAGCAGGTCGGCGATTTCGACGCGGTGGTGGTTCCGGTGGGCGGCGGCGGCCTGATCGCTGGCATCGCGCTGGCCGTGAAAACGCTTCGTCCTGCCGTCAAGATTTACGGCGTGGAAGCCGAGGGTGCGACCTGCTTCCAGGAGGCGCTCAAGGCCGGACATTCGGTGCGCTGCGAGACGCGCGCCACGCTGGCGGACGGTCTGGCCGTGCCCGAGGCGGGGCCGAATGCCTTTGCGATTGCCGCGCCGCTGTTGGAGAAAATTGTCACGGTCAACGAGGACGAAATCGCGCTCGCCATCCTGCGCATCGTCGAGCTGGAGAAACTCGTGGTGGAAGGCGCCGGCGCCACCGGCCTCGCGGCGATGCTGGCGGGCAAGCTGCCCGAGCTGGCGGGCAAGCGCGTCGTCCTGCCGTTCTGCGGGGGCAACATCGATCCCGTCATTCTCAGCCGCGTGATCGAGAAAGGCCTGGTGGCCGACGGCCGCATCGCGCGCTTCCAGGCGGTCATCAGCGATCGCCCCGGCGGGCTGGCCTCGCTGACCAAGCTGCTCGCGCAGGCCGGCGCCAGCGTGCAGCAGGTGGAGCACGACCGCGCCTTTGCCGGCGGCGACGTCTTTGCCGTGCGCGTGTTCTGCACGGTGGAGACGCGCGGGCGCGAGCACCTGGCGGAAATCTTCCGCGCGCTCGAGGTCGAGGGGATCCGGGTCATTGAATGATGGATGGACGAGCGGGCTTGAAGACGCGGCTTCAATTGGTCAAGCTGGGCCCATGCGCGCGCTTTGTTGGCTGACGGCTGGACTCATCGGGCTGACCACGTCCGGCATTGTTCTGGCCGGCGACACCATCGAGTTGAACCAGAAATTCAACGAGCCGCTCTCGATGGAGAAATACGGCGGACTGCACAAGGAACTAATCGTGCAGGAAACCGATCAGGACGGCATCCGCTATGCCGTCGTCGACTACACGCGGATGGTGTGGAAGTCGACCATGACGGGGCAGATCCTGCCCGAAAATTCAAACGTCTATCGCGACAGCACCTTCGTGCAGGTGCCAACCGTGACTGAGCGCAAGCGAAAGAAGAGCGACCCCGAGGCGGGTTCGGGCATCGACGGGACGTATCTTCTTTTCGAGGAGCCATCGACCGGCCTGAAGATTTCCTACAAGGATACGCTGGCGACACCGGCGGACGCGGTGCGATTGAAAATCGTCCCTGGGCGCTAGACGCGGCGTTTCAGATCCGCTGTTCCTCGATGTCGTAGACGTCGAAGAAATGATGCACCACGCGGTTCTTCGGGATGAACTGCGGGATGTAGGTTTCCATGTATTCCTGCAGACCCTCGGGCAGTTCGCTCAGGCGGATGTCGCGCAGACGGTTGTTCCATTTCACGATTTCAATCGGCTTGCGCTTCTTCGCCTTGGCCTTGACGAACGCGGCCATCTCCGCGTCGGTCGCCCCGCTCGCCACCTTGGCCTGGAACGCCTTCGCGTTGATGCCGGTGAACTCCAGGAACATTTTGTCGAGCGGACAATTGAAATGGTACTCGCCGATGGTGCCCGCGACGAGCGCGCGGCATTTGTCGAGTGTGCGCATGCCAATTACATAACCGGCCAGCGTCTCGCGCGGGCTGCGCGGGAAGGTCTTCGGCTTGGTCAAATCGGGCGCGAGGAGTTTCAGTTTTTCGACGGCGGTGGAAGTGCTCATGGTTTCGAGGATTTGGATAAGTGTAACTATCGTTGATACATTAAGAACGGGGCGGCGGCTCGTCAAGGTGGTCAACCCGGACCCAGGAGTCCGCGCAGGGCGTTGAGCTGCCAGCCGAGCAGCAGCCAGAGTCCGATCCCGAGCACGGCCAGTCCTGCGCCGGCCGCGTCTTCAAAGGCGGGCCAGCGATCGACGACGGGGAGTTTCGGGCGGCGGGTCCAAAGGTATATCGACCCGCCCACGCCGACCACGAGCAAACCAAGCGTCGGCCCGAACCAGGGCGAAAATCGGTAGCGTTCGAACCCGGGCAGCGTGATGGCGGCCGCTGCCACGGCGAGCGCCGGGCTGACAATGAGCGTCAGAGCGCAAAGCAAACTCACCCGCCGCCCCCATTGGCACCAGAATCCCGCGAGGCCGCCGTCCGGTTTCTTCGGATTCGCGTCACGCCAGCGGCCTTCGCCCGCAATCCAAAGTGCGAAGGCGGGGAAGACCGGCAGCGCATCGCCCGACGGAGCGCGGATCGATCACAAGGAGCAGCAGCAAGGCAGGGAGCGACCAGCCGAGCAGCAGCCAGCCGGTGGGTGAGGCGCGCCAGCCTCCAGCGCGCAACGCCCGCCAATGGAGCAGGGCGCCCAGCGCGACCAGCAGCCACGGGAGTGAGCCAATCGCCAAGAAAATAACCGGCAAGACTAACAGCGTTCGAGCTGGCGTCGCCTCCCGGCCGTCGAGCAACGAAAAGACACCGGAACTAGCGAGGTGTTCAAACAGCGAGCCGCCGCGGACGCTTTGCGCGAACGTCCACGCCAGCGGAATCGCGAGCGCGAGGAACAATCCGAATATCCAATTGACGGGAACGGTGGCGAGATTCGCGCGGCGTCGGCCGAGATTCCAGCCGAGCGCGGCGCAAATCGGTACGAACGCGGCGAGTAATCCGTCCGTGAGCATGCCCAAACCGATCGCTACAAAGAATCCGGCTTCAAACCACTTTCCACCGCCATGCGCAGCGCCGGACAAAGCAGGCGATGGCTGCCGTGATCCATAAAGTGACCATCATGTCGGGAGTCAGCGTGCGCGCGAAGGCGAAGAATCCCAGGCAGGAGAGGAGCACGCCGGCCGCCGCCAACCCAGTGCGGGATCCGCCCAGCATGCGGCCGATCCACGCCACCAGCAGCAGCGTGCCCGCCGCACTGAGGGTGGATGGCAGCTTGGTTGCCCACGTGAGGTTTCCAAAGATTCGGATGCAGGCCGCAGTCGCCAAGTGGATCAGCGGAGGGCGATGGCCATGCATGAGGTCGGGTCGCTCGCTCCCGGCGGCACCGGGCTGCAGCCAGTTGCCCGAAGCGGCGGTTTCTCGGGCGATCGCGGCGTGTTTGAGATCTTCCGGAACGAAGAAGCGCTGGTCGCCAAGACCGGTCAGCAACGCGAGCGCAAAGGCGGCCGCGAGGAGCGCGCGGATGACGGTAGCCAAATGCATCGCGGCATCCATACGACGATTTGCGGCACCTTTGTCCCGGCCGGACTTCCGCGTTTTGCCGATTTCATGCTACGCTCGGCGCGCATGAAGGACACTTCCTCCCGCACCGCCCTCGTCACCGGCGCGAACAAGGGCATCGGCTTCGAGGTGGCGCGCCAGCTCGGCGAGCGGGGCTTCCATGTCTTCCTGACCGCCCGCGATGCCACCCGCGGCGAGGCGGCCACGGCAAAGCTCACTGCGTCCGGCGCCAAGGCGACATTTCTGCCGCTCGATGTTGATGACGCCCGCAGCATCTTCGCGTTGGCCAAGTCGCTCGCGCGCCAGACCGATCGTCTCGACGTGTTTGGTGAACAACGCCGCCATTCTCGAGCACGACGATGTCTCGGTGCTCGATCGTCACGCCGGGCGAGGTCTTGCGCACCTGGCGCACGAACACGCTCGGACCATTGCTCGTCGCGCAGGCGCTCGCGCCGCTGTTGCGCAAGAGCAAACGCGGCGCGGTCATCAATGTCTCCAGCGGCTGGGGCGCGCTGCACGACATGACCGACGAGGCGCCCGCCTACGGCATTTCCAAGGCGGCGCTCAACGCGGTGACGCGGCAGCTCGCCGCGGCTTTCAAGTCCGACGGGGTCGCCGTGAACTCGGTCTGCCCGGGCTGGGTGCGCACCGACATGGGCGGCGCCGGCGCGGATCGCAGCGTGGAGGAGGGCGCGGACACAATCGTCTGGCTGGCGACGAAGGCGCCCCGCAAAATCACCGGGCAATTCCTACGCGATCGAAAGCCCACGCCATGGTGATGAAGAACGGGACGCTGCCGGGCGCGCCGCTGCCACTTTCCCTCCCGCAGGCGCGCCGACTCGCCCTGCACGGGCTGGGTTTGCTACGCCGCGATCCGTTTGGCCGCGGCTGGCGCGGCGCCTGGCGCGCGATCGAGCACCTCGGTTTCATCCAGCTCGACACCATCTCGGTGGTGGAACGCGCGCATCATCACCAGCTGTGGTCGCGCGTCTCGAATTATCGCCCCGCCGATCTCGATCGCCTCGTCTCGCGCGAGCGGCTCGTCTTCGAGTATTGGAGCCACGCCGCGGCCTATCTGCCGATGAGCAGCTACCGCTACTGCCTGCCGCGCATGCGCCGGTTCACGGAAAAGATGCATTGGTCCGAACACACGCCGGAACTGGCGAAGGCGATGCAACGCGTGCTCGATCGCATCCGGGCGGACGGGCCGCTGCAGTCGCGCGACTTTGTCGGCGGCCCGGCGGACGGCGACTTCTGGGGCTACAGCAAGGTGGAGCGCCGGGTGTTCCATGAGCTTTTCATGCGCGGCGAAATCATGGTGGCCGGGCGCGCCGGCTTCGCGAAAATATTTGATCTGACCGAGCGCGTCCTCCCCCCCGGATTGGATCTCTCCGTGCCGACCGCAGAGGAGACCATTCGCCATCGCGTGCGGGAGACGATTCGCGCGCAAGGCGTGGCGGCGCTCGATCAAATGGGACACCAGCGCTCGCTCGATCGCCGTGTGCTGCAGCAGGTGCTGGCCGACTTGATCGAGTCGCGGGAGGTCTGCGAGATCGCCATCCGCGGCGTGGAGCGGACGCGCTTCTTTGCGTTCGTCGAGGCGATCGATCGCATTCCGCGCTTGCCTCCGGCGGGCTCGGTGCCCGCGCAGATTCTCTCGCCCTTCGACGCGGGCGTGATTCATCGCAAGCGCGTGCGCGAGCTGTTCGGCTTTGACTACCAGATCGAATGTTACGTGCCCGCGCCGAAGCGGAAGTACGGCTATTTTTCGCTCCCGGTGCTGGCGGACGGAATCTTTGTCGGCCGGATCGACGCCAAGGCCGAACGTCCGCGCCGCAATCTGCTGGTGAAGAAATTCATCATCGAACCGGGAGTGAAGGTTCCCGGGGCGCGCGCCGCACTGCGAAGCGGCGCTCCCCGCCTTCGCCGAGTTCAATGGCTGCGATCGTTTCACGCTCGCCCGCGCCGCCACGCGAGGAGGCTAGGAGTCTGTGTATCAACAGATTCCTACACCATCACGCCGACCATGCGGGCCAGCGCCGGTAAATCGGGCGCCACCATGTCCGCGCCCGCCGCAAACATCGCCTCGGCGGTGAAGGTGTGCGTCACCCCGAGCGCGAGGCAGCCGGCGGACTTGGCGGACTCGATGCCGGCGAGGGAATCCTCCAGCGCGAACGACTCGTTCGGCGTCGTGTTGAGCCGCGCGGCGGCCTTCATGTACGGCTCCGGATGGGGCTTGCCGTGCGTGATGTCCTCCGCGGTGATCACGACATCGAAAAACGGCGCGAGCGCGAATTTTTCGAACACGCGCTCCTGGTTCACGCGCAACGCCGAGGTAACCAGCGCAAGCCGGTAGCCACGGTCGCGCAGCGACTGGAGCAGCGCCTCGACGCCGTCGAATAGTTCCGCCTCGTCGAATATCGCGGCGAAGTTCGCCTGGCGCTGCAGCAGGATGGCGTTCGGGTCGCCGGGCGGATCGCAAAGCGCGGCGAGCTGCAGCGAGCCCACGATGTCCGGAATGCCCTTGAACGACGCCAGATCCAGGCTTTCCGCCGGAATGCCGAATTGCTGCGCGGTCTGGCGCAGCGCCCGCTCGTGCAGGGGCTCCGTGTTGAGCAAAACGCCGTCGAGATCGATGAGTCCGTAGGACATGCGCGACCATTGTCCATTTTTCGAGCCCGCCGGCAATGGCGGAGCGCGGCGCCCGATTTGTCTCGCGGTCATCGGCGCCTTCGCCTGGCGGGGCGTGGTCGGCGCGAATCAGCCTTTCGCTGGCGGCGGCGACCTGCTACCGATGTCGCCATGCGACCCGAAGCCGAGCTGCTCAAGGAAGTCCCGCTTTTCGAGCTGCTGGACGAGAACGAACGCACGGACCTGGCCGGTCAGCTCGATGAAGTGCATTTTGCGGCGGGCGAAACCATCTTCAACTACGGCGACCCGGGCGACTCAATTTATGTGATCTGCGCCGGCGAGGTGGAGGTGTTTTTCAAAAACGACACGGGCGAACGCATCGTGCTGGAGGTCGCCACGCGGGGCGATTTTTTCGGCGAGCTGTCGCTGCTCGACAACGGATATCGCAGCGCGTCGGTGATGGCGCTGCAGGACACCGACGCGCTGCGGCTGGATCGCGACGACTTGCGGAAGTTTCTTCTGCTGCGGCCGGAGGCGGCCATGGATTTGCTGGCGGCGATGGGCCGCCGGACGCGCAACAGCGTGGAAAAGCTGCGCCACACCGCCTCGCGAAACGTGAACGAGGAGATGGAGGACCAGCGCACGGTGGTGCAAAAGAGCGCCGACTGGATCGCGGAATTTTCCGGCAGCATTCCGTTTTTGATCATGCACGTCGTCGTGTTCGCCGTCTGGCTGACGGTGAATTGGATTCAGATTCCGGGCATTCCGCAGTTTGATCCGTATCCCTTCGGCTTTCTCACGCTCGCGGTGTCGCTCGAGGCGATTTTTCTCTCGGTCTTCGTGCTCCTGAGCCAGAACCGGCAGGCCGCCAAGGATCGGGTGCACGCCGACATTGAGTACGACGTGAACCTCAAGGCCGAGATGGAGATTGCCCACCTGCACGAGAAGCTCGATCGGCTCACCGCCGATGTGCTCTCGAACCTCGATCGCCTGCACCGCCGGCTGCCCGAAGGAAGTCGCAGCGCGCCGGACGGGCGATCCAGCGCGAACTAGGAAGCGCCGACGCGGCTTTCGAGATCGAGCAGGATCTTCTTGCGGTCGAGGCCGCCGCCGTAGCCGGTGAGCGAGCCGTCGGCGCCGATCACGCGATGGCAGGGCACGATGATGGAAACGGGATTGCGGCCGTTCGCCATGCCGACCGCGCGCATGGCCTTGGGCTTGCCAATCTTTCGCGCGATGTCCGCGTAGCTGGCGGTGCGTCCAAAGGGAATCTTGCAAAGCGCATTCCAGACTTTCATCTGGAATTCAGTGCCTTCGACATCGAGCGGGATGTCGAAATCGCGCCGCTTGCCTGCGAAATATTCGCGCAATTGCCTGGTCACGCCGCGCCATTTCACGTCGTCGCGCTTCCAGTCCTTCTGTATGCCGTCAAAATGATTCTGCCTCGTCATGTAGATGCCGCTCAGGCCGCGTTCCGTGCCGAAGAGCAGCAGCTTGCCGATGGGTGAGTCCATTTCGCTGTAGGTGATTTTTGCGGATGTTTTCATGGTGGTGGGATGGGTTTAGGAAAGGCTTTGCCAAAGGTGCAAGCGCCGCGTAGGCGCGCCACGGGCGCCACGACTCCGAGGCCTTCTCGAGTTCGCGCGCCGCGACCAGCGCGCCGGGGCGCAAGGCCTTGCGCAGGCCGAGGTCGCCCGACGGAAACGCGTCCGGGAAACGGAGCGCGCGCATCGCGATGTAATGCGCCGTCCAGTCGCCGATGCCGGGAATTTCCCGCAAGAGACGCGACCACTTCCTCGCTCGTGGCGGTGGGCGCAAAGCGGAACAGCCCGCCGACGGCCGCGGCGGCGAGGGCCTGGATGGTTGCCGCCCGTTTGCCGGGAAGGCCGATGGCCGCGATGTCACCGACCTTTGCCTTGGCGAGCGTCGCGGCGGTTGGCGAGAGATGGGTCAGTTCGGGCCACGGAGTCTCGATGCAGCCGGCCGAAACGGCGGGCCAGGCGCCCGGCGAGCGTGGTGGCGCCGGCGACGCTGACCTGCTGGCCAAGAATGGCGCGGACCGCGATTTCAAAGACGTCCCACGCTCCCGGCACGCGCAATCCGGGATGACGCCGCACGTGCGGCCTGAGCAGGCGATCCTGCTGCAGGTGCTCCGCGATGAGTTGTGGTTCCGCATCCAAATCAAAGACCTGCCGCAGCCGCGAAAGGACGGATGCGAGGCTGGGCGCAAGCGAAGGCGACGCCAGCACCTCGAGCGCGTGGCCAGTGCTGTGGCGGACTTCGATCCAGCCGGTGTGCGCGTCGATGGCGACTGTCCGCGCGTAACGCTGCCGGTCTGCCAGCTCGACTCCCGGAGTGGCGCGTCCGCCGAGGTACGCGAGCAATTCCGGCCAGGCCAGCGGCGGTCGATAGGCGAGGCGCAACGCGATGCCCTCGCTCGCGCGCGGCGGCACGGCGCGGCGCCGCACCGCGCCGGGCGCCATGCCGTAGCGGGCGGCGAAGAGCGCGTTGAAGCGACGCAGGCTGCGAAATCCGGAACTTTGCGCCACCTCGATCATGGGCAGCGCGGTTTCCTGGATCAGGCGCTTCGCAAAAAGCAGTCGCTCGGTTTGCGCGAGCTGCACGGGCGTCACGCCGAATGTGTCGAGAATCAGACGCCGCACCTGCCGGCTGCTGTAGCCGCAGGTTCGCGAAAGCGCCTCGAGCGACTCGCCGCGCACCGCCGCCTGGCGGAGTCGATCGTGCAAGGCGTGGGCGAGGGTGGGGCCGCTGATCTGCCCCGGCGCAATTTCCGGCCGGCAAATCAGGCAGGGCCGGAAGCCCTGCTGCTCCGCCACGGCCGGCGACTGGAAAGAAGCGACAGGAACTCGCCCGCGGCGTGCGCGCCGTGCAGACCGGCCGGCAGTAAATGCCCGTCGTGCGCACGCCCACATAAAAACGGCCGTCGAAGCGCGCGTCGCGCGCCCGCATCGCCCGGTAACAAGTCTCGTTGTCCATCTGCATGGTCGGAGGATGGCTCACCTCCCACAATCTGCTCGCCGTTTTCGGACATGCCAAGCCCGGCCTTTTCCGGGGCCCCGGCAGTCAGGCGCGCGGGCAAAGTTGAATTGATTGATTTCGCCGCCGGGCCGATGCGCTACGCTTCGCGCATGAGCAAGACTTTCATCGGCAAGGTGGCGGTGATCACGGGCGGAACCTCCGGCATCGGGCGCGCCTCGGCCATCGCGTTCGCCAAGGAAGGCGTAAAGGTGGTGGTGGCGGGCCGGCGCGAGGCCGAGGGCGCGGCCACCGTGGAAATGGTCGAGAACGTCGGCGGCATGGCGACCTTTGTGCGCTGCGACGTGACGAAGGAGGTCGAGATCGAGGCGTTGATCGCGCGGACGGTCGAAACCTACGGCCGGTTGGATTTCGCGTTCAACAACGCGGGCGTGGAGGAACCGCCCTGCCTGGTCACGGATCGCAAGGAGGAGGACATCCGGCGCATTCTCGACACGAATGTGCTCGGGGTGATCCTTTCGCTGAAGCACGAGATTCCCGCCATCCTGCAATCAGGCGGCGGTGCCATCGTGAACAATTCCTCGGTCGCGGGACTCGTCGGCATGCGCGGCGTCGTTACCTACACCGCGAGCAAGCATGCCGTGCTCGGCATCACGAAATCCGTCGCGCTCGACTACGCGCGCAAGGGCGTGCGCATCAACGCGGTCTGTCCCGGCGGCGTCGATTCGGAGATGCTCGATCGCCTCACGCCCACGCCGGAGTTGAAGGCGCTCTTCGCCTCCATGCACCCGGTGGGTCGCATCGGCACCGCCGCGGAAGTGGCGTCGGCGGTCGTCTATCTTTGCTCGCCGGCCGCCTCGTTCATCACCGGCCAGGCCCTTCCCATCGACGGCGGATTTGCGGCGCAGTGAGCGGGACGCCCCGGAAAACTCGAAATCCCGAAATTCGCGTTTTTCTCCCCTAGCCCGCGCTCTGCGTCGGATTCGGCGGCATGTTCATCGCCTGCAGCGGAATGCGCGAAAGAATCTCGCCGTCGACGATGATGTCGAAGGAGTACTGGCCCGGCTTGGGCAGCGGCAGCCCGTTCAAATCGAGCACGAAATTGCGCGAAAGAAAAAACGTCTCGTCGGGAATCTCCGGCACGTCGAAGCGGATGACCGGTCCGCCGCCGTCGGGCAGCACGTGCTTTCCGTCCGAATCGATCAGCGTGATCTTCATCTCGTGAGGGCCCTCCTCCTCGGAGCGGAAGAGCAGGCGGATGGCGAGCGCGCAATGCGGATGCACCGCCGGAAAGCGCCCCGCGTAAATGCTGTCGAACGCGCCGAGCACGCACATCTTGCCCTGATAGTCGGCGGCGGAGTCACACAGGATGGCGGCGAGGGCTTGCATGGGGGATGAGCGAATGGAGAGCATCCTGTCCGGGCCGCAAGCGGATTGATGCGCCCGGAGACCGATCGCGCCAGAATTGCTTTGCTTCCAAGGGCGCAAATCTGCGTAAATCCCGGACCTGCCGCCCCCGCCGCCGACCCCCCATGAATGCCGAGCAAAATCGATTGTTGGAAGACCTGGATCGCAAAGCGCATTGGCGTCGGTGGGGCACCTACCTGAGCGAGCGCCAATGGGGCACGGTGCGCGAGGACTACAGCGCCGACGGCCAGGCCTGGTCCTACCTGCCGCACGATATGGCGCGCTCCCGCGCCTACCGCTGGGGCGAGGACGGCTTGCTCGGCTTCAGCGACAACCACTCGCGCCTCTGCTTCTCGCCCGCGCTTTGGAATGAGCGCGACTACATCCTGAAGGAGCGGCTCTTCGGCCTGTCCGGCCCCGAGGGAAACCACGGCGAGGACGTGAAGGAGTACTATTACTATCTCGACGCGACGCCGAGCCACTCCTACTGCCGGGGGCTCTACAAGTACCCGCAGGCCGTCTTCCCCTACGACTCGCTTTATGCGGAAAATCGCCGCCGGGGTTTTCCCGATCCGGAATTTGAACTGCTCGACACGGGCGTCTTCAACGAAAATCGCTATTTCGATCTGCTGGTCGAATATGCCAAGGGCGGGCACGACGACATTGTCATCCGGCTGACCGCGACCAATCGCGGGCCCGAGGCCGCGCCGCTGCATCTCATCCCGCAGCTTTGGTTCCGGAACATCTGGGCCTTCGGCAAGGTCTGCTTCCTCGTGCATCCGCAGATTACGCGCGAGCCCGCGCCCGATTCCGATTTTCTCGCGCTGAAACTCGTCCATCCGCAGCTCTCGGAGATGATGTTCTACGCGCCGATGCCGGACGATCTGCTCTTCACGGAGAACGAGACGAACGTCGCGCGCTGCTTCAACTCGCCGAACAAGACGCCGTACGTGAAGGACGCGTTCCACCGCTACATCGTCAACGGCGAGACGGGCGCGGTGAATCCCGCGCACCGCGGCACCAAGGCCGGCCTGCGCTACCGCCGCGTGCTCGGCCCCGGGGAATCCTTCACGCTCAAGCTGCGGCTGTGCGTGCCGCCCACCGACATCAACGCCGAGCCGCTTGGCGCCGATCACGACGAGATTTTCGCGCTCCGCCGCGCCGAGGCCGACGAATTTTACCGCGAACTGGCGCCCGAGAACATCGAAGCGGACGCCCGCAACGTGCAGCGGCAGGCCTTCGCCGGCATGCTTTGGAGCAAGCAGACGTTCATTTACTCGGTCGAGGACTGGCTGACCGGCGATCCGGAGCAGCCGCCGCCCCCGGAGTCGCGCTGGGAGGGACGCAACGCGTCGTGGACGCATCTCTTCAACGACGACGTCATCTCGATGCCGGACAAATGGGAGTTCCCCTGGTACGCCTCGTGGGATTTGGCGTTCCACATGATCCCATTCGCGCTGATGGATCCGGATTTCGCCAAGCGCCAGCTCATCACGCTGACGCGCGAGTGGTACATGCACCCGAACGGGCAGATTCCGGCGTACGAGTGGAATTTTTCCGACGTCAATCCGCCCGTGCACGCCTGGGCGGCCTGGCGCGTGTACACCATCGAGCGCCGCTCGCGCGGCGTCGGCGACACGCAGTTCCTCGAGCGCGTCTTCCAAAAGCTGCTGCTGAATTTCACCTGGTGGGTGAACCGCAAGGACGCCTCGGGCCGCAATGTCTTCGAGGGCGGCTTCCTCGGGCTTGATAACATCGGAGTCTTCGATCGCTCGCAGCCGCTGCCCACCGGCGGCTCGCTGGAGCAGTCGGACGGCACGAGCTGGATGGCGATGTACGCGCTGAACCTGCTCAAGATCTCGCTCGAGCTGGCGCAGGTGAATCCGGTCTACGAGGACATCGCCTCGAAGTTCTTCGAGCACTTCCTCTCCATCGCGGGCGCCATGAATTACTTCGGCAGCGGCCGCAAGTCGCTCTGGAATTACGGGGACGGCTTCTACTACGACCAGATCCGTTTCACGGACGGCCGCTATCGTTCGATCAAGCTGCGCTCGATGGTGGGACTGATTCCGCTCTTTGCGATCGAGACCGTCGATCACATTCCGTGCTGGAAAAACTGCCGGGTTTTGCGCGCCGCACGCTCTGGTTCCTGCGAAAACCGTCCGGAGAAGGCCGGAAACCTGATGCACAAATCCGAGTCGGGACGCTCGATGTTCTCGATCGTCTCGCCCGATCAGCTTCGCCGCGTGCTCGAGAAGATGCTCGATCCGGAGGAGTTTCTCAGCGACTACGGCATCCGCTCGCTCTCGAAATTCCACGAGAAAAACCCGTACGTTCTGAACATCGAGGGACGCGAGTACCGGGTCGATTACAATCCGGCGGAGTCGACCACCTCGCTCTTCGGCGGCAATTCGAACTGGCGCGGGCCCGTCTGGATGCCGATGAATTTCCTCATCATCGAGTCGCTGCAGAAATTCCATTACTATCTCGGCGACAAGTTCAAGGTCGAGTGTCCGACCGGCTCGGGCAACATGATGACGCTCTGGGAGGTTTCGCTCGAGCTGTCGAAGCGACTGACTCGCATCTTCCTCCGCGACGGGACGACCGGCCGGCGCGCGGTCTTTGGCGATTACGAGAAGATGCAGAAGGATCCGCACTGGCGGGATCACATTCTCTTTCACGAGTATTTTCACGCCGACGATGGCAGCGGCAAGGGCGCGAACCACCAGACCGGATGGACCGGCCTGATCGCCAAGGTCCTGCAGCAAACCGGCCGGTACGACCGCGTCGAATAGCCTTCCCCGGTTTGGATTTCTCCGTTCGCATCCGAGAGCTCTTCCACGCGCGCGCCGTTCCGATCGCGATTCTGGTGCTGGCGCTTGCGTATGCCTGCCTGACGCAGCCGTTTCGCGTTCCGGACGAGTTCAATCACTTCTTCCGCGCCTACCAGGTGAGCGAGGGCCGGATGGTGGGCCGGCTCATGCCCGCGGGATTTTGCGGCGACGAACTGCCGGCGAGCCTGCAGGAAATGGGAACGGCGGTGGCCAATTTTCCGGGGATTCCGAAACAGCGCCTGACGGCCGAGCAGTGGAGAAAGCGCGCGGCGATTGAGCTTGATGCGCAGCGACGGATCCCGACGCACTTTCCCAATTCAGTTCTCTATTCACCGCTGCTTTATGCGCCGGCGGCGGCGGCGATGGCGGCGGGACGCGCTCTGGGGCAACCGCCGTTGCGATATGCTCTACTTCGGGAGAATCGCGAACGCGCTTGTCGCGGCGGCGCTCGTGATCCTGGCGCTTCGGCTGATTCCATTTCAACGCGATTGCCTTTGGGCGGTGGCCCTCCTGCCCATGACGTTGTCGCAGATGGGTTCGGTCGCGGCGGACGCCATCATGTTCGCGGTCGCGTTTGTCTGGCTCGCGCTTGCGCTCGCCTTCAACCGCAACAGCGCGACGCCGGTGGGCTGGCGCGAAGGTGCCACGTTGCTTGTGGCCGCCGTCGCCGTGGGCCAGCTGCGTCCGCCCTATTGCCTGCTCGCGCTGCTGGCGGTCGAGCCGCGCATCTGGCGGCGGGACTTCGATCCGCGACGGCGATATTTCTGTCTTGCCGCGGTCGGCCTGGCGGGATGTCTTCGGCGCGCTCTGGTTCCTGGCGAGCCGGCACTTGATCGTGCCGATGGACCCGCAAGGCCTGACCAATCCGGGCGCGCAGCTTGCCTTCGTTTGGCATCATCCCTTGGCCTTCCTCGCCACGCTCGCGAGCACGCTGGCGGCAAATCTCGGCAATTACTGGCAGGCCATGCTCGGGGTCCTGGGCTGGCTCGACACGCCGTTGCCGATGTGGATCTATCTTGGACTCACGATCGTGCTTTTGGCCTCGACCATGTTGGGGGAGAAACGCGACGAGCCGACGCGGGCCTTGCGCGGCTTCCTTGCGGCGCTGGCGGCGACCACCGCATTCCTCATCTTCCTGGCGCTCTACCAAGTCTGGTCACCCGTGGGCGCTGATTCCATTTCCGGAATCCAGGGCCGCTATTTCATTCCACTGCTGCCCTTGGTGGGATTGGCTTCGGGCAGCCGCCTGCTCGCGACGCATCCGCGAGGTGGATTGGATCCGTTGGGGCCTGTTTGCGTTTGCGATTGTGGCGAATGTTGTCGCGCTCATCACGGTCGCCACCGCGGGCGTGCAATAGAAAAACGACGGGGCGGATTATGTGCCAACCACGGCGCCGGCCGCCGCCGTCCCGTGCGTGCGCTTCGCCGTCACGGTGTAGAGTTGCAGCATCTGACCTTTGAATTCCTGTTTGTGGAATGTCGTCGTCGCGTTTTCAAAGCCCAGCACGCCGACCGCCCGCGTCACCCAACTCGGCGGCAAGCACCACCAGGAATCCTTGGGTTCCACCGTCTTTGCATCCGGCAGAAAGCGCAAATGGGGCTCGTCCGTGGAAAGGTCTCCCGCCAACTCGGCGATGACCGCGGTCTCTCGCACGAAGGCCAGCCCCTTTTGCAGGGCCAGAAACGGATCCCGCAGATGCAGCAGGATTGAGCCGTAAACGGCGATGTCCACCGGTCCGATGAAATCAGGGATTTCGTAAACGCTCCCGTACACCACCCTCGCCTTTGATTTGAACTCCCGGTGCGCGAACCAGTACGCGTTGTTCAACCGATCGATGATGGTCTTTCTCTCCGCCACGATATCGCGGCGCTGCTCCCACTTGGCATACGGCACCATGTCCCAATCGCCATTCCTATCCAAATCGTACGACACCACCGAGGCACCCCGGCGCTCCATATGAAAGCTCAGCGCCCCGGCGCCGCAGCCGACGTCAAGGACGCGCTTTCCCCCAAAATCGACATGGCCCAAATAGGCATCGATGTTCGGCAACAGGTTCCAATCGCCGTCGACCTTGCCCGTCGCGGGCAATTCCATCGTGTGGTAAAAGTAGCAATCCTCGAGGCGGGAAACCTGGCGAGGCGAGGCGAATTGTCGATTCAAGGGACGCTGGTTGGTTGGAATTTGGCTGGATGACGCGCCGGCCGTTGCGCCAAGGCGTGGTTTACTCAATCCAGCTTACCGTTTCTTCGATCCGCCGAGGATCGATCCGAGCACGCCGCGCGCGATCTCGGTTCCGACGCGGCTGCCCATGCTGCGCATGATCGATTTCATGAACGCCTCGGTGCCACTTTGGCGGCGGCCCGAGCCGCTCCCGCTGCCGAGCACGCCGGAGAGCACCGATTCCACCTTGCCCATGATGCCGCCCTCTTCGGCCGGAGCCTCGCCGGGTTGACCCGGCTTCCCCTTCACCAGCAACGCGCCCTTGCGATTCGCCAGCACTTCAAAGGCGGACTCGCGATCAATCGCGTCCTCGTATTTTCCATAGACCGGCGAGCCTTCGATTAGCGCCTTGCGCTCGGCGTCCGAGATCGGGCCAATGAAGGATTCCGGCGGACAGCACATGACGCGCTCGACCACGGTCGGACTGCCCTGCGCATCTAGCACGGAAACGAGCGCCTCGCCCACGCCGAGTTCGGTGATGACCTGCTCGGTTTTCAATTTCGGATTGGCGCGGAAAGTTTGCGCCGCCGTCTTCACCGCCGCCTGGTCGCGCGGGGTGAAGGCGCGCAACGCGTGCTGCACGCGGTGGCCAAGCTGGCCGAGCACGCTCTCGGGGATGTCGAGCGGGCTTTGCGTGACGAAGTACACGCCCACGCCCTTCGAGCGGATCAGGCGGACCACCTGCTCGATTTTGTCGACCAGCGATTTCGGCGCGTCCTTGAAGAGCAAATGCGCCTCGTCGAAGAAGAACACGAGCCGCGGCCGATCCTTGTCTCCCACCTCATCTAACTTCTCGAATAGCTCGGACAGCAACCACAATAGAAACGTGGAATATAGACGCTGATCGGCGAGCAGCTTGGTGGCGTCGAGCACGTTGATGTAGCCCTGTCCGTGGCTGTCGGTCTTAAACAGATCCTTAATATCAATGGCAGGCTCGCCGAAGAACTTGGAGGCGCCGGCGTCATCGAGCGACGCCAGCTTGCGCTGCAGGGCGCCCACGGTGGTCTTGCTGACGTTGCCGTAGGTCGTGGTGAGCTCCGGCGCGTGGTCGGCCATGGTGGTCAGGAGCGAGCGCAAGTCCTTCATGTCGAGCAACAAGAGCCCCTGATCGTCGGCGATGCGAAAGGCCATCTCGAGCACGCCCTGGGCGACATCGTTCAAGTCGAGCAGCCGGCCGAGAATGAGGGGTCCCATCTCGGAAATCGTGGTGCGGATGGCGTGTCCGCGTTCGCCGTAGAGATCCCAGAAAATGGCCGGGCAGGCGGCGGGTTCGTAGTCATCGCCGCGTTTCAGCAACTTGATGCGTTCCAGGACCTTGCTGCCGGGTTCGCCCTTCTTGGAAATGCCGGCCAGGTCGCCTTTGACGTCGGCCGTGAAGACGGGAACGCCGAGCTTGGAAAAGCCCTGGGCGAGGGTCTGGAGGGTGACCGTTTTGCCCGTGCCGGTGGCGCCGGCGATGAGGCCGTGGCGGTTGGCCATGGCGGGATTGAGGAAAACGCCCGTGCCGGAGGGGGTATTTCCAACGAAGATTTGAGGATTTTCGGGCATTTCTGTTGGTTTTGACGGTGGGGCGCGGCGGTGGGACAAAAAGGACCCGCCGGGGCGCATTGTTATCGCGTTTTTCGGGTCCCGCCAAGGCTGTCAATTCCGCGGCTGTAATTCACTGGAAACGAGGGGGAAATGGGGTCGGGTTTTCGGGGGTCACACCACTAATTGTTCCGCGTGACAAATTTTTCCGATATTTTGTTGACGGCCTTCTGGAGCGATGTAGGGTTGCCGTCCCGTTTGAACGGGGCATGGCCGCTGCGATTTCTCGTTGGCCCTGATCGTTTTCTTCAAAAGTTGAATTGTGCGTTACCAGTCAATATTGAGTTGACCACCGGAGTCCATGACTTGTCATCGGGCTTCGGATTAGTGAAATTATGAATAGTCAAATTAGCTTTCTACGGAGAGTTTGATTCTGGCTCAGAACGAACGCTGGCGGCGTGGATAAGACATGCAAGTCGAACGGGACATTGGTAGCAATACCGGTGTTCAGTGGCGTAAGGGTGCGTAACACGTGGGTTACCTGCCGAGAAGTGGGGGATAGCTCGCCGAAAGGCGAATTAATACCGCATAGTACATTTGTTAAAGCCGGGGCAACCTGGCGCTTCTTGAGGGGCCCGCGGCCTATCAGCTAGTTGGTGAGGTATCGGCTTACCAAGGCTATGACGGGTAGCTGGTCTGAGAGGACGACCAGCCACACTGGAACTGAGACACGGTCCAGACACCTACGGGTGGCAGCAGTCGAGAATTTTTCTCAATGGGGGAAACCCTGAAGGAGCGACGCCGCGTGGAGGATGAAGGTCTTCGGATTGTAAACTCCTGTCATTGAAGAACAAAATACGTAAGTTAACTGCTTATGTGTCGATAGTATTCGAAGAGGAAGGGACGGCTAACTCTGTGCCAGCAGCCGCGGTAATACAGAGGTCCCAAGCGTTGTTCGGATTCATTGGGCGTAAAGGGAGCGTAGGTGGTCGGGTAAGTCAGATGTCAAATTTCGACGCTCAACGTCGAATCGCATTTGATACTGCCTGGCTAGAGGAATTGAGAGGAGGCCGGAATTCACGGTGTAGCAGTGAAATGCGTAGATATCGTGAGGAAGACCAACGGCGAAAGCAGGCCTCTGGAAATCTCCTGACACTGAGGCTCGAAGGCCAGGGGAGCAAACGGGATTAGATACCCCGGTAGTCCTGGCAGTAAACGGTGCACGTTTGGTGTGGGAGGATTCGACCCCTTCCGTGCTGAAGCTAACGCGTTAAACGTGCCGCCTGAGAAGTACGGTCGCAAGATTAAAACTCAAAGAAATTGACGGGGGCCCGCACAAGCGGTGGAGTATGTGGCTTAATTCGATGCAACGCGAAGAACCTTACCTGGCCTTGACATGCAGGAGACCGGAAATGAAAGTTTCCCTTCCGCAAGGACTGCTGCACAGGTGCTGCATGGCTGTCGTCAGCTCGTGTCGTGAGATGTTGGGTTAAGTCCCGCAACGAGCGCAACCCTTGTGAACTGTTGCCGAGGTTAATACCGAGGCTCTCTGTTCAGACTGCCCTGTGAAACGGGGAGGAAGGTGGGGATGACGTCAAGTCAGCATGGCCCTTACGGCCAGGGCTGCACACGTACTACAATGCCCAGTACAGAACGATCCAAAACCGCGAGGTGGAGGAAATCCTGAAAACTGGGCCCAGTTCGGATTGGAGGCTGCAACTCGCCTCCATGAAGCCGGAATCGCTAGTAATGGCGCATCAGCTACGGCGCCGTGAATACGTTCCCGGGCCTTGTACACACCGCCCGTCACATCATGGAAGTCTCTTGTTCCCGAAGTCAAATGGTCAACCGCAAGGAAACCATTGCCTAAGGAATGAGCGGTAACTGGGATGAAGTCGTAACAAGGTAGCCGTAGGGGAACCTGCGGCTGGATCACCTCCTTTCTAAGGAGTAGTTTGTCCCCGAGGGGACAAGCAGGTCGAGCACTTGAAATCGCTCTATGTTACTGGTGGCGCACAGTTCAGCTTTTGGAACTTTTTTCTAATTTAGACCGCCGGGCGACGGCGCCCGGGAAACCGGGCCTGTAGCTCAGTTGGTTAGAGCATGCGCTTGATAAGCGCAGGGTCACTAGTTCGAATCTAGTCAGGCCCATGAAGCAATCGTTCTTTGATATCTACATACATCAAACTTTGCGCTCGCCGGCCTTCGGGCTGGTTGAGCGAGCTGAATAGTATAGAGAATAGCTAAGAAGAGCACATGATGAATACCTTGGCACTAACAGGCGATGAAGGACGCAAAAAGTTGCGATAAGCTTCGGGGAGTGACAATTACGCTTTGATCCGAAGATTTCCGAATGGGGTAACCCCTGCCGCAAGGCAGTCCACCCGCAAGGGTGTTGAGTCAAACCCGGTGAAGTGAAACATCTCAGTAACCGGAGGAAAATAAAGAAATAATCGATTCCGTGAGTAGTGGCGAGCGAAACCGGAAGAGCCCAAACCGTCCCCTCGTGGGACGGGGTTGTAGGGCCCCATCACGCAAAGTTCCCATGGTTAGTTAACGTCCTGGAAAGGGCGACCACAGAGAGTGAGAGTCTCGTGACTAACTTAAGAGCAATGCAGGGTGTACCCTGAGTAATGCGACATACGCGAAGTTTCGCATGAATCCACGGCGACCGCGCCGTAAGGCTAAATACTCGTTAGTGACCGATAGTGAACTAGTACCGCGAGGGAAAGGTGAAAAGCACCGCTGTGAGCGGAGTGAAATAGAACTTGCAATCATGTGTTTACAAGGCGTCGAAGCACTTTGTGCGACGGCGTGCCTTTTGCTTAATGAGTCTGCGAGTTATTGTTGGTGGCGCGCATAATGCCCTTCCGGGGCGCATGCACAGCGAAAGCAAGTCTGAAACAGACACTTGTCGCCAGCAGTAGACCCGAAGCCGAGGTGACCTACCCATGAACAGGATGAAGCACTGGTAATACAGTGTGGAGGTCCGAACCGGTGAATGTTGAAAAATTCTCGGATGATTTGTGGGTAGGAGCGAAAGACTAATCAAACCCGGTGATAGCTGGTTCTCCCCGAAATAGCTTGAGGGCTAGCCTTGGATGCTGACCTGCGGAGGTAGAGCACTGGATGAACTAGGGTCCATACCCGGATACCGAACTCAATCAAACTCCGAATGCCGCAGGGTGAAGTCCAGGAGTCAGTGCGTGAGGGATAAGCTTCACGCGCGAGAGGCAAACATGCCAGATCAACAGCTAAGGTGCCGAAATACCAGGTAGTGGAAAGGATGTGAAGTTACTTAGACAATGAGGATGTTGGCTTAGAGGCAGCCATCATTTAAACAGTGCGTAATAGCTGACTCATCGAGTGATTTCGCGCCGAAAATGATTGGCGATTACTGGTATACCGAAGCTTTGGATGCCATCCCCTCCGGGGGGTGGTTTGGTAGGGGAGCGTTGCGTAACTGTGAAGCTTCGGCGTAAGCCGGGGTCGAGTGATCGCAAGTGAGAATGCAGACATGAGTAACGATAAGCCGGGCAAGAATCCCGGCCGCCGTAAGCCCAAGGTTTCCTAGGCAAGGGTCGTCCTCCTAGGGTTAGTCGGGTCCTAAGCCGTAGCCGATGGGCACAGGCGATGGAAAGCAGGTTTAATATTCCTGCACTTGGGTGGTTAAGCTGCCAGATACGTGACGATGGATCTACGAGGTTATTGATTCCGAGCCCGAAAGGGTCGGTCAGCGGCTTGCCGCTGGCAGATAGCTCCTCCGTCCGTCAAGAAAAGCCTGGACAGCGTTCCCACTCAATCCGTACCGCAAACCGACACAGGTGGGCTGGTATATATTACCAAGGCGCGTGAGTGAAACCCCGTTAAGGAACTCGGCAATCTAGCCCCGTAACTTTGGAAGAAGGGGTGCCTTTGATTAGGCCGCAGTGAAGAGGGTCAACCGACTGTTTAACAAAAACACAGCACTCTGCTAAATCGAAAGATTACATATAGGGTGTGACACGTGACCAATGCGGTAAGATTACGGTAAGCGGTTAGTCGCAAGACGAAGCTGCGAGCCCAAGTCCCCGTGAATGTCGGCCGTAACTATAACGGTCCTAAGGTAGCGAAATTCCTTGTCGGGTAAGTTCCGACCTGCACGAATCGTGTAACGAGTTGACCGCTGTCTCAACGAGGAGCTCAGTGAATTTGTATTGGCGGTGAAGATGCCGCCTACCCGCAGTAGGACGGAAAGACCCTATGCACCTTTACTATACGCTGTTACTGCTTTTTCGATTTTGATGCTTAGCGTAACTGGGAGACTTTGAAACGGGATTTTTGGATCTCGTCGAGTCGACAATGAAACACCAGCCTTTAAGATTGAAGAAGCTAACCCCCACAAGGGGGACAATGGCAGCCGGTTAGTTTTACTGGGGCGGTATCCTCCCAAATTGTAACGGAGGATTACGAAGGTTGGCTCAACCTGGTTGATAATCAGGTGGCGAGTACATGGATATATGCCAGCCTAACTGTGAGACACACACGTCGAGCAGAAACGAAAGTTGGTCCAAGTGATCCGGTGGTTGAAAGTGGAATCGCCATCGCTAAAAGGACAAAAGGTACGCTAGGGATAACAGGCTGATCAAGCCCAAGAGTTCATATCGACGGCTTGGTTTGGCACCTCGATGTCGGCTCATCACATCCTGGGGCTGGAGAAGGTCCCAAGGGTCCGGCTGTTCGCCGGTTAAAGTGGTACGCGAGCTGGGTTCAGAACGTCGCGAGACAGTTCGGTCCTTATCCACTGTGGGCGTTGGAAAATTGAGGGGTTCAGTCCCTAGTACGAGAGGACCGGGACTGACGAACCGCTGGTGTTCCAGTTGTCGCATCCGCGGCAGTGCTGGGTAGCTAAGTTCGGAATGGATAAGCGCTGAAAGCATCTAAGCGCCAAGCCAATCCCAAGATGAGTTTTCCTTCAGGGTGGAGGTAGACAACCTCTTTGATAGGTCGCTGATAGAAAAATTGGCAACAGTTGCGTCTAGCGATACTAATTACCCGAATGCTATTCTCTTATTCAGACGAACGCGATGTATGTAGTTATCAGAGTTCAAACGGTCAGTAGAACTCGCGGACGGAGCGCAGTTGGCTCCGCCCGGGTGTTCTGGTGATCGACAGTGTGGCTGTTCCACCCGTTCCCATTCCGAACACGGTCGTTAAATGCCACGTCACCGATGGTAGTGCTTCTATAGGTTGCGCGAGAGTAGGTAATTGCCAGAAATTATAACCCCATCGAGGCCACGGCCTCGGTGGGGTTTTTTCTTGAGGGCGGATGCGCCGGCGCTACGGGACCTATAAGTCATGGATCCTTTCGGACTTATAAGTCTTATGCTGCCGTCGCCGGCGCCGGCGCCACCCCGCGCGGCTCCTTCGGCTCCCGCTCACCGCGATACACCGGGCTCGCCCGGTGGATGCTCACCATCAGCCCCAGGGCAAACAGGCACAGGCACAAATTGGATCCGCCCGCGCTGATGAACGGCAGCGGCATGCCCTTGTTCGGCAGGAGGCAGGTGGTCACCGCGATGTTGATCGCCGCCTGCGTGGCGATGCACAGGGTCAGGCCGGCCGCGAGCAGGCTGCCAAAGCGATCGCGCGCGTGCATCGCAATCGAGCAGCCGGCCGCCACGAACAGCAGAAAGCAAAACGCGATCGCCAGGGTCGCGCGCAGGCCCAGCTCCTCACCCACCATCGGCAGGATGAAATCGGTGTGGGCGTACGGGAGATAATGCATTTTTTGCCGACCGTTCCCCAGGCCCACGCCCTCCAGACCGCCGCTGCCAAATGCCACCAGTCCCTGGAATTGCTGGAAACCCGCGCCTTCGCGATGCTGTTCCGGATAGAGAAACGCCATCAGGCGACCCATCCGCTCCGGCATCCGCGTCGCAATGTAGAGAATGCCGCCCATCGCCCCGACGCCGAGCGGGCTCAGCCAGAGAAGATTTGTTCCCGCGATGAACATCATGCCCACCAGCGTGAAACCCATCAGTGCCGTCGTGCCCAGATCGGCTTCCATCACGATCAACGCCATCAGCGGACCCACCACCAGCACCGGCACGACGATGCCGCGCAGAAATTCGCGCTGCCGGCCCTCGATGCGCGAAAACCAATGCGCGGCGAAGAGCACGGTGGCGAGCTTGGCGATTTCCGACGGCTGAAAACTGATCGGCCCCAGCCGCACCCAGCGCCACGAACCGTTCAACTTCATGCCGATTCCCGGCACGAAACAAAGCGCGAGCAGGATGATCGAGAGAATCCAAAGCGGCAGCCACAGCCGCCGCCAGATCTGGTAGTCCGTCAACGCGGCCATCGTCGCGGCGATCAAGCCGAGCACCAGCCAGACGGATTGCTTCTTGATGAAGAAGAAGGTGTCGCCATGACCATCGCGCGCGTAGGCGCTCGCGCTGAAGAGCATCACCAGGCCGATGGTCAGCAGGCCCGCCGCGCTCAGGCAGAGAATCGAGGAGCTTTTGCGGGCGAAGAATCGGGTCATGAAGCGAATGGGGAAATGGCGATGCGCGCGAACGATTAGTGCTTCGGCTTTCGCGACGGAATGACGATGCGCTGGCCCACCTGCAGCTTGCGTGCGTCGGTGATGCCATTCGCCTTGAGCAGCGCGTTTTCTGTCACGCCGAATTTCTTGGCCAGCTTGTTCGGATTGTCACCGGCGACGACGACATAGGTGTGCGCTTCCCAGCCCGCCGGGCCGACGGCCGGTTTCGGTTCGGTCGATTTGACCGGAACCGCCTTTTCCACTTTCGGCTCGGGCTTGGCGGGCTTGGTCGTGCTTGGAGTTGGCGTCGACACCTTTGCCATCGAGGGCGGCGGGGAGGTGGATTTGGTATGCGTCAATTCCGGCGCGGGCGGCGGCGGCAAGGCATTGGTCGGCTTTGCTGAAATTGTCGTCGGAATCGGATTCGCGGTCGCGGGTTTCGCGGCGGTGGCGGCCGGCATCGGCGGCTTGGTCGCGCCCGGTGCGGGCTTGGTCGCCGTCGTCGTGCCGCTCGTTTCAATCAACCGGGCGGCTTCATCCTGCGGCCGATCCTTCGGCGCGCCGATGACGGGAAGCTGGATTTCCTGACCCGGTTTGAGGTTGGTGGTGGTGACACGCGCCTCGTTCACCGCGATGAGCGCACCAAGGGAAACGCCGTGTTCCGTTGCGACGCGCGCCAGCGTATCGCCCTGGCGGACGACGTATGGAATCGTTTTTGTCGCCGGCTTGGGCGCCGGGACCGGCGCGGTTGTCGTGCTGACTGGCGTGATCGCCGGGGGCTTTTCCGTCTGGATCGCCGGTTCGGCGCGCTTGGCTGGAGTCGATGGAATCAAGCCGGTGGCGGCGACGATCGCCGCGGCGGGGCTGCCGCCGGGCGCGGTCGCGGGCGCGGGAGCGGCGGCCGGGGCCGCGCTGGCGGGCTTCGGCTTGCCGGACGGCTGGGGCGCCCGATCCTTGATCAGGCTGAATGCCAGCACCCCGCCGATCGCGACGATGTGCAGGATGAGCACGACCGCGATTGCGCGCGAAAGGCGCATGTTGGGTTCGGGTTCCGCGTCGTAATGCAGCGAGTCGCTGGGGTTCGCGCGTCGGGCCATGGTGGCTCGCAGTTTCGGGTGGGGCGGGGGCGGATTCATTTCCATAGGACGGAGTGGGACCGGTGATTCATGAAAGAGATTGGGCGAGGGTGCGAAATTGATCGCCGCGGTCGGCGTAGTTCTTGAACATGTCGAAGGAGGAAGTGCCGGGCGAAAACAGCACCACGTCGCCGGGCCGGGCGGCCTCCCGGGCGAGCTGCACGGCGCGCTCGAGCGAGAAGCCGGCCTGCTCGCACGGCACGAAGGCCTGCCACTCGGACTCGATGCGACCGGCCATTTCACCGATCAACACGGCGCGGCGCACCTTGGTGGCCACCAGGTGGGCGAGGGGACCGAAGGTAAAGCCCTTGTCCTTGCCGCCGGCAATCAGGATGACCGGCCGTTCCTCCGAACGCAGCGCCTTTTCCAGCGCGTCGAGGTTCGTGGCCTTGGAGTCGTTCACAAAATCAATGCCGTCCCGCTGCGCGACAAGTTCGCAGCGATGCGGCGCGGGTTGATAGGCCTGCAGCGCCGCCACCACCGCCGCAAAGGAATACCCAAGCGCGCGAGCCACGCCGAGCGCGGCCATGGCGTTTTCCGCGTTGTGCAGCCCGCGCAACCGCGTTGTGTCGAGGTCGAGCGCCACCTCACCCTGGTAACGGATGGCGCGGCCATCGAGCGCGAAGTCCGCGCCCGGCGCGTAGGCGTTGAAGGTCGTGCGCCGCGCGCGCAGGCGGGGCAGCCGTTCGGAGGCCTTGACGATCGCGTCGTCGTCGCGCTCCTGGTAGTCAAAAATCCGCAGCTTCGCGGCGCGGTATTCGTCGATGTCGCGATATCGATCGAGATGATCCGGCGTCAGGTTCAGCCAGACCGCGGCGCGCGGCCGGAAGGTCTCGATGCGCTCGAGCTGGAACGAGCTCACCTCGAGCGTGAGCAGATCGAGCGGCTCCGCCTCCAGGACAATTTCCGAGTATGGCTTGCCGATGTTCCCGCCGGCGATGGTGCGCGTGCCGGCCGACTGCAGCATGGCGGCGACCAGCTCCGTCGTGGTGGTCTTGCCGTTGGTGCCCGTGATCGCGATGACCGGCGTGCAATCCAGCGAGTGCGCCAGCTCAATCTCCGCGATGGTGCGGACGCCACGCGCAAGAAGGTTCTGCGCCAGCGGCGCCGCCGGATCGAGGCCGGGGCTGATCACGGCCAAATCGAACGCGGCGTCATGCGTGTCGGCGGCTGCGCCGAAGATCGTCTCCACGCCGAGCGCGTTCAGCGCGGCGGCCTTGGACGCGAATGCCGCGGCCTCTCCGCTCTCCAGCGTGGTCACGCGCGCGCCGCGATCGGCGAGCAGCCGCGCCGCCGCCTCGCCGCTCCGGCCCAGGCCGAGCACGGCGACGCGTTGATCGCGATAGGGATTGGGTTTGAGAATCGACATCAGCGGAGTTTCAAGGTCGAGAGTCCGGCGACCGCGAAGACGATCGAGAGAATCCAAAAGCGCGTGACAATCTTGGTCTCGTCCCAGCCGAGCTTTTCAAAGGTGTGATGCAGCGGCGTCATCGGGAAAAGGCGCCTCCCTGTGAGCTTGAACACCGCCACCTGCAGGATGACCGAGGCAGCCTCGAGCACGAAAACGCCACCGACCAGGAAGAGCGGAATCTCCTGTTTGCAGCAGATGGCGACGACGCCGAAAAATCCGCCGATGGCCAGCGAGCCGGTGTCGCCCATGAAGACCTCCGCCGGATGCGCATTGAACCAGAGGAAGCCGAGGCCTGCGCCCGCCAGGGCCAGGCAGAGCACGGTGAGCTCGCCGCTGCCCATGAAATGCGGCACCAGCAGGTAGGTCGCGAGCCGGAGGTCGCCGGCCACGTAGGCGAAAATCGCGTACACCGCGGCCACGCTCACCGTGCAGCCGATGGCGAGCCCGTCGAGCCCGTCGGTCAGGTTCACCGCGTTCGAGAAGCCGGCGATGAAGAGTCCGTAGAAAATGAAGATCCAGAAACCGAGATTCGAAAAGATGGGCGCCTTGACGAACGGCAGGAAAATCGCCTGGCCCAGCGGCGTCGGGGTCTGGCCGTAGACGAAAAACGCGGTGACCGCCGCGGCGAGGGCGAATTGCGCGAGCAGTTTCGCCCGCGCGCTCACGCCCTTGTTGTCGCCATTGGAGGCGTTGCGCGCGCTGGTCACCTTGCGGAAGTCATCGACGAATCCCAGCGCGCCGAGGGCGAGCATCGAGCCGAGCACCAGCCAGACGTAGGGATTGGTCGGCCGCGCCCACAGCACGCTCGAGACGATGACGCTGAAAATGATCAGCACGCCGCCCATGGTGGGCGTGCCGGACTTGCGGCTGTGGCGATCGTAAATGGTGTTCAGGTCGCCCTGCGAACGGATGGGCTGGCCGAACTTGAGCGACACCAGCTTGAAAATCACGCGGCGCCCGAGCAGCAGGCAGAGCAGGAACGCGGTGATGGCCGCGCCGAACGCGCGGAAGGAGATGTACTGGAAGACATTCAGCCCGCTGAACTTCTCGCTGAATTGGGAAAGGTAATAGAGCATGGCGGGAAATCAGTTCTGGGCGGCCAGCGTCAGTTGCTCGAACAGCGTCTCCATGGCGGCGCTGCGACTTCCCTTCACGAGCGTCAGGTCGCCCGCGCGGGCGAGCCCGCGCAGATGCCGCGCGGCGCCGGGAATGTCGTCGACCGTGGTGAGCTGCGCGTAGCCGCGCGCCTTGGCGCCCTCCGCGATCCAGCGGGCCTCGGCGCCGACGCAAACGAGGTGATCGATGCCGAGTCGCGCGACCGCGTCGCCCACCCGGCGATGACCGGCCGGCGCCTCCGCGCCCAATTCGCCCATCCGGCCGAGCACGGCGATGCGCCGGCCCGCCACCGGCAGGCGCGCGAGGGTCTCGAGCGCGGCGATCATCGATTCGGGATTTGCGTTGTAGGTGTCGTCGAGAAACTGGAGGCCGCCGACTTCGCGGCGCTGCAACCGGCTCTTGGTGATGGCCACGTCGCCCAGCGCCGCGGCGCAATCAGCGAGGGAGAGCCCGAAGTGCCGACCGGCGGCAAAGGCAAACAACGAGTTCTGCACCATGTGCCGTCCGGGAATCGGCAGGGAGGCGGTCGCGCGCTGCCCGTCCTTGGTGGTGACCTCGAAGCGGCTGCCGCCCATGTCCTCCACGACGTTCTCCGCGCGGATGTCGCCGGCGTCCAGTCCCACCAACTGCACGGGCGCGACCGAACGCTTCGCGATCGCCGGCGTGAATTCGTCCTCCGCGGCCAGCACGACAAGGCCGTTGGCCGGGACCACCGCCACGAGGTCGCCCTTCTCCTGCGCGATGGCGGCGCCGGAGCCCATGAATTCGATGTGGGCGGAGCCGATGTTCGTGATGATGCCGACCTCGGGCGCGACCATGCGCGCGAGCGGCGCGATTTCGCCCGGATGATTCATGCCCATCTCCAGCACGGCGATTTGATCGGCCGAGGTGGCGCGCAGCAACATGCGCGGGACGCCGACGTGATTGTTGAAGTTGCCCTCGGTCTTCAGCACGCGGAAGCCGCGCGACAGCACCGCGCCGACGAAATCCTTGGTGCTCGTCTTGCCATTGCTGCCGGTGATGCCGACGACGCGCAGGGAAAGACTGCGGCGATAGGCCGCCGCCAGGCGCTGGTAGCCGAGGAGCGTGTCGTCCACCTCGATGAGCGGAAGCTCGGCGACGTCCGGACCGGCCTTGAAGCCGCGCTCGACCATCGCGCCGACCGCGCCCGCGCGCGCCGCCGTGCCCACGTAGCGATGGCCGTCGAAATTCTCGCCGCGCAGCGCCACAAACACCGCGCCCGGTTCGAGGCTGCGCGAATCGGTGGACACCGCATGCGCGACGCGTTCGCGACCGCGCAGCAGCGTGCCGCCGGCAAATTCCGCGATGGTCTCGAGGGGGAGGGGATTCATGTCACCTCCTCCGGCGGCAGACGGTCGGCGATGGCGGCGGCCGCGACCTGCACGTCATCGAACGGAAATTTCTGCCCGTTGACCTCCTGGTAGGTCTCGTGGCCCTTGCCCGCGATCAGCACGATGTCGCGCGGCCCGGCCAGCGTGACGGCTCGCTGGATGGCCTGGCGCCGATCCGCGATGACCTCAAAGGGCTTTTCCTGGAATCCCTTTTGCACATCCGCCAGGATCGCGAGCGGATCCTCGCTGCGCGGATTGTCGGAGGTGGCGATGCAAAGGTCGCTGTGCTCCTCGGCGGCGCGCGCCATCAGCGGGCGCTTGGCGCGATCGCGATCGCCACCGCAGCCGAAGACGGTGATCAGCCGGGCCGGATGCAGAGTCGCGCAACGTGCGCAGGACGTTGATGAGCGCGTCGGGCGAGTGCGCGTAGTCGACAAACACCTGGTAATGCTTGCGCGCCGGGACGGGCTGGAGGCGGCCGGGCACCGGCGGCGCGGTGCCCAGCGCGGCGACGGCGTGGCGCAGCGGGACGCCGAGCGCGGCGACGGCGGCGAGCGCGGCGAGCGAGTTGTAGACGTTGAAGGTCCCGATCAGCGGAACCCGCACGAGAAAGCTCTTGCCGCCGTGCTCCATGCTGTAGGTCGTGCCGGAGAAGTCGAACTTGATGTCATTCGCGCGGAAAGTCGCCCGCGCGCTCTGCCCGAAGGTCATCAGTTGCGCGCCCTGGCGCTCCAGCCGCGGCGCGAGCTGCGCGCCATAGCGGTCGTCGATGTTGATGATCGACACCGGCGCGCGCTTCTTGCGCTGCAGGGGCAGCAGCTCCGTGAACCAGCGCGCCTTCGCGCCAAAGTACGCCTCCATCGTGCCGTGGAAATCGAGGTGATCCTGCGTCAGGTTCGTGAAGACGGCGGCGTCGAACTCCAGCCCGCGAATGCGATCCTGCGCAATGGCGTGCGACGACACCTCGATGGCGGCGGCGCGACAATGGGCCAGGCGCATTTCGCCAAAGATTTCCTGCAGGTCGGACGCCTCCGGCGTCGTGCGCACGGCCTCGGTCACGCGCAGGCCGGTGTCGTAGCGCACCGTGCCAATCAGCCCGCTGCGCAGATCGTTCTTGTCGCAGAGATGCTTGATCAGCCAGGCCGTGGTGGTCTTGCCGTTGGTGCCCGTGATTCCCGCCAGTTTCAGCCGGTAGGTCGGATTGTGGTAAACGATCGCCGAAATTTCCGCGAGCGCGACGCGCGAGTCCTCCACCTCGACGATCGACGCGCTGCAATCGAGCGGCACGGCGTCGACCCGGCCGCGGGCCACCACAATGGCCGACGCGCCCTTCGCGATGGCCTGGGGAATGAACTTGTGTCCGTCCGCGTGCTCGCCGGCCAGCGCGACAAAGATCGAGCCGGCGTGCACGTCGCGCGAGTCGTAGCGGACGGAGTTGACCTCCGTCTCCAGCGAGCCGGAGACCCGCAGCGTGCGGATTTTGGAAAGGACAAACTTGAGTTGCACGAAAGGAACGGATTAGTCGCGGCTGCCGCCAGCCGCCAGTTTGGTCGGCGCATTGATGGGCACGCCACCCGGCTCGATGCCGAGATACTTGGCGGCCTGTTCGGCGATGCGCGAGAAGACGGGTCCCGCCACCTGGCCGCCGAAGTTCTCGTTCGGCTTGGCTTGGGCGTTGTCAAGCAGGACGAGGCAGACGATTTCGGGATTTTCCGCGGGCAGGAAGCCGACGAACGAGACGACGTACTTGCCGTGCAGGTAGCCGCCGTTCTTCGGATCCACCTTTTGCGCCGTGCCGGTCTTGCCGCCGACGCGATAACCCTTCACCGCGGCGAGCCTGGCCGTGCCGCCCGGGGCGGCCACGCCCTCGAGCGCGTTGCGCATCTGCCGGGCGGTCTCCTCGCTGATCACGCGGCGGATTTCCACCGGCTGGCTGACCATGCTGGGCTGGCCGGTGCGGCTGTCGATCACCGAATTCACCAGCCGCGGCATCATCAGCCGGCCGCCATTCGCGATGGTGCACATGGCGTTGGTGAGCTGGAGCGGCGTCACGCCGATTTCGTGGCCCATCGGAATGCGCGAGATGGAGATGGCGCTCCAGCGCTCGACCGGATGCACGATGCCGCCGATTTCGCCGGGCAGCTCGACGCCCGTGCGATCGCCGAAGCCAAACAGCTTGATGTATTGGTAGAAGGGCCGGCTGCCGAGCTGGATGGCGAGCTTGGCCGCGCCGATGTTGCTCGAGTGCACGATGATGTCGTGCACCTTGAGCACGCCGTAGGGATGCGCGTCATGCAGGAGCGAGCCGCCGTACTCCCAGCGGCCGTTCTCGCAAAACACGGTCGTTTCCGGTTTCACGCGCTTTTCGTTCAGCGCGGCGGCCACCGCCACGATCTTGAAGGTCGAGCCCGGCTCCACCATGTCGAGGACCGCGCGGTTCTTCATCTGCTCGGGCTCGGCAGAGTGGAAGTCGTTCGGATCAAAATCCGGCCGGCTGGCCATGGCGAGAATCTCGCCCGTGCCGGGCCGCATCATCACGACCGTCGCCATGTCCGGCTTGTATTTCTTCACCGCCTCGTTGAGTTCGCGCTCGACAATCGCCTGCAGCGCGGTGTCGATCGTGAGCACGACATCGTCGCCGTCGCGCGCCTCCTGCTCGATCCCGCGATATTGCGCCAGCTCGTTGCCGAAACGGTCGCGCTCAATCTGCCGGTAGCCCGGCTGGCCGATCAGGTTCTTCTCGAGCGTTTTCTCGATGCCCTGCACGCCGACGCCCTCGGAATCGAGGAAGCCCACGACATGCGAGAGCAGGGTGCCGTTTGGATAGATGCGTTCGGAATCGGGCTCGAAATAGACGCCCCTGATTTTCTCCGCCTCGAGAATCGAGCGGATGAGCGCCGAATTTTCCTCGGAGATTTTCTTGCCGACGACGAGATACGGCCGGCCGGGCCGGACGACATTCTCGACGCCGCCCTCCATTGTCTTCACCGGCACGCTGTCGCGCACGCGCTCGAGCGTCTCGAGGCGCTCCTTGTCGTCGAGATCCAGGGGAACGGTAAGCAGCGCGACCAGCCGCTCGGCGGCTTGCGCGGCGGATTCCTGCTGTTCCGCGGCGGTCGGATTGCGCGGCGCCTTCACGCCGGGCGGACGCGGGAAGCTCAGGCGGGTGCCGTCGACGATGACACGCTTGAGCGGGCGGTTGGTGGCGAGCACTTCGCCGCGGACGTCGCGAATGGCGCCACGCTGCGCGGGGATGGGGAGGCGGGTGGTGTGCGCGCCGCGCGCGATCGCCACGTACTTGTCATGATCCCAGAGTTGGATCTGGATGAGGCGGAACCCGAAACCCGTGAAGAGCAGCCAAAAGGCAACGAAGACACCGACGATGCGGCGTTTGGCACTGCGACTGTTCATCCCGGGGAGGTGCGCCCTTTGCGCGGTGACTGGCGGGGGGTTTCATTCAACATGGGGACCGGAGTCGATCAGCGAATCGGCGAATGGGCGACCGGTTGGTACTGCGCCGCCGAAGAGGTCATGGCCACCGTTTCGCTGCGGCCGTCCGTGGACCGCACGCGCACCAGGCGGTCGGCGCGGATGGGCACGAGCTTCAAAAATCCCTCGTCCAGGCGGCGCTGCAGCGCGGCGCGCGAGGTGAGGTTGACGATTTGCGCGTCGTTCACCGCGGTCTTGGCGGCGAGATCCTTCATTTCCCGTTCGAGAGTCACCCTTTGCGCGCCGAGCGAGTGGAGATGATTCTTCAAGTACACGATGACGAGGCCGGAGATGGCGATCGTGACGAACGCGATCATCATCAGCGGCACCAGGCGGATCGTGGCGGTGGGTGGTTGGCGCAGGGCGCTCATGTTTTTGGTTTTGGTGATTCGGGACGACAGGCGCCCCGCGTTACCGGCGCTCGGCCACGCGGAGGCGGGCAGAACGGGCACGCGGGTTGACGGACATCTCGAGCTCGCTCGGCGCGAGGCTGGGTTTGGTGATGAGGTTGAAGAAAAACCGCGGATTCGGCCGCGGCGCGGGCCACTCTGGCCGATCCATCGTCGGGGTCGTGGTCTCCTTGAAGAAGCGCTTCACCATTCGATCCTCGAGCGAATGAAAGGTGATGACGGCGAGGCGGCCGCCGGGCCGCAGGTGCGCGATGCTGGCCTCGAGCGCCGTTTGCAGCGAGGCCAGCTCCGCGTTCACCGCCATGCGCAAGGCCTGGAAAATGCGGGTCGCCGGATGCCGCGGTCCGCGCCGCGGAATGACCTTTTCGATGATCGACGCCAGCTCCACCGTGCGCTCGAAGCGTTGCAGCGCGCGCTGTCGCACAATGGCGGTGGCGACGCGCGCGGCTGCAGGCTCCTCCCCGTACAGGCGGAAAATCTTGGTGAGTTCCTCCTCCGATGCGCCGTTGACCAGCTCGGCGGCGGTCATCGGATTGCGCGGGTCCATCCGCATGTCGAGCGGGCCGTCGCGCATGAAACTGAAGCCGCGTTCGCTGTTCTCGAGCTGGCGCGAGGAAACGCCGAGATCGAGCAGGATGCCGTCGACCTGGTGCACGCCCAATTCATCGAGGACGGTGCCGAGCGCGGCGAAATTCGATTCGATCAGGCGCGGGGCGGGGGAGATGTGGGCGAAGCGGCTGCGGCATTGCATCAGCGCAGCCTTGTCCTGATCCAGCCCGATCAGCTCGGCGCCGGCCTTGAGAATGGCCTCGGCGTGGCCGCCGCCGCCGAGCGTGCCGTCGAGAATCACCTTGCCGGGCGCCGGCGCGAGCAGCTCGACCACCTCGTCCAGCAGGACCGGAACGTGGTAGAAGTCGGAGCCCTCGGCGCCGGTGCCCGAGTCCTCGGTACCGATGGACCAAAGCAGCTTGAATGGGCGCATGGCGGGATAAATGCCGACCGTGGACGGAGGAAGGGCGTTGGGCGCGTGCGGGGCGAGGAGACTCATAAGCCGATGGCCTCCGCGACGTGTTGATAGGTATGGGAATCCGTCGCGATCTTGCGACTCCAGCCCTCCGGCGCCCAAATCTCGAAACGGCGATCGTTGCCGACGAGCAAAACGTTTTGCGCGATGCCGACGAGTTTCGTCATCTCCGCGGGAATGAGCAGGCGCCCCTGCGCGTCGAGCGGGCAGAGCCGCGCCTTCGAATTGAACTGGCGCAGGAAGGTCTGCTTATCCCGCGGGGCAAGCGAGGCGTCAGACAGCACGCGCTCGCTCACCCCACGGAACTCCACAGGCGGAAACGCCAGCAAACTCTCGTGATTGGGAGACGGGACGATGAAAAATTCGGTCTTCTCCCCGCGCCGCCAGGCGGCGGGAATGCTCACCCGGTTCTTCGGGTCAAGAGAGTGTGAAAACTCTCCCGCGAAGAATGGCACAGAGCGATTTTCCTCAGCGCGCATGGATGGGATGGAGGTGGTCAGAGATGGAAAATGTTCCCATCTCGTCCCACTTCACCCCACCGATAAAGCGATTTTGATTCCACAGGTCAAAGAAAAAACGTCGGAAGCGCAAATTTTTCTTTGGGCGTAAATCCATGGTCGAAAGTTGATTAGAACAAATGTACATACCGTTCCTACGCTGGGGATCGACGATTTGCCGAGGCGGTCGTTTGGTCGTCAGTGAAAAGATGTACAAATGAACATTGCAAGTTGGCATGAAACCGGCATACGTTATCCGGCATGACATCAGTGGATACCCTGACCGACCGGCAACGAGCCGTTCTCGATTTTGTGCAAACCGAGGTGGAGAACAATGGCATGGCCCCCACCGTCCGGGAGATTCAGCACCATTTCGGCCTCCGCAGCCCCAACTCCGTGCAGCAATACCTGGTGGCGCTGCAGGAGAAGGGACTCATCCGGCCGAACAACCGCCGCGCCCGCGGAAATCTTCCGGTGGGACGCGCGCGCGGGGGCTGGACCGATATTCCGCTCCTGGGTGCGATTCCCGCCGGCCTGCCGGCGAGCGCCGAGCAAATGGCGGCGCCGGAACGCCTGCGCGTGGACCTCACCTGTTTCCGATCGGCGAATCCCGGCGAGACCTACGCGCTGAAAGTCACCGGTGACTCCATGACCGGCGCGCACATCATGGATGGCGACATTGCCATCATCGCGCGGCGCGAAGCGCGCCTGGGCGACATCGTGGCCGCGCTGGTCGACGGCGAAAGCACTTTGAAACGCCTCGATCAGCTCGAGGACGGCACGCCGGTGTTGAAGGCCGAGAATCCGCGCTATCCGAATTTGGTGCCCGCCGAGGATCTCACCATTCAGGGCGTGATGGTCGGGCTGGTGCGGGCCACGCACTAAGGCAGCGCCGCGCGCACCGCGACCGGCGAAGAAGCCATCCGCTCCCACGCGGCAATCGCCACGAGCACCAGCGCCGCGGCCGCCGACAGCGCCACCGGTGACAGGTAATTCGCGGCCGGCACCAGCGCGCCCAGCGCGATCAGTCCCGCCACGTGTGACATGGGTGTTTGCCCCACGATGACGCGCTTGAAGAGGAGGTTTCCCGCAAGGTACAACGCGGTTCCGAGCAGCACCGTGATCGTCACCTTCGGTTCCGCGGATCCGCCCGGCTGATGCAGGACAAACTCGTCCGAGACCGCGGATACGACGATGCCGGCGACCATAAACAGGTGAATGTAGGTGTAGGCCAGCCGCGCCAGGCGTCCCGGGTTGCGCGATTTCGCGATCCGCTCGCTTGCCACCGCCGCGGTCGTGTCGAAATACAGCCACCACATCGCGATGCTGCCGACCAGCGACACGACAAAAGCCCACACCGTGGTGGTCGTCCAGACCAGCTCGCTGAATTTCGCGCCGGTCACCAGCACCGACTCACCCAGCGCAATGATGATGAATCCGGCGCAGCGTTCGGCCAGGTGTCCGCCGGCGACGTTCCAGTCCTCCAGCCGTGACGGGCCGAGGACCGGCACCCAGAAATAGACTGACGGCGCCAGATACTCGAGGCCGAGAGCGAGCGCCCAAAGGCCGAGGCGGTTCGATCCTTCGGCGAAGCCGCCAGCAATCCAAATCGCGCCTGTCAGCGAGAGCCAGATCAGGATGCGTTGAAAGTTGCGCACCATGCCGGGATGTCCGCGCACGGCCCAGATGAAGAACAGGCTGCGTCCCACCTGCATCGACACGTATGCCGCGGCGAAAGCCAGTCCGCGACTTTCGAATGCCTTCGGGATCGACGCCGAGAGAATCAGGCCAAGCAGCATCATCACCATCAGCGCGAGGCGAACGGGCAGCTTCTCCGGGTCCAGCCAGTTCGTGACCCACGAGGTGAAGATCCAGACCCACCAGACCGCCAGCAGCAGCAAGAGCGTTTCGACCGCGCCGAGCGGCGTGAAGTGCGCGATGAGCAAATGGGAGAGCTGCGTAATCGCGTACACGAACACGAGATCGAAGAACAACTCGATGAACGTGACCTTGGCGCGGCCATGCTCCGAGCGGGTGCGCAGCAAGCGGGAAGGTTTCGGCATGATGAGCGAAGTCGGGAGCGGCCCCAGGTTTCAGCGCGCCGCGGCCAGTTCCGCCTCGACCGCCGCGCGCAAATACGCGGGCAGCCTTGTCTTCCGCCCGTCTTGCAGCGTGATTGCCACGACCACGCTGGACGCCTCGGCGGCGATCTTGTCGTGGCGCTGGCTGTAGATCGCGTACTCGAAAGTGAAGCGATCGTCGCCCACCGCCGCCACGCGCGAGCCGACAATGATGGTGTCCGGGTAGGTGAGCGGCACGCGAAAGCGGCACTGGATGCTGCCCACCACGGTGCCGGTGGTTCGATTCTCCGCGTAGGCGCCCAGCGCGGTCAGGTGCACGATGCGGCCGGACTCGAGGTACTGGAAGTAAACGGCGTTGTTGACGTGCTGCATCGCGTCCATGTCGCCCCAGGCCACGCGCAACTCGGTGAACGACCGGAAGCGCGCGCGGAATTGCTGCAGGTTTTCGGAATCCATCGCGGCGCAGCATGTTCCGAAATCCCCGCGCCTGTCGCGCATTTTCCGCCTGCACGATCCGCCGCTTGTGCCATCCTAGCCAGCCATGCAGGAAAGCTACATCCAGGAACTCTTCGCCCAGCGCATCGGCGGGAATCGCTACGGCAAGGACACCGCGATTTACAAGTTCGAGAAGATCAAGCGTGCCAAGCGCGCCGCCCTCGCCGCCCACCCCGACACCGAGCTGTTCGATCTCGGCGTGGGCGAGCCGGACGGCATGGCGGACGACGGCGTGATCGAGACGCTCCACGCCGAGGCGAAAAAATCGGAAAATCGCGGTTATTCGGACAACGGCGGCGCGCGGCTGAAAACGGCCGCGGGCAAATACCTGCGCGAGGTCTGCGGCGTGGAGGTGAATCCCGAAACGCAGATTCTGCATTCGATTGGCTCGAAGGCCGCGCTCTCCATCCTGCCGGCCGCCCTGATCAACCCGGGCGACATCGCGCTGATGACCGTGCCCGGGCTATCCCGTCTTCGGCACCCACGCGAAATACTATGGCGGCGAGGTCTACAATCTCCGCCTGCTGCGGCAGAACCGCTTCCTGCCGGATCTCGATTCGATTCCCGCCGACATTCTCGCGCGCGCCAAGGCGCTGGTGCTGAATTATCCGAACAATCCGACGGGCGCGAGCGCGACGCCGGAGTTCTTCGCGCGCGTGGTGGATTTCGCCAGGCGGAACGAAATTGTCGTGCTGCACGACTTCGCCTACGCCGCGCTGATCTTCGAGGGCAAGCCGCTGAGTTTTCTCGCCACGCCGGGCGCCATGGAGGTCGGCCTGGAGCTGCATTCCGCGAGCAAGAATTTCAACATGACGGGCTGGCGCTGCGGTTTTGTGGCCGGTCACGAGCTGCTGGTGAAGGCCTACGGCGACGTGAAGGACAACACGGATTCCGGTCAGTTCCTCGGCATCCAGAACGCGGTGGCCTACGCTTACGAGCATCCGGAGATCACCGCGCGCATCGCCGAAAAATATTCGCGCCGGATGGATCTGATCGTGCCGATGCTGAAGCGGCTCGGCTTCGCCGCGGAAAAACCGCGCGGATCCTTTTTCCTCTACGTGCCCGCGCCCAAGGCGGCGGTACCCGCGACCGGCGGCGACCGGGTGGAGTTCGAGACGGCCGAGGCGGCCGCGCAGTGGCTGATCACCGAGCATCTCATCTCCACCGTGCCGTGGGACGACGCGGGCGCGTTTCTGCGCTTCAGCGTGACCTTCGCGGCGCGCGACGAGGCCGACGAGCGGCGCGTGGTGGCGGAGATGGAGCGCCGGCTCGCGCGCTATCGCTACGAATTCTAGACATCTTTATGAACCGACATCTCACCCGCGGACTCGCGGTGCTCGCCGGCGCCCTGGCGCTTTTCCAAATCGGTTGCGCCAGCTACGGCGGCGGCGACCCGCGCAAGCCGGGCGGCTTCAACACCGTCGTGGTCGATGCGGGCCACGGCGGCCATGATTCCGGCGGGCGGGGCAACGGCCTGGTGGAAAAGGAACTCACGCTCGACACCGCGAAGACGCTCCAGGCGGACTTGCGGGCGTACGGCTTTCGCGTGGTCATGACGCGGACCGATGATCGCTTCTACCTGCTCGACGAGCGCGTGGCCATGGCGAACGGACAGCGCGGCAACAATGCCGTGCTGGTCAGCGTGCATTACGACGCGTCCGGCAAGACGGGCACGGGCTGCACCACGTTTTACTGGCGGACGGACAGCCACGGCCTGGCGGTGCGGGTGCAAAGGGCGCTCGTGGCCGAGACCGGGCTGAACAATGTCGGCGTCGTGCGCCGACGCCTGCGGCTCACGCGCAATCCCGACGTGCCGTGCCTGCTGGTCGAATGCGGCTACATGACGAACAAGTCGGACGCCGCGAGGATTTCGCAGCCGGCGTTTCGCGCGCGCATCGCGATGGGCATCGCGAAAGGCCTGCGCGAGCAACTCGATCAGGGCGACGCCGGCATTCCGAGCGTTCCCGAGTTGAACGAGCCGCTCTCGCAGGCAAGCGATCGCCGCGAGTATTGACCGCGCCGGGCAACGCCTGGCTGGCATCTGTGTAGCCGGCCTCGTCGAGGCCGGAGCGAGTTGGACGAGCTTGTCGAATTGCACGCATCGTTTCGGATGCGAGACCATGTGCGCTCCGGCCTCCGCGAGGCCGGCTACATTCTTTGCCTGCCGCCGCCCATCGTGAATCCCCGCGCGGGCAATGATGCGAGGCTCATGAGCCATCGCGTCAGGGCCGCGCGGGGATCTTCCCTCCATGGGATCGTTTGGGTCAGTTCCCCAGTTGTTCGACCGGCGGTGCCTTGGCGTATTGGGTGGGCTCCGGTTCGGCCTGGGTTTGCGCGATGGGCGGATCCATCAGCAGCGCTGGATCGGGAAAGACCTCAAAGGCGGACTTGGCGGCGACGAGCATCAAGAGAAAGACGCCGGCGCAGATGAGCGTGGCGGCAATTGCCTTCCAGGTGGTGCGATCTGCGGAAATGTCATCATTGCGGATGTGGTAATCGAAAGACTCGTTGGGTTTCATGGGCTTGCCTTGGTGGTTGGAATTTTTGGTTGGCGAAGTGGGCAGGGATATCACGCGCCGAATTCCCGGCGTTGGTTGGGTTGGGGCGGAGCGTCGCAGGAGGCGAGATCCGCGAAGCCTTCGGCGCGCAGCCAACGGAGACAGATCGCGTATTCGCGCGGAGAGAGCGGCCGCAGGGCAACGACTTGAAGCGAATCGGGTCGATCCGGGCTCTTCATCGACATACGCGGTGATCCAGGTGCCCTCGGTCCAGCGCAGGTCGGCCGTGATGATCGCGGTCGCAGGAATGGCGGCGTAGTGCGCGCGCCACCTCGCCGCGTCCGCCTGCAGCGCGCAGGCCGCCAGTCGCTCCATGGCCACGAGGGCAAAGAGTAATCCGACAATGGTCAGGAGCAGCGTGTGGTTCATGGCGTGGATCGGCGGCTGGTGTGGTTCTGGTCTAAAATCCTTTTTCGCCGGGATCAGGCGGTTTGATTTCGTTCGGCGACACCTCGCCGGGCGGCAACGGCGCGGGGGTGGGGGCTTGGCCGCCGCGCCACGCCGGGCGGAAGAGCCGGGTGTGGCGCAGCGAGTCGCGCAGGGCGCGAAGTCGGCGCGCCGGCGCGGAGAGTGGAGATCGATCGGCGGGTCCCGGGAAATCGGGGGCTCGCGAAGTGGTCGTGGGAAGCATGGTGCGATTGGTTCATTCCCTTCTCCGGAAAAAAATGACGGTGGTTTCAATAAATCTACGCTCTTGTGACCTGGCCGGATGCGTGGCGGCGCTTGCCTCCCGCCCCCCAGTTTCTATGGTGGAATTCTCTGATGCGGTCGAAGCGACCCGTCTCTGGCAGTCTTCTGGCCACCAACGTCCCGCTCACATGACCGGTCCCGATTCTCCGCCGGATGAAATCGCTCCCGAGTCGCTCGCGGCGGAATCGCCCTGCCCGCAATGCGGCGGCCCGCGGTATCGCGGACCATTTGGGGTGACTTGTCCGCGCTGCCTGCTGGCGGCGACCGCGCACATTCCCGCGGCGGATCATTCGCGCGCGCCCGCGGAACCGGCCGCGGAGGACTCCGACAGCGAACGCGCGCGGCGGTTTGATCGCTTCGAGATCATGCTGCGGCCCGATCGCTCCTGGTGGGAGTTGGGGCAGGGGACCCTGGGTGCGACCTATCGCGCGCTCGACATCGAATCGTTGCAGCCGGTCGCGTTGAAGTTGATCGCCTCGATGGGCTCGGTGGGACCCGTCGCGCCCGCCCCCCTTTTTCAGCACGCAATGGAGATCGCCAAGCTCCAGCATCCGAATGTCGCCCGCCTGATCCATTTCGGCACCGGCGCGGACGGGCGCTGCATTCTTGTCACGGAATTGGTGGAGGGCGAGACCCTCGCCGCAGCTCGTGGCGCGGGCGGGTCCGCTGCCGTTTTCGGTCGCGCTCGAAGTGGCCGGGCAACTCGCGCAGAGCCTTGAGGCAGCCGGCGAACGCGGCATCCGGCATCGCGATTTGCGGCCGGCGAAGGTCATGCTCGTCGATGCGAACGGAGGAATCGCGGCCGATGGTCAAGGTGATGGATTTTGGCCTGGTCGATTGCTTTCGATCCACAGTCGATCGAGCCGCGAATTTCACGGGACGGTCGGCTTTGCCAGTCCGGAGCAGAACGCGGGGCGCGAAGTCGATGCGCGGGCGGATTTCTATGCGCTCGGCGCCACGCTTTACTTCGTTCTTTCCGGACGAACACCAGACCCGTTGTCGTTTCCTCCCAAGCCCACCGACCCAAAACCCGCTTCGCGCGTTCATTTCACGCCCTTGCGCGAACGCGGGGTGCCGGAGGAATTCATCGCCTGGCTGCGTCGGCTGCTCGATCCCAATCCCGCCGGCCGGCCCCGCGATGCCTTTGAACTCGTCGAGTCCCTCGCGGCGCTCCGCGCGCGTTTGAAAAAAGCTGCGGCGGCTTCCACCTCGCCCGCTCGCGCGGAAACGACGCGCTGGTGGACTCGCTGGTTTGCTTCGCCCCGGAGATGATTGCCGCCGGACTTGCTGGCGATTCGATGGCAGATTGAGCTAGTCTCGATTCCAACCCTTGCATCGATGAGTTCCCCCGATTCCGGCTCGCGTTCGCGGGCGTCGTTCGCGCAGACCTCCTGGACGGTGGTGGCGGGCGCCGGGCAGAGCGCCGACGGCGAATTGCAGCGCGAGGCCCTTTCGGCGCTGTGCGAGCGTTATTGGAATCCGGTCTACGCTTTCTTGCGCCATCGTGGTCATGGTCCGCACGATGCGGAGGATCTGACGCAGTCCTTTTTCGCGCACGTCCTGCAGCAGGGAACGTTGCGCCGCGCGAGCCAGGAGAAGGGCCGCTTCCGCTCGTTCCTGCTCGGATCGCTGCAGTACTTTGTGGCCAACGAGCGCGGGCGCGACGCGGCGCAGAAACGCGGCGGCGGCTGGCAGGCGGTGTCGATCGACGACACAAATTTCCCGGCGAACACGACGCCGGAACTCGCCCGGGAGGCCTCGCCGGAAAAGATCTTCGAGGTGCAGTGGGCGCGCGTGGTGCTCGACACGGCGCTGGTGAGTTTGCAGGAGGAATGGACGCGGCATGGGAAGAGCAAGGCCTTCCACGCGTTGGTGGGATTTTTGACCGGACAGGAACATTCGTACGAGGACGCGGCCAAGCGCGTGGGCCTGAGCGTGGGCGCCACTAAGTCGGCCGTGCACCGGTTGCGCCGGGCTTACGGGGACCGCCTGCGGGCCGAGGTTGCCACCACCACCACCTCGCCCGAGGAAACCGAGGCGGAATTGAAACATCTGCACGCCGTCCTCGCGGAATCGCCTGCGTAAGGATTCGCTGTTTGAACCACCCGGGGGCGGCTATCGTCTAATCAAACCGGGCCCAGAGCCCTCACTGTACAGCGACACTGAGGCAACACTGAAAATCCTTGTTCATCGGCCCGGGTGACGGCTACCTTCCCGCACGACCGTCCCCACATCTTTCCGCAGAACCCACAACTCCATCCCTTCATCTCCATGGGCATCATCAACTTCCTCAAGGGCCAGGCCATCGACATCATCGAATTTCTCGATGATTCGCGCGACACGCTCTCCTATCGCTTTCCCGACAACGATCAGGAAATCAAGAACGGCGCGCAGCTCATCGTGCGCGAGTCGCAGATGGCGCAGTTCGTCTACCTCGGCGAGTTCGGCGACGCCTTCGGCCCCGGCAAGCACACGCTGACGACCGACAACATTCCGATTCTCACCACGCTCAAGAGCTGGAAGTACGCGTTCAATTCGCCCTTCAAGGCGGACGTCTATTACGTCACCACGCGCGTCTTCACCGGCAACAAGTGGGGCACGGCGAATCCCGTGATGATGCGCGACACCGATCTCGGCATCGTCCGCGCGCGCGCCTACGGCACCTACGATTTCCGCATCATCGACGCGCCCAAGTTCCTCAAGGAGGTCGCCGGCACCGACGATCATTTTCGCCTCGAGGAATTTGCCGACGTGATGCGCTCGCGCATGGTGAGCGTATTCAGCGAGGCGCTGGCCAAGGCGAAGGTGCCGGTGCTCGACGTGGCCATGCGCTACTCCGAGCTGGGCGAGGCGCTCATGCCGGTCATCAATCCCGCCTTCACGGAGAAATACGGGCTGCAGATGACATCCTTCGTCATCGAGAATGTTTCCGTTCCGCCCGAGGTGGAACAGGCCATGGACAAGCGCGCCAGCATGGGTGCGGTCGGCAACCTCAACGACTACGTCAAATTCCAGCTGGCCCAGGGCCTCGAGAAAGGCGGCACCGGCGTGGCCGGAATTGGCGCGGAAATGGCCGTGGGCATGCAGGTCGCCCGCACCATGATCGATCAGGGTGCCCTTACGCCGACCCCGGCTCCGGCCGGCGGTGCGAATTCTCCCGCGGCCGCCCCGCCCACCGAGGCCGGCCTGCCGGAGCTGCTCACGCCCGCGCAAGCGGCGCAGGCGCTTGGCGTCACGGAGGCCGATGTCATGTCGAGCCTCGACTCAGGCGACTTGAAGGGAAAGAAAATCGGCACGTCCTGGCGCGTGACGCGCAAGGCGCTCGACGACTTCCTCAAGAGCTGAGCTGGCGATTGACGAACGTCAGGGTCTAGCCGGCGACGTACGCGTCGCCGGCGGAAGGGTCCGGACGCTTTGTCCTCGTATGACCGACCCCAACGTGCCGGAACAGCCGCTCTTCACGGCGCGCGGAAAATTTTCCTGTCCGGTCTGCGGCGGCGAGGCGCAATGGAATCCCGCCAAGCAGGCCTTGATCTGCACCTATTGCGGCACGGAGTCGCCGGCGAAGATCGATGCCAGCACGGGGGACATTCACGAGCACGATCTGGCGACGGCGCTGCGCAACATTCCGGACAGCGACCGCGGCTGGCAGCGGGAAACGCGGTCGGTGCAATGCCAGAGCTGCAAGGCGATCTCCGTCTTCCCGGCCGAGCGGGTGGCCCAGCGCTGCGAGTTCTGCGGCTCGAGCGCGCTGGTTCCCTACGAGCAGGCGAAGCCACCCATCAGCCCGGAGAGTTTGCTGCCGTTCAAGTTCAGCGAGAGCAACGCGCGCGACGCGGTCCGCAAATGGTACGGCGGCGTCTGGTTCGCGCCGGACCGGCTGAAGAAAGCGGCGCTCACCGACACGGTGAAGGGCATGTATCTGCCGTACTGGACCTTTGATTCGCGCGTGCACTGCGGCTGGCAGGCGGAGGCAGGCTATTACTACTACACCACGGAGAGCTACACCGACGACGACGGCCAGACCAAGACGCGCCAGGTGCAGCAGGTTCGCTGGGAATACGCCTCAGGCGCGATCGATCATTTTTTCGACGACGAGCTGGTCCCGGCGTCGAAGGGCGTCACGCCGAGGCTGCTGCGCGCGGTGGAACCGTTTCCCACCACGAGCGACCTGGTGAAATACGATCCCGGATTCCTTTCCGGCTGGGTGGTTGAGCAATATCAGATTGATCTGATCGCCGCGGCGCAGAAGGCGCGGAACCAGATGAGCGCGGAGCTGGAGCTCTTGTGCTCGGCCGAGGTGCCGGGCGACACGCAGCGCAACCTGCAGATCTCGCCGGCGTTTTCCGCCGACACTTACAAGCACATTCTCCTGCCGATCTGGCTGCTTTCCTACACCTACGGCGGGCGCGCCTGGCAGGTGGTGATCAACGGCTACGACGGCAAGCTCGCCGGCGAGTATCCCAAGAGCTGGCTGAAGATCACGATCCTCGTGCTCGCGATCCTGATGGTCATCCTGATCATCGTCGCACTCGGTGGGAAGAAATGACGTCGCTTCGCTCCGAATGACGAAATCAGAAACCAGAATGACGAACGAATGACGGAATGACGGAATGACGACATGACCGCGTCCCCCAAGTGATCCGTTTCGAAATTTGTTCGGGCTTCGGATTTCGAGCTTCGTCATTCGGAGCGAAGCGACGCTATTCCATCGCATCGAGCAGCCGCACGAAGGGGCGGCGCGACTTGTGCGTCTCGCGCAACTCGGCGCGATAGGCCTCAAAGGCGCCCGGGCGCCCGTGGCGCTCCATCAGCCGGCGGATGCGCGAAATGTACTCGGCCGCCTGGCGGTACGAGGTGCCGGATCCGCCCGCGATGAATCCCTCGGCGGCGCGGCGGTAAATGGCCACCGCGTCGCCCGGATTCCGGCGCTCGCGCTGCTCGGCCAGCTTCAGCCAGAGGTGCGACGGGCAGCCATGCGCCTGCGCCACTTCCCAGGCCTCCTCCGGGCGATCGTCGCTCAACAAAACCTCGATGAGCACGCCCTGCTCCTCGACTTCGCGCGTCGGCTGTTCGCGCAGATGGGCGAGGGCGCGATCGATCCACTCGCGCGCCGGCTGGCCCGGCGCGCTTCGCGTGGTCGAGCAATTGGTGGTACGCCTCCCACGACTTGCGGTCGGCGAATCGGTCCCACGCCAGCCGCAAGGCGTCGGCCGGCTTGCCGGCCTCGAAATACAGGTGCGGCAGCAGCTCGCGGAGATCGTCCGCCTGCGCGTGCCGATCCTTGAAGGCCTCCCAGCCGCGCTCGCACCAGGTGATGGCCTCGAGCAACCGGCCGCGCGTGCGATAGAGTTCCGCGATGGCCAGAAAATCGTGCGGCGTGGAGAGATCGCGCGATTTCACCGCCACCTGCGCGTGCACGTTTTGCGAGGCCGCCGCGAGGCGTTCCATCATCGCGGTCAGGTGCACGCGGCGATCATCGATGGTGGCGGGACGTTCCCCGGGTTGAATCGGCGGCACGCCGGCCCAGGCTTCCTCGAGCATCTCGGCGTAGGTGCGCAGCCCGCTGGCGCCGAGCACCGAGGCGTACGTCGTGGCGGCATCGCGAAAATTGCCGAGCGCGCTGTCCATTTCCGACTTCAACAAACGCCGCGCGAGCGAGACCGGCTCGGGCCGCGCCTGCTGGCACGCGCGCAGGTGCCAGTCGTGCAGATGCTGCCAGATTTCCGAGAGGGCGGGGTCGGAGAAGTCCACCAGCTCGGGCACCTTGTCCATTTCCCCGAGCGCGAACTCGCACAGCTCGATGGCCAGCGCGGCGTCGCCGTGCTCGATCGCCTCGGGCAGCGGCCGCAGCACTTCCTCGATGCCTTGCGCGTAGTCGGGCAGCGCCTCGTAGTCGATGTACTCCTTCGTCGCGATGGCTTCGCGGATGAGTTTTTTCCAAACCACCGGATCCAGGTCGGCCCCGGCGGCCTGGCGGGAATTCTCCAGCGTCAGCCGCCGCCGCAGAATGGAATCGTAGTCCGTCGCCTCGATCATCAGCTCGACGAGCCGTTCGCGCGGGAGCCGCTTCAAGTATTCGCGCAACGGATCGGGCTTGCCGCCGCGCTCGTCGCCGGTCAGCCAGGCCAGGCCGACCGCCACGCAGTGCCGGCAGAATTTTCCCTCGCGGCCGTCGGGGCAGTCGCACGAGTACTCGACGCCGCCGCCGGTCTGTCCCCACAGGCGCACCTTGTAGGGGCGGCGACCGTTGACGCGGGCGGTGACGACCTTTCCTTCGATTTTCAGGCCGCGGACGCGGCCCTCGCGGAAGTACTCCTCGCCCCGCTGGAACGGCTTGTCGCCGGCCCACTGGCGCAGCGCGGCGCGATCGAAGGGTTCAGGTTGGGCGGCCATGTCGGATCTCTCGAATCGACAGCATACGGCGATGTCGTCCAAGTTCAATGCGCGGGCCGAAAAGACAGAGGAAAACCGGGTAAATGAGGCCCGTCGCGAGCCGGTGAATCGGACCCGGATTTGTTGACGCGAGGGGCGCGCTCTCCATAGTGCGGGCTCCGATGACCGCAGCGCCGTACACGAGAAATTTCTGCATCATCGCCCACATCGACCACGGGAAGACCACGCTGTCGGACCGTCTGCTGGAGTGCACCCGCACCATCCACAAGCGCGAGGCGCAGGACCAGCATGCTCGACTCGATGGACCTCGAGCGCGAGCGCGGCATCACGATCAAGGCGCATCCGGTCACGATGCTCTACAAGGCCAAGGACGGCCACGACCTACAAGCTCAACCTGCTCGACACGCCCGGGTCACGTGGATTTCTCCTACGAAGTCTCGCGCTCGCTCGCGCGCGTGCGAAGGCGCGCTGCTGCATCGTGGACGCGGCGCAGGGCGTCGAGGCGCAGACCGTGGCCAACGTGCATCTGGCGATGAAGCAGGAGCCTGACGATCATCCCGGTCATCAACAAGATCGATCTGCCGAACGCCGACATTCCGACGGTGCAACCGCCAGCTCGAGGACATCCTGGCCATCCCGGCGGAGGAGGCGATCCTCGCGAGCGCCAAGGCGGGCATCGGCATCGAGGAAATTCTGGAGGCCATCGTGCACCGCATTCCGCCGCCCAAGGCGATGCCGCAGCCGGAAATCGTGCGCGGCGCTGGTCTTCGACTCCGTCTTCGACACCTACCGCGGCGTGGTCACCTACGTGCGCGTCTTCAGCGGCCAGATCAAGGCCGGCATGCCGATGCGCATGCTGTGCACGGGCAACGACCTACGAGGTGAAGGAAGTCGGCGTCTTCAAGCCCGAAGATGGACTCGCGCGACACGCTCGAGTCCGGCGACGTCGGCTACGTCATCGCGAACATCAAGACGACCGCCGAGGTGAAGATCGGCGACACGCTCACCGACGCGCGCAATCCCGCGCCAGGAGGCGCTGCCCGGCTTCAAGGAAATCCACCCGATGGTCTTTCAGCGGCATCTACCCGATCAACACGGCCGACTTCGAGCACCTCAAGGCCGCGCTGGGCAAGCTGCAGCTCAACGACTCGGCCTTTGTTTATCAGCCCGAGAGCAGCGTGGCGCTCGGCTTCGGTTTTCGCTGCGGCTTCCTCGGCCTGCTGCACATGGAGATCGTCCAGGAACGGCTGCGCCGCGAGTTCGACATGGACATCATCGCGACCTATCCCATCGGTCATCTACGAGGTGACCAAGACGAACGGCGAGGTGATCCACGTGGACAATCCCGCGCATTCCTGCCCGACCCGAGCCGACATCGAGGAAATCCGCGAGCCCGATGGTGAAGGCCTTCCTCATCGTGCCCGAACGAATACATCGGCGACATGATGCAGCTCATCATGGACAAGCGCGGCACGATCGACCACACCGAGACGCTCGACACGCGCCGCGTCATGCTCACCTGCGATGCTGCCGCTGAATGAAATCCTCGTCGATTTCAACGACAAGATCAAGTCCATCACGCGCGGCTACGGCACCATGGACTACGAGCACGCCGGCTATCAGCGCAGTCGGACCTGGTGAAGCTCGACATGCTCGTCAACAGCGAGCCGGTGGACGCCTTCTCCAGCATCGTGCATCGCGACAAGGCCGAGGCGCGCGGCCGCGCGCTGGCCGCGAAGCTGAAGGAAGTCATCCCGCACGCAGCTCTACCAGGTCGTCGATCCAGGCCGCCATCGGCGGCAAGATCATCGCGCGCGAAAGCGTCAGCGCCATGCGCAAGGACGTGACCGCCAAATGCTACGGCGGCGACATCACCCGCAAGCGCAAGCTCCTCGAGAAGCAGAAGGAAGGCAAGAAGCGCATGAAGTCCATCGGCACGCGTGAACATCCCGCAGGAGGCGTTCATCGAGGTGCTGAAGGCGGGGTAGGAGCTATAGGTTACGCGTTATGGGTTATGAGTTATGAATTCACGTTTGACGCGACAGTTGCCGCATAGCCCATAACCCATAACACGTAACATGTTCCAACCCCGCTACCTCAAGCACGCGAAGCAACTGATCAAGGATGCCACGGCGCATCTGCATCGGCGGCATGATCTGCTGACGGAGGAGACGATCGCGGGCGTGACCGAAGGGATCGAGAAATTGAAGACGGCCATGGCGGCGAGGGACAAGGCCGCGGTGGAGGCGGCCGCGGAGTCGCTCGACAAGCGCTTCGAGCACGTCCTGCCTCCGCAGAACAGCCTGCGCGATTGGACCGAGACCGTCGTCGCCTCGATTGTCGTGGTGGTCGCCTTCCGCGCGTATTTTCTCCAGCCGTTCCAGATTCCGACCGGTTCGATGCAGCCTTCGTTGAATGGGCTCATCGTCCACCGGGTCGAGACCAGCGACGCGATGCCCGCCGGCCCCCGGCGCTGGATCGAGGAAATGCTCGGCCGATCCTACGTCGATTTGGTGGCGCTACGCGACGACAAGATTCGCGGTCTTCAGCCGATGAAATATCTCGGCATCTTTGACGCCACCCGGATCCACTGGCAGAGCGGCCGGTCCGAGACGGTCGGCATCCCGGTGAAGCAACTGCAGGCCTATGGCGACGGCTTTGGCGTGCAGCCCGGCAATGCCTACAAGCAGGGCGACGTGGTGGCGCGCGGCTGGGTGCAAAAGGGCGACTATGTTTTCGTCGACAAGATCACCTACCACTTTCGCAAGCCGAAGCGCGACGACGTGTTCGTCTTTCGGACCGAGGGCATTCCCGGCATCGGCACCGGCCAGATCGAGGCGGGCCAGCCGGTGAAGGGCGATTATTACATCAAGCGCCTCGCGGGCCTGCCCGGCGACATCCTGCGCATCGATGCCCCGAAACTCTTCATCAACAATGCGCCCGCGACGGGCTTCGGCTTTGAGCGCGTGATGCGGGCGGTCGACGGCTACAACGGCTACGTGAACATCCGCAACGCCGCCTACCTGCGAAAGCCGGGCGAGAACTTCGACGTGCCGGCCGGCAATTACTTTGCGCTCGGCGACAACAGCCGCGGCAGCTCGGACAGCCGGTTCTGGGGCACGGTGCCGGAGGACAACGTGGTGGGCCGCGGTTTTTTCGTTTACTGGCCGCCGCTCAATGGCCACATCGGCCTGATTCGATGAAGGCGGCGCGCTCGGCGGGCTTGTGCTTCGGCCTGAATCGCCCCAATAAGTAGACGCATGATGATTCGCTTCGCCGTCCATGAGCGTTGAGACCGAATCTTTTGCGACCGCTGCCGAGGACCACTCCAGCCGCTCGAATCTCGCGCTCGCCTTCCTCGTCCTGCCGAAGGAAAAGCGGCACGACATGGATGTCTTCTACACTTTTTGCCGCGTGGTGGATGACATCGCCGACTCGACCACGCTTCCGCCGGAGACCAAGCGCGAATATCTCGAGGCCTGGAAAAGAAACCTGACCAGCGCGCCCGACGCGCCGCAACCTCATGCCTTGGGCCGGCAAATTCGCGCGCTGATGGAAAAGTACCGCCTCAAGGCGGATCAATTTCTCGAAATCATCGCCGGCGTGGAAATGGATCTCGCACCGGCGCGCTACGAAACCTGGGAACAGTTGCGACTCTATTGCCACCGCGTGGCCAGCGCGGTCGGACTGGTGAGCATCGAGATTTTCGGCTACCGGCACGCCGACACGCGTCGCTACGCGGTCGATCTCGGCCTCGCCTTGCAGGTCACGAACATCATCCGCGACGTGGCGAAGGACTACGCCAACGGCGGCCGGATTTATCTGCCGCGCGATGAGATGGCGACCTTCGGCGTGTCGGAGGCGCAGCTCGCGGAGGGGCGCGAGGATGCCGCCTTCCGCGCGCTCATCGAATTCGAGGCCGCGCGCGCGGAGTCGCTCTATCAATCCGCGGTCGCCGCGCTGCCCGCAGCGGATCGGCGTTCCATGGTCGCGGCGGAAATCATGCGGGCCGTCTATCATCGTTTGCTCGCGCGCATGCGTCGGGACGGATTCCACGTGCTGACCAAATCCTACCGGCTTGGGCCGGTTGACCAAATTGTGGGTGGTCGCGCGGGAAGGCCTGCGCAATCGCCTGAGTGGGGCTCGGTCGCCCGCGGTGCAATAAACGCATCCGGCGCCGCCCGCTGGAATCGAATATCCGGAGGCGGGTTTGGTAAATAAATTGCTCTGAGATCCGTCCGAATGTGTTACATCCCCATCACCATGACAAAATCCTTCAAGACTCTGGCCACGGCGGCCCTCGCGGCCGCCGCCCTCTCACTTAATTCCTGCGGCACGCCCGTCGGCGACGGTGTGGCCTATGGCGCCGGTGCTGGCGCCATCATCGGCGGCCTGACCGGCAGCGGGACAAAATGCAGCCATCGGCGCGGCTGCGGGCGCGGTCGCCGGCGGGTTGGTTGGCGCAGCGGTAGCGGAGAATCAAGGTTCCTATTATCGCCAGGGCTATAGCCAGCCATGGAGCAGCTATCCCATCGCCACCGCCACCTCGCGCTCGAATTACGTCATCAGCCCGTACTCGCCCTATTACCAGATCTACGTGAAGGGCGTGCCGCACGGCGCGCTCGTGCGCGACCCGAGCTGCAACCGGCTCTTTATTCGCCCATAACGGCCCGCTTATTCCCGCTCTCCGAAATGGGGGCCCGGCCGGAACGCCGCGGCCCCTTTTCGTTGTCTGGACCGCCGCCGGCTTGAACGCGCGACGCGAATGCCGTAGTCTCCCTGCCATGCCGGTTTCCCCTCCGCATTCCCGCGGCCAGGCGGCGTCGTCCAAGCCGTCCGTGCGCCCGCTGAAGGGCACCATCGTCGTCACGCGCCGCGTGCATTTCAACGCCGCCCACCGACTGCACAATCCCGAGTTCAGCGACGCGTGGAACAAGTCGACCTACGGCCTCTGCAACAATCCGAACTGGCACGGCCACAATTACGAGCTGGAAGTGTCCGTCATCGGCGAGCCCGACCCGCGCACCGGCTACGTCTGCGATCTCTCCGACCTCAAGCACCTGCTCAATGAAGTGATTGTGAAGCGCTGCGATCACCGCAATCTGAACCTCGAGGTGGATTTTCTGGAGGGGGTGATCCCGACGACGGAAAATCTGGTCATCGCGTTCTGGAATGAAATCGCGCCGAAGCTGAAGGCGGGGCGGCTCCAGCGCGTGCGCCTGTACGAGTCGGCCCGCAATTTCGCCGAGTACTACGGGCCTGATTTCAAGGGATCGCCTCAGGCGGACTGACGGACGCGCGCATGGCCCGACGTCCGCCGCATATTCTGGTGACCGGCGCCTCGCAGGGCATCGGCGCGGCGATCGCCGACGATTTTCGCGCGCGAGACGGGCGGGCGCCTTTCGCTGGTCGCGCGCCAGGCGGGCAAGCTGCGGCAGGTCGCCCGGCAGTGTCGCGCCGCGGGCGCGGAAGCCGCCGAGACATTTCGCTGCGACGTCTCGGATCCAGGTGCGGTGCGCGCCATGGCGCGGGCGGTTCGCGCACGGCAGGGCGAAGTCGACGTGCTGATCAACAACGCCGGCAGTTTTCTGCCCGGTCCACTCACGAAGATGTCGGTGGCCGGCTTTGATGCCATGCTGGGTGCGAACCTGCGCAGCGCGTTTCTGGTCACGCGCGAATTCGCGCCGGCCATGGCGAAGCGCCGCCGCGGCGACATTTTTTTCATGGCGTCGGTCGCCGCCATCCGCGGATTTCCCCTGGGCGGCGCCTACGTGGCCGCCAAGCACGGCCTCCTGGGCCTGGCGCGGGCCTTTCGCGCGGAACTCAAGCCGCGCGGGGTGCGCGTGATCACAATTCTGCCGGGCGCGACCTGGTCGCCGTCGTGGGACGGCAGCGGCGTCCCGCGCGAGCGCATGATGGCGACGGAGGACGTCGCGCGGGCATTTTACGACGCGTACAAGCTGAGTCGTCGCACCGTGGTGGAGGAACTGGTCCTCCGGCCGCAGCTCGGCGACGTGGAGTAGCGAACGCTATTTCAGCAGGCTGTTGCGCCTGGCCCAGTCGTCGAAGCTGCTTTCGAGGTGCTCGAAGGAATCGACGACGAAAAGCACCGGCTGGAAATGCCAGATGTCGTAGGGCTGCTGCGCGACTTTTTCGGGAATGAACGGGCGCTTTTCCACCGCGCTGGTCATGGCGTTTTTCGCCTCGCCGTACGACGACGCGATGCCGTTTCCGTAAATGAGGTCCTTGCCGCCCTGGCGGACGAGGCCGAATTCCACGGTGAACCAGTAGATGCGCACGAGGCCCTCGCGCACATCGCCCACCGCGTTCGCCGCGGCCTGGCCGATGCGCTGGTAGAAATTCGCGAAGGCCGGCAGCATGATCATCGGGCAGTGGCCGAAAATGTCGTGAAAGCAGTCCGGCGCGGGCGTGTAGTCCAGCTCCTTGCGCGGCCGGATGTAGTCCGTGCTCGGAAAGACGCGGCGCGCGAGCAGCTCAAAAAAATCCTTCTCGTGCAGCAGGCCGGGCGAGCGCGCCAGCTTCCACCCCGTGGCCTTGTCGAGCTCGCGGCTGACATCGCGCAGCGCCGGAATGCGATCCTCCGGGAACTTGAGCCGGTCCATCCCGTCGAGAAACTCCTTGCAGGCATGCGTCGGCAACAACTCCCGCTGGCGCGCATACATGATCTTCCAGGTTTCGTTTTCCTCGGCGGTGTAGGTCGGATAGGCGATGGCGTCGCCCTCCTCGATCGGCGCGTCGAGCGCGATGGGGATGCAGCGCGGATCGTCGGTGGTCTGCGTTGCGGGCTCGAGGACGGGGGAATTTTCGCTCATGTGGGCAAACGGGATGACGGTTGGAAGGACGTCGCCGCGGGGGCGGGGAAGGCGGCGCCGGTTACCCGAAATGAAGGCCACTTCCGGCCCGCTGGCGAGGGGAAAATCGCACCTTCCGGATCGTGATCAATGGGTGGCGCCGGAGGCCACGCGCAGATCGCGCGCGCGCCGGAGCGAGACCGACACGGCCACGCGCAGGGCGGCGGTCATTTTCTTGAGCGGGAGACTGGGCGTCCCCCGTTTCACGCCGGCCTGACCGGGGAGATAGGGAATGTGGATGAAACCGCCGCGCGGCCGCGGGCGACGCCGCGAGCGCGCGAGCGAATGCATCAATCCATAGAAGACATGATTGCAGACAAATGTGCCGGCGGTCTGCGAAACGGCGGCGGGAATCCCGGCCTTCGCCATCGCTGCGACGATGGCCTTGATCGGCAGCGTCGACCAATACGCCGCGGGCCCGCCGCGGATGACGGGTTGATCGGCGAGCCGGCGCCCCGCGTTGTCAGCGATGCGCGCGTCATCGACATTGATGGCGACGCGCTCGGGCGTGACGGCCGCGCGGCCGCCCGCCTGGCCGACGCAGATGATGACGTCGGGTCGCAGCGCTCGCATCTCCCTCCGCAGCACGCGCAACGACTCGCCAAAACGGCAGGGCAACAGGCGCGCATGGACCCGGCCGCCGCCAATGCGACAGCCGTCGAGCGCCTTGGCCGCCTCCCACGACGGATTGATTTTTTCGCCGCCGAAGGGCTCGAAACCGGTGAGAAGCACGGTGCGCATCGATCAAAATCGGTACACCAACAGCCACATCATCAACAGGTTGAATATGAAAATCGTGCCCGGCGAACGGGAGTTGCGCCTTGATGACGGCGTGCGGATCCTCCAGTTCGAGGAGCATGGCCGGAACGAGATTGAAATTGGCGGCCATGGGCGTGCAGAGGGTCCCGCAATAGCCGGCGAGCATGCCGAGGGCGGCCATGATGGCGGGATTGCCGCCGTGCTGTTGCACCACCAGCGGCAGGCCGATCCCGAGGGTGATGACCGAAAAGGCCGCGAAGGCGTTGCCCATGATCATGGTAAAAACGGCCATGCCAACGCAATAGGCCGCGACCGCCACAAACGGAAATTGCGTCGGCAGCACGTCGCCGACGAAGCCCGCGACCACTTCGCCCACGCCGGCCTTGGCGAAGATTCCACCGAGCGCGGCCAGCAACTGCGGCAGAATCAGCGGCCAGCCAATGACCTGCAGCAGTCGGCTTCCCTCCTTCACCGCCGTGCCGGGCGAAGCGCGCGTGACAATCAGCGCGGCCGCCAGCGCGACCAAGCCCGCCGTGCCGAGCGAAACCAGCGTGGCGTCGCTTTTCCCGACCAATCGCACCTCGCCGGCGTGGATGTCCGCGAAGAACAGGGAGCCGACAATGACGACGAGCGGAATCAAGAGGGCCGGCAGAAAAACGCGCGACCCCAGCCGTTCCGCCGCGGCGAGTCGCTCGGGCCTTGGCACGGTCGTCTCGTTCGATTTCCTGACCTGCCCGATGGCCGCGAGCACGACCATGGCGATCACGAGGTAGCCAATCAGCAGGGGATCGACAATTTTTCCGAGCAGAAAGGTCGCGGCGAACAATCCCCAGAACGCACTCGAGCCCCAGCGCGCGGGATGTTGCGGATCGAACGCGATGCGCGCCGCGATCACGACGAGGATGATCCCGACAATGACGTAGAAGGTCTCGATGCTAAGCAGCGTCATGGCTTGATCCATTTGTCGCTGGCCGCGCTCCGCTGCCGCGTGCCGATTCGTCCGTCGAGCACCTTGTACCGCCACCAACCGACGACCAGCGCGGCGAGCGCGGTGGGCAGTCCCCAGAGCGCCATGTCCCAGACGCCGACGTGCATGCCCACGGAATCAAAGAAGCCCTTCATGAGCAGGATCGCGCCGACGCCGATGAAGATGTCCTCCGCGAAAAAATTGCCGACATTTTCCGCGGCGGCCGCGTGGGCGCGAATCTCCGCGCGCGATTTGGCATCGAGCCCGCCTTTCGCCGCCGCGGCGCCCTCGGCCATCGGCGCGACCAGCGGACGCACCATGCCGGCATGCCCGCCAATCGGAATGCCGAGCGCAATCGTGATTTCGCGCACGGTTTGATAGAGGAGCAGCACCCGGCCGGCGGTGGCGCCGCCCTGCCGGCGCACCAGAATTTCGGCGCGTTCCTGCAGTCCGTAGCGCTCCAGCAGACCGATCACCGGCACCGTGAGGATCACGGCGAGAGACATGTAGCGATTCTCCACGAAATATTTTCCGAACAACGCGATGACTTCGTTGATCGACATGCCCGCGATTAGTCCGGTGATGATCCCGGCCAGCAGCACGACCAGCAGCGTGTTGAGGCGCAGCGCGAAGCCCACCGCGACCACGAGAATTCCCACGAGCTTGACCCACGCCGGCAGGCCCGATGCGGATTCAGTCGCCGCCGCCAGCATCACGGACGGAATCGTCATGAGGCGAAACGCGTGGCGACGATTTCCGTCCGTTCGAACGCAAGGCGAATGGCCTGTGCGAACTCAACGGCGTGCGCCCCGTCACCGTGCAGGCAGATCGTGTCGGCCTTCACCGCCACCTCGGTGCCGTCGGTCGCGCGCACGGAGCCGGTGCGGACCATCCGCACCGCCTGGGCCGCCGCGGCTTGCGGTGACGAAAGCAGGGCATCGGGTTGGGAGCGCGGCGTGAGGGAGCCGTCGCGTTGGTAGGTGCGGTCCGCGAACACCTCGTGCGCCACCTTCAAGCCCAGCGCCTCACCTGCGCCGGTCAGTTCGCTGTGCGCGAGTCCGAAGAGCACGAGCGTGGCGTCGAAATTCTTGACGGCGATCGCGATGGCCTGCGGCGAGCGCGGGGTCGCGCGCGGCCATGTTGTAAAGCGCGCCATGCGGCTTCACGTGCCGGATTTTGGCGTAGGCGGAAAGGGCGCGAAGCTGGCGCGTGACGAGCGCGGCGGCGGCGGCCTGCGAGATGGGCAGCTCGCGCCGGCCGAAATGCGCGCGATCATCGAGACTCGGATGCGCCCCGATGGAGACGCCGTGTTGCTCCGCCAGCTCGCAGGTCTGGAACATGGTGCGCGCGTTGCCCGCATGCGCGCCGCAGGCGATGTTCGCCGACGTGATCAAGGCCATCAGTTCCGCGTCGTGGCCGGCGCCCTCGCCCATGTCGCAGTTCAGATCCACGCGGAACATCCATCCGTTCTGACCCACGGCAAGCGGCTCGCCAAGCCGATTCGAAGCAGCCGGAGGTTATACTCCTGTTCCTCCAGCGCCTCGCGCGCCGCGGCGTGATCCACCTCCACGAACCGCACCGAGTCACCGGGCCGGAGCTGCCCCAATGTCGGCAAATCCGCCGTAATGACGTGCGCCGCGCGCGGATAGCCGCCGATGGTCTGGCAGTCGGCCGCGAGGACGATGGGATGGCCGTCGGGCGGAATCTGAATCGTGCCCGGCATGACCGCGGTCGAGAGCAATTCCGCGCCCCGCGCGCGGTTCAGCGCGGGACCACCCAGGCGCAGGCCCATGCGATCCGATTGCGGGGAAATTTCGAATTCATGATCGAAAATGGTCGAGGCAAACTCCCCGGCGTGCTCGCCGCGCAGGGCGCGCAGCGATACGCGACCCGCCAAATCCGGCTGCCAGTCACCGGTGACGAACCAGCCGTCCGGCACGAACGGAACGCGGACATCGCGTCCGGCCAGGACGTCGCCCGCGCGCAGCGCGCGGCCGCCCAGTCCGCCGATTCCCGCGCGCAGATCGGTGCCGCAGCCACCGAGGCACGGCTCCACGTCGAATCCGCCTGCGACCGCGAGATACGCGCGACAGCCGCGCCGCGCCGCGGTCACCGTCAGGGTCGCGCCGGCCACCACGCCAAACGGCCGCGTCGTTGCCTGCGGCACGCCGTCGACGTGGGTGTCGAATTCGCCGCCGCAAAGCGCGAGCAGCGCGGCGCGGTCGAATCTCAATTCCGCGCCCCGCAACGTCATCTCGAGGGCGGGCGTGTTTTCCGGATTTCCCACCAGCAGGTTTGCCAGCCGGAGCGAGAGCGGATCCATGGCACCGCCCGCCGTGACGCCGAGCCGGCGCCGGCCCGGTCGACCGAGATCCTGGATCGTGGTGAGCAAGCCCGCGTGCGAAATCGTCATTTCCATCGCGCGAATTCCTCCGGGCTAATGGGCTTGAAGCGGACGAGATCACCGGGCGCCAGGAGCGTGGGTCGATCGACATCCGATGGATGAAACAGCGCCAACGGCGTGCGGCCGATGAGGTTCCAGCCGCCGGGGCTGGCGAGTGGATACACGCCGGTCTGCGCGCCGCCGATGCCCACCGAGCCGGCGGGAATCAGCGTGCGCGGCGTGGCGCGGCGCGGCGTGTGGAGACGCGCGTCCAGGCCGGAGAGATAGGGGAAACCCGGCATGAATCCGATTGCACGGACCGTGTACCGCCGTGCGGTGTGGAGCTTGACGACGAGAGCGGGATTAAGCCCGGAGCGCGCCGACACGTCGGCGAGGTCCGGACCGAAGTCTCCGCCGTAGCACACGGGAATGACAATCTCGCGCCTGGATTTCGCGCCGGACTTCGCGGAGGCGCCGCGCGCGAGCGTTTTCGCGAGGCTCTCCATCAACGCCGCCGGGGTCACGCGCAGCGGATCGAAGCAGATGGCGATCGAGTCGAACGCCGGCACACACTCGATGAAGCCGGGCGGCCGCGCCTTCGCGATCATTTTCGCGAGCGTGTCCACGGCCGCCGATCGCGGCGGCGAAAGGAGAACGGCGGAATCGCCCAGCAGGGTCCAGCGCATGGTTGGCAGTGTTTCGTCCCGTCCCCGTTCGCGCAAGCGCCGTGATGGGAGCGACCGTGCGCGAACGGTGCTATGCTGCGCGAAATTTCCCGCCATGGCCGAATCGAACGCATCGCCCAAACGCGTCTACCTGCAGGAGGTGGTCACCCGCGACGGCTTTCAAGGGCTCGATCGCTTTGTGCCCACCGACACGAAGATTGTGCTGATCAACGAGCTGGGCCGGACCGGGCTCGCCAAGATTGAGGTGACCTCGTTCGTCTCGGCGCAGGCGATACCGAACTTGCGCGACGCCGGCGAGGTCATGGCCGGGATCACGCGCCACGCCGGCGTCGAATATTCCGTGCTCGTGCCCAACCGGCGCGGGGCGGAGGACGCGCTGCCGCATCGCCCGGACGAGCTGAATCTCGTGATGTCGGCGAGCGAGACGCACAACCTGATGAATTTGCGCATGACGCGCGAGCAATCGTTCCGGCAGCTCGCCGAGATCGTGAAATTTGCCGCGCCCACGCGCGTCGCGATCAACCTGACGCTCTCGACATCGTTCGGTTGCCCGATCGAGGGCACGGTGAGCGAGGAGACGGTGCTCGGATTCGTGGACCGGTTCCGCGATCTCGGTGTGCGCGGACTGACGCTGGCCGACACCACGGGCATGGCCAATCCGGCGCAAGTCGAGCGGCTGGTGACGCGCGCGATCGAGAGAGCGGGGCAGACCGAGGTCACGCTGCATTTTCACAACACGCGCGGCATGGGCCTGGCCAACGTCTGCGCCGGATTGCGGGCGGGTGCGGTGCGCTTCGACGCCTCGCTCGGCGGCCTGGGCGGATGTCCGTACGCCCCGGGCGCCACCGGCAACATCTGCACGGAGGACACGGCGCACATGCTCGCGCTGATGGGCCACGAGACCGGCGTTGACCTGAGCGCCTTGATCGCCGTCTCGCGCCGGCTGCCGGAAATCACGGGCGCCGCCACGCCGGGACAAGTGGCGAAGGCGGGCACGGTCTTCGATTTGCACCCGGAACCGGCCTGGCTTGCCGAGGTGCGCGCGCGGGCCGCGGCGCGCGACCAGGCGCCGTCCGCCAGCTAGCGCGGCGAAAGTTCGACGAAGAAGGTCTGGCCGAGCGGGAGGCCGAGGCGCGCGTCGCTCTGCACGTTCGCGATCACATCGCCGTCCATCAAAAACGAAAGCACGGGCTCGATCAGTTCGCGCGTCCGCTCCGCCTCGAAGCAAAGCTCCTCGAAAAACGTTTGCAGCCGCGCCGGCAGGAAGAGGTGAAACTCGTCCTCGAAAAAATACCAGCGTTTGGTCCGGTACTCCACCCGCACGCCCTCGCTGTGCGCCACGGTGGACTCCGCCTCGAAATGAATTTCCACCACCGGCTGGTGCTTGCCCAGCTCGGCGCAGATCAGCTTTCCGGTGAAACGCGCCACGTATTCGCCGGCGTGCGGCTGGAAGCTCAGGTCGCGGATGGTTCCCTCGGCGTAGCGGCGTGACGACATGCCGGAGATTCTCGGGGTCCGCGGAACCGGTGTCGAGAAATGGAAGATTGCCTTCATCAGGCGGGTGGTGCGGCGGGCTCAGGAAAGTCGCGGCGTGAATTTTGGCAATCGCACCAGCCGGGTGGCGATGCGGCCGCGCAGGCGGAGCGCGTTCTCCACGCAGACGCGCATCGATCCCGGCGTGACCTGCAGGATCGCTTCGACCGGCCGCGCGGCGGGACGCGGGGGACGGCTGTGGTCGCGCTCGTAATCGCGGTTGAACTGCTCGAGTTCCGCCAGGCTGTCGGGGAGGTTTGGAATGGGCAGCGCGCGGCCGACGGCGCGGCCGAGATAAAACAGCGCCTGTTGCTCCTTCTTGTCGAGCGGCCGCCAGCCAAAGCGCGCGATCCAGCGAATCGGCTCGCAGATGTAGGCCGAGAGCACATAGGTCCAGTCGCGATCCGGGATGACATTGCGCGCCCGGATTTTGCGAAGCTGGCTGATCGCCGCCGCGCCGCGCTCGCTGCGGCAGCCGTGCGCGACAATCTCGCTGACGAATGAGCCTGTCTGTTCGTAACGCTCCTGCGCGGGCCGGCCGGGACGAGTCAGGCTGCGCGCGATGCTTTCCACGCAAGTGGTCCGGAAGAGCGCGAACTCGATGGCCTTCGCCGTGTCGGAAGGGAAATCCACGCGGCAGGTCAACTGCACAATCTGCTCGTAGTCCGTCTCCGCATCCAGCGAAGCAATTTCTTCGAGTACCGTGTTGAAATGACTCATGGGATCGCCGGGCCTGACGCGCCGCCTTCCAACGCTATCCGTCGCGAGGCACACCCCGGATGCGCCTCCTGAAGCCTTCAGAGGCGACGCGCCCGGGCGCTGGCTTTGCCAGCGGGAGAACTCTGCTAGTTTCCCCGCGATGGATTCATCGATTCAAGTCGGCATCGTCACCGTGTCGGACCGCGCCACGGCGGGAGAATACGAGGACCTGGGCGGACCGGCCCTGCGAAAGGAGTGCGAGCAACGCGGCTGGCCGGTGCGGGCCGAGGCCATCGTGCCCGACGAGGTCGCGCGGATTCAGGAGGCGCTGCGCTCGTTTGGCGCGCAAGGCTGTTCGTTGATTCTCACCACCGGCGGCACCGGCATCGCGGAGCGCGACGTCACCCCGGAGGCCATCCGCGAGCTGATGCGCGTCGAGTTGCCCGGCTTTGGCGAGGTGATGCGCATGGAGTCGATGAAGCTGACCAGGAACGCGATTCTTTCCCGCGGTCTCGCTGCGGTGGTGGATCGCAGCCTCGTGATTGCGCTGCCCGGCAAGCCGCAGGGCGCGGTCGATTGCCTCGGGTTCGTCGCCGGCGCGATCGAGCACGGCGTCAAGCTCGCCCAGCGCCTGCCGACCTCGTGCTGAGAGATTTAAGATTTAAGATTTCAGATTAAGATTTGGAATTCGCTAAAGCATGAATTCCGGTGGTATCGCGAGTTGCCACGTACCCTTCCGTCGGCACGCCCCAAATCTGAAATCCAAAATCCAAAATTATTTTTCGACCATTCGTCCGATGGCGATGGGGGCGGACTTCAAGGCTGTTTCGGAATTGCGCTTGTAGGCGGTGGGTTGTCCGTCGGCATTCACCCTGAACCACATCATGCCCTTGCCGATGCCGGTGCCGCCCTTCACTCGCGTGTCGTCATCGTGCGGCGTGCCGGTCGAATCAATCACTTCCACCCGGTAAACGTTGTCCTCCACGCGTTCCGGCTTCGCGTCGATGATCAAGACATGCCCCGTGGACTTGCCGGGCGTGGTTTCCCGGTAGCGCCAGGCGAGGACGTCGCCCGGCAGCGCCTGGGCCAGCGCGGGCACGCGATTCCATCCCGTGGTGGATGGGTGGCCGACCGCCGGCTGCACGACGAAAAATTCGTAATACTCGACGGCGCGCGGCTGCTTGCGCCCCGCGGGCGCGGGAATCACCGCCAGATGCGCGGGCGAAACTTTCCGCAGCAGAAATGCGATCAGTCCCTTGCAGTCCGTCTCGTAAATGCCGGCCGCTTCCACCACCCGCGTGCGGTGGCGGTAGGTGGTCGAGGTGAGCTGCCCGAGGACGTGATCGGCCTGCGCCAGGAATTTCTCCGCCACGGATGCGCGTTTGCCGGCGCCCGCCGCACTGGCGGGGTCCGCGCTGACGGCGACGTCTGCCGCGCGGGTGGCAGCCGCGCTGGCGACGAGAGCAAGGCAGACAACGCGAAGGGCGATCATGGATTCGTGATCTCCGCCCCCAATTGGCGGAATCGGCGGAATGCTGCCAGAGGAATGTCGTCCGTCACGCCCGAAATTACGGTCTACGGCAGAAAGAGCGCCTGTTCGTCCGCGGTGGGGACGCGGCAGGTCGCCTTTTTTCCGAAGAGCGAATAGCGCACCTTCGCGAGCAACCGGTAGCCGGCGTCGCGCAAGAATCTGGGCAAGAGCAGGAAAACGCGGGCCATCGACCACGCGCCGCCCAGCCGGCCGGCAAGGAAAAGCGGCCCCGTGCTGTGCGTGAATATCTCCTGCGTCCCGTCGGCCCGATCGTGCACGACGATGAGCGAATCATAGCCCGCGAGTTCCGGATGGGCCGCCAGCACGCCTTGAAACGTCGCGCCTTGCAGCGGCGCGTAGCGGAATTGCCGGCGCTTGTCGCGGCGCACCAGGAAGTCGACCCACGAATTGCAGAGATTGCACACGCCGTCGAAGAACAGGGTGATGCGCTCGTCGGCCATGCGTCACGATACGGCGGGGGCCGCCGCGACTCAAACCGTCAGCGCGTCGCGCCCGGCTCGCCCGACATCGCGGGAGCCGGACCGGCCTTCGGCAACGCCATGATCAATTCGATCAGCCGGCGTCCGTACGGCGAGAGCTTGGCCTGGCTGCCCGCGCCATAGACCAGCCGGCGGGTCAGCATCCAGTAGGGAACGCTGGCGGGTTTGACGTACGACAGCGTCGGCACGGTCACCGCCTGGCTCGACGGCGTGACGCGCAAGGGCACGCCTCCGCGCGTGAAGGAAAATTCCCATGCGGCGGGCTTTCCCACCGCGGTCGCGCCGCTGGCCAGCCACGGGTACATCCGGATGAGATCGGGCGCCTGCTCGGTGGCGGGCGCGAGCACCTTGAAAAAAACTTCCTCGCCCCGGAGGAATTCGGGGACCGTGAGCGCCGGATTGCGGTGCTGCGCGAGGTAGAATTTTGCCACGTCGAAGCCGGCGAGATTCAAGCCGTTGTAAATGCCGTGATAATTCGGCTCGGTCGGCGCGCCGGCGATGTACCAATCCTCGAATTTCGTGGTCATCATGAGGTTGATTTCAAAATGCACATGGCTGCGCTCGCGCGTGATGCCGGCGCCGGTGTGGCCCATGCGCGCGATGCGCTGGCCCGACGCGACGTCCATGCCCGGCTTCACCGCGATTTCGCTGAGGTGCGCGTAAAGGCTGTAGTACGGCGAACCGCCCCAGCGGTGTTCAATCACGATGTAGCGGCCGTAATTGGAGTGTCCCGCGGTCTCGCTGCAATGCACCACGCGGCCCGCCGCGATCGCCACGATGTCGTCGAGCGGCTCGCCGGCCGCGTCGCGCCGCAGCGGCTTGATGTCGATGCCCTCATGGAAATGCACGTAGACGAGGCCGTCGGGTGAATCGAGCGGATCGCGGACAAAGCCGTACTGGCCGCCTTCCCAGGGGAAGCTGATCTCGCCCTTGAAGTCGCGCCGCACGAACTGGTAGAACGCCTCGCCGTCGCCGCGGAAGAGCGCGTCATTGGCGGTGGGAAGGACCAGGCGCGGCATCTGGGCCTCCGCCCGCGCCGCGCCGAGCAGCAGGAGCGCGGCCAGGAGGGTCCGGGCGGGGACAGGACGGAATTTGCCGGTGAACATCGGGCTTGTGTAGATTACACGGAGACATTTGCAACTGGCCCGGGATTGATTACTACTGCGACCCATGCGCATCCGCCTCGTCTCCCTCGCCATAGCCCTCACGGCCGTCTGCGGTTGCGCCAAGGTGGCGGAGCTCGACACGACCATGAAATCGACGGGCGGTTTCTTCGGCTCGAGCGGCAAGCAGAAGACGCTGACCGTGGATGTCGCCTTCTCGCCCAATCCGGTGAAGCTGGGCCGCTCCGGCTCGATGGACGTCACCGTCTCCATCGTGAACATGACGAAGCTGCAGCAGAGCTTTGGCACGCAGACCGAGCAGCGCATTGGCGTGCAGGTCCGCGAAATCGCCACCGGACGTCTCCTCTCCAACGTGCAGGAGGGCCGCGTGGAGGATCCGCACCTGACCGCTCCGTTGCTCAATCCCGGCGAGCGGTTGAGCTTCGAGCGGCGCATCTCGACGCGCGACATGCGCGCGGGCCAGACCTATCAACTCGAGGCCTTCGTCGTCGGTTCCGAGTCCACCATGCACGGCGAGTTGCAATTCGTGCCGCAGTGACGCTCCCCGGGCGACAGGCGACGGCGGGTCTCGCGGCGGATTGATCCATGAGGCCAATTTCCGATTATCATTCGCACCCGCAGGGACACCGGCACCAGCCGTACACCGCCGCGCTGCTGCAGCCCTGGGCCGATGTGGCGCGCGCCCGGGGAATCGCGGATTTTGCGTTCACCGATCATGATCGGTATCACGCCGGCGTGGACTTTGAGGCGATCGATCGGCTGCGCGAGGCCAACGCCGATCTCCGCATCCGCGCGGGGATCGAACTCGACGTCGATCCCGTCAGCGGCGCCGCCGGCCGCGCCTGGGTGGAGCGGCACTGGCATCGCCTGGATTTCGTGCTGGGTTCGGTGCATCACCTCGACGCGCCCGAGATGTTCGATTCCAGCGGACAGGAAGCCCAGCTCGAGGGCCGCCCCATCGATGAGATCTACGCCGATTATTTCGGGCGCGTGCAGCGGCTGGCCGAGTCCGGCGTGGTCGACTGCCTGGCGCATCTCGATTTGATCAAAATTCACGGACACCGGCCGACGGGCGACGTGCTCGGACTGATCGAACCGTTGCTGCAGTCGATTCGATCGCGCGGGCTTGCGCTGGAGATTTCGACCGCGGGCTGGCGCAAGCCGGTGGCGGAAATCTACCCCGAGAAAAAGATCATCCTGCGCGCCCGCGAGCTCGGGCATTCCGTTCACGATGGCCTCGGACGCGCATTCGCACGTGCAACTGGGGGAGAATTACGAGCGGCTGGGCTCACTGCTCGACGAATGTGGAATCGGCGAAGTCGCGGTTTACGAAAATCACCGGCGAGCGATGGTGCCGTTGTCCCGCGCCTGAACGCGCGGCTTCGATTGTGTCGCGCCCCGACCCCATGGCCTCCCCCGATGTCAGCACCGGACTGCGCGCGTCGCTTCTCGGCGTGGCGGTCAATGCCGCCTTGGCCATCATCAAGATTGCCACGGGCGTGGCCGGAAACTCGTACGCGCTGATCGCCGACGGCATCGAGTCGTCGGCCGACATCCTCAGCTCGGCGATTGTCTGGAGCGGGTTGCGCATCGCGGGTGAGCCGCCCGATCCGCGGCATCCGTACGGGCATGGCAAGGCCGAGTCGCTGGCGGGCTTCGCGGTCTCGCTGGCGCTGCTGGGCGCGGCCGCGTTCATCGCGGCCCAGGCCATCCACAACATCGCCACGCCCCACCAGTTGCCGAAATGGTTCACGCTGCCCGTGCTCGCCATGGTGATCGTGGCCAAGGAGGTGCTGTATCGCCGCGTCCGGCGCGTCGGGCGCGACCTCGGCAGCAAGGCGCTGCTGGGCGACGCGGGCCATCACCGCGCCGACGCGCTTACGTCGATCGCCGCTTTCATCGGCATCAGCATCGCGCTGATCGGCGGCCCCGGTTACGAAAGCGCGGACGACTGGGCCGCGCTGTTTGCGTGCGTGGTCATCGCCTACAACGGCATCCATCTTCTCCGCGTCGCGCTGCATGACGTGATGGACGGCGCCGTGCCGGACGAGATTCAGCAGCGCATTCGCTCGATCGCCGCGGCGGTCGAAGGCGTGAGCGGCGTGGAAAAGTGCCGTGTCCGCCGCAGCGGGCTCGGCTTGATGATGGACATCCACGTCGAGGTGGACGGCGACATGACCGTGACGGAGAGCCACCGCATCGCCCACCTGGTGCGCGACACGCTGGTCAGCTCCGGCCTGAGCATCGCGGATGTCGTCGTGCACATCGAGCCGGCCGACGGCATCCCGGTCGACTACCCGCCGGGGTTCTCATGAGATCGTGCCGCATCGCGATCCTGGCCGGCCGCGATCGCGCTCGCGGCTTCATGGCTGATCCCGGCGACGGTTCTCGGCTGGGGCGCGGAGGCGCACGAAACCATCGGCCTGCTGGCCGAACGCCAGATCGCCGGGACGCGCGCGGCGGTGGAAGTGAAGAAGCTGCTGCGGCCGGGCGAAACGCTGGCCGTGTTGAGCACCTGGGCCGATCGGATCAAGCGCGAGGGATTCGATCAGGAGTCGAATGACTTTGTCATCCGCAATCCCGCGCATCCGACCTATCATTACACGGACATTCCCTTCCAGGCGGCGGAATATCGAATCGGCCTGATCGGCGCGCGTCGCGACGACCTGGTCCAAATCCTGTCGCGCTGCATCGCCATTCTGCGCGGCAAATCGGATGGGCGCTCAAATCCCACCGGCATCACTCCGCGCGTGGCGCTGATGCTCGTCGTTCACCTGGCCGGCGACATTGAGCAGCCCTTCCACGTCGGCAGCGGCTACGTCGCGGAGGGCGCCGGCGGCGCGCGCTTCGTGGATCCGCGCGTGTCGCGCGGCCTCAAGTTTCATTCCGACATCGGCGGCAACGCCCTGCTCATCGGGCCGGCGAACCTGCATTACTATTGGGACGTGCTCGCGGTGCAGCGGGCCATGCAGCAGGCGACGGGCGGAACGAATGCGGCCGCGTACGCCGATTGGATTGCGGCGCATTACCCGGCGCAGAAAAGCTGGGACGCGGCCGGCCGGCCGGAGACGTGGCCGGCGCAATGGGCCACGTCCGTCCTGCCGCTTTGTCGCGAGATGCGTGCGGGCCTTAAGCTTGGCCCGCGGGTCGAGGTGCCCAATCCGCGGCCACCGCCGCCGTTCCGGAGCCAATGGACGGTCGAGCTGCCGCCCGGTTACGAGCGGCGTGCAGTCGATGCCGTCAGCCCGCAGCTGGCGCAAGGCGGCTACCACCTTGCCAGGCTTCTGCAGGCCATTTGGCCAGACGCGAAATAGCGCCGCAGCGATCCGTCAATTCCCCCCCGGGGCAACCTTCGGGCCACTGAGGGTCGGACTCGCGAGGATCGGAGTGCTGTTGTTGTAACCCGAATTGTCCGCCGGTTTGTTTGGATCGTCCGCCGCATAACGACGCGCGATGTGCGAGCCAGTCTGCGGGGTCTCCTCCGAGTAATACTTCTTCGCCGCGGTGGAGGAGTTGGCCTGCGCCACGGGTTGTGACGTCGTGGTGCAACCAGTCACGGCGAAAATCACGGCGATGGCGGCGAGGATTCGGGTAAGGGAAAGGCGAGGCATAAGGCGCGGACTTTAGTGAGAGTTTGGATTTTGCAAACACAAATCCGCCAACCGATGTTGCGGTTTTAGTGTCATGGCGCGGCGTACGTCGCCACGCGCGCACGCCAGCCGGCCAGCCATTTCGATTCCCCGCGGGCGGGCGGTGAGTTGGCCACCCGGGCCGTGAGCACGCGATCGGCGGCGGCCGAAAACTCTCGGGTGGCGGCACTTCCGACGGGATCGCCCTGCATGGACTGCAACACCTGCAGGAGCCCCCAACCCTCGCCGTTGTATCGCTCGGTCGGTTTGACGCCTTCGCCCTTGAAATTGACGTAGTCCACGAGCGCGTAAATGCCGCGCGGCGCGGCGGCGACGTGCTCGAAGCGCGCGCGCAACTCGCCGCGCTGCGCGGCGGGAGCCGCCTCCAGCATGGTCGGGAGCGCCGCCTCGAGCCGCTGCGCGGCGAACCGCGCCTGCTGGCCGACGGTGCGCGCCAGCAACGCGCGCAGCTCGCTCAATCGCGCGCCGTGAAAATCCGCCATGAAGGCCTCGCGGGTCGGCCAGGGACACGCTGCAGTCGCTGCGCAGCCAGGCGGGCAGGGCGACATTTTGCTGGCGCAGGTATTCCACGAGTCGCGGAAAACTCTCCTCGAACGGTCCGCGCCGTCCCGCCGGATACCAGATGAAATGCCCGATGCCCAGCGACGCAAAATCCTCGCCCGAGTTCCACGACGTCAGCCCGTCGACCCGGCCGCCGCATTCGTTTTGCCACAGCCGTTGACCCGCCGCGAGGGCCTGGGCATCGCTGATGGTCAGCGCGCCCGCCGCGCCGCAGCCGCAAATCGACGAGCAGCATCCGGACAAAAATCGCTCGCATGACGGGACTCACTTCGCGGCGACCGGCGCCGACTTGGATTTGTGTTCGAGCGTGATGTCGCGAATGACCATCTTTTTGTCCACCGCCTTGCACATGTCGTAAATCGTCAACGCGGCCACGCTCACGCCCGTGAGCGCCTCCATCTCGGCGCCGGTGCGCCCCGTCGTGCGCACCTCGCAGCGAATGGCGATGCCGTCGTCGCGCGTCGCGAAATCCAAGCCAACGAATTCGAGTGCGAGCGGGTGGCAGAGCGGGATGAGTTCGGCCGTTTTCTTCGCGGCCTGGATGCCGGCGATGCGCGCAGTGGCCAGCACGTTGCCCTTGCCGATCTGGTTGCGCTCGATCAACGCCATCGTTTCGCGCTGCAACACGATCGCACCGGAGGCGACGGCCGTGCGCGCGGAGACGGGTTTCGCCGAGACGTCCACCATGCGCGCGGTGCCGTCGGCGTCGAGATGGGAAAGGGAGGGCGAATCGTTCGACATGTCGCGGTCGGATTTCCGCATGGTCGCGGCAGATCGCGCGAATTCAAGAGCGGAGCGGGAGACGCGGCGGGGCGCTGGCCCGCCCAGACCGCCGCGGCCACCACCGCGAGCCCGATGAGCGCGAGCGCCGAGGCCTCGACCACGCCGATGGGGGCCCGGAAGCGCGACGCCGCCAGGCTGGACGTCGCGGCCAGTGCGCCGAAGTAACAACCCAAGCCCGAGACCGCCCCGGCCGGGCGGCATCCGGCCCAAGGCCAGCGGGATGACGCCGTTGGCGACGAGGCTGAAGGCCGCGAGCGTGATCGCGATCAGCGCCAACCAGCACGGGCGGGATGGGCGAAACAAACGCCAGGATCGCGATGAGCAGCGCGGTTGCGCCCGAACCGATCAGCATGGTGCGTTCATTGCCGATTTTTTTTGCCACAAAGTCCGGCCGCCATGGCCGACACACCGAAAAACAGAAACGCCCCGGCTTGCAGCACACCCAGTTGCGGCGCCTCGCGCGGCAGCATGCCAAACAATCGCGTCAGCAAATGCGTGAACAGCGCGAAGAGCACCAGGGCCATGCCCGCGCCGGTCGCCACCAACGTCGCGATCGATCCGAAGAGCCCGGCCGTCGCGGCCGGCGCGGGCTCGCTCGTCGCGGGCACCTGGCGATCGATCAGCCACACCGCGGCGCACGCGGCCAGCAGGAGCAGGGAACCCGCTCCAAAGCAGACCACCGGGCCCAGCGAGAGCAGGAAGTCACGCGACGTCGGGCGCAGCGCGGCGACGCCGGCGCCCAGCAGCGTCAGCGCGCTCGCCGCGCGCGGGAGATTCGGCGCGGTGGCATAGCGGGAAAGGAGCGAGAGGGCGGGCGCGCGAAACACGGTCATGGCGATGGCCCAGCCAACGACCAGCACCACGAAAAGCAGCGCGACCCGTTTCACTCGACGGCGAACGAGGTCGAAACCGCCAACGGGATCATGATGAAGAGCGCGGCGGCGAGAAAGACCCCGGCCACCACGAACGGCAGGCGCGAGCCGAGGCGGCGGAAGGATTGGTCCGACAGGAAACCGAAGGTGGGCTCGAGCGCGATGGCGACGAGGCCCTCGATCGTCAGCAGCGTGACCGCGACGCGCGCGTCCATGCCGAGCGACGATGAGCAGGGCGGGCAGGTAGAGCGCGTAGACGAGCCAGCCGAGGCCGATGGCGGTTTGCAGCAGGCCGAGGCCGGCCACCTGCGGCCACCGCACCGCGGGCGTTGGATCGGGGCTGATCCATGCGCTAGCCGCCAATCGCCACCATCTTGCGATTCGGCTGATAGTTCTCGCGAAAGTCGTGCTGCTGCGGCTTGCGGTCGACCACGTGGCGGAAAAATTGCGCGAGTTCCTCGTCGCTGGCGCCCGCGCGCAGCGGTTCGCGGATGTCGAATTCCAAATAGCTGCCGAGGCACGGCCGCAGGCGCCCCTCGCAGGTCAGGCGCAGCTTGTTGCAACTCTCGCAGAAATGCAGATCCGTCATCGCGCCGATGAAGCCGATGAGCTGATCCGAGTGCGGCAGTTGGTAGTACAGCGCCGGACCATTCGTCTTGAAATCCGGACGCGCGGTGAGCGGTCCGGTGGAGCGCTCGATCACGCGGCGCGCCTCGGCGATGGGCAGAAAATTCCGCTCGTCGAGCACGTCGGTGGTGCTGACCGGCATCAATTCAATGAAGCGCAGGAGATAGCCGTGCTCGCCCGCGAACTGCACGAGCGCGGGGAGTTGATCCTCGTTGCGACCGCGCATCAGCACGCAATTCAGCTTGATGCTATCGAAGCCCGCGGCGCGCGCGGCCGCCAGTCCGGCCATGGTTTGCGGGAGAAAATTCCGGCCGGTGATGGCGGCGTATTGCGCGGGGTCGAGCGTGTCGAGCGAGATGTTGACCGTCCGCACGCCGTAGTGACGCAGCGCGGCGGCCATGGTCATGGTGCGCCCCGTCGACCTCGACTTCGCGGGGCAGGAGCGAGCCGTTGGTGGAGACGCCGATGTCCTTCAGCGCGGGAATTTCCGCGAGCAGGCGGAAAAGCTCGAGCACGTTGGCGCGGGTGAGCGGCTCACCGCCCGTGACGCGCAGCTTGGAGACGCCGAGTGTCGTGGCGACCCGGACGAGCCGGGCGATTTCCTCGTAGCGGAGGATTTCGTCGCGCGGGAGCCACTCCTGCAACTCCTGCGGCATGCAGTAGACGCAGCGCTCGTTGCAGCGATCCGTCACGGAAACGCGCAGGTACGAGATGCGATGGCCGAAGCGATCCTCCATGCGCCTATTTAAGGGTCGGGCCCCGGCCCGGCAAGCGGCGATCCGGCGCGTGACGGTGTTTCGGTCGAATGGAATTTTCGAAAATATTCGTCCAAATCCTGCTACTTCCTGCCTTCCGTCGGGTTAGAGTGTTCCACTGATCATGAATACATCCCTTGTTCTCCGCAGTTTGGCCCTTTCCGGGCTGGCGCTGGCCAGCCTGGCGCTGCCCGCGTGCGCGACCCCGCAACAGCGCGCCCAGGATAATCCGGCCATCATGCAGGCTCTTTCGGAGCAGGACCGGACGCTGGCGCTGAGCGGTCAGATTCGGCTGGGGATGCCCAAGCAGGGCGTGTTCATCGCCCTCGGTCGGCCGGATCGCGTCGTTCGCGGGGTCAGCAAGTCCGGGGAGGTGGAATCCTGGGTGTACACCACCACGCAATCCGCCTATGTGGGCGGCTTCTACGGCGCGGGCTGGGGACCCGGTTTTGGCTGGGGTCCCGGCTGGCGGCGCGGGTGGGGCGGATGGGGTGGCTGGGGCGGCGGCTGGGGCGGTGGTTGGGGCCGCGGATGGTACTGGGGTAGTCCCGGTTTCTACTCGCCCTGGATCTATTACCAGGTGCCGCACCAGCGCGTGATTTTCGCCAAGGATCGGGTCGTCGGCTTCGAGGTTGTCCAGTACTAGCACGCGGCGCCGGCCGCCCGGGCTTTCACGCCACCGCGTGCGAGACCGCGCCGGACTTGCCGCGTCTGCGGCTGGATCCCGGCTCGCCGCGGGTGGCCGCCACAAACGCCGCCAGCGTGGTCTGATTCAGTTCGCGCTCGAGCGCGGTCTGGGCCGACGCAAAAATGCCGTTCAGCACCGCCTCCATTTGCGCGCCGACCGGGCACTTCGGATTTGGCCGGGCGCGCGGCCGGTTCAATGGCTCGGCGGTTTCCACCGCGCGATAGACATCGCCCAGCGTGATTTGATCGGGCGAATGGGCGAGGCGCGCGCCGCCGTGCGGTCCCTTCTGCGTTTGCACCAGCCCGGCGCGATTCAGCGCGCAGAGCAGACGGCGGACGACGACCGGATTCGTGTTCGTGCTTCCGGAAATCGCCGACGAAGTGAGGCTCTGGCCCTCGGAATGGGCGAGCAGCAACAACGTGTGCACGCCCATGGCAAATCGACAACTGGCTGGCATGCCCGACTCTACTCCAGATTAAGCGCCTCGAAAGCCGCGAGTTCGCTTTCGGGCGCCCGACGCGCTCGCCGGTCGACAGCCGGGGCGATCCGCGCTTTCCTTGCCCGATGGCGTATCGCTCGTTTTCCGAATTCATCGACGCGCTGGAGGCGGCCGGCGAGTTGCGGCGGATTGCCGAGCCCGTGGCGACGGAGCTGGAAATCACCGCGCTCGCCGATCGCGAGATGAAGTCGCCCGGCGGCGGCAAGGCGCTGCTCTTCGAGAAGCCGACCATCGACGGCCGCGTCTCCAAGTTTCCGGTCGCCATCAACACGATGGGTTCAAAGCGCCGCATGGCGCTCGCGCTCAAGCTGAATGACGTCGAGGAACTCGCGCAGGAAATGCAGCTCATCCTCAAGGCGAAGCCGCCGACCAATCTGCGCCAGGGCTGGGACTTGTTGAAGCAGGGCATCAATCTGCTGCATGCGCGCCCGAAGCACGTGGGCAGCGGCACCTGCCAGGACGTGGTGCAGATTTTCCGCGACGGCGAGGCCGCGAGTTTGACGCTGGCTGATCTGCCGGTTCTCAAATGCTGGCCGCTGGACGGCGGCCGCTTCGTCACGCTGCCGTGCGTGCTCACCCGGGACCCCGACACCGGCGAGCGCAACGTCGGCATGTATCGCATCCAGATTTACGACGACCGCACCACCGGCATGCACTGGCAGCTGCAGAAGGTCGGCGCGCGCCACGGCCGGCGCTATTACGAAACGCGGCACGCGCATGCCCGTCGCCATTTTCCTCGGCGGCGATCCCGGCTTCACCTTCGCCGCCACCGCGCCGCTGCCCGACGGCCTCGACGAATTTCTGCTCGCCGGTTTCTGCCGCAAAAAATCCGTCGAACTGGTGAAGTGCGAGACCAACGACCTCGAAGTGCCCGCCAACGCGGATTTCGTCATCGAAGGCTACGTGGACCCGGCGAGCCGCTGCGCGAGAAGGCCCGTTCGGCGACCACACCGGCTATTACACGCTGCCCGACGTATCCGGTCTTTCACGTCACCGCCATCACGCATCGCAAGGACGCCGTCTATCCGGCCACGATCGTCGGCATTCCGCCGATGGAGGATTTTTACATCGGACGGCGCGTGCGTGAAACTCTTCCTGCCGATCTTCAAGATGAATTTCCCGGAGATCGTGGACATCGCGCTGCCGGCCGAAGGCGTCTTCCACAACCTCGTCTTCGTGAGCATCCGCAAGAAGCTACCCGATGCAGGCCTACAAGATCATGCACGGCCTCTGGGGCATGGGGCAGATGATGTTCACCAAATACATCGTGGTGGTGGACGACGACGTGGACGTGCACAACACCAGCGAGGTGCTCTTCCGCCTCTGCGCCAACACCGATCCGCAGCGCGACAGCATCTTTGTCAAAGGCCCGTCCGACGTGCTCGACCACGCGCCGACCGAGCCGAACATCGGCTCGCACATGGGCCTCGACGCCACGCGCAAGCTGCCCGGCGAAGGCTACCATCGCGGCTGGCCCGAGCTGGTGAAGATGGACGCCGAGACGCTCAAGCGGATCGAGCGGCTGACGGGGAAATGACAAAGTCGACGGTCGACGGTCGACGGTCGACAGCGAGCGTGGTGGCATTACAGTCGGCCTCGATGGAAAAGAAAGTGAAAGTGGCGGTGGTCGGCGCGAGCGGCTATTCCGGCGAGGAATTGGTCGGACTGCTGCTGCGTCACCCGCGCGCCGAGCTGGTCTGCGTCACCTCGCGCGCCGAGGCCGGTCGCCGGCTCGACGAGGTCTATCCGCGCTTTCGCGACGCCCGCCACGCGCACGTGCCGGTGTTCATCGCGCCGGACGTAAAGGCGATTCTCGCGTCGGGGGCGGCCTTTGTTTTCCTCGCGCTGCCGCATGGACTCGCCGCGGAATTTGCCGAGCCGTTGATCGCCGCGGGCGTCCGCGTCATCGATCTGAGCGCCGACTTCCGCCTGCGCGACGCCTCGGTCTATCGCGAGTTCTACGGTCATGACCATCCCGCTCCCGCCCTGCTGGGCGGCGCCGTCTACGGCCTGCCCGAATTGCATCGCGCCGAGATCGCGTCGGCGCGCCTGGTGGCCGCCCCGGGCTGTTATCCGACGAGCATCCTCCTGCCGCTCGTTCCCTTGCTGCGGGAGAAGCTGATCGATCCCGCGCAGATCCTGGCCAGCAGCATGAGCGGCGTGAGCGGCGCGGGCCGCAAGGCCGAGGTCGCGTACCTGTTTTCCGAATTGAACGAGTCGGCCAAGGCCTATGGCAGCCCCAAGCACCGTCATCTTTCCGAGATCGAGCAGGAGCTTTCCCTCGCGGCCGGCGCGCCCGTGCGTGATCAATTTCACGCCGCATCTCATTCCGGTGACGCGCGGGATCCTGAGCACGATTTATGTCACGCCGAATGCGGGGGTCGATGCCGCGCGCATCGGGGCGGCCTGGGACAAGGCGTATGGGAAGGAGCCGTTCGTGCGCATTCTCCAAGGCGATCAACTCCCGGAAATCCGGCACGTGGCGAACACGAATTTCATCGACCTCGCCTGGCGTCACGATCCCCGCACGAAGCGCGCGATCCTTTTCAGCGCCGAGGACAACCTGGTGAAAGGCGCTTCCGGCCAGGCCGTGCAGTGCTTCAACCTGATGGCCGGATTCGCCGAGACCGCAGGACTTTGAATGGCTGTCGCCCGCGCGGACGGGCGCTTCGCAAAATCCCGCTCGCCTGCGGCGATGGGCTCCACTATTCTGCGCGCCCCGACCCGGAATGGACCATGGCGAGCGAACAGGACTGGACTAAAATTCCCGGGGGCGTGACTGCAGCGACGGGATTCCTGGCCTGGGCCACACATTGCGGCGTGCATCCGGGCAGCAGCGCTCGCAAGCCAGACCTGACGATCATTTTCTCGCAACGCGCGGCGGTGGGCGCCGCGACCTTCACGACCAACAAGGTCAAGGCCGCGCCCGTGCGCGTCTCCGCGGTGCATCTGCGTTCGGCGCAGGTGCGCGCCATCGTCCTGAACAGCGGCAACGCCAACGCCTGCACCGGACTGCCCGGCATCCGGGCGGCGCAGCGCATGGCGCGATCGACGGCCGGCGCGCTCGGCATCCGGGAAAAGCAGGTGCTCGTCTGCTCGACCGGCCGAATCGGCGTGCCGTTGCCGGTCGAGCGAATCGAGGAGGCCATTCCGGGCATGATGAAGCGGTCGGGCCGCCGCGGCAGCGCGCGGGCGGCGCGGGCCATCATGACCTCCGACACGCACCCGAAGGAAATGGCCGTGCAATTTTCCGTGCGCGGCAAGCCGGTGACGATCGGCGGCATCGCCAAGGGCGCGGGCATGATCGATCCAAACATGGCCACGATGCTTTGCGCGCTGACGACCGACGCCAGCATCAGCAAGGCCCACCTGCAACGCGCGCTCAGCGAGGCGGTCGAGCAGTCGTTCAACCGCATCACCGTCGACGGCGACATGAGCACGAACGACACCGTCATCCTGCTGGCGAACGGCCCCGCCGACGCGCCGGCCATCCGGCCTGGCACGAGCGAATTCGATCGATTCCAGGCGGCGCTCAATCATCTCTGCCGGCAGTTTGCGCGCATGATCGTGCTGGACGGCGAGGGGGTGTCGAAATTTGTCGAGGTCCGGGTGACCGGGGCGGCGAACCGGGCCGACGCGCGCCGCGCGGCCGATGCCGTGGCGAATTCCTCGCTGGTCAAATGCTCCTGGCATGGCAGCGATCCGAACTGGGGACGCATCCTCGACGCGGTCGGCTACTCCGGCGCGCGCGTGCGCGAGGAGCTGGTGGATATTTTCTACAACGGCGTCAGCGCCGTGCACGGCGGCGTGGCCAGCCGGACGCCGCCCGCCAAGATCAAGGAGGTGGTCAGCGCGCCGAAATTCACCGTCCACATCAATCTTCACCTTGGCAGCGGCGAGCACACGATTTACACCACGGATCTGACGCCCGAATACGTCAGGTTCAACATGGGCGAGTAGGCGGCCGCCGCGAGCAGGGTAAACATGGAGCCTGTTTCGCGTGACCTCGCGCCGATTCTCGCTACGTTAGCCGCCCGCCCGCTTTTCCCATGCCACTCTCCGCCGTTGATCGCATCGAAGCCCTCGCCGACGCGCTTCCCTTCATCCAGAAGCTCCAGGGCTTGCCGCTGGTGATCAAGTATGGCGGCAGCGCCATGGAGGAGGAGCAGGTCATCGAGCGCACGCTGCGCGACGTCGCGCTGCTCGCGGCGGTCGGCTTGAAACCGGTCATCGTGCACGGCGGCGGCAAGGCCATCAGCACGCGCATGCGCGACGCCGGCATCAAGCCCGTCTTCGTCGGCGGCCTGCGCCTGACCGACGACGTCTCGATGCGCATCGTGGCCGAGGTGCTCGACGACGTGGTCAACCCGATGATTGTCACCAAGCTCAAGTCCATCGGCTGCAAGGCGGTCGGCCTTTCCGGTCGCGATTTCATCGAGGCCAAGCGGGCCGCGCCCGTGCCGACCAACGACGGGCTGGTCGAGCTGGGCTCGGTGGGCGACGTGGAGAAGGTCTTGCTCGACGGCATCCATCACGCGCAGGAGCGGGGAGAGGTGCCGGTGATGTCGCCGATCGGATCCGATGCGGACGGCCAGGATTTGAATGTGAACGCCGACACGGTGGCAGGCGCGACGGCCGCGGCCCTGGGCGCGGGCCGCCTGGTTTACATCAGCGATGTGCCGGGCCTGATGCGCGATCCGAAGCAGGCCGACTCCTTGATTCCTTCGCTGCAAAGCGTCGCCATCTCCAAGCTGCTGGAGGACGGCATCATCGTGGGCGGCATGATTCCCAAGGTCGAGTCGGCGCTGCTGGCGCTTGTCGCGCGGCGTCGAGCGCGCGCATTTGATCGACGGGCGCATTCCGCACGCGCTGCTGATGGCGTTGTTCACGCCGCACGGCATCGGCACGGAAATCCTGCCCTGACGTCACTTCACGGTCTCGAAGCGGCTGGCCGTGCGATCCTTGAAGCCGCCCTTGGGCTTGTTCAGCGCGGCGTGTTTGTGCATCGGCTTGCGCGGAGCGCCGGCGGGCAAGCCGCCGTCGAGCACCATCGGAAAGGTCAGCATGTTGCCCGCGTTCTGCCGCCGCAGATCGGGCTTCGCCTGCAGGATGTACGTGGCGTAGGCGACGGCGATGCGGTCGGCGCGGCGGTCGCCGCTCGATTTCGCCACGCGCAATTGCGGCGCGCCGTTCTCGCCGGTGGGGGTCGATTCAATCGTGATTTTGAATTCCTTGCCGCGCCAGCTTTTCGGCAGCGGCTCGGCCTGCGCGGCGAAGGCCTCGGGAATCAGAATCGGTTCCGCCGCGGCGAGACGCGGCGCGGCGAAGCCCAGGCTGCCGAGCAGCAGAAGTACGACGCCAAACCCGAGCGCCCCGCGTTGCATGGGCGAAGATGATGTCCAATCCCAACCGCCTCATTCAAGGCGAATTGCAACAAATTGGCTCAGGCCGCCCGGCCCGACCGCCATTCCACGAAGCTCTTCAACGCCAGCGTGACCAGCGCGAGCAGCGCCAGCAGCGAGGCCACGGCGAAAGCGCCGACGAAATTGTACTCGTTGTAAAGAATCTCGACGTGCAGCGGCATGGTGTTGGTCTGGCCGCGAATGTGTCCGCTGACGACGGAGACGGCGCCGAATTCACCCATGGCGCGCGCGTTGCAAAGAATGATGCCGTAGAGCAGTCCCCACTTCGCGTTCGGCAGCGTCACGCGCCAAAACGTCTGCCAGCCGCTCGCGCCCAGGCTGAGCGCGGCGTGCTCCTGGTCGCGACCCTGCGACTCGAGCAGCGGGATCAATTCGCGCGCGACAAACGGGAAGGTCACGAAGATGGTCGCCAGCACGATGCCCGGCACGGCGAAGATGACCTGGATGTGATTCGCCTTGAGCCACGGGCCCAGCCAGCCCTGCGCGCCGAAGAGCAGGACGTAGACGAGTCCCGAGACGACCGGCGAGACCGAAAACGGCAGGTCGATCAGCGTCGTGAGGATGGTCTTGCCGCGGAACTCGAAGCGCGCGATGGCCCAGGCGGCGGCGAGGCCGAAGATCGTGTTGGCCGGCACGGCGATGGCGGCGACCAGCAGCGTCAGGCGGACCGCGGCAAGCGCATCCGGTTCGCCCAGCGCGTGGAAGTAGAGCCTGGCGCCCTTGGCGAAGGCCTCGGTGAAAATGATCGCCAGCGGCAGAATCAGGAACGTGCCGAGAAACAGCAGCGCCGCGCCAATCAGCACCCGCCGCAGCAGCGGCGAGTCGGTCGTGGTGATGTGGACGGGCGTGCTCATGGTCTAGTGCGTGGCCGCGCGGCGTGCGCTCCACCATTGCAGGACGTTGATGACGAGCAGGAGCGCGAACGAGATGACCAGCATGACCACCGCGATCGCCGTGGCCCCGGCGTAGTCGTATTGCTCGAGCTTTGTCACGATGAGCAGCGGCGTGATCTCGGTTTTCATCGGCATGTTGCCGGAGATGAAGACGACCGAGCCGTACTCGCCGACCGCGCGCGCGAAGGCCAGCGCGAAGCCCGTCAGCAGCGACGGCCAAAGTTCCGGCAGCAGCACGCGCGAAAAAGTCTGCCAGCGATTTGCGCCCAGCGTCGCGGCCGCTTCCTCAAACTGCGGCTCCAGATCCTCGAGCACGGGCTGCACGGTGCGCACCACAAAGGGCAGGCTGATAAAGGTCAGCGCGATGAAAATGCCCAGCGGCGTGAAGGCGATTTTCCAGCCGAGGGGCGCGACCAAACTCCCGATCCAGCCGTTCTTGGCATAGAGCGTGGTCAGCGCGATGCCCGCGACCGCGGTCGGCAGGGCGAAGGGCAGATCGACCAGCGCGTCGGCCAGGCGCTTGCCGACGAAGCGATAGCGGACGAGCACCCAGGCGATGAGCAACCCGGCCACCAGGTTGAGCGAGGCCGCGGCGAACGATGCGCCGAAGGTCAGCCGCAGCGACGCGAGCACGCGCGGCTCAGTCGCCAGCGCCCAGAATTTCGCCCAGCCCAGCGTCGCCGTTTTGAGGAAGGTCGCCGAAAGCGGCAGCAGGACAATCAAGCCGAGGTAAAACAGCGTAAATCCGAGCGTCAGTCCGAAGCCGGGGATGACGCGTCGCGCGCTGGCAGTCGACATGAGGTCTATTTCTTCGCGGTGATCTGATCAAAGACCCCGCCATCCGCGAAGTGCGTCTTCTGCGCCTGCTGCCAGCCGCCGAAAACCTCCTGAATGGTGAAGAGATTGATCTTGGGAAAGGTCTTGTCGTGGTGTTGGGCGACCGACGCAAGGCGCGGGCGGTAGTAATGCTGCGCGGCGATCTGCTGACCTTCCTCCGTATACAGGAAGCGGAGATATTCCTCCGCAACTTTTTCCGTGTGTTTTTTCTCGACGACCTTGTCGACCACCGCCACCGGCGGCTCCGCCAGGATGCTGAGGCTCGGCGTGATGATTTCAAACTTGTCCGGCCCCAGTTCCTTCAGCGCCAGAAACGCCTCGTTCTCCCAGGCGATCAGCACGTCGCCCATCCCGCGCTGCACGAAGGTGGTGGTCGCCCCGCGCGCGCCGGAATCCAGCACCGGGACGTTTTGGAAAAGCTTGCTGACGAAATCGCGCGCGCCGGCCTCGTCACCGCCGTTCTTCTTCAGCGCGTAGCCCCAGGCGGCGAGATAATTCCAGCGCGCCCCGCCGGAGGTTTTCGGATTCGGCGTGATGACCGACACGCCCGGCTTGACCAGATCATCCCAGTCGCGGATGCCCTTCGGATTGCCCTTGTGCACGAGGAAGACAACGGTCGACGTGTACGGCGAGCTGTTTTCCGGAAAACGCTGCTGCCAGTTGGCCGGCAGCAGGCCGCCCTTCTCGTGCAGCGCGTCGATATCGTAGGCCAGCGCGAGCGTGACGACGTCGGCCTGCAGGCCGTCGATGACGGAGCGCGCCTGCTTGCCGGATCCGCCGTGCGACTGCTGCACGGTCACCTTCTCGCCGGTCTTCGCCTTCCAATGCTTCGCAAAGGCGGAGTTGATTTCCTGATAGAGCTCGCGGGTCGGATCGTACGAGACATTCAGCAGCGTGACGTCAGCGCCCGCGGCGACGCCAAGGGTCAGGATCACGCCCAGGATCGGAAGGATTCGTTTCAGCATGATTTGGCAAGGAGTCGGAAATTCTCAACGTCGTTTCGGTAATTCGACCAGCGCGACCTCCTCGGTTGTACTTTCGGCGCGTTCGGCCAGTTCGAGATCAAATTGCCCAGGGCGGCGGGTCCGCCCATTCGCGTGGGTCCGCCCCCCATACGACGAGAAGGTCGCGTCCGACCAGCGATATCGCAAGAATTCCTCGAGATCACCTCGCACCAGGAGAGGAAGGCAGGATTTTCCGCTAGACGATATCGAGCTTCCAGAATATGGAAAACGCGATGAGTGCCCCCCGTGCCCGCCGGTCGGCTGGATCCGTGCAGTCGGTGGAGCGGACTTTCGATCTCTTCGAGGCCCTGGTGGAGGCGGGTCAGGCGGTGACGCTCAGTGACTTGAGTGCGCGCGCCGGCCTGCCGCTGGGCACGACGCACCGGCTGCTCGCGACGCTGACCGCGCGGGGCTATGCGCGGCAGGATCCGGAGAGCCGCGCCTACGCAGTCGGCTACAAGGTGATGGACTGGGCCACGCGCATCGGCGCCAACCAGCTGCTCGAGGTGGCGCGACCGCCCATGCGGCAGTTGATGGAAGAGACCGGCGAGACCGTGAATCTCGTCATCCTCGATCGCACGCAGATCGTGTACGCCGACCAGGTCGCTCCCGAGCGGCTCGTGCGGATGTTCACGGAAGTGGGCAACCGCGCCCCGATCCACTCGTCCGGCGCGGGCAAGGCGCTGCTGGCGTTTCGCCCGCCCGCCGAGGCGCGCGCCCTGATGAGCGGGCTGGACCTCAAGGGCTACACGGCGAAGACGATCACCTCGCTCAGCCGGCTGGAGTCGGCGCTGACGGAGATCCGCGCGCAGGGCTTCGCGGTGGACGACGGCGAATTCGAGGAGGGCGTGCGCTGTTTGGCCGCGCCGATCCTGAATGGCGACGGCGTGTCGGTGGCCGCGGTCAGCATCAGCGGGCCGGCCAGCCGCGTGTCGCCCGACAAGGTGGCTCCGTTTTCCGTGAAATTGAAGCGCTGTGCCGCCCGGATTTCCGAGGCGCTCGGCTACGGGCTCCGCGAGGCGGCGCCGCCGCGGCGCGGCAAGGCCGGCGCGAAACCGCGCGGCGGCCGCTGACGCGATCACGCATTGCCTCGCAGGCGCTTTCCTGTTGCAATGAATCCTTCCCCCCGATGACTCATCCCGAACTAGTCGCGGAGCTTCGCCGCATCGCCGGCGAGCGCGGTGTCGTGTCCGATCCGGACGCGCTCATGACCTATAACGCGGACGGCTGCGTCATGGACACTCACAGCCCCGATGTCGTCGTGCTGCCGACCACCACCGAGCAGGTCGTCGCCATCGTGAAGCTCGCCGCGCGCGAGAAGATCCCGGTGATTGCGCGGGGCGCGGGGACCGGACTCTCCGGCGGCGCCACCCCCATGCGCGGAGGCATTGTGCTGGTCACGGCGCGCATGGAAAAGATTCTCGAGGTCGACACGCGCAACAATCGCTGCCGCGTGCAACCGGGCGTGATCAATTTCGAACTGACCGCGTTTCTCAAGACGCGCGGCTATCAATTCGCGGCCGATCCGTCCTCGCAGAAGGCCTGCACGATCGGCGGAAACATCGCGAACAACAGCGGCGGCCCGCATTGCATCAAGTACGGTGTGACCGGCTCGCACGTCCTCGGCGTGCAGATGGTGCTGGCCGATGGATCCATTTTCTGGACGGGCGAGGGCATCACCGAGCAGCCTGGTTACGATCTCACCGGCATCACGGTCGGGGCCGAGGGCACGACCTGCGTGATCACCGAATGCTGGCTGAAGATTCTGCCGCTGCCCGAGGGGACGCGCGTGGTCATGGCGATCTTCAACGACATTCGCCCCGCCGCCGAAACGGTCAGCGCGGTCATCGCGGGCGGATTTCTCCCGGCGGCGCTGGAGGTGATGGACACGATGGCGCTCAAGGCGGTGAACGACGCTTACAAGATGGGCATCCCGGCGGGCGCGGGCGCGGCGCTGATCATCGAGGTCGACGGCGTGGATGACGGACTCGACGATTTGCTCGTGGAGATCGTGAACATCGCGAAGGAGAAGGGCGCGATCGAAGTTCGCCCGGCCAAGACGCCGGAGGAGCAGGTCAAGGTCTGGGCCGCGCGCAAGAACGCGTTCGGCGCGATGGGCCGGCTCGCCCCGACCTATCACCTGGTCGACACCGTCGTGCCGCGCACGAAGCTTCCCGCCATCATGGACGACGTGAAGCGCATCTCGAAGGAGGTGAATCTCCCGATCGCCAATGTCTTCCACGCCGGCGACGGCAACCTGCATCCAATCGTTCTTTTCGATTCCTCCGATCCTGACCAAAACGCCCGCGCGCACCGGGCGGTGGAGGAGATCATGCGGCTCTCCATCGGTTACGGCGGCGTGATCAGCGGCGAGCACGGCATCGGGATCGAGAAGCAGGAATTCATGCCGTTCATGTTCAACGACGACGACCTTGGCGCGATGGCGGCGGTGCACGCCGCGTTTGATCCGTTCGACCTGCTCAATCCGGGAAAGATCTTCCCGCGCAAGATGAATCCAAACGACCTGGCCGCCACGCGGAAGCAAGCCGGTTCCGGACAGGACGCCCTTGCGGAGGTCGTCGCGAAGCACGGCGAAAAGGTTTGGATCTAGATCATGAGCGATCTCCTGACCCAATTGGGATCCGCCGTCGGCGCCGAGCACGTCACGGCGGGCGCGGGCGGACTCTCCGTCCAGGGCGTGCTGCCAACTTTCGTGGTTTCGCCCGGCTCGGCGGAGGAACTGGCCGACGCGATGAAAGCCGCGGCGGCGGCCCGCGCCGCGGTCATCCCGTGGGGCGGCGGCACGCGGCAGCGGCTCGGCACGCCGCCGGTCGCGCTCAATCGTCCTGTCATCGCGATGCGCACGGGCCGGCTCAATCGCGTGCTCGACTACACGCCGGATGACATGACGATTTCCGTCGGCGCCGGCATCACGCTGGCGGAGATTGACCAGGCCGTGCGCCCGAACGGCCAGGTGCTGCCAATGGACGTGGCGTTGCCGGAGCGTTCGACCATCGGCGGCGCCCTGGCCTGTGCGGCGGATGGGCCGCGACGCCTCGGCTACGGCACCTTTCGCGATTTATTTCTGGGCACGCGCGTGGTCGAGGCCAGCGGGCGCATCAGCAAGGCCGGGGGCATGACGGTGAAGAATGTCAGCGGATTCGACATGATGAAGCTCTACATCGGCAGCATGGGCTCGCTGGCGATCATGGTGAGCGCGAATTTCAAGCTGCTGCCCATCCCGCGCGCGTTCGCGACCATTGCTTGTGAGTTCGACACGCTGGAGGGCGCGTTTGCCATGGTGGACGCCTTGCACGCGAGCAAGCTCCTGCCGGCGGCGTGCGAGCTGGTCAGCGCGGAGGGTGGCGTTGGTTTCGGATTGTGCGTCGCGACGGACGGCCTCGCGGAGGCGGTGGCGCGGCACAAGCGCGATGTACCCGAGATTGCGCGCAAAGCCGGCGCGCGCGCCTCGCACGTGCTCGAAGGCGCGGAACACGGGGCGCTCTGGTCGCGCGTCAATGATTTGCCACAGACCGCGGAACTGTCGCCGAATGAAATGGTGTTGCGCGTCACCTGCCTCGCGTCGCGCCTGGGCGAATCGCTCGTCGCGCTGCAGCGCCTGGCGCGCGAGCACGGCATGCGCCTGCAAATCAGCGCGCGCGCCCTGAACGGGATTGCCTACGTCCGCGCCGACGGCGACGCCTGGAAGAAATTTCACGCGGCGGCGGTCGCCGCGGTGCCGGACGCGTTTGTGGTCACGCTCGGTCTGGGCACGCCGGAACCTTCGCTCAACGTCTGGGGCCGTCCGCCCAACGGACTCGAGGTCATGCGCCGCATCAAGTCCGAGTTCGATCCCGGCAACATTCTCAACCCCGGCCGCTTCATCGTTTAGCTCTTCTTCCCCCCTTCATGGTTTCCGATCTCACCGCCGCCCCGCCCGCCGATCGCGCGCTCGTCGGATTTTCCGGCAAGGACACGCCGGAACCCGCGCTGATCAACACCTGCGTGCATTGCGGTCTCTGCCTGCCGTCGTGTCCCACCTACCGCGAGACCGGGCTCGAGATGTCGTCGCCGCGCGGCCGCATCTATCTCATGCGGGCGGTCAGCGAGGGGCGCATGTCGCTCGCGAGCGACACCTTTCAAGGCCAGATGAGCCAGTGCCTGAACTGCCGTGCCTGCGAGGCGGTCTGCCCGAGCGGCGTGCAGTACGGCGCCATCGTCGAGGCCAGCCGCGCGCAAATCCAGACCGCGCGCGAGCAGGCCAACGGCGCCGGCGCGATCCGGCCGCAGGGAACGATGACGCGGCTTATCCGCGCGGCGGTCTTCGATCGACTCTTCAAGAGCATGGCGCTCTTCCGCGGCTTCTCGTGGATGATGAAGCTGTACCAGGTGACGGGCGCGCAGTGGCTCGCGCGTAATCTCGGCATCCTGAAATTGATGGGGACGGCGGAGATGGAGGCGATGCTGCCGAAATTCTCGTCTTCGTTCACCGTGCCGAGAGGGCAGGTCTATCCGGCCGAGGGCACGAAGCGCTATCGCGTGGCGATGATGCCGGGCTGCATCATGAGCACGGCGTTCGCGCACGTGCACGAGGCCACGATTCGCGTGCTGCAGAAGAACGGCTGCGAAGTCGTGCTGCCGCCCAATCAGGGCTGCTGCGGGGCGCTGCACACGCACGGCGGTGATCTCGACGGCGGCCGCGAACTGGCGCGCGCCAACGTCGCCGCGATGGAGGCAGCCGGCCTCGAGACGCTCGACGCCATCGTCATCAACGCGGCCGGCTGCGGCAGCACGCTCAAGGAATATGCGCATCTCCTGCACGGCGACGAGGCCTGGCATGGACGCGCCGAGAAATTCACCGCGAAGGTGAAGGACGTGCACGAGTTCCTCGCCCAGATCGATTTCAACCGCGCCGATCTCCGGCCGCTGGCGATCAAAGTCACCTACCAGGAGCCGTGTCATCTGGCGCACGCCCAGCGCATCACGGTGCAGCCGCGCACGCTGCTGCAGGCGATTCCCGAATTGAAGTTGATCGAGATGAACGAAAGCTCGCTCTGCTGCGGCAGCGCGGGCGTTTACAACATCACCCAGCCCGAGCTGGCCGGTTCACTGGGCGCGCGCAAGGTGGAGAACGCGCTCGCCACCGGCGCGGAGGTCATCGCCACCGCCAACCCCGGCTGCGCGCTGCAGCTCGCCGGCGAATTGCGCAAGAAGGGGCGCGACGTGCAGGTGCGCTACATCGTCGAGCTGCTCGATGAATCCTACCGCGGCGGACGCGCGTGATTGGACAACGCGCCGGAATTTGGAGGTCCCAAATGGGCGGCCATGAAATCTCCTGAATTTGTCTAAGCTCGAAAATTTGGTTTCTCCCGCTTCCACGCATCCCGCCAGCTCGCGCGCGGCGCTGGAACGGCATGTCGAAGAACTGCGCGCGTGCCGGCGTTGTCCGCGGATGATTCCGCCGGTCGTGAGCGGCGGGCCGGTGGCGAGCCGAATCCTGCATGTCGGGCAGGCCCCCGGCGACAAGGAACCGAAGCTGGGCCGGCCGTTCGCCTGGACCGCAGGGCGCACGCTGTTTCGTTGGTTTCAGGAAGGCCTCGGGTGGACGGAGGCGGAGTATCGGTCGCGCATTTACATGGCGGCCGTCTGCCGGTGCTTTCCCGGCAAGCGGCCGGGTGGGGGAGATCGCGTGCCTGACCCGGAGGAAATCAGCAACTGCTCGTCCTGGCTGCAACGCGAGATCGAAATTCTGCGCCCGTGGCTCGTGCTGCCGATCGGCAAGCTCGCCATCGCGCAGTTCATCGAGGTGCCGCGGCTCGATGCCGTGATCGGCCGGCAGTTTTCCGTCTCGCAGCACGGTCACCGCTTCGACGTCATTCCGCTGCCGCACCCGTCGGGCGCGTCGCCCTGGCACCGGATGGAGCCGGGGAAGACGCTCCTGCGCGAGGCCCTCGCGCGAATTGCGGCGCATCCCGCTGGCGTTTCGACAGTTGATCTGGCAGGGGGCGTGCTTCACAGCTGAGCTCATGACCGAGCGCCGCGGACTACTGGTGACGATTTTGCTGTCGTTACTATTCTTGGCGGCGCTGGAGTGGCGCGACCCGTATTTCTTCCAGACCGACGACAACTCCGATCATTTTCTGCCGTGGTACGCGCTGAATCACCGCACGCTGCGCAACACCGGAGAGCCGGCGCTGGTCAACTGGCATCAATACCTTGGCCAGCCGCATTTCTCGCACGGGTTGACCGGCGTCCTTTACGTCCCGAACTACCTGTTTTCGTGGCTGGCCATCGAGTTGTGGCACAATCCGCTTTCGCTGATTGACTGGCTGGTAATCGGGCATTTGGTCGCCGGGACGGCGCTGCTTTACGTCCTGCTGCGGGCGCACGACTGCAGGGTGGCGACCTCCGTCGCCGGTGCGCTGTGCGCGGTTACGCTGCCATTTGTCGTGGGTGTCTCGCGAATCTGGCTGAGCATCTCCATCAATTATTTTTTTCTGGCGCTGTCGCTCGTCTGTCTCAAGCGCTTCGAGCAGGCGCGATGGGGGCGGGCGCTGGGAATCTACGCGATCGGGCGCGCGCTTTTCGTGTTGCACGGAAATGTTCAATACGTGGCCTACACCGCCCTCTTTGAATTCGTCTTCATTGCCGCGACCGGCCTGACGGCAAAACGCCGGACGGGACGCGTCCTGGCGGGTTGGTTCGCCGGAAATGTCCTGGCCGGCCTGATCGCGCTACCGCTGCTTTGGGAGATGATGCAGGCGTCATCGATTTCGTGGCGGCAGTCGGCCTTCAGCCCGGCGATCGCGTCGTCCTGGTCCATTTCGATGTCGACATTGCTGGCCGCGCAGGTCGGGCGGTTCCCGCATATCATGATGGAGTTTTCGGCGCAGATCGCCTTCATCGGCGTGACGCTGGTGGGCGCGGCATTCTTGTGGAAGGCCGTGCGGACGGGAACGTGGCGGGACGCCGCGCCGTGGTTGCTCACGGCGGGATTGGCCGCCATCCTCGCGGCCGGCTGGGGTTCGCTTTTCGACCTGCCCGTATTCGATCGATTTCGCTGGCCGTTCAAATTCCTCCTTTATGCGGGCTGGTTTGGGACCGTGGGCGTGACGGTCCTTTTGTCGCGGCTGGAGCAACGAGGCGCCATCGCGAGAAGGGTCACGTTGGCGGCGCTCTTTCTCGCGCTCGTCGCCCAGGTCTGGATCAATTTCCTGCCCGCCACGTTCCAGTCGTTCGCGCGGCGGCGGGTTACCGACCGCGCGCAGTTGTTGACTGATGTGATTCCACGCGATGGCCGGGTCGCCGCCCTGCAACCCGGAGACATCGATACCTGCAATCTTTTCACCTTCAATTACGCGACGCTGACCAACCACCTCTCCGTCAGCGGCTACGATCCCATCCTTTCCAAGGACCAATGGCAGGCCACGTTCGGGACGGGACCTGAAGGCTTTGTCCCGGGGCCACTGGGCAACAGTCTCATGGCCTGGATGATAGGAAATGGCGTGCGCTATGTGCTGATCCTGGCTTCGCCGGAAATGGAAAAGCGCCTGCAATCCGTCCCCGGCCTCAGCGAGTTCCTGCGCACGGACAAATGGGTGGTCTACCGGCTCGAGAAAACGCTGCCGTTTGCCTACATCTCGAATCCGGACGGCAAGATCGAGGGACTGCGGGCCCAATTTCGCGGGAACATGATGGAAGTCGATGTGACCGGCGCCCACGGACGGGTGGTCCTCAACGTCTTTCCGATGCCGGATCTTCGCTATCGCTTCGACGGCGGGGAGTGGCTCGAGCTTGGATCGGACGAGGGCAAACCCTTCGCAAAGATGCGGCCGGACGCACGCAAGCTGGAGGTGACGCTCGTCGTGCCCTCGTTTCGCTGGACGGTTCCTCCGGCCACGCTTGCGCTTCTCTTTTGCCTGGGTCTTTGCTTTGGCTGGGTTCCCGCGGCCATTCGCCGGCTGGTTGGTTCTGGCTAGACCAAAGCGGGAGTGCGCCGCATGCTTTCCTCCCGCAGACACGGGAGGCCCGACCTCCCGCCGCGCATTCAACCACTTTTCCCGACTATGTCCGCCCCCGCCTCCGCCCCCGTCGTTCCCGTTTTCCGCGCCGGAAAATGGATCACTCCCGAAGCCCGCGATTTCATGCCCGTGCACAATCCCTCGACGGGAGAAGTCATCGCGCAAACGCCGTTGCTGGATGCCGCGCAGGTGGATGCGGTGGTCGAGGCGGCCGCCAAGGCCTACGGCACGTGGTCGAAGACCTCGTACACGAAGCGCGTCGGCATTCTCTTCAAGTACAAGGAGCTGCTCGAGGCGCATTTTCTCGAGCTCTCGCAATTGGTGACGCGCGAGAACGGCAAGACGCTCGACGAGGCCAAGGGCGACGTGCGGCGCGGCATCGAGTGCGTCGAGTTTGCCTGTGGGATACCGATATTGGCGAAGGGCGAAAATCTGCCGCAGCTCGCCGACATGATCGACGGCCTCACCAGCCGCGAGCCGATCGGCGTTTGCGCCGGCATCGTGCCGTTCAATTTTCCGGCGATGGTCCCGATGTGGATGTTCCCGCTGGCGATCGCCTGCGGCAACACCTTCGTGCTCAAGCCGAGCGAGAAGGTGCCGCTGACGTCCGTGCGCCTGGCCGAATTGTTCCAGGAAGCCGGGCTGCCCGAGGGCGTCTTCAACCTCATCCAGGGCGGGCGCGAAGTGGTCGACACGATCTGCACGCACCCGAAGATCGCGGCGATCAGCTTTGTCGGCTCGTCGCCCGTGGCGCGGCACGTCTACGCGCTCGGCAGCGCGAACGGCAAGCGGGTGCAGGCGGCGGGCGGCGCCAAGAACGTGCTGCTGGTCATGCCCGACGCCGATCCCGATCCGACGCTGCGCGCCATCATGGGCAGCGCGTTTGGCTGCGCCGGCCAACGCTGCATGGCGGGGTCCGTGCTGATGGGAGTGGGCGAGGTCGCGGATGATTTGCGCGACCGCGTCGTCGCCGCGATGGACGATCTCAAGCTCGACGACACCTCGAAAAATCCGGAGGCCGGCATGGGACCGGTCATCGACGGCGGCGCGCAGGCGCGCCTGCGCGAGCTGATCACGGCGGGTGCGAAGACGGAGGCGAAGCTGGTGCGCGACGGGCGCGAAACCGGCATGAAGAGCGGATTCTTCGTCGGTCCGACCCTCTTTGATCACGTCGAGCCCGGCATGAAGCTGTTCCGGGACGAGTTGTTCGGCCCGGTGCTTTCGATGCTCCGGCCCAAGACCCTGGACGAGGCGATCGCCATCATGGGTCAGATCAGCTTCGGCAATGGCGCCTCGCTTTTCACGACCAGCGGCGGGAGCGCGCGGCAGTTCGTGCGCGAGATGCCGGCGGGAATGATCGGGATCAACGTCGGCGTGCCCGCCGCGCCGGCGATTTTCTCCTTCAGCGGCTGGAACGGCTCATTCTACGGGGATCTGCACGTGATGGGCGTGGAGGGCGTGCAGTTCTACACGCGCCAGAAGATGGTGCTGTCGCGCTGGGATTCCACCTACCGCCGCAGCATGGGATGGTAGCCGCGGCCGCGGCGGCGGGAAACTCGAAGTTCGAAATTCGAAACTCGAAGAAAGTTCCAAGATTGAATTCGTAAGTTCAAACGCATCGATTACCGAGCCCGATGTCAATGTTCGCGTAGTTCGCGCATTTCTTCTAATTTAGATCTTATTGCAGTTTCTGAGTTTCCTTCGAGTTTCGAGTTTCGGATTTCGAACTTCCCCTCTCCATGCCTTACGTCTTCAACATCCCGCCCGCCATCGTCACCGGCGGCGGCGCCAGCAAGGAACTCGTCACACACGTGCGACGGCTCGGCGGCACGCGCGCATTGATCGTGACCGACGATTTCATGGTGCAGAGCGGGGTGATTGCGCCGTTCGTCGCGTTGCTCGCAGCCGGCGGCATTCCCGCTGCCGTCTTCAGCGGCGTGCATCCGGATCCGTCGGAGGACAACGTCATCGACGGGCTGGCCGCACTGCGGGCCAGCAGCTCGGATGTGATTGTCACGATCGGCGGCGGCAGCCCGATCGATTGCGCCAAGGCGGTCGGCGTGCTCGCCACCAACGGCGGCAAGGTGCGCGATTTCATGGGCTACGAGAAAATTCCGCGCGCCGGATTGCCGTTGATTGCAATTCCGACCACCGCCGGCACCGGCAGCGAGGTGACGCGCGCTTCGGTGATCACGGACACGGCGCGCGACGAGAAGATGCTGCTGATGAGCGTGCAGCTCGTGCCGCAGGTCGCGCTGGTGGACTTCGAATTGACCATGACCATGCCCGGCCCGCTCACCGCCGCGGTCGGCGTGGACACGCTCACGCATGCGATCGAGGCGTACGTTTCCAAGAAGGCGAATGGCGTGACCGACCCGCTGGCGTTGTCGTGCGTGCGACTGGTCGCGCGGCATTTGCGCACGGCGTTTCGGGAGCCGGGCAATCGCGCGGCGCGCGAGGCGATGTCGCTGGCGGCCTGCCAGGGCGGCATGGCATTCGCGAACAGCAGCGTCTGCCTGGTGCACGGGATGAGCCGGCCAATCGGCGCGCTCTTTCACGTGCCGCACGGCATTTCCAACGCCATGCTTCTGCCGGCGGTGACCCGCTTTTCCATCGGCGGGGCGGTGGCCCGCTACGCCACGATTGCGCGGACCATGGACGTGGCCGGTCCGGCGGATTCCGACGAGCGGGCGGCGGCGAATTTGCTGGCCGAACTCGAGGCCCTGAACCGCGATTTGGCCATTCCGCGGCTGCGCGATCACCCGCGGATGTCGGAGCCCAAGTTCCTCGCGTCGTTGGAGAAGATGGCCTCCGACGCGCTGGCTTCCGGCAGCCCGGGCAACAATCCCGTGGTGCCCACCGCGGCGGAAATCGTGGCGCTTTACCGCGAGGCGTGGTGACCGCGGAAGCACCCTGATCGGCTTCGCGCGAAGCGGCCGGGAATGGCTGTAAAAATCAGCGGTCCGGCGAGTTTGGCGCTTGCCATGGGCGCGACGATTGCATTCAATTTTTCGTCCCTTCGTTATTCCCTGGCACCCGCCCCGGGATGGTGGGTGTACCCAGTTCAGAAAACCCCAAGAAACCCCTGTCGAGTCATGATGAAACGTACCTTTCAGTTATTTCCCGCACTTGGTTTCGCGATTGCCGCGATGACCTTGGGCGGATGCAACAAGGCGGAAGAGAAACCCAAGACCACGGAAGCCAAGCCCGCAGCGCCCGCGACCACGCACCGCCGCCGCCCCCGCCGCGGCTGCGACCGATCCGATCAAGATTGGCGTCATCGGTCCATTCACCGGCGGCTCCTCGCCGATGGGCCTTTCCATGCGCGACGGCGTGCGACTCGCCGCCAAACAAATCAATGCCAGCTGGCGGCGTGCTCGGCCGCAAGATTGAGTTGATCGAACGCGACGACCAGGCGACCAACGAACGCGGTGCGCAGGTGACCCAGGAACTGCTCGCCAGCCAGAAGGTGGCGGCCCTCCTCGGCTACATCAATACCGGCGTGGCCAAGGCCTCCGTCCGTTATCCCAACGAAAGCAAGACTCCCACCATCATCAATGTGGCGACGGGCATCATCGTGAATGAATACTTCAAGGATGCCGAAGGCAAGCCGCAGGAGAACTACCTGTTCTCCATGAGCGCGAACGACACGATTCAGTCGGACATGATCGTCTCGCAGTTTGTCGACAAGCAGGGCTTCAAGAAGATTGCCATCCTGGCGGACGACACCAACTACGGACAGAGCGGCCGTGAATTCGTCGAGAACGAGCTGAAGAAGCGCGGCATTACGGCGGTCTACGTCGGCAAGTTCAAGATCAAGGACACGGACATGACGCCGCAGTTGCAGGAAGCAAAGGCGGCGGGCGCCGAGGCCCTGATCGTCTTCGGCATCGGGCCGGAAAATGCGCAGGTTGCCAACGGCCGCGCCAAGCTCGGCTGGATGGTGCCGATGATCGGCTCGTGGACCATGTCCATGTCCAACTTCATCGACAATGCCACCGTCAACGGCGAGGGCGTGATGATGCCGCAGAGCTTCATCCAGGACGCCGCCAAGACGGACCGGCAGAAGACCTTCGTGGCGGAGTACCTGAAGGAATTCAAGCCGCAGGACGACCGCATCCCGGTCGCCGTGGCCGCGGCCCAGGGCTACGATTCGTTGTATGTCATGGCCGAGGCCATGAAGGAGGCCGGCTCGCACGGACGGCACGAAGGTTCGCGACGCGCTTTGCGATCTGAAGACTCCGATCAGCGGCATCGTGACGACCTACAACAAGCCGTTCAACGCGGCCAATCACATCGCGTTGAAAAAGTCGCGATGTCGGCCTGGGCGTGGTCAAGGGCGGTCGCGTCGCCCCCGCGAGCCAGTAAGCATACGGCAGACCTCATTCGGGCCCCGTCGGAAGAAATTCCGCCGGGGCCTTCTTTCTTGCCCGCGACAGCGGGACCTCTGCGTTCTTGCAGGCTTTCCACAGATGCGGAAACATCATCTCGCCTGTCGAAAAAAGAATACTTGCCTGATGGGAGGTTTCCGCGGTTAATCTTCCTTCCCGCCCGCGCCTTCGCGGATGCCCGCAGCCAAACTCCCAACCCGCTCCCTCCCATGTCCAAGTCGCTGAACATTCTTGATCGCAACGTGCCCGGCCTCGACCAGATTCTCACGCCGGAGGCGCAGGCGTTCTTGGTCGAATTGCAGACCCGTTTCAATCCGCGCCGCAAGGAGCTGCTGGCCAAGCGCGCCGAGCGCGCGGCGCAGCTTGCCAAGGGCGTGCCGCTCGACCTTTCTGCCCGAAACGAAGTCCGTGCGCGAGGGCGCCTGGAAAGTGGCGTCGACTCCGGCGGATCTGCAGGATCGCCGCGTGGAAATCACGGGACCGTCCGAGCCCAAGATGATGATCAACGCGCTGAATTCCGGCGCGCGCTGCTTCATGGCCGACCTCGAGGATTCGCTTTCGCCGACCTGGGAAAATTGCATCCAGGGCCAGGTCACGCTGATGCAGGGCGTGCGCCGCACCGTCCAGTTCGACAGCCCCGAGGGCAAGCAGTACCGGCTGAAGGAGAAGATCGCGGTTCTGCTGGTGCGTCCGCGCGGCTGGCATCTCAACGAGCGCCACGTCACGCTCGACGGCGAGCAGATGTCGGGCAGCCTCTTTGATTTCGGCCTCTACTTTTTCCACAACGCCAAGGAACTGCTGGCGCGCGGCTCCGGCCCGTATTTCTACCTGCCGAAGATGGAAAGCCATCTCGAGGCGCGGCTCTGGAACGACGTCTTCAACTACGCGCAGGATTACATCGGAATTCCGCGCGGCACCATTCGCGCGACGTGTCTCATCGAGACGCTGCCGGCCGCGTACGAGATGGAGGAATTCCTCTACGAGCTGCGCGATCACTCCTCCGGGCTGAATGCCGGACGCTGGGACTACATCTTCAGCGCCATCAAGAAAACCTCCTGGCGCACCGATCTGACGTTGCCGGATCGAAGCATGATCACCATGACCGTCCCGTTCATGCGCGCGTACACGGAGTTGCTCGTGAAGACCTGCCATACGCGCGGCGCCCACGCCATGGGCGGAATGTCGGCCTTCATCCCGAGCCGGCGCGACAAGGAGGTCAACGATCGCGCCATGGCGCAGGTCGAAGCCGACAAGAAGCGCGAGTCGAACGACGGCTTCGACGGCACCTGGGTGGCGCATCCGGATTTGGTCGAGCTGGCGACACGCTGTTTTGACGAGGTGCTGGGCAGCCGGCCCAATCAGAAGGAAAAGCTGCGCACGGAAGTCAGCGTGAAGCCCGAGCAGATCAGCGACCTGACCATTCCCGGCGGCAAGATCAGCGAGGCGGGCTTCCGCAACAACGTGAGCGTGGGCCTGCAATACATCGAGGCGTGGTTCCGCGGCAACGGTGCGGTGGCCATCTTCAATTTGATGGAGGACGCCGCCACCGCGGAGATTTCCCGGGCGCAGCTCTGGCAGTGGATCCACCGCGGCGCCAAGCTGGACGACGGCCGCGCGATCACGCGGGAGATGTACGCGCAGATTCGCGACGAGGAGATTGCCAAGCTCGGCGGCCGCGAGAAGGGCCAGATCGGCAAGGCGTCCGATCTGCTCGACAAGCTGGTGCTCGCCGACACGTTTGAGGAGTTCCTTACCTTGCCGGCTTATGAGCAGTCAAATGACGTCGCTTACGCTCGAATGACGAATGACGAAACCAGAATGACGAACGAATGACGAATTCCTAATTCCGAACCGTCTGTCTCGATCGAAGCGACCGCTGTTTTCACTTTTCGTCATTCTGGATTCGTCATTGCAGCAGCGCCAGCGGACGTGACCACTTTCTCAAATAGAGTCGAAGGGCAGGGGACGCCGCGGGAAAGTGCGTCTGCCCAACCCGGACGTAACCGCGCCTTTCGTAAAGCGCCATGGCGCGCGGGTTGCCGGTGTAGGCGTCGAGCCGGATGGAGGCGTAGCCTCGTTCCCGCGCGTGCTTCTCCGCGAAGTCCATGAGCTGGCGCGCGAGTCCGTGCGCCTGCCAGTCGGGGTGCACGCACAACCTGTGAATGACCAGCGCGCGACCGCGGGTACAGCGCCACGGCACCTCCTGATATTGCTCGGGCTGCACCTCATTGAGGCAAATCGCCGCCACGCATTGGTCCTGCTCGCGGATGACGAAGAGCGTTCGCGTGCGCACGTCGTCCTCAATGACTTTCAGGTCCGGATAAATCTCATCCCACTGCTGGATGCCCTGCGCCCGCATCTGCGCGAGGCACAGCGAAATGATCCGCATGACGCCGCCGGCGTCCTTCATTTCCGCCTCAACGATTCCCATCAACTTCTCCGAAATGTGTGGGTTGATTGCCGTTTCGTCCTTCGTTCGTCATTCTGGTTTCGTCATTCGTCATTCGGAGCGAAGCGACGCCTGGTATCCGGCCTCGGGGTGGAGGCGCTTCGTCAGCAAACGTCGGCCAAGGTATTCGTAGCCCGCCTTTTCATAGAGCGCGGCGGCGCGCGGGTTGGATTCCTCGGCCTCGAGGAGGATGGCATTGATCTCCTGCGCCCGGCAAACCTCCGCCGCGAAGTCGAGCGCTTGCCGCCCAAGTCCGCGGCCGCGGCCCGCCGGGCCGATGAAGAATTCGTCGATGAACGCGGTGCGACCGCCGTATTCCAGGCTGAATGAGAATGCGAGCACGAGGTAGCCAATCACCGCGCCCGCCTGCTCCACGACGAACAACCGGCCAAGTTTCGGGTCGGCCAGCAGCGCGAGCAGCGCGGCCCGCGTGCGCGACTCGGAAAATCGATAGTCGAAGTGCCGGCAGAAGTCGGCCACGAGCGGCACGATGAGGTCGACGTCCGCGCTCGATGCTTCGCGGCACGGACTGGCGATCATGATTGACCTGCGGCTGACGATATTCGCGATGTTACCGCCCGATCGCTCACGCGTTCTTCCGCCGCCGCCGTTCCATCGCCCAGAGCGCCAGCACCGTGAGCACATCGCTCGTGATGTGCGTCGTGCGGACGGATTCGATCGAGGCGGGAGTCAGGGTCGGTTCCAGCGCGGCCTTGACGTCGACGGTGCCCGGCGCGATCGCCGGCGTCGTCCGCTTGATCGCGTCGAGCGTGGCCAGGCGCTGCGCGGTGGTGTCCACCAGCGCGTCGAGGTTCTTGTACGCGAAAATGACGAACAGCACGGTGATCAGCATCGTCGTGAAAAAATCGCGGTGCTGGCGCTGCGCGGAGAACGCCAGCAGGCCCCCGACAATCACGACGTAGAGAGTCCAATACCATTGGGCGGCATTGGATCGGTCAAAGAAGAGTTGAATGAGTTCGTTGTAGGTCATGGGGGCAATGGGCGATTCCTGTCGCCGTATCCTTTCAGAGTCCGACCGCCGGAGCAATTGGGGATTTGCGGGCGCGTCGGAATCGATGGCGCCGTCACTCGCCCAAATCGAAGGCCTCCAGCACCGCCACGCCCTGGCCGCCCGATTTTCCGGAGACGATTGCCGTGTATTCGCCCGGGGGCGAGGGTCATGATCACAACCGCGTCGCGATCATCGGATGGCGCCAGGCCCGTCGAGGCGATCTCGGCGGCTTGATCGGATCGCCAATCATCGTTCCCGCCGATGCGAGTTCCGTTCGCGTCGTAAATCGACAAGACCGGATCGGCCAGCGGTCCGCTGACTCCCGCCGCCGCGAGATCCGGTCCGACGGCCCGCACCAGGATCCGTCGCGGGTTCGTGCCGCGCAGGATGATTCCGCCAATGAGCACATTGTCGTCCAGTTGGACCCGCGCCCGCGCCGAGAGATTGATCGGCCGCGCCGTGGCCGAGGTTTCGGGCGCCAGATCGTACGCTTCGATCAGACCGACCCCGGAGGTCCCGCCGACGCCGCTCAGGATGACGGTGTACGATCCGGGCGCGAGATCGGCGACGATGGCGGCCTCGCGCGGATCACCCAGGGCAAAGCCCGCGGCCCTGATTTCGTCCTCCTGCGTGTCGCGCCAGTCATCATTGCTCATCACCACTTGACCGGACGCATCCACCAACTGGAGCGTCGGATTGCCAAGCGTGCCGTTGACATGAAAATTTGCGAGCGACGGTCCCACACCTCGCACAATCACGCGCTTGTTCGCCGTGCCGCTGATGATGAAACCCGCAATCGAAACGTCGTCGCCGGTCCCGACGCGGCTGCGGGCGGAAATGTTCAGGAGCCCTCCGCCGGGAGGCAGGGCCGGCATGGCGGTGAAGAACATCGTGACCGCCGACCAAACCCGATTCGTCGCCTGGGTTGGCATGGTTGGACCAAGCGAACCATCGATTGGGCTTTCCAAGCCGCCATTGAAAGCTGCGGCCGGCGAGAAAACCGCGTTCATTTGATTCGTTGTGAGATAGGGCCCGCCGAGCTGTCCCTGCGGACGAATGGCAAGGACGTAACTTTGGCCGGGCTCGAGGCGAATCGACTGCAACAGGGGGAGCCCGACAAAATCTCCGGCGGGAAAACCGGAAGGCGTGGACCAGGAAGCAGACGCAATCAGCCCGCCGTTCGCCGTCCACAGCGACACCAACGGAAAGACATCCCCATTGTTGGCGCTGAAGCCCAACGCCGTCACAACCAAGGGATTTTCACCCACCGTAAAGGCATAGCCGAAATTTGCGAAATTTGAGAACACCAGCGATCCCGAGCCGACGCCTGACAGCAGGCTCTCGGCCCGGCTGACCGGGCTGCAGGCAAGCAGCAATGTCGCGATGAAGACCCAAGCGGACCTGCGGACGACGGGGTATCCAGGGGCGGGCGGACGGCGCGTCATCGGCGGGATGTTGTCCCAGACCGTGCCCTCGAACAAGTGCGCCTTCATCGCGGGGGACGGCGTCCGCGCTGCTGCGCAATTCAGAATCCGCCGCCCCATCGGTATTGCAACGCAAGGCCGGCGGCCTGGAAGTCATGGACGCGATTTCCTCCGTAGCCGGTAACGCCGTAGAGCTTCACCGAATAGTGCCGGTTCAGGGGCAGTGCGAGCGTTACGCCGAAGCGCATCCCCTCCTGCTGATCGCGTTTCACGACGCCGTCGATCGTCGTTTGGGCGCCCCTGTAATACCCGGCGTTGAGCGCCACCCAGCCGCCGGGCACGACGGTGTAGGTAACGCCAAACTGGGCGGCATAGATCGGCGCCACCTGACGCGTCTGGCCGCCGAAGAAATTGCCGTTGTCCGTGAAGAAGCAGACTGCGGGCGCGAACTCCACCGTCCAGGGCCCGAACGCCTTGGAAAATCCAAGTTCCGGTCTAATCGACCAGCGATTTGTGCCGACGTTCACGATTTTGCTGGAGTCGTATTGACCGAGGGGTGCCGTGACGCGCAGGCTCGCGCCGAAGATAAAATCCTGCTTGTAGTCCTTGAATTGCGCCACCGTGAGAGCAGGCGCGCCGATGAAATTGATGGTGAATCGGAATAACGGATCGGCGAAGCCGGTGACGTAACGCGAGCGAGGTTCCCCGAAGACGAGCCCGTTGGCCGCAAGCGTCACGTAGGGCACGATGACATCGAACTTCGCCGATTTGCCGAGCACGTTGAGCGTGGTGGCGTAGGCCACGACGCAAATGTTTGATTCGATTCTCAGGTTGTCGAGCGGCAGCGAAGGATCGACGAGCACGCTGCCCTTGGCAAAGCCGTAGCCGACGATGGCGAAGTTCAGTCCGACCGGCGAATTGGTGTAAGCCCGCGGCTCAAGGTCCTGGGCGCGGAGACTGACGCCCGGCAGAACGAGGGCAAGGGCTGTGGCGGCGGTGGCAAAGGGGCGCATGAGCCGTGCGGGCGTCACGGTTGCGGCGGCGACGCCTTCACAATCCTAACGAGGATGGCACCACCAACTTGCCAAGGGAAGCCGGTCCGCAGAGAATCCGGCCGCCAGTCGTTCCCACGTTCGGCCGATTGCCGTGGGATCGCGACCTGCTTACTTAGGGAATAACCCGATCCACGACGCGAACCCGATGTTCAATCAGTTCCAACGCAGGTTTCTTTGGTGTGCCATTTGCGCGCTGCTGGCCGCGCTCGCGGCGGCCCCGGCATCGCCGGGCATCGCGCTGCCCGGTTATCCAGTGGCGCGCGATCGCAAGTCCTTTGAGGAAATCGACGTCAACAAGGACGGCCGCGTGTCCGAGGCGGAATTTGTAAACTATGAATTGCGCCGCCGCTTCGAGCGCGCCGACGTCAACAAGGACGGCCGCGTGAGCAAGAAGGAATACATCGACTCAATCAAGAACGTGGTCGGGGAGAAGCAGGCCAAGGTCGAATGGAAATTGATCAACCGCGGCAAGGATTACCTCACGATCGAGGACGTCATGCGCAACGACGACGCCACCAAGGAGATTTCGGCGGAGTTCAAGAAGGTCGACCGCGATGGCGACGGCTACATTTCCATGGAGGAATGGACCAAGGGCAAGCGGGCCGCCAAGCAGGCGAGTGGAAGCCGGTGAATCCGGGCTAAATCGCAAGATCGGAGCGCATTCGGGGCTTTGCTCTGGAGCAGACGATCCGCCAGAATCGGCGCCCATTGTTTCACCCCTGTCAGGACGGCAACTTGGCGCCTTCGCCCGCCTTCGAATCTGAAAATCCCATGATCGCATCTTCCCTCATTCGCAATTTCTCCCTTGGCCGCGCCATGTACCGGCTCCCTTGGCCGCGTCGACACCAGCCGCATCCTGCTCGCCGGCATTTTCAGCCTCGGACTCGCCGCGATGGTCGATGCCCAAATGGTTCTGACGCTTCCCCAAGCCAGCCAGCGGGCCATCGTCAAGCAGCGCATCTCATTGACGGATGTCACCATCATCTACCATCGGCCGCTCGTGAATGGCCGGAAGATTTGGGGCGGACTCGTGCCCTATGGCGACGTCTGGCGCGCCGGTTCCAACGAGAACACGACGATCGAATTCAGCACGGCCGTGACGGTGGAGGGCAAGCCGCTCGCCAAGGGCATCTACGGTCTGCACATGATTCCGACGGCCGATTCGTTCACCGTCATTTTCTCCAAGGCCAGCACCTCGTGGGGCAGCTACACCTACAAGGAAGCGGAGGACGCGCTGCGCGTGACCGTGAAGCCGCAGCCGGCGGAGATGCACGAGGCGCTCGTGTACGAGTTTGACGATCTGAAGCCGACGTCGGCGAATGCGACCCTGAAATGGGACAAGCTGGCGGTGCCGTTCGCCATCGCGATCAACGACGAGGAAACGACGCTGCCGAACATCCGCAACCAGCTTCGCGGCATCTTCCAGTATTCGTGGGAGTCGTGGTACGCCGCGGCGAACTTCTGCCTGGAGCGCAAGATCAATCTCGAGGAGGCGCTGAAGTGGGCCGACCGGTCCATTCAGCTGGAGTCGAGATTCGAAAACCTCGGGCTGAAGTCCAACATTCTGAAGGCGCTGAACAAGGGCCCGGAAGCGGCCGCGGTGCAGGCGAAGGCGCTGGAAGTGGCCACCGCCCAGCAGCTCTATTTCTACGGTCGCCAGCTCCAGGGGCAGAAGAAGGGCGATGAGGCCCTCGAGGTCTTCCGCGGTGTGGTGAAGCGGTTCCCCGCAGGGCTCTACGGTCACTTGGCCAAGGCCCGCGTGGCGTCCTCCACGGGCGATTTCGCCACCGCGCTGAAGGAAGCCAAGGAGGCCCAGACTGCCTCAGAGGACGATCAGCAGAAGGCCGCGATCCAGGCGTTGATCAATCGCCTCGAAAAGAAGGAAGACATCAACAAGTAGTCCGCGGTTTCCGGCCAGCGCAGTGGACGGATGGCGAATGGGCCGGGTGGCCCGTTCGCCTGCGCCGCCGGCTTCACGTGTAGCCCAGCCATTTCCAATAGGTCGCGCCGAGCAGCAGGATCAGCCCGTAGCCGATCGACCGTGATGACGATGCCGGTGCGCACAAAGTCGCGCGCGACAAACGTGTCGGTGCCATACGCCACCATGTTCTGCGGGGCGTTGACCGGCAGGATGAAGCCGAAGCTGACGACGAACTGCAGCAGCATCGTCATGCCGACGATGTTGATGCCCGGCGTCTTCACCTGCTGCAGCACGCTGATCACGATCGGGATGATGGCCGAGGCGAGCGCGGTGGCGCTGGCGAAGCCGAGGTGGATCAGGATCAGGAAGAGCGACATGCCCGCGAGAATGCCGTAGGCGGACATCGTCTGCATGCCGAGGTTCGTGACGATGAGCCCGGCAAGCCAGCCCGCGGCCTTCGTCTGCAGCAGGGCGGTGCCGAGGCTGATGCCGACACCGAAGAGCAGCGCGGTGCCCCACGGAATCCGGCCTTGCACCTGCTTCCAGTTCATCACCCCGATGACCGGCAGGAAGAGGATGGCGATGGCCGTGATGGTGGTCGTCGTGGTGTCAAAATTGTGCAGGACCTTTTCCGTGCACCAGAAACCGAGCAGCGTCACCATCACGATCATCAGCTTGATCTCCGAGACCTTGGTCGGGCCCAGGTTCGCGAGCGCGCTGCGAATCGCCTCCTTGCCGCCCGCGACCTCCTCCGTCTCCGGCGGCATCATCCGCGTCATGATGAAGTAGAGGGCAACCGACATGATGATGGAGAATGGCGCCGCGGCGATGAGCCATTCGAGCCAGGTGATTGATCCCTTCAGGATTTTTTCGACGAACCCGACGGCCACCATGTTTTGCGCCGAGGCGGTCTTGACTCCGACGTTCCAGATGCTGGCGGTCTGGGCGGTCGTGATCATCAGCAAGCCGGCGAAGCGGCTCCGCTTGATCGACGCCGAAGGCGAGGATGATGCCCATGATGATCGGCACGAGGCATGCCACGCGCGCCGTCGTGCTCGGCACGAAGAACGACAGGACCGTGCCCGACCAGGATGCCGCCAATCACCACGCGGCGGGTGCTCGCGCCGACCTTCGAAAGAATCCACAACGCGATCCGCTTATCGAGTCCCGTCACGGTCATGGCGGCCGAGATGAAGAGCGCGGCGACCACCAGCGCGTTCGCCGAATTGGCAAAGCCCCCGAGGGAGATGGCGAGCGCGGCGGACGTGCCGAGCGCCTCGCGTCGGGCTTGGCGACGTTCGGCGCGAGTCCCAGCAGCAGCGTCATCAACGCGGCGATGAGTACGGCGCTGACGGCGTAGTCCACGGCTTCGGTCATCCACACGATGACGGCGAAGAGCAGGACGCCGAGCATCCACTGGCCCGCCACGGGCAGCCCCTGGGCCGGTGGCAGCAGGATCACGCCGATCATCGCGGCCACTGCGACCCACAGCGGCCAGCTGCGGTGGACGAGGTCGGACTTGTTTCTCTCGGGCGGTGGGGCGTCGGTGGTGGCGGTCATGGGAATCTTTGGATGAATTTGCCGATGGTCCAACAGGGCGGTCTTGGCGCTCGCGCTTCTTCTGCCGCGAGCGCCGTCGTGCATGGAATTATCAGGAGTCGACTGGCATCCTGCTCGCCATGTCTTGCGAAAACCTGCCCGGAAATTGGCATAAGCACCTCGGCGGACGGGTCCTTCGCCCAGTTTGACTTGTCATTTGACTCGGAATTTCGATCGTAGGGCCCATGCGCGGAGCAATGCTCAGGATAGGGCTCGGGGTCTGGATCTTCGCCGTGCTCGGCGCCGGCCACCGCACGGGCCCAAAAGTCCGACCTCGACAACGATCTCAAGAACATCCCGAAGGACGCGGGCTCGGTGAAGGAGTCCACGCCGCCCCCTGCGACGACCGTCCCGGACAGCTCCGGCTCGACCCGCCGCCGCGTAAATCCACCGGGGACCTATGTCAATCGCTTCACCGGTGTCGGTTTCCCCAAGCGGGTGGGGGATTACGCGCGCCAGGAGGTGGAGCTGTTTGATCCGGAAGGTCGCGACACCGGCGCCAACTACGAAAAGAAGCGCAGCGGCGCCCTCATCGGGATTATCACGGCCTACAGTTATCCGATTCCGGCGTCGCTCGCGAGCGGCGGCGCGCCCCGCGTTTTCGAGGACGCCAAGCTCGCGATCACCAACGGTCAAAAGAACGCGAGACTCGTTCGGGAGGGACCGTACCGCGCGCCCGACGGCTCGATTGGCGACTTCGCCGAGTACGATTTCACCGTGGGCAAGGGCGCGGGCACGCGCGTTTACTCGCGCCTCTATCTGTTCGAGAGCAAGGGCTGGTTGCTGAAGTTTCGGGTGACCTTATCCGCAGTCCCGCGCGCGCGAGGGCGCGGCGGAGATGGAGAATTTCCTCCGTACGTTTGGGACGACGGTGCTGCGCAACCAGGTCAATACCTGACGGCGCCGGCGGTGCGACCGTCAGGTGGCTTCCGCCACAATCCGGGCGCGCATTTGCTCGTCGGGCATCCGGCCGTGTCCCGCCTGCAGATTGTCGCGCATGTGCTCCGCCTTCCCGGTCGCCGGGATCGCGCAGGTGATGGCCGGGTGGGAGATGATGAACTTGAGGAGGATCTGCGCCCAGCTGTCGCAATCAATTTCCGACGCCCACGCCGGCAAGGCCTTGCTGCGCAGTCGACGGAACAAGTCGCCCGCGGCAAATGGACGGTTTGCGATGACCGCCACGCCGCGCTCGCGCGCGAGCGGCAGGATGCGCCGTTCCGCCTCGCGCTCGCCCACGGAATAATTGATTTGCACGAAGTCGACCGCCTGCGCGGCCAGCACCCGCGCCACCGCGTCGTGTCCGCCCGCGTTGTAGTGCGTGACACCGATGTAGCGGACGCGCCCGGCGCGCTTCCACTCGCGCAGTGTTTCGAGCTGCGTGTCGACGTCGACGAGGTTGTGCACTTGGATCAAATCAATCGGATTCGCGCGCAGCTTGCGCATGGACGCTTCCATTTGCTCGACGCCGGCGGCCCGGCCGGTCGTCCAGACCTTGGTGGCGATGAAAAGCTTGGACCGCAGGCCGAGCTTGGAGGTCAGGTCGCCGACCACCTCCTCGGAGGCGCCATACATCGGCGACGAATCGATCAGCTTGGCGCCGCCCTCAACAAAGGTGGTGAGAACCTCCTCGAGCGGCGCGCGTGCCGACGCCGACGGGCCGACGTCGAACGTCTGCCACGTGCCAAGGCCGATCACGGGAAGCGCTTCGCCGGAGGAGGGAATCGCGCGGGTGAGCATGGCTTTTGGATGGGTCGACTCGGCCGCCCCCGCTGTGGTCAGGCGGACGGAAGCGCAGGTGGCCACGCCCGCTCCGAGGAGTCGCAGGGCCTCCCGTCTGCTGATGCCTGGTTGATTCATTTCCGTGCAGCCCCGGCAAGCGGCGGGCGACGCCGGTCTCGCCATGGTTTCTCCGGTTCGATGGATCGCGAGAATCGCCGCGGCGCGGCGCGCGGTCCAATCAAAACTCGTTTCTCCTCGCGACCCGGATCGTGGGTCGCTAGGATTCAACCCTGGTTATGAAAAGACACGTGGTCTGGATTTTGTCGTTGTCCCTCGCGGCCGCGCTGCATTCGGCTGAACCCCCGCGCAAACTGGCCTTCGAAAGGAACGGCGCAGTCTGGGTCGCCAATTTCGATGGCAGCAATCCGAAGAAAATCGCGGCGGGCGTGCGCCCCGATCTCTCTCGCGACGGCACGCGGCTCGCCTTCAACACCGAATCCGCGGAGGGCAAGCCGTTCGAGCGCCGCATCGCGGTGGCCGATCTCGCCGGCGGACGCGTCACCATTTTCAGCTCCCTCCCCAGCAACAACAGTTTTGGACCCAAGTGGTCCCCCGATGGCGGCAAGCTGCTGTTCGAGATCATGGATAGCGAGAACTGGCAGCTCGGCGTGGCGAACGCCGACGGCAGCGATTTTCACTACGTCAGGATTCCGGGCGTGAAGGTGGGTCTCTTCAATCCAGGTTGCTGGGCGCCGGATGGGAAATCGATTTACACGCAGGATTTGAGTTGGATCTATCAAGTCGGCCTGGATGGCAGCGTGCTGAAGAAGTGGGAAATCGCCAAGATGATCGCGGGCGGCGATATGAGCAGCGAATCGTCCGTCGTCGTCTCGCCGGATGGATCGACCCTGCTGCTGGAAGCGGAGATGGGCGACGAGGATCCCGGCCGGAAGAATTGGGACGGGCCGCCGCCGGCCATCTGGTCCTTCAACCTCGCCTCGGGCGTGGCCACTCGATTGACGCCGCAAAAGTTCTTCGCGTGGCAGCCCCGCTGGACGGGGCCGGGCGAATTTGTCTTTGTCAGCCAGGCCGAAAACGAAAAGCAGCCGTCCATCTACGTGGCGCCGCTGGCGAACCTCAAAGCGCGCAAGCTGCTCATGAAAAACGCGAACATGCCGAGCGTTTCGCAATAATCGCGTGGCCGCGGGCGCGACGCCTGAGCGGCGGCGCCGCGCAGTGACACGATCGCGCTGACTTTCGGCGTGCCATGGACCGGGCGGGTTTCTAAGCTCGCGCCTATGAAGCGCTGTCCGTTGTCATTGGCGATTTGGATTCTCATGGCGGGCAGCACGTGGGCGGGCGAGGCACCGCAGGCCCCGCTCATGCGGACGACAGTACCGCTGCATCGACTTTCGTCGGGAGGGCTCGCGATGATGGATCGCAACGGCGAGCTGATCCAAGCGCCGCGTCGCATGCCGGCCTGGATGCGGCCGGCGCCTGCGACCGCCGCGGTGATGCTCGATCTCCGCGTTGGCAACAACATCCTGCATTGGAAGTGATCCGCCGCAGCTGCCTGCGACGCAGCGCGCGCAGGCGGAGCCTCACATCGTGCGGTCACCCACCGATCCGGATTTTCTCGTGGCGACCTTTCAGGAAGGCCGCTTCGCCACGAGCGGCGGCGCGCTTGACTGCGGCTATGCCGTCAGCCGTGACGGCGGATTGACGTGGACGCGCTCGCTCATTCCAGGACTGACGCGCACGTTTGGCGGGCCCTATTTTCGCGCGACCGATCCGGTGGCCGCGATTGATTTGAACGGAAACATCTTTCTCAACACGCAGGTCGCGAACAATTCAACGTTCACCCGCGCGTCTGTCGTGGTCAGTCGATCCACCGATGGCGGCGTGACCTTCGCGCCGCCGGTCGCTTTCTATGTCCAGCCGAACGGCAACGTCACGCCCGACAAGCCCTGGTTCACGGTAAACACTTTCCCCGGCACTCCGCACGTCGGTCGCATTTTCGCCACCTTCACGCTGTTTACGAACGCGACCGCGGAGTCACCCATCGTTGCGAGTTTCAGCGACAATGGCGGTGTGAATTGGAGCCCCTTGTCGTTCACCATGCCGGCCAGCACATTCGCGCAGGGCTCGCAGCCTGTCTTCCTCCCCGATGGAACCCTGGCCATGGTCTATTGGAACTTCGGCGCCGCCGTGCCGTTCGATGAACACATCGAGGTAATTGTGTCGCATGATGGCGGAGTCACGTTCGGCGCACCCGTACGCGTCGCGGGCGCGGTGGAATCGGTCGAGCCAAGCATCCGCTCCGGCGCGTTCTTGCCGTCGGCCGCCGCCGATCGCACGACCTCCAGCATCTATGTCGTATATACCACCGCGACCATGGCGGGCCCGCGCGTGATGTTCACGAAATCGACCAACGCCGGCGCGAACTGGTCGACCCCGGTGCCGATTAGCGACGACCCCGCGGGCGTGGGCGTCTTCAACGCCGCGATTTCGGCGTCGCCTGACGGGCAAACACTCACGGTGTCGTTTTACGATCGGCGAAACAATCCGATGAGCACCACGCTGGTGGATTTGTACTACGCGCAATCGCTGGATGGTGGCGCGACGTGGCAGCCAAACATTCGCCTCACCTCGGTCTCGTCGGACGCGACGCTCGCGCCGCTGACGACGGAAGGCTACATGCTCGGCGACTACCTCGGGATCGCGCCCTCCACCGGGCCCGACGTCCCCGCCGTGCCGATTTGGGTCGACACGCGCACGGGGAATCCGGATCCGTTTGTGACGCGCGTTGGCATCTCGTCCGATGGTGGATTTCCGGAGCTGGCAGGCGGCGCGGCTTTCGCTGGCGCAAATCAATGATCCGCAGCTTGGCGGCCCGGCGGGCGACGCCGATCACGACGGCGAGGACAACCAGTCGGAGTTCACGTCCGGCACCGACCCGAACGATCCCGCCTCGGTCGTGCACACGAGCCAGCCGGTGAATTTGTCGACGCGCGTACCGACGCTGCTCAACGACAACGTCATGATTGGCGGCTTCATCATCAGCGGCTCGACGTGCCAAGTCCGTCATCGTGCGCGGCATTGGTCCGTCGCTGGCGAACTTCGGCTTGCAGGGCGTCCTGGCGGACCCGGTGCTCGAATTGTACGGGCCCACCGGCTTCGCTGATCGCCTCCAACGACAATTGGATGGACACGCAGCAGGCGGAAATTGTCGCTTCCGGCCACGCGCCGTCGGATCCCAACGAATCGGCCATCGTGATGACGCTGCCGCCGGGGCCCTACACCGCCATCGTGCGGGGCGCCGGCCTGACGACAGGCAACGCGCTCGTCGAAGTCTACGATCTCGATCCCAACGGACAATCGCACCTGACCAACATCAGCACGCGCGGCTTGGTTGGCACGGATGACACCGTCATGATTGGCGGCTTCATCGTGGGCCCCGGCCTCGGCGTGAATGGCAGCGGCAGCGTGCAGGTGGTGGTCCGCGCCATCGGTCCGACGCTCGGCCAACCGCCGTTCAACATTCCCGGCACGCTGCAAAATCCGAATCTGACCATCTACAATCAGGCCGGCGCGATCGTCGCCTTCAATGACAATTGGAAAGACACGCAGCAGGCCGCCCTCCAGGCGACCGGACAGGCGCCGTCCGACGATCGCGAATCGGCCATCCTGATCACGCTGCCGGCGGGCGAATACACGGCCATCGTGCGCGGCAACGGCAACACCACCGGCGTGGCGCGAATCGATGTCGTGGTGGTGCCATAAGGCGTGGCCGAGGATCAAGCGGGGGCCGGGGCGGGCGCTGCGGGCTAAAAAACCGAGCGTTCGCCCGGCAAGAATCACGATTGTCCCCACGATGCCGTACACGAGCGGCAGCGCGACGAGCGGCGCCGCGATGCGAATCCAACGCGGCAGGCGGCACAGCGGCAGGCGATCTCGCAGGGGGATTACGGGGGGGCGCCGTCCGAACGCCAGCAGGGCCACCGCGCCGAGGAACGCCAGCGCGGCCCCGGCCCGCAGGACAATGTTGATCGCCCGGGCGTCCGACGCCGCGGTTTCAACCGACCCACTCAGCAGCTCGATCATGGCCGCGGCGATGGCGACGCCCACTGCGCCAAGCATCACGAGGCAGGTCAGGGTGATGCCGGAGGCCGCCCCGATGAATTGCGCGGGGACCACCGCCTGCGTCGCCACGTTCGCGAGGGCCCAGCCCAGTCCGAGGCCGACGCCGGTGACGAGGAAGAGCGGCGTGTAGATCCAAAGCGAATCCACGCTCGTCAGCCCGATGATGCCCGCCGTGCTGATCAACATGCCGATGGCCATCAAGCGATCCGCGGGGAACTTTTCCGCCAGTCTGCCCGCATAGTAGCTGGCCGATCCGGCCCCCGCGGAGAGAGCGAGAAAGACGAGGCCGGACTGGAAGGGAGAGAGACCGCGGGCCTGTTGCAGGTAGAGCGCCGAGAACACCGCCACGAGGCAGAACACCACGTTGGACAGCGAACCGGCCAGCACCACCGCATCGAAGGCCGATTTCGGAATAGCGCGAGATCGATGAGCGGCGAAGCCACGCGGGACTCGATGAGGACAAAGACGACGAGCAACGCGAGGCCCGCGGCGAACATTCCAATGGTCGCGGCCGAGGTCCACCCCCACGCTTCGCCCCGATCGAACGTCAGGCTGATCGCGACCAGCGCGGCGGTGATCGCCAGCATGCCGGCGTAGTCGATGCGGCGGTCGGCCGATTCGTCGCGCGATTCCTTGACGTAGCGGAGCATCAGAAAAATCGCGGCCAGGCAGAACGGCACGTTGATAAAGAACACGCCGCGCCAGCTGAGATATTCGGAAAAGGTTCCGCCGACGAAGGGCCCGAGCGCGGTGCCGATGGCCGCAAAACCCAGGACGATGCCAATGGCGCGGGCCTGGCGGGCGCCGCTGAACGTGCCGGAGACCACCGCGATGGAAACGGGAAAGATCAGCGCGGCCCCGATCCCGTGAATGACGCGCGCGACGATCAGCCAGATTTCATTGGGCGAAACGCCGCAGAGGATGGAGAGGAGGCCGAAGAGCGCCAGGCCCAGCACGATGATCCTTCGTCGGCCGAAGATGTCGGCCAGGCGCCCGGCGGTCACCATCAGCGCGCCGATCGAGAGCATGTAGCCGCTGACCACCCACTGCAGATCGGTCGAGGCCACGTTGAATTGCCGCCCGATGGCGGGAAGCGCCAGGTTCAGGGCGAACCAGTCCATCTGCACGATCAGCATGGAAATGGCGCACGCCGCGATGACCATTCGATCCGCGCGCGAGAATTGGATGTCCGCGTTGGCGGGCGTCGTCATGCCGGCTTGTAGCAGGCGCGCGGGCCGGCAACAAGCAGAACCACGCGCTTCGCCTTCAGACCGGCGCGGCCGGCGCGCAGTGCGGGCAGGAAATGTCCGGCACGTAGCGCGGGTCGCGCTGCTCGTCCTCGCGCAGCGGCATCTGGCAGTTGAAGCAAAGCACCGAGTTCGTCTCGCGGAGTTCCGCGTCCACCCCGACGCGGCGATCGAAGACAAAGCACTCGCCCTCAAAATGCGCGCCGCCGCACTCCTCGAAGTATTTCAGGATGCCGCCGTCGAGCTGAAAGACGTTCTCGAATCCGGCCAGCTGCAAGCAAGGGTCCGGCCTTCTCGCAGCGAATCCCGCCGGTGCAGAACGTGACCACCGTTTGCGTCTTCCATTCCGCGGGAAGGCGCGCCACCGCGTCGGGGAATTCGCGGAAATGATGGATCCCTGCGGGTCGCGCGCCGCGAAAGCGTTCCCAGACGGATCTCGTAGTCATTGCGCGTGTCGAGCAGCGTCAACGGTTTGCCTTCATCCAGCCATTGCTTCAACATGCCGGGGCGGCAATCGCGGCGCGGGGCGGCGGGCCGGATCGATCTCCGCGACGCCGAACGCGATGATTTCCTTTTTGATCTTCACGAGCATCCGGTTGTACGGCAGCTCGGCGCTCTCGCTTTGCTTGGGGCTGAGATCCTCCAGGCCCGGGATGGCACGGAGTTCGGCCAGCAGCGCGAGCGGTGTCCTCGCGCGCGCCGGACACGAAAAAATTGATGCCCTCCGGGCTCAGCAGGATGGTGCCGCGCAGCCCGCGCGCGAGGCAGAACGCGAGGAGGCGCTCGCGCCGCGCCGGCAATTGATCGAGCGGCGTAAACTTGTAGGCCGACAAATGGATGAATGGGCGCATGAACTGGCCACTGACGCTAGCGCCATTCTGCACTCGTGGATAGTCGCCGGCTCCCGGCGTTTCCATCGCCTAGTCGTCGTCCTCGTCCGGCACCTCCGGCAGCGGCTTGGAAATGGTGACCTTGGTGATTTTGTCCTCGGGCTTCCGGTCCGCGACCAGCTTCACCTGCTCGGGCGGATCGCCGCTGTTCTTGCGCAGCGTCATGTATACCGTGATGCGGCCGTTGATGTTGTTCGTGCCCTTCGAGCGGCTGAAACCCTCTTTGACCGCGTCGTACCACGCGTCGCCAATCTGAACGGGCGTGAGCGGCGACGTCCCCGTCTGTGCAATCAAATCCTCGTCGTCCACCTTCTGCACCGCGATGGGACCATCCGGCTTGAATTGCGGCACGGCCGGTGTCCAGGCCGGGAATTTCAGATCCTTCTGCGCGGCGGCGATTTGCTTCTTCTTTTGCGCCGCCTCCTTCTTGTTCATGTCGTCCATCATCTTCTGCGCATCACCCATGGGCGCATTGATGCCCATCTTCTTGGCCGCCTCGTTCGCCTTCTTCAGGGCCGCGGCGATTTCCTTGTCGTCATCCTGCGCCGCCAGCCACGGCCCGGGGGCCAGCAGGGTCGCAAGCAGCACTGCCATCAAGCCAGGACTTTGATTTCATGCCGCGAGACTAGCGAATCGCCCCCGCCCGGGCAACCGTGATTCGCCCGCCGGTTTCGCCCCGCTACTCGTCCCGCGGCCGCACGTCGTGATTCTCGTAGGCGGCCACCAGTTGCTGCAACTGCCCGATGCGCGCGCGGAGTTCGGCGCCGCGCTCGCTGTCGGCCACGCGCTTGGGCACGCTCCACTCCTTGAGCACGGTGATTTTCGGAATGATGTCGGCGCCGTGGCGCACCGCGGCCTCGACCGATTCGAAGTGCGAGTGCTCCGCCAGGATGGTGCGCTGGGCCTCGAGCACGAGCGTGTAGCCGTGATCGCCGTAGACCTCGGAGAAGGCGCCGTCGATCGTGATGGCCTTGCCGCTGCGCTTCAGCGGCGATTCGCCCTTCTCCATTTTCACCGGCACGTGACCGTTGACGATCAGGCCTTCCGCCGGATCCACGCCGAACTCGCGCAGGATCTTGTCGCAGAAGGCCGGCTCGTGAATCAGCGTGAAGTACGGATTCTTCGTCTCGTGCTTGGGCTTCTTGTCCTCGACGAGATCCGCCTCCAGCGTCGCGATCTTGTCCTTGCCGGACAACGGCGAGGCGGGGCCGGCCCAGAGGTACCAAAGCATGTCGGTCTCTTCGCGCGGGCCGTCCATCATCCCGAAGATGGTGCGCTCGATCTCCGCGAAGAGCTCGCGACCGCACAGGCGCCGGCCGCGGATCGGCATCGGGAGGAACTCGCCCTTCTCGTCCACCGGCAGGCAGCCGTGAAAGATCAGGCATTGCTCGCGGCGCAGCACCATGCGGCCGCGCGACACCATCCAGCGCATGTGCCGCCAAAGCGCCCGGCTGGCGAGGAACGATTGGCGGATGCGCGCCAGGCAGCTCTTCTCCTCGGCCGAGAGCGTGTAGGGATCGGCGGGATCGATGGTCGGAAAATGGTTGTCCTTGAGCGGATAGCGCACGCCGTCGATTTCGATGGTGCCGGCCGCGGGATCGATCCGGTGGAGCAACCGGCGCGATTCCATCTCCCATTCGGGATGTCGCGCGAGCATCTGGCCCTCGAGCTTGAACTCCATGATCGCGGCGGCCTTTTGCATCCGCGCAATCGTCTCCGTCTCGCGCATGCCCTTGCCCTTGCCGACGAAGCAGGCGGCCGGATCGTCGCGGTAGACGGCGCGCGCCAGCACCTCGAGCGGCTGGACCGGGAATGCCGTAGCCCTCCTCGAGCTGCGAGAGCCGCCGGTAGCGCAGCGAGACGCGCAGGACGTGGCAGATGAGCGCCTCGTGGCCGAGGCACGCGCCCAGCCACGCCATGTCGTGGTTGCCCCAGACGAACGACACGTCCGGCTGCTGCATGAGATAGTCCACCACGCGGTCGCCGCGCGGCCCGCGATCCCAGCAGTCGCCCGCGATGACCAGCTCATCGACCGCGAGGTTGCGAATCACGCGGCAGGTCAGGTGCACGAAGAACAGCGCGCGCCGCCTGGCCGCGAGCGTTTCGACGATTGCCGCCACGAATTCGCCGCCCCGATCGGTGGTCGGCACGTGCAGGATTTCCGAAAACAGATCGCGGATAGTCAGTCGGGAAACACCTCCTCGGTTCGCCGGAGGCTGCGCCGCGCCGCCAGCACGCGCACGATTTCAAACAGCGGCGTCAGCATGCGCCGCGCGTACGCCGCGCGCTCTTCCTGGTCCGTCAGCGTCTGCTCCAGTCCGTCGATCACCTCGGCGGGATAGAAGATGAGCGTGAGCAGCGATTGAAATTCGTCGGGCGGGAGACGGTGCTGGAACATCTGCTCCACCAGCGGGCGCAGCGTGCCCGAGGCGTTGTTGATCACGTGGCGCAGCTTCTTGTCCTCGCCGTGAATGTCGCTGATGACGTGGATGGCGCCCTTGGGCAGGCTCATCTCGGCGGCGCAGCGCGCCATTTCGGCGACCGCGGCGTCGATGCTGGGAAATTCGCGGCTGAGCGGACGAAGCATGTCCGCGGGGGAGGGGTTGACTCGGGTGGGCATGGCGGGATGGCCGCCCATTCTGCATGGCACCCCCGCGCTGACCATCCCGGCGTGCGGGGAAATTTCAGCCGACGCGGGGCGGCCGGGCGAGCAAGCCGTGACGGCGCTCTCGCGAAACCGAAAGATGCGCGCGATCTGGCGACCGATTAGCGGGTGCAGGATGTCGCCCAGCGGCGAAAACGGCAGTCGGTAGCGGACGTGGTCGTGGATGCGCGTCCGCGCGTCGTCCAGCGCCTCGAAGCGATGCGTGTGCACCCACAGCGCGTACGGCCCGCGTGCCTGTTCATCGACAAAGCGAAACGGCGGCTCCCACGCCGCGATCCGCGTCCGCCAGCGAAAGGGCGCGCCGAATAGCCGGAGTTGATAATCGATGATGGCGCCGGCCTGCAAATGGATCGGCAGCGGCGAGGTGATGTGGAAATGCAGCTCCGGCGGCGTGATCCGCTCCAGATTTTCGACGTCGGAAAAGAACGCGAACACCTCCTCGCGCGGCCGGTCGAGATCGACGCTGCATTCGAAGATGTGTTCCAGGCCGAAAAAAGTATGCGCCCCGGATGGAGCGCATACCTGATTCAGACTAACTGGGCCCAAGGCCCGCGGGGAGGCTTACTTGCAGCAAGCTCCGCCGCAGCATTCGGAGCCCGGCGAGCAGCAGCTCTTGGCTGCGGTCTCCGCCGTGGCGGCGTAGCTGAGGCCGACCACCGCCAGGACGGAGGCGGCCAGCATCGCGAGATAGATTTTTGTTTTCATAGTTTTTCAAACGGATGAGTTGAAAACGGGTGATGATCGAAACGAGTCGATCCCGGTGCGGTGAAGTCACCCGGCTCGCGGCGGTGGCACGGGCGGTTCCTCGGCGCGGCGGTTGGCGCGCAGGGCAACGGTTGGGAAAACGGCGACCTGGGGACGATTGACCCGCGGCGAACGCGTCGCTTCGGCCGGGAGCATCGCCGTGAGCAAATAAGGGCAATCCGGGCAGCATGAGGGGACCGGTCCACCCAATGGCGGGCAATGCGCGTGGCCCGCGGCGGTCACGTCGACACTTTCCACGCAGCACGACATGCGTCTGGTATCGGCCTGGGTGATACCTAGCATGGCGACCTGGCCCGCGAAAAGCGCGGTCAAGAGCAGCCGCGCGAAGAGCGCCTTCATGCCGGAAGATGCCGGCATTTTCGAGCCGCGCAAACCAATCTACCGCGGCTTGACTTTGCGAGGCCCTCCGGGTGGACTCGGCAGTCGGCCAACCGGTCAATTCGACGATTGGATTCGGCCGGAATAGCGAATTCTTCCCATCTCCCCATTCCATGAAAGCAAAACCACGCCTCCTTACCTTCGCCCTGGCCTCCGTCTCCCTGTTCGCTGTCCCGCTTTCCGCCGGCACGCCGGAGCAGGAAAAGGCATTCGTCGAGAAATACAAGATCGCGTTCGAGGCCGGCGACAAGGCGACGCTCCAGTCGTTCCTTTACACGCAGGGGGCAAATTCGACCGCGCTGGAATTTTACAAAATGATGCAGCTCGATGGCGTCGGCGGAAAACTCACGGTCATCGAACTCGTTCCGCTCACACCCGAGGAGGTGGCGAAGGCCGAGAAGGTCCAGGACGGCCCGGGCGGCCAGAAATTCAAGATTCCGCTCAAGCCCGTGAAGAAGCTGAAGTTCACCGTCGAAACCAAGAACGCCAACGGCAGCTCCACCAGTTCTTCGGAAATCTTGATTGCGGAAAAGGACGGCAAGTTTGTCATCCCGGTTCCGGCCAACGCGAAGTAAAATGAAAACCATGTGCCGTCATCTGGCCCTCGCTTTCTCCGCGGCTCTGCTCCTGGCCGGTCCGCTCGCGGCCGCCACGCCGGAGCAGGAAAAATCCTTCGTGGAAAAATACAAGGCGGCGTTCCAGTCGGGCGACAAGGCGGCGCTGGAGGCGTTCCTTTACACGCAGGGTGCCAATCCGCAGGCGCTGGAGTTCTACCGGGTCATGCAGGCGAACGGCTTGGGGGGCGAAATCACCGACATTTACCTGCTGCCACTCACCCCGGAGGACGTGGCGCGGGCCGACAAGGTGCACTCCGGCCCCGGTGGACAGAAATTTCGTCTCCCGCTCAAGCCCGTGAAGAAGCTGAAGTTCGCCTGGGTCAAGCGAACCAGCGACGGTGCGACCACCAGCACGACGGAACTCATGGTGGCGGAAAAGGACGGCAAGTTAATCATTCCCGTCCCCGTCACCGCCAAGTAAGCAATTCCGACGGGCGCCCGCCGATGCTTTGCGGCGGGTTCTGCTTGTTGGAAGTTGACCGGCGCGTTAAACGATGACGCTCCGCGCTCTCCCCGATCGGCGTGACCCTGCCGATTCTTATCACCCATGAATGCTCGATCCGCTCGAATTCTCTGCCTGCTCGGCGTCCTTGCTGCAACTTCGACTCGGGCTGCCGATAGCCGCGACACGCGGCTGCTTTTTGATCCCGCCATCAGCGGCGATCGCATTGCCTTTGCCTATGCGAATGATCTTTGGGTGGCGAATCTCGACGGCACCAACGTGCAGCGGCTCACTTCGCATCCGGGCATCGAGTCGACTCCTCATTTTTCGCCCGACGGAAAACTCATCGCCTTCACCGGGCGCTATGACGGAAACACCGATGTTTACGTGGTGCCGGCTGACGGCGGCACGCCCAAGCGCCTGACCTGGCATCCGGCGAACGATCGCGCGCTCGGCTTCACGCCGGACGGGAAGTCGGTCATCTTCGCTTCGCCGCGCGAGGTCTATACCACTCGCTACAACCAGCTCTTCACCGTGCCCGTCGAGGGCGGCGTGCCGACGCGGTTGCCCATTCCACATGCGTGGCGCGCCGCCATTTCGCCGGACGGCCAGACGATCGCCTATCAGCCGATCGCCGAGGCGTCCAACCAATGGAAAAACTACCGTGGCGGCCAGGCGTCGCGCATCGTGCTCTTCGACAACAAGACGTATGCGACGGAAAAAATTCCGCAGCCGGACGGGCGCTGCAACGACATCGACCCGCGCTGGGTCGGCAAGCTGGTTTACTTCCGCTCCGATCGCGACGGCGAATTCAACCTCTACTCCTACGATCCGGCGACGAAGCAAGTCAGCCGGCTCACGCAGCACGCCGATTTTCCGGTCCTCGGCCTGGCGGGCGCGAATGGCCGCATCCTCTACGAACAGGCCGGCTACCTGCACCTGCTGGATCTGGCGGGCGGCGCCGCCAAGCGGCTGAAGATCGCCGTGCCGGCCGATCTGGTGGAGACCCGGCCGCGCTTCGTGAAGGCGGCCAAGTTCATCCGCGGCTCCAGCCTGGCGCCCTCGGGCGCGCGCGCCGCGTTTGAGATTCGCGGCGACATCGTGACGATCCCCCGGGAAAAGGGCGATGATCGCAATCTGACCCGCTCGCCCGGGGCGCACGATCATTCGCCCGCCTGGTCGCCCGACGGAAAGCAGATCGCCTACATCTCCGACGCGGGCGGTGAGCACGCGCTGCGCATCGCGGCGCAGGATGGCCACGGCGAGCCACGCGAAATCGCGCTGAAAGGCTCGGGCTTTTACGATGATCTCAATTGGTCGCCCGACGGCCAGAAAATCAGCCTCGTCGACAACTCGCGCGCGCTCTGGATCGTGGATCTGGCGAGCGGACAGAACACCAAGGTGGACGCGGATCCGATCTACGGCCCGGTGCGCGTCATGCACCACGCCTGGTCGCCCGATTCCAAATGGCTGGCCTACACCCGCAATGCCACCAGCTTTCTCAATACCATTCGACTCTACTCGGTTGCCGATGGCAAGTCGCTGCCGGTGACGGACGGCCTGGCGGACGCGACCTTTCCCGTCTTCGATCCGAACGGGAAATACTTGTATTTCCTTGTCTCGACCGATGCCGGCCCGGTGCAGGACTGGTTTTCGCAGGCGAATGCCGACATGGCGGCGAGCCGCGGAATCTATCTCGCCGTCCTCGCCAAGGGCGTGCCCTCGCCGCTCGCCAAGCAAAGTGACGAGGAGGGCGTGAAGAAGGAGGGCGACAAGGAAAAGAAGGACGGCGACAAGGACGAAAGCAACAAGGCCGCCTCGGGCAAGGACGCCAAGGACGCGAAACCCCCCGTCGTTGTGACCGTCGACGCCGATGGCCTTTCGCAACGCATCCTCGCGCTGCCGGTGAAACCGGCCGGCTACAGCGATCTGCGGGTCGGCACGACCGGCCAGATTTTCTATCGGAAGGAACCCGGCGCGGTCCGCAACGCCGAGACCAGCCTGAACCGCTACGATCTGGAAAAGCGCAAGGAGGACATGCTGGCCGACGGCGTGGTTGGGTTCGAGGTGACGCCCTCGGGCAAAATGATTCTCATCCGCTTGAAGGACAGCTGGTCCATCTGCGAGCTCGGCGAGAAAATCGATCTCGCAAAATTCAAGCTCAACCTGGACGGCGTGCAGGTGAAGATCGATCCCGTCGCTGAATGGACGCAGATATTCAACGAGGCCTGGCGCATCAATCGCGATTTCTTTTACGACCCGGGCATGCATGGCGCCGATTGGAAGGCCATGCGCGCGAAGTACGCGGCGTTCCTGCCTGACGTGACCACGCGCCAGGATCTCAACCGCGTGATGCAATGGATGTTCAGCGAACTCGCGGTCGGGCATCACCGCGTCGGCGGCGGCGATTCGCTCGCCGAGACCGAGGGCGTTCCGGGCGGATTGCTCGGGGCGGATTACGCGGTCGAGAACGGCCGGTACCGCTTCAAGAAGATCTTTGGCGGCTTGAATTGGACGCCGGATCTCCGCTCGCCGCTGACGGAGCCGGGCGTCGACGTGAAACCGGGCGAGTATTTGCTGGCGGTCGAGGGCGTGCCGCTGCGTCCGCCGGAGAGCCTGTTCTCCCGATTCGAGCGGACCGCCGGCCGCAACGTGGAAATCACGGTCGGCCCGAATGCCGACGGCTCGGGCTCGCGCGTGGTCAAGGTCGTGCCGATCGAAAACGAACTGGCCCTGCGCAATCGCGACTGGGTGGAGGGAAATCTGCGCAAGGTGACCGAGGCCACCAAGGGCCGCGTCGCCTACGTCTACGTGCCGAACACGGCCGACCTCGGCCACACCTATTTCAAGCGCTACTTCTTCCCGCAGGCGGATCGCGAGGGGATCATCGTCGACGAGCGGCACAACGGCGGCGGCAGCGTGGCGGATTACTACATCGACATCCTGCGCCGGCCGCCCATCAGCCATTGGGCGATGCGTTACGGCGCCGATTTGAAGACGCCGATCGCGGGCATCCACGGTCCCAAGGTGATGATTGCCGACGAGACCGCCGGCTCGGGCGGCGATCTTCTTCCGTGGATGTTCAAGAAGTTGAAGCTGGGCCCGGTCGTCGGCACGCGCACGTGGGGCGGGCTCGTCGGCATCCTCGGATTCCCGGAATTGATCGACGGCGGATCTGTGACGGCGCCCGACCTGGCGATCTGGACGGAGGACGGCTGGGTGGTGGAGAACGAGGGCGTGCCGCCGGACATCGAGGTCGAGCAAACGCCCGCGGACGTCATCGCCGGCCGCGATCCGCAATTGGAGAAGGCCATCGAGCTCGTCCTGAAGGAACTGCCGCCGACGCCGCCCAAGCCCGCGACCCATCCGCCTTATCCGACGCGCGTGCGCAAGCCATAGTCGGTCCAACGTCTGACCTTCTTGATCATGATTCACTCGGGTTGTCGCGCCGCTCTCGCCGGAGCGCTGCTTGTCGGCAGCGTTTGCGCACATTTTCTGGCCCTTTGTTCCTTCGCCGCCGAGCCGGCGCTGAAGGAGCAGAAATTCACTTTTCTCACGCAAGGCCGGCTCTCGGGGCAGCAGATCGTAAAGTCAGGCCCGCAAGGCACGGACGTCTTTTTCGAATTCAACGACCGCGGACGCGGCGTGAAGCTCGACGCGCAAATTCGGGTCGATTCCCGCGGCGTCGTCGTTGGCTACACCGGGCTGGGCAACGATTACATGAAGAATGCGGTCGACGAGAAATTCGAATTTGCGGGCGGAGTGTCCCGTTGGAAGAGCGCGAAGGAATCCGGCAGCAAGGCCGCCAAGGAGGGCCCGGCCGGATTCTACTTCCCGGCGGACGGACCGCCGGAAATGTCGGCGGTACTGGCCCGCGCGTTGCTGGCCTCGCCGGATCGCCGGCTCGCCTTGTTGCCGGACGGCGCGGCGTCGATTCAAGAGGTGGGGAGTCTCGAGATCGACACTCCTGCGGGACGAAAGAAGATCTCCCAGTTCGCCATTACGGGACTTGAGTTGGAGCCCACCAATGTCTGGCTCGACGAGCACGGCCAGTTGTTCGCTTCGGTCAGCAGTTGGTTCTCCCTTATCGTCGAGGGCCAGGAAGCCCTGATTCCGCGGCTGCTCGAGATTCAGGACGCATCGGCGACGGCGCGGCGGAAATCCCTCGCGCAAACGCTGGCGCGGGTCCCGGCGGAGGCGGGCTTGCTCATCAAGAACGCGCGACTGTTTGATTCGATAGACGGCACGGTGCGCCCGCACATGAGCGTCCTGCTCAAAGGCAACCGCATTGCGGCAGTGGGTCCGGATGGAACGGTCCTGGTCCCCGCGGGCGCGGAGGAAATGGACGTGCGGGAGCAGTTCTTGATGCCGGGGCTCTGGGACAGCCATGCGCACCTCGATGCGAGCGACGGGCTGCTGCACATCGCGAACGGCGTCACGACGGTGCGCGACCTCGGCAACGACTACGACACGCTGTCGAACCTGGTTGCCCGGCTGGACTCCGGCCAGGAGATCGGCCCGCGCGTTTTCATGGCGGGATTGATCGACGCGCATGGTCCGCTGGCCGGACCGACCAAGCAGTTTGTCGACAACGAGGACGACGCCCGCCGCGTGGTGGCCTGGCTGGCCGACCACGGTTATGTGCAATTGAAGATCTATTCGTCGATTTCGCCCAAGCTCGTGCCGCTGCTGGCGGAACTCGCGCACGCGCGCGGCATGCGGGTCAGCGGCCATGTGCCGGCTTTCATGACGGCGTCCGAATTCGTCCGAGCCGGCGCGGATGAAATCCAGCATATCAACTTCATCTTCCTCAATTTTCTCTTCGACAGCGTCAAAGACACGCGCGCGATGGCCCGCTTCAGCGCGGTGGCGGAGCGCGCCGGGTCGATCGATCCCAACGGCGCCAAGGAGCGTGAGTTCATCGCGCTGCTGCAGGAGCGCCACACGGTGGTCGATCCCACGGTGGGGGTGTTCGAGGGAATGTTCGAGGCGCGACCGGACCAAGTCGCGCCGGGCCTCCAGCCCATCGCGGGCCGCTTGCCGACGCAGGTGCGGCGGTCCCTGCTGGGTGGCGGACTGGTGATTCCGAAGGAGAAGGCGGCCCAGTATGCCGCGGCGACGGATGCCTTGTTGCGCTTCCTCCTCGGCCTGCACAAGGCGGGTGTGCCCATGGTTCCGGGAACCGACGGTTTCGCCGGCTTTGCCATGCATCGCGAGCTTGAACTGTATGTTCGCGCCGGAATTCCCGCGGCTGAGGTACTGCAGATGGCCACCATCGGCGCGGCGCGCGTGATGGGCGCGGATCGCAATCTTGGGAGAATCGCGGCCGGCACCTATGCCGATCTGATTCTGATTGCGGGCGATCCGACGAAGAACATCTCCGACATCCGGCACGTGCGCACCGTGATCAAGGACGGCCGGATTTTCGACTCGGCCGAGCTTTGCCGTGCGCTTGGCATTCGACCCGACGACGCTGCGTCACCAACGAAATAGATCTTCGAGGCGGGCCTCGAAAAACGTACGGTGAAGGGCCGCCACGCGATGAAAGCAAACCGCCCAAGAATGACGCGGCCCGGTTTTGCCGGGTGTCCCTGTTGCTCTTTCGTCCCTTCCTACATCCTGCGGCATGTGGCCGAGCACGGATCCGCCAAGTTGCGGCGCATCGCGTTTCGCTCGCTGGAGTGTTCCGAGAACTTGCGCGGCCAGCGCGTGGTGCTGGCCAACCTCGGCGCCGTGGCGCTGGTCACGCCCACCGGCACCAGGCGGCGCACCATCTACGACGCGCAGAATGGCACCACGCTGCCGGGCAAGCTCGTGCGCAGCGAGGGCGAACCAAAGGGAAAGGATGTCGAGGTCAACGAGGCCTACAACTACTCCGGCGCGACCTACGATTTTTATCGCGAGGTCCTCGGGCGCAACTCGATCGACGACCGCGGACTGCGCCTGGACTCGTCGGTGCATTACTCGACGAAGTACGACAATGCGTTCTGGAACGGCATGCAGATGGTCTACGGCGACGGCGACGGCGTGCTCTTCCAGCGCTTCACCCGCAGCATCGACGCGGTGGCGCATGAATTGACGCATGGCGTGACGCAATACGAGGCGGCGCTGGAATACTCGGGCCAAAGCGGCGCCTTGAATGAATCGATTTCCGACGTCTTCGGCTCGCTGGTCAAGCAGTGGAAGTTGAAGCAGACCGCGGCAAAGGCGGACTGGCTGATCGGCGCGCAATTGCTGGCGCGCGGCGTGAAGGGCAAGGCGCTGCGCTCCATGGCCGCTCCGGGCACCGCCTACGACGATCCAAATCTCGGCAAGGATCCGCAGCCCGCGCACATGAGGGATTACTACAAGGGGTCCGACGACAACGGCGGCGTGCACATCAACTCCGGCATCCCGAACCACGCGTTCTACCTCGCCGCCATCGCGCTGGGCGGCAATGCCTGGAGCCGCGCCGGGAAAATCTGGTACGACGCGCTCTGCAACCAGCTGCGGCCCAATGCGAATTTCAAGGACGCGGCGAATGCCACGCTGTCCTCCGCCGGAAAACTCTTCGGCGCGCGCGGCGCCGAGGCCGCCGCGGTCAAGTCCGCCTGGCGCGAAGTCGGGGTCCTTTGACGCGATGCGACTCACCTTGAAGCGCAGCGGGGGATTCCTGGGCTCCGCCTTGCCACCGATTGAAGTGGATTCGGACGCGTTGCTTCCCGGCCAGCAGGAACACCTTGAGGATCTGGTGCGCGCCGCGGATTTTTTTGGTCTGCCGAAGACGCTCGTGGCCGGCCCGCCTGGTGTGGATCGATTCCAATTCGAAATGGAAGTCCGCGACGACGGGGGCCGCGCACATCGCGTCACCTTTGGCGAGGAGGGCGCGCCCGCGTCGTTGCTCGATCTGGCCCGGGCCATGCGGGACGTCGCGGCGAAGATGACGTGCGGTGTCCGGCTCGACTCGCCGGTGATTCTCGTCTAAATCGAATCATGCATTCTCCCCGTTTCGATCGGAACTCGGCGCGCGCCTGCTTTCCCTCGCTGGCCACTGGCTTCGGCTATCTCGACAATGCCGGCGGTTCGCAGATCCCCGAGGTCGTGATCGCGGCGATGGCCGATTACTGCCGGACGTCCTACGCGCAGACGGGCGGCGAGTTATCCCGCCTCGCTGGCGACCAGGCGCACGCTCGACGGGGCGCATGCCTTCGTGGCGGAGTTCCTGAACGCGGGGGAGGCGGGGGGAGTGATTCTCGGCCAATCGAGCACGGCGCTGGTGCACCTGCTGGCCAACGCTTTCGGCGAAATCCTGCGCCCCGGCGACGAAGTCATCGTGGCGGATTCAAATCATGAGGGCAACGCCACGCCCTGGTATCGACTGGAGCGCTTCGGCATCAAGGTCATCGCCTGGCCGGTCGATCCGACATCGATGGCGTGTGAACTCGACGCGTTGCGACCGCTGCTCGGCGCGCGCACGCGCGCTCGTGGCGTTTCCGCATGTCTCGAACCTGACGGGCATGGTCGCCGATGTGCGCGCGATCTGCGACGTGATGCGCGCGGCGGGCGCGGTCAGCGTCTGCGACGGGGTGGCCTTTGCGCCGCACCGCGCGATCGACGTGCAGGCGCTGGGCTGCGATTTCTATTTCTACAGCGCCTACAAGGTGTACGGCCCGCACATGGGCGCGATGTATCGGACGGCACGAAGCCTGGGCGCCGCTGACGGGTCCGAATCACGTCTTCATTCCGAAGTCCGCCTTTCCCGGCAAATGGGAGTTGGGCAGCATTTCCTACGAGGGTGCGCCGGCCTCCTCGCGCTGCGCGATTACCTCGGGTTGCTGGCGGGCGAATCGTATGCGGGCCATGCGACCGTCCAGCGCGCCTTTGCCGCGATGTCCGCGCTCGAACACGAGCCGCACGAGCGCCTGTACGCATATCTTTCCGGCCGGCGCGACATTCACATCGTGGGCCCGCGGAAATTCGGTCCGCAGGCGGTCGGGACGCTGAGCTTCCGGCATGCCACGCGTCGTTCCGCGGAAATCGCCACCGAGGTCAACCGCCACCAGCTGGGGATCAAGCACGGGAATTTCTATTCGATCCGCCTGTTGCGCGGCCTCGGGATCGATTCCGACGATGGCGTGGTGCGCGTCAGCCTCGTGCACTACAACACGGTCGGGGAAATCGATCGACTGATCGCAGTGCTGGACGCGCTGCACTGAATCGGGCCGGGCGATTTGCGCGCCGGGGTCGACGTGCCGTTTATTGGGCGACCATGCGCCGATTTCTCCTTCTGTTCCTGGCCTGCGCGGCCGTGCAAACCGTTCGCGCCCAGGATGTGACCAAATATTCGCCGGAGACGATCCTCCAGCTCATCAGCATCCTGGAGAAGGATCCGATGAGCGAGCGCGGGGTGGCCGCGCGGGCGGTGATCCTGGAGTTCGCCGAAAAGAGCGACACGGTGCTGATCGAGGTTTCCGAGCGCGCCATGCCATGGGTGACGGATCAGCGCGTGCCCGAGCAGGCGCGGCTGGTGCTGACCGGCGCGTACGTCGCCGGGCAACGTGAAGTCGCAGCTCGAGCGCAAGGTGAATGCGAACGATTCGCTGGCGGGCTGGAAGGAAGTCTTTCGCGCCTACGACGTGTTGCGCAAGCACACCGGCGGCCTGCGCGTGCCGGGCGTCGAGGTGCTGCTGGAAGAGGACAAGAGCGGCAAGCTGAAGGACCGCGCCTTCGAGCTCGAGGGCGACGGCCAGCCGAACGAACGCGTCTGAGCGCGCACGGGCGGTCGCATTACAGAACTGTAATCCCGCTGAAAGACTGGGTTCATCGTGCGCACGCAACGTTGGGGACGGTGAGACACACCGCCTTCCCGATTCCAAACACCGTTGCAGGGATTCCGGATACTGATCCCGGTCGCGCGCATGGAACGCGGCTGAAGGTTGGACGGAATGTAGCGATGTGTTTGGGCTGCCGGCGGGCGGACCGCAAATCCAGTGTTCCGTCAGCCTGCGCCATCCTCCTCCCCCCAGAAGGGTGGCGCGCGGTGCGTCTCGCCAAGTTCTCCCCACTTCGCCGCCATGCGTCATCGCAAGATTCGGCGCTCGCGAACGAGCCAACCACCCGAATCGACCTGAACCTATGAAAACTCTGCATCGCGCTACTCTTTCTGCGCCGGCCCTGCTCGCGGCACTCTTGCTTGATCTCGTGCGAAAAGCCCAAAGCCGCCACCGTCCCCACGCCCACGCCGACTCCGACCGCGGCGCCGACGCCCGCGCCCGCGCCCACCGCCACACCGAAACCGACTCCGACCGCTACCCCCGTGCCCGCGCCCACTGCGACGCCTGCGGCCGCCACGCCAGCCGCCCCCGCGGTCACGCCGACGCGCGCGCCGTGATCCGGCCGCGCGGCTCGTGAATCGCGCTCGATTCGCGCGGACATCAATCTCTATGTTGGCGACAGGGCGTTGCGCCGCGGCGCCCGCCCTGCCTATGCGCATCCTTGTTGCCGAAGACGACCAGAAGCTCGCGAGCTTCATGGTCAAGGGCTTGAAGCAAAACAGCTTCGCGGTCGATCATTCCGCCGACGGCCAGGACGCGCTGGCGCTCGCGCTGCACACGCCCTACGACACGGCGGTCATCGACGTGATGCTGCCGTCGCTCGACGGCCTGAGCCTGGTGCGGCGGGTGCGGCGGGAGAAAACGGACCTGCCGATGCTCATTCTCAGCGCGCGCGCCACGGTGGAGGATCGCGTGCGCGGCCTCGAGGCGGGCGCGGACGATTATCTGACCAAGCCGTTTTCCTTCACGGAGCTGCTGGCGCGCGTGCACGCGTTGATTCGCCGCGCCTCGCGCGCGGTCGAACCGTCGCGCCTCTCGCGTGGGCGATCTCGTGCTCGATCTGCATTCGCGCGAGGTCCGGCGCGGCGACCAGCGGATCGAGCTGGCGGCGCGTGAATTCATGCTGCTGGCCTATTTGATGCGCCAGGCGGGCCAGCCGGTGACCAAGGCAATGCTCCTCGAGCACGTCTGGGACTATTCCTTCGATCCGCAGACCAACGTGGTGGACGTGGTGGTCTGCCGGCTCCGCCAGAAGTTGGATCGCGATTTTCCGGGCAAGCGCATCATCCACACCTTGCGCGGGGTAGGCTATGTTCTTCGAGCGGCTTAGGCGGGCGACGCGGACGCTGACCTTTCGCCTCGGGCCTGGGCTACGCCCTGGCCGTGGTGGTCGGCGCGCTCGTGCTCTTCGCGGTGATCTACGTCTCACTCTCGACCTTGATCGACCGCAAGGAGCGCGAGGTCGTGCAGTCGCGACTGCAGGAATACGTCGCCATCTACCAGGCGGGCGGGGCGTCGCGACTGCAGGAATGGGTGAAGCGGGTCGAGGACGCGCGACGCCAGCGCGTTTTCTTTGTGCGCGTGCTCGGGCCGGCGCCCAGGCGCGCCGTGCTGTTCCTGACGATGCCGCCGAGCTGGGACGAGGACGATTTGCCGGATCGGCCGACCGTTTCGACTCGGTCATCCGACCTGGACGCGCGAGCCGCGCGACAACGCCACCGATTTGGTCGTCGCATCGACGGAACTTTCCGATGGCGTCGTCGTGCAGGTGGGCCGGGCCACGGAAAGCCTCGGCGAATTGCTGCGCCACATCCGCTGGATCTTCGCCGCGGTCACGCTGCCGGTCGTTAGTGCTCGGCGTCGCCGCTGGCGCGGTGCTGACGCGGCGCGGCCTGCGACCTGTGCGCCAGATCGTGGAGACCGTCCGGTCGATTCTCGACACCGGCCGGATGGATGCGCGCGTGCCGACCGGCCAGTGGGACGACGAGATGAACCGCCTGGTGGATTTGTTCAACCGCATGCTCGAGCGAAACGAGGCGTTGATCCGCGCGATGCGGGAGTCGCTGGACGACGTCGCCCACGATTTGCGCACACCGCTGGCGCGCATGCGGGTCACGGCGGAGACGGCGCTGGCGGCGCCGGCGCCGGATCTCGAGGTCTGCCGGAACGCGCTGGCGGACTGCCTGGAGGAATCGGAACGCGTGCTGGTCGATGTTGCGCGCGTTGATGGACGTGGCGGAGGCGGAGACGGGCACGATGCCGCTCAATCGCGAACCGGTCGATGCGCGCGAGCTGCTCGAGAACGTGATCGATCTTTATTCACCGGTGGCCGAGGAACGGCAAATCGCGGTGCACCTGCGCCCAATTTATCGCGGGCTGATCGTGGCAGATGTCGCGCGGCTGCGGCAGGTGCTCGCCAACCTGCTCGACAACGCACTCAAGTACACGCCGCGCCACGGCAACATCTGGATCGAGATCGACGCTCGTCCCGCGCGAGTCCGCGACGGAGATCGCCATCACCTTCCGCGACGACGGTCCCGGCATCGCGGAGGAAGACCTGCCGCGCATCTGGGATCGGCTGTTCCGGGGCGATCGCAGCCGCTCGCAATCGCGGGGACTTGGCCTTGGCCTGAGTTTGGTCAAGGCGGTGATCGAGGCGCATGGCGGCCGCGTCCAGGCGCAAAACGCGGCGGCCGGCGGGGCGGAGCTGACGGTTTGCCTTCCGGTGGAGCCGGCCCTGCCGGATCGTCCGGTGCTCGAGGAGCGCGCCGGCGTACCGGCGAACGGCTCCCCGCGATCGGCACTGACGCATGGCGCTTGAAACCCGGTGGTCGGCGGGAATGGTCGCGGGGCGACGATGGGAATAGCCGCCGCGCGGATCGGGTGCTACGGTCGGGCCCAACCCCGATCTCCCCATGAATTTCGAATTCAACGACGAGCAAAAAGCCCTGCAACAACTCGCGCGCCGCGTGGCCAAGGACAAGGTCGCGCCCCGCGCGGCCGAGCTGGATGAAACCGGCGAGTATCCCGAGGATATCTTCGCCGTTTTCCGCGACACGGGCCTGCTCGGCGTGGGCTTTCCGCCCGAGTACGAGGGCAGCGGGCTCGGCATCACCGGCCTGGCCATCGCGGTCGAGGAGACGGCGAAGTATTGCAACTCCTGCGCGCTGATGCTGCTGCTGACCCGGCTCGGCACCTCGGCGATTTTCTTCGGCGGCAACGACGCGCAGAAGCGCCATTACCTGCCGGCGGTGGCGACCGGCAAAATGCGCAGCGCGTTCGCGCTCACCGAGCCGGGCGCGGGCAGCGACAGCGGGAACATCCGCACGACCGCGCGCCGCGACGGCAAGCACTACATCCTGAACGGCAACAAGCAGTGGATCAGCGGCGCGACCGTGGCGGACTTTTTCATCGTCGCGGCGAAGACCAAGCCGGACGTGGGCAACAAGGGGATGAGCGTCTTCATCATCGACAAGGACACGCCGGGATTCCGCGTGGGCAAGCCGAACAAGAAGATGGGCGTGAAGGGCGTGCCCACCGCCGAATTGATCATGGAGGACGCTCGCATCCCCGCGGAGGCGCTGCTCGGCGTGGAGAACGACGGCTTCAAGCTCGTCATGAAAAATCTCAACAGCCTCCGCCCGGTGGTGGCGGCGCGCGGACTCGGCACCGCCGAGGGATGCGTGGCCTACGCGGTGCAATACGCGAAGGAGCGCGAGACCTTCGGCAAGCCGCTGATCGAGCATCAGGCCATCCAGTTCATGCTGGCCGAGCTGGCCATGGGCATCGAGGCGGCGCGTCTGCTGACCTACAAGGCGTCGATGATGGTGGACGCCGGACAGATCGGCAAACAGGCGGCGCCGTATTTTTCGATGGCGAAGGCCTTCGCCACCGAGCTCGCCAACAAGGCCGCCTACGACTGCATGCAGGTGATGGGCAGCTACGGCTACAGCACGGAGTACCCGATGGAGCGTTACTACCGCGATGCGCGCCAGCTCACGATCGTGGAAGGCACCAGCCAGATCCAGCGATTGATCATTTCGAACGCGTTGATTGACGGCGACCTGACCTACAGCTGAGTCAGTCGAACAGGCCCGCGGCGGCCTCCGTGATCTGCTGCTCGGAAATCAGGACGAGGTTCGCGGCAGCGGCGAGCGGCACGTAGGTGTCGACGGCCCGCACGGTGCCAAGCGGCCCGCGGAATCCAGCCTCGGCCAGCGATGCGATCACGGCGTCGGCGATGCCTCCGCCCGTCGCGCGACACTCGTCGGCCACGAGCACACGGCCGCATTCCCACGCGTGCCGGCGAATTGCCTCCAGCGGCAGCGGGTTGAGCCAGCGCACGTCCAGCACGCGCGCATGAATGCCTTTGTCCCGCAGCCGGTGCGCGGCGCGCAGCGAAAGGCGCAGGCCGTTCGCATAGCTCACGATCAGCAAGTCCGTCGCCTCGGCGTGATAAATTCCGACCTCGCCCGGCAACAACATCTGGTCGGGGGTCGGATAGTCGAAGAGCCAGAGATTGTCGCCCTCCGCATAGAGATCGCGCTCATGGTACAGCGCGATGGGCTCGAGGAAGACGGCGACCCGGCCGCAGGCCCGCGCGGTGGCCACGAGGCCGCGCAACATTTTGGCAGCTTCATCGCCGCGCGCCGGCACGCCGAGCAGGAGGCCGGGAATGTCGCGCAGCGCGCCGATCGAATTGTCGTTGTGAAAATGACCGCCGAAGCCGCGCTGGTAGGCGAGGCCCTGCACTCGCACCACCATCGGATTCGCAAACTGTCCGGTCGAAAAAAACTGCAGCGAGCAGGCCTCGCCGCGGAGCTGGTCCAGCGCGTTGTGGATGTAGGCGAGATACTGAATCTCGGGGATGGGCAGCAGCCCGGCCAGGCCCGCGCCCTGCGCGACCCCCAGCACCGTCGTCTCGTCGAGCAGCGTGTCGAAGCAGCGATGTGGTCCGAATTTTTTCTGGAGGCCGGTGGTGACGTTATAGACACCGCCCTTTTTCCCGACGTCCTCACCGAAGACGATGATTTCGGGAAAACGCAGCATTTCGTCCGCCAGCGCGGAATTGATCTGCGCACCCATCGTGCGCTTGGTTGGCATCGTGTAGGTCTCCGGCAGCGCGTCGCCAAAGCTTTCCAGCCGCGCGGCCGATCCGGCCTGCACCTTCGCCGTCGCGCGGATCGCAGTCTCGTCGTAGGGCGCGAGCGGGGCGACGATTTCTTCAACGCTGACGAGCTTGGGCCGCTTCGTCACCTCGTGGCAGGCGGCGTCCACGCGTGCCTGCACGCCCTCGATGATCTTCCGCAAGTCGGCCGCGGTGGCGGCGCCCGTTTCGATCAGGCGACGGGCATTGGCCAGGATCGGATCGCGCGCTTCGCCCGCCTCGATTTCCTTGAGCTCGCGATAGGAGGATTCGACGTCGGTGCCGGCATGTCCCCACAGCCGCACGGTGGGCAGGTGGAGAAACACCGGCGTCCTCGATTCCCGGCAGAATTGAATCGCGTCGGCCGCCTGGTCCCACATTTCGTCGACCTCGCCCGAGAGCTGGACGTAGCTGAGGTGCGGCAGGCGGCCGAAGGAATCCTCGATCCAGCGCCGCGGCGTCTCGACCGAGATGCCGATGCCGTTGTCCTCGCAAAGGAAGATGACCGGCGCCGACCCGCCGCGGCGCACGGCGTAGCGCGCGGCGTGGATGCCGGAAAGCGCCGCCGCGTGATTGGCGGAAGCGTCGCCAAACGAGCAGAGGACGACGGAATCGTCGCTCAAATCCGTGGCGGTCTTCAGCCGGCGCGCATGGCGCAGCGCGAAGGCCATGCCGGAGGCCTTCGGCAAATGCGAGGCGATCGTGCTGGTCTGCGGCGGCACCCACAACGGCCGGCTGCCCCAGACCTTGTGCCGCCCGTGCGAGATGGGGTCGTCGGCCGACGCGCAAAACGACAGCACACCGTCGAGGATCGGGTCCACGGACGCCAGCTTCCGCGAGCGCGCCATCATCAATCCGCCGGAGCGATAGTGCAGGAAGCAGGGATCGTCGAGGCGGAGGAGCGCGCCGACGATGGCGTTTTGCTCATGGCCGGCGCTGGAGATCGTGTAGAACGACTGATTCGTCTTGCGCAATTCGCGCGCCGCGACGTCCAGCAGCCGGCTCGCCACTTGATCCTCGAAAAGCGCGCAGTGCCGACCGAACCGTCAGGCTGGTGCCCCGGGCGATGGGCGCGTCTGGCGGCAGGCGGGCGGCGGCGGCCGGCGCGGACGCGAGAAAACCGCGGAGGTTGTCCTGGACGATTTCAACGCGGGTCTTGGCCATGGCAGCGAGCGGGCAAGTTGCCATCAAATCGGGCGGCCCGTCAAAGTTCTTGCAGAATTCCTTCGGCGCGGGGCTTGTTACGGCGACAACGCGTGTATTACGCTCCGCGGATGGAAGGCAATGACTGGGTCGGTCTCAGCGACGACGAGCTGCTGGAGAAGCGAATCTCGCAGCTTGGCCTCATGCTGGAGGACTCGGAGGTTCAGCCGCTCATCCAGCAGCTCTACGCCGAGCTCTCGGCCAAGGGCCTGAAGTTTTATCCGCCCTGCCATGTGGGCGACGAATGGTTCGTGCCGGTGGGCATCCCGGCGATTTTCGTCCCGTTCTTTCTCGTGCACGACCGGCTGCGCAGGCTGGAGCGCCACATGATGCTCGAAGTCGAGGGCGACACGCCGGAATGGTTCATGCGGCTGATCCGGCATGAGACCGCCCACGCCTACGCCTACGCCTATCAACTGCCCAAGAAGAAGAAATGGCAGCAGATGTTCGGTCTGACCTCCACCGAGGAGACACCGCAGTTCTACCGGCCGCGGCCCTACAGCCGATCGTACGTCGTGCATCTCGACGACTGGTACGCGCAGAGCCATCCCGATGAGGATTTCGCGGAGACGTTTGCCGTCTGGCTGACGCCCGAGCTCGACTGGCGGCAGCGATACAAGGGCTGGAAGGCGCTGCAAAAACTCGAGTACCTCGATGAACTGATGCGCTCGCTGTCCGGCCGGCCGCCCACCCATCATCCCGCCTACCGGGTCGCCGAGCATCACTGCCTGAACGTCAAGCTCAAGACCTACTACGCGCGGAAGCGGAAGATGTTCGAGGATTCGTATCCCGACTTTTACGACAACGATCTCAAGCAGCTCTTCGCGGCGGGGCCGGAGGTGGCGGAGCGGCAGAAGGCCTCGACCTATCTGCGCGCGCGCCGCCGCCAGTTGATGGACGCAGTTTGCAAGTGGACCAATGAAAAGCGCTATCGCGTCAACAAGCTGTTCATGCGCTTGATCGAGCGCTGCGACAAACTTGGGCTATATATCAAGGCGGATGACCCCCAGCAGAACCTGCAGCTCTCGGCCTACATCACGACGCTGGTGATGAACTATCTCTTCACCGGCAAATTCAAGCGCACGAAGTAAACTGTGAAACGAAACATCAAGGTCCTCGCCCTCTTCGACGCCATCGCGCCCACCACGCTCGATCAGGATCTCAGCGCCGAGCTGAAGACCGACGACTGGAAGACGGAGGCCAACGTGCTCAAGGCGCTGGGCGAGCTGGGCCACGCCACGGAGCACCTCGCGATTTTCGACGATCTCGATCTCCTGCGGCAGAAGCTGCAGAGCTTCGCGCCCGATGTCATCTTCAACCTCGCCGACCAGTTCAAGAACAACCGCTCGTTCGACCAGAACATCGTCTCGTTCCTCGAGATGCAGGGCCTGCCCTTCACCGGCTGCGGCTCCACCGGCCTGACGCTCTGCAAGCACAAGGGCATCTCGAAGAAGATTCTCAGCTACCATCGCATCCACACGCCGGCCTTTGTCACGATCACGCGCGGCCAGCGCGCCGCGCGGCCGAAGCGGCTGAAATTTCCGATCCTGGTCAAACCGATGAAGGAGGAGGCTTCGCTCGGCATTTCGCAGGCGTCGTTCGTCGAGACCGACGAGCAGTTCCGCGATCGCGTGCAGTTCATCCACGAGAAGTTCGACCAGGACGTCATCGCGGAGGAATACATCGCCGGGCGCGAACTGTACGTCAGCGTCTTCGGCAATCACCGCCTGCAGGTGTTTCCCATCCGCGAGCTGGTCTTCAAGGAGGTGCCGCCCGACGAGCCGAAGATCGCCACCTACCGGGCCAAGTGGGACGAGGAATATCGCAAGCGCTGGGGACTGCAGAATCGATTCGCCGACGGGCTCGACGCCGCGGTCGTCGCCAGAATCGAGTTGATCTGCAAGCGCATCTACCGGCTGCTGACCATCGACGGCTACGCGCGCCTGGATCTGCGGCTCACGCCCAACAACGAGATTTATTTCATCGAGGCCAATCCGAATCCGATTCTGGCCAGCGATGAGGACTTCGCGCAGTCCGCGCTGCGCACCGGCGTGGCCTACCCGCAATTGATCGAGCGGATCATCCGGCTGGGCATGAACACGGTGCGGGACTAGCGGCGGAACCCGCTGCTCAGCACGCTGGCGGTGGCGTCGATGGCCAGCGATTCGTTGAGGTAGCGCTGCGCGTCCTCGAAGGCGCCGCATTTGCGCGCCAGCTCGGCCGCCAGCTCGAGACATTGCACCGCGCGGGCCGGCTCGTTGGCCGCGCGCCAATGGCGGGCCAGCGTCGAATAATAGGGCGAGAGATCCGCGGCATGCACGCGCTCATGCCATTCGGCAATCGCCCGGTGCAATTGACGGCGCTGCGCAAAGAGCATCTGGTGATAGGCGCCGTCCTGCGTGGCCGCGTCGACGAAAGTGTAGATGGGAGCCCGGTCGCCCGGGGCGGGCGCGATCAGATTCAATTGGGTCAGCGAGGCGACATGGTCGCCGAGGTTTGGCCGCTCGTGCTCGTCCGGAAAAATGTCCCGCAACAGCGCGAAGGAAAAGACGCGGCCGATCACGCTCGCCGTCTTGAGCGTCATTTGTTGCGCGGGCGTGAGTTGATCAAGGAGCACCGCGCGATTGGACTCCGAGGTGGCCGGGACGCTGGACCGTTCCATCACCGGCCGGTAAATGGTGACCGGTTCGGATTTGCCCTTGACCATGATGGAGCCAAGCGATTCAAAGACGATCTGCTCGCGGGACGCGGCGTAGACGGCCTCGTCGCAGAGAATCGAATTCGGGGCCGCCGCCATCATCAGGCGCGCGGCCAGGTTCGTCTTGTCGCCGATCACGGTGTAGGCGCGCTGGGCCGGGCTGCCATAGGCGCCGGCCCGGATGGGACCGTGCGCGAGGCCCATCGTCACGTTGGTCACGAAGGCCAGCGCCGGCGGCGGCGCCTGCAGTTCGAGTGCGGCGCAGACCGCCCGCCGGGCGTCGTCGTAATGCGCGACGGGTGCGCCGAACGCGATGTTGAAGCAACTGCCCTTGTCGCCAATCGTCAGCTGCAGCATGGCGCCGTCCCAGCGCTCGACCACGGATTGCACCCAGCGGACAAAGGCGTCGAGCTTGCCGCGCGCGTCGGCGTCGGCGTCGTAGTCGATGCCGTCGAACTTGAGGAAGAGCGACGCGGCCGGGCGCAGTTCGGAGAGAAACGAGCTGTGGCCGTTTTGCACTTTCTCGTAAACCGCGGGCGGCAGCCACGCGCGCGCCTGATCCGCCTTGGGCGCATCGGCGGGCAGTTCCGGCCACTGGACGTCGTCGTCCGCCTCGCTCACCGCGGTGATCACGGCAAATTTCTTGCCCTCGCGCCATTCCGTGACGGTCAATTGATCGCTCAGGATGGCCACGACCGACGCGGCCGCGAGCACTTCTCCGGGCCTGGCGTTTCGTTCCGCCTCCGCCAGTTCATCCAGCATGCGTCCGGCCAGGACGTCGATGACGTGCCGGTCCGGATTGCCCACCAGCAGGCGGCGGGCGGGACCGGTGTCGACGGCGACCTTGAGGCCGATCGAGATTTCCATTCCGCCCGGCGCGGCGATTTGCGCGAATTGCCGCATGGAATCCTGCATGGCGAGGGCGCAGGCCACCGCGCGCACGGGCGACTTGGCGGCAAACCAGCAGGTAATCGCATCGCCACCGAATCCCACCACGCTGCCGCCGTGGTGATGCACGTGCTCGATCAGGACGGCGTAGACCTGGTTGATGACGCGGGTGATTTCCTCGGCGCCCCGCTGCAATCCGAGTTCGCGCGCGAAGCTCGCGGTCAGGGGCGTGAAGCCCGAGATGTCGGCGACCAGCACCGTGCCGTCCGCGACTTCGGGCAGTTGGGTCCCGTGCACGAGCGCCTGGCGGCGATCCATCGGGATGTAAACCGCCGCGGTGTCGGCGGCGCTGCCGCGCTCCTCCTCGATGTCGAGCTGGAGCTGGCGGAGCTGGCGCCGGAGGCGCTGCTCGCGCGCCACGACTTCGCGCGCCATGTTCTGAAAGACGCGCGCGAGATTGCCGAGCGAATCGTCGCGACCGGCCACCGGCGCGATGGCGGCCTCGTCGTAGGCGCTCTCCTGCACGGCCTGGGCGGCGGCGGCAAGTCGCTCGACTTCGCGCAGATATTCCTGCTCGCGATCGCGCCGCAGTTTTTTGTCCAGACCCGAGGTGATGCGCGCCTGCAGCAGCACCGGTTCGAAGGGCTTGGGCAGATAGTCCTCCGCGCCGCCCTTGATGCCCTTCACGATGCTGGCGAGATCGTTCATCGCCGAGATGATGATGACCGGCAATTCGCGCGTGGCCGGCTCGGCCTTCAGGCGCGCGAGGACGGTGAAGCCGTCCATGATCGGCATCATGATGTCGAGCAGCACGAGGTCGGGCGACTCGGCCGCGACCTGCGCGAGCGCCTGCTCGCCATTGGCCGCCGAGACGGTGTCGTAGCCGAGATCGTCGAGTTCCTGCTCGAGGTAATCGACGTTGAACGGCTCGTCGTCGACGATGAGAATCTTGGGGCGCGGCACGGGAGGAACGGTGAAATTCTGCGCCGGAACTTTCGCAAGCGTCTCGTCGCGCCTAGCTCTTGAGGTAGCGATCCAGCTTTTCGAAAAGCAGCGATTCGTTCAGCGGCTTGGTCAGGTAATCATTGCAGCCGGCGGTCAGCGCGCGCTCGGCATCGCCGGCCATGGCGTGCGCGGAGAGACCGATGATGGGCATGGTGTGCGCGTTGGCGCGGATGCGGCGGGTCGCCTCGTAGCCGTCGATGACGGGCAGCGACATGTCCATGAGGATGAGATCGGGCTGCAGCTTGCCGGCCATGACGACGCCCTGGTCGCCGTCCTTGGCGACCGCGAGCGTGTAGTCGTCCTCCAGCAACTGGGTGAGGAGTTCGATGTTCAGGTCGACGTCTTCGACAATCAGAATTTTCTTCATGGTTCAGCGGCTGGGTCGGACTGGATTATTCGCCCCGTTCGGGTCGTTGCGCGAGCGCGCCCGCGATTTCCTGGTTGAGCGCGTCTCCCGCCAGGCCCTGCTTGTGCAGCACGGTGGCGACGCTGGCGTTCAGGCGGGTGATTTCATCGGCCGAAAGGCTCTTGGCGGTCAATACCACGATGGGAATGGAGCGGAGGCTTGGATTTTCCCGCAAGCGCTCGATCACCGCGAATCCGTCCAGTCCCGGCATCATGAGATCGAGCAGGATGACATCGGGACGCTGCCGTCGCGATCGCCTCCAGCGCAGCGGCGCCGTCGGCGGCCGAGTCGATTTCGTAATTTCCGCCGAGCAGTTGTCCCACCATGTCGATGACGTTGGGATCGTCGTCCGCGACGAGCAGGCGCTTGAGCGGCTGGCCGCCGTTGAGATGGGTCACGCGGTGCAGCGCGTCCAGCACGGCGTGGGTGTCGAACGGCTTGAGCAGGTAATCGGTGGCGCCGAGCTGGAAGCCGAGGGGCTTGCGGTCGACAATCGTGAGCATGATGACCGGAATGTCGTGCGTGGCGGGATCCGCCTTCAAATCGTAGAGCACCTGCCAGCCGTCCTTGTTCGGCATCATGACATCGAGCGTGATGACGTGCGGCCGCAGCTCGCGGGCCTTGACGATGCCCTCGTCGCCGCTGGCCGCGCCCACCACGTGGAAGCCGGCCTCGCTCAGGTTCTCGCGCAGAATTTCCAGATCGTTCGGATCGTCGTCGATCGCGAGGACGATCAGCTGGCCGGAGCGCGCGGGTTGATCCGACCGGCCGGCTCACCGGCGCGGCGGTGGGGGACTCGCCATAGCGCAGGGGCACCGTCAGGGTGAAGGTGGATCCGACATCAATGCGTGCTGCGCACCGTGAGATGTCCGCCGAGCAGCTGCGCGAGGCTGCGGCTGATCGAGAGGCCCAGGCCCGTGCCGCCGTACTCGCGCGTGGTGCTCGTGTCGGCCTGCTGGAATTCCTCGAAGATGCGCTGCATCGCCTCGTCGCTCATGCCGATGCCGGTGTCGGTCACCGAGATCATCAGGTTGCTTTCATCCGTCTGGGCCGTCACGGTGATTTTTCCCTGGTGGGTGAACTTCGCGGCGTTGCTCAGCAGGTTGAGGATGACCTGCTTGATCTTGTCCTGGTCGGAATGCACCAGCGCGAGCTCGCGAGCGTAATCGCGTTCCAGCGTCACGCCCGGCTTGAGCAACGGCGTGGCGGTGGTGACGCATTGGTCGATCAACTGGCACCGCGTTGAAATTCGCGGCGGCCACGTCCATGTGGCCGGCCTCGATCTTGGCGATGTCGAGGACCGTGTTGATCAGGCTGAGCAGGTGCTCGGCGCTGCTCAGCACCTTCTCGAGGTTGTCGATCTGCTTTTCCGGCAGCGTGCCGTCGGCCTTGCGGCGGACAATGCGGGTGAAGCCGATGATGGCGTTGAGCGGCGTGCGCAGCTCGTGGCTCATGTTCGCGAGGAAGGTGCTCTTGGCGCGGTTGGCCTGCTCGGCCGCGGAGCGCGCCTCCTGCGCTTCGTTGAAGAGGCGCGCGTTCTGGATCGCGATGACGGCCTGATCGGCGAAGGTCTTCAGCAGGGCCAGTTCCTTCTCGCTGAATGCCCCGCGGCGGCTGGCGCATCACGGCGATGGCGCCGATGCCGCGATCCTCCCAAATCATCGGCGCATACGACCATGGAGTAATTCCCGAGATCCGGAGGCTCTTGCCGAATGGCTCGCAGTGCGGAAGATGCCGGAGCTGTATCGAGCCGGCCGTCGGCATCGGGAGGTAAACCGAGCGACCCTCCCGAGATCGCACGTCCGGTAAGCGTCATCCTCGACTGGAATCGGCGCGATGCGGGAAATCGTCTCCAGCGCCGACCCTCGCCAGGCGCCCAGGCCGACTATCGCCATCGTTGCTGATCGCGAAAGATCTCCCATCTGCTCCGAGGCGAAGAGGTGCTGGCAGCTGCTCGAGAATCTTCTCGAACACCGGTTTGGTGTCGGCCACTGAACTGCTGATGACCTGGAGCACCTCGGAGGTGGCGGTCTGCTGCTCGAGCGCCTCCTTGGTTTCGTTGAAGAGCCGCGCGTTTTGAATCGCGACTCCCGACGTTGGCCGCGATGGTGCCGAGCAAATGCTGGTCCGCCTCGGTGAAGCGGCCCTCGACCTTCGTGCTCTGGACGCTGATCACGCCAATCGCCTCGCTGCCGACCATGACGGGCACGCCGAGATAGGACATCGCCACCACGCCGAGCGGGGACGCGCCAATCTCGAGCGTCGTGCGATCGACCGCCTCGTTGATGAGCAGCGGGTGGGCGGTCTGGATGATTTTGCTCGTGAGGCCTTCGCCCAGCGCAATGGGCGTGATGTCATCGCCGTAGACGTACGGGAAATTGATCATCTGGGTGGCCTTGTCCAGCATCGCCACATAGACAACGTCGGCCTGGAAGGTCTGCCGCATCTGCTCGCCGATGACCTGGATTAGACGCATCGAGATCCAACTGCGAGGAGAGCGCCTGGCCGATCGTGTTGACGGTGTGAAGTTCGCCGGCGCGTTGTTCGGTTTCCTTGAGCAGTCGACGGGTTTGCTCGAACAGGCGCGCGCTTTCCAATGCCACGCTCATGCTGCCCGCCAGGGTGGTGAGCAGACGGATGTCGGACTCCGTGAACGCGTCCTCTCGATCCATGTTGTCCAGGCCGATGATGCCGCGCACCTCGTTGCCCACCATGATCGGGACGCGGGCGAGGCTGAGGGCAGGGGCGGTGCCCGGCAGGGTTTGCGTCACCACGCCGAGCGACGCCATGGTTTCGGCGAGCTTCCGATTGACGAGCAACGGCTGCCGCGTGTCGATGAGATGCTGCGCGAGCGGCGAGATTGGACTGTCGGGAATCTCGAAGCGCTGGCCCTTTTCAAACATGTAGTGATACCGGCGCAGGTCTTTCGCGGGATCGAGCGAGAGGATGCTGATGCCCTGCGAGTCGAAGAGTTCGCGCAACTTGTCGCCCACCAGCTCGTAGATGCCCTGGATGTCGAGCTTGGAGGCCAGGCCCTCCTGCACGCTGTTGATGATGGCGAGCTCTGCGTTGCCCTGCTCGGTTTCGCGCAGCAGGCGCTGCGTCTCGTCGAAGAGGCGCGCGTTTTGCAGCGCAACCGCCAGGCTCGAGGCGATTGTCGTCAACAGGTTTACGTCGGCCGCGGAGTAGGCGTCCTCGCGATCGAGATTCTGGAGCGAGATCACGCCAATCACTTCGTTTCCCGCAATCATCGGCACGCCCAGCCAGGATTTTGGGATGTCGTCGCCGGCCACCGCAGTCCCACCCAGCTCGACGAGCCGGTCGTGCGCGTGGCGGTTGACGAACAAGGTTTCCCGCGTGCGAATGACGTGCCCAGTGGGGCCAACGTCGAGCGGGTGGGTGCCACCGATGATCAAACGCTCGCCGCGGTGCAAGTAGAAGGGGATCGTGAAGTTGTGGGCTCTCGGGTGATGCAACGCGATGAAGGTGACCTGGGTGTCGAAGACATCCCTGATCTTCTCCCCGACCAGGTCGAGGATGGCCTGCATGTCGAGCTTCGAGGCCAGACCCTGTTGCACGCCGTTAATCAATGCGAGCTCGGCGTTACGCTGCTCGGTTTCCTTGAGCAGGCGCTGGGTCTCGTCGAAATAGGCGCGCGTTCTCGAGCGCCACGCTCATGGAGTTGGCCAGCGTCTGCAGCAGGCGCACGTCGGAATCGGTGAAGGCACGCTCGCGATCGAGGTTCTGCAGCGAGATGACACCCTTGGCCTCGTTCCCCACCGTCATGGGAACAATCAGCATGGATTTCGGCTCTTCGCCCGCGATGGGCGCGGCGGAGCCCATCTGCGTGGCGACCTCGCGAAGGTTCTCGTTGATCAGGATGAATTGCCGCGACTCCACCACGTGCTTGCGAATTCCTGATAGCGGGATCGGCTCGTCGGGGAAGCGCACGCCGCGTTCGATGGCGTAGGGGAAGCGCACCAGATTGGCGGCGCGATCGTAGAGTCCGATATCGACCACCTGGGCGTCGAAGATGTCGCGAATCTTGTCGCCGACCAATTCATAGATGCCCTGCATGTCCATCTTGGCGACCAGGCCTTCCTGCACGCTGTTGATGATGGCCAGCTCGGCGTTGCGCTGCTCGGTTTCGCTCAGCAGCCGCTGCGTCTCGTCGAAGAGGCGCGCGTTTTCGAGCGCGACGCTCATCGAGTTGGCCAGCGTCTGCAGCAGGCGGACATCCGACTCGGTGAAGGCGTGCTCGCGATCGAGATTCTGCAATGAGATCACGCCCTTGGCCTCGTCGCCCACGATCATGGGGACGAACAGATTCGACTTGGGCGCCTCGCCGGCAATGGTGATGGGATTGCCATACTTGATCGCCTGGCCTTTGACGTCCTCGTTGATCAGCATGAACTGGCGCGTTTCGAAGACATGCTGGCGGAAGCCCAGCAGCGCCATGGGTTCATCCGGGAAGCGCACCCCGCGTTCGATGGCGTAGGGGAAGCGCACGACCGCTTCCTTCCGGTCGTAGAGGCCGATGTCCACGACCTGCGCGTCGAAGATGTCGCGAATCTTGTCACCGACCAATTCGTAGATGCCCTGCATGTCCATCTTGGCGACGAGGCCCTCCTGCACGCTGTTGATGATGGCCAGCTCGGCGTTGCGCTGCTCGGTTTCCTTGAGCAGGCGCTGGGTTTCGTCGAAGAGCCGCGCGTTTTCGAGCGCGACGCTCATGCGAGTTGGCCAGCGTCTGCAGCAGGCGGACGTCCGACTCGGTGAAGGCGTGTTCGCGATCGATGTTTTGCAGGGAGATGACGCCCTTGACCTCGGCGCCGACGATCATGGGGACGAACGAGCCGGGACTTCGGATCCTCGCCGATGCCACACTGATGGATTCCCGAATTGCTCGCAGGCCTGCTGCGCATTTCTCTGTCGATCAGACTGAGCTCTTGCCGCGTTTCGAGGACATGCTTGCGGAAGCCAACGTAGGCGCATGGGCTCGGTCGAGAAAACGGACGCCTCGCTCGATGACGTATGGGAAGCTGAAGAGCGTCCTTGGCCGGTTCGTACAGTCCGATGCTGACCGACCTGCGCGTCGAAGATGTCGCGGATCTTGTCGCCGACCAGATTCGTAGATGCCCTGCATGTCCATCTTGGCGACCAGGCCTTCCTGCACGCTGTTGATGATGGCGAGCTCGGCGTTGCGCTGCTCGGTTTCCTTGAGCAGGCGCTGGGTCTCGTCGAAGAGGCGCGCGTTCTCCAGCGCGACGCTCATGGAATTGGCCAGCGTCTGCAGCAGGCGCAGGTCCGACTCGGAGAAGGCGTGCTCGCGATCGATGTTTTGCAGCGAGACGATGCCCTTCACCTCCGCGCCCACGATCATCGGGACATCGAGGCGGGATTTCACGTCCTCGCCGGTCACGACGGAAATCATTTCCCCGACCAGCTCCGCCTCCCTCTCGGGCAGGTTCTCATTGATCATGACCGGTTTGCCGGTCTCGAGGATGTAGCGTCGGACCTTGTCCGGCGGCCTGGACTCGGCATGCAGGCGGACGCCCCGTTCGATGATGTAGCGGAAGTGAACGAGATCGTTAGCCTTGTCCCACGTGTTGATGCCGACCACCTGCGCGTCGAAGAGTCCCTGGATTTTGTCGCCGACGAGATCGTAGATGCCCTGCATGTCCATCTTGGCGACGAGGCCTTCCTGCACGCTGTTGATGATGGCCAGCTCGGCGTTGCGCTGCTCGGTTTCCTTGAGCAGGTGCTGGGTCTCGTCGAAGAGCCGCGCGCTTTCCAGCGCGACGCTCATGGAATTCGCCAGGGTCTGCAGCAGGCGCACATCCGACTCGCTGAAGGCGTGCTCGCGATCGAGGTTTTGCAGCGAAATCACGCCTTTCGTCTTCTGTCCCACCACCATCGGGACGAAGAGGCTGGACTTGGGTGCCTCGCCGACGACAACCACGGGGTTTCCATACTGCCGCGAGCGCTCCGCGTGGTTCTCGTTGATGAGGATGTACTGGCCCGTATCCCGGACATGCTTCCGGAAACCCATGACGGGCATGGGGAGCACCTCGAAGCGGTTGCCCCGCTCGATCGAGTAAGGCGACAGCATCAAATTCTCATCGGCTTCGTCAATGAGTCCGATGTGCACCACCTGCGCGTCGAAGATGTCGCGGATCTTGTCGCCGACGAGATCGTAGATGCCCTGCATGTCCACCTTGGCCACGAGGCCTTCCTGGACGCTGTTGATGATGGCCAGCTCGGCGTTGCGCTGCTCGGTCTCCTTGAGCAGGCGCTGGGTCTCGTCGAAGAGCCGCGCGTTTTCCAGCGCCACGCTCATGGAATTGGCCAGCGTCTGCAGCAGGCGCACGTCCGACTCGCTGAAGGCATGCTCGCGATCGAGGTTTTGCAGGGAGACGACGCCCTTGGCCTCGCTGCCCACGATCATCGGGACGAAGAGGGCCGACTTGGGAATTTCGCCCGAAATGCTGAGCGGATTGCCGTACTGCGCCGACACCTCCCGGACCTTTTCGTTGATCAAAATAAACTGGCGTGTCTCCAGGACGTGTTTCCGGAATCCGATCACGGGCATCTGATCGTACGGGAACCGCACGCCGCGCTCGATGATGTAGGCGAATTGAATTTCGTTCTTGGCCGGATCGTGGAGGCCGATCGATACGACCTGCGCGTCGAAGATCTCCTGAATCTTGTTGCCGACCAGGTCGTAGATGCCCTGCATGTCCATCTTGGCCACGAGGCCTTCCTGGACGCTGTTGATGATGGCCAGCTCGGCGTTGCGCTGCTCGGTCTCCTTGAGCAGGCGCTGGGTCTCGTCGAAGAGCCGCGCGTTTTCCAGCGCCACGCTCATGGAATTGGCCAGCGTCTGCAGCAGGCGGACGTCCGACTCGCTGAAGGCGTGCTCGCGATCCAGGTTCTGCAGCGAGATCACGCCCTTGGCCTCGCTGCCCACGATCATGGGGACAAAGAGATCGGATTTCGGGATCTCGCCCGAAATGCTCATCGGATTGCCGTAGCGCTCGGCCGCCGCGATCGTGTTTTCGTTGATGACCAGCGGCAACCGGGATTCCATCACGTGCTTGCGGAAGCCGACCAGCGGCAGCGGCACGTCGGGGTAGCGCCGGCCCCGCTCGATGGTGTACGGAAAATGCACGAGCTGATCGGCGGGGTCGTAGAGGCCGATGTCCACGACCTGCGCATCGAAAATGTCGCGAATCTTGTCGCCGACCAATTCATAGATGCCGGGCATGTCCATCTTGGCGACGAGGCCTTCCTGCACGCTGTTGATGATGGCCAGCTCGGCGTTGCGCTGCTCGGTTTCCTTGAGCAGCCGCTGCGTCTCGTCGAAGAGCCGCGCGTTTTCCAGCGCCACGCCCATGCTCGACGCCACCGTGGAAAGCAGGCGGATTTCCGAATCGCCGTAGGCATTCTCGCGCTCGTGGTTCTCCACGATGATGGATCCGATGACCCGGTCGCTGCCGATGATCGGGACCTGCAACGCCGATCGGCTCATGTCGGTGCCGGCAATCGTGGGAATGCCCATCGAATTCGCCTCCGCCTGGGAGTTGAAGACGACATGCTGCCGCGTCTTCAGCATGCGGCCGAACATGCTTTCCTCGGTCGCGAGCGCGGGTGAGATCTTCAGCCGCTCACCGTGCTCATATTCATAAAGGTAATGGAGAAGATTGGACTCGCTGTCATGCCAGCGAATCCCCATGTCGCCGGTCTTCAGCACCTCGCGCAGCTTGTCGCCGACGAGGTCGACGATGGCCTGGAAATTCAGCTCGGCGGCGACGCCCTGCTGGATGCTGTTGATGACCGCCAGCTCGGCGGCGCGTTGTTCCGTTTCCTTGAGCAGCCGCTGCGTCTCGTCGAAGAGCCGCGCGTTCTCCAGCGCCACGCCCATGCTCGAGGCGACGGTCGAGAGCAGCCGGACGTCGGATTCGCTGTAAGCGTGCTCGCGCTGGAAATTTTCGACAATGATCAGGCCGATGACGCGGTCGCTTCCGATGATGGGCACCTGCACATTGGACTTGGCGAGGTCGGTGCCGGGGAGGGCGCCGACGGCGGCCACTTCCGCCGCGGTGGCGCGGAGGAGCGGCTCGCGGCGTCGAGGTGAGATCCTCCCAAGCTGCGACTCCGCGGCGGCCCGGTCGGCACGGTCAGGCGCCGGCCGTGTTCATATTCATAAAGGTAATGGATGAGCTTCTCCTGGTACTCGAACCAGCGAATGCCGATGTCATCGCTCTTCAGCACCTCGCGCAGCTTGTCGCCGACGAGGTCGACGATGGCCTGGAAATTCAGCTCGGCCGCGACGCCCTGCTGGATGCTGTTGATGACCGCGAGTTCCGCGGCGCGCTGCTCGGTTTCCTTGAGCAGCCGCTGGGTCTCGTCGAAGTGACGCGCGCTTTCCAGCGCCACGCCCATGCTCGCGCCGATCGTGGCCAGCAGCCGGATTTCAGATTCGCCAAAGGCGTACTCGCGCTCATGGTTCTCCAGGAGGATGACGCCGAGCACGCGATTGCTGCCGAGAATCGGCACGGTGACGATCGAGTGGGCCCAATCGGTGCCCGGCTGCGGGTGGATTCCCTTGGCCTCCTGCTCGGCACGTGTGTTGACGACATCGATCGAGCGTTCGCGCAATAGCCGCAGCGTCGGCGCGTGAGGAGTGCGCGGAGGCAGGCTCAGACGCACGCCGTGCTCGTAGCTGTAAAGATCGTGCATGAGCTGAGTGCTCTCGTCCCACCAGCGAATGCTCATGTCGCCCGTGCGAAACACCTCGCGCAGCTTGTCGCCCACCAAATCCACGATGCCCTGAAAATTCAGCTCGGCCGCCATGCCCTCCTGGATGCTGTTGATGACCGCCAGTTCCGCGGCGCGCTGCTCGGTCTCCTTGAGCAGCCGCTGCGTTTCCTCGAAGAGCCGCGCGTTCTCCAGCGCCACGCCCAGCGAGTGTGCGAGTGTCTGCAGCAGACTCAAGTCCGACTCCGAGAACGCGTGCTCGCGATCGATGTTCTGGAGGGAGATGACGCCGACCACCTCCTGCCCGATCATCATCGGCACGTCGAGACGCGATTTGATATCCTCACCCACGAGGATGCCAATGTTCCGCCCGACCATTTCCTCCTCCCGGCGCGCCAGGTCCTCGTTGATGAGGACGGTGTTTCCCGTCTGCAGGATATACTTCCGGATTCCGTCCGCCGGCTTGGGCTCGGCGTAGAGGCGCTGTCCCCGTTCGATGATGTAACGGTAATGCACCAGGTCGCTTTGCTTGTCCCAGGTGGAGAGATTCACCACCTGGGCGTCGAAGATTCCCTGGATCTTCGCCCCGACCATTTCGTAGATGCCCTGCATGTCCTTGCGCGCGGCGAGGCCGGCGAGGACGCTGTTGATGACCGCCAGTTCGGCGGTGCGCTGCTGCAGATCCTTGTTCGCCTGCGGCGGGCGTGGCGCCGCCGCCGGCTTCTTCCGTGGGGCGGCGCCGGATTTCCCGGCGCCGGTCATCGGGGCCTTTCGCGACTTCGAAGCCGGCGGCGCCTTGGGCGCGGCCGCCTTCGCCTTTCCGGCTTCTTCTTCTGCTTAACGATTTTCGTTTTCTTGGTAGCCATGAGCTGCGGCGATTCGCCCGATCGTACTTTAATTTCTCGACAAAATGGATCGATTCCCGCCGACGTCGAAGAACAATCGTCCGTGGTCGGGGCTCGCCGCCGCGCGATGACCGGGTCATGCGATCGGTGACGCTTCGGCCGTGGTGGGATCGACCCTGGCAGGTTGGGCGGCGAGGTTGGGGGCGGACATCGGGCGCGAGCCTAATCATGGGCGCGCATTCATGGCAAGGGGTGCTCATGTCCATAGCGGCCCGGCCCGGTGAGGGCAACCGGTATAGTTGCGACTTTGCAACCTGCTGGACGTCTGGCATCGTCGGCCCCGGGCCGGTTATCCAGAACCCGCGATGTCCATGTCCACTTCGACCACCGGACTCACCGCGTTCCTCTTCACCGACATCGAAGGCTCCAGCCTGCGCTGGCTGAACCATCGCGCCGCCATGGAAAAGGCGGTGGCGCGGCACGACGAGATCATTCGCGGCGTGGTCGAAAATTATGCGGGCGAGATTTTCAAGGCGAGCGGTGACGCGTTTTATGCCGCGTTCGCGCGGCCGGCCGATGCCGTGAACGCGGCGGTCGCCGCGCAGCGCGCGCTTCTGGTCGAGGATTTTTCGGCGGTCGGTGGGATGAAGGTGCGCATGGCGGTGCACGTGGGCAGCGCCGAGCGGCGTGGCAGCGATTTCTTCGGACCGGCCCTCAATCGCACCGCCCGGTTGCTCGACCTGGCACACGGCGGGCAAATCCTGTTAACCGCGTCCCTGCCCGAGCTCCTTGCGGCCGAGCGGGATGTTCAAGCCACGTTCGATCGCGTGGGGCTTGCAGCCCCTCGACGATCCCGCGCAACCGGTCGGCGTTTTCCAGGTCGTCGCCCCGGGTCTGCCGGAGGCCTTTCCGCCGCTGCGCACGGCGAAGACGCGGCTGCCCGACGCGCCGCCGGCGGAAGCGCCCGCGGTCCTGCGCGCGCGTCCCCGCGCCTTGATGATGTTTGCGGCTGTTGCGGGGGTGGGCGCCGTCATCGTCATCGCGGGCGCGATCTCCTATTGGCGGAAGCCCGTGCCGCTGAATCCTGCCGCCGCCGCGGCCGCGCCCGTCGTTTCGGAGAAGAGCATCGCGGTTCTGCCGTTCGAGAATCTCAGCAAGGACGAGGACAACGCGTTCTTTGCCAACGGCATCCAGGACGAGATCCTGACCGATCTTTCCCGCCTGGCCGATTTGAAGGTGATCAGCCGTTCGTCGGTCATGCAGTACAAGAGCGGGGCGCCGCGGAATCTGCGCGAAATCGGTCCGGCGCTGGGGGTGATTTACATCCTCGAGGGCAGCGTGCAGCGCGCCGGCGGCAAGGTGCGGGTGACGGCGCAGCTCATCGACAGCCGCACCGACGCGCACGTCTGGGCGGAGCGGTACGATCGGGATCTGGCCGACGTCTTTGCCATCCAGAGTGAAATTGCGGAGAAGATCGCCGCGCAGTTGAACGTGCGGCATTTCCTCCGGCGAAAAGGCGGCCCTGGCCGAGGCGCCCACGCGGGATCTTGAGGCGTATGACTTGTATCTGCGCGCACGGCAATTGTTCGAGCGTCCCATGGCCGCGGATGAATATGCGGCGGCCAATGTGGAGTTCGTTCGCCTGATGAACGCGGCCGTGGCGCGCGATCCCAGTTTCATGACGGCCTGGTGCGCCCTCGCGGCCCACCACGATTGGATCTATTTTTCCGGGGTGGACGCGACGCCGGAGCGGCGGGCGCTGGCCCAGGCGGCGGTCGACGCGGCCGTGCGCCTGCGACCGGATGCCGGTGAAGCGCACCTGGCGCGGGCGCTCCATCGCTATTGTGGTTATCGCGACTTCGCCGGCGCCCGGGAGCAGCTCGCGCTGGCCCGGCAGACGCTGCCCAACAACGCCCAGATTTTTCGCCTGCTGGGTCTGATTGATCGGCGCCAGGGGCGCTGGGACGATTCAAATCGCAATCTGGAGCGCGCGCTGGAACTGGATCCGCGCAACCGGGACATTCACATCGAACTGGGCGAGGAGAGTTATCCCCGGCAGCGGCGCTATGCGGATGCGGAGCGCGTCTTGCTGCGTCTGGCGGCCCTGCGACCGGGCGCCCCCGGTCCGCAATTCAGTTTGCGTTGGATTGAGCTGGATCGAACGGCGAATCTCGCAGCCCATCAAGCAATTGGTCGACTCGCTGGTTCGAGGGTCCGACGGCGCGGGACGCGGCGGTCGCCGAGTCCGCACTCGAACTTGCCTACATGCGAAGCGATCCCGAGGCCGCCGAGCGCGCGCTCATGCTGCTGTCGCCCGACGCTGCGAAGCCCGTTTATTGGCATGGTTTCTGGCATCCGCGGGGCTACTTCCTCGGACGAATTGCGCGTCTGCGAAACGACGCGAAGGGCGCCGCGGACGCGCTTTGAGACCGCCCGCCGCGAAGCCGAGGCGATGGTGGCGCAAGCAACCAGACAGCGCGAAGGCCCTGATGGTCCTGGCGATGATCGATTCCTACCTCGGGTCGCCACGAAGACGCTATGCGGGAGGCTCGACGAGCCTGCGAGATTCGATCGATCGAAAGGCGATGCCCTGACCGGGCCCGGATTTCTGGCCGAGCTTGGCGGAAATCGAAAGTCGCGCCGGGGAAAAGGATGCAGCCTTGGGGCATCTCGCGCTGCTGGCGGGAATTCCGAGTCCGATCACTTACGGAAATTTGAAACTCAACCCGGTGTGGGAGCCGCTGCGCGGCGATCCACGCTTTGAGGCACTCGTGGCAAAGCTCGCGCCGAAGGAGTCGTTGAAGTAAGGGAGGGGTCGCCCAGTTTCGTTCACCATGGAGCCCCAATTCAAATCCTCGGCCGGATTGTCCGCGTTTTTGTTTACGGACATCGAGGGCTCCAGCGTGCGCTGGCTGAACCATCGCGCCGCCATGGAGAAAGCCGTGGCGCGGCATGACGCCATCGTCCGCCGGATCGTGAGCGAGCATGGCGGCAAGATTTTCAAGTCCGCCGGCGACGCGTTTTATGCCGCGTTCGCGCGGCCGGCCGACGCCGCCAATGCGTCCATCGCTTTGCAACGCGCATTCCTGGCGGAGGATTTCACCGACGTGGAGGGTCTGCGCGTGCGCATGGCGGTGCATTTCGGCAGCGCGGAAAAACGCGGCAAGGATTTCTTCGGTCCGGCGCTCAACCGCACGGCGCGATTGCTCGATCTGGCGCACGGCGGACAGATTCTCGTCACGGCTTCCACCGCGGAAGTGATCCAGGCGGAGCGGGATGTCGGCGCCACTTTCGTCAAGGTCGGGGCCAGCCCGCTCGATGATCCGGCGCAGGTGGTGGATGTCCATCAATTGGTCGCGCCGGATTTGCCGCGTGATTTTCCGCCGCTGCGGCGGCCAAAGGCGCCCTCCGCGCGTGGCGCGGCGGGTCGTCCGTCCGCCGCACCCGATCGCTCGGGACGTTGGATGATTGCGCTGGGCGTTCTCAGCGTGCTGGTGGCGCTCGCCGCGTTGCTGCAGTCACGCAGAGGCGACCGCCAACGCCGCCGGCGGCGCAGGCTCCGGCGCCGGTGCCGGTGCCCGTCGGCTCCGGCGATTCCGGAAAAGAGCGTCGCCGTGCTGCCATTTGATAATTTGAGCGAGGACAAGGAGAACGCGTTTTTCACCAACGGGATGCAGGATGAAATCCTGACGGACCTCGCGCGCGTGGCGGACCTGAAGGTCATCAGCCGTTCGTCCGTGATGCATTACAAGACGGGCGTGGAGCGCAATGTTCGCGAAATCGGCCGGGCGCTCGGTGTGGCCTACGTGCTCGAAGGCAGCGTGCAGCGGTCGGGTGGCAAGGTGCGGGTGACGGCACAGCTCATTGACACAAGGTCCGATGCGCACGTCTGGGCGCAGCGCTACGACCGGGACCTGGCCGATGCGTTTGCGATTCAAAGCGAGGTGGCGGAGGCCATCGCGGCGCAATTGCGGGCCAAAATTTCGCCCGCGGAAAAGGTGGCCATGACCCAGCCGCCCACGAAGGATCTTGTCGCCTATGATCATTATCGGCGTGCACTCAGCGTCAAGGACAGCACGCGCTCGTCGGTCAACGACAAGGAAACGCTCGAGGAGGCAGTTCGCCTCTTCGACGCGGCCGTGGCCCGCGACCCGACGTTTCTGGTCGCGTATGCCCAGCTCGCCCAAACGCACGACCTGATTTATTGGTTCAATTACGACCACTCGGACGCTCGATTGGCCCTGGCGGAGGCCGCCGTGCGGGCGGCCGAGAATCTTAATCCGGACGCCGGCGAGTCAAAACTGGCGCGAGGGGTCCATTCATATTGGGGACGCCGCGATTTGGGCGCGGCGCGGCGGGAGCTGGAAGCGGCGAGGCGCCTGCTGCCGAATAATCCGCAAGTGGCCAGCTTTCTCGGACTCATCGACCGCCGGGAAGGCCGGTGGGACGACGCCGTCCAAAACCTGCGGCGGGCCAGCGAATTGGATCCGCGGGATCGAAGCTTCATCTTCAACCGCTGGACGACCTACATCGCGCTGCGGAAATATGCCGATGCCGCCGAAGTGATCCGGCAAAACGCCGAGGTTCTGGGCGCTCAATCCACGCGGTTCATGCTCGGCAACACGGAGCTGCTCTGGAAGGCCAATATGAAACCGCTGCGGGAGTCCTTCACTGCCGTCGCCGCACTCGGGCCGGGTGGCGCGCGCGACGTGTCGGGAGGATCGTTCGACCTGGCAGTGCTGGAGCGCGATCCTGTTGCCGCCGCCCAGGCACTGGAAGCGATTCCCGAGACAGGCTTCACGGACCAGGAGGGATTTCCGTCGCCGCGTGCATGGTTTGTGGGCCGGCTCGCCCGGATGCGTGGAGATGCCCCGGCCGCCGAGGCGGCCTTCAAACTTGCGCGGGCTGACCTTGAGCAAGTCCTGCAGACCCAGGGTGAGACGGCGCCAGCGCTAAATCGATTGGCGACAATCGATGCCTATCTGGGCCGAAGGGACGACGCGATTCGGTCGGCCCAGCGAGCCTGCGATCTGGTGCCCCTCAGTCGCGACAAAATCGACGCGCCGCGCTACCTGCACGAAGCTGCCGCGGTGTATGCAATTTTGGGTGAGAAGGACCCCGCCCTCGAAATCCTCGCCGTGGCCGCCGCGAATCCCGGTTGGACGACCTATGGCGAACTTCGCCTGAATCCTGACTGGGATTCCTTGCGCGGCGATTCCCGCTTTGAGGTGATTTTGGCAAAGCTCGCCCCCAAGGAGCCGCCCAAGTAGATAAAGGCGGAAGGTCTGACTCGCCATGGAGCCCCAATTCAAATCCTCGGCCGGGTTGTCCGCGTTTTTATTCACGGACATCGAGGGCTCCAGCGTGCGCTGGCTGAACCATCGCGCCGCGATGGAGAAAGCCGTGGCGCGGCATGATGCCATCGTCCGCCGGATCGTGAGCGAACATGGCGGCAAGATTTTCAAGTCCGCCGGCGACGCGTTTTATGCCGCGTTCGCGCGGCCGGCCGACGCCGCCAATGCGTCCATCGCTTTGCAGCGCGCGTTCGTGGCCGAGGATTTCACCGAAGTGGAGGGCCTGCGCGTGCGCATGGCGGTGCATTTCGGCAGCGCGGAAAAGCGCGGAAAGGATTTCTTCGGTCCGGCGCTCAACCGCACCGCGCGTTTGCTCGATTTGGCGCATGGCGGACAGATCCTTGTCACCGCGTCGGCCGCGGAGGTCATCCAGGCGGAGCGCGACGTGGGCGCAACCTTCATCAAGGTGGGCTCGAAGCCGCTCGACGATCCAGCGCAGGTGGTGGACATCCACCAGTTGGTGGCGGCCGAGCTGCCGCGTGATTTTCCACCGCTGCGCCGGCCGAAGAGTCCGTCCGGCCCGGTCGGAGCGGGTCGTCCATCGGCCGCGCCCGATCGCTCGAACCGCTGGATGCTGGCGCTCGCCGTCGTGAGCGCGCTCGTCGCGGTCGCGACGCTGATCTGGTCGCGCACCAACAATGCGTCACCGGGCACCGCGGCGCCGGCCCCGGCTGCCCCCAGGATCCCGGAAAAGAGCGTCGCGGTGCTGCCTTTCGACAATCTCAGCAAGGAAGAGGAGAACGCGTTTTTCACCAATGGCATTCAGGACGAAATCCTGACGAACCTTGCGCGAATCGCGGATCTGAAAGTGATCAGCCGCTCCTCCGTGATGCAATACAAGACAGGCGTGCCGCGTGACCTGCGCGAAATTGGCAGGTCGCTCGGGGTGGCCTATGTGCTGGAGGGCAGCGTGCAGCGCGCGGGGGGCAAGGTGCGCGTGACGGCGCAATTGATTGATTCGCGATCTGACGCGCACGTCTGGGCCCAGCGCTATGATCGCGACTTGGCCGATGTCTTCGCCATTCAAAGCGAGGTGGCGGAGGCCATCGCATCGCAATTGCGGGCCAAAATCTCGCCCGCCGAAAAGTTGGCCATTGCGCAGCCACCGACGAAGGACCTGACGGCCTACGATCACTACTTAAGGGCCATTCAGTTGTACGACAACGCGCTGGGCAGACCGCGCGCGAAGGAGGCTTTGATGGAAGCAACCCAGTCGCTCGACGCAGCGGTGGCCCGCGATCCCTCGTTCCGCCTTGCCTTTGTGAAGCTGGCGGAAATCCACGACTTCCTCTATTGGAACAACTTCGACCATACCGACGCGCGCCTCGCGCTTGCCGAGGCCGCCGTGAGTGCCGCCGAGAAGCTGGACCCGAAGGCCGGCGAGACACTCCTCGCGCGGGGGGTTCACAGCTATTGGGGCCATCGGGATCTGGCAACCGCACGCAAGCAATTCGAGGCCGCCAGTCGCGCGCTGCCGAATAACGCTGGAATCGCCTTCTTCCTCGGCCTGATCGATCGGCGCGAGGGCAAATGGGACGGCTCTCTGCGGAACCAACGGCGGGCGCAGGAACTCGATCCGCATAACCGAACCATTTTCATGAATCTTTGGACCACGCTGCGGGCGCTGCGGCGCTATCCGGAGGCCATCGCGCTGATTCGCGAGAATTCCGTGGTTGGTTCGACCGATCAAGTGAATCTGCTGCTGGGCATGGACGGAGGCAGATTGGACGGGCAATCTGAAGCCGCTCCGGGCCGCGGTGAATGTGATGGAAGCGGTCGGTCCGGGCGCGGCCCGGGACATCTCCGTCGCCTCGTTTTACCTCGCTGAAGCAGAGCGCGACCAAACCGCCGCCGCCAATGCGTTCGACGCCATCCCGGACGAGGTTCAATTTGATCAGGATGGCTTTCCCAGTCCGCGGGCGTGGTATCGCGGGACTACTGGCGCGGCTTCGGGGCGACCACGAGGCGGCGCGAAGCGCCTTCCGGCAGGCTCGCACCGAAGTAGAACAGATCTTGTTTACCCAGGGGGAGACGGCGCCGGTGCTGAGCAGGCTGGGAATGATCGATGCCTATTTGGGACGACGCGACGACGCGATCCGACAGGGCAAGCGAGCCTGCGAAATTGTGCCGCTGAGCCGGGACAAGATAGACGGGCCGCGCTTCGTCGGCGAGCTGGCGGCGATGTACGCGGTCCTTGGAGAAAAGGACAATGCGTTCGAGCAACTCGAGATCGCCGCGACGGTCCCGTCGGGATTGCCCTATGGCGAACTCGTGCACAGCCCGGATTGGGACCCGCTTCGTGCTGATCCGCGCTTTGAAGCCATTCTCGCGCGTTCCGCGCCGAAGGAACCGCCAAAATAAGTCGAGGGTCGACGGTCGACAGGCGACAGCCAGATGACCGGAAGGACGACGCCTTCTACAGCCGCGCGGCGGCATGGGAATCGAGGGCGCCGTCGCCGCGGGCGATGCCGGCATCCAGCATCGCCGCCACGCCGGGCATGACGTAAAGATCAATGCCGGCGCGTTTTGTCTCCTCGAGAATGAGCCGCACGTCCTTGCGTGCCATCGTCATTTCAAAATTCGCCGGTGAAAACTGACCCGCGGCAACCTTGGCGCCGCGCGCGGGAATCGACGAACCTGGATTGAATTGCTGGAAGAACGCCATGGCGTCTTCGATCGAGACATTGGACGCCTTGGCCAGTCGGCTGACGTCGGCCAGAATTCCCGTGATGGCGATCAGCGAGAGGTTGCCAATCAACTTGAAGGTGGCCGCGCGATGCGGCTCCGCGCCAACGTAACTGACCGTGCCGGTCATGGTCTGCAAATCAGGCAGCAATTTGTCGTGCCGAGACTTTTCGCCGCAAACAAGCATCATGCCGGTTCCGTCCAACGCGTTGCTCGGTCCCATGAAGACCGGCGCGTGCACATACGTCCGGCCGCGGGCATCCCAGCGCGCGGTGCGCTCGGCGGTCGGCGTGGGAGCGGTCGTGGTGTGATCCACGATCCATGTCGACGCCGGAATTTGCTCCGCGATGGGTTCAAGCACCGCATCAATCGACGCGTCGTCGGAGAGAATGACGTGGATGCGGTCGACCCCCTGAATCGCCTCGGCCGGGGTCGCGAAGGCATGGGCGCCGTCGGCTTCCAGCGCCTTCGCCTTGTGGGGACTGCGATTCCAAACGCGCACGTCGTGCCCGTGCTTGCACAGATTGCGCACGAAGCCGCTGCCCAACAATCCGGTTCCCAGCCAGGCGATTTTCATGCGAACCCAATAACACGATTTGTAGCCGGTGCCATGGCGGACGGACTTGGGCTGCATTTTTCGTTGGCGTAAGCTGGTCGCCGCCACCACATAGGATTCGGCATGAGTCCCACCGACCAGCGCAAACTCGCCGCCATCATGTTCACCGACATGGTTGGATTCAGCGCGATGAGCCAGCGCGACGAGGCGCGCGCACTCGAACTGCTCGAGGAACATCGCGAGCTCATTCGTGCGGTCAGTCCCCGGCACGGCGGCCGGGAAGTGAAGACGATTGGCGACGGCTTCCTGCTCGCATTTTCCAGCGCACTCTCCGCGGTGGAGGCCGCCGTGGAGATCCAGCAGGGGCTGCACGAGCGAAACCAGCGGGTGCCCGGCAATCGCGAGGTAAAGATCCGCATCGGCATCCATGTCGGCGACGTCGTGATCAGCGACGGCGACATTCACGGCGACGGCGTGAACATCGCGTCTCGCCTCGAGCCGCTCGCCGCGCCCGGCGGCATCTGCGTTTCGAATGCGGTCTTCGAGCAGGTGCAGAACAAGCTTTCGCACGCCTGGCGGGCGCTGGGGGCGGCCGAATTGAAGCACATCAAGCTTCCCATGACGGTGTTTGAAGTGGTGTTGCCGTGGAACGCGGAATCCGCTCCCGCGCCGGAGGCATCTCGGCGGCCGGCTGCACGTGCTTGGACGCCCTACCCCAACTCGATCGCGGTTCTGCCTTTCCTGGACCTGAGCCAGGCGAAGGATCAGGAGTATTTCTCCGACGGAATCTCGGAGGAGTTGCTCAACCTGCTGGCGAAAATTCCTGCGCTCCACGTAATCTCGCGCAGCTCCGCGTTCTCCTTCAAGGGCAAAAGTTTGGAGATTCCGGAGCTGGCCAGGCGGCTCAAAGTGGCGCACGTTCTTGAAGGATCCGTGCGCAAGTCGGGCAACCGGTTGCGCATCACAGCGCAGTTGATCGATGCCCTGGCAGACAAGCATTTGTGGTCGGAAAATTACGATCGCTCGCTGGACGACATCTTTGCCGTGCAGGACGAGATCGCCGCGGCGGTAGTGGCGCAGTTGAAAATCGTCATCCTGGGACCCGGTCCAAGATCGAAGAGCATCCATCCCGGGGCTCACGCACTCTTCCTGCAGGGCCGCGAGCGGGCCCGGGTGTTCACGAGGGACGGCTTTGACGCTTCGATTGCGCTCTTTAAGCGGGCGCTGGACATCGATCCGGAATACGCCGCGTGCTGGGACGGCCTGGCCCAAAATTACATCAACCAGGTTCGGGGCGGATTGCGGCCTGCGGCTGAGGGCAGGAGACTGGCGCTCGAGGCGGCGACTAGGGCCATCGCGCTGGAACCGGAGCTGGCCAGCGCCCACGCCAGGCTCGGTTCCATCGCGGCGCAGTTTGACGACGACCTCGCGGCGGGCGCGCTGCACTTCGAGCGAGCGCTCGCCCTCGAACCGACCAACAGCACCATCATCGGGAACGCCGCCAGCCTGGCCGCCCTGCTTGGCCGGCTGGACATGGCCATCGCGCTGCAGGCCTATACAAATGCCCGCGACCCTTTAAATGGCATCGGTCGGCAGAATCTCGGAATCTACTATCTCTGGGCCGATCGACTGTCAGAGGCTTTGACGGAGTTTCGCGCTGCCCTGGAGATTAGCCCCGGGCGATTGTATGCGAATTCCTATGTCGCCGACGCGCTTCGATTGGGTGGCGATTTAACAGGAGCGCTTGCCGCCGGTTTGCAGGAGCCCGATGAGGAATCGCGTTTGGCCGGGTTGGCCAAGGTGTACGATGCCCTCGGGGACCGGAAGCGCTCGGACGCCGCGTTGGCTGAATTAACCCAAAAGGGCTACGCGTACGGCAATGTGCTGGCCTGCCGCGGCGAACTCGACCGTGCATTTGCCTGCCTCGACGAGGTTGCGGCCAACGCAAACTTGCGCGGGACCAACCTCCTCATCGATTCGGACTTCGCGAACTTGCGCGGCGACTCGCGCTGGTTGCCCTTCCTGCGTCGTATCGGCAAGAGCCCCGAGCAACTGGCGGCTATGAAGTTTGACGTGAAGGTCCCTGAGGGATGGGACGCCTGAGTGACGGCCCGCGCGCCTTGGCCTCGTTGAAGAGTCGACGTCCGGCCCGTTTCGTCGTAAGGGACTCTTGCGTCCATGCTAGACGACTCCAGTTACGCCCCGTTTTCGATCGCCTGCCGCGAGGACGGCACCCGCGTTGAACTCGGCCGCGGCGCCATGGGCATTACGTACAAGGCGACGGATACGCAGCTCGGCCGGGACGGTGGCATTGAAGGTGATCAACGCGACCTACCTGGGCGATCCGATCGCGCGCCAGCGCTTCCTCGCCGAGGCGCGCGCCGCCGCGCAAGCTGCACCACGCCAACGTGGCGGGTGTCTATCAACTGCGCGCGGAGGGTGAGGACATTTTCTACGCGATGGAGTTCGTGGAGGGCGAAACGGTTGATGCGCACGTCCGTCGGTGTGGTCCGCTGCCGTCGCGACTCGCCGCTGCGCATCATTCTGCAGGCGGCGCAGGGACTCGCCGCGGCCGAATGAACGCGGCTTGATTCATCGCGACATCAAACCGGCCAACCTGATGCTGGCGCGGGCGCCCGCGCCGGTGGGCGAGGGGATCGAGCACGAGGAGGAGGACGGCCTGCTGGTGAAGGTGATCGACTTCGGCCTGGCCAAGAACGTCGGCGGGAATGAAACGGGCGGAGGACTGACCGGCGGCAACGTGGTGGGCACACCGTATTTCATGAGTCCCGAGCAGATCTCGATCGAGAGCGGGAGCACGCTGGATTGCCGCAGCGACATTTACAGCCTCGGCGTGACGCTGTGGTATTTGCTGCTGGGAAGGCCGCCGTTTGAGGGTTCGCAATTTCAGATTCTCAGCCAGCATCTGCAAAAGCGGCCGCCTTTGGAAAAACTCAGCCAGTCGGGTGTGCCGACCGGAATCGTGGCGCTGATCGGCTCGATGCTGGCAAAGGATCGCGAGGAACGCCCCGCAAATCATCCGGCGTTGATTGCGGCGTTGAAGAAATTGTTGCGGACCGGCGGCTCCGCCACCACGGCGCCCGGCCGGGAGGATTCATCGCGGGAGGAGTCGCCGGATGGAACCATGGCCATGCCTCCGGTTGCGACGGACAAGAGGACATCTTCGACGCAGCAAGCGTCCGCCGCGACGCGCGCCGATGAGGAATTCTCGATTGCCGTTCTTCCCTTCAAGAGCTCCGGCGGCGCAAAGATGGAGGCGTTCGCCAATGGTCTTGGCCAGGACATCACGACCGGACTTTCTCGGTTCCGGTACATCTCGGTCGTGGCGAAGGCTTCCGCGACGCAGCTGAAAACACCGGGCGGAGACGAGCGCGCCCAGAGCGCGCGGTACCTGCTCGATGGGAGCATTCGTCAGGCCGGATCCACTATTCGTGTGACCGCTCAGCTCATCGACGCCCAAAACGATGCGCAGCTTTGGGCGGAAACATACGATCGGGACCCAAAGGTCTCTGGCATCTTCGCGGTGCAGGACGATGTCGCCGCCCGGATTGTTGCGACCGCCGCGGACAGCTACGGCGTGCTCGTGCATGCGATGGCGTCCGTGCTCCGGCAAAGGGACGACGCCGATTTTCCACCGGTGGCGTGGCAGTTCCAGTACTTCGCCTACCGGGAGCAGATTGGTCCTGCGGCCCACGCAGCGCTCCGGAGCCGGATCGAGCGCGCGGTGGAACGGGACGACCGGCAGTCGGATGTGTGGGCCTGCCTCGCCCTGATCTACACGGACGAATATGCTTTTGGTTTTGGGGTCGACGCTACCTCGTTGGATCGCGCCCTGGCCGCAGCCCGCCGGGCCGTCGAGCTGGATCGCGCGAACCAGTTTGCGCTCGTGGCGCTGGCGCAGGTCCACTTTTTTCGGCAGGACCTCGCCGCGTTTGGCCCGGCGGCCGAGCGCGCGATGGCTTTGAACCCGCTCAACACGGACGCGCTCGGGATCCTGGGACTGCAAATCGTGCACACGGGTGAATTCGAGCGGGGCACCGCTATCGTGCGGCGCGCGATGGAGCTCAACGCCAACCACGCGGGTTGGATGCATTTCGCTCCGCTCTGGGAGCACTTCCACAAGGGCGAGTACGAGCAGGCCCTCGAGCGCGCGAACCGGGTGGACGTACCGGGGCTCTTCTGGCCCTATCTCGTGATGGCGTCGGCCTGCGGCCATCTCGGCCGGCGCGCCGAAGCCGCGGCTGCGGTCCGCGATCTCCTGGCGCTCGATCCCGAGTTTGCAGCGCACGCGCGCGGCAACGTCGGGACCTGGCACTTCGCGAGCGGCCTGATGGATCCCATCCTCGAAGGGCTGCGCAAGGCGGGGCTCTCGATTCCCGCGGCCGACGGATCGCCAGGGTCGGCAAAGCCGACTGGGACGGTCAGGGGAAAGACAGAGCGTTCGTCGCCCACAGCCTCTGGACCGGTCCGCGCCGACGAGGGGTTCTGGGTCGCGGTGCTGCCGTTCAAGTACGGGGGCACCGACGCATCGCTCACCGCCCTGGCCGATGGGCTGACCGAGGAGATCGTGACCGGCCTGTCACGCTTCTCTTACCTCAGGGTGATTTCGCGAAGTGCCACCGTCGACTCGCGGTCCGCTGGCAAGGAGCTCGGGGCTCGCTATGTGATGGAAGGCAGCCTGCGTCAGGCCGGGACTAAGCTGCGGCTGGCAGTTCAGCTCGTCGATGCGTTGAGCGGCGCTCATCTCTGGGCCGAGAACTATGAACGCAGCTTCAGCCCGGACACGGTTTTCGAGCTTCAGGACGAGCTGGTTCCGCGGATCGTCTCGACCGTTGCCGACATGCACGGTGTTTTGCCGCGCAGCATGAGTGAACTGGTGCGCAGCCGTCCGCCGGAACAATTGAGTCCATACGAGGCGGTCCTGCGCAGCTTCGGTTATTTCGATCGGGTCACGGCTGAAGATCTGGCCGCGGCGCGGGCGGGTCTGGAATCGGCTGTGCGAAAGGCGCCGGCGTATGCCGATGCCTGGGCCATGCTGGCGTTATTGTGTGCGCAGGAGTACGGGCAGGGCTTCAATCTTCAGGCTGATCCCCTCGGGAGCGCGTCAACCGCAGCGCGGCGGGCTGTCGAGATCGCGCCCTCCAATCATCTGGCTCATTTCGCCCTGGCCCAGGTGTTCTTTTTCCAAAAGGAATTTCAGAGTTTGCGCAATACTGCGGAGCGGGTGGTTGCGCTCAATCCAATGGACGGAAACTCCATCGCCTTTCTGGGTGAGGTGCTCATCTATTCCGGCGACCTGGATCGCGGTCTCGCGCTGGCGGAGCGCGCCAAGCAGCTCAATCCCAATCATCCCGGGTGGTATTGGTATGCCGACACCTACAACGCGTTCCGCCAGGGCGATGACCGCGGCGCGTTGAATTTCGTGCTTAAAGCCAATCTGCCGGGTCACTGGGGATCGCAGGCGATGATGGCCGCGGCTCATGGGCACCTTGGGGAACACGATGCGGCCGCCAGGGCCGTGCGCGAGCTGCTTAGAATTCGACCGGATTTCGCCGCCACGGTTCGAGGCGAGCTCGCAAAATGGTTTGATCCCATCTACGGAGCGCGGCTGATCGACGGCTTGCGCAAGGCGGGACTCGAAATACCCGATGAACGAAATCCGTCGGCGCGCGCCGACGCGACGGCGGTCGCAATCGCGGTGCTGCCGTTTGCGGATCTAAGCGAAGCGAAAGATCAGGCTTATCTTTGCGAAGGCATGGCCGAAGAGATCATGAACGCGCTGGTTCAGATCGACGGGATTCGCGTGGCTTCGCGAACGTCGGCCTTCCGCGCGAAGCAGAACCATATCGACTTGCCCGCCATCGCCCGCGCCCTTTCGGTGGGTCATGTTCTCGAGGGCAGTGTGAGGACTTCGGGAAACCGGTTGCGCGTCACGGCGCAATTGACCGACGTCGCGAGCGGTTTTCAGCTTTGGTCGGAACGATTTGATCGCGAAGCCGCTGACATTTTCGCCGTACAGGACGAGATTGCGGCCGGCGTGATGGAGGCAGTCAAGGCGCGACTCGCGCCGGGGCAGAAGTCGATTCAACCACGGCCGCGGGTCAAGAATCTTGAAGCCTACCGCATTTATCTGAAGGGTCGGCATCTTCGGGGCAAGGAGCACCACGACGGGGCCCTTCGCGCCTTCGAGGAGGCCGTCCGCCTCGATCCATCGCATGCGCCTTCGTGGACCGGACTCGCGGAAGTCACCGTTCTCGCATCCGTCTTTGGCGTGATCCCCGCACGCGAAGCCTGCGCCACGGCCAGAAAGGCGTTGGACACGGCGCGAGGTTTGCAGGGAGAGTCGGCCGACGGACTGCATGTTGAGGCTTTCGTGGCCTGGATTGAAAGAAGGTGGGCGGTGATGGAAGCCGCCTGGAACCGGGCGATCCAACTCCAACCCAACCACGTGTTGGCGCTGGCCTCCTTCGGCCTCGTACTCTGCACACGTCAAAGGCTTGACGAAGGGTTGCAGTTCCTCGAGCGCGCAAGGCAAGCCGATCCGCTCGCCTCCTTTCCTTACAGCCTCACCGGAGGGGGATTGCTACACTGCGGGAGGCCGCAAGACGGCCTGCGCTACCTCGAGGACGCGCTCTCCTTCGAGTCGGAGGACGCCACGGCCCTGGACAATGCGGGGATTGCCAAAGTCGCACTGGGTCGATTCGAGGAAGGCATCGCCATGCTCGAGCATGTCGTGGCCGTTTCGCATCGTGGGGCCCACTTCCTTGGTACGCTGGGGTGGGCGCTCGCGACCGCAGGGCGCAAAAGCGAGGCGTGGACAATCCTCGACGAGCTGCGAGCAAGGCCGCCGGGAGCGCCGACTATCGTCTCCGAAGTCTGGTTGCTCGGCGCGCTTGGGGAACTCGATGCGGCTTTCGAGGTTGTCGCGCGAGCCGAAGAAGAATGTATGGCCTACCTCTACTTCACGGGTATGCCTGGGTTCGATTCGCTCCGCGCCGACCCGCGGTTCGCGGCGCTGGAAAAGAGGCTGGGGCTGAAAGGCTAGTGGAGTTCTGGGATACGAGTGATGAGTTATGAGATGGATGGCCCCTACAAAACTTGCGCACACGTAACGCGTAACCCATAACTCGTAACTCATCACACCGCCCGCTTCGGGCGGCCTCCATGCCAGACGATTCCATATACGCCCCGTTTTCAATCGCGCGCCGCGACGATGGCACCGTCGTCGAACTCGGACGAGGGGCCATGGGAATCACCTACGCTGCCACCGACACGCAGCTAGGCCGGAGGGTGGCGTTAAAGGTCATCAACGCCACCTACCTGGGCGATCCAACCGCGCGGCAGCGATTCCTGAGCGAGGCGCGGGCCGCGGCGCAATTGCATCACTCCAACGTCGCCGGCATCTATCAGCTGCGTGCCGAGGGCGACGACATCTTCTACGCCATGGAGTTCGTGGAGGGCGAGACACTCGAGTCGTATGTGAAACGTTGCGGCCCGCTGTCGCCCCGTCTGGCGCTGCGGGTGATCCTCCAGGCCGCGCAGGGGCTCGCGGCCGCGAACGAGCGCGGGCTGATCCATCGCGACATCAAGCCGGCGAATCTCATGCTGGCGCACGCGCCAACCCCCGCAGGCGAGGGGATCGAGCACGAAGAGGAGGACGGCCTGCTGGTGAAGGTAATCGACTTCGGCCTGGCCAAGAGCGTGAGCGGGAATGACACCGGCGGCGGCCTGACGGGCGGCAGCGTGGTGGGCACGCCTTACTATATGAGTCCGGAGCAAATCTCCCCGGAGGTCGGCGTGCCGTTGGATTGCCGCAGCGATATTTACAGTCTCGGCGTCACGCTCTGGTACTTGCTGATGGGTCGCGCGCCGTTTCGAAGGATCGCAATTTCAGATTCTCAGCCAGCACCTGCAGAAGCGTCCGCCGCTGGAGAATCTCAGCGACGCCGGCGTGCCGCCCGAGGTCGTGATGCTGATCGGTTCGATGCTCGCCAAGGATCGCGACGAGCGGCCGGCGAACTATCCCGCCCTCATTGCCGCGCTGAAGAAGATTCTGCGGGGCGGCGGCTCGACCACGTTTGCCGCGGTGCCGCGACCGGAGGGTGGGGACGCCACCATGGTTGATGCCGTCATCGTCGCGACCTTCCTCCACCCAAATCGCGCCGCAGCAGGTTCCCCAAGTGGAAGCCGCCCGCGGGCGTCCGCGGTGGATGATTCCGGCTGCGCTAGGCGCGGCGGCGATCGTGGCGGTTGCGATCTGGCAACCGTGGAAAAAATCGGCGCCAACTGCCGTGGCGACGGACGAAATCAAAGCAACCGCCAACCAAACCGAAGCGCGCAAGCTGGCGAGCCGCGCGCGGGCGCTGATTGACGACGATCTGCTGGCGGGACGTGAGAATTTCCGCCTGGCGGAGGAATTGGGCCAGAAAGCGACCACGCTGGATCCGACGGATGGGGAGGCGTGGGCCATTTATGCCCGCGTGCTCGTCGGTTCGTGGGAGCGCAACTACGACTCGACGCCGCAAAAGCGCGAGCTGACCAAAATGGCGGTGGAGCGAGCCAGCCGTCTTGCGCCCGATTCCGTGGAGGCTGGCCTGGCGCTGGGTGGGTACCAGAATTTGATTGGGCAGCCCGCCGCGGCGGAGCCAACCCTGCGGCAATCACTGGCTCGCAACCAAAATGGCGGCGGAACGGGCCAGCCGCCTCGCCCCCGATTACGTCGAGACGGCTTTGGCGCTGAGCAGATACCAGGGACTGGTGGGTCAGAACGGCTGCGGCGGAGCAGACCGCCACGACAATCGCTGGCTCGCAGTCCCAATGATCAGCGAAGTATTCGCGCACTCGCGCAAGCATGCTATCGAGTTGAAGAAGGAGTCGGAGGCGCTCGAATTGCTGCAACGCTCCGCGGCCATGCCGGGAAGCGATGTCGAGGCGCTCACCAACGAGTCCGACATTCTGCGCGCGCAGCGACGCGTCGTGGAAGCCGAAGCCGCGGTGGATCGCTCGCTGGCGCTGGCGCCGTCCTACAACGCCCTTGGCCAAAAACTCGCGCTGCTCGCGTTTGAATGGGGGGACCTCGACAAGCTCCAGGCCGAAATTGAGAAATTGCCACCGCGCCTGGCCCAGGACGACTATTTCGCCAGCATCATCGCCAGGTACTGGATCTGGCGCGGCGAGCCCGATCGCGCGCTGGAGGTATTGCGGCGGGTGCCCCGCGATTTCTTTGAGGAGCAGAGACAGTTCTACCCCAAGGGTTGGATGACCGGCTGGGCGCTGCAAATGGCCGGTCGACCAACCGCGGCCAAGACGGAATGGGAGCAGGCGCTTGCGGTCGTGGAGAAGCGCCTCCAGTCGGATCCGAACCGTGTGCCATTGCTGGTCTATCGGGCGCGGCTCCTGGCGCTGGTCGGCCGGCGGAGCGAGGCGGAGGCTGCGCAGCAACTCGCGCGGGAACTCCAATCCGATTCGAACGCATTACAAGCCATTCAACGAAGCCATCTACCGGTTGTGCGCGGGCGACAATGCGGCCGCCGATGACGCAACTGCTGGAGACGATCGAGCAAGAGATCACCACTCAGAAATCCCGGCGCCCACCTGTTGGAACTTCAAGTTCGATCCAATGTACGCGCCCATCCGCGCCGATCCGCGGTTCAAGGAGACTTCTCGCCGCGGTCGAAGAGCAATTGCGACTGCTGAAATCCGACGGGCCAGGCCAAGCCGGCCGGCGGAACCGCCGCGCCGGCCATCGATCCGAAATCCGTCGCCGTGCTCGCCTTTGAAAATCTGAGCGACGACAAGGCGAACGAATATTTCTCCGACGGCGTCAGCGAGGAATTGCTCACCGTGCTGCAAAAGATTCCGGGACTGCGCGTGGCCGCGCGTACCTCGGCGTTCTCGTTCAAGGGCAAGAACGTGAAAGCGCAGGAGATCGGCCAGCAGCTTGGCGTTGCGCAGTTGGTCGAGGGCAGCGTGCGCAAGTCCGGCAACACCGTGCGCATCGCCGCGCGCCTGAGTCGCGCCGACACGGGCGAGCAGATTTGGTCGGAGAACTACACGCGCGATTTGAAGGACGTGTTCGCGGTGCAGTCGGAGATCGCGCAGACCATCGTGGAGCAGCTGCGCGGCCGGCTGGGCGGGGGTTCCGGAGCGCCGAGTCGAAGGCCCAGGTCCAATCGCAGGTGCGGGTGGCGGAAAAAGGCGGGACCAAGAACGTCGAGGCGTATCAGCAATATTTGCGCGGTCGCTTTCTCGACAATCAGTTCACCAGCGAGGCGCTCGGCGGGCGCGATTGAGGCGTATCGGAAGGCGGTGGAATTGGATCCGAAATTTGCGCTCGCCTGGGCGGCACTTTCTGAAACGCTATACGCTGCAGACGAGTTGGGATGCTGACCAACGTCCCGTTGGAGGAGGGCTTTCAAAAGTCGCGGCAGGCGGCGGATCGGGCGCTGGCGTTGGAGCCCGATCTTCCGGAGGCGCTGCTCTCCCTGGGCCGGGTGCGGGCTTGGCATGACTTCGACTGGGCGGGCGCCGAGGAGCTGGCGCGCAAGACCCTGCAGCTGGCGCCATCCAATGCACCGGCCCTGAGTTTCCTCTCGGAAATTTATGCTTCGGCGGGAAAGCTCGATCGCGCGATCGAGCTTGGCCGCCAGGCGAGTGCATTCGATCCCCTCAACCCGATTATTCGGCTGAGCCTGGCATTCTCCATGATGCAGGGCGGCAGATATGCCGAGGCCGAGAGTGAAATCCATCGGGTCCTGGAATTGTCGCCAAGCGGCTTGGGGGCCCGGGGAATTTGGAGCGTCTCGGCCCTGCTGACCGGACGAGTGGACGAAGCGATTGTCATCGCCGAACAGGATACACCGGGCTGGTCGCGCCAATATGCGCTCGCCCTGGCTTATTGGCAGAAGGGTCGGAAGTCGGATGCCGATACGGCGTTGCGCGAACTCGAAAAATCGTTTGCCGAATCCGCCGCCTACCAGGTCGGTGAGGTCTACGCGTATCGTGGCGAACGGGATAATGCCTTCGCCTGGCTGGAGCGCGCGGTTCAGCAGCGCGATCCGGGTATCGTCGCCTTGAAAAGTGATCGGCTGCTGGAGAGCCTGCATTCGGATCCACGGTGGACGACGCTCATGCAACGGACCGGCCTCGCCGATTTCCAACCGAAGTGAGGCGTCGCTTCGCTCCGAATGACGAATGACGAAATCCGAAGGACGAACGAATGACGAATTTCGCATGAGCGACAGCACTGAACAACGCAAGCTGGCCGCCATCATGTTCACCGACATGGTGGGCTACAGCGCGCTCTCGCAGCGCGACGAGGCGCTCGCGCTTGAGTTGCTGGCGGAACATCGGATTCTCCTGCGGGGGATCTTTTTGCGTCACGAGGGACGCGAGATCAAGACGACGGGCGACGGCTTCCTCCTGGAGTTTCCCAGCGCCTTGGCCGCGGTGCGAGCCGCCGTGGAAATGCAGCACGCCCTGCATGAGCGCAACGAGTCGTGCGCGGCGGAGCGCCGGGTGCGCGTCCGGATCGGCATTCACGTGGGTGATGTCGTGATGAGTGACGGCGACATCCACGGCGACGGCGTCAACATCGCGGCGCGGATTGAACCGCTTGCCGCTGCCGGCGGGATCTGCATCTCCGAGGACGTGGCGCGACCCGTGCGCAACAAGCTTTCCTATCCGGTGGTGCCACTCGGTCTCGCCGATCTCAAGAATATTGAGCTGCCCATGCAGGTATACCGGGTCGTCCTGCCGTGGGAAAAAACCGTGCCGACAATCGCCGTGGCGCCTTCGGCTCAATCCGTCGCCCGCACGCGGTGGAAGACGGCACTCCTGATAGCAGTCGTCACGTTGGTTTCGCTGCTGGCGCTCTGGCGTCCGTGGCGCGCCCCCACACGGGCGGGGGCCGACGCACGCACCATGGCCGACGGTAACAAATCCGTGGCCGTACTTCCGTTCGTGAACATGAGCGCGGACAAGAACGATGAATATTTGAGCGATGGCATGACGGAAGAATTGCTCAACGTTCTGGCCAAGGTGAAGGGGCTGCGTGTCCCGGGACGGACGTCGTCCTTTGCGTTCAAGGGTCGGACTGAGGATGGTATTTTTCGGAAAGTCGGTGAGGAACTCCAGGTGAAGACCGTGCTGGAGGGAAGCGTGCGCAAGGCCGGCGACAAACTGCGCATCACCGTGCAGCTCATCAACGTGTCGGACGGTTATCACTTGTGGTCCGAGACGTACGACGCCGACATGAAGGACATCCTTGCCGTCCAAAGCGACGTGGCGCAGCGCGTGGTCCGCGCGCTGCAGGTGCAGCTTGGCGTCGACGAAGTGAAGGCACTGGCGAAGACGCCGACGCAGAATCCCGAGGCTTATCGTCTCTACCTGCTTGGGCGCTTCCATTTCGCCAAGTTCACGCGCGAGGGGTGGAACAATGCGATCCGTTATTTTGACCAGGCGCTGCAAGTGGATCCAAATTTTGTCCTCGCCTATTGCGGTCTGGCCGACACCTATGGTTGGTGCGGCGGTCAGGTGATGCCGGGAGGGGAGGCGTGGGCCAAGGAAAAGGAACTGGCGCGCAAGGCGCTCGCGCTGGATCCGAATTTAGCTGAGGCGCATCTCTCGCTGGCCATCGCGCTCTTCAGCGCGCGTGACTACGCCGGCTCAGTTCAATCGCTCGAGCGGGCGCTAGCCTTGGATCCCGGGCTGGCGCTGGCCTACGATCAATACGGCTGGACCCTGCTGGGTTTTGGTCGACCCGATGAATCAGTCGCGCAGGAGCGAAAGGCGCTGGAATTGGATCCGTTGAATCCGTTGCTGAATACCGACCTGGGCCTCTTTCTGCAAATGGCGCGACGTTACGACGAAGCGATCGTGGAGCTTCGCAAGACCCTGGAGTTGGACAACAGCAATGCGCTAGCCCATGTCGAGTTGGGCTGGAGCCTGCTTTGGAAGGGCCAGAAAGCCGAAGCCCTGGCGGAATTCAAGAAAGCGACAACCCTGGACGACCTCCCATGGTATTTGGGCAGTCTTGGCTACGCGTATGCCGCGTCCGGGGACCGGCGCGAGGGCGGAACAGATTCTGCGCGACCTGGATGAGTTGGCGAAGACCCGCTATGTGTCACCTGCGGCCCGCGCCGCGGTTTATCTGGGATTGGGCGAAAAGGAAAATGCCTTGGATTGGCTGGAAAAGGCGCTGGCCGACGAGGATCCGATCCTTTGGTGGTACAAGAGCGATCAACTTTACGACAGCGTGCGCAACGAGCCTCGCTTTCAGGCGCTCGCGAAGAAGGCGAGCGGCAGCCATGAGCGACGGCACTGAACAACGCAAGCTGGCCGCCATCATGTTCACGGACATGGTGGGTTTCAGCGCGATGAGCCAGCGGGACGAGGCGCTCGCGCTTGATGCTGCTGGAGGAGCACCGACGGATGATCCGGGATCTCCTGCCCGCGCATGGCGGCCGGGAAGTGAAGACCACAGGCGATGGATTTCTCCTGGAATTTCCCAGCGCGTTGGCCGCCGTAAGGGCGGGGGTGGAGATTCAACGCGTGCTCCATGAGCGCAACGCACGCGAGGACACCGCGCGGCAGGTGCGAGTCCGCATTGGCATCCATGTCGGCGACGTCGTTGTGCAGGATGGAGATATTCATGGCGACGGCGTGAATATCGCCGCACGGCTGGAGCCGCTCGCTTTGCCGGGAGGAATCTGCGTCTCGGAGGACGTCGAACGCCAGGTTCGCAACAAGCTTTCCCAATCGTTCGTGGCGCTCGGTCCCGCCGAGCTGAAAAATATCGTCCTTCCCGTTTCGGTGCACCGCGTGTTGCTGCCCTGGCAACCGGCCGCGACGCCTGCGCCATCCACGGTGCGCTTCCGCATGGCGCCGTCGGGTCTTAAGTGGATCGCCCTCGCCGCATCTTTGCTGCTGGCATTCGGACTCTCGCTTTGGCAACCGTGGCGTCGCGGGTCGCCCGCCGCCGCGGCCGCCGCTGTTCCGCCGGCGCCAAAGGAGGCATCGGCTCCTACCGCGTCGCCACTCCAGCGCGTGAAGGAGATCCTCGCCAAGGGCAGCGACGCGAGCCGCGACGACCTGCGCCTCGCCATCACGCTGTCGCAAAGCGTCGTGGACAAGAATCCGGAGAATGACGAGGCGTGGAGCCTGCTTTCGCTCGCGACAAGCAATCTCTACGAGAATTATGATCGCAGCCCGGAGCGTTTCTCCGCGGCGCAAAGCGCGGCGAATTCCGCCGTCAACCTCGCGCCGCAGTCGGTCACGGCGAAGGTCGCCCGCGCCCGCGTCCTGACGTTGAAACCGGCCACCAATGCCGAGGGCGTGCGGCAACTTCGCGAATTGGCCAACGCGAATCCGCGGGATCCGGCGGTGCTCGCCGCCTTGGGCCAGTCGCTGCAGGACTGGGACGCCTACGGCGCGGAATCGCTGGAGATATTTGATCGTCTCCTCAAGTTGCGACCAAACGATCCGGTCGGGCTCAACGGGAAGGCGCTTTCGCTGAATTACCTCGGTCGCAATGCCGAGGCGGCGGCATTCTGGGAGGACTCGATTCGCCGCACGGGAAGCCCTACCTCGCTACTCTATCGATTTTATGACCTCTGGAGCTTGCGAGGCGAAGACGCCGAGGCAATGCGCCTGGCCGCGCAATTTCCCGCTGACTTTGTCTACAACGACATGGCCGTTCGTCTGGTCGGAAATTTCTGGCTGAGCCAGCGGGAACCGGCCAGGGCCCTCGCGTTTGTCGATCCATTTCCCCGCGACTTCATCGAGGATTTATTTGTCGAATTTCCCAAGGGCTATCTGACGGGAAAAGCGCACGCAATGGCGGGACGGCCGGAAGCGGCCAAGCTAGCCTGGCGCCGCGCTCTCGCTGCGGTGGACCGTCAACTCGCGGTGGATCCCGAAAAGCGCAATGCGCTGGAGTATAAGTCGCGCCTGCACCTCCTGCTTGGAGAAGAGGCCGAAAGCGGGCGGGCCCTTGAGCAAATGCGGCAATTGGGCGGGCGCGAGCTGTCGTTGGGCCTGGCGTGGGAACTGGGACGGGAAGCCGACGTCGTGGCCATCGTTGAACGGCAATTCAGGAGTGCGATGGCGGAAAAGCCGTCCGCGCAGCCGCCGCGCGCGACCTTGCTGCTCAATCTTCGCAGCCTGCTCCGCCGCGCGCCGAACCTCTACCCCGGAATGGCCACGCCGCCCCGCGTGCAGGAGATCCTCGCCGCGATTGACGCGGAACTTGCCGCCTCCACGGATGGCAAGATCGCGTCCGGATCCATCCCGGCCAAATCCGTGGCGGTGCTCGCCTTCGCAAACCTGAGCGACGACAAGCAAAACGAATATTTCTCCGACGGCATCAGCGAGGAGTTGCTCAATGTGCTGGCGAAAGTGCCGGGCTTGAAGGTTTCGGCGCGGACCTCGGCGTTTCATTTCAAGGGCAAGGACACGCCCATTCCCGAGATCGCCAAGCAGCTGGGCGTCGCGTATGTCGTCGAGGGCAGTGTGCGCAAGGCCGGCAACCTCGTGCGCATCACCGCGCAGCTGATCAACGCGGCGGATGGATTTCACGTCTGGTCCGACAGCTTCGACCGGGAGGTGAAGGACACCTTTGCCCTGCAGGATGAAATTGCGGGCCTCATCGCCAAGAATCTCCAGCTCAAGCTGGGCGACAGCGTGGCGGCGCGGCCGGTCGATCCCGAGGCGTTCCGGCTTTACCTCGAGGGACGCGAGGCCTGGAATCGCCGTACCGACGAGGGTCTGGATGAAGCGGAGAAATTGGTGGGGCGAGCGATTGAGAAGGACCCGCAATTTGCCCGTGCGCTGGCCGCGATGGCGGATGTGTGGGCCATTCGCGCTGTGTTCGCCCAGGACACCGGGCAATCTTCGGACCCGTTTCAGGATGCGGCGCGAAGCTGGGCGACGAAGGCGCTGGCGGCGGACCCAAATCTGGCTGAGCCGTACGCTACGCGGGGCATTCTGCTGGCGCGCGCCGGAGAGCTTGCCGCAGCGGAATCGGTCTTTCGTCAGGCGCTAGCCTTGAATCCAAACTATGCGTCCGCGCACCAATGGTACGGGAAGATGTTGGTGGAAAACGGTGAAATCGAGCGTGGGTTGCAGGAACTGGAGCTGGCAAGGCAGCTGGATCCGCTGTCGCCGATCATTGCCGCCAATTCCGCCGGCGCTCTGCTGATGGCGCGCCGCTATGGCGAGGCGCTCGTCCTGTTCGATCGGGTCGAGGCGCTCGGGCATGGAGATTTTGGGGGTGAAGACATGCGACCGCGTGCCTTATTTCGGTTGGGGCGGCGCGACGAGGCGATAGCGGGAATCCGCCGCAATCTCAGGAATTCGCATTTCTGGGATAACCTTAGTCAACGCGGCGACCTGGCGATTCTCGCGCAGGTCGGGGAAAAACAGGAAGCCGCGGATCGGCTCGCCCTTGAACTTACCAATCATCCGCTGAGGCGCGAAGTCACGGCTGAGATCTATATGGCGCTCGGTCGCAGGGACGAAGCCATCGCCCTTTTGACGCGTGAGAAGATCAAGACCGACGCGCTCTGGTCGCTGCTCGACCCGGTCTGGGATCCGATCCGGAACGAACCCGACTTTCTCGGCGCCGTGGAGAAATCGGGCTACGAAACCGCCTACCGGAGAGCCTGGACCCAAATCCAGGCGCTGCAGAAAACGAAGTAGGGGAGGTGGAGAGTTATCGGTTAAGAGTTAAGAGTCACTTTGCAAAAGACAGGAAGATCGAGGTCTGCGTATTGTGGCGAACGGGATAATGCCTTCGCCTGGCTGGAGCGCGCCGTTCAGCAGCGCGATCCTGGTATCGTCGCCTTGAAAAGTGATCGGTTGCCGGAGAGCCTGCATTCAGATCCGCGCTGGGAGACGCTCATGCAACGGACGGCACTCGCGGGTTTTCAGCCAAAATGAGCGCGGCACCGGAACAACGCAGGCTCGCCGCGATCATCCCGTCCAGCGGGACCGACATGGTGGACTTCAGCGCGATGAGCCAGTGATTTCCGATGGTCTCGCCTTGAGACCAGCGTGGGCTCAAAGTGATTCCGGCGGCCGAACCCGAGCGAGCGCGATTCCGCTGCTTGGTCGAATTCATTGCTGCGCGGCGCCAGCCCAGTGATAGTTGGTTACTGGCTGACAAATAAGGAGTTAAGGACGGACCAAATGTCGGCGCGACGCCCGGGATCTGGCGTTGGCGCCGGCTTGGCATGGCGACCGCTAAGTAACAGGTATGAATGTTTACAAAAGCCTCGTGATCGCGCGTCGCGCCGTGAAGTGCGCACGTGCCGGGAGCCGCGATCGCTTCATCTGGATGATCGGCCTTCGCGAGGCGACACACGCAGTGGCCGAGGTAAATCTGCATGGGTCGCAATCCGCTGCACCTTGGTCCGCCCGCGCTGGAAGGAACTAGGCTGCTCCGGGAATCGCCTGGAATGGTCGGGCGGTGACTCGTAGCCGGGGTGCCAACATCGGCCGCCGAGCAGAGATTCAACCCTCTGGCCTGCTGGAAAGCTGGCACTGGCCGGGCCTGTCGGCGCTCTTGCCATGGGTGCGCTCAGGCTCTAATAGCTCGCGGGGATTTGTCCTCGAATGAGTTCCACCGATCAACGCCGGTTGGCGGCCGTCATGTTCACGGACATGGTGGGCTTCAGCGCGCTCTCGCAGCGCAACGAGGCGCTCGCACTGGAGTTGCTGGAAGAACACCGAAAACTTCTGCGTGAGATCGTTCCGCGGCACGACGGGCGTGAAGTGAAGACGATGGGCGACGGCTTTCTTTTCGAATTTTCCAGCGCGCTCGCCGGGGTGCGGGCGGCCCTGGAGATTCAGCGCTGCCTGCACGATCGGAACCAATCGCTGCCCGGGCCGCGGCACGTGCGCCTGCGCATCGGCATCCATGTCGGCGACGTCGTGGCCAGCGGGGGCGACATCCATGGCGACGGCGTGAATCTCGCCGCGCGGATTGAGCCGCTGGCGGCGCCTGGCGGCGTGTGCGTCAGCCAGGCGGTCTTTGAGCAGGTGCGCAACAAGGTCGATGTCAGCTTCTCTAGCCTGGGCGAGACCGGCCTAAAGAACATCGAACTCCCCATGCAGGTGCAGCGCATAGTCATGCCATGGGAGTCCGCTGGGTCCGCGACGCGCACGCGCGGCAAGCCGGCGTCACTTCACAGGGCGATCGCCGGCGGGGTCGTGCTGGCCGGTCTGGCGCTCGCATTTTGGCAGCCGTGGCGGAAATCATCTCCGCCGCCCCCGGCCGGCGCGCAGAGCACTGCTCCAAACGTCTCCACTACCGCGCCGATCGACGCCAAGTCAGTCGCGGTGCTCGCATTTGCGAATCTCAGCGACGACAAGGCGAATGAGTATTTCTCCGACGGCGTCAGCGAGGAGTTGCTCAATGTGCTGTCAAAGATCCCCGGCTTGAAGGTCTCATCGCGCACGTCGGCGTTCTCCTTTAAGGGCCGGCCCGTGCCGATCTCCGAGATCGCGAAGCAACTCGGCGTCGCCTATGTCATCGAGGGCAGCGTGCGCAAGTCGGGCGACCGCCTGCGCATTACGGCGCAGCTGATCGATGCGACGTCCGGATTTCACGTTTGGTCGGACAACTTTGATCGCGATACGAAGGACGTGTTCGCGATCCAGAGCGAGGTGGCGAACCAGGTGCTGGCGGCCTTGAAGTTGAAATTGCAGGCGGATGGCGGGATCAAGGCGGCACAGGGCGGCACGGAGAACCTGGAGGCCTACGATCTGATTCTGCGCGGACGGTACCATTGGAACAAGCGCACTGCCGCTGACCTTCGACGGGCGATTGGATATTTTGAGCAGGCGATCGAGAAGGATCCAAAGTATGCGCATGCTTATGCCGGTCTGGCCTTGAGCTATGTGCTGCTGCCCTCTTATGCCGCCGTGCCAACGAACGAGGCAAACTCGAAGGCCAGGGCGGCAGCCCGGCGGGCGCTCGAACTCGACGACCGCCTGGGCGAAGCCCACACCGCGCTGGGATCTTGTGCCGCATCGGATGGGGATCTGGTCGCAGCTGCGGTGGAATACCGGGAGGCCTTGCGTCTGAATCCGAACTATCCCACCACCCACCATTGGTATGGCAACTTGCTGTCGGCGGAAGGCAACTACGAGGAGGCCTTGGTCGAAACTCGCAAGGCGCTCGCCCTTGATCCGCTCTCCCCGGTCATTCAATGCACGGTTGGGACGATGCTTTACTGGTTGGATCGCGTCGACGAGGCATTCGTGGAGGTGGACAAGGCACTCGAGCTTTCGCCGGATTTCGCGCCCGCCTATACGATGCGGGGTGAATTATTTGTAAAGCAGGGCAAATTTGGCGAGGCGATTGCGGAGTTTGAGAAGGTTAGGAAATTAACCGCCGGAAGCCCCAATGGACTCGGGGACCTTGGCCATGCCTTTGCGCGCGCAGGGCGAGCCGACGATGCGAACCAGGTGCTTGTCCAACTCAAGGACTTTGCGGCGGGAGGCAGCGCGGTGGCGTCAGAACTCGCATATGTCTACGAGGGGCTGGGAAACCTCGACGAAGCCCTCTTCTGGATGGAGCGGGCGCTCCAAAATCGCGAAGTCACCCTTCGCTGGGTTAGGGCGAACAACCCGCGTTGGCGTGACCTGGCGACGGACCCGCGCGGGATGGCGTTGCTCGACAAATTCGAGCCCAAGAAATGAGCGACAGCACCGAACAACGCAAGCTGGCCGCCATCATGTTCACCGACATGGTGGGGTTCAGCGCGCTCTCGCAGCGCAACGAGGCGCTCGCGCTGCGAGTTGCTCGAGGAACACCGCGCGCTTATTCGCGGAATCATGCCGCGGCACGACGGCCGCGAAGTGAAAACCATCGGCGACGGCTTCCTGCTCGAATTCGCCAGCGCGCTCGCCGCGGTGCAGGCCGCCGTGGACATCCAGCAGGCGCTGCACGCCCGCAACGAAAGCGCTTTCCCTGAGCAGCACATTCGCGTTCGCATCGGCATTCATGTTGGCGACGTGGTGGTGCGGGAGGGCGACCTGCACGGCGACGGGGTGAATATCGCGGCGCGCCTGGAGCCGCTTGCGACGGGCGGCGGAATCTGCGTGTCGGAGGACGTGGCGCGCGCCATTCGCAACAAGCTGACGTATCCGCTTGCGCCGCTGGGTCCCACGGAATTGAAGAATATCGATTTGCCTGTTTCGGTTTTTCGCGTGTTGCTGCCCTGGGAGGCGGCCGCCGCTGCCGGGCCGGCGGTCCCGGCGATGAGCCATCGCGCGGCCCCCGCCAAGAGCGTGGCGGTGCTGGCCTTTGCAAACTTGAGCGCCGACCGCGACAACGAGTATTTTTCCGACGGCGTCAGCGAGGAGCTGCTCAATGTGCTCGCGAAGATTCCCGGCCTGAAGGTTTCGGCGCGCACCTCGGCATTTTACTTCAAGGGGAAACAGGTGCCCCTCGCGGAAATAGCCAGAGAACTCGGGGTCGCTTATGTGGTGGAGGGAAGCGTGCGGAAGGCCGGCGATCGCCTGCGCATCACGGCGCAGTTGATCAACGCGGCGGATGGATTTCATCTTTGGTCGGAAAACTTTGATCGCGATGCGAAGGACATCTTTGCGGTGCAGGACGAAATCGCGGCGCTGATCGCGAGAGAACTTTCGCTGAAACTTGACGCGTCTCCGGGCGCGGCGCGGCCCGTGAATCCCGAGGCGCACCGGCTCCTGCAGGAAGGCCGGCACTTCCTGGCGCTGCGCAGCGAGACTGGATTCGCCAAGGCGAATGACGCGCTGACACGCGCCGTGGGAATCGACCCGCAGTTTGCGCCGGCGCAGGCGGCTTTGGCGGAACTTTATGTGGTTCGATCGGCACTCCTTGGCGTCAGTGGCGGACGATTCTCTGAAAGCGACAATGCGCGGGCGCTCGAGCAAGTCGCGCTGGCGATGCAACTCGACCCGAACCTGGCTGAGCCCTACGCCATCAAAGCAATGATCTTTACGATCGAGCGGCGAGTGGCGGAGGCGGAGGCGCTTTTTCAACAGGCCTTCCGCCTCAACCCCAACTACGCGATGGCGCACCACTGGCATGCCAACCTGCTGTTGCTCCAGGGCCGGATCGACGAGGGGCTCGGTGAACTGGGGCAGGCGGCCCGTCTCAATCCGCTCTCGTATATCACGCTCTATACCTATGGTGCGTGCTTGAGCTACGCCGGTCGGCTGGCGGAGTCACTGGCGTTTCTCGAGCGCGCCGCGTCGCTGCGGGAGAACGTCTACGCGTTTGGCCTAGAGCGAGCAGGCGGTCGTGCTGCTGCGGCTTGGCCGAGCGGACGAGGCGGTCGCGATCGCACGCGCGGTCTTGCAGTCGCCGCTCTCGGCCAATCAATCGTGGGCGGGTGGTGACGCAGTCTACGTTCTTGGCCAGGCGGGCTTCACGGAGGAGGCCCAATCGATTTGGAAGCGAACTGATGGCCGCGCTTCCAGCCGAAAGCTACCTGCGCGGACATATTCTTTGCGCGCTCGGTCGTTTCGACGAGGGACTGCTGCTTCTCGGGAATTCGACCTTCATCATGATGACGCGAATTCCCTGGATCCCCATTTTGGATCCGGTCCGTGACACACCGGGTTTCAAGGAATTGATCGCGAAACTGGGGATGGTCGAGGAGTACCGGCTCGCGCGCGCGACACTGGCGCGCATGCAGAAAGTGCCACCGGCGGAGGATGTGGCCACGCCATGAGCGAGGCAGCAATCAAGCGAAATGCCATCGCGGGAATCTCGACACGACCGACGCGCTCGGAATAATCGCCCCTGTTCATGGAGCCCACCCGTTCCTCCGCCAGCAAGCTGACGGCGTTTCTCTTCACGGACATCGAAGGCTCCAGCCTGCGCTGGCTGAATCATCGCGCCGCGATGGAACGCGCGGTCGCGCTTCACGACGCCATCACCCGCAAGACGGTGGCGGCGCACGACGGCAAGGTGTTCAAGTCCGTGGGCGATTCATTTTACGCCGCGTTCGCCCGGCCCGCCGATGCGGTCCACGCGGCGGTGGCGCTTGCAGGAGGCGCTGGCGGCCGAGGACTGGTCGGCCGTCGACGGGCTCAAGGTGCGCATGGCCGTGCACGTCGGCAGCGCGGAGGAAAGGGGCGGCGACTATTTCGGCCCCGCGCTCAATCGCACGGCGCGGTTGCTCGACCTGGGTCACGGCGGACAAATCTTGCTCACCGCATCGACGGCGGAATTGTTGGCGGCCGAGCGGGATGTGACGACGACGTTCGCTCCGGTCGGGAGCGAACCGTTGGATGATCCGATTCAACCGGTCGCGATTTGCCAGGTCGTGGCCGGCGGCTTGCCGCAGAGGTTTCCCGCGCTGCGGAGGCCGAAGAAGCAGGCGACGTTGGCCGCCGATCGCGGAAAATCGTCCCGCCCGGCGTGGGTCATCTCGATCGTGCTGGGTTCGCTTGTCCTGATCGCTGGACTGATTCTCCTGTTGAAGCGGACGGCCGCACCCGTTTCGTCGCCGGCCTCTGTCGTGGCGCTGCCTGCTTCGTCCGCCGCGGCCGCGCCCGAGAAAAGCGTGGCCGTGCTCTCGTTCGCCAACCTCAGCGATGACAAGCAGAACGAATATTTTTCCGATGGTGTCAGCGAGGAGTTGCTCAACGTGCTCGCCAAGGTTCCCGGCTTGAAAGTTTCCGCGCGAACGTCGTCGTTTCACTTCAAGGGCAAGGACACGCCGATCCCGGAAATCGCGAAGCAACTCGGCGTGGCGTATGTGGTCGAGGGCAGCGTGCGCAAATCCGGCAACCGGGTGCGCATCACGGCGCAGCTGATCAACGCGGCGACCGGCTTCCACGTCTGGTCCGACAATTTTGATCGCGAGGTGAAGGATATCTTTGTCGTGCAGGACGAAATCGCGGGGCTGATCGCGAAAAATCTCAAGCTCAAGCTGGCCGTTTCCTCGCTCGCCGGGCCCCGCCGGGGTGAATCCCGAGGCTTATCAGCTCTACCTCGAGGGCCGCCAGGAATGGACCAAGCGGACGAACGACGGCATGAAGCAGGCGGCGAAGCTGTTCCAGCAGGCGATTGATCTGGATCCGAATTTCGCGCGGGCCTACGTGGGGCTGGCCGACACCAGCGGAGTCCGGCTGCGGGGACGCGACGGGGACAACGACGGCGGGACTCAAAGCCCTGCAGTTGGTGGATCGGGCCCTGCAATTGGACCCGAATGTCGCGGAGGCGCACGCGAGCCGGGGCAACATCCTGGACGCGCTGGGACGGCGGGACGAGGCCAAGGCTGCGTTCGAACGCGCGCTCGCCTTGAATCCAAACTATGCGACCGCGCACCAATGGTACGGGCGGTTGCTCTGGGGGTTGGGGGACATGGGCCGCGCGGAAATGGAACTGCGCCGGGCGGCGGAGTTGGATCCCCTTGCGCCGATCATGGCGGGAAATTACGGGCTCTATCTCAACAGCGTGCGGCGGTATCGCGAAGCGCTGGCAGCCGGCGATCGCGCGGTGGCGCTCCAGCCGGGCTTTGCCCAGGGGCAATTGGTGCGGGGGCAGGCGCTGCTCGGGCTGAAGCGATTGCCCGAGGCGGCTTTGCTGTTTCGCGAAATCATCTCGACACCGGACACGGGCGGTACCTTCCGCCGCGCCGGATTTCTGGAGGCGCAACTCGCCTTGGCCGGGGACCCGGCGCCGGCCCAAGCTCAGCTCGCGGAACTCCAGGCCGCGACGACGCGTGATTCATTGCCACGTGGCATATCTGCTGATGGCCCTGGGACGCCGGGATGAAGCCCTTGCCGAGTTGTCCAAGCCCCAGGAGATGCAGGGGGATACTGCATACTATTTCGTTCTGCCCGTCTGGGACCCTGTCCGCAACGACCCCCGCTTTCTCGCCGTGATCGAGCAATACGGACTCACGGATGCCTACCGCGCGACCTGGCGCCAGATCGAGGAATCCCAGGCGCGCGAAGGCGCAAAATAATCGGACGGATCCACTAGTCGGATAGCGGCGATGCGCGCCGCGGCATCCGCCATCATGGCCTGAAAGCGCGGATCGTTCCGGATCAAGTCAAGTTCCGGATCGATTTGCCACCAGATGAGCGAGGGCCGGCGCATGATTTTCGCGACCGGCTCGAGATACTTCATGGCGGCGTCCATGTCGCCCAGTTGGATCATGCTGCAGGCAATCTTGTAGTGCAGCAGCATGTTCTCGGGATCGAGCAGCAAGGCGCGCTTCATCCATTCCTTCGCGCGGTCGGTCTCGCCGAGCATGACGAGCGCGCGAATGCCGTAGCCCATCGCCACGCCGTGATCCGATTCGGCCGAGATGACTTTTTCCACGCGCTCGAGCGCGCGCCGCGCCGCCGAGATCGCGCCGGCCGTGTCGCCCTTGGCCTGGTGGCATTGAATGCTGTTTTCCAGCGCCCAGAAATCCGCCTCGATGTCGAGGGCCGCGCGCTCGAGGCAGGCGATGGCCTCGTCCCATCGCCGCGTGGCGATGAGCGATCGCGCGGCGGCGGCGTTGACCTCGTAGGCTTTGGGATCAATGCGGAGCGCGACGCGGTGTTCGACCAGCGCCTCCTCGAAGCGGCCCTCGTTGCCGAGGATGCGACCCTGCGCGGCGTGCGCCACGGCCAGGTTCGGCTCGAGCGAGAGCGCGCGTTCCGCGGCGGCGCGGCCGTCTTCGTCCGCCTTCGCGCCGACGAGACTGTTGTGGGACTGGCAGATGGCCAGCATCGCCCAGGCCCGCGCGTACTTTGGGTCGATTTCGACCGCGCGCTGGCAGAGGCGGATGCTGACGGGATAGTGCCGCTGCGTGCCGGTGGTGGTGTACTTGCGCGCCAGCAAATAGAGCTGGTACGCCTCCGGGACTGCTGGTGGAGCGGCGCGCCATGGCGTTCTTCTCCTCCGGCAGCAGGCGCACCTTCAGCGCCTTGACGATCGCGCTCGAAATCTCGTCCTGCAGCGCAAAGATGTCGTTCAAATCGCGATCGTAGCGCTCCGCCCAAAGATGGTTGTCGGTCGCGCCCTCGATGAGCTGCGCGGTGATGCGCACGCGGTTGCCGGCCTTGCGCACGCTGCCCTCCACCACATGGCTGACCTTCAACTGGCTGGCCACCTGCGCGATGTCGATCTGCTTCGCCTTGAACAGGAACGACGTGTTGCGCGAGACGACGGAAAGCGCGGAGACCTTGCTCAGGTCGGTGATGATGTCCTCCGTGATGCCGTCGCTGAAAAACTCCTGCTCCGGCTCGCCGCTCATGTTCGCGAAGGGCAGCACGCAGATGGACGGGGCGAGGGGGCGGGACGTTGGGTGGGTGCGGACGTGGGGGCGATGCTGGCGCCGCGCACCGCGAAAACGTGGACCGGTCGCTCGATGTTCTTGATGGTGTGCTCGCCGAGATCCTCGAAGTCCGCCGCCACCTTGCCGTCGACCTGCTCGCGCACGTTGCGGGAGATCGCGACGCCGCCGGGCGCGGCCAGCGCCTGCAGCCGCGTGGCCACGTTGACGCCGTCACCGTAGATGTCGTCGCCCTCCACCAGAACCTCGCCAAGATTGATGCCGATCCGGTAGCGGATGCGTTCGTGCTCCGGCGATCGCGGTGTCGGCGTCGGTGGTCTCCTGGATCTCGCGGGCGCAATCGAGCGCGGCCACCACGCTGGTGAATTCCGCCAGCGCGCCATCACCCATCAGCTTGAAGATGCGTCCGCCGTGCGCGGCGACGCGGGGCTCGAAGATGGACTGCCGGTTCGCCATCAGCCGCGTCATCGTGCCGGCCTCGTCGCGCTCCATCAGCGCGCTGAAGCCGACGACATCGGCCGAAAGGATGACGGTTAGTTTGCGCAGCATGGCGTTCAAAAGCTGTGACGGAGCCGCCTAAGACGCAAGACCTTCCGACCGGCAATCCCGTCACCGCCAGGCGCGGCTCGGAGTCCCCGGCGCCGGCGCGAGCGCTCGGTCTTCTCCAGCCGGGCCGTGGCCTTGGCGATCATGCGCCTGATAGCGCGGGTCCTCGCGAATCGGGTCGAGTGAGTTGTCCGTTTCAAACCAGCGAAACGACTGCGGGCTCGACGGTGACGACGACGGATTCGAGCAATTCGATGGCGGTGTCCATTTCCCGCAGGGTCACCATGGCACACGCCATGTTGTAACGCAGGTTTCGATTGTTGGGATCGAGCAGCAGCGCGCGTTCCGCCCATTCCTTGGCACGTTCCCGCTCACCCAGCGTCGGCGAGGGCAGTGACCCCGAAGCCAAGCGCCACGCCATGATCCGGCTCGGCCGCGACAACCTTTTCCACGCGCGAGAGGGCGCGTTGCGCCGCGGATTTCGCGCCGGCCTGATCGCCGATGGCTTCATAACATTGAATGGCCATGCCGAGGGCCCAGAAATCGGTTTCAATCGCGCGGGCCGCCCGCTCCAGACTCTGAATCGCCTCGTCGTGGCGCCGCAGCGCGATGAAGCACCGGGCGGCGGCGGCATTCACCTCATAATTCTCGGGGTCAAGTTGCATGGCGATGCGGTGTTCGGCCAGCGACTCCTCCAGGCGGCCGTCATCGCCGAGGATGCGGCCCTTGGCGGCGTGGGCTTCCGCCAGATTCGGCTCCAGGGCCAGTGCGCGCTCGGCGGCGGACCAGCCCGTGTCACCGGTTCCGTCCGCGAGCACGACGTTGTTGGATTTGCAGATCGCCATCAAGGCCCAGGCGCGGGCATAGGCGGGATCGATCGCGACGGCCTTTTCGCAGAGCCGGATGCTGATGGGCCGGTGTCGCGTGTTGCCGGTGGTGTTGTATTTCCGCGCCATCAAGTAGAAGCGGTACGCCTCGGGGTCGGTGGTGGATCGATGCTCGATCGCCTTCTTCTCGGCCGGGAGCAGCTTTAGCTTCAGCGCATCGACAATGGCCTCGGATATCTCGTCCTGCACGGCGAAGATGTCGTTGAGATCGCGATCGTAGCGCTCCGCCCAAAGGTGGTTGTCGCTCGCGCCCTCGATGAGCTGCGCGGTGATGCGGACGCGGTTGCCCGATTTGCGCACGCTGCCCTCGAGCACATGGCTGACCTTCAACTGGCGCGCAATCGGTCCGATGGCGGACGGCTTCGACTTGTAGGTAAACGAGGTGTTGCGCGAAACGACCGAGAGCGCGGAGATCTTGCTCAGGTCCGTGATGATGTCCTCCGTGATGCCGTCGCTGAAATACTCCTGTTCCGGGTCGCCGCTCATGTTGGCGAAAGGAAGGACCAGCAATGAAACGCCCGGCTGGCGGGCGGGAGCGGCGGCCGCCGGTACCTCCGTCGGGGCCGCCAGGCGCAGCGCGAAGACGTGCACCGGCCGCTCGATGTTCTTGATCGCGTGCTCGCCGAGATCCTCGAATTCCATCGCCACTTTGCCGGAGGCCTGATCGCGCACGACGCGCGAAACGGCGACCCCGCCCGGCGGCGCGAGCGACTGCAGCCGCGCGGAGACATTGACGCCGTCGCCATAGATGTCGTCGCCCTCCACGATGACCTCGCCCAGATTGATTCCGATCCGGTAGCGGATGCGATCGTCGCCGTTCGCGGCCTCGGTGGCTTCCTGGATTTCCCGCGCGCACTGGATCGCGGAGATTACGCTCGCGAACTCCACCAGGGCGCCGTCGCCCATCAGCTTGAAGACGCGGCCGCCGTGCGCGGTGACGCGCGGGTCAAAGATCTCCGACCGGTTCGCGCGCAGGCGATTCATCGTGCCGGTCTCGTCACGCTCCATCAGCGCGCTGTAGCCGACGACATCGGCGGAGAGGATGACGGTCAATTTGCGCTGCATGAACGGGCGGGATGCTTGGATTTGGCGCGTGCTGGCGCACGCGTTCGTTGCGCAGAGTCGGACCGAGCTGAATAACACGCAAGCCCATACCGGTTCCAGGGTGCCCGTACGTTCCTGACACCCGTTCCTATTCGGCGCGGGCGTAGCGTGCCAATGCTTCGGCCATCAAGGCTTGGAAACGGGGATCATGCCTGATTGGGTCGAGGTCGGCGTCCGTATCAATATACTTGAAGGATTGCAGCCTCAGGGTCCGGAAGGACTGCTCGAGGAGCCGAAGCGCCTCGTCCGTCTCACCCAGTTTGACCATGGCGCATCCCAAGTTGTAGCAAAGCAGGCTGTTTTCGGGATCGAGCAGGATGGCGGTCTTGGCCCAATCCTTGGCGCGTTCCACTTCACCAAGAGTTGCCAGTGCGGTGACGCCAAAACTCAGCGCGTGGCCGTGATCGGGCTCGGCGATAAGCAAGTTCTCGACGCGTTCGAGGGCGCGACGTGCACTCGATCTCTCGCCCTCGATGTCGCCTTTGGTCGCGTGGCATGAAATGGCCATGCCAAGGGCCCAAAAGTCGGTCTCATTGGCCGCCGCCGCCCTTTCAAGGCATTGAATCGCCTCGTCGTAGCGTCGCGTCGACATGAAGCAGCGCGCCGCGGCCGCATTCACTTCATAGCTCTCGGAATCCAAGCCTAAGGCGATGGTGTGTTCGGTCGCGGCCTCGGCGAAACGCCCCTCGTCGGCGAGAATGCGGCCCCTCGCGGCGTGGGCCTCGGCGAGGCCGGGATCAAGCGCCAGCGCCCGATCGGCCGCGCTCCAGCCCAAATCTCCGGTGGCGCCGGTCAGCATGACGCTGTTCGACTTGCAAATCGCCAACAACGCCCAGGCTCGCGCGTAGCCAGGATCAGCCTGCACGGCCTGTTCGCAAAGCCTGATGCTGATGGGACGGTGGCGCGAGTTTCCGGTGGTGTTGAATCTTTCGGGCCATCAAATACAGTTTGTAGGCTTCCGGATTCGTGGTGGAACGCTGCTCGATCGCTTTTTTCTCCGTGGGCAGCAACTTGAGCTTTAGCGCCTTGGCGATCGCCTCGGCAATTTCATCTTGCAGCGTGAAGATGTCGTTCAAGTCACGATCGTAGCGCTCCGCCCAAAGATGATTGTCGCTCGCGCCCTCGATGAGCTGGGCCGTGATGCGCACGCGGTTGCCCGACTTCCGCACGCTCCCCTCCAGCACGTGGCTGACCTTCAACTGGCGCGCCACCTGTCCGATGGAGACCTGCTTCGACTTGAACGTGAAGGCGGTGTTGCGCGAGACCACCGAGAGCGCCGAGATCTTGCTCAGATCGGTGATGATGTCCTCGGTGATGCCGTCGCTGAAGTATTCCTGCTCCGGATCGCCGCTCATGTTTGATCAGCGGCAGCACGCAGATGGACGGTCCCGCGGTTCGCGGGCGAGTCGGTCGCGGTCGACGGCGGAGCGCGGTGCCGTGAGATGCCGCGGGACACGAAGACGTGAACGGGTCGTTCGATGTTCTTGACCGTGTGTTCGCCCAAGATCCTCGAACTCGACTGATACCTTTCCCGCGAACCAGATCGCGCACCAGTGCGCGACACGGCCATGCCGCCCGGCGCGGCCAGCGACTGCGAGTCGCGCCGCGACGTTGACGCCGTCGCCATAGATGTCGTCGCCCTCGACGATGACTTCGCCGAGATTGACTCCGATTCGATAGCGAATGGCGCTCCATGCCTGGCTGATCGGGTCCGGCCTCGGTGGCCTCCAGGATCTCCTGCGCGCATTGAATCGCGGAGACCACGCTGGCGAACTCGACCAAGGCGCCGTCGCCCATCAGCTTGAAGATGCGCCCGCCATGCGCGGCGACGCGCGGGTCGAAAATGGTCGAGCCGGTTTGTCCTTCAGCCGGTCATGCGTGCCGGCTTCGTCGCGCTCCATCAGCGCGCTGTAGCCGACGACATCGGCCGAAAGAATGACGGTGAGTTTGCGTTGCATGGCATCATGCGGTGGCGGCGAAAAGCGCCCATTCGCCCGGAACTCCCTTGAGCGGCCGGCTGCCGCGCGGATCGAATTTAAGTCCCGCACCGGCCACGAGATCCTTGGTGGTGCTCGATACCATCACTTCGCCCGCACCCGCCTCGGATTGCACGCGCGACGCGAGGTGTACCGCGATCCCGCCAATGTTGTCGCCCATCAACTCCACCTCGCCGGTGTGCAGTCCCGCGCGCACTTCGAGTCCGAGAGGTTTCACATTCGAAGCGATGGCGAGCGCGCAGCGGACGGCCCGGCCGGGGCCGTCGAAGCTGGCCATGATCCCGTCGCCCGCCGTGTTCGTCTCGCGGCCGCGATAGCGCGCGAGCTCGTTGCGGACGATGCGGTAATAACCCTCGAGCCGCGTCTTCCAGGCGCTGTCGCCCAGCTCGCTCAGCGCCTGGGTGGAGTTGGCCACGTCGACAAAGAGCACCGTGGCGAGCACGCGATCGTCGACCTCGACGGGGCGCACGCCGGTGACGAATTCCTGGATTTCGGCCAGCACCTTTTCGGGCGCGATGGCCATCATGGAGTGGGTGTTGCCGGGAAACTCGACGAAGCGCGCGCCGGGAATGCGCTTGGCCATGTCGCGCGCGCCCTCGCACGGCGCCACCGGATCGCCGGTGCGATTCATCACGAGCGTCGGCACCTTGATGGCCGGGAGGATCGATCGGATGTCGATTTCGGAATTCATGCGCTCATAGGCGGCGGCGGCCGACGGGTTGGCCGCGGCGCGGCAATAGCGGATGGCGGACTGCACCAGCGGCGTCGTCCGCATCCGGACCATAAGCCCGCGCCGGGCCCGCGGATGTACCATTCCGACGGCCAGTTCTCCTGCACATCGCGGATCATCTCTTCGTTCTCCTCGTGATTTTGTCCCCACGGATGATCTTCGCTTGCGACCCAGCGCGCCATCGCGCCCCAGGTGAGCAGCGCGCGCGTGCGCTCCGGATAAGTGGCCGCGAACATCGCCGCCATCGACGCGCCTTCCGACGCACCCAGGATGACGGCGGATGCAATGCCCGACCGCATCCATGACCGCGCGAATGTCATCGGCCCGCTGTTCGAGCGTGGCCATCTCGGTGGGTCGATCCGAGAGTCCGGTGCCGCGCTTGTCGAAACGGATCAGCCGGAACATCGAGCTCAGGCGTCGGAAGAAATCCGCGCGGATGGGAATCTCCCAATCCAAGTCGAGATGCGAAACCGTGCCCGGCGCAAGGATCAGGTCGATCGGCCCGTCGCCGGTCACCTGGTAGGCGATGCAGACGTCGCCGCTCTTGGCATATCGGGTTGTGGGAGTCATGGCTTCGCTGGCTCTCAGACGGCGGAGAGAACTCTGGTCGCCGCAGCCGACGCGCGCAAGTGAATGTGGTCGCAAGCCGACCGCCGGTCAGACTCGGCCCGCGCAATTCGGTGTGCATAATCTGATTCTCAATCGCCCATTGGGCGTCGGACGGACGTTGGCCTGCCGGAGAGATTCCATTAGGCTGCCTGCCAATCCCGCTCATTCACCCTCGTTTCCGCACCATGAATCCCAAGACACCCCTTGCCTCCGAATCCGTCATTGCCGACATGATGATGCCGCATTACGCCAACGGCCTGAAGCACCCGACCGTCTTCGGCGGCGTGATCATGAGCATGGTGGATCGCTGCGCGGCCCTCAGCGCGATCCGACATTGCGGCGGACAGACCACGACGCTTTCCATCGATCGCATCCTTTTCAAGGAGCCAATCCGCGTGGGCGAACTGGTCGAGATCCGGTCGCGGGTCGTGCTGGTCGGGCGCACCTCGATGTCGGTCTACGCAAACGTCTGTGCGGAGGACCCGCGCAGCGGCGGGCCGGCGTCACACCAATGAATGCTGGCTGACCTTCGTGCATCTCGATGACGACGGCCGGCCGACGCCGGTGCCGCCGCTCAAGTTGGAGACGCGAGGAGGACCATCGCCTGCACGCGCTCGCCGCCGCGCGCCGCGAACAGGCGCTGGCGGAGCGGCATTGAACTGAGTCGAGGGTCGAGGGTCGACGGCCAGCGGCTGAATTTGCCGCGGAAGTTAGCTGTCGAATTTGGTCGTGCGCGGTTTCGCCGCGAATACTTACGAGTCGATCTCCACCTCGCGCCTCGATCTCCACCGGGATGTCGAAGGGAAGCTGCGCCATGCCGACGGCGGAGCGCGCGTGGCTGCCGCGCTCCGGTCCCCAGAGCGTCACGATCAAGTCGGTGAAGCCGTTGATCACATCGGGCTGGCGGTTGAATCCGGGCGCGGAGTGGACCATGCCGAAGACGCGCAGCCAGGCCGAGACGCGATCGAGATCACCCAGCTCGCGCTGGAGACTGGCAAGCATGGAAAGGCCGACGAGGTGCGCGTTGACCCGCGCTTGCTCGACCGTGACGTCGAGGCCGACCTTGCCGAGCGGTCCCGCCAGCGAACCGTCCGGATTCTGCGCGGCGTGGCCGGAAATGAGGGCGCGGTTGCCGCGCACGCGCACCCACGGGAAGGGGAGCACCACGCCGGGCGGTAGAACCATCGGTGCGGGAAGAACGTAACCTAGCGCGTGCAGGCGTGCTTCGATGTCGGCCATATTGATTCAGCGTTTCGCTCAGGGCGCGGTGGATTCCAGGATTTCGCAGAATTTTTTCAGATCGATGTTCCCGCCGGAAATGATGGCGACAATCGGCCCGCGGCCGGCCTTGCCGGAGAGCGCGGCGGCGACCGACAGCGCGCCTGCGCCCTCGGCGACGACGCGCGCCTTCTCGGCGAGCAGGCGCATCGCGCGTTTCGTTTCCTCCAGGCTCACCACGATCGCTCCGTCGACCACCGGCTTCATTCGTTCCCACATGCGCGGGAAAACGCTCTGCCCGCCGGCGCCGTCGACGAACGATGACTTCCATTCCTTGAATGACTGCGGTTCGCCCGCCGCCAGCGACTGCGCAAAGGGTGCGGCCGTTTCCGGTTCGACGCTCCAAATCTTCACGTCCGGTTTGAGAGCTTTGATCGCGGAGCCAACGCCGGTGATGAGCCCGCCGCCGCCGATGCCGGCGATCACCGCCGCGGTGTCGGGCGCGTCCTCCAGAATCTCGAGCCCCATCGTGCCATGGCCCGCGATGAAATTGTGATCATCAAACGGATGCACAAAAGTTCCCTCGACGCCCGGGTACGAGCGCGCCTCGAGGGTCTGCCAGGCGACATCATAGGAAACCGGAACCAGCCGCGCGCCAAGCGCCTTCATCCGTGCCATCTTGGCCAGCGGGGCCGTCTCGATCACCACGACCGTGCAGGGCACGCCAGCCTTGCGCGCGGCGTAGGCCACGCCCTGGCCGGCGTTTCCCGCGCTGATCGTCCAGACGCCCCGGGCGCGCTCGGCGTCGGAGAGCATGGCGACCGCATTGGCCGCGCCGCGCAGTTTGTAGGCGTTGATCGGCTGCAGGTTTTCCAGCTTGAGGCGGATGTCGGGAAATTCCGGACCCAGCTCGAGGCGAACCAACGGCGTGCGAATGATGGTCGAGGCAATCCTCTCGCGCGCCTCCCGGATCTCGGCGAGGCCAATCGGACGAACCGCTTCAAGCGTGGTGGACATAATTGTTGAATTGGAATTCCACCACGAAGGACTCGAAGAGCACGAAGAACAGCAAAGATTTTTCGACAGAATTAACGGAATTAACGGAATTTAGAGAGGCCTTCGGAAAAGGAGCAATCCGCATTCCGCAATCAAGCGGCGGCCGCGGCGGCCCGCGCCTTTGCTCCGCGATAGCACACGATGATGGCGGCAATCACCGTCGTCACCACCAGGCCGACGCCGAACTCATCGATCACGTAGGGCGTCTTGGTGTTGTTGACGGTCAGGGGCGTGAAGACGCCTTGAATGAAGCGGTTGTGGCTCGCGTGCAGGATGGCGCCCGTCCAGAGGCTGCCGGAAACCAGCCGCAGGTGGGCCGCGATGTAACTGCATGCGATGACCATGATGGTGAAGCAGCTCAGCCCGAACCACGCGGGCGTCCCGGCATTGTAGTCTCCGAAGATCAGGACCGGATAATGCCATGCCGCCCACATGATGCCGCTGAGCAGGCCTACGCCGCCGAACGGCATCACCTTGGCGAGTTCGGGCACGAGGAAGCCTCGCCAGCCAATCTCCTCGCCGAGCGCGCGCGACGTGGAAATGAGCACGCCAATCGTGGCGGAGAGCGCGACGTACCCGAGGATCACGGTGGTCGTCGAGGCGCCCGGCCAGCCCATGCTCGCCGCGGTCTTGGTGACGAACTCCGCGTTGGGAAATCCGCCGAGTCCGGTCAGCCAGACGACGAGGTAGACCGGCAGCGCGTAGGCGAGGGGAAGGAGATAACTTTGTAGCTGGAAGCGGTTCTCGCCCCACTTCCAGCCGAGATCGTTGACGCTTTCGCGGAACGATACGCTTCGTGAGCGAGCGCGGCGAGGCCGGGGCACCACATGATTCCGGTCACGTAGAAGCCGCCGCCCGCGCCGAGGCTCGAGCGCAGGATCAGCCAGTAGAAAAGCGTGCTGCACGCCAGCGTCAGCGCATAGAAGACGGCTATTTTTTTCCAAACGCGATCGCGTGATTCCGCCATGGCCGCGAAGTCTGCGCGGCCCGGGCCGTCAAAGCCAGCGCGTTTGTGGTCGCGCATTGCCGGGTCGGAGGCGGGATTCGCTCAATACGCAATATTCGCCGAGGCGTCGGTGCCGAAGGCAAAGCCGCCGGTATTTCCGTTGATTGGGGCAGCGTTCAGGGTGGGAATCACGATCGCAGCGACCCGGTTGTTGATCGCAATCACGTAGTTGGCGGAGCCGTTTGCCCGCGCGGTGTTCCGGAGAATGAGATTGACGGAGGTATCGACGAGAATCCCGGGATTGTTTGAGGTCACCTGATTTCCCTCAATCCGGTTGGCGGTCCCGGTGGCATGAACACCGGCTCCGCCGTTGCTCCCCGACAGGTTGTTCAATACCACGGAGCGATTGGCGACCTGGATGCCATCAGCCGCGTTGTCCCCGCACGTGCAGTTCTCAATGAGGGCATTTTCGTCAAAGGCACAAATTCCCATCCCGGTCGAGTTGCTGATGGTCGCATTCGAAGTCGAGTTGAAGCAGGCGTTGCAATCCTTCACCGTGCATTCGTCGGCACGAATTCCCGCCGAGACCGCCTGGCTCGATGTATTGCCGCTAGCGCTGCAGTGGATGACGACGGACCCCCCGCCAGCCAGGATGGCATATTGCGCAGCGTTGTTGGAAGCGGTGCAGTTGGTGATGGTGCCGGCGAATCCGACCTCGATGGCGCTTAGCGTTGCGGCGCCGCCGTTCAAAGAGGCGAGGCAATCCGCCACCCGGCAGTTGACCGAAGCCAAAACTCCGTGGTCACTGTTTTCATTCGCGGTGCATTGCGAGATGCTGCAACCGTAGTTGCACTGAATGCCCGACAGCTTGTTGAAGTTCGCCACGCAATTGGAAATGGCGCTATCGGAACCCACGGTGAATCCATTGCCGGTGGCGCTGCCGACCGCCGTGCAATGTGTGATGTTGGCATTGAATCCGGTCCGGAAGTTGTCGGAGCCGTTGTTCCGCGACATGCAGTCACGCACGACGCTGGCATCGCCAAGCGAAAGTCCGACTCCGCCGTTATCCGTCACAATCAACCCGGAGACAATGGAGTCGAACGAGTGACTGATGTCCACCCCCGTGCCGGTCCAGCCGCGAATCGATCCGTTTCGAATCGTGATGTTCCCTTGGATGGCTCCGCCGTCGGTAATGGCGACAAATCCTGCCCCGAAGTTCACCAGCTCAAAACCGTTGAGGTCCAGCGTGACATTGGCTGAGTTGATCAGGATGCAACTCTTCGCGACGGAGACACCGACATTTCCTGTAAGATAATAGGTTCCTGGTCCGTTGATGACGAATACCGCGGTAGCGTCGCCGGGCGTGTTTGCCGAGTTGATGGCGGTGCCGGGCGGCGCAATCTGGTCGAGCGTCTTCATCGTCGGCGCCGGGGCGCCGGGCGGGGTGAGCGGGCCTTGGCCAGGTGCCAAGGGAATAACTAGAAGCGTGCCGGCGACACAAAGCGAAAGCAGACGCGAGAGGGGAATCTTTTTCATAGGCAGGAAGAAGTGCGATCGGAAACCTTAGCCAGCGAGAGGGGAGAACGGGAGCTAATTTCGAAGATCGATTCTTATGGCGGTGATTCCACTGTCGAACCGGGAACGCCTGTACCTGCGATGGAAGTCACCCACGACCGCCCTCGTTGATTTGCTTCCCTAGACTCCTGGGCCATCGAGCGTCGATTCCGCTCTCCTGGTCGCAGTGATCAGATAGTAACCAAAGCGCCAGCGGGCCATGCCGATCGACGGGCGAGAGGAGGCAGGCGATGATGTGGCCCCAGCGCACCTTGTTCAGGTGCAGACGCGTCTCGAACAGTTGCTGCACGAGGAAGCGCAGGGTCACCCAGGGAATGTGCATGACCGACGGCGCAATGCGGAGCGAGGCATCCTCGATCTCGATTTGTGTGAAGCCGTTTTGCTTTAGCGTCGCGATGAATTCATCAATCTCCGCGAAGGTCTCGAGGGCCCAGTTGTCGCAGACGCGCCGGTAGCACCAGCGCAGCAGCGGATTCATCGGGCCGGTGCCCTTGATGAAGCCGTCGCCGACGACCAGACGTTGCCCCGGCTTCAAGATGCGCGCGGCCTCGCGGATGAAGCCCTCCTTGGCGAAACCCGCGTCGTGGCAGGCGCTTTCGAGCGCGTAGATCCCGTCGAAGTGATTGTCCGGAAATGCGCTCGCGGTGTAATCGCCCTGATGGAAGCGGACGCGATCCTTGAGGAGGGCGGGGGAGGTGAGCTGTTCGGCGTGCGCGATCTGCCAGGGCACCAGCGTGATTCCATCGATGTGCAGATTTTCATACTCGCGACCCGCCAGGCGGATGGTGGCGCCCAGGCCGCAACCCATGTCGAGGATGCGGCCGTTCGAATCCGGCGCGAGCTGCAGGCGGCGCAGCACCTGCCGCGACATTTCCTCCAGCATGCGCTCGAGCCGAAGCGGATTCAGGCCCCGGCGGAAATAGCCGAAGTGCATGTTGAAATCGCGGCTCCAGGCGCCGTAGTCCTGTCCCGCCTCCGTGTAATAGCGGACGACGTCGAGCGCGCGCGCCTCTGCGTGGAGCCGCGGTGGGTGTGGATTCGCGAATCGGGGTGATGGACGAATATCGCACGGGGCGCGAATTCAGAAAGTCGCGGGCGGCCCCGGATCCGGCTGCGGGCCGGGCCCTTGGCGAAACAATGTCACGTTTGGCGGGTTTCTTCCGTCAACCAAGGTGCTGCCGCCGTGCACGAAAATGTGTTCCCCCGCTTCCTTCCTTCGACGAGCGATCCTGATGTGCCTCACGGCGGTGGGCTGTCTTCGTGATCGGTGCCAGCGCCCGCGCGCAAACCTACGCGCCACCCGCCAGCGGTGATTTCGGCAGCAATGGGCCGTTTCCCGTTTTCATCGACACCCTGACGAATCCCATCTACCCGACCGCGAACGGCCAGACGCTGACCGTTTCGATCTATCATCCCGACGCGACGATCGATCCGGCGCGGCCGACCATTTTCTTCGCGCACGGCTACACCACGCCGATTGGAGTGGCCGATGACTACGCGGCGCTGCTGATCAATCTGGCGAGCCGCGGCTACAACGTGGTCTTTTCGCCGTACGAGGGTGGGGCGAGTCCGAATATTGCGAAGCGATTCGACGAGTTGACCACCGGCTTCGAGGCGGCGGTCGCCGCGTACAATCTCAACACGTCGCAGGTGGGATTCGCGGGGCATTCCTACGGCGGCGGATTTCTTCCCGCCATCATCCAGCACGAGATGATGGGCCTGGCGAGTCTTTACCGTCCCGGAAATCAATGGGGCGCGACCGGCGCATTCATGTTCTGCATGGCGCCGGGGTATGCCTACGGCGGCGGCGGCGACACCGGCACCGGTGGCTCGCAGGTCATCCCGTTTCCGGCGAATCTGAATGTCGTGGTGCAGGTCTACTATGACGATCACACGTGGGCCGATCCTCGCGTGGCCATCGATATTTTCTACAACATCACCACGCTCAACCGGCAAAAGGATTTCCTGACGGTTTACAGCGACAATCACGGCACGCCCGCGCAAGTCGCGAATCATTTTCTGCCCAATACGATCATCGGTCAAACCAACACGAGCTTGCAGGCGTGGGCCATCCTGCGCCACATCGACGCGCTCGCCGTCATTCACCTTTGCCGGCGATGCCCTCGCTGGCACGATCGCGTTAGGCAACGGCGTCCCCGCGCAATCCAACATGGGAAACTGGTCGGACGGGGTTCCGGTCGTGCCGCTTGGCGTGATAGATCTTCCCGACGGCGATGATTATTTCGTCGGCTCCTACGTGGTCGATTGGGACAGCGCGGCGAATCCGCGCGGGAGCTTTCCGTTGGTGAATGGCGGGCCGCGCATGGCGAGCGTGTCGCTCGAGTTCGGGCAGATCGATTTCACCGCGATGCGTCTCCTGGTCGGACATCAATACGTCACGCAAACGTGTGGCGATCTCGCGCTGGGCGACTGGTCGGATGTCTCTGTCTTTACCGCCGCGCAAACCACGCAGGCGTTTTCCGTTCCGACCGCGCAGACGTCAAAACAGTTCTGGCGGATTCTGGCGCCGTGATTCGGCGCTGAGACGGTACAAGCGTCCACCGCGTGCGGCTATTTTCGGGGAATTTGCCCGTTACCCATTGGTTGGTAACGATTTTGCTTATTAGGCGGCATGACTTTTCGCTTTCGCCGTGCCCTGCTTGTCGCTTTCCTCTCGATTTCGACGGTCGCTGGCTGGGCCCAGGAGCTGACGATTGAGGTGGTGGACGACACGGGCAATCCCAACTCGCCGTATCTCCTCCTGGTGGGCAAGGATCTCAGCCCGACCGCTCCCTTCACGTTCGACGCGTTGGGAGGCACGCTGGCCACGGTCGACGCCACCACTGTCCCAAACAGCGCCACGCCGTCGCCGATCAACCTGTTGAAATCCGCGGGTTACAGCGTGCTCTCCCCCTACACGGGTCAGATGCGCCCCGTATATCATTTCAAGGTCACGACGATCGATTCTGGCGCCTTCGTGGTATTCCAAAACGACGGCACCGGCAGCCCGCCCTTTGTCTACACCAACAATGCCAATCCCAGCCCCTCCACTGCCAACTATCGATTCGACCAGTGCGAGATTACCTTCAATGCGACCATCCAGAGCGACGTGAATCTGACCAGTATCGACGCGCTCAGCATGCCGATGCAACTTGACTGTTCGAGGGCACTGTCTCCGAATCTCCAACTGAAGGAGTCAGCGCAAATACTATCTTTCGACTGAGTCGCTCGCGGCCGCGATTCGCGATATTGGCGCGGGTCAGGCCCTGTACAAACTTGGGACCGGGGGGCCTGGCGGAACGCCGGAGAAAGGATGGACGCCCGCCGATGGCATGTCGCAATTTGTGCGCGCGCTTGGACCAGGGCAAGCCGCCGCGCTGGGCGGCGTCGGCGATCCGTATCCCTATCCCAGCTTCGCGACCTATCTGCAAAAACTAAGCACGCTTTCATCCGCGGAGGGAATTTTCACTTTCACCGGCCACAACAACGGACCGTACAGCTACTCCGGTTCCGTGACCAGCGATGGCCACGGCGGCTACCAGATGGTCTTGAACGGATCCACCACCGATGCGGCGCCGTTCGCCAACAATTTGCAGGTCACCGTCAACCTGCCGACCACCGCGCCGGCCACCGCCGTCGGCGTGGGTTCGGCGGGAGGTGCTCTGACCACGATCAACGTGACCAACGGCGGATCTGGTTACAACAATCCCCCCACTGTCACGGTCGCGCCGCCCATCATTTTTCCGGCCGCGGCTTCGGCCGTCGTGAGCGGCCAATTCCGTCACCAATTTTATCATTCACAATCCCGGCTCGGGCTACACCAGCCCTCCGCAGGTGACGATTGATGCGCCCACCGGTCCGGGCGGGGTGCAGGCGGTGGCCACGGCCATTCTCACTAGCGGTTCCGTGACCGGCTTTTCCGTCAATTCTGACAACTCCGGCTACCTTGGCGTGCCGACCGTGCAACTCTCGCCGCCGGCCGCCGGTACCACCGCCACCGCGACCGCCAACGTCTCCGGCGGCGCCGTCACGTCCATTACCATTAACAGTGGCCATGCGGGCACGGGCTACACGAGCACCTCCGTCGTGACGATCGATCCTCCGGCGGGCAGCATGGACTCCTTTCTCTACGGCGCCACGCTCAGTGCCGACGCGTTTTCCGTCGCGACGATTCCGTACCTTACTCTCGCGGCGAATACCGGCTGCACTTACGGATCCATCACGCGGGACGCCCTGGCCGCGATCAATTTTGGGTACCTGAACGGAGTGTACGGGAAAGGCACCGCGAGCTGGTTCGGCGCGGCTCCCACCGCGTTCCCCTTTGCGCTCGCGCGCGCGCAGAACGACGGCTACTACAATCCGTGGGCCGCTGTTCTATATAACAACAGCGACGCCTACGGGTTCGCCTTCAGCGATCGAAGCGGTCCATCACCTGCCATTGGATTGCAGGCTGGACAGACCTTGCGCATCACCCTGCTGCCGGATAAACGACTCGATTCTCCCAAGCCCACCATCACGCCATCGGCCAATTCCCTCCTGATCCAATGGCCGGAAATCGCGAATGCCACCGGATATTTGATCACAGTCTTGGCGCCAAGCGACACCGCGCCCGTCTCCGTACCCGCCGCACCCGGCCTGAATTCTTACACGCTGAATACGCCCAGCCCGGGCACGCCCTATACCATCACGGTGGCGGCGACCGCGATGGCCAACGGCCAGACCGTGACCAGCCCCGCGCAGCCCGTCCAGGTGAGCACGACGGGCACGCTGCAGCCCTACTCGGGCGGAACCGTGGATTTCTACATGGCCATGTCGTGGATACCGGGCGGCAACATCGCTCCGACCCCTTCGGTTTACTTCAACGGCCCACCCGCGCTGATTTATGATTCATCGAGTCAGCAATGGTTGAATGGCGGAGTGAACGCGACGATTTCCGGTGCCATCGCGGCCAGCCCGCCGCTCGCGGCAAATCAATACGTCATGACATTGTACGACGGCAACAATGCCGTGCTTTTCACGAATATCATCACTGTCACGCTTGAGGGCACGTCCACGGCGTTTACTGTCAGCCAGGCCACCTTGTATGGAAACGCGCAGCCCCTCACCTTGGCGCCGCCTGGCGTAACCTATGCCACGATCGGCACATCAGGCGGCACACCGCTTACGGTGTCCGTTCCCTTCACGCCGAATCCCTTGAAGGCTTTCGCGCCGATTGCCTTTCCAACACTCACTTACAATCAATGGATAGGAACCTTTCCTGACTTCATCAATAATGCGATCAACGACGATCCCGATGGTGATGGCATCAGCAATCTGATGGAATATTTCCAAGGATCGGATCCCACGGAAAGCGGACTCTTCAACACGAGCACGACGACCGTCACCGCCACAGAGGTCCTTTTCACCTATCGCCAAAGCAGCAATATCAGCGGCACGACAGCCCAGGTGGAATGGTCCACCGATTTGCAGACTTGGCAGACGAATGGCGTGGTCACTGATCCGCCACAATCCGTGGCAGGTCACCTGGAAGTTACTGCGCACGTGCCGCGCGCCGGCGAGCAAAGAGTGTTTACCCGGCTCCGCGTGACCTTGCAAGCCCGCCAAAGCCGCCGATGCGACGAAGGCGAGCGACGTGAGGCGCTCCGTCGGGCGCGAAGGACCGCGACCTCAGAAACTCAGCAGCGCATGGCCGCGATTCTGATCATCATCAACACGATGAGCGCGTCTCGCGTGCCCCTCGCCAGCGCCACGGCTATGTTCGTGCGGCTCAACGTGACGCTGGTGCAGCCAAACCCGCCACCGCGAAAATTCTCACGCGGGCGATTCCGATCTCGAAATCGGCCCAAGACCGGGAGACCCAAGCCAATCCCGATCTCCCGATAATTCGGCACATCCTGCAACTTCCGTCCGAAGATTTGTCGCCTGGATCATTCCGATCGACAGATCTAGCGCATGAATCGCTCCGTCTTGGTCTCGCGCGACTGGGAACGATTAACTAAAAATGCCCTCGCGTCCGATCACGGACGGGAGGGCATCTTGATGTCGAAGTGAATCGCAGCGGGAACGGCCTATTGCTTGTCGTAGAACGACGAGCATTTCGACCTTTTCGCCCTGCGCATCGGTTCCGCTGACGGTGACGGTGCGGGTCTTGCCGTCGGCCGAGACGACGACCTTTCCGGTGGCGATCACCTTTCCGTCCTTTTTGACGGTGAAGCTCGATCGTGTTGGCATCGACGGTCTTGTACAGGCCCGCGCATCCGAACCGGAGTCGCCCGTGACGGGATAATCTTTTCCGTCGAACTTTCCGATCCACTCGTTGTGCGTAGGTTTTCCGTCCTTGTCGACGCCGTCGACGGCGATCTTGACGTTGTCACCGACGGTCGAGTAGACCACCGAGGTCAATTTTGTGGCGCCGGGGGTGATCTTCGATTTGGCCTCGTTCAACTTCCAGGTGCCCATCTGCGGGCTGGCGAGACAGACCGCTGCGGCCGCCAGGCTCAGCGTGAGGGTGACCAACAATGTTTTTGTTTTCATGCCGCCCATCAAAAGGTCGACCGAGGATTACACGCAATCCATTTCTGTCTCCATGGCAATAATTTGCGTCGAGGTCGGAAAGAACTTGACCTGGCGCCGTGACTCGGGATTCGACTGAATCAGAAACTCAGCAGTGCATAGCCGCGATTCTGGTAGGTCATCAGAACGATGAGCGCATCGCTCGCGATCGTCACGTCCGGTGACAATTTCTTCGGATCGATGTTATCCGAGATCAGATTCTGTCCGCAGACAAAAATCTCGACGCCGTTTTTCTTGAGAGTTTGAAGTGCTTTCAAGTTGGGATTGCCCACGCCGAACTTCGCCTGGTAGGCCGCCTCGTTGAGGAGTCCGTCCATGGCCGCACCATGGAAGACGAGCGCGAAGCGCGCCCGCCGCAGCGGCACGCCGGCCACCGCGAGCGCGTTCAACTCCGACGCCAGCATGTTGATGGCTGGAACAAGCTCCCCCGGCTTGGCCGCGGCTCGCGTCGCATCAAAGATCGCGCGGTAGGTGCGGCCCTTTTGCGGCGGGATCGCCGCCTTTGGAATGGTGGCGTAGCCATCGGCTTCGGGGACCACCGGCGACTTTGGGCGCCGGCCATTCGTCGGCGCGGGACGGCCGCGGGAATCAGCAGAGACGCAAGGACGAGGGCGATGAGCGGAGGAGTTCTCATGCGAACACGTTCTAACATTTCCGGTCGCGGCAACGAAGCTCGAAGTCGCTCAATTGCTTGGTCCAGCGGATTCGAACCAGCTTGCGATTTCTGTCCCTGGCCGCTTCGTCCAACTCGAGGGCCAGCGCCTCGCGCGCAAGCTGAAGATGTTCCGCGCGGCGGGCCGGGCCGAGAATGGCAGATGTCACATCCGGGTGGCTGATTACCCAAGCGAGCGCCAGTGCACCCGGGCTGCAACCGCGTCGCGCAGCCTCCTGCGCGAGGCGTGCGACCTGGTCGAGATAGGCGCTCGAGGTGGCGTCGCCGTCGGGCCGCAAGAGCGAGCCGCGAATCGGGCGGGGGCGGCTGGCCGCGCACGTATTTGCCCGACAACCGGCCGCCCGCGACGGGCGAGAAGGGCGTGTAGCCGATTTCCTCCCGCGCGCAGAGCGCAAGAAGTTCCTGCTCATCGCGACGCTGGAGCAGGTTGTATTCATTTTGCACCCACTCGAAGCGCGGCAAGCCGAGGCGCTGGCTCGCCTGCAGCGCGGCGGTCATTCGGGCCGCGTTCACGTTGCAGGCACCGACATGGCCGACGAGGCCGGCCTCGATGGCCTTGGCGAATCCCTCGAGCGTCGACTCGATCGGCGTCACTTCGTCGACGTCATGCGCGAGGCAGAAATCGACCCGGCTCACGCCCAGCCGCTCCAGGCTGATGGTGAGCTGCTCGATGATGGTGCCAGGCGACAGATCCACGCGAACGCCCGAGTCGGTCACGACGTTGCCGACCTTGGTGGCGAGATGAATTCGCTCGCGCGTATTGCCGGATTGCCCGGCCAGCCACTGGGCGATGAATTGTTCGCTGGCGCCTCCCGCGTAACTGAACGCCGTGTCGAACAGCGTGATCCCCAGCGCCACCGCCTCGTCCATCGCCGCCCAGGACGCATCGCGATCGAGGCCGCGCCCGATCAAATTCGCGGGCGAGCCCACGCCGCCAAAGGTGCCGCAGCCCAGTGTCACCCGCGAGACCGCGATCCCGGTTCGTCCGAGCAATTTGGTTTTCATCATCATCATACGTTTGCGCGGACGGGAGCGCAGCGGTCGCGACGCGCGCAATTCGCCGCGGCTAGAACGGCGGCGGTTCGATCTCAAAGTAATTCTTCGGGACGGCAAACAGCTCCGGCGAGCGATCGGCTTTCGCCGGCAGCTTCTCGATTTTCGTGATTTTGAACGAATAGCGATCAGCGCCGCCGCCTTCCATGCGCAGGGTTGCCTCAAGCGGGAAAAGCGACTTTTTCTGAAGGGCCTCCACCCATTGCTCCTCGAGCGGCTGGGGACCAAAGTGGCGATTGCTGAAATTGCGCTGCAGGAGACGGAAGGGAAACAGCGCCGCGTCGGGCGTGGCCCAAATTTCAAAGCTCTCCATGCGATCGCCCATCGTGTAGAGCGTGCATTCAAATCCCTGGATGGTCCGCGTTCTTCTCCGATCTTCTTCAGCTCGGGAATATTGCGCGGCATCATCGCGCCCATCGGCGGCATCATTGGCATCGCGGCGCCCGCGCCTGCCGCCGGGTTGTTCGGCAGCTGCGGCATCGGAGGCGGTGTCGGGAAGCCGGCGGGCGGGGTGCCAGCCGGCCCGGGGCGCCCGCCGGGAGGTTGGGATGCCGCGGGCATCCCGGGCGGACCGGGCATCGCCGACGGTGCGGCCGGCTTGTTCAAATCGATTCGCACGTAGGACGAATTGTGCGGGAAAACGAGCGTCAGTTTTCTCGTCGACAAATCGAGCAGGTTGATTGGTTCCAGCTTGGCCGGGTCCAGATTTTCGATGCGCAGCTGATTGCCCTGCCGCGTGAAGCGATACTGCGTCGGGGCCGTGCCGCCGCGTTCGAGCGACGCGACAACGCTTCCTTCAAATGGGATCGGATCCGCACCCGAACAGATCGCCGCGACGCAGCACCCGACGAGTATCGAAGCGACCATCCTCATGATGGGAAATGTGCGGCGGACACGGGGGTTCATCTAATTGGATTATTGGACAATTGGAAACCTAACAATCTGTTTGGCCGTGATTGCTACCACGAAGCGGCCGGCTAGTGGCCGCGCCGCGGTCTCTCGCGGCGATTAGGCAAGTCCGTCCTTTCCGTTTGGCGGCGGAGGATAAAGAATGGACGCGCGACCGGCCGGTCGGAAGACCCTCCGTGAAGGGCTCGGTACCTGATGCCGACGAATTCCCGCCCATTGCTCTGGCCACTGCTCGCCGCCGTCGCGGCGCTGGCGGGATCGCCGTTGCTCGAGATCGTGACCGGCCAGGACGCGCTTTATCTTCTCTGGCTCGCCGTGTTGATGGCGATCCTGTGGGTGGCCCAACGCCTGAACCGTCGGGAGGTGGGATTCGTCTTGGGCGACGGCCTTTCATATCTCGTCGCGTTTGCCTACGTGGTGGGAATCATCGGCCTGGTGGTGCTCGGCGCGTGGGCGACGCATTCGCTCGATCTTTCAAAGTTTTCCGCCCTGACGGTCGCTCGCCGCATCTCGCTGAATTTCCTCGTGACGTTCGTGGCCACGCTGATCACGGAGGATGGATTTTTCCGCGGCGCGCTGTGGGGCAGTTGCGAGCGGGCCGGGCTGTCTCCCGCGCGGACGATTGTCTGGACGAGCGTCGCGTTCGGCTTGTGGCATCTCGCGGTGCCCTTCATCGAGCCGGATTTTTCGCAACCACTCGCGAAAGTGCCGCAATACGTGGTCGGCTCGACCGTCTTCGGAATTGCCATGGCCCTGTTGCGCGTGCGCTCCGGCTCGATCGTCGTGCCCAGCGCCTGTCATGGATTGTGGAACGCCACGACCTACACGCTCTTTGGCACGGGAGAGAAAACGGGCCTGCTCGGCGTGGCCGATCACAGCATCTGGGATCCCGAGCGCGGCTACGCCGGGTTGATCCTGTCCATCGTGGCGGCCGCGATTCTCTGGATCTGGATCCGGCCCGCGTCGACGGCGCAGGTTGATCGCGTCGCACAGCCCTAGGCAGGTGTTTGCACTTTACTTTCGGCTGCACGAATCGCTCAGTGCGGGACACCACCCGCCGCGGCGGCCTGGACCAAAGTTCATGCGAAATCACCTGCTTTTCTGCACACTCTTGCTCGCCCCGGTTTCGGCGATGGCGCAGACCGCTTCGAAGGGGATTCTCCTCGAGGACCTCACTTGGATCGAAGCCGAGAAGGTCCTGACGGCCGACACCGTCGTGGTGATCCCTCTCGGCGCGGAGTCGAAGGAGCACGGCCCGCATCTCAAGCTGAAGAACGACTGGTTGATTGCGGAGTACTTGAAGAAGGAGGTGCTGGCGCGCGCCAATGTCGTCATCGCACCCACCATCAACTTCCATTATTATCCGGCGTTCCTCGAGTATCCGGGATCGATCTCGCTCCGCCTGGAGACGGCGCGCGATTTGACGGTCGACATCTGCCGCAGCCTGGCGCGGTACGGACCTCGCCGCTTCTATATTTTGAATACGGGAGTTTCCACGCTCCGCGCGCTGAAACCCGCCGCAGCCATCCTCGCAGCCGAGGGCATCCTGCTGCAATACACCAATCTCCTGGCCGTGCTCGGGCCGATCGAAAAGGCCGTCGCCAAGCAGAAGGGCGGCACCCACGCCGACGAGATCGAGACCTCGATGATGCTGTTCATGGCGCCTGCCGACCGTGGATATGTCGAAGGCGACCGATGATTATCACCCGGCGAAGGGCCCGCTGACGCGCAGCCAAACGGGAACAGGCGTTTATTCGCCCAGCGGGCATTTTTGGCAATGCCACGCTGGCCACGAGGGAAAAGGGCGAGGTCAGTCACCAAGGCCCTGGTGGAGGCGATTCTCGCGGAGATTGAAGGCCTCCGGCCGGCGCCCGTCCCGAAGGTGGTGCCGTCACCATAGCGCGGCGTTCGGGACATCAAATGCACTCGACAATCGGAGATAAATTCCCGTTAATCGAATCCTCGCGAAAAAACGCGGGCAGCTCATTCATTCATTAAATGTTGCAGCGAACTTCATGTGCTTGGATGCTTCTTTCTTTCGTCGCAGAAATCGCAGCCCTCCGTGGGGATGGCGATGAAATTTTCGACCGCAACTCGACGGGAGTCGCGGAATTGCAGACCGGCTTCAGCCGCCATGAATCCTGAGACCTCGTCGACCCATCCAGATCGCGCCATATGAACAAGAACGTCCGGAAGTTCCACCGTTGTCCTCCTGCTCGCCTTCGTCGTCGCCGCCGCGTTTATCGCCTCGGGCCGCGGCCAGACGCGTGCGGCCGCCAATCTCGCCGGCTCCGCGCTTCACGCCGGAGCGCCGTGCCGAGTGCTCGGCTACCGCAGCCCGGGCGATTTGCACAAGGTTTCGGTCAGCGACGCGCAGGTCGGCGCAGTCGCTTCGCGCGCAGGGCGCGCGCGTGATTGCCGACTACGGCGGCTACGTCCTCTTCGAGGTGAGCGGCGCTGCTTTGGAGCGCGCTCAAGGACAGCCGCGTCGCCCAGGTGGTGGATGAAAACAATCTGGTCCTGCTCAACGCCGGGCACGATTGACACGCGGGCGGAAAAGCCCGTCCGCAAGGTCCGCCGCGGCGACCGGCGCCGGCAAGCAGATGCGCCTGATTCAGTTTGCCGGCCCCATCCGCCCGGAGTGGTACAAGGCGCTCGTCGACACCGGGGTGCGGATCGTCACCTATATCCCCAACAACGCCTATCTCGTCTACGGTCCCGGCTCGATACGATGAAGGCGGTGCAGACGCTCGCGTCGAACAAGTCGATGGCGCAATGGGACGGGACTACACCGCCGCGTTCCGGCTCGATCCGCGCATCACGGCGGGCGGGACGCAGCGCGTCGCGCGGCAAGGGCGAGGGATTCGCCGTGCCAGCTCAACGTCTCCGCCACTCGGCAACGAGCAGTTCACCATCCAGATGGTCGAGGATGCCGACGAGAACAAGGCGACGCTCGCGCTCATCGACCAGCTCAAGCTCGAGCCGATCATCAAGCAGGACACCATGCTGGGCTATGCTCAACGTGCGGGTGACGCTGCCGAGCGACGCGGTCGTCAGGCAGCTCGCCGATCGCCCGGACGTGGTTTCGATCCAGCCGTGGATCACGCCGCGCAAGCGCGACGAGCGCCAGAACATCATCATCGACCGGCAACGTCACCGGCTCGCCGGCGATTCCCGTCCCCGATGGATTACCTGGCGTACCTCGCCGGCAAGGGATTACGCGGTCGGCACCATCGCCAACTTCGCGGTCAATCTCTCCGACAGCGGCATCGACAATGCCACCACCACGCCGAATCACTTTCGGACTCTACCGAGCGGGCGATTCGACCAACCCGGCCAACAGCCGCGTGATCTACAACCGGCTCGTCGGCACGCCGAACGGCGGCAGCACGCTGCAGGGCTGCGACGGTCACGGAAACGAAAACTCGCAAATCATCGCCGGGCTACGTCCCGACCGGCACGGTGAACGGAGTCAACTTCGGCGTGTTTCCCGCACGCCGATGCGCTGGGCTTCCGCTACGGCCTGGGCGTCGCGCCCTTCGTCAAGGTCGGCTCGTCGGTGATCTTCGATCCGAACACCTTCACCTCGCCGAATTACTTCACGCTCGAATCGCAGGCCTACAACGACGGCGCGCGCATCAGCAGCAACAGCTGGGGCAGTAATTCGCGAACACGTTACACCGTCGACTCGCAGCAGTACGACGCGCTGGTGCGCGACGCGCAACCCGCTCACCGCGCCCGTTCCCGCCGCCGGCAACCAGGAGTACATCATCGTCTTTGCCGCGGGCAACGGCGGCTCGGGCTCGAACACGGTCGGCGAGCCTTCGCACCGCCAAGAACGTGATCACGGTCGGCGCCGCCGAAAACGTCAATCCGTTCGGCGGCGCGGACGGCTGCGGCATCGGCGACACGGGCGCGGACAACGCCAACGACATCATCAGCTTCTCCAGTCGCGGTCCGACCTCGGACGGCCGCAAGAAGCCCGACATCGTGGCCCCGGGCACGCACGTGACGTCCGGCGTGGCCCAGGCCTCCATCGTCAGCCCCGCCGGCAGCGGCACCGGCGCGCAGCTCGCGTGCTTCGACGGCAGCGGCGTCTGCGGCGGCGTCGGCAGCAACTTCTTCCCGGCCGGCCAGCAATGGTACACCGCGTCCTCGGGCACGAGCCATTCGACTCCGGCGACCGCGGGCGCGGCGGCGCTCATCCGCCAGCATTTCCTCAACCAGGCGCTGACGCCGCCCGAGCCCGGCGATGACCAAGGCGCTGCTGATGAACTCGGCGCGCTACTGAAGGGCGTCGGCGCCAACGACACGCTGCCGTCGAACAGCCAGGGCATGGGCGAGGTGAACTTGAACAGCTACTTCGACATCTTCGCGACGCGCGCACATCTTTCACGATCAGACGGTGGCCGACACCTTCACCGCGTCGGGCCAGCAGCGGATCATCACGGGCACGTGGCCGACAACACCAAGCCGTTCCGCGTCACGCTCGCCTGGACCGACACTCCCGGGCCGACTTCCGGCAGCGCGTTCGTCAACAATCTCGATCTCGAGGTCACCGTCGGCGGCAACACCTACAAGGGCAATGTCTTCAGCGGCGCGTTCTCCGCCACCGGCGGCACGGCCGACATCGCGCAACAACGTCGAGAGCGTCTATCTCCCGGCCGGCGTGACCGGCTCCTTCATCATCAAGGTCAAGGCCACCAACATCGCCGGCGACGGCGTGCCCGGAAACGCGGCGCCGCTCGATCAGGATTACGCGCTCGTCGCCTACAACGTGAACGAGGCGCCGCTGCCCGTGATCAGCGCCGGCGCCACCGCGATCACGGCTGAAAGCTGCAGCGCGCCGAACGAACGGCGATTGATCCGGGTGAGACCGTGACGGTGAATTTCGATCTCTCCAACGTCGGCACCGCCAACACCACCAACCTCGTGGCGACGTTGCAGGCGACCGGCGGCGTCACCGCGCCGAGCGGTCCGCAGAATTACGGCGCGCTCATCGCGAGCGGCTCGGCCGCCACGCGATCGTTCACGTTCACCGCGGGCACCACCTGCGGGCAGACCATCACCGCGACCTTCCAGCTGCAGGACGGCGCGACCAACCTCGGCACCGTCACCTTCACGTTCCCGACCGGCGCGCTCGGCGCGCCCGTCGACGGCGACTTACACCACCGGAAATGTTTCCACGGCCATTCCCGATCTCGGGCTCGGTCGACATCCCGATCATCGTTGGCGACACCGGGCGTCGTGACCGACGTGAAGGTGAAGGTTCGGATGAATCACACCTTCGATTCGCGACCTGCAGATGATCGCTTATCAGTCCGACCGGCATCACGCGTGCCGCTGGCGACCAATCGCGGCAGCAGCGGCGACAACTTACGGCTCGGGCACGCTCGATTGCTCCGGCACCTACACCGTCTTCGACGATTCCGCGGCAACCGCGATCTCGGCCGGGGCTGCGCCGTTCGCGGGGAGCTTCAAGCCGGAGTCGCCGCTGTCCGCCATCAACGGGGGCAATCGTCCAACGGCATGTGGGTTCTGCATGTCGCCGACACGGCGGCCCAGGACACGGGCACGGTGTGATGCGTGACCTGGAAATCACACGGCAGCAATTTGTCTGCTGCGGCGTGGCCGGGACTCCTGCCATCGCCTCGGGCGGCGCGGCCGTGATCACCGCCGAGAACTTTATTCCGCCAAACAACGCCCCTGACCCGGGCGAAGTGGTGACGGTCAGCATTCCGCTGGTCAACACCGGCGACCGCCAACACGACCAATCTGGTGGCCACGCTGCAGAATTCCGGCGGCGTCACTCCCGTGACCCTCACGCAGAATTACGGGGTGGTGGTGGCGGCGGGCCCGACGGTTTCCAAGTCGTTCACCTTTGTGGGAACCGGCACCTGCGGCAGCAACATCACGCTGACGATTCATTTGCAGGATGGGGCGCTCGATCTCGGAAACGTGACCTACACGTTCCAGCTCGGCACCATCAGCAGCACGACGCAGACGTTCTCCAATCCGGCCGCCGATCACCATTAATGATGTGAGTCCGGCGACTCCGTATCCGTCGAACATCACCGTCGTCGGCGCTCCGACCACCATTTCAGCAGGCGACGGTGACGCTCAAGAACCTCAATCACACGTTCCCAAGCGATGTCGATGTGCTCGTCGTGAGCCCGACCGGACGCACGCTGATCGTCATGTCGGATGTGATTGGCGGCAGCGATTGGACGGGGCAGACGTATACGCTGGACGATGCGGCCGCCGCGCTCCTGCCGAGTTCCGGAGCGGCGCCCGCTTCTGGTTCTTTCAAGCCGACCAACTACGGCACGGTGCAGGACCCGTTCGCCGCGCCCGCGCCGGCCGGTCCCTACCTGACACCCGCGCCGGGCGGAGCGGATACGCTGACCTCCGCCTTCACAGGCGCGACTGGTGGCAATCCGAACGGGACCTGGAGTCTTTATGTCGTCGATGATCTCGGTGGAGACACCGGCAATATCAACAACGGCTGGGAACTCGCGCTGACGCAGTCTTCCAACGTTTGCATCGCAAATCAGGCGCCCGCGATCCAAACGGGTCTGCCTCCAGACGGCACCACGGGAACTCCGTACAGCTTCCAGTTTGTCGCCTCGGGCTCGCCCAGCGGCATCACCTGGTCGATCAGCAGCGGCACGCTGCCCATCGGCGTCACGCTGAACACGTCGACCGGGGTGATCTCCGGCACGCCGACCAGCGCCGGGCCTTACTCGTTCCAAGTGACCGCGCAAAACGGCGTGGCGCCCAACGCGGTGATGAACTACTCCGTGACGATCGCGGCGGGCTCGCCGTATCAGGCCTGGCGCGTGGCGCATTTCACGGCGGCGCAACTGGCGGATTTGTCCATCAGCGGCGACTTCGCCAGCCCGGCGGGCGACGGCATTTCCAACCTGGCGAAATATCTGTTCGGCCTGCTGCCGTTCACGCCTCCCGCCAATCCGGAGGTGCTGAGCAACACGGGCGGCCACCTCGTGTTGAATTTCACGCGGGCTAACGCCGCCACGGATCTTACGATCGTCATCGAGTTCAGCACCGACCTCGCAGGCGGTCCGTTCGCGACGCTCACCACGTGGACCAGTGCCACCGGCTGGGTGCCAAGCGTACCGGGCACCACCGTGACGGAAGTGACGGGAGCAAGCACCACGCAGGTCACGGTCACGGATCCCACCGTTCTCTCCTCTGCCAGCCAGCGATTCCTCCGCGTGCGCCCGATGCTGAACCCGTAAACCGGCGCGTCGGTAGCTTCCGGCGCGCGAAAGGCATGCTCATGGAATGAACGCTTCGTCGGAATCGCAGGCCGGGGAGGCCGCGACGACCATCGCGTACGTTTTCACGATGGCCGACGGCCGTTCGTTCCATTTTGAGGTGCATCCGGATCGGCCGTCCAATTCGGCGCCGGACCGACTCGCGGGGGCGGAGTGGACTCACCTGGACTTTCATCAGTGCCCCGGCTGCCCGCTCGACGTCGCGCAACACCGGCACTGTCCCGCGGCGGTCGATGTCCAGGCGATCGCCACCGTTTTTAGCGACATCATTTCCTACGAGCGGACGCGCGTCGAAGTGACGACACCCGAGCGCACCTTCCTGAAGTTGACCGACGTGCAAACCGGATTGCGCGGACTCCTTGGTTTGGTCATGGCCACGAGTGGATGCCCGGTGCTGTCCAAGCTGAAGGGGCTGGCCCATTACCATCTGCCGTTCGCCACCGTGGAGGAGACCACCTTTCGGACGGTATCACTCTATTTGTTGCGGCAGTATTTCGTGCAACGCGACGGCGGCGTGCCGGATCTCGAGCTGCGCGGACTGCTGAAATTCTATGAGCAGTTGCAGGAATTGAACCGGGCTTTCCAAAATCGCCTGCGCGCAGCGAGCGAGCGTGATGCCAACCTGAACGCCATCAACTCGCTCTTCTCCCTCTCCGCCGTCGTGGCCATTGCCCTCGAGGAAAAGCTCGAGTCCCTGCGCACCGAACTCCTGCCGCATGGCGTTCAGCTGTGACCCGCGACAGTTTCTTCGCTGGTTTGTAAGAAACCGCTACGATTTGGACACTAATGGGGACAGATGGAGGAAAGTGAACAAAAGCGGATTTTCGACGACTGGATCAGCACCTTCAAGGGCCTGCTCTTCCGGGTCGTCCATGCCTACGCCTTCACGACCCATGATCGCGAGGATCTTTTCCAGGAGATTGCCACGCAGGTGTGGAACTCCATCCCGCGTTTCCGCGGCGATTCCGCCGCCACGACCTGGCTCTATCGCGTCGCCCTGAATTCCGCCCTGGCGTGGTCGCGCAAGGAGCGCAAGCACCGCGATCGAACGCAGCCGCTCGACGACCACGAGCCGGCGCTGCAGGAATCCTCGCGGGCGATGGATCGAAGGCTGGGCTGGCTCTACGAGCAGATCGCGCAGCTCGACCACGTCGATCGCTCGCTCACCCTGCTGCTGCTCGACGGCCTTAGTTACCGGGAAATGGCCGAGACGCTCGGCATTTCCGAAAGCTACGTCGGCGTGAAGATCAACCGCATCAAGAACCATCTCAAGGAACTGACGAAGGAGGAACAACATCATGGAGTTTGAAGAAATGAAGATGATCTGGGACTCGCAAAACCGCGAGCCGTTGTACGCCATGAATGAGGGGGCCCTGCACCGGGTCGTGCAGCGCCGGCTTGAAGACTGGCAGCGCTGCCTTTCGCTCAGCTTTGCCGTGGAGATCTTCGTTGGCCTGCTTTGCGCCGTCGTGATGCTGGTGTACGCGGCCGTGCTGGCCTTCGGCGATCCGGCCTCGCTCATCACGCGGTCCGGGGTCCAGGTGACGGTCTCGCGCTGGGACATCGCGGCCGTCCTCGTGGCGGGCGGCATCTGGATTTACTACAGCGCCTACATGATAATCGTGCGGAGGCGGCAACTGCGGCGCGAGGAGGCATTCGAATCGACCCTGCGTGGCGACATCGAACGCGCCCTCGCTCAAACCGATTTCCAAATTGCGACGGCGCGAAACATTGTCTGGTGGGGCATCTCTCCCGTCTGGGTGGCCGCGACGCTTTTTGTGGGCGCGCTCTTTCATCTCAAGGGCGCGCCGGCATGGACCTACCTGCTGGTGGGATCCATCGCGCTTGGCGCCTTTGTGGCCGTCGTCATCAGCAAACAGCGATCGATCACGAGGAAATTCGAGCCGCGCCGCCGCGAATTGGAATCGCTCCGTGCCAAGCTGGCCGATCCGCAGCGCTAGAGATTCTCGCATCGACCCATCATGAAAACATCCATCCTGCTTGTCTTGCTGGCGCTCGCCGGCGTTTCCTTCGCCGCAGACGCACCGCCCAGTCCAACCGCGCCGCCCGCCGGACATTGGGAAGGCTCGATCAATCTGCCCGCAACGAAACTCGGCATCGCAGTTGATCTCGAGTCGACCGCGAAGTCCGACGCCTGGTCCGGGACGATCGACATTCCGGCCCAGATGTTGCGCGGCTTCAAACTTGCCGACGTGAAGGTCGAAGGCGCGCGGGTGACCTTCAAGATGCCGAACATTCCCGGCGAGCCGGCGTTCGACGGAACTTTGAGTGAGAACGGCGGGCGACTGGCCGGAAACTTTCGCCAGGGCGGACAGACCTTTCCGTTCGCGCTCGAGCGCCGCGCTTCCAGTGCGCGTGCCGGTGAAACTCCTTCCCAGGGCGTGCCCGGCAAAGGCCTGGTGGGCCATTGGCAGGGCTCGTTGCGCGCCGGGACCGCGCCCGTCGAGCTGCGCCTCGTGCTGCATGTCGCCGGGGATGCGCCCGCGCTCACCGCGACGCTCGACAGCATCGATCAAGGAGCCAATGGAATCCCGATTTCGTCCGTCACGCTGGCGGACGGTGTCGTCCGTCTCGAACTCGCCGCCCTCAAGGCGCGCTACGAAGGCAAGCTCTCGGCCGACGGCGCCGAAATCGTGGGCACGTGGAAACAGGGCACCGTCGAGGCAGCGCTCACCTTTCGACGTGTCGCGGAGTCGCCCAAAATCTCGCGGCCGCAGGAGCCGAAGCCGCCGTTTCCGTACCAGGAGCGCGAGGTGAGCTTCGCCGGCGGCGGTCCTGGCGTGACGCTGGCGGGCACGCTGACGATGCCGGCGGGTCCCGGCCCGTTTCCCGCGGTGGTGCTGTTGACCGGATCGGGCGCGCAGGATCGCGACGAGGCGTTGATGGGGCATCGGCCCTTTCTCGTGCTGGCGGATCATCTCGCCCGCCACGGCATCGCGGTGTTGCGATGCGACGATCGCGGCTTCGCGCGTTCGACCGGAAACTTCTCCACCTCCACGCACGAGGATTTCGCGGCCGACGCCGTGGCGGCCTTCAAATTTCTGCGCGCGCAGCCCGGCATCGACGCCACGCGCGTGGGACTATGCGGACACAGCGAGGGCGGGGTTCATGCGACGCTGGCCGCGGCAGGGGAAAAGGACGTCGCCTTCGTCGTGATGCTCGCCGGGGTTGGCGTGCCGATGGAACAACTGCTACTGCGCCAGCGCCAGGATCTCATGCGCGTGTCGGGCGTTGATCAGGTGGCCCCGCCGGAGGTCAAGGCGCTTGGCGACAAGCTCTTCAAACTTCTGCGCACGCAAGGCGCCACCGAGCAGTCGCGCGCCGAGGTGCGTGCGCTGCTGGAGCAGATGGCCGCGCGCTACACCCCGGAACAGCGCGCGGCGACCGGCTTCACCGCCAGCGCGCTCGACCAACAGGTCACCTTTCTGACCAGCCCGTGGTTCATCAAGCTGCTCGCCTACGATCCGGCGCCGATGCTGGCCCGCGTGCGTTGCCCGGTCCTCGCGCTCAATGGCGAGAAGGACCTGCAGGTATCCTTTCGCGAAAATCTCGACGGCATCCGCGGCGGATTGACGGCCGGCGGAAACCAGAACGTCACGACGCGGTCACTGCCCAATCTCAATCACCTGTTCCAGCACTGCGAGACCGGCGGCATTTCCGAATACGGGCGGATCGAGGAGACGATGAGTCCCGAGGTCCTGCAACTGGTGAGCGACTGGATCACGCAGCAGGCACGGTCCGCCGCGACCGCGAAGGGGAAGTGAGCAGCGGGACGGTCGCCCGCCCCGACAGCCACGCCGCGCCCGCAGGTGATGTCCGGACAGTTCGTCCGGTCGTACGGGACGGGAGATTTCGGACGCCTATTTCTTTTCTCCCGCGTCGATTTGGAAGAGCAGGCGATCCAGCTCGAACTCCGCCTCGACGGGCTTGCCGGCATCAAGCAAGGGCTTGATCTTTTCGTCCATGGTCTTGATGACCGACGACGGATCGCGCCCGCTCGCCGCCATTTTTTGGGCGGCCTCCTGCACGCGCTCAACCTTGCCCGTGAGGCGAATTCGCGTCGCCTCGACGAGTCCGGCGCCGCCGTCCTTCGTGATTTCCCGCAGCTTGGCCTGTTGCTCGGGCGTGAGGAAATTCTTGATCCACGCCAGCAAGCCGATGTGCAGGTGCTTCAATTCGCGCTCCGCGTCCAATACCCGGTCGAGCTGGGCGATCAGCGCCGCTTCCTGAACGCGATCCTGCTTGGCCAGGGCCGAGAGCGCGCTGGTTTCACGCGTGAGTTGCTGCCCAAGCTCGGCGGCGCGTGTTTGCGTCGTGTCCACCCGCGCGCGGAAGGCCTCTCGTTGCACGGACGTCAGTCCGATCTGTTCGCCCGTCAGATAAATAATCTCCGGCGGGAAAAAGGCGCCGGCGAACGGATCCACCGGAGCGACGGGCTTGTCCGCCGCGGACAGGCGGCTGACGATGGCGACAAGGGCGATAAACGAGATGAGTTTCATAAGGATGACGACTTTGGGTGTTTGAAGTTCAGTTTCCGGGGTCGCCCGGGCGTCCAATCGGAAGATGCGATGGAGCGAGCAGCGAGGACGTCGGCGACGTCCACGACAGATTCGAGGCAGCCTGCGGAATCGACAGCCGCGCGATGGAGTTTTTGGTGGAGGCGATGGTGGCGGCGATATCCGGGTGCATTTGCGAGTTGTCGCGATTCTTGGAAAGCACCAAAAACGCAACCAGCGCGACGCAGGCCGCCGCGGCGGCGAGCCACCACCAGGTTTGCGGCGATCGCCGGGCGGACAGTAGGGGCGATCGCGCGGCTTGTCCGGGCTTGTTTTCGGCATGAATCGATTTCCCGGCCGCCGTGCCGAGCGCCTCATCGAGGTTCACGTAGTCGAGATAGAGGGCGCGCAACTCCGCGTCCTCGTTCAGCTCCTGCTGCAGCGCGGCGAATTCCGCGTCGCTCGACTGCCCGCTCAGGTGACGCTGGATTTGTTCGTGCCAGTGGTCGTTCATGTTCGTTCCTCCCGCGCGATGGTGTGCTGGACGCATTCGAGCAGCGCTTGCCGGATGCGCTGCAGCAATTTGTAAAGGGACATCGCCGTCTGTCCGCGTTGCGCGGCGAGTTCATCCATCCGGGTGCCCTTCGTATAGGCGGCGAGCACCAGCGCGCGCTGCGGGGCAGGCAATTTTTGCAGGCAGGCCTCCAGGGCCTCGCGTTGCGCATCGTGCCGCGACGCGGCCGCGGCCGCCGCGTCGGCCAGCTTGCCCACGAGCTCGTCGCTGAACACGTGCCGGTCGCGGGCCTTGTCGCGCAGAAAGGTCAGGGCCTCCACGCGGGCCACGCCGAACGCCCACTTCCGGAAATCGCGCGTGGCATCGAACTCGGGGAACTTCTGCCACAGCACCAGGGTCACCTCCTGCATGGCTTCGGTGGCATCGGCCCGCGAAGGCAGCAGCGAGCGCACAAAACTCCGCAGCGCCGCCTCCGACTCCGCGAAATGGCGGAGGAATTGGGCATGATGCTGGGCGCTCAGGTCGTGCATACGCTTGCTTCACTGACTATCTCCCAAAGCGCGGGCCATTTGCCCAACAATGTTTCGATGGGGATGAACTGAGGCTGATTTTCTCGCTTGGTTGCGTCCGGACAATTCGCTTGGATGTTGGGAAGACATGATCGCAATTACCCTGCCTGAGCTTGAGCGACGCATCCACCGGTTCGAAGTCGGCGCGGCGAAACTTGAGCAGATGAGCCAGACCTCCGAGGGAAGGCAATCAGGCGAGACCGATGCGATCCAAGGCAACCTGAAGGCCTTTCGCCAGGAACTGGCCGACATGCGGGATCTTCACGCGAAGCTTATCGCCGCCGGGCGCCGAGACGTGAGGCGGGCCAGCGTGTCACTGCGAAATGGCATCCGGGGCCGGGCCGGAGCGTGGACGAATCCGGATTCCCAAACAACCTCGTGAGAAGGAAGCCGAGAAAGACGAATCGCCAGCGTGGGCGAGAACCAATAGGGACCGAAGCCGCCGCGGAAAGTCGGCGCGGTGGGGAGGCCGATGCCGTGGGTGATTGTCCACAGCCATTGCGAGATCACGTAGCTGAGCGACCATCCTACCACAAGCGACACGAGCAGCGCGATGCCGCCCCGGCGCTTCGCGAGAATCTCGCCGGCGAGGAAGACGGCGACCGGCACCGCGACGATCACATAGGATCCGCCTTCGGTGCGCGGATTGAAGAGCACGAGATAAGTGGCCGCCAGCGCCAGCGTGAAGAGCAGTCCATGCGGTGCGGGCTTGCGGCGCATCGCCAGCCGGCAGGCGAGCAGCGTGAGGAGCGCCGCGGCCGCGCGCAGGATCCAGCGGATGGTCTCGGAAAGCTCGATGCCCAGCAGGCCCATGACGCCGGAAAGATCATTGTAATGCACGCCGGCCTCGCCCGGACGTCCGGAGGCGGCGAGTTTCTGGAAACAGAGTTGGTATTGATCGACCACGTACGCCGGCGACTGAAAAAGAAACGGAAGCACGAGCGCGGCGATGATCGTGATGCCGCCCTTCATTCGCAGCGGCGGGCAGAGCGCGATGAGCAGCGCCGCCAGGACGATGCCCTGCGGCTTGAGCGCAAAGCCAAGTCCGAGCCAGAGCGCGGCGGGCCACCAGCGTTGGGCGATGGCATCCGCGGTCGCCATGGCCATGGTTGCCGCGAGCAGGAGATTCATCTGTCCGGCGCGCGCCGGGCCCACGCCGGTGGCGATGGCGCAAAGGGAGAGAATCAAATACGTGCTGCGACCGAAGCCGGGTTCCAGCACTCTTGCCAGTCGATGCAGCGACCAGGCCAGCAGCAAAATGGAAATCCAGCGAAAGGCGAATTCATGCGCCGGCTGCGGCAGCAGGGCGAGCGGCGCGGTCAGGATGGCCGACGCGGGCAGGTAGAGAAATCCGTGGATGGATTGCAGTTCGTAGATGGGCTGCGAATTCATCCACGCGAGCGATGCCTGGCGATAGGCGGCGACGACGGTGTGCAGGCCCTGCAGCGTCTTCCCGCCGGCCACCAGCGTGAGCAGCACGATGAAGGCGATCCACGCAAACCAGGCGACGCGGGCCTGGAGGTCCGCGCGCGTTTCGCGTGGCATGTCGGGGGTGGACGTCATCTCGGTGCGTCCATTGTAACGCGCTTTTCGCGGCGCGGTAGAAAACACGATGGCGATCGTCGCGGCTTCCACTCAAGGATGGATTGACCACCACCTCCACGAGGGCTAGGTAGGCCGACCATCCAAACTCAATTTGTGCGAATGAATAGCATTCATGAAATGCTGCGGGAAAAGATTTCTCGCATCGTCCTTGTGATGGTCTTTGTCCTGCCACTTTGGGCGCAGCCGCCGGCGGAGAACGTTTTTTCCATTTCGCCAGGCGATGTGGTGGAAGCCGCGATTGGCAATGCGGGGCGCAGCAAACTGGTGGTCACGCTCACGCCCGAAAAGAGCGCCGAGCTTGCGGCCGTGACCAGTCGCAACGTCAACAAGCAGGTCAAAATTATGGTCTGCGGCAAGCTGCGTTCGGAGCCCTTCGTCAGGGAGCGCATGGCCGGTCCTGCCATGGAAATTTTCGTCAGCTCAAATGAAGACGCGCTGGCCACTGTGAAATGCCTGCTCACTTCCACGGTTGGGTTCGATCAGCTGCTCAAGCGAACCGACGCGAACGGCGACATTCGCTATTCGGAAAAGCCGCCTGCCCCGGCCGTCGAGCCGGTGCCGCCGGTGAAAAGCGTCCCATTTGATCCGAGCGTATTTCAACCACTGCGGGGTTCCTGGCGGGTGACCGGGGCCATCATGAACGGCCGGGAATCCCGCGATCCCGTGCTGCTGGAGGGGAAATGGACTTTCGAAGGCAGCGCCCTCACCATGCAATCGCCGCAGAAGGGGACGGTGCAGTTCAAGCTCAAGATCGATGCCGCGGCTGAGCCGAAGGCAATTTACTTGATGCCGGTGCAACCCGTCAAAGGTGGGACCGGATGGATGCTCTTTTCGCGCGAAGGCGAAATCCTGAAGCTCGCGTTTAACGACAATCTGGAAGGTCGCCCCGCGGGTTTTGAGCCTCGGGAGCCTGGCACCAAGCCCGAGTTGATCGTGCTCACTCTTTCGCGCACCAACTGAGCAGCGCGATCGTGCGTCACTTCTTCGAGGGACCATTCATGCAAAGCCAGATCGACACTCTCATTCGCGAGTTCTTTGCTGCGTTCGACAATCGTGATGGTCGAATTTTCGACTCGAAAGCACTTAGGTGTCTTTTTGCGTCCACGGCATTCATTACGAAGAATACCGCAATCGACGTCGGAGACGATGTCCGTCGACGCGTTCATCAGCCCCGCGAGGCAGCTGCTGACGGATGGTTCGCTGGTCGATTTTCACGAATGGGAGGTCGATGCCACGACGTTTGTCTTTGGCGGCATTGCCTGCCGAACGCTGCGCTACGCCAAGCAGGGAATTCTCAACGGTGTCGCGTTTTCCGGCGAAGGCATGAAGTCCATACATCTTGCGAGGACCGCTGAAGGCTGGCGCATCACTTCCGTCATCTGGCAGGACGCAGAGGATGGATTGCCCATCGATTCGGTCACCTGGAAGCAATCCTGAGCCTTGGCGGGGAGACCAAGGACATGGCTTTGCCCCGGAAGTGCCCGGGGCGTTCGCAACCGTATTCTATTGGATAAATGACGAATAAACCTATGATGTCGGCGCAACGCACTGCGCCAGCCCGCGTTGCCAGGATGACGACCTTCCGCAAATGATTGCCGGCACGGAGCAACGCAAGCTCGCCGCAATTGTGTTCACCGACATGGTGGGCTTCAGCGCGCTCTCCCAGCGCAGCGAGTCGCTGGCCCTGGAGCTCCTGGAGGAGCACCGGCAGGTGGTGCGCAAGGTCCTGCCGCGCCACGGCGGGCGCGAGGTGAAGACGATGGGCGACGGTTTCCTGCTCGAATTTCCCAGCGCCCTCGCCGCCGTGGAGGGCGCGGTGGAAATGCAGAATGCCTTTCACGAACGCAACCAGGTCAGTCCGCCCGATCGCCAGCTGCGCATCCGCATCGGCATTCACGTGGGTGACGTGGTGATGCGCGACGGAGACATTCACGGCGACGGCGTCAACCTCGCGGCGCGGATCGAGCCGCTGGCGGCGCCCGGCGGCATCTGCATCTCCAGCGCGGTGCAGGAACAGGTCCGCAACAAGCTTTCCCAACCGCTGGCCGCGCTCGGCCCGGCGGAGCTGAAGAATATCGAACTTCCCGTGGTGGTGCACCGGGTGGTGCTTCCGTGGGAAAAACCGGTTCCTTTTTCGCCGCCCAAATCCGGGCGCCGCAATCCGGCCATGGCGTGGGCGCTCTCGCTGTTCTTGCTCGCCGGACTGGGCTTCGCGATCTTTGCGATGCGCAAGCGGTCGACGTCTGCGATCCCGCCTGCTTCCCCGCCGCCGCCGGTCGCGTCCGCCCCGACTTCCGCGGATGCGCTGGTGGCCAAGGCGCGCGCATTGCTCGATGACGATCCTTTGATGACCCGCGCCAATGTCGAGCTGGCGGAGCAGCTCAGCCTTCAGGCCATCGCCAAGGATCCGACCAATGCGGAGGCCTACGCGGCAGCGGCCTGGGCCAATTTTCGGTTTCTGGAAACAAACTACGAAGACACGCCGCAGCGGCGCGCGGACCTGCGGAACTACGCCGAAAGGGCGCGTCTGCTCGCTCCCGATTCGATCAACGCGGAGCTGGCCATGACCGGCGTCCAGCTCGCGACCGACAACCGACTGGAGGCGGTCGCGCGTCTGCGGGCACTGGCCGATCGCGTCCCGGACAATCTCACGGTGTTGCGCGCCTGGGCCGGTGCGGCGCAGTGGGGCAACGGCGTCAATCTCGGTGATGATGAAAATTCCGATCCGGCGGCCCTGGCGCGCTTGCGGGCCCATTCAGCGCTTGGCCGGGCTTATGCGGACAGTTTTCTGGCCAACCAGCATTGGGCCAAGGGCGAGTACGTGGAAGCGGAACGTCTCCTCGACGGCGTCTTTGCGGCGGGCCATCCCGTCAGGTTGAGTTACCTGCTCCGTCTATTGATCTACTTATGGGGCTGGGGCGATTTGCCGGCCGCGCGAAAGTTTTCCACCGCGCTGCCGGCGAAACTCTTGCTGGAAGACGTGTTCATCACCCATGTGAGCACCGTCTGGAAGTATTCCGGGGAATATGACAAGGCCTTGGGGACGCTGGATCGCACGCAGCGCGAGATGCTGCAGGAAGCCAAGATCCAGTTTCCCACCGCTTTGTTGCGCGGCGAGGCGGCGGCGGCGGCCGGTCGACCCGCCGCCGCGGCCATTCAATGGCGCGAGGCCCTGGCTTTGGTCGACAAGCGATTGGCCGGAAATCCCGGCAATGCGAACTTTCACAACTTCAAGGCGCTGCTGCTTGCCCGGTTGGGCAACCGCGAGGGAGCGGGGGCCGAATTTGGTCTCGCCTCGGAAATCGCCCATCCTGTTCCCGGCACGATAGGGTGGGGCTACGGGTATTGGTACTTCGCCGCGATCGGCGATCTCGAAAATGCCGTCCCGCGGATCGATCGCTTGATTGCACGCGACAACGGCCGCTGGCCCAATGACTACAACGACTTGAAGTATGCCCCTGAATACGCCGACCTGCGCAAAGACCCCCGCGTGCAGGCGATGCTCGCACGGGGCGCGGCCTGGCTCGCGGAAATGCGCCGGGCCGCCGCACTGAATGAAACAAAGGGGACTTCGCAGCCGCCGCCGGACGACAAATCCGTCGCCGTGCTGCCCTTTGAGAATCGCAGCGCCGGTGGCGAGGATGCGGCATTTCTCGCCGACGGCATTCAGGAGGATTTGATCAACACGCTCTCGCGCGTGCCCGGCCTGAAGGTGATCGCGCGCACCGCGGTGATGCCCTACCGCGGCAATGCCAAGAACATGCCGCAGATCGCGACGGACCTGCGGGTCAGCCATCTTGTCGAGGCCGGAGTGCAGCGGGCCGGTGATCGCGTGCGCATCAATGTGCAGCTTGTCCGCGCGAAGGACGGCCAGGCCGAGTGGTCGGAGCGGTATGACCGCACTCTGTCCGCGACCAACATCTTTGCGCTGCAGGAGGAGATCACGCAGGCGGTGGCCAACGCGTTGCAGTTGAAACTGGGCGCGAAGACGGGGGAGAAGCTCCTGACCGGCACAACGGGAAATCTCGCCGCCTACGAGGCATTTCTCAAAGGCAGGAAGGAATACACCGACGGCTCCACCGAGGAGGCAGTCCGTTCGCTGAAGGAAGCGGTGAGGCTTGATCCCAATTACGCGCTCGCCCACGGCGCGTTGGCCGAGGCCTATGTCTCGCTTTCCAACGAAGGTCGCGCCCCCGCCGCGGAGGCGTATCCGCTGGCCAAGGCCTCGGCGCGCCGGGCGCTCGAACTCGACGATCAGATCGTGCAGGCCTACACCGCGCTCGGCGAATACTCGTTTCACTTCGATTGGAACTGGACCGAAGCGGAGAAGGCCATGCTGCGCGCCCTGGCCATCGACCCCAACTACGCCATCGCTTACGGCCGTCATTCCGGACACCTTTTGGCATGGGGTCGCTTCGAAGAATCCCTGGCGGCCGACCGGCGCGAAAATGAATTGTCCCCCAACCGGGGCGGCATTGCCGAGGTGAACAACTATCTGCGCCAGCGGCGATATCAGCAGGTGTTGGATTTGACGGCGAAATACGCTTTGCCGGACGCGACCGAGTTTCTCATGCAACGAGGGATCGCACTGCTCCGGACCGGCCAGCAGGACGAGGGGCTGCAGCGGCTGGAGCGGGAAGTAAAGCTCAGGCCGGGTTCACCCCGCCACCTGTCGACCCTCGGTTGGGCCTACGGGGAAGCTGGTCAGACCGCCAAGGCGCGCGAAATCCTGCAGCGCCTGCAGACAACGGCCAAGAGCCGCTTCGTTTCTCCGCTGGACTTGGCAATGGTGGCCGTCGGATTGAACGACCGGGACCTCGCCTTCGCGCAACTCGAGCGCGCTTTTGAACTTCGCGATCCGAATCTTCCCTTCATCGGCGTCGACATCACCTACGATTCCATCCGCGATGATCCACGCTTCCGTGATTTGCTCAAGCGACTGAAGCTCGACGTCTACTTCCCCGAGAACCCGAAAAAATGAGCTGCTAGTACCGCGGAGGAGACGGAGAACACGAAGGGTGACGAATGGTCTTCAAGGCGAAGCCTCGCTCGCTTTCTACTCTCGACCTTGAACCTTGGACCTTTGATCCTCGACGTTCGTCTCACTTCCTCTTTTGCGCTTCGATGTACGCCATGATTTTGTCGTGGGCTTCAGCCGTGCCGCTTTCGACGAGGGCCTTGCGGAAGCGCGGGTCCTTTCGTACCGGGTCCCAGTACGCATCTAGAAAATCATTCATCGAGACGTATTTCGTGCCGACTGAGTCCTGCAGCGCGATTAAGGCTTCATCAAAGCGACCCAATGTCGCGAGCATCCAGGCCTTGACATCATTTCGATTCGGGAACTCCGCTTGCACTCGCTTTAGTTGGAGCTCAACGGCAGGAGGCCCTTCGAATACGGCCCGGAATGACGACCAGCCAAGTTGGTTTTCGGCGTACCTGCTCGTGTTGGACGACATCTGCCCCGGCTGAAGGCTCAGTAACTCCGCCAGCGCCTTCAGCGCTTCGTCTTTGCGGCCGAGTTCACCAAGGGATTGGGCCCGGGCGCTCTTCGCCGTGGTGTATCCGGGAGCGATGGCCAGTGACGCTTCAGCCGCAGCCAACGCAAGGTCGAACTGGCGTGTCGTGACGTAGACAAAGGCGAGATTGCTGTAAATGACCGGGGCGAGTGGATCCAGTTGGATGGCTCGTTTCAACTCGGCGATTGCGCCCGGCACATCGCCCAGCCGCAAGAGCTCGCGGCCATACCACTGGTGCGCGGTGGCATAATTCGGATTGAGCTGAAGGGCCTGCTTGAAGAACGCCTCGCTCTTCGCGTGCTCCTCGTTGCGGGAAGCCAGCACGCCCAGCGTCGCGTGGCCTTCCGCCAGGCCTGGATCCAGCTTCAGCGCCACCTGCGCCTCAGCTTCCGCCTGCCTGGCCAGGTCGTCGTATTCTGCACCGGTGAACTGTCCACCTTGGATGAGCAGCGCGTCCGCCAAGCCGGCATGCGCGCGCGCGAAGTTGGGATCGAGCGCAATGGATCGCTCGAAGAGGAGGCGCGCCCGGACCAGCGACTCCGCCGAGCGCTGGTTCCACTCGCGCCGTCCGTCCAGATAGAGCTGGTAGGCCTCGGCATTCACCGTCGCGGCCGCCGGCCCGCGTCCGGCATTCCAATCGTCAGCTTCAACTGCTTGGCGATGAGTCCGGCAATCTCATCCTGCACTGCAAAAACGTTTTTCAGTTCGCGCGTAAAGGTGTCCGACCAGACATGGAAGCCGTCGCCCGCCTTGATGAGCTGCGCGGTGATCCGCACCTCGTTGCCCGCCTTGCGCACGCTGCCTTCCACCACGTAGGCGACGCCGAGCTGGCGGGCGATCTCCGGAATGGGCGTGTCCTTGCCCTTGAAATGGAACGAGGAGGTGCGCGCGCTGACCTTCAAGCCGGGAACCTTGGCCAGTGCATTGAGCAACTCCTCCGTGATTCCATCGGAAAAATATTCATTGGCCTTGTCGTCGCTCAGGTTGGCGAAGGCCAGCACGGCCACGGATTGGTCACTGATCTTCGATTCCGTCGGAACCGGGGCGGCCGGGGCGGGGGCGACCGTGGGAGGTGAACCCGCCACCTGCCCGCGCTGACGCCATGGTTTCCAGATTACGAGAAAAATTCCGATGACGACGATGGCGGCGACGACCATCGCGACCGCGCGGGTGCGCTTGCGAGGCGCCGGACTCGCCGTTGGCCCCGCCGACTTTTCCCATGGGGGAGCGAGACGAAATGCCGCCACCGGCAGGGAAATATTCTTGAGTTCGCTCTGGCCGAGCGGCGTGAGCGCGTGCGGCAGTTTGTTGCGAATCTGCCGTTCGACATCCTCGGAGACGCAGATGCCGCCGGCCGTCGCCATCGGTTCCAGCCGCGCGGCGATATTCACGCCGTCGCCATGGATGTCGCGCCCGCGCGCGACGACATCCCCGACGTGCACGCCGATGCGGAGCTGGATCTTTCGGTCATCGGCCTCGGCTTGATTGCGTTCGAGCATGGTCTGCTGCAAATCGACCGCCGCCTGCACGGCGGCGAGGGCGCTGGGAAACTCCAGGAGGAAACCGTCGCCCATCGTCTTGACCTCGCGGCCCCGATGTCGGGCGATCGCGGCGCGGACAATCTTCCGATGTTCCTCGAGCAGCTCGAGGGCCAGGGCCTCGTTACGCTGGGAAAGCGCGCTGTAGCCCACCATGTCGGTGAACATGATGGCGGCTAGTCGGCGTTGTTCGGTGGTGGCCAAATTTCGGGGTGCGCAAGACTAAGCATGGCCCACTCACCGCGCGAATCCCTAATTGTGCCACGATTGTTAAGTGGCCCAGCGCGAATGAACTGCGAAAGTTCGCCGGCGACATCGGCGTCGAGGGGATGAATGGCGGCTCCTCCTTGACCCATTGCGCTTGTGGCGGAAGCGCATTCCGGATAGCTAAGAGGGCGATTCGCCATGAAGACCCGGTATCGCTTCCCCGGGCTCTGCGGTTGCTTGTTCCTCGCCGTCAGCGCCTCCACCTTCGCGCAAGGCCCACTCACTCCGACCGGTCCACCGGCGCCGACCATGAGGTCGCTCGATCAGATCGAGGCGCGCATTCCGCTGGCCGGCGGTTCGACGCCCATCACGATCAGCCAGAGCGGCTCCTATTATCTCACCGGCGATCTGAATGTCACCGGCGGCGACGCCATCACCATCACGGTCAATCGCGTCACGCTCGATCTGAACGGCTACAGCATTACTTCGTCGGCCAGTCCCGCGGCGGGCACGGCGATCAACCTGGCCGGATCGGGCGCGCGCACCAACATCACCATCGTCAATGGCCGGGTCGGGGGCGGCGTGTCTGAAAGTGGCGGCAACTTCAGCGGCAACGGATTTGCCTCGGGCATCGATTACGCCGGCAACGCGCCCTTCAACGTCCGGGTGACGGGCGTCTCGGTCAGCGGATGCCTGAACAACGGCATCAATCTCTCGACCAACAATTCCACCATGGCCGAGTCGTGCGCGATTAAGTTCGTCGGTGGAACCGGCATCACCGCCGACTCCATTGTGCATTGCACGGCGTATATTTGCGGAGCCGACGGGCTTTACGCGACGGCGGTCTCGGACTCGTACGCCGAGGTGGTGGCCGACGGTCGTGGGATTTTCGCGGCGACCGCCAGCAACTGCACCGGCTTGAATGACTCAACGGGCGGCTATGGAGTTTACGTTTCAAATGCGGCGAGCAATTGTCTCGGCCGGAGCAGTGGCGGCAACGGATTGTTCTGCGCCGGCACGGCCTGCAATTGTTACGGATTTTCGACGGGGACAGCCACCGGGCTGTACGCGGCGGTGGCCGCCAACGGCTGTTCCGGTCAGAGCTCGAGCGGCACCGGCCTCGCGGCGACCAATGCCAACAACAGCTCGGGAAACAGCAGTAGCGGCGTCGGCATGCAGATATTCGGCACGGCCACCGGCTGCACCGGCACCGTCTCCGGCGCCGGCAGCACCACCACGGGTCTGACGGCCAACAACGCCATCAATTGCAAGGGGCAGAGCGTGGGCGGCATCGGCTTGCAGGCCATCGACGCGGCGAGCAATTGTTCGGGCACGAGCAATTCCGGAACCGGTCTCGACGCCGCCCTTGCCAACACATGCCGGGGAACTTCCACCTCGGGCACCGGCTTGCACGCCACGATCGCAAATTCCTGCATTGGCACATCGACCTCCGGAACCGGCGTGATCGCGACCAACAAGTACAACATGCCATGAGGATTCGAAACCGGTCGATCGTCCATTATTTCTGCGTTCTGCTTCTCGGCGCAGCTGCATCGGCTTTCGCGCAAGGTCCGCTCACGCCGCCCGGGGCACCCGCGCCGACGATGAAGTCGCTCGACCAGTTGGACACCCACGTAGACGCCGCTGCCGGAAGCAAGCGCATCGCGATCGTGCCGGGGACCCCGCCGATCGTTCTCGCTGCACCGGGATCTTATTACCTCACGAGCAACCTCATGGGGTTAAGCGGCGCCAACACCATCGAGATCGCGGCGGACAACGTGACGCTAGATCTGAATGGCTACACCCTTCTCGGAGTTGCTGGTGGCAAGGCTTCGATCGCGGTGCCAGCCGCGCACAAGAACATCTGCATTCGGGGCGGGTTCATCAGCGGCGGCGTCGACGGGGTGAATTCCGCGGCCGCAGTCTCCCACAATCTGACGGTGGAGTCGTTGGTCGTGGAAAGCGTCAGCGGCGCTGTTTGGAAGGTGCATGGTGCGGGCACGAACTGCGCGATGCAGCACGTGCAGGTGCGCAACTGCGGCGCGGGCGTGGACATGCAGGGCCTGGCCGGGTCAGTCATCGCCGATTGTACGGTCGTCGGTGCCAGCCTGACGAGTTCGGGCACCATTCTGAACGCCGACCGGGTCGAGCGCTGCTCTGTCTTCAACTCGACGGGCGTTGGCAGCGTGATTGGAATCAACGGGCACCTTGTCCAAAATTGTACGATCGGGACGATTTCAGGTGGAGGTTCGGCCTTTCAGGCGACCGGCATCAATGGAACCACCGTCCTGGATTGCGTGGTCGATACGGTCTTGAATGCGGGAAGCGTGGCGGGCATTTCCGGATTTCAGATTAGTCGCTGTAATGCCACAAACATCAACCAGACGGGTGCTGGCAGCGCGGCTTGTTATGGCATATCAAGCGGCAGTTCGGTTCGTCAGTGCGAGGTGCGGGGTGTATCCGGCAACACCTCCGGAAGCACTGTGGGCATTAATGGGTCGTCGGTGGCGGATTCCTTTGTCCTGACCGTCTCGAACGCCAGCTCGGGGAGTGCATTCGGATTCTCGGTGACAACTGCTGCGCAGCGCTGTGTCGCAGCAAACTGCCTTGGCGGAATCGATGTCAACAACGGAAGCGCCGCCTTGATTACCGATTGTTCGTTGACTGGCATTGCTGTGGTATCAGCACTTTCCTTCGGTATCCGCACATCCAGCGCAACCCTGACGTCACTTTCCCGAGTCGAGGGGAATGTCGTCTTGAACTTCTCACCGGGCATTTCTTCACGTGGCAAAGACATAGTGATGCGCAATTACGTCGTAGACCCGTTTGCGTTCGCCTATACCTTCGGCGCGAGTACGATGATAGGCCCCATCGTCGCTGGCCCCCAGACCATCTTGAGCACGATACCGTCCGCGAACTTTTCGCAGTAATCGTCTCAGCGGTTCCCCCTCGCGTCATTTGAGCGCAGAATCGACCGCTTGCGGGAAAATTCCGGTGACCTCGCCCTCGAGGCGTAGTGTCACCGCCGGATCACCGTCTTGATCGGTCTCGCCCTGGTTGATGATGACGTAGGGCACGCCGCGGCGCGCCGCGAGCAACGGGAACGACGCGGCCGGGTGAACGGAAAGCGTGGAACCCAGCGCAATCACCAAGTCCGCCGCCATCGCCGCCGCGTGGGCGCGCTCCAGCTCGCGTGAATCCAACTGTTGTCCGAAGCTAATCGTCGCCGGCTTGAGGAATCCGCCACAGCGGCACAACGGCGGGGTGCGGTGCTTTCGAAAGAATTCGAAGTGCGGCTGAGGATCGTCGCGCCAATGGCAGCTCTGGCATTCGACCTTCGTATTCGTGCCGTGGATTTCCACGAGTCGCTCCGGGCTCGTGCCCGCAAGCGCGTGCAAGCCGTCAATATTCTGCGTGATCAGCATCAGGAGCCTGCCGGCACGTTCGAGCTTCACGATCGCTTCGTGCACCGCATTCGGACGCGCGTCGCGGAAGGACTCCCAGCCCTCGAGCTTGTAGTCCCAATGCTCGATGCGCGCCGCTTCCGACGACATGAAATCGTCGTAGTAGACCGGCTGGCGTCGTTTCCACACGCCCTGCGGACCGCGAAAATCCGGGATGCCGCTCGCGGTGGAGATGCCCGCGCCGGTGAAGATCAGCGCCTTGCGGGAAGCGCGCAGGTAGTCAGTCAGGTCCACGTGGACATGCTAGCGCGGGCGAAGCCTCCCGAAAACCCCGGTGATGATTGGCGGCAGGATCGCCAGGCGGCGCGGAAAATCTCAACAATGGCGTGCCGAACGGTTTTGTGAACCACGCCTCGCGCGGATAAACTCTTCAATCTCGCTCGTACCATTCATGTTGGGAAAGAAGGCATCATGACCTGTCCGCAAATTGACCTCGCACGACGGATCGTACTCTTGGGATTGATCGCCCTCGCTTCCGTTCCGGGCCGGGTGTCTGGCGAGTCCGCGCCAAGCCCATATTCCGGGGCCATCAATGCACTGGCGGATCGGCTCGCCGCCCGATTCGTCGATCCCGCCATCGGCAAGAAATACGCCGAGATGCTGCGCGCGAATCTCGCGGCGGGACGGTACAACGCAATTACCGACGCGACGGCGCTGGCCGGGCAGCTGACGCAAGATCTGCAGGCGACGGCGAGGGACGGCCATCTGCGGGTGGCTCCCGAGTCCGAGATTCCGGCCCTGGGCGGCCCCGGGATTCGCCGGCAAGGTCCGCCGCCCGGGCCGCGACCCGTTGATATGCCAAGCGTGGCAGAGACGAAATGGATCGCCGACGGGATCGCCTATATCCGCTTCAATCAGTTCGCCGGAGAACCAGAGTCGGTCGCGGCGGTCGAAAAGTTCATGCACGATTTCGCTTCGGCGCGGGCCATCGTCATCGACACGCGCACGCTCACGCGCGGTGGCGGGCTGGCCGAAATGGACATCATTTTCTCCTACCTCTTCGATCGCGAGACCGTCCTCGTCGACATGGAGGTCGCGAAATCGAACCAACCGGGCGGCGGACCGCCGACAGGTCGGGGCTCGACGTTGCGGGAAGTCGCCGCCGCGCCCAACCAGCTCCGGCTTGAACATGTGGCCCTGCCGCATCCGACGGAGCACCGGCTGAGTGGCGCGAAAGTGTTTTTTCTCACCTCACTCAAGACCCGTTCAGCGGGGGAACATTTCGCCCTCGCGTTGAAGCGAACGCATCGCGGCACTCTCATCGGGGAAAGAACCGCCGGGGCCAATCATTTCGGCGGATTCGAGCCGATTGGGGAGGGGCTTGTCGCCTTTATCCCGGTGGGCCGCACATTCGATCCCGACACCGGCAAAGACTGGGAGGGCAGCGGCGTCCTCCCCGATGTCGAAGTGCCGCCCGACCAGGCGCTCGACAAGGCCTTGGAAATGGCCGGCCGTTGATGGCAACTCATTTCGCGGGAGCTGGCTTCCGGTTTGGCGCTTCTCCTCCGTTCTTGGCGCCAAAGGCACAGCGGCGGAACCGCTTGTGACAAGCTTGCTTTCATTGTCATTTGACCGCGGTCGCATTCGGCAAACCTTTAGGAGCCATGGAAGTCAGCGGCTCTTCCACCACCACCTTCTCGACGTTCCTCTTTACGGACATCGAGGGGTCGAGCGTGCGTTGGCTGGAACATCGGCCCGCCATGGAAAAGGCCGTTGCGCGGCACGACGCGCTGGTGCGCGAGGCCGCGGCGCAGTTCCGCGGCGAAATCTTCAAGACGGCCGGCGATGCGTTCTTCATTTCCTTCAAGCGGCCGGCCAACGCGGTGAAGGCCGCCGTGGCCGCGCAGCGCGCGCTCCGGCGCGAGGACTGGTCGGCGGTCGATGGCCTCAACGTCCGGATGGCCGTCCACATCGGCAGCGCCGAGCTGCGCGGCGGCGATTATTTCGGGCCGGCCGTCAATCGCACCGCGCGCCTGCTTGAGCTTGGTCACGGCGGACAGATTCTCGCCACGGCGTCGATGGCCGAAGTCCTCGCCGCCGAACGCGAGGTGGACGCGCTCGAAAAGGTCGGGGAGGCCCCGCTCGATGATCCGGCGCAGCCGGTCGACATCTACCAGGTGGCCTGCGAGGATCTCCCGCGCGAATTTCCCGACCTGCGCGCTTCCGGGAAGCAATCCACTTCCCCCAAGACAAGTCGCATTCCACTCTCGGCGCAGAAACGCCCGACCCGGGCGATGCTGGTCGCGATCATTGCCGGGCTGGCCATCTCAAGCGCGGGCTGGTTTTACTTTTTGAGGTCACGCAATCCAAGCACGCCATTGGCCGACGCCTTTCCCGGGAAGAGTGTGGCCGTGCTCGCCTTCGCCGATCTCAGCGAGGACAAGCAGAACGATTATCTCTCCGACGGCATCAGCGAGGAATTGATCAACATGCTCTCGAAGGTGCCGGAGCTGAAGGTCGCGGCGCGCACCTCGACCTTTTCCTTCAAGGGCAAGGACACCCCGGTGCCGGAAATCGCCAGGCAGCTCGGCGTGGCCTATGTGGTGGAGGGCAGCGTGCGCAAATCCGGCAACCGCGTCCGCATCACCGCGCAGCTCATCAACGCGGCGGATGGATTCCACCTTTGGTCGGACAGTTTTGATCGCGAGGTCAGGGACATCTTCGTGGTGCAGGACGAAATCGCCGCGCTCATCGCCTCGAATCTGAAACTCAAGCTCGCGGTCGCCGCGAAGTCGAAGCTCTCCGCGGTGAATCCGGAGGCATACCGCCTCTACGTGGAAGGCATGCACTTCTGGTCGCTGCGCAGCACCGAGGCGCTGAAGCGCGCGCAGGGCCTGTTCACGCAGGCCATCGCGCTCGATCCCGCCTTTGCGCGCGCCTACATCGGACTGGCGGATTGCGACTTGATCCTGAGCCGGGCTGTCGTGGATCGCAACGCGCCCGGCCGGCTGGAGGCCGCGCAGCATGCGCGGGCCATTGTCGACCAGGCCCTGCAGCTCGATCCAAACCTGGCCGAGGCCTACGCCGCGTCCGGCAATATCTACTCGATCGAGGAGCGCTGGGATGAATCGCAGGCCGCCTTTGAAAAGGCGCTCACGCTGAATCCGAACTACGCCAGCGGGCACCAGTGGTTTGGTCGGATGCTTTGGCGGCGCGGCGATCTGCCGCGGGCCGAGGAGGAATTGAAGCGCGCCATCGCCCTGGATCCGTTCGCGCCGATTCTCTCGAGCAACCTGGGCCTGCTCATGAACGAGCTGCGCCGTTATGGCGAAGCGCTCGAGTCGGCCGACCGCGCCCTGGCCCTGCAGCCAAATTTCTCGCAGGGCTTGGTGGTCCGCGCCGAAGCCCTCGCGGGACTGGGCCGACGCGACGACGCCATCCGGCTGTATCGCGAATTCTTCGTCAAGCCGCCGGGATTTTCGACGGTGACCGGTCCGGCGGATTGGGCCGGACAACTGGCGCGGCTGGGCGAAAAGGAGCCGGCCGAACGGGAGCTGGCGACGCTCGACGCCGCCAAGAATCCAAACCGGCGCCCGCGCATTGTTCTTTTCGCGTCGCTGGGCCGGTTCGACGAGGCCTACGCGCAAGTGGACGGACTGGCGAAAGGGGACTGCATCGTTTGGGATTTCACCCAGCCGATGTGGGATCCGGTGCGCAAGACGCCGCGTTTTCGCGCGATGGTGGAAAGGCAGGGACTGCTCGGCGAATACGACAAGACCTGGCAGTACATCGAAACATCGATGACGCGCGACGGCGCGAAATAGGGTGGCGGATCCCGTGTTTCGCGACGCTCAGCAGACGAAATGGGCCCAGGGCGACGTGTTGACGACGATGCCGCCGCGACCTTCGACCTTCGACGTTCGACTTCGACGCTCACGCCCGGCGTCGGCGGCCGCTGAGTAGATACGCGTCAGCGCGCGGCTGGAACAACGGATCGGCCGAGGCTTCGATGCCGTCGACGCGCGGAATCGGATCAAAGATGATACGACGCTGCGCCGCTTCGTTTTCGGGCACGAGCGACGAGAGTTCCAATCTTCCGAGCGTCAGCTTCGGGCGACTCTCCGGCCAGCGCACGGTGGCGTTGTCGGTTGGATCGCCCGCGTCTGCGAGTTGGACCACGATGTTGAACGTTATCGGTCCGCTTGCGATGCGTTGCTTGATCTCGTCGAAGAGAAAATCGGGAGCCTTGGCGGCCGAGACGGAGGCGTCGGGATAGTCGTTGCCAGCTTCCGGCAGAATGCGGTAGCGCCCGAATCGGCTCGCGCCGTTCGCCGCGGTGAACTTGAAGGCCGAGACGGCAAAGAACGATTCGCGGGCGAAGCTGCTCGGGATCGGCTTGGGCGTCTGCACGAATGCAAGTGCGTGCGGATGCGCGCCGAGAAATTGCTCGATGACATTGGGGTGGGGTTGGTCGGGCTTCGTCGCGGCCACGGCATTGAGTAAACCGATCAATTCTTCGGGAGTGCGCGCCGGAAAGTCATCGATGGAGTGGGCCACAATGTCGGTATGAACATGCTCTCCCAAATGAAAGCGAATCGCCATTCCCCGCGGGCTGGCCTCGTTGGCCTGGTCGGGAATGGTGGGAATGCCGGCAAAGTTGGAGAAACGCACCGTCACAGGAGTGGTTCCGCGCATGTGCGGGGCGCGTGTCAGCGTGGAAGCGTCGGGAGACGCGTGAAATGCTCCGGTTAACATGATGCCCTTGGCGTGGCCGGGCCGGAAGCCGCGGTGCACGGCGCCGTTGACATTGTCGAACGCCTGCAACACGTCCTTGCTCAGTTGAAGGGCCTTGGGATCGGTGGGAAGTGGCATGCTGGAATCCTTTCGTTGGCTAAGTCTGCAAATATCTCAATTGAAGCGAATGCCGCTGGTGCATTCGCACAGGTCGCTTGCGCGCGCCGGCCCAAGCGACCATTTCCCGATGCGCTCGGCTTCGTCAGGTCGACACGGTTGTCACCACGTCAATGTTTCCGTGCGTGGCCTTGGAATACGGGCAAACCGTGTGGGCGGTGCTCGTCAGGTCCTGCGCCACATCTTGCGCCAAGCCCGGCAAGCTGACATTGAGGCGCGCGGCGATGGAGAATCCGCCGTCGCCGAGGCGAAGATCCACTTCCGCGTCGACCGCCGTACCTTCCGGAAACCTGATCTTTTTCTGGCCCGCCACGTGTCGGAGGGCGCCGATGTAGCAGGCCGACCAGCCCAGGGCAAACAGCTGCTCGGGATTGGTGCCGGTGCCGGAGCCGCCCGGAGTTGAGAATTTGACATCAACCCGACCGTCGCTGGTGCGGCCCGCGCCGCCGTCCCGTCCTCCGGTGGTGTGGGATTTGGCCGTATAAAGTACCTTGTTGGATTCGCTCATAGGGAATTCCCCCCGTCGAGGGTTTGTGATTTTGCCTGACCGATTCCTTCGAATGCAAGGCGAGTTTCCGGAGGTCGACTTGCGAAGTCAATTCCCCGCCTCACACGACTTCGTCATAATCCATCGACCTCGGAACTGCGACTGCCATGGGCTTGGAATTGCCTCCGGCGCGCCGATCGAATTGCATCGGCCCCGGTGATTTCGATCCGAATCGCTTCGATGACCGGCCCGACCGTCAATCGGCTGGGCGCTGAAAGTTCCGTCCATGCCAGATCGAATGAAGATGGCATATCCCGCTTGATGTCCTCACCTTTGCCGCAGCCTCCTGCGCACGGGAATCGCGAGGAGAATCTCGCCATGATTGCGAATTTGGTCCGCGCGGCCCCCTTCCGGCGATTTCCGCTCGCGCCGCCGGGGTCGGGGCGAGAGGCTTTCCGGCATGAGTTCGATTGGAATCACGATTAACGGCTCCAAGCGAAACGCGGACGTGGACGACGACACGCCGCTGCTTTGGATCCTGCGCGATAACCTTGGCCTGACGGGGACCAAATACGGCTGCGGCATGGGGGTGTGCGGCGCGTGCACGGTGCTCGAAGGCGGCAAGGCGGTGCGCTCGTGCCAGATTCCCGCGGCGCAGGCGGCCGGCCGCAGCTTCACCACGATCGAGGGGCTGTCGGTCGATGTGAATCATCCCTGCCAGCGCGCCTGGCTCGCGGAAAACGTCGCGCAGTGCGGATTTTGCCAGCCCGGCATGATCCTCACCGCCTGCGCGCTCCTGCGCGCGAAGCGTCGACCCACCGACGCCGACATCGAAAGCGCGCTGGCCGAGAACGTCTGCCGCTGCGGGACCTATCCGCGCATCATAAAGGCTGTCCGCCGGGCGAGCGCGCTCATGGAGGCCGAGGCAAAATAGATGAAAACGCTGACGCGCCGATCCTTTCTCCAGCTTGCCGCCGCGGGCGGAGCCGCGCTTGTCATCGGATTCGACGGCCGGCGGCTTGTGCTGGGCGCGGCCGCCACGGAGCCCGCCGCGGCGACCGCGTTGAACAAATGGATCAGCATCGAGGCCAGCGGCGTGATTCGACTGACGATTGGCAAGATGGAAATGGGGCAGGGGATCCGCACCACCCTGGCCATGATTCTCGCCGAGGAACTGGGCGCCGATTGGTCGAAGATCGAGACCCAGAGCGGAAGACCCGGCGCGGATTTTCCCGGCCTCGGGACGGGCGGCAGCGGCAGCACATCGGGACAATGGAAGCCCCTCCGCAAGGCGGCTGCGGCCGCGCGGGAAATGTTGATCACGGCCGCCGCGGCGCAATGGAAGGTCGCAACGAGCGAATGTCTGGCGGAGAAGAGCGGCGTCACGCACAAGCCGAGCGGGCGCCGGCTGGCTTTTGGTGCGTTGGTGGCCGACGCCACCAAGTTACCGCTGCCGACTGATCCGAAGCTCAAGGCCAGGGCTGATTTCCGTCTCGTCGGTACGCGCGTCCCTGCCCTCACCGGGAAACAGATCGTCAGCGGTCGGGCGGAATACGGCTGTGATGCGCGCGTGCCCGGAATGTTGCACGCTTCGATTGAGCGTCCCCCTTGGCCCGGCGCCAGGGCGCGCGCAAAAAACGAAAAGGCGGCGCTCGCCGTGCGCGGGGTCCGCTCGGTCAATGAGGTGAACGGCGGCTACGCGGTGGTGGCAGATTCAAACTGGGCGGCCTTGAAGGGGCGCGCCGCGCTGGCTCTCGAATGGGATGACGCCCCCGCCGATGCGTTCGATTCCAGCGCGCATCGCGTGAAATTGTCCCAGGCGGCGAATAATCCGGCGGTCGTCATCCGGAAAGATGCACCGCCCGCCGGGACTCCCGCGGCGACGAAGACATTGGACGCGGAATATTATTATCCCTTCTACGCGCACGCCCCGTTGGAAACAATGAACTGCCTGGCCGACGTGAAGGATGGTGAGTGTCACGTCTGGGTGTCGACGCAGGCGCCCAACAGCCTGCAACAGGCTGTCGCTGCCCGTCTCGATCTCGCGCCGGAGAAAGTGCATGTCACCCCCATGCTCATCGGCGGTGGTTTTGGCCTTCGGCTCGCCGTGTACTACGCGTTCGACGCCGTGGATCTTTCGAAAATGCTCAAGGCTCCCGTGCACGTGCTGTACACGCGCGCCGATGACATGAAGCACGGACATTTCCAGGCGGCCTCGGTGCATCGGCTTTCGGCCGGGCTGGGGGAGGACGGCAGCGTGGTTTCCTGGCGGCACACCAAGGCGGGTTCGTTTCACAACGCGCGCGGCGCGCCCAAGCCCGAGCAGCTCGCGAAGATGGAATATCATCGCGGGCACGCCTGGGGGGTATACGACATGCCCTACGCGATTCCGGACGTGGAGACGTCGTATGCGGCGGTTGATTTGGCAGTCAGGCACGGCCCGTGGCGCTCGGTCTTTGCGCCGGGCAGCATCTTCGCGCGCGAATGCTTCATCGATGAACTGGCCGTCGCACGCGGCGCCGACCCGCTGGCCTTCCGGCTGGATCTCCTGCGCGGGGCCGATCAAATCGAAACCGGCGACTTGAAGATCGATCGCCGCCGCCTCCGGCGCGTGGTGGAGGTGGTGCGGGAAAAATCGAACTGGGCAAAACCATTCAACTTCCCGGGCCGCGGCCGCGGCGTGGCCTGCAGCGTCTACGACGGCGAAACGTACATCGCCTACGTGGTTGAACTGACGGTGGCGCCGGGCGGTCACGTCAAGGTGGATCGCGTGGTGGCGGCCGTGGACTGCGGACTGGTGGTCAACCCGATCGGCGTGGAACAACAACTCGAAGGCGGCGTGATCTGGAGCCTCTCGTCCGCGTTGAAAGGCCACATCACTTTCAAGCGCGGCGCCGCCGAGCAATCTTCCTTCACCGACTTTGCCGTCGCGCGCATTTCCGACGCTCCCATGATTGAAACGCACATCATCGAGAGTGGAGACGAACAGCCAATGGGCATGGGCGAGCCGCCGGTGCCGCCGCTCGCTCCCGCCGTGATGAATGCCTTGTTCCACGCGACTGGCAAACGGCTCCGCGAACTTCCCGTCACACCCGCCCAATTATTGTGACCCGAGAAATTGGCGACATCGTCAAGGCCTGGCAGGCGCGCCCCCACGGGGAATTTGCGCTGGCCACGCTGGTGCGCGCCCGTGGATCGAGTTATCGACTGCCTGGGGCGCGCATGTTGATCGCGGCCGACGGCAGGACCGCGGGATCGATCAGCGGCGGATGCCTGGAAGACGAGGTGTTGGAACGGGCCCGCGAGGTTCTGCAGACCGGCCGGCCCTCGCTCATGAGCTTTGACACGCGCCGGCGATTCGGCTGCCACGGCGAAATCGAGGTCTTCGTCGAACGAGCCAGCGCGACGTTTCTTTCCGAGCTGGCGCAATGGCACGCGGGCCGCGGCTGCGCCCGGGTGAGCACCGTCTTTGACTGCGCGGATCCGAAGCGCGGGCAGCCGGTTCGTTTCTGCGGACGAGAGCGTGCCGGAAAACGCACTCGTGCAGACGCTGGAACCCCGCATTCAACTCGTGGTGGTGGGAAAAGGTCCAGAGTGCCTGGCCTTGCTGCGCCTGGCGGACACGCTGGGCTGGGATCTGCTGCCGCTTCGAAAGCGCGACCGAATTGAGAGGCAGCTATGATCCATGGACCGCCGCGCTTGATCAAAACACATAACTTCGGACGCGACTTCGCGGCTCTCCGTTTCCTGCTTCCGTTGGGATTGCGCTACGTCGGCTTGATTGGCCCGCGCCGGCGCCGCGAGCATTTGCTCGGCGATTTGCTCGATAGCGGCGTCAGCGTGACCGAAAATTTGTTCTCCCCCGCGGGCCATGATCTCGGGGGCGATTCACCCGAATCAATCGCCCTGGCCATCGTCGCGGAAATTCACGCGGTCTTTGCCGGTCGTCCCGGAAATCACCTGCGCGATCATCCGCGCCCGATTCACCCGGAACGTCTCAGCTCCCCGCGGTCCACGGACGAGGCAGGCGCGCTGCCATCCGCGCATTAGGATTCCATCAACCGCCGCCCATCGGTCCTGACCCATGCGACAAAGCAACGATCGCGTGGCCGCAATCATCCTGGCGGCGGGAAACTCCTCGCGATTGGGGCGGCCGAAGCAGTTGCTGGAACTGGCGGGAGAAACCCTGCTGCACCGGGCGGCGCGCGTGGCGCTCGAGGCCGGATTTGCCCCGGTCGTCGTGGTCCTCGGCGCGATCGTCGAGCAGGCGCGCGCTGCGCTCGCCGATCTCGATGTTCGAATCACCATCAACGAGCGCTGGCGGGACGGATTGGGAACATCCGTGTCCGCGGGGATCGGCGCGGTCGACGATGCGGACGCCGCCGTCCTGCTGACATGTGATCAGGCACGCGTGGACGTCGGTTCGCTACGCAGGTTGAGAGCGGCTTACGACGACACGTGTCCCGGGATCATCGCGTCGCGCTACACCGGCGTGCTCGGTGTGCCCGCGCTCTTCTCGCGCGAACATTTTCCCGCATTGCGGCAACTCGACGGGGAATCCGGCGCGCGGACGCTGCTGCGGGAATTCTCCGCCGAAGTGACCGCCATCGATCTGCCCGAGGCCGCGGTGGATATCGATCGGGAAGCCGATTGGGCAGCAGTCCGTAGCCAGTGATTGGGAGCGTTACGCCGTGGAGATGTAACAATTTCCGATTCGCTACGGTTGGGCAAGATTCGCCCACGGGCTTGTCGCGGTTGCGGCAGAAACCTGCGGGGCCACGTCGTCGCCGGTGCCGGAGGCAAATCGTTGGCTGACCGAGTTTCGAATCACAACCGTCTGGCCGCTCGTTGAGGCCGATCCATTCATCCCGATGTCCGGAAACGGGCTGCTTCGGGCCACATTGTTTCCGTCGATCCGATTCGCGTCGCCGGTCAGGGAGATGCCCTCGGCGTTGCTCACCACCAGGCATTCCTGCACGGTGCACGCCCCTTGGACGAAAATGCCGGCCTGCATGTTGCCAAATGAGGAACATCTCGAGATGAGACAGCTGTCGGCGGCATAGATGCCGTCCTGATGATTTGAAGAGGTCGAGCAAAGGGAGATCGCGCTGCCGGAGCCCGCCAAAATGCCCGGGTTGTAGGGACCCGCCGGCGCCTTGGCATTGCCACTGGCCGCACACGAGGCAATCATGCATCCGGTGCCCGTTGAGATGCCCGCGCGATTGTTGCCGGAGGCGGTGCAGTTGCTCACGCTGCAGTTGTTCCCCGTCTGGATTCCGAGCAAATTGTTGGATGCGGCGCAAGCGTTCACGAGGCACTCGTTGGAGACGGCGATGCCGGGCCCCGCATTCGACCGGGTCGAGGAGCCGGTGACAGAACATCCCAGTCCCGTGAAGATACCCTGTCCGCTCGAGCCGCCACCCAGTGCGGTGTCGCTCGCCGTGCATGTGATGATCATGCATCCATCCTCGGCCAGTATGCCGTGGGTCGTGTTGCTCTCTGCGACGCAGTCGGTGACCGTGGAACTGAAACGCGCGTAAATACCGCCTCCGCCAGTCGACCCGGCGCCGTTGGCAAAGGCCTGGCACGACTCCATCCCGCCGCCGACTCCGATCACGAGCCCCCAGACGCTGTTTCCGTATGCCCTGACGTCCTTGAATCGGGAATTGTTTGCATTGTACGCGCTCAACCCCTCGCTGCCCCAATCGCGCACGACTCCGTTGCGGATGATCAGATTGTTAATTACCGCCGGCACCCTGACGCCGTAGACCGATCCGGCGACGCCAACCAGGGAGAAGCCATTCAGGTCGATGGTCACATTGCTGGCCGTGACTGCGATTCCCGTCTTGCCGCTTACGCCGGTGATACTGCCTGTCAGGTAATAGGAGCCAGGTTGGCTGATGATGAATTGATTCGCCATGTCGCCGGGGGTGTTCGCCAAATTGATGACGGTTCGGGCCTCTACCTGGTCGATGGATTTCATCGTTGGCGCGGGCATGCCGGGAGGGGGGGTGAGCGCCCCCTGACTGAAAAGTGCAGGAATCAAGGCGCCTGAGACGGAAATCAAGGCAATCAAAACGAGGGGGAGTGGTTTCATGGGCGGTAGGCGATGGAGTGCAACGGGATAGGGCGGTCGCTTCGGGATAAGGCTGAACTGGTCCGACGTGGCGGGAGCGCGGAATCTGGCGGATTGGTGGGAGCGGGGTGGAAGACCTCTTCTTCGAATTCGAAGAGGCTCATCTTTCTCAACGCTTGGGGCGGCCCGTTTATTCCCCGCCGGTGCGACAAAGGACCTCGGTCGTGAAGACGCCTGTACCGCCGAGGAAGAAGATGCGCGCCTGTGATTTGCTGAGCATGGGACGTACCGGAGGTGTCCGGCACTTCTATCGGGCGCAGGCGACGCCGCGCCTTGATCTGGGTCAAGGCCCGGCACAACCACCGAGACGGGAGGGGGAGTCGAGCGTCGAAGGTCGAACGTCGAGGGCCGGCCCAGAATTTTCCCAGGATTCCGTTAATCCCGTTCAAAAACTCGGTCGACTGGCTTTCGACCCTCGACCTTCGACTTCGACTCATCATTACTTCGCCGTGTCCGAACAAAACCAAAGCTTGTTTCCCTCGCTGTCGAGAAAGGCGCCAATTGGATTGGTCCCGTAGACGGTCACCGGATCGGAAATGATCACCCCGCGCTCGCGCAACGCCTTTTCCGTCGCGTAGGCATCCTTCACCTCCAGGGTGACGCGCGGATTCAATTGATCACTTGGCTTCGCGTACCAATCCGCCTGCGGTTTGAGCAGCAGAATGACATTGCCAATCATGAAGGCCGCGTCCAGCTCGCGACCGCTCTCCCGAGAAAGACCAAGTGTTTCGCCATAAAAGCGCTTGGCTCGCTCCACGTTCAGCACCGCCAGCGCGATGGCCTTGACCTGGACGAACTCCAAATCACTCATGGCCGTAAGTTCACGAAAGAGCCGTAGATTTCACCGATTCACCCGTCAAGGCGATTTTGGCGAATCCGTTTGATCGGCCGAATGCGGAATGATGAACCGATGCGCGCCGACCTCATCACTTCCGCGTCGGTGGGGGAGAGGCGCGAAGAAATTGTTTCCCGCGTCCCGGTCGACCGGTGAGGTGATATACGTCTTCGCAATCTCCCGCTCGTCGGGCGCGACCTCCGGTTCGAACAGCCACAAGGTGATGCTCACATTGTTGGCGCGGCCCGGCTCGAGAAGCTTGAGCGGGAAATGGTGGATAAATTCATCGTCTTTCTTCACCCTTCTCTGGCTCGAGGGTTCATTATCGGAGATGAAGACCATGTTCCAGTTGCCTCCAGGATGATTCTCCTTGCCCTGGATATGGCCGCCGAAGCGACCTCCCGAGTGCACGACTACATTGACGCGGATCTCAGTGGGCGCGTCGCTATCGGGGTAATACCACCACTCCTTCAGTTCGATGACATCAGCCAGCGGCGCACGCTTCGCCTCCAGCGCCCGGAGCTGACGCGTCTGAGCCATGTCACTTAATAGAACCCAAGCATAGAACCCTCCGGCGAACAGGAGGAGGGAAACTGGAAACATCACGAGATGACGTGGAACCGCGCCAAGTCGTGGAAAGAACCGGACGCTCAGCGTGCTCAGGACGATGTGGATGGCGACCACCGCGACATAGGTCCAAAAAATCACCCCCCGGAAATCCAGGGTGATCCAACCGCTACCTCCGCCTCGGTTGAGCGCCACGTCGAGGAAATGGACAGGAATCGCCAGCAAAACCAGGACCAGGCAGACGATCAGTTGATTTCGCCAAATCGGTTTCATCTTGTCTCGAGCGTGAAAATTAGTCTTCTACGCGATCCCCGCGACACGAAACCGTGATCCGCAGGTGTGTGGAAGCGACTGATTTACCACGAAAGAACGCAATGATCACAAAGCATTCGGAAAGGCGCTTTCCCAGACAGTTCCAGGCGGTCAGTAAATTCTGTCAAAGACCTATCGGTGTTCGCTGTGCTCTTTGCGGTTAAATGAATCCGCATGCAGGCATCTTCTGGCAATTGGATGGTCCGGCTGGCGATGGGGTTCGCCTTCGTGGGCGGTTACTGCGATGCGGTCAGCTTCTTCCTCGCCGGCACCTTCACCGGCCACGTTACGGGAAATTCCGTCCTGGCCGCTGCGCGCCTGGCCGTCTTCGACGGGCGCGGGGCGCTGGCCTGTTCAGCGGCCACCTTGCGTTTCCTCGCGGGCACGTATCTCGGCGCGGGTCTTGCGCAAAGGCTGGCGGGCTGAACTGATCTCACGGAACCGGGCTGCCGCGGCCGCGGGAGCCATGGTGCCAAGGCCCCGGGGACGAGGTAGTTACACAAGTCGTTTGTCGGTGTTTTCCGGCGACGCTATCCTCGGCGCATGCGACTTCCCGCCGGCGTCGTTCAAACCTGCTTTGCCATAGCCGTTGCCTTCTCGGTTTTTCGGCCCGTGGACACTTTCGGCATGGTGTCCGAGCCCGTCGACTTCGCGGCGGTCGTCGATCGTGCCGACGCGATCGTGCAATCTGAAGTGGTCGGCATCCGCTCGGAGTGGATGACAAACGCCTCTGGAAAATTCATTGTCACCTACGTCACGATGCGGGTGACCGATGCGCTCAAGGGATCGCCTGGTGGTGAAATGGAGCTGCGTTTTTTTGGCGGACAAATCGGAGAACGCCGCATGGGCATCGGCGGCATGCCGGAATTTCGGATCGGCGAAAAGGACATCCTGTTCATCGCGGGCAATAATCGCGATGTCTGCCCGCTGGTCGGATTGCATCACGGGTCGGGTGCGAGTGCTGCCGCAGGCCGACGGCGCGGCTGCCAAGGTGGCCCTCGCGGACGGAACGCCTTTGACGGCGGTCAGCCAGATCGGCAAGGCAACAGATCGCCCATTCGCCCCGACCGATGCAGCGCTGGCCGCCGCGATGACGGTGGATGAATTCAAAGCGCTGATTCGCGCACGCCTGGGAGCGGCTTCGGGAAAATGAGCCCGCTTCCCAGACGACGAGGCGACTGGCGTGTCTGGCTGCCAGTGGTCCTGTTTAGCCTGGTCCTGGTGATTTTGGCCCGCCGGCCGACGACGGTCAGCGCCTATTCATTGCTCGGCCCGCGCTGGCTGGATGGTTACACCGTCAATTTCTATCTTCGTCTGGGCGGTGGCCCGCTGAGCGACGGCAGCCCCGACTTTAACTCGTCGTTCTCGCAGGCTGCGTCGCTCTGGAATAACTACCTTTCCCGGGGCGTGAACATTCTGCCGCACGTTTTGGCGACGACCCAGCCCGGTCAATTTAACGATGGCGAGAACGGCGCATTTTTCAGTCCGGACGTTTATGGCCAGGGCTGGGGAAGTGGCATTGCGGCGACGGTCTATAATCAGACGAGCGGGATTTTCGGCGAGACGGACATTCTGTTCAACAGTGCACGCTCTTGGGACGCATACCGCGGCCCGTTGCCAGCTCCGGTGGTCTCATTTGATCTCCGCCGCGTCGCCATCCACGAACTTGGCCACGCCCTCGGCCTGGATCATCCGGATCAGGCTGTGCCGCCGCAGAACGTGGTGGCGATCATGAATTCGCGCATCAGCGACATCGACGTCATGCAGGCGGACGATATCGCAGGCATCCTCTGGCTGTACGGTTCGCCGTCGCCCACGCCCACTCCGACCCCGCGTCCCACTCCGACGATTACGCCGACGCCGTCGATCACGCCGACGCCAACCCCGACGCCGTTCGGTTTCCAGACGCCCACGCCCACCATCACGCCGACGCCGACCGTCACACCGACTCCGTCTCCGACGCCGACGCCGACGCCGACCCCGCAGCCTTTGACCGGCGCGGTGCTGCATTTCTACACGACGCCGCGGTATTACTATTTCGGCGGAAAGGACACGACCCTGCAGGGGCCAAACTACCCCGCGATTTTTTATATCGGTTTGCTGCCCGGTGCCAACCTCAGCACACCGCAGATTCAATTTCCCATCGTCCAGTTTACCGGCATGCCGCCGGCCGATGCGGTTTATCCGATCTCAACCAATTGGAACCTTTGGATGGGTCACGGCGACGGCAGTCGCCTCACCGTCGGCACCTATTCCAACCTGGTGGCGTTTCCGCCGCCGACGCCGCAGGTTCCCTCACCCGACATTTTTGCGCTCGGGTTCGATGGCATCAATCCGCAGAACTATACGCGCGGCACGCTGACGGTTCGCGACATCTCCTACACCGGAAACACGCTGGATCGCCTGGCGGTCGATTTTCACCTGGAATACAATATTTCGCCCGGCGTCTGGTTTCAGAACTACGGAGAGTTCCGTTACAACTCATCCATTCCCATGGCGCCGAGCCGGCTGGTGAACGTGTCGACGCGATTGCGCACGGGGACGGGGGCCAACGTGGCCATCAGCGGCTTCATCGTTGAGGGAACGGAATTGAAGAAGTTCATCGTCGATGCGCTCGGCCCCTACATCTCGCAAAGCGTTCCGAACACCTCGCGCGACATTCGTTTGTCACTTTTCGATTCGCACGGTGCGTTGATCGCGAAAGTGGACACCCACAACGGCATCATCGTGGCGCAGGCGTCTTATTCGCCCGTCTGGACCTCGATGAGTGCCAACGGACTGATTCCGAGTGAGTGGAGCGGCGAACCGGTCATCATGGCAACGCTGCCTCCCGGCGCCTACACGGCCATTGGCGAGAGCCTCGATCCGGCGGACGGCGGCGTGATCCTGATGGAAGTGTACGACATGGCCGCCGGTTCGCCGTCGCAGCCGGTCAATCTTTCGACCCGCGGCTACGTGGGCACGGCCGACGAGGTGATGATCGGCGGCTTCATCGTGGCGGGTCCGTCGCCTCATCGCTTCGCCGTGCGCGCGATCGGTCCGAGCCTCGCCAACTTCCAGGTCCCGGGCGTGCTGGCGGATCCGATCCTGGAGCTGCATGACTCGACGGGCGCGATCATCGCGCAGAATGACAACTGGCAGGACACGCAGGCGGCGGAGATTGCGGCGAGCGGTCACGCTCCCACCCAGGCCGCCGAGTCGGCCATCGTGATCACGCTGCCGCCGGGCGCGTACACGGCGATTGTGCGCGGGAAGAATGGCGCCACCGGCGTCGGCCTGGTTGAGGTATTCGATCTCGGCCCACCCTGAGCCGCGTGGGTAGACTCGCGAGGCTCGGAGCCATTCGCGCATCGCCAATGTCATAAATGATTTCATGACCCGCACCTTCGCGAGAGGTCAGGCCGATCGGGCGCGGGAGTGAATCATCACGATTGCCAAGAAGAGGCTGGCAAAGGGTCTGTCCCTTGGCGTATTTTCTCAACGATTGGGCCGCGCAGCAAAGTTCGCCCGGAGTCGTGGGATACAAACGGCAGTTCATTAAATTCGCGGATGGCATCTGGGATGTGGCCCGCGATCAACCACCACCCGCCACGCCATGGATCCTCAGACCCTTCAAACCTCGGGAGCGCAACCGAGGGTGGGGCACTGGCTGGCCAAATTGTCCCGTCTCGCAGCCGCCTTCGCCTGCTGCGGTTTTATGATTATTTCGGCTGCGACCGCCCCGGCGGGCGAGAACGCGGCTTCCACCCCGGGCCAGGATCCTTTGCCGGCAACGCCCGATTTCATCAGCGCAAGACCTCTCATCCCGGATGTCCTTCTGGATCAAAAGAAGGTTGGTTTTTACTGGATCGGATTTCCCATCATCGGATACGACCCGAACACCCTCCTCACCGCGGGAGCTTCCGTCAGCTTGTTTGAAAACGGACCGAAGGACAGCCCGTTCTTTCGCTACAACGCGTACGTCACGAAGACGACTCTTGCCGCCGCCTATTCGAGCGGAGGGGCTTCCACCATTCGGTTTAGTTTCGATGCCCCAAATTTCAAGGGCTCGCCCTGGTCCCTCAACCTCCAGGCGTCCTACGTGAAGAATGATTTTCTCAATTACTTCGGCGTGGGTGAGGCTTCGCTCCAGCCGCTGAGCTTTCCCGGTTCCAACAAGACCTACTCATCGTACGCTGCCTACACCAGCGCGCTCAACGAGGTTAAGAACGGGCTGACCTATGCCTACTACGACAAGTTTCGCCAGGAAAGTTACCTGGCGGCGCTGAATCTGCAGCGTGACACCTTCGGAGGGATTTTACGGCCCTATGTTGGTGTCCAAATTTCTTATTACAATATCGGCGATTACACCGGCGCCTCGTATCAGAGCGGAATCAATCAAACCACCCGCCTCCGCACGGACAATAACTCGGGGCTTCTCAAGGGATTTGACGGCGGATGGAATAACGCGTTGAAACTCGGCTTGACCTACGACACGCGGGACTTTGCGCCAAATCCGTCTGCCGGCGTGTTTGCCCAGGCGATCGGGCTGGCCTCGCTCCGGGCTTTTGGATCGGCGGCTACCTACGGACAGCTCAAGTTGGACCTGCGCGGATATTATAGTCCTTTTCCCAAGCCGACCCGCTTCGTCCTGGCGGGACGACTCGGTTATTTGGGGTCAACTTCCAACACCCCATTCTACATCCTTCCCCTGGCGCCCGGAGTCGACACGACCGCCACCTGGCTTGGCGGATTCGACAGCTTGCGAGGATTCCAAAATAACCGCTTCATCGGCCGCAACGTCGTTGTTGCCAATGCGGCCGCCCGCTGGTGGTTCGCACAAACGACCGTTTGGAATCAAAACCTGGCCTTTGGAACTTCGGCGTTTGTCGATTCTGGCACCGTCTTTGGCCGGGGCACTGCGGCCGTCTCCGGAGGATCGAATAGCTACAAGGTCGCCGGCGGCGTCGGCTTTCTCTTGAGTTGGAACGTTTCCACGGTCGTGTCGTTCGACCTCGGGAAGAGCAGGGAAGGAACCCTGTTTTACATGGGGCTGGGCGTTCCGTATTGAATGTCAATTCCGGCCTGACTGGGAACGCCAGGGCTCGGTCGCATCTTTCCTGGTAGCTCGCAATGGGTCTGTTCCTTTTGTCCATTTTGGAATCCATCGACTAGCTCGAGCAAATGCGGTCGTTGTCTTCCACATGGTGGCCACTCCCAAGTTCAGCGCCTTTCGTGAATTGTCGGATTTCTTGTCCTGACCCCTATTCCGCGCGAGAGCATGTGCGCGGATGGCGCCAGTTTGGGCAGGTTCGGCTCGTGCCAGCCGCGATTACTGGCGTAGGTGTTCCTCGTCGAGATCGAGCTCGTGCTCGATCTTGTGCACGACGTCGTCGCCAATCTCCCGATTGCGGCGCATGTCCAGTAAGGCGCGGCGCTGCGCCGTGATCAGCGAAAGTCGGAATTTGCGCAACGAGACCCTGGTCGCGTGCTTGGCTTTCGCGCCGGATTCAGCCGAGTCCTCCTCCGCTGCGAGAAAGGAATCCCGTTCGTCGTACATGCGTTCGACCCACTCCACGGCGGCCGACGGAATGGAGTCCGATCCGCGGGCCTCGGTGATCTTTTCCGTCACCGTTTGCGCCAGGCGCTTTCGGGCCGCCCGTTCCTCGCGCTCAACGGTGCCGTCGTCGGTCAGTTTCAGCCAGCGAATGATGAAGGGCAGGCTCAATCCCTGCAGGACCAGGCTGGTCAGGATCACGCTGAAGGCCAGGAACTGCATGAGATGGCTGCGCGGGAAATGCGAGTAACCGTTGAGCACGAGCGCGGTGGCGAGTGAGACCACCCCGCGAATGCCGGACCACGAGCCGACGAAAATTTCGCGCCAATCCGGATAGCCCTCGGTCCGGCGAACGCGCCCGATCAAGAACCAGGGCAGGTATGCTCCGCCAAAACACCAGAGGAAGCGGACCGCAATGCAAATGGCGTTGATGACGAGGGCATAGATGAACGGTCGCGGCCACCAGGGCTCCTGCATGCTCTGGATGATGAAAGGCAGCTGCAGGCCAATCAGGACAAAGATGATTCCGTTCAGGATGTACTCGATTGTGTCCCAAAAGGCATGCGACTGCAGCCGAATGCGCGAGGGCGTGTCCTCGGGGCTGGTCCAGCCGACGTACAAGCCCGTGGTGACGACCGCCAGCACGCCCGACGCGCCCATGGAATCGGCCGCGAGGTAGCTCAGGAATGGAGTGGCCAGCGAAATGGTCATCACGATCTGCGGGTCGTCGTGCATGCCGAGCTGCTTCAGTCGATGCGCGATCCATCCGATGATCCAACCCACCGCCACGCCGCCGGCCGCCACGTAGGTGAATTCCGCCGGATACCAGACGCGGCCAAACCACGGCTCGGCGTTGACCGTCGTGGCGAGGGCCGCGAGCGCGACCTTGAAAATGACGAGGCTGGTCGCGTCGTTCACCAGGCTCTCGCCCTCGAGAATCGTGACGATGCGCCGGGGCAATCCCAGTCGCCGCGCGATGGTGGAGGCGGCGACCGCATCGGGGGGCGAGACAATCGCGCCGAGGACGAAGCCGGCGGAAAGCGGGAAATCCGGGATCAGCCAATGGGCGACATAGGCCACCACCACCGTGGTCGCGACCACCAATCCAATGGCGAGCAGGAGAATGGCGCGGAAATGAAAGCGGACATCACGCCACGAGGTCTGCACTGCCTGGGCGTAGAGCAGGGGAGGGAGAAAGATGAAAAAGACGAACTCCGGATCGAGCGAGATCCTCGGCAGATCGGGAATGAACCCGATGAAAAGTCCGCCGATGACGAAAAGGATCGGATACGGAACCGAGATCTTTCGAGCCAGCTGCCCCAGCCCGAGAATAAAGATGAGCAGGAGCGTGACGATGAGCGCGTAATGCATGATGCCGCGCCGAAGCTATCCGGCCCCGCCACGAATTCCAACCGCGCGATTTGTCCAGCGGAGGGCCGGAGAAACTCAACCACAGATTAGCGCAGATTATCGCAGATTCGAACGGCGGGGGAGCAACCACTGGCAATAGAACGAGTCGAAGGTCGAACGTCGAAGGTCGAACGTCGAAGGTCGAGGGCCAGCAAAGATGGATCCCGATTTGGGATTCCCGTGATCTCGCTGGAATGCGAGTCTGCGGGATGCGTATCGGCATCAAGGTTGAAGTGAGTGCCACGGATCGTATCCAACTGGAGGCGATCGTGGCGGACCGCAACGCTCCGCAGAAGCATGTCTGGCGGGCGCGGATCGTGTTGTTGACGGCGGACGGCTGCGGCACGGCGGAGATCATGCGGCAAGCCGATGTCAGCAAGACGGCGGTCTGGCGCTGGCAGGAACGCTTCATGACCGATGGCGTCGCTGGCCTGCTGCGCGACAAGACCCGTCCGTCTCGCATTCCGCCGCTCGAAGCCGATGTTGCGGCGCGCGTCGTTTCCGCCACCCAGGCCGATCCGCCTGGTGAGACAACGCACTGGACCGCGGCCGCCATGGCCGAGCGCCAAGGCATCAGCGTCAGTTCGGTGCAACGCATCTGGCGCAGACATGGTTTGCAGCCGCATCGGATGCGGCTGTTCAAGCTGTCCAACGACCCGCAGTTTGCCGCCAAGCTGCGAGACATCGTCGGGCTCTACATGGATCCGCCGGCGCATGCTGTCGTTCTCTCGATCGACGAGAAGAGCCAGATCCAGGCGCTCGATCGCACGCAGCCCGGCCTGCCGATGAAGAAGGGTCGCTGCGGCACCATGACACACGACTACATCAGGCATGGCACCACCACGCTGTTTGCCGCCCTCAACGTGCTGGACGGCAAGGTCATCGGACGTTGCATGCAGCAGCACCGGCATCAGGAGTTCATCCGCTTCCTCAACACGGTCGAGGCAGCCGTGCCGGCCGGCAAGCTCGTCCATGCCATTGCTGACAACTACGCCACCCACAAGCATCCCAAGGTTCGTGAGTGGCTGGTGCGTCATCCGCGCTGGACCTTCCATTTCACCCCGACCTCAGCTTCCTGGCTCAACGCCGTCGAAGGCTACTTCGCCAAGCTGACGAAGCGGCGGCTCAAACGCGGCGTGTTCCGCTCCATCGTTGAACTTCAGGCCGCCATCAAGCGGTTCCTGGCCGAAACCAACGCAGACCCCCGCCCCTTCCGGTGGACCAAGGATCCAGACAAAATCATCGCAGCCGTCAAAAGAGGGCACCAAGTGTTAGATTCTATCCACTAGCCCGAGGAGGTGGCGCACCTCGTCAAGCTTGCGCAGTATCCGCTGGTGAACGTCAAGATCTCGGCCTACTACGCACTTGGCCGCCATACGCCGCCGTACGATGACATGATTCCGTTCATCAAGGAGCTGATCCGCGCCTATGGGCCGGAGCGGCTGATGTGGGGTTCGGACTCTCCGTACCAGCTCGCCCCAGGGCAAGGCTACGCAGCATCGATTGCATTGATCCGCGACCGACTGGATGTGAAAGTGTCTGACCGCGAGTGGCTGCTGCGCAAGACCGCCGAGCGCGTGTACTTCACCTAAATCTGCGACAGCAACTCTGCCCGCAGACACTCCTACCTCCGTTGCGCGTCCGGGGCCACGGGCGCGAGGGCATCCGTTGGACAAACGGCAATGCGCTGCTTCCTGCCGATCTGTTCAGCGATGGCAGCATGCGCGTCGGGGCCTCGATGGACGGGGAGATCGGCCGCGACACGCGGTGTTTTGGGCGCCGCGCCTTGCTGCTGACACGCTCTTGCGCGCCTTCGGGTTGTGGCGTCCCAGTTGCCGTGAAAGCCACGCCGCCGAAGCCGTGCCGCAACCCCTGCCAGCTCGGCTTTGCTGTCGGCCAGGCGATTGCGTCACCAATACGCAACTACGCGACGTTCACGCCTCGAGCAAGAACGTTACGGTGTACCGGTCGGTGACGTTGTGCGACGCGTTCTTGCGTTTGAAGGTGAGCGTCTTCTCACGCTTGCCGAGCGCATTGATCGCGGTGAGATCGTCCTTGGTCAGGCTGAGCTGCAGGGCGCCATCGACCCGATCGTCACGGTTGAGATGTGCAGGACTCAGACCCAGGAGCGCCGAGCTGTCGATCGCTCCGGCCATGTCGCTGGCAAGTGTCCGGGCCAGCTCAGAATAGCTGAGGCCCAGGTTGGTCGCGATACTGAGCTCGAGCGCCGTCTCGAGTGCCTCGCGAATGGCGGCGGGGCTGGAGCCGTCATGTTCGACGAGACTCACCAGGAACATTACGTCCTGGGGCGAGTTGACCAAGGCTGGTTGCCCGCTCAGGTCCCAGAACTTGGGTCTGTTGGAGGCGGCGAGCTTGCTCGCGAGGTGGGTGGAGCCCGGATCGACTCCGCCCCACGGACCCACCTTGAAGCAGTGCACCGCCGGCTTCGCCACCGGAAGGCCTGCTACCACCGGTGAATTCATCAACACGCTGGCGATCAGGAGATATGGCTCATCGTTGCCGAGCTCCCGGCTGGCCGCACCACAATAGATGTCCTTGACCTGCGCGATGAACGGCCGCTGCGTCGGATGCCCCCCCTGTGCCGCGATAGCCTTGCAGTCAGCTAAGTTCTTCTGCTCCGTTGCGATGTCCGTCGTGACATCGGCCAGTTGCTCCTGGGCTGCTGCGAGCCCGACGCCCTTCAGATTGGCCATCACTTCCTGAAGCTGTTTTTGCTGGTCCTGTAAATCCGCGAGCCGCACGGCGATGCTCTCACAAGCCATGTCTACCTTCTGTTTCCTGTGTCCGACGGCGCCGTCGGCGTGATTGGGGAGCCAGGCGGGGAGCGGCGCCACTTGTCCGCATGCTTCGCCGGCCAACCCGGCCAGCCCGTATGGGTCCGAATGCGTCGGCAGCAGCCTATAGGTCGCTCAACGCTCCTTAGATGGGTCGCGGCGATGCCACGTCGCCTGAACACCGACGCGACGACAGACCACAGTGACCGATGGCGGCTGGCGGGGCGCCATACGACAGGCGATGCCGTGTGGCCTCAGTCGTTCAACACGAAACTGTAGTTGGCCCCCTTTGTGAGGACGCCGCGTGAGAACTTGACCCGTGTGTTGAAACCCTTCTTCGTGACTCCATCTTCCAAGTACACCGTGGGGATTGAGAAGCTCCCCGTGGTGGTGTGATCGCTCTCGACCTTGATCCGCTCTTCGACGGTCTTCCACGACCCTTTAACGTAGTCTGGACCGATGCCGATCTGATCGCCGGTGTAATACTCAACCTTCAGGTGGACATTCCCACCATCCCATACCTTTAGGCTGTATGAATAGGTTCCGCCCGATAATCCTAGCTCTCGTTCATCAACTGTGTCTGTCTGATGAATGTCACCCGTGAAAGTCGCTATTGTTGTCATGTATATTGTTCCGCCTCATGGTTGTCTAAGTCTTATGGAGGGTAGCGCCAGCTCAAAAGAGTATGCCGTGAGGAAGATCACTCTTGGGTCGGGGGAATTTGGCGGGCCAGAATTCCCCCGCGCGATGGCTATTCTCCTTCGCCCGCGTGATGTCCGCTATTGAGGCTTATCCATTTCCTCAAGCTGTTGAGCCCAATTGGCACCCAGTGGCGTTAGCTGAACGAGCTCACCAAGATCAAATGTGAGCCGGAGCGCAGCGAGTGGCCGGCAAACTGCACGGGGTCTAGGCCTGCACGTTCGGCGATCTCGTGAGCCGATGGAGCACGAGGCCTTTCTATGTCTTGCCTGAAATCACTGCCAAATTTGTGGGGCGGAAAGGTGTCTGTCAGGCACCTTCCCGCCCCAACTGATGGGCCGGAGTGTTAAAGGATGACGTCGGTGCCGGCACCACCGACAAACAATGGAGCGGCGTTTGTCAAATGGATCTCGAAGTCAGCAACTCCACTGCCATTCGTGCATCCCTGGAGTAACCCAGAGGCGGTGTCATAGCGCAACTCGCCATTGACGCCAGCAGTGAAGGCCGCACCAAAGATGAAGTTGAATGCGCCGTTCACGCCGCCGGCGCCATCGGCATCAATCCCGGAAAGATCGATCACATCCCCCGCTGCCGCTCCGTTGCCGGCAAAGTCTGTGATATGGTCGTGAAAACCGAAGCCGGGCGTGCTTTCGGCAATGAAGTTGTAATCGAACGTATCGTTGCCGAGATTACCGATCAGCGTATCGAACCCCACACTGCCGTACAGAAAGTCATTGCCTGCGCCGCCATCGAGCGTGTCGTCGCCTCGGCCACCGTTCAGTGAATTGGCCAACCCGTCCCCAGTCAGCGAATCGTTGAAGTTCGAACCTGTGAGATTCTCGATCTGGGAAAGCGTGTCCCCTGCTGCATTGCCGCCGACTCCCACCACTCCGGCGACTAAACTGACAGTCACCCCCGCGCCAGAACTCCGAGTAGGTTGCGGTGTCGGTGCCGAAGCCGCCGATCAAGACATCCGCCCCAGCGTTGCCGCGCAGGACGTCGTTTCCAAATCCGCCGTTCAAGGTATTCGCGACGGCGTCTCCGTTCAGCGAATCGTTGAGGTTCGAACCTGTGAGATTCTCGATCTGAGAGAGCGTGTCACCCGCCGCAGTACCACCGACCCCCACTACTCCCGGCAGGAGGCTTACTATCACCCCCGCTGCCGAGTCGAAATAAGTAGCCGTATCAATGCCACCGCCGCCGATCAGGACATCCGCTCCGCCGCCGCCTCGCAAGATGTCATTCCCATTGCCGCCGTTCAGCACATTGGCGAGACCATCTCCTGTTAGCGAATCATTGAAGTTCGAGCCTGTGAGGTTCTCTATCTCAAACAGCGTGTCACCCGCCGCGTTGCCCCCAACCCCCACCACGCCGGTCACGAGGCTCACTGTTACCCCCGCAGCAGACTCCGAGTAGGTTGCGGTGTCGATGTCGGCGCCGCCGATCAGGACATCCGCTCCGCTGTTGCCGCGTAAGGGTCGTTCCCGGCGTCACCGACGATCGTGTCGTTGCCGCCGCCCCCGTCCATCGTGTCATTTCCGCCTCCGCCGAAGATCACGTCGGCTCCAGCGCCCGGGAAGGATCCCACCGGAAATCTGCCAACACCGGCGCTGACAAACGCCGGGGTGATGGTATTGGCCGCGGCGGTACCTATGAACGTTGCCATGATTTCTCTCCCTAAACCGATCGCCGGCCGTATGGACGGCGTGAACCTGCCTTGCACCTGTTGCGTCACCATGTGCGGCCGGCCGAGGGAAACGAGGCGAGGTGCTCCGTTCGGGCAGCCGATGGCGCCCGATCAGATTGCGGTTGAGCCGGACGCCCCAGCCTCATTCAAATGGATGAGGCGCGGTCGAATCTTTCGCGGTCGCCAGCGCCCGCGTCGTGCGGGGTAGGCGGGAGAGGAGGCGAACGAGGCCGCTCTGTCGAGCGGTCCCGGTCTTGGCGAGGATGCTCGCGAGATGGGTGCGCACCGTCGCGATGCTGCGTCCTTGCTTCACCGCCACCTCGCCAACGCTTAATCCGCACAGCAGGTCGGTGGCCAGGGTGGCCTCCGAGGGTGTGAGATCGAATGCGTCGATGAGGATCGCCGGATCCGGCATGGCACGGGCGAGCGGGTCCATGATCTGGAGGACGACGGACGCTCGCCCGATGTCCGGGCCGATCGAGCGGGATCGGGCCGGGATGGCCACGAGCACGAGATCCGGCTTGCCGGATGGGCGACGCAGGCGCAGCGCGCCGGAGACCCCTGGCGTGCCACTCGAGCCGACCGCACGGGCGAGGAACGCCCGGAGCCGCGCCGAGAGAGCCGGTGTTGCGGCACGCAGCCCGTCTCGGCCGGCAGTCAGCCCGTCGGCTTCGTGGAGCAGACGGTCGGCCTCGGCGCTCGCGTAAACCGCCCGGCCGTTCGCATCGAGCAGTAGCAAGTGGGCCTGAGACGCGTCCAGCGCGTCGATTGCCGTCCGCGCGATCGCCGTGGCGTCTTCGACGTGGGCGTGGAGTGTCGCCACGCGCTGCAAGTGTGGCATGAGGGCGCGCGCGAAGGCGATTTCGCTCGCGGTAAACTGGCCCGACGCCCAGGGTCGGCCAAGTGAGATCGACTGGCTCCGATAGGGGTCGGAGAAGATGTCGAGACGGATGACCTCTTCGATTTCCCGGGGGGCCAGGTAGTGCCGGTACATATCAGAGCGCAGCAGCGCTGATTTTGGCAGAATGGTCTGGCCAAGGACGATCGCTCCGGCCTCGCGGGTAGGCCGCCGAGTGCCGAACACGTTGCGCTTGTGCCAGGTGCGCAGAAACTCACGGTGGTCGTCGGCCGTGATGCCGACGGCTCCGAGCGAACGCGGGGTATCTCGTTCCGGGGTCGTGGTGATCGAGGCAGCGTAGGAACAGTTCAAGCCCTTCAGCAAGCAGGCGCAGTACGATCGGCCAATCAGTGGGCGCGAACACCAGGTCGTAGATCGCGGAGAGAAGGTGCTGGTAGCCACCTTCATCGATCATCACCCTGCCGTTGGATGATCTGCCGCTTTTCTGACTGTTGTGCTCGATCGCCATCTCCGGCCGACCTCCTGCGTCAACCGACGTGGAGCCAAGCGGGGCGCCCAGACTGACCGAGCCACATGGCCTTTGGCCACATGCGCGCGCGCCGAGGGCACCCCGACGCTTGGAGAGTTGCTTACCGAGCCGCGCCGCGCGATGAGGTATCTCACACCAGGAGTGGCTGGGCGCACCCTCAACCGGAGGGCATAAATTGGCCTATCGCAAGTCAACCCGAGAGGCGAGCCAATGCCGCACAGGCCCCGCAGACCCGGTGGATGGTCTGGCAGCGCAGACGCTCGACCTGCGAGCAGCTGGCGCTGAGAAGGTGTTCCGCGAACAGGCTACCAGCATCGGTCCGCGCGAGGCGCTGAAGCGGTGCCAGGACTACCTGCGCAAGGGCGATGCCTTGGTCGTCGCCACGCCGGATAGGCTGGCGCACAGTGTGGGTGAGCTGCTGTCGATCGAGGCGGACCTGTCGAAGCGCGGCGTCGGCTTGGTGGTTCTGTCGATGGGCGGCGAGCAGCTCGACACGCGCAAGCCCACCAGCAAGCTGATGCTGACGATCCTGGCCGGCGTGGCGACCTGGGAGCGTGAGATCATGCTGGAGCGCCAGCGCGAGGGCATCGCCAAGGCGAAGGCCGAGGGGAAATACAAGGGTCGCCCGCCGAGCATCGATGCGGCGCAGCGGGCCTTTTCGTTGATAATGGCCCATCGGGGCACCCGCGCCGTAGTGCGCCAGCGTGACCTATTCGGCCGCTGGGCGAACCGCTGGACGGTGATCCGTACCAGCAATTTGCCCAGGCGCAGCCAGGATCAAAACCCGGCCATTGCCCAGGACTCCGACTGGTTCGACTATGTGCGGGTG
>CAWERT010000006.1:0-37568 GCA_963811545.1 uncultured Verrucomicrobiae bacterium
GCGGAGCGTCGGATTCTGATTACCTACTTCGGATCTGTCACGCGGCCGATGAAAAGACACGCGCCGCTGGCGCGGTGCTGGATCGCGAAAAGAAAGGGTCGATCGACGCGGACAATCCTGGGGCTCCGGCGGGTCAGGCCTTGCGCTGGCCACCACCATCGCGACAACGGCGGTCGCGGCCGCGGCCTCCGTGCCCTCCTCGTCGAGATTGACAAACGCTTTCTGCAGCACTTCGCTGATCTTCTAGATATGGTTCGGCTTGCGCGGCGCCATGCATTCAAATTTCGCGCTGCCTTCCGGCTCGTCGAAGGCCGTGCGCATTCCTAGTCCCCGCAGCCACTCGCCCAGTTGCATCGTCTCGGGCTCGAGCCGAAATTTCGGCAGCCACAACTCCACGTCCGCCCATTTCAGTGTCTTGCGCACTTCGCGAGCACCGCTGCCGTCAGCGCGGTCTGCGTCGCACCGATGCCATCCACCGCCTTGGGCACGAAGAGAAGAAGCTGCAGCTCGCCGCCGTCGTAGGGCACCGACACCGCAGTGAAATCTGCGAAGTCCTGCAATCCCATCGACCCGTGCCTGTCATCGTGGCCACGTCGGTCGTCGCCGCCGCTCCGCACACGTGAAATGGTTGCGGCGTGGTGCTCTCCTTTCGAAAGGCCGTCTGCCAGGCGGCTTTGAGGTAAAGCGCGTTGACGAGCACCAATCGGGTGGAGCGATTCGAGCACGCCGGGGTGGGGATCAAGTTCTTGAATCCGGCCGCCGGTCTGCTCTTCGACCCAGCGATTGATGCTCTTGTCCACGCTGCCCCTAGGGTTGTTGACGAAGTCGACGCGCTCCAGCGGGGCGCGGTAGGTGTCGCGCAGCAACGCCAGGAACGGCTCCCGGAAGTCGCAGTTGCCCTGTCCGTAAACCGGTTGGCGCTTCGCAGCTGCAATGGATCGCGTTTTCCCCCGCCTTTCGAAATTCCTCGGCTCGTTCGGTGGAAGTCTTCACGGCGACCGCCAGCGCGCGCGCATTTCGGCGAAACTTTCATGGAGACGCATTTTCATCGGCCGGAACGACAGCACCCGCGCCATTTCCTTTTTCGTTTCGCCGTCGGCGCCCGCGTAGGTCATGGCCAGCGCGACCTGGATGATTAAGGCGAGAGCAGCGCGTTTTCCGCGGCTGGCGCTCGCGTTCGGAAGGAGTCCTGATTCCGCGAGCCCGTTGTCATGGCACGGGTGGCGACGATCGCATCCGCCGCCAACCCCGGCGACGCCGATCAGGGCCACGAGCGCGACGGGCAGCAAGCGCGCGATGTTCATCGCCGCGACTATGAACGGTGCGAGGGACGGGAGTCGAGACGGCAATGTCGGAAGGCCATCTCCGCACCTCAGACCACGTTCATTTCGAAAGGACCGGCAGCGGCGACGACGCCAGACCCCAGCGAAATCCTTCGCGCCAGGTCGGGAATTCCGGCCGCCAGCCGAGCGTCATTCTTGCCTTGCCCGCTCGAGGAGCCGCGCGCCTCGGTCATCATGCACATGCCCGCGTCGCCGACGAACCAGCGGCCCACCCAGGCCGGCAACCGCCGCGGCGGTTTGGCGCCGCTGATCTCCGCCAGCTTGGGCAGCCACACCGAGACCTCGGCCGGTTCATCGTCAACGATGTTGAAGATTCCCCCGATGCCGCATTCGAGCGCGAGCTGGGTGGCGCGCGCGGCATGGTCGACGTGAATGAACGACCAGACGCCCGCGCCGTCGCCGAGAATCGGAAACCTGCGCTTCTGCACCAGCTTGAGGAATTCGCCGTCGCGAGAAATTGCGGTGCCGGGCCCGTAGAGGCTGCCATAGCGCAGCACAATTCCCGTGACTCCAAGCGCCTGCGATACCGATTCCTCAAGCGATCGGATGGCGGCGAGGAGTTTGCGCCATGGCCGCGGGCGGATTTCGGTCGAGCGGATCGTCCTCGGTCTTGATGCGCCCGCCCTTCCGCTCGTTCGGCCAGCCGGCGTAGCTTTGCGCCACGAAGGTCTTCACGCCCGCCGCCTGCGCCGCCGCCAGCAAATGCTTCGTCCCCTCGGTCCGCAGCCGGTTCGTCAGCGCGAACTCCTCGTCGAATTTCTTCAGGCTGCGCATGGCCGACAAGGCGGTCATCTGGTGCACGATCACGTCGGGGCTCGCCGCCATGACCGCCCGCATGACCGCCGCGGGGTCGAGGCCGTTCATGAGGACCGGCTTCGCGCCGAGCTGCGACAGCCACGGGAGTTTCTCCGGCGATCGCGTTGTTCCAATGACCTGGTGATTGGCGGCGAGGAGAAGAGGCACCAGCCGCTTGCCTATCGCGCCGGTCGCACCCGCGAGGAAAATCTTCATTGGTAACTCCATGGCAACTCCGTACTTGATTCAAGGTGTGTCGCGCTCCCGGAACGCGAGCGAACCACCCGCGGCCTTCCTGAATCGCATCGCCGTCCGCTCCCGGATGTATGATTCCGCCCCTCCGCAGGGGAGACCACCGCTCACCCCTTCCCCGGCTTGGCAGGAATCTGGCGCCAGCTTGTCGATCCTATCGCGCGTTCCTATCTTGGCTCCAACATGAACACCAACCAGAAAATCGGAGTGATTGGATCCGGCGACGTCGCCAAGACACTCGCCAGCGGATTTCTCAAGCACGGCTACGAGGTCACCGTCGGCACGCGCGACCCCGCCAAGCTGTCGGATTGGCAGGCGGCGAATCCCGAGGGTCGGGTCGGCTCCTTCGCCGATGCCGCGAAATTCGGCGGGATCATCGTGCTCGCGGTGAAAGGCACGGTGGCTTCGGAGGCCCTGCGCGCGGCCGGCGCGGAAAGCCTGGCGGGCAAGGTGGTCATCGACGCCACCAACCCCATCACCGACGCGCCGCCCAAGGACGGCGTGCTGGGTTTCTTCACAAATTTCGAGGAGTCGCTAATGGAACGCCTGCAGCGCGAGATTCCCACCGCGCATTTCGTGAAGGCATTCAACTCGGTTGGCAGCGGGTTGATGGTGAATCCGTCCCTCGCAGGCGGGCCGCCCACCATGTTCCTTTGCGGCGATGACGAATCCGCCAGGAAAACTGTCGGCGAGATCATCGTTCAATTCGGCTGGGAGCCCGCCGACATGGGCAAGGCGATCTCCGCGCGCGCACTCGAGCCGCTTTGCATCCTCTGGTGCCTTTCCGGCTTCCTGCGCAATGACTGGACGCACGCCTTCAAGGTGATCAGACCTTGAGTCGAATGTTGAACGTCGAAAGCTCGACGGTGCCTATTTGACGTCGCGGGGGCGCCAGCGGAAAAACCAGACGAGGAAGAGGAAGAGCGCGGCCACGCCGGCGACGATCAGGCCGGTGCGACCGATCCATTTCTCCAGCAGCGGCAGGCTCGCGCCGAAAAAATAACCGAGCAGGCAGAACACCGTCGCCCACAGGATGCAGCCCGGCGTGTTGTAGACGACAAAGCGCCGGTAGGGCATGTTTCCTGCCCCCGCCAGGAAGGGCATGAGCGCCCGGAAGACGTGCAGGAAGTGACCAAAGAAGACGCTCTTGCCGCCGTGCCGGACAAAATAGTCGTCGACCCGCGCGACATGAGACTCTCGGATGCCAAAGCGCCCGCCGTGGTACAGCAGCCAGCCGCGCCCGAGCTTTTCTCCCAATTCAAAGGAAATGGTGTCGCCGAGGATCGCTCCGGCCGACACGCCCGCGATGAGGGCGACAATTTCGAAATGTCCCTGCGAGGCGAAGAACCCGGCGGTCACCACGAGCGATTCCGCCGGCATGAAAAAGCCGAGGCCCGGCTGGCACTCGAGCACCACGATGACAAAAATAATGACAAATCCCCACGGCCCAAGCCGTTCAACGAGGGAAAGAACGTAATCAAGCATCGGGCCGGCGGGTGCCGGCCCTCAGGAAAGCGAAACGAGACGGCCTGTCGAGCACAAGCGGCAGGGAGGCCGGCCGGTCGCACCCGGCGATGTTTGCTCCGATCGTCGCAACCGGGAGGTCGAACGCCCGCTCCCGTAATGTTGCCAGGCTATTTCTTCCGCGTCGGCGAGAAGATCTTCTTGAACAACCGGTCGAACTCCGGGTAGGCGCCGCGGCGTTTCGGGTTCTTTGGATGCTTGACCCCCCTGACGAGGGCGCCCAGGCCGCGCTTGAAATTGTTGTTCAGCTTGCCGCTCGTTTGCCCAAGGTAGGCGGCCACTTTCGCCGCGGCTTGCGGGGGGGTGATGATTTCGTCCAGCACAACGATGAAACGGATCTCAAAATAATGGTCCGGCTGCTTCTTGGCCGATCGATCCGGAACGGGCGTGACGCCAAAGCGGATCGTCGACTTGCCGGCAAATTTTCCCTGCTCAATTGCGAGGGCGATGTCATCGAGCAACCACCGGTCGGACGATCCATGCCAGTTCCGCAGAAAGTCGGGCGCGACGACGCGAAAGAGCGCCTCGTCCGCGAGGGCCATCGACAAAACGTACGGATCGTACGGCGCCGCAATTTTCAAGTCGCGGTGCAGTTCGAACCAATGCTTGGCATTGCGCAGACGCGGCACCGAGTGCGTGATCTCGCTGTCGTTGGCGGCTTTCTTATCCCATCGGCTGGTTCCCATATTTGGAGAATAGTTGGTTGTGAACGGGCGCAGGAACTGCGGAGGAAGCCAGCTTGAACAACCAAACGCGATCGATCGAGTGAATTCCGCCGGACAAGGCAGCCAAGTTCTGGTTCCGGACGACGAGACCGCAGCGCCGGCCTGAGGATTAATGCTTCGTCGGGAAGGCCGTGTTCAGCATTTCCATACCACCGGGATATTTTGGTCCGTTGGTCTCATTCCCCACGAATGTCTTCAGCGTTTCAATCCCTTTGAGAAATTGCGCATGATCGCTTCCGATCTTGAGCAGTTGCTCGTGCAACTCGTCGAGCGTCGTTGTGGGAATCCCCAAGCCGTCGACGTTTATGATGAATCGAATCTCAAAAACGGACAGATTGCACATTGCCGCCTTCGCCCCGGTGGCCTTCATCTTCGCCCGGGCGCGCCGCAATGCCATTGGTGAAGGGGGAATCGGCGACACATTGAAGCGCCAGGCCGCCGTAGTCGTCACCTTGTCCTTCTCGATGAAATCCGCAATCACAGCGAGCCCCGCCAGCGATAGGGTCGGATCGTCCGGCTGCGTCCAACCCTTCAGGAGCCCGGGAAGCGTCCCGCGAAAAGAGGCGGCACTTGTCAGGGTGCCCGCCCAGCGGGACTCCGCGCCGAGGGGGATCGTCAAATCTGTCGCGAGAATGAGCAGCATTTGCGGCGCGGTGATGGTGCGCACCCCCTTCGCGGCCGCACCGGATGCAGCGGCCTCACCGGACTGAAGAGCGACACGTCGGTACAAAGACTGTTGGGCCGTGGTCGCCGCGATATTTGATCCCTCGAACACCGCCCCCGAAGCTTTAGTGGGCGGGCCACCTATGATTTGGGAATCGAGGGCAACAAGCGGATCCCAGCGATTCGTGCCAGCCTGGACAGGAGAGGCAAGAATGCAGAATCCGATTAACGACACTAGAGAACAGTAGAGTTTCATGGCTTAGTTGTTCCTGACGACGGAGAAGTTGAGCGAAGGGCGTCCCAAGCGGGTAGAAGGTTGAACTCCGAGTCGTAGACAATCGAGGGAATTCTCCGCAACCGCCCAACAATCTCGGCCGCACCTGCGACATCGCCGTTGCGCAGCTTCACCAGGGCGAGGTTCGTTTGGAACGCTGTTCCGTCCATCGCGTCCTTTTCTATCGATCTTTCAGCCGCCGCCTTCCGCGCCTCGCGCAACGCGGCATCCGGGGCATCGCCGGTTCCCGCCAGCGCGAGCGCGTACGCCATCCGGATGCGCGCATCGTCCGGATTTTCGGCGACCAGCCTTTGCCAACGCCGTCGCCGCGCGCTGCCAGATCGGCTTGGCGTCGGCTCTCCGGCCCGCCTGGGTCAGGATCTCCGCTTCCAGCGCGTCACGCGTGATATAATTCGTCTGTCCGTCCACGATGGAGAAATTGCTCTCCCGCAGGGTCGCCAGCGCCTCGTCAAACTTCCGCTCGTAAAGCTGCAGCCAAACCTTATCCAGCACATAAATGTCCGGGTCCGGCACGGTCGGGGGACGCGTCGCAAGATCGTCGCGCATCGGGCCAAGGTCGCCCTTCCAAGCAAGAAAAAGCTGACCCTTCACAACCTTCAGGGGCAGGGCGTCCGGCATGCGCGCAAATGCGCGCTCCAGGACCCTCCAGGCATCCTCGTATCGCCGCATATAAACGTAGGTGTTCACAGCGTTGTAGAGCATCAAGGGTTCGACCGTTTTCCCGGGGAGGCTCGACTGTTTGGAGAGTTCGAGCGGATTCAGCGCGGCAAGACGCTCAAATTTCTCCGCGGCTTCGACCCATTTGCCCTGTCGGCGTTCCATCGCGGCAAGCCCATATAGCGCGTCGACATTGCCCGGCATCGCCGCGAGCGCCGATTTGAAATATGGGAGGGCGCGCGGGAAATCGCGAGCGACGCGATAATAATAGATCGCCATCGCGAGCTGAGCTTCCGGAAGATCCGGTTGGAGCCGCAGCGCCGTTTCCGCCGAGGTCGAGGCGAGCGCCTGTCGCTCGGGAGTCCGGCCGTCGCCCCAATCGTACGCCGTGCTCAACAAGATGGAAAGCTGGGCATGGGCCAACGCGAAGTTTGGATCCGCTGCAATGGCTTCCTGCAGCGCCGCCATCGCCGCAGGAAAGTTGCGGCTGTCACTTAAATCCGACATCAACCCGCGAGCCTTGAAGTAGGGCTCAAGGGCCGCGAGATTCGCGGTGACCGGCCGGTTCACCTCCGTGCGCTCGGCAGGCGCCAGATTGGCCTTTAGCGCGTTGGCGATTGCGATCGCAATTTCGCTCTGCAACGCAAAGATGTCTTCGAACTTGCGGTTGTATTTTTCGGCCCAGATGTGCTGATCGGTCTCCGCATCAATCAACTGTGCGCTGATCACCACTCGGTCTCGGTCGCGTCGCACGCTGCCTTCAACCACAGAGCCCACCCCGAGTTCGCGCGCAATTTCCGGCAGATTGCGATCCTTTTTGTCGCGGAAACGCTGAACGGAGGTGCGTGACGTAACCCGCAAATCCCCGAACTTTGTTAGACTGGTCAACACGTCATCCTGCACGCCGTCGGCAAAATACTCGTTTTCCTTTTCGGAACTCAGGTTGTCAAACGGCAGCACCGCGATCGATTTCAGGGGAAACTTGCGCGGGATCGGCGCCACGCTCGGCGAGGTCGACCGCGCCGGGGGGGCCGGTGATGGTTCGCGCGGGCGGGGATGGCCCCCGCATGATGAAAATCAACAAAGGCACGACCAGCGCGAGAACCGCGACCGCGACTATCCAAAGATCCCGCCGCGAACCTCACGGTGGTCGATCCCGGGGCCGGCAACGGCAACGCCGACGACGCTGGCCGCGCGGGCTCCGACGCGCGGAATCCCGCCGGATCGATCGTGGTGGCGGCCTGTTCCTCGACCACCTCCTCGCCGCTCTCGAGTTTTCTGGCGGCAGTTTTCCAGCGCCTTGATCAAGGCGGCCGCGGTCGGGAAACGATTCGCGGGATCCTTGATCAGCATCCGCGCCACCACCGCCGCCAGGCTGGGCGGCACGTGCGCCAGCCGATCCATCGGCAGCGGCTCCGAGACGTGCTGGTTGAGCAGCTCGCGATGCGTGCGCGCGTGAAAAGGCGGCGCGCCGCAAAGCATCTCCCACATGATGCAGCCGAGCGAGTAGAGATCCGAGCGGCCGTCGAGGTCGGACCGCTCCTCGCATTGCTCGGGACTCGCGTAGAGCGCGGTGCCGTGAAAGCCGGCGGTCTGCGTGGCCGCGCCCGGCCCGGAGGACAACCGCGCGCGCCAGGCCGAAGTCGATGATTTTCACCCTCCACGCGTCGGGATCCTGCTCGCGCAAATGCCCCGCGCCCGCGGTGCGGGACGCCCGCACCATCATCAGGTTGGTCGGCTTCAAGTCGCGATGCACGATTTCCTGCTCGTGGATCGCCTCGAGGCCGCGGGCGATCTGGATCGCCAGGCCGATGACCGTCAGCGGGGGCAGCGACGGGTGCGCGCGCATCCATTCGCGCATCGGCTGGCCCTCCACGAATTCCATCGCGTAGAAGAAATTCCCGGGCGTGTCGTTGAGGAAAACGACGCTGGCCACGTTCGAGTGGTGCACGCGCGCCGCCGCGCGCGCCTCGCGCAGAAACGAGGTCTGCGCCTTGGGATTGTCAATTTGCGCCGGCGTGATCAGCTTGAGCGCCACGTCGATGCGCAGGCGCTCGTCGAACGCCTTGTAGGTCACGCCCATCGCCCCGCGCCCCAACTCCACGGGCGAGCCGTCGGTATGGGCCGCGACCCGGAAATGACCAAACACCAGTTGCGGATTGTCCGGCATGAACAACGAACCCTGCGAGAATCGACGAACGATGGCAAATCAGACTCGCGCTGGAAAGCGTTGAATCTGGGCGGGCGGCAACCGCTTAGACGCCGCGCGGCGTGACGAAAACGACTGGGACAGGAATATTCCTCGACCGGGCGGACGGGTCGCAGTGTATCCTGCCCGCCTTATGGGAATGTTTGCCACACTCATGTCAAAAGTCTTCGGCCACAAGGCGCCCGAGACTCCCGCCGCCGCGGCGCCTGCTCCAGCAGCCCCGGCTCAACCCACCCCGATCGCCGTCGCCGTTGCCGCGCCCGCCGCGCCGGCCGCCCCCACCCCGCTGGCCGAGGTGGATGTCACCGCCATTCTCGACGACATGGCCGCCAAGAGCGGCGAGGATCTCGACTGGCAGAAATCGATCGTCGACCTGATGAAGGTTGTCGGCATGGACAGCAGCTTCAAGGCGCGGCAGGAACTGGCCAAGGATCTGAATTACTCCGGCGACATGCACGATTCCGCGTCGATGAACATCTGGCTGCACAAGGAAGTGTTGAAGCGCTTCGCCGCCAACGGCGGCAAGCTGCCGGATCATCTCGTGTAATCCGCGCTCAAGCCAAAACATCCGGCCCGCCTGGCTCACTGCCCGGCGGGCCTTTTTTTCTTCGATTTGGGCGGGACACTCCGTCGCCCCTTCGGGGCTCTGTAAATCTCTGCCGCGCAGATCCGGTGGCTGTCACCACCGGCTACCGTCCATCGCGCCTCCAGCGCTCTTCTCAGGTCGGCGATTTTCGACCTTCAACTTTCCGCATTCGAATTTTCTCTAGAGTTTCGAATTTCGAGTTTCGAATTTCCCGCCCTGAGGGCTCACATCAGCCCAATCACCTCGCCCGCCTCATCGAGATCGATGTGCTCGGCGGCGGGCGCGTCGGGAAGACCGGGCATGCGCATGATGTCGCCGCAGATGGGAATGAGAAACCCGGCGCCCGCCGCGATCTCGATTTCGCGCACGGTGAACTCGAAGCCCTCGGGCCGCCCGAGCAGCGCGGCCTGATCGGAAAACGAATACTGCGTCTTGGCCATGCAGAGCGGCAGGTGCGAGAGACCCAGCTCGGCGATCGTTTTCAAGTCCGCGCGCGCCTTCGCCGCGAAGACAATCGATCCGGCGCCGTAAATCCGCCGCGCCAGGATCTCGATTTTCTCCTCCACCGGCGCGTTCAGCTTGTAGGCGAAGGTGGGCGTGCGCGGGCCGCCTTCCGCCGCCGCGATCACCGCCGCGGCCGCGTCCCGCGCGCCCTCGCCCCCGTGCCCGAAATGATCGCTCGCCACCGCGGTGGCGCCGTGGGCCGCGCAGAGCTCGCGCACCAGCGCCAGCTCCTCGTCGCGGTCGTTGGGAAAACGATTCAGGATCACGACCGTGCGCAGTCCGAAGTACTGCGCGTTCTCGAGATGGCGGGACAAGTTCGCGAAGCCGCGGCGCACGGCGTCGGCATTGGCCGCCGCCAGCTCCTTCACGGGCACGCCGCCCTGGTATTTGAGCGCGCGCACGGTGGCGACGAGCACAAGCGCGTCCGGCCAGAGGCCCGCGGCGCGGCATTTCAGATCGAGGAATTTTTCGCCGCCGAGATCGAAGCCAAAGCCCGCCTCGGTGACGACCCAATCGGCCAGGCTCAGGCCCAGCTGCGTGGCCAGCACGGAGTTGGTGCCCTGCGCGATGTTTCCGAACGGGCCGCCGTGCAATATGGCCGGCGTGCCCTCGAGCGTTTGCACCAGGTTTGGCAGCATCGCCTCGCGCAGCAGCGCGCACATCGCGCCGTGCACCTTGAGCTCGCGCGCGAAGACCGGTTTCTTCGCGCGGCTGAAGCCGATGAAAATGTTGCCGAGGCGCTCCTTCAGGTCGGCGCGCGACTGCGCCAGGCAGAGGATCGCCATCACCTCGGACGCCGCCGTGATGTCGAAGCCCGTCTCGCGCGGCACGCCGCTGCCGCGCCCGCCGAGGCCGATGACGATCCGGCGCAGCGAGCGATCGTTCATGTCGAAGACGCGCTTCCAGCGCACCGTCAGCGGATCGAGATCGAGCGTGCTCTTGCGGCTGTGCAGGTGGTTGTCGACGATGGCCGCGAGCAGGTTGTGCGCTTTTTCCACCGCCGCGAAATCGCCGTTGAAGTGAAGATTGATGTCGGCGTGCGGGAGCAGGCGCGCGCGGCCGCCGCCGGTCGCCCCGCCCTTCATGCCGAAGACGGGACCGAGCGAAGGTTCGCGCAGCACCGCGACGGCCCGCTTGCCAAGCCGCGCCAGTCCGTCGGCGAGGCCGATGGTCGTGGTCGTCTTCCCCTCGCCCGCCGGGGTCGGCGTGACCGCCGAGACGAGGATCAATTTGGCCTCGGCGAAGCGCGCCGGATCGATGCGACCGAGCGGGAGCTTGGCCTTGAAGCGGCCGTACGGCTCGATTTCATCGGGCGCCAGCCCGAGGCGCGCCGCGATTTCAACGATGGGCCGGGGCTTGGCGGTGGCGAGCGGATCCGGCGGGGTGGCGGAATGAGGAGGGGGAAGACTCATTCGGGGTTTCATCCACCACGCGCGGCCCGGATGCAAACGGCGCCTTCGCCGCGCCGCGGTGAATGCCACAAATGCATTGACGACCAAAACCCCGGCTCGGAATCTAAGTCCCCACGTGATCCCGACCAAATTCGATCAGCCAACGAGCGACCAGGCGGGGGCGACGCCATGAACAAGACCGTGTGGGGAATCATTGCGGGCGCGCTGCTGGTGATCGGCGGCGTCGCTCTCTATCAATACCAAAACGCCAGCGCGGAGAAGTGGGAGCAGGAACTGATTCGGCGAAATGTCGAAGTCGGCGGGCCGGGCGGGCCGCTGCCGCTGGGACTCTGGCCCGGCACGCCGCGCAAGGTCGCGCTGGACACGGCGCAAACGGAAGCCAGGGGCCGCTTCACCGCGAGCAGCGGGCAGACCGCGAACGACGTGACGGTTCCGGGCATGCGGATCGCGGAGGAGCCCAGCGTGGTGCATTTGATTTTTCACGCCGACCGGCTGCTGGCAGTCGCGGTTTTTTTTGACAACAAATCGCCCGTTTCGACCAGCCGCCTGAAGCTCATCCTGGAGGCAAAATTCGGGTCGCCGGAGAAATCGGCGTCCGGCGCCCGCCTTTCCTGGAAGATCGAAAAGCCGCCGCCCTTCACGGTGACCGCCGGCCTGATCGGAACGCAGCTCGTGGTCGTTTACCAGGACGCCGGCGAAACCGGGCGTGCCGCGAACGCAACGCCGTCGCTCGAGGACCTGAAAAAACTCGTCGAGAAAATGGACGCCGCCAAATAGCGCGGAGCGCGGGCGGGCGGCGCGCGATCGCCTAGTCGAACCCCCGCGCGAGTTCCTCCATGCGGTTGCACGCGTCGGAGATTTCCATGGCCTGCCGCCGCACGGTCCTGACGGCGCTGTCGGGGATCTCCCCGGATTCAACCGCCTCGGCGTACCGCTCAATCGCGGCGCTCTCGCCGCGGACGCATTCCACGAGAACAGCGCGTTCGTCGCCATCCTTCGCAATCGCCTTCAAGTTGATCCAGCCATGATGCACCGCGCCCGTGATGGTCGGTTCCTCCTCCGGCTTTTCCGCCAGGGCGCCGATGATAATCTTCAACTCCTGGCGAAAACGTGTCCGCTGCGCGGAGTATCGCGCGAGCGTTTCCTTCAACTCCGCGTTCTTCACCGATTCGCCCGCCAGCTGATAGCCCTCCTCGCCGTCGATGCACGTCTGCAGCAATCGGTTCAAGGGGGACGGCTTCGGTTCTTCGGATGATTCGTTCATGAGGGTTTCCCGGGCCGGCGCGTCCGACGGCTTCAATCCCGCGAGAGAATCATCAGGGCGTACGGACCGATGTCCACCGGGACACTCGCCGGCAGGCCGTCGGCCGGCTCCTCGCCCGCGCTGAAAATCATCTCGCCCTCGTCGAGGAACTCACGGCTGTAAATGCGCGCGTCGCTGTTAAAACGGACGTGCCACTCGCCGGGCGCGATCACTCCGACGCGATGCGCTTTCTGCACGGCGTTGGCAAAATTTGCGATCACGAGGACTTCGCCTGCGCCGGTCTCGTCCCAGCCGCGGCGGTAGGCGATGACCCGCGCGGCCGCGTCGACGTGATGCACGCGCGTGAAGGAACCGGTCAGCCCGCGCGTCGTGCCGTAGGCGTTGCGCCGCAATTGCATCAGGTCGCGGTACAGCCGCGAGATGCCGCGGTACTGCTCGAGCTTGGACCAGTCGAGCGGCTTGTCGTCGCGGAACCACTCGTCCTCGAGGAATTCCTGGCCCTCGAAGATCATCGGCACGCCCGGCGCGGTGAAGACCAGGCCGGCGGCGAGGGTCGACCGTTTTTGCGCGAAGTAATTGCCGGCGTCCTCGGGCGCGATCTCGTGCGGGATGCGCGCGCGGCCGTTGGCCACCTCGTCGTGCGACTCGCTGTAGACGACGCGCTTGAAGGGGTCGCCGTCGTAACAATTGAGCAACGCCGCGACCACCGCGTCGAGGTTGCGGTGGGCGTCGTCCGGCGCGATGGCGACTTCACGAATCGGATGCACGAAGCCCGCGTCCCACTGCGTGTGGAAGCCCGCGCCGCCCGCGCCCGTGCCCTTCACGAGCCATTCGTTGCTTTGCAAATCCTCCGCAATCAGCACGCGGCCCGGAAAATACTTGTGGGTCTCGTCGCTGAGCCACTGCAGCAGCGACCAGCCCTCCGGAAGATCGTCGGATTCCTCGTTGCTGGCGCGCACGTTCCGGATGTACGCCACCATGTCGAGCCGCAGCCCGTCGACATGAAATTCACGAAACCAGGACATCACGTTGTCGCGGATGTACTGGCGCACTTCCGCGCGGCCGTAGTCGGGCCGGTTCTCGCCCCAGGGCGTCCAGGCGCGATGGTCGTTGTAGAAGTAGATGCCGCCGAGCTGGTTCTCCGACCAGCCGTCGAACTGCCAGAGATCGAGATCCGAGGGACCAAAGTGGTTGTAGACGACGTCGATGACGACGCCGAGCCCGTGGTCGTGGGCCGCCTTCACGAGCTGCTTGAGCGAGTCGGGGCCGCCGTAGCTGGTCTCGATCGCGAACGGATGGGTGACGTTGTAGCCCCAGGAGAGTTCGGTTGGAAAATACGCCGGCGGCATCAGTTCGATCACGTTCACCCCGAGGTTGCGCAGGTATGGCAGCATGCGGCGAATGTGGTCGAAGCGGCCCACTTTTCCGGTTGAGACCGCGCCGAAGGTGCCGACGTGCAGTTCGTAAATGACCTGCTCGTTGAGCGGCGGGAGCCGGTACGTTTCCGTGCCCCAGTCGAAATCCGAAAAATAGAGCACGCCGTTGCGCGTTTCCGGATCGATCAGCCGCGCATACGGATCGTTGCGCAGGAAGGTTTGCTTGCCGTTCGTGATCGAGAACTTGTAGTGGTCGCCCGCCTTGGCGCCGGGAACGGTCGCGCGCCAGACGTCGCCCTCGCCACGCTCAAGCGGATGGGCGTCTGCGTTCCACTCATTAAAGGAGCCGACCACGGAAATGGCGTCGGCGAACGGCGCCCAGACGGAGAAAAGGACGGAGTCGTCCTGCCGGAAGGTCCCGAGGGCGGGCTGGGTGGGGTCCACTTCTACGATCGGTGTAAGCGTGGAGGTCATAGGGGTTTGGGCCTGACGAATGTTGATTCGCATGGCCCATCCCGGCCGGTCGTATCTACCTTTCGCGCAAAATAATCAGGGATCGACGAAGAGATTTGCCGCCGGCCAAGTTGCCAATATCCTCGCGCTACCTGTCCCCGAGCAGACAGGTTTGTGCCGGCGCGGTGCTCCTCCCCCACTTCATGCTTTTTCTCGCGGACAGTTTAACCACGACCAGCACCATCGTGCTCTTCATCGCGGTCGGTCTCGCGCTGAGTTTCGAGTTCGTCAACGGCTTCCACGACACGGCCAACGCGGTCGCCACGGTCATCTACACGCACACGCTAAAGCCGAACATCGCGGTGGTGTGGTCGGGAATCTGGAATTTGCTCGGCGCGCTCTTGTCCTCTGGCGCGGTCGCCTTTGGCATCATCGCGCTGCTGCCGGTCGAGTTCATGCTGAATGTCGGCTCGGCCACCAGCCTGGCGATGGTCTTCGCGCTGCTCATTGCGGCCATCCTGTGGAATCTCGGCACTTGGTATCTCGGCCTGCCCGCCTCCAGTTCGCATGCGCTGATTGGCTCCATCATGGGTGTGGGCCTGGCCAATTCGCTCACGATTTCCGGCCAGGTCTTCGGCGCGGGCGTCAACTGGAGCAAGGCCTCTGAGATAGGTCTCTCCCTGCTCATTTCCCCCCTCGTCGGCTTCTTCGGCGCCGCGCTCGTGCTCCTCACGATGAAGGTTCTGATCCGGCGGCCGGAACTTTACCGGCCGCCCGACAAGAACAAACCGCCGCCGTTCTGGATTCGCTCGCTGCTGGTGCTGACCTGCACCGGCGTGAGCTTCGCGCACGGCTCGAACGACGGCCAAAAGGGCATGGGGCTGATCATGCTGATTCTGATCGGCGTCATTCCGGCCAATTACGCGCTGCGCATGTCGACCACCGAGGCCCAGCTCCACGAGGTGGTGGCGGCGACCCGCGCAGCGTCGGTCTACCTCGAGAAGCGCGCGCCGGCGGCCGCGCTCGATGCCAGCCAATCGACCGAGGTGCTTTCTGCCTTTCTGCAGCAGGGCGGCACTCCCACCGCCAAAACGTTCGCGGCCCTGGCAGTGGAGACGAAAGCGATCACCGACAAGCTCGCGCCGCTGACGTCCATCTCGCAACTTCCGCCCGACGCGCGCCGCACGCTGCGCAGTGATTTCTACCTCGTCTCGGAAACAATCGGAAAACTGGCGCGCACCGGCCAGCTAACGGACGCCGCCGAGAGATCCGCGCTGCTCGCGTTGCGTGCGCAACTCGACAGCCTGACCAAGTTCATCCCCGACTGGGTCAAGTATGCCGTCGCGCTTTCCATTGGCCTGGGCACGATGGTGGGCTGGAAGCGCATCGTGATCACGATTGGCGAAAAAATCGGCAAGCAGCATCTCACCTATGCGCAGGGCGCGGCCGCCGAGCTGGTGGCGATGACGACGATCGGCGCGGCCGACATGCTCGGTTTGCCGGTGAGCACGACGCACGTCTTGTCGTCGGGCGTGGCGGGAACGATGGCGGCCAACCAATCCGGCCTGCAGCTTCACACCCTGCGCAACCTGGTGCTCGCCTGGGTGCTCACCCTGCCGGTCTGCGTGTTGCTCGGCGCGGGCTTGTTCGGTTTCGGGCTCTTCATTCTGCTCAACGTCTTTGGGCTTCGGTAATCGGTTGGCCCGCGAACCGGCCATGGATTGTCCAAGGGTCTCCATGTCTTGCCGAAGAGCGTGCTATGGACCTGTCGTGGAATTGGTTCGGCACAATCTTAGCGGGTGGCCGGGGCGCGTATTCTGGTTGACGGACCGGGCGGAAGTCCTGAGACTCCCGGCATGAAGCTAAAGGTCTCTCTCTGTCTTGCGCTCGCCGCATTCGCCACTCCGGCCATTGCCGGCCCGCCGCCCGCCCCCGTGGTGGCCCCAGTGCAGTCGTTCGGTCTTGGCTGGTACGGCGCGATCGACGGCGGCGTCAACGTCTATCAACATTATGGCGACGATCGAACTTTCACCTTTACCGGCGGAGGCGGAGGCGGAACCGGAGGTGGAGGAATCTCCAGCGTCACCCTCAGCCGCGAACAAAAGATCGGCGGCTTTGGCGGCATGAAGCTCGGCTATGTGTTCGGCGCGGGCACGGTTCGTTTCGCGCTGGAAGAGGACGTCTTTTACAACGGCTTCCAATCCTCCCTGCGCGCCACCGCGAACACCGGCCAGACGGCGAACTTCAACACGCGCGTGAACAGCGTGGCCTTCATGACGAATTTCCTGGTGCGTTTCGCCCCGGGCAACGGCCGCTTCCAGCCGTATCTGGGTGCCGGCCTCGGTGGATATTACGCGTCGACCGGCAACCCCAGCGTGAACTTCGCCGGCATGCAGACCAGCTTCAACGCCTCGGCCTCGGGCGGCGGCTTTGCCTGGCAGTTCCTCGCCGGCGCCGACTACTACGTCAACCGGAGGAACAGTTTCTTCGTCGAGTACAAGTACTTGAACTACAATCACGTCAGTGGCGTGGGTAACGTTCAGTTTAACGGCAACAATCCAAACAACATCTTCGGCTCGACGAACCTGGGCCAGTCGCTCATCGGCGTCGGCTGGCGGTTCCACTTCTAAGGTTTGCCGACTTACGGCCTCCGACCGGTCACACGCCTGAAAATGGGCGCGTTGACCGGTCGTTTGTTTCCAGCGGCAGCGCGGAAATGCTAGCGTGGCGGCATGACGCCTCGTCGAAGTCTCCGGCTCGCCGCGTTGCTGGCCGGAATGGCGGCCGCGGGCACGTCCTTCGGCGCGGCCGGCTCCCGGCCCACTCCGATCACCAAGGGCAAGGTCGCCGAGCCGTTCACCCCGGCGCTGAAGGCCGGCGAATATCTTTGGTATCCCGAGGCCTCGCCGGCGGGCCCGCTCGTCATCATCATCAGCGTGCCCGAGCAGTCGATGCACGTGTACCGCAACGGCGTGCGCATCGGCCGATCGAGCGTGAGCACCGGCACGCCGGGGCACCGCACTCCGACCGGCGTGTTCACCATTTTGGAAAAGCACGTCAAGCACATCTCGACCATCTACAAGGGCGCGCAAATGCCGAACATGCAGCGGCTGACCTGGCGGGGCGTCGCCATGCACGCGGGATACTTGCCCGGCTACCCGGCCTCGCACGGCTGCGTGCGCCTGCCCGCCGAATTCGCGGAAAAGCTCTACGCGATCACGACGCTCGGAACGACCGTCATCGTCGTCGACCACCGGTCCGCGCCGACCTACTCGGTGCGGCCGGGATTGATCTTCGCGCCGGCCGCGGCCGGCGCGGCGGGTCCGCCGCCGGGCGGATTCACCTGGACGCCCGAGAAATCTCCGACCGGGCCGATCTCCATCGTGGTGAGCGCGGCCGATCACCTGGGCTACGTCTACCGGAACGGCGTTGAAATCGGGCGCGTCGCGTTCACCGGAGACCTGACCCTGACCGGCGCGCATGTTTACTCCGCACTCACAGATGTCGACGCCGATGGCCGGCGCGACTGGATTTCCACCGCGAGTGTGGGCGGCCAGCCGCCGGAACTTCGCGGCCTCGCCGGCCAGCTGGGAATTTCGCCGGAATTCATCAACCAACTCCGGCCGTTGATCACGCCGGGCACGACGCTCGTCTTGACGGCGGCGCCGGTGAGCGGCCAGACGCAAAGCAAGAGTGGTTTCAAGATTCTCTCGAGCGAGGGACCGCGCGAGCGAAAGAAGTAACTCCGCGCCGCGGCCCCTGACGAAATCGACGCCCGTCCGCAGCGCCGGATTGTCTTTCGATCCCAATCTGCGCGAGAATCAGTCATGGCCAAACGGACAACCCGCTTCCCGCACATCGACGCGCATCACCGGGTCATCACCGCGTTCGTGATGGCGATGCTGACGCTCATCATCGTGCGGACCGTCGGGGACCGCATTCACGTGCCGGCGCAGATCATCATCGTCTGGAACGGCTTCGCCTGGACCGCGCTGGCGCTCGCCTGGTGGGAAATTTGCGTGTCGGAGCCCGCCGTGGTGATCCGCCAGGCCAAGCTGCAGGACTCCAGTCGCGCCTTGATCTTTCTGTTCGTCATCGTCGCGGCGTTCGCCAGCCTGTTCGCGGTTGGCGTGCTCCTCGGCGGCGCCAAGAATGTCAGCGGCACGCGGCTGACCCTCCAATTGATCCTCGCCGTCACCACCGTCATGTCGTCATGGGCGCTGGTCCACACGCTCTTCGCCCTGCGCTACGCACATCTCTACTACACGATCGACGGGAACGAGGACGTGGAGTGCGACGGCAGCGGCATGGTGTTTCCCGGCGAGGATCGGCCCGACTACCTGGATTTCGCCTATTTCTCGTTTGTGATCGGCATGACGTGCCAGACCTCGGACGTGAACATCTCCGAGCGCGCCATCCGGCGCCTCGCCCTGCTCCACGGCGTGCTCGCGTTCATCTACAACACCGTCATTCTCGCCCTCAGCATCAACATCGCCTCGGGGCTGCTCTGACGGCGGCCGGCGATCAGCGCATTTTGTCGATCCTGGCAATGAACTCGGCGGGGCCCTCGCCGCGGAAGCCGGAAAACTCGCCGAGAATTTTTCCGTCGGGCCCGAGCACCACGATGGTCGGGAAGCCCTTGTCCTCGATGCCGTATTGTTTCTTGAGCCGCTCGTTCTGCTGCTTCACCGCGTCGGGCAGCACTTTCTTGTTGGGATAGTCGACCTCGACCAGCACAAGATTCTTCGCGGCGTATTCCGCGAATTCCGGCTGCGTGAAGACCTTCTTCTTGAGCGCGATGCACGGGCCGCACCAGTCGGACCCGGTGAAGTCCAGCAGGACCCGCTTGTTCTCCGCCTTGGCGGTCGCGAGTGCCTTGTCGTAGTCGGTCTGCCATTCTTCGGCGCGCGCCGGCGCGGCGGCGAGGCCGAGCAGCACGAGCAGGCAGGTGAGGAAACGCGTTTGCATGCGGAAAGCCTAGGAGCCGGTTGAAATCCTGGCAAGATCCGCCTCGATCAGCCGTCCTTGCCGTTGGGCTTGGCGGCCAGCGCGCGGACGCTCTGGATCAGTCCGTTGCGGACCTGGTAGATGCCCACCCCGTCGGTGTTCTTCCCGTCGGCGCGGCCCGTCCAGCGCACTTCGTCGATGACGACGTTGCCGGCGGCAATCCGTTTGCGGACTTCCCAATGCACCTTGGAATCGGGCCCGAGGTGCTTCTCGTAATGCGCGCGCAACGCAGTGCGACCGGTCGCGAGCAACTGGTCCGGAAAATCATAGAGCTTCACGTCCTCCGCGTAGGTGGCGAGGAGCGCGTCGAGGTTGTGCGCGTTGAACGCATTGACTTGCCGCTGCACCACGTCCGCCGGGCTGTCGGGCGCGAGGCTCGCCGCCGCGTACAGCACGCCGTCCTTCATCACGCTCTCGATCTCGGAGGCGCGCGTGATGTCGAGCAGCGGATTGGAACGCAGCACCAGGAGATCCGCGAGATATCCCGGTTCGATCGAGCCAATTTTCGCGTCGGGCCCGAAGGCCCGGGCCGCCGTGCTGGTCGCCGCGGCGAGAATCTGCATCGGGGTCAGGCCGGCCTCGCTCATCAAGGCGAACTCGCGGAAGATGGCCGGGCCGTGAATCGTGCCGATGTTGCCGGCGTCGGTCCCCGCCGCGATCTTCACGCCCGCATCCTGCAGCTTCTTCAAATTTCGCAGGGCCATGCGCTGCGGCGCGAGGCGCGTCTCGACAAATTTCGGATTCGCCGTGGCCGTGCGGATCCGCTCCGGCACTTGCTCCGTGGGAAGATGTGCGAGGTCGAACAAGGTCGAGATGACCGCCGGATCTCCCCAGGCCAATTCCTCCGGGTTGAGGTTCATCTGGCCCGCGAAGGCGCGCGCGTAGCGCTCGAAAACGACCAGCGTCGGCGTCAGGATGGTGCCCTTCTCGAGCACCAGCTTGATGAAGCGATCGTCGATCTCCTGGTCGGTCACGCTGTGCACGAGCAGGTCCGCGCCTTCCTCGACGGAGGCGCGCGCCGCCTCGAGTTCGGTCGCGTGCACCGCCACGCGGAGGTTGTGCTTCTTGCTCTCCTCGATCGTCGCGCGCACGATCGGCCGGAAGCGCTCCACCGCGCCGTCGCCGTCGACCACGAACCAAATCTTGATGTAGTCCGGCTTTTGCTCGGCCAGCTTGCGCACGAGCGCGCGGGCCTCGTCGGGCGTGGAGATTTTCACGATCGGCGGATCGCCCAGATCCAGTTGCGGCCGCGCCACGCTCGAAATCAGCGGTCCCGCCGCCGCCACGCGCGGCGCGATCTTCGTTTCGCCCGCCATCCGGCGCATTTCGAAATTCCAAAGCGGACCGCCGATGTCGATGACCGAGGTCACGCCGCTGCGCAGGTAGCGCGCGAAGGCGTCCGGCAGCCGGCTCTTCACCATGGCGATCTCCTCCGCGTACGGGCGCACCTTGGTCAGGTCGATCGCATCCGGCCGCGTGTAGATCCCGCCGGACTGGAAGAAGTGCACGTGCGTGTCGATGTAGCCCGGCACGATCCAGCGGCCCTTGGCGTTGATGACCTTGGCGCCCGCCGGCACCTTGGTCGACGCGGCCGCGCCGGCCGCCGCGATGCGATTGCCCTCGATGACGATGACCGAATTGTCCACGACCTGCGCGGTGCCCGGGTTGATCATCGTGCCGCCGACGATCGCGGTGACGGCCGGCGCGGCGGGCGAATCGGCGGCGCGCACCACCAGGGCCGCGACAGCCAGCGCAACGAGGGCAGAAATGGCGCCGCGGCGGCGGACAAAGCGGATTGTACGGAGATTCATGTCGAATACGTGGTCGGTTGTTTGAGCGTCGTCTTCCGCGAGAGGGAAGCGGAGAAACTCGGCCGAGTCTGAAATCTCCGGGCAGCGCCGTCAATCTGAGGTTCGATTCCTGCTGATTGACAATGCTCCGAATCCTCGGACCTTCGTCGCATTCGTCGCCCTCTCCGGGCGGCCATATTCTCCGCCTGCATGTGTTGTCATTCCACTCGCGCGTCCCTGCGCGGTCTGAGCATCATCTCGCTCGCGACGCTTTGCTGCTGCTGCTGCTCTGCGCCGGGCCGCGCGCGGCGTCGGGGCAGAATTTGCTGACGAACGGCGACTTCAGCAACATCGGGACGATCACGCTGAACAACGGCTACGCCGCGGTCGGCGCGGGCACCCTGATTCCGGGCTGGACCACGACCATCGGCAACGCCAACAACGCCAACGTCTATGTTGCGACTTCCAACAGCGGCGCGACCTGGATTCCCAACCCGCAGAGTCCGCCCTACTCCGTCCAGCTCGACAGCACTTCCAATGATCCGCTGGGCACCTCGAGCACGATTCGTCAGACCATCACGGTCACGGCGGGACAAAGCTATCTGCTTTCGTTCTGGTTCACGACCGAGGTGAAGCCGAATCTCACCAGCATCATCCAGGTCACGCTGACGGGCCGCGGCGGATTTACGAGCACCAACAGTTACTCGACGACGGCGCCGGCCAACATCACGCAGGCCAACGCGGTTTGGGTGCACGTCACGCAGACTTTCACGCCGACGCGCAGCGGAAATTTTACGGTCACGCTTCGCCGATATCAGCACGTCGGACAGCAACGCGTCGCTCGACAATGTTTCCGTCACGTTGATTCCCGAGCCGGCCACCTATGCGGCGGGCGCCCTTGCGATTGGCCTGGTAGGTCTTCGCGCGCGCAAGCGCCGGCGCGCAAGAGCTTCGTGAGCGCCAAGCCGCTGAACCCGGATTTACGCGGGCTTCGTCGGCCGAGGATTACAGCCCGCCCGTCGCCCGCGCGATCGAGCGCGGCGCCGAGTGGTCGCGGATCGCGCACGCCGAGTTTCTCGCTCGCCGCTTCGAGCCGCCGGATGAGATCGAGCACCTCGCGCCGCGCGTAGGGACCGCCCGCGGCCTGGCAGAAATGCGTGCGGCAGCCGAATGGTCGCGCGTCGTAGATGCGGCAGCCCGCCGACTTCGCGTCGAACATCGGGCAGGCGCCGTCGGCGGGCTCCGGAACATTCTTGCGTCCGCTGGCGCGCCAGGCCCTGAGCATGAGCAGCGCCTCGGCGTGGGTGAGCGACGGCACTTCGCCGGTGAGCTTGAAATGGCAGCAACCCGTGCGGCGCTGGCAGTCGCGCTCGACGGGTCGCCGCTCGAGATCGGCATAGACCGCGCGCACCTCGGCGATGGCCGCGGCCACCTGCGCCTGGCGCGGCGCGGGCGTGGGATTGCGCTGTCGCATGGGTCGAGCCTCGCGGCGATCGCGCGCGAGTCAAAGGTGGAACGCGGCCGCCGAATTCCCGGCTTGCGAAACGGGGTGGCAATGCTTATTTCCCCACCGCAGTATTTCGCGCGGTTAGCTCAGTGGTAGAGCACCTCCCTGACACGGAGGGGGTCACAGGTTCGAACCCTGTATCGCGCATTCCCTCTCCTCCCTTTGCTGGCGGTCCGTTAACACCTCCGTGTTTGCGTACACCTACGTCCTGCTCTGCGCCGACGGAAAGCTATATATCGGCTCGACGATCGATCTCAAACGTCGCGTCCTTGAGCACCAGAGCGGCAAAGTACCTGCCACCTCCTACCGACTTCCAGTGGAGTTGGTTTATTATGAAGCGTGTCGCTCAACTGCGCAGGCGAGATCGCGCGAGAAGGCACTCAAGACTGGCTACGGTCGCCGCTACTTGAAAACCAGACTCGGCTAAGGTCACACCGCGCCCGCAACGCTTCGCGCAGCGATGCGGGCGGGGGTTCGAACCCTGTATCGCGCATTCCTTTTATTAGTGTCACACCGCGCCCGCCGCGCTTCGCGCAGCGATGCGGGCGGGGGTTCGAACCCTGTATCGCGCATATCTCCGCCACGGAATCCGGGGATCTCGCGCCAAGAGATGGAGGAAAAGTGTTGAGCCCCTGCATTCGCAGGGATCCTACGCATGGCAAGTCTTGGCGGACTTGGCGCTCTTGGCGCGAAACTCCCCGTCGTTTCTGCGCGCGGCCCTGCCTAGATTTCTCATTCGGCACCGCGAAATCGACGACTCAGAACCGCGGCGAGTGTCAGGTGCCGGCCGCAGAAAAATTTGGAGTTCGCCAACCCGTGACTTTGAGATACGATTCGACCCCAACTCCTCACGTTGGATCTCGCAAACTCCACGGTCGGCGTGCTCGCTTTGGCCCACAAAATAGACAAGGCGTTCTGCACACCTTCCTGGACACTCCCGGCCCATACCTCACCCGCTCATGAAGAATCTCCTTCGCTTCCTCGCCCTCTCCCTCGCCTTGCTCGCCACTGCGCAGGCTGTGCAAAAACCATCCGCCCACACCCAGGGCACGCCGACCGGCAAGGCGACCGGTCCGCTCAAGCCGGGCGAGTATTGGTGGAAGCCGCAGCTCTCGCCGAGCGGCCCGCTCATGGTGCTGGTGAGCGTTCCCGAGCAAACCATGCACGTCTATCGCAACGGCATCCTCATCGGCCGCTCGTCCGTGAGCACGGGCACGGCGGGCAACGCCACGCCGGGCGGAGTCTTCAGCATCCTCGAGAAAAAGCCGGAGCATTACTCGAAGAAATACAACAACGCGCCGATGCCCAACATGCAGCGACTGACCTGGACCGGCATTGCCATGCACTCGGGCAATCTGCCCGGCTACCCCGCCAGCCACGGCTGCATCCGCCTGCCCTTTGATTTCTCGCAATTGCTTTTCAGCGAAACGTCGAAGGGCGGCACTGTCGTGGTGGGCGACGGCAAAACGCCGGTGCCGCACCTCGCGTCGAATCCCGGCCTGCTGCTCGCGCCGAAGGATCTCACGCCCGAAATGATGCGCCCGCTCGCCAACAATGCCTACACCTGGAACCCGGAGCGCAGCCCGAGCGGACCGATCACGATGGTGGTCAGCGCCGCCGACAAATCGATGTACGTCTATCGCAACGGCAATCTCATCGGGCGCGCCGCGGTCGAAACCAAGGGATCGCTGGGCGAGCATGTCTTCTCGCAGCTCGAGGGCGCAAGCGGCCAGCAAAGCTCGCTGGCTCCGGGCCGCGCCGCCCGCCGCTGGACGAGCGTGACGAGCGCTTCCAGCCGCCAAGCCGATGCCGAGAAGGTCGCGTCGCGCATTCGCGTCAACCCGGAATTTGCCGGCAAGGTGTACGACGCCTTCGCGCCGGGCACGACCGTTATCATCACGGACAAGCCGATCGTACGGAGCCGCCGCGACAAAGCGGTCTTCGAGAGCTGAGCAGAGCGTAATGGTGCGGCGTCCTACTTCGCTGCCCGCAGCTCGAGCTGTCCCTTGCGGGCGAAGTTGATGTTAATCCGATCGACTAAACAAGCGCTTTGCGCCGGTGATGGCGCAAGCGCTGAACGCCGACGAGCGCCAGCAGGCCTGCGCCGACGAGTGACCACGTGGCGGGCTCGGGCACTACGCCGATGACCGTCAGGCTGTCGGCGTTGGCCCCGGTGCCCCAAGTATAGGTGTAGGTGCCCGGCACGAAGCCCAGTCCAATCAGGGTCGTGTTGCTAAAGATCGCCATGTCCGCGAGTGGGGCGCCAGAAACATAGCTGCTGGGAACGTAGAGAAACGGATTAAGTCCGGCGATTACGACAAGGTCTCCGCTGAAATTCGTGGCATCGGTGATCCCACCAGGTCCCCAGCTGACCGGACCGGAAAGGCCGGTGAATTGTTGCAGGAAAGGATTGTCGCCGGCAGCCAACACGGCCGAGCTGGGCTCAATCAATACTCCTTGATTCGGAAATAATGGATCCAGAAGGGTCAGCGCCGTCAGGTCGAGCGTGCCATTTCCGATCACCACCACGTCGTTGCCGACTTGCGAGAGGGTGAAAACAAAGGCGGCGCGCGCGCGGCCTGGCTGGGCGGCGAAAGTGGCCGCAGCGAGCAGGAGCGGGAGGAGTGCGAGCAGGCGCAGTCGGGCGGCGCGAAGGAGGAAACTGGTCCGCATGTCGCAAGATTTTAGTGAGACATCCCCGGCGGCGTCGATCCGAGATGGTTGCTGCGGCGACGCCGCAAAATGCATCCGGCACCAAAGGCACCCAAGCCAATCAGCACCAGGGACGAGGGTTCAGGGACAAGCGCCGCATTGTATTGTGCCTGAATCTGAGCGGAGCTGAGTGCCGTGTTGTAAACAGAGATCCCCGCGAGGCCGCCGAGGAAGAGCTCGTCCGGGCCAAGTCCAGGAGACTCGTTCCCGATCGTGAAGTTCCCCGCAGTGGCAGTAGGCGGCAAGATTCCGGTCACGGTCTGCACCAGCACTCCGTTCACGTAGAAGTTGGCGTCGTTGCTCGCATCGAGGACAACCCCCACGTAGTACCATTGATTCGGCAGCAGTGTCAGCGTCGTTGTCACGTAGTCTTGCACGCTAAACGAGGTGAAAATCAATTCGCCGCCTGCGGTTGTCCCGAAACCATAACCATTCAAACCGTTTCCAGAGGCCACGACCCGGCTCGTATTTTGCAGGCTTGTGAGCGTGGGATTAATCCACGCTTCGATGGTCAATCCGGTGCTCAGATTCAGGGGCGCCGGGAAATTGATGCTGCCGCCGGCGAAGTTGGCAACGAGACCAGAACCCGGCACCCAGGATGGACCGGCGATGCCTTGCGGGGTGACCCCAGGCCCGTAAATCCCATTGAATGCATGACCGCTGCTGTCCACGGCGGTGGTAGTCGCGTCGTTCAAGATCCAGAAAGCACTTGGATTGTCGCCCAGTACCTGGCCGATGAAGTCCGCCCGGACGGACTTGGAGCAGGCGAAAAGCAAGCCTAGTGACAGGATGAGCGCGCAGCGACGCATGGCATTTACTCCTCTCAAATTTGCCCCGACCCAATGGAAACGAGGTTGGGCGAGTGGATGAAGCATGGGGGCCTCCCGTTGGGGCCGTCAACGATATTGGGAATGCCGGGCAGCCCTTCGATTTCGGTGATGGCGAGCTGGGATCGTTGATTCGCATCTCGCGAATGACGCGGGAGAGAAAACTAAGCTTGGCAAAACGGCGTGGACGATCATTCTGCAAATCAACCAATGGAGCGCGCGAATTGCGCTAACCAACAACCATGGGCTTTCACACACCCACCGAGCGGCACGATCGAATGCCCCGTTGCGGCTTGTCGGGACGTATGGCCCTCCTCATCCTGGCCTTGGCGGTGACTGCCTGCAATCCGGCGACGGAGACACCGAAGCCTCCCGGAACGCCCGGCGAATCGCTGGAATTCGAGGGCTCCTGGAATGCCGCGGGCAATCGCACCAGCATTTCCCTCGGCGGGGAACGGCGGGGCTCGATTCTCTATCCTGAGTGGCACCATGCTGCTCGCGGGGCCGCAGCGCCCGGGCGTGGGATTCCGCGCGGAGGTGATCGCACTCGTCGATAGCGACACGGGACTCCAGGGCCGCAGCGTCTGGACGGACGAGCGTGGCGACCAGGTGTTCAGCGAACTTCAGGGCGAAGGCACCGCGGCGCGCAATCGCATTACGGGAAAATTTCTGGGCGGCACGGGACGGTTCGCCGGCGTGACGGGCTCCTACGAGTTCTCGTGGCAATCGGTGATGGAAGCGGAGGACGGCGCAACAATCCAGGGGCGCGCTGTTGACTTGAAAGGCCGCGCTCGCCTCGGCACCACCACAGGAGGCTCGTCCAAATGATCAACTCCAGATTGCTCCTCAAGCAGGCCATCCCCTTCGCGATCGCGATTGGAATCTGGTTCATTCCGGTTCCGGCCGGGCTGACGGCTCCGGCCTGGCATCTTTTCGCGGTCTTCGCCGCGGCCATCGCGTCGGTGCTGATCGGCGCTTTCCCGCTGCTCACGGCCTCGATGCTCGCGGTGGGTGCCATCGTTCTCACCGGAACGATCAAGCCGGCGCAGGCCTACTCGGGTTTCGCCAATTCGAGCGTGCTGCTCGTGGTGGTCGCCTTCATCGTCGCGCAGGCCGTGGTGAAATCGGGTCTCGGCCGGCGCATCAGCCTCTTCATGGTGGGCCGCTTCGGCGGCTCCTCGCTCGGTCTTGCCTACAGCATCGTGCTGACCGATGCGGCCATCGCGCCGGCCTTTCCCAGCAACACGGCGCGCGGCGGCGTGCTCTTCCCCATCGTGCTGTCCGTGGTCAGGGGGGCGGGCTCCAAGCCCGAGGATCCCGAGGGACGCCGGCTCGGCGGTTACCTCATGTTCTGCGGCATGGCGAGTCTCGCGATCTCGTCTGCGCTGTGGATGACGGCCACTTCGGCCAACCCGATCGCCGTGCAAATCGTGCAAAAGGCCGGGCTCGAGATCACCTTCGGGAAATGGTTGCTCGCCTCCGCGGTGCCGTCGCTCGTCGCGCTCGCGCTCATCCCTCTCATCGTGGCGAAGTTCTTTCCGCCGGGCGTGGGCAAGACGCCCGAGGCCCCCGCCGCGGCGCGCAAGGAGCTCGCCTACATGGGGAGCATGTCGCGCGACGAGTGGCTCACCGCCGGTACCTTCTTGCTGATGGTCGCCGGCTGGGTGTTCGGCCACAAACTGGGCCTCGATAACACCAGCGTCGCCTTCATGGGCTTTGGCGTGCTGCTGCTGGCGGGAGTGATCACGCTCGAAGACATCACCAAGCAGGGCGACACGCTGGCGACGTTCCTCTGGCTCTCGGTCCTGTTCGCCATGAGCGCGCAGTTGAACGAACTCGGCTTCATGAGCTATGTGGGCGAGCGCCTCGCCATGCGCCTGGGCGGCCTCTCGTGGCCGAGCCTGTACGTGACCCTCATCGTCCTCTATGTCGGCATGCACTACATGTTCGTCAGCCAGACCTCGCAGGTGCTGGCGCTCTTCGGCGTCTTCCTCGATGTCGGCTTGCGCGGCGGGGTGCCCGTGGCGCTGATGTCCTTTGGCCTGCTTTTCGCGAGCAGTTATTTCTCCGTCATCACTCCGCAGGCCGGAAGCCAGAACATCATTTTCGCGGCGAGCGGCTATCTGACCCAACGCGAGCTCTACAAACTGGGCCTCTTCGTCACCCTCGCGTTCCTCGCGGTGTACCTGCTGATCGGGTCGCCGTGGGTGTACTTCGTCGCGGGTTGACGCGACGATGGAAAAACTGTGAAGACCGCGCCCGACATCTCCCCGGACGACGCCCTGCAAATGTTGATTGCGGGCAATCAACGATTCCAGCGCGGCGAATCGCGCCTGAGCGGCGTATCGCGCGAAAAGCTGGCCGAACTGGCGCGCGGGCAGAGTCCCTTCGCGGCGATCCTGGGTTGCAGCGATTCGCGAGTGTCGCCGGAGATGATTTTTGACTGCGGCCTGGGCGAGCTGTTTGTCATCCGCGTGGCGGGAAATGTCTTTTCGCCGGAAGTGGCGGGCAGCATTCAATATGCGGGCGTCCACTTGAAGACCCCGCTGCTCGTGGTCCTCGGACATGAAGGATGCGGAGCCATCGGGGCCGCCTTGGAGGCGAAGTATCAGGGCGCCCGGGAGCGCTCGAAAATTCAGCTGCTCTTGGAGGAAATCCTGCCGGCCCTCGAGCGGCTGGACCCTGCGCTTCCGCCCGCGGAGAGGTTGACTCGAGCCGTCGAGCTCAATGTCGAGCATACGGTGCGAGCGATTGTCGCCACCCTCGAGCAAAGATCGCTCCTCACGGAAGGTCGCGTGAAAATCGTGGGCGCCATTTATGATCTGGAAAGCGGACGGGTGCGCTTTCTCGACGTGGCGTCGCCGTCCTGACCGGGATGATGCGCCGTCCATTCCCGACCCAAGCCCATTCAGTCGATCTCCGGAAACTCCCAACCGACAACGGACGACATGCTTCATTTTGAACTTCAACGCGAATCGCGAATCCTGACCCTGACTCCGGAAGGCCCGTTGCAAGGCGCCGACTTTCAGAAACTGGCCGCCGCGGTGGATCCGTTCATTGAAGCCGGGGGTGACCTCCAAGGCGTGCTGGTCGACGCTCCCGCTTTTCCCGGCTGGCAGACTTTCGGCGACCTGATCTCCCACGTGAAATTCGTGAAGAACCACGAGCGCCATATTCGGAAAATCGCCGTCGTTTCCGACAGCGGTTTCCTTTCCGTGATGCCGAGCATCGTCAGTCATTTCATCCACGCCGAGGTCCGGCATTTTGCCGGCGGCGAGAAGACCCAGGCCCTGGCCTGGTTGGAGGACAACGGCGCGCCTGAGCTTCTCAACAAGAAGCCGGGCGGATAGATTTCAGGCCCATGCTCACGATCATTCTCAGCGCGTGCGTCCTGACGGCGTTGACGGTGGCTGTGCATGTCGCCGGCATTGCCGCGCTGCTGCAGCGCATGGCACATTTGGAGGCGCTGCCCGACATGGGCACCTGGGATGTCGTTAGGATGCTTCTGCGCATCATCGGCTGGCTGCTGCTGATTCACATGGCGTCGATTTCGATTTGGGCGCTGTTTTATTGGTGTCCGTCGATTTGCCGGACATCGAGACGGCTTTCTATTTTTCCGGCGTCACCTACACCACGATCGGCTACGGCGATGTCGTGGCAGTGCGACCGTGGCGCATGCTCGCGCCGCTGGAGGGCATGCTGGGGATCTTGATGAGTGGATTGTCCGCCGGCTTCCTCTTCGCGGTGGTCACTTACATTTATCAGGCGCTCTACGCCAAGGACCACAAGAAGTAGGATCCGGCCAGCTTGCGGTCGGAACGATTCTCCCGATGCATTTTCACTAAATTCCCTGGGTCGTATGATTCACGCAAGACATCAAAGGGAAGTGAATCCCGAGCTTACATTCCGCCCCGGCACTTGGAGTTTTGAGCGGACAGGATTCTCCCTCCGCACCGCGTCTTGGGTTCTGCTCAGCGGTGTCTGCTACTACCTTGCGACGCAAATTGCCTGGGCACTTTGCTTCCCCGACAGCAAGGTCTCTCTCCTTTTCCCCCCGCACGCGGTTCTTGTTTCGGTATTGCTCCTTGTCCCCACCCGCCACTGGTGGGCATACACACTGGCTGCCGCTGGCGCTCATTTTTTCGCCACGCAACAGGCGAACTGGCCATTTTTTTACGCGTTGCATTGCGAGGCGTTCGATGCCGTACAGAATCTGGCTACCGCAGCCGGGATTCGCTTCTTTATCAAGTCACCGCTGAAGCTGATCACGCTTCGTGACGCCATCGCGTTTGTTCTCATTGCAGTGATCATCGTTCCTTTTGGGACCGCCTTCTGGGGCGCGGCCTTCACGATCTCCAATGGTTTTGGGACGCATTTCTGGATCGAATGGCGCAACTTGGGAATCTCGAATGGGGTGACGGCGATCGTGCTGATCCCGGCAATCCTTTATGGCGTCCACTGGGTGTCCGCTCGACCGGCGAAAGTCGTTCCGGCGCGGCTGCTGGAGGCGGCGATCCTCGGAATGGGCATCGTGGCGTCCGGTGTGTTCGCCTTTGACTGGGTGCCTGCAGGTCCCGCCGCTTCTCCTGCACTCTTGTATGCGCCGATTCCCCTGCTCATCTGGGCGGCCGTCCGCTTCGGCCTTGGCGGAGTGAGCGTCTCAATGCTGATCATCACCTTTCAGGCCATCTGGGGAACGATGCACGGTCGCGGCCCCTTCCTGACGCAGACTCCCGCCGAGAACGTGTTGGGGTTGCAGCTGTTCCTCCTGATGGCGGGAACTCCGACGATGCTGCTCGCGGTCGGCATCGAGAGCGAAAGGCGTTCGAAGCGTTTGTTGCGCGATAGCGAGGCGCAGAATCGCGTCATCATCAACTCGCTCACCAGCCTCGTCGTGGTCCTCGATCGATGGGGTTACATCGTCGCCGCGAATGATGCCTGGCGAATTTCCTACCGGCTGGGCGGGGCGGCGACGCCGGAATCGACATCGGCGTGAATTACCTCGAGGTTTGCTGCCGCGCGGCCGATGCCGGAGATCGCTTCTCACTCGACGTAGTGCACGGCATCGAAGGCGTCCTCTCTGGCACGAGGAAGGAGTTTCACGTCGAGTATCCAGCGACGCTCCCGCCGGCACGCGTTGGTTTGAGATTGCTCGTGCTGCCCCTGGTGAGCGACGCCGGTGGCGCGGTGGTCAAACATCTCGACATCACGGATCGCAAGCAGGCGGAGCAGGAAGCGCAGCAGCATCGCGACGAGCTGGCCCGTTTGTCGCGGGTCAACATGCTGGGTGAATTGTCCGGCTCGCTCGCGCATGAATTAAACCAGCCGCTGGGCGCGATCCTGATCAACGGTCAGGCGGCGGAGCGGATGCTGGAACGCGAAACGCCCGACCTGGAGGCCTTGCGCGAGGTGGTGCACGACATTGTGTCGGACGATCGCCGGGCGCGCGACGTGATCGAGCGGCTCCGGCTGCTCTACCGCAAGGGCGAGGGTGTCTGGCAGAGTCTCGATCTGAACGAAGTCATCGACGATACGCTGCGGCTCGCCCGGGGAAACCTGGCCCGGCAAAATGTCGAACTTCGGACGGAGTATTCGCCGGATCTTCCGCCCGTGACCGGTGACCGGGTGCAATTGCAACAGGTGCTTCTCAATCTGCTGACCAACGCCATCCACGCAATGGTTCGGGTGGCGCCGGCCGATCGTCGAATTCTGGTGCGGACCGGGCTCACGGCGGTCCGGATTCGTCGCGGTGTCCGTCTCGGATCGCGGTTGCGGCATTCCTCCCGAGAATATTGATCGGATATTTCAATCCTTTTTCACGACCCAATCGGAGGGCAGTGGCCTCGGATTGAGCGTATGCCGCACCATTATCGCCGCCCACCGCGGCACGATTATGGCGGAAAATAACGCCGGCGCCGGCGCGACGTTTCGTTTTACGTTGCCGGCGAAGATTGAGGCAAGCGACGAGGTAATGAGTAATCAGTAATCAGTGGTCAGTAATCAGTAATCAGTAATCAGCATTCAGTGGTCGATCAGGTGCGTCAGTGGACAGTAGAATTCATCGCGTCATGAAAACGCCGTATGCGAGGAGCTTCAAAGAGCTGCGGGTGTACGCGAAGTCATGCGATGTCTCAGGTGAACTTTTTCGGCTTTCCAAGAGTTTCCCAAAGGAAGAGACGTATTCGTTGACGGATCAGATTCGTCGGGCGGCGAGATCCGTCGGGGCCCAGATTGCGGAAGCGTGGGGTAAGCGCCGATTCGAAAAACACTTCATCAGCAAGCTAACCGATGCGGACGCCGAACAACTTGAGACTCAACATTGGATTCGCGAGGCGACGAGCTGTGGATATCTCGCACCCGAAGACGCGAGTCGATTGAATTCTGAGCTGGAGGAAGTCGGCCGAATGTTGCATTCCATGATCGAGAAAGCCGACACTTTTTGCGGCAGCCAGGATGGATCACTCCGCGAGGATGCCGGGGATTACCTGACCTGATTCACGGCGGCAAACGGAATAAGGATTCGCAATCAAACTCTGCGCAAACCGATCACTGCTCACTGATTACTGCTCACTGATTACTGCTTACTGATTACTGCTCACTGACTGCTCACTGATTACCTGCCCTCGCCACTTGGCCCGTCTCCACATGTCCCCCGCCACCAGCCACCAGCCACCAGCCACCGTCTTCGTCGTCGACGACGAGCGCTCCATGCGGCGGGCCATCTGCCGCATGCTCGCCCTCGAGGATATCCATGCGGTGGAATTCGCCTCTTCGGAGGAATTTCTCGCCGCCCATCTTCCGGACGGACCGGCGTGCCTGTTGCTCGACATGGCCATGCCGGGACTGACGGGACTGGAGTTGCAGCAACGCCTGGTGGCCCGCGGGCGCGCCATCCCCGTCATTTTCCTCACCGGCCGGGCGGATGTTCCGATGACGGTCCAGGCGATGAAACTCGGGGCATATGATTTTCTGACCAAGCCGGTCGAGGCGGAAAAACTAATCGCCACGGTTCGGGCTGCGCTCGCCGCGGATCGCCGCAACCGGACGAATCGCGCAGAGGTGGACGAGATTCAGCAACGACTGGAAACGCTGACCCCGCGTGAGCGCGAGGTCTTTGCGCACGTCGTCACCGGAAAGCTCAACAAGCAAATCGCCGGCGATTTGGGAACGGCGGAAAAAACCATCAAGGTGCATCGGGCGCGCGTGATGGAAAAAATGCGGGCGCGCTCCTTCGCGGATCTGATCCATCTCGCGGAGAAGGCGGGGCTGCCGAAGATTTCCTGACCGCAGAGCGATTGGCAAAAACGATTATGCTCGCGCCAAGAGCGCAAAGGGCGCCAAGAAAGTGCAGAGACGAAAAACGCAAGAGCTTAAAACCCTTGGCGTTCCTGGCGCTCTTGGCGCGAGAGTTTCCGTGCAGCTTGAATACGCGCCTAGACGCGACGCGTTGGCCCAAGGTCCAATGGCCGGATGATGCAATCGTCGGCAGGATGCCAGCGTGACGCTACTAAAGCCCCTCGTGGCTGTGGTCGACGATGACGATTCGATCCGAAAAGCCCTGAAAAATCTGTTCCAAAGCGCCGAGATCAATGCGGCGTTCTATGCCTCGGGTGCCGAATTCTTCGAAGGCATCGCCGAGCGCAAGCCCGACTGCGTGGTGCTCGATCTGCACATGCCGGAAATGGATGGCTTCGAAGTGCAGTCGCGCCTGGCCCGCGACGGTATCCGCGTGCCGGTCATCATCATCACGGGTCACGATTCGAGCGACGCGCGGTCGCGCGCCATGGCGGGGCAACCCAGCGCGTATTTCAGCAAGCCGGTCGATGGCCGCGCGCTGCTCGACACCATCGAGTTTGTCACCGCTCAACCTCCTGTCCGGCGCAACACCCCGCGCATCACGGCTTGAGAGACAGAACCACCGGGAGCCGCGCCCGGCGAAATGACAATCGGCGCACGAGGGGCCCATGTCGCGGGAGTCGACCCCGGTGGCGCATTCGAGCCCGACGTCACAACTCGAGGTTCCACCGGCCTGCGCCCCGGGGGCGTAGGTACAAAGGGAAATTCCCCAAAGTCCAATAGTCGGGCCGGCCGGCGGCAAGTTATCTTTCACTCGAATCGACGACGCGGTGTCGTCGCCATCCACGAAACGACTTCGCCACACCTGAACGCTCGGGAGACCGAACAAAGCTCATGATTGCCACTTACGATGGACGGGCGGTGCGAGTTCTGGCTCGCGCGGCATTGCGACGTCGCGACCGCTGGCGGTGGGTGCCCGACCTGGCATGGCTCTTCCTGGTTGATGCTCTGGTACTTCAATCCCTCGCACTGGGAATGCTGAAGGCCGGCCGGCTGGGATTGCCGGACTATCTGCCTGTCATTCAGTGTTCCGACGCGCTGACCGGTTTGGCGGCCGCTTTTGCAATTCTATCGCTCTTCGTCGCGGGACGGGCCCGTTGGGTTGCCAGAAACCAAGGTCGCGACGTCGTTCGGGATCAACCTGCCGCCGCGCTCCCGCCTTGCGTCGCGCCAACGTTTGCCAGCCTCGCCCTGCGCGATTGGGAAGCCACGAGAATGAGGCCCGCCGGGTTGGAAGCCTTTTCGGCGATGCCTTTTGAAAATCTCCGCGCCTCCCGGATGACGAACGCCGCCAGCGCACGGTCGCGGCACGCTCTGGCCGCTTAGCAGCCATTCAGCAATCGGCAAATCCCTGCGTCCGATGCGCCCTCCTTATTTCACGCCGAAGTTTGTTGCCAGGCTTGCCGGCGGCATTCACGCGACAAAATCCACCCGCATCCTCAGCATTGCCATCGTGGAGAATGACGTGGAAGTCTGCCTGGCGCTGGGTCGATTGCTGCGCGCCGCCGGCATGTGCACGGTGGTCTACCCATCCGTCGGGATTTTTCTGAAGGCCGCGCTGCCCGCGTCGTTCGACTGCCTCGTGCTCGATGCGCAGTTGGCCAGCACGACGGGGTTCGGCCTGCATGAATTCCTGCGCGAGTCCGGCTCACCGCCTCCCATTTTCTTTCTGACGGCGGAGGACGAGCCCACCGAACTCGCGCGGGCTCTGGCCGCTGGCGGTTACGGATGCTTTTGCAAGACCGGCTGCGGCGAGGATGTCGTTGACGCCATTCGCCGAGCGGTGGTGTACGCGAAAGTTCGATGACGCCTCGGCTCATTTTGCGAGCCTCATTTACCGCGTCCCGCGTCGCTGCGCGGCATCGGCCCAAGGTCCAATAGCCTGGGTGCACGCGTGGGCTCAAGCTGATGGAATCGAGACCTCCATCTCCAAGAATCCCTCCCCTTGAAAACGTCCACTTTTCTTCCCTTGCTCGCCCTGCTCGGGGCGATGCCCGCGTTGGCCCAGCAACCCGCGGCGCCGGCCAACCCCGCCGTCGCCCAAACCACGGCCGCGCCCCCACCCAGCGCAAGCCCCGAAGCCGTCCCCAAGCTTTCTGCCAGAGGAATTGCAAAAGCTCGTCGCTCCCATCGCGCTTTATCCGGATCAATTGATCGGCGTGGTGCTGCCGGCGTGCACCGTCCCAACCGAAATCGTGCTCGCGTCACGTTATGTTTCCGGCGGCAAGGATCCGGCGAAGATTGACGAGCAGCCGTGGGATGACAGCGTCAAGGCGATCGCCCGCTATCCGGATGTGCTCAAGCAAATGGACGCGGATCTCGATTGGGTGTCGGCGCTCGGCCAGGCGTTCATGGTGCAGCAGCCCGACGTGCTGGCGGCGGTGCAGACGATGCGCGCGATGGCCGAGTCCAAGGGCAATCTCCAGACCACCGAGCAGCAGAAGGTCGTCAAGGAAGGCAACACCATCGCCATTGAGCCGGCGCAGCCCAACACAGTTTACGTTCCGCAATACGATGCCACCGCGGCTTACACGACTCCGTACGCGACCGGCGGCGCGCCGTTGCTGAGGTTCGGGGCAGGCATGGCGATGGGCGCGTGGATGAATAGTTCCTGCAATTGGAACAACGGCTATGTTGCCGTTTACGGAAATGGATACAAACCCGGGGTTGGCTGGGGTACGCCGCCGCCTCCCGGCTGGCGGCCCACTGGCGCTGCCAATTCCGGAAACTATAAAACGTGGACGGCGCCACCGAATCGGCCCGTCCCCGGCCGCGCGAACACAGCCGGCAAACCCGGCGGCGCAGGCGGTGTTGGCGGTGTCGGCAAGCCCGGCGGACCTGGCGGAGTGGGTGGTCCTGGCGGCGCCGGCGGTGTTGGCAAACCCGGCGGTCCCGGTGGACCTGGCGGACCCGGTGGAGCAGGTGGAGTCGGCAAGCCTGGCGGACCCGGTGGTCCCGGCGGCCCTGGCCAGCCTAACGTCAAGGCGCCCGACCGGCCGACGACCGGGGCGAAGAAGCCCGATGCGAATAGCGGCGGTGCGTTCAAGCCCGGACAGAGTGGTGCGCAGGCGAAGCAATCCGCCGACCGCGGCCAGGCGAGTCGTCAAACCGCCAGCAAGCCTGCCGCCAAACCAGCCGCGAAACCACGCCCAGCTGCCAGCAAGCCCGCCGGAAGCCAGCCGGCAAGCCCGCGGGCGGTGGTGGGAAAAAAGGTGGAGGCGGAGGAGGTCGCCGCTGACCTCCGCGACATCCCCAAAATCGATTAACCCTTCCTCTCAACGTCCCATGAAAATTCACTCCCTCCCAATCCGGAAACTCACGGCCGTTTGCGCCGCGATTCTGATGTCCGCGGGTTCGCTTTCGGCCGCGTCGGCCCCGGCCGCGACCGAGCCGCAGACGTCTTTTAAGACTCCAGACGAGGCCTTGGCCGCTTTGACCGCGGCGCTGAAGGCGCAAGACGCCAACGCGGTCTTTGCAATCTTTGGACCCGACTTGAAGACCGTGTTGTCGGCCGACCCAACCGAACGCAAAAGTGAATTCGAGGCATTCACCAAAGCGTATGCGCAGGGCGTCAAGCTCGTCCCGGTGGGTGAGGGCAAGGTGATCGTAAACGTCGGTGAAAAAGCCTGGCCGCTGCCGTTTCCGCTGGTGAAGGGCAAGGATGGCAGCTGGAAGTTTGATACCGCCGCCGGCCGCGAGGAAATCCTCAACCGCCGCATCGGCGACAACGAACTCAATGCGATCAACCTGCTGCTTCGCTATGTCGACGCGCAGCGTCAATACGCGAGCCACGACTGGGACGGCAGCGGCGTGCTTTCCTACGCGCAACGGCTGGCCAGCACGCCGGGCAAGAAGGACGGCTTGTATTGGGATTCGTCGCTGGACGGCACGGTCAGTCCGCTGGGTGAAGCCGTGGAGGAGGCCAAGGCCGCCGGCTATCGCCCGGTGAAGTCCGATGAAGGACAACCGCGCGCCTACGAAGGCTACGTTTATCGCATTCTGACGAAGCAGGGCCCGGGCGCACCGCTGGGCCGGTACAACTACGTCATCAACGGCAAGATGATCGCCGGCTTCGGCATGGTGGCTTATCCGCTGAAATACGGTAACTCCGGCATCATGACCTTCATCGTCAACCAGCAGGGCATCGTGTACCAAAAGGATCTCGGACCGAACACCGCGTCGCTGGGTGCCGCGATGACCGAGTACAATCCGGAAAATGGCTGGAAGCCGTCCGAGGTTGAAGTGACTTTTTCGGAAGCCACGAAATGACCACTTCCTGGATAAGCCCCTGACTGCGGAACATCCGCGGCA
>CAWERT010000007.1:0-648568 GCA_963811545.1 uncultured Verrucomicrobiae bacterium
TTCGGCGATGCCTTTTGGAGATTCCCGCGCCTCCCGGATGACGAACGCCGCCAGCGCACGGTCGCGGCACGCTCTGGCCGCTGAGCGGCCATTCAACAATCGGCAATTCCCTGCGTCCGATGCGCCCTCCCTATTTCACGCCGAAGTTTGTTGCCAGGCTTGCCGGCGGCGTTCACGCGACAAAATCCACCCGCATCCTCAGCATTGCCATCGTGGAGAATGACGTGGAAGTCTGCCTGGCGCTGGGTCGATTGCTCCGCGCCGCCGGCATGTGCACGGTGGTCTACCCATCCGTCGGGATTTTTCTGAAGGCCGCGCTGCCCGCGTCGTTCGACTGTCTCGTGCTCGATGCGCAGTTGGCCAGCACGACGGGGTTCGGCCTGCATGAATTCCTGCGCGAGTCCGGTTCACCGCCTCCCATTTTCTTTCTGACGGCGGAGGAAGAGCCCACCGAACTCGCGCGGGCTCTGGCCGCTGGCGGTTACGGATGCTTTTGCAAGACCGGCTGCGAGGATGTCGTTGATGCCATTCGCCGAGCGGTGGTGTACGCGAAAGTTCGGTGACGCCTCGGCTCATTTTGTGAGCCTCATTGACCGCGTCCCGCTGTCGCGGCATCGGCCCAAGGTCCAATAGCCTGGGTGCACGCGTGGGCTCAAGCTGATGGAATCGAGACCTCCATCTCCAAGAATCCCTCCCCTTGAAAACGTCCACTTTTCTTCCCTTGCTCGCCCTGCTCGGGGCGATGCCCGCGTTGGCCCAGCAACCCGCGGCGCCGGCCAATCCCGCCGTCGCCCAAACCACGGCCGCGCCCCCACCCAGCGCAAGCCCCGAAGCCGTCCCCAAGCTCTCGCCGGAGGAATTGCAAAAGCTCGTCGCGCCCATCGCGCTTTATCCGGATCAATTGCTCGGCGTGGTGCTGCCGGCGTGCACCGTCCCGACTGAGGTCACGCTCGCGGCCCGCTATATCGCCGGGGGCAAGGACGCCGCGAAGATCGACGAGCAGCCATGGGATGACAGCGTCAAGGCCATCGCGCGATACCCCGATGTGCTCAAACAAATGGACGCGGATCTCGAATGGGTGGCGGCGCTCGGCCAGGCGTTCATGGTGCAGCAGCCAGACGTGCTGGCGGCGGTGCAGACGATGCGCGCAATGGCCGAGTCCAAGGGCAATCTCCAGACCACCGAGCAGCAAAAGGTCGTCAAGGAAGGCAACACCATCGCCATTGAGCCGGCGCAAGCCAACACGGTTTACGTTCCGCAATATGATGCCTCCGCGGCTTACACGACTCCGTACGCGACCGGTGGCGCGCCGTTGCTAAGGTTTGGGGCGGGCATGGCGATGGGCGCGTGGATGAATAGTTCCTGCAATTGGAACAACGGCTATGTTGCCGTTTACGGAAATGGATACAAACCCGGGGTTGGCTGGGGTAACCCGCCGCCTCCCGGTTGGCGGCCCACTGGCGCTGCCAATTCCGGAAACTATAAAACGTGGACGGCGCCACCGAATCGGCCCGTCCCCGGCCGTGCGAACACAGCCGGCAAACCCGGCGGCGCGGGCGGAGTTGGCGGTGTCGGCAAGCCCGGCGGACCTGGCGGAGTGGGTGGTCCTGGCGGAGCCGGCGGTGTTGGCAAACCCGGCGGTCCCGGTGGACCCGGCGGACCTGGTGGCCCCGGCGGTGCAGGTGGAGTCGGCAAGCCGGGCGGACCCGGTGGTCCCGGCGGCCCTGGCCAGCCTAACGTCAAGGCGCCCGATCGGCCGACGACCGGGGCGAAGAAGCCCGATGCGAATAGCGGCGGTGCGTTCAAGCCCGGACAGAGTGGCGCGCAGGCGAAGCAATCCGCCGACCGCGGCCAGGCGAGTCGTCAAACCGCCAGCAAGCCTGCCGCCAAACCAGCCGCGAAACCTGCTGCCAGCAAGCCCGCCGGCAAGCCCGCGGGCGGTGGTGGGAAAAAAGGTGGAGGTGGAGGAGGTCGCCGTTGACCTCCGCAACATCCCCAAAATCGATCAACCCTTCCTCTCAACGTCCCATGAAAATTCACTCCCTCCCAATCCGGAAACTCGCGGCCGTTTGCGCCGCGATTCTGATGTCCGCGGGTTCGCTTTCGGCCGCGTCGGCTCCGGCCGCGACCGAGCCGCAAACGTCCTTTAAGACTCCAGACGAGGCCTTGGCGGCTTTGACCGCGGCGCTGAAAGCGCAAGACGCCAACGCGGTTTTTGCAATCTTTGGACCCGACCTAAAGACCGTGTTGTCGGCCGACCCCTCGGAACGCAAAAGTGAATTCGAGGCATTCACCAAAGCTTATGCGCAGGGCGTCAAGCTCGTCCCCGTGGGCGAGGGCAAGGTGGTCGTGAACGTCGGTGAAAAAGCCTGGCCGCTGCCTTTTCCGCTGGTGAAGGGCAAGGATGGCAGCTGGAAGTTTGATACCGCCGCCGGCCGCGAGGAAATCCTCAACCGCCGCATCGGCGACAACGAGCTCAATGCGATCAACCTGCTGCTGCGCTATGTCGACGCGCAGCGTCAATACGCGAGTCACGACTGGGACGGCAGCGGCGTGCTTTCCTTCGCGCAGCGGCTGGCCAGCACGCCGGGCAAGAAGGACGGCTTGTACTGGGATTCGTCGCTGGACGGCACGGTCAGCCCGCTGGGTGAAGCCGTGGAGGAGGCCAAGGCCGCCGGCTATCGCAAGGTGAAAGCCGACGAGGGTCAACCTCAGGCGTACGAAGGCTACGTTTATCGCATTCTGACGAAACAGGGCCCGGGCGCACCGCTGGGCCGGTACAACTACGTCATCAACGGCAAGATGATCGCCGGCTTCGGCCTGGTGGCTTATCCGCTGAAGTACGGCAACTCCGGCATCATGACCTTCATCGTCAACCAGCAGGGCATCGTGTACCAAAAGGATCTCGGACCGAACACCGCGGCGCTGGGTGCCGCGATGACCGAGTACAATCCGGAAAATGGCTGGAAGCCGTCCGAGGTTGAAGTGTCTTTTTCGGAAGTCACGAAATGACCACTACCTGGATAGGCCCCTGACTGCGGAACATCCGCGGCAGCCCAGTTCAGCGACGATGATGCCGGATGACGACGATTTGCGAGTAGAGGATCCAGGCCAACATCAGTGTCGCGAGCAGCGCCACAAGATTGAAGACCAGCAGCAACCTTGACTTGCGCGCGTCCAAACGGACTTGCAACGCCGCGACCTCTGCGCGCACCCCCTGCACTTTCGCCTGCACTTCGCCCAGCCGGGCGTCGATGCGCTGCGTGAGTCCGCTGAGCGTGGCGACCGTCTCGGCTGAGAGCTCCTTCCCCTTCTCCGTCACCAATGCCCGCAGCGTGCCGCGCAACTGCGTTGTATCGGCGGACAGCTCGTCGAGGCGGTTGAAAGCCTCGTCCAACGCCGCCAGCCGCGGAGCGCGGTCGGCCATCATCGGCAGCGAATTCAACATACTGATTGCGCTGCCGATGGACCCCATCGCATCCCGCACCGGGGTCAGTTCCCGCTGCATTTTTGCGATGCGTGCTGCCAGCGAAGTCTCCAGGCGCTCGTTCAGCGCGTTGAGCACGGCGCTGTTCGCCTCCGCTCGTGCCGCCCACGTTGGTGATCGTGTCAGAGGCTTGCCGCACTTCTGTCCGGCTCGTCGCGATGAGTTCGTCCACGCGCGCGACCCCGGCATCGACCACCCTGACGGCAGTCTCAACGAGGCCAAAGACTTTTCCCACAACCTCGGCCGCCCGGCGATCGACATACCAAACGCCGAAAATGCCGATCACGCTAAACCCGATGAACAGCAGGGCGACGCCCAATGGCGAGGACCGCAAGGCGACTTGTCTTCTCGTGGCTTGGCATTCCGGGACGCGCTTACCGAGCGCATGGTTAGTGGCAATTCAGGATTCTTTGTCCCGGGCGTCGAGCCAGGCGCGGGCCTCTGCCTCGGTGGAAAAGATGTTGCTCACCAGGCCGCGGTTGGCGGCGACGGTGACGCCAAACTTCCTCGGGTGAATCATCTCGTCCCTGGCAACCATCGCCAGGCGCACGCCCCCTTTCGCCTCGTCCGACCAAGACACCGCCGCCAGGAATCGCTGGAATGTGCCGGGCGAGCGAAACCCGGTCAGCGCCGTCGTATCGACCAGGAGGTCTCGCACCTTATTCCTGCGGGCGGACGCGATGGCGGCACGGACCAGAACGACTGCTCCCTCGAACGAGGCGGAACCAACAGCGCGATAGATGCCGTGCCCCTCATCCACGATGAAGCCATGTAGCTCTTTCATAATAGCGCTCGCGCCACCTAACGACTCAAAATGACGGTCCGACGAGGCGGATGTCAGGCGGTAAGCTCAGATTGTTACATCAGTCCGCCGGAGTACCTAGCATCATCTTGGGGGTCCTCACTAGACGATGGTTAGGAGTACGACCAAGGTCCTATATCTTCCCGACGGGAAGGCACTCAGAATTATCTGGAAAAGGAGCCACTTACAAAAAAAATATGAAGATCAAATTCCACACTCTGACAGCGTTTCTTGTTGTCGCCGCGTCCGCCATTCTACTGGGGCCCGTGGGCAGCGCCAGTGCTGCCGACACTTGGTTTGTGATGGGCGAGCAGACGCTCAGTTCCGCCAATCCCAGCGCGCAGGTCAAGACCCAAGGCAGTCGATGGAAGAAAGACGTCAAACAGGTGAAGTTCTCTGTCGAGGGAGCTGACGTAGAGATCACCCAAATCCAACTTGGCTGGGACAATCGCCGCGACAAGACGCTCACCGGCGTTGGAACCATCAAGGCAGGAGGACAGACCGCCCCGACGGATGCTCCCGGACGCAAGGGACGCCTCAAGTCAGTGACGGTCACGTACAAGATCCTCGGCAACAAACCAACGGCCACCTTCAAGGTCTGGGGTTTGGATTAATCGGGGCGTGACTGCAGACGAGAACCCAGCGAGTTCTCCCAGCGGACGTTCGAGCCTCTGTCCGGTACATTCCGGCAGAGGCTTCCCTATTTCCTCGGTGTTCTTTGCGCCGCAATGAGTGAAGCGGCGAGGGCAGAGGCTTCCGACATGCCAGACGTCAACGCAAGCTTGGTCTCCGTTCGCTCCATCGATGGGTTGGATGGCCAGAATGCCATGCCCAAGGCGTCGTCGGCGCCGCCATTCACGGTTTGTGCTTCCGCATCTCGGCGAGGTGCGCCCGCAACCAGTCGCCGACGGGCTCCGTTCGGCCATCCGGGAATTTCACCAGGTACGGTTTGCCGGAAAGTGAACTCGTGCTGGCAATGCCGATGATGAAGTCCTCGGTCGTCTTCACGCGGTCACCGGCCCGGGCGAGTTTATCGCGCAGATGCTGCGCGCCTTCGGCTCCGGAATACTCCGAGCCATTGCGAATGAAACGAACACCGGACTTCTGGATGTAGGTAATCAATTCATCGATTTCCGCCTTCGCCTGCGCATCAAGTGCCAGCGCGATTGCCGCGGTGAGCAGCAAGGTGAAAAGGGAAACGAAAAACCGGCGCATGCGATTGGGATGTCGGCGGGATGCTCAGAGCAGGCCTTCGATCGGCAGCCAGCTCAGGATAGTGACCTTGATGCGCTTTCCAAGACTGGTCTCGGGCTCGGAATCGAAGCGGACTTGCTTGTCGCCCTCGCGAGTCACCCATTCGAGGTGGTTTCCCACCAGTTCGACGCGATACGTGTTGCGATCGAGGTCCCGCCCGGTCTTCGCTGGCAGACGCTTCGCGAACTACGGACAGTCGAAGAGCACGCCCATCTCGGTGTTCAGCTGGCTTGAGCGCGGATCGAGATTGTAGGAGCCGACAAACGCAATCCGGCGGTCGAAGGCGAACGTCTTCGCGTGCAAGCCCGCGCCGCTGGATCCGGTCGCGTCCGTCGATCCGAAGGCCGCCCGATCCGCCTTCGTCAGGGCGCCGGCGGTCGGCTTGATTTCGTACAGTTCGACCCCGGCCTGGAGCAGCGCTTTGCGGTAGAGCTTGTATTTCGAGTGGACCGGAACGCCGTCCGTTGCCGCCAGTGAATTGGTGATCACGACCACCCGGGAGCCACGCCGGCGAACGCCGGCCAGGAGTTCGACGCCCTGCTTCCCTGGCACGAAGTAAGGAGAGACAAGAAACAGCTCGCTTTTTGTTTTATCGACGACCTCGCGCAGCTGCGGGCGCGAGGTGTGTCTCCGTCTCCGCGGAAGAGGTGAGCACCTTGTCCGGGGTGATCGTTGACGATCGTGGCGCGACCCCAGCAAAACGAAATGTTCCGGTTCCGGAGCTGCCGCGCAAATTCGCTCGTGCGCACATCTTTGGCGTATTCGGATTGCCCCGCCGTCTCACGATACGCGACCAGCGCGGCGCGCTGCGCGGCGAACTCCTCAGTCGTCGTGTTCTGGCGCGAAAGATTCGCGATCGGAATCGAGGCCGCATGATTCCAATAGAGATCGAATTCGTCCGACACTTGCTTCACAACCGGCCCGATGGCCACGACGTCCATGTCGGCATAATTCATCACCTCGTTGGCTCCGAAATATTCGTCGCCAATGTTGCGGCCGCCGACGACGGAGATCTGCCCGTCCACCGTGAACGACTTGTTGTGCATCCGCCTGTTGACGCGTCCGATGTCGGTGACGATCCCGAGCAACCGCGGCGAACGCAGGGCGACGGGATTGAACATCCGGACCTCGATGTTCGGATGACTGTCGATCGCGAGCAGGGTCTCGTCGGAGGGCATGGTGCCAAGATCGTCGAGCAACAGGCGCACGCGCACGCCGCGGTCGGCCGCGCGGAGCAGACGTTCGAATGAGAACCTTGCCGACCAGATCCTTGCTCCAGATAAAGTACTGCACATCCAGGCTGCGCTGCGCCGCATCCGCCAGGACAAGCCGTGCCGCGATGGCGTCGCGGCCATCCGCGAGCGGGTGAAGGCCGGATTGCCCCGGGATGCGCCGCGACGCGCGGCCGCACCACCGCCGCCAACGCGGTGCCCTCGTTGCCTTTCATCGCCGTGGAAGCGGTGCGTTCGCCGCCCTGGGGAAGACCACCACACGCGGCGAGTGAAAGGATCGCCAGCAAGATGCCGGCGCATTGCATCGAGCCTTGGTAACTACGTTGCATGATCAGTTCGGGGGCTGATTAAGCGGCTATCGGCTCGAGCGTACCCGCTCGACATTCGGTGGATATAAGACCTAGGGCGTATCTGCCAGTGGAGGCAGCTCTATTTGTCCTCTTTCTGACCTCCCTGGTGGCGACGCCTGGTTAGGGGGCGTTGCCATGAAGGTCGCGAATTCCGATAACAGCTGTTTCGCAATGAACATCTAGGTGCGCTCATCGTGCTCCAAACGTCATCTGGATATCTTTCAGTCGTGCATTCCCCATTCGGTTCGGGCAAAAATGGGGGTTTCTGCGCCGATTCGGCGAGATCAGGCGACCATTGCACACCTCGCGAGCCGAACACGTCGTGAACTCGAAGATTCTTCGACACTCCCCGCCATTTCGTAAGTGACTCCTCCCGGCGAACAACAATCAACCGCAATAAATATGAAACGCAGACTCCAACTCCCATGGGCCGCCCTGCTTTGCGCAACATTTGCGCTCGCCGCGGCAGTGCCGTCCTTCGCCGCGCCCAATCCGGAACGCGATGCCTACTTCGGCGAAACCCATCTTCACACCAGCTGGTCGGTGGACGCCTGGGTCATGGGCAACCGAATCACCGGGCCCGATGACGCCTTCAAGTATGCCCAGGGCCAGCCCATCAAGCACCCGATGGGTTTTGAAATCAAAATCGAGACGCCGATGGATTTCATGGGGGTGACCGACCACTCGGAATATGTCGACATCACCAGACAGGCCAATACTCCCGGATCCGCCGTGAGCAAGCTGCCCGAGGCGCAGCCCCTCATCATGAAGGACCCGAACAGCAAGGAAGAGCAAAACCGGGTCTTCTCGTATCTGCTCAAGCTCAACTCCGGCGCGCCGGTGAAGGCGTTCATGAACCCGAAGATCACCGCCACGGTCTGGGCGGAAGCCTGCAAGATCGCCGACGAAAACAATCATCCCGGCAAGTTCACGGCCTTTCGCTCGTACGAGTGGACCTCGATGCCCGGCGGGCGCAACCTGCACCGCAATATTTTCTTCCGGGGTGACAAGGTGCCTGATTCGCCGTTCAGCTCGCTGGACTCGCCGGAACCCACCCAGCTCTGGCAGTGGATGGACACCCAGCGCAAGGCGGGGATTGAACTTCTTGCCATCTCCCACAACGCCAATGTCAGCGACGGCTGGATGTACCCGACCGACATCGACAATTCCACCGGCCGGCCGATCGACGCGGCGTGGGCGGAGTCGCGCATGCGCAACGAACGGCTGATCGAGATCAAGCAGGGCAAAGGCCAATCCGAAACGCATCCGTTGTTGTCACCGAACGACGAGTTCGCCGGCTACGAGTTGTTCGAGGCCATCCTCGGCCTCCCGGCCAACGTGGGCCGGATCGATCACGTCACCGGCAGCTTTGCGCGCCAGGCGTTGAAGGACGGTATTGCGATGCAGGATGTCCGTGGTTACAACCCCTACAAATTCGGCATGGCGGGCGGCTCCGACTCGCACAACTCCGCCAGTTCGTACCGGCAGGATAATTTTTTCGGCCTGCACGCCGACGCGGACGGGACGCTCCAGCGTCGCTTTGCCGGCGTCCTCATCGGCGGCACCATGGATGTGCGCCTGGAAAATCCCGGCGGGTTGACGGGCGTGTGGGCCGAGGAGAACACGCGCGCCTCAATCTGGGACGCGATGTACCGCAAGGAGACATTCGGCGTCAGCGGCCCGCACATCAAAGTGCGCTTCTTTGGCGGCTGGGGTTACAAAAAGGACATCCTCGGCGCCACCGACTGGGTAAAGCAATCCTACGCCGGCGGCGTTCCGATGGGCGCAGATCTGGCGGCGATGCCAACCGGCGCGAAAGGCACGGCGCCGAGCTTTGTGGTCTGGGCGGTGAAGGACCCGACCTCCGGCAATCTCGACCGCATCCAGATCATCAAGGGCTGGACAAAGGACGGGCAGAGCTTCGAGAAAGTCTACGACGTCGTCTGGGCCGGCGACCGCAAGCCTGACCAGTGGTCCGGGCGGGTTCCCGCGATTCAGAGCACGGTGAACTTCGAGAAAGCCACCTACGAAAACTCGGTCGGCGCGACGGAACTCAAGACGGTGTGGGCCGATCCGGATTTCGACGCCAGCCTCCACGCTTTCTACTACGCGCGAGTCATCGAGATTCCCACGCCGCGCTGGACGCTCATTCAGGCCGTCAAGGCCGGGATCCCGCCGCCGGATATTGTCCCGCTCACGGGGCAGGAACGGGCCTGGACTTCGCCCATCTGGTACGTTCCCTCCGCCGATGCGCGGAAGACCGCAACCGCCGGGACGACGGTCGCCGACCTGAAGAAGAAAGGCGCCACTCCGCTGACCAACGCACAGCTTAAGGACCTCGTGGTCGGCAAGGCGTTCTGGCTGCGCAACAACGTCACCGGCGAGCAGTTCAGCGAAAACTTCACGACCGACGGCCAGATGATCGTGTTCCGCGTCGGCTGGAATGACGACATGCCGAGCGGATTCGGCAACGTGGTGCGCGACGGCTACCAGGGAAAGACCATCGCCTACAAGATTGATGGCGACAAGCTCCTCACGTTCGTCTCGCAGGACCCTTATGCCATGACGTTCCACAAACTGGGAGACACCTATTACGGCGCGCGCAGCAATGAGTTCGGCTATGCCAACTATGAAATCATTGAGGCGCCGCAAGCCGCGGTGAATCCGCTGACCGATATCGCCAATCAGTTCTCGACCGAGTTGGCGCTGACCCAGCAGCAGAGGGCGAAGATCATTCCGGTGCTGCAGGATGAGATCAAACAACTCGGCTCTCTGAAAACTGACAAGACGCTGACGGGCGTCAAAAAGCTGGAGAAATTGAAGGAACTGAGCGCGTCGTTCGACGAGAAGGTCAAGCCGCTGCTCAATCCGGACCAACAGGCGAAGTTCCAGGAAATGCGCGAAGCACTGCGCCGCCGAATGCTCGTGAAGATGGCGGAAGAGATCCATGCCAAACTGGATGACAAGGCCGACCTGCAGGCGGAGAAGATGAAGCAGGATCTGGAGGCGCTAAAAACGAAGCTCGAGGGTGCTTTGATCGGGCATTAATAAGAGAGCCATGATGCGGGCAATCACGCGGTACCTGTTGGCCTTCGCGCTGCTGCTCTTGCAGGCCGCGGGGGCCTCGGCGTGTCCGCTTTGTCTGGGGTTGTTCCAGACATCCAAGGCAGAGCAGCTTGTCGCCGCCCCGCGGGCGGTGCTGGCCGTTCCGACCGCGGATGCGGGCCGCTTCCGCGTCATCCAGGTCATCAAGGGTGAGCAGCCGACGGACAACATGATCGAGGGCGCGTACCCCCGCTCTGGTCCAGCTCCCAGCGACGCGGCGCCATCGAACATCAGACCGCTGTTGCTCGTGAGTGACGACCCCTTGCCGACATGGGTCATCCTTGGCGCGATCGACACCGCACGCGCCGACTGGCTGCGTGCGCTCGCGGCGGGAAAGCGGGCGGCGGACATGAGCCCGGAAGATTGGCGCGCGCGGGTCGCGCTGGTCGTTCCCCATTTGAATGACCCCGAGTCCCTCGCGGCCGAATTCGCCTGTGCGGAACTCGCAGCAGCGCCGTATACTGCGCTGCGGGCGATCAAGCGCCAGCTCGACGCGGACACACATCGCCGTTGTCTGGCGGATCCGGCGCTCGCCTCGCGCCATCCGCTTTCCTGGCTGCTGTTGGGAATCTCCGGCAACGAGCGGGACGCCGCCGCCTTGGAGGGGCGACTGCAAACGGCCTGGCAATCCGGCGACAGCGCGAATCTGGGCTTGATGCTGGCCGCGGATCTCGAGCTGCGCGGCGCGGGGCGAATGCCGTGGGTCGAGTCGAATTATCTCGCGGATCCGAAACGTTCGCCCGCTGAGATAAAGTCGGCGCTGCTGGCGCTTTCCGTGCACGGCAACGCCAACGGCGCCATCCCGCGCGAGCGGGTGATCCAGTCCTACCGAATGTTCATGAAAGCGCACCCGGAAATCGCCGGTGACGTCGCGCCGGACCTTGCGGCCTGGAAGTATTGGGACGCGGTGCCGGAATACCTCGCCATGATCAAGTCGAACGTCCGGCAGCAATATCCATCGCGCGTGGCGATGCTGTCCTACCTTCAGGCGAGTCCCTCCGGGGCCCTGGCGGCTGCACCCGCGGACGGCAAGGCGGAGCGCTGAAAATCCTCGCCGCCTTGTTTGTGACAGTCGCCTTCCCAAGGCTGTGGTTTACGTTATCTCCATGAAGCGACTGCTGCGTGAACCGCTGATTCATTTCCTGCTCATCGGAGCCGCGCTGTTTGCCGTTTACCGGTATTTGCAGCCCGCCCAAAGTGCGACGCCATCGTCGCAGGAGATTCGACTTTCGCTCGCTGAACTCTCGCAGTTGACCATGCTGTTCCAATCGCAGTGGCGGCGCGATCCGACACCGGAAGAGTTCGACCGCCTGGTGGAGCAGAAGATGCAATCCGAAGTGCTTTACCGCGAGGCGCTGGCGATGGGCCTGGACAAGAACGACGAGATCGTCAAACGCCGCATGGCGCAGAAGATGCAATTCCTGGCCGAGGACGTGGCTGCCGCGCATGAACCGACCACCGAGGAATTGAAGGCGTGGTACGCGAAACACTCGGACAAATTTGCCATGCCAAAAAGGGTCAGCTTCCGGCATCTTTACTTCTCACCGGACCGGCGCGGCAAGCGCGCCCGGGACGATGCCGCGCAATTGCTCCCTCAACTGGCCGGCCAGCCGCAGGACGTGAAGCTCCCCGAGTCGGCCGCGGACCCGTTCATGTTCCAGGAATATTACCGCGACCGCGCGCCGGATTATCTCGGAAAGGAACTGGGACCCCAGTTCGCGCAGTCCGTGGAGAAACTCCCGGAGGGCTCCTGGCAGGGGCCGATTGAATCCGGTTTCGGCTGGCATTTGGTCTTCGTGGACACGGTGATTCCCGGGCGCGTGCCTGAATTCGAGGAAATCGAAGGCGACATAAAAACCGCCTGGCTCGCCGAGCAAAAGACAATCGCGTGGGACAAGGCGTACAAAGAGATGCGCGCAAAATACACGTTGCTTCTGCCCCGTCCCCCGGAGGGCGCGAACGCGGCGCCGCCTTCCCAAGCCGTGCGTCAGACTGTTGCAGCACCAACCGGTGCGGAGACGAAATGAGGATCATGGAACGAGATTGGTGCGCAATGATCGCCGGCTTCCTGCTGGCGCTGCTGCTCGCGCCATCGACAGCGCGAGCGCACGAAATTCGTCCCGCCTATCTCGAGATCAAGGAAACCGCGCCCGGTCAGTTCAACATCCTCTGGCGCACGCCGGTTCTCGCCGGGATGAGACTGCCGCTCGCGCTCAAGCTTCCCGCCGACGTGCGCAATGCGAAGGAACCTGTCTTGCAGGAGCTGACCGACTCGCTGGTCGAACGCCGCTGGATCGCCGCCGGGCCGAACGGACTTGCGGGCGCACGCATCGAATTTCCGGGGCTGCAACTGACCATCACCGACGTGCTGGTACGCTTCGAGATGCTGGACGGCACAAAGGGCTCGGCCATCGTGCATCCGTCGCAACCGTGGATTGAAATCGAGGCGCGGCGCGGGTTGTGGGCGGTGGCGGGCGCGTATTTGCGTCTCGGCGTCGAGCACATCCTGGGCGGAATCGATCACCTCTTGTTCGTCCTCGCGTTGCTGCTGCTCGTGCGCGGCTGGAAGCGCGTGGTGGCGACCATCACCGCGTTCACCGTGGCGCACAGCATCTCGCTGGTCGCGGCCACGCTCGGTTTTGTGCACGTGCCGCAAGCGCCGGTGGAAGCATGCATCGCCTTGAGCATCATCTTCGTGGCGGCGGAAATTATTCGCGGCCGGGAGGGACGTCCGGGATTGACCGAGCGGGCGCCGTGGGTGGTGGCGTTCACGTTCGGATTGCTGCACGGCCTGGGCTTCGCCGGCGCGCTGAGCGAAGTGGGACTGCCGCCAAACTCCATTCCGATCGCGCTGCTCTTTTTCAATCTGGGCGTCGAGCTGGGGCAGCTCCTTTTCATCGGGTTCGTCTATGCCGTGGTGGCGGGCGCGCAATGGGTGGCGCGACGATTCGCCCTTCGCCCGCCCGTCTGGTCGTGGCGCCTCGCGCCCTACAGCATCGGCGGCGTGGCCGCGTTTTGGATGATTCAACGGATTGCCGCGTATTGATAATCATTGAGATGAAACACTTGCTTGTCTTCACCGCCCTCGCCGAGGGGGCCCTGGGTTTGGCGTTGCTGATCGTTCCCTCGCTTGTTGCGCGGTTCCTGCTGGGTGAAGAACTGGCCGGCGTCGCAATTCCAATCGCACGCGTGGCCGGCATTGCGGTGATCGCATTGGGAATCGCCTGCTTGCCCGGCTCTCAGTTGCTGGGAATGTTGTTCTACAGTTCCGCCGTCATGCTCTATCTCGCCTATCTTGGATTTGCCGGCGGCTTGAACGGGATCCTGTTGTGGCCGGCCGTCATCCTGCATGCAATCCTCACAGCCCTGCTGGCGCGGCAATTTCTGAACGAAAAGTCGGCGAAAACGTAGCGATATAGGCGGGGATTCGAAGGCTGTATCGCGCATGCCCCCGTCCAGGAATCCGGAGGGTCTCGCGCCAAGAGCGCTAAGAACGCAAAGGCCTGCTGGTCAGGAAGAAAATTTGGCGCGATATGCGGCGGTTCAACGGGTTGAACCAAATTCAATTCTTGGCGTGCCTTGCGCTCCTGGCGCGATGCTCGTGATTTTCGCGAGAATCGCGCCGAATTTCATTTTGCGTGACGTGGTCCAGGCGCGCGAAAACCTACTCGGGCGCGGGCTCGCCGAATTCGACCTGGTAGGCTTCGGCGTGCGGGACCGCCGCCATGGACTTCGTGCCGGGCATGATTTCGAAACGCGGATCGAAATCCACCATCGTGGAGCCAAGCTTGGCCAGGACGCCGAGATCGCCCTGCGCTTTCGCGGTGCCATCCTTGATCTGCGCCTCGAGAGTTTTCTTGCCCATCATCGTCAGTTCCAAATCGGAACGCTTGATCGTGAGCGTCAGATCGGGATTCTTCGCCTGGAAGCCCGCAATGTTGGTGAGCGTGGCGTTCTCCAGTTCGATCAGGAATTTCTCCCCGTTGTCGGGCGTGAGCAGGTTGATGGTGAACCGCATGCCCTCGGCCTTGCGGCTGTCCATGCGGATGCCGAGGAAGTTGAGGAACAGTTCGGTGGACATCGCCCGGATGACGTCGGGGCTGCTCGAGTCGGCGGTCTCGCCCTGCGGAATTCCCGTCCGCAGCTCATAGGCCGCGGCGAGGAAGCTGTTGCGCAGGCCCGGATTTTCCTGCTGATAACCGATCTGCTCGAAGATGTCCGCCAGCAGATCCTTGGCCTCCTGATTTTTCGGCTCGGCCTGCACCAGCTTGTTCACGATTTCCTGCGCCAGGAGATACTTGCCGTCGTTATGCAGCTGCTGACCCCGCGCGAGGATCGCATTCGCGCCGCCCATCATCTCGACATAAAGCGGGGCCGAGTCAGCGGGCGAAAGCGGTATCAGCGTCGCTGGATTGCAATCCCAGAACCCGAGATACCGCTGGATGACGCCGCGGCTGTTGTGCTGCGGCGAGCCGTGGTAGCCGCGGCAGTACCATTTGTCCTGCAGGCCCTTCGGGACCTCGTAGATGTTGTGCACCTGGTTGATGGTCACGCCCTGGTTGGCCAGGTGGAGCACCTGATTGTTCATGTGGGCGTAAAGATCGCGCTGGCCGCGGAGCACTTCCTGGATCCGCGCGTTGCCCCAGCGCGGCCAGTGATGCGAGGCGAACATGACCTCGGCCTCCTCGCCGAAAAGATGGAGCGCCTGCGCGATGTACTTCGACCAGTTGAGCGGATCGCGCACCGGCGCGCCGCGCAGCGTGTAGATGTTGTGCAGCGAGGCGATCACGTTTTCGGCCATCCAGAGCGCCTTCATCCCGGGGATGTAGGTGTTCATCTCGCGGGGCGCCTCGGTGTTCGGCGTGTTTTGGAAAATCATCATCACGCCGTCGACCTCGAACTTTTCGATCGGATCCCTGACAAAGCGGTTGGGCGCGATGAGCCCAACGGCACCGTGCGAGACACCCTGGCCGAGTCCCTGGCCGACGTAACCGTGCGGCGCGGCCGGCAGAAGCAGGCCGTACTGATAGAACAGCCGCCGGTTCATCGCGTTGCCGGCGTACACGTTTTCCGAGATCGTGTGATTCATGAAGTCGATCGGCGCGATGACGGGGATCTTTCCCGACCGCACCTTCGCTTCGTCGACAATTCCGCGGACGCCGCCCCAGTGGTCGGCGTGGGTGTGTGAATAGATCACCGCCGAGACCGGCAGCCCCTTGCCGACGTGCTTTTGAAACAACTGCCAGGCGGCGCGGACGGGCTCCGCGCTGACCAGCGGATCGAAAACAATCCAGCCCGTCTTGCCGCGGATGAAGCTGATATCGGAAAGATCGAACCCGCGCACCTGGTAGATGCCCGGGATGACTTCGTAGAGCCCGTAGTTGTTGTTGAGGACGGACTGGCGGTGCAGTGACGGATGAATGCTGTCGAACTCCGCCTCCTGATCGAGAAACTTGAAGCGCTCCATGTCCCAGGCGACGTGCCCGTTGTCGGCCATGATCTTCATTTCCGTCATGGGCGCGATCAGGCCCTTCTTCAGTTCCTCGAAATCCCTTTTGTCGCCGAACGGCAGTTTGGTCTTCGCCTCCTTGAGGATCTCGATGGTGAACTTCGAAGGCGCCTTTCCCTTGGGGTGAAAGTGGCCCTTCAGCGGCTCCGCGCCCTCAGGCCGGGCGGCGCCTTCGGCCGCGATGGCATGCGTGGGAATCGCAAACGCCGTCCCCGCCGCGGCGAGGGTTCCTATGAAATCCCGCCGGGCAATTCTCGCGGGCGTTTGAGTTGGTTGGTTCTTCATAAAGTTTCGCTTTCAAACATCACGTTGAGGCCCGGTTGGGGAAATGCCAGCAGGTTCCTCGGTGGGATGCCGGAGCGTTGATCCTGCGCGTGACTTCACGCCGCGGCCAACCACCTCTTGCGGAAGGCCGGTCAATTCTTGCGTTTCGAGTGAACGAATTCCACAACGCTTTCCGATTTCGCCATCGATGCTGTGAAATCATCATGCATTGCCCCCTCGGAGCCCGGGAAATTCCCTCACTTTGCCGACTACTGGTAATTGATCTGGCTATGGGCAAATCTAAGTAACAAATTCCATTATGAGCATTTCCCACCGCCTAATGCTTCTGCTGGTGTTTGCGTTCGCCGCCCCGGCGCTGACGCTCGCGCAGGATCCCCTGCCCTCGTGGAACGACGGCGCGACCAAGAAGGCGATCATCGATTTCGTCCAGGCCACCACGACGGCGGGCAGCCCGAAGTTTGTGCCGGCGGCGGAACGCATCGCGACGTTTGATCAGGACGGCACGCTTTGGGTCGAACAGCCGGTCTATTGCCAGATTTTTTATTGCCTCGACCGCGTCCCCGCGCTGGTGAAGGCGAAGCCGGAGCTGGCCAGGGTCGAACCGTTCAAGACGGTGATGTCGGGAAACCGCGAGGCGATCGCCAAGCTGTCGTACCCCAACCTGATGAAGATCGCGGGTGCCACGTTGTCGGGGATGACCGTGGATAAGTTTTCGGCCGACGTGAAAAAATGGCTGGCAACAGCGAAGCATCCGCGCTGGAACCGCCTGTACACGGAGCTGGCCTACCAGCCCATGCTGGAGGTTCTCGCCTACCTGCGCGCCAACGGTTTCAAGACCTACATCGTGACGGGCGGCGGCCAGGATTTTGTGCGCACTTATGCCGAGGCGGTCTATGGCATCCCGCCGGAGCAGGTGGTCGGCACCGCCGGCGCGACCAAATACGGTTATGCCAAGGACGGCACGCCCATCCTAATGAAGGAACCGAAGCTTCTGCTCGATAACGACAAGGCGGGCAAGCCGGAGGGCATTCACCTGGAGATTGGACGCCGGCCGTTCATCGCGTTCGGAAATTCCACCGGTGATCAGCAGATGCTCGAGTACACCACGGCGGGCACCGGCGCTCGCCTCGGTCTGCTGGTGCACCACGACGATGCCACGCGCGAATTCGCCTACGGCCCGAATTCCAAGGTCGGCACATTTTCTGATGCCTTGATGGCCGAGGCGAAGAAGAAAGGCTGGATCGTGATCAGCATGAAGGACGACTGGAAGCGCATCTTCGTCTTCGATGGGCCATGAATTCGGCTGTCGGATAGTACCAAGGTGCAATATTCACTTGGACCGCCCAGCCGCTAAGCTGGCGCCCTCATCGCGCTTTCCGCATCTGCGCGATTCATCGCGCCCAGCCTCCGCAAATTTATGAAGTCCCGTTTATTCATATTCGTCTCGACCCTCGGGCTTCTGATTTCGAGCGCCGGCGTGTCCGCCGCCGAACCCGCCAAGCCGGACGACGATGAATCGGCGGATTTGGCCAAGAAACTGTCGAACCCCGTGGCGGCACTGATCAGCGTGCCGCTGCAAAGCAATTGGGATTTCGGCGCCGGCCCCACCGGCGGCGGCGTGCAGTACAAGCTGAACATCCAGCCGGTCATTCCGATTTCGATCAGCCAGGACTGGAATCTCATCAGCCGCACCATCCTGCCAATTCTCGATCAACACGGCATCGTCCCGTCGTTCAACGCGCGCGGCGCCTACATCGGCACCAGCCAGTCCGGCCTGGGCGACACCACCCAGAGCTTCTTCTTCTCGCCGAAGGAGCCCGGTTCCCTCGGGATCATCTGGGGCATCGGCCCCGCGATTCTCCTGCCGACCGCGACCAATTACTATCTTGGCACAGGCAAGTGGGCCATCGGGCCGACCTTCGTGGTGTTGAAGCAGACCCACGGCTTCACCATCGGCATGCTGGCGAATCAGCTTAATTCCTTTGCCAGCACCAACCGAAACCCGGCCACTGTGAGTTCGCTCTACGTGCAGCCGTTCATCTCCTACACCACGAAGAAAGCCACCACCATCGGGCTGAACACCGAGAGCACCTACAATTGGAATGCGCACCAATGGACGGTGCCGCTGAATCTGACCATCGGACAGATCATAAAGATCGGGAAACTGCCGGTGCAATTCACGATCGGCGGACGCTACTATGCGGAGAAGCCGACCGGCGGACCCGACTGGGGCCTGCGCTTCATCGTCACTTTCCTCTTCCCGGCCGGGGGCCATCCGGCTCCGGCCCAGGCCTCGCCAAGCAAGTAGCGGCCCGGCGAATCAAGGGCGGGGTGGGTAGCGATTGAGAGTTTTCGAGACTTCTTCGGCACCGTGATGCCAACTCGCCTGTATTGCGGTGTCACGCTTGGTCTTCCCATTCCGCCGCGAGCCGGCCGGATTTTACCGCGCGCTCCATCGCGGCGTAGTCGCGCTCGTTCTGATCGGCGCAATCCTGCGCGTAGGTCGCGAGCGCGCCATCGAGCGCGTCGCTGTTCCCGCAATAACCGGCGATGCCCGCAGCGTCGCCCGACTTGGCGTGGGCCAGCGCCAAGGCCCAGCCGCAGAGGGCGCAGTATTGAATCAGGACGGATGGCTTGGTGACACCGGGCGCCAGCTCGGCGCCTCCCTTCATGTCGCGGAGTTGTCGAACGTAGAATTGGAGGCCTTCCTCCTCGCCCCAGCCGAGGAAGATATCCGGCGCCCCTTGGATGAGCCGCTGCCCGTGCACGACGCGCCGGCCGTGATGTGCGTCCACGCGCTTGGTCCCAACGTAAGGTTCGAGCACCGACGACTCGGCTTCCTTCACCTGGAGAAAAAGCGGGTCATCGTCATCCAAGCCCGCGCAGATAAATCACCCAGCAGCGGGTGCCGACGCTGCCCACCCCGACGGCCTTGCGCGCCACATCAACAATTCGGTAGTGATCGAGCAGCGCCCGTCGATCCCAAAGCAGCGATTTCTTGTAGTCGGCCATGAACGCATTCAGCGCCTCGGCCATCGGCTTGCCCGTCGCGGCGGTCCTGGTCTCGCGGACAATCAGGGGAGGTTGCTCCACGATGCGATCCTTGGCGTCGACCAGGTTGGCCAGCTTCTCCATCACCTGGAGGTTGGTCCGGTGTTTGGCCTTGCGAATGACCTGCTCGGCCCGGAGCCGCGCGTCGGAGGTCAGCGTGTCGAGCACCGCGCGATCGTCGATCCGCGCGTAGTACAAAGCGAGGAAGCCCATTCCCGCATATTCGTGCATGCGTTTGCGGTACGAGCGCACCGCCGCGCGGGCCGCCTCGTCCGCGTCGGCGCGGCGGGCGCCGAGAAAGCGCGCGCAAACCACCGCGCTGGCGACGAGCCGCTTCAAATCCCATTCCCATGGACCGGGCAGGGTTTCGTCGAAGTCATTGATGCCAAAGACGAGATTGCGCTCGGGCGTGGCGAAGCGCCGAAGTTGGCCACGTGCATGTCGCCGCAAGCCTGCACGTGCAAGCCGGTCACGGGCGCCGTGGCGAGGTCCGCCGCCATGACGGCGGCCGAGCCGCGCAGAAAGGCAAAGGGCGAAGCGAGCATCCGTCCGTGCCGAATCGGCACCAGGGCCGGCAGACGGGATTTCGCCTGTGCCTCGAGGACGCTGATCGGATCGGTGCGACGCGTGAAGGTCTTGAACTTGGCGAGTGAACTACGCGGGACCGCGCCCCGCAGTGCCTTGCCGGCGGCCATGCGCTCCCGCACGGACGATCGCGGCTTGGGTGAGGAATTCGCTACGGTGTCCATAAATTCGTTCCTTAAAGAAATCGCGGGCCGTCTCGTGGGAGACGGCCCGCATGTTTCACAAACTAAACCAATGGCTAGTTGCCGGTCGGCATGGACATCTCGAAGCCGTCCTTCTCGAGCTTCTCCCGCAACCACTGGAACTTTTGATAGTTCGAAATGGTAATCGGTCCAGTGTAAGTCTCGCTCTGCATCTTGCGCGGCGGATATTTTACATACGTCTTCATGAACTCCTTAATGGCGTCGCTGATCGACACCATGACCCACGTCCGCTCGGTGAAGTTGTTCATGAAGAGGTCGTATCGCTCCTGCGGATCCGCCCAAAGGTCGAACACCTGTGGCACGGTCGCGACATACTTGTCCGGCCCCTTCCAGCCCAAGTTGGAATCCACCGCCAGGCCGCCGGTTTGGGCGCCGTCATCGCCGCGCAGGTTGAACACCGCCTTGTAGTTTCCGACGCGGGCCGCACCGGGCGAGAGTTCATTCTCCGTGAAGAAGAACCACGAGTCTCTTGCGCATTTGCCAGTGCCGAAGAGTACCGGCGACATGTCGTAGCTGTCGAAGATGATCGGCTGGTTCTCGCGATCCTTCTCCGGGAGCTTCACACCCGCGATGGTGGCGAAGGTGGCCATCAGATCGAGTCCGCCGACGATGTCATGGTTTTCCGAGCCCGGTGCAATTTTCCCGGGCCAGACGGCGATCGCCGGCACGCGGCTGCCGCCCTCGCGGACGGTTCCCTTGGTGCCGCGGAACGGCGTGTAACCGGCGTCAGGATAAACGTCCTGCCAGGCGCCGTTGTCCGTCGTGTAGAACACCAGCGTGGTCTTGTCGAGGCCGAGGGCGTGAAGCTTGTCCATCAGCATGCCGACATGGGCGTCGAGTTCCACCACCGAGTCCGCATACTTGCTCTTGGACATCGACTTGCCGATATATTCGGGCGCCGGCATGTTCGGCTGGTGGACCTTCATGAAGTTGACGTTGATGAAGAATGGCGTGTTCGGGTTCTTCGCGGCGTCCTCCAGAAAATCCAAGCCGTCTTTCACGACATATTTATCCATGAACGGAATTCCGATGACTCCCTTTTCGGGCGTATCGACGTACTGACCATTCACCTTGAAGTCCTCCTTCGCTGGTTGACCCGCGTTGCCTGACATCGAGCCCTTGGTCACCTTGGCGAACATCGCACGAAGTTTGGGATCCATGTCGGGGAACCAGGTTGGATCGGCGTAGGTGTAGGCATTGCAGTGATAGAGAAAGGCGTGCCTCATGACGTCGTATCCCTGCGCGTTGGGCAGCGCATAATCCGCTTCGCCCAGATGCCATTTGCCGGAGAAGTACGTCTTGTAACCAGCCGTCTTGAGCACCGACGCGAGTGTCCACTCTGCCTTCGGCAAGCCGCCACCCTGACCCTGGAAGGCCACCGTGGTCATGCCGCTGCGATTCGGAATGCGACCGGTCTGCATGGCCGCGCGACCGGGCGTGCAACTCGGCTGGGCGTAAAACGACCAGAACTTCATGCCTTCCTTCGCCATCTTATCAATGTTGGGGGTGGGCATGCCGCGTCCAACGCCGCCACCATAGGGACCAAGGTCGCCATAGCCGGTGTCGTCGGAAACGATGAACAGGATGTTGGGTTTCTTCCCGCCGGCGTCAGCCGCCGCGGGCTTGGGAGCTTGCGCCATCACAACGGTGCAACAGAGCACCGAGGATGCAGTCAGCGCGACAAGGCCGCGCCAGATGGATTTCGTTTTCATATCTCGTTCCTTAACTGCGGGGTATTCCGAGTTCTGGTTCTCGTTTGCGATTGTTTTGCAAAAGGGGGCGGCGGCGGTCGGCAAATTTTGCCGACCATTCAATTCCTCGTTTTCACTTTGTTGATTTAGCCCACGTCGCGCGCTCCGGGCTACGCGACGATTGCGAAAGGCTGACCAAATCTTGTTTGCGCAGGTCCCAAACGCCTCCAGTTTTTCCGTCGCCGAGCGCACGGAGGCACGGAGTTTCTTGGAACCACAGATTTACGCGGATTTACGCAGATTATTTTAGGACAGAATTGGGAACCACGAATTCTACACGAATGAACACGGATGACTGAGACCGGGAGGGACCGCGTTCATCTCCAAGAGCATTCGAGTTAAATCGTGTGAAATTCGTGGTTTCTCCCGCCTTCTAAGAATCTGCGAGAATCTGCGTTAATCTGCGGTTTCTATTCAGTCCTCCCTGCCTCCGTGATCTCCGTGTGAGGAGAGGTCGTGGTTTTCCGGGGAAGAGGCAAGAAACGGTTGGTGTTCCGCAATCGGCGCGTAGCCACCGGACCGCGCATGATCGACGATCCGGGAAGCCCTGAAAATCCATTCAGAAAGAGCAACCCCGTTAAACCCAAACCCATGCCAACTTCACAACCTCTCCCCATGGACCGAACGCCCGTCGGCGTCAGCGCGCTCCACTGCCTGCAAAGAAAAACCCTGCTCAAGGGCGACGTAAAACTTGAGGTGGGAAATTTCGTTCGCGAGTTCCCGGGCTCCTCGTCGCGGGATGTCTTCGTCGAGCTGACCTTCTCCTATCGCGGCTCCAATGGCAGTGCCGAGGAGCACGATTTGTTGCTGGTCCGGGGCATTTCGCTGGCCGAGCTGACCGAACTCAATCGCCGCCTCAATGATGTCGAGGAGCACCCGATGGTTTCGGATCCGAAACATCACTTCAAGGTCAAGAGCGCGATCTTCACGCGCGTGGAGGCCGATCTGCTTCCCGGCATCCGGTACGGCATCGAAGCGACGACCGGGTCCGGACGCGCAGCCGCGACCGTTCCTCGAGCTGCCTTCCAAGCGCGGCCCGTTTTACTTGAAGGAATTTCTCGGGCCCCAGCTCCGGGAGATTGCGAGTGACCTGAATGCCCTTTCGACCGTGTGACTCGCGAGCAGTCATCAGTGATCAGTTGATCAGTTATCAGTTATCAGTTATCGGTCTTTGGGGCCATCTCGTCGCCACCGGCCACTTATTACTGTTCACTGATCACTGATTTCCTCCATGTCCGACGAGCCCGTCACCCATTCGAAGCGACTGCTCGAGCCGATCGAGCGCATCTCGGAGGTGCTCTTCGGATTGATCATGGTGCTCGCCATCACCAGCTCGTTCCGGGTGACCGAGCCCGGAAGCGCCACCGTGAAGTCGATGCTGCTCGCCGCCCTCGGCTGCAATCTGGCCTGGGGAATCATCGACGCGGTGCTTTATCTCATGGGCTGTCTCGCCGAGACGGGTCGGGGACTCGACGAACTTGCACGCCGTGCGCAAGACGTCGGATCCCGCCGAGGCGCAGCGCCTGATTGCCGAAAGCCTGCCGCCGGCCGTCGCGTCCATTTTTCAGCCGGCGGAATACGCCGCGATGCACGAGCGCTTCAAGCAATTGCCCGAGCCGCCCGAAACGGCGCGGCTGCGGAAGGAGGACTGGCTGGCCGCACTTTACGTGTGCCTGTGGGTGTTCGGCAGCACCTTTCCCGTGGTGGTCCCGTTCCTCTTCATCCGGAATCCCGAGCGGGCGCTGAACGTCTCCAACGTCATCGGCATCGCCATGCTCTTCGGGGTGGGCTATGCCTTCGGGCTATGCGCCGGGCGCAACCCATGGCTCAAGGCGATCATCATGGTCATCCTCGGCAGCGCGCTGGTGGTCCTCACCAAGGCGCTGGGAGGCTGAAGCGAATCACGGCGGCGATTTGGTCTCACGGAGAGCGCTCCGTCTGAAATGTCTCGCCCCGGTGCCGGGAAACCTGTCATTTCTGGCCGCGGGCGGCCCGCTGGCCGCCGCATCTCCCGTGAGATGATCCCTTCCAACCCGAAGAAAGAAACATGATACCAAGACCATTGCGAACCGCGCTGACCGCGTTTGTCGCGTCGGCGGCATTTCTCTGCGCCACGCTCCCAGCCCAGGCGCCGAAGGCGGCCGCCCCCGCCAAGAAACCCAACATCCTCATCCTGTGGGGCGACGACATCGGCTGGTGGAATGTCAGCGTCTACAACCACGGACAGATGGGCTACAAGACGCCCAACATCGATCGCATCGCCAAGGAAGGCGGCATGTTCACCGACTGGTATGGCCAGCAAAGTTGCACCGCCGGCCGCGCCTGCTTCATCACCGGTCAATCCGGCTTCCGCACCGGCCTGCTCAAGGTCGGCCTGCCCGGCGCCAAGGAAGGCCTGCAGGCGCGCGACGTCACCATCGCCGAGCTGCTCAAGGCCCAGGGCTACGTCACGGGACAGTTCGGCAAGAACCACCTCGGCGATCTCGACTCGCACCTGCCCACCGCGCACGGCTTCGACGAGTTCTTCGGCTCGCTCTATCACCTGAACGCCGAGGAGGAGCCGGAGAATCCCGACTACTTCAAGGATCCGGCCATGCGCAAGAAGTACGCGACGCGCGGCATCCTGCACTCGTTCGCCAACGCGGACGGCACGCAGAAGATCGAGCTGACCGGCCCGCTGAACCGCAAGCGCATGGAAACCTGCGACGAGGAATTCACCAAGGAGGCGCTGCGCTTCATGACCGACGCGGCGAAGGGGAACAAGCCGTTCTTCCTTTGGTGGAACGCCACCCGCATGCACATCTGGACGCATCTCAAGCCGGAGAGCGACGGCAAGACCGGCCTCGGCATTTATCCCGACGGCATGGTCGAGCACGACGGCCACGTCGGCCAGATTCTCGACAAGCTGAAGGAACTTGGCCTCGAGGACAACACGCTGGTGATGTACTCCACCGACAACGGCGCGGAGAAATTCTCCTGGCCCGATGGCGGCTCCTCGCCCTTCCGCAATGAGAAGGCGAGCAACTGGGAGGGCGCCTACCGCGTGCCCTGCGTCATCCGCTGGCCCGGCGTGATCAAGCCCGGCACCGTCTTCAACGACATCTTCGCGCACGAGGACATGCTGCCGACGATCCTCGCCGCCGCCGGCGTGCCTGACGTGAAGGAGCAGCTGCTCAAGGGCATGAAGATCGGCAACAAGACCTTCAAGGTGCATCTCGACGGCTACAATCTGACCGATGCGCTGGCCGGCAAGTCGCCCAGCCCGCGCAGGGAGTTCTTTTACTTCAATGACGACGGCTCGCTCGTCGCTCTGCGCTTCGCCCAGTACAAGGTGGTGTTCGCCGAGCAGCGCGCGCAGGGCCTGGACGTCTGGCAGGATCCGTTTGTGCCGCTGCGTTTCCCGAAGCTCTTCAACCTGCGCTCCGATCCGTTCGAGATCGCCGATCACGAGAGCATCAGCTACGGCAAGTGGCGGGTGGATCGCGCCTTCGTGCTCGTGCCCGCGCAGGAGTACGTCGCGCAATTCCTGGCCACGTTTAAGGAATTCCCGCCGAGCCAGAAGGCCGGCAGCTTCAGCCTCGATCAGGTGATGGAGAAGCTGTTGCAAGCCCAGGACTAGTCGCCTGCGTTTCGCAAGAACGCTGCCTGAGGCAGATTTTGCCGCATCCGTCGCAATGGCGGATGCGGCCATTTCTTTGTGCACGAAAACGCAAGCCACCTGGAAAAAATTTTCCCGCCTTACCTCTTTGAGCGGAGCAACTTGTCGAATGATAAAACCGCAGTGACCCAAATACTACTCGCCCGCTGGAAAGCCGATTTACTAGAATCTATGTCCCGGTCGATATCCGGAAGACGTAACCGCATGACTAGCAAACACACCGTGCAGCAAAAGGGATATTTATGAAAACGAAACCAATGAATCACGGCCTGGCCGTGCTGCTGGCGTCGCTGGCGCTGGGATGCGCCACGCTGTCCGCCCAGACTCAAAAACCCGCCGCACCTGCATCAGGTGCCAGAAAACCCAACATCATGTTCATCATGGGCGATGACATCGGCTGGATGCAGCCGGGTTGTTATCACCGTGGCTTGATGGTCGGGGAAACTCCGAACATCGATCGCCTCGCGAAGGAAGGCGGCCTCTTCATGACCGCCTACGCGGAGTCGAGCTGCACCGCCGGGCGCACGGCCTTCATCACTGGCATGACCCCCATGCGCGCGGGCATGCTCATGCCGCAGTTGCCCGGCGCGATTTCCTATCTGCGCCCCGGCACGCCGTCGCTCGCCCGGTTCCTGTTGAACCTGGGCTACAACACCGGTCAGTTCGGCAAGAACCACCTCGGCGATCATCCGGATTCCCTGCCCACCGCGCACGGCTTCCAGGAGTTCTGGGGTTACCTCTATCACCTCGATGCGATGGAGCAGGTCAGCTTCCCGGACGTCAACAGCAGCCCGGACAAGCAGGCTATCGTGCCGCCCATGAAGATGGTCCCAATTCCGGGCATTCCGCCAACTCCCGGCGAGATTACTCCCGAACAGGGCATCTGCATGGCCGCTCCCCGGCCCGTCCTGTGGATGAAGTCCCCGGATGGCACCGCCAAGAACCAGATGGGCAAGGACGAAGGTCCACTCACCCTCGAGCGCTCCAAGACCGTGGATGAGGAAATCTCCGCGCACGTCGTGGACTGGCTCGATCGCAACGACCCCAAGAAGACCAACAAGCCGTTCTTCTGCTGGTACAATCCCGCCCGCATGCACATCACCACCGTCTTCTCGCCCAAGTATGAAGCCATGCTCGGGACCAGGGGTGGCAAAGATTGGGGCCCCAACGAAGTCGGCATGAAGCAGCTCGACGACAACATTGGTGTCGTTCTCAAGAAGCTCGAAGACATGGGTGAGCTTGATAACACCATCGTCGTCTTCACCACCGACAACGGTGCCGAGACTCAAACCTATCCGGACGGGGGCATCACTCCGTTCAAAGGCACCAAGATGACCACCTGGGAAGGCGGCATGCGCGTTCCTCAGGTCATCCGTTGGCCGGGCCAGATCAAGCCAGGCACCATCTTCAATGGCATCTTCGCCCTGTATGATTGGATGCCCACGTTCGTGGAAATCGCCGGCGGCCCGAAGGGCGATGATCTGAACAAACAGATCATGGCAGGCAAGTATGAAGGCATCGTGAAGACCAAGCTCGCCGGGGTGAACCAGCTCGCCTACCTCACCGGCAAGTCGGAGAAATCGGCTCGCGACTACTTCTTCTACTACCAGGGCCACATCCCATCGGCCGTCCGCTACAAGAACTGGAAGTTCTACTACACCATGATGGGCGCGACCGGCCTCAAGTCGATCTATGCTCCTGAAACGTACGCCTGGACGCAGATCAACAACATCGCGCGCGATCCATTCGAGCAGTCCTGGGGAGACGCTGCGAAGTCTGCCTCGGGAGCGGGCGGTGCCCTCGCCGCCCCGAGCACGGCGTATCTGTATGACTGGAACATCCTGCCCATTGGCCAGCTCATGTGGGAAAAGGAACTCATGTCTTACGAAGAGTTCCCACCGCTCCAGACGGCCGCGAGTTACAACCTCTCGGTCATCCTCCAAAAGGTTAGGGAGATGGCCGCGCAACATCCGAGCCAATAGTCGACGGTTCGGCCAATGATCAATCACAGCGGGCGGTCCTCCGGGGCCGCCCGCTTTTTGTGCAGCAGAAATCCCCGCGCTGGCGAAAATCCCGCGAAGCCTTCAAAGTCGATATCCCTCCATGAATACACTCATCCGTATTTCCCTTTTTCTTGCGCTCATTTTCCCGGGTGTGGCGCTCGCCCAGGATCCGCTGCCGTCCTGGAACGAGGGGGCCGCCAAAAAAGGAATCATGGAGTTCGTCCAGGCCACGACGACACCGGGCGGCGCCAACTTCGTTCCGCCGGAGGAGCGCATCGCGACCTTCGATCAGGACGGCACGTTGTGGGTGGAGCATCCCATCTATGCGCAGCTCGTTTATTGTTTCGATCGCGTGCCCGCGCTGGTGAAGGCGAATCCGGCGCTGGCAAAGCAGGAGCCATTCAAAACCGTGCTCTCGGGGAATCGCGCCGCCATCGCCAAGCTGCCGTGGTCGAGCATCGAGAAGATCGTGGGCGCCACGCTTTCCGGGATGACGCTTGAGCAATTCCGCGGCGAAGTGAAGGCCTGGCTGGCCACGGCCAGGGATCCGCGCTGGCATCGGCCGTACACCGATCTGACCTATCAGCCCATGCAGGAATTGTTGAAGTATCTTCGGGCGAATGGCTACCACACCTACATCGTGACCGGCGGCGGCCAGGGCTTCGTGCGCACCTATGCGGAGGCGACCTACGGCATTCCGCCCGAGCAGGTCGTGGGTACGGCGGGTGAAACAAAATACGGCTACGACAAGACCGGCAAACCGATCCTGACCAAGCAGCCCAAGCTGTTCTACGTGAACGATGGACCGGGCAAGCCGGAGGGCATCGAACTCCACATCGGCCGGCGGCCGTTCGCGGCATTTGGCAATTCGAGCGGCGACAAGCAGATGCTCGAGTACACGAAGAGCGGTGGCGGCGCGCGTCTCGCCATGATCGTGCTGCACGACGACGCCAAGCGTGAGTACGCCTACGGCCCGGCGAAAGGCCTGCCAAATTCGAAAATCGGGACCTTCCCGCAGTCGCTTTACGACGAGGCGCAAAAGAACGGCTGGTTTGTCATCAGCATGAAGGACGATTGGAAGCGCATCTTCGCATTCGAATGAGGCGGCATATCCGGCGATTGGCCCCGGCCGGTCCCGGCAGTGAGAACCCAAAGACATTGCGGTTGACAATGTTTCCCTCCCCCCGCACGAGAGCGTGAATGGAGGGCTCCCGCAAATCCATCCTGCTCGCCGTGCTGGTGGTGCTCGCCGCCGCCGCCATCGCAACCGGCGTGGTGCTGCAGATTCGGAGCACGCGCAAGCCCGCCGCCGTCGAAGTCGCTCCGGCAACAGCTTCCGCGCCGGATCGCTTCGTCGGCGCGCAAAGCTGCCGGCAGTGCCACGAGCCGGAATTCAAGGCCTGGACCGGCTCGCATCATCAGCTCGCCATGCTGCCGGCCGACGCCTCAAGCGTCCTCGGCGATTTCAACGACGCGTCCTTCGAGCACTTCGGCGTCAAGTCGACCTTCTTCAAACGCGACGGAAAATTCTTCGTCCGCACGGATGGACCCGACGGCGCGCCCACCGAGTTCGAGATCAAGTACACCTTCGGTGTTTCGCCGCTGCAGCAATACCTGATCGAGTTTCCCGGCGGGAGAATGCAGGCGCTGGGCATCGCGTGGGATTCCCGGCCCAGGACGGACGGCGGACAGCGCTGGTTTCATCTTTATCCCGGCGAGAAGGTCGATCACACCGACCAGCTTCATTGGACCGGCCGCTACCAGAATTGGAACATGATGTGCGCCGAGTGCCACTCGACGAATCTTCGCAAAGGCTACGACGCCGCGAGCAACTCCTACCGCACGACCTACAGCGAGATCAATGTGTCGTGCGAGTCGTGCCATGGCGCGGGCTCGCGCCATGTCGACTGGGCGCGGCGGGCCGCCCAGAAATCTTCGTACGCGCAGGATGCCGACCAAACGAAGGGGCTGTCCGTCCGACTGAAGAGCGACTGGGCCACCGCCTGGACCCTGCCGGAGGCTGACGCCAAATTTCCCGTGCGCAACAAGCCCGCGGATCCCGCCGTGGCGAACACCTGCGCCGCCTGTCACGCGCGCCGCTCGACGCTGGCGGAAGGCGGCATCCCCGGCGCCCCGCTCGGCGACACGCATCGCCTGTCCATGCTCAGGCAGCCGCTCTACCACGCCGACGGCCAGCAGCGCGACGAGGTCTACACGTGGGGATCGTTCCTGCAAAGCCGCATGCACGAAAAGGGCGTGACCTGCGCCGACTGTCACGAGCCGCATTCGCTGAAGATTCGCTTCGAAGGAAACAACCTCTGCGCGCGCTGCCACAATCCGGCGATCTTCGACACGCCGAAGCATCATTTTCATCCGGCCAACTCCAAGGGCGCAGCCTGCGTGTCGTGCCACATGCCCTCGCAGAAATACATGGTCGTGCACGACCGGCTCGACCACAGCCTGCGCGTGCCGCGGCCCGATTTGTCGGAGTCGCTCGGCACGCCCAACGCGTGCACGATGTGCCACGCGGATCAAAAGCCGGCCTGGGCCGCCGCCGCGATGGACCAATGGTACGGCGCGACGTGGCGAAGTCGCCCGCAATGGGGAACGACGCTGCAGGCGGGCGCGACCGGCGCACCGGGCGCGCTGCCGAAGCTGCTCGAGTTGGCGCACGACGTCGCCACGCCGGCGATTGTCCGCGCCACCGCCGCGACCCTCGCCCAGCCGCTGGTGCGCGCCGAATCGCTGCCCGCGGTCCTGCTCCTGCTGCTGAAAGATCCCGATCCCGACCGTGCGGGTCGCCGCGCTTGGCATGCTCGAGCCTTTCGAAATGGACACGCGGCTGCTGGCCGGCGCGCCGCTCCTCGGCGATCCCGTGCGCGAAGTGCGGATGGAGTCGGCTCGCGTGCTGGCAGATGTGCCGGACGCACGGTTTCCTCCCGATCGGCTGGCGGCGCGGCAAAAGGCGCTGCTCGAATTGCTCGAATCCTTCCAGCTCAACGCGGATTGGCCGGCGGAAAACGTGAACCGCGGCAATCTCGCCATGCGCCAGGGCAAGGCTCGACGAGGCCATCGCCGCGTACGAGAAGGCCATCTCGCTGGACGCCCGCTTCGCCGGTGCGTACGTGAATCTCGCCAACGCACATCGCCAGCGCGGAGGCGATCCCGCGGAGGGCGACGGCGAGGCGGCGCTGCGACGCGGCCTGGTGGCGCTGCCCGACGCGGCCGATTTGCATCATGCGCTGGGCTTGCTCCTGGCCCGCCGGCACGACAACGCCGGCGCGCTCGCGGAACTGGCGACCGCGGCCAGGCTCGCGCCGCAGAATTCGCGCTATGCGTACGTCTACGCGATCGGTCTGAACTCGGCCGGCCGGCCGGCCGAGGCGCTGGAGGTTCTTCGTGCGGGCGCCGCCACCGATCCAGCCGACGCCGACATGCTCGCCGCGCTGGTCTCGATTCTCCTCGAACGAAACGGTCCGGGCGATCGCGAGGCCGCCTTGGGTTACGCCCGCAAGTTGTCCGAACTGAATCCCGGCGACCCGCAGGTCAGGCAACTCATCGAGCAATTGGAGAAGGCGAAGTAGTCGATTGGGAAGTCGAACGTCGAACGTTGAAAGCCAGAAATTCCGCAGCCCTACGAAATCCTCAACTCACAGCCCATAACCCATAACCCATAACCCATAACTCCTAACTCCTAACCCTTAACTTCCCCTCCCCACCCTCGGCACTACCAGCACGGCGCAGCGGCTGTAGCGCACGACCTGCTCGGCCACGCTTCCAATCAAGACGTGCTTGATGCCGCTGCGTCCGTGGGTGGAGGTGACAATCAGGTCCGCCTCGATTCCGGCGGCGAATTCACCGATCCCCCGGCCGGGAAGGCCGACCGTAATCTTTGCTTGGAACGACACGCCGGCCCACGGGGTCTTGCGAATGAGTTCGCGCATCTGCGTGACCGCCGATTCGCGCAACGCATCCATTACCGCGGAGAGACTGGAGACCCCGTAGGCGTCCATGGCCGCGAAATACTGCGGGCGGATGACGTGCAGCACGGTGATGCCCGCCCCGAGCCGCCGGGCCCATTGAATCGCGTAACGCAACGCGTGATCCGAATGAATCGAAAAATCCACCGGGACGAGAATCCGCTTCAGCTCGAGCGCGAATTCCCGCGTCGCCCCGGGACGCACCCGCACAAAATCGCGCTCGTGCTCGCGGACCACCAGCACCGGACAGGGAGCGTAGCGGACAATCCGCTCCGCCGTGCTCCCGATCAGCACGCGCTTGAGCCCGGTGAATCCATGCGTTGAGGTGATGATGAGATCGGCGTCGAGCCGGCGGGCCTCGCGGCAGACCTGGTGGTAGGCGTGCCCGATGCGCACATGGCACCGCGCCGGCGGGATGGGCGCCGCGCACTCGGCGGCCATCCGCTGCAGCCGCTGCGTCAGTTTCTTTCCAATTTCCGCGTTGAGACCGTAGATGGTGCCCACCATGGGCTCGTCGACGCCGACGTCATCCACATGCAGGAGGTGCAGTTTCGCCCGAAAGCTTTTCGCGAGCGGGCCGGCGTACATCAACGCCTTGAATGACGGCGCGGAGAAATCCGTCGGCACGAGGATGGTCGCCATCGAAAGGCTGTCGGTCGGCGATCGGGCGGGACGCTTGGCAATCGCGCGTGCCGCGGGCTTGGCGGCAATGGTGCGGGAACTCATGCGTGGTTGGGGTTGGCGGGATCCGTTTGATTCGCGTTCCCAGCGTAGCGGACGCGCCACGTCATGCTGTGCGCCGATTGCCAATCGCTGCCCATTTCTTGCGCGACCCGGCGACCACGCCCGCGACGCGACCGCGGGGCTCAGCGGCCGGCGCGTGGATTTCCGCCCGCGACCAGTTTCGCCCGGAAATCGCTCGGTGATTCGCCAAAGACCCGCCGAAATGTCCGGTTGAACTGGGTCAGCGACTTGAACCCCGCCGCGAACGCCACCTCGCTGATCCGGCGGGTCGGGATCAGCAATTGCGCCCGCGCTTCCTCCACGCGAACTCGCGCCACGTAGTCGGTGAACTTCAGCCCCGTACTGGCGTGAAACACCTTGCAGAAGTGGTAGACGCTGGCACCGGCTGCGGCGGCGACCCTGCCGAGCGAGAGATCCTCCCCCTTGTGCAGCTCGATGAATTCACGCGCCTTCACGACCAGCGGCGGTTCGGCGTTGTCGGCCTCGGTGACAAGTTGATTGCTCAGGGACGAGAGTTGCTCGGCAAAGAAAGACAGAAGTCGTCCGATCGCGGCATACTTTGCGGCCGGGACGAGCGGGTTGTGCTCCCAGGCATCGTGCAATTCCTTCGAAAATGAAACGCCGCAGCGCGCCAAGGCATTTTTCACCCTTCGCGCGTCCGTCAGGCGGGGCGCATGCCGGAGCACCTGCCCGATGCGCAGAAAGCCAATGGTTTCCTGCCCAAGTTTGACCGGAACCGCCGTTTCCGTGAGTCCGAACGGACAGGTGATGCTCTGCGGCAGCGAGTTGGTCCGCCGGATCAATTCCTCGTGCGCGTGCAGGCACACGGCCAGCGTGGACGGGTTTTCCGCGAGCATGGCGCAAAACGGGTTCTCGTGCTTCTTCCCGTGGTGGGCGAGCTGCCAATAGACAAGCGGCCGCAGGGTCAGCGGAAGGCCGGTCGCGTTGGTGAAGACGCGCTCGTAACTGCGAAAAAGCTTCGAGCGCTGCAGCGCGTCGATCACATCCTTGTTGGACGTCCTGGCGCCAACCGCGCGAACCACGCGGGCGGGTGGCGACTTCGATTTTCCGGCGTACGGCATGGGTGGGGAAGCGACCGTGCCATTTGGCTCACGAGCGCGCGGAGGATACAAGCCAATATCAACGCCCGGGGAGATGACAAGGCGTGGCGTCCGCGCGATGTTTTTTCATGCCTGCGTCACCGCCCCCCGCCCTGCGCGGATTGCATCACGTCACCGCCATCACGGCAAACGCGAGGCGGAATCTGGACTTCTACACAGGCATCCTTGGCCTGCGACTGGTGAAACAAACGGTCAACCAGGACGACATCTCGGCCTACCATCTCTTCTACGCGGACGAACTCGGCAGTCCGGGCACCGACCTGACGTTCTTTGAATGGGAACACGTCACGCCCGCGCGACCGGGCGCGGGAACGGTCAGCGAAACGGCCTTTCGGGTCGCGGGCGGACGCGACTCGCTCGAGCCCTGGGCGAAGTGGTTCACGAAGAAGGGGATCGCGCACGGCGGCATCGACGCGGTGGGCGGACCGCCCTCGATTGCGTTTCATGATCCCGAGGGCCAGGCCCTCCGAATGATCGCGGAACCGATCGCGGACGCGGCCAGGTTTCATCCGTGGCGCGGCAGCCCGGTGCCACGCGAGGCTGCAATCGTCGGGCTCGGCGCGGTGTCGCTGACGGTGCGCGATTTCGAGGCGATGGCGCATTTTCTCACCGGGGTGCTCGGCTTTCGCCTGCGCGCGGACGATCCCGCGGTTTTTGAAACAGGTCCCGGCGGACCCGGCACGCAGGCGCGCGTGCTCAAGGCCGCCAGCCGCGGATCGCAGGGCTCCGGCGGCGTGCATCATGTCGCCTGGGGCGTGGCCAACGTGGACGAATTGCGGGCGTGGCAGGAACACCTCGAGGGCTTTCGCCTGCACACCTCCGGCCTGGTCGACCGGCACTACTTTCAATCGCTCTACTTCCGCGTGCCGGAGGGTATCCTGTTCGAACTGGCGACCGAGGGTCCGGGATTCACGGCGGACGGCGAGCCGCTGGAACATCTCGGCGAGAAGCTGTCGCTGCCACCCTTTCTCGAGGCGCGCCGCGCCGAAATCGTGGCGGGTCTCAAGCCGCTCTCGTACACGCCGGCCGCCTGACCGAAGTTCGCAGACCCGCCGCGAAGGCGACGTCACTTTTTCCGCGTGTAGTGGATCTGCCAGTTGACCTTCCAGGTCTTTCCGCCGTCGGTCGACGCTTCCCAGTTCCAGTCGAATGCGTCCTTCGAGATGTTGTACCAAATCATTCGCTGATGGATTTCCTGGCCGGCGGCATTCGTGAATTGCCGGCGCAATATCATGCGATCACCGTCCAGCCCGCCCGTAAACGCGAGATAGGAGCCGCCGTTGTCGACCCAGGTCTGCTGCCATTTTTTCCGGCGGCGTTGTACATTGAGACGCTCATGCCCTTGAGGTTGGTCTTGTCGTCGCCGCTGAAATCCTCGTGGATGACCCAGCCGTCGTAGCGCTTCGTGATGCGATTGGCGCCGCCGCCGGTCGGGGAGGAGAAAATCCAGTCCCCCACCCAGAAATCGAATTGCGACGCCTCGGCCGGCGGCTTGGGCAGCGGCGCGGGCGTGGCGGGCGCGGGCGTCTGCGAGCGTGCCAGCGCCGGACCCAGCAGTACGAGGACGACGAGAGTGAACCTGAATATTCGGAGACGAGAGCAGCGCATCCTGCCAGCCTAGGATCGCGCAGGGTTGGATCGGAAGGTCCGGCTGCGTTCCGTTCTTGCGAATTCGCGTTGATTAATGCGGCGTGAATTCCCGCGAGAGCGAACGCGCCTCAGCCGGCGTGACCGAAATGCTTTCACCAAATTTTCCAGATTTTCCAAATGGCCCAGACTTGAAGAAAAGTAGGATGGATTTTTTCCCGCTCCCAGTCTCCGCATTTCGTTAATTTGGCAAAATTTGGAAAATTTGGTTAGACCCATCAGTACGTTAATCCTGATCCGTGGATCAATCGAAGATCTCCCCGCCCTCGCCGATGATGAGGGCGCGCAGGCGGTGCGCGATTTCCGCCGCGGCCGCGCGGACCGGCGATTGCGGATCGTGAAAGTCGGCCGGCGCGCGAAAGGCGATGAAGCCCGCGGGATCCCACCGGAAAATCCGACGCCAGGCGCGCTCCCGGGGAAACCAGATCTCCGCGTCGCCCGCCGTTTCGCCAAACGCAACGGCCTTGCCGGTCTTGGGACTCCGGGACGGGTGATGATCCTCGGCGATCCGCATGCCGTCGGCCCGGCGGACCTGCTCGCACCACTCATCCAGCGGAATCCAGGCCCGCAGTCCGCCGGCTCCTTCCCGCTCAATGTGAATCTCGTTGGTCATGAAAGCTCAAGGCTCCCATGCTCCCCGGAATTCCGGCTGGTGCAACCACGGACCAACCCGCGACGCAAAACGAAAATCCCGCGAGCGGATAGACTCCGTCGCGGGATCTGGTTTGGAGGCGATTGCCGGCTCAATAACGCGTCGTGCGCGTCTCGGTCACCGTCGGGGTGGTGCGGACGGTGGTCTGCTCGGTCGTGGTCGTGGTGGTGACGGGCGGTTTCTCAACCACAGTGGTGCAGGCAGAGAGCCCTGCGGCCGTGGCCAGCAATGTTAAGAGGAGGATTTTCTTCATAGATGGAAAGGGTCGGAGTTACTTGGTGGTGGTGGTGGTCGTCTTGGTGGTCGTCGTTTCTTCGACGGGCTCAGCAGCAACGGCCTTCCGCACGATCACCTTGGACGCGACCATGCGTTTGCCGACCTTGGTGTAATAAACCGTCACGGGCAGTCCGGACTTCACGGTCTTGACGGTGACAGGCGCGCCGTTTTCATCGACGTACGTCGTGGTGTCCGTGTAATAGTAGCGAACCGGCGCCGCCGACGCGTCAGTCCGAATGACGAGGGTGTCGGGGTTGAACTCGCTGATGGTGCCAGCCGTGTTCGTGGTCACGGTCTCCTTCACGACCGTCTGGGCGGCGGCGAAGTTAATTGCGACCAGCGAAATTGCGATCGCCAGTGAGGCGACGATAGGAGCTTTTTGTGATTTCATTGTTAGTGTGGTTTCCGAACGAAGGTAATGACGCCCGGTAAATGGAGAATCGGATGTTAGGCGGCACGCGGCTGTAGATCTTTTGACGCGCGTGACACTTCCCCCGCGTTTCTCTGGCAGAAATGCGCGGCCAAACATGGCCGAATCCCGTTCCACGCATGGGGGATCGCGCGCTCGTCGCGGACTTCTCGCGCGCCGAGCCTGCCCGCCGACGTTATTTGAGCCGCAGCCGGACTCGAATCGCCTCGCCGCTGCCGTCCTTGTTCGCGCTCACCGTCACCAGCACCCATTCACTCTTCTCGCCGCCCGGAAAATAGTCGGTGATTCTCGTGCCCGCCGGCAGCGTTGCGCGATGCTGTCGATAAGCCGCGCCCACCGGGATCGAGCTGGTCAGTCGATCCCAGACGTCAATCTGCACGGGCTCGCCCGAATGGTTGTGTCCGGCACCATCCGCCAGCCAGAATTTGTCGGTGGGCATGAGGGCGATGATCTCCCACGGTTCGCACGAACGTAAAGGGACAAGTGCGACAAGATCTGCCGCCGGCCGGGTCGTCCCGCCGCCGCCCGACCCGCCCCCCGGAAGCGGGCCCGGAAATCGGTATGGCGTGAATTGTCGGATCTGTGTCCTTTCGGACTTTCGATGGCGGCGGTATAAACGCGGTCATGCATCAGATTGTTCGCCCCGTGCGCAAGCGGATCGGGTTCCTTGGCTTCGATGGCATCATGGCCCTGGATCTCGTCGGGCCGATGGATGCATTTGCCAACGCCCCATGCGGCGAGGAACCCGATGCCACCGTGGGAGGGTATGAAGTCGTGATTCTAGCGCTGGAGCGGCGGCCCTTCACCTCCGAGTCGGGACTGGTGATGCATCCGACCGCGTGTCTGCGCGACGCGCCGGAGCTCGACACGCTCATTATTCCCGGCGGCTGCGGGCTGCGGCGACCGAAGGTGCTGCGCGAGGTCGTGCCGCTGCTGCGCGAAATCGCGGAGCGCACCCGGCGCGTCGCCTCGGTCTGCACCGGACTCTACGCGCTCGCCGAAACCGGACTGCTCGACGGCCGGCGCGTCGCCACCCACTGGCGCTTCACCGACGCGCTGGCCCGCGCGTATCCGGCGCTGCGGGTTGATCCGGACGCGCTCTACGTGCAAGGACGGGAAATTTTATTCGTCGGCCGGCATCACCGCGGGCATCGACCTCGCGCTGGCGCTGATCGAGGAGGATTACGGTCCGCGCGCCGCGCTCGCGGTCGCCCGCGAGCTGGTGGTTTATCTCAAGCGATCGGGCGGGCAGGAGCAATTTTCCGAGCCGCTGAAATTTCAAACCAGCGCCGCCAATCGCTTCTCGCATCTCGCCGGTTGGATCGTTGAGCACCTCGATCGGGATCTTTCGATCGATGCCCTGGCGCAGCGCGTCTTCATGTCGCCGCGACATTTCGGCCGGCTCTTCAAGCAATCGTTCGGCCGCACGCCCGCCGTCTACGCGGAGGATCTGCGCCTGAGCGAGGCCCGTCACCGGCTCACGGAGGGCAACGCCACCATCGCGCACATCGCCAGCTCGCTGGGCTATCAAAGCGACGATGCGTTTCGCCGCGCCTTCGAACGCCGCTTCCGACTGTCGCCCGCCACCTATCGCGCGCGCTTCGGTTTCCGCGCCTTCCGGCCCAAGCGCCGCGCCGCGCGGCGCGCGGGCAAGCCGACCGCGCCCAACTTCCCGCCCCTCCCAAATTCCACGCAAATGAAAATCCCCCGCTCACTCCAACGCGCCGCCTGCGTCACCCTTCTCATGCTTGCCGCCCTGTCCGCTCGCGCCGCCGCGAGCTCCTCCCGTCGTCCTCAAGGGCCTCGATCCCGTGTTGCTGGTCGCCGGCGAGGAAAAGCCGGGGCAGCCGGCGATCTATTCCGACTTTGGTCGCTTCCGCTATCTGTTCGCCAGCGTCGAGGACAAACGGCGCTTTGACGCGGCGCCCGCGAAATTCGCCGTGCAGCTCGAGGGCAATTGCGCCATGAGCGACTCAATGCCGGGCGATCCGGCAAAATTCGCCGTGCACGAGGGCAGGATCTATCTCGCCGGCACCGACATGTGCCTCGACGCGATGAAGGCCGAGCCGGCCGCCTATCTCAAGGCCCGCGTGCTGGAACCGCGCAAGCGCGTCGCCATTCTCATCTTTCCCGGGGTGCAAATCGTGGACTACACCGGACCTTACGAGGTGCTCGGCCAGGCGGGCTACGACGTCTACACGGTGGCGGCGTCGACCGATCCCATCGTCACAAACATGGGCATGACCGTGACGCCGGCCTACAGCTTTGAAAACGCGCCGACGCCCGACATCATCGTCCTGCCCGGCGGCGCCGTGGCAAATGAAATCGCGAAGACCGATCCGACGATTCGCTGGATTCTGGCGACGAGTCCAAAGGCGGAATACACTCTCTCGGTTTGCAACGGCGCGTTCTGGCTGGCCAACGCGGGCCTGCTCGACGGCAAGGAAGCCACCACGTTTTACGGCCTGATCGAGCAACTGCGCGCGAGCTTTCCAAATGTGAGGGTCGTGAACAACAAACGCTTCTGCGACAACGGCCGCATCATCACGACGGCCGGGCTCTCCTCGGGCATCGACGGCGCGCTGCATGTGATCGAGCGGATCGACGGCGCCGGCAAAGCGCGCTCGGTGGCCTTCAACATGGAATACAACTGGCAGCCGGACTCGGGCTACGCCCGGGGAGGTTTGGCCGATCGCCATCTTCGCACGGCGCAGAACGCCCGCGGCCGCATCGCGTTGCCCGACGGCACGAAGACCAAGGTCATCGACCAGGCCGGCAGCCGCGATCGTTGGGACGAGGTGTGGCAGGTGGATGGAACGTCGGTCACGTCCCAATCGCTGCTCGACGCGGCCACCGCCCTTGCGCCGAAGACGTGGAAGTCGGTGACCTCCAGCCCGACGGGCGGCAAGGCGTGGACCTTTGAAGACGAGACAGGCGCCAAATGGACGGCGTCCATGCGGGTGCAAGCGGACGCGAAAGTGCACGATCGCTACCTCCTGACTGTGGCCCTGCACAAGGGGGCGTAAGGCCGCGACGCGACCACCGGCGCCGCCCGTCCATCGTTTGGCGGATAGCCGGGCCGCGTTGGGCGGGCCGCTCAGATCAAATTGCGTTCGGAATCGGGCGAATAATCCGGTCGTTTGCTGCGTCTTGTATGGATGCCACCGGTGTTCCCCGGGGCTTCCCATCAACAAATGAACATCCGATCGGGCTGCCAAGACCGATTAGGATGAACAGACCAACCCCTCGGGCGCATGCGGCTTACGTATTGACGTCGATCGCCGCACGCCCCAGTCTTTTAAGCCCACAATGAAAATACTACGACCCCTCCTCGCCACGCTCCTGCTCGGTGCGTGCGTCCTTGCCCGGCCCGCGGCCGCCCAGGACACACCCGCCGCGGAAGAAGTGAATCTCGATTTCTTCTACAACAATCTTCAGGACAAAGGTGACTGGCTCCAGACCGACGAATACGGCTACGTCTTCCGTCCGAAAATCGGCGCGGAGAAGGCCGACTGGCGGCCCTATTCCGACGGTTACTGGGCGCACACCGATGAAGGCTGGCTTTGGAATTCCTACGAGGATTTCGGCTGGGCCACTTATCACTACGGCCGCTGGACGCGCCTCAATGATTACGGCTGGGTCTGGGTCCCCGGATACGAGTGGGCTCCCGCGTGGGTAGCATGGCGCGGCACTTCGCCGGATGGCGGCGACACGAGCGACGCTCCGCCCCCGCCCGACGCCAAGAGCACGGCGCAGGTAAATTATATCGGCTGGGCCCCGCTTCCGCCTGAAGCGCAATTCCAAGAGACCGTCGGCTTCACTTCCGCGGTCGACTATCAGTACGGCCTGACGCCCGAGTACTACAATTTCGTGCCGGTCCAGTCGTTCGGTAATCCGTACCTGGCTCCGTTGATCATCGCGCCGCTCGCGGCCTACGCGTTCTGGGGCGCCACCTTCGGCTACACCAACTACGCCTATAACAACTACGGCTGGGGCCGCGGAGTGTATGTGGGCGGTCCGCGCTATGGCTATTACAACGCCTTCGCGGCGCGTCCGATCAATCAATATAATATCCAGCGCAATGTCGCGTTCCGAAACGGCGGGGTGAACAACTTCCGCCCGGGCCGGCCGGTCAACGGTGTCATGCCCGTCTTCGCTCCGCGCGTGAACGCCGCCAACAATGCCGCGTTCAAGCCCGCCGTCGTCAAGGCCAAGGTCCCGCCGGGCCAGGTGCAAAAGAACTTCGTGAGCCCGGGCGTTAATCCGCAGCAGGTTTCGCAAGCCAAGGCCCTGACTCAGGCGCAGGCCGCCAAGGCCGGGCCCGCCCGACTGCCTTCAACGCAAGCCCGCGCGATCGCGCCGGTTGGCGGGGCACCGGTTGGTGGCGCACCCCTCGGCGGAGCCGCCGGCGCCGCCGCGGTTGGCAAGAATCAACTCAGTCCGCAGAACGCCGCTCGCGTGCAGCAAAACCAGGCCGCCAAGGGCCTGCCGGCCACCGTTCCCGCCGGCGTCGGCGCATCGAAACGTCGGCCCCAACGCGGCCAAGGTCGGCGGCTCGCAATTGCCCGCGGTGCAAAATTCCGCCGCCGGCAACACGGCGCTGAAGGGCGCCAAGGGCTCGAAGGTTCATACCGAAAGCGCTGTTCAGAACAACACCCGCAAGACCACCTCCGCCAACAACGCGGTGAAGTCGACCAGCTCGGGAGGACAAACGAAGGTCAAGTCCTCGCAGCACGGCTCGGGCCCGAAGGCACAAGGCCAGGGCCAGGGCAAGGCCAAGCCGGCCAAAGCCGCCCCGCCGAAAGCCAAGGCCGCGCCGAAGAAGAAGCCCGGACAGTAGGAATTCGTTCGCGAACCAATCAACTGGTCGCAGTCGGACGCCTGGCGTCTGACTGCGACCTTTTTTGCGCCTCCACGCTGCGCGCAGGTTGACCTGGATGATTCCGCTGGCCAAGACTGGCCGCCGATCATGGATCCCGTTGGTTTCTCCCAAAGCCCCTTCGCCGTGGTCACGTTCATCGCGGCCCCGGCCCTGCTCACCAATGCCTCGAGCGTGCTGGCCATGAGCACGATCAATCGCATGCTGCGCACCCGCGATCGCATGCACGAGCTCTACGCGAAATCACAGGCCGGCGGCGTGACCGACGAGGAATCCGTGCGCCTGGTGGAACAGGTCGATCGCGTCGAGGCGCAGGCCAGCCTGCTGCTTGGCGCGCTCCGCTCGATCTACGTCGCGCTGGGCGCGTTCGTCAGCTCGACCCTCGTCACGCTGCTCGGTGCGGGGCTGGCGCCGTTCCAGGGCGCCACCTGGCTGAATGTGCTGGCGGGTTTTGGCGTGGCGATGGGTTTCGTCGGCGTGGCCGGCCTCGTCTTCGGCTGCTGGAATCTCTTTCACGCCACGCGCATTTCCATCGTCACGATCCGCGAGGAAGCGCAGCTCGTGCGCGAGCGGCAGGCGAAGCGGCGCGCAGCCTAGAGAATCGTCTGCAACGCCTCGCGTAGCGCATCCTTCGTGAATTCGGCGCCGGCCGACGGCCGCTTGTCCGTTGAAAGCTCCGCCCAAAGACTGGTCAGGAGGTGCCGCGCGTTTTGCATGACGCGGAGATTCGCGGTCGACGGCTTGGCCGGGAATTTCGCCTCGGCCAGCATCGACTGCAGCCACGCGCGCAAGGCCTCGCGGTCGAGATCCTCGCGCCGCGCGATGGAGATGACCACGCGCGCCATGCGTTCGTCCTCGCCAAAGCCGAAGACCTCGGGCACGGCGCGAATCTTCGCGGTCAGTGACTCGAGAATCTTCGGCTGGTCCGCCGGAAGCAGTCGCGCGCTGCGCGCCAGGAATTTCAACAGATCGGAGGTGTGCGCGACGCTGTGGATCCAGCCCTTTTGCGCGTCGAACCCGCGCAAGTCCCGCTCCGCCGCAAAATAGGCGAGCGCGCCCGAGAGAATGTCGCGGAAGTCTCCCGCCTCCAGGAACGGCTCCTCGTTGTCGCGCGCGACGATGGCCGCGAGCGTCAACGCGGAAAACGAGCGGCGCAGCACCTGGTCGGTGCCGGGTTCGGCGAGGCCCTCGCGGAGATTCGCGAGCAGCCTGGGCACGAGCGCGCGCACGTCCGACGGCGGCAGCGTGCGCTGGTAAATCCAGGTCTGCAGGATGCTCAGCGCGAAATCATCGCGCAGCTCGCCATCCGTCGAGCCAAGCAGCTCGATCAGCTCCGGCGTGAGTTGCGCCGGCGTCGTTCCGTCCGGCGCCTGAAATTTCTTTGCGACGATTCCGCCCCAGAATTCCTTCGCATGGGGAGTGTCGGCGCGCACGGCATGCGCCAGGAGAATTCCGGCTACTCCGATGCCGACGAGGAATATTCGCATGCCTGCCTTGGTAGAGGACCGGGATGCGCGCGGTCAATTCGCAATCCCGCCGACCGCGCGCCGAAATTGCCAAGTTGCGCGGTTAGACGACGGCCTTCCAATCGTACGAGCGATACTTGGCCACAAAAGTTCCGTCAGCCATCAAGTCGAGCACGGTGAAGCCCTCCGGGCAGCCCGCCTGCGCGCCCTTCCACCAGTTGCCGCAAATTGCGCCGCCATTCAGGAAGGCGATGCCGTCCACCGACACCTGCTCGAGGTGATGCAGGTGCCCGGCCAGCATCAGCTTCACATTCGCACCGGGCGACGTGACCACGTCCAACAATGCGCGCGTGTTGGACGCCACCAGCGAAATGGGAGTCTCGATGTTGCGCCCAGTCATCTTGGCGAGGCCTGCCACGGTCGGCATGATCGACACACTTGGAATGTGGCCGCAGAGCACCGTGGGGCGCCCCGCCGCCGCCGAGAGGTCTGCTCGCAGAAACTGCAACTGCTCCTCCGCGTACTCGCCGTTGTACGAACCGTCGGGGTTGGGCGCCACGTCGTCGAGCACGACGAAATGCCAGCCGCCCGCGTCGAAGGCGTAGAACGTCTTCTCGAGATGCAATCGTTCCCGAAATAGACCCTTGCCGAAGCGCGGATCATCCTTCTTCACGCCGGGCAGTCGCGTCGCGGCGAGGTCGTGGTTGCCGAACGTGAAATGCGTCGGCAGGGAGGTGTGCTCGCGCCAGATCTCCAGGAAGTGATCGACGAGCTTTTCGCCCTCGGGAAAATCGAGGTTGGGCAGCTCGTGCGTGAGGTCGCCTCCGCACAGGATCAAATCCGGACGCGGGCTCAGCGCCTCGATCGCGTCGAGGCATTGCGCCAGACCGCGCCCGGATTGATGCGCGTCGTTCAGCATCAGATGTGAATCGGTGGCAAACACCACGCGCAACGCGCCAGCGCCGTTCGCGACGTCGCCGCCAAAAAGTCGGCCTGCGCCCAGCGCGGCACCGAGACCCGCGAGCGCAACCTGTCCCACGAAGCAGCGGCGGGTGACGGCGGGCGGGCTCATCGCAGCCCCATTCTGGCCCGGGCGCACCAATTCCAAAAGCGCCCTTTTTCGTCAATATACCGGCAGCGACGCCGCGACGCCCTCCGCGGCCGGCCTGGGCCGCGGGGGCGGTGATGGCTTGGTGGGCCGGATCGAGATCCAGGAATAGCGCCGGCCCGGCAGGATAAGATCAATCACGGGCACGAGCAGCGAGCAAACGGCGAGGCTGAGGACGAGGCCGTTCTGGCGGAATAGTTTGAACTGCACGTAGTAGGCGCCCATCGAGACAAGCAGCGCGAAGAGGATGCGGCCGGCGCGCGAATCCGGCGTGGTCTTCGGATCGCTGATCATGAAGAAGGCAAAAAGCAGCAGCGCCCCGCTCTCGAGCCGGTGCAGCGGGATCGTCATCGGCTCGCCGAGCCAGGCCGAGCGCGCCAAGAGCAGCGACGCGTGACAAAGCAGAAACGCGATGGCCACGTCGCTGCGCGCTGCGCGCCAGACCACGAGATTTCCCGCGCAGATCATCAGGAAGGCGAAAAACGCGAAGCTGCCCCATTGTCCCGAGGAGAGCCACACGCCGCCATCGCCGGCGAACAGGAGCGCGGCCAGCGCGACGTTGGTCGGATTGAAGATGTGCTTGCCGCGCCAGCGCACGATGAACTTGCTGAAAATCGCGACGGCCGCGGCCAGCACCACCAGCGACGCCGAATTCGTGCGCAGGAGCAGGCAGAGCGAAAGGCCCGAGATGAGCGCGCTTTTCGGATCGTACGCGGGCAAATGCCACTGCCAGGTCGCCAGCGCCTGCATCGACCAGCACGCTGCCAAGCGTCAGCGCGATGCGCGGCAGCGTGATGTCGAACCCGAGCCAGCCCCAGCCATAAACGAGCAGCCCGGCGAGCGCGGCGATCTGAAACCAGCGCGGATCGCGCGAGAGCGGAGACGTGTGCATGGAAGGAGGCGGTTTGGCGCGAAGCCTCGGCTCACTTGTCGCCCCACAATTTCCGCCAGAATTTCGAATCCTGGCCGGATTCCGCCGCCGCTTCCACCGAGGCGAGATCCATCTTGCGGGCGATTTGATCGAAGTCCCAGCCGGTCAGTCGCGCCAGATTGCGGGCCTCCTCGCGCTGGCGCTTGGCCAGCATCCGGCGGTAGTCGCGCGCGGCGTCGCAGGTCGACTGTCCCGTCCATGGATGCCGGAGGATGTAGCGGCCCTGGAAATTCGTGCGATCGCCCGTCTCCTGGAAGACGAGATCCTCGGGAAAGTGATCGCGGTCGTAGCGCACATGCAGCCGCGTGACGAAGACGTTCTGCGCGCCGCCGATGCGCGGGACGCACGCGGGGTGCGGGCCCGCTGGCGCCGTCGTTCTGCCAGAACACGCCGAGCTCGCGCAGCTCCGCCGCGGAAAGCGGATCGGCCGCGCACGGATCGCACCAGCCCATGTCCCAGGCGTATTCCTGGAACACCACGCGCATGTTCTCGCTCCTCACCTGCGTGTCGAACATCGCCTTGTAAAACGCGCCAAACTCGCCCTTCACGTAGAGCGGCAGATCCACGTCGCTGGGCAGCTTCACCGTGCGGTAATTCGCCGTCTCGACGCGGCCGCGCGGCGTGAGCGTGTAGATGAAAAGTTCCTGCGGACCGTCCGCGTTCACCGTGCCGAGCCGGATGGGCAGCATGAACTTCGGACTCTCGAACGCGACCTGCAGCGGGCGCAGCGTCTTCACGCCGAGCTTGGCTTTCTCGCCGAGGTTCACCTTGGCGACGAAGAACCGCATCTTCTGCCGGAGGTAGCTGCCGATGACATCCGTCGCGCCCGGCGGAATCCGGTAGCCGTTCTCATTCAGCCACGACTCCAGCCCGTCGCTCTCCTTCGCCGAGAGAATGAGGATGTCGTATTCGCCGACGGTGTAGCTCGCCTCGATGGTCACGCCCTGCGAGCGCGCCCGCTCGTCCTTGCCCGCGTCCGAGCGCGCGGCGCTGGAAGGGGCCTGCATCGATTTGTACATCATCGCGATGCACGGATCCGGATCGAAATATTCCACCAGGCGCGGCGAGGTGTAGGCGTCGAGATGATCGATTACCTTCTTTTCGGTGACGTGGATTTGCTCGCGCTCGAGGAAGGTGGGCACGGGCACGACCAGCGCGAACTCCTTCGGATCGCCGTCGTAGTCGTTCACCATCGTGAGCACGGTCGCGTTGTTCTGGCGCGCGAGGACGACCTGCGAGGCCTTGTTGAAGAGTTTCGTGTCGGCCTTGGCGACATAGAATCCGCAGAAGGCCTCGGCGGGGGTAGCGGTGGCGGCGGCCAGGGCCAGACCGAGGAGGGCGGCGAGCGCGGGAGCGCGCCTGGATGGGTGGATGATGGCGGAATGGGGTAACGGGTTCATGGGTCGGGAGTTCGGGAATCGGCTGATGGGTTTCTCCCGGATTGGTCGGCAAATCGCCGGCCATGCTCCCGCATTCTTCTTCGCGGCAACTCCGCGCTTCCCCCCTGCGCCGGAATTTGGTTTCATGGATGGCCCGATTGACCGTCCTTCACCCTTCCGACCTCCACTGCCATGCTCACCCGCTTCGTCGCTTGTCTGCTCGCCATTGGTTCGCTCTTGCTCCTCGCCTCGTGCGCCACGGATAACACCGCCACTCCGAACCCGGCCGCCAACACCAACCAGAGCACCTATCCATCGACGTACACGGCGCCCTCGAAGTCGTACGGCGGCGGACGCTACTAACACCCGCTGCGACCATGACCATGCGTTTGCGCCTGCCCATTCTCGGGCTGTTGGTCGTCGCGCTCTTGCTCGCTTCGTGCGCGAGCCACGACGCACCCACGTCTGCTCCTTCGACGACCAGCACGCAGGCAATCTCGAACCTGCCGACGACGCCCAGGCCGATGCCATCGCGGATGGGGGAAGGCGGCATGCGCTAGCAGGCCCGCGTGCGGTTGAGGTTTCGCGGCAATTTGCTCACGTCGTGTGATGAAGGCACTCGTTCTCGTTCGGCTCGTCGCGCTGTCGATTGGCGCGTTGCTGCTCGCTTCATGCGCGAGCACCGACACTCCGCCGTCCGCGACACCGGCCACGAGCGCGCCTGAGACCACGCGCCTGCCGCCGGCGCCCCCGATGGGAGTCGCCCGGCCGATGGGAACGCGCGGCGGCGGCTAGCCGGCGTTGGTCGAATCCTGTCCCACCGGCAGATCCTGCAGCGTGCGGCGCAGCGCCGCCACGTCGAAGGGCTTTTGCACAAACGCGGCGAGACCGCGACCGATGAAGTGCTGCGTGGCGTCCTGCTCGTTGTAGCCGCTCATCAGCGCGATCTTCACGTCCGGCCGCAGGCGCCGCAACTCGCGGAACGTCTGCTCGCCGTCCATCTGCGGCATCGTCAGGTCCAGCAGGATCGCCACGATGCGATCGGAGTTCTGTTGATAAATTCTCAGCGCATCGCGGCCATTCTCCGCCGTGAGCACTTCGAAGCCGAACGAACGAAGCGTCTGCTCGCCGGCGTGGCGCACGACCTCCTCGTCATCGACCAGCAGGATGGTCCCGGAGCCGCGCCATGCTCCCGATCTTTCAGGCGCCGGCGGCGTTGCCGACGCCCGGTTCGCTCACGCATGGGAGGAGAATCTGGAACGTTGTGCCGCTGCCCAGCTTGCTCCGCACCTTCAACGCGCCGTGGTGGCCGCGCACGATGCCGAGCACCGCGGCCAGCCCGAGTCCGCGGCCGGTGAACTTTGTCGTGAAGAACGGATCGAAGACCCGCGCCACGGTCGCCGGCGACATGCCGCAGCCCTTGTCCGTCACCTCGAGAAACGCGTAGTCGCCCGTCGGCAAATCCGGCGCCATCACCGCGTCGTCCAGGAATTCGCGATCGGCATGCACATGCCCGGTCACCACCGCCACCTCGCCCGCCTGGCCGCCCATCGCCTCCGACGCATTCAGCACCAGGTTCATGATCACCTGCCGGATCTGCGTGGCGTCGGCAAGGACCGGCGGCAAATCGGTGGCCAGATGGAATTTCAACGTCGTGTTCTTGTGAATGGAACTTTGCAGCAAATGCGTCGTCTCCGTGACGACCGTGCTGAGGTCCACGCCCTCGACGAGGAAACGGCCCTTCCCGGCGTAGGCCAGCATTTCGCGGCAGAGATCGGCCGCGCGGGTCGAGGCCTTTTCGATCTGATCGAATAATCGATGAGTGCGCGAGTCTTCCGGCAGTTCGAGCCGCGCGAGCGAGGCGTTGCCGATGATGCCGGTGAGCAGGTTGTTGAAATCGTGCGCGATGCCGCCGGCCAGCACGCCGAGGCTCTCGAGCCGCTGCGTCTCCTGCATCTTGCGCTCGAGCGCGAAGCGCAATTCGTCCGCCTCCTTCAGCGTCGTCACGTCCTGCGACACCACCACCAGGCCGACGACCTCGCCGTCCTCGTCGAACTGCGGCACCTTGTTCGTGATGACCCAGTGCTTCCGGCCATCGGCGCCCGCCATCGATTCCGTGATGCCGAACTTGGGGCGTCGCGACTGGATGACCTCGAGATCGTCGCGGTAGTAGGCGGCCGCCTCGTCCGGGTAAATTTCCTCCGTCGTGCGCCCTTCGATTTCTCCGATCGGTTTGCCGACGGAGTCCGCCGCCGCGCGGTTGACGCGCAGGATTCGATTGTGCGTGTCCTTGTACCAAATCAGCGATGGCACGCTGTTGAAGATCATGACCGCCTCGGCGCGCTCGCGGGCCAGCGCCGCCTGCGTGCGCACCCGCTCGGTGATGTCGCGATCGATCCCGAGCACGAAGTGTTTCCCGCCGAGTTCAATCGGCACGACGACCCATTCGTGGACGTTTTCGCGACCGTCGGGTCGCAGCCAGCGGCCGGTGCCCTGGAACGATTTCCCGGCGCGCATGTGCGCCAGATAATCTGCCCGCTGCGCGGACGACGCGTCGTCCTCCAGCAGCGTGTTCAAATCGGCGCAGCCCATCAATTCCACCAGCGGCCGGCCGGACATCTCGACAAAGCTCTCGTTGCAAAAGACCAGCCGTCGGGCCGGATGATCGCCGGCGATGGAAAGCTCGCAAAAATTGATGCCGTCGCGCGAATTCTGCAGCAGGGCCTGAAAGGCGGCGCCGTTTGCATCCAGCAGGGAGGCCAGGGCCGACGGCACGGGGGTGGGCGACGCCTGCCGGGGCGTCTTCCGCGTGCGGCGGGGTCGAGCGTCCGGTTGAGCCGGTGGAATGGTCATTTCTGCCTCAGAACGGGTTGGATTTGTGCTCCGTTTTGAGACGTCAGCGGAGGCTGCGTTCGCTTCTAAGCAGAAAGCGCGCCCCCACCCGCACCGCCAGAGGCAACTTCCGCCTTGCGACGCCCCGAGGCGGTCAGGGAGGATGACGCGCCATATGCAATCCTTGACCCTGCCGGGCGGCGCCCTCCTGACCCTGTTTTTTCTCACGGGTTGCTCGGTCTCGCCGCCGCCGACTGCGAGCGTGGCCAGCAGCACCTCCGCCGGCACCCCGGCCGACGCGCGGCCGGGGCTCGGCACGAAGTTTGGCGAGACGCGCGATTCCAAGGTCCGCTCCACGAATTTCGTGCGCGCGACACCCGACAAACCGCTGACGCTCGCGACGGTGCAATACAACGACGCGGAGGGCGCGCGCGCGATGGGCTGGCATGGCTGGCGGAGCGGCCCGGTGGCGGTGAGTGATCTGGCGGAGGCCGGATTCAAGGACGGCGGCGGAAAATTTCTCCCGCTGGATTCGCGTCGCGGCATCTTTTCGGGAAACAAATACGGATTGATCGGCCGCACCGGCGAGCGCTACGCGATCTGGCTGCGCAACGATTCCGACGCGCGGCTCGAGTTTGTCGTCTCGGTCGACGGGCTCGACGTGATCGACGGCCGGGCGGCGGCGCTGAATAAGCCCGGCTACATGATTGAACCGGGCAAGTCCGTTTTGATCGACGGATTTCGCCGCAGCATGTCGCAGGTGGCGGCGTTTCGATTCAGCGCGGTGAAGGATTCCTACGCGCAGAGAAAGTACGGCGACACCACCAATGTTGGCGTCATTGGCATCGCCATTTTCTCGGAGAAAGGCACCAATCCGCAGCCGCGGCTGAAACAGGAAGCCAGGCGCCGGAACAAGGCGAACCCGTTTCCCGGCAACAGCAGCGGCGGCTTCGCCGAGCCCCCGCCGCGGTGATTTGCCTTGCCGCGCGGAAATCGGCAACCGACGGACGGAGGCATTCGATCCGATTGCGTTGGATCTGGCTTGCTTCGAACGGGGCATCAATCGTATTCAGCTTGCTGCAACCCACTGCCGGACATTCACCTAACCGCTGCCACCTCCCCATGAAATTCCGTCTCACCATTCAATTTGGAATCGTCGCCGCTGCCGGTTTCCTGCTGACCGCCTGCGCCAACGCCGACACGAATAGTCAGGCCGCGAAGGCTGAATCCACGAATACAAATCAGCAGTTCAGGCCGCAAACGCCGACCCCCCCGATCGGCAGCCCCCCCGGCAAGCGCTATTAGGCGGGGACGACGACGCGCGGTGGACTTATTCCGTGTTCGCCGGACCCAGCCACCAAACGGCCATGGGCCGGCCTCAGCATTTTGGAGTTTACAAAAGCGCACGCACCGCGCCGGCAGCGACCGGGCGGTGCGTGGAGAACAGATGAGCAGATGGACTATTCAGTGGCGGCGCCAAAATTCGGCGGCTGGATGGCGCGGGTGTTGTTGGACGGGGCCTGGTGACGCATTCCGCCGCGCGGATCCTTGCGGGGCGCGAGGTCTTTCACACTGATGACGAACTTGGTCTTCGTTTTCATTTCGGCGTTCTTTCTAGATTGGTTGGATTTCTAATTTCGTTGATTTCGCGGGCGGGCCTGATCGCCGCTGGAGTTTCATTTCACCGTTTACTCCGGAAAACGCTCGCGAAAGTTTCGAAGTTTCTTCACCTTCCTGAAGAACATTACATCCCGAATTCCCTCCTCTGGGCGCTCGCCGGGAGACCCGGATGACGATCTGCGCCGGTCTTATTCCATTCTTACGTCTTACGCCGACGCCGGCACGATGATGGCGTCCTTCATGCCGTGGAGGAGTTTTTTGTCGGCGGGACAAATCGTGGCGAGCGCGCCGCGCAGCGTGGCCTTGCCGTCGTCGCCGATGAAGTAGTACGGACAAAGCCGGACCCGGCCGCGGAGCGTTTTCACGTCGCCGCTCGACCGGATCGAAGAACGGATGCTCGAAGAGCCGGCCCTTGTGGAATTGCTGCAGGATGACCGGATTTTTCGGGAAACGCGCCAGCGCGCGGGCAATCGCCGCGCGCCATTCGTGCTGCGGCAAGATCCGCCGCCATGTCGACGCCGCGACTGCCCCAGGCCAGCTCGGAAAATCCGCTGATCTTCAAAATCAATTCGCGCTGCTTCTGGCTGAATTCGCCAAGCTCGGCCCATGATTGAATTTCCAATCCCGGTATGACCGCGTGATGCGGAATCGGCGTGGGATCCATGATCCAGGTGTAGGGAATCACCTTCTGCAGCTCGAGCCACTGCCGCTCGCCCAGCTCGCGCCGCCAGAATTCGCGCAGCGGACGCAGCCAGAAAAGCGCGAACCACATTTTCTCCTCGAGGTACGGCTTGAAGGGCGGCGTCACGGTCAGCCGCCCGTCGCGCACGCCCTGCAAGAGCGCCGGCGCGATCGCGTTGTTCGGCAGATCGAAATGCTCGATGAAGCGATAGACGGTGCCCGACTCCGGCACCGGATCGGATCCATCCGTGCGCGCGACGCGCCATTTGCCTTTCTCGCCCGCGCGCTCGTTCAAGCGCGCCGCCAGCCACACCATTTCGGGCCGGTAGGTCGCCGCCTCGTCCGCCACCAGAATCGCGCCGCCGTCCGGCAGGATTCCCGCGAAGCCGTCGAGCATGCCCTCGGCGCCGCCGATCACGTCGTCGCCCAGCGCCGCGTAGGTCTGGTTCAGCCACGCCGTCAGGCCGATGCCGCCGGGCACGCTGTCGAGTTCCGCCGCGACAAAGCCATCCTCGGTCAGCACGAGGTCCGGCCGCAAGATGCGCGGCACCTGATCGCGCAGGCGCGCGTCGCGCGACAATTCAATCAGCTCGGCGCGGCTTGCCCGCGTCGAGGTAAGCGGCCACCCAGGCGGGCTGCTTGCCCTTGACGCTGAGCTGATAGAGGAGATTGCAGGCGCGCTGAAAAAGATTCAGCCGGTAGCCAAGCTTGTCGAGCTGCTCGGTGAGCTTCTCGCCCAGCGGAAACGACGCGGGCGAAAGCAGCCACTCCTTTTCCGCAAAGAGTCCCTCGGCCGGAAAATTGCGCCGCACGAAGTCGCCCCGATCGACAGGCGATCCGACCGGCGCTGGTTGTGTCGTCATGATTGTGACAAACGATCGCCGCGCTCGGGATCTGCGATCAAGCAAGCATCTTCAAGGCGCGGCGGACCAGTTCATCGACCGCGAGGTCGCCCGCCGGCTGGGCGTCGCGCACCTGCCGCACGGCCTTGTGCGCCTCGACCTGCTTGTAGCCGAGGGAAATCAGCGCGAGGACCGCGTCGTTGATCGACGCCTCGGCGGGCGAGGGCGCGTGGCTCGCGCTGGCGGCCTCCCAGGCGGCGGCCACGCCGACCTTGTCGCGCAGCTCGAGCACCACGCGCTCGGCCGTTTTCTTGCCGAGCCCCTTCATTTTGGAAATCGCGGCGATGTCGCCGGCCACGACCGCCGCCTTGAAATTCGCCACGCTCATTCCGCTCAGAACGGCCAGCGCGAGCTTGGGTCCCACCCCGCTCACGTTGTTCAGGAGCAGCCGGAAGAGGTCGCGCTCCCCGTCGGTCATGAATCCATAGAGAATGTGCGCGTCCTCCCGCACCTGCAGGTGGGTCAGCAGGCGGATGCGCTGGCCGACCACGGGAAGCCGGTCGTAACTGGAAAGCGGAATCAGCACCTCGTAGCCCACGCCGGCCACTTCCACGGTCACGTGCGTCGGAAAACTCTGCGCCAGCGTGCCGTCCAGGAAGGCGATCATCTGGCGCACGATAGGCGGCGCCCCGCCAAAAAAGAAGGGCCGAACGGCGGGAATTTTGGGCCATTCGCGTCATGAACAGGCGTTTCGCGGTCGAATCCGGCGCATGTCGCGGCGGTTGACAGGCACGGCAGGGTCTGGAGTCTGCTACCCCCCACTTCATGAAAAGACACATCCTTCCGCTGGCCGCGATCGCCCTTCTTGGCGCTGGCCTCTTCGCCTGTTCCAAGTCCGGGTCGCCCACGAGCACGACGGCGGCGGCCAACGACGCCGCCTTTGCGGATTTCGTTCCGGCCGACGCGGTGGTGTCGCTTTCCGTTCCCGACGTCAAGCGCGCGCGGACCGCGTGGAAGACCTCGTCCATCTACCAAATCTGGATGGAGCCGGAGATGCAGGCATTCCTGACCAAGCCGCTCGCGAAGATTCCGCAGTCGCCGGAATTGAACACACTGCTCGACAAGCTCGAGGCCGTGCAGGCGCGCAACGTTTTCATCTCGCTCATTTCGCTGGCCTCGGATCGGCCGCAGCTCGTGGCGGGCTTCGCCTTCAAGGGCGACGCCGCGGCGCTCGAGCCGCTCCTCGCCAAGCCCAAGTCCGAGTTGCTCAAGACCTACCCCGACGGCAAGGCCGCCAGCGTCCAGCATGGCAACCGCACGATTGAGACCTTCGACGCCAAGCGCGTCTCGGTCGCGTCCGTCGTCACGAACGGCTGGTATTTCGTCTCGAGCGATCTCGCCGTGCTGAAGGCCCTGCTCGATCGCGTCGACGCCAAGGCGGATGCGACGCCGTCGCTCGCCAAGGACGCCGATTTCAAGGCGTGCCTCGCGCGCATTCCGGCGGGCCAGGAGACGCTCGCCTATTTCCGCGCCAAGCCCATCGTGGACAAGATGCTCTCGTTCGGCGCGGCCGCCGGGCGCTCGATTTCCGAGGACCAGAAGGCGGAGCTGCAGAAAATCCGCGCGTTGGTGGCCACGACCGGATTTGAAAAGGGCAAGTTGCGCGACACGCTCTTCCTGCTCGCGCCGGGCCTGAAGAAATATCCGTCCACGCTCAATTTGAAGTCGATGCCGTTCACCGCGGCGGAGACGATGCTCTTCGCGGCGGCCGTGATCAGAATTCCCGAGGACAAGGAAATGGCGGCGGCTGATCCCGTCGGCCAGCTCGGCAAGTCGCTCGCCGCGGCCGGCTTCGATTTGAAGGACGTGCGCGCCGCGCTCGCCAACGAGGCGGCGGTGCAACTCGACTGGGCCCAGGGCGCGCTCTATCCGTCGCCCATCCTCACCGCCGAGCTGAAGGATCGCCCCGCCGCGCTGAAACTCCTGGCCGCCGCCACGGCGCAGCCGCCGAAGGATTCCGAATGGCTCACGAAGAGCGAGGATGGCGTCGACTACCGCATCCTCACGCAGAAGAAGCCCAACACGCCGCTCTCCCCGACGCTGGCCCTGACCGCGACGCACCTCGTCGCCGGCATTTCGCAAGTGGATGTGCGCAGCGCGATCGCCCGCGCCAAGGGCAACGGCGGACACCTCGATGGCAACGCGGCCTTCAAGTCCGCCATGGGCGAGGTCGGCAAGCCCGAGATCAGCGTGTTCTACCTCGACGCCAAGACCCTCTTCGAAAAATTGTACGGACTCGGCAAGACCCTGACGCCCTATGCCAAGGACACGCCGATCCAGGAGAATGTCGATCTGGAAAAGTTGCCGGCCACCGACACGATCGGAAAGCACCTCGCGCCGGTGGTCTGGTCGTCTCGCGAAACCGACAACGGCATTCTCTGCGAATCGGTTGGACCGTTGACCCTGAACCAGATGGTCGTGACCGGGGCAGGGCTCGGGGCGCTGGGCGCCACGATGTACAGCAACATGACCGCGCCGCCCAGGTCGTCGCCGCCGCCGGCTCCCCCTGCCAATTCGGCACCGCCCGGCCGACCAGCCACCGACGCAGCCGCCGCCCCCGCCAAATACTGGCAAGTAAGGGGCGTGCCCCCGGGGCGGCGGAAACTCGAAACTCGAAATTCGAAGTTCGAAGAAGGTCGGAAAACTCGAAGATTGAAGCGTTAACCCGCTTCCGTCTGACTCTGTAATTTTGCCGTTTTTCGACCGTTTTAAGCTTCAAACTTACTTCGAGTTTCGAGTTTCGAACTTCGAGTTTGGGGCCCGCGGGCTAGCCGCTGGGAAAAAGTGGCTCGCAAATGGGCCATTTTCGGTTATGCTGTCGGCCCCGCTGCACCCGCGGGCACACAAACCCCTATGGCTATTTCCAAGAAAAACGCGTTTTCCCGCCGCCTCCCCGACCTGGTTACCGAAGAGCTCGTCGCCGTCCTGAATCAGAAGAAATCCTTCGAATTCAAGGCCCTTTTTGACCTGGTTCACGCCAATCTGCGGGCCCGCAATGCGGCCAGCGGAGGCGAGGAGATGCTCCGCCTGCGCGCTTACGAGAAGCTGCAAAACCTGGTTTCCCGCGGCATGGTCAAAAAGACCCTCAAGGAGTACCGCGGCCAGCCGAACATCCTCATGGCGCTCCCCCAGCCCATGCCCCCGTTCGTGCCGCAGGCCCCGTCGCCCAACGCGGTGGTGATTCGCTCCATCTACGCCGAGGATTACGATCCGAATGATCCCATTCTGCCGGTGGCGAAGATCGCCGCCCCGCCGAAGCCCGAAATCATCGTAAAGGTCGTGGCGAAGGTTACGCCGAAGATTGCGCCCAAGCCGAAGAAGGTGGCCGCCCCGTCCAAGAAGAAGGTTTCTTCCAAGAAGCCCTCGAAGAACGGCAAGCCGACCAAGAAGGTCCTGGCCCGCAAGCCCGCGAAAAAAGTGGTCGCGAAAAAGCCGGCCAAGAAGGCCCGCCGCCGCGCGGTCGCAGCTTAAGCTGGAGTTTTCCCGACCCGACGGCATGATTCCGTCATGATCCGGGATTACCTGCCCATCCTCATCCAGGCGATCGTCGCGATTGGCTTCGCGGGGGTCGTCCTGATCGTCAGCGTCATGTTCGGCCGGGCCGGCGTGCGCAACCCGACGAAGGATTCCGCGTATGAATGCGGCATGCTGCCGCTCGGCGAGGACCGGCCGCGCTTCAGCGTGAAGTTCTACCTCGTGGCGATGCTCTTCATCCTCTTCGATATCGAAGTGGTGTTCATGTATCCCTGGGCCGTGGTCTATCGCGAATACCTCGTCGAATCCGGACGCATGATTCTCTGGAGCATGCTCGGATTCATCGGCACGCTCACCGTGGCGTACGTCTACGCGCTGAAAAAGGGCGCGCTCGACTGGAAGAACTAGGGGCGCGGCGCCGGGGCGCCGCGCAAACTCGAATTTCGAGATTCGAAGTAAGTGCCTGAAGCTGAAATTGCGGGGAAGAATGTCCGAGCTTGTCCGTTGTAGCCGGCCTCGCTGAGGCCGGGCGGTTGGGATGACAAATCAGTCGCCAACTTTCCGCTTGGAGAAGACACCTCATCCACCCCGGGGTCAGCGACCCCGGCTACAACAATGTCTCGTTGCTTTGCCAACCCATAACTTCAAGTTTCGAATTTCGTTCTTCGAGTTTCCCGTTCGGCAGAGCATTCTGATCGCATGAAACGATACAGAATTGCCGTCATCCCCGGCGACGGCATCGGCCGCGAAGTCGTGCCCGAGGGCATCCGCGTGCTGGAGGCCGTGGGCAAGAAGCACGGCATCGAATTCGAATGGGAGCAATTCGACTGGAGCTGCGAGCGTTATCTCGCGACCGGACGGATGATGCCGGCCGACGGCATCGCGCGCATCCGCAGCCACGACGCGATTTTTCTCGGCGCGGTCGGCTGGCCCACTGTGCCGGATCACGTTTCGCTCTGGGGCCTGCTCATCCCGATTCGGCGCGAGTTCCAGCAATACGTCAGTCTCCGGCCCGTGCGCCTCATGCCCGGCGTGGAGTCGCCCCTCGCCAACAAGCGGGCCGGCGACATCGACATGATGATCGTGCGCGAGAACAACGAGGGCGAATATTCCTCGGTCGGCGGCCGCATCTACGAGGGCACCGATTTCGAGACCGCCGTGCAGCAGTCGATCTTCACGCGCCACGGCGTCGATCGCATCATGCACTATGCGTTCAAGCTCGCGCAGACGCGGCCGCGCAAGCAGCTCACCTCCGCCACGAAATCGAACGGCATCACCGTGACCATGCCGTTCTGGGACGAGCGCTTCAAGACGATCAGCGCGCTCTATCCCGACGTGAAGACGGATCAGTTTCACATCGACATTCTCACGGCGCATTTCGTGCAGAAGCCGGAGCGCTTCGACGTGGTGGTCGGCTCCAACCTGTTCGGCGACATTCTTTCCGATCTCGGCCCCGCCTGCACCGGCACGATTGGCATCGCGCCGTCGGCGAACATCAATCCCGAGCGCGAATTCCCGTCGATGTTCGAGCCGGTGCATGGCTCCGCCCCCGACATCGCCGGCAAGGGCATCTGCAATCCCATCGGCCAGATCTGGGTCGGCGCGATGATGCTCGATCATCTCGGCCACCCCGAGGCCGCGGCGCACCTCATGTCGGCCATCGAGCGCGTGCTCGCCACCGGGCCGCGCACCGCCGACCTCGGCGGTGAGGCGAAGACTTCTGATGTCGGCCAGGCCATTGTCGACGCGGTGAGCGAGAGCGCGACCGTGATGAGTGATCGATGAGGCTCGCGCTCGCCAGGTTGCGATATTGCATTGGTCTTCGCGTTGATCCCGATGGCCACATCGTTCGCTGCGGAGCCGTCGACCGTCCCGAAAACATTCCGCGCGCACATCGGCGGGTTTGGCGGCGGCGATTTTGTGGTCGAATTGCGTGACGATGTCCTCACCTACACGGCCCGCGCCCGGGAGCGCGGCCAGCCCGCGCGGACCGAAACCATCGTCCCCAGCGCGGCGCAATGGCAGGAATTCCGCGCGGCTCTCGACGAAATCCGGATCTGGGATTGGAAGAGCCAGTATTCGAACAAGGGCGTGGTGGACGGAACCCAGTGGTCTATCGACATCACTTACGCCGACCGATCCCTCGCCACGCAGGGCAGCAATAATTTTCCCGATGCCACCGGCCGGCCGACCGGCGATTCGGTGCCCACGAAAACCTTCCAGCGCTATCTCGCCGCGGTGAAGAATCTGCTCGGCGGACGCGAATTTGAATGAGGGCCGCCCTGCCCCGCCAATTCGTCCGGTCTGAATTGACCTCGCCGGCGAATCGCCCCCATCATCCAGCATGGGTCGAATCTCCGCCGCGAAAGCCATCCTGATCGGCGGAGGCATCGCCGGGGTTTGCGATATCCTTTACGCCATCGTGTATTCGTGGCTGACGCGCGGCACCGCCCCCGCGCGAATTCTGCAATCGGTGGCGAGCGGGCTGCTGGGCAAGGCGGCCTTCGAGGGCGGCTGGCCCGTCGCCGCGCTCGGACTGCTCCTGCACTTCTTCATCGCGTTCTCGTTCGCCCTCATTTTCTACCTCGCCGCGCGGAAGTTTCCCGTTCTGGTCAGCCACGCCGTGTGGTCGGGTCTGATCTACGGTTTACTCATTTTCTGGGTCATGCGGCTCGTGGTCGTGCCGCTTTCCGCCGCGCCGTTCACGCTCTCGAATAGCCCCCTTGAGCTGTTCTTTCACATGTTCACCGTTGGCTTGCCCATCGCCCTGATGGTCAAGCGTGCGGCCGGCGAGAAATCCTGACATATGTCGCCGGTCATGATTTCGCTTTTCCCGGGCTATCGCAGTTTTCAGCTTCCCGGCACCAACGGCGTGCAGATCCACGGCGTGACCGGCGGTTCCGGCCCGCCGCTGCTTCTGCTCCACGGCTATCCGCAGACGCACGCGATCTGGCATCGCGTGGCGCCGCGGCTGGCGGAACGCTTTACCATTGTGGCCACGGATCTGCGCGGCTATGGCGACAGCGACAAGCCGCCGACCGACGAAAAACATGCGCCCTACTCCAAGCGCGCGATGGCGAATGATCAAGTCGCGGTGATGCGCGAGCTTGGCTTCGATTCGTTCCTGCTCTGCGGTCACGACCGCGGCGGCCGCGTGGCGCACCGGCTGGCGATGGATCATCCCGGCGCGGTGCAAAAAATCGCCGTGCTCGACATCGCGCCGACGCGCGAGATGTACGCCGCGACGGACCTGGATTTCGCGCGCTCGTACTACTGGTGGTTTTTCCTGATTCAACCCGCGGACTTGCCGGAGCACTTGATCGGCGCCGACCCCGAACTCTGGCTTGAACGAAAAATGGCGGGGAAGGCCAGCAATCAAAAAGGGCTGGATCTCTTCGACCCGGCGGCTTTCGCCGAATACGCGCGCTGCTTCACGCCCGCGGCGATTCACGCCACTTGCGAAGACTACCGCGCAGCGGCCAGCATCGACATCGAACACGATGACGCCGACGGCGAACGCAAACTCACGCAGCCGCTGCTCGCGCTCTGGGGCGCCCACGGAACGGTGGCGCGCTGCTTCGATGTGCTCGCTCTGTGGCGCCGGCGCGCGTCGGATGTCCGCGGCGAGGCGCTGCCATCCGGCCACTACCTTCCCGAGGAATGCCCCGATTTGCTCGTCGAGCGATTGCTCGCATTCTTCGGCTAGGCGCCGCGGGCGCCATCGATGGGCTACAAATGCGTCTTGAAGCGCAGCGTGCGGCGGGCCTGCAGGTGTGCGTAGCCGCGCTCGAATGACGTTTCGCTCGGACTCGCCGCCGGCCGGCCGGAGATCCGAATCGGCGCCGGCCGCAGCGGGATCACCTTCGGCGCCTCGCCGGGCGGAACGGGCGTGCCATCCAGCGCCGCTTGAATGTCCGAGAGCGGACACCAGGTCTTCATGCCCTCCTGGCAGTATTGCTGATCCGGCTTGAGCCGTCCGTCCGTCCACATTTCGCGAACCCGCTCGAAGCGAATAGGGTCCGCTCGGATCACAGCCCAGCACCCACATCGGCAGATTCGCATCGACGGTGCCCGTTTTCATGACGGGACAACGATTCCAACTCGGTGGCCGCGTGTCAATTCCGACTCATTCCCAAAAACACGATTACGTGACGATAGGACGCACTACCGGCCGCGCGAGCCGGAGGAAAAAATCAACCAGGCAAGCGCAGCGCAGTTCAGAATCACCGTAAACCAAAAGGCCGCTTGGAAGGATCGCTTCTTCGACTTGTGACGAAGTGTTGCCTGCGCGAGCAGGGCTCCCGGCCAGCCGCCAATCAACCCCAAAAATAGCAGCCTTCTCTCGGCGGTTCGCCATCGGGTGTTTTTCGCGGCCGATTTGTCCCGCGCGTAAACGATAAACGTGACGATGCCCGCCACGAGGTAAACGCCAGGGACGACCTTTGACAGCCTGCCCGCCAACACCGCGCACGCCAGCGCCGTGAAGATCGAAATGATGAGTGTGAAGGAGCCGATGACGCTGCCCCGCGACGCCGAGGACGGCGACTGGTTGCCGAACCATGATGACGTCCACAGCTTGCGGCCGTCCCTGGGGATCGATTTTCAAATCAAACGTAACTCGCTCGCCAACCACTGGTCGTCGCGGCCGATCCGAAATGGAACTGATATGGACAAAGACTTGCCGGCCTCCGTCATCCGGGGTGATGAAGCCGAATCCTTTCTCGTCTTTCCAATCCGTGATCCGGCCGTGGAAGCGCATTGGCGTCAGACCTGGTGGATCGGGCGACTGAAGCGTGGTGCGGCAATTCACTTACGCGCCACTCCAATGCCTGCGCAGCCAGCCGCTTACGTGCCGAAAAAGCGATCGCCGGCGTCGCCCAGTCCCGGCACAATGAAGCCGCGTTCATCCAGCCGCTCGTCGACCGCCGCCGTGTAGATCGGCACGTCGGGATGCGCCGCCTGCATCACGTTCAATCCCTGCGGGGCCGACACCACGCAAAGCAGGCGGATGCGCACGGCGCCGCGGTTTTTCAGCTCGGTGACCGCGGCGGCCGCGCTTTGGCCGGTCGCCAGCATCGGATCGAGCAGGATCACCTCGGCCTCCTCGAGGCCGGCGGGCGTCTTCGCGTAATAGTGCTGCGGCAGAAGCGTCTCCTCGTCGCGATACATGCCGATGTGCCCCACCGCCGCGCGCGGGAACAAATGGAGCATGCCCTCAAGCAGGCCGAGGCCGGCGCGCAGAATCGGCACGAGGATAATCTGCCGCGCCATGCGCGAGCCCTCGAACGGCGCGAGCGGCGTCTCCACCGGACGCGGCGCGATTTCCAGATCGGCGGTGACCGGATAGGCGAGCAGCGCCGCCAGCTCGGACAACAGCCGGCGAAAATCGGCGGTCGATGTCTCCTTCGCGCGCAGCAGGCTGAGCTTGGCCTGCACCAGCGGATGATCGACCACGAAGATGTTGGGCGCGGGAGAGTTCTCTTCGGACATGACGAATGCGTGAAGCTGACGATGGGTCTAACCGGACCCGCGCCGAAACTCACGCAATTAATTTTTCCGGCGACGTCCCCAGCCGATGTGCGCGCGGCTGGCGCTGCGTGATCACCCGTTCAACATTGCCCTGCCGCAGCGCGCTATTCCTTCACGCGCGCGATGGCGGGACGTCGGAGCTGCTCGATCAGATCGGCGAGAATGCTCAGGCTCTCGAACTTCACCGGATCGACCTTGTCGTTGCCCGGAGCGTCGTCGTCCAGCAGATCGTCGGCCTCGGCGCTGTTGTCGCGCTCGCGGCGGTTGGACGCGCGCAGCTTGGCCTTCTCGGCCTCGTCCTGCTTGACGAGCGTCAGCGCCGGCTTGTCGATGTCCTCAAGGGCGAGCTTGTAGGCGACCGGCTCGGGCCGCTTCACGGCGAGGCGCATGGCCTTGCGGTCCTCCGTGCGCTTCTTCTCGGCGGCGATCTCCGCCTCGCGCTTGGCCTTGTTCAGCGAGACGGTGTTCGCGGCGATCCGCTCCTTCATGCGCTGGGTGTCCTCGAGCAGGAACTTGAATTCCATGTCGTCGGCCACGCGGGCGGCGGAGCGGGTGCGCAAATCCGCCAAATCAAACGGGCGGCCGCTCCATTTCTCGAAGTCGGCGGCCTTCACCTCGTCGTAGGGCAGCGGGCCCTTCAAGGCCGCCTCGCCCACGTCGAGCGCGGAATAGGGCGACGGAATCACGACGTCGCTCTCGGCGCCGCGGAGCTGGGTCGAGCCGCCGGAGATGCGGTAGAACTTCTGGATGGTCAGCTTGAGCGAGCCGGCGTCGGCGGTCTTGAAGCCGAAGGGCGAGATGAATTTTCCGACCTCGAGCATCGTCTGCACGGTGCCCTTGCCGAAGGTGTTGCGGTCGCCCACGATCAAGCGCGCGGTTGTAGTCCTGCAGCGCGGCCGCGAAAATCTCGCTGGCCGAGGCGCTCAGGTGGCTGGTGAGCACGACCAGCGGACCGGCGTAGGTGACGGCGCCGCCGTCGCGATCGCTCATCACCTGCACCTGCTTGTTCGCGTCCTTGGACTGCACGACCGGTCCCCGCTTGATGAAGAGGCCGGTGAGATTGATGGCTTCCTCGAGCGAGCCGCCGCCGTTGCGGCGGAGATCGATGACGAGGCCCGCGATGCCTTCCTTGGTCATGCGCGAGAGCAGCGCCTGGACGTCGCGCGTGGTGCTCTTGGCGTTGCGGCCGCGGCCGCGCTCCATGTCCGCGTAAAACGACGGCAGCGTCAGGAAGCCGAGCTTCTGCGTCTCGCCATCCGGCGTCTTCACCTCGATGATCTCGGCCTTGGCCTGCTGCTCGGTCAGCTTCACCTCGTCGCGCACGATGTCGATGACCTTGCGTGACTTGCCGTCCGCGGGAACGACCTGCAGCCGCACGATCGTGCCCTTCTTGCCGCGGATCATCTCCACGACCTTGTCGAGGCGCATGTCGATCGTGTCGACAAACTTGCCGTCCTTGCCCTGCGCGACCGACGTGATCTTGTCATTCACCTTGAGCTGGCCGTCGATCTGCGCCGGGCCGCCGGGAATCAGCTCGCTGATCTTGGCGTAGCCGTCCTCGGAGCGCAGCAGCGCGCCGATGCCCACGAGCGAGAGGCGCATATTGATGTTGAAATTCTCCATCTCCGACGGGCTGAGGTATTCGGAGTGCGGGTCGTAGGTCAGCGCGAGCGAGTTGAGGAAGAACTTCATCACGTCCTCCTTGGTCTGCTCCTTGAGCGTGCGGAGGAGGCGATCGTAGCGGCGCGTCACGACCTGCTGCGGCGACTCGGTGGCCTTGTCGTTGAGCGTCTCGGCGAGCAGCTCGCCCTCGACGCGGTTGGCCCAGAGCTGATCGGCCTCGGCCTCGTCCTTCGGCCAGTTGTCCTTGGAGCGGTTCAGCTCCGAGGTGCGATTGCTGGTGAAATCAAACTTCTGCTTCTTGAGCAGGTCCTTCACCTTGGCGACGCGATCCTCGACGCGCTTCTTGTAGATGTCGTAGATCGAGTAGGCCGGCGCGAGATTGCCGAGCATGATTTCGTCGCTCAGGCCGGCGGAATATTTCTTCTCGAATTCGGCGATGTCCCTTTGGGTGAAGAAAAGGTGGTTGTAGTCGAGTTGCTCCGTGTAGGTCTTGAGCAGCTGCGCCGAAATCGCGGTGTCGAGCGGATGGCGCGTGTAGTGACCCTGCTCGAGCAGCTTGGCGACGGCGACCGCGATCTGGCCCGGGTCGGTTTCCGCGCGGGTGACGCGGCGAGAGGGCAAAGGCAGACGCCGCGAAAAGCGAAACGCCGAGGGTTAAGGGCCGGGCGAACAGATTCATCATGTCAGGTGTATCGATATCAGTAATTGGGGCGACTGCATCCGACAACGGAATTTCGGTGGCGTTCAGAGAGAATCCAAGCCGCCCCCTGTCTTATTTGAGCACAAGACAAGCCAACCCGCCCGTGCGTCATGGCCAAACTTTCGGCTGAATCCGGGGGGTCTTGCCGCCCATATTTGCCCATGGACCGCATCGAATCGCACACCGGCGGAATCTTCCAGACGAACGCCTACGCAGTGCCCTGTCCCTCAGGGAAATGGCTGCTAATCGACGCCCCGGAGGGGGTGGTCGACTGGGCCAGGGGCCGGGGCTGGGACGTCGCCGGCCTGCTGCTGACCCATGCCCACCTGGACCACATCGAGGAGGCCGCGGCGGTGCGACGGGCCTTCGATTGCCCGGTGTACTACCACCGCGACGGCGAGCGCTTTTTGCAAGATCGGGATGCCTTCCGCCGCTACGGGCTCGACGTGGATTTGGAGCCGGTCACGGACGGGGTGCTCATCGACGAGGCCGACAACGTCAAGATCGGCGGCCTGAACTGGCGGATCCTGCTGGTGCCGGGGCATTGCCCGGGCAGCCTCTGCTTCTTCCGCGAGGAGGATCGCGTGGTCTACGCGGGCGACACGCATCTTCGCGGGATCGATCGGGCGGACCGATCTTCCCTTCGGCGATCACGAACTGCTCCTGCGCGGCATCCGCGAAAAACTCTTCCCGCTCGGCGACGACGTGCGCGTGATGCCGGGACACGGACCCGCCACGACGATCGGGGTGGAGCGAACGTCGAATCCGTTTCTGCGCTGACGCGCAACGTTATCGCGTTAGGTAGTTATGCGTTATGTGGTAATGCGACTCCAATGATCACTGCACGATGCTCACTCTCAAATGACTGATTACCGATAACCCATAACGCATAACCCATAACCATGATTTCCCGCTCCCTCGGCCCACTCCAAGTCTCCACCCTCGGCCTTGGCTGCATGGGCATGTCGTACGCCTACGGTCCGGCCGATGAGGACGAGGCCATGCGCGTGCTGCGACGCTATGTGGAGCTCGGTGGCAATTTTCTCGACACCGCCGAAGTCTACGGGCCGCACAAGAACGAGGAATTGCTCGGCCGCTTCCTGCGCGAAGTGCCGCGCGACAAAATTGTCGTCGCGACCAAGTTCGGCTTTCGTTTTGCCGAGGGCGAATTGCGCGGGGTCGACAGCTCGCCCGAAAACGTGCGGCAGGCCTGCGAGGGCAGCCTGCGGCGTCTGGGCGTGGAGACGATCGATCTCTACTACCAGCACCGCGTCGACCCGGCGGTGCCGATCGAGGAAACCGTGGGCGCCATGGCCGAACTGGTGAAAGCCGGCAAGGTGCGCGCGCTCGGATTGTCGGAAGCCGCGCCCGAGACGATTCGCCGCGCGGCGGCGGTGCATCCGATTGCCGCGTTGCAAAGTGAGTATTCGCTCTGGACGCGCGACGTGGAGAGCAACGGCGTGCTGGCGACCTGCCGCGAACTGCAGATCGGCTTCGTGCCGTACAGTCCGCTGGGCCGCGGCTTTCTCACCGGCACGATCCAGCAGCCGTCCGATCTCGCCGCCGACGACTGGCGGCGGAACATTCCGCGTTTCCAGGCGGAGACGATGGAACAGAACCGCGCCCTGGCCGACCACGTGAAATCGCTCGCCGCCCGGAAGGCTTGCACGCCCGCGCAACTCGCGCTCGCCTGGGTCCTCGCGCAAGGCGGAGACATCGTCCCCATCCCCGGCACCAAGCGGCTGAAATACCTCGAAGACAACATGGGCGCGCTGGCCGTCACGTTGGACGGGGACGATTTGGCCGAGATCGATCGCCTTTTCCCGCCCGGCGCCGCGGCCGGCGAGCGCTATCATCCGACCATGATGGCGATGGTGAACCGGCTAAGCAACGAAGTCGGAATGCGGAAGGCGGAGGTCGGAAGTAGCGGCAACTCGGCCCGGCTGCGGCACGCTTTCTGCGATAGAGGGCGCATTCCATGAGCGAGTCGATTCCCCGCACCACCAGAAAAGTCCCGCCTCCGCGCAAGCTGGATCAGGCCGACAACATCGCGCGGCGGGATTACTTCGCCGCCCATGCGCCGGAGACGCCGGACTGGTTTGTGGACGCCACGCTGCCGCCCAAACCGAAGAACGTCCTGCGCGCACTCGCCGAGGCGGGCCGGATTGAGGACAAGGATTTCATGGTGATCAACCAATGGGCGCGCGGCGAGGCCACGCTCCCGGCGGAGTTGGAATGGCTCAAGGACGAACACCGCGCCTACCTCGAGCTGCGCGAATCGTGGGAGCGCGATTGCGCCGCGCAACGCTTCTTCGTCTGGCGCTGGCACTACGCCGACCAGATGGTCCGCTTCGGATCGGCCCCGGCGCCCGAGAAATCGTAACGCGCGCTTCAGACGACGCGGCGGTGGACCTCGACAAACTCGGTGCCGTCGCTCCCGGAGGGGAAAACCTTGATCCGCTCGAAGCGCGGAAAATCCTTCTTGGGATAATCCGACTCGAAGCCCTTGCGAGTCTCGTCCACCCGGCAGGCCTGGCCGACCTCCAGCTCTTCGCGCGGGACATCCCGCACCGTGACCCAGTAGCCGGTCTGGCCGTCGCCCGCCCCGGCGACGGGAAACGTGCCGCGCGGCAGGAAATAGATCTCGTCGGAATTCATCGGATTGGTTGGCAGGGACTGTTCCTAAGCAGGAACGGTTCCCGACTCGACGAATTATCGATCCGCGGCACGGACGATCGCCTAAAAATTCGCCCACGGGCTGGTCGTCGCGCCCCCCGGCGTCTGGCCGGTTGGACCCAGGTTGGCGCTGGCGGGGGATTCGTAATTATTCCCGCCGCTGTTCCGCGCGACGTTTCGCACGATCACGTTTGAGGCGTCGTACGAACGGATGCCGCTGACGATGTTGTTCGTGCTGGTGTTCCCGTCGATGCGATTGTCGGCGGCGGTGCCGCTCAGTCCCTCGCCGCCATTTTGACTGACGGTGTTGCCGGTGATCGCGCAACCGGAAGTGAAGACAATGCCGTCTCCGCCGTTCGACACGGCATTGCAGCCACTCACGGTCGTGGCGGTGTCCATCGAGAATCCGGCGCCCGACCAGCCCGTCGCCGCGCAGCGCAGGAAGATCGCGCCGAACGCGCCGCCCCCGTCGAAGCCGTAGGCCAGTCCGCCGGAGCTGTCGCCCGCATAGCGCGCGCTGCAGTCGACCACGAGCGTGGAAGGTCCCGCCACATGAAAGCCGGTGGCCGGACCGCTGGAGTTGGTCGAAACGGAGCAATGCTGCACGGACGAGCCGGCGGCCGTGGCCACCACGTTGAAGCCGAAGAGCCCGAATTGCGACGCGGCGCAATCGCGGACGACATCGCCCGGCCCGTTCAGGACGAAGCCCTGGCCATCAAACAACGACGTGCAGCCCACCGCCAGGCTGCCGCCCGACATTTCAAAGCCCCGAAACGAACTGTTGCTGGAAGCGCAGGTGATGAACTGGCTCGCGTCGCCGGCGTAAATAATTATTGCCGTTGAAGCTGGCGCTGCAGGATTCAAAGCGCGCGGAACCGACGGAGGCATAAAAGCCCGTGCCGCTGTTCTGGGCCGCGATCAGCCGCTCGAAGCTCACGTTCAGCGCATCGGCCTGGAAGCCGTTTTGCCAGCGGGTGGAGCGACCATTGCGCACGGTGACGTATTGCCCGCTGACCACCACGCCGATCAGGCCCGCCTGGTTGGGTCCGGACACCTCATAGCCGTTCAGATCGAGCGTGACATTCGACGCGCTGATCGTGATGCCGTTGATGGACGCGGCGACATTCACGTCGCCGGAAAGAAAATAGGATCCGCTTTGCGCGATCACATAAAAAGAGTTGGCGTCGCCGGGACAAGTGGTGGCGTTCACCGGAATGCGCTCGCCGGCCGTCGCGACGCGCGCGTCAACCTGTGAAAGCGTTTTCATGGTCGGCGACGGCGATCCGGGCGGCGCGAGCGGACCCTGGCCGGAAGCGGCCGCGGCCAGGAGCGAGGAAAGGAGGGCCGCGCGGATGGCGTGGAAGGAAGAGCGTGGAGTTCATGGCGGAGAATCCTGGAAATTAGAAATTGGCCCACGGACTCGCGGGCGGGAGCGTATCGGCGGGGGCCTGGCCGGTCGGGCCGACATTGTTGCCGGATGCCGGATCGTAATTGGTGCCGATGTTGCGCGAGACGTTGCGGACGATGACGTTGGTCCCGGACGAATCAGCGGACAGAATGCCGGTGCCCGGATGGCGCGTCACCGTGTTGGCTTCAAGACGATTCTGCGAGCCATCGCCGCTGATGCCGTTGTTGGAATTGGCGCTGACCGTATTGCCCAGCACCGCGCAGCCGCTGGAATAGCCGATGCCGGCGCCGCCGTTTTGCGAGGCGTTGCAGCCCGTCACCATGCCGCCCGGCCCGACGAAGAATCCCCCGCCACAGCAAAGCCCGTCGCCACGCACGCGGTGAAGGTCACCCCCGTCGCGCTGGAGGCGTCAAAGCCGATGTTGCCGCCGAGGCCCGGAGAAAAGGCCGCGGTGCACTGATTGAGGATCGCGCCGGACGGAATGCCCTTGTTCGGATCGAGGATGAGGAAGCCCGATCCGCCGGACGAACTCGCGGTCGCGGTGCAATCCAGCAGGCTGGTCGATTGCCCGAACACGAGAAAGCCGAGCGACTGGTAATTGCTGGCCGAGCAGCCTCGCGCGACCGTGCCAGGTCCGAAAAATGCGAAGCCGACGTTGTCGTGCACCGAGAGGCAGTCCTCGGCGGAGTTCCCATCGTAAAAGCTGAAACCGTTGCCGAGGTTGTTGGCCGTGAAACACGCGCGGTACTGATGTCCCAGGAATCCGTCAAAGCCGTTGCCCTGGCTGCCGATCGCGCTGCACGACTCGTAGCGCGCCACGCCGAAGACGAAAAAACCCGTCCCGCAGTTGGCGACCACCACGCGCTCGAACGCGGTCGCGCCCGAGCCCTCGACGTCGATCCCGTGATTGCTCCAGTTCTGCACGCGGCCGTTGCGCACCGTCACGTTGTCCTGATCGATCAGAATGCCCATTCGGCCGGGCGCGGCGATTCCGTCGACCTGATAACCGTTCAGATCGAGCGTCACGCCCGCCGCGGCGATGTGGATGCCATCCTTGCCCGACACGCCGGCTACGTCGCCCGTGAGAAAATACGAACCGCTCTGCGCAATCACGAATAATGAGTTGGCGTTGCCGGGACAGGTGGTGGCGTTCACCGGGATGCGCTCGCCCGCGGTGGCCACGCGCGCGTCGATTTGGTCCAGCGATTTCATCGATGGCGCGGGCGCTCCCGGCGGGGCGAGCGGCCCCTGCGCGAATGCGGCGGGCGCGAGCGCCAGCGACAGAATGGTTGAACGGATCAAGCGAAGGCGGGCGGTCGAGCTCATGGCAACCGCGCAGCAAATCAGTCCGACCCGGAAAAGGCGAGCGGGAACTGGGTCCGGCCGGCCTCAAATTGCCGTTCCTAGGGCGCCTTGATCAATTCCACGCCGTCGACGGTCATGGTCCACTTGCCGTCAATCAGGGTGGGCGGCCGGGCCACCACGAAACGCGTGCTCAGCATCCCCAGCCCGGCGAAGAAGTCGTCGCCCTCGAATTTCTGGATGGGCGCCTGGAGGGTTTTCGAGCCGCCGCTGGCGCGGCGTTCGTAATCCACGCGGCCGCCGGGCGTGATGACGAGCCGCATTTCGGGCGACCGCCATTCGCCCGCGTAATTGGCCTTGTCCGCCGGCAGCGGCTTGCTGCATCCCGCCATCGCCATCGCCGCAACCACCACGAACATCCTGAGTGCCGCATTCATTCTCACAGTCAACCTGACCATCCCCGACGATTCCAAGCCCGCGTTTGTTGTCGGCATCCGCTTTGTTTCGTCATTCGGTCGTCATTCGGTCTTCATTCTTTTCGTCATTCGTTCGTCATTCTGGTTTCGTCATTCGTCATTCGGAGCCCCGCTTGGCGGGGCGACGACGTAACCCTGCGCCTGCATGTGAAACAGCTTGGCGTAGAGACCGTCCTTCGCCAGCAGCTCGGCGTGCGGGCCGGACTCGACGAGCTGACCGTCGTCGATCACCAAAATGCGATCGGCCATGCGCACCGTGCTGAAGCGGTGGCTGATCAAAATGGTCGTCTTCCCCTTGGTCAGCTCGCGGAACTGCTGGAAGATCTCGAACTCGCGCTCCGGATCGAGCGCCGAAGTCGGCTCGTCGAGAATCAGCACCTCGGCGTCGCGCATGAACGCGCGGGAGAGCGCCACCTTCTGCCATTGCCCGCCCGAAAGCTGCCGCGAGTCGTCAAACCAGCTCCCCAGCGGCGTGTCGTAGCCCTTCGGCAGACGCCGCCGCCACGACGTCGGCCCCGCCCTTGCGCGCCGCCTCGAGCATGCGCGCCTCGTCCTTCTCCGCCTCCACCTGCCCGAGCGCGATGTTCTCGCGCAGCGTCGCCTCGAAGCGCACGAAATCCTGGAAGATGACGCCGAAGCGCGCGTGCAGTGAGTCCAGCCGGTAATCGCGCAGGCTCACTCCGTCGATGGTGATCTCACCCGCCGTCGGATCGTAAAGCCGCGTGAGCAGCTTGATGAAGGTGGTCTTCCCCGCGCCGTTCGCGCCGACGATGGCAATCTTCTCGCCGGGGCGGATGCTGACGGAAATGTTCTTCAGCGTGGGCGAGTCGTTCTTGGCGTACTGGAAGGTCACGTTCCGGAACTCGATGCCCTGCGCGAAGGGCCGCGGCACCGGCCGCGCATCGGGCGACTCCTTCACGCGCGGTTCCATCGCCAGGAAATCGTGCAGCTTGCCGAGAAAGAGCGCGTGCTCGTAGAGACCGCTCAGGCCGCCGAAGAGCGACTCGAACAAGCCCTGGCATTGCCGCACGACGGCGAGATACATCGTCAGATCGCCCAACGAGAGCACGCGCACGATCGTCTTGTAGACAATCCACGCATACGCCACGTAGTACGCCGCGCTCGAAAGCATGCCGAGCCCGAGCGTGGTGAAGATGCGCCGCCGCATGAGCTGCAGCTCCAGCCGGAACATGCGGCGAAAAATTTCGGCGTAGCGCCGGATGAACTCGGGCCCGAGGCCGAAGAGCCGGATCTCCTTCGCCTTGTCGTTGTCGGTGACCGACAGCTCGTAATACGCGAGCCGGCGCACGTCGGCGGTGCGCGCGCTTTCCATGGCGAAGCGCTGCCGGCTCAGGCGCGATTGCATCAGCAGCGAGGGCACGACCGACCCGAAAATCAGCAGCGCAATCCACGGACTGAAGGTGACGAGCAACGCCAGCAGCGAAGCGAGGCTGATCAAGGTCTGCGCGATGGAGAAACCGGCGTCGACCACCGCCATCATGCGCCAGTCCGACTGGCGGCCCGCCTGTTGCAGCTTGTCGTAGAACTCGGAGTCCTCAAAGAAGCTGAGGTCGAGCTGGAGCGACTTGTGCATGATTTTCTGGTTCAGCTCGTGCCGGAGATTCTGATCGACCACGAAATGCAGCGCGCTGCGCGCCTGGCCGCAGATCGCCCCGGCGAGGATGAGCGCGAACTCCAGCCCGAGGTAGAGCGCCACCGGCTGCACCGCGCTGCGGAACGCCTCCCAGCCGCTGCCGCCGATCCCGGCATGGCCCACGGCGGCGACCACCGCATCGACGATCAATTTCCCCACGAAGGCCTGCGCGGCGGGCAGCAATCCGCTGATCAGCGTGATGGCCATCATGCCGGCGACGGCGGGGCGGTTGCTGCGCCAGACCCAGGGCAGCGCGCTGAGCGCATGCCGCGCCGCGCGTGGCACCTCGGTGCGCCACGCGATGCCGCCTGCGGCCTGGGAAGTGGATCCGCTCATGTTGGGTGGTTCATCCCGGCAATCTCGCGCCATCCTGCGAGGCGGCGTCCAAATCCGCAATACCCGGGCGCAGCCGCACGCAGGCCATCGCAGATTTCAATGCCGGAATCCTCGACAGCGGCCCACGAATCAGGAACATGCCCCGGGCGCCCGGCGCGCGTCCGACTTCCTCCAAGCGTTCCATGCAAGCCCTCCGCACATGGCTGATTCCGATCGCGCTCGCCGCGCTGGCGGTCGTCGGAGTCTTCGTGCTGCCCTGGTGGATCCCGCTGCGGGAACCATCGTTCTCGCCGTCGTACACCTACGGATTCAACAACGCCGCCGCCTGGCTGGCCCTCGCCGTGGTTCTCGCGCTGCTCGCCGGCTGGCGCCTGGCGCAGGCGTCCTCCGCCGCGTCGGCGGACCCTGCGCAGTCGCTCGCAGAATTGCTGACACTTTCCGACTCGCCAACCCCGCGGCCGCTGCGACTCGCCGCGCTCGCCTTCGCGTTGTGCGTGCTGGCCGGCATCGCCTGGTGGTTTTGGTTTCTGCCCTATGCCTACTTCGGCGAGATCCAATATTTTCTCCCGCGGATCGATTTGATGCTGCAGGGCTTCCGACCGTACCGGGATTTTCAATTCAGCTACGGCCCGACGCTGCTCTTCCTGCCGTACGCCATCTATCAGGTTGGTTCCGCGTCGGTCGAATACGCCTACGAGATCACGTTGATGATCCATTGGGCGCTCGGCAGCTTTTGCCTCTACTACATTGTGCGATCGCTCGGCGGCTCGTGGTCGCGCGCGCTGGTCTTCCTGCTGATCGCGTTCTGCTTCATCAATTTCACCTTTGGCCTGAATTACACGCCGCTGCGCTTTGCCCTGCCCCTCGCGTCCCTCCTCGCGTTGCATCGCTGCGCCGGCGGTCCGGGCGATCCGAGCGCTGGTTTCGCTGCCGCGATTCCTCGCGCTGTGCGTGGTGCTGCCGATGCTGAATTTCGCGGTGTCGCCGGAAATGGGCCTGGCGGTGGTCGCGGCCTTCGGGATCTACGCGCTGGGGTTGACGCGGACACCGCGGCGCCGCCTCGCCTGGGGCGTGCTCGCCGTCGCGCTTTGCCTGCCGCTGGCCGTGCTCGTTTTCACGCGCGACTATTTCCATTCCATCCTCACTTACGCGGGCGGCGGCAACAATCTCCCCGTCTTCCCGACCATCCACGCGATCGCGTACCTCGGCGCGCTGCTCTTTCTGTTGCCCTGGCTGGCGGTGCTTGCCTGGCGCCTGCGCACGCCGGTCGGCGCCATGGCGGCCGCGCTGCTGGTGCTCTTCGGACTGCAGATGATTCCGGCGCTGGGCCGCTGCGATCCGCGCCATGTCTTCATGAACGGAATGGGCGTGTTTCTGCTGACGCTCGCGCTTTGGTCGCAGCGCAATCCGCGCACATTCAACTTTGGCGCGCTGGCCTACGGCCTTGTTTTCCTGGGGACGTTGCAGCTCAGCTCCTGGTTGACTTACCGCGATTTTTTCTACCGCGCCGCGGACGCGCACACGCGCATGGCAAAATGGCGCGAGCTCAATGGCGAGCCCGATTGGTCGAAGTTTGGCGACGAGTCGATCTTCCGCTATGACAAGCTCGTCCCGCCCGCCGAGGATTTTCGCGAGTTGCTGGCCTACGGGAAAATCGGCGCGCCCTTCGGCGTCGAGGAACCGGTCGATCGCTTCCTGAAATTCACCGGCCACAACGTGCCGGAATACTACCCGGGACCGGTCATCGACGTCTTTCGCGAGTCGGACATCGCGCGCAAGCTCGAGGACATCAAGCGCATGGACACCATCATCGTGCCGGCGCCGATCTTTGAAGCGGCGGGCCGGATCGACGCGAAAGCGCAGGCCACCCGCGACTCACAGTATTTGAGCGACGTGCTGGTGCTGCCGCTGGAACTCCGTGTCCGCCAAACGCCGTTTCTCCCGTCGCCGCGCATCATGGAGGCGATCGCGGCGGATTTTGAACCGGTCGGGAAATTCCGCCGCTACGTCATCGCCCGACGGAAGAAGAATTAGTCGTCAACCTGCGCCAGCTCGGGTTTGGTCGGCCGCAGCAACTCCTTCACCATCACGCCGAGGGAGAACGCCACCAGCATCGCGAAAAGCAGGACCGCCAGCGTCAGCAGTCCCGCCACCATGAAGCGTTTCGCCGAATTCATGCGATCTGATTGACCCCTCCGGTCTTGATTTGGTCACGGTCGTCGCAAAATTTGATGTGCTGCCATCGACCGCCAGATCCGGGTCGATGAAACGGCGGCCACAATCGGCAGGAGGCAAAGCCAGGACAGGTGGGCGGCCCCGCGCAGATTTCGCCAGGCGCGGGCGCGCCAGGCCAGGTTTTGGCGCCGCCGCAAACGGCCCGCCTTGCGCGCCTTCAGCAGCTCTCTGGCAGCGACATGCTCGTGCCAGGGCAGGCCGTTCCGCAGGGCTTCGACCAGCCGGATTTCCGGCCAGGCATCCATCAGGTTGCGGTAGTACTGGGTGGTGGCGTTGTTGGACATGAACGAATGGGGTACGGCGTGACGGAACAATCCCGCCATTGGCCCGCATGTTCGCCCAGCGGCGAGCCCCGATGCCAGTAGGCCCAGCCGGTTCGTCTTGTAGGACGACGCCCTACATGGCCGATCGAACGCTCAGTCGGCCTCGCCCGCGTGCTCGACGAAGCGCACGGCTTCGCGCATCAGGGTCTGCGCGTTGGTCAGGCCCAGCTTGGCCTTGATGCGCGCGCAGTAGGCCTGGACCGTCTTCAGGCTCAGGTGCAGGTCACCCGCGATTTCCGAGGTGCCCCGGCCCTGCCCCAGCGCGCGAAAAACCTCCAGTTCGCGATCGCTTAATTGCTCCACCGCCGACACCGGTCCGGGCTGGATGGGATGGCCGCCGGCCAGTCGCTCCGCCATCACGGCGGCAAAGGCCTCGCTGACGTAGACGCCGCCGCCCAGCACGCGGCGGAGCGCCGAGAGAATGCTCTTCGTCGTCTCCCGCTTCATCACGTAGCCGCGCGCACCGGCCCGCAGCACGCGCTCGGCGTAAAGGTTCTCGTCGTGCATCGAGAGGACGATCACCGCCACCTTCGGGCAGTGCAATTTCAGATCCTTGATCAACTCCAGGCCCGAGCCCGATTTCAACGAAAGATCGACGATCGCCACGTCCGGCGACAGCGCCTGCATCGCCGAGAGCGCGCGCGGCGCGTCCTCCGCCTCGCCGCAAACCGTCAAATCGATTTGCTGATTCAGGAGGTTGCGCAGCGACTCACGGACCAGCGGATGATCATCCACCACGAAAATCCGATGCTTTTCTCCGGCGGGGCGCGGTGTTTCCATTGGCGTGGTGGTTTCAGGCGGCGCGGGAGGCGGCGTTCGTCGCAGTCGGAAGATCGCAACGCACCACGGTGCCTCCTTCCGGGCGCCGCTCCACCCGGAAGCCGGCTCCCATCAATTCGGCCCGGTGCGCCATGGTGCGCAGCCCCAGACCGTCGCGGCTGCGCTCATTCTCCTCGGCGATGCCGGATCCATTGTCGCTCACGGTGAGCACGGTGTGCGCGCCCGCGCGCTCGAGCTGGATGAGAATTCGACTGGCCTTGCCGTGCCGTACCGCATTGGTGATGGCCTCCTGCGCGATGCGATAAAGGTGCGTGGCGGCCGCCGGGTCCACCACCACGGCGTGCTCGTCGCCGCGAAAGTCGCATTGCAGATTGAAATGCCGCGCGCTGTACGAACGCAGATCCTGCAGCGCGACAAATAGTCCGTCCGCCTCCAGCGCCACCGGCGACAACCCATGCGCGAGCGATCGCGTGACTTCGATGGCTTCCTCGATCAGGCGCACGACCTCGTCGGCGTTGCCGGCCTCTTCCGCGTGACGCGCGGCGAGCTGCTGGCTCAGCAGCTGGCAGGTCAGCGCCGCGCCGGTGAGATGCTGGCCGAGCCCGTCGTGCAGGTCGCGTCCGATCCGGCTCTGTTCGCGTTCGCTGACTTCGAGCACCTCGCGCTCCAGTCGCGAGCGCTCGGCCATCTCCTGGCTCAGCGCCTTGGTGCGGCGCGCCACGCGCAATTCCAGCTCCGCGAGCAGCCGGCGCAGGCTGGAGAGAATCCAAACCACGATCAGGAACGCGGCCAGGCCGACGACGGCGTTCCAGCGAATCACTTCCGAATGCGACGCGCTTTCGCCGGCCGCCATGTCGCCCACCAGCCAAAGCGCAAAGCTGATGACCGAGATGAAGATTCCGTACGGCCGCCCCAGGAACCAGGCGCCCCACGCGATCGGAATAAGATAAAAAACCAGGAAGGATCGCTCGAAGCTGGTCAGGTAGTCCACGCCGCCGACCACGAGGGCCAGCGCGAAGCTGCCCGCCGCATGGAACGACAAAGGCATGGACGAGAACAGCGCGAGGAAGCGCGCCCCGAGGGAGCCGAACCCGCCCTTCAGGTCGCACTGCGTTGGCCGGGGAATCTGGCATCACGGCAGGAAGCTACGGCGGGATGCGGGCAATGACATAAGGGAGTGAAACCCGTCGTTTTAGCCATCGTCGCGGTCAACACCCGACCTGTTTCCGCGATCCCTGGCCGGCCCAAGCGTCGCGCAGGTCGCCGGAAACGAGGTTCAAATTCTGTTCACCCGGCGGTTGAGGTGTAGGGTCACCCGCGGCAAGCCGTCATCGTCCCGGCGATTGACGATCGCAATCAAACCAACGGACGAACGAATTTATGTACAAGACGAAAGCCTACTCCGCCGCCAGCGCGACCTCGCGCCTGGCCTCCACCTCCATCGCGCGCCGCGATCCGACCGATCGCGACGTCCAGATCGAGATCCTCTTCTGCGGCATCTGCCACTCGGATTTGCACTACGCGCGTGACGAGTGGCACGAGGTGATGCCCACGGTTTATCCGTGCGTGCCGGGCCACGAGATCGTCGGAAAGGTCGTCAAGGTGGGTTCCGCCGTCAGCAAGTTCAAGGCGGGCGACGTCGTCGGCGTCGGCTGCCTGGTTGATTCCGATCACACCTGCCCGAATTGCCGGGCGGGCCTGCAGCAATTCTGCCCGAACATGGTGCTCACCTACGGCTCACCCGACCGCCACCAGACGGCGCCGGTCACCTACGGCGGCTATTCCGACAGCATCGTCGTGGACGAGAGCTTCGTCCTGAACATCCCGGCCAACCTCGACCTGGCCGCAGCCGCGCCGCTGCTCTGCGCCGGCATCACGACCTACTCGCCGATGCGCCACTGGGGCGTCAAGAAGGGCCAAAAGGTCGGCGTGGTCGGCCTCGGCGGGCTGGGTCACATGGGCGTGAAGTTCGCCCACGCGTTCGGCGCGCACACCGTCGTCTTCACCACTTCGCCGAACAAGAAAGAGGACGCGCTCCGGCTCGGCGCCGACGAGGTCGTCATCTCGAAAAACGCGGACGAGATGAAAAAGCACGCGGGCAGCTTCGACTTCATCCTCGATTGCGTGGCCGCCGATCACGACATCAACGCCTACATCAACCAGCTCACGCGCGACGGAAACATCGTGCTGGTCGGCGCGCCCGAGAAGCCGCTGCCGGTCGCGGCCTTCGGCCTCATCTTCGGTCGCCGCAGCCTTTCCGGTTCGCCGATCGGCGGCATTCCCGAGACGCAGGAGATGCTCGACTTCTGCGGCAAGCACAACATCACCGCCGACGTGGAGATTATTCCGATTCAGAAGATCAACGAAGCCTACGAGCGGATGGTCCGGTCCGACGTGAAGTACCGCTTCTCGATCGACATGGCGTCGCTCAAGTCGGAGTGATGCGGGCGGACGAGCATACCACCTGTCCGCCACAACCAGCGAAATTTCAGGCCAGAAACCGAGGTAATCTACTTGTGATCAGTAGGTTATGGCTGGGGAGGGAATCGAACCCCCGACACGAGGATTTTCAGTCCTCTGCTCTACCAACTGAGCTACCCAGCCTCTGCCAAAAAGCGGACGGGAAGGATGCTGCACGCGATCACCTTTGCAAGGGAAAATGTGGAGTGCGGAATTCGGAACGGCGAATGCGGAACGGAAGGACGATCGAGAAGAGGGAACCACAGATGAATGCAGATTTTCGCAGATTCTGAAGACACGGAGTCTGTGGTCCCGATGAATCCCTGCCCTCCCCAAAAAATCTGCGTTAATCTGCGTTAATCTGTGGTTCAAATCTGCCGCTCATCCGGCGTGCACGATCCCGCCTTCGATTCGCCAGGTCGCGCCCAGCATTGAGGGATCCAGCCAGGCCAGACTCGTGGCGGTGACGAATTTCTGCGCGCCCGCCGGCAACGCCGCCACCAAGGCGTTGCGCCGCGCTAAATCCAGTTCTCCGAAAATGTCGTCGATCAACAGCACCGGCGGCGCCGAGCGGCTGGCCGCGATCAGATCCGCCTGCGCCAGCCGCAGGGCGAGCACGATCGTGCGCTGCTGGCCCTCGGAGCCGAATTCCGCCGCCGACCGGCGGTTGAGCGTGACACGCAGTTCGTCACGATGCGGACCCACCACGGTCTGTCCCAGCCGCGCCTCGTGCTCGGCGCTGTCGACCAGCGCCGACACCAGATCGAGCCCGCCGCTCGGCAGGTATTCGAGGCCCAGTTGCTCGCTCCCCTCGCCCGTCGGCAGGCGGATGGCCGCGTGCGCCAGCAACGCGCGCGGCGACAATTCGCGCACCAGATTCGAGCGGAGCATTTGCAGTAGTCCACCCGACTCGAAGAACGGTGCATCCCAAGCGGCCAGTTCGCGCCGCGGCACCGGCGACAGCTTGAGCAGCCGGTTGCGCGAGCGCACCGCGCGCTCGTACGCCCGCAGGTGCTTGCGGTAGAGCGGTTCCATTTGGGCGCCGAGAAAATCAAGGAAGCGCCGCCGTCCCTCGCCCGAGCCGCTGACAATCTCCAGGTCGGTGTTGCCGAACCAGACCGCGCCGGCCGTGGCGAGATAATCGCCCGACGACGCCTGCGGCGTCTCGTTCAGCGCCAGCTCGCGTCCCTCGGGTCCGGAGCGAACGTCGAGCTGCGTCTCGTCAAACATTCCGCGCAGCGAAAACGCGGTCTGCTCGTGGCGGATCAGCGGCGCAAGGGTAAGCGAGCGCGGCGACGTCAGCCGCAGCAGGACGCAGATGGCCTCCAGCAGCGAGGTCTTGCCCTGCGCGTTGGCGCCGACGATGAAATTGAAATCGGGGCCCGGCTCGAAGGCGAGCGAGGTGAAGCAGCGGAAGTCGCGCGCCTTAAGCTGACGGAGCGGCATGAACGACGGGCCGCGCGCGGCTCATTTGCCGTCCGGCACCAGCTTGGCCGGAGCGGGCTCCGACTGCTTTTCGCTGCGCTTCTCTTCCTTCTGCTCCTCGTGCTGGGCGTGCTGCTTCTGCCACGAGGTCGTCTTCTCCATCTGCTCGAGGTAAAATGCCTTGGCCGTCTCGCTCGTCTGCTGGTAGCAGGCGGGAAAGGAAAGGAGCAACCCCAGGACGAGGGTGGTGCGGTAGGCGTAGCGGATGAGATTTTCCATGGCGGCGTGGCCTATGAAAGCCGCGATGGCGGGAAGAATACAATTTTAGATTTTGGATTTCGGATTTTGGATTCCTCCAGACCCAGCGGATCAGGCGCCTACCCCTTAACTCCTAACCCATAACCGCTAACGCTCCGCGGAGCGGGGCCCCCTAAACGAGCAGCGGGCACGCGGGGTCTCGTGGATGATGATTTCCGCCAGGCCGGGGAGCTGCGGCGCCAGCTTTTCCCAGAACCAGATGGCCATCAGCTCAATCGTCGGGTTTTCCAGGCCGGGAATTTCGTTGAGATAGGCGTGATCGAGCTGATCCACCAAGGGACGCATGGCGGCGCTGATTTTGGCGTGGTCGTAGACCCAGCCGGTCTTCGGATCCATCTCGCCCTCGACGGAAATCTCCACCTTGAAGCTGTGGCCGTGCATCTTCGCGCACTTGTGGCCCGCCGGCGCGCTCGGGAGCGTCTGCGCGGCTTCGAAGCCGAAGTCCTTGGTGAGGCGGAAAATCATTTCGGATTTTAGATTTTGGATTTTGGATTCAATGGCATCGGGATTCCGAGTCAGCGCACGCGCTTGGATCTTCAATCCAAAATCCGAAATCCAAAATCCAAAATCTGATCACACTCCCCGCTGCGCGGGCGGCCAGATGTACTTGTGCAGCTGAAGCTGGAAGCGCACGGGCAGCCGGTCCTCGAGCAGCCATTCGACCACCCGCACGGGCTCGATGCGGCTGAAAATCGTGGAGAACAGCACGCCGCCGCAGCGCTCGTTGAGCTGGTATTCGCGCAGCTTCTCGCGCGACCACTCGTAGTCGCCGCGCGAGCCGATCACGAACTTCACCTCGTCGCGCGCGGTCAGATGCGCGATGTTCGCATACAGGTTGCGATGGCATTCGCCGCTGTCGGGCGTCTTCAAATCCATGATGCGGTGCACGCGCGGGTCGACCGCCGAAATGTCATGCGCGCCGCTGGTCTCGAGCAGGACCGTCTTGCCGGCGTCGCAGAGCGCGGTCATCAGCGGCAGGGTGTTCTTCTGCAGCAGCGGCTCGCCGCCGGTGATTTCGACGAGCGGACAGTCGTAGGCCACCACCTTCTCGACGATTTCCGGCAACGTCATCTTCTGGCCGTCGTAGAAGGCGTGCGCCGTGTCGCAATAGGTGCAGCGCAGATCGCAAAACGTGGTCCGGACAAAGACGCACGGCAGTCCCGCGAAGCTGCTTTCACCCTGGATCGAATGATAAATCTCATGGATCGTCAGCGTCTTCGCCTTGGGGGCGACGGACGGGGATTCCACGAGGGCGGCGGCGGGTTGCATGGGAGGGCCAATAACCGGCGGAATCGCTCCAAATGCAATCCACGGGCCGCCCGGCGCGGGATTTCGTCGAATTCCCCTAAGGATTCGCCGGCCGATGCCGTCTTACTGGATGGGAAGGTCTTTCTGGAATGTCCGAAGCCGCCGCCGAATTACCCACGAATCTCATTTCCGTGGAGCGGTGGAGCATTGACCACAGCGCCTGGCTGCGCGGCGTCGTGCGCCAATACGAGCAACCGCTCATCGCGTTCGCCGCGCGCATCGTCGGTGATCCCGAACTCGCCCGCGACGTGGTGCAGGACACCTTCGTGCGCCTCGGGGAATCCGGGCCGTGGCAGTTCGCAAGCGGCGACCCGGCGAAGTGGCTGTTCAAGGTCTGCCGCAATCGCGCGGTCGATTTCTGCCGCCGGACGAAACGCCTGAGCTTTGTCGACCAGGCCGAACTGGAAAGCGAGCCCGCCCCGGACGAGTCGCCGGCCGAGGCGGTGGCGCGACGCGACGACGCGTCCGCCCTGCTGCGCCTGGTCGCCGGCTTGTCGCCGCGGCAACAGGAAGTCGATTCAACTGCGCTTTCAAAACGACTTGAGCTACCGCGAAATCGCCGAGGTCCTCGGCACCTCCGAATCCAATGTCGGCGTCACCCTGCACGCCGCCTTGAAAGCCCTGCGCGAACGCCGCGCCCAATTCCAACGTTGATCTCCCCATGAGCCCCCAGATCGATGATCCCCGACTGACCGCCTTCGCCCTCGGCGAGCCCCTGCCGGAGCGCGAGCGCCGCGACGTGCAGCAATTGCTGGCAGAATCGCGCGGAGGCGCGCGCAGCCGTCGAGGACGTGCGCGCGCTCGCGCTGGATCTTGCACGCGGCGTACGAGGCCGAGCGCAGTTCGATTCCGGCCAGCCGCGAGATCGCGAACATTATCGAATTCAGCGCGCCACACGCGGTGCGCTCGCAAACGCCGTGGACGACGCATCTGCTGCGCATCGCGGCCATGCTCGCGGTGAGCGCCGCCATTGTCGCGGTGGGCCTGATCACGTGGGCGGGCGCCGAGCCGCCAGCCGTCGCTGACCCGGACGAGCCCGCCCGTGGCCTGGCCGGAGTCGGACGAGGAATTGCCGCCGCCGGATCAGGTGATGTTGTCGGTGCCGCGGCGAGGACGCGACGCAGACCTCCGAGCTACGCGCAGATTCGACGCGCTCTCGCCGCCGGCGAGCTGCCGCGACGGGATTCGATCCGCATTGCGGAAATGGTGAATCATTTTTCGTATCGACTCGAGCATCCGGAAGCAGACGCGATCGTGAACGTCCAGATGGAAGTCGCGAGCGCGCCCGTGGCAGCCGCGGCATCGCCTGGTGCGGATCTACCTGCAGGCGCGCGAGCGGCGGCGAATCCGGTGCGATCCTTGCCCGGAATCTGAGCGTCGCGCTGCGCTTCAATCCGGCGCTGGTCGCGGCCTACCGTCGAATCGGAAACCGATGAATCGGGCGCGCGCGAAGTCACCGCGGGTTTTGCGACGACCGAATTGTACGAAATCATTCCGGCAGGATCGCCGCCCGGAGAATTGAAGGCAGGCTGGCAGCGTCCGGAGTTGGCACCGGCGAACGTCGCGGAAAGTCGGCGCCTTGCTCGACGTGACGATGCAATTTCAGCCCGCGGCAGATCGCGAGACTGTCACGCGGACATCACGACGCTCCTGGATGACGGCCGTGTCGTTCGACGCGGCGAGCGCGGATTTCAAATTCGCGGCGGCGGTGGCGGGCTTCGGGATGATGCTGAGCGATTGGCCGGAACGCGGCGACGTTTCGCCCGGCCTGATCACGACCTGGGCGCAGGCGGGCCAGGCCGACGATCCCGCGGCGCAGCGCGGCCGAATTCATCGAGATGGTGCGCATGGCCGGGGCGCTGCTCGCCGCCCGGACCGGATCGTCCTGACGCGGGAAAAGCCGCCCGCCGCTTGCGCAAGGGCCGGACGCGACGTTTGCTTCGCGTCCGCTCCGGCGCCATGAACCAGCCCAACCGCATCGACAGCGCCTTCGCCCGCTTGCAAAAGGAAGGCCGCAAGGGCTTCATTGCCTATGTCGCGGCGGGCGATCCGGATCTCGCGCGCACATTCGAGATCGCCGGCGCGCTCGAGGAGGCGGCGTCGACATCCTCGAACTCGGCGTGCCCTTCTCGGATCCGCTGGCGGACGGAATCGTCAATCAGCTCGCCGCCGCCCGCGCGCTGGCCGCGGGCACCACGCTGCCCAAGCTGCTCGCAGCCATCGAAGAATTCCGCCGGCGCTCGCAATTGCCGATCGTTCTCTTCACGTATTTGAATCCGGTCTACGCGTTCGGCTTCGAGCGATTCCTCGACGAGGCGGCGCGGGCCGGTGTCGACGGCGTCCTTTTCCTCGACCTGCCGCCGGACGAGGCCGACTGCCACGAAGAGCTGCGCGCGCAATCGCCCGCGCTGAAAATGATCCGGCTGGTGGCGCCCACCACGCCGATCGAGCGGGTGCGCGAAATCGCGGCGGCCGGCGGCGGCTTTCTCTATGTGATTTCGCGCGAGGGCGTGACGGGCGAGCAAACCGAGCTGGCGACGGGCCTGGCCGCGCAGGCGGCCGCGATTCGCGCGGTCACGACCCTGCCGCTCGCCATCGGATTCGGCATTTCCTCCCCGGCGCAGGCGCGGGCCGCGGCCGAGCACGCCGACGCCGTGGTGGTGGGCAGCGCCATCGTCAAAGCGGGTGGGCGAATTCGGCGCGGCGCCGGACCTCGCCGCAGCGGGTGGCGGAATTTGTCCGGCCGCTGGTGGCGGCGGTGAAGTCGGTTTGATGGACAATCGGCCCGGCGCATTTACCTTTTCGTCCCATGGCGAGGCTTTCCTTCGTAAAAATGAACGGCGCGGGCAATGACTTCGTGCTGCTCGACAACCGCGCCGGCCAGCTGCAGCTCGACCGGCGCCGCCATCGCCCGGCTTTGCGACCGGCATCGCGGGGTCGGCGCCGACGGCGTGCTCATCCTGGAGCCCGCGCAGGAAAGCGCGGATCACCGGATGCGCTATTACAACGCCGACGGCGGCGAGGCGGAGATGTGCGGCAACGGCGCGCGCTGCTTCGCGCGCTTCGCCAAGAACGTCGCCGGCGCGAACGGCGGCATGTCCTTCGAGACGCCGGCGGGCGTCATCCGCGCGGAGTTCGTCGACGGCGAGCGCGTGCGCATCGAGATGGTCACGCCCACGAATTTCTCGCCGAATCTCAACCTGGACGTGGAAGGCGAGCAGTTCAAACCGTGCACGCCATCAACACGGGCGTGCCGCATGCGTGCGTGTTCGTCGACGACCTCGAGCACACGCCGGTCGTGCGCCTGGGCCGCGCGCTGCGTCTTCATCCGGAATTCGCGCCGAAGGGCTCGAACGCGAACTTCATCCGCGTGCTCGGTCCGCACGCCATCGCGATTCGCACCTACGAGCGCGGCGTGGAGGACGAGACGCTCGCCTGCGGCACCGGCGTGACCGCCTGCGCGCTGATCCACGCGGAGTTGAACGGCGCGGCCTCGCCGGTCGCGGTGACGGTGCGCGGCGGCGACACCCTCGAGGTCGGCTTCGTCCGCGGCGCCAAGCCCGGCGAATTCAGCAAGGTCACGCTCTGCGGCCCCGCCGATTTCGTCTTCGCCGGCGAAATCGAAATCTAGCGTTCGACTCGCCTTCGACCTTCGACTCCCTCTCCATGTTCTCCGGCACCTACACCGCCCTCGTCTCGCCCTTTCTCAACGACCAGATCGATGACGCGTCGTATGCGAAGTTGATCGAGCATCAGATCGCCGGCGGCATCACGGGCATCGTCCCGGTGGGCACGACCGGTGAATCGCCCACGCTCGAGCATGAGGAGCACCTCGACGCTCGTGCGCCGCGCGGTCGAGATCGCCAAGGGCCGCTGCCAGGTGATCGCGGGCGCCGGATCCAATTCCACGCGCAAGACCATCGCGCTGGCCAAGGAATGCGAGCAGCTCGGCGCCGACGGCCTCCTGCTGGTCGCGCCGTATTACAACAAGCCGAGTCCCGGAGGGATTGTTCCGGCATTTCAGCGCGGTCGCGGCCGCCACGAAGCTGCCGATCATGCTCTACAACATTCCCGGCCGCTGCGGCATCGAGATCGGCGTCGAGGTCGTGCGCCGGCTCGCCGCGGACTGCCCGAACATCGTCTCGCGATCAAGGAGGCGGGCGGGACGCCGGAGCGCGTCAGCCAGATGCGGCAGGTTCTGCCGCGCGGATTTCACGATTCTGAGCGGCGACGACAGCCTGACGCTGCCGTTCATGGCGGTCGGCGCGGTCGGCGTGGTCAGCGTGGCGTCGAACGTGATCCCCGCCGAGGTGGTCGCACTGGTGAAACATTTCACCGACGGCCAGGCGCTGGCGGCGCGGGTGCTGCACCAGGCCTACTATCCGATCTTCAAGGAGATCTTCGTCGAGCCCAATCCGGTGCCGATCAAGCTCGCGCTGCTTTGGAAGGGGATCATCGCCAGCGCGGAAGTGCGGCTGCCGCTGTGCGAGGCGAGCCGGGAGAATTCGGATCGACTGCGCGCGCTCCTCGTGTCGGCGAAGGTGCTTTGACGGACGGCGTCGCGCCTGCACGGCAGTTTCGTGATGAAACCCCTGCTGCTGTCGCTCGCGCTGATCGCGGCGCCTCGCTCGCCGCGCAATCGCTCACGGAAGAGGGCCCGACCGAGGTGCCGTTCCAGTCGCTCTCGAGCACGGCGCTGGGCGCTTACGGTCGCACCGCCCTGGCGTTGAATCCCGACAGCTTCAAGCACGCCGAGTCGGCCAATTTTATCTATCACTATTTCGATCCGATCACGGCCAAGCAGGTGGCGGTGGAATCGGAGTTCTTCTTCCGCACGATTGCAAAGGACTTCGGGCGGGAGAATGAGGCGGTCGAAAAGAAGGCGCACATTTTCATGCTGCCGGACAAGGAGTGGGAGGAATTCAAGCGGGGCGCGTCGCTGGATCCGTGGACCGGAGGGATGCACACGGGCAACGAGCTCTTCATCACGCGCGACGGCGAGCGCCCGCAGGGTCCGACCCTCGGACACGAAGTGGGACATCTCGTGGTCCAGCGATTCTTCGGCGACACATCCCGCTCTGGCTCAACGAAGGCTACGCCGAGTACATTTCGGGCGTGCTCTATGCGTCGTATTACCGCGCGCGGAGATACGCGTCCAAGCCGCAGTTCGCCGGCATGAGCCTGGAGGACTACATCCCGCTGGAGAAGCTCACGACGCTGACTGCCTATCCGACCAGCGAGCAGGAAGTCGCCGCGTTTTACATCGAATCGCGCAAGCTCGTGTCGTTCCTGCAGCAGCGCGGCAAGGAGCCGTTTCGCGCGTTTTTCGCGGCGATGGCCAAGGGCAGCTCCTTCGACTCGGCCCTGCAGTCCGCCTACGGGACCTCCCGGCGCGAGCTCGAGGAGCAATTTCGCGAGGAGATGTTCAGGCAGCCGTAGCTTGGCGACGGCGCGAGGCTGGGCTAAATGCAGGTCATGGCCGCCCGCGCTCCGAAATCCACCGCCGTCGACGAATGTGCACGCGGTGATCGGCAGCGACGACGGCGCGGTCAAGGACGCCGCGCGCGCCCGCGCCCAGGCGCTGGCCCCGGTTTCGCTCGAGGATCTCAGCACCGAGGTGATCGACGGCGCGGTGGACCACGCCGACGCCGCGGCGGAGCGCATCTATGCGACGATCGCGGCGCTGCAGACGCTGCCGTTTTTCGGCGGCGAGAAGCTCGTCTGGCTGAAGAGCGCGAGTTTCCTGGCGGACGACGTGCTCGGCCGCTCGAACGCGGTGGTTGAGGCGCTGGAGTCATTGGCGCAGGTGCTGCAGGCGGGTGTGCCGGCGGACGTGAGATTTTTGTTGAGCGCCGTCGGGGTCGACAAGCGGCGCAGCTTTTACAAGACGCTGGGCAAGGTGGCGCAGGTGGAAATCCAGGACGGGGTCGACAGCACCAAGGGTGGCTGGGAGGAGAAGGCGGCGACGTTGGTCGCGCAGGGCGCGCGCGCCAAGAAACTGCGCTTCGACCCGGACGCCGAGCAGCTGATCATCCTGTTGACCGGGGGCGACGAGCGCCAAATCGACAACGAGATGGAGAAGATCGACCTGTACCTCGGCGAGGAGCGCCGCGAGGTGCGGCCCGACGACGTGCGCGCGCTCGTTTCGCACTCGCGCGAGGGCGTGATTTTCGAACTGGGCGATGCCATCCATCGGCGTGATCTCGAGCACGCCCTCGAGCTCCTTGCGCAGCTCATGCAGCAAAAGGAGACGGCCATGGGCATCCTGCTTGCCGCGATCACGCCGACGATTCGAAATCTGCTGTTGATGAAAGATCTGCAGGAACATCACCGCGTCGGGCGGGCCGCGAATCCCTGGAAATTCGGCGACGTGCTGGCGCAGCTGCCACCGGAGGCGACCGCGCATTTGCCGCGCAAGAAGGACGGCGGGATCAATGCCGCTGGCCTCGGCTTTGCCGCGCAAGCCGTGAGCCGATATTCGCTGGCGGAACTGCGCGCCGGCATGCTCGCCTGTCTCGACGCCAATCGCACGCTGGTCACCCTGCCCCTCGAGCCGAAAATCGTGCTCGAGCAATTGCTGGTGCGGCTGCTGGGGCAGGCGGAGTCGCGGGATGGACTTTGTGGACGAAGTGGACAGATGGACGGCATCGATCGTGACCCGAGCGGAGAGTTGATTCCGTTGCATGGCGGCTACCGAAAGTTGAAGAGCTTTCAAGTCGCGCAGCTGGCGTACGACGTGACGATCCGGTTTTGCGAGCGATACATCGATAGGCGCAGTCGCACGCATGATCAAATGGTCCAGGCGGCGAGTCGGGCGTGCAGAATATCGCGAGGCAGCCAGGCTCCGGCACGTCCAGAGCTGAAGCTCACGAATGTCGCGCGCGCGAGCTTGGAAGAACTGCGCTTGGACTACGAAGATTTCTTGCGGCAGCGCGGCCTGCCGCATGGCGACGAACCGATCCGCGACGCGCAAAACTCATCGCGCTGCGACCCGCCACCGCCGATGACGTGGCGGATGGGCGCGACAAATCAGACGTTCGCCCTCGTCCACATAGTCCACTCGTCCACGCCTTCCACCGCGCAAAGCACCTCAGGCGCAGCGTCCCTGAGGATTAGGCAAACTTCACGTGTTGCTGAATGGCGGTTTTGTCACTCAGCATTAACAAAACTAATAATTGTGCTTGCTCCGTCTGGGCGGGGTACTACGATCGCGTCAGGATTTTGGAAGATTGTTCTGGGGGGAACAGACGCCCCCTGTGCCCTTTGGGTGCGGGGGGCGTTACCATTTGAAGGCCCCGAGCCCGGCCGCGTCTGACATCGCGTCGATCCGGCGTATCATCCGCTCGAATGCCCGACTCCCGTCCGCCGCAAGCAAACCCCGCCGGCGATCGTCGTCGCCTCGGATTCCCCGCGGCCTTGCTTGGCTCGATCGTGGCGGTGGTCCTGCTTTGCGTCTTTGCCTTGTGGCGATGCGAAAAAACCGCCACGAAAATCGCGGCGCAGCCCGGCGAGTTGGCCACCACGGTTTCGCAGGCGTTCAAGGAAATTCTGCAAATCCAGCCGCGTGTCGTCGTGAATGAGCGCGTCGTGGTGAATCAATCCTCCAGCCTGCTCGAGCTGGCCGTCTTGAGCCGCGAGGTGGAAGTCGAGCGCGAGTTCGAGCACACCTGGCTGGGCAGCACCAAAAAAATCCGCCTGCGCGGCGCGTACCGGATCAAGAGCGGTTTCGATCTGACGCAGCCCTTCTCGGTCGAGCTGAGCGACGAGCCGGGCACGCCCGCGCGGTTGAATCTGCCGGCGCCGAAAATCCTGAGCGTCGAGCCGGTGCACATCGAGGTGCTCGCGCTGGAAAACGGTCTGTGGAACAAGGTGCAGCCGCAGAATCTCGAGTCGGAGATCGCCGCTCTGCCGGACGAAGCCCGGCGCAAGGCCGTGCGCATCGGCGTCGTGCGCGAGGCCGAGGAATCGATCGTCAAGCAACTCTCTGCGCGCTTTCCCCAGCCGCCCGGTGTGCACGTGAAAATCGTTCCCGCCGCGCCGCCGGACTATCCGAAGTGAGTCAGCGCGGGAAGACCCCGAGGAAATTCCGGACCGTGCCAAATTCCGGCGCATAGCGCGGTGAGGACGAGCCGGCGCCCTTCACCCAAAGGCCGGTCGACGACCCGCCGTCGAGATTCAGCGCGCGCAGAATCCTTTTCCCGTTGCCCAGCACCCCCGGCGTGGCGAGCAGCGCCGCTGCGTCCGCCAGGGTGGCGCGATCCAGCGTGAGGATCGCCCAGCTGCCGGCGCCGTCGGTGGCGACGACGCTGCGGCGCGCGGCGCGCTTGGTGTCGAGTCCGGCGACCGGCTGGCCGGCGTCGACCAGGAACGGCCCCGCCTGCAGCGCTTCGCGCAGCGCCAGTTTTCCGCGCGGCTCGTCGACCCGTTGCAATCGGATGGCGCCGTTCGCATAGACGAGCAGCACGCCGCTGAGCAAACGCGCGCGCTCCTCCGCGTGGACCGTCGCGCCGTTGGCCACGACCAGCCCGAGGGGTCGGCGATCGGGATGAAAGTAGCCGCCGTTGATTCCCGCCAGCGCGCCCGCCGCGCGCATGGCTTCGTCGAGCGAGCGATCGCCCTCGGCGCCTTGATCCACGACCTGGAAGCCCGCGTCCGACGCCTGGAAACGCACCACGTCGACGATCGTTTCATCGCCGCCGGTGCCATCGCGCCACGTTTGCAATTCATGCACCAGTCGCGGGGCCGACGGCACGGTTTCGATCGACTCGCGCGTCCAGGCGGCCGGCTGCGCCAGCGCGTCGAGCCCGCCGGCGGCGAGCCCGGTGAGCAGCAGGAAAAAGCGGGAAAGAATGCGCACGCCCGGAACCAACATCAATTCACGCCGGTTCCCAGTGTCAATTGCCCGCCGGCCGTGGCATATCGCGGCGCCGCGTCCCGCAAAAATTCTTGTCTCACCGGTCGGGGTTGTTATTGTCCGCGCTCCCGGCGTTGCGCGCCGGCCGCCCCGCGGCAGAACCCTTCGTTTGCCACTTCCAACCCCTCCCCCCATGGCCGCCAAGAAGAAGAAAAAGAACGCCGCGCCAGCCCCGGCCGCCGACGCGCCCGCGACGGTGAACATCGAGTCGCACCTCGTCGAGAACCGCATCTTCAAACCGGCCAAGGGCTTCGTCAAAAGGGCGCGCATCGGCAGCATGGAGGAGTACCGATCGATGTGGAAAAAATCGATCAAGCAGCCCGAGAAATTCTGGGGCAACCTGGCCAAGGATCTCGACTGGCGGAAGAAGCCCAAGAAGACGCTCGAGTGGAAGGCGCCGTTCGCGAAATGGTTCGTCGGCGGCAAGCTCAACGTCGCGGAGAACTGCCTCGACCGGCATCTGCGCGGATCGACCAAGAACAAGGCGGCGATCATCTGGGAAGGCGAGCCGGGCGAGTCGCGCACGATCACCTACGCGCAGTTGCACCGCGAGGTCTGCCGCTTCGCCAACGTCTTGAAGCGCAATCACGTCCGGAAGGGCGATCGCGTGCTCATCTACATGCCGATGATCCCCGAGGCGGCCGTCGCCATGCTGGCCTGCGCCCGGCTCGGCGCGATTCACTCCGTCGTCTTCGGCGGCTTCAGCTCGGAGAGCATCAAGGATCGCGCGAACGACTCGCGGCGCGACCTGCATCATCACGGCCGACGGCGGGTATCGCCGCGGCGCGATCGTCCCGCTCAAGCACAATGTCGACGCCGCGCTGAAGGACGGCTCCACCAAGGTGAAGCGCGTCATCGTCTTCCGCCGCGCGCACAACGAGGTGCACATCGAGGAAGGCCGCGACGTCTGGTGGCACCGCGAATTGGAATACGTCACGCCCGACTGCCCCGCCGCGGAAATGGACGCGGAGGATCCGCTTTTCATCCTCTACACGAGCGGATCGACCGGGAAGCCGAAGGGCATCCTGCACACGACCGCCGGCTACCTGCTCGGCACGTATGTCACGACCAAGCTACGTTTTCGATCTGCGGCGACGACGACGTCTACTGGTGCACCGCGGACGTCGGCTGGGTCACCGGCCACAGCTACCTGGTTTACGGACCGCTCGCGAACGGCGCGACGGCCCTGATGTACGAGGGCGCGCCGAACTGGCCGGAATCCGGATCGCTTCTGGCGAATCATCGCGGAGCACGGCGTGACCATTCTCTACACGGCGCCGACCGCGATTCGCGCGTTCATCAAGTGGGGCGACGAGTGGCCCGCCAAGCACGATCTTTCGTCGCTGCGCCTGCTCGGCACGGTCGGCGAGCCGATCAATCCCGAGGCCTGGATGTGGTATCACGAGAAAATCGGCGGCGGGCGCTGCCCGATCGTCGACACGTGGTGGCAGACGGAAACGGGCGCGATCATGATCACGCCGCTGCCCGGCGCCACGCCGACCAAGCCCGGCACCGCCACGCTGCCGTTCTTCGGCATCGACGCCGCCATCGTCGACGACGCCGGCAACGAAGTGAAACCGCTCGAGGGCGGCAAGCTCGTCATCCGCAAGCCCTGGCCCTCGATGCTGCGCACGATTTGGGGCGACAAGGATCGCTACAAGCAGGCGTACTGGACCGAGTTCAAGAAGCAGGGCTTCTATTTCACCGGCGACGGCGCGCGGCGCGACAAGGACGGCTATTTCTGGATCGTGGGCCGCATCGACGACGTGCTCAATGTCGCGGGCCATCGCCTCGGCACCGCGGAAATCGAGAGCGCGCTCGTCTCGCACGAGTCCGTGGCCGAGGCCGCCGTGGTGGGCTGCCCCGACGAGATCAAGGGCCAGGGCGTGGTCGGCGTTTGTCACGCTCAAGCAGGGCGAGACACCGATCCGACAAGCTCAAGGAGGAGCTGCGCAAGCATGTCGCCAACGCCATCGGCGCCATCGCCAAGCCCGACCAGATCCGCTTCGCCGATGCCTTGCCCAAGACGCGCTCGGGAAAAATCATGCGCCGCCTGCTGAAGCAAATCGCCAGCGGCCAGACGGTCACCGGCGACACGACGACGCTGGAGGATTTCACCATCCTCGCGCGATTGCAGAAGACCGAGGAGTGATGGGGAAAATTCGAAACTCGAAATTCGAAACTCGAAGAAAGTTCTGAAACGTTCTTGAAGTAGGGAAAATTCGAAATGGTCCCGCCCAGAGTTTTCGAGTTTTCCGGGCTTACACTTTCTTCGAGTTTCGAATTTGAGCCTTCGAACTTCATCACCGTCCGGCACTCTCGTCCTGCGCGGCGGTGCGGTTGGCGATTTTGTCGTGACGCTGCCGCTGCTGCAAAGCCTGCGCGGCGCGTACCCGGGCGAGCGCCTCGAACTGATCGCGAATCCGTCGCCCGCCTCGCTGGCGCTGGCCGCGGGCCTGGCGGATGCGGTGCACTCGATCGAAGCGGCGGGTTTCGCGCCTTTCTTCGTTCCGGATGGCGAACTGCCCGCGGAGTGGAGCGACCGATTCCGCGAAGCGCGGCGCGTCATCAGCTTTCTCCACGATCCGGATGGCATCCTCGAAGCAAACGCCCGTCGCGCGGGTGCAACATCTTGGATCGTGGGGCCACCCCGGCCGCGAGATGGCCTGCGGACTCGCGGCGCGCCAGCTCGCCCAACCCATCGAGCGCGCGCTCGATCTGCCGGCGGCGGATCCGGCGGCATTCCGGCTGCAGCTCGATTGCGCGGCGCACGAGGAGGCGGAGCAGATTCTGCAGCGCGCGCCGTGGGTCGCGATCCATCCGGGCAGCGGCAGCGCGCAGAAAAACTGGCCGATCCCGCATTGGATCGAACTCGCCCTCGCCTTGCTCCGGCAGCGTCCGAACCTGCGCCTGCTGCTGTTGGGGGGCGAGGCGGACAGGGCCGCCGTCGCGCAGTTGACGCGCAGTTTGCCGGCCGATCGCATTCTCGCGGTGGAGCATGCCCCGCTGCCGCGCGTCGCCGCGCTCATCGCGGCCAGCGATCTCTTTGTCGGTCACGATTCCGGCATCGCCCACCTCGCGGCCGCCAACGGAATTCCCTGCGTGCTCCTCTTTGGCCCGAGCGATCCGTCCGTCTGGGCGCCGCCCCAACCCAGGGTCCGGACCATCCGGGCGGCCGACGGCGTCATGTCGTCCATTCAGGTCGGCGAAGTGCTCGAAAGCCTCGGGGACCAAGGCTAGCCGGAAGACGCGGGATGCAAAAATCATGCGCCCGGACACGACTTTTTAGTCGAAACCGCGGGGGGAGATAGCTAGTTTCCCCCCTGCCATGCACTCCGTCGACTCCCCCGCGGCCGTGACGTCCGACCCTCAAAGCACCTCGAAGGCTGAGGTTCGCGCGCGCCCGATCTACCGCACTTTGTTGATTTTTGGGGCGCCCGGCAGCGGCAAGGGCACCCAGGGCAACGCGCTCGGCATGGTCCCGCGCTTCGTGCACTTCGCGTGCGGCGAGGTCTTTCGCAGCCTCGATACGCGCACCAAGCTCGGCCAGGCCTTCCTGCATTATTCCAGCCGCGGGAAACTCGTGCCGGACGAGCTCACGGTGGAACTCTGGCACGAGCACATCGACAAGATGGTCGACGCCGGCCGCTTCAAGCCGGACATCGACGTCCTCGTGCTCGACGGCATTCCGCGCAACGTGCAGCAGGCGAAGTTGATGGAGCAGCACATTGTGGTGGAAAAGGTCTTTCACCTCACCTGCCCCGACCGGAACAAGCTGGTCACGCGCCTGACCAAGCGGGCCTTGAAGGACAACCGCCTGGACGACGCCAACGAGGAAGTCATCCGCAAACGCCTCGAGATTTACGAGAACGGAATCCAAGCCGCTGCTCGATTACTACCTGCTGCGCGGGGTCGTGCAGACGATCGACGCCACCCAGCCGCCCGTGGTGGTGCTCTCCGACATCCTGCACGGCATCATCAAGCTGAGCAATCTGCCGGCGGTGTAGAATCCGGTCCCACGCCGGACTTGCCTTCTGCGACGCGGCACTTGTCATCTGCGCCCCGCCCCATTATTGCTGCCAGCGACATGGCAACCCCCGGCAGCGATCGATCCCGCGTGCTCGTCGCCGACGACCAACCGGACGTTCGCGAAGCCCTCCGGCTCTTGTTGAAGAGCGAAGGTTACGCCGCGGACCTGGTGGAGTCGCCGGCGCAGGTGCTCACCGCGGTGCGCGCGCGGCCCTACTCCGCGCTGCTCTTTGATCTGAATTACACGCGCGACACCACCTCGGGCAGCGAGGGACTTTCCGCCCTGCCGGAAATCCTGGCGGCCGACCGCGATCTGCCGGTCATCGTCATGACGGCGTGGGGGACGATTGATCTCGCGGTGGACGCCATGCGCCGGGGCGCGCGCGATTTCATCGAGAAGCCGTGGGACAACGACCGGCTGCTCGCCACGCTCAAGACGCAGGTGCAGTTCCGCGACGTGCTCAAGCAGGCGAATCCCGCCCAGCCCGCGGTCGTTGCCCCGGCGGCGACGCCCGTGCCGGTGAAGCTGCCGGCGATTCCCCGCGGCGGGGACGACAAGCAACTGCGCATCGAGCTGGAAGGCGCGGCCAGCTACATCCGCGCGATGCTGCCGGAGCCGATCAGCGAACCGTTCCGCGTCGACTGGCGCTTCGTGCCGTTTTCCGCGGTCGGCGGCGACGCCTTCGGCTACCACTGGATCGATGAGGACAATTTCGCGCTCTACATTCTGGACGTTTCCGGGCACGGCGTGCCGGCGGCGTTGTTGTCCGCGACCGCGCTGAAGGTGTTGCGCGCCGGCGCGCTTCCAGCGGTGGATTTTCGCGACCCCGGCGCGGTGTTGACCGCGATGAATAACGCCTTCCTGATGCGCGATCAGAACAATTTGTATTTCACCATCTGGTATGGCGTGTGGCATCGCCAGACGCGTGAATTGCGCTACGCCTCGGCCGGCCATCCGCCGGCCATCCTGATCAACGCCGCCGGCGATCGCAACGTCGTGCACCTGGGCGCAAAGGGACTGGTGCTGGGCGCGCGCGCCGGCAAGACCTACGCCACGCATGTGCATCCCACCGCGGCGGGCGGGCAGCTTTACCTGGTCACGGACGGCATTTACGAAGTGCGCCGGCACGACGGCTCGATGTGGCCGTACGAGGAATTTGTGGAATGCGTGCGGGAGTTGGATCCCAAGATGCCGAACGCCCTCGATCGCCTTTTGGCCCGCACGCGGGAGATTCACGGGAGCGAAGCCCAAGACGATGATGTTTCCATCGTCCAATTCAGCTGGTAAATCATTCGCGCGCCGCATGCCCTCCTCCGCCCAGAAGCCCGGCCGCCTTAATCTTGAGGCCCGGAACACGATCCCGGAGATTGCCGTGGCGATTGACCGCTCGGTGGAATTCCTGCGCCAGCACGGGGCTTCGCGGCATGTGCTCTTCGTCTGCGAACTCGCGCTGGAGGAGCTGCTGACGAACATCGTCAAATACGGCTACAAGGATTCCGCGCCCCACGCCATCGCGGTCGAACTGGAGGCCAGGGCCCACGACGTCACACTCCGCCTGGCCGATGACGGCATGGCGTTCAACCCGTGGGACGACGCCCCCGAGCCCGTGCGCGGCCGCCCGGCCACCGCCCGGCCGCTGGGCGGGCAGGGCGTCATGCTGGTCAAGAAATTCGCCAACGCCTTCGCCTATCAGCGCACAGGCGCCAAGAACATCGTCACGGTCCACCTTCCCCACCACCCGGAGGAATGACCCCCCGGCGGGGCCCGCCGGCGAATCGGCCGGGTCCCTCTCTTTTTCGTAGAAGCCTCCCCTGATTATGCTACAACTCCCGTTCCCAACCGAACACACACTATGATTCTGCACGAACTCGGCACCAAGGAAGGCGTTACCGTCGTTGAAATCTCCGGGCACATGGGCCTTACCGCCGTGCAGGAAATCGAGCGATCATTCAAGAAAGCGACCGCCGGCAAAGGCGAGTCCGTGGTCGTGGACATGCACGGGGTCGATTACATCTCGTCGTTCGGCGTGCGCCTCTTTCTCGACGTCATCCAGGAACTCGAGAAGAAGGGCAAGAAGCTGGTTTTCGTGGCGCCGTCACCCGATGTCGAGAAGGTGCTGCTCGCCTGCGAGATGGACACGCTGGCCGGAATCGAGAAGGACGTCGCCAGCGCCGTCGCCAAGGCGAAGAGCTGAGGGAGTCGCGCGTGGGGCGTTGTTGTAGCCGGCCTCGCTGAGGCCGGACGTGTGCTGTCATCCTGAGCAAGCGGAGCGAGTCGAAGGACCTCTTCGCGGCCTTCTCGAATCATGGCTTGCTCGCCGCCCGATCACACGGCCAGAAAGCAGCTTGAGGTCCCTCGACTTCGCTCGGGATGACGGACGGCCCGCTTCGGTCGCCGCAGTCGATCTCTCAGGATGAAAACAAAAACGCGCGGAACAGCTTTCGCCATTCCGCGCGTCGTGAATTTTGTTTTTGGCGTGAACCTTAGTTCGCGTCGGCGAAGACCTCGCTCGGGCGCTCTTTCTTGTTGAGCGCGCGGCGCAGCTTGGTCAGCGCGATGTTCTGCAGCTGGCGGATACGCTCGCGCGTCACGCCGAACTTCTTGCCGACCTCTTCCAAGGTCTTGGGCTTGCCGCCGTCCAGGCCGAAGCGGGAGAAGATGATCTTCTTCTCGCGCTCGTCGAGCACTTCGAGCAGGCCGTCGACTTCGTCGCGCAGGTTCTTGTCGCGGAGCAACTCGAACGGCGTCTGCGCGTCCTCGTCGCCCACGATTTCGCCGAACTCCGTGGAGTCGTCGTCGCTGATCGGCGCGTCGAGGCTGGCCGGGCGGATGGACACGGTCTTGAGCTGCGAGACCTTGCCGCTGGCGAGGCCGATTTCCTCGGCCAGCTCGTCGTCGGTGGGTTCGCGGCCCAGCTCCTCGCTCATCTGCAGCGCCACGCGGCGCATCTTGGAGATTTTGTCGACGAGATGGACCGGCAGGCGGATCGTCTTGCTCTGGTTGGCCAGGGCGCGCTTGATCGACTGCTTGATCCACCACGCGGCATAGGTCGAGAGCTTGCCGCCCTTGGCGGGGTCAAAGCGCTCCACGGCCTTCATCAGGCCGATGTTGCCTTCCGAGATCAGGTCGAGCAGGGGCAGGCCCAGATTCGCGTAGTCATGCGCGATCTTCACGACCAGTCGCAGGTTCGACTTGATCATGATGGCCCGCGCTTCCTTGTCGCCCTTCTTGATCCGCGCCGCGAGGACGATTTCGTCCTGGGGGGTCAAGAGCGGGATCTGGCCGATCTCGCGCAGGTAAATTTTGATTCCGCTATCGCTGTCTTCAGCACCCATGGTATTGTTCCGGTTGGTTTTAGGTCGTTCGTGTGTGTCGGATTTTCGCTTTCGATTAGTTAATCTTATGAAGCAGTTTTCGTACTTACGGCTACTTGACTTCGTGAAAATTTTCACAATGTTTCTATTTCCGGGTCAAAACACAGTGTGGAGGGCGAATGGGTCACAGACGCTGCGTAGTGGGTCGTTGTTCAACCAATACGTAAAAATAGTGCCAAACTGACAAGGTGAGTCATGTTTGCCCGGGTCTTTTCGGCCGCCGTCTATGGCATCGACGGCTTCTCCGTGGAGATTGAGGTCAACACGGGTTCTGCCGTGAAGACCGTGATTGTGGTGGTCGGGTTACCCGATACCGCGGTGAAGGAGAGCCAGGAGCGGGTCACCACCGCCATCGCCAACAGCGGCTACAAATGGCCGAAGGGTCGGACCGTGGTGAACCTCGCGCCGGCCGACATGCGCAAGGAGGGGCCGAGCTTCGATTTGCCCATCGCGCTGGCCATGCTCGCCATCACCACCGAACTGGAGCCGGAGCGACTGGAGCCGTACGCGGTGGTGGGCGAGCTGGCGCTGACCGGCGCGGTCCGGCCGGTGAAAGGCATCTTGCCGATCGCCCTGGAGGCGAAGACGGCCGGCCGGACAGCGGCTGATTGTGCCGTATGAAAACGCGCGGGAGGCCGCCATCGTCGAGGGGCTCGAAGTCTTCGGCGTGGCGAACCTGCGCGAAGCCCACGAGCTCATCGCCGGCGACTACGCCCTGGCGCCGACGCAAGTGAATCTGGCGAAGCTTTTCGCGCAGCATCAGCGCTACGACACGGACTTTTCCGAGGTGAAGGGAAACCAGCACGTGAAGCGCGCCATCGAGGTGGCGGTGGCCGGCGGACACAATCTCCTCATGATCGGTCCGCCCGGCTCGGGGAAGTCGATGCTGGCCAAGCGCGTGCCGACCATCATGCCGACGATGTCGCTGGCCGAGGCGATCGAGACGACGAAGATCCACAGCGTCTGCGGATTGCTCGACGCGAAATCCGCGCTCGTCTCGACGCGCGTCTTTCGCTCGCCGCATTCCACCGTGTCGGACGCGGGACTGCTCGGCGGATCGCACCAGCCGTCGCCGGGCGAGATCAGCCTGGCCCATCATGGCGTGCTCTTTCTCGACGAGCTGCCGGAATTCAAGCGCTCGGCGCTGGAGACGCTGCGCCAGCCGCTGGAGGACGGTCGGGTGACGATCTCGCGCGCGGCCGGCACCATGACCTTCCCGGCGGAGTTCATGTTGATCGCCGCGATGAACCCCTGCCCGTGCGGGCATTATGGCGACATCAAAAAGGCCTGCCGTTGCAGCTCGACGCAGATCCAGCGCTACCGCGCGCGCATTTCCGGACCGCTGCTCGATCGCATCGATCTCCACGTCGAGGTGCCGGCGATCGAATACAAGGAGCTGGCGTCGGAGGCGGCGGGCGAGCCCTCGGAGGCCATCCGCGCGCGGGTCGAGGCCTGCCGCAAAATCCAGTCGGACCGCACCGGCGCGCCGAACGCGCGGCTGAAGCCCCGGCAGATCCGCGCGCTTTGCAAACTCGACGAGGCCGGCTCGGCGCTGCTGAAGATGGCGATGGCGGAAATGAACCTGAGCGCCCGCGCCTACGATCGCATTTTGAAAGTTGCGCGCACCATTGCCGATCTCGCGGGCGAGGAAGTCATCGCGCCGGCGCACCTGGCGGAGGCCATCCAATATCGCGCGCTCGATCGCGGCATGTGAGCGGAAACGGACACCGGTTTTCGCCTTTACATTCGAGTCGGGGAAAGGACGATCGCGGGCACTATGGGCTTCATTCAAGAATTCAAGACCTTCATCAGCAAAGGCAACGTAATGGACCTGGCGATCGGTGTAATCATCGGCGCGGCCTTCGGCAAGATTGTCACCTCGCTGGTGGAGGACCTGATCATGCCCATGATTGGAAAAATCATCGGGGGCGTCGATTTCACCGGGCTGAAATATGTGATCAGCGGCTCGGGCAAGGATGAAGTCGCCCTGCGCTACGGAAATTTCATCCAGACGACGCTCAACTTCCTCATCATTGCGTTCTGCATCTTTCTCATGGTGAAAGCGCTCAATGCCATGAAGCGCAAGCAGGAAGAGGCGCCCGCGCCGCCGCCGGAAGTTCCCGCCGACGTGAAACTGCTGACTGAGATCCGCGATCTGCTGGCGAAGAAGTAGGCGGCGAACGCGGTGGATCGGCTCGTCCCGGGCCGATGCTCTCGAGGTAGGGACGACCATCCTTGGTCGTCCCAAATCTGGTGGAACGGCGCGCTGCGTCGCAGGGAAATGCTGGTCCGGGACTAGTCAATCCAGGCCGCAGGCTTGGGACGAGCGGGGACGCTCGTCCCTACCTCACTCCCATCGGCTCCGGGTCGAGCCGATCCACCACTGCTTGACACGCCCTTGCCGCGTTATATGATGAGCATCATACCATCATGCGCTATCCGCCCGGACACAAGGAACGCACCCGCCGCAAGATCGTGACGGCGGCCAGCCGGACGTTCCGGCGCGAGGGCATGGGCAAGGCCGCGGTCGCGAAGGTGATGAAGCGCGCGGGCCTGACCCACGGCGGGTTTTACGCGCATTTCCACGGCAAGGACGCCCTGGCGGCGGAGGTTTTCGCCGAGAGCTTTCACGCGCTCGAGCGTCTGCGCGAGGTGGTGCGAGGAGTGGCAGCGCACCGGCCGCGAGCATCCGCTCATCCGCGTCTATCTCAGCGCCTGGCATCGCGATCATCCCGACGAAGGCTGCCTGCTCGCGCCGCTCGCCGGCGATCTCGCGCGCGAGCCGAAGAATGTGCGCCGCGCCTTTTCCCGCGCCTTCGAACGCTACGTCGGCGAACTCGGCCAAATGGCCTTCGGCGACGACGTCGCGCCCGACGATCCGCGCACCCTCGCGCTGGTCGCCGGCATGATCGGCGCCATGTCGCTCGCCCGCGCGGTCGACGATCCCAAGCTCAGCGATCGCATCCTGCGCGATTGCCGCCGCGCCTTCATCGCGGCGTTCGCCGCCGAACCAGGCAAATCCACCAAACCATGAACCCGCCCGCCTCATTTCACCCCGGACCTCGCGACCATCCGGCAATTCGCCTCGAAAAACTCCGGCGCGCACCTGGACATGGAGATCACGCGCTTCGACGCCGACGGGATGGAGATCACCATGCCCATCTCCGAAAAGACGCGGCAGCCGCTGGGACTTTTCCACGGCGGCATGAGCCTCGTCCTGGCGGAGTCCGCCGCCAGCATGCATGCGTGCTGGGGCCTCGATCTGACGAAATTCGCGCCCGTGGGCATCGAGATTAATGGATCGCACTTGAGCAGCGCGACCGACGGCACCGTGCGCGCGACCGCCCGCGTGCTGCGCCGCGGCCGCAACATCATCGTGCATGAGGTCAATGTTCACCATGTCGAGACCGGCGCGCTGATGTGCGTTTCCCGCGTGACCAATTTCTTCCGACCCGTCGCCCCGAAGTCATGAACGCCGTCGCCCGCGCGCTGCTCGCGAAATTGCCCGAGCCCGTCGACGCCAATCAAGTCAGTCCCGCCGAGGAGGCGGAACTGGCCATCCGGCTCTTTCGTTCGCCCATTCGCCGACCGCGACCGCAGCGGGAGGCGGCCCTCCTCGCGGGCGCCACGCACGACAGAATCGCCGGGGGCGTGGCGAGGCAATCATGGGGCAATCCGGCGGCGCCCGCCACGTTGCTCGTGCACGGCTGGGAAGGCCGCGGTACCCAGCTCGGCGCGTTCGTGGCGCCGCTCGTTTCCTCCGGGCGGCGCGTGGTGGCTTTCGACGGTCCGGCCCACGGCGATTCGCCCGGCACGCAAACGACCATCGTGGAATTTGCGCGCGCCATCGCCGACGCATCACCTGCATTCGGCCAGCCCGACTCGGTCATTGCGCACTCCTTCGGCGGTCCGGCCACGGCGTACGCGATTGCCCGCGACGGGCTGCGCCCGCGACGACTCGTCTTCATGTCCGGACCTGATTCGCTCGAAGGCGTGCTGCGCCGGTTCCGCGATTTCCTCGGCATCTCGCCGGAGGCGTTCGAGCTCTTCCGCGCGGGCGTCCGAAACATCGGCGGCATCACGGGCGACGATTTCCGCATCAGCGATGTCCTCCGCGAGCTCGGCGCGCCCACGCTCGTTGTTCACGCGCCCGACGACGAGGAAGTTCCCATCGCCGAGGCCGAGGCGCTGGTGGCAAACTGCCCGAACGCCACGTTGCTCCGTGCCGAGGGCTGCGGGCACGGAAAGGTGCGCTACGCGCCGGAAATCGTGGCGGCGGTGACTGACTTTCTGACGCGACCCGCTTAATCTTCCGCCATGTCCTCCCCCGATTCCTCCGCCAACGTCCAGGTTGAAACGCGCGACGCCATTCTCACCATCAGCCTGCATCGGCCGGAAAAGAAAAACGCGCTTTCGCTGGCCATGTACGGCGCCATGACCGCGGCCCTGCGCGCCGGCCAGGCGGACGCCGCCGTGCGCGCGGTCGTGCTGCAGGGCACGGCCGATTGTTTCACGAGCGGGAACGACATCGCGGATTTCGTCAGCGGCCCCACGCCGGAGAGGCTCGCGCCGATTTTCGAGTTCCTCGGCATGATTTCGACATACGAGAAACCGGTGGTTGCCGCCGTTAACGGCCTGGCGGTGGGCATTGGCACGACCATGCTGCTGCATTGCGATCTGGTTTGCTGCGGCGAAGGCGCGCGTTTCCAATTGCCGTTCGTCAATCTCGGGCTGGTCCCCGAGGCGGCCTCGAGCCTGCTGCTGCCGCGGCTCGCGGGCTATCACCGCGCCGCCGAATTGCTCATGCTCGGCGAAATGTTCAACGCGTCGACCGCGCGCGAAATCGGCCTGGTCAATCGCGTCACGCCCGACGCCGAGTGCCCGGCGGCCGCGCGCGAATTCGCCGCGAAGCTGGCGCTCAAGCCGGCCGCGGCGGTGCGATTGACGAAGTCGCTCCTGAAGAAAGGCTTGGCCGCGCAGGTGCGCGACACGATGGCCGAGGAAGCGGGGCACTTTGCCACGCGCCTGCAATCGCCGGAGGCCGCCGAGGCCTTTGCCGCCTTTCTCGAAAGACGGAAGCCCGATTTCTCAAAATTCCACTGACCAAACGGGAATAAAGTCCGGTTCCGGGGGCTCGCACCAAGAGCGATGCCCTCTGCCATTCTCCATGCCGACGCCGCCTGGCCGGTCGTCAACCTCGTCCGCTGGGCGCGCGAGTCGTCGACCTGGTCGCAACCTGCGGCGCGGCAGGCCCGGCCGGCTGCGGCGCCCGCTTCGCGCCTTGCTACAACGACAAGGTCTGGCTACCAAACCACTGGGGCCGCCATGTCGAACGCCACGTCCGCCGAATTCTCCACGCTGGTCGAAGCCCACTACGCGGGGCTCTTTCGCTTCGCGTTGAGCCTGGCGCGCGACGAATCAAGCGCCGCCGACCTGACGCAGCAGACCTTCCTGAAATGGGCGCGCCACGGCGACCAGTTGCGCGACCGATCCAAGGCCAAGACGTGGCTGTTCACCACGCTCCATCGGGAATTTCTCGCGGTGCGCCGCAAGGTCCGGGACATCGCCGACGAGGAGGAATTGGATTCGCTCCCCGCCCCGCGCGTCGAGATGGCCAACCAAATCGACGCCAAGGCCGCCGTCGCCGCCCTGGCCGAACTCGACGAGACCTACCGCGCGCCGGTCGCCATGTTTTACCTCGAGGACATGAGCTACTCGGAAATCGCCGCGTGCCTCGAAATCCCCATCGGCACGGTCATGTCGCGCCTTTCCCGCGGACGCGAGCGACTGCGCAAAATTCTCTCCCCCGATCCCGACCAACATGATCCCGCCTGAGCCCAATCCATCCACCACGCCTCCACCCGACGACGCGTTGGATCGTGCGATCCGACAGGCGCTTTCCTCGGTCGAGCCGCCGCCCAATCTCTTCGGCCAGAATCATCGCGGCGGCGGGCGAGCAGGCGGGCGAGGCCCCGCCCGCCCAGCCCACCTGGCGCACCACGCTCGCGGCCGTGGCCGCGAAGATTTCCGGGGCGGCGCGCATGCGCTTTGAGGATTTCCGGATGGAGCTCGCGACCGTGACCACGCCGCAGCTCGCCGCGAAGATGTTGCCGCTCGATTTGCGCTCGGCGGAGCTCGTCCGAGTTGCTGGCCTGGCTGCAGGAGGCGCGCGCGCCGCAGGCCGGCCCCGATGGGTTGCGCGCTCCGCAGGATTTTTCGCCCATCGGCTGCAAGACCTTCGAGTGGTTCGGCAACCGTTTCAGCGTGGTGTGCTTCTACGATCGCGGAAAACGCGGCGTGCATCTCTTCTCGATTCACGGGCGCGCGCTGGAAGACGCGCCGCCGGAGGGAGCGCCCTCCCTGCTGACGCTCGGCGGCCTGCCGACCGCGAGCTGGAGCCGCGGTGAAATGAGCTTTGTGCTGGTCGGGGGGACGCCCGGGATGGATTTGCGCCCGTTCTTCTGAGGCGGATCGCAATTCGCAAATTTCCCCCACTCGCGCTTGCTGCGCAAAGCTTGCGTCGTGTTAAGGTTCCGGATTGTGGACGGTCGTGGCCTGAAATTCACCTTGGTTTTTGTCTGTGCGCTTTACGTGGTCCACACGATCGAGCTGCTTTCGCCGGGACTTTCCTGGGCTTGGCTCGGCATCCTGCCGCGCACTTTTTCCGGATTGAGCGGGATTTTCGTCGCGCCGCTTCTGCACGGATCGTGGGGACACCTGCTGGTGAACACCGGTCCGCTGCTGATTCTGCTGGCGCTGCTTTTCATGAACAAGCAGTACCGCCCGTGGCTCAGTCTCACCTGCCTCTGGCTGCTCAGCGGGTTCGGCACTTGGTTGATTGGCCGCGGCGGCGTGGTCCACATCGGCGCCAGCGGGCTCATCTACGCGCTGGCCGCGTTTCTCGTCGTGGCCGGCTGGCGCCTGCGCCACTGGGGCGCGCTGCTCATCGCCGGCGTGGTCGTCGCGCTCTACGGCGGGCTGGTCCTCACCGCGCTGCCTTGGACCGTCGGGCCGAATGTGTCGTGGGAATCCCATTTGAGCGGATTGCTCGCCGGTGTGCTGACGGCGAGCCGCTTGCAACGTCCGCGCCCGGACCCGGTGGAAGCGGCGGCGCGCCAGGCGCTGGCGGAGGCGGACCGGCTCGAGAAGCTGGCGGTGCAAGTTTCCGATAGACATCGCCAGACGCGGCCCTGATCATCGCGGCGTATGCAAATTGCCACCCAACTCGCGCTGTTTCTCGAGAACAAACCCGGCACGCTCGCGGCGGTCTGCGCCGCGCTGGCGGCAGCCAAGATCAACATCTACGCGCTGACCGTTTCGGACACGGTGGATCACGCGGTGGTGCGCATGGTGGTGAGCGACACGGCGAAGGCCCTGCATCTTTTCGGCGAACGCGGCGTGCTCGTGGTGGAGAATGAAGTGCTCATGATCGAGGCGGAAAACCGGCCCGGCGTCCTGGTCGAGATCGCCAGCAAGCTGGCGCGCGCGCGCACCAACATCGAATACCTCTACCTGGGCGGCGCGCCGACCTCGAAAAAATCGCTCATCGTCATCCGGGCCAGCAATGCGCAAAAGGCGTTCAAGGCCCTGGGGGGAAAATAACCAGGCCGGCCATTCCATTCAGCCTTCCGGGATCGTGCGAAGAGGTAACATCACACGATGAAGTTGCAGACCTGGCCCGGTTCCCCGTACCCGCTGGGCGCGACTTGGACCGGCGAGGGCGTCAATTTCGCACTCTTCTCGGAAAACGCCTCGGGGGTCGATCTCTGCCTCTTCGATTCGCCGCACCAGCCGCAGGAGACGCTCCGCGTCCGGCTGACCGAGCACACGGATCAGATCTGGCATTCCTTCATCCCGGGTCTGCGGCCGGGGCAGATTTATGGCTACCGCGTCTACGGTCCGTATGCGCCGGAGCGCGGTCACCGCTTCAACGCGAGCAAGCTTCTCGTCGATCCCTACGCGAAGGCCATCACCGGCGACGTGCGCTGGGGGCCCGAGATGTTCGGCTGGGAGCTGGGCTCCCTGCGCGGCGATCTTTCGCGCGACTACCGCGACAGCGCGCCCGGCATGCCGCGCTGCGTCGTGCTGGACGACCGCAGCTTCGATTGGGGGCCCGACGCGCCACCGCGCACGCCGCTGCATCAATCCATCATCTACGAGCTGCACGTCCGCGGATTCACCAAGTTGTGCCCGCAGATCCCGGAGGAATTGCGCGGCACTTACGCGGGCCTCGCGCATCCGGCGGCGATTGACTATCTCAAGTCGCTCGGCGTGACCGCGGTGGAATTGCTGCCGGTGCATCATCATTCGGCCGAGCCGCACCTCGTCGGCCGCGGGCGATCAAATTACTGGGGCTACAGCACGCTCGGCTATTTTGCGCCGCACGCCGCCTATGCCGCGAGCGGCGGGGCGCACGGCGGACAGGTCGCGGAATTCAAGGCGATGGTGAAGGCGCTGCATGCCGCCGGCCTCGAGGTCATCCTCGACGTGGTCTACAACCACACCGCGGAAGGCGGCGAATCCGGACCGACCCTCAGTTTCCGCGGCATCGACAACGCGTCGTACTATCGCCTGCAGCCTGATCACCCGCGCTTTCACCAGGACTTCACCGGCTGCGGCAATTCGCTCAACGTGCTGCACGAAAACGCGCTGCGCCTCGTGCTCGACAGCCTGCGGTATTGGGCCACGGAGATGCACGTCGACGGCTTCCGCTTCGATCTCGCGACCACGCTGCTGCGCGGCGAGAACATGGGCGTGGAAGAGATGTCGCCCTTCCTGGCCATCGTCCACCAGGATCCGGTCATCTCCCGCGTAAAACTCATCGCCGAGCCTTGGGATGTCGGCCTGGGCGGCTATCACGTCGGCAATTTTCCCGTGCTCTGGGCGGAGTGGAACGGCCGCTACCGCGACACCGTGCGCCGTTACTGGAAGGGCGACGACGCCCAGGCCGCCGACCTCGCGTTCCGCCTCTGCGGCAGTTCCGATCTCTACCGCCACAACGGCAAACGGCCCTACGCAAGCATCAACTTCGTCACGTCGCACGACGGCTTCACCCTGCGCGATCTCGTCAGCTACAACGAGAAGCACAATCAGGAAAACGGCGAGGAAAACCGCGACGGCGACAATCACAACCATTCGTGGAACTGCGGGGTGGAGGGCGAGACCGACGACGAGGAGGTCAACGCCCTGCGCCGGCGGCAGCAGCGCAATTTCATGGCCACGCTGCTGCTCTCGCAGGGCGTGCCGATGTTCCCGGCCGGCGACGAAGTCGGGCGCACGCAGCGCGGCAACAACAACGCCTACTGCCAGGACAACGAGATCAGCTGGTTCGACTGGTCGCGGCTGGACGATCCCGAGAGCCGGCGACTGCTCGAGTTCACGCGGCACCTGATCCGGATCCGGCACGCCCACCCGATCTTCCGGCGGCCGAAATTTTTCCAGGGCCGGAAAATCCGCGGTTCGGACGTCAAGGATGTGATGTGGTTCGACCCCGACGGCACGGAGATGACCGACGACGAATGGAACACGCACTTCGTCCGCAGCATGGGCTTGTTCCTGAGCGGACGGACCATGGATGTGCGCGACGAGCAAGGCCGCTTGATTGAGGACGATTCGTTCCTCCTTCTCTTCAACGCGCACCACGCGCCGATGTCGTTCGTGCTGCCGGGACGCCGGGATGCCGGCTGGGAGATGGTCCTTGATACGGCGCACGAGGACGGCGAGGCCCCGCCGGATCGCCGCAATTTCCAGGGCAGCTCGACGCTGGCCCTGTGCGAGCGCTCCGTCTGCCTGCTCAAGCTGAGCGGCGGCACGACGTCCGACGGCATGAGCCTGCTGCGCTGACTTTTGGCGGCCGGATGGCATGTTGGGCGCGGCGACCCGTCGTTGTCTCGACCGTGCGCGAGCCCGCTGGTAGCATTCGGCAAGCGATGACCGCACCCGAATCGATCGAAGAGACCTCGGGCGGCTACCGATCGATCCCCCGGATCATGCTCAATGTCCGGCGCGCTCGCCCTCGCGATTTGCGTCGCCTTCCAGGTTTGGCGCCCGGCCTTTTTCTTCACCAGCGACAACGTCACGCAGTGGATGCCACCGATGGTCGAGATCGCGCGAAACCTGCAGATCGGGCCAAGCAAGCCCTCGTGAGTGGGCACGCTCTTCGGCGGTCAACTACGACTGGTCCACCGATGCGACGGTCTTTCCGCTAATCAGCCCTCTGCTGCCTTTGCTGTCACCGCTGGCTCAGAGCAGCGACTATTACCTTATGCTGTCGACGCGATCACTGGCTTCGAATTCGTCGTCATCGCAGCGTCGTTTGCGGCGGCGGCGGCGTGGCTGCGTAAGCGCCATCATCTGCCCCTTAGGCGATGGCCTGATTGTGGGCACATCGCTGAGTTATACATTCGCGCCGCTGCCACTGTTGTTCGGCACCTCCTGGATGGGGTTCATCAATGCGCAGGCCGCTTGGCCGCTCGTGTTCATTGCCCTGCAGTTTCGCTCCTCGCGCCACGCTGTCGCGCTCATGCCGGCAGCGTTCGTATTTAGCCGTCTTTGGCGGCAATCTGCATCCGTTCAGTTTTCTCGTGGCGGGAAGCCTGGCTTGGGCCGCCTATTTTTCGTGGAAGAATCGGACGCCTCGCCCACTGCTCTGTCTGCTGGCCGGTCTCTGGTGGTGCTAGTCGTCGTGTACGTGACGCTTGGGTCCGGGCTCGAGACGATTGCCACGACCGGCCGAATCCGCCACTTCACCGCGGCAAAATCATCGCAACTGAACGTCGCGCCATTGCCGCTCCTCGAATCCTTCTTCCTCGGTCCATTTTCCGCGCCGATTGGTGGACCGTGGTCGACGGTCAACCCCAAGCCGTCCTGGATGGCTGCCATGGCGTATTCCGCGGTGAATCTGCCCTCTGGCGGTGGCGATGGTGCGCGGAGGTTGGCGCAATCCGCTTTCCCGGAGCCTGCTGGTAGCACTCGCCATCATCGCCCTATTCGTCTGGCGACCGGCCTGGCTTGGCGACCTGGCGGCGGCAACCCCGGTGTTACGCTCAACCCGCTGGCCGTTTCGCGAAATAGACGTCCTGCTTTTCCACATTCATCTGCTTTTCCTCTTTACCTACCGGCCACTCCCGCGGCCTTGGCGGCAGGCAGTCTGGGTCACCGCGCTACTCCCGTTGCTCTATCTAATCATGCTGGGCGCCCCGACCCTCGGCCTGCGAGACGTAAGCAGGCGGTTGATTCTGACGGGTGTCGCCGATGAATATTGGAAATCGCTCCGGCCGCAATTGGGTCCGGGCAAGAGTCTCGTTTCCCTCGAGAGAGGCGTCGTGGACGAATTCCCGGATGCTCATTCCGTTTCCCCTTTTGCCCAGCCACAATTTCCCCGCACTCTTCGGCGTCGTCAGCGTGAGCGGATACTCAACGAGCTCCCCTCTCTTCCTTGATTCGGTCCCGCCTGCTCCCCATCGATGTGCACGGGCTTTACACGGCGGAACAGGCCAAGGTCTATCTCGAGCATTTTCCGGGGACGCGCGTGACCGTGGTCCGCCAAATCGATCCGCCGGTCTGGTCGATCATCGAGGGCGGCACCGAACGCACGCTGACGCTGGATCCGGAAACGCTGGTGATTCGAAGCGTGGACGGCAATTGATCGGATCGACGCACATGACAAATACACTTCCGGGCGACAATTCGCGTGGGTGGCGCCGCCCGGACGGAAAGGTGGTGGCGAGGAGCGCGGTGCTCGCGCTGCTCGCGTGCGTCGCACTGCAGATTTGGCGCCCGTATTTTTTCCTGACCGACGACAACGTCGTGCAGTGGTTGCCACCAATGGTCGAGATGGCGCGCAATCTCCATGAGGGGAAACCGGTCTTTGTCAGCGCGAGTCTCTTCGGCGGCAACTACGACTGGTCGGGTGACGCCACCATCTTTCCGTTTCTCAACCCGCTGCTTCCCCTTTTGTCGCCGCTGGCGCGGACTTCCTTCTACTTCGCGCTCATCGACGTCATCACCACCATCGAGTTCATGGCGATCGCGGCCTCTTTCGCAGCGGCGACGCTCTGGCTGCGGCGGCGACACGAAATCCCGATCGGCGACTGGGCCGTGGTCGCCGTTTCCCTGAGCTACGCCTTCGCTCCGCTGCATTTGATTTATGGGGCGTCGTGGACCGGCTTCATCAATGCGCAGGCGGCCTGGCCATTGATCTTCGTGGCGCTGCAGTTTTCATCCGTTCGAAATTCCATCGGCGTGCTCTCGGCGGCGTTCGCCTTCGCCCTGTTCGGCGGCAACCTGCATCCATTTGGTTTCCTGATTCTCGGGAGCGTTGCCTGGGCGCTCTATTTTTCGTGGCAGCAGAAATCCGCGCGGCCGCTCGTCTGCCTCGCCGCCTCGCTCGGCGTGGTTGGAATCGCCGCCGGCGCAATCGTCGGTCCGCTCCTCGGCGAAATTTCCGGCACCGGCCAGGTCCGCGCCTTCAGCACCGCCATCTCGTCCGCGCTGAACGTGACACCGCTTGGCCTCACCGCATCGTTCCTCCTCGGACCGCTCGCCGGTTCGACCGGCGGTCCGGAATTTCTCTTTCGCGCCGAAACCGTCTGGAAGGCCTCCGTGGCGTATTCCGTCGTGAATTGGTGCGTCGTCGCCATGCTCGTCGCCGGCGGCTGGAAAAATCCGCGGTCCCGACCCGTCCTGCTCGGAGTCGCCGCGACGATTCTGTTTGTCTGCCGGCCGGCCTGGCTGGGCGACCTGGTCGCGATGACGCCGATCCTGCGTTCGACGCGCTGGCCATTTCGCGAAATCACGATCCTTATTTTTCTGGTCCACCTGCTTTTTGTATTGAACTACCACCTGCTGCCGGCGCGCGTGCGTCGGATCGGGTGCCTCGCCGCGCTCGCGCCCATGCTGCTCCTGCTTGGCGCGAATCCGCCGACGCTCAATCCCATGGAACTGAGCCGCCGCCTGCTCGTTTCGGGAACGGCCGACGAGTATTGGCGCGCGCTCCGTCCAACCTTGGGCCAGCGCCCGAATCTGCCGTGCATGGATCCGCGGCTCATGCGCGAAAGCAACGAGGAGGTTCCCTACCCGCTCCTGCCGAGCCAGAATCTCGCCGCGCTCTTTGGCGTGGTCAGCGCCAGTGGATATTCCAGCAGTTCTGCCTTTCTGCTGGATCGCAGCCGCCCGGCGCCTTTTTCGTTGAGCGGGATGTACACGCCGGAAAATGGCCGCGCCTACCAGGCGATGTTTCCCCATGTGCGGCTGACCATCCTGCACCAACTCAATCCGCCGCAATGGTCGATCATCGAGGACGGCCGCGAACGGCGGCTGACCCTCGATCCCGACACCCTGCAAATCCGCGAGCTGCCGTCGCCGTAGCGCGCAACTCAGTCGAGGAACTTCCCGGGATTCAGGATGCCGTGCGGATCGAGCGCCTGCTTGAGGCGGTGATGCAGCGCGAGATTTTCCGCGCTGACCGCCTGCGGCCACCAGCGCTTCTTGGCGAGGCCGATGCCGTGTTCGCCCGTGATGGCGCCGCCCCACGCGATCACCTGGCGGAAGAATTCGTCCAGCGCCGCCTCCACCCGGCGTGCACCTCGGGCCGCTCGTAGTCCGCCACCATGATGTTCACGTGGATGTTGCCGTCGCCCGCGTGACCGAAGCAGGCGACCGGGTCGCCGTATTTCGCCTGCAATCCGGCCGCGAAGTCCATCAGGTCGACCAGCCGCCCCCGCGGCACGATCACGTCCTCGTTGAGTTTCGTCAGGCCGGTGGCCTTGAGCGATTCGGAAAATTCGCGGCGCAGTGCCCAGAGCTCCTCGACCTTTTCGTCGCCGAAGGCGGTCTGCGCGTGCGTCGAGCCGCATTTCGCCGCCAGCGCCGCGAGATCCGCCAGCTCGGCGCGAATCGCGCCGGCGTGGCCGTCGAGTTCGATCAAGAGATGGCCGTCACCCGCCGGGACGGTCTCGCCCAGGTGCGCGCGTGCGGCGGCCAGCGTGAACTCGTCGGCGATTTCCAGCGCGGCCGGCAGGTGACCCGCCGCAAAAATGGCCTGCACCGCGGCGGCCGCCTCGCGGATGGTCGGCATGGCCGCCGAAATCGCCGCGCGCGCCGGCGGATGCGGGAGCAGGCGCAGCGTCGCGCGGTCACGACGCCGAGCATCCCCTCGGAGCCGACGAACATGCCGAGCAGATCGAAGCCGGTCTTGTTCTTGTGGGTGCGCCCGCCGATCTCGACCACGCGTCCGTCGGCCAGCACGACCTCGAGGCCGAGGACGTAATTGCGGGTGACGCCGTATTTCAGGCAGCGCGGGCCGCCGGCGTTGGTGGCGATGTTGCCGCCGATGGTGCAGTTCTTCAGGCTCGCGGGATCGGGCGGATACATCATGCCGCGCGCGCGGACGGCGGCCTGCAGCTCGCCGGTGATGACCGCCGGTTCGACCACGGCGACGAAATCGGCGCCGTTGATTTCCACGATCCGATTCATCCGCATGAGCGAAAGCACGATGCCGCCGCGCACCGGCACGCACGCCGCCGACGTAGCCGTAGCCCGCGCCGCGCGCGGTCACCGGAATGCGATGTTCATCGGCAAAACGCAGCGTCGCGCTCACCTGCGCGGTCGACTCGGGAAAGACGACGACGTCGGGCAGATGGGTCGCGAACCATTTGTCGCCGGAGTTCTCGCGCCGGGTGTCGGCGCCTGCGTCGACCACGCCGGCCGGGAGAAATTCGCGGAGCGATTCGACGAGATTCATCGCGCGCGGTCCGGTGCCCAGGCGGGGATTAATTGCCGGCCGGGACGCGCACGGCCTTGCGCGGAGCCGGCGTCGGCTTCGGCTTGGCCTTCGGCGGCGCCGGCGGGGCGGTCGTCGTCTTCGGCAAATCGTCCTCCGGATATGTCTTCGTCACCGGAAAAATCACGCGCCACGGCTGGCGTTTCAGCGTGTCGGTCAGTTGCTCGACATTGGTGGCGGTCTGGGTCAGCTGCGGTTGGACGCCCCCGAGCAGGGCGTTGAGGCGGGCGGTGGCGGCCTTCGCGTTCGCGAGCGTTTTCTCGAGCGCCTTGTCCTTGCTCAACTGATCCATCGCATCGCGCGCCTTTTTCAGCGTCTGGTTCAGCGGCCCGTCCTCGGAGGCGAGCTTTTCCGTCATGATGCGAATGTTCTCGAGCGCCAGGCCCATCGTGCCGTCCTTGTTGGTGAGCACGGCGATGTTCTCGCCGACGCGCCGGATGTTGGCGATGCTCGCCTGGAGATCGGAGCCCTGGCCGAAAAAGGCGTTGAGGGTCGAGATGGTGACCTTCAAATCCTTCAGCGTGCTTTCGGCCGCGGCCGCCACCGGCTCGAGCGTCTTGATGGCCTTGGCCGCGACCGAGCCGACGTCCGGCTGGCGCTCGCCGATGAAGGTGTCGCCGCGCTGCGCGAGGCCGGATTCCTCGTTGCCCTGGACGAAGTCGACCATCATTTCCGCAAGCAATCCGGTGGCGCCCATGCGCGCGACGGCATCGCGATAGACCTTGGCGTTGCGGTCGACTTGAATTTTCACCAGCACCTCGTAATCCGGATGCTGCGTGGGGCGGAGCACCTTGGGCACGGGCGACTCGATCTCGAGCACCTGGCCGATCTTGCGGCCGCCGAGATTGACCGAGGCGCCCGGCTTGAGGCCGCCGGCGTTGTCGAAAAACACCTCGAACTCCTTCAGCGGCCGGAACAGTCCGGGCGCGGTCAGGAACAGCACCACCCCGAGCAGCAGGCCAAAGGTGACGACAAAGAAAATGCCGGTGCGAACTTCGGTACGCTCAAATTTCATGGAAAACGGTGGGACGGCTACTTGTGCAGGTGACGGTGTTCGCCAATCGGGCCTTCGGTGCTGCCTGAGACAAACTGGGCGACGACTTCGTTGTGGGAATGTTTGAAGTTCTCCGGGGTGTCATCGGCAATGATCTTGCCCTGATACAGCATGGCCATGCGGCTGGCGATGCGGAACGCGCTGTCCATTTCGTGGGTCACGATGATGGCCGACGATCGCGTCCGCTCGCTCGTGTCGATAATCAATTCGTCGATCACCGAGCTGGTCACGGGATCCAGGCCCGCGCTCGGCTCGTCGTAGAGGATCAAATCCGGCTCCATCATCAAGGCGCGCGCCAGGCCGACGCGCTTGCGCATGCCGCCGCTCAGCTCCGACGGTTTCTTTTCCTCCGACCCGCTCATGTCCACCGCCGCGAGCCGCTCCGCGATCAGGCTGTCGATTTCGTCCGCCGACTTGTCCGTCAGCTCCTCCATCGGCAGGGCGAGGTTGTCGCGCACGCTGAGCGAGCTGATCAGGGCGGAATATTGATAGACCATGCCGATGCGCGCGCGCATGGCGTTGAGCTCGCGGCGCGGCAGGTGCGCCACGTCGGTGCCGGAGAAAAACACGCGGCCGGAAGTCGGCTTGAGGATTCCCAGGATCAGGCGCAGCAGCGTGCTCTTGCCGCCGCCCGACTGGCCCATCACGACGAGCCGTTCGCCGCGCCGGACGGTGAAACTCATGCCGTCGAGCACCGTCTTCTCGCCAAAGCGCAGCACGACGTCGTCGACCTGCACGAGGGGCGGTTCGCCCGCCGCGGGCGCCGCGCGCCGCTGGGGACCGGGGGAAGGGGCGGTGGGCATCGGCGATCAATTACCCAGGACGTTCACCTGCAGCATATTCAAAAAAGTGTCGAAGCCGATCACGGTGGTGATGGTGAGCACGACGCTGTTGGTGGTGGCGGCGCCCACCCCGGCCGCGCCGCCCCTGACGGTGAGCCCGCTGTAGCAGGCGATGAGCGCGATGATGAGCGCGAAGAGCAGGCTCTTGGCCATGCCCAGGACGACGTCCTTGAGGATGAGGGCCTCGAGGACCAGATCGAGGAAATTCTCGCCGTTAATGTTGAAGGAGATCTGGCAGATCATGTAGGTGCCCAGGAGCGCCGCGAGGTTCGACATCACCACGAGGCAGGGCATGAGGGCGACGAGCGCGCTCAGGCGCGGGGCGACGAGAAAGCGCAGCGGACCCAGGCCCATCGCCTCGATGGCCTCCACTTCCTCGGAGACGGTCATGGTGCCGAGCTCCGCGGTGTAGGCCGCGCCGATGCGCGCGGCGAGGATGATGCCGGTCATGAGCGGTCCCAGCTCGCGCCAGAACGCAATCGTGATCAATCCGGGCACGAGGCGCTCCGTGCCGAAGGTGCGCAATTGGTAACCCGTCAGCAGCGCCATGGTCAGTCCGAGGAAAAACGAAACCATGCAGACCAGCGGCACCGATCCGAGCCCGGCCCGTTCGGTATGCTCGAAGAAAATGTGCCGGCGAAACGGCAGCCGGCCACGGGCGAGGTGATCGCCCACCTCGGCGATCATGTCGATCAGGAGCCAGATGAGGCTTCCGACAGTCTGGAAGAAGGAGCGGACGTAATGCCCAATTGCGCCAATCACCACGCAACCTCCCGATCAAAATATAGCCAGAGTGGATTCACGATTCGCCAAGTCGGTGCGCAAAGCGGGACAAGATGCTCGCAATCGGCCCGTCCGACAAGGAGTGACTTCCTCTGAAACCAGGCTCCTGGCAAGGAACCGGCCGCGCCGCGGCCCATCTGGCATGAGCGGTGCTAAACGCCCGCACGTCGATCTTCGCCCCGCGCCGGGGCCGGCGGCATCCGCCCGAAACCCGCAACGTGAAAAAACTCGAGGCCATCATCAAGCCGTTCAAGCTGGCGGAAGTGAAGGAGGCGCTCGCCGAATTGGGCATCGAGGGAATCACCGTTTGCGAGGTGAAGGGCTACCAGCCGATGAATGGCGCGCCCGTGGGCAGCGCGCATCTTTCGGATCTGCACCCGAAGTTCAAGATCGAGGTCGTCATTCCCGCCGCCATGATCGACCGCGCGGTGCGCTCGGTGCTGGCCGCAGCCCGGACAGGGTTGGTGGGCGACGGAAAGGTTTTCGTGAGTTCGATCGAACAGGCCATCCGGATTCGAACCGAGGAAACGGGCATCGCGGCCATTTAGCGGGGCCGGATTGGCAAGATCGGATGGCGGCGGCCGACCGAAGGGATCGCCAAGCACGTTGAACATTGGCGCGGAACGGGGCAGTCTAGGCGCCTCTTCATGAAACTCATCGTCGCCTCGTCTCCCGCCAAACCGAATTTCCCCACCGTCCATTTCTTCACCAAGGAGGAGCGCAAGCAGCTTCCCCAGGCGGTCAGCGAGGCCGAATTCTCCCTCTCGGCGAACTCGCTCCTGCGGCTGCACCAGGCGAACGCCCTCTGCGTCGGGCTCGGCTCCAGCGCCAAGGTCACCGCCAACACGATCCGGCAGGCGTCCGCCGCCGCCGCGAAGTCTCTGCGCAAGAGCGGTCACACGGAATACTCGCTGCACCTCGGCAAGCACGCCGGATTCGCCGGCGAAGCGGCCGAGGGCCTGGTGATCGGCAGTTATCAATTCGAGCAATTCAAGGCCGCGGAAAAGAAGACGCCCGCGCCCGAACGCGTGACGCTGGTCGTTCCCGCCGAGCACGTCTCCCGGGCCGAGACGCGCGCCCGCCGCGGGTTGATCGTCGGCGAGGCCTGCAATCGCACGCGCCAAATCGCCAACCAGCCGCCCAATGTTTTCTTTCCGCAGACGCTGGCGGAGACCGCGGCTAAAATCGCCAGGGAATTCAAGCTCGGACTCACCGTGTTCGACGAAAAGGCCCTGCGGAAGGGCGGCTTCGGCGGACTGCTCGCGGTGGGCGGCGCCAGCGCCCATCCTCCGCGTCTCGTCGTCCTGCGCTACCAGGGCGGACGCAAGGGCGACGCCCCCGTCGCGCTGGTCGGCAAGGCGGTGACCTTCGACAGCGGCGGCCTATCGATCAAGCCGGCCGCCGGCATGGAGGATATGGTCTTCGACAAATGCGGCGGCTGCGCCGTGCTCGGCGCGATGGCGGGCATCGCCGCACTCAAGTTGAAGGTGAATGTCGTGGGCATCGTGGCCAGCGCCGAGAACCTGCTCGGCTCCGAATCCTACCGTCCGGGCGATATCGTCACGGTGTTCGACGGCAAGCACATCGAGATCAACAACACCGACGCGGAGGGCCGCGTCATCCTCGCGGACGCGCTTGGCTACGCCGTGAAGGTCGTGAAGGCGGCGCAGATTATCGATCTGGCGACGCTGACCGGCGCGATCGTGGTGGCGCTGGGGGATCACGTCGCGGGCATGTGGAGCACGTCGAAGACCATGCGCACGGGATTGCTCGACGCGGCGGAACGGGCCGGCGAAAAGCTCTGGCACATGCCGCTCTTCCCGGAATACGAGGAGCAGATCCGCAGCCAGATCGCGTTGATCAAGAACAGCAGCGGCCGGCCCGGCGGCGCGAACACCGCCGCCACCTTCCTCAAGACCTTTGTCGGCGAGACGCCATGGGCGCACCTGGACATCGCCGGCACCGCCGCAGCCGAGAAGGAGAGCGCCGTGCTCGCGCGCGGCTCGACCGGCTTCGGCGTGCGCACGCTGCTCGAATATTTGAGCGCGATGTAAGATCGTGGCGATCTCCGCCTGCCCCGCCCCAGCTTCGCCGAGGCGTTCCGCTTTTGGTTGAAGCTCGGATTTCATCAGTTTCGGCGGGCCGAGCGGTCAGATCGCGCTGATGCACGCGGAATTGGTGGAGCGGAAAAAATGGATCGATGAGGGACGGTTTCTCCATGCGCTCAATTTCTGCATGCTCCTCCCCGGACCCGAGGCTACGCAGCTCGCCACCTACGTCGGTTGGCTGCTGCATCGCACGCTTGGTGGCATCGCGGCCGGGGCGCTGTTCGTTCTGCCCTCGGCCTTCATCCTTTGGGCGCTGAGCTGGATTTACCTGCGCTTCGGCACGGTCCCGGCGATCGCCGCCGCCTTTTACGGATTGCAAATCGCGGTGCTGGCCGTCGTCGTGCAGTCCGTCATCCGCATCGGCCAGAAAGTGCTCAAGAATCCGGCGATGTGGGCTCTGGCGGCGGCCGCCTTTCTCGCGCTCTTTGTGCTGCACGCCCCCTTTCCGCTCATCGTCGCAGGCGCCGGCGTGATCGGATATTTCGGCGGCCGGCTCCGACCCGATCTCTTCGCGGTCCTCAAGGGCCATGGTGCGGAAACGCTCGCGGCGGCTGATTATCATTTCGAAACACCGGCGCCCGGCTGGGGTCGCTCGCTAAGGGTTCTTTCCATCGGCCTCACCGTCTGGTTTGCGCCTGTGATTGGTCTCGGCTGGTGGCTGGGGCGCGAGCATGCGTTGTTTCAAATGGGTGTGTTCTTCAGCAAGGCTGCCTGCGTGACCTTCGGCGGCGCCTACGCCGTGCTTCCGTATGTCGCGCAACAGGCGGTCGAGCGATTTGCCTGGCTCACCACCGACCAAATGCTCGTCGGACTGGGCCTCGCGGAATCCACGCCGGGCCCGCTCATCATGGTGCTGCAATTCGTCGGCTTCGTCGGCGGCTGGCAGCATCCGGGCGGCCTGAATCCGCTCACCGCCGCGACGCTCGGCGCGGCCATCACGACATGGTGCACCTTTGTGCCCTGCTTCCTCTGGATCTTTCTTGGCGGCCCGTGGGTCGAGCGCCTCCGCGGGAACGAGCGCCTTACCGCCGCGCTGTCAGCCATCACCGCCGCGGTGGTCGGCGTGATCCTAAACCTCGCGGTCTGGTTCGGCTGGCATGTCATTCATCCCGCGCCGGAGCGCTGGGACGCCTTCGCCATCGTGGTCGGCGCCGCCGCCTTCGCCGGGCTGCAATGGCTCCGCTGGAATGTGGTCTACACCATTCTCGCCTGCGCTGCGCTTGGCGTCGTCTGGCGGCTTGTCACTTAAGATCGACCGCCGGTCAGGAATCCGCGGGCGCCCACGGCGGCAGCGGCCGCACCGCGTTTTGCGACAGCGGCGCGACGCGCTCGAAGACGCCGGGCGCGATTTCCGACGCGCCGGCGTAGGCGCCCGCCAGCATCTCGAGCCGCGCGTCGATGTTGTCGATGAAGTGCAGCAGCATGGCCTCGGGGGTTTTCGGCAGACACCGGCGAGCCGAATTGCATCTCGCCGTGGTGCGAAGCCACGAGGTGCAGCAGGTGCTGGCGGACCTGATCGGATTTCGGCGTCATGGCCTCCCATGGCGCGAGCGTGCCGGCCTCGCGCAGTTCGTGCCAGAGCCGGTTCACCAGCTCGAAGCCCATGCTGATGTGGCCGAGCAATTCGCCGGTTTCGCTCGGCTCGATGGCGAAGCCGCGCTCGGTCGGGCAGCATTCCCACAACTTGCCGCAATCGTGAAAGAGCACGCCCGCGATCAACAGGTCGCGGTTCACCTGGCCGTAAACGCCGCAGAGCGCGTCGGCCGCGCGGAGCATTTGCGCGACGTGCTCGAGCAATCCGCCGCGGCGCGCATGATGATAAGTGCGCGCGGCCGCGGCGCGGCGGAAGCGCGCCTCGAATTTTTTCAGGAAGAGCGCGCAAAGCTCGCGCAGCCGCGGATCGCGGATTGAATCCACCTTGGCCAGCACCTCGGCGTAGTCCGCCACCAGGCGATCGCGCCGATCCGGCGAACCGAGCAGGATTTCCTCGCGCTCCGCCTCGTCGAGCTCGCGACACTCCAGCGTGCGGAATTCGGGCCCGAACTTGCCTTCGGCGAATTCCCCGGTCGCTTCGACGAAGGCGCCGGCCTCCAGCTCGCCGCAGCGGGCGAAGAACGGATGATTGTTCCAGATCTTGAAGCGCAGCACGGTGGCGCCGTCGCCGAGCTCGAACTCAAAATAGGGTTTTTGATCGCGCGTGACGCGCTCGTTTCTCGCCACCACCTGCGCGTGCAGCGTGGCCCGCACCGGCGCCCCGGCGGCCGCGACCTGCGCCTTCAGCTCCGCCAGGCTCAACCGCGGCTCAGTCATTCACCTTGAGGCGAAAGTGATAGCTCGAGATGTGCATCCGCTGCCGGAAATAAAACCGATGCGCGGCCGTCCGCTGCACGCCGGAATCCAGCTCCAGCGTCTTGCATTCCTGCGCGGTCGCGTAATGCACGAGCCAGTTGAAGAGGAACGCCCCGTAGCCGCGCGAGCGCCGCTCCTCCACGATGACGAGATCATCGACGTAGAGCACGCGGCCCGTGACGAGCATCTGCAGGATGCGAAAACCGGCGACGCCCATGACTTCCTCCTCGTCCTCCACGTAGACGAGGCGATAGCCGTCCTGCTCGTCCTGGCGGCGGACCGCCTTGACGAACTCCACGCAGGAAAGATGCGGGCGCAGCTCCACCATCGCCAGATAGCAGCGTTCCAGCTCCGCTTCGGTCCCCGCGAAGCGGACGGTCCATTTTTTTGCGGCGGTCGCCATGCAGGGCCGGTTATCGCATGATTCCCGCGCGGCAATCAAGATTCCCTTGCGCCCGGGCTGCGGATTCGCTTCCCCCGCCGGATCCAAGCTGATAGAAAAACGCCTGACTCCAACCCCCCTGCTCCATGCAACTCGCCATCAAGCGTTCCATCGAACGCGTCCCCGGCGGCATGATGGTCGTGCCGCTGCTCCTCGGCTGTCTCATCAACACCTTCGCGCCGGAAACGCCGAAGTATCTTTGGCTCGTTCACCGGCGCGCTCTTCACCGGTGCCCTCACCATCCTCGCCGTCTTCTATGTCTGCATGGGATCGACCATCGACTTCAAGACCACGCCGTACATCTTGAAAAAGGGCGGAACGCTGCTGCTCACGAAAATCCTCTGCGGCGTGATCATGGGGCTGGTCCTCGGGCGAGTTCTCGGCTGGGGCGAGCAGCCGATCTCGGCGGGATTTTTCGCGGGCTCTCGACGCTGGCCGTGGTCGTGGCGATCAATGACACCAACGGCGGGCTTTACATGGCGTTGATGGGCCAGTACGGGAAGCCGCGCGACGTCGGCGCCTACAGCGTGATGTCGCTCGAGAGCGGACCCTTCCTCACCATGGTCACCTCGGCATCGCGGGCCTCTCGGCCTTTCCCTGGCAGACGCTGGTCGGCGCCATCCTGCCGCTCGCGCTCGGCATGCTGCTGGGCAATCTGGACAAGGAAATGCGCGATTTTCTCGGCCGCGCCGTCCCCGTGATGATTCCATTTTTCGCGTTCGCGCTGGGCTCCGGCATCGACCTCGCCAAGGTGGTGCAGAGCGGCATGCTCGGAGTGTTCCTCGGTCTCTTCGTGATTTTCTTCTCGGGCATCATGTTGTTCCTGGCCGACAAGGCCACCGGCGGAAACGGGGTGGCGGGACTGTCCGCCGCCACGACCGCGGGAAATGCCGCCGCCGTGCCGGCACTCGTCGCCGCCGCCAATCCGGCCTACGACGGCGGCCGCCAAATACGCGACCGTGCTGGTGGCCGCGAGCGTCGTGGTCACGTCGCTGGTGGTGCCGTTCGTCACCGCCTGGTGGGCCGGGCGCGTGAAGGCCGCCGGCGGCGAGGTCGGTCCCGGCGCGCCGCTCGGCAATCCGTGATCCCATGAGCCTGCGCGCGCGCGTGGTCATCCTCGCCGACGATCTGTCCGGCGCGGCGGACTGCGCCGCGCCTTTCACGCGCGCGGGACAGGATGTGCTCGTCGCCTTCGGGCCGGAATACGTCAGCGAGGCGCATGTGGTGGCGATCGATCTCGACACCCGTCGCATGACGGAGGCGGACGCGCGCGCGACCGCGAAGACCGCCGCCGAACAACTGGCGGACAAAGGCGACGCGGTCATCTACAAGAAAATCGATTCGACCCTGCGCGGCCACATCGCGGCGGAGCTGGGCGAGACGTGTCGGGCGCTGTCCCCGCGCCGGCTCACGATTTTCGCGCCGGCGTTTCCGTCGATGGGACGAACGACGCGCGGCGGGCGCGTCTTCATCAACGAGACTCCGCTGGAAGAAACGGAAACCTGGCGGCACTCCGGCGCGGGCCGCACCTCGGACCTGGTGCATTTTCTCAAGCCAAGCGGATTGCGCGTGGAACGGGTCGGCATCGACGAAATCCGCGGCGACACCGCCACGCTCGCGTCCATGTTGCTCACGCGCTGGGAAGCGGGCGTGGATGTCTTTGCCTGCGACGCGACGGAGGAGGCGGACTTGCGCGCGCTCGCGCAAAGCATGGCGCGCATGCGGGACGCGCACGTCCTCTTCGTCGGCTCGGCCGGCCTCGCCTCGCATCTCGCCGCGCCCGCCAACCTCGCGCGCGAGCGGCCGCCGTTGCGCGTGCCGCGATCGGGCCCGGTGGTTTATCTGGTCGGCAGCGTCTCGTCGGTCTCGCGCACGCAGCTCGACACGCTGGCCAAGCGGATCGGGATCGTGCCGCTGGCGGTCTCCCCGGAGATTCTGCTTGGCGATCCTGCCGCCGTCGGCTGGAGCGACGCGCAATCCGTCATTCGCGCGCTGCTCGCCAGCGGCCCCGATGTGGCGATTACGACGGCCTCCGATGCGAACGCCGATCCTTCCACCGGCGGGCCGATCGCCCTCGCGCTGGGCCGACTGCTGGCCGGATTCCGCGAGCAAATCGGCGCGCTGGTCATCACGGGCGGCGAAACCGCGCGCGCCGTCCTGACGGCCATGGACATCCACAGCCTCGATTTGCGCACGGAGGTCGAGCCGGGCGTGCCGCTCGGCGTGGCGCGGGGCGAGCACGCCATTCCGATCGCCACGAAGGCGGGCGCCTTCGGTCATCCGGAAACATTTTTGCGCTGCCGCGCCATCCTGCACGAGGTTCTGGGATCATGAGTGCCGCCGCCGCCGATCGTTCCACCCTGCCGCGCATCGCCATCACCATGGGCGATCCCGCCGGGGTCGGCCCCGAGATCATCATGAAGAGCCTGGCGCATCCCGAGGTTTATCAGATGTGCCGGCCGCTGGTCGTCGGCGACGCCGGCCGCTTGCAGAAGGCCGGTGAAATCGTGCGCTCGCGGCTGACGCTCCACGTGATCAAGAGCCCGGCCGAAGCGAAATTCGCGTTGGGCACGGTCGACTGCATCGACCTGAAATGCGTGCCCGCCGATTTGCCGTTCGGCCAGCTCTCGGCCATCGGCGGCGAAGCCGCCTATCAGTGCATTGTCGCCGCGGTCAACCTGGCCAAGGCCGGCGCGATCGAGGCCATCTGCACCGCCCCGCTCAACAAGGCGGCGCTGCACGCCGCCGGCCACAAGTTCCCCGGGCACACCGAGCTGCTCGCGCACCTCACCGGGACGCCGGAGGTCTCCATGATGCTCACCACGCCCAAGCTGCGCGTGATCCATGTCACCACTCACATCGGACTGATCGATGCGATTGCGAAAATCGAGCCGGGACTCGTCTTCCGCACGATCGAGCGCGCCCAAATCACGATGGAGCGCGCCGGCATCGCGCACCCGCGCATCGCGGTCTGCGCGATCAATCCGCATGCCGGCGAGGGCGGACTCTTCGGCCACGGCGAGGAGGAGACGAAAATCATGCCCGCGATCGAACAGGCGCGCGCGCGTGGCTGGAACGTGGAGGGGCCGCTGCCCGCCGACACGCTTTTCTTCCGCGCCGGCCGCGGCGATTTCGACATCGTCCTGGCGATGTATCACGACCAGGGCCACGGACCCGTGAAAGTGATGGGCCTCGAGTCCGGCGTGAACATCACCGTCGGCCTGCCGGTCATTCGCACCTCGGTCGATCACGGGACCGCCTTCGACATCGCCGGGACCGGGAAGGTGGATGAGCGCAGCCTGATCGAGGCGCTGCGCCAGGGCGCCGAACTTGCGCCGCGCGGGAGGTAACCCGCGTCTCGGCGAGACCGACATCGTGCTCGACGACGGGTCGGCTTGCGATGCAAACTGCCGCATGAAAAATTCGCCGCCCAATGTTCGCGGGGGCGCTTTTGCGACTGCCCTGCTCGTTGCACTCAGCCTCATGACCGGCTGCGCCGGCACGACGAGTTCACCCACGGCCGGCGCCACGACAAAAGCGAGCGCACCGGTGACCGCGGATGCCGCACTGGCCAAGCTGATGGACGGCAACCGCCGATTCGTCGCGGGACGCCACGAAAATTCCAGCCGCAGTCCCGAGCGTCGCGCGGAACTCACGCAAACGCAGAAACCCTCCGCGATCATCGTCTCCTGTTCGGACTCGCGCGTCGGTCCCGAGGTGGTCTTTGATCAGGGACTCGGCGACATCTTCGTCATCCGGACGGCCGGCGAAGTGCTCGACGCCCCGGGTCTCGGCAGCATCGAGTACGCGGTCGAACATCTCGGTTCCCCGCTCATCCTGGTGCTGGGTCACGAGCGCTGCGGCGCGGTGTCCGCCGCCGTCGCCAGCGGCCATGCGCCCGGACATATCAACGCGTTGGTCAGCGCGATCCGACCCGCGGTCGAAGAAACCAAGGGCCAGCCCGGCGATCATGTCGACAACGCCGTGCGCGCCAATGTCCGGCGCGTCGTGCGGCAGTTGAAGAATTCCCAGCCGATTCTCGCCGAATTCTCCCACGCCGGGAAAGTGAAGATCGTCGGGGCCTATTACGATCTGGACACTGGCGCCGTGGTCATGGTGCCGTAGCGGCCGGTCGCGGATGAATCACGCGCCGTCGAGCGCGAGATACATCACGTAGACATCCACCGGGCCGTGCACGGGATGGCGAAACGCGCCGGGCAGCGTCCCGACGATTTGAAACCCGAGATGTTGCCACAGCCGCACGGCGAACTCGTTGGTTGAGACGACAAAGTTGAACTGGATCGCGCGAAAGCCCAGCCGGCGAGCCTCCGCCACGCAATGCTCTCCCATCTGGCGGCCGATGCCCTGGCCGCGCGCGCGAGCCGAAACCATGAAGGCCCCGTTCGCCACATGGTCGCCCGGCCCGGCCTGGTTCGGCTTGAGATGGTAGGTGCCGACAATTTCGTCGCCCGCCACGGCAACAAACGCCCGCGCCCGCGGCTGAAACCAGTAGGCGAGCGCGTCCTCGCGCGACATTGCGGGATCGAAGGCGTAGGTGTCGCCGGGGGCAACGACCTCGCGAAAAATCGACCAGATCGCATCCCGGTCGGCGGAGGTGGCGGGACGAAGCGTGGGAGTCATGGGCAGACTGGTGCGCACCCAGCATAATCCGGCCCCCTGCAGATTGCAGCGCCGCCGTGGGAGAATGCACATTACCCTCGACGCGGAAAGCGCTTCGGCCGAAGAGAGAGACGACCATGGAGAGCCTCATCCCCTCCGTGCGCCCGCGACAAAGCCCCGCCTGCTGATCTTCCCATGAACTACATCCTCAACTCCGGGTTGTTCGCCGTCGTCCTGATGCTGGCGATGATGTTGATGTTAGAAATCGGCCGGCGCATCGCGCTCCGCCGCCGGGCGGCCAATCCGGATGGCGCCCACGAGGGCATTAGCGCGCTTGAAGGCGCCATCTTCGGGCTGATGGGCCTCCTGTTCGCTTTCACCTTTTCCGGCGCCGCCTCGCGATTCGACGCGCGCCGACAACTGATCGTGCAGGAGACCAACGACATCGGCACGGCCTATCTGCGCGTGGATCTTCTTCCGACCGCCGTGCAGCCGGCCATGCGCGAGCATTTCCGCCGCTATCTGGACGCCCGCCTCGCGGCCTATCGCGGGTCGCCGACCGTCAGCGCCGCGATTGCGGAGCACGAACGCTCGGTGAAAATTCAAGGTGGAAATTTGGTCGCTGGCGATCGCGGCCACCCGCGACAACACCCCGACGCCGACCACCATGTTGCTGTTGCCGGCGCTGAACCAGATGTTCGACACCGGCACCAGCCAGTTGATGGCGAGTAAGATCCACCCGCCCATGGTCGTTTACGTCATGCTGGGCGTGCTCACCCTCGCCAGTTCGCTGCTTGCGGGCTATGACATCCCGGGCGGACGGAAGCGAAGCTGGATACACACCCTCTGCTTTGCCGGCATCATGGCCATCTCGGTCTACGTGATCCTTGATCTTGAATTTCCGCGCCTCGGCCTGATCCGCATTGATGCCATCGATCAGGGACTGATTGATCTGCGACAAAGCATGAAGTGAGGTCGACCGCCCGACGTGGTCGTCCGCCTACATCTTTGGCACGGTGATGCCGCGCTGTTTCATGTACTTGCCCTTGCGGTCCGCGTAGCTGACTTCGCAGGTCGATTCGGCCTGCACGAAGAGCACCTGGGCCAGGCCCTCGTTGGCATAAATCTTCGCCGGCAGCGGCGTGGTGTTGCTGATCTCCAGCGTGACGTGGCCCTCCCACTCCGGCTCGAACGGCGTCACGTTCACGATGATGCCACAGCGCGCGTAGGTCGATTTCCCCAGGCAGATGGTCAGGATGTCTCGCGGGATCCGGAAATATTCGATCGACCGCGCCAGCGCGAAGGAATTGGGCGGCACGATGCAAACGTCCGTCACCATGTCGACAAACGACCGCTCGTCGAAGTGCTTCGGGTCGACCACCGTATTGAAGACATTGGTGAACACCTTGAACTCGTTCGAGACGCGCAGGTCATAGCCGTAGCTGCTGATCCCGTAGCTGATGACCGAGTCGCCGTCGGCGGTCTTGCGCACCTGGGCCTCGGCAAACGGTTCGATCATGCCGTGCTCAACGGCCATGCGGCGGATCCAGGTGTCAGGTTGCACTCCCATAGTGGCGGGAGTGATCCGGCAAAATACGCAAGTCGGCAAGGTGAATTCCCGCGGCCGGCGGGAATGCTCGCACCGCGTGTTCATTCACCCCGCCATCCGCCGATGTTAGAAACGCCGATCGTCCCTTGCCCCACCGTTCAACCGGGCCGATATTAGTCCATCATGACATTCGCTGATCCGTTAAAACGTCTCCCCCAGATCCAGTCTGAAATCAAAGCGCTCAAGGCTGAGTTCTATCGCATCCTGGATAATCTGCGCAGCGGGGTGGAATCGACCATCCTCGCCGCCGCTTCCTCGGTGAAGCGCGGGCGCCGCCGCCGGGCCGCGGCTGCAACCGTCGCCGCAAAAGGCACCCGCCGTCGCCGCCGTTCGCCGCTCAAGGGCAAGAAGCGTCCGGCTTCGCCCAGCGGTCCGCTCGCGCCCGCCGTGGTCAAGGTCCTGAAATCCGCCGGCAAGCCGCTCAACGTCAATGCCGTGCTCGATGGGCTGAAGAAAAACAAATACGTCTTCACCGCCAAGGACGCGAAAAAGAACCTCGCCGCGCGCATTTACAAGCTCAGCGGCGTAAAGCAGGTCGGACCCGGCCTCTTCGCCGCCGGCAAATAATCACCGCCACTTCCCCACTCTCCCGCGCGCCGGCTCCGCCGGCCGCGGGATTTCTTTTGCCGTCCTGTCACGCCGATCATCAACGGGTTTGACACAACCGGCCGTTGTCGCGTTTGCTCCATCGGTGGCCATGCGATTCCCAGTGACTTCCCGAGCGCGGCAAATGGCGTGGGCGGCGCTTGCGATGCTGCTGCCAATCTGGGCGCCGGCGGCCGAGGTGAAGTCGGACGGACTGATCCGCTTCGAAAAGGTGAAGCTATTTTTCCTCGACGCGTCGGCCAAATCGCCGCTCGAGCCCGGGCAGGATCGCTACGTCGAGTTCGAGCGCAAGCGCGCGCTCTACGGCGCCATCACGCCGAGCGATCAGCGCGAGCGCTACGGAAATTATTTCACTTTCATCTGGGAGGCGAAGCGGCCGGCGGACGTGGTCATGCGCCTCGAGTACCGCCAGCAGGCGCTCGGGCCGATGGTCCAGATGAAGGAGATTGCCTACCAGGGGGCGCGCGGCCGGATGATCACGCGCTTCCAGGTGACGGGCGACGACTACCTGCAATACGGCCGCGTGCTCGCGTGGCGCGCGACCATTCTCGAGCATGGCAGGGTGGTGGCGGAGAAGCGCTCGTATCTTTGGCGCTGACAACCGGCAGCAGGCGGCTGCCGGGAAGCTCGAAATTCGAAACTCGAAACTCGAGGAAATTTCAAACAGGCAATGGCCGAAAGCAGAAGGGCGCCTTCGACCTTTCCGTGCTTCTCTCGCTTGGACCTTTCTTCGAGTTTCTCTACTTCGAATTTCCCTCGCCGATGGCGAGGGTGACGCCGGCGAGACGAGCGAGAAATTCACGCGCGGCGGGTTCGCTCAGCACGCAGCGGAATTCCACCTCCGCGTCCCGCAGCTCCACCACGGGCGCCTCCACGAAGCCCGGGCCCTCGAGGCGGAGCAGGGCGGCGCCGCGCTCGCGCAACATCGCCGACACCTGCGTCGCGGCCGCGGGTGACTCCGCGCGCAGCAGGAAAATCACCGAGACGGGCTCGACCGCCCGCACCGCCAGGCCGAAGAGCTTGGTCGCGCGCTGGAGCTCGGACGAGAACAGCGGGGCGGACGACGCATCCACCATCGCCTCGGGCTTCTGCGTGACGATCCGGAACGCCGTCCCGCGATCCAGGCGCTGGAATTTCTCGAAGAACTTTTCGTCGAGCTTGAGATCGCGCGACAGGCCGAGGCGAACGCGAATCATCTGTTCGACGGAGGGGGTGGTGCCCACCGCGAGCGTCTCCGGACCGATCTGCGCGCAGGCCAGCTCGGTGCTGCGCTCGTAAATCGGGAGCCCGCCGAGGTTGACGCTGTCGAAACGCACGCCAAAGCCGTGCTTCTCGATCAGCGGCGAAAGCAGCGCCGCCGCCCACGAGTTTGTTTCCACCAGATTGTATTCGACGAGATTCGCCGGCGGCGCGACGCCCAGCGCGCGCACGACGCGACGAACGTCCGCGGCGGGATTGGCCAGCGTGGGCACCTCCAGCACCGGCCGGGTGGTGGCCACCCAAATCGCGTTCCACGGGCTCGTCGTCTGCGGCGCGCCGATCGAGACCAGTCGCGAGAGGTTGGCGGAAACGAGGAGCTGCGTGTTGGCCGGCAGCCAGTCGCGCCGGGGCGGCGCGCGAAAAATCAACAGCAGGGCAAGCGCGGCGAGGACCACAAAGGTCGTCAGGACAAAGATGCTCAGCCGGACGCTCTGCGGATCGGTCTGGCGCGACTCCTGCGCGAGCGCCACCTCGCGCCGCTCGAGCGAGACGAGCTGCGTCCGGCGCTGCCGCAGCAAGGCGAGCTGGCGCGTGGCGGCCGGCGGCACGTTCTGGTCGTTGGAGGCCAGGAAGCGACCGAGCTGCGCGAGCGGTTCGCGGCGGCGCTGGTCCATTTCGTCCTGCGCGAGTTGAAGCGGTCGCAACTTGTCCCGGAGGGATTCGAGCTGGAGCGCGGTGTCCTGCTCGAGCTGGCGCCGGCGATCACGCAACTCGACTTCGCGCTGATCCAGCTCCTGCATCTTCTGCAGGAGGCCGGCCTGCGGGGCTTCCTCGCCGGTGATCGGCGCGGCGGGCCCGGCGGCCGACAACTCGTCGCGCTTCCTGCGCAGGGGCACGCGGTCGCGATCGATCTGCGAAATTTCCTCGTCCAGCTTGAAGCGCGCGGTCCCCTCGCGCTCGCGCAACGTCGCAATCTCGCTCTCGATCTCCGCCAGCTTGGTCCGCGTGTCGGCGCCGGCGAGATCGATCTCGCGCAGCGGCGCGAGCAACTGCGTCAGTTCCGCGGGCAGGGCGGTGGCGGTGGCCAGTTCGCGCCAGCCTTCGCGTCCCAGCTCGATCTCGGCGTTTTGCAGCCGTTTGCCCTCCACCTGCAAGCGAACGGCGCAGACTGCGCCGGCGGAGGCGGCGCGCCAACTCGCGGATCCCGGTGGCGAGAAAGTCCATGGGCACGGTTGTAACTGCTACATTCCCGCCCCGACGGCAAGAGCCGCCTGCTCACCATTGCATGGCGAAGACCAACAAGAGCACGCCGTAGGCGACTCCTCCCCAGACTCCCAGCGTCCAGCGAAGCGGGGCGCGCAGCATAAACTGGATGTGGTCGCGCAGGAGATGCGGCGAAGACGTCCAGAAGAGGCCGAAGACCACCCAGACATAGGCGAGCACGACCACGAGCAGCCGGCTGGCGGGCGCCTTCATGAAGGCGGCGTCGAGCACCGGCATGGCGGCGAGCAACAGCAGGATGCCCAGGGCGCGCGCGGCGAGAAATTCGTGCACCAGATAGATCATGAAGCCGTAGGCGACCGGCAGGAAAACCAGGACTGGCAGCCGCCACGATTGAAACTCGCCCCAGTCCATGGTGGATGCGATGTACCAGGCCCACACGAGGTCGATCGTCAGCAGCGCCACGCCGGCCGCATGCCAGCGCGGAAAACGGACGAGAAAATTACGGGCGTCCTCCGCCCGGAAGGCCGCCAGCAGGTGTAAACCAATCAGTCGCCAGGCCGAGCAGGAGACCGATGAGGCGAAGCGAAAACGGATAATGCATACAGGATGGCCGACCAAAGCGGCCGCGCACACGAAGGGTCGCGGACTTAGGCCCATGCCGGAGTCGCGGTCAAAAGTTAATTGGCCAATCGACGCCGCTTCCGGACCGGGATGACGGACCCAACCGTTGACTTGCCCCCCTGCAACCCTAGACTCGGAGCACCCCTTCGCCCGATGTCCGGAACCCCGCGCTGCCGACCGTGAAAAAGCTACTTTTCGTGTGCACCGGCAACATCTGCCGCAGCCCGATGGCGGAGGGATTGTGGCGCCACATGACGAAGAACAGCGCGCAATTTCAGGCCCTCTCGGCCGGCGTCAGCGCGGTGCAGGGACAGCGCGCCAGCCCGCACGCGGTTGACGTGCTGCGGGACGTCGGCGTGGACATTTCCCGGCATCGAAGCCAGCCGGTTTCGGCCGAGATCGTGCGCTCCGCCGACATCATCCTGGCGATGACCAGCGGTCATGCCGAGGCGCTGGCCTACCTGTACCCGGAGGCGGCGAAAAAGACGTTTCTCATTCGGGAATTCGATGCCGCGGCGCGGGAGGACGACCTGGACGTGATGGATCCCATCGGGATGGGTCGCAGCACCTACGCGAACTGCCGCGACACGCTTTGCGCCGCGCTGCCGGCGCTCGCCGCCTTCCTGCAGGGACGCTCCCCGGCGCCCGACACCGGCAAAAGTTTACGCACCTACCTCCACGCCATGACCGACTCCTACCCCATCTCCCCCACCCTCGCCGAGGTCGACCCCGAGATCGCGCGCGCGATCGACGCGGAAATCCAGCGCCAGGATGAAAACATCGAGCTGATCGCCTCCGAAAATTTCACCAGCGCCGCCGTGCGCGAGGCGCAGGGATCGGTGCTGACCAACAAATACGCCGAGGGCTATCCGGGCCGCCGCTGGTACGGCGGCTGCGAGAATGTCGACACGGTCGAGCAACTCGCCATCGATCGCGCGAAGCAGATTTTCGGCGGCGAGCATATCAACGTCCAGCCGCACAGCGGCGCGCAGGCGAACATGGCGGTCTACTTTTCCGTGCTGCAGCCCGGCGATCGGATCCTGACGATGGATCTCTCGCACGGCGGCCATCTGACCCACGGGCACAAGGCGAATTTCTCCGGCCGGTTTTACGAGGTCACGCACTACGGCGTGCGCCAGTCGGACGAGCTGATCGATTACGACGCGCTGGCGAAGCAGGCGCTGGAGGTGAAGCCGAAGATGATCACGGTGGGCGCCTCGGCGTACCCGCGCATCATCGACTTCGCGCGCATGCGCGCCATCGCCGATTCGTGCGGCGCGCTGCTCTTCGCCGACATGGCGCACATCTCCGGCCTGGTGGCGGGCGGGCTGCATCCCAGCCCGGTGCCGCACGCCGACTTCACCACCACCACGACGCACAAGAGCCTGCGCGGTCCGCGCGGCGGCATCGTCATCTGCAAGGCCGCGCACGCCAAGGCGATCGACGCGCAGGTCTTCCCCGGCATCCAGGGCGGTCCGCTCATGCACGTGATCGCGGCGAAGGCGGTCTGCTTTCACGAGGCCCTGCAGCCCGCGTTTCGCGAATACCAGGCCCAGATCGTCCGCAACGCCAAGGCCATGGCGGCGCGCCTCGCCAAGAACGGCTACCGCATCGTCTCCGGCGGCACCGACAACCACCTCATGCTGGTCGACCTGCGCCCGCAGAACATCGACGGCCGCACGGCCCAGGAGTGGCTCGACCACGCCGGCATCACCGTGAACAAGAATTCGATTCCGTTCGACACGGTCAGCATCATGAAGGGCGGCGGCATTCGCGTCGGCACCCCGGCAGTGACCACGCGCGGCATGAAGGAAGAGGAAATGATGGAGATTGCCGACCTGATTCACACGGCGCTGGGCAGCGGAGGCGACGAGAGCAAGCTCGCGAAGTTGAAGGAAAACGTGATCGCACTCACCCGGCAATTCCCCCTTCCCTGATTTCACATGAAACCCCGACTCCGACTGCTGTTCGCTGCGTGCCTGGCTGCGCCGCTCCCGCTTCTCGCCCAAGCCCCGGCCGCGCCGCCGCCCGCCGCCGCCACGCCACCGCCCGCGGCAGCCGTGGAAGGCAAACCCGCCGCCGAGACAAAGGCGGACGTCGATCCCGCGGCGGTCGATGCCGTCCGCAAGGCCTTCGCGGCCCAGCGCGCCAAGGGATCGTTCCGCACGCGCATGGAATCGACCGGACTTGGCGGCGCCGCCATCCCGGTCGTCGAGATGGAATTCGTCTTTCCCAATCGCATGAGAATGAAAATGGCCGAGGTGGAGGTCGTCAGCGTCGGCGACAAGACGATGATGAAAATGGGGGAAGGATGGCTGCCTGCGCCGGCGGCGATGAAGGGCGCCGGCTCGAGTTTCGGCGACGAGAAGAAAGTCGAGGAAATGCTCGCGGGCGTCGTCCTGGCCAAGAGCCTCGGACCCACCAAGATCGACGGGATTGCGGTGGACGCCTACCAGCTCAACGCCCGGACCAAGGAGGGCTTGTCCAAATCGAAGATCTACCTTCTCCCGGGAAGCAGCCTGATTCAGCGCATGGAAACAGAGGCCGAGGTGATGGGCCAGAACGCCACTTCCCGGCTGGATTACTACGATTACGGAGCGGCCATTCGCATCGAATTGCCGAAATAAAGGCGAATCCGGAACGACCGCTGCGGGGTCGTTCCCCGGACCCGGCAAAGGCTGAATTTTCATCTCGCCTCACGCGCGGCGTTCCCTCATAACGTATCGCCCCGGGTGCCGGCATCGGCTTCCCGGCTCCGACACCTTCTCTGCCGCCATGCCCTCCGCTCCTTCCAGCCCTGTCGACAACCCTCTTCGCGAGGGCCTCACCGCGCGCCCGCAACCCAAGCCCTGCACCGTCGTCATCTTCGGCGCCACCGGCGACCTGACGATGCGCAAGCTGCTGCCCGCGCTCTACAATCTCGCGGCGGACGGCGATCTGCCGCCGCAGCACCGCGATCGTCGGCTTCGCCCGGCGGGAAAAGACCGACGAGGCCTTTCGCGCCGAGATGGAAACCGCCGTGCGCAAATTCTCCCGCCAGACCGTGCGGGACGAATTGTGGAACACGTTCGGCAACGCGATTTTTTACAACCAGAGCGAGTTCCACGACGACGCGGGCTACAAGAAGCTCGCCGAGCGGCTCGACCAGATCGACGCCGAGCGCGGCACGGGCGGACGGCGGCTGTATTATCTCTCGGTCGCGCCGGATCAATTCGGCCTGATCATCGAGCGCCTGAAAAAGTTCGGCCTCGACAAGGGCAAGGACGGCGGCTGGGCGCGCGTCATCGTCGAGAAGCCCTTCGGCACCAACCTCGAGACCGCGCTCAAGCTGAACTCGGTGGTGGCGCACGCCTTCGAGGAGTCGACCATCTACCGCATCGACCACTTCCTCGGCAAGGAGACGGCGCAGAACATCATGGTCCTGCGCTTCGCCAACGCGATCTTCGAGCCGATCTGGAACAGCCGTTACATCGATCACGTCCAGCTCCTCGCGGGTGAAACCCTCGGCGTGGAAAATCGCGCGGGCTACTACGAGACCTCCGGCGCGCTGCGCGACATGATCCAGAATCATTTGATTCAGCTCATGACGCTGACGGCGATGGAGCCGCCGACCAGCCTGGCGGCCGACGCGGTGCGCGACGAAAAGGTGAAGGTGCTGCGCTCGCTGCGCCACATGAACAGCAACAAGGAGGTCGCCGACAACGTGGTGCGCGGCCAGTACAGCGAGGGCGCCATCCTCGGCAAGGCCGTGCCCGCCTATCGCAAGGAGCCGAACGTGAATCCGAAATCCGAGACCGCGACCTACGTGGCCATGCGGATCTTCGTCGACAACTGGCGCTGGGCGGGCGTGCCGTTCTACGTGCGCTCCGGCAAGCGGCTGCCGAAGTCGGGCGCCGAAATCGCCATCCACTTCAAGCAGGCGCCGGGCGTGCTTTTCAATCAGTCCGGCGACTCCGGCAACGTGCTGCTCATCCGCATCCAGCCCGACGAGGGCATCTCGCTGCGCATGCAGGCGAAGCTGCCGGGCGGCGCGCTGCGCATCGAGCCGGTCAAGATGGATTTCCAGTACGGCGCGAGCTTCGGCCGGCCGAGCCCGGAGGCCTACGAGCGGCTCATCCTCGACGCCATGCAGGGCGATGCCACGCTCTTCGCGCGCAACGACGAGGTGGAGGAGGCCTGGAAATTCGTCGATCCCATCCTCAACGCGTGGGAGAAGCCGGCCAAGGATCAGCCGCCGCTCACGTTCTACCCGGCGGGATCGCCCGGACCGGTGGAAGCCGATGAACTGCTCGCGCGCGACGGTCGCGCCTGGCGGAGAATTTGAGTCAGAGAAATTCCGAATCTGGTCCCGCCTTTTCTCCCCATGACTCCCGACGCAGCAACTCCCCCGGCCGCGCCCGCCTTTTTTGGCGACGGCATCCCGGCCGAGATCGGCAAGATCGAAAAGGAGCTGAAGAAGCTCTGGCAGGAACAGCAGAGCACGGCGACGCGCGCCTCGCGGCTGAACCTTGTCGTCTACTCGGCCGCGGACTCCTCGCTGCGCGCGAACACGGCGATCGTCCGCGAGATCACGAAGGACCACGCCGGCCGCGCCATCCTGATCGCCGCGCGCGCCAAGTCCGCGAAGAACGGCGTCCGTGCCTGGGTCAACGCCCATTGCCATCTCACCAAGACCGGCGCGAAGCAGACCTGCTCCGAGCAAATCGCGTTTCTCCTGGAGGGCACCAGCGCGGCTCCCGTCGCTCGTCTCCAGCCTCGTCTTCTCGCACCTGGAATCCGATCTGCCGCTCTACCTCTGGTGGCAGGGCGAGCTCGCCTCGGAATTCGACAGCCGGCTGCTCTGCGCGACCGACCGCCTGATTTTCGACAGCGGCGCCTGGGCGAATCCGGGCCCGCAGTTCAAGCTGGTGCGCGATTTCACGGGCAATCCCGGCTGCCACGCCACGCCCGGCGACTTGAATTGGGCGCGCACCACCGAGCTGCGCCTGGCCATCGCGCAGTTCTTCGACGCCCCGGCGGCGCGCGCGGAGTTGGGCAAGGTCGATCGGCTCGACATCGAGCATTCCGCGAACGGCCACACCACCGGGCTGCTGGTGCATGGGCTGGCTCGCCGACACGCTCGGCTGGCAGGCACCGCAAAAGAGCGGCGCGGAATTCACCTGCGCCCGCGACGGCGGCACGCCGATTCGCGTGGTCTTCGCGCGGAAGAACGGCGCGACGCTCAGCCGCGTGACGCTGCGCAGCGGCGGCGGTTCCGTTTTCACCGTGACCCGCGCTGCCGATTCCGATCTCTACACGACGCAGTCCTTCGTCACGGGCAGTGATTCCGTCGAGCAATCGCTCCCGGCGGATCCGGAGGCCGTGGCCTCGCTGGTCTCGGAGGAACTTTCCCGCGGCGGCCAGCGCAAGACGTATCTGCGCACGATCGACAAGCTCTCCGCCGTGCTTGGGTCGTAGGCGGACCGCGCCTACTCCTCGGCGTCGAAGACCTCGACCAGGCCCACGCCCGTCGTGCTGTTCACGCCGCGCACGACCACGGTGTAGGCGCCGGGACTGAGCGTCATGACGAGGGCGGATTCATTCGGGCTGCCCGGGCGCGCGGCTGTGCGTCTGCAATTCCGCCATCGACGGGCCGGTCTGCCAGCCGGTGTTCGTGGCGATCATGTTGCCGCCCGAATTGAAGACCTGGAAGGTGGTGATTGCGAAGCGTGCCCGGCACTCCGAACGCGGCAAGTGACGGCCCAATCGCCCGGATGATCACACGCCGCTGGTGGGTTCCACTGATCACGAAGCCGCCAATCATGTCCGCCGGATCGGTCAGCACGTGGCCGCGCGTCGAGAGATTGATCACGCTCGAGGCCGACGAAGCCGGATCCAGATCAATCGCGTCCACCCGGCCCACGCCCATTTCGCCGCCCACGCCGCTCACGATGGCGGTGTACGAGCCGGGCGCCAGCGTCAGGACCACCGCCGATTCGCGCGAATCGCAGGGCTGTTGGCCCGTCGCCAACACCGCGGCGCCGCCGTCCGGCTGAGTTTGCCAGTCATCATTCGCGGCAATCGATTCGGGCTGCCGCTGGAATCGAAAACTTGCAGCGTCGGATTCGACATCGTGCCGGTCACCCCGAACTGCGCGAGCGAAGGCCCGACCGCGCGCAGCAGAACCTGCTTCGGCGTGGTGCCGGAGACGATGAATCCGACGATGCCCACGTTGGCGCCGGTCTCGAAGCGCACGCGCGTGGAAATGTTGGTCAGGCGTGTCGCGGAATCGGCCACGAGGACGACGTCCGCCTTGATGTTCCTGTGTTCCGTTGAGCGCCACCGTGCGCACGATTTGCCGCGAGCCGAGCGGGCCGCCCGAGAAGGTCAAAGTGATCGAAGTGGTGCCGGGCGGAAGATTCTTCAGCGGAAACGCATAGCCGCCCGACGTGGAAGTGACCGCAAAGTCGTCGCCCACGTCGGGCATCACCGTGATGCCGCCGGCGCCTTCGCCCGGGGTGTAGAATCCATCCGAATCCAAATCGGTGTAAACCACGCCGACCAGAAAGGGAATGATGGTGGGGGCGAACGACCCGCTGGACATGTCGTACACGACGCCGAAATCCTGGGTGATGTACCAGCTCAGCGGCTGTCCCCCGCTGTTGGGATTTCGCGCCAGCCCGACTCCGATTTCGCGCAGCGTGCCGTAATCGAAACTCGGCAGATCGTTCATGCCCATGATCGCCTTGCGGTGACCAAGATCGGGAACTCCCCAATCGATGTTCAAGCCGACGTGCCCGTAGAGAAGCGTCGAAATCGGGGCTGCCGATCGGCGCGTAGACATTCTCGGCCAGGGCGGCGTTGATGTATCCCGCCTGATTGATGCGCTGGTTGAATGCGCGGCCGTCATGACTGGTGTGACCCTGATAATGAAAGGTCTTCATATCGAGCGATTGCGCCCGCGCCGTGCTGAGCAGGATCGGATTCATCGCCAGCGGTTGCGCCTGGGGAATCACCGAGAACGTCGACACGATCATGCGGTTTGCTGACGTTGAAAAACGAATAGGCGCTGACGATGTCGGACTCCGTCTGTGTCGGTCAGAAAAGTCCCTTCCTGCCACGGACCCATCCGGGCGCGATTGATCAATTCGAGCATGTACTGCTCGTCACCGGTCGGGTCGCCGCAGTTGTATTGGACCGTCGGCGTCGCGGAGAGACTTCCCAGCGAAAGCCAGGCGCCCGCCAGTCCCATCGACAGCGCAATTCGAATTTGGCAATTGGGACGCATGGCGACGTAAGCAGCTAAACCACTCATCGTAATGCAATCCGCGTTCCCAACCCAAGACGGATGCGATCCAAGCCGGCGAGAATTCACGCGCTACCGTGGACTCGCCCCTGCTTCTCTCTGACAAGGGGGCATTTTGGCGCACGCCGCAGCCGTTTGCAACCGCACGCGGAGCTCTCGAAATTGCGATCGCCCTCAGCCCTGAGAACCTGAACCGGCGTACATGCTTTCGGCTAGTCGGCGTCGTAAATCTCCACCAGCCCGATGCCCGGTGGTCCCGCCCACCCCGCTGACGACGGCGGTGTAGGCACCGGCATTCAGCACGAGGTACGTGGCGGATTCCTTCGAATTGGACGGCGCGAGACCCTTCGCGATGATGATCGACGCGTTGGGATCGTTCTGCCAATCGTCGTTCGTTGCGATGACCTGGCCGGACGAGTTGTAAACGGTGAGCGTGGGATTCGCCAGCGCCCCCGGAACATTGATCGGCGGGGCGCCCAACGTTGGTCCGATCGCGCGGATGATGACCTTCTTCGTCGTGGAGGTCTGGCCCTGGATGATGAATCCGCCAATCATGACATTCGCGCCCGTGCCCACCATGCCGCGCGTCGACACGTTGGTCAGATTCGCGTCGCCGCCGATTTCCACATCGTAAATCTCGACCAGTCCCAAACCGGTGTCGGGTCCGTTTCCGCCGTCGAAGCCCGTGCAGACGGCGGTGTAGCCGCCCGCCGCAAAACGGTTGAGGAAAATGCTCTCGGTCCGGCCCTTCGGCTCCAGGCCGAGCTGAATGACGGGCGCCTGCGGCGAAGGGATAATAACCGGGATTCGCCCAGTCATCGTCCGTCCCGATGAGATTGTGCGCGTCGTAAACATTGACGAGCGGATCGCTCAGCAAGCCGGTCAGTCCGAACGGCGCCAGGGAGGGACCCAGCAGCCGGACGAGCGCCTGCTTTCCCGCGCTGCCGGTGTCGCTGACCACGAATCCGGCGATGGCCTGCGCGGCGCCCGTGCTGACCTGCACGCGCGTGGACAGATTGACGATGCGCGCGGCGGGGAACGGCTGCGCGGAATTGAAACGGAGTTGTCCCGCGAGGAAAAACGGCGTGCCGCTCGTGGCCGACTGCGTGATTCGAATATCCAAGGCGAGCCGATTGAGCGTCGTGCCCGTGTAGGAAACGTCCGGATAAACCACCAACTGCGCGGAACTCAACGTCGAGACGACGCCCGAGTGACTTATGCTCACGTCATAATTGCCGGCCGCCCCGTGATTCGCCGCCGTGATGGCATTGAATGTTCCCGCCGTCAGCACACTCTGCCCAACCGGAGTGGCGACGGTGAAGACCCACTCGCCCGGGCCCGCCGCCCCTCCGAAGGCGAAGATGAACCGATGCAATTGTCGTCCCGTGCCACTTTCGGTTTCGATCCGATAGGTGGCACCGGGGTAGGTGGTTGATAGTTGCATGTTCGCTTCGACGCCGCCGCCCACGGGATCGCCCGGACTGCTGTAGACGTGGCCGAACGCCGTCACCAGGTTCTGGCCGGGTAAGACGGGCACCGGGGTCGGCGTGGGGGTCGGCGTGGGTGAGACAGCCGGACCGCTGTAGAGCGCGCGAATGCCGTTGATGTCATCGGTCTGCATCACGTCTGTGTTCGAGATGCTTGCATGCATGATCGGAAACGGCTGCGTGGTTTGCAGCGAATGATCCAGCCCGAGCATGTGGCCGAATTCGTGAATCAACACGCGACGCAGGTCGTACGTTCCTTGAAACGGTCCGCGGTAGGAATTGTAACTCAGCCCGGTGTTGACCACCGTGTCCACTTCGTCCATGGCGCCGGCGCTCGAGCTGAGGCTGGTAATGGCAATGGCGTTGCCAAAGGCCTGGCCGAAGAAAGTGTCGCTGAAAAACACGCTGTTCATGTTGTCCGTTCGGCCGCTCGCTCCGCTGAAGCTCTTCAAAGTGACAAAGCGAATATTGCTGCCGAGGTAGCCATTCCAAAGGCTCGTCGCGTTCGCCGCCACGACGTCGTAATCCGCGCTGCCGTCCTGCAAGACGCCCTGGCCGTTGTTGCCGAGTTGCAGCGAAAGCACGATGGCGGTGTTCGCATTCCAGCTGTAGCCGGCTCCTTCCAGGACGTAACCGGCGGCATCCCGGCGATTGCCAAGCACGAGCGCGCCGACCAGCGCCGCGAGGACCAGCGGAGCGCCGTAGCGGGCCAGGCGCTGCAACGGCGATGGCCGAGCGGCCGCTGCTTTCGGATGGGAGGAATCCTGCTCGTTCATGGCTGATCAGGCGTGATTCCCTTGCGCATCAGTCCGACCCGAATCGCCGCGCCCAACTCGGCGGACGTCAACGCGCGCGCGTTCGGACCCTTCGCCGCCGACAGTCGGGCGGCGGCGGCCAGGTCCGGCTTCAGGCCCTCGGATGATTTTCCGATTTGGCTCGTGTCGAAGAGCGGAGTGCCGTCATGCAACAAGATCTCCTCCGCGCCGTTCGCGGCGCTTTGCACCACGCGCAGTCGGCCGTGAAAAATTCCCACCAGCGGACAAAAGGCGGTGTGGTTGCCGCGGACGAACAGGATCTCGACTTCGCCCGCGCGAAATTCCGGCATGCCCGGAATGCGCAACGTGCGCGAGCCGACCGTGCCGCCGGAAAATTCGAGGATCTGCTCGCCCTCGGCGCCACCGCGGTACGACTCCAGCACGCGCAGACGCACAAAGGTCGCCGGATGCCGGTTTGCGCCTTCGCCCGACCAATTCGTCGTCACCGAAATCACCCGGGCCTTGTAAATCTGTTCAGCCTGGCCGAGCAGCAGGTCGAAGTCGGCCAGCATCACGGTCATGGCCACCAGCGCGGTGGCCGTAAACAGTGAGGCGAGCGATACGGCGGCACGCGCGGCGCGGAGATGAATCATCGGCAGCAAAATGAAGCAGTTATTATGCGAGTCCAGCGGCGTTGACGGGAATTGCAAAGGCGCGGCGCCGACCGATGTCGCAAGGCATCGAACCCCTGACATCAATCGCAGTTCCGCGCCCACTTCCGATAATGGCGAAGTATCTTTCCCATTGCCGCTTATGCCGCCTCAGAAAAAATCTAACAGGCCAGGCGCAAATTCGGATTGATGTCCTCGGCCAGCGGCGTTTCCAGGCCGGCGCGCAGTGCGTGCAGCGCGACAAACCCGATCATCGCCGCGTTGTCGGTGCAAAGCGCCGGCGAGGCGAGTTTCAGCTCGAGCCCGCGCCGGCCACATTCGCGCTGGAAGGTCGCGCGCAATTCCGAATTAAGGCTGACGCCGCCCGACACCGCAACGCACTCCCGCCCGCTGGCTTCGGCCGCGGCCAGCGTCTTGCCGACGAGCACGTCCACCACGGCGCGTTGAAATGATGCGCAGAGATCCGCGATCGTCCGCTCGTTCGTCAGGTCGACCTTGGGCAGCAAGTAGCGCACGGCGGTCTTCAATCCGCTGAAACTGAAATCAAGATTGTCTTGCTGCAGCAGGCTGCGCGGAAAATCAAAGGCTTCCGGATTCCCGCCCGCCGCCAGGCGATCCACCACCGGTCCGCCGGGATAGGGCAGTCCCAGCAGCTTGGCCACCTTGTCGAAAGCCTCGCCCGCCGCGTCATCGAGCGTGCCGCCGAGCCGGCGATATTCCCGAAAGCCCGCCACCTCGACGAGCAGGGTGTGCCCGCCGCTGACCACCAGCCCGAGGGCGGGCCGAAGGCCGCGCGGATCGTCGAAGAACGGCGAGAGCAGATGGCCCTCGAGATGATTGATCCCGAGGTAGGGCTTGCGGAAGCCGATGGCGAGGCCCTTGGCGGCCGCCGCGCCGATCATCAACGCGCCGGCGAGGCCAGGGCCGGCGGTCGCGGCAAATCCATCCATCTGCGCCAGCGATTGATCGGCCCGGCGCAGGGTGAGTTCGAGCAGCGGTGACAGATCGCGCAAATGCTGGCGCGACGCCACCTCCGGCACGACGCCGCCGGTCGCACGATGCAGCTCGGCCTGCGAGGCGACTTCGCCTGCAAGCAGGCGCGCGGATCCGTCCGGCTCTGCGCGCAGGATCGCGCAGGCGGTTTCATCGCAGGATGTTTCAATCGCGAGGAGTTGCATGCGTCACGGCTCGATGTCCACCACGCAACCATCGGGCACGACGCGCCATATTTCCTCGATTTCCTCGTCGGTCACCGCTACGCAGCCAATGGTCCAGTCGCGCAGCCGGTGCGCCGCGCCAATGAAGCCATAGCCGTTCGGCAGGCCGTGGATCATGATGTCGCCGCCGGGCGACTTGCCCAGCTTCGCCGCGCGCGCGCGGTCGGCGGCGCTCGGGTACGAGACTTTCAGGGCGAGGTGATACTTGCTTTGCGGATTGCGACCCGAGATGAAATAGCGGCCCTCCGGCGTGCGGCCATCGCCCTCGATCAACTTCGGACCGTCCGGCGTGTTGCCGAGCGCGACGGCGTAGGTGCGCAACAGGTTGCCGCCCGCATAAAGCGTCAATTCGCGCGCCGCCTTCCGGATCCGAATGCGATCGGCCACGGTGTCGGGCGGAAGCGGCGTCGCTTGGGGCGTGGGCTGCGGCACCGGCATCGAATCCGGCCCAACCACCTGCGGAGGCGGCGATTCCAGCCGGCGCCGCCGCCGGACTCGGCGTCGGGGTGGATCGGACGTAGGGCTGGCGCATGGGCGGACGGGGCGAAACGATGCGGGGGAAATAGCGGACCCAAATCACCGACGCAACCACGGCGAAGGCCAGCAGAATGAGAAGTCGTTTCACGGCGACAGGTGCGCGACGCCAGTGCGACGCCTCCGCCATCCGACAACCTCGCGGGCCGCGGCGCTCATCCTTTTCCCCGTTTGGTCGATTTCAACACGACCCTGGCCGCGCTGCGGCCGCTCGCGCCAAAGACGCCGCCGCCGGGATGGGTGCTGGCCCCCGTGAGAAAGAGTCCCTTCACCGGCGTCGAGTAAGACGACAGCTCCGGCAGCGGCCGATAGAAAAACATCTGGTCGAGGCTCATCTCGACATGCATCACGTTCGCGCGCGGCAGCGCGAGCACGCGCTCGATTTCCACCGGCGTCTGGATGTAGCGATCGATCATCTTGCCGCGCATGTTCGGGGCGTAGTGGCAGATGACCTCCCAGATCTTGTCCGCCTCGCGCTCGGCGATGTCGTCCCAGTTCTCGCCGTTCACCATCTGGTACGGATGATACTGCGCCCAGCCAAAGAGCGTGTGCTGGCCGGGCGGCGCCAGCGTCGGATCCATCGCGGAAAAAGTCATCGCCAGCACCGCCGGTTCCGTCGGCGGAAATCCCGCCAGGAATTCCACGTGCGCGCGGCGGAGATACTCGATCGAGGGGCAGAGCAACTGCAGCGAGCTGTGGCACGGCGCGATGCCGTTCGCGTCGGACTGGATGCCCAGGTATTGCGGCAGCTCGGTCACGGCGTGGCGCACGACCATGCCGAAACCGTTGCCGACGCGGATCTGGCTGACGCGCTTGCGCAGCTCGGGCGGACACAACTCGCGCGCGAGCAGGTCAAGGAAGGTGGTCTGCACATGACAGGCGGCGACCACCGATCGGCCCGCGAATTTCCCGGCCTCGCTCACCACCTCGAAGCGCGCGCCCGATTTCGGGCCGGCGTTGATGGCGGTCACCTGCGCGTTGACGGCGATCTGGCCGCCCAGGCTCTCGAGGCACCGCGCCAGCGCCTGCGTCAGTGAACCGGAGCCGCCTTTCGCGCGCCACGCGCCCGTCTTGTGAATCATGGCGTGCCAGCCGACGAGGTCGCCCGTGCCCATTTCATCGGGTCCCGGACCCGATTGCGCGGCCAGCCAGGCGAGCGCGGTCCGCACGTGATTGTTCTCAAAGGTCTCCTCGATCACGCGGCCGTAGCTCGACATGAGCTGGCGCGACGAATCGAGCGAACTCCATTTCTGGCGCGAGGCGCGGCTCTTGAAGTTGCGCTTGAGCAGGGTGGAGAAAACGCGCCCGGGCGAGGGCGGGTTCATGAAGATTTCGAAGATGCCCTCGTTCAACTCCCCCCAGTGCGCGATGAATTGGCGGTACGCATCGGCGTCGGCCGCGGAAATCCTGGCGATCGATTCGCAGGTTTTCTCGACCGAGCGATGGAAGCTGATCCCGAGCGCGGCCCCCGGCACGGGAAAATAAGCCCACGGATCCATCTCGAGGTATTCGAGTCCGTGAGCGGCCAGCCCGAGCTCCGCCATGATCGGCGTGCCGGGAAACATGATGTGGGCGGACGAGCCGATGTCGAACTTGAAGCCCGGCACGACCTCCTGCGTGCAGACGGCTCCGCCCACGATTTCGCGCCGCTCGAGCACGAGCACCTTGCGGCCGGCCTTGGCCAGGTAGCAGGCGCAAATCAGTCCGTTGTGCCCCGCCCCGATGACAATGACGTCGTACACACTCATAGAAATCAGGAGGAAACCACGAATTTTACACGAATGAACACGAATTGTTTCCCCGGGAACACGCCCGTCGGTTGAAGTACGTCGCAAACGCCAATCTCATTCGAGTAAATTCGTGTCCAATTCGTGGTTCCTTCCGCATGCTTCGCACTGACTTCTTCGCCCGCGCGCCTTTGGTTTGCGCCCGTGAGCTGATCGGCGCCGAGCTGATCTGGGGACGCTGCCGCGGACGCATTGTCGAGACCGAGGCCTACGCGGCGATCGGCGACGAGGCCGCCCACACCTTCACCCGCCGTGGGGCGCGCGAATTCCTGCAGCGCCATCCGCCAGGCACCGCCTATGTCTACCTCAACTACGGCGTCCACTGGCTCTTCAATGTGCTGGTCAAGGGCGGCGGCGGGGCCGACGACGGATTCGTGCTGATTCGCGCGCTCGAGCCGATCGACGGGCTCGCGCAGATGCGCCGGCGACGCGGAGTCACCGCCGCGCAAAAGCTCTGCTCCGGCCCCGGCAAGCTCACGCGCGCGTTCGGCATCGATGGCCGCGTGCATGGACGAAATCTCTGCGACTCGCCGGCACAAGGCCTCGCGATGGAGGCTTCCGCGTCGCGCGACGTCGTCGCCGATCTACGCATCGGCATCTCGCGGTCCGCGGATTTTCCGTGGCGATTTCTGGCCCGCGAAAGCCCGTTCGTGAGCGTGCGACCGTCGGAGCTCGCGCGGAAAGTTTAACCCGCGATGACGGGACGCGGCCTTGACCGTCGCGGGATCAGGCGGTTGCGTTGCGGATCGACGCCGACGCGCGTCCCAGCCTTCCCCCGCCGGCGTGACATCCAATCCCGAACCGCCCACCAGCGAAAAAGTGAAACCCCCGCGGCAGTCGTGGCGGGAATGGCTGCACGCGAAGCTGCCGACCGAGGGAAAACTGCGCGGCACGTTTGTCCATCGTGTCTTCGGCGATCGAATTTTTCATTCCGATCTTTGGCACTTCACGCGCAACGGCGTCGCCATCGGCCTGGCCGCGGGCATGTTTGCGACGCTCATCCCGATTTTCGGGCTGCACGTTTTCCTGGCGGTGGTCGGGGCGTTCGTCTTTCGCGGCAACATTCCCTGCGCCGTGCTCGTCTGCTTCACGGTGGGCAACCCGTTCGCCCTCGTCGCCTTCATGTTTTACGAGTGGAAACTCGGCCAGCTGATCTTCGGTCACGGACCGCCGCCCGCCGTGCCGGCGGAGGCGCTGGCGACGTTCGGCGGCCGCGGCCCACGGCTTCAAGCGCGCCATGCGCGAGGTCATGCCGCTGATGGCCGGCGGCACGCTCGTCGCCATCGCCGGCGCGACCGTCACCTATTTCGCGACGCACGCGCTCTGGGGGCTGTTCACGCACACGCCGCCGCTTCCGCCGCACCTGCCGAAGGACGGCGGGAAGCCTCCGGAATCGCTGCCGTAGCCGCGCCGAATTACATCGTTTCGAGCGTGCGCAGCAGACGCGCCGCCCCCGGCGGCGGCTTCGCCCGACCGTCGAGGATCGCACCGGGCGAGTAGTTGTGCCGATAGTAACTGAAGTTCTTCTTGTCCTGCGCGCCGATGACGGTGCCCTCCAGCGACATGCCCGCGAACAGCCCCTGACTCATGCTGTACGAATAGGTGGCCGCGGTGGGCATGATGTCCGCGCTGAGGTTGCGACCCAGCGGTCCGGCCGCCGCGCTCAGGTCGGTGCCGAGCGCCACGTTGCCACCCTTGGCAAAGGCCGCCACCGCATCGGGAGTGTTCAGTACGATGATGAAATTGGTGACCTGCGCGCCAATTTGCAGGCCGAAGCCGACTCCGCCGAAGCCAACGAACGACGGGCCCGACCACTTGCCATTGGGCAGGCGTGCCACCACGATGCCTTCGCCCCCGCGACCGCTGAAGATGAAGCCTCCCTTGATCACCGTGATAATGGCGAGGCCCTGGGCGTCCTTCATTATTCGGTCTGGAATGCTGCGCTCGGCGTTGTTGCCCCGCAGGCGCCGGAAGCGCTCGAGCACGACGTTGGCCTGGTCGACCGTTCGCTGCGGTTCAGCCGCCTGGGCCAAGTGAGGCGCGGAGACCGCGAGCAAGGTGGCGGCGACACTGAGAAAACGCTGAAATCGAATCATGCGGGACGGTAGCGACGGAGGTCGCCGATGCAACGTCTCAGTGCGTCCGGAAATCCCGCTTGCGTTCAGGTCGGCCTCTGCGATAAGTCAAGTTCTCAGTTCAGCGATCGAGTTAAGCAGACCTTGCGATTGGTAGATTGTCGGTTGGGGCCAAGCCACAGCAGCAATTTGAAGTCGGACAAGATCACCCTTCACACGACGGTGAACCCCAACCAAGTAAGAAAGACAATCAGCTAGTTAGAAAGACAGCACAATCGCATATGGGTAACAAACTCTACGTGGGGAACCTCTCCTTTAACACGACCGAGACCGACTTGATGGACCTGTTCGCACAGGCCGGCACGGTTTCGGAAGCCATGATCATGCAGGATCGTTTCACCGGTAAGTCGCGCGGTTTCGCGTTCGTGACCATGGGGTCGGACGCCGAAGCAGCCGAGGCCGTGAACAAGTTCCATGGCAAGACCATCGATGGTCGTCCGCTCACCGTTAACGAAGCCCGTCCGAAAGAAGATCGTCCCCGCACTGGCGGCGGCGGTGGCTACGGCGGCGGCGGCGGCGGTGGATTCCGCGGCGATCGCGGCGGTGGTGGATCCCGCGAAGGCGGCTACCGCGGAGATCGTGGTGGCGGCGGGTATCGCGACCGGTAATTCCGGCAGCGCCCATCGCTCCAAATTCAGTTCCGAACGCCCTGGCTCAACGCCGGGGCGTTTTGCTTTGTGGTGGAACGCGACCTCCGGGCGCGTTTCAACACAACTTCATCTTTCCCCCGCGGGCATTTTCCGTAAGCTCATCGCGTGAGCAGTTCCTACGAGATTTTCGCGCGAAAATACCGGCCCAAGACCTTCGAAGAGGTGGTGGGCCAGGAGCATGTCATCCGCACGCTGAAGAACGCCATCAAGAACAATCGCCTCGCCCAGGCCTATCTCTTCGTCGGCTCCCGCGGCATCGGCAAAACCACGATCGCCCGACTGGTCGCCAAGGCGCTCAATTGCGAAAAAGGCCCCACCCCGACGCCGTGCGGCGTGTGCGACGCCTGCAAGGAAATCGCCGAGGATCGCAGCCTGGACGTCATCGAAATCGACGGCGCCAGCAACAACTCCGTCGAGCAGATGCGCGAGTTGATCGACAACTCCCGCTACATCCCGGCCAAGTCGAAATTCAAAATCTATCTCATCGACGAGGTGCACATGCTCTCGAAGGCGGCCTTCAACGCCCTGCTCAAGACGCTCGAGGAGCCGCCGCCGCACGTGAAGTTCCTTTTCGCGACAACGGAGCCCGAGAAGGTTCTGCCGACGATTCTCAGCCGCTGCCAGCGCTTCGACCTGAAGCGCATCCCGGCTCCACTGATCGCGGAGCACCTGCGCTTGATCGCGAAGAAGGAAAAGCTCGACCTGCCCGAGGACGCGGCGTTCGCGGTGGCGCGCGGCGCGCAGGGAGGCTTGCGCGATGCGGAGTCGATGCTCGATCAGCTCGTCTCGTTCTGCGGCGAGAAGATCACGGCCGCCGACGTGCGGGGAGTTTTCGGTTTCACCGCGCCGGAGACCGTTGCGACGCTGGCGGATGCGATTCTCCGCCAGGACACGCCGGCCACGCTGGCGAAGCTCAACGAGGAAGTCGATGCCGGCCGCGACGTGCTGCGCCTGCTGGGCGACCTCATTTCACATTTTCGAAATCTGCTGGTCTTTCTGGTCGATCCCGCTTCGCTCGAAGCCGAGCACGACGAGTCTGCACGCCGGGTGTTTGCCGAACAGGCGGGACGCGTCGACGCCCGGCGGCTGCTCGAGCTGATCGATTTGTTTGCCACCGCCGAGGTGCGCATCAAGAGCGCGCCGGACCGGAAACTTCATTTTGAAATCGCGCTGATCAAGGCGGTGCAATCACTCGGCCAGGCGTCGCTCGACGAGGTCATCGAGACGCTCACGGAAATTCGCGGGGGCAAGTCGCCGGGCGCCGCGGCTGCGACGCCTCCTGCCAAGCCCATCGCCAAGGCCGTGGGCCGCGTGGCCGAGACACCCGCGCCGTCGCATCGCGCCCCCGCACCCGTCGTCGCAGCGACCGAAAGCGCGCCCGCCCAAGGGCCGCCCGCCGGCAGCGCGGGTGAATTGTGGCAGCGGGTCGTCGGCGACGTCCGCAGCAGCCGGCCGCTCATCCGCTCATGGCTCGAATCCGGCCAGCCCGTCTCGCTCGAGGGCAACGTGCTCGTCGTCGGCTTTCATCCGAAACATCGCATCGTCATCGAGTCTCTCTCGACCGGCAGCAATCGTCAGTTCCTCGAGGAATCGCTCGCCCGGAACGCCGGACGACCGATTCGCCTGAAGATGGAAATCCGCGAGGACGTCCCGGAGTCCGCCGCGCCGGCGCCCGCGCCCGCCGTCGTCACAGGCGCCCGCCGCGGCCGAGTCGACAGACCCGCTCGAGCGCTTCCGGAACGATCCGCTCATCCGGCAGGCTCTGGATATTTTCGAGGCGGAGATCGTTTCGTTTCAACCGGCCCCCGCCAAGTAGCATCCCTCCCGACCCATGAATCCAAAGCAATTGCAGAAGATGCTCCAGCAGGCGCAAAAGGCGCAGGCCGACATGATGAAAGCCCAGGCTGAGCTGGCCGCACAGAATTTCAGCGCGTCGGTGGGCGGCGGAAAGGTCACGGTGGAGGCCAACGGCGCCGGCGAGGTGGTCTCGATCAAGATCGCCCGCGAAGTGGTCGATCCCGAGGACATCGAAATGCTCGAGGACCTGATCCTGAGCGGCGTGAACCAGGCCATCGCCACCGGCAAGAAAGCCGCAGAAACGGAAATGGCCCGCCTCACCCAGGGCCTTGGCCTCGGCGGAATGGGGATGTAGCCGCGGCGGCGTTTGCCGCCGCGGAATGACGAAGCCCGAAACCCGAAGCCCGAACGAAACAGCTCAGGCATTTCGAGTCCCTTCTTGTCATCCCGAGCGTAGCCGAGGGACCTCAAACTGCGGCCTGGCTCGTTTGACTATGCAGTGAGCCCCTCTGCGATCGCGAAAACCGCAGGAAGAGGTCCTTCGACTCGCCCGCGGGCTCGCTCAGGATGACAGAATTTGGCGGCTCGCGCCGCAGTAAAATTTCATCCCCGATCAGACCTTCATGATCTCCGCGTCCTTGTGCGCGAGGTGATCCTCGATCGACTTGCTGAACTTGTCGGTCAACTTCTGCGCCTCCGCCTCAAAGTCGGCGAGCTGATCCTCCGTCAGCTTTCCATCCTTCTTCAGCTTCTTGGCGGCGTCGAGACCGTCGCGGCGATGCCCGCGGATGCGCACGCGCGTTTCCTCGGCCATGCCCTTGATCGCCTTGACGAGATCCTTGCGGCGCTCCTCGGAAAGTTCGGGCATCGGCAGGCGGATGATCTTCCCGTCCACCGAGGGATTGATGCCGAGGCGCGATTCCTTCAGTGCCTTTTCGATCGCCTTCACGGTCGATTGATCGAACGGCTGGATGACCAGCAGACGCGCCTCCGGCGTCGTGATGAGCGCGAGCTGCTTCAGCTTCATCTGCGAGCCGTAGGCCTCCACGTCCATGTTCTCCACCAGCGCGGGGGAGGCCTTGCCGGTCCGCACGGTCGAGAACTCGTGCATCATGTAGGCCACGGCCTTTTCCATGCCGTCTTCCATTTCCAGCAACGCGTCGTCGGCATCCATAGTTTGAAATTGTCTCAGGTTGGGGGGCGGGACCGGCCGGCAATGGCCGCTCCACCGGAAACGCTTACCACAACTCTCCCGAAGTTTCGAGCGCGCCGCGTCGCACCCGCTCAGTCGCCGGTCACAATCGTCCCGACCGCCTCGCCGAGCACCGCCCGGCGAATGTTGTCCGGCTGCCCCATGTCGAACACCACAATCGGCACGCGGTTGTCCATGCAAAGGCTGAAGGCGGTGGAGTCCATCACCTGCAGCCGCTTGGTCAGGCATTCGACATACGACACCCGCTCGTACCGCTTGGCGTTGGGATTGGTCGCCGGATCGGAGTCGTAAATGCCATCGACCTTGGTCGCCTTGAGGATGACCTGCGCGCCGATCTCGCTCGCGCGCAGAGCCGCCGTCGTGTCGGTGGAGAAATAGGGATTGCCCGTGCCCGCGACGAAGATCACCACGCGCCCCTGGTCGAGGTGCGAGGTGGCCCGGCGCAGGATGAATGGTTCGGCCACGTTCTTCATCTCGATGGCGGTCTGCACCCGCGTCTCGACCCCGAGCTGCTCGAGCGTGCTCTGCAGCGCCAGTCCGTTGATCACGGTGGCGAGCATGCCCATGTAATCGGCGGTCGTGCGATCCATGCCGCGATGGGCGGCGGCCTGGCCGCGCCAGATGTTGCCGCCGCCGATGACCACGGCGGTCTGCACGCCGAGTTCCTGGACCGCGAGCACCTGCTTGGCGATGCCCTGGACGATTTGCGGGCTGATGTTGTCCTTGCTGCCGGCCTCGCGAAGCGCCTCGCCACTGATCTTCAAAACAATGCGCTGGTACTTCGGCTTGCGGGGGTCGGTGGACATGCGCCGAAGGTTATCGGCGGGAACGCCGCGCGAATCAAGCTCCCGGCCACACCGTGCCCGGCTCGATCGCCTGCCCGCGCAGAAACTCCCCGGCGGCCAGGCGCTTCCGTCCTTCCTGCTGCAGCTCGCGCAGAAGGAGGGCACCCTCGCCGGTGGCCACGAGGAGTCCGTCCGCGTCCGCCCGGAGAACGCTCCCGGGCAGGCCCTCTCCCGCGGCCACGCTCGCCGAGAAAATCTTCAGGACCCGCGCCGGCTCGTCGCTGCGCGGGGGCGGCAACGTCGTCATGGTCCCCGGCCACGGCTGAAATGCGCGGATCCTTCGCTCCAGCTCCCGCGCCGGCTGCGCCCAGTCGAGCCGGCCGCTCTCGCGGTTCAGCTTCGGCGCGAGCGTCGCCAGCGCGTTGTCCTGCGGCACACGCGGCGCGCGTCCCGCCGCCAGCAAATCGAGCGCCTCCAAAATGCACTCCGGCGCGAGCGCGGCGAGCCGGTCGTGCAAAGATCCGCCCGTCTCGTCCGCCGCAATGGGCAGCGTGCGCTGAAGCAGGATGTCGCCGGTGTCGAGTCCGGCGTCCATGTACATGATGGTATGGCCGCTGACGGGATCGCCCGCCAGAATCGCCGCCTGGATCGGCGCCGCGCCGCGCCAGCGCGGAAGCAGCGAGGCGTGGATGTTCAGGCTGGCCAGGCGCGGCAGGTCAAGCACGGCCTGCGGAAGAATCTGGCCGTAGGCGAACACCACGATCGCCTCGGCCTGGAAAGCGGCGAGCTCCGCCACCGCCTCCGGCTGCCGCAGACGGACGGGTTGCAGAACCGCCAGGCCCAGCTCCGCGGCAAGCGCCTTGATCGGCGAGGTGCGCAACGCAAGACCGCGCCCGGCCGGCTGGTCCGGCTGCGTCACAACGGCCGCGACCTCATGGCGCGCCGTCAGCGCGCGCAACGTGGGCAAACCGATGTCACCGGAGCCGAGGTAGAGAATTTTCAAGGGAACAACCGGTGATGAGTTACGGGTTACGCGTTATGGGTTATGGCGATCCCATCGCCCAGCCTTCGTCGACCGCAATCCATAACCCATAACCCATAACCCATAACCCATAACTCTCGACTCTCGACCCTCGACCCTCGACTCTTTTTCCGGTGCTTCGTTTCCTCTACAACGTCATCTTCCCTGTCGCGCTGCTCGTGACGCTGCCGGCCTACCTCGCGCGCATGCTGCGCCGCGGAAATTGGCGGCGGGGATTCGGCGAACGGTTTGGCCGCTATGCCCGCGAGACGACGGAACGCCTCGGCGCGCTGCCCGCGGCCGATCGCACGTGGATTCATGCGGTCAGCGTCGGTGAGGTCATGCTTGCGGAGAAATTGATCACGGCGCTGCGCGCGCGGCGTCCCGATCTGCCGATCATCCTGACCACGACCACCACCACCGGCCACGCGCTGGCCGAACAGCGCCTGCCAAAGGATGTGATCGTCCTCTACGCGCCGCTGGATTTCCCGCCGTTTGTGCGGCGCGCGTTCGCGGCGATTCGCCCGGCGAGAATCGCGCTGGTGGAAGCCGAGGTCTGGCCCAACTGGATGGCGGCGGCGGCGCGGAATGACGTGCCCGTGCACTTGGTGAATGCACGGCTTTCCCCGCGATCGGAGTCGCGCTTCCTCCGCTTCCGCGCGCTGGTCGTCCCGGTCTTTCGGCAGCTCGCCTGGATCAGCGTGCCCGAGGAAGCCGATCTCTCCCGCTGGGCCGCCATCGGCCTGCCGCCGGAAAAACTCCACTGCCTCGGCAGCATCAAGTTCGACGACAACACCGCGCCGACCGAATCAGCCCGCACCGCCGAATTCCGCACGCTGCTTGTCACCGCGTTTCCGGCGCTCGCCGACAATCCAAGAATCCAAAATCCAAAATCCAAAATTCATTTTGGCCGGCAGCACGCATGCGAACGAGGAGGTTTTGCTTGCGAAGACATTGCTGGCGCTGCGCCCGCGCTTTCCGGGGCTGCACTTGCTGATCGCGCCGCGGCATGTGGAGCGGACCAACGCGATTGCGGACGAGTTGCTCACGCTCGGACTGCGCGTGGCGCGCCGCTCCCTGCTCGATCCGAACTTCACGCTGCTGGAGGTGCCGGACGTGCTCTTGCTCGATTCGACCGGCGAACTGCGCGACTGGTACCCGCTCGCCGATGTCGTTTTCGTCGGCAAGAGCATGTCCGACGACGCCAGCGGCGGACAAAATCCGGCCGAACCGATCGCCGCGGGCGTGCCGGCCGTCTGCGGGCCGCGCATGGAGAATTTCGCGGACCTGATGAATTGCCTGCGCGCGGCCGACGGCATCATCGAGGTGCCGGATGCGGGGCGCCTGCAGGACCGCATCGGCTGGCTCCTCGATCATCCGGAGGACGGCCGCAAGCTCGTCGCGCGGGGTCGCGCGGTGCTCAACCGGCATGGTGGCGCCGCGCAACGAAATGCGGAATTGCTGCTCGCGGCGGAGGCCGGATCGCGATAACACAAATTCATGCGCGACGTATTTTCTCATCACGATTTCACCCTCGTGGGCCACTACAAGGGCGTCCTCGACGAAGCGGGCATTCCTTGCTTCATCCGCAACGAGGGCAGCCTGAACCAATTGACGGCCATGCCGGACAACCTCTCGCTGCCCGCCCTGGCGGTGACCAACGACGAGGACTACGACCGCGCGATTGAGCTGCTGCGGGCCTTCATGCAGGCGCCGGAACCGTCGACCGCCGACTGGAAATGCGCCAAGTGCGGTGAAACCGTGCCGGGGAATTTCGATTCCTGCTGGAAGTGCGGCACGCCCCGCGCGGCCTGACGCGGTGGCGGAGGCCGGCCGCGGGCGAACCCGCCGCTGTCCAAAATCCGCTTGCCCACGGCGTCGGCCCGTCCATATTTCGCCCCCGCATTGTGACCCCATCGTCCAGTGGTTAGGACAACGGCCTTTCAAGCCGTGAACACGGGTTCGAATCCCGTTGGGGTCGCCAGCGCGTAACACCTACCAGCTTTCCGCCCAGAGACGCGTCGAGCCGTCGTCGGGCAAATCCGCCAGCGATTGGGCGACTGATTTCATCTGCCCGGGCAAAATGAGATCGGGGCGAATCGCCGCGAGGGGCGCAAGGACGAAGCGCCGCCGTGCCAGGCGCGGATGCGGGATGACAATCTCCTCGTTGCGCAGCGAGAGATTCCCGACGTAAAGGATGTCCAGATCGATCGGCCGCGAAATATTCCGCGGATGCTTCGATGGCCGGCCCAGGGCAACCTCGATCGCGCGCAACGCATCCAGCAGCGTGACGGCATGCCCGTCGTACGCAACCTCGATGACGGTGTTCAGAAACGCCGGCGTGCCGGGTGGACAATCAACCGGATCGCTTTCGAAGACGGGCGCGGAAAGCACCGGTGATCCAACCGCCGGCAAGGCCACGATGGCGTCGCGCGCCGCGCGGAGGGCCGCCAAACGGTCGCCGAGATTTGAGCCGAGACCAATGCCGGTGCGCATTCTAAAGGAACAAGGAGGAAGGAGAAAGGAACAACGGATTAGGCCATCCGCGCGGCCTCGAGCTTGGCGAGGGCGCGGCCGCTGCTGATTTGCGCGAGGCCGATTTCGACACCGTGGGCAAGCGAGGGCGCCAGGCCGGCAACGACAAAGCCGGCGGCGGCGTTCATCAGCACGAAGTCGCGGCGCGGGTCCGTGACGTCGCCGCGCAGGATTCCCACCACGACGCGCGCGTTTTCCGCCGGACCACCGCCGCGCAGCGATTCTATCGATCCAACCGCCGGCAAGCCGAATTCCGCGGGGTCGATCTGACCGTGCTTCACGATGCCCTGCGCGCACTCACTCCTCGCCGTGGAGCCCAGCGGTGAGATTTCGTCCATGCCGCGCGCGGCGTCGACCCGTCCGTGCACCGCCCAGGCGCGCGCGCGGCCCAGCGTGACGAAAACCTCCGCGAAAACGGGCACGAATTCCGGCGCGAAGACGCCGGTAAGCTGATAGGGCGGCCGCGCGGGATTGAGCAGCGGGCCGAGCAGATTGAAGATACTGCGCTCGCCGCGCTCGGCCAGCATCCGGCGCACGGGGCCGATGGCCTGGAAGGCCGGATGGTAGTCGGGCGCGAAGGCAAAGGCGAAACCGTGCCGCGCCAGGCTTTCGCGCAGGCCCGCGGGCGACAGGCGGATGGGAATGCCCAGTTCCTCCAGCACGTCGGCTCCGCCGCTGCGCGAGGTGATGGCGCGATTCCCGTGCTTGATGACGCACGCGCCGCCCGCCGCGAGCAGGAACATGGCCGCGGTGGAGACATTGAACAGATCGAGCGAATCGCCGCCCGTGCCGCAGGGATCAATCAGCGGTCCGTCCAGCCGCGCCGGATCAATTTCCGGATCCGTGGCGCGCTCCAGCAACGCCTCGACGAAGGCGGAGATTTCGGACGCTGACTCGCCCTTGCGCCGCAGCGCGAGCAGGAACGCCGCCTTCTCGTCGTTGTCCCCTTCCGCCGTGAGCAGCCACGGCACAACCTCGCGGATCTCGTCGCCGGTGAGATCGGCGCGTTCCGTCTGCAAGCGTGCGGTGAGATTTCGAAGCATGAGGCGGCGACCAACCGCAAGGGCCGTGACCATATGGCTGATTCCGGCCCGGCGCCACGCGCCTACTGCTGCAGGTACACGACCCCGTTCTCGATCCGCAGATGCTTCACGCGCGCGAGGACATCCCGCTGCGAGAGCAGGGCGTTGCTGAGCCAGGCCGAGGCCAGCCACTCGAGATATTTCCGCTGGTCGTCGGTCACGGGATTGCCGCCAATCGTCGCCTTGCTGATCGTGATCCGCGGAATGCCATCCACCAACGTCGGTGTCATGGTGGCAATGACGTTGAGGAAGCGATCGTTGAAGCGTTCCCCGAAATAGGGAATCTCGGCGAGCGGATACGAGACCGTGACCATCGCCTGATCGTGCGTCAGCCGGACCTCGGAGCGATCCGCCAGCCCGCTGCGCGCGCGCAGCAGGGTGCGAATGTCGTCCTCGGTCAGATCGAATACCGCGGCATCGCCCGGCTTGGCGAGGGTGAATTCGCGCCAGCGTTTTTGAAAGAGCCGGATGTCGCCCTCGATGGAGACGCGCGTCGGCTGGATCAAGGCGGTGGCGTCGGCGGCGTTGCGCAGCTGGTTGAAGAACCGTTCGCGGTACCAGGCCAGGCAATACGCGCCGAGGGCGGCGAGCAGGGCCAGCAGCAGCAGGCAGCGCGTGAAGGGGCCCAGGCGCGACTGCCGGAGGACAAACCTCCGCAGGGCCGGCGAACGAACTGGAGCGGGCGTGGCCATGCGATCAGGTTTCCATCACCCAGCGAATGACCCGGGTGCCCGCGAGATAATCCCCCAGCGTGCGCCTCTCCGGGTTGAAGAAGGCGAACATGAAACCAAAGGGGATGAGCGCGGCGAGGGCGCGCTTGAACGCCGCGAGGAAGCCGGCGCGTTCGTCCGAGGCGGAGGCGACCACGCGCAAATGCAGCGCCCATTTGCCCGGCGTGGTGCCGCCGAGCCAGACAAACAAGGTCCACCAGACAATGGCGGCGGCGAGTTCCGCGAGGAGATATTTCGGCGCGAGGAAGTAGCTGGGCTCGATCACGCCGGCCTTGGCCAGCCCGATCCAAATCGACTTTGCCAGCAGCAGGAAGAGCAGCAGGTCGATGACCCAGGCGAGCAAGCGCCTCGGCAGCTTGCCGACCGCGCGCCGCACCGCGCGCAGATGCACGCCGAGCTGGGAAAGATTCCGGAAGAACTCGGGCCGGCAATTTTCGCAAATCCAGCGCTCCTGGTAGTACATCATCGACTCCGGCGGAAACTGGGTTCAGGCAGACGTGGCAACGCTGCGGCTCGCCCCGCTCCTCGCCAAAACGCTTCGCCACGCGCACGGACGACGTGCCCTTGCGCGGTCCGCGCTTCGCCGCCTCGGCCAGATCCTTGGCATGGACGTCCTCGTACGGCGTCCAGCGGCTCAGCCCGGCGCGCCAGACCATCGCGGTGGGCTGCATCTGGCCCGTGCTGATGCGATGGAGAATCACATCCTCGGCCACCGGCCCGATTTCCTTGTCGCGCTCCAAATAAAACCACTTGGCGGGACCCAGCGAACCGGATTGCGGCAAGGCGTGCTCCGTGCCGGGATCCGCGGCCGGCGCTTCCGGTTCGGCCGTCTCGTCCGCCTCGACCAGGCCGAATTCCGCCAGCTTCAGCAAATAGAGCTGCACCTGCTGCACCGACACGCCCAGCGCCGAGGCAATCTCGTCGGCCGAGGCCTCGCGGCGGAGCATGGCGGAGGTCTGACGCAGGAACCCGCGCAGGTCGCGATCGAGTTCGGAGGCCTCCACCATGGTGCGGCGGAATTTCCGGTTGGTCGGCGCGAAGAGGTGGACCGACGCGCGAATTTCATCGGACCGCGAGACCACTTCCAGCAACACGGCGTCGAGGGAGAAATTGCAAATCTGCTCGAGCGACGGCGGCGCCAGCGGGTTGAACGAGAAGTCCCCGGTGCGGAGCAGGTTCACCAGGACGAGCTTGTCGACCACCTTGGCGAGCTCGGGAACCCGCTCGTGTTCGACCCCGACGCGGCAGGCGCGAATGGAACCCTCCTGCAGGTCGAGCTCGAATTGCCCGAAATGCGGTACCCGCGTGAAGACAAGTCGCCCCACGGAGAAGCGCACCGCATTAACCACATCGGTCAGCGGGAAATCGTGCAGGGCACCGGCAACAGGCATGGCAACTAGTTCGGATTCTGAGGGAGGGTCAATAGAGCGGCACCGGCATCCGCTGACAAGACTCCGATCAAGAGATGTTTGGGCTGGATTTTCGGTGGACCGGTGGCATAGCGGGCGTCGCCTGCGGGCTTATCGCTGCAATTGCCATGCCGGACCGGCCAAAACGCCCGAATCCCTCCATTTCCCTGATACAAAATGCCGCCCCCGAACGAATCCCCCGTGGAAGAATCCGTGCTGGTCATCCCCCGCGCCCTTTTCGACGCGCTGGGGGCCTTTGAGGGCCTTAGTTTCGAACCCGAAGCCTATTTGCGGGCGATCGTGGACCCGCGGCACGCCCATTTCCTGCCCCGCTCGGCCGCGGAAAATGATCCGTCGTTCAAGCAAATCATCCCGTACGCGATTCTCACCCACGCCGGCCGGATCCTGCATTATGTGCGCGGCAAGAAAACCGGCGAGCAGCGCCTCGCCGCCAAGGGCAGCATCGGCATCGGCGGCCACGTAAACCTGTCCGATCTCGACGCCCCGGAAATCAGCGCCGCGACCTACCACAATGGCGTGCGCCGCGAGGTGGCGGAGGAGATTGTGTTCCGCGGGCCGGCGCGCGAAAGCGTGCGCGCCCTCCTGAATGATGACTCGACCGAGGTGGGCCGCGTCCATCTCGGCGTGGTGCATGTCTTCGAGCTGGAAAACGCGGACGTGACACCCGGCGAGAGCGAGATCACCGAGCTGGGATTTCTGACGCGCGAGGAATTGCGCACCCGCTACGAGGCGCTCGAGAACTGGTCGCGCATCTGCGTCGACGGTCTGGACGGATTGCTCCGACGCGATTGAGGACGCTTCAGGCCTCGAGTCCGCGCGACGTCGCAATCGCCACGCCCAGCAGCAGCACGCCTCCACCGAGCCAGACCGCCGGGCCGGCCACCTCGCCAAAGAACACCCAAGCGAGCACGCTGCCGGCGACGGGCTCAAAAAGCACGAGCAGCGAGATCAATGTCGGCGAAAACCAGCGCACGGCCCAGTTCGCGCTGGTGTGGCCGATGAGTTGCGGGATGACCGCCAGGGCCACGAGCCAGAAATAAAACGCGGCGGGATAGTGCGTGTACGCGGCCAGGCCCGCCGGCGCGCCAAAGATGGCCGGACCGGGAAGCAGGAGCAGGCCGCCGACGCCGTAGGCCACGGCAGAATAAGCGCCGATGGCCAGCCCGCCGCGCTGGGCGCCGCGACCGAGCAGACGGTAGACGGCGGCCATCACGCCGCCGATGAAGGCGAGCACATCCCCGAGAATGGGATTCGATGCGGTTGCAATGGCGCCCGCCTGGGAGTCGCTGATGCCGATGAAGACGGCTCCCGCCAGCGCGAGCAAAATGCCAATCCACGAGCGCACGCTCAATCGCTCGATGCCCAGCCAGGTTCCGATGATTGCCGTCCAAACCGGACCGAGCGTCACCAGCACGGTGCTCGCCGTCACCGTGGTGTAGGCAAGGGACGTGAACCAGGTCGCGAAATGGATCGCGAGCGCCAGGCCCGAAAGGCAGGAGAGCCCGAGGGCGCGCGGCGGAATCGACGGCCGGCGAAAGAGCGCAATCCACGCCGGCAGCAGGAGGGCGCTCGCGAGCAGCAGGCGTCCCGCGCCCAGCAACAATGACAGCGCGAAGGACCGATCGCCGCCGGCCAGGAACGCGAAGCGCACGAGGATCGACGCCGAGGACATCGCAACCACGCCGATGGAGAGAAGGACGGCGACTTTCCAGCGGGGCGGTGGCGGCGGTTGGTCGTGCATCACGCGAAAGGGACGCCGAGCATAAGCCGGAATGCGCGGGCGCGTCCACGCGCGGGACGATCGCTCATTTGCGCGCGCCGCGCGCATCGTCGATAAGACACCGATGGCTCGCAGCGCCGCGAATGTGAAATCGGGAGACGTTCCGCTCCGCGGGGGCGCCTGGGCTGCGCTGCTCGCGCTGGTGCTGATTGCCGGCCTGGCCATGACGGCGAAATACCTGCGCGCCGATCGGCAGAATTCGACCAAGCTCGACACGATCGTGAAATCGACCGCGCCGCTGCCCACGCCCGTTCCCATCGACCCCGAGGAGATGGATCCGGACAAGCAATAACGTCACGCAAAGAGCCGCTGGAGGGCGTCGACCAGGCCGTAGCCGTCCTCCGCACCGGAGACGTGCCCGCCGGCCGCGCGCACCGTCTGCTTCACCGGGAAGATCGCGTTGGCGGGACAGGCGACGTGCTTCGCCGCGCGGCCGTCGAGCATCGGCAAGTCGTTGTAATGATCGCCGGCGGCAAAAATCGCCTCGGGCGAAATCTCGAGCAGCCGGCCCAGCTCGGCGAGCGCGGTGCCCTTGTCGTAATCGGCGTGGCAGAAGCGCAGGTAAATGCTGTTGCGCTGATAATGCAGCTTGGGCAGGCGCGACTTGAGCGAATCAAGATACGCCACCACCCAGTCCATTTCGGCATCGGTCCGGGTCGTCAATCCGGCCGGCTCCGACGGCCCGTTCACGTGGTCGAAATTGAAGAGGATGCGCGCCTGCGTGCGCACCTTGATCACCTCGATGGCCTCGAGCAGCAGCGGGAGCGCCTCGGTGAAAAGCTCGCGATGCGCGGCCAGCGTCTGCCGGTTCCAATCGCCGTAGTCGACCCATTCGCCGACCCGCACATCGCACGGCCGGTAGACATCGCGCTCGCTGGTGAGCAGGAAGTCGGGATGAAAATCGAGGCCGCATTCGTCCCACGCCTGCTTGAGCAAACCGGGCGAGCGGCCGGTGTTCACGGCCCAGAGCACGCCATCGCGACGCAGGCCGGTCAGCATCTCGATCAGTTCATCCGCAAACCGGTTCGGCCCGCCGAAGGCAGGGACAAGGGTTCCGTCAAAATCGGTGCTGATCAGCTTAATCTCCGCGGCCACCCGCCAGCCTAGCCCCGAAGCGCGTTCGCCGAAAGGCCCCGCAGCGCCTCAGAAACGCGGGCGAACGTAGATTGGAGTTGAAGCCATCGCCGCCCGGGCGCAAATGATGGGACCGCATTGCCGCCGAACATGAAATCCGCCTACGAACTAGCGATGGAACGCCTCGAAAAGGCGGCCCCGACGGTCAAGCTATCCGACGCCCAGCGCGCGGAAATCGCGGAGCTCGAGGCGCTGTACAAGGCGAAGATCGCGGAGAAGGAAGTCTTCCTGACCGACGAAATGGCCAAGGCCCGCGCCAAGGGAGAGTTCGGCGAGGCGGAGACCATGCAGGTCCAGCTGCAAAGCGAGGTTCACCGCCTGCAGGCGGAATGCGAAGAAAAAAAGGAGCGCGTCCGACGCGCCAGCTAGCCGATGCCGCCGCCCGTGCATTCGCTGATCGAAGGGCTGGTGGCCCTCGGCATCTTCGTCTTCGGCGCCTGCATCGGATCGTTCCTCAACGTCGTCATCTACCGCCTGCCGCTGGGCATTTCGGTAAATGAGCCGAAACGATCCTTCTGCCCGCACTGCTCGAAACCGATCCGCGCCCGGCACAACATCCCGATTCTCGGCTGGCTCCTCCTGCGCGGGCGCTGCGCGGATTGCGGCGCACGCATCGCGCTGCGCTACCCGCTGGTGGAATTTCTGACCGGCGCACTCTTCCTCGCAATCTGGCTCTTCGTGACCCCGGGCAATCCATGGCTGGCCCTGCCCTATTTTGTCTTCGGCGCGATCCTCGTCGCCGCGACGTTCATCGACCTGGACCACATGATCATCCCGCACGAGCTGACCTGGGGCGGCGTGGCGGCCGGCATCGCTTTCAGTTTCGCGCTGCCGCAAATGATGGAGCAATCCTCGCATCTCGCCGGCGGCCTCTGGTCGCTGCTCGCGGCGGTCGCCGGCTACGCCCTGCTTTGGTTGGTGGTCGAGGCGGGCAAGCTCGCCTTTGGCCGGAAGCACGTGGTGTTTGATCCGCCGGCAAAATTTGCCTGGAAACGGCTGGGCGATGACGACGCGGAACTGACCGTGGGAGGCGACGTGGAAAAATGGAGCGAGATCTTCGAACGCGAGGGCGACTGCCTCGAGCTGGTTTGCGATCGCCTCGAAATCAGCAACCGCAGTTTTGCAAACGTCACGCTGCGCGGGTACCACAATCGCATCGAGGTGGAGAACGCCAACTACCCGCTGCCGATGCTGGACAGCTTTGCGGGCATCGGCCGCGAGGCCACCATTCCGCGCGAGGCGATGGGGCTGGGCGACGTCAATTTTCTGGCGGCGATCGGGGCGTTCCTCGGCTGGCAGGCGATCCTGTTCACGGTCGCCGCGGCATCCATCGTGGGGTCCGTCGTCGGCCTGGCCACGCTCCCGCTGCAAAAGCGATCCCACTCCATCAAGCTGCCCTTCGGTCCGTATCTTTCCGTCGGGGCCCTGCTCTGGCTTTTTTTCGGTCCGGCCCTGACGGCCTGGTATTTTGGCCTGTTCCGAAGCTGAATTTTTGCTGCCGAGTCCGCGGATTTGTGGTGAGAATACCGCCAAGCCGATGAACCCGCCCGCTCCCCAAGGCAATGAGCCGAAGATTCCGCCCACCGCGGCGGTGCCCATCGTCAAGATGGTGGAACAAGAACTGGCGATGAAACGCGCCAAGCTCGCGGCGGAAAAATCCAAGCCCAGCCGACCGGCCGAACGCTGGCTGGCGCTGATGCTCATTCTGCTCGTCCTGCTCGGAGTGACGGTGTGGGGTTTCATCTGGGGCTGGGGACGGATTCAGAATTACAAGTCGCAGACGCTGGACAAGCCAGCGCCGACCCCGCCGGCGGCCCCGGCCCGGCGCTAGACGGCGCGGGCGGGCGATTTTCACCGCCTTCCCTTCCCGGCGGCCCCGGTTATAGTCGGGCTCGAGCCGGCGAAACGATTCCAGCCGGCGCCCCCAGACATGGACGAGGACGATCTCATCCCAACGTCATACATTGACCCGGCGAACCATCTGTCGCCGCGCACCGCGTTGCAGCTCACGCTCGCGCAGTTGCAGAAGCTCGCCGATGACTTCGATCTCGGCCGGATCGTGCAGATGGACCGGCCGCTGGACACGCAGTGCAACACCACGGACCCCTTCCGCACCGGCCAGGGCACCTTTCTGCTGCGGGCCCGCCACGGCGAGGAGTTCGTCGAGCGGGTGGAGTACCTGCACTACCTGATCGATCAATTGTGCGCGCAGGAATTCCCGACCGCCGCGGTGGTGCGCTCGCGCAACGGCAAGAGCTGGACGACCTGGGGCGAGCGGATCGTCGAGATTCACCGCTTCATCCCGCACGATCCGGGCATTCATCGCGACTGGCGGCGGATGAACGCGGCCGCCAGCGCGCTGGGCGATTTGCACAGCGCGCTGGGCAAGGCCGCCAACGACCGCACGCCCGTGCCGCCGGAGATGCGCAACGACGCCAACCCGCAGCAATGCTGGATGCTGCTGCGTGAGGCCGAACCAACCATTTCCGCGCAAATCGGGGTCAACCCGCAGGCCGAGGAGGCGATGGCCATCGTCCGGCAGGCGCAGGGCGCGCTCGAGCCGCTGATGGGCGATTACGCCCGCATCATCGGGAACCTGCCGTGGATGACCATTCACGGCGACTACCACTTCTGGAACGTGCTCTACCGGGCCGATCAAATCGCCGCGGTGGTCGACTTCGATTTCGTGCAGGAGCGCGAGCGGTTGTTCGACATCGCCTACGCCATGCAGAGCATCATCCTGCACCTGCGCCACGTGCAGGGCAACCGCATGAAGAGCTACGCGGACCTGGCCTGGAGCAACGCGCGGATTTGGATCGATCTCTACGACGAAGCCGCCCCGCAGCCGCTGACCGCGGCCGAGCGCGCCTGGCTGCCGATGGAAATCCTGCGCATCTTCCTCGTTTGCATCGCCACCAGCACCATGCAGGAGGATCCCATCGCCACCGTCCTCAAGAACGGCCGCGACCTGCCGCTTTTCCTTTGGGTCAGCGAGCAAAAGGAGCTTTTCCTCTAGTCGCGCCGACGCCGCGCGGGCAAGTCCCCGGTTGCTTTTGCGCGTCGGCCAGCTACAACGAATTCGCGCCCGCATATTCCGCGATGTCACGGTTCTTGCTTACCTCCATGTCGCACTCCTTTTTTACCCCTCATGGCAAAAGCGCTTAACTCCGCCATCGGCATCGACCTCGGGCAACACAACCTCAAGGGTGTGCTCCTGCAAAGGAAGAGCGGAAACCGTTTCCACATAGCGGGTTACGCAATTCGGCAAACCGGGCCGGGACCGGTGCCGGCCGACAAGCTGGCGCATCATTTGAAGTTGCTGATGCAGGAAATCGGGGGCTCCGCGAAGGGCTATGCGGCGGCGGCCTCCAATCCGCAGGCGCTGGTCCGGATCATCGAGCAGCCGCCCACCCCGCCCCAGCTGCTGCGCGAGGCGCTCAAGTTCAATGACCTGTCGCTGCTGAACCAGGACTGCAAGGATTTCGTGCTCGACTGTGATGCGCTGCCCACCACCAAGAAGCCGGTGGGCGCGGAGGAGGAGCCGGCCGGGGCCGCCAAGACGCTGCGCTACGTGGTGGGCGGATTGCCGCGGGCGGAGGTGACGGAAATCTTCGAGGCCTTCGAAAAAAACCGGACCACCATCAGCCGTCTGCAGCTCGCGCCGCTGGCGACCTTCAACGCCTTTGAGTTCGCCAAGCCGGAGATCTTCGCGAACGAGGCGTTCATGCTGGTCGACATCGGCCACGATGAAACCGTCGTGATGCTCGGCTGCAAGCGCGAGCTGGTGCTGGTGCGATCGATCGACTACGGCGGCCGGCATTTCATCGAGGCGATTTCCGGCGACGGGGCGATTGACCTCGGCGCGGCCATCACGCTGATCGAAAAGGGCGACCCCGGCTTGAACGAGGTGGGCCGCGCGTCGCTCAGCGCGCTCTCCATCCAACTGCGGAACTCAATCGGGTTTTTCGAGGGACAACGCGAGGAGAACATCATGCGGGTGCATTTTTCCGGGGCGCTCGTGCGGGCGGACCTGCCGCTGCAGATTTTGAGCGACGAACTGGACATTCCCTGCGAGCTCTGGGATCCATTTGAAAAATGCGAAATTTCCCTTCCCCGAAACAAGCGCGTCGGCTTTCACATTGACCAGCACCAACTGAACGTGGCGTGCGGCGCGGCGATTGAGTTGTTGCGCGCCGGCAGCTGAACGCCTTGGTTGTCTTCAGCGATCGCTTTCCGACCGTGGCTATTTCCATCAATCTCCTTCACGAAAAGCACGCGCAAGAGCGGCAGCGCCAGCGCGACCCGCTCAAGCTCGGCGTTTACGTGCTTGGGGGGATCATCGCCTGCTTCATCCTCTACTACCTTTTCGCCTGGTTCAGCGCGCAGCGCATCTTCAACCAGCGCGACGACCTCAAGGGCCGCTGGGAAAAGAAACAGCGCGAGGCCGCGGCGGTGACCCAACTCGAAATCGACATGAAGTCGATGGCCGCGGCGTCGACCGCCTTGACCAACCGCATCGAGAAGCGGTTTTTCTGGGGGCCGGTGCTGGACACGATCTACCGGGTGGTGCCGGCCGAAATCCAGCTGATCAATTTCGGGGGATCCAACCCGCGCAAGGCCGACGCCATCACGATGCAGCTGGACGGCATCGCGGCGGGCACGGAGCCGCGCGCGGTGGCGGAGAAATTCCGGCTGGCGCTGCTCGGGGCGCTGGACGCGAAGTATCGCGAGATTCGTGAAAAGGCCGGCCTGCCGCCGCAACCCAGCGGAATTTCCTGTTTGTTCCGCGTGCTCGAGGACCAGCCCGGCGTCACCGCGAAGATCGATGGCAAGGATTTGCCGACCGCGAAATTCGTCATGGACATCAGGTTGCGGAAGCCATTCGCGGCCGCGCCTGCCTGCCGCCTCCCACGCCCCCGCGGCCCAAACCGAAAGGCTGATCGATGAATCTTCCCGCCATCAAGCTGCCCAATATCAAGCTCGACAAGGACCAGCAAAAGAAGGTCCTCCTCAGCCTGATGCTTTTGGTCGGCACGATTTACTGCTATTTCACGTTCCTGCTCAATCCGCTGCGAGCCAGCGAGGTGGCGGCCGAGGCCGAAAGCGTCGGCTACACCAAGAAAATTGCCGAGGCCGACGGGAAAATGCGCGGATTCAATACGCTGAAGGCCCAGGCCGCCGAGGCGGGCGAACTGGTGGCCCAGGTGAACGCCTTCATTCCCAACGGCGCCCCGATCGCCTGGTTCCCGCCGCGCCTGCGCGCCTTTTTCGATCGGCAGGGCATCAAGGGCAGCGTCGTCCGGTTGCGCGCCACCGACCGCCCCGAGGTCGAACTGTCCAAGGGCTTCATCAACGGCAGCTGGGTCATCGACCTGCCGAATACGAGCTTCTTCCCGGTGGGCATCGCCATCGCCGGACTCGAGAACGAGGAATACCTTCTCGAAATCACCGATTTGAAAATTGGGGCGCGGGCCGAAAGTCCAGAGTTCCAAAACGTCTCCATCGAGGCCGCGACCCTGCTGAAGGATGTCACGCTGCAAAAATAGCGCCTGCGCCCTGTACCCATGAAACACTCCTCCGTTCTGCTCGCCCTCGGGCTGTTGGCCGCCGGCGCGGTCCAGGCCCAGAAACCGGCTTCGACCCCGGCCGCCCGCGCCCGCGCGGCCCGCGGCCGCGGCGCCGACTCCCGCCCAGGCCGCCGCCCCGGCGGCCGCCCCGGCCCCCGCGCCCGGCCCCGCCGCGCCGCGAGAAACAAGAATCGTCAACCGTTCCTTCTTTGATCCCGAGGGCCCGACGACGCGAAATCCGTTCCTGCCGATTGGTTATGTCCGCCCCGTGCAGGACGCGCCGCGCGAGATGATCCTCGATGTCCGTCCGGAAATGTTCTCCATCACCGCCATCCTGCTGGGCGACCCGCCGCTGGCGATCATCAACGGCAAGGATCGCGGCGTCGGCGATCGCATTCCTCTCAACGCCTCGGGCACCGAATTCATCCTCGTCCGCCGGATTTCCGACGGCGAGGTCATCATGGAGTATCGCGGCCGCACCATCGTGGTGCCGGCTGGACGAAGGCGCTGACGCCTTTGGTGCGTCGAGCAATTCCGGCTCGCGTTCGGGCGGTACCTCCCCCAAAGTGCGCGCTCCGCCGACCCCCCACCCATGAACCCGGTCTCGCGCATCTTTTCCACCCCCGCCACGTTGGCGCCGACGGTCCTGCGTCTCGCGCTGGCTGTCGTCTTCATTTATCACGGCGGCCAAAAGGTCTTCGGCTGGTTCGGCGGCAAGGGCTGGAGCGCCACCATGACCGCCTTCACGGCGGCCGACGGTTTGAATTTCCCGTACTGGCTGGCCGCGTTCGGCCTGCTCGCGGAAGTCGCCGGCGCGGTGGGGCTCCTCCTCGGTGTCTTCACGCGGATCGCCGCGTTTGGAATTTTCTGCACGATGCTCGTCGGCATCTACAGCGTGCATCTCGCCAACGGCTTCGGCGGTCCCGGCGGCTACGAATACCCCTTCACGCTTGCGGCAATGGCTTTCGCGCTGGTGTGCATCGGCGGCGGTCGTTTTTCGATCGACCGCGGCATATCGCGGCAGCTCATGCCTTAGCCCGTCCGTCGATCAGGCGGGCTTGGAGGCAAGCATTGTCTGCAGCAAATCCTCGATCCGGATCACGCCGCTGGCCCGGCCGTCCTTGACCAGCGCCGCGACCTCGCGCCGTCCCTCGCGCAGCCGCCGCAACACGCGATGCGCCGGCTCGTCTCCGCTCGCCAGCACCGCCGCCGCGGAACCGGCGCCCATCGGCGCGGTCGGATCCGGCGCCACGAGCAGATCAAATGTCCGCTCCAGCCATACGGGCGCGCCCGCCTCGTCGAGCGCGATGACGACATCGACCTCATGCTCGCGCGCGAACGCGATCGCGTCCGCGATGCGCAGATCCTCGCGGACGGTCAGCGTCGGGAGGAGCGGGCGCGCCACCTCGCGCGCGACGATTCGCCGGAACGCGAGGGTCTGTGCGATCATTTCGCGCTGGGCGGGTTTGAGCGCGACGTCGGCCGCCACCAGGCTTCCGAATTGCTCGCGCGCAATGGAAAGCCGGAGCGGATCAAACGCGCGGCCCAACCCGAGTCTGGCCGAAATCCAGGTGGCCAGGGCCAGCAGCGGCGCCAGCAGGCGGGTGGTGAATTCCAGCGGACCGGCCAGCAGCGCCAGCGTGCGGTACGGAAAGCGCCGGAAAAGCGCCTTGGGCAGCAGCCGCACCCCGATCAGAAAGACGGGCAGCAGGACGGGAAACGCCACCGCGTATCCCCAAAGCCCGAGCGATTCGACCAGCGCGTCTGTGACCAGTGCCAGCGCGGCCAGATCCATGAAATTTGTCACCAGCAGCGAGGTGGCGAGCAGCCGCTCCGGGCGTTGCAGCAATCGCTCAAGGCGTCGGGCGGCGCGCTCGCCCGCCCTGGCGCGCGTGCGCAGGCGGGCCGGATTCACCGCCAGCAGGCCCGCCTCCACGCCGCTGAACACAAAAGAAACGGCGAGGCAGAGCGCCGCCAGCAGCAGCGAGGCAGGCTGCACGGTCGCCAGGACGAGGCTGACGCTCATGAGTGCGGGCCTTCCTTCTCGATTACGACCGACTCCACGCGCCGGCGCGTCGCGCGCTGGATGGTCAGTCGCAGGCCGTCCGCCAGGTCCAGCGTCGTGCCGGCCTTCGGGATGTAGCCGAGGCGGTTGATGACCAGTCCGCCCAGCGTGTCGAGCCCGTCGGTCTCGAGCGGCACGCCGAGAAATTCCGCCAGGTCATCCAGCCGCGCCTGTCCGCTCGCCAGGAGGCGTTCCGTCCGCCCGATGCTCAACGGTCGGACCTTCGGCCCCGCCCGGCATGGCATCGGCGAGGATTTCCTCCGCCAGGTCGGCTGGCGTCACGATGCCCTCGTAACCGCCGTATTCGTCCACCACCACCGCCATGCCTTGCCGGTGCGTGAGAAAGCTGCGCAGCAACTGGATCGCCGCCATCGTCTCCGGCACAAAGCTCGGCGGCAGCAGCCGCTCGAGATAATCATCGCGTCCCGGATTGAGCAGGAAGTCGCGCGCATCGAGCACCCCGAGGATGTCGTCCGGCGTTTCCGCGTACACCGGCACGAAGCGGTGGCGCCCCGCCCGCAGGCGCGTCTCCACCTCGTCGCTCGTCAGGTCGTCCGGCAGCGCAAACGCGTCCACGCGCGGCGTCATGCAGTCCTTGGCCGTCTTTTGCCCCAGCTTGATCAGCTCGCCGATGATGGGCCCCTCGGAACCGCGCAGCGTCCCCGCTTCGCTGGCCAGCTCGGCGAGCATCTCCAGCTCCTCGGCCGTCGCCTGGTTCGCCCCCGACCACCGCCGCGGCGTCAGCAGGTCGGCCAGTCGCTCGACCACGCGGACGAGCGCATCGCCCACCGGCGCAAGCGCGGGGCTCAGCCAGCGCAGCACGCCGACCGCCTGGCGCGCGATCGGCTCGGGCCGTTTCAAGGCCAGCAGCTTGGGGATGAGATCGCACGCGCCGATCACGATGGCGAAAAGTATCGGCGCGGCCGCCCAGCGCGGGAGTTCGCGCGAAAACACGGCCGGAATCTGCCCCTCGAACAGCAGCAGGCAGAGCAGGCACAGCGGCAGCGTCACCAGTACGTCCGCCACCAGCAGCATGCCCAGCAGCCGGCGCGGTCGCGCCAGGAACTCGGCAATCAGGGCGCCGTCACGGGGACGCGACGCCTTCACCGCCTCGATCTGCGGCCCGCGCAGCGAGAACAGCGCGGTCTCGGCGGCCGAGAAGAAAGCCGAGGCCACCCCCAGGCAGCCGATGGCGGCGAGGAGAAAGAGAGTGAGACCAGACGACATGGGCGGTAGCTTCAGACTACCGGCGGATACCCGAATTTCGAATGCGTTTTCTCAAGCCCACCGAGTCATGAAGAAGAACCAGCGCATTTCCGAGCTGGTCGCCGCGCTCGATCTCCCGGGCAAGTCGAAGCACGACCCGCGCTACCTCGGCTACTTCGCCTGTTTCAACGACGGGCTCTACTACGAGGCCCACGACGTCCTCGAGGACTTGTGGCTGCACGACAAGCGCGGACCGGACGGCGCGTTTTTCAAGGGGCTCATCCAGTTCGCCGGCGCGTTCGTGCATCTGCAGAAGCAGGCGCGGCGGCCCGAGCATCCCACGGATCGCGCGCGCCTCGCGCCCGCCTCGCGCCTCTTCGCGCTCGCGCGCCGCCACCTCCTGCCCTACGCGCCACGCCACCGGGATTTGGATGTCGCGAAAATCTGCCGGCTTTGCGATCGCCTCAGCCTCGCGCTCGCCACTTCGAAATTCCGCGACAACCCCTGGCACGCCGCGCGCCTGCCGCGGATCGATCTCGATTGATCCCGCCCTCAGGTCTCCATCGCGCGGGACACTTCGCGCAACAGCTCCGAGATGCTGTACGGCTTGGTCACCATGCCGCAGAACCCGTGGTCGCGGTAGTTCGTCAGCACCGGGTTTTGCAAATAGCCGCTCGCGACGATCGCCCGGACCTTCGGATCCAGCTCGCGCAGCGCGCGAATCGTCTCTTCACCGTTCATGCCGCCCACCGGAATGGTCAGGTCGATGATGACCAGATCAAACGGCCGGCCGAGTTCCATGGCCTCGCGGTAGCGGCGCACGGATTCGCCCCCTTCCGCCGACGTGGCCACCTCATGCCCAAAGCTCCCCAGCAACTCGCGCAGCAGCTCGCAAATGATTTCCTCGTCGTCCATCACCAGGATCCTCCGGCGGACGGTTCCGCGGGCAGGCGCCCCCACGGGGGTAGGCGTCGGCTGACCGGCTTCGGGGACGGGAGATGGATTGGTCATCCAGATACCAGCCGGTGAAGCTAGTCTCGCGCCGCCGCGGGGTCGAGGTGAAAGCTTGCCGGCCCGGACCGGCGTTTTTGCCTCCGCGGGTGAATTTTCTGTCTATGCTGCGCGATGCTCTACCTGGACGTGACGAGCTCCTGCAAGTCGCCGATGAATACCGGCGTGCAGCGCGTCGTGCGGGCCCTTTACCGGGCCCTCCGGGAACGCGGGGAGGTGCGGCCCATGATCTGGGACGACCAATACGTCACCTACTGCGCCCTCTCGCCGCGCGAACAGGCATTTCTGGAGCTCACCAAGGCGTCCAAACACGACCCCGCGGCCGAACCCGAATACGCGGCCAATCCCTGGCCCTGGAGCAAGCTGCTGCGCCACTTCGCCCACCGGCAAAACCGGCTCGACCTCGCCGCGCTTTGGCAGCCGGGCGATGCTCTCTTCGTGCCGGAGATCTTCCAGGATCGACGCATCGAGTGGCTGGCCGGCAGCGCGGCCCGCCCGCCGGGCCTGCGGCGGACCGCGCTCTTCCATGACGCCATTGTCTGGCGCCATCCCGAATTGACGCCGCCAACCCGCCATGCGCGCTGGGACAAGTACATGGCCGCGCTGGCCGGCTTCGATCTCATCATCACGATTTCCGAGCAATCCGCCGCGGACCTGCGCGAATTCTGGCAATCGATCCAGATCGACTCGCCGCCACCCGTGACAGTCCATGCGCTGGCCACCGATGCCGCCGGGGGCCCGCGTCCCGTGCCGGGCCCGCCGGCGTCGCCGCGCGTGGTGTGCGTTTCCACCTTGGAGAGGCGCAAGAACCATCTCACCTTGCTGGCGGCGGCCGAGCGATTGTGGAGTGCCGGGTTGGAATTTGAGCTCGAGCTGATTGGCCGCACAACGCGGCATTGGGGCGGCGAAGTCATCGCCGAGGTCGAACGCCTGGCGGCGGCCGGACGGCGCGTGAGCTGGCGCATGCACATCGACGAGCAGGCCCTGGCGCAGGCTTACTCGCGCTGCCGTTTCACGGTCTTTCCGTCGGTCATGGAAGGATTCGGGCTGCCGATCATCGAAAGCCTCTGGCATGGCAAGCCGTGCATCTGCGGCGATCGCGGCGCCACCGCCGAAACGGCGCGCGGCGGCGGTTGCCGGCTGACCGATGTCCACCACGCCGAGGCGCTGGCCGACGCGATGCGCGAACTGCTGACCGACGACGACGCGCTGAAGCGATTGTCGGACGAGGCGGCCGCGCGCCACTTCCCCACCTGGGCCGAATTTGTGGCGCGGGTGCAGCCGGAAATTTTCGGCGCCTCGATCGCCTACTGCCAGGTTTCCTCGGGAGGGGATTCGCCTTCGAGGAGCGCGAGCGCCTCGCCGACGAGATAGAGCGATCCACAAACGAGGATCGGCTCGGCAAACTCGCGCGCACGATCGAGCGCCTGCCCGAGGCTCGCCTGCGCCTCCGTCGCGCGCGAATTCAGCCACCACCGCGCGCAGCGATTCCGCCGAATGCGCGCGCGGATTTCGCGCCGCCACGGTGAACGCGCGCGCCATCAACGGCGCCAGCGCCCGCGCGAAGGCGGCGGCATCCTTGTCGCGCATCATGGCAAGAATCACCGTCGCCTTTTCGCCGCCGAAACGGCGCCGCCAGGTTTCGAGAAGCCGGGTCGCCGCTCCCGGATTGTGCGCGCCGTCGAGCACGAGCCGCCCGTTCTCCCGCACCTGGAATCGCCCCGGCCAGCTCACCGACGCCAGGGCTGGCGAAATGGCCGATTCCCGCAGCGGCAGGCCCGCCGCCCGCATGGCCGCCAGCGCCAGCGCGGCATTGTTCCGCTGATGCTCTCCTTCGAGTCCAAGCGGACCGTCCCAGGTGGCGTCGACAAATTCGATGGGGGATCCATGGGTGGCCGCGGTGACCCGGAAAATCTGCTCCACCAGGGGATCCTGGGGCGCGGAGACCACGGGGGCGCCCGGCTTGATGATGCCGGCCTTTTCCGCGGCCACCTCGCCGAGCGTGTGGCCGAGATAATTTTGATGATCCATCGCCACCGGCGTGAGCACCGACACGATCGGCTGCACGACATTGGTCGCATCGAGCCGCCCACCCAGGCCCGTCTCCCACACGATGACCTCCGCGCGCTCCGCGCGAAAGTGCTCGAGCGCGAGCGCGGTGGTGAATTCAAAAAAGGTCGGCGGATTGTCCCACTTGCGCGTGAGCTTGCGCAGCCGCTCGATGCCCTCACTCACGTCGGCCTTTGGAATCGGCGCTCCATCCACGCGGATGCGCTCGCAAAACGAAACGAGATGCGGCGAAGTGTACAGACCGGTGCGAAGGCCGGAGGCCCGGCAAAGCGCATCGAGCATCGCGCTGACCGATCCCTTGCCGTTGGTGCCGGCAACGTGCAGAAAGAGAGGCGGGAAGCGGCCCGGCGTGTCGTCGAAGTCCAGCTCGGCCAGCAGCCGCCGCATGTTGTCGAGGCCCAGCTTGATGCCCGTGAGCTGCGTCGCGTAGAGCCAGCGCAGGGAATCCGAGAAGCGGTCGACCGTCGACCGTCGACTGTCGACAGCTGCCTTCATTTCGCGGTGCGCCCCGCCATCATGTAGCCGATGACGCGCGAGAGCGTTTCGCGCAGCTTGGGGCGCGGCACGATGATGTCGATCAATCCGTGATCCTGCAGAAATTCGGCGGTCTGGAAGCCGGCGGGCAAATCCTGATGCGTCGTCTCCTTGATCACGCGCGGGCCCGCAAAACCAATCATGGCCTTGGGCTCCGCGATCAGCAGGTCGCCCAGCGTCGCGAAGCTCGCCGTGACCCCGCCGGTGGTCGGATGCGTCAGCACCGAGATGAAGGGCAGTCGTTCCCTCGCGTGGACGGCCAGCGCCGCGCTGGTCTTGGCCATCTGCATCAGACCGAGCATGCCCTCGTACATGCGCGCGCCGCCGCTTTGGCTGATGACGATGACCGGCACACCGCGCTCGGTGGCGCCTTCGATGTTGCGCGTGATTTTTTCGCCCACCACCGATCCCATGCTGCCGCCGAGGAAGGAGAAATCCATCACCGAGATGCCGAGCGCCCAGCCCTCGATCGCGCCAAAGCCGCAGACGATCGCCTCGTTGAGACCGGTCTTTCGCCGATTCGTCTCGAGTCGCTCCGCGTACGAGGCCAGACCCTTGAACTTGAGCGCGTCGGTCGAGATCAAGTCGGCGTCCCGCTCCTCGAAGCTGCCGGGATCGAGCAGGAAATCGATCCGCTCGTACGCGCCGATGGGGAAATGGTAGCCGCAGCTCGTGCAGACGCGCTGGTTCTGGCTCAGCTCGATGTTGTGCAGCACGGCCCCGCAATCCGGGCACTTCGTCCACAACCCGTCCGGGATGGTGCGCTTTTTCTTCCCGTCTCCGGAAAAGAACCGCTTGGGGAAATTCGGCATGCCGGGCATCAGTTTTGGTTGGTCGGCACAGAAGTCAGGGGAGCCGCATTAAACATGGCCGGCGCCGCCGCCGCAATCCCGCATCGTCAGACCGCCTCGAGCGCGTGCGTCAGGTCGCCGATCAGGTCATCCGCGTCCTCCACGCCGCAGGAAAGGCGGACCAGCGAATCGACGATGCCCAGGGCCGCGCGCTGCTCGGGCGGCACGCTGCCGTGGGTCATCAAGGCGGGATGATTGATCAGGCTCTCCACCCCGCCCAGGCTCTCGGCCAGCGAGAACAAATGGCAGCGCTCGAGGAAGCGGCGCGTGCCGGCGAGGTCGGTCTTCAGCTTGATCGTGACCATGCCGCCGTACCCGCTCATCTGGCGGCCGGCCAGCTCGTGCTGCGAATGGCTGCGCAGGCCCGGATAGCGCACGAATTCGATTTTGGGATTCCACTCGAGCCACTCCGCGATGCGCAGCGCGTTCGCGCAATGGCGTTCCATGCGGAGCGCGAGCGTCTTGATGCCGCGCAGGGCGAGGAAGGAATCAAACGGGCCGAGAATGCCGCCGACCGCGTTCTGCAGGTAGCCGAGTTTCTCGGCCATTTCCGCGTGGCGCGGCTCGCGACCCACCACCGCCACGCCGCCCACCATGTCGGAATGGCCGTTGAGATATTTCGTGGCCGAGTGCACCACGACGTCGAAGCCGACCTCCAGCGGCCGCTGCAGAATCGGGCTGGCAAAGGTGTTGTCGGCCACCGCGATCAAATTGTTCTCCTTCGCGAACCGCGCCACCGCCTCCAGATCGATCAGCTTGAGCATCGGGTTGCTCGGCGTCTCGATCCAAATCATGCGCGTCTCCGGCCGCATCGCCGATTTCAGGACGGACGGATCGGTCATGTCGAGAAACGTGAACCGATGATTGGCGGAGCGCTTCCGCACGCGCTCAAAAAGCCGGAACGTGCCGCCGTAAAGATCGTCGCTCACGATGACGTGCGCGCCGGAATCGAGCATCTCCAGGACGGTCGACATCGCGGCGAGGCCGGAGGCGAAGGCAAATCCCTTCGAGCCGCTCTCGAGGTCGGCCACGCAACGCTCCAGGGCGCTGCGCGTCGGATTGATCGAACGCGCATAGTCGTAGCCCTTGTGCACGCCGGGGCTCTCCTGCACGTAGGTGGACGTCGCGTAAATCGGCGGCATGATCGCGCCGGTCGAGGGATCGGGTGATTGGCCGGCGTGGATGACCCGGGTGGGAAGCGCGTGGGACATGCTGGGAAAAGGAGGAGGAGGAGGGAACAAGGAACAAAACTTCACTTCACCGAGCGGCGCAGATGCGCGAGGAGATCGGTGCGGGTGATGAGGCCGAGGAATTTCCCGCCATCGCAGACGATGGCGACGTAGCCGCGATCGAAGATCTCGGTGAGCTTTTCCGGCGAATCGGTGGGAGCCACCGTGACAAGCTTGTCATTCATCGCCGTGCCGACCGCATCATGGAAGCGCTCCGGCGCCCCCTGCACGCGCAGGAGCAGATCCGACTCGTCGAGGATCGCGATGGCTTCGCCGGCGGCGTTGAGCACGGGCAACTGCGAGATTTCCGCGAGGCGCATGCGCTTGAAGGCGGTCAGCAGCGTGTCGTCCGGCCCGACGAAGACCACGTCCGAATCCTCGTGCCGCCGCGAGATGAAGTCGCGCAGGTCGCCGTGCTGCGGCCGGCGCAGGAAGCCCTGCTCGGCCATCCAGAAATCGTTGAACATCTTCGAGAGGTACTTGTTCCCGCTGTCGCAAATGAACGTGACGACGCGCTTGGGCACCGTTTGCGAGCGGCAGTAGCGCAGCGCCGCGGCGAGCAGCGTGCCCGATGGACGAGCCCGCCAGCAGCCCTTCCTTGGACAGCAATTCGCGCGCGGTGAGAAAACTCTCCTCGTCGGTCACGGTGATGGCATGGCGCGCGAAGGAGATGTCGCAAACGTCGGGGATGAAATCCTCGCCGATGCCCTCCACCGCCCAGCTCCCGGCCGTGCCGAGCTTCCCCGTGTTCACGTAATCCGCCAGGATCGAGCCCGCCGGATCCGCCAGGATCATTTCGCAGTCGGGATTCACGCGCGCAAAAAAGCGCCCGAGGCCGGTGATGGTGCCGCCGGAGCCGACGCCGACCACGACCGCATCCACCTCGTGGCCCATCTGTTCCCAGATTTCGGGGCCGGTGGAGCGCTCATGCGCGACCGGATTGTCCGGATTGTTAAATTGGTTGACGTAGAACGAGTTCGGAATCTCCTGCGCCAGGCGCGCGGCGATGTCCTGATAGTACTCGGGATGTCCCTTGCCCACGTCGCTGCGGGTGATGCGAATTTCGGCGCCGAGCGCCTTGAGGTGCAGGACTTTTTCCTGCGCCATCTTGTCGGGGATGACGAGAATGGTGCGGTAGCCCTTGGCCTGGGCGACGAGGGCGAGCCCAAGGCCGGTGTTGCCGGCGGTGGCCTCGATGACCGTGGCGCCGGGCTTCAGGCGGCCGTCGCGCTCCGCCGCCTCGATCATGGTGAGGGCGATGCGATCCTTGATGGAGCCGGTGGGATTCTGGTTCTCGAGCTTGACGAAAAGGCGGCAAAGGCCGGTGTCGAGCCGGGTGATTTCGGCGAGCGGCGTGTTGCCGATCAGGCCCAGGACGCTGGGCGCGGCAAGTTCGGAAGCGGAGGCTGCGGGGGACATGGATGCATTCTAGCCCGACAATTGCGCCGAGGAAATTGGAGATTCCGCGTTTGCGCCGGTCTCCCGCCCGCGTCCGCTCCGTTGAGGGTTGCCTTGCCACTTGACGCTCCTTTCCTCGGCCCGAATAATGCCGTCCCGCTTTGTCCCGCCACTTATCCCCAACTCCCCGCATCAAATGATCAAAATCGGCATCAACGGCTTCGGCCGCATCGGCCGGCTCGTCTTCCGCGCCATCTGCGAACAGGGCCTGCTCGGCAAGGAAATCGACGTCGTCGCCGTCAACGACCTCGTGCCCGCCGACAACCTCGCCTACCTGCTGAAGTACGACTCGACGCAGGGCCGCGTTCGCCGGCAACGGTCACGAGCGCGAAAAGTCAGCCCGTCCGTCGCCGAGGACGACGTGCTGATCGTCAACGGCCACAAGATCAAGTGCCTCGCCGTGCAAGGAAGGCCCGGCCGCCCTGCCGTGGAAGGAGCTCGGCGTCGACTATCGTCATCGAATCGACCGGCCTGTTCACCGAGGCCGAGAAGGCCAAGGGCCACATCACCGCCGGCGCCAAGAAGGTCATCATCTCCGCCCCCGCCAAGGACGAGGACATCACCGTCGTGCATGGGCGTGAACCACGAGAAGTACGACGCCGGCCAAGCACCACATCATCTCCAACGCGAGCTGCACGACGAACTGCCTCGCGCCCGTCGTCCACGTGCTGCTCAAGGAAGGCTTCGGCATCGAGGAAGGCCTGATGACGACGATCCACAGCTACACCGCGACGCAGAAGACGGTCGACGGCCCGTCGAAGAAGGACTGGAAGGGCGGCCGCTCCGCCGCGATCAACATCATCCCCTCCACCACCGGCGCCGCCAAGGCCGTCGGCCTGGCCATTCCCGAGGTGAAGGGCAAGCTCACCGGCATGTCCTTCCGCGTGCCGACGCCGACCGTCTCGCGTCGTCGACCTGACCGTGAAGACCGTGAAGGAAACGAGCTACAAGGAAATCTGCGCCGCGATGAAGAAGGCCAGCGAGACGTACCTCAAGGGCATCCTCGCCTACACCGACGACGAAGTCGTCTCGCAGCGACTTCATCCACGACACGCATTCGAGCATCTTCGACGCCGGCAGCGGCATCGAGCTGAACAGCACGTTCTTCAAGCTCGTGAGCTGGTACGACAACGAATGGGGCTACTCCAACCGCTGCGTGGACTTGATTCGATTCATTGCGGAGAAGGGATATTGAGATGACTTCCCGCCGGGACGGCCGCGGAGAATTTGAGCAATGATGCCGGCGTCGACGGCGATTGGACCTGAACCATGACAAAGCTACGCAAGCTTCACCTCTACCTCGGCTGCATCTTCGCGCCGGCGCTCATCTTCCTGGCGAGCACCGGTGCGCTGCAGCTCTACGACCTGCATGAGTCGCGCAAGGACGGCAGCTACGTCGCGCCCAAGTTGCTCGAGGCCTTCGGCCAGGTGCACAAGCACCAGAATTTGCCGGGCGACCCGCGCGGCAGCGGACGCGCGATGAAGATCTTCATGCTGGCGGCCGCCGCCGGCCTTGTCTTCACGACGTTGCTGGGCGTCTTCATGGCCTTCCGCGTCAGCCGCGGCGCCGGTCCGGTGCTGGCCTGCCTGGCGGCGGGCGTCGTCCTGCCGCTCGCGCTGCTCTATTTCGTGCGCTGAATCCACTCCGTTCCCGCCATGAAACTTTCGCTCCGGGATCTCGATGTCGCCAATCGCGCCGTGCTCGCGCGGGTGGATTTCAACGTCCCGCTCGAGGAGAAGGACGGCGCGCAGGTGATCACCGACGACACGCGCATCCGTGAAACGCTGCCCACCATCCAGTACCTGCGCGAACGCGGCGCCAAGGTGATCCTCATGGCGCACCTCGGCCGCCCCAAGGGGAAACCGACACCGAAATATTCGCTCGCCCCGGTCGCCGCCCATCTCGCGAAGTTGCTCGGCGTTCCGGTTTCCTTCGCCGCCGACTGCGTCGGCGCCGAGGCCGAGGCCAAGGTCGCGGCGCTCACCCCGGGCGGCGTGCTGCTCCTCGAGAATCTGCGCTTCCACGCGGAGGAGGAGGCGAACGACAACGCTTTTTCGAAATCTCTCGCGAAGCTCGCGGAGATCTACGTCAACGACGCCTTCGGGGCGGCGCATCGCGCGCATGCCTCGACCGCCGGCGTGGCCGCGCACGTGAAACAGGCCGCCATGGGTCTGCTGATGGAGAAGGAACTCAAGTATCTCCAGGGCGAGCTGGCCAATCCCGCGCGGCCCTTCGTCGTCATCCTGGGCGGATCGAAAGTTTCCGACAAAATCGGCGTCATCAAATCGCTGATGGAAAAAGCCGATGTCTTCCTGATCGGCGGCGCGATGGCCTACACCTTCGACGCGGCGCGCTCCATTCCCGTGGGCAACAGCCGCGTGGAAGCCGACAAGCTCGATCTCGCGCGCGAGATTCTCGACCTGGCAAAGGCGAAGAACGTGAAATTCCTCCTGCCGGTCGACAGCATCGAGACGCAGGAGATCAAGCCGGGCGCGACCATCCGGGCCACCAAGGAGGGCGCCGGCGTGAGCGACGGCTGGATGGGCGTCGACATCGGCCCGATCACGGTCGAGCACTACAAGGCGGAGATCGCGCGCTCGCAAACCGTGGTCTGGAACGGGCCGATGGGCATTTTTGAAATCGCGGAATTCAGCAACGGCACCTTTTCCGTCGCGCGCGCGCTCGCCGAATGCGAGGGCATCAGCATCATCGGCGGCGGCGACAGCGTCACCGCGGTGCAGCAGTCCGGCCTCGCGGATCGCATGACCTTTCTCAGCACGGGCGGCGGCGCGTCACTCGAGTTGCTCGAAGGCAAGGTGCTTCCGGGCGTCGCCGCGTTGAGCGAAAAGTCCTAGGTCGTATTTCCCAATTCCCACGTTCGTCCGTCACCCGGCGAATCTCCGACCTATGCGCAAAAAAATCGTCGCGGCGAACTGGAAGATGAACAAGATCGCCGCCGAAGCGCGGTCGTACATCGAGTCCCTGCTGGTGGAACTCGGCGAGGCCACCGACGTCGAGGTCGTGCTGATTCCGCCCTTCACGCTGCTCTCGCTCTGTTCCGAGATGCTCGGGGAAAGCCCCTCGGTCAAGCTGGGCGCGCAAAACATGCATCCCGCCAAGAGCGGCGCGTTCACCGGCGAGATCAGCGCCTCGATGCTGCGCGATCTCTACACCCGCTACGTCGTGCTCGGGCACAGCGAGCGGCGCCATCTCTTCGGCGAATCGGACGAATTTGTCGGCGAGAAAGTCCGCGCCGCGCATGAGGCCAGCCTGCGGCCAATTCTTTGCGTCGGCGAGAAACTCGACGAGCGAACCGCGGGAAACGTGGAAAAAGTCATCGACCGCCAGCTCGCCGCCGGCCTGCACGGGGTCGGCACCAAGGAAATGGGCGAGACGGTCATCGCCTACGAGCCGGTCTGGGCCATCGGCACCGGCCACAACGCCACGCCGGAGCAGGCCGAGGAGGTCCACGCCCACATCCGCGGGGTGATCGGGAATCTCTACGACACCGCCACCGCCGACCGTGTGCGCATTCAATACGGCGGGAGCGTCAAGCCCGACAATGCCGCCGAGCTGTTGCGGCAGCCGGACATTGACGGCGCCCTGGTGGGCGGCGCCAGCCTCGACCCGCGGACCTTCGCGACCATCGTGCATGCGGCGAGCGAGGCGAAGGGCTAGCGGCAGCGGCCGCCGTCCCCTTGGGCGCCAAGGGGTTCCGCCCGCCCCAGCCACGGCGGGCTGGCACCCCGGACACTGTCCGCCGACCGTGGGCCGGCCGGCGGCACCAAGCAGGCGGGAATGTCAATCGCATTGCGCCGGTGGACGGCCGATTCCGGCCCCGTGATGAAAAAAGACTTTGGATTGACCCCAATGGCCCAGTCATTATTCTGGCGCCCTTAGCCTGTGCATTTACTTCGTCGCGCCTACCTTTTACTCCTGATTCCGCTCGCGCTCGTTGGCCCCGCCTCCGCGCAGGCGCAACAGACCCGTCGAGCCGCATACATTCCTCCCCAGCCGCAGAAGTCGCCGGGTGAATTGATCGAGCGACAGGCGGATCCCAAGATCACGCTGCGGCTCATGTCCACGACCGGACCGGAGAATTCCCGCGTCTACGTCTCGCTTTCCAAACAGCGCGCGTATCTGATCAACACGACGACCGACGAGATCGTGATTGATTCGCCGATCTCCAGCGGCAAGGCCGGACACAACACGCCGAAGGGAAAATACGCGATCAAGGAAAAGGATCGCGATCATCGCTCCAGCATCTACGGAGATTTCGTCGACGGCAGCGGACGCACGGTGCGCCGCGGCGTCAGCACAAAAATCGATTCCGCCCCCAGCGGCACCAAGTACGTCGGCGCGTCCATGAAATGGTTCATGCGGCTCACCAACGAGGGCGTGGGCATGCACACGGGCATCCTGCCGGGTTATGCCGCCTCGCACGGCTGCATCCGCATGCCGGAGCAAATCGCCCAGATGTTTTACGATCGCGTCAAGGTCGGCACGCCCGCGGTCGTCGCGGATTGACCGTCCGCTTGCGCTCGCGGCGCGATCGGGCCAGCGTCGCTCCATGACGCGCATCGATCATCCCGAGTCGCTCAAGCGCCTGGCCGTGCAATTGCGCCGCCTGCCGGGCATCGGCCCGCGCGGCGCCGAGCGCATCGCCCTCTGGCTGCTGGGCGGCAAGGACCGCACGCGCTCGTCCGAGCTGGCCACCGCCATGCTGCAGGCCGCCGAAACCGTCCGCCCCTGCCCCGAGTGCGGCTTTCTCACCGACGCGCCGCTGTGCGCGATTTGCGCGGACGAAACGCGCGCCACCGGCCCGCTCTGCGTCCTGGAGGAGGCCACCGACATCCTTCCGCTCGAGCGCACCGGCGCCTTCCGCGGACGCTACCACGCGCTGGGCGGACGGCTGGCGCCGCTGGACCATGTCGGCCCCGATGACTTGCGGATTCCCGGGCTGTTGAGTCGCTGCCGCGCCACGCCGGCGCCCTCGGAGATCATTCTCGCGCTGAGCGCCGATGTCGAAGGCGAGGCCACCGCGCATTATCTCGCCGAATTGCTGCGCGCCGAGTTTCCCAAAATGCCGATCACGCGCATCGCCCAGGGCCTGCCGGCCGGCGGCGGCCTCGAGTCGGCCGATGAATTGACGCTTTCGCGCGCGCTTTCGGGCCGCACGCAGATGAGTTGAACGGCGCGCGGATGCGTTGACACCCGCCGCCGACGCGGTTTGTTGCGGCCTCCGCCATGCCCACCAAATTCACTCCCGAGGAAGCGCTGGCCCGGCTCAAGGCGGGCGCCGCCCAGCTCGTGAGCGAGCCCGAACTGCTGGCGAAGCTCAAGCTCGGCCGGCCGCTGCGCGTGAAGCTCGGCGTCGATCCCACCTCCCCCGACCTGCATCTCGGTCACTCCCTGCCGCTCGAAAAGCTGCGCCAGTTCCAGGAACTCGGCCACCAGGCCGTGCTGATCATCGGGGATTTCACCGCGCTCATCGGCGATCCGAGCGGCCGCAGCACGACGCGCCCGCCGCTTTCGCGCGAGGAGATCGAGGCGAATGCGAACACTTATCGCGCGCAGGCGTTCAAGATTCTGGATCCGGAAAAAACGGAACTGGTCCACAACAGCGACTGGCTCGGCAAGCTGAACTTCGAGGATGTCATCCGCCTGAACAGCCGCGTCACGCTCCAGCAGATGTTGCAGCGCGAGGATTTCAAGACGCGCATCGAGAACGCCCAGCCCGTTCGCGTGCACGAACTGCAGTATCCCATCATGCAGGGCTGGGATTCGGTCAACGTGCGCGCCGACGTCGAACTGGGCGGCAGCGATCAGCTGTTCAATTGCCTGGTCGGCCGCGATCTCCAGATCGAGGAAGGCCAGCCGCCGCAGGTGGTCTTGACCACTCCCATCCTCGAGGGACTCGACGGCGTGAAGAAGATGTCGAAGAGCCTCGGCAACTACATCGGGCTCACCGATGCGCCCGCCGACATGTTCGGCAAGGTGATGAGCATCTCGGACGAGTTGATGGCGCGCTATTACCTGGTGGTCTTCGGCGAGGCGATTCCCGCCGGCACGCATCCGATGGAGGCGAAGAAGTCGCTCGCCGCGCGAGTCGTCGCGCGCTTCCATTCCGAGGCCGACGCCAAGGCCGCGCGCGAGGAATTTGAGCGGCGATTCAGCAAGCGCGATTTGGAGGGCGCCGAACTGCCGGAGATCGCGCTCGATAACTCCGACGCGGTCACGGCGACGGTCAGCGCCTTTCAGCTTGGATTCGGCGTCGCCCGCTCGCGCAGCGATGCGCGGCGCCTGGTGGAGGGCGGCTCCATCCACTGGCGCGGCGAACGCGTCACGGACCTCAAGGCGGTGATCGACTTCGCCGCCGGCGGGGTCCTGAAACTCGACAAGAAGCACGCGGTGCGGGTGAAAGCGCGTTGAGCGCGCTTCACGCCACCGGCTTGTGCTCCTTGAGGCGGAGCCAGTTGTTCCAGGTCTTGCGGATGAAATCCTTCGGCGTCGAGTAGCGCTCCTCCCACTCCGTGCTGCGCAGAATCTGCAGCAGCACGCCCGGCACGGTGAAGTCGTCGGTCTCCACGATCGTGTACGCCGTGCCGATGGCCGAGGCGTGGTGCGCGTCGCTGCCCGCCGTCATCGCCAGCTTGCGCAGCTTCGCGTATTCGAAGGCGCGCCGGTTGTAGCGCTTGAAGGTGGTCGCGGCGTTGAAGACCTCAAGGCCGTCGATCGGCAGGGTATCGAGCACCTTCTCGCGGATGCCCGCGCGAAACATGTCGTAGGGATGCGGCGGGATGGCCAGGCCGCCCAGATCGTGCGTGCGCTCGACAATCTCGGCCGCGGGCGTCCCCTTCAGATTCGGCAGCTCGACCCCGAGCGAAATCAGGTGGCCCTCCGCGGTCGTCGTCTCCACGCCGGGAATGATGAGAAATCCATCGACCGGCTGCCCGTCGCGGCGCATCAGCCCGCGCGCCACCATGTAATCCACGGCCTCGCAGGTGTTGTGATCGGTGATGGCGAAGCCGTGCAGTCCCTTGGCCTTCGCCTCGGCAATCAGATCCTCCGGCATGGAAATGCCGTCCGCGGAGAAAATCGAATGACAGTGCAAATCAAGGTGATAACGCACAACCGTACCCTCAATTAGTTCCGCCTGATTGTCGAATGCTCGCAGGGACCCGTCGCACCCGTTGCAATCCCGCGGGCCCGGGACAAGATAGCGCATGATCGAGGTCGATCGCATTCAAGGACTGGGCGGCGATTTGCGACGCCATGGGCCAGGGGCGCCAGAGCGTCATCCTGCGCAAAGGCGGCCTGGCCGAGGGCCGCGCCGGGTTTTCAGTTCAAGCACGCCGAATTTTTCCTCTTTCCGACGGGCTACCACGAGCAGTTCGAGAAAATGCGGCCGGGGCTGGCCGACGGCCTGCAAGGCGCAGGCGGCGGCGAGGCTGGCCAGGTGCAAATCCGCGATTTCTTCCGGCTCGAATGGCACGCCACGGTGACCGACTGGCCGGCGGCGCGGGCGCTGGCGCCATTCCATCTTTACCTCGAGGACGTGGTCCGCGAGCGCTTTGACTATGACGAGAGTCCGGGCCTGCAGGTCGCGTTCGGGCGGGCGTATCGACTGGCTCGGCCGTGGACGCTTCCGCATCAGGCCAGTTTCGGCGGCTGCCGCTCGTGGATCACGCTTCCGCCGCCCGCTCCCGATCCCGCGGCGATGACTCCCGCGCTCACCGACGCCCAGCACGAGGCGCTGGCGGCCCGGCTGGATGCGTGGTGCAGGGAATTTGGCATCGCCGCCTCACGTTTTGCCCCGCAGTTGCACGGCTGATGCGAATCTTCGCCCTCGGCCTCGCCATGATTCTGGCCGCCAGCGCGTGCGGCGCCGGCGTGCCTGCCGATTGCCGACAGTTGCTCGTGTCGATCGCGCCCGATTGGAATTCGCAGACGGGCACGCTGCAGCGGTACGAGCGCGACAGCGCGGGCACCCCGTGGCGCGCGGTGGGATCGCCTGTCCCCGTGCTCTTCGGTCGCGAAGGCCTGGCCTGGGGAAGCGGCGTGGAGGGACAGAATGAAGCCGGCCGCAAGAAAGCGGAGAAGGATCGCCGCGTCCCGGCCGGGATTTTCGCGATTGGAAAAATCTACACCACGGATGCGAGCCTGCCGGCGGGCGCGGACTTTCCGTTTCATCACGTCACCGACGCGGACGTCTGGCCGGACGACCCGACCAATCCCGCCTACAACCGCCACGCGGTGTATGCCGATCCGTCGAAGCGCCCGCCGTGGTTTCAGAAGCAGAAGATGAAACCGCACGATCCGGTCTATCGCTGGCTGATCGAGATCCGGCACAATTCCGATCCGATCGTGGCCGGCGCCGGCAGCGCGATTTTCTTTCACATCCGGCGCGGACCCACCAAGCCCTCGAGCGGCTGCACCACGATGCGCGAGCAGGACATCGTCGAAATCGTGAAATGGCTGCGCGCACCCGCCCGTCCGCATTACGCCGTCATGCCCGCCGCCGAATACGCCGCGCGGCAGAAGGCGTGGAATTTGCCGGCGAAATAAGAAGCGTCGACGGCGACGTCGACGCGACGGCTTCAAACAGTCTCGATCCGCGGGAAGAGCGGCGTGGGCGCGTTGAGTTGGTGACCTTCGGGAAGATGGTCGGTCATCGCCGACCTGCACCCGATCGCCGGTCGGGAGCCGAGATGTTCAACTGCTGGAGAATCGCCGCGGACGCCTCGGGCAGCACCGGCTCGAGCAGAATCCGATCACCCGCAGGCTGTCGGCCAGCGCGAAAAGCACGGCATCGAGCCGCGCCTGGGCCGACGTGTCATCCGTGAGTTTCGCCAGCTTGAAGGGGGCCGATGTTTCCACCAGTCCGTTCGCCGCATTGACGATGCTCCACAATGCCTCCAGCGCGGCGTGCGGCTGAAATTGTTCCATTTGAAAGATGTAATCCGAAATCGCCGCATCCACGACCTCGCGCAAACGCTTGATTTCATCAGCCTCCGCGGCCGATCCGCCGTGCGACAACTTTCCGCCGCGGTAGCGCGCGCTCATGTTCAAGGCGCGGTTCAGCAGATTGCCCAGCCCGTTGGCCAGATCGGAATTGTAGCGCCCGATGAGCCGCTCCTCGCTGAAATCCGCGTCGGAACCGGTCGCCATGTCGCGCATCAAATAATAGCGCACCGCGGCGACGCCGTATTTGTCGGCCAGCACAAAGGGATCGACCACGTTGCCAACGCTCTTGCTCATCTTGTCGCCGCGCAGATTCCACCAGCCGTGGACCGATGAGCTTGGGAATCTGATCGTCGCCGAAGCCCAGGGCATGCAGCATGATCGGCCAGTAGATGCCGTGCGCGGGCACGAGGATGTCCTTGCCGATGACCTGCACGCAGGCGGGCCAGAGGTCGTCGAAATTGGGCAGCGTCGCCCGGTCGCTCGGGCGTCGAATTCACTTCGTCCGCGAGCCACCCGGCGAAGCTGATGTAGTTCAACAGCGCGTCGAACCAGACGTAGGTGACGTAGTCGCGATCGAAGGGCAGCTCGATGCCCCAGGACAGCCGTTCCTTGGGACGGGAGATGCACAGGTCACCGCTCATCTTTTGCTCGGCCTGCATCACCTCCGCCCGGCGGAAATGACGGAACAATCTTGTCCGGATTCTCGGCCAGGAATCGGGTAAACCAATCTTTGTGCTCGGTGAGTTTGAAATAGTAGTTCTCCTCGCGCAGCTGCACGACCTCGCCCCACTCCGGGCCGTATTGGCCGTCGGGCCCGCGCTCCTTGTCCGTCAGAAACTGCTCCTGCTTGACGCTGTAAAAGCCCTCGTAGGCCGCCTTGTAGATTTGGCCGCAATCGAACAGCCGCTGCAGGGCCGCCTGCACCACGCGGATGTGGCGCGGGTCCGTCGTCTCCGCCCACGCGTCGTAGCTGACACCGAGCCTGTCGTCCACCGCCCGGAACTGCGCGGTGATCCGGTCGGTAAATTCCTGCGGGCTGATGCCCTCCTTCTCCGCCGATTGCGCCACCTTCTGCCCGTGCTGGTCGACGCCGGTGAGGAAATAGGTCGGCCGGCCGCGCAGACGCTGGTAGCGCGCGAACACATCGGTCAGCACCTTTTCGTACGCGTGCCCGATGTGCGGCGCGCCGTTGGTGTAGTCGATCGCGGTGGTGAGAAATTGCGTGCGGGCGGCCAGTAGTCGAGCAGCTCCTAGCCATCACGCAAAGCGCGCGCGAAACGCAACGTGAATGCGACGCGCCCGGCCGCCTGTTCGCCGCGGTCGATCAGGGCTGATCAATCTCGAAGCGGAAGAACTGCGGCCCCTCGTCGGCCGGACCGGTGATCGTGTCCATGAAGCTGGTCGCCGAATAGGTCGGCCCGTTGCCCGTCACGGGCCAGAGCGACCAGTTCTGCAGATCCGGGCTGACCTGGACCTGGAAGCGGCGATTCGCGACGCGGGGGAAACTCAGCGTGACAAAGCCGCCGCCGTGGGAGGCCGAATAGGTCCACGCCTGCAGCGGCGAATTCGGGTCGGTGCCCACGAGGAATTCGGTGCGGTTGTCGTTGAAGTCTCCGTCGGGGTTGGCGGTCGGTTGCGCGTTGGGAATGGACGTGGAGCCAAACTTGGCGAGCTGCCATTGCGCGAAGGTCTGGTAGGACGGCAACGCGGTTTGAATCCAGTCCGCGAGAAGTTGAATGGAGGTGAGATCGCGCTCGTTGCTGGCGATGGGCGGCATGTGAATGGTGCCCGTCCCGGGGACCGCATTGATGCGTTGGTACATGACCGAGTGGGTGAGGTCGCCCGGCACGACGACGCGATTGGCGGAATCACCGAGGTTGTCGTTCACGCGCGCCGTTCACGATGCCGGCGTTCGCCGTCTTGGTGGTGTAGCGCGCATCCCAATTGCCGAGGGCCGGGCCGCCGGGCTGGTGGCATTGGGCGCAGTTGACCGACAGATACGAGCGCACGCGCCATTCCAGGCTCTGGCTGGTGTCGGTCCCGGCGGCGTACCTGACCAAGCGTATTCGTGGGGGAAACCGATCCGCTGAGATAGCCGGCACTGTTCAGGGCGTCGATTTGGTTCTGCGGCAGGCCTCCGTAGGTGTTGGTGCGATTCAGCTGCGGCGTGTTGAAACTCAGCGCGTAGCCGCCGACGTAGGTGTGACAATTCAAGCACGACGCGCGGGAAGGAAACGTCCAGGTCTGCGACTGCGGGCTGCCGCCGACCGTGACCGAAAAAGTGCTCGTATCGCCATTCTCGGGGACCAGATCGGCATCCGTTTGATCCGCGCGCCATTTGTAGGAAATGCCGTAGACGCCATCGGTGGTCTTGACGATGAAACGCGTCTCGAGATGCCGCGCCGTGGCGGGATTACCGCGGGTTGACTCGATGTCGAAATTCTTGACCCACACGGTGCCGGTGGGCAGCGTCCAATTCCCGGCGGCCGCATAGGTGAAGGTGGGCCCGAGCGTGGGGATGGAAAACCAGCGCGTCTTGATCGCGTAGTCGGACCAGAACGGAACGTTTGGCTCGTAGGGAACGATGCCGGCGTTCGGCGTCAGGCTGGCCAGATTCGAAAAGGCGCCCGTGGCCGAAAGCGTGGCGGGAAAGGAGCCGGTGACCGTGCTCGCGACGAGCCGGCGGATGTGGCCGCTCGAAATGTTGCAGGCCAGCACGTCGCCGTTGGACGGATCGATCCCAAAGGCCACCAGCGTGCCCTCGCTCGCAATTTGCGTCACGCTGTACACGCCGGTCGTGTCGTTTTTCTTGAGCGACCAGACCCGCCCGCTGCCCTCATCGCAAAAGATGTAGGTGCCGTAGAGCTGCGAGAGGCGGGAGCCGCGCGACACCACGCCGCCGGTGATGACGTTGCCGACCGTGTGATCGTAAACCCAGATCGGCGCGATTGGATTCCAGACAATGCCCGGCGGCAGCGAGCGCGGGCCGGGGATGTCCCCCTCGATGTAATTCCAGCCGTAGTTGCCGCCCTTCACGATGATATCGACCTCCTCGCGGGCCCCCTGCCCCACGTCGCCGCAATAGAGCAGGCCCGTGGCGGAATCGAAGCTGAAGCGGAACGGGTTGCGCAGGCCCACCGCCCAGAATTCCGTGCGCACCGCGCTGGGCGTCACGGCGAAGCCGTTGAAGCTCGTCGCCCCCACGTACGGATTATCCGGCGGGATCGCGTAATTCGCCTTGTTGGTGACGCCGTTGATGACGACCGACGGATGACTGTTCGGCTCGAGCGAGCCGGCCTTGCGATCGACGTCGATGCGGAGAATGCCGGAGAAGAAATCCTTGTCGATGCGCTGGCTGTTGTTGAATTGGTCATTTCCGCCGCCCTCGTCGCCGATCGAATAGTAAAGGTAGCCGTCGGACCCGAAGTGAAGATCTCCGCCGTTGTGGTTGTCGGCCTCGTCAAGCTGGCTGATGAGGATGACTTCGGTGTTGTTATTGACGGTGTTTCCCACCGCCGTGAATCGGGCCACGCGCTCAAAAAGCGTGCTTCCGACGAACGTGGAATACGTCACGTAAAAAATATCCGTTGGTCGCAAATTGCGGATGGAAGGCCAGGCCGAGCAGGCCACACTCGCCCGATTGCGTCACCCGGCCGGTGATGTCGAAAAACAACGTCTTCGTCGGCGTGCCCGTGAGGTTGGAAACGATTTGAATCCGGCCGGCGCGCTCGACCACGAATAGCCGGTTCGTTTCACCGGGAGGCGTCGCGACCGCAATCGGCGCGGAAAATGTCATCCCCGGAAACGCGTCCGTCAGGGCATAACCCGTGGTCGGCGGATTGGCCGGCAACGTCAGCGTGCTGTTGGCCTGGCGCGTCAGTTGCCCGCTTAGGCCACCCGCCGCCGTCAGCCAGGTCACCCAGACCATCAGCCCGGCCAGGCCCGCCCCAGCGCGTCGAAAACGGAAAATCTGTGACGTCATAAATGAGCTGGAAAAGCCGTCAAAACGCGCGGTCGCCGCACTCCGAAAAGCTCCCAAATCAGAAGCAGGAATTGCACCATCAGAGTCGATATATCATATCTACGCATCATGATATATAAATTTATCACTTGAGTATGCTGGAAATCTGAAGGAAAGCTCGGGTTCACCATGAGTAAAGCAAGCCCTTCTGAAACGTCCGGGTCCGGCCATCCGCTGGCCCGACTTTTGGCCGAGAGAATCGTGATTCTCGATGGCGCCATGGGCACGACGATTCAGGGGCATAAACTGACCGAGGCGCAGTACCGGGGCGAGCGCTTTGCGGCGCATCCCTCGGACCTGAAAGGCAACAACGATCTGCTCTCGCTCACCCAGCCCGCCATCATCGAGGGCATCCACGAGGCATTTCTCGAAGCGGGCGCGGACATCATCGAGACGAACACATTCAACTCGACCTCGCTCTCGCAGGCCGACTACGGACTCGCGGACCTCGCCTACGAAATGAACGTCGCGGCCGCCGGTTGCGCCCGCCGCGCGGTCGCGCGCGTGCAGGCGCGCGACCCGCAGCATCCGCGCTTTGTCGCCGGCGCGATCGGGCCGCTGAGCAAGACCCTCTCCCTTTCCCGCGACGTGAACGATCCGGGCGCGCGCGATGTCACTTTCGACCAGGTGCGCGGGGCCTACGCGGAGCAGGTGCGCGGGTTGCTCGACGGCGGCGTCGATGTGCTTTTGCTGGAGACGATTTTTGACACCCTCAACGCGAAGGCCGCGCTGTTCGCGATCGAGGAATGTTTCGACGCGCAGCCGGAACGTCGCGTGCCAGTCATGCTCAGCGGGACCATTACGGACCTGAGCGGGCGGACGCTGACCGGCCAGACGGTCGAGGCGTTCTACAATTCCGTCAGCCACGCGCGGCTGCTTTCGATCGGCTTGAACTGCGCGCTCGGCCCGAAGGAAATGCGCCCGTTTCTGGAGGAGCTGAGCCGGGTCGCGCCGATTTTCGTCAGTTGTTATCCGAACGCGGGCCTGCCCGATCCGCTTTCGCCGACCGGATTCCCGGAGACGCCGGAATCGCTCGCGCCGCAACTGCGCGAATGGGCCGAGGCGGGCCTGCTCAACATTGTCGGCGGCTGCTGCGGCACCACGCCCGCGCATATCCGCGCGATCGCGGAGGCGGTGCGGGGCACTGAAGCCGCGCGTCGGTTCCGCAGGTGGAGTCGCGTCTCAGACTGAGTGGGCTCGAGGCGCTGGCGGCCTGAGCCGCCGCGCGGGAAACTCGAAGAGCGAAATTCGAAACTCGAAGTAAGTTTCAAAATGTCTGAAGGCCCAGAAAATCAGGACGCCGAGGCACGTCATTTGACGAAGGGAAGCCATACGACCTTGAGGAGCGAACTTATCGGTTCGCCAAGGACGTGCGCGGATATGTGAAGGCGCTGCCCAACTCCATCAGTCACCAGGAAGACATTCGACAACTCGTGCGAGCCTCAGGTTCCGTCGCGGCGAACTTCATCGAGGCTGTCGAGGCACTGGGCGGAAAGGACAAGCTCTACAAATTCAAAACATCCCGCAAAGAGGTCAAGGAATCCCGCCTCTGGCTGCGCTTGCTCAGCGTGGAGGGCGAAAATCACCTCGAGCCGATTCGCGATTCCCTCGTCGCAGAGGCTACCGAGCTGATGAAAATTCTTGGCGCCATCGTCCGCAAGTACGAGTGACGTCTTTTTAGGCCTTCGGATTTTCCCCGTTTACTTCGAGTTTCGAATTTCGAGTTTCGAACTTCCCAAATGTCTTCCGACCTCCCACGCGGATCCAACTTCCTCATCATCGGCGAGCGCACCAACGTCACCGGCTCCCCGCGGTTCGCGAAGCTGATCCTCGCGGGCGACTACGAGACCGCCCTGCAGGTCGCGCGACAGCAGGTCGAGGGCGGCGCCAACATTCTCGACGTCAACATGGACGAGGGGATGCTCGACGGCATCGCCGCCATGCACCGCTTTCTCAATCTGCTGGCCGCCGAGCCCGACATCGCGCGCGTGCCGATCATGATCGACAGCTCCAAGTGGGAGGTCATCGAGGCCGGGCTCAAGTGCCTCCAGGGCAAGGGCCTCGTGAACTCCATTTCGCTCAAGGACGGCGAGGCCGAGTTTCGCCGCCGCGCCCGCCTGGTCCGGCGTTACGGCGCCGCGGTCGTCGTGATGGCCTTCGACGAGGAAGGCCAGGCCGCCGACTTTCAGCGCAAGACGGAAATCTGCCGGCGCAGTTACGACATTCTCACCAGTCCGGAGGTCGGCTTTCCCCCGACCGACATCATCTTCGATCCAAACATTCTCACGGTGGCGACCGGCATCGAGGAGCATAACAACTACGCGGTCGATTTCCTCAACGCGACACGCTGGATCAAGGAAAACCTCCCGGGCGCGCACGTCAGCGGCGGCGTCTCGAACATTTCCTTCTCGTTCCGCGGAAACCACACGGTGCGCGAGGCGATGCACGCGGCCTTTCTTTATCACGCCATCGCGGCCGGCCTCGACATGGCAATCGTGAATGCGGGCCAGCTCGCGGTTTACGAGGAGATTCCCAAGGACCTGCTCGAGCGCGTCGAGGACGTGCTGCTCAACCGGCGGCCGGACGCGACGGAGCGCCTGGTCGCTTTCGCCGAGACGATCAAGGCAGGAAAGCGCGACGAGAAGGTCGAGGACGACGCCTGGCGCCGCGAACCGGTCGAGGAGCGCCTCGCGCATTCCCTGGTGAAGGGCATCGCCGACTACATCGAGGCCGACACGGAAGAGGCGCGCCGGAAGTTCGCCCGCCCGCTCGAGGTGATCGAGGGCCCGCTCATGACCGGCATGAGCACGGTGGGCGATCTTTTCGGCGCGGGCAAAATGTTCCTGCCGCAGGTCGTGAAGAGCGCGCGCGTGATGAAAAAGGCGGTCGCCTACCTGCTGCCCTTCATGGAGGAGGAAAAGCTGCGCCAGCCGGCCGCGGAACAGCGCACCCAGGGCAAGGTGCTCATGGCGACGGTGAAGGGCGACGTGCATGACATCGGCAAGAACATCGTGGGAGTGGTGCTCGGCTGTAACAATTTCGAGGTGATCGATCTCGGCGTGATGGTCTCCTGCGAGCGCATCCTCGAGGCGGCCCGCGCGCATGCGGTCGACGTCATCGGCCTGAGCGGCCTCATCACGCCGTCGCTCGACGAGATGATCCACGTGGCGCAGGAAATGAAGCGGCAGGGGTTCACCACGCCCGTCCTGATCGGCGGCGCCACCACGAGCAAGGCGCACACGGCGGTGAAGATCGCCCAGCACTACGATCGGCCCGTCATCCACGTGCTCGACGCCTCCCGCGCGGTCGGCGTGGTGGGCGCGATGCTCCATCCCGATCAGCGCGATCATTTCGCCGCGGCGGTGGCGGACGAATACGAGAAACTGCGCCGCGATCACGAGGCGAAGACAACCGCGCGGAACATGCTCACGATCGCGGACGCGCGCGCGCGGCGCACGCCGATCGACTGGACGGCGGCCGAAATCCCGGTCCCGTCGTTCCTCGGCGTGCGGGTGATCGAAGATCAGCCGCTGGAGGAGCTGGTGCCGTTCATCGACTGGTCTCCCTTCTTCCACACCTGGGAGCTGCGCGGGCGCTATCCCGGCATCTTCGAGGATCCGTACGTGGGCAAGCAGGCGCGCGAGTTGTATGCCGACGCCCAGGCGCTGCTGGCGGACCTGGTGAAGAACAAGCGCCTCGGGGCGCGCGCGGTCTGGGGGCTCTTCCCGGCCAACAGCGTGGGCGACGACGTGGAGTTGTATCGCGACGAGACGCGGCGCGACGTGCTCGCGCGTTTTCATTTTCTGCGGCAGCAGCAGGAGAAGCCGAAGGGCCAGTTCCAGCATTGCCTGGCGGATTATGTGGCGCCGAAAGCGAGCGGGCGGGCCGACTACCTCGGCGCATTCGCCGTCACGGCGGGCCACGGCGTCGACGAGCTGGCGGCGCAGTTTGGTCGGGCGCACGATGACTACAACAAGATCATGACGCAGGCGCTGGCGGACCGGCTGGCGGAGGCCTTCGCCGAGTTCCTGCACCAGAAGGCCCGTCTCGCGTGGGGGCTCGGCGCAGAGGAACACCTGAGCAAGGAGGATTTGATCCGGGAAAAGTATCGCGGCATCCGGCCGGCGGCCGGATATCCGGCCTGCCCGGACCACACGGAGAAGCGCACGCTCTTTGAAATGCTCGCGGCGGGCGCAAATGCGGGCATCAACCTGACGGAAAGTTTTGCGATGCAGCCTGCCAGCAGCGTCAGCGGCCTGTATTTCGGCCATCCGGAGGCGAAGTACTTTGCGGTCGGAAAAATCGAGCGGGACCAGATCGAGGACTATCAGCGCCGCAAGGGCATGCCGCTCGCCGAGGTCGAGCGCTGGCTGGCGCCAAACCTCAACTACGATCCGGCCAGGCGCGGCGAGATTGCCCAGTCCCCCATCCCCCGTGGAGCCTGTTGAAATGCTGGCATGGCCCGCGCGAGCGTCGCTGGGGCTGGCTGGCGGCGGCGCGAGGAGGGAGCGGGTTCCATCAACCCCATGACCGACGAGCAACTCCGGCAGACGGCCCCAGCCACGCTCGCCCGTAAGGGTTGCGCCGCTTTTTGGCTTGGGCGGTGTCGCCGCGCTCGGGCAGGATCGCCGTGGATCCAGCCGCTTCGCGCGCTCCTTGCCCAAACCAAAAATCGACAGCAACGCGGGCCATGCCAGTATTTCAACAGGCTCCTACGATCCGCGGCCAGCGCGCCACCGCGCCCACTGGCCGCCACTCCCATGATTTCACACGCGTACAAATGCATCTTTGTGGAGGTGCCCAAGACGGGCTCCAGCAGCGTCCGCGAAATCCTCGGTTACCCGCCCAAGCCGCATCTCAACATCTGCCAGATTCAATACAATCTGCAGCACTACTGGCCCCGCTACGGCGGCGTCGCAAACCGGCTGATGTCGGCGGCCTACCTGCTCCTGCCGGAAAAATGGCGGGAGCGCCGCGGCCAGAGGATGTTTGAAACGTATTACAAATTCGGCTTTGTCCGCAATCCGTGGGACCGCGCCGTCTCGCTCTACCTTCGCAAGGAGGGCCTGCAGTTGCGCGACAAGATGAGCTTCGACGAGTTCGTGCGCTGGATGAAATACAGCAGCAGCACCTGCATTCATCCGGTGCCGCATGCCAATCAACTGGACTGGCTGGTCGATCCGCACGGCGAAGTGCTGGTGGATTTCATCGGACGCTTCGAATCGTTGTCGCAGGATTGGGCCACCATCGCCACCAGGATTGGCGCGAAGCCGGAGCTGCCGCACACGCGGAGGAACGCAGTCCGCGACAAACACTACACGGAATATTATTCGGACGAGACAAGGCAGATCGTCGCCGACCGATTCCGCGTGGACATCGAGCGCTTCGGCTACGAGTTCGGGAAATGAGGCGCTCAGACGCCGGGAGACCGCCGTCTATTCAGAAGATAGGTGCACCGGGAAAAACTAGATTCCGAATAAGCGGGCGCATCTTTTCATCGAACGTGTCATGAAAAGATTGCTCGTTCTCAGTGTTCTGACCCTCGGTCTCGTCCTGGCGGGCGCGACCGTTGCCCAAGCCCAATGCTACCCGGCGCCAGTCGTCCGGGTTTACGCCGCGCCGTACTACGGCTACGTCCATCCGCGCCATCATGTCGTTCGGCAGGCCTACTTCCGGCCGACCTACTACGGCCGCTATTCATACCGGCCGTACATCCCACCGCCCTGCGGCGCCTATCGCACCGGGTACTAGGAGCCGGCTACCAAGCGCCGGCGAGATCATCTCCAGCGCCACTCGGGCTGGAGATTGATCTCGTCGATCGGGATCTCCAGTCCGCTGGCCTTGAGCAGGTAGGCGATGCCCTCGCGGCTTTCCATGGTCTCGCGCAGGCTGCGCGCAAAGAGCTCGATGTACTCCTTGTAGGAATCCAGCGACAGCTTGCCCTCGGTGAAATAATCCGCCAGCGAGCCGTCGTGGTGATCGATCAAATCGAAAAGCGCCTGGCGAAGGCGCTGCCGCATCACCGGGTCCACCACCAGCTTGAAGGGACTGGCCGCGGGATCGAGCAGCGCGGATCTGCGCGCCTCGGCGGCTTCGTTCAGGACAATTTCGTATTTGGGTTCGAGTTCCATAAATTCTATCTCCACCGGCCGCCCGCGCCGGGACCCCTCCCCGGGGCTGCGCCTGCGCGGCCTATTGAAACGGATAACCCATCTCGCGGAAAACCTCGCGATCGGCCTCGATGTATTTCTCGCCGAGTTTCTCCAATCCCTTCGAGGCCTTGAATTCCGCGAGGAACGCGTTGACCTGCGTGCGCAGCGCATCATTGCCCTTGCGAATTCCGATGGCCCAGCTCTCCCGCTGGAAGGGCTCCAGCAGCCCGCGCGTGGTCTGCGGATTGCGCCGGGCAAACTGGAAGACGGACATCTGATCGTAGAGGAAGGCGTCCGCCTTGCTCTGGATGATCTCGAGCGCGCAGGCCGCCTCGGCCTCGAGGATGAGCGGTGTCACGTTCTTCAGCTTCTCCGTCGCGTAGGTGAAGCCCGTCGTGCCCTTTTTGACCACGACCTTGCGCCCGGGCTTGTCCACGTCGGCGATGGACTTGATGTCGGATTTCGCGGGCACCAGGATGGCGAGGCCCGTGTTCATGTAGGGATCGGAGAAGTCGATCGACTTCGCGCGCTCCTCGGTCGCGGTCATGGAGGAAATGATCAGGTCGATCTGGCCGGTCTTCAGCGCCGGAATCAGCCCGGTGAATTCGTAATTCCGGATTTGGAGCGGCCGGCCGAGATTCTTGGCCAGGGCTTCGGCCAGCTCGACGCCAATTCCGCTGGGCTTGCCGTTCTCGTCGGTCATCTCGAACGGCGGATACGACAGCTCCATGCCGATGATGAGCGGCTTTGGCTTGGTCTGCGCGTCAACGCGCCCGAGGCAAAGGGTCAGCAGGCCAACGAAGATCGCGAGGACGCGGAAAGGGAACGTGCGCATGAGGGACGCAGAATAGGGCCCGGCCGCGCGTTTGCCAAGGCGACGCTTCGGCGCGCGCGCCGCGCTCCCGACGATTCCGCAACCCGCGCCGGTCAGTTGACCCGGACCACGCGAATCATCGACGCATTTTCAATGTACATCTTGAAGCCGAAGGTATCGCGCAGGATGACCACGGCGGGCCGGGAAACGAGCGAGTGCGGCTCATCGTCGCCGCTGGCCGGCTTCCATTTCTGGCCGTTCTCAAGGGTGAAGATGGTGCGCGAGTTGAAGCCCTTGTAGTCATGGACCATGCGGCTCTCGATGACCGCGGGCGGCTGGACCTTGTTTTGCTTCACGGCCTGATCCACGGCGGAGGCGGCGGCCACCTCGGCCGCGCGCTTGTTGCTGACGCCGACATAGGTGCGGATGAACTGGTCCAGTTTCTCGCGCTCGGCCGGGGTGAGCTTATTCATGCCCGTGGACGGCAAGCTGCTCCGGGGTCATGGCCTTCTGCACCCCGGGGAAATCGGAGTTCTGCGCGAGGGCCAAGGGTGCGGCGACAAACGCGAGGGCGAGAATGAAAATCAATCGTTTCATGCAGAAGTGAGGCGGAGGATTCCGTAAAATCAGGCGGTGCAAACTACTTCTTCTTCGCCGCGGGGGCGGGTGCCGGAGTCGGCGTCACTGGAGGGCGGGTTTGGATTTCAACGTACTTGTCAGAGTCCGCCTTTTGCAGCGCAGCGAATTCCGCGGCCTTTGCGTTGTCGCCGCTACGCTTGCTATCCTCGCCCAAGGCCTTGTAAATCACGGCGCGACTGCGGTAAGCCTTCCAGGTATTGGGATCGATTTCGATCGCCTTGCCGTAGTCGGCCAGGGCTTCGTCCACTTTAAGGAGCTGCCAGTTGCACACGCCGCGGTTCACGTAGGCCAGGGCGTACTTTGGATCCAATTCGATTGCCTTCGCAAAATCAGCAACTGCCCTCAGGAATATCGGCATCGCCTTCTTGTTTCCGGCGTCGGCCGATTTCTCCGTCGCCTGTTCGGCACGAGCAAATTCGGTAAGGGCGACGCCGCGGTCGTTGTAGCCCCGTGCCTCCAACGGCTTGAGCTTGATGTATTCGTCGTAGTCCGCCAGGGCGAGTTCGTATTTGCCGCGCGCTGACTGCGTCGCCGCCCTTCCGAGGAAGAGGAACTCGCTCTTCGGCGAAACCTTGATGGCCGCATCGTAATCGGCGACCGCGAGAACAAATTGTTCCTCCGCCTTGACGGCCGCCTCGGCCTTGAGTGTCGGATTGCTCGGGTCAACGGCGCTAAGAATCTCGACGGCCTTGGTCCGGTAGAGTCCGCCGCGATTCGCCAGCGATTGGAACTCCGTCGGGGATGCGGCGATGGCCTCGGTGTACTTGGCGATGGCCCCTTCGATATCACCTTCGTTTTGCAATTTCACACCCGCATTGAACAACTCAACGGCCTTGTTGCCGGTTTTCGGCTTCGCCTTTTGAGCGAAGGCCAACGGCGTCAGCGACGCGGAAAGCGAAAGGGCAACGAAAAGAATGGCAAAGCGAGAGAGAAGGCTGCGGTTTGGCATATTCAGGATGATGGAATTCCGGAATGGGTCGGGCCGCGAATGCGGGACGACCTGCTCGGACGGTGGGGGAGGCGCGAATCTTCGACGAATTCCTACGCAACGTAAAGTATGTTTCGAACAGCGGGCCAACTGCGCGATGGATTGCGTCGCCGCATGCGCTCGAATCGCGCCAGACATCGCGGGCGGTCAGGACCCGCTGCCCGGAAATGAAACGGCGTGCCGAGTGGGCACGCCGTCCATGAAGGAATCAATGACGTCAGGAACAATTCACCAGTCGCCAACCATGCTATCTGTGCCGAATGGTCGCATCCGGAATGTTATTCAGGATAAGGCCCGTAACATCCACATAGCCAGCCGCCGTCGCGTTGTTCGTCAGGAGGATGGCGGTGTTGGTAGCCGTATTCAGAATCTGGCCGTTTCTAATGACATACCGCTGTGGAATGAGACTGCCGGTGACCTTGACCCAGATCACCACATCATCCTTGGTGGGCGTCACAATTTCCGGAATGGTTGATTTCCCGGCATTGGCGCTCTTCGTCGAAGCCTTTGTGGCTGTATCGGCCGCACAGGCGATGTTCCCTAATGCCAAGCTAACTGCCCCCGCGATGGCGAGGGTCGAGTACGACATGAGTTTCATACAAAGAGAATTAGCGACCCGCGCGCGCCACATGTCAAGCCGGAAGGTCCAACCGGGGCCGGTGGGTTTGTCATAGCGGGGCGGCGACGTCCTGCCAGAAAACAAGAACGGCCGGACCTTTCGGTCCGGCCGTTCCGTGAATGATCTCAGGTTAACTTAGAACTTCTTGGAAACCTGGAAGTACATCGCGCGGCCGTACCCATCGAAGGTCGACAGGTCGGTGTTGCTGTTGAACGAAGCCGCGAACGGGGGCTGATGGTTGAAGATGTTGTTGCATCCAACCGTCAGGGTCACACCGTCATACCAGCGGGCGTTCGAAACCACCGGGGCGCGCACTGGGCCGCCCTTCGGATCCACCACCGTCTTGGGCTGCGCCACCGCCTTGGGGGCGATGAAGGAGTACGACAGGCGACCGTCGATCTGCGAGTATGCGCCCACGATGGGGTTGTTGTTCGCACGCTGGCACGTAGAACAGCGCGTTGAGGGTCGACGGGATGTAGTTGTAGTTGAATCCCAGCGTCCAGTTCTGGTAGCGGTATTCCACCAGCGCATTGATCTTGTACTGCGGCTGCGTGCCGACGCCTTCCGTGTTGGCAAAGCCCTTGTTGCTGATGTAGCGCGAGTTCGGGAATTGCCGCGTGTCGGAGTTGACGTAGAGCACCGCGTTCGAACCCAACTGCAGGGTGCCGTAGCTCTTCATATCCAGCGTGTAGCCGATGGAGAAATCCCAGCCGGTCACACGCACGGTGCCAAGGTTGATGTTGGTATCGAAGATGAACACATTCTCGATTCCAAAATTAGCCAGGTAGAAGGGCGCGCCACGCGCAATTCCGTTGATGACCAACGGGTTCGTGGGGTCGCTCAGGGTGCCGCCGCCGAAGCTATTGACGTGCACCAAGCTATAGTACGGCGAGGCCGTACCCAGGTTATTCACGCTGTTGGCGATCGTGACCGCATCCAATCGTGCTCACCACGTTCTGCTGCAGCACGTTGAAGTAGTCAGCCGAGATCGTCAGGCCAGGAGCCCACTTCGGGCTGTAGACGAGACCGAAGCCGTAGTTCTGCGCCGTGGACGGGACCAGGTTCGGATTGGAGCCGGACTGAACCTGCGACTGCAGGGTCGCCGTGCGAGGATCCGGGGAGCGGGCCGGTCGGCAGATTGTACGGAGTCGTGAAGCCCTGGCTGGCCGGCCCGTACAACTGGTACAGGGTCGGGGCCACGAAGCTGTTGCCGAAGTAGGCACGCAGCGTCAGGTCCTGAATCGGCTGCCAGCGGAGGGTCATCTTCGGGACGTTGGCGTCCTTGCTGATGCCGTCGTAGTGGTCATGACGACCCGCGAGGCTCAGGTCCATGCTGTAGATGCCCGGGATTTTCATCTGCGGGCTGACCAGCGGAACGGAGAGCTCGAGGTAGGCGGAATAGACTCCACGATTCGTGTTGATGTTCTGAATCGGCACCGAACCGATGAAGATTTCGGGCGAATCAGTCACGAGGAAGCCTTCGTTGCGGTACTCACCACCGATGGCGAAGCCGAACGGACCGGCGGGCAGCTTGAAGGGGAAGCCCGTGAACTTGGCGTCGATCACCTTCTGCCAGGATTCCTGGTAGCGGATGTTCGTGCCGAAGCGCGGTCGCAAACTGCAGCTGGCCGAAACCTGGCCGGGGCCAGTGCCAACCGGGTTGATGGCGAAGAAGTCCAGCGGCGGGATGAGGTTGCCGCTGAAGTCACGCGCCGTACCGGCCATCATGGCATTCAACTGATTGCCATTCACGAGGCCGCCGTTGCGGAACGTGATCTGGTACTTGCTGTAGTAGTACGCCGTCTCGAAGCTGTAATCGTTCGAGATCTGGCTGCGGAGTCCGCCGAGCAAGCGAATGAAGTTCGTGTCATTCGTGAACGTACGCGGGAAGTCGATGTAGCGATTGCGCAGATTATTGTTGCTAATCGAGGTCGCTGAGCCGCCAGCAATGCTGCCCGGCGGTGCATACGGCAAGTTAAACGGATTGTAGATCGGATTGTTGACACCCGCGACATAGGTCGGGTCGCCGAACGGCACGCCAACGCGGCCCGCCGGGATGAACAGGCTGCCACCGGTGACAGGCTGCGCATTCAGGAAGCTCTGATTGTGGTTCTGCGCCCAGAGCAGGTCGCCAAACAGCTCAAGCCGCTTGCCGTAGATCTGATGGGTGAACGAAGCAATCGCGCTCTGGTTGTTCTCTTCCAGGTACGAAGTCGGGCGCTCGGCCAGGTTAAACCCATTGACGATGGCAACGGTGCCAATCGGGGCGCCATACGCTGTCGCCATGAGGCCCGTAAAAGGCCGACCGGTGCCGCCAGCCGGAGGAAGTCTGGCTGCCGGGGGTCAGACCCGGGACATCAAACGGCGAATTCAAAGCTCCCTGCAGACGATAGAGTCGGCCAGCCTGGTTGAGACGACCGGGATAGGTCGTGGTGCCGAAGGTCGGATTCGAATAGGCGCGCTCGCGCTGGAACAGGCCGCTGGTCTGGTAGTACTGATAACCAACGGTGATGTTCGTCCGGTCGTTGCCGGTTCCCGCGATCACGTAAACGAGCGTGTTCTGGTTGCCGCTTTCGACCGTGAAGCCGTAGCGATAGCCGATTTCCACACCCTTGTAATCGTGCTTGAGGAAGATGTTGATAACGCCGCCGACCGCGTCCGAGCCGTAAAGGGCCGAAGCGCCGTCTTTCAGAACTTCAACGCGGCTGATGAGCGCAGTGGGGAAGAGGCTCACGTCGCTGAATTGGAAACCACCGGTCGAGATGGCGGCCGAATCCGCGATACGGCGGCCTTCATCGAGCACCAGGGTCGGGAGACCGCGGATGGAGATGAGGGAGCCACCCTGGGTCGCGCCGGACGCGATGTTCGCGTTCGAGGTTCCGAGATTGCCCGCGCCAGTGATGTCGGCCACGGTCTTCTGCAGCACCGTCAGGACGTCAACGCTGCCGGAGCGCTGAATGTCGCGGGTGCCCAGCTGTTGCACGTTTTGGGCCGTCACTTCTTCAGCGGTCGGAATCAAGGAACCGGTCACGACCACGCGATCGGGCTCCTGGAAGGACTGCAGAGCATCTTGAGCGTAAACTGAGCCGGCCAGCAGCACTGGCAGAACTCGAGTCAAGTATCTGAGTTTCTTTGTCATAGGGTGTTTGAGTTGGTTAAGGATTGAACAAAGCACTCGCGTCCTTGTCCACGTGCGCCCACTTTTGATGAAGGAGAGCAGGTCGTAAAGGAAAATTTTCAAGATATTTTGAACAAACTCGAAATTTGTTGTCCAACAGCCGCGACACGGCCATTCTTGGGCCCGCCCGATATCCAGCAACCCCAGTGAAATACGCCTGATTCCGCCGGCGATGGGCGCGGCGCGGAATCCCAACCGCCAAAAACCCGTGTCTTAGGCCATTTTTGCGGCCCCGCCGGGACCGCGGCCAAAATAAATTTTGAACATTCCGCCAAAGGCCATTTTGCGGCCTCCCAAAGCGGGCCTCAAGCAGCCCCCATGGCGGCTGCGTCAGCCGCGGCCATCGGCCGACCCGGTCGCGAGGAACCCAAATGGAGGCGGTCGACCCGCGGGCCCAGCCCCGGGGACGACCCTGGAATCGGACCGATGCGCCGGGCGATTCAGCCCGCCACGCTCAGGCGGCGAAAGCTCTGCGGCGTGATGCCCTCATGACGCCGGAAGAGGCGGCCGAAGGAATTGACATTTTCGAATCCCAGGCTCAGTCCAATCTCTCCAACCGATTGCTTCGTCTCGAGCAATTGCCGGCGCGCCACGGCGAGGCGCAGCTCGGTGAGATACTGGTGGGGGGTACGGCCAAACGCCGTCTTGAACAGGCGCAGAAAATGAAACGGCGAGAGGCAGGCGACCCGCGCGGTGGCGGTGAGGTCGGCGGTCTGCGCGTAGTTCGCCTCGAGGAACGCCCGGCCCTTGAGCAGTCGGCGATAAAGCTCGACGCGGGTCTCGGCGCGCACGGCGGGGAGACGGTTGATGATGGCTTCGTCCGGCGTGCAACCACCGGCCGCTGACTCGGGCGTGATGTTGAGGATCATGACGGGCGCGAAGATTACGAAGCCCCGCCCGCCCGCGATATCGGAATGTGACCGGGAGCCCGCCCGCTGGGACGAAGCGCCCCTTGCGAGTGACGAACGGCGGGCGGGAAACTCGAAATTCGAAGCTCGAAACTCGAAGAAACGGCTGAAAATTCGAAATTCGAAGCTTCAACGGGCGTTGGCGCTGGTCGTTATTCGACCTTCGACTTTTGAGCTTCGAGCTTACTTCGAGTTTCGAGTTTCGAGTCTTCGAGTTTCCGGCTGAGCCGGCCACGCCGGCCAAGCGGGCCATGACTTCCTCGCGATAGTTGCGGCCCAGGGTGATCTCCGCGCCCGTCTCGAGCACGACAACGTAGTCGCCATGAAACGACGGCCGCATCTCGCGCACGCGCTCGAGATTGATCAGGGCGGAGCGATGCACGCGCACGAAGCGCGCCGGATCGAGCTGCGTCTCGAGCGCGCCCAGCCGCTCGCGCTGCAGGTGCGCGTCCTTGCCGAAATGCAGCCGCACGTAATTCCCGTCCGCCTCCGCCCAATCCAGCTCCGAGGCCTTGCGGAAGATGATCTTGCCGGCCGTGGTGCGGATGGCAAAGCGCTCGAGATGCTGCGGGCGTTCGCGCAGCGAGCGGATCAACTCCGCGATGCGCGCATCACCCCCGCCGGTCGGCCCGCGCGCCAGCTGCGCCCGCGCGCGATCGACGGCCCGGGCAAAGCGATCGGCGTCAAACGGCTTGAGCAGATAATCCAGCGCGTGCACCTCGAAGGCGCGCAGCGCGTGCTGATCGAACGCCGTCACGAACACCACCACCGGCGGCGCGTCCGCGTCGAGCTTCTCCAGCACCGTGAAGCCGTCGCCGCCCGGCATCTGCACGTCGAGAAAGAGAATGTCGGGCCGCACGCGGCGCACGGTGGCGACCGTCTCGGCGCCGCTCTCGCAGCGGGCCACCACCTCGCAATCGCTCTGCGAGCGCAGCAGCGATTCCACCCGCGCCCGGGCCAGGGGCTCGTCATCGGCAATCACAACGCGGAAGCGGCGGGTCATGTCAGCATTTCAACAGATTCCTAGCCGGCGGGCGAGGCGCGGTGCGGCAGCGAACCGGGCAGCACGGCCGGGGCGGTCCGCGCCGCGCTCCGGGCGGGCGCCGGCGTTTCCCCGGCGGGCTCGCGAATCAGCGGAATCATCAGCGCGACGCGCACGCCGCCCTCGCGGCGCGGCACCAGGTCGAGCCGGAAGGCCTCCTCGCCGTAGAGCTGATCGAGCCGCGCGCGGGTGTTTTCCAGCCCGACGCCCGAGCCCGCGGCGCGCGACGCCCTCGAGCCCGACGCCGTTGTCGCAGACCTCGATGGCGACGGCGGTTTCATCGGCGGCCGCGTGCGCGCGGATGAGGATCTGGCCGGGGCCGGGCCGCTGCGAGATGCCGTGGCGGATGGCGTTCTCGACGAGCGGCTGCAGGATCAAATTCGGCACGAGCACGTCGCGCACGGCGGCATCGATTTCAAAGCGCACCTCGAGCCGATCGCCGAAGCGCACCTGCTCGATGTCGAGGTATTTCTCGAGGAAGGCGAGTTCCTCCGCGAGCGTGACCTCGTGGAGGTGCGAATGATTGAGCGCGGCGCGCAGCAGATCGCCGAGGCGCGAGACCATCTTGTCGGCCTGGGCGGGATTGACGTGGATGAGGCTGGCGATGGCGTTGAGCGTGTTGAAGAGAAAGTGCGGCTGCAGTTGCATCTGCAGGGCCTCGAGGCGCGCCTCGGCGAGATGGCGCTCGAGCCGCTCCGTGCGCTCGCGTCCGCTGCGGTAGCGGCGGAACGATTCCACCATCAGCGCGACAATCACCACCTGCGCGTAGGTGATCACGCTGCATGCCAAGGAACAGGTTCAGCGAATTGATGAAGGTTTGCGTGAACGAGCGAACCTCCATGCCGAAGGCCGGCACCACTTGCTGCAGCACGGCCGAGATGAACGGCTGCAGGAACACGCACGCCGTCGCGGCCGCCAGATGCGCGACCCCGGCCGCAGCACCAGCGTCCGCCACGTGCCGTCGGGGAAAAAGCGCCGGGTCAGCCAGAAAATTCCGGGGGTCAGCAGCGCCCACGCGTTGCAGTCGATCAACTGCCAGCGGATCAATTCTGGGAGCGAAAACGTCCGGCCCTGATAGCTGCCGGCGCTATAGATCTGGAGCGCCATGAGCAGCCCAAGTGACGCTCCAGACGAGGAAGGGGAGCGCCAGCTTGAGTTTTCGATTGGAGAGGATCCCGGGCACAACGCGGTAGCTTATCACACCCGCCCAGCCGGGGCTCGCCTCGCGTGCGCGCCGAACTTGCGGAAGTGCGTCAGACTCGTCTGCCGCGCTACAGGATCGGCTTGAGCAGCGACCACACATTTTCCGCCACCACCTGCTGGCCCGCGGCCGTGGGATGAATCATGTCGGGCTGGTTCAGGTCGGGCCGCGCCGCCACGCCCTCGAGCAGAAAGGGCAGCAGCACCGCGCCGGCCTCGCGCGCCACCTCCGGAAAGATCGCCCGAAATTCGTCCGCGTAGGCGGCGCCCATGTTCGGCGGCAACTGCATGCCCGCCACCACCAGCTTCGCCTGCGGATATTTCGCCCGCACCCGCGCCAGAATCGCCGCCAGATTTTTCCGCGTCTCCGCCAGCGAGACTCCGCGCAGGCCGTCGTTGCCCGCCCAGCGCCAGCACGAAGACATCCACCGGTCGGCGCAACACCCAGTCGAGCCGCGCCACGCCTCCCGAGGTGGTGTCGCCGCTGATGCCGGCATTGACCACGTCATAATCGAGCGACGCCGCGCGCAGCTTCGCCTGGATCAAGGCGGGATAGGCCTGCGCGGGATCGAGCCCGTATCCCGCCGTCAGGCTGTCGCCGAAAAACACCACGGTTCGCGGCGCGGCCTGCGCGCTGTCCGCCCCAGCCGACCGCGCCAAGCGCGAACGCCATCATCCAGTTTCTCCATCGCATGCGGCCAAACTACGCGGGGACGGCGAAATCGCACGCTTCCCGGCGGCTGATGCCAGAGAAAACGTTTGTGGCTGCCGGTCGAGCCGACCCACCTTCCCGGCCGATGAGCGACAAAGCCCCCGCCCTCGAGGTGCGCGACCTCACCAAGACCTACCCGGATCCGCATGGCGGCCCGGGGCTGACGGTCCTGAAGGGCGTGAGCTTCGCCCTCGCGCAGGGCGATTCGCTGGCGATCGTCGGTCCGTCCGGCAGCGGCAAGACCACCCTGCTCGGTCTTTGCGCCGGACTCGATCGCGCGACGGCCGGTTCGGTCACGCTCGCCGGCATCCGGCTCGACGATCTCGGCGAGGACGAGCGCGCGCGCGTGCGCAACGATCACACCGGATTCGTCTTCCAGAATTTCCAGCTCGTGCCGACGCTGACCGCGATCGAGAACGTGATGGTCCCGGCGGAATTGCGCCCGGCGGCGGCGGGACAAAACCGGCGCGCGGTGCTGAAGGAGCGCGGACAGCTCGCGGCGGAATTGCTGGGCGCGGTCGGCCTCGGCGATCGCTTCGATCACTATCCCACCGCAGCTTTCCGGCGGCGAGCAGCAGCGCGTGGCCCTGGCGCGCGCGTTTGTGAACCGCCCGCAGATTCTTTTCGCCGACGAGCCCACGGGCAACCTCGACGCCGAGACGAGCGAGCTGGTCTTGAATGTGTTGTTCGAGCTGAACCGTTCCGCCAACACCGCGCTGGTCCTGGTCACGCACAACCTCGAGCTCGCCGCCCGCGTCAACCGCATCGTGCGGATGAAGAATGGCGCGGTGGTGGACTAGCTGCGTCGACAGTCGACAAAAAACAAGGCACCCGCGCGGGACGCGGATGCCTTGTTTGAGATGAGCCAGGCGAACTCTTCCGCCTAGAACTTGCAGCCGAGGCTGGCCTGGAAGCGATTCGAGTAGGTGCCGTCGCGCGGAATGCCGCCGACGTAATCGAGATTCAACCCGACCCGGCGCGTCAGCATCGCGGTGCCGCCGATGCCGACGTTAAACGTGTCGGCCATGCCGGCGTACGTCTGAGATGAACGTCGTCGGGCTGATGTTTCGCGCCAGCCGCCCCGAGATGGTCTGGTTGTTGGGGCTGAAGTCGTAGAGATAGACCGCGTTCAGGCGCAGCGACATGTCCATGCGGCCCATCTTGCCCTGGTAATTCGCGAAGAGGCCGAAGGTGCCGAGATTCGCGGTGGTGGTCTGGCGGTTGTAGGCGAACTCCATGCCGCCGCCGTTGCTCTCGCTGTAGGCGTTGAGCTGCGACTGCAGGTAGCGGTATCCGACCGCGGGGCCGATGACGAAGCCCGGCGACACCAGGAACTCGTAGCCGACGCGGATGTGGCCGTCGACGAGCGAACCGGAGGTGTTGCCCGTGGCGACGATGCCCGGGACGTTGGTCGGGCGGTTGATCTTGTTGATGTCCACCGAGCCGCCGCCAATGCTGCCGTCGATGAAGAACGAAGCGGGCCGGCGCCACATGAAGTAGGCCTGCACGATGTTGGAATCCATGTCGTAGTTGCCGCCGTTCGCGACCGTGCCGGAGGTGGTGGAGAAGTTGCCCGAGAGGCCGGCCGTGAAGCCGCAGGCCAGCGTGAAGTCCGCGCCGACCGTGCCCATGTTGGTGTGGTAGTGCGTGGCGAACGTGGTGCCGTCGCCCTCGGCGCTGCCGTCGAGGTAATTGTAGCCCGCGTAGAGATCGAAGGTGTTCTTCCGCTCACCCGGCGTCGCCACGGTGGACTTCGCGCCGGACTTCGGATCGGTCACCACTTTCGAGGTGGTCTGCGACTGCAGGATGCTGTTGGCGCGAATCGTGTCGAGGCGCGTGATGGTGTTGTCGGCCACGAGGTTGAGCGCGGCGAGCGAGCCGCGATTGAGGGCGGCGGCCGAGGCCAGCGGCCACTGCGGATTCAGGACCTCGTTCACGAACATCGCCTCGAGCTGCTGCACCGTGCTGGTCGGATGCACGCGTGTCGAAGAAGAGGATACTGCTTCACGTTGCCGGTGCCGGCGCGGTCAGAAACGGGCGTGGTCACGTTGGTCAGGCCGAACGCGGCCGGGGTCGCGATGATGCGATTCAGGAACGCCTGCGCGTTCGACGATGGTGATGTGCGAGCCCGCCGGGGCGGAGGCCAGCGCGGTCTGCAGCGCGGCGGAAAGGCCGGTGTTGAAGGTCGAGGTGTAAAGCTGCGCCAGCGGCCGGGCCGGGCTGGTGCTGAAGGCCGGCGTCGCGCTCAGGTCGGGCAGGTAGAAGACGATGAAGTTGCGGCCCCCGTGGGTCATCAGGCTCTGCACGCCGCTGACCACGTTGGTGACCGAGGCGTTGGCGACGGCGGTGATGGCGGCGGGGTTCTGGTTGGCGGGGATCGCCACGGCGTTGAAGAAGTCATTCGCGCCGAAGAAGACGCTGACCAGTTGGTTGGAGGCGATGGTCTGGCCCAGGCCGCGTAGAGGCCAATTTGCTGCGCAAAGCCCGGCGGGTTCGCGGCCGGGGCGGCGGTCGCGCCGCCGAAGGCAAAGTCGATGTTCGCCAAACGGGTGGGCGGACGCGTGATGCGCTGCAGGCCCGGGCACCAGGTATTCGGCGAAAACCAGCTGCGTTGGTGAAACGCTGATTGTAGGGCGGCGAGGGCGGATTGGTGCCGCCGGTCACGGCGTAAAGATTGCCGTTGTCGGTCAGCGAATCGCCGAAGAACAAATGACCGCTGTAGCGCGTGTCGACCATGTTGCCGGGCCCGGTCGGGAGAGAGCTCTGGGCGCTGGCCGTGGAGACGGCGAGCAGGGAAACGGCCGCGCAAGACGGCGGTCAGGAAACGATTCGAATTCATCGGGAATAATGGGGTTGAGGCGAAAATCCGGTCGGGCCCAAGGCGCGCGGAGAATCCGCAGCGCGAGGGGAGCGCCCGACCGGGAGGTCGTGAGCCGTCGTGCATAAATGGGGAGCGTGCCCCGCGCAAGTTGAATTCATGCGCCTCCGGCGCCGCTGCGCGAAGCGGACAACGTGGCGCGCTGCTTAGCGCTGGTCGATCGGAATCACCTTCAAGCCCACCGGCGTTCCAACGTACTCGCTCAGCGGGCGATAGAGGCGGTTGTCGCTCAGCTGCTCCATGATGTGCGCGGTCCATCCCGCCGTGCGCGAAATCGTGAAGACCGGCGTGAAATAATCCGTCGGCAAGCCGAGCGAGTAGTAAACGGTCGCGCTGTAGAAATCGACGTTCGCGTTGAGCCCCTTCTTCTCCTTCATGTAGTTCGCGATCGCCTGGCTCATCTTGATCCACTTCGGCTCGCCGAGTTGATCGGTCAGGCGCACCGCCATGTCGCGCAGGTGCGGCGCGCGCGGGTCGAGCGTCTTGTAGACGCGGTGGCCGATGCCCATGATTTTCTTCTTCTGCGCGAGCTGCTCCTCGAGCCAGGGGATGACTTGATCCTCGCGGCCGATTTCCTGCAGCATGTGGATGACGCCCTCGTTCGCGCCGCCGTGCAGCGGTCCCTTGAGCGTGCCGATGGCGGAGGTCACCGCGGAATAGATGTCCGTCAGCGTCGCGATGGTGACGCGCGCGCTGAAGGTCGACGCGTTCATGCCGTGATCGGCGTGCAGCACATAGGCGAGGTCGAGCGTCTCGGTCGCTTCCTTGCTCGGGCACCTCGCCGTTGAGCAGGTAGAGAAAATGCGCGGCCTCGGTCAGGTCCTTGCGGATGGGCGGCAGCTCCTTGCCCTGGCGGGCGCGGTGAAAATACGCCGCGATCACCGGCACCTTCGCCGTCAGGCTGACGCAGCGGCGGTAGTTCTCGGCCTTCTCGTCCTCGCGCGGCTTTTGCGGATCAAAAAGCCCGAGCATCGACACCGCGGTGCGGATGACGTCCATCGGGCTGGCGTCCTTGGGCGCGCGGCGCATGAAATCAATCACGCCCTCCGGCAGCGCGCGCTCGGCGCGGAGCGAGAATTCAAACTTGTCCAGCTCCTGCCGGTTGGGCAGCCGGTTGTTCCAAAGCAGATAAATCGTCTCGCAAAACGTCACCTTGCCGGCCAGCTCGTTGATGTCGTAGCCGCAGTAGATGAGCTGACCCTCCTCGCCCCTGACGTCGGAGATGCGGGTGGAGTTTGCGACGATTCCTTCAAGTCCCTTGGCGACAACGGGCATAGGATTTGGGTGTGGTAGGCGGTTAGTTGATCTGGCGAGCGGAGGAGCAGGAAACTCGAAATTCGAAACTCGAAACTCGAAGAAAGTTCTCAAGCCGAAATTTCCAAGTTTAAGTATTCCCATCGCGTTGATTTTTCTTCGTTTTGCTTCTTTGAATTTAGAGTTTTACTTCGAGTTTCGAAATTCGGGTTTCGAGTTTCCCGCATCGCGGGTCATTTTCCCCAGCGCTTGATCAGCGTCTCGGCCATGGCGGCGGGCGTGGGAGAAACCGCAATGCCGGCGTCGTTCAGCGCGTCGATCTTGCCCTGCGCGGTGCCCTTGCCGCCGCTGACAATCGCGCCGGCGTGGCCCATCCGGCGCCCGGGCGGCGCGGTCGCGCCGGCGATGAACGCGGCGATCGGCTTGCGGCAGTTCGTCTTCGCCCAGGCCGCCGCCTGCTCCTCGGCGTCGCCGCCGATTTCGCCAATCATGATGATCGCCTCGGTCTCCGGATCGTCGTTGAACATTTTCAGGGCGTCGAGATGCGACGTGCCGTTGACCGGGTCGCCGCCGATGCCGACGCAGGTGCTCTGGCCGTAGTCCGCGCCGGGTGAGCTGCCAGACCGCCTCGTAGGTGAGCGTGCCGCTGCGGCTGACCACGCCGACATTGCCGCGCTTGTGGATGTAGCCGGGCGAAATGCCGATGCGGCAGCCGCCGTGCGAATCCTTGCCCGTGCCCGGCGTGACGACGCCGGGGCAGTTCGGTCCGATCAGGCGCGTCTTGCTGCCCTGCATGGCGGCTTTCACCTTCACCATGTCGTTCACCGGGATGCCTTCCGTGATGCAAACGACGAGCGCGAGATCGGCGTTCACCGCTTCCAGAATGGAATCGGCCGCAAACGGCGGCGGCACGAAAATCACGCTGACCGTCGCGCCGGTTTGCTGCGCGGCCTCGGCGACCGTGTCGAAGATCGGCACCTTGAACTCGCCGTGCTCGAAGATCTGCCCGCCCTTGCCGGGCGTCACGCCGGCCACCAGCTTCGTGCCGTAGTCGAGCGAGAGCTTGGCGTGGCGCGAACCGAAGTCGCCCGTGATGCCCTGGACGAGAATGCGCGTGTTCGAATCAACGAGGATGGACATTGGGGAGAAGAGTCGAGAGACGAAGGTCGAAAGTCGAAAGCAGAGATTGCGATTAGGCCGGATCGTTGCGGCGGTGGATGCAGAGGGTGTTGCCGTCGGGATCGGCGATAATGGCCATGCGGCAGACCGGGCTGGCGAATGGCTCCATGTAGAATTTCACGCCGGCCGTGCGCATTTCGGCGACGGCCTCGTCGAAATTATCGACCTCCAGCGCGACCATGCCGCCGTCGCTGCTCGGCTACCAAGGCGACGCGACATTGGTAATCGCGAGCGTTGTTCGCCGATCGAATACTCGATCCAGACCTCTCGGGTCCGCCGTGCACGCCGTCGTTCTTCAAACCGAGGACGTCCTCGTAAAAACCGCGCGCGCGCTCGATGTCGGTGACTTTGTAGGCGGAAAACGCGATTTCGTTGATTTTCATTTGAGTTACGGGTTACGCGTTATGGTTATGGGTTATGAACGGCGTACGGCTGTGTCGCGTCGGAGTCCCAGTGGTCGCCGGTTCGTCCTCACGGACACTCGGAGCGTCAGCCGAGGCGCGTTGCAGGTACCTCATGTAACCGCTCAAAAGTCTGACGGAGTCCGCAAACTGCGCGCGTCCGTCAATCAATTTTTCTTGATCGAGATATCCATCGTCGGCTGCGGTAAGAAGATGATCGAGAACCTCGAAAAGCGAACCACGCGCGTTGCTGCAAAATTTGTAGTTGTCGCGGTAGTGAAATCGCCCGTAGCCCTCAGCGATATTTGCCGTCACTGAGCGCGAGGCGTGGCTGCAATTGGCTGGCCAATTCAAATCGCTCATCGCGCGGCAACATTTTGCACCACGTCGCGATCGACAAACAGCCGGAGCTGCCGGCCCGCTTTCCAGCACTCCGAGATCCTCGAATGTTCGAATGGATTCCATGTCTCAATCGGAGCCTCATAACTCTTAACGCATAACCAATAACTTCACGCCGCCACCGCCGACCGCCGCCACAATTTTCTTCGCCGCGTCGGCCAAATCATCCGCGCTCGTCACCGCGATGCCGCTGTCGGCGAGCGTCTTTTTCCCCGCGCACGACGTTGTTGCCCTCGAGGCGGACCACGAGCGGAATCTTGAGCCCCACTTCCTTCGCCGCCGCGACGATGCCGGTGGCGATGACGTTGCAGTCCATGATGCCGCCGAAAATGTTGACGAGGATCCCCTTCACCTGCGGATCGGCCAGGATGATCTTGAACGCGGCCGAGACCTGCTCCTTGCTCGCGCCGCCGCCCACGTCCAAAAAATTCGCCGGCTTGCCGCCCGCATACTGGATGATGTCCATCGTCGCCATCGCCAGCCCCGCGCCGTTGACCAGGCAGGCGATGTTGCCGTCGAGCCCGATGTAGTTGAGGCCGAACTTGCTCGCCTCGACCTCGCGCGGATCCTCCTCGCTCGTGTCGCGCATCGCCAGGATGTCGGGATGCCGGAAGAGCGCGTTGTCGTCGAAGTTGAATTTCGCGTCGAGCGCCAGCACCCGGCCGTCGGGCGTGACCACCAGCGGATTGATTTCCACCATCGAGCAATCGCAGCCGAGGAAGAGCTTGTAGAGCGCGAGCAGCAAATCGGTGAACTGCCGGAATTGCGGGCCCTTGAAGCCGAGTTCGCCCGCGATCTTGCGCGCCTGGTACGGCTGCAGGCCCAGCAGCGGATGAACCGACTCGCGGAAAATCTTGTCGGGCGTCTTCTCCGCCACCGTCTCGATGTCCACGCCGCCCTCGGTGCTGGCGATGACGATGCGGCGCGCTGGTGGCGCGGTCCATCAGGACGGCGAGGTAATATTCCTTGGCGATGTCGACGCCGATCGCGATGAGGATCTGGCTGACCAACTTGCCCTCGGGGCCGGTCTGGTGCGTGACGAGCACCTGCCCGAGCATCTTCGAGGCGATTTCCTTCACCTCGGCCGGCGTCTTGCAAAGATGCACGCCGCCCTTGAAGCCGTTTTTGAAGACGCCCTTGCCGCGGCCGCCCGCGTGGATCTGCGCCTTCACCACGAGATTGTCCGACTTCAATTCCTTCGCCGCCGCCTCGGCCTCCTCCGGCGTGCGCGCCACCTTGCCGGGCGAGGTCGCCACCCCGAATTTCAGAAAGAGTTCCTTGGCCTGAAATTCGTGAATATTCATGGAACGGGGAGGCGCAAACGGGCGGATTTTTCCGCGGGAGCGGAATTTCGCCGAAGGGAGCGTCACCCTAGGCGGAGCCGTCGAGAAGCGTCAAGGCCAACTTCCCGCGAAGGTTCAAAAGCTGAATCAAAGACTTGCGCGAAAGCCCGCTATTGCGCTGTTGGAAGGATCGAGGTGGCCCGAATCCCTTGTCGCTGGACAGCTTGAGATCCCGCGCGCGTTGGAGGTGTTTGTGGGCGCGCGCGGCATCGCCCACCCGAAGACAGAGCGTCGAGAGGTAGCGATGGGCGGCCACCGCGTTTGGCCGCATGGTTAAGCCGGTTTCAAAGGCCTGAATCGCCCGTTCCGTCATCTGCATCCGCGCCAGGGCGGCGCCGAGTTGAAAATGCGCCGCTGGAAAATGGTGCTGCAGGCCGACCGCGCGGAGCGCCAGTTCGGCGGCCTCACGCGCCCGTCCCTGGCGGAGGACCACGACCGAAAGCCCATGCGCCGCCTGGGCGTTGTCGGCATCAAGTTCCAGCGCGCTCTGAAAGGCCGTGTGGGCCTCATTCCAATGGCGTGTCTGCAAAAAGATCCGCCCAATTTGATTGTAAAGCTGCGGGGATTTCAACCCGGCAGCTTGCGCCGAGCACAAATGCTTCATGGCAACGTCGAGCTGGCCCTCGGCAAATGCGAGAAGGCCCAGGAGCATGTCGACTCTCGGCCGCGAACGGGCATCGGAGGAATCCTTCTCCGTCGGGCTGGATGACTCGCTCGCGAAGATTTTCGAGAGGACCTCCCGCATTTCCTTCAATCGCCGACACGAATAGTAGCTTTGCGCCAGGGCGATGCGGAAACGATCTTCGTCGGCTTCAAGCAGCAGCGCTTCCAAGAGCGGAATGGCCTCGTCGAATTTCCCAGCATCCTCCAGCGCGACAGCCAGGTTGTAGCGCAACTCAACCGAAACCATTCGCGCGTTCTTGTCTTCGTCTTCGGATAGAGGATCGATGTAGCCCAGTTCGACCAGTTGCTTCAGGCTTTGTCGCGTCGCCTCGGAATCGATGACCGGCGGCGGCGCCTCACCGCAGCCATCGCGACCTGGAATACTCTCCCAACTGTCGACGCGTTCCACCGCCGGAGTTTCCACAAATGCCTGCACCAAGGGCTTGCCATCCATGTCGCTTCCCACCGGCAGGCCAAAGAGCGTCAGGATGGTGGGCGCAATGTCCAGGATCGAGGCGCCATAGATGCGTTCGTCCTTGCGGATGCCCGGTCCGCGCATGGCAATCATGCCATGTTGCCGGTGCCAGTTGACGGGATTCTTGGCATTCGCGGGTTGAAATTCGCCGCTGTGGAAGCCGTGGTCGGAAACGATGATCACGGTCGTGTCCTCCCCCGCGAGCTGGAGCAGGCGCTCGAGCATCATGTCGTGAAAGCGATAGATCCCGCGCACGACGTCCGCAAAAATCGCCGGATCGAACGGCGGGGGTTCGGCGGCCGGCGCCACTTCGTCCACCTGCCATTGATGAAACGGCATAAAGGCATGACAGAAATGGTCGATCCCATCGTAATAGACCGCGCAAAAATCCCATGGCTCGTGTTCCATGGCCCAAGTGGCGGCCGCATGCACCGAGGCGCACTCCGCCAGCAGCCTGGCCGCCACGCCCAGCGCCTTCTGGCCAATGGGCGATTCTTGATCGATCTCCGCCGCGCGAGGCATGAACGGTTGAAGATGGACGCCTTCAATTTCGCCCGGATGCACCCGCAGTTCCCCCAGCACCGCTTCGTATTTCGCCGGGTGAATCGTGCGCGGCAGAAGCGGCCAGGGAGCACCGAGGTCGCCCACCGCCCGGCTGAAAACGTTCGTGACGCAAAGCCCGTCAATCTCCTCGGCGGGATGGCTGGCATACCAGCTCAACACGTGGGATTTCAGGCCGCTTTGGTTCAGGATGTTCCAAATTGCCTTGGTCCGGCGCGAAGCGCTGGAGACAAGTTGAAGCCCGCGCCCGCCCGGAATCAGCTCGATAAAACCGTGGATGCCGTGCTTGTGCGGTCGCATGCCCGTGGCAATCGACGTCCAAAGCATCGGCGAAATGATCGGCTGCAACGTGCTGATGTTGCCCATCACCCCGTCGCTTATCACGCCCTCCAGGGTTGGCATCAAGCCGGCATCAAGCAGCGGATTCATGACCCGCCAATCGGCCGCGTCCCATCCAATCAAGAGGACGCGTTTGGCGAGCCGATTGTTCATCGGGAGATCGGCTCGATCATCGGCGGCCGGCCCGGTTCAGCCGGCCTTTGCCGCCACAACCCGCGCATCAGGCCGCGCGAGATTGCCGCGATCGGCGCCATGCCATCAGGCCAACGGCCCCGCCGGCCAGGCAAGCCAACGCCACGCTGCTCGGCTCGGGGACTGCGCCGGCTAAGATGGCCGCACCCGTGTTGTCCCAACCCCAGTCAACAATCGTAGCCGCTGAGGCGTTCGCATTGTTTACAAACGTCGACGAGTTAAAGGTGATTCGCATCCACCCGAAATCAGTTTGCCCACCGGCGTCGACAAACCGAAATCCGAGAAAAGCCGTCCCGGTTGGAAAATTTCCGATGAGGCCACCATACGGAGCGCCTGACCCTGGGGTAAAAAATTGGAGTGCGAAGTTGGCCTGCCTGCTGAACGGTCCAGCCGCCCCGATGGATTGACCCGCGCTCAGTTGGAGCACGTTGGGGTTGGCGCCGCCACTGGACAATGCGCCGTTGTTTGCATTGTTTGGCCCGAAGACTCCAAGGTAGCGATAGCCGTAATTGCTTGTGGCCGTCGTACCGTGGAAATCAAACATGTTAAAATCCGCACCCGCCGTGGGGACCAGCGAAATGCCGCCGGTGTCGAAATTGATGTAGACGCCTCCCTGATTGTTCGCGGGGACGGCGAAATTCACGGCCCCGCTATAGATGATCGCGGCGTCGGCCTGCGTCGAGCCTCCGACAGCAGCCGCGGTCGCGCCCAGCGCCACCGAGCAAAACGCGAAATGCCGATCCAGCCGTGTCGACAACGCATCCGTTTTGCCGTGGCGATTCCGTCGTTCGAAATTTGTAGTTTTGTTCTTCATGAGTGCCATTCGTACCTCATCGTTAGACAGCCTTCCACAACGCCACCAGCATTCGAAGATGCCAAGCGGCCGACGATGATGTCAATGCGATTCTGGCCTCCGCGAAAATTACCTATTCGCCTCCGCCCCGAGGAATTTCCGCAGGTCAGACGGGAGCGGCGCAGTCGCCTTTTTCGGCCGCCCGTCGAAGTCCGCAAATTCGAGCGAAACGGCATGCAACGCGTGCCGAGGCAGCAGGAGCGTTGCCGCCAATTCGGGCGTCCACCCCGCTTCGATGAAACGCAGGTAACATCCTTCGTCCTCGCCATAAATCTTATCGCCGACCAGCGGGTGTCCAAGACCCGCCGCGTGGACCCGAATTTGATGCATTCGGCCAGTGAGCGGCCGTACGGACAACAGCGCAAGCTTCCGCCCGTCCCGCTGAAATCGGCGCACCACCGAGAAGTCCGTCCGTGCCGCCACGCCGTCCGGGTGGATCTCCTGTTTCAACCAGATGCGGAACGGTTGGCGTGACCCGCCGCGCAGAATGGGCGCGTCCATCGTGCGCGCTTCCCAGTCGGGCCACCCAAAGACAATGGCCAAATATTCTTTCCTCATTTCACCACGCTCAATCTGGCGTGAGAAATATCGGGCCGCTTGGGCCGTGGTCGCAACAAGCAACGCGCCGCTCGTCTCGCGATCGAGGCGATGAACGAGCGAAACCTGGCCGCCGGAGGCGAGCTCTGGACCCAGCCATTGCCCAAGCAGCCCATGCAGCGTCATCGTCCCATTGGGTCGCGTGCGATGGACGAGCAACCCGGCAGGTTTGCTGAGGACCAACCAGCCGGGTCGGCTCTCCAAGATCGGGATGGGAGCGGCAATCACGAAGCGCCTGCCATTCTACGTCCAAGCGGAAAGCGGTTGTCCCGCCGCCGGGCGATGGTTCATTGCCCATTTTCATGGCCGGACAGAACATCGTCTATTTTGATCTCGAAACCCAGCGCACGGCGGGCGATGTCGGCGGCTGGGGCAACAAGCGGGCCATGGGCATGTCGGTCGGCGTGACCTTTTCCACCGCGGAAAACCGCTACCGCATCTACACCGAGCGCACCGTCGATGATCTCGTGCGCGAATTGATGCGCGCCGATCTGGTGGTGGGCTTCAACCATCTCGGCTTCGATTACGAGGTGCTGATGGCCTACACCATCGTGGACCTGCCGCACCAGTTGCAGACGCTCGATCTGCTCATCCAGACCGAGAAAGTGCTCGGGCATCGCCTCAAGCTGGAGGCCATCGCGCAGGCGACGCTCGGCATCGGCAAGACGGCCGAGGGTCTTGAGGCGATCCGGTGGTGGCGCGAGGGCCGCCTGCGCGAGCTGGCGGAATATTGCTGCTTCGACGTGAAGGTGACGAAGCTGATTTACGAATACGCGCGGGACAACGGCGAGCTCTGCTACCTCGATCGCACCGGGAGAAAACAGAAATTCGCGATTCGCGTTCCGTAGACGCAGTCGACGGTCGCAGCCAGATTTGGAACCACAGATTAACGCAGATTTACGCAGATTATTTTGAAGGCAGGACAGGCGGAGCAGCGGAACGAGGCCTCCACTCCACGCCGGTGCGTCCATGCCCTCATCAGTCTCCGTAATCTGCGTTAATCTGCGTTAATCTGTGGTTAAAATAAGACCTTCGACGCGCGAGCCGGCCAATCCCGTCACCGGATTTGAATTTCGCCGCAGTCGCGCCCACATTCCGCCCCTTTGCCATGTCCGATGCCGCAGAAATCCCGTCCGCCGACGGTCTCGAAATCCGCACGTACTTCGTGCGCGGACGCAACGCGCTGGTCGCGCGCGCCGACTTCGGCGAACTCTTCGTCGATTACTACCTCCACCAGGGCCAGCACGGCTACCAGCACATCCCCGCCCACGACGGCCTGCTCAAGGAGGCGCTCGCCGCCCTCGCGCTGCACTCCGCCTCGCGGCCGTGGAACGAGGCGGTCGCCTGGACCATCCATTTTCAGCAGCCGCTGCTGAATCTTTTCCTCACCGGCGACAACCGCCGCAGCTGGCTGGTCGGCCAGATTTTCACCGAGAACGTCAAGCAGGACGGACAGCCGCGCTTCATCTCCGATCTCGTGCGCGAGGGCGGCGAGCCGCGGCGCAGCGTGGTCGACATGGGCGAAGAGGTGACGAATTCCTTCGAGGCGGCCGAGTGCTACTACCGCAACAGCGAGCAGCGCCCGGCGCGCTTCTTTCATCTCGACGGCGACGACTACGCGATGGTCGCGGCGCAGCCGGATTGCGACGTCGCGTGGCTCGAGTCGCTCGATGTCGAGGCGGTGAAGAAGCTGGATCAAATGGAAACGCTGAGCCTGCTCGAGGAGCGGCGCTACCGCTGGCATTGCGGCTGTTCCGAGCCGCGCATGCTGCAGATGCTCGCGCCGATCATGCGCGCCGACCCGGAGAGCCTCTTCGGCACCGACGAGAAACTGCGCATGAGCTGCCCGCGCTGCGGCGCGCGCTACCTGATCACGCGCGAGGCGCTCGAGGGTTATCTCGCCTCGGAAGAGAAGGCGAAATGAGCGGGCCGGCGACGCGGCGGCAGGCGATCAGCCGCCCGCGACGATCCGGATGATCTCGATGCGGTCGCCGACCGCGAGCCGGATCTCGGGCCATTCCTTCGGCAGCAGCGGGCGATCGTTGTGCTCGATCAACACGCCGGCCTTCAACCCGAGTTCATCCAGCAGCGCGGTCAGCGGCGTCCCGCTTCCCACCTGGCGCGCGTCGCCGTTGAGAAAAATTTCGATGCGTTCGTCGCTCATGTTCGTGACGAGTCTGGCACAAGCCGTCAAAGGCCGACATCCCAATCCTTCCAGACCGGCTCCATCCCGTGCAGATCGCGCAGCGACCGGGAAATTTCCCCCGGCGAGCGATGGTCCGCGATGTCGAACTGACTCGTGGCCAAGGCGTGCGCGCGGTCGGGTAATTCCGCCTCCTGCCGCCGTCCGCGCACGGTGAGGTGCAGATCGGCGCGGCCCTGGCCGGTGTAGCCGCCCGGCTCGGTGTGGCTGCCCGCGCTCATGATGGTGAAGCCGAGCGGAATGATGGCGTCGCGCAGCGCGGCGGGCTCACGCGTGCTGAGGACGAGGCCGATTTGCGGAAAGGCGATCCGCATGGCGCAGATCAACTGCACGAAATCGCGATCGGCCAGCCATTCGCGCGGCTGGAATTCGCCCGCCGCCGGCCGCAGCCGCGGCAGCGCCACGGTCAGATGCGCGCGCCAGCAGACCCGCAACAGATGATCAAGATGCGCGGCCAGCGCCATGGCCTCGAAGCGCCAGTCGTGCAGGCCGAAGAGCGCGCCGATGCCGATGCGCCGGAAGCCCGCCGCGTGCGCGCGCTCGGCGCAATCCAGCCGCCATGTCAAAATCCCGCTTCGGCCCCGCCGTGTGCAGCTCCGCATAGGTCGGCCGGTGATAGGTCTCCTGGTACACCACCAGCCCCTCCGCGCCGGCCGCGACCAGCGGGGCGTAGTCGGCCGTTTCCATCGGCCCCAGCTCCAGCGAAATCGCGTGGATGCCGGCCTCGTCGCGCAGCCGGCGGATGCAGGCCTCGAGGTAGCCGCCATCGACGAATTTCGGATGCTCGCCGGCCACCAGCAGCACGTTGCGAAAGCCCTCGGCCGCGAGGTGACGCCCCTCCGCGAGCACCTGCTCGACGTCGAGGGTCACGCGCAGGATCGGGTTGTCGCGCGAGAAACCGCAGTACCGGCAGTTGTTGACGCACTCGTTCGAGAGGTAGAGCGGCGCGAAGAGGCGCATGGCGCGGCCGAAATGCTTCATGGTCAGCGCGCGGGCGCGGGCGGCGCGCCGTTCCAGCTCGTCGTCGCCGCACGGTTCCAGCAGCGCGCCAAACGCCCGCAGCGCCGGGCTTGGGGCGGAAATTGCGCGATCGAAAAGCTGGGAAAACGCCATGGCGGTGGTTGACCGGCGGCAGCGTATCACTTAGACGAAGCGGGCGCACGCTGGGAGCCGGTCATAACCGCGCCCGAGCGCTCACCGCGCCCGATTTTCCACCTCAAAAAATTTCTTCGGCGGCCGCATCCGACAACCGTTTCATCACGTATGGGCATCGTGGGCGCATTCTCAAAACTCGGGCCGGGTGGCAGCCCCACCAAACCGCTGCTGCCGTCGATTCCGGCCGGCGAAGCCCTGGCCACCTCGAATCTCACCGAACTGCAGGCCGCCATCGACGGCTTCATGTCGGAATACCTCGCGCAGGCGCGGCCGGAGTACGCGCGCCAGTCGATCAACGCCGCGCTCTACGACGACGCGATGGAATTTCTCTGCCGGCCGGGCAAGCGGCTGCGGCCGCTGCTTTTCCTGCTCGCGCACCGCATCTTTCAGCAGCCGGACGACGCCACCAGCGAGCGTGATTTGCTCGCGCTGGGCACCAGCCTGGAGCTGCTGCACGGGTTCATCCTGATTCACGACGACATCATCGATCGCGCGGAAATGCGCCGCGGCCTGCCGACATTGCATCGCGTGCTCGAGGGCCGGCTGCCGGCCTTCGCCGATCACGATCGCGCCGGGAAAAACCTCTCGCTGGTCATCGGCGACATCCTTTTCGCCATCGCGCAGCAATGCCTGCTCGAGACGGAGTCCATCCCGCCGGAGCGCCGCATCCAGCTCAGCCGCATGCTGCTGAGCTGCCTGGTCGAGACCGGCTTCGGCGAGGCGGCCGACATCATTTACGGCACGCGCGACATTTCCAAAATCAGCCACGGCGAAATCGAGCGGATGTACCTGCTGAAGACGACGCGCTACACGATCGAGTGCCCGCTCGCGATGGCCGCGACGCTGGCCGGCGCGTCGCCAGCCGCCGTGCGGCAGATCACGCGCGTGGCCCTCCCCGCCGGGCTCGCCTTCCAGATCCAGAACGACCTCCAGGAATTCGCGCGCTTCGAAATCAGCGACAACGACGTGCCGGTCGACATCCTCGAGGGCAAGAAAACGCTGCTCATCCACACCGCGTTCGAGATGCTGGGCGAGACCGATCGCAGCCTGCTGCAACTCTGCTTCACGGGCTCGGCGCCAAGCGAGGCGACGCTTTCCAAGGCGCGCGAGCTGATCGCCAAGAGCGGCGCGGTCACGCGGCTGCGCGAGCGCATGACGGAATTGTTGCAGGAGGCGGACGCCGCCGCGCATGCCGCGGTCTTCTCGCCGACGGAGCAGGCCGGCCTGGTGGCGCTGATCCAAATCGTGCGCGAGGCTTCCGATCGCGCAAAATCCGCGGTGTAAGGGCCGCGGCCCGCCTCCGCCCATGAGTGCCGCCTCGTCGATCCCGCCGTCGACCGGCGGCGCGCCCGGCCCGCGCAAAACCGCGCGCCATCGTCATCGGCAGCGGCTTCGGCGGCATCGGCGCCGCCATCCGGCTGCAGGTGCGCGGCTACCAGGTCTCGCTGCTCGAGATGCGCGACAAACCCGGCGGCCGCGCCAGCGTCCAGGTGCAGGACGGGTTCACCTTCGACGCGGGACCGACCATCATCACGGCGCCTTTTCTGATCGAGGAACTCTTCGCGCTGGCGGGCGAAAAAATGTCCGACCACGTGAAGATCGTCGAGTGTTCGCCGTACTACCGGATTCGTTTTCACGACGGCCGGATCTTCGATTACACGGGCGACGAGGCGCAGATCGAGGCGGAGATTTCCAAGTTCGAGCGGGCGGACGTGGCCGGCTACCGGCGCTTTGTGGAGCGCTCGCGCGCCATTTTCGACAAGGCCTTCACGGAGCTCGCCGACCAGCCGTTTTCGAGCATTTGGGACATGGTGAAGATCGCGCCCGATCTCATCCGGCTGCAGTCGCACGAGTCGGTCTACGCGCTCATCTCGCGCTACATCACGAATCCGCACCTGCGCCAGGTTTTCAGTTTTCATCCGCTGCTCATCGGCGGCAATCCGTTCCTCGCGAGCTCGATTTACTCGATGATCCACTACCTCGAGCGGAAGTGGGGCGTGCACTCGGCCATCGGCGGCACCGGCGCGATCGTGAATGCGCTGCTCGATCTCTTCGCGCGCCTCGGCGGCGATTTGCAACTCAACGCCCGGGTGAAGAAAATCACGATCGAGAACGGAGCCGCCACCGGCGTCGAGCTGGCCGGCGGCCGGCGGCTGGCGGCCCGCGTGGTGGTGTCGAACGCCGACGTCGCCAACACCTATCGCAAGCTCATCCCGGCCGGATCGCGGCGGAAATGGACCGACGCGCGGCTGGAAAAGATGCGCTACTCGATGGGGCTCTTCGTTCTTTATTTCGGCACGAACCGCACCTACGAGCACCTCGCGCAGCACACCATCGTGCTCGGCCCGCGCTATCGCGAGCTGCTCAAGGACATCTTCGTCGACAAGCACCTGGCGGAGGATTTCTCGCTCTACCTGCACGCGCCCACGCGCAGCGATCCGCAGCTGGCGCCGCCGGGCTGCGAATGTTTCTACGTGCTTTCCCCCGTGCCGAACCTGCTCGGCGGGCAGGACTGGGAGGCGGTGAAGGAGCGTTACGCCGACGCCATTCTCGCCTCGCTCGAAATACCCGGCCTCTGCCCGGACGTGCGCAAACACATCGTCACGAAGCGCATCATGACGCCGCTCGACTTCGAAAGCGATCTCGATGCCTACGTGGGCAGCGCGTTTCAGTTCGAGCCGATCCTGACGCAGAGCGCCTGGTTTCGTCCGCACAACGAGAGCGAGGACGTGCGCGGACTCTATTTGTGCGGCGCGGGCACGCACCCGGGCGCGGGCATGCCGGGCGTGTTATCGAGCGCGAAGCTGCTGGATCGCGTGATTCCCGATCCGGTTGCCGCCTGACGACCGACGCGCCCGATCGCTAAGGGCCGGGCCACTCCGGCAAATCCGCCAGATAGCCGGGGCAAATCGCCGCGAATCCAGATGTGCTTCTCGTCGATCTTCCGCGCGTAAATGAGACGCGCCAGGACGGTCATGACGACCGCCGCGATCAAAATCAGCGGCGGAAGGAGCCACATCCAGTCGGGCGCCTTGATGGCCGCCAAGGCCGGAAATGAAAACAGGAAGCCGAGCCAAAGGAGCCAGGCCACGGCGATTTTGATCGCCCGCCGGGTCCGATCAGCCGCGCAGATGGCGATTTCCACATCGGCCCGCTTTCTCACGCAAAGCGCGACGATGACGTAGACGAGCGCCCCGGCCAGGATCGTCAGGAAAATCGCCGGGTGATGCCAATACAGGCGCTTCTTGACGCGCCGCAGGTCGGTCGTGCCGGCGCAATGCACGCAGCGATCGGGAAACTGCGCATCCTTCGACACCACCAGCGCCTTGCCGCTCCGCCACAGGCCGCCGCCCAGCACACTCGAGCCCTCCTGCAGCATCTGCAGTCGCCTCGGCTTGCACGCGGCGCAGACCGTCGCGCCGGCGATGGTCACGAGCTGATCGACGGGAAAGGCGCCGCCACAAATCTGGCAGTTCGCGCCGGCCGTTCCGGGAGCGACCGGCAGCGCCGGCGGAGCGGCGGTCGCGACCGGCGCCTGCAGCTCCGCGTGTGGCTGCCAATTGGCCATGCCTTCGCGCCAGACGAGCGTGGCCGGGGCAATCGTGCCGCCGGCCACCAGCCGGCTGAAATCGTCCTCGGTCACCGGTCCGACCGATTCGCCGCCCCGCTCGTAGTACCAGCTCATCGGCCGCATTCAAAATTCTTCGGGCGGTAAGACAAGCGCAATCGGTCAAAGGTAAGCTTTTGACATTCCGGGCCCGCGGCGTTCCGCTCCCCTCGCCGTGCCCAACCCCGCCACCCTCGCCGCGAGCCACGCCCATTGCCGTGATGTCACCCGGCGGCACGCGCGCAGTTTCTATTTTTCGTCGTTCGCGCTGCCCGCCGAGAAAAAATGCGCGGCCTACGCGGTCTACGCGTATTGCCGCCACGCCGATGACCTGGTCGATTGCGCGAGCTCGACCGAGGGTCTCGACCGCGCGCTCGCGGGCCTGGGCGACGACTTCGATCGCATCGTCGCGGGGGGCCGCGACGATTTGCCGTTCGCCCCGGCCTTCGCGTGGGCGGTGCGGCGCTACGGCATCGAAAAGCAATACTTCCTCGATTTGTTGCGCGGGGTGGCGATGGATCTCGGCGTCGTCCGCCTCGCCGACTGGCCCGCGCTGCGCGAGTACTGCTATCATGTGGCGTCCGTGGTGGGGCTGATGATGTCGCGCATCTTCGAGCTGCGCGACGAATCCGGGCTCGAGCGCGCGATCGATCTGGGCATCGCCATGCAGCTCACGAACATCGCGCGCGACGTGGGCGAGGACTGGAGAAATGGCGGTCGCGTCTATCTGCCCGCCACGGAGCTCGCGGAACACGGCGTCGATCTCGCCGCGGAAATGGCGCACCCGGCGCAACCCGGCGACGCCTTCGTCCGGCTGATGCAATTTCAGATCGCGCGGGCCCGCGAATACTATGCGCGCGCCGAGCCGGGCATCGCGCTGCTGGCGGACGACGGCTCGCAATACACGGTCTGGCTGATGCGCCACGTCTATGCGGGCATTCTCGACGAGATTGAGCGCATGAACTATCGCGTCTTGGATCGCCGGGCCACGACGAGTTTCGCGCGAAAACTTTTGCTCGCCTGGCGTGCGCGCCGCTCGCTCCACCAATCAAGGAGGAAGCAATGATCCCGGCGAGAAAATCCGCCATGGCGGCGGCCACGATTGGCCGGGTGATTACGCGTTCCGTCCGCCGCCACTTTCACGCGATGTACGTCACGGGGGCGGAAAATCTGGCGCGGCTCGATCCCGCCAAACCGGTGGTGGGATGCGCCAATCACACGAATTGGTGGGATGGCTTTGCGCTCTACACCTTCACCCGGGCGCGCCTGCCGGGGCGCGATTTTCATCTCGCGATGGACGAGCGAAATCTCGGCCGCTATTTCTTCTTCCCGTGGCTGGGCGTCTTCGGCGTGGGGCTGGAGAACGCCGCCGACGCGACGGCCGGCGTGCGCTACGCGGTGCGTTTGCTGCGAGACCAGCCCGCCCGGATCGCGTGGATCTTCGTGCAGGGTGCCATGCGATCGCCGGGCGAACGCATCGCGGCGCGCCCCGGCGCCGGCTTCATCGCGCAACACGCCGATGCGCAATTGCTGCCAGTCGTGCTGCGCTACGAATGGCTGCAGGAATCGAAGCCGACCATTTTCCTCGTCGATGGGCGAGCCTCTGCCCGCCGCGACCGATCCCGGACGCGCTCGCGGCGGGCATGAACGCGTTGAACGCCGCGCTGCAATCGCGGCTCGCGGAGAATTCGCGCGCGGGTTTCGAGCCCGTCCATTCCCCGCGCCTCTCGCTGAACAAGCGCTGGGATTATTTTCTGCATGTCGCCACCGGCCGGCGCGCGGAATTCGAGCGGGAGAATCGATGATGCCACCCCCATGAGCCTCGCCCTCGTTTTCCATGCGGTCATTTTGTTCGTCCTGCTGCAGACGCTCGTGACGATTGGCGTGAACTTCTTTCTCTTCCGCCGGCCGCCGCGCACGCCGCCGCCGCCCGCGGGCGACGCCCCGCTCATTTCGATCCTCGTGCCGGCGCGCGACGAGGAGGCGCGCCTGCCGAACTGCCTCGATTCCCTCCTCGCGCAGGATTACCCGAACGTGGAAATCATCGTGCTCGACGATCATTCCAGCGACGGCACCGCGCGCGTGGCGAGGGAGCGCGGCCTGGTCGGTGACGACGGCGCGCCGCGGCGCTTGATCACCGGCGACGAACTGCCGCCCGGCTGGACCGGCAAGACCTGGGCGTGCCACCAGCTCGCGCGCGCGGCCCGCGGCGAATTCCTCCTCTTCACCGATGCCGACACGTGGCACGAGCCCGCGTGCGTTTCCTCGGTCTTCGCCTTCGCGACGCAAGAGCGTGCCGCCCTGGTGGGATTGTGGCCGCGCCAGATCACGAAGTCATGGTCGGAACGGCTCATCATTCCACTAATCGGCCTCTTGATTCTCGGGTTCATGCCGCACCTGCTGCTTTGGCTGCCGCAGCGCTTTCCCGCACTCGCGCGACGCGTCCCGCGCAAATGGCTCTGGGGCCTTGGGGGCGCGTGCGGACAGTTTCTGTTCTTCCGTCGCGCCGCCTACGACGCGGTCGGTGGCCACGAAGTGGTCCGCGATCACCTGATCGAGGACGTCGCGCTGGCCCGCCGCATCTCGGAGCGTACGGCGGACGGCCTGCGCCTCTTCAACTGCGACGGCACCGAGCTGGTGCATTGCCGGATGTATGAAAATTTCTCCGGAATCTGGGACGGATTCACCAAGAACGTGCGCGCGGCTTTCGACACGCGGATCGGCACCTTCATCGGCTTCGGCCTGATGCAGTTTGTCTGCTTCCTGCTGCCCTTTGTGATGATCTGCTTCCAAGGTCGGCTCGGGTCTTGGTGGCCAATTGCGATTGTCGAAGTCGCGCTGATCTACCTCATTCGCGTTGTCCTCACGCTGCGGCTCGGCACCTCGTGGGTGAGCGTCGTCTTTCATCCACTCGCCGTATTCATCACCCTGCTGATCGGTTTGAACAGCTGGCGACTGAGCGGCGGCAAGGGCGTCCGGTGGAAGGGACGCACCTATACCATGGGCGAGACGGTCTGACGCCTGGCGCTATTTCGGCCGCTGGATCAGCTCGACCTCGTAGCCTTCCGGCGCGTCGATGAAGGCGATCACGCTGCCGGTGCCGCTTTGGTGCGGGCCGTCGCTCAGCGGGTAACCCAGCTTGCTGCTGTGCGCGGCGAAGGTCTCGATGTCGTCGACCTCGAACGCCAGGTGCGTGAGATCGGGCCCGACCTGCACCGGGCCGCTGGCGTCGAATTTGCAGATTTCGATCAACTCCTCGCTTTGCGGGGCCTTGAAGAAAACGAGCTGCGAGCCGCGGCCGGAGGTGTGGCGCGAGATCTCCTGGAGGCCGAGGACATCGCGATAAAACTGGACGGTTTTTTCGAGATCGTGAACGCGGAAGCGGGTGTGCAGGAGCTTGGTGACCATGGATCGGATGGGCGGCGGGTGGACGGTTGGATGGAAAATTCAGCGGGCATTCATGTGGCCGGCCAGCTCCACGGCCCGGAGGACGCCGGCGGCCTTGTTGACGGTTTCCTCGTACTCGGATGATGGCACGGAATCGGCCACCACGCCCGCGCCGGCCTGCACGTATGCGTGGCCGTCCTTCAGCACCACGGAGCGCAGCGCGATGCAGGAATCCAACTGGCCGTCGAAACCGAAGTAGCACACCGCGCCGGCGTAGAAGCCGCGCTTCGCCTTCTCGCACCCCGCAATGATCTCCATCGCGCGCACCTTGGGCGAACCCGTCACCGTGCCCGCCGGAAAGGTCGCGCGCATCACGTCGTACGAAGTCAGCCCGGGCCGCAGCTCGCCGACCACGTCGGAAACCAGGTGCATGACGTGGCTGTAACGCTCCACGCGCATGAAGTCGGTCACGCGCACGGTGCCGAATTTCGTCACGCGCCCGACGTCGTTGCGCGCGAGATCGACCAGCATGAGGTGCTCGGCGCGCTCCTTGGCGTCGGCCAGCAGCTCGGCGGCCAGCGCCGCGTCCTCCTCGGGCGTGGCCCCGCGCCGGCGCGTGCCGGCGATGGGGCGGATTTCCACGCGGCCGTGCAAGGCGCGGACATGGACCTCGGGCGAGCTGCCGACGAAGGCGAGGCCGGGCCCGAACTGCAGGTGAAACATGTAGGGCGACGGATTGACGAAGCGCAGCGCGCGATAGAGCGCGAGCGGCGCGCCGTCGTAGGCGACTGAAAAACGCTGCGACGGCACGAATTGGAAAATGTCGCCCGCGAGGATGTGTTCCTGCCCGGCGCGAACCATGCCCTCGTATTCCTCGCGCGTGGTGTTCGACGTCGCGGCGGATTTCCCGGTCAGTTCCGGCCACACGGCGGTCGGGCGGAGATTCCCCGGCTCGCCCAGGCGGCGGACCAGCCGGCCGAGACGCGCCACCGCGAGATCGTAGGCGACGCCGGCGTCGGGAGTGGTCTCGTCGAGGATCACGTTCACGATCACGCGCAGCCGGCGGTGCCGGTGATCGAAGGCGAGCAGCGTGTCCGTGATCATGAACAGCGCGTCGGGCAGCTTGAGATCGTCGGGCGGCGGTTCCGGCAGCGTCGGCTCGAAAAAGCGGACCATTTCGTAGCCGAGATAACCCACCGCGCCGCCCACGAACGGCACCTCCGCCAGCGCGGGATCGACCGCCGCGCGATACCGCGACATGAGCGCCTGCAGCTCGCGCAACGGATCCAGGTGGGTGGTAAACGCGTGCTCCTTGCCATGCGCGGTCACGCGAATTTCGCGTCCGCGCGCCTCGAAGATCACGGCCGGCCGCAGGCCCATGAAGGAATAGCGGCCGACGCCCTCGGCCTGCTCGGCGGACTCGAGCAGAAAGGTGTGTCCGCCGCCCGGACCCGAGCGACGGCGTCTTCCTCGAGCAGTTTTTGGAATGCGCCGATGGGCGTCTCGCCGTCCGCGATCAACTCGATCGAAAGCGGAATGAGGTTGGCGCCCGCCGCCCGCGCCAGGAATTCGCCGCGCGCCGGGCGAATGGGAAGTTCCGGCGTCATGCGCGGGGCGAGGCGTAGGCCGCGGCCGGATCGAAGCGCTTCGCCTCGGCGATCGGTTCCGGCGCGCCGGCGAAGTCGAGCGCCTGGAAGAAGCAGCTCTCGTAGCCCGTGTGGCAGGCGCCGCCGGTCTGGCGCACCACGAAAAGCAGCGCGTCGCCGTCGCAATCGCGGCACCACGACACCACTTCCTGGATAGTGCCCGCTGGTTTCGCCCTTGAGCCAGAGCTGCTGCCGGGACCGGCTCCAGAAGTGCATTTTCCGGGTGGCGAGGGTGCGCTCGAGGGCCTCCCGGTTCATCCAGGCAAACATCAGGACCCGGCCGGCCGGGAGGCCCGACGCGGACTCCCCCGCCTGCTGGACAATGGCCGCAATCAGGCCGTCCGGGCCGAAACGGAGGTCACCGAACGAGGGGCTTACAGAAGAAGATTCTGACATTTTCCGGTTTTTTGATGGAAATTTGTCCGCCAACGGGGGCCAAATAACGGTCGTGCCACGATTCCTTGCAACCCGCGGACACCAGAGAGGCGCCGATTCTCTGGCTTCGTGGACATCCGTACAGAGAAATCCGGTTCCCGGCACGCTTCTAGCTTAAACTGCTCCGCCAATGGATGCCAATCTGACCAGCGAAGAGCGCGCCCAGATTCTGCAGACGATCGAGATGTTTGAGGTGATTGCCCAGACACAACCCGACGACTGCCAGTCATTGGATATTTTGAAGGAGGCGTACATCAAGATCGGGCAGCAGGATGACGCGTTGCGCGTCGGCCGCCGCCTGGCCGAATCGTATCTGCAGAACGGACTCTACTCGAGCGCGCTGCTGGAGTGTGAACAAATCCTTTCCAAGCAACCCACCTCGCCCGATGTCGTCGCGTTGATGGGAGAAATCGAAAGCCGCTCCGGCGGATCTTCGAGCGCCCCGAGCGCGGCGCCCGAGAAGAATGGCAAGGAAAGCAATGGCAAGGAGAAGGATGCCACCGAGCGCGGACCCGAGGCGGGACTTGACCGCGCCGCGCAAGGGCAGCCCGCAAGAGTCTGGCCTGACCGCACCGCGCGACAAGGGCGGAGAATCCGGATTGACCGCGCCGGGCCGCGGCGGCTCGGATGCCACCGGCCTCACCGCCAAGGCCTCTTCAAATTCGACCGCGCTGACCAAGACCCGCCGCGTGCCCGGCGGCAGCCCGTCGCATTCGTCGATTGCCCTGCCCGGAGGAGGATGGCAGCGAGCAGTTCGCGCGCTACCTCGTGCATCATCGGATCGTTTCCGACAAGGTGGCGGTCGCCGCGCTCACGCAGATGCAGGCGATCAACAAGAAGATCATTCCCGGTTCCCAGCCCGCGGCGGCGCTGCTCGAGCAGGTCGCCAAGGCCGGCGGGCCGACGGTGGACGAAGTGCTCAGCGGGCTGATCGACGCCACCAAGCTCGGCTATCTTTCGCTGGAGAACTACGACATCGACCGCTCGGTCGTGCGCATGCTGCCGGAAACGATCACGATGGGCCGGCTGATCGTGCCGTTCGACATCGTCAGCCGGACGCTGATGGTCGCGTTCTGCAATCCCTTTGACTCGGCCGCGAAGGAGGCGACGCACAGTTCGCTCGACTACCACATTCAATGGTACCTCGCGAAGCCGGCCGCGATCATGCGCGTCCTGAAGGACGTTTACCGGCTCGACGCGCGCGACTGATTTTCCCGCACCACACTGCTGTACCTGTTTCTATGGGCGCCAAATCCTTCGGAGAACGCATCGCCGACATCCTCATCGAGGACGGGCTGCTTTTGCCGAATCAACTCACCGAGGTGATGGAGACGCAGCGGAAGCAGGGCGGCCGCCTGATTCGCCTGCTGACCGACAAGGGCTTCGTGACCGAGCAGGACATGGTGATGGCGCTGGGCCGCTGCCTCGACACGCCGCCGATCAACCTGCTGCGCATGCGCGTCCCGGAGGACGTGATGAACCTCGTCCCCAAGGAACTGGCCAAGCAGCACAAGTTCGCGCCCATCGCGGTGCTCGGGAACAAGCTGTTCGTGGCCATGGCCGACCCGCTCAACGTGCTGGCGATCGACGACATCAAGGCGCGCACGAAGATGCAGATCGTGCCGATGATCGCGACGGAGAAGAGCATTCTCGACGCGCTCAGCGGCGTGCACCAGGTCTCCGGGGCGATCAAGGACGCGATGGACGAGGCCTCGCGGCAGGCGGCCCTCGAGGAGGACGTCGAGACCACCGCCACCAAGCGCGAGGACATCGATCTCGATCAGCTCGCGCAAAGCAGCGAGGACGGGCCGGTCATCAAGATCGTGAACCTGATGCTGGTGCAGGCGATTCGCGACAAGGCCTCGGACATTCACATCGAGCCGGCCGAGAAATCGATCAAGCTGCGCTACCGCGTGGACGGCAACCTGCAGGAGGCGCAGGGCCCGCCGAAAAACCTGCAGAACGCGATCGCCTCGCGCATCAAGATTCTGGCCGGCCTGAACATCGCCGAGCGGCGCGTGCCGCAGGACGGACGCTTCCGCATCCGCGTTTCGGGCAAGGAAGTCGACCTCCGCATTTCCTTCCTGCCCACGGTCTACGGCGAGAAGATCGTCATCCGTCTGCTCGACAAGTCGGCGCTTGAGCGGATCGATCGAGGGCCTCGGCCTGGACGAAAAGACCTTCGAGACTTTCAAGAAGGCGATCGACGCGCCGCACGGGATGATTCTCGTGACCGGCCCGACCGGCAGCGGCAAGACCACCACGCTTTACTCGGTGCTGAGCGAGCTGAACCACCCGGAGTACAACATCGTCACGGTCGAGGACCCGGTCGAATACCAGCTGGCGGGCATCAACCAGGTGGCGGTGAAGACGGACGTGGGCCTCGATTTTTCCTCGGCCCTGCGCGCCATCCTGCGGCAGGATCCCGACATCGTGATGATCGGAGAGATTCGCGACAACGAGACCGCGGACATCGCGGTGAAGGCGGCCTTGACGGGCCACCAGGTGCTTTCGACGCTGCACACCAACGATGCCGCCGGCGCCATCACGCGCCTGGACGACATGGGCATCGAGCCGTTCCTGATTTCCAGCTCGGTCCTGCTGACCTGCGGGCAGCGCCTCGTCCGGCGCGTCTGCCAGAATTGTCGCGACGAGTACCTGCCGGAGCCCGAGCTGCTTTCGCGGCTGGGCATCGAGGAGAATTCCGACGCGATTTTCTATCCGCGGATCGGGCTGCGATCGTTGTCGCGGCAAAGGCTACCTCGGGCGCACGGCGATTCTCGAGGTGCTCCCGGTGACGGAATCCATTCGCCGGCTCATCATCAAGCGCGCCTCCGCCACCGTCCTGAAAAACCAGGCCGTCAGCGAGGGCATGAAAACTCTTCGTCAAGCGGGCATCGACAAGGCCTACGAAGGCATCACCACCCTCGAGGAAGTCTGGCGACTGACAGCCGAAGATTCCTGAGTTATAAACCAACCGAAGCACGTCTCACCCCCACGCCGCCATGGCTTTTTCCTTCAGCAAATTATTTGGTTCGAAATCGAAACCCTCCGCCAAAGAGGAGCCGGTGGCCGAATCCGTGCCGGCCCCGCCGCCGGTGCCGAAGCCCGAGCTGCCCAGCAGCGCGGAGGAATTTCGCTCCCCGCGCGTCGCGGTGCCGAACAGCGTGCGACCCGTCAGCCTCCGGACCACGCCGAGCGGCGCGGCCCCGTCCTTCGCGCAGCCGAAGGAGACGCCGCGGACCATTTCGTTCCCGAGCACCGGCGGCGCCGCGGCGCAGACGCCGGACACCTTCATGACGGAGCCCACGCCGCCGCTCGACCCCGCGCCCGCCGTGGTGCAGTCGGCGCCCGACGTGAGCGTCACGCTCGAGCTGGGTGATTTCGTCGATCGCATTCCGCCCAGCTTCCTGCGGCCCGGTCCGGTGAACCGCCAGCAGCCCGTCGTCTTCCACGCGTCGGATTTGTATTCCGATCTCGCGCGCGGCCGCGCCTCGGTGCCGCTCTCGGTCATTCACGGCGCCTGCGGCGAAATCTTCGCCAAGCCCGTCAGCTCCACCGAGGACGTCGAAGTCCTGCTCCCGCTGCAAAAGCTCGTCGAGCAAATGTCGTCGTCGCTCAAGCCGCGCGGCGATCAAATCCAGGACGAGGATGTCGGCCAGATCGACACGCCGTTCCTGCAGGTCGCGCTCGAGGACCAGGCGCGCCTGCCGAAGCCGGGCACGCGTGCCGACCCCGATCACGATCGCGCCGCCTGCGCCGGTCACCTTCCAAAAGCCGCCGACGGGACCGATTCCCGTGGCCGCGCCGTCGTTCGGCCAGATTCGCCCGCCATCGGGCCCGGTGCCGCTCGCGGCCGCCGAAGCGCCGCCGGCGCCGCCCGCCGCGATGCCCACCCCGCCGGCGCCGATCATGGGCGATGCCGCGCCCGCCGGAAAGCGCCTGCCGTCGACGGTGCGCGCCTCCGTTTCGGGCGGCAAGATTCGCTTGAGCGGTCCGTCGCTGCCCGGCCAGCGTCCCGCGGTCGTGCCCGCCGGCTTCGGCACCGCGCCGATTCCCGCGCGTCCGATCGTGCCCGCGCAGCAACAGCAGGCGCCGGTCACGGCGTTGACTTCGAAAAAGACCGCGCGCATCCAGCTTCCGCCGATCGCGCTGCGTTCGTCCGCCAGCACGGCTGCGAGTGCGCCGCCTGTTTTCAACAAGCCCGGCGCGCCTTCGTCGGCCCCGCCGGCTCCGCCCGTCCCGCCCGCGCCGGTGCGTCCCGCGGCTCCCGCTCCGCTGCCCGGCAGTCGCGCCCCGATCGGCGCTCCGCCCTCGGCCTTCCGGACTCCCAGCGTGCCGTCGCCCGCCGCGCCGCCGCCCGTTCCGGCACCCGGATCCGCGCCTGTCGCGCTGCCGTCGGCGCCGCCGCCCGTGCCGCAACCCGAGGCAACCGCCCCGACTCCCGCGGCCGCGCAGCAGCCTGTGCGCACCACCATTGTCCCGGCCCCGATTATTGCCCCCGCCGTCGAGCCGCCGCCGGTCACCTCGGCCGTGCCGACCGCCACGCCCGCGCCGACCTCGCGCGTCGGGCTCAGCCGCCGTTCGGAGCCCACGCCGATTCCGACGCCGGCCCCGGTGGCCCCGCTCCCGCCCCCGCCCAAGCCGAGCGCATCCTCGGCCGGACTCGAGGTGGCCGCCAAGCCCGCCGCCGGTTCCACCACGCAGATTCATCTCAGCCTCGCGGCGATTCTCCGCGCGCTGCCTGCCACCGCGCTCGGCGAGGGCATGACGCTGGTCGACGATTCCGTGCGCGTCACGCTGCCGTTCTCGCTGGTCGAGCCGCAACTCGCGCAGGGGCGCGTCAGCATTCCGCGCGACCAATTCCTGGCGGTGCTGCCGGATGACTTCCGCGATCGCTTCGCCTCGAATTGCGAACTGACGAGCATCCCGATTCCGCTGCAGGAGATTTTCCAGAACCTGCCGATGAACGCCCTCGCCATGCGCGAGGATCAAATCGTGCCGGAGACCGGCCCGGAAATTCCCACGCCGTTCGGTCAAAAAGCCGCCGAGGACGCGCAACGCCTGCAGACCGAGCCCGCCGTCGAGACCCGCCGCGGCCCCGCCGCCCCCGCCGAGCCGGCGCGCCCCGTCACCGAGCACATCCCGGTGGTCGGTCCCGAAGCGACCGGCCTCACGCCGATCGCCGCCACCGTCGCGCCGACCCCGGCCATTCCGACCGCGCCGCTGCCGGTGCCGCCGAAGATTGTCGCGCCGGTGATGAAAATCGAGCGCGTGGCCCCGCCCGCTCCGCCGACGCCCGCCGAGCTGCCGCCCGCCGTGCCGCCGCCGCTGCCGCCGATGGCCGCGCCGATTCCCGTGGCCCCAGTTCCCGCCGTGCCGATCGCGCGCGCGCCGGAGCCGGTCGCGCCGCCCGCGCCCGCCCGCGCCCGAACCGGAGACGCCAGTGCGCACCACCACGCGCATCGTGCTCGGGGCCTCGTCCGCGCCGGTTACGGTCGCACCGCACCTCAAGCCGACGCAGTTGCACGATCCCATCGCGACCTTCGCCGCCAAGCCGAAAACCGAGACCAGCGGCGTGCCGCTGCTCCCTGTCACGGAGGAGGAGGTCACCGAGCGCCAGCCGCCGGGCATGGCGGAGTTGCAGTCGATCTTCATGACCGACGAGACGCTCGACGCGAAGAAAGTGGTCCGCCTGGTCAGCAAGCTGCCGGGCATCACGGCCTGCACCATCATGTTCAGCGACGGCCTGACGCTGGCCGGCAATTTCCCGAAGGAACTCGACGGCGAGGGCTTCAGCGCGATGAGCCCGCAGTTCTACCGCCGGGCGGTGGCCTTCACCACGGAGCTGAATCTTGGAGAAATGCAGACCTACAGCGTCTACACGGATCGGGTTGTGCTCAGCTTCTTCATGCAAGAGGACATTTGCCTCAGTGTCATGCAAACCGGGCGCAGTTTCCTGCCCGGCGTCCGCGAAAAACTCATGTGCGTCACCACCGAACTTTCAAGAATGTACGCCCGTGCCGGGGCGAACTGATGGAGTGAGGCCGCTCCCAACCATCCTTACCCGCTCGCGACCGCACTGCCATGTCGATCATCAACTACGCCAGCAAAGAAATTCAGTTCAAGATCGTGTACTACGGTCCGGCGCTGTGCGGAAAAACCACCAATCTCGCGTACATCCATTCGCGGATTAACCCGGACAACCGCGGCGACCTCGTCTCGCTCGCCACCGCCGCCGACCGCACGCTGTTCTTCGACTTCCTGCCGCTGAACGCGGTGGTCATCAAGGGCTTCAAGACGAAGTTCCAGCTCTACACCGTCCCCGGCCAGGTCATCTACAACGCCACCCGCCAGCTGGTGCTGCGCAGCGTCGACGGCATCGTCTTCGTGGCGGATTCGCAGTGGGAGAAAATGGAGGAGAACATCGAGAGCTTCAAGAATCTCGAGGAAAATCTCGCGAAACAGAATGTCTCATTGGACGACATGCCTTATGTGTTGCAGTATAACAAAAGGGATCTGCCGAACGTCGCCCCGGTGAACTACCTGGAATTCCTGCTCAACAACCGCAAGAAGCGGGTGCAAAGCTTCGAGGTGGTGTCGAGCACGGGTCAAAACGTTTTCGCGGCGCTCAACGCGGTTTCCCAACTTCTTCTCCACAAGTTCAGCAAGGACAGCGACCCCGCCCGCCCCGCCACCTCGCCCGTCGCCCTGCCCCGCCGCCGCTGACGTCACGCTTTCGCTCCCATTCCCATATCCCACATACATCATTCCTGGGAAATCAGCTGACTGACCTATGGACTCCATTCCCGCGCTCACGATCGAAGATGTGGCAAACATCGACGGCGTATTGCAAGACTACCTGCAGAAATCTGAATCGGATCTTGCCGTCATCATCGACAAGGGCGGCAACGTCATCTCGCAGTACGGGGATCTCGAGGTGATGGACGTCACCATCATCGCCGCGCTGGCCGCCGGCAGCTTCGCCGCCACCAAGGAACTCGCGCGCCGCATCGGCGAGGTCGAGTTCAACGCCCTCTACCACCAGGGCAACGGCAGCCACATTTTCATGAACTCGGTCGACGACGACACCATCATGATCACCGTGTTCGGCGGCCAGACCACCGTCGGCCTGGTCCGTTTTTATTCCACCAGCGCGGCAAGCGGGCTCGCCAATGTGCTGCGCGGTTTGCGTGAAAAGACCTCGCCCGGCTTCCAGTTCACGGCCGCCGACATCGAGAGCGCGCACCTCTTCGAGAACTAGTTCGAAGGACCTGCGGGGACGGGCGTTCCGCCGCGGCGAGGACGCCGGCGGGCGGCTTCCCGCACGCGGAAATTGCTCGACATCGACTAAACCCCGGCGATCTATAACGCTCAAGCGCCCGCCGCGGGCGACCCTATGCTGGATTTGATGCAAAAAGGCGGGCCGTTGATGTGGCTGTTGTTCCCCATCAGCGTGCTGGCGGTCGCGGTCTTCATCGAGCGGTTCGTTTACCTGCATCGCAGCACGATTTCGACGCCCGACATTCTGCGCGGTCTCGGCAATTTGATTCGCGGGCATCGCTTCGCCGAGGCGGCGCGCGAGTGCCAGGCCACGCCGGGCCCGGTGGCGCGCGTCTTGCGCGTGGCCATCGCGCATCACGACTCGCCGCGGCCGGAGCTGAAGGAAATCATCGAGGAGTCCGCCCAGCTCGAGGTGAAGCGACTGGAGGGCTACCTGCCGATTCTTTCCACCATCGCGCACGTCACTCCGCTGATTGGATTGCTCGGCACCGTCACCGGGCTGCTGCAGGCCTTCACGGCGGTCAACGCGCAGGGCGGCTTCGTCAACGCGGCGGATCTTTCCTCCGGCTTGTACAACGCGCTGCTGACCTCCGCCGGCGGACTGGTCGTGGCGATTCCCGCCTATCTCGCGCACAGCTATCTTTGCTCGCGCGTGAATTTGCTGATCGACGACATGGAGCGCGCCGGCACGGAAATCGTCCACCTGATCCAGGAAGCGAAGACGACGCAGCTCGAGTCGGGATCGATCATTCCCTTCCAGGCTGCCACGACCGCGCCGGCGCCCCCCGCCCCGCTGGCGGCCGCCGAGACGCCCAAGCGCACCGATCGCCTGCGCTGATCGTTTCGCCGCATGAACCTGGCGCGCCTCCAGCCCGCGAAGCCCGGATGGATGCTCTTCGCGCCGACCTTCTGCGTGCTCGCGCTGTTGCTTTTCTTTTTCTTCTTCGGCCGCTCGTTTGTCGTGCAGCCCGGCATCGCGGTGGTGCCGCCGCCCTCGCCCTTCATCGTCGCCCCCGCCAGCGGCGCCGCCGTGGTCACGATTGTCTCCGGGGCGAACCCGCAGATTTTTTTCCAGGACCGTCCCATGACCCTGGCCGAGCTGGACCAGGCGCTGCAGAACACGCCTGACGCCGCCTCGCGCACCATCATCATCCGGGCCGACAAGGGCACGACCTACGACACGGTGCTCGCGGTGGCGAACCGGGCCATCGAGCACCATTTTTCAGTGGTGCTGGCGAGTTCGCCGCCTGCGCGTTGAAGGGACCCGCGGGACGGGTTATCGTGGGCGCTCGCGGCCGCCGGTGCGCCGCCCCCTGAATGCCTGCCGACGTAGCGCCCTCCGAACTTCCCGAGTCCATGCGGGAACATCCGGTCTGGCGCGCGGTGGCCATCCTGCTGGCCTCGTTCCTCGGCCACGTCGTCTGCTTTTTTCTGCTGCAGGTTTCCTATCCGCCGACCATTTCGAAGCCGCCCGTGCCGGCGCGGATTTACCTGCCAATTCCCGGTTCCGACGAAGCGCGGCGCGTGGCCGCGTGGGCCGAGGTGGCCGATCCCAGCCGCACCATGATTTCACCGGAACCGCCAACCGAGCGCGTCTTCGAACCGCTGCGGCTTAATCCCTACCGGCCCTCCTTCGCCGATTACCTGCCGGCGCCGCTGCCCGAGCCGTCGCCCGCCGCGCCCTGACGCCCCGTTGCCATGATTCGCGTCAGCCTCGCCGTCCTCGTTTTTCTCTACCTGTTCGTCTTCATCATGGCGGTTTTCGCCGTCTGGGTGCTGGAGGAACGCCGCCGCCAGCGCCGCGCCCGCCTCGCCCTGCAAAACCGGGTGCATTGCAGCGTTTGCGCTTACGACTTCGAGGATGCAAGTTTGGGCCCCCTGTCGGTCTGCCCTCGCTGCGGCACGACGAATGAACGACAGAAGCCCTCCCAGATTTAAACCTCTATTTATTCAACACTCAGAAAGGAACTTACGTAATGGGAATGTGGATTGGCAGAAACCGAAAAGCGCGCGTCACCTACGGATTCGACGAAATCGCCCTGGTCCCCGGCGAGGTGACCATCAACCCGAACGAGGTCGACACCTCGTTTCGCATCCCCAAGCCCGACGGCGGCCAGATCACGCTGCCGATTCCGATTCTCGCCAGCGCGATGGACGGCGTGACCGACGTGAAGTTCTGCATCGCCATGGGCAAGCTGGGCGGACTCGGCGTGATCAATCTCGAGGGCGTGCAGACGCGCTACGAAAAGCCGGCGGAAATCCTTGAGCAGATCGCCACCGCCGACAAGGACGAGGTCACTTCGCTCATCCAGAAAATTTATCTCGCGCCGATCAAGGAAAAGCTGATCACGCGGCGCATCGAGGAATTGAAGGCGGCCGGCGTGCTCGCCGCGGTCAGTTCGATTCCGCAGAAGGCCGAGCGCTTCGGCGCCATCGCGCAAAAGGCGGGCGCCGATGTCTTCATCGTGCAGTCCACCGTTTCGACCGTGCGGCACATCTCGACCGAGTACAAATCGCTCGAGCTCGCGGCGTTCTGCAAAAGGATGAAGATCCCCGTGATCATCGGCAACGCCGTGACCTACGACGTCACGCTCGAGCTGATGGGCTGCGGCGTGGCGGGCGTGCTGATCGGCGTCGGTCCCGGCGCCGCCTGCACCAGCCGCGGCGTGCTCGGCCTCGGCGTGCCGCAGGTCACCGCGACGGTCGATTGCGCCGCCGCGCGCGACGAATACCACAAGCGCACCGGCCGCTTCGTGCCCATCATCACCGACGGCGGCATGAGCAAGGGCGGCGACGTCTGCAAGGCGCTGGCCTGCGGCTCCGACGCCGTCATGGTCGGCAGCGCCTTCGCCCGCTCCGAGGAAGCGCCCGGCCGCGGCAATCATTGGGGCATGGCCACGCCGCACGCGAATCTGCCGCGCGGCACGCGCATCAAGGTCGGCGTCACCGGCTCGCTCAAGCAGATCCTCTTCGGACCGGCGACGGTCGATGACGGTTCGCAAAATCTGGTCGGCGCGATCACGACGTGCATGGGCAACGTCGGCGCCGCCACCATCCGCGATTTCCAGGAAACCGAAATCATCATCGCCCCAAGCATCAAGACCGAGGGCAAGCTGTTCCAGACCGTGCAAAGCGTCGGCATGGGGAAGAAATAAAAGGAACAAGGAGGAAGGAAGAAGGAACAAGAGGGCCTCCGCGCCTCCGTTCTTGCCTCTCCTTGGCAAATCCTCCAAACTCCCCCCTTCCTCCCTGTTCCTTCTTCCTTGTTCCTTTTCCCCTTATGGATCGACGAGTCGTAATTACTGGCATCGGCATCATGACGCCGATTGGCGACGATTTGCCGACGTTCTGGCACAATCTGGAAAACGGCGTGAGCGGCATCGGCCTCATCTCGCTTTTCGACACCACGCTGTACGACTGCAAAATCGGCGGCGAAGTGAAGAACTTCGAGCCGGTCAAGTACTTCAAGGTCCCCAAGGACGTGAAGCGCGCCGACCGCTACAGCCAGCTCCTCATGGCCGCTTCCAAAAAAGCGGTGGAGGACGCCGGGCTCGGTGAATTCGAGAACATCGACAAGGATCGCTTCGGCTGTTTCCTCGGCAGCGGCATCGGCGGGCTGAAGAGCATCGAGGATCAGCACACCAACCTGATCACCAAGAGCCCGAGCCGGGTCTCGCCGTTCATGATCCCGATGATGATCGCGAACATGGGCAGCGGCCTGGTCGCCATGGAATACGGCCTGCGCGGACCGAACATGAGCATCGTGACGGCCTGCGCCTCGGCCAACAACACCATCGGCGAAGCCTGGCGCACGATCATGTTCGGCGACGCCGACGGCTTCATCGCGGGCGGCGGCGAGGCGGCGGTGGCCCCGCTCGGGCTGTCCGGCTTCGGCAACATGAAGGCGCTTTCCATGCGCAACGACGATCCCAAGCGCGCCTCGCGGCCGTGGGACAAGGATCGCGACGGCTTTGTGCTCAGCGAGGGCGCGGGCGTGGTCATCCTCGAGGAATTGCAGCACGCCAGGAAACGCGGCGCGCGCATCTACGCCGAGCTCGCGGGCTACGGCGTGTCGTGCGACGCCTACCACATGACCTCACCCACGCCGGACGGCTCCGGCGCGGCGCTGGCCATGAACATGGCGATGAAGCACGCCAAGGTGAATCCGACCGATGTCGAGTATCTCAACGCGCACGCCACTTCGACGGGCCTGGGCGACATCGCCGAGACCACCGCGATCAAGCGCGCCTTTGGCGCCCACGCCAAGAACGGCCTGGCGGTATCTTCGACGAAATCGATGACCGGCCACACGCTGGGCGCGGCCGGCGGGGTGGAGCTGGCGGCCTGTTTGCTGGCGATGCAGCACGGCGTGCTGCCGCCGACGATCAATTTGGACGAGGCGGATCCGGAGTGCGATTTGGATTTCGTGCCGAACGTCGCGCGCAAGAAGAAGATCAAGGTGGCGATGAGCAACAGCTTCGGCTTCGGCGGCCACAACGCGACGCTGGTGGTGAAGGAATTCGTGGGGTAGGCGAAATCGCCGGGAAGCTCCATTAGTACGACCCCAGACGGGGTCACGTCTGCCGAGTCGCCCAGGATTGTCAACCCTGGGTTTCCGAGTCACGATTGGCCCAACCGCAACGCGGTTCGTGTCCTGATCGGTTCAGCCGCGTGGGTAATTCTGTCCGATCCCGAACGAATTTTTCGTCGTACGAAATCTCGTGGCGATTCCAATGAGAGCGCGGAATTCATCCTGAACAGGTGCCTTGCGCGATGATGCTCTTCCTGATTCCGAATGTACTCGCGTCACCTCCGGTACTTTAGACCAGGACTTAGCCGAGAATGCGCCGTATCCACTTTGCCAATGAAAGTTGTGCAAGCTTGGGGAGCGCGTCCTCAGCCACGCAGTTGTGACGCGCTTCGCTTCCTTCACGTAGTCCGCGATCGTAATCGTCCGGCCGAGCTGGACCAATGCGTGCACATGATCGGCGGTGCCGCCGATGATTTCCGGCGGACACTCCAGTTCTCGGGAAGCAGCGCCGACATACGCATGCACGTCGATTCGTATCTTCTCATCGATGCAGAAATGCTTCGTCGATGTCGCGGATCGCGGAGCAACACGACATGCAAGTGAACAGCCGCCAAGCGATTGCGGCATGAGAGCCATTCCACAAAAGGCGTACGTCAAAATGTCGAATCGGAACCTGTATCGCACCACAAGGAAATTACGTCCGCGACACAACCGCGTTGCGGTTGGCTGCATACCGTCTTGCAGCATGGGATTCCCGGCGGTTGGCGCCGCAACCCCGGGCTGGCGACAAGACACCGTTCGGCGTCCGCCGCATGCGGCTGACAAAGTCGCATCGTCACTCGGAGTTCTTACGCGTCAAGACTAGCCGCAGCGAACGGTGCGACCCACCGGATCCCCGTGGATCACGCCCGCCGCCGCGTCGTCCCCTACGCCAAGTTCGACGGCAGATGTCCGCCGTTCGCGGCGATGGATTTCAGCAGCGCGCTGCGCAGCGCCTCGTTGCCCTCGGCCGTGCCGGCGGTGCCGGCGTCCAGGCCCAGCGCGGCCATGTAGTGCTTGCGCGCGCCGACGCTGCTGTCCTTGCCGTACAATTTCAGCAGGTCCACCACCGAGCGCTTCCAATCGAGGGCCTCGCCCGCCGCCGCCACCTTGGCCGCCAGCGCCGCGTTGATGTCGAAGGTCACCGTGCTCGTCCCGCCCGTGTGGGCCTCCGCCACCGCGGTCGGGCGCGGCCGCGGCCGGCAAGCCCAAATCGCTCCGCCACGCCGGCGAGACATCGACGTGACATCGGCGCTGACATTGCTGCCCAGCGCCGCGGCAATGCCCGGCCAGATCCGCCTTGGTTCTTTCGCCATAGGTCTTGGCATCGAGCGCCTCGCCGGGCACCTCGCCGAGGAAGCGTTTCGCGTTCGCCTCGAGGTTCGCCACGTAGGTCGTCACCCACGTGTTGCCCTGCAGGGACGGAACCACCTTCTGCAGAATGTGAGTCGCGAAAATTTGTTGGGGATTGAGTGCCATAGGCCGGCGATCTTGCGGCTCCGTGCCGCCACGAGCGAGCAAAAATTCGCGAATTTGTCGGACGCTCCGACTCAATTCGTCCTCGCCGGTTTCGCCGTTTCAGCGCACGCTGCCGGCCATGACGAACCCGCCTTCCCCCGGCGGCGAGGGCTATCGCGCTGTCCACCGCCGCTCGCTCGAGGATCCCGCCGCGTTCTGGGCGGAGGAGGCGCGGCTCATCCACTGGGAAACGCCGTGGAAGGAGGTTTGCGACTATTCAAATCCTCCTTTCGTGAAGTGGTTTGCCGGCGGCACCACGAATCTCTGCTTCAATGCCGTCGATCGCCACCTCGCCGCGTGGGCCGATCATCCCGCGTTGGTCTGCATTTCCAGCGAGACGAATGAAACCGTCTCGCTCACGTTCCGCGAACTGCACCGGCAGGTGAACAACATGGCCGCGGTGCTGCGCGCGCACGGCGTGGGCAAGGGCGATCGCGTGCTCGTCTACCTGCCGAACATCGCGCCCGGCCCGATCTCCATGCTCGCCTGCGCGCGGCTCGGCGCGATTCATTCCGTCGTCTTCGGCGGCTTCGCCGCGCCCAGCCTCGCCACGCGGATCGACGACTGCCAGCCCAAGCTCGTGGTCAGCGCCGACGCCGGCATGCGCGGCGGAAAAATCATTTCCTACAAGCCGCTGCTCGACGAGGCGATCCGCCTCGCGAAGCATCCGCCCAGGACCGTCCTGCTGCTTTCGCGCGGACTCGATCCCGCCATGAGCTATGTGGGTGGACGCGACGTCGATCTTGCGGTCGAGCTCGAGCGCCACGCCGGCGAGGAGGTTCCGGTGGAATGGGTCGATGCCACCCACCCGAGCTACATCCTCTACACCTCCGGCACGACGGGCACGCCCAAGGGCATCGTGCGCGACACGGGCGGATCGGCGGTCGCCTTGATGCACACGATGCAGACGATTTATCCGGGCCGCGCGGGCGAGCCGTATTTCTGCACCTCCGACATCGGCTGGCAGGTCGGGCATTCCTACGGCGTGTACGGCACGCTGATGCAGGGCATGACGAGCATTCTCTACGAGGGACTGCCCATTCGCCCGGACCCCGGCGTCTGGTGGAAAATCGTGCAGGACTATCGCGCGGTGATGATGTTCACCTCGCCCACCGCCATCCGCGTGCTGCGCCGGCAGGATCCGGCGTTCCTGAAAAAATACGACACCAGCTCGCTGCGCTATCTCTACCTCGCGGGCGAACCGCTCGACGTGCCGACCTCGGAGTGGATCGAAGACGCGCTGAACGTGCCGGTGATCGACAACTACTGGCAGACGGAAACCGGCTGGCCGATCCTGGCGGGCTTTCCCGGCAGCGGAAAATTGGAGCGCAAGCTCGGCTCGCCGGGACTGCCGTGCGCGGGCTACGATCTCACGTTGATCGGCGACGCGACCGAGCCGGTGACCGTCGAAAACGGCGAGCGCAAGGGCGTGCTGGCCATCCGGCCGCCGCTGCCGCCGGGCTGCTTTCCCACGCTCTGGCGCGACGACGCGCGCTTCGTGCAGACCTATTTCCAGGAGTGCGACGAGGATGGAAACATGGTCTACACGACCTTCGATTGGGCCACGATGGACGAAGCCGGCTTCGTCACGATCCTGGGGCGCGCCGATGACATCATCAACGTGGCGGGACACCGCCTGGGCACGCGCGAGATCGAGGAAGCGCTCAGCGCGCATCCGGCGGTGGCCGAATGCGCGGTGGTCGGCGTGAAGGACGAGGTGAAGGGCCAGGCCGTTTTCGCGTGCGTGGTGATCAAGGCCGACGCGCAACCGGTGGACGAGGATTCCAAGCGGGATCTGTTGGATGCGCTCAAGCGCGAGGTGGACACGCGCCTCGGATCGATCGCGCGGCCGAACGCGATTCACTTTCTCACCGCGCTGCCAAAGACGCGGTCGGGAAAAATCCTCCGCCGCGGCATCCGCGCGATTGCCGAGGGCCGCGACCCGGGCGATCTGTCCACGCTGGAGGACGCCGGCGCGCTCGATCAGGTCCGCGCGGCCGTGTGAAACAGGGAGGAACCGCGAATTTCACACGAATGAGACACGAATTTCGTCGGCAAGAACTCAGCGAAGTCAGCTTCATTATTTCGTGTTAATTCGTGTGAAATTCGTGGTTTCCTCTCAAGCATGACACCGCGACTCGCTTTTCAAATTTCCGCGGTCTGCGGTTTTCTCGCCGTGGCGCTGGGCGCGTTCGGCGCGCACGGACTCAAGCCCACGCTCAGCTCGCTCGGAACGGGCGAGACATTCGAAATCGCCGTGCGCTACCAGTTTCTCCATGCCCTCGCCATGCTGCTGGTGGCACGGCTGCGGCCCTTCCTCGCGCCGGCCTGGTGGTGCTTTCTCATCGGCATCATCGTTTTCAGCGGCAGTCTTTACATCTACGCGCTGACCGGTCTCAAATGGCTCGGCGCCATTACGCCGGTTGGCGGGGTCGCCTTTCTGGCCGGCTGGCTGCTGCTGGTCTTTCGCGCGCCGCGCGACTAAGTCTTCCGCATGGAATCCAACGAAACGGCCAAGCAACTCGGCGCGCTTTGGGCGCCATGGCGGGTGGAATATTTTGAGACCAAGCCACCCGATCCGGATTTCCTGACCGAGGCCGCCAACGCGACCGACGACGCGGCGCACCTCGTCCTGCGCCGCGGCAAATGCGGATTCCTGATCATGAACCGCTACCCGTACGCGGTCGGTCATGTCATGGCCGTGCCTTATCGCCGGGTCGCCGAGCTGTCCGGGCTGACCGACGCGGAGAAACTGGAGCTGTGGAATCTCGCCGAGCTGGCGCAGGCGGCCATGCGCAAGGTGATGAACGCCGGCGGCTTCAACATCGGCCTCAATCTCGGCGCCTGCGCGGGCGCGGGCGCAGCCGAGCACCTGCACCTGCACATCGTGCCGCGCTGGCCCGGCGATCAGAATTTCATGCCGATGCTCGCGCAGACCCGGGTGATTCCCGAGGGCCTGATGCCGCTCTACGAAAAGCTTCGCGCGGCGCTGGCGTAGCGCGCACGAATTGCGGACGTCGCTAAACAGCCGCGCCGACGTCAAAGATCCGATCGTGCTCTTCGGTGAGGTAACGATCGGTCATTCCCGCGAGATAGTCGCAGACCGTGCGATGCAGACCATCGGCCTCCATCCGCGCGGCGCTCGCGCGGCCGAGCAAGGCGGGTGTCGCCAGGTAGGCGGCGAAGACTCGCTCCAGGCGCTCGCAGGCGCGAAAGTTCACCCCCTCCACGGCGTGGTGATGATAGAGGTTCGCGAAGAGAAAACTGCGCAGTTCCTCGTTGGCGGCGCTCAATTCCGGGCTGTAGCGGATCAGCGGTTCCGACCGCCTCCGCACGTCCGCCACCGACTTCACACCCGCAGCTTCGATGAGCGCCGCGCTCGTCGTGATCACGTCCTCCACCTCGCGATCGATCACCGCGCGCACAATCGCGCCCGGGAGATCCTCGGCGTTCAACCCGGGCGAAATCGCGAGCGCCAGCTTTTTCCCTTCGCCCCACAGCGCAAGTTTTTCCAGCTGCGCCGGGGTGATCAGCTTCGCATCCAGGCCGTCGTCCAGATCATGGCTGTAATACGTGATTTCGTCGGCCAGGTTCGCGATTTGGGCCTCGAGCGACGGACTGGGATGGGGATCCCGCAGCACCGATCCGGGAGGGGGATCATAAAAATCGCGATGCTTTTGCAATCCCTCCAGCAACTCGAAGCTCAGATTCAACCCGTGAAACTGCGGGTAGGGCGACTCGAGATACTCCACGATCCGCCGGCTTTGATCGTTATGATTGAAGCCGCCGTGCTCGCGCATGAGCCGGTTCAGCGTGTCCTCGCCGGCGTGGCCGACCGGCGGATGCCCGAGGTCGTGGGCCAGTGAAATGGCTTCGACGAGATCCTCGTTCAAGGCCAGCGCCCGGGCGATGGTGCGGCCGATGGCGGCCACCTCGAAGGTGTGGGTCAGGCGCGTGCGCAGATGATCCCCCGTCCCGTTCAGAAACACCTGGGTCTTGTATTCCAACCGGCGGAAGGCGCGTGAGCGGAGGATGCGATCGCGATCCCGTTGATAAATCGTCCGATACGGATGAGGCGGCTCCGCGTGCTCGCGCCCGGAGGAATCACGGCTCGATTGCGCGTAATCGGCGAGCCGTGCGCATTCTGCCGCTTCCAACTGCTCGCGAGATCGACGCATGGCAGGTTCAGAAATCCCGTTCCAGCAGGTGATCCGCGAGCTGGCGCAGTCGATCCCCACGCGCGCCGAATGTCTCGAGCGCCCGGCGCGCCTCGGCCGTGAGCCGTCGCGCCTCGGCCTTCGCGCCCGCCAGGCCGAGAATCGCCGGATAGGTCGCCTTCTTCGCCGCCACATCCTTGCCGGCGCTCTTGCCGAGCTTCTCGCTGGTTTGCGTGACGTCCAAAATGTCGTCAATCACCTGGAAGGCGAGACCGAGCGCGTGGCCAAATCGCGTCAGCGCCTTCAACTGCTTCTCCGGCGCGTTCGCGCTCATCGCGCCGAGGCGGATCGAGGTCGTCAGCAGCGCGCCGGTCTTGCATTCGTGGATGAAACGCAGTTGCGCCTCGTTGATGCGCTTCCCCTCGCCCTCGAGATCGGCCACCTGGCCCGCGATCAATTTCAAGCTGCCGGCCGCGTGGGCGACCTCGCGCACCAGCGCGCGCATGTCGTAGCGCGGCCAGGTCTCGGCGTGGCCCAAGATCTCGAACGCGACGGTCAGCAGCGCGTCGCCCGCCAGCACGGCCATGCCGTCGCCGAAGACCTTGTGGTTGGTCAGCCGGCCGCGGCGGTAATCGTCGTTGTCCATCGCCGGCAGGTCGTCGTGGATGAGCGAGTAGGTGTGGATGCACTCGACCGCGCAGGCCAGCGGGAGCGCGGCGGCGATTTTTCCGTCGCAGGCTTCCGCCGCCGCGAGGCAGAGGATGGGCCGCAGGCGCTTGCCGCCGGCGAAGAGCGAATAGCGCATCGCCTTGTGAATCGTGGCCGGCTTGCGGGTCGCGGGCGGCAGGAAGCGATCGAGCGCGGCGTCGACCGACTTGGCGCGGGAGGCGAGATAGGATTTCAGCGAAGACACGTGAACAATGCGGAATTCAGAATGCGGAATGCGGAATGGAAAGGACTCCGCTTGCCGTCTTACCGCTTCGCACAAGGAATCTGTTCATTCCGCATTCCGCAATCCGAATTCCGATTTTTAGAGCAGTTCGGCGATTTGCACCGCGTTCAACGCGGCCCCTTTGAGGAGCTGGTCCCCCGCCACCCACATGGCCAGGCCGTTGTCGAAGGCGGAATCGAGCCGCAGGCGGCCGACCTCGCAATCGTCCTGGCCGGCGCAATGCAGCGGCATCGGATATTCATTCTTGGCCGGATTATCCACGAGGCGAATGCCCGGGAAGGACTGGATGGCGGCGCGCGCGGCCTCCAGGCTGACCGGCCGGTCAAATTCCGCGTTCACCGCGACGGAATGCGCGCGATAGACCGGCACGCGGACGCAGGTGGCGGAAAGCCGCAGCGCGGGATGATGGAGAATCTTGCGCGCCTCGTCCTGCATTTTCACTTCCTCGCCGGTGTAGCCGCTGTCGCGAAACGAATCGACGTGCGGCAGCACGTTGAAGGCGATTTGGTGCGGATAGACGCTCGTCTCGATCGGCTGGCCCGCCACGGTCGCCTCGATTTGCCGCCGCAATTCCACGATGGCCTTCGCGCCCGTGCCGGAGACGGCCTGGTAGCTGGCCGCGAACACGCGTTTCAGCCCAAAGGCGCGATGCAGCGGCGCCAGCGCCATCAACGCGACGGCGATGGTGCAGTTCGGGTTCGCGATGATCCCGCGATGGCCCTTCACGTCATCGGCGTTGATTTCCGGGATGACCAGCGGCACGGCGGGATCCTGTCGAAAGGCCGATGAATTATCGATCACCACGGCGCCCGCCTGCACCGCCGCGGGCGCGAATTGCCGGGAAATCGCGCCGCCCGCGCTGAAGAGGGCGATGTCGACACCCGCAAACGAATCCGCGCGCAGCTCCTGGACGGTCAGTTCGCCGCCCTGGTGGGGAATCCGGGCGCCGGCGGAGCGGGCGGAGGCGAGCAGGCGGAGCGAGGCGACCGGGAATTTCCGGCGGTGGAGCACGTCGAGCATCTCCCGGCCGACCGCGCCGGTGGCGCCCACGATGGCAATGTGCTTTGCTTTCATTTCTTCGCGGAACACAAATTGGACGAAGACGCTAACGCAGGCGGGCTTGTTGTCATCGATCAACTTTGCGGATGAAACCAAAACCCACCCTCCGCATCTCCGTGGCCCGGCAGAAACTGGAGCTCGTTTCGCCCCGCGGCGAGGTCCTGCGCCGTTACCGGGTGTCGACCTCGGCGCGCGGCACCGGCTGCCAGGAGGGCAGCCTGCGCACGCCCACCGGTCGCTTCCGCATCGCGGCCAAGCACGGCCGCAACGCCCCGAACGGCATGGTCTTCAAGGCCCGCAAGGCCACCGGCCGCATCGCCCGCCAGGGCGGTTCGGCTGACCTGATTCTGACGCGGATTCTGTGGCTGGAGGGGCTCGACCGGGCCAATGCAAACACCAAGGGGCGATTCATCTATCTCCATGGCACCAATCACGAGGCGAAGCTCGGCCGGCCGGCCAGCCACGGCTGCATCCGGCTGGCAAATGCCGACATTATCGAGCTTTTTGCGCTCGTTCCCAGAGGCGTTGTCGTAGAGATCGGGTAGAAAACCATTGCTTATTCGGGGCCAATGGGCCAAATGACGTTTCGTTATCGCAAACCGCTAAGAAAGGAAGGTGAAACCAGTAATCATTATGAAAGCTATCAAAGTCATCGCTATTCTCGCCATCGCTGCTGCAGCGATCGGATTGGGCGCCTGCGCGTCCCAGCCGGCACCGCCGCCACCAGCCCCCGTCACCAAGTCGAAGTAATTCGGCGCAACCTCTGACCGCGCTTCCGGACTCACGCCGGTGCCGCAGTCAGAAAAAATTTGCCCGGGTTGAGCAGGCCGCATGGCTTGCTCAACCCGGTTCTTTTTTGCCCGCTCCGGCGGCGTCGTCGTTTGACAGACGCCGCGCACACGGCGGATGCTCGCACCATTCGCGCGGCTGCTCCGCCGACTGTCGCCTTCATGCTTCGTTGCGTTCATTTTTTCGCCCGTCGCTCGAAGCGCACCGTCGTCCGCCCTGCTCCTTCCGCTGCTGCTCGTGCTGGGCGGATGTGATCGCCTCAACCTGCGCAACGACTCGAAGAAGCAGCTCCAGCTCGGGGCCGACCGGCTGGCCGCGCGCGATTTTCGCGGCGCGGTGGCCGCGTACGAGGAGTCGCTCGATGGCACGCCCAAGACCGCCGAGGCTCATTTCCGGCTGGCGCTCATTTATTACGATCACCTCCAGGATCCGGTGGGCGCGATCCATCATTTCCGCCGCTACCTCGAGGTGGCCGGCGACGGCGGCGCCTTCGCCAAGCAGGCCCGCGCCAACATCACGCGCGCGGAGTTGACGCTTTCGGCCGGGTTGAGCGGCGGCACCTTGGTGAGCCGCGGCGAAGCCACGCGCATCCGCAGTGAGAACCTCCAGCTCAAGCAGCAGCTCGCCATTGCGAAGTCGACCGCCCCGGCCGGCGCAAAATCCGGCGCCAAGCCCCCGGCGGCCGAGGCCAGCGAACTCGCCACGGGGCAGCGCGCCGCCACCGCGGCGGTCAAGGAGGCCGAGCGCAAGGCCAAGACGGAAACCCGCACCTACAAGGTCCAGCCCGGCGACACGCTGCAGGGAATCTCGCGAAAATTCTACCAGACGCCGAATCGCGCGGCGGACATTCTCGACGCGAACATCAACGCGCTGCCGGATGAATCGAAGCTGCGGGCCGGGATGACGCTGATCATCCCGTAGATAGCTTCAACGCAGCCGGCTTTTCGATTTCGGCGCGTGATGCCGGAGCGTGCGCGCGAATTCCTTTTCCGCGCGCTCCAGCCAGTCGCGCAGGGTGTCCACCGAGATGCTGTCGGCGCCAAATGTGTAGACGGTCTGCCGCTCGAGCCGGTCCGAGGTGGCGACGGTGATGCTCTGTTTGGCGGCGTACTTCGCGACCAGGCGCTCGATGATGTCGTCGGCCGTGGTGCTGGTGGACGAGTAAAAAATCTGGATGCCGCCCTTCTCCGTCGCTTCGTTCACGCGACCGCCCTTGCCGTCGAAGACCAGGACCACGCGGGTGCCGCTTTGGTCCTGATAGTTGGTGAGCTGGCGGACGAGCACTTCGCGCGCCGCTTCCCGATGCCGCGCGTGCATCGCGCGCAACTCGGGCCAGCCGAAGATGACCGAGTGGCCGTCGACGATGAGGTAGTCGGGCATTGGGCCGTCATTGGAAGTTGCGAGGAAACTCGAAACTCGAAATTCGAAACTCGAAGAAAACTCAAAGATCCAAAGCCCAATCAAGTTTCCAAGAGAGCTGGCGCCCACGCGTCGGATCCGGCCCATTTTCGAGCTTTCGAACCCTTGAAACTTACTTCGAGTTTCGAGTTTCGAACTTCGAGTTTCCGCCGCCGCGGAGCGTTACTCCGCCGCCGGGACCGGGGCCGCCGCGGCGACCGCCGCCTTCTTAGCGGTAGCCTTCTTCGGGGCGGCGGCCGCCGGCTTCGCCTTGACCGCGGGCTTCTTTGCAGCATCTTTGCGGGCCAAATACGCGGCACGACGCTTCCGTTTGATCACTTTATTGTATTGTTTGCCCATAGAAGGTGATTAGAGGGGTTCGGCGTCCCGGGGGCCCTTCGCTCTCATCGGAGAACATCGGGCGGGAGTGCCGTCGGAATCAGATTCCGGCCCGATTACCGGGCGGCCACTTTTGGTCAGAGCAGTCCTTTAGCACCGTTTTCCATGGAGACAATTCGCAACATCGCCATCATCGCCCACGTCGATCACGGCAAGACCACGCTCGTGGATTGCCTGCTGCAAGCAGTCGGGCACCTTCCGCGCCAACCAGCACGAGTCCACGGAGGAGCGCCTGATGGATTCGCATGGACCTGGAACGGAAAAGGGCATCACCATCCGCGCCAAGAACGCCGCGTTCAAATACAAGAATTACCACATCAACATCGTGGACACCCCCGGCCACGCCGATTTCGGCGGCGAGGTCGAGCGCATCATGAACATGATCGACGGCGTGCTGCTGGTGGTGGACGCCGCCGACGGCCCGCAGGCGCAGACGCGGTTCGTGCTGCGCAAGGCGCTCGAAGCCGGCGCCAAGCCCATCGTCGTCATCAACAAGATCGACCGCGAGAACGCCAACCCGCACGAAGGTGCTCGACAAGGTGTTCGAGCTGTTCCTGTCGCTGAACGCCACCGACGAGCAGCTGGATTTCCCGGTCATTTACGCCAGCGCCAAGGACGGCTACGCCAAGGTCGAACATCAAGGACGAGGCCAGGCACGATGGAGCCGCTCTTCGACGCCATCATCAAGCACATCCCGCCGCCGCGCGCCCAGGCCGGCGACGGTTTTCCAGATGCTCGTGTCGAACCTGGATTACAGCGATTACCTCGGCCGAATCGCCTTCGGGCAAATCTCCAGCGGCACGATCAAGGTGGGCGACAGCGCGGTCTGCATCCACGGCGACGGCCGGCGCGAGCGCGCAAGGTCACCGCCATCTTCCCACCGAGGGCATGGAGAGGATCGAGGTGCAGGACGCCCACGCCGGCGACATCGTCGGCCTGACCGGCTTCGAGGACGTCTTCATCGGCGAAACCATCTGACCGACACGGAAGACCGCCCGGCGCTGCCGTTCATGCCGATTGATCCGCCGACGATCAGATGCGAGTTCGCCGTGAACGACGGCCCGCTGCGCCGGCGTCGACGGCAAGCTCGTCACCGCGCGCCACATCTGGGAGCGCCTCGTTCGAAGGAGATCCGCACCAATGTTTCGCTTGCAGTTCGCGCAGACCGAGTCCGCCGCCGACTTTCGAGCTGCAGCGGTCGCGGCGAAATGCAGATCGCCATTCTCGTCGAGCAGATGCGCCGCGAAGGCTACGAGGTGCTGGTCTCCCGCCCCGAGGTCATTTTCACGCGCGACGAGGACGGCACCCTGCTGGAGCCGATCGAAACACTTTTCGTCGAAATCCCGAACGAAAATCTCGGCGACGTCCTGGAATCCTCGCCGCCCGCAAGGCGCGAGATCACGAACATGGATCACCACGGCGAACAGCGTGGCAGTCAAGCCGCTGTGATCCCGACGCGCGGCTTGATCGGCTTCGAGACCGATCTCGTGAATCACACGAAGGGCCTCGGCGTCATGAGCCATCTCTTCCACGAATACGGCCCGGACCGCGGCGACATCCCCGCGCGCAAGAACGGCGTCGCTCGTCGCATGGAAGGCGGCGAAGCCACCGCCTACGCGCTGAACATGGTGCAGGAACGCGGCCGCCTGTTCATCGGCGCGCAGGCGACCGTTTACGACGGCATGATCGTCGGCGAAAACGCCCGCGAGAACGACATCCCGGTCAATCCCTGCAAGGCGAAGCAGCTGACCAACATGCGCACGCAGGGCGACGGCAAGGGCATCTCGCTCGAGCCGCCGCTCAAGATGAGCCTGGAGCGCGCCCTGGAATACATTGCCGACGACGAATACGTGGAGGCCACGCCCAAGAACCTGCGCCTGCGCAAGAAGATTCTCGACGCCAACAAGCGCAAGCGCGCGGCCCAGAAGATCACCACGGTGCTGGCCGAAGTCTGAAGGACGGCGCCGGATTCCGCGGTTGACAAGTCCCCCGAACACCCTTTTACTGCCAGCACGGTTCGCACTCCGCCCGCCGCTCTGGGACATCGGCCCTGAGGTTACTTTCGGGCAACACCGTTTTCGCAACGTCTTCCCTGACGTTTGCACCGTTGGAGGCTTTCCGTGTCTCTCCGTCTGTCCGTATTCGACTGATTCCAATCTATGGCCGGCCACAGCAAATGGTCCAAGGTCAAGCGTATCAAAGGTCCGCTTGATGTGAAACGCGGGCAGCTTTTCAGCCGGCTTTCCAAGGAAATTACCCTGGCGGCGAAGATGGGCGGCGGCGATCCCTCGGCCAATGTCCGCCTCCGCGCGGCCATCCAAAGTGCCCGCGACCAGAACATGCCCAACGACAATATCGACCGGGCCGTCAAACGGGGCACCGGCGAGCTGGGCGGCAACGCGATGGAGGAAATGGTCTACGAGGCCTACGCCCCCGGCGGGGTCGCCCTGCTGATCGAAACCGCCACCGACAACAAAAACCGCACCGCCTCCGACCTTCGATTGATTTTCACCAAGCACCACGGCCACCTGGCCTCGGTGGGCGCCGTCGCCTACCTCTTCCAGCGCAAAGGCCTCATCACTGTGCCGCGCTCGGCCGCCGATGAGGACCGGATCATGGAAATCGCCCTCGACGCCGGCGCGCTGGACATGACCACGGCGGATGAATTTTACGAAATCACCACGCCGGTCGACCGCTTCTACGCCGTGGGCGAGGCGCTCCGCCAGGGCGGCGTCACGCCGGATTCGCTGAAGCTCGTCTACATCCCCAGCACGCACGTCACCGTTTCCGATGAGCAAACCGCCTCGCAGGTCATGCGCCTGCACGACGCGCTCGAGGAGAACGACGACGTGCAACACGTCCACATGAACCTCGATCTGCCCGAGGAACTCCTGGCCCGGCTCTCCGCCTGATTTCCGTCCCCTTTCTTCACCATTTCCAAACCAACGCAATGACCGAACCCACCGACCCCAAGGCCGCCGAAATCACGACGGCAGAAAAACCCGCGCGCAAGCGCCGCACCAAGGCCGAAATCGAGGCGGCGAACGCCGCCGAAGACTCCGCCAAGCCCAAGCGCGGCGGACGTCGGCCCAAGGCCGACGAGGCCGGGGACTCCGCCGCCCCGGCGGAATCGTCCGCGGCGCCGGTCGCGCCTTCCACGCCGCCCGAGGAAATTCATCGGAGCGAGTCGTCGGTCGAGGAACGTCCCGCCGCCGCGGATTACGATCGGCCGGCGGCGTCGGTGCAGGACGCGCCCCCGCGTCACGAGGGCGGCGGCCAGCAGCAGCATCCGCAGCAGGGTGGAGGCAACTATCAGCGCCGGTTCGACAAGTTCCGCTTCCGCGACCGCCGCCCGCAACAGGGCGGAGGCCAGCAGGGCGGCGGCAACGGCACCGAGGGCAATCGGGGCCAGCAATTCCAGGGCGGCCAGCGCGAGCGGAATGATCGCGGCGACCGCGGTGAGCGCCGGGACAGCGGCGACCAAAGCGGCGCGCAGATCTACGAGCGCGATCCGAACCAGCCGATCGAATACAGCGAGGGCATCCTCGAGCTTTCCGGCAAGGGCTTCGGCTTCCTCCGCGAAGCCAAGCGCCAGTTTGCGCAGCATCCGCTCGACACCTTCGTCACCCCCGAGGTCTGCCGGCGTTTCAATCTCCGCGACGGCATGTGGATCAAGGGCGAGACGCGCCGCAGCAATCGCGGCCCGCAGATGTACAAGCTCACTTCCATCCACGGCGAGGATCCGGAGAAACAGCGCAACGCGCCCATCTTCGAGGAGCTGACGGTCGTCAATCCGAAGAAGCGCATCAAGCTCGAGACCGTGCCGGATCGCTACACCACGCGCATCATGGATTTGATGACGCCGATCGGCAAAGGCCAGCGCGGCCTGCTCGTCGCGCCGCCCCGCACCGGCAAGACCACCCTGCTGCAGCACATCGGCGAGGCCGTGGTGAAGAACCATCCCGAGATTCACCTCATCATTTTGCTGGTCGACGAGCGGCCCGAGGAAGTGACCGAGCTCAAGCGCACCGTCCCGAGCGCGGAGTTGATGGCGAGCTCGAACGACAGCGATTTGAAGAGCCACACCAAGATCGCGACGCTCGCGATGGAGCGCGCCAAGCGCCTCGTCGAGATCGGCAAGGATGTCTTCATCCTGCTCGACTCGATCACGCGCGTGGGCCGCGCCTTCAACAACGTGCAGACCGGCGGCCGCACCATGTCGGGCGGCATCGACGCGCGCGCGATGGAAATCCCGCGCAAGATTTTCGCCGCCGCGCGCAACACCGAGGAAGCCGGCTCGCTCACCATCATGGCCACCGCGCTCATCGAGACGGGCAGCCGCATGGACGACGTCATCTTCCAGGAGTTCAAGGGCACCGGCAACATGGAGCTCGTGCTCGATCGCAAGATCAGCGACCAGCGCATCTACCCGGCGGTCGACATCTTCCAGTCCGGCACCCGCCGCGAGGAATTGCTGCTGGCCGAGTGGGAGCTGGAGAAGATCAACACGATCCGCCGCGGTCTGGCCGGCTACAAGCCCATCGAAGCTATCGAGCGTCTGCTCAGCTTCATGAAGAAGTATCCGACCAACGCCCAGATGCTCGCGAGCATCCCGGGGTAGAGGTGGAACGGCTCGTCCCGAGCCGATGGGAATGAGGTAGGGACGACCGTCCTCGGTCGTCCCAAGCGTCGCGCGAACGATCACGTTCAATGTGCGCGAACCTGCTCGAAGTATCGTCGCTCCCAGATAATTTGGGACGACCAAGGATGGTCGTCCCTACCACTGTCATTCGGTTGAACGATCCGACGCCCCTTGCGTCTGATTCGATGCACCACCCATGAAAGGCCCCGCCCAGACCATCGATGTCGAAGTCCTGCCGCCCGAAAACACGGCGCGGGCCGGAACCGCCTCGCCCGAGCGTAACGTCGATCAATGGCTGGCTCTGCTCGCGTGGGTGATGGACGACTTTTTCCGCGTGCCCGGCACCAACCGGCGCTTCGGCCTGGATCCGCTCATCGGCATCCTGCCCGGCGTCGGTGACGGCGCCACCGGTCTCTTGAGCGCCTGCACCATCCTGCGCGGCGCCCAGCGCGGCGTGCCGAAAATCGTGCTCGCCCGCATGGTGCTGAACATCTTCCTCGACTCGGGCGTCGGCGCGATTCCCTTCCTCGGCGACGCCTTCTCCTTTTGGTTCAAATCCTTCGCCCGCAATCACGCGCTCCTCACGAAGCACGGTGGCGACGCGGATCAGCCGCGGCCATCGACCCTCGGCGACAAGATTTTTGTCTGGTCGCTCATCGCCCTCGCCGTCGCCATTCCCATCGCGGCCATCCTGCTGACCGCGGCGCTCTTCTACAAGCTCCTGTCGGTCGTGTTCGGCTAGGGGGCTACTCGGGCAGTTGCGCGCGGATGCGTCCGGCGGTCAGGAGCAGGTCCGGGATGGAATCGCCGAGCAACGTGAAGTGGCCCATCTTTCGCCCCGGCTTCGCCACCCGTTTGCCATAGAGGTGAAGTTTTGCCGACGCGTGCAGCAGCACCGGCGACCAATCCGGCGCGCGCTCCGGCTGCGGCCAGAGGTTCCCGAGCAGGTTGACCATCACGGCGGGCGAATGCTGCCGGGTTTCGCCCAGCGGCACGTCGCACACCGCGCGCGCGTGCTGCTCGAACTGGCTCGTGACGCAGGCGTCGATCGTGTAATGCCCCGAGTTGTGCGGGCGCGGCGCGAGTTCGTTGACGAGGAGCTGGCCGGAGGTCGTCAGGAACATCTCCACCGCCAGCAAGCCCTCGACCTGGAGCGCTTCCGCGATGGCGCGCGCGAGTTTCTCCGCCTCGCGATGCACCTCCGGCGGGAACCGCCCCGGCGCGATCGAGATTGCCAGGATATGATCCTCGTGCTGGTTCTCCGTGACGGGAAAGGTGATCATTTCGCCGTGGGGCCGGCGCGCGCAGATGACCGAGAGCTCCGCCGCGAAATCGATCCAGCCCTCCAGCACGCCGCGCCGGGGCACCGTCGGGTCGGCGCCGCCCGCCCAATCCGTCCACGCCGCCTGCGCGTCCTCGCCGGGCTCGATCTTCCGCTGACCCTTGCCGTCGTAGCCGAACTCCGCCGTCTTGAGCACCGCGCGCGGACCAATCTCCGCCAGCGCGGCGGCGAGTTCCGCCGGCGAGTTGACCACGCGGAACGGCGCGCAGGGAAATCCATGATCGCGCAGAAAGATTTTCTCGCGCTCTCGATGCTGCGTGATGCGCAGGACCTCGGCGCGCGGGCGGACCGGCACGTGCGCCTCAATGCGCCGCAGGGCCTCGGTCGGGATGTTCTCGAATTCCAGCGTCGCCACGTCCACCGAGCGCGCGAATTCCGCCAGCGCCTCGGCGTCGTCGAACGCGGCGCGGAAGACCCGTTCGCAGACCACGCCGGCGGGCGGCTCCGGATGCGGATCGAAAAGGTGCAATCGATAGCCAAGCGGTCGGGCGGCCAGCGCCGTCATGCGGGCGAGTTGCCCGCCACCGAGCAGTCCGATGGTGGCGCCCGGTTGAATCATGCGCGCGCCCGCGCCTTTCGCCGCAGGTAAGCCGTGTAGCGCGCGCGCAATTTGGGGTCATTCGCCGCCAGGAAACGGATGGCAAAAAACGCGGCGTCGATCGCGCCGTCCGATCCAATGCGAAAGGTCGCGACGGGAATGCCCGCCGGCATTTGCGCGATGGAGAGCAGCGAGTCCAGACCGTCGAGCGACTTGGAGCGCACGGGCACGCCGAGCACCGGCAGCGGCGTGAGCGCGGCGGTCATGCCCGGCAGATGGGCCGCGCCGCCGGCCGCCGCGATGATGCACTTCAGACCGCGCCGCCGCGCCGAGGTCGCGTAGTCATAGAGCAGCTTCGGTGTCCGGTGGGCGCTGACGACGCGATGCTCGAAGGCCACGCCGAATTCCTTCAGAACCTGCGCGCCCGGCTCGAGCGTCGGCCAGTCCGAGGCGCTGCCCATGATCAGGCCGATGACGGGTTTGGCGGCGGGAGGCATTAGCGAGACGTTCCCCAGCTTACGGCAATTTCAAGCCGGAACCGCGCTCCGTCTCGTTTCGCGTCGCCACCTCGCCGAAGCGGCGCGCCAGCAGCCAGCGCACTCCAAACATGTCGGCGGTGGCGCGGAAGACGCGGTTGCCAAGCCCGTATTTGCTCACGCCAAAGCGCCGCGGGCGATGGCCCACCGGCATCTCGGCGATCTTGAAACCGGCCCCCTTGACCAGTGCCGGGATGAATCGGTGCATGCCCTTGAAGGGGATCAGCGCGGCCACGCACTCGCGCCTCATCACCTTGAGCGTGCAGCCGGTGTCGCGCACGCCGTCGCCGAGAAACCGGCTCCGGATGGCGTTGGCCACGCGCCCCATCGCGCGCTTGCCCCAGGTGTCCTGCCGGTCGGCGCGGAAGCCGCAAATCAGATCGTTTCCGGTGCGCTTGAGTTCGTCGAACAACTTCACGAGGTCGGCCGGATCGTTCTGCAGATCGCCATCCAGCAGGCCGATGCACGCGCCGCGAGCCGCGCGCATGCCGGCGTAGAGCGCGGCGCTTTGACCGGTGTTTGCCGCGAATTCAATCGTGCGGACCCGATCGCCCCGCCGGATGCGGCTGCGCGTCGCATCGGTCGAGCAGTCATCGACCAGGATCAGCTCGTAATCGCGGCCGGCCAGCGCCGACTCGATCTCGTCCTGCAGGATCGGCACATTGTCCTCCTCGTTGTACAACGGGACGACGATCGAAATCTCGGGGCTCATGCTAGAGCGACATGCCCTGATACCGGTTGAGGACGAAGAAAGTGAGCACGCGGAGCGGCTGGCCGCGCCGGCGAATTTCATAGCGCCCGACAAATTTCCATTCCTCGAAGCTCTGCATCAGGACGGACGGGGGCTGCACGCGGAGCGGGTTGTCGCTGACAAACAGCGCGTTGCGCCCGACAAACTTGTTTTCGCCCATCAACTCCGGCATTTCATTGGCCGGCGGGTCGCCCGGCTTCGGCGCCGCCGCCGCCGCGGGCGCGACCGGCTCCGTGAATTCATCATAGCGACCCCAAAAGGAGAACTGATTCAGAATCTCCTGCGACTCCGGCAGGTAAACCGGCGGATGCCCCGGCTGCTCGATGCGCCGCTCCGGCAGGTAAAAATTCATCTCGGCGGCGAGCTGGTAGCTGTCGGCAATGAGAAAGACCTTCCCGCCGAGATCCTTTTCCACCTGCTTGCGGACCGCGGTCACCGCGTCGGCCGTGGCCATCCAGCCGCGCAGCCGGCCGCCCGGATCGTGCTTGTAGTTCCACGTGACACCGAAACGCCGGGCGATGTCGGTGTCGATGATCACCACGCTGCCGACGAGCCCGAGCAGGAGCGCGAGGATGGCGAAGGCCGCCGCGCCGCGGCTGACGCCGGCGCGTTCGTGCCACAGCATGGCGGCGAGCACGCAAAGGCTCGGGTAGGCCAGCGCGGTCCAGTTCGGCTCGCCCGGACGGCGCAAGGCGAGCACCGAGTAGAACACGAGAATCGGCAGCGTGAAGGCGAGCAGGAATCTCGCGCGCTCCGCCCGGCCGGGCTTGTGGCCATAGGCGTCGCGCCAGCCGCGGATCAGCGCAATCAGGAGGCCGATGAAAATCAGCGGCGAATAAACCCCCGCCTGGGAAACGAGATACTCCAGGAACGAGGTCCACTTGAAACCGTCGGAGTCGAACCCTCCGCGCTCGAGCAGGTGCGACGCGGTGATCCAGGCGTGGTTGGCATTCCAGATGATGGGCGGGATCGCGCCGAGGCAGGCCAGCGCGCACATGGTCCAGAATCCGCCGCGCCGAAGCTCCCCGCGCCAGCGCGGCACCCAGAGCAGGACGATCGCGACCGAGAGCAATTGCAGCGCGTTGGTGTACTTGCACAAGAATCCCAGCGCGACGCAAAATCCGGCCAGCACCCAGTAGGCGCGTCCGCGCGGACTTTCTTCCAGCGCCAGCCAGACGCAAAGCATCGTCGCGACCCAAAAAAAGATCGACGGTGGATCGATGGTCATGAGGATGCCGCCGACGTTGAAAATGGGGATGACCGAGATCAGCACCGCGGTCCAGAACGCCGCGGCGTTGCCGTACATGCGGCGCGCCAGCGAGGTGAGCAGCAGCGCCGCGCCGAGCCCGAGCACGGGGCTGAAAAAGCGGAGGCCGAATTCCGTGTTTCCAAAAAGCGCCGTGCTCAGGTGCATCAGCGCGGCCACGCCCGGCCCCTTCGAGTAGTAGCTCCAGTCGAGCCGCTCGCTCCACATGTGGTAATACGCCTCGTCGGGCATCAGCTCGAGGAAGCCGATGATCGAAAGACGAATGGCCGCCACCGCGACGAGGAATAGAACGATGAAGGTGCGCATGCGGGACAAGGCTCAGGCCGCGGCCGGGGATCGTTCGCCGAACAGGTGGGGATGGCGCTCATGCAGAGCCGGCAGCACCCTGCCGCCAAGGCGATGCCACAGCCAGCCCAGCAGCGCGAGGATGAGCAGCGTGATCGCCACCGTGAAAATCGCCGTGACGATCACGTCGCTCGGATGATGGCCCCCGGTGTAAACCCGCGAGTACCCGGTGAGCAGCGCCGCGATGTAGGTGAGCCAGCCGCGGCGGCGGTAGAAGACGGTGAAGACGGTGGCCGCGCCGAAGAGGTTGGTGGTGTGGCCGGAGGGAAAGGAGCGGCCCTGGCCCTCGGCCACCGGCTTGGGAGCGGGCTCCGTGCGATCGAAGAGCGGCTTGCCTAGCGCCAGCACGCGCGGAGAAGTCTGCGGATCGAGATCGATGGTGCGCACGTTCGACAGGTGCTGATTGGGCCGCGGCCGATCGAAGCGCCGCTTGGCCACCCCGGCGAGCTGGTTCAACGCGAGCAGCACCAAGCCAAGCGACAGCAGGCACATGCGCGCGCGAAATCCCCCGCGCCAAAGTATCAACGCCCCGGCCAGGACGAAAAATGGAATCCAGAAATCGTAGCTCGAAAAGATCGCCATCACCCAGTCAAACACCGGGTGGGTCCATTCCCGATTGATGAGAAACAGCAGCCGATCGTCCATGTCAGGTGTACCGTTAATCGAAGATGAAGCCGATCGCCCTAGTATTCTTTGCGCTCAGCGTGATGCAAACCGCCGCGGCCGACTATCCGCCCGCCGCCGCCGTCATGCAGTCCATCCGCCGCGCCCAGGCCACGCAGAAAATCGACCTCAAGGGCTCGCTGGAAACGCAGCCGGTCGACGCCATGAAGCGGCCGACCGAGGCGTCCTTCCGGATGATCGCCGATGGGAGCAACCTGCGCTACGTCTTCAGCGATCCGGAGCCGATTACGCTGCACCTCAAGCTGGGCGAGACCGATTCGGAGCTGCTGCAGACCGGCGGGACGGACGCGGGCAAATTCACGCCCGCGAATTTCGCGAAGAGGATTCTCGGCACGGATCTCAGCTACGAGGATCTCGCGCTGAAGTTCATCTACTGGTCGCGCGGCGCGGTGGAGGGCGAGGACCGCATGAAGACAATGGACGTCTGGCGCATCCGCCTGCAGGCCCCGCCGGGCGGGCGCTCCGCCTACAAGGAGGTCGTGCTTTGGGTCGGCAAGAACAACGGCGCGCTCGTGCGCGCGGACGGCTTCGATGCCGCGGGCAAATTGACCAAGCGCTTCGAGGTGGTCTCCGCGCAGGTCGTGAACGGCCTGTGGATCCTGCAGCGCCTGCGCATCGAGACGTACGATCCGGCGACCGGCAAATTGCTTTCGCGCACGAGCATGACGATCGACGCGCCGGCGCCATCGTGAATCACAGCGCCGGCAGCCGCTCCAGCCACTCGCGGTAGGCGAAGGGCGAGATTTCCGACGGCTTGATCTCGCTCCGGCCGCCCCAGAACACGTTGGTGTAGCTGACGGGAATGCCGACCGACTTCAGGTGCTCGTCGATCGCCGCCTTGTGCTCGAGCAGCCGCGGTTTCTCCGTGCCGTGCGCGACGGCCATGATGTTCACGTTGCCGAATTCCGGCCCGCCCTCGCGCCAGTAGCAGTGCGTCAGGATTTCATGCCGGCCGACCTCGCCACCCGCCTCGATCTCGCGGCCGGGCGGCACCGCCCAGTGAAAGAGGCCGTTGAAGCGGGTGACGCGCACGCCGCCCTGCGACGGCTTCACGTGCTCGAGAAAAGTGGAGAAGCGACCGACGATGCCGCGCGCATTCAACGCCTCGGCGGTGGCGCAAAACTCCTCGAGGCTGACACCGGCTTCCTCGGCGCGCGCCGGCCAGGGTGAATCGACAATTTCCTCCGGCGCGAACTCCCGCTTCAGCGCGACGAGGATGCGCCAGGTGCGATCGTCCAGCTCGACCGTCTTCACCTCGATCATGCGCGCCGGTTCGTCGGAGCGGGCGCCGGGTTCGAGCGTCTTGCGGCGGACGTGACCGACGCCCAGCGCGAAGATCCCCTTCGCCGGCATGAGACGGAAATGATCCGCGCCGACTTTTTGCGCGAGCAACCGGCAATGGGCGTCGAGCGTGGTCGTGCCGGTGGGGACCTTCAACGTCGTCCACAGCCGGTACTCCGCCCCGGAAATCGCGGCGTCGGTCGAGCGGAGCACGACGTGTCCGCTGAACGGATCCTTTTGGAACATGAAATCGAAGGCGGCGTCGAGGCCTTCGGCGGGCACCTTCCACGCGACCAGCGCGCCGGTGGCGAGATTGGTGGCCAGCAGCGTCTGGCGCACGCGCCGCATCGTGCCGGCCTGCAGCATGGCGCGGATGCGTTCGAGCACGACCGGCAGGGCCACGCCGCTCTGTTCGGCGATCTGGCGAAACGGCTCCCGCACAAAGCCGGCGATGCGGTCCTCGGAGACCGCGAGGATGCGGGCGTTGATCGGATCGTGATGTTCAACGGGGAGCGGGGGCGTGACCTGAGCGGGCATGGGGGTCTATAAACTCGAAATTCGAAACTCGAAACTCGAAGTAAGCTCAAAGGGCTTGAAAGTCGGGAAAATCGAAGGGCCATGCCCGCCACGGAGGTCGTATTTTCAGCCGTTTTGAGTTTTCCCCGTTTACTTCGAGTTTCGAATTTCGAACTTCGAGTTTCCGCCCGGCGAGTCCCTCGCCGAGGCGGTTTCATTTGACGCCCCTCCCCCCCTGCGGTAGCTAGGCAGTCCCTTCGTTCCACGAGGTCACTTTTGGACACGATGCCAGCGTCGGATTCGCGCCAGAAGCCGGATTTGACGGTGGTTTCTTGTCGTCTCAGCCATGTCTGCCGAACAGCTTTCCTACGTTCTCGTCACCCCGTATTCGATCCGGAAATCCCGCACGGGCGGCATTCTCTCGCGGCTCATTTCCCGGACCGGCCTGGACCTCGTCCGCGCCCGGATGTTCGCCCCCAGCAAGGAGCTCGCCGAGGCCTACGCCGCCATGGCGATCACCGAGCCCGACAACGCCCGCCACCGCGCCACCCAGGAGCGCATCCGCGACTACATCCTCAAGAATTTCGCGCCCAATGCCAAGGGCCAGCGCCGTCGCACCCTGCTGCTTGTCTTCCGCGGACCCAACGCCGTCACCAAGGTCATGGAGGCGGTCGGCCACATCGTCAATGAACGCACCAGCGGCGAGACGATCCGCGACACCTATGGCGATTACGTGGCCGACGGCGACGGCAAGGTGGTCTATTTCGAACCGGCGGTCCTGACCGCGCCCGACGCGCCAGTCCGCCGAAAAGGCGCTCAAGCTGTGGGCGAAATATTCCGACAGCGATGGCGGCCTGCTCGACAAGATCATCACCTACCCGGCCGACGCGAAGGTTGAGCAGACGCTGGTGCTGATCAAGCCGGACAATTTCCGCTTCCCGAACGCGCGGCCCGGCGGCGTGCTCGACGTTTTTTCGCGCAGCGGACTCTCCATCATCGGCTTCAAGGTGCATTGCATGAGCGTGGCGGAGGCCGAGGAGTTCTACGGCCCGGTGCTCGCGTTCCTGCAGGAGAAATTCAAGGAGCCGGCCGGCAAGCGCTCGCGCCTCGCCATCGAGCGCGAGCTCGGTTTCGCCCTCGACGACGCGATGGAGAAAAAGCTCGGCGAAATGGTCGGGCCTGAATTTGGCCGCGACAACTGGGAAGCCATCGTTGAATTCATGTCGGGCCGCCGGCCCAGCGACACCCCGAAGGAGGAGCGCAATCTCCCGGGCGATCGCAAAATTGTCGCCATCATTTACCAGGGCGTCGACGCCGTGAAAAAGATCCGCGACGTCCTCGGGCCGACCGATCCGTCGAAAGCGCCCAGCGGCACCATCCGCAAGGAGTTCGGCAACTCCATCATGGTCAATGCCGCGCACGCGTCCGACTCGCCCGAGAGCGCCGCGCGCGAGATGCCGATTGTCGGCATCCAGAAGAACAATCTCCGCCCGTTGATCGAAGAGGCCTACGGCCCGCTCGAATAATCCCAAACCTCTCCCCTCGCCCAACTTTCACCGCCCATGGAACTCGCCGAACGCGCCACGATTCTTCAACCCTCGCCCACCCTGGCGATCGACACCAAAGCCAAGCAGATGAAGGCGGTCGGCGAAGACGTTTGCAACTTCGGCGCCGGCGAACCGGACTTCGACACGCCCGAGCACATCAAGGCCGCCGCCATCGAGGCGCTCAACGACGGCTTCACCAAGTACACGCCCGAGCAGCGGCATCCCCGAGCTGCGCCAGGCCATCGCGGACAAGCTCTTCGCCGACAACGGCCTCGAGTACAAGCCGACCCAGATCATCGTCAGCACCGGCGCCAAGCATTCGTGCATGAACGCCATCCTCGCGACCTGCCAGACGGGCGACGAGGTCATCATCCCCGCGCCCTACTGGGTCAGCTACCCCGAGATGGTGCGCCTCTCCGGCGCCGAGCCGGTCTTCGTGCAGACGAATGAAGCGAACAACTGGAAGATGACCGCCGCGCAGTTCGCCGACGCGATGACGCCGCGCACCAAGATGGTGATCATCAACTCGCCGTGCAACCCGACCGGCGCCGTCTACACCCGCGAGGAACTCGAGGCGATCGTCGAGGTCGCCGACGAGGAAGGCATCATCATCCTCTCGGACGAAATGTACGAGAAGCTCGTCTATGACGACGTGAAGGCGGTGAGCATCGCGTCGCTTTCCAAGGCGGCCTACGATCTGACCATCACGATCAACGGCTTCAGCAAGGCGTACGCGATGACCGGCTGGCGCCTCGGCTACATGGCGGCGCCGGAGAACATCGCGAAGGCGATCGACTCGATCCAAAGCCACATGACTTCGAACCCGACGTCGTTCGCGCAGAAGGGCGGCCTCGCCGCGCTGAAGGGCGACCAGCAGTGCATCGCCGACATGCGCGACGAATTCAACGTCCGCCGCGACTACGTCTACGGCCGCATCTCGACGATGCCGAACGTGACGGTGAGCAAGCCGCGACGGCGCCTTCTACGTGCTGGTGAACATCGAGCGCACCTCGCTGACCTCGACCAATTTCGCCGACCGCCTGCTCAGCAAGCAGAAGGTCGCCGTGGTCCCCGGCATCGCCTTCGGCAACGACAAGACGATCCGCATCAGCTACGCGACCAGCCTTGACGTGATCAAGAAGGGCCTCGATCGCCTCGAGGAATTCCTGCGCTCGGTGTGATCAATGCCCCCTAGGGCGGCATGACCGGCGGCGCGTACGTGAACGTCCGCGCCAGCAGCCACATCAGGATGATGACGATGGGCGTGTGCACCATGAGTTGCACCAGCCCGAAGCCCACGAGATCGCGCGCCCTCATCTTGAGGATGCCCAGCAGCGGCAGCATCCAGAACGGATTCACGAGGTTCGGCAGCGCCTCGGCCGTGTTGTAGATCTGCACGACCCAGCCCAGGTTCACCTTTTGATCGATGGCGGCCTGCAAAACATAGGGCGCCTCGAGCACCCATTTTCCGCCGCCCGAAGGCGCGAACAGCCCGAGCACGGCGGAATAGATCGTCACGAGGATCGGATACGTGTCGGCGGTGGTCAGCCGCACGAAGAGCTCGGCCAGCTCCTTGGAGATGGTGGAGGAGGTGATGATGGCCGCGATGCCGGCGTAGAACGGGAATTGGATGATGATGCCCGCGGTGGCAGGGACCGCCGCCGTGACCGCCTTGGTAAACGAGCGCGCCCGCCAGTGAAAGACGAGGCCAAGCATGAGGAAGAAGAGGTTGTAATTCGGCAGGTCGAGCGCCTGCAGCCAGCCCTTCTCGCGAATCACCGTGAACAGGTAGCCGAACCCCATCAGCGCAATGACAAGCGTCAGCGGAGGAAAGTATTCCAGCCATTCGCCGGGCTTTTCGCGCTTTTCCAGCGGCGCCTGCATCGAGTCGAAGGTCACGCCGAACGACTGCACGGTGCGCACGTCGGATCCGACGGGCACGGTCAGCCAGGCGACCAGCACGGAGACAAGCATCAGGATGCCGGCGGTCAGCAGGCTCTGCCAGGTGTAGATGGTGGCATCGAGCGGAATGACGCCGCTGATTTTGAGAATGCCGGGCGGGATCAGGCCCTTCGAGGCCATCATCAGCGCGGCGGACGAAGAAAGTCCCAGCGCCCAAATGCTGCCGAGTCCGAGATAGGCGGCGGCGCCGATGGCGCGATAGTCCACTTTCATCCGCTGGGCGATCTCACGCGCGAGGAACCCCGCGAAGATCAAGCTGAGGCCGTAGCTGATCATCGAGGTAAACGTCGAGATGAACGCCACGTAGGCGACCGCGCCGCGCGGCGTCTTCGGCACGCCGGCCAGTACGACGATCAGCTTGTACACCGGCGGTGACGACGCCACGACGTAGCCGGTCACGACGATCATCACCATTTGCATCGTGAACGGCACGAAGGACCAGAAACCGGTGCCGAACCATTTCACGAGGTCTCCGGGATGGGCGCCCAAACAGAGCGCCGCCACCGCCACAATAATGGCGGCCAGCAGCGCGAAGACAAACGCATCGGGGAACCAGCGCTCCGACCAATCGGAGAGCGAAGCACCGAGGCGCGCGAACAGTCCGCGATCGGACGAGGACGACGAGGCAGTGGGCGTGCTCATAGGGCAAGAGACGATTCGATTCGCCACCCGCGGCATCGGAAGTGACGCCCACGGCATCGCGACGGCGCCGATTACACGTCCCGCATGTCCGACCTGACAAGCGCAATCGCCGCGCGCTCGCGCGCGCTCAGTCCCCGAGCACCCACGTGTCCTTGCTCCCGCCGCCCTGCGAGGAGTTCACCACCAGCGAACCCTTGCGGAGCGCGACGCGCGTCAGTCCGCCGGGCACGATCTTGATCGTCTCGCCGCACAAGATGTACGGGCGCAGGTCGATGTGACGCCCCTCGATCACGCCATCGCCGCACCAGCTCGGCGCGCGGGAGAGCGAGATGACGGGCTGGGCGATGAAGTTGCGCGGGTCGGCCTGGATTTGCCCGCGGAACTTTTCGATCTCCTCCTTGCTCGCCTGCGGCCCCATCAACATCCCGTAGCCGCCGCTCTCGTTCGCGCTCTTCACCACGAGCTTGGAGAGATTCTCGAGGATGTAGGTCCGGTCCTTTTCCTCCGACGAGAGGTAGGTGTCGACATTCGGCAGGATGGGCTCCTCGCCGAGGTAGAACTTGATCATCTTCGGCACGAAGTAATACATCACCTTGTCGTCGGCCACGCCCGTGCCGATCGAGTTGGCCAGGCTGACGTGGCCCTTGCGGTAGGCGTCGACCAGGCCCGGCACGCCGAGCAGCGAATCCGGGCGAAAGACCTTGGGGTCGAGAAAATCGTCGTCGATGCGCCGGTAGATGACGTGCACCTGTTTGAGGCCCTTGGTCGTCTTCATGTGCACGCGGTCGTTCACCACCACGAGATCGCGTCCCTCGACGATTTCGATGCCCATGCTGCGCGCGAGAAACGAATGCTCGAAATAGGCCGAGTTGTAGATGCCCGGCGTGAGGAGCACGATGGTCGGATCCGGGTGGCCGCCCGGCGCGATGTAATGCAGCATCGAAAGCAGGTGCTGCGGATATTCGTCAACCGGCCGCACCTCGTATTTGCCAAAGAGCTTGGGGAACACGCGCTTCATGGCCTGCCGGTTGGTCAGCACGTAGCTCACCCCGGACGGCGTCCGCCCGTTGTCCTCGAGCACGAGGTAGCGGCCGTCCTTGTCGCGAATCAGATCGGTGCCGCAGATGTGGATGTAAATGTCGCGCGGCACGCGGAAGCCCATGAATTCAGGGCGGAAGTGGGCCGCGGTGCGGATGTAGTGCTCGGGAATGACGCCTTCCTTCACGATGCGCTGCTCGTTGTAGACGTCCTTGAGGAAGAGATTCAGCGCGGTCATGCGCTGCACGAGGCCGCGCTCGAGATGCTCCCATTCCTTCGCCGGGATGATGCGCGGAATCAGATCGAAGGGGAAAATCCGCTCCGTGCCGCGGTCGTCGGAATAAACCGTGAAGGTGATGCCCTGGGTGAGGAACGACTTGTCGGCAAGGGCCTGCTTGCGCTCGTACTCGCCGCCGCCCATTTCCTGGTAGCGCTTCAGCAGCGCGCGGTAATGCGGCCGCACCTCTCCCGGGGCGGCGAACATCTCGTCGAAGAAGCCGCCCGTGTCGTACCCTTGGAAGAATTGACCCACGCGGCGCAGGATAGAATTCAGCCGCGCCGAGGAAAGCCGATTCTTCCCCGGGGCCTGAATTTGTCGAATGACGAAGGGCGCGGAGCGCGGAATGGTGGGCCGCCGCCGTTCGTCCCGCAATGCAGCTCGCGCATCCCGCCTTCCTCCTCCTCGGCCTGCCGGTCGCGCTCCTGCTTTGGTGGGCGCTGCGCCGCTCGCTCGTCGGCATGGAGCCGCGCCAGCGCCGCGTCACGCTCGCCCTCCGCGCGGTCTGCCTGCTCTGCCTGCTGCTGGCGCTGGCCGGACTGCGCTGGCGGCGCAACTCGGATGCGCTCGGGGTGCTCTTCCTCGTGGACGCCTCCGCCAGCGTCTCGCCCGAGGCGGCCGCCCAGGCGCGGCAATTCGTCGAGCAAAGCATGAAGTCCGCCGGCGGTCGCGATGCCGTGGGCGTGCTCGGCTTCGCCGCGAAAACGCGCGTCTGGCAGCCGGCGGCGGAATCGGCGCGGCTGCTGGCGCCCTGGCCGGAAATTCCGGAGGCCGATCGCAAGGCGACGGATTTCGGCCGCGCGCTGGATTTCGCCGCCGCGGTCTTTCCCGCGCAGTCCTTCAAGCGCGCGGTGCTGCTGTCCGACGGCAACGACACCTCGGGCCGCGCGGACGAGGCCGCGGCGCGCCTCGTCGCCGGCGGCGCGCAGCTTTACACCGTGCCGCTGCGAAATCCGGATCGGCCGGAGGTGCTGGTCGGCCAGATTCAAATGCCGCGCAGCGTCAAGCATGGTCAGCCGTTCGATCTGCGCGCCATCGTCGAGAGCAACGTCGCCACCGGTTCGCGCGTGAACCTCTACCAGGACAATCTCCTGCTCGGCGGCCGCGACGTCGCGCTGCAGCCCGGACGCAACGAGGTCGTCTTCGCGAATCTCACCTCGGGCGGGAGCTTCTCGACCTTCGAAGTCGAGGTCGTGCCGGAGAAGGACACGGTGGCCGAGAACAATCGCGCGCGCCTCAGCGTGACCTCCGGCGGTGAGCCGCGCGTGTTGCTGATCGACAGCGACGAGTCGCGCGCCGCCCCGCTCGCGAATGCGCTGCGGGCCGGCCAAATCTCCGTGGAAACGCGCGGACTCTCCGGCCTGCCGCGCTCGCTGGAGGATTTGCAGCGCTTCGATCTGTTCATCCTGAGCGACGTCTCGGCGCTCAATCTCAACCGCGAGCAGATGGAGCTTTACCGCACGCTGGGTGCAGGATTTCGGCGGCGGCTTCGTCATGGTGGGCGGCGACAACAGCTTCGGCGTGGGCGGCTACTACCGCACCCCGGTCGAGCAAATGCTGCCCGTGCGCATGGAACACGACGATCGCCAGGACACGCCCACGGTGGCCTTGCTCGTCACGCTGGATCGCTCCGGCTCGATGTCGGCGCCGGTGCAGGGACAGACCAAGATCTCCCTCGCCGACCAGGGCGCGGCGCTCGCGCTGGGCGTCCTCCAGCCGAAGGATCAATTCGGCCTCACCGCGGTCGACACCAAGGTCAACCTCGTCGTGCCGCTCGGCCGCGTGACCTCGCGCCAGGCGGTCGAGCAGAAAATTCTCTCCATCACGGCGAGCGGCGGCGGCATCTACATTTACACCGCGCTGGCCGACGCCTTTCAGCGCTTGCGCGACGTGAACGCGAAGATCAAGCACGTCATCCTTTTCTCCGACGCGGCGGACGCGGAGGAAAAGTTCGCCGGCGAAATGGCCGACGGCGCCAAGTCGGGCGGCAACGCCATCGATCTGGTGGGCCAGATGCTGCAGTCGAAAATCACCACCTCGGTCGTCGCGCTGGGCTTCGAGCGCGACAAGGACGTGAATTTCCTGCGCCTGCTCGCGGAGCGCGGCAACGGCCGGTTCTATCTCACCAACGACGCCCTCAATCTCCCGCAGATTTTCACCACCGAGACGATGAAGGTGGCGCAGTCGAGCCTGGTGGAGGAACCGTTCCTCGCCAAGGCGGTCAGCCGATCACCCATCCTGGCCGGCCTCGATTGGGCGCGGTCGCCGCTGCTGCTGGGCTACAACTCGACCAAGCTGAAACCGACCGCGGATCTGGTCCTCGCCACGGAAATCGGCGAGCCGCTCCTCGCCACGTGGCGGTACGGGCTCGGCCAGGCGGCGGCGTTTACGAGCGACGCCAAGGCGCGCTGGGCCGGCAGCTGGATGGACTGGCCCGGCTACGGCAAATTCTGGACGCAGCTCGTGCGCGCGTTGATGCGGCCGGGCGACGCCGCGAATTTTCAGGCGCGCCTGATCGAGGGAGATGGCACCATCACGCTCGAGATGGAAGCCGCCCGGCCGGACGGCGGGTTCCGGAACGATCTCACGATCGCCGCCACCGCCACCGCACCCGACGGCACGAGCATCTCGCGCACCGCCAAGGCGATCGCGCCGGGGCGCTACACCGCGGAGTTCCCGGCGCCGCTGACGGACGGCACCACGCTCTTCGCGCTGAGCGCGCCCGGATTTCTCGAGCGGCCCTTCGTGGTCGGCTACACCAGGCCGTACCCGCGCGAATTCCTCAAGACCGGCACGGACGAGGCGGCGCTGCGCTCGCTCGCGCGCATCGGACACGGGAAATTCGATCCGCAGCCGGAGGAGATTTTCGCGCGGCCCGCCGAGAAAATCCCGCAGTGGCTCGATCTGACGAATCCGCTCCTCGCGGCGGCCCTGCTGCTCCTCCCGCTCGACATCTACCTGCGCCGGCGCGAGTGGAAGCGTTGAGCTTCAGTCGACGGGCGCATTGCGCGTCGGACATTCAAATCGCAGCAACGGCAGCGAGCGCCCGCTGACCTCCGAAACGATTTCGCCCACGCGGCGCGCGCCCATGTGGAGATAGAATTCCTCCGCATTCGGATCGCTCTCGATCATGAAATGGCTGTGCGCCGTGCGCCGGGCGAAATCGACCGCGTGATGCCAGAGCCGCTTGCCCACCCCGCAGCCGATCTTTTCCGGCACGACGAAAAGGCTGTGCAGGAAAAACGAGCCGTCGATCGTCTTGAAGGCGTAGAAACCCGTCGGGACGCCGCCGTGCTCGATCACGTACACGCCCTCCGCCAGCTCGCTTTCCTCGGGGGCGAGCGAGGACTCCACCGCGTCCATGAAGGCCTGGTCGTAGCCCCAGTACGCCTTGGAGCGGTAGGCCACGTCGCGCAGCGCCGGCGAGATCGCGCGCGGTGGCGGCGCGGATGGCCGCGGCTTCCGAGGACGAGGGACTCACGCGACGAGACGTTCCGAGTGAAGCGCGATCCGGTTGCCCTCGCTGTCGAGCACGACCGCGCGAAATCCAAAGGAGCCGATGGGATGCGCCGGCTCCAGCAGGCGTCCGCCGTGCGATTCCGCGGCCGCCACCGCTTCCTCGAGGCGGCCGTTCGCATTGAAATAAAGCAGGATGCCGTCGGCCGAGGGCTTGGTGTCGCCGGAGACAAACAGGCAGCCCGCCACGTCGTCGTCGCCATGCGGCAGCAGCCCGATGGTGAAGCTCGGATAGGCCTCCCGCTTCACCTCCACCGCCAGGACGGCCGAATAGAACGCAATGGCCCGATCCAAATCGTGCACGGGAATGTCGAACCAAACGGCGTAACGGGGCATAAACTGACGATCTGCCGTCATGCCAGAATGCGGCCGAAAAGCCAAGCCGATTGCGACCGCCAGGCGGCCGCGCCGGCGCGGCTCAGGCCGTCAGCGAGGCGACCAGATCCGACGTCGGGATGCCGCGCAATTCGAAGAGCCGGAGGATGGTCTCCTCGATGAGATGGTTCGGGCAGGAGGCGCCGGCGGTCACGCCGACCACCACATGCTCCTTTTCCGGGAACCAGTTGTCGGTGCCGATTTCGCGGCCGAGGTGCAGATTGTAGTGCGTGACGTGCTCCCGCGACTCGAGCCGGCTGGCGTTGCGGATGAAATAGGTCGGCAGGCAGTTCTCGCCGATCTCCGCGAGGTGCGAGGTGTTGGAGCTGTTGTAGCCGCCCACCACGATCATCAGGTCGAGCGGCAGCTTGAGCAGATCAAAGAGCGCGTCCTGCCGCTCCTGGGTGGCGCCGCAGATCGTGTCGAAGAAACGAAAATTCTTCTCGCCCAGTTCCGGACCGTCGCGATCCACGATCGCCTGGCGGACGCGGCGCTGCACCTCCTCGGTCTCGCTGCGCAGCATGGTGGTCTGGTTGGCCACGCCGACGCAGCGCAGGTGCTGATCGGGATCAAAGCCCACGGAACGCGCGCCCGGCCCGAACTTGGCGAGGAATTCCTCCTTGTTGCCGCCGTGCCGGATGTAGTCGCAGACGTAGTCGGTGTCGGCCAGCGTCAGCACGACGAGGAAATGGCCGTTGCCCTTCGGGCCCGAGGGCGCGCGAGGCGGTGGCCTTGGTTTCCTCGTGCTCGGACTTGCCGTGAATGATCGAGGTGTAGCTCTCCTGCGCGTAGCCGCGCACGCGGCGCCAGACGCTCATGACGTCGCCGCAGGTCGTGTCCACGAGGTGGCAGCCGATCTGCTTGATGCGATCGATGGTGTGCGTCTCCGCGCCGAAGGCCGGCACGATGACGACGTCGTCCGGCCGCAGGTGATCGATCTCGGCCTCCTTGCGCGGGCCGATCAGATTCTTGATCCCCATGGCCGCGATCTGCTCGTTGACCTCGGGATTGTGGATGATCTCGCCGAGAATGAAGAGGCGCTGCTCGGTCGGAAAATATTTCCGCGCCGCGTAGGCCATGTCGATGGCGCGCTCGACCCCGTAGCAGAAGCCGAATTTCTGCGCGAGCCGGATGGTCAGGCCGTTGCGCGAGACGACGCCGCCCTGGGCGATGACGCGGTCGACCAGCTCGCTGCGGTAATGCGATTCGACCTGTTTGAGCACCGCCGCCATCACCTCCGGGGTGCGGAGATTGATGCGCTTTTTCTCGGCGGAAGCGGCGGGGGCGGACATGGCTCAAGCTACGCGGGCCGGCCGGATCGACAACCGGCAACGGCCCAAATTTCTGTCAGGTAACCGCCCCGGCGGGCGCCCGCTGACTATTGCAGGAGCGGCCCGGAGGGCGGCGCGAACGTGCGATCCGAGGTCAGCAACGCCGAGGGCGGATCCGGATCGTTGTAATCGGTCGGACGCTGCAGATTCTTGCCGATGGTCTGATCCTCGGGCTGGGTCTCGGCGATGGAGACCGGCGTGCCGTTCTTCACGAGCGCGAAAAACTTCGGCGCGGCGTTCTGGTGCAGACGGAGGCAGCCGTGGGTGCGCGGCACCGGCCAGACGAAACCCTGGTGAAAGCCGTAGGCGGGCGAGAATTCCACCCAATAGGCCATCGGGTAGCCGACATAGTGTCCGCCCTTGGACACACCGCTCGTACCGGGGATGATCGTGTTGCCATTGACCCAGAATCCGTAGGAACCGGAACGCTTCTTGGCGATCTTGTTGTACACGCGGAAGCTGCCCTTGGGCGTGGGCTTCGCCGCGGTGCCGACATTGGTCGCCGCCACCATCAGGGCCCGGTCGCCTTCCATCACGTAGACGGCCTGGTTTTGCAGGGAGACCTTGACCTTCACGGCATCAGGGTTGTGGGGCTTGTAAGCGACAACGTTGTAATTGCCGCCGCTGCTGGTGCCGGTGGTCTCACATCCGGTGAGACCGAGCGCGGCGACTCCGGCGATGAGGGCGGCGGAGCGAAAAAGGAGGGTTTTCATAGGGTTAAGGTTACCAAGGTGGTCCACTGAACGGAGGAAAACGCTTCGGGCAACGAAAATTCTTCAACGCTAGACCGGTTCGGCCTGGAGGAGCTTTTCGAAATCCGGGTGTTTCATGGCGTACCAGGGGTATTCGCACTCCGGATGCTCCGGCCGGTAGCGGAAATGCTTGTACGACCAAAGCCAAAGGCTGGGCCGGCGCCGGATGAGCCTCTCGTGGGCGTCCCAGACCGCCTGGGCCATCTCCGCGCGGCTGGTGCCGGGCGGAAACTCAAGCGGCTGCTGGAAGGAAAGGCGATAGCTGCCGTCGCGCTCGGGAAACGCCGTCAAGCGGCGTCAGCGGCACGCCCGGTTCGCTCACTCAGAATCGCATGCAGGATCGTCGCGCAGATGCGCAGTCCGCCAAAGGCCCGCAAGCGCCGTGGTCGGCATGTCCGGCGGCAAGCGTCAGATCCACCAGCAGGCCCGACGCCCTCGCCCGTTTTGACCGCGCGCAGCATCTTCAGCATGGCCTGCGTGCGCGGCGTGACGCGGTGACCGGAGACGCTGCGGACGCGATTGAAGATCGGATCCAACGCCGGATTCTTGAATTCCTGCGCGACGATCAACGATTGGTAGCCGGCGAATCCGCCAAGAATGCTGGCCCATTCGAAATTTCCGAAATGCGCGCAGCAAATGATGTGGCTGCCCGACTCGTAGTGCGTCAGGTGCGCCGCCTCGACGCCCTCCACCGTGCAATAGTCGCAGGTAGTTGTCGTAGGTCAGATTTTGCGCCCAGAAAAAATCGAGAAAGGTCCGCGCGAAGTTGCGCGCCGAGCCCCGCGCGATCAGATCGCGCTTCCGCTCCGACGAGCCGCGGGAAGGCCACGCGCAGATTCTCCATGCGCCACCCGGCGCGATCGATGATCGAAGCGATGAAAGATCGCCGCGGCGCAATTGGCCAGGCGCAGCAGCCAGGGCCGGGGCAGCCACGGAATGGCCGCGGCCACGGCGCGCACGGCGACCGCCTCCAACCGGTAACGAAATGCCTTCCAGCGCTGCTTCACGATTGGAGTGTAACGCAAATTGCGTCATCTTTCGCTTCCCCCGTATGACGAAGCTCGATCCGCAGGCCGTTTTCCAGCTCACCCGACCCGATTTGGGAGGAGCCCACCGCGCCCTTCCACGAGGCCGGCATGCGCCGGGTGATTCATGACCTGCTCGCGCCGCTGCCGCATGTCAGCGTGGAACCGGACGACTTCGGCAACCTGATCGCGCGCTACCGCCACGGCGCGAATCCCGCGCGCTGGGCCTTCGCGGCGCACATGGATCATCCCGGCTGGGTGCGGCCGCCCGACGGGCAACCGGGCGAATGGACCTTCCTCGGCGGGGTGCCGGAGGCGGTGCGCGAATCGCACAAGACGATGATCAAGGGATTCGGCGATTTCGCGATGTGGGATTTGCCGGTGACCGAGGTGCGCGACGGCATCCTGCACGCGCGGGCCTGCGACGACATGGGCGGCTGCGCGGCGATCGTGGCGATGTTTCACGAGCTGGAGCGGCTGGGCGCCGAGGCCGAGGTGTACGGATTCTTCACCCGGGCCGAGGAGGTCGGTTTCGTGGGGGCGATGCACCTGGCGCGCTCGGGCAGTTTTCAGGACCAGGGCCTGACGGTGGTCTCGCTCGAGACCAGCGCCGAGCGACCCCCCGCCAAGCTGGGCGCCGGGCCCATCGTGCGGGTGGGCGACAAGACCTCGCTCTTCGACACGGGGGCGACCGAGGAAATCCTGCAGATCGCGCGGGAGAGCGGCATCACGGTCCAGCGCTGCCTGATGGCCGGGGGCACCTGCGAGGCCACGGCCTTCCAGCTCTACGGGCTGACCAGCGCCGGCCTGTGCGTGGCCCTGGGCAATTACCACAATGTCACCCCCGACGGACGCATCGGGGCCGAGTACATTTCGCTCGACGACCTTGCGGGGCTCGTCGCACTCTGCCGGGAGATCGCCCTGCGCACCGAGCCGGCGGGGCGCACCCGTGTGGCCGAACTCCTGAAAGCCCGCCTCGAAAAGGAGATCGAAGAATTCCGACCGTACTATGCCCGCGCTGACGTTTAATCCGCCGAAGAAGATCCTGATTCTCGACGACAACTTCAACATTCTCCTGCTTTACCACACGCTGGTGACGGAGATGGGGCAGAACGTGCGCACGACGACCGACGGGCACGAGGCCCTGAAGTGGTTGAGCGAGGAACATTTTGATTTGATCCTCACGGACATGCGCATGCCGGTGATGGGCGGGTTGGAATTCATCCGCCGCGTGCGCGCCGCCAAGCTCAAGACGAAGATCATCGCCATCACCGCGTTTCAAAACCTGGCCGACGCGAACCAGCTTTCGAAGTACGACGTCTACGCCTGCCTGCTCAAACCGGTGCTGCTCACCAAGCTCGAGGAAATCATCCGCCAGGCCCTGGCGGATTAATCAGCCGCTCGACCCGCAAGAATAAGACACAATCCGGCGTCCCCGAACGGGAAGCATTGCGGCAGCTTTCTTTGCGACCCATGCAACCGGATGCTACGATCGCAACGTAGTAGGCAGGCATTCCCACCATTAACCCGGATACCGTCAGGGATTCCCAAGGAGACATCGAGTATGGCCACCAGTGCATTGACCAAGCCCACCACCGCCGCCGCCAAGCCCCCCGGCACCGAGCATTTTCCCGCCTTCAGCCTCGCCCGGCTGCTCAAGACCGTTTTCAACCCGCGCCCCGGCGAGCGCGTCGCCATCCTCATCGACCTCGATGATCCACATGGCATGAAGGGCTACGGCTTCCTCAAGGATCCCGCGCTGACCATCCAGGCGCACGCCTATCACGACTTCCAGCAGGCGCTGAAAAACGGCCTGCTCGAGGAACTCGATCTGCGCGGCGGCGAGATGTACGCCTTCGAAAAAACCGGCGGCAGCAATCTCGATCTGGCGGACCTCTGCGTCGACGCCGACGGCCGCGAGCTCAGCCTCGAGAAGGACATCTATCCGAACTACGATCTCATTCTCTGCATCTCGACCTACTCGGCCACCGCGCCGCTCACGGCCTTCGCCAAGAAATACGGCTTCCGCGGCGCCACGCTGCACGGGGTGAATCCCATCATCCTCGCGAGCGGTCTCGCGGTCGATTACAACGAGGTCTCCAAGACCGCCGAAAAAATGCGCCTCGGCATGACGCGCGCCGACTGGGTGGAGATCGATTTCGCCTACAGCGGCGAAACCTACACGCTGCATCTCGATCTCGGCCGGCAGGAGGCGCAGAAGAGCCACGGCCTTTGTCTCGGCGGGCCGGACATCGCCAATCTCCCGGCCGGCGAAATTTATTACGTGCCCACCGGCGCGCACGGCCATTTCCCGCATCGCTACGAGGACGGCACGATCGGGCTGATGACCGTGGCGGGCGGCCGCATCATCAAGGCGCACCTCCTCAAGGGCGACGCGGCGGTGATCGACGCGCACAACGCCAAGCTGACGAGCGATCCGGTGACCGGCGAACTCGGCGAGCTCGGCTTCGGCACGCAGGTGCTGCCCGTGTCGGGCCGCGACATCCAGGACGAGAAGGTGCTCGGCACGTTCCACGTGGCCACCGGCCGCAGCGACCATCTCGGCGGCTCGCTCACGCCGGACAAATTCGCGACCAAGAAAAACGCCACGCACGACGACATTCTCTTCGCGCCCGCCAAGACGCCGGAAATCGGCGCGTCGCAGGTGCGCATGTCCCGCGACGGCAAGACGACCGTGCTGATCGAGAATTATCAGCCGACCGACTACATCATGAACCTGCGCAACGCGGCCTGAGCCGCGCAGATTCCCGCTTCACTTCCGACCCGCTGGCCGGTTACGGTCAGCGGGTCGTTCGCTTTCCCCTCCCGGCAATGACCAATCCGTACGAATCTGATCGGCTGCTGTCGGAATACCTGCTGTTCCACTACGGGACGGCGGAGGAAATTCTCCCGTATGACGCCGGTCCGAAGGCCGCGCTGGATTTTCCGGTCCGCGCGGTGACCGAGACGCTCGACGTGCGGCGCGCTGCCGCCGCGTCCCCGCGCGCTCGACCTCGGCTGCGCGGTCGGCCGCTCGAGCTTCGAGCTGGCGCGGCATTGCTTCAAGGTGATCGGCGTCGATTTCTCCGCGCGCTTCATTCGCACCTGCGACGTCCTGCGCGACTGGGGCGAAATCGCCTACGAGCGAATCGACGAGGGGCCGCTGACCACGCCGCTGGTGGCGCGGGTGGACAAGGCGATCAACCGGACGCGCGTGAGTTTCGAGAAGGGCGACGCCTGCAACCTGCCGCTGGGCTGGGAGCCGTTTGACGTGATCCTGATGGCGAACCTGATCGATCGCCTGCCCGATCCGCAAAAATGCCTGGCCACGCTGCCGCTGCTGCTCAAGCCGGGCGGCCAGCTCATCATCACCTCGCCCTACACCTGGCTGGAGGAATTCACCCCGCCGGAGAAATGGCTGGCCGGGAGGTTCAACGACAAGGGCCAGCCGATTGGCACGCTGGAATCGCTGAAGGAAATCCTGGCGCCGAAATTTCTGTTCCGCGGCACCAAGGACATGCCGTTCCTCATCCGCGAGCACGCCCGCAAGTTCCAGTGGAGCGTGGCGCAGGCCAGCCTCTGGCGGAGGAAGTGAACTGTAGCCGGCCTCGCGGAGGCCGGACCGGTTTTGGCGCCGCGTCCGCACCGGCCTCAGCGAGGCCGGCTACAGCTGCCGCTGACGCACTCCATCCGATGTTGAGGTTGGCGCAGCGGTGTTTTCCGATACCTTCCCGGTCCGCGCATGACGAAGATCAACAATCTCCGGGTCCGTTCGATCACGCGGCTGGTCTCGCCGCATGATCTGAAGACCGAGTTGCCGCTCACCACGGCGGCCCGCGCGACCGTGCTGGAAGGCCGCGCCGCGGTGGAGAACATCATCGAGCGCCGCGATCCGCGCATGCTCGTCATCGTCGGCCCCTGCTCGATCCACGATCCCAAGGGCGCGCTCGATTACGCCCGCCGACTGGTCGAGGTGCGCGAGGCACTGGCGCCGAAAGCCGAGGTGCTGATGCGCGTCTATTTCGAAAAACCGCGCACCACCATCGGCTGGAAGGGACTCATCCATGATCCGCGGCTCGACGGCTCGCGCGACATGGAGACCGGCATCCGCCGCGCGCGCGAATTGCTGGTGGAAATCGTGCGCCTCGGCCTGCCCGTCGCCACCGAGTTCCTCGATCCCCTCGTGCCGCAGTACATTTCCGATCTGGTGGCCTGGGCCGCGATCGGCGCGCGCACCACCGAGTCGCAGACGCATCGCGAACTGGCCAGCGGACTCTCCATGCCGGTGGGCTTCAAGAACGGCACGGACGGCGAACTGCAGACCGCGCTCGACGCCATGAAGTCGGCCCGCGCGCCGCACAGCTTTCTCGGCATCGATCAGGACGGCTTCACCAGCGTGGTGCATTCGACCGGCAATCCGCTCGGCCATCTCGTCGTGCGGGGCGGGCGCGCCCGGACAAATTTCGATCCCGAAAGCGTGGCCGACGCCGCGCGGCGCCTCGCCCAGGCCGGCCTGCCGCCGGCCGTGATGGTCGACTGCAGCCACGCCAATTCCGGCAAGGAACACACGCGCCAGGAAATCGTCTGGGACAGCGTGCTCGCGCAACGTCGCAAGGATCCGGCCAGCCCGATCATCGGCATGATGCTCGAAAGCAACCTCGAGGCCGGCCAGCAGGAGATTCCCGACAACATCGCCGACTTGAAATACGGCGTGTCGATCACCGACGCCTGCATCGGCTGGGCGCAGACCGAGTCGCTGCTGCGCTCATTGATCTAGCTCGGTCGGTTGCTCGACATTCAATGACGCCAGCAGCGCGCTGAATTCCGCCAGCTCGGGCAGGGTGGAGGCCACTTCGCGCAGATTCTCGAGCGCGGCGGGGACATGGAGCAGGAAGGCGGGCTTCCCCTGCTTCAGCCCGAGATTTCCATAGGCCCCGAGCGCCTGCATCAGGCGCTGCACGGCGCAGAGGCGGAAGATGCGCAGGAATCCCAGCTCCCCGCTCCCGATCACCGGACGCCGCCCGATGCCCTGGTAGAAGACGAGCAATTCCGCGCGCTCCGGGACCGACAACTCGACGTAGGGATCGAAAATCAGCGAAGCCAGATCGTACTGCGGCAGCCCGGCGCGCATTCCCTGAAAATCGATCAATGAGGCCGCTTCGTTGTTGATGAGAATATTCTGCGACTGGAAATCGCGGTGCACCAGCACGCGCGGCCGGGCCGCCAGCTCGGCGCCGATGGCGTCCCAGATCGGCCACGACGCCACGGCCGCGACGCGCGACGCGGGCAGTTGCGCGGAGAAAACTCCCCCGAGGCAGTGATCGAAGAAGTACTCCTGCTCCCAGCAGTAGAGCGTCTCGTCAAAGGCCGGCTCAAGGCCCAAGCCCGCCGCCTCGGCCTGCGCGAGGCCGATGCCGTGCAGTTTGTGCGCCTCGCGCAACGCGCTTTGATAGAGCGTGCGGCGCTCCTGCCACGGCAGGGTGCGAAACGACCACAGATCGCGCCCGCCGAGATCCTGCATGGCGAGCACGCCGGCCGACTCGTCGTGGAAGATCACGCGCGGGACCGACACCTGGTGCTGAAGCAGAAAGCCGGCGATCGCGGCGTAGCGCGCGTTCTCGCGGCGGACGGTGCCGTAGGTCACCACGATGAATGGCTCCCCCCCGCCCGCGCGCACCCGGTGAAATTCGCGATCCGAACCGCCCTTCTCGATTTTTTGCACCTGCAGCGGCACCGTGGCGTCGAGGCCCAGGTGCCGGCGGACCAATTCAAGGGCGGGCGACGGCAAACTCATGGAACAAACTGATCCATAGCACGACCACGCGCCGCTGGCGCGTCCGCGTCGCAGCGGGAAATGGACAAACGGCGCGAAATCCCCAGAATGATCCCCCGCATCCCTGCCCTGTCGAACCATGAAAATCACCTACTACGGCCACTCGTGTTTCGCGGTTGAAACCGCGCGGCATCGCCTGCTTTTTGATCCGTTCATCTCGCCCAACCCGCTCGCCAAGGAGATCAGCATCGATGACATCGCGGCGGATTTCATCCTCGTGTCGCACGGTCATGGCGATCACCTCGCGGATTGCGTGGCGATCGCGGAGCGCACCGGCGCGACGGTGATTTCCCCGTACGAGGTCGGCGTCTGGCTGGAAAGCAAGGGCGTGAAGAAAACCATGCCGATGAACCACGGCGGTGCGGCCAAGACCGATTTCGGGCGCGTGAAGCTGACCAGCGCGATTCACAGCTCGTCCATGCCGGACGGAAGCTACGGCGGCAATCCGGCCGGCTTCGTGGTCCAGACGGAGGACGGCAATTTTTACTACTCGGGCGACACCGCGCTGACGCTCGACATGCGGCTCATCGCCAAGGCGGGCGTGCACCTGACCTTCGCCGCGCTGCCCATCGGCGACTATTTCACCATGGGCATCGAGGACGCCATCATCGCCGCCGAATACGTCGGCACGCGCACGATTCTCGGCCTGCACTACAACACGTTTCCGCCGATCACGATCAACGCCGGCGACGCGCAGAAAAAGGCGCTGAAGGCCGGGATCGACCTGCTGCTGCCCAAGATCGGCCAGACCATCGCGGCGCCGCATTGGACGGTGGTGGAAAGTTGAGACTTCGCTCGCGCCGCCGCAACAAGCCCGCTTGTGGAGTAATTACAGCTCCGGGGTCAGCGACCCCGGCTACAACGTTCGCATGATTGTCATCACTTTCGCGATGCAGGAGGAGAGCAAGGACTTCGTGCCGTTGCTCAAGGACGCCCGCACGCGCGGCGACCGGACTGACCTGCCGATCATCGAGGGCACCTACGCGGGTCAGCGCCTCACGGTGGTCCACGTGGGGGTGGGACCGCAGTCCGCCGAGGCGCGGTTGCGCGTTTCTGCGGCGCTCGAGGGCGTGGAGCGGCCGCGCCTTTTGATTTGTCCGGGCTACGGCGGCGGACTCGTGCCCGGACCTGCAGCACGCGGATCTGCTGCTCGTGAAGAATTATTCGGATCCGGCGCTGCTCGCCAAGGCCGCCGAACTCGTCGGCGCTGATCGCGTGCATCACGGCCATCTCACCTCCGAGATGGCGGTCATCGACTCGGCCGCCGACAAGGCTGCGCTCAGCGCGCGGACCGGCGCGGTGGCGGTCGACATGGAAACCGCCGCCATCGCGCGGGCCTGCGCGGAGGCGGGCGTGCCGATGCTTGCGTTTCGCGTCATCAGCGACGACGCCCAAACCACCCTGCCGGTTCCCGGTCATCTCCTTTGGGATCTCGACGCGCAGAAGCCGCCGATTGGCCGGCTGCTCTGGCACCTGCTGACCCATCCCGGCCGCATCGGGCCCTTCGTGCACATGATTCGCTCGCTGGGACCGGCGCGGGCCCGGCTGACAGAAACTTTGCGGCTACTGCTTGCGCACCTCTGATTCCACGCGTTGATCGCGTCTGCACGATGAAACGCATTCTTTCCGGCATCCAGCCCACCGGCACGCTCCACCTGGGCAATTACTTCGGCATGATGAAGCCGTCGATCGACCTGCAGGAAAAGGGCGAATGCTATTACTTCATCGCCGATTACCACGCGCTGACGAGCGTCCACGATCCCACCGAGCTGCGCGACTATGTCCGCGGGGTGGCGCTGGATTTTCTGGCCTGCGGTCTCGATCCGGCGCGGAGCTGCTTCTTCCGGCAGTCCGACGTGCCGGAAGTGACCGAGCTGACCTGGATTCTCAGCACGGTCACGCCGATGGGCCTGCTCGAGCGGGCGACCTCGTACAAGGACAAGGTCACGCGCGGATTGGACGCCTCGCACGGGCTCTTCGCCTATCCCGTGCTGATGGCGGCGGACATCCTGCTCTACGACTCCGACGTCGTGCCGGTCGGCAAGGATCAGAAGCAGCATGTCGAGATGACGCGCGACATCGCGCACAAGTTCAACGACCGCTACGGCGAGACCTTCAAGCTGCCCGAGCCGCTCATCGGCCAGGAGACCGGCACGGTGCCGGGCACCGACGGCCAGAAGATGAGCAAGAGCTACGGCAACACGATCGAGATCTTCGGCGACGAGAAGGCGCTGCGGAAAAAAGTCATGGCGCTGGTGACCGATTCCACCCCGGTGGAGGCGCCCAAGCCAACGGAGGAGTCGACCGTGCTGGCACTCTACAAGCTGGTCGCCTCGCCGTCCGACTACGACAAGATGGTCGCTGAATTCCGGTCCGGCGGCGTGGGCTACGGCGACTTCAAGAAGCGTCTCTTCGGCGCGATTTGGGAGGCGTTTGCGCCCATGCGCGCGCGGCGCGCGGAGCTGGAGCGCGAGCCCAGCTACGTGGAGTTCGTCCTGCGCAAGGGCGCCGACAAGGCGCGGCGGGTGGCCGACGGCGTGCTCTCCCGCGTGCGCGAGGCCGTCGGCCTGCGCTGAGAAATCTTCCCATTGTCATCCTGAGCGAGCCCGTCGTGCGGGCGAGGCGAAGGACCTCTTGCTGCGCCTTTGAGTGGTCGCTGCTGGCGAAACGGATGATCACACGAGCCAAACCGCAACCTGAGGTCCCTCGACTTCGCTCGGGATGACAAGAAATGAAACGAAAATCAAATTGTTCATTTCTTATTGAACATTTCGAAATTGGAGGCAGAATGGCGGCATGTCCCTCTCGACCCGGACCAAGCCGGCCCTGCGGCCGCTGCGCCGGGCGTCCGCGGCGGCCAAGGCGCGGCTCTCGCCGGTGGAGGTGGAGTTTGTCGATCTCTTCGTCGGCCTCGCGCGCAGCGTGAAGGCGCCCAAGTCGCTCGGCGAAATCTACGCGCTGCTCTACGCCTCGCCGGCGCCGCTGACCTTCGACACCATCGTCCGCCGCCTTTCCATCAGCCGGGGATCGGCCTCGCAGGGCCTGCGCCTGCTTCGCTCGTTTGGCGCGGTGAAGGCCACCTACGTGGCGGGCGACCGGCGCGATCATTTTGTGGCGGAGACCGAGCTGCGCAAGCTGGTGTCCGGTTTTCTGCGCGAGCGGATCGCGCCCGCGCTGGAAGGCGGTGCCGAGCGACTCGGCCGGCTCACCGCCGCGCTGGAAGCCCTGCCGCCCGCCGCCCGCCGCACCGCCGAGAACGAATTTCTCCGCCACCGCGCGGAGCGACTCCAGGCCTGGCAGCGCATCGCCCGCGAATCGCTCCCCGCCCTCGTGAAAATGCTCGACCCCTCATGAGCCCGACCCTGCTTTCGCCCGCGACTCCCTCCCGGCCCGCCGCCGCCGGCGTCGCCTGGTATTGCCTGCAAGCGCAGCCGCGCCACGAGTCGATCGCCGCGCGCGCGCTGCGCCAGCGCGAGGATGTCGAGGTCTTTTGCCCGCGCATCCGCTTCCGCCGCGTGCGCGCGGGCGGCCAGATGTGGATGACCGAGGCGCTCTTCCCCGGCTATCTTTTCGCGCGCTTTGACCTGCCTTCGCGCCACCGTGAAATCGGGCACGCCCACGGCCTGCGCGGAATCGTTCATTTTGGCGGCCTGCACCCGAGCGTGCCCGACGCGGTCATCGATCAACTCCGGCTGAGCCTGGGCGAGGAGGAATTGACGGAGGTCGCCAGTCACCCGGAACCGGGCGACGACGTGGTGCTGACGGGCGGAGCCCTCCACGGGTTGCAGGCGGTGGTCACGCAATTCCTGCCGGCGCGCGAGCGCATCCGCGTGCTGCTCGAATTCATGGGGCGCCAAATGGAATTTGAGCTTCCGGCGCAATCCGCGCTACCGTCGCGCCAACACCCGCTCCGCGCGTTTGCCGGCTGAGCGAGCGCCCGCTGCCATGGCCAGATGCCTCATCTTCGGAATTTCCGGCCAGGACGGGGCCTATCTCACGCGCCATCTGCTCGCGCGCGGTGACGAGGTCTGGGGCACCTCGCGCGACATCGCGATGGGCAGCTTTGTGAATCTCGATCGCCTCGGGATTCGCGATCGCGTCAAGCTCACCTCCGCGGCCATCACCGATTTTCGCAGCGTGCTGCAGGCGCTCTCCAAGGCGCAGCCCGACGAGATCTATCACCTCGCGGGACAATCCTCCGTCGGCCTCTCCTTCGATCAACCGGTCGAAACGCTCGAGAGCGTGACGCTGGGCACGTTGAACATCCTCGAGGCGGTGCGCTTTCTCGGCGGCAAGATCCGCTTCTACCACGCCTGCTCGAGCGAGTGCTTCGGCGACACCGGCGGCGCGCCGGCCGACGAGCTGACGGCATTTCGGCCGCGCAGTCCGTACGCCGTGGCCAAGGCCGCGGCGTTCTGGGAGGTGGCGAACTATCGCGAGGCCTACGGGTTGTTCGCGTGCTCCGGCCTGCTCTTCAACCACGAGTCGTGCCTGCGGCCCGGGCGTTTCGTCACCCAGAAAATCGTGACCGGCGCGCGGCGCATCGCCTCGGGCGAATTGAAGGGAAAGCTCCGCCTCGGCAATCTCGAAATCGAACGCGACTGGGGCTGGGCGCCGGAATTTGTCGAGGCCATGGCGCTCATGCTCAAGCAGCCGGAACCGGACGACTTCGTCATCGCGACCGGCGAAACGCGGCCCCTCAAGGATTTCGTCGACCAGGCCTTCGCCGCGGTCGGGCTCGACTGGCAGCAGCACGTCGAATCGGATCCCGCGTTGTTCCGCCCGACCGATCTGCGTTACGGCCGCGCCAACCCCGCCAAGGCCGCCGCCAAGCTCGGCTGGCGCGCCAAGTGGAAGATGAAAGAGGTGGTGCGCGCCATGTCGGACGGCGTGCTCTGATGCCTCCGCCGCGCGCCCTCTGAACATCGGCTCGCGCTCGCGGCGCGGGGCTTCATACTGACAGCGCGAGACTCCATGGTTGCGCTCTCCCACCCCACCGGCAACGTCAACGTCCGCCACGCGGCGCTCGCGCTCGCGGAGGCGAATCTGCTCGGTGAATTCTGGACGTGCCTCAATTGGAATCCCGACTCGCGCCGTGGCGCGGCTGCTGCCCGCGTCGTGGCGCGGCCAGCTCGATCGCCGCAGCTTTCCCGCCCCGGTTCGCGCGCGCGCCCGGACCGATCCCTGGCTCGAGGCGGCCCGCCTCGCCTCGACCAAACTCGGACTGCAGGCGCTGGCCCGACACGAACGCGGAGTGTTCAGCGTCGACTCCGTGTACGGCCATCTCGACCGCCGCGTCGCCCGCCGGCTGCAGGACGGGAACGTCGGCTCATTGCGGGCGGTCTACGGCTACGAGGACGGCTCGGCCGCCACGTTCGCCGCGGCGCGCGCGCGCGGTCTGCGCTGCATTTATGATTTGCCGATTGGTTATTGGCGCGCCGCGCAGCGCATCTATCGCGAAGAGGCCGAGCGCGAGCCGGCCTGGGCGGCGACGATGGAGGGCGTGCTCGACAGCGACAAAAAACTCGCGCGCAAGGAAGCCGAGGTGGCGGGCGCGGATCTCATCATTGTGGCGAGCCGCTTCACCGCCGGGACGCTGCGCGAATCGCCCGCCACCGCGACGCCCGTGGAGGTCGTGCCGTACGGAGCACCCGAGGTGCCGCCGGATTCCCGACCGCGCGAGGCGCCGCCGGCGGGCGTCTTGCGCGCGATTTTTGTCGGCGCGTTGACGCAGCGCAAGGGACTGTCCTACGCGCTCGAGGCGGTGCGGCGGCTTGGACCGCGCATTCAACTCACGCTGATTGGCGCGCGGCCAAGCGAGTCGTGCGCGCCGCTCGACGAGGCGTTGCGCGCGCATCGCTGGTTTTCCTACCTGCCGCCGGCGGAGGTGCTCGCGGAAATGCGCCGGCATGACGTCTTGATTTTTCCGTCGCTTTGCGAGGGCTTTGGACTCGTCATCCTCGAGGCGCTGGCGTGCGGTCTGCCGGTCATCTCCACCGCGCACACCGGCGCGCCCGACGTCGTCAGCGAGGGCGTCGATGGATTCATCGTGCCGATTCGATCCGCGGAGGCGATTGTCGAAAAGCTCGAGGCGCTGCTCGCCGCGCCCGCGTTGCTCGCCGCGATGAAGGAGGCGGCGGCCACCAAGGCCCGCGCCTTGCGCTGGGACCATTATCGCTCGACCATCGCGCGGACGGTCCGCGCGCAGATCGACCGATCGCACCCCGCCCATTTCATGAGCTCCGAGCCGGTCACGCATGCGCAGGATGGATTCGGCCGCTCGCCCTGGCCGCCGGCCACGCGCCTGCGCATGGCGGCATGGGCAATCGTCTGGACCCTGCTTTGCGCCTGGACGCCGAAATTCTGCAACGGCTGGCGGGTTTTCTGGCTGCGCGCGTTCGGCGCACGCGTGCACGGACGACCGTTTGTGCACGGCACCGCGCGCATCCGGCTGCCGTGGAATCTGACGCTGGGCGACCGCGCCTGCCTGGGCGAACGGAGCAATGCCTATTCGCTGGGCGAGATCGAGCTGGGCGAGGGCTGCACGATCGCGCAGGAGGCGTATCTCTGCACCGGCACGCACGATTTCGATCATCCGGATCTGCCGTTGCAGACCGCGAAGATCACGATTGGCCGGAATGCCTTCGTCGGCGCGCGCGCGTTTGTCCTGCCGGGCGTCACGATCGGCGAGCGCACCATCGTGGGCGCGTGTTCCGTGGTCACGCACGATCTCCCCGGCGACTCCATTTGCGCCGGTCATCCCTGCAAAATCTTGCGCGCGCGATCTCCCGGGTAGTTTCCAGGAAGAATCGCGCGCCCTTCGCGACGGCGTCCGCTTACTTGACGTCGAGCGCCTTGAGCGAGGAAGAATTGATCAGGCCGGTGACTTTCAGGCCGTTGGCCTGCTGAAACTGGGCGAGCGCCTGCTGGCTCTGCGGCCCAAATTCACCATCAATCGGACCGTTGTAATAGCCCCGCGCCTGCAGCGCGGTCTGAACCGAGCGCGCCGCGCTGCTTCGCGTGGAATAGCCGCCGGGCCCGGTGGGTCCGGGCTGGTAGTCCGCCACAATCCGCCCGTTGTAATATCCTTGCGGGTAGGAGTAGCCGTAGCCGTAAGGCGCGGCGCCGGCGTAATAGCCGGCGGAATAGGCGAGCGGAAGGCCCAGGCCAATGCCAATCGCGGCAGCGTACGGATATCCGTAGTAGCCGCCCCAGTACCCGCCGCCCCAATAATACGGATACCGGTAGCCGTAATAGGGATAGCGATGGCCGTAATAGCCGCCGTGGTAGGGATAGCCGCGATAGCCGTACCCCGGGCGATAACCGGCGCGGGGCGCTCCCCGGACGACGGCGGTGTAATTCAGATGAGCCGAGGCTCCGAACTTTTCGCCCGCAGCAGACGAGACACTGGGCGTCCCCGCGAAAGCAGGCATGGTCAGGGCCAGGGAAAGGGTGCCAAGCAGGAATGACTTCATAAAGGTGATACGTCTTTCGACGCGGGTTCGGTTGAATCTATTTAAACACATTGGACCGCCGTTTGTTCGAAGAAAACACTGGCCGCGTGTCATTCGCCTGCGCGCGCCCAAGTTTTAGGCTGCCGCGAATTGCCGGTGGCTGCTAGGGTGCCACCTCGGGTTTCAACCATGCAGCGTAAACTCACCGCCATTCTTGCCGCCGACGTCGTCGGCTACAGCCGCCTCATGGAGGCCGACGAGGCGGGCACGCTCGAACGCCTGAAGGTCAACCGCGGCGAAATCTTCGACCCCAACCTGGCCGCGCATGGCGGACGACTGATCAAGCTGATGGGCGACGGCGCGCTGGTCGAGTTTCCCAGCGTCATCGATGCCGTGAAATGCGCCGTCGCGATCCAGGACGCGACGTCGCGGGCCGAGGCGGAACGGCCCGACGCCGAGCGCATCCGCTACCGCATTGGCGTGAATCTCGGCGACGTCATCGTGCAGGGCGACGACATCTACGGCGAAGGTGTGAATGTCGCCGCGCGACTCGAAGTCGCTCGCGCCGGCCGGCGGCATCGCGCTTTCCCGCACCGTGCGCGACCAGGTGGAAGGCAAGGTGCCGGGCGCGTTTGACGATCTGGGCGAGCACACCGTGAAGAACATCCAGCGGCCGGTGCACGTCTTCTCGCTGCGGCCGGCCGGGGCCGCTTGGCGCCGAGCACGCCAAAGCGGACGCGGCCCGCCACTTCTCGGTTTGCGTGCTGCCCTTCGCCAACATGAGCGGCGATCCGGAGCAGGAATATTTCAGCGACGGCATCACCGAGGACATCATCACCGACCTGAGCAAGGTCTCCGCGCTCTCGGTCATCTCGCGCAACACCGCCTTCACCTTCAAGGGCAAGCAGGTCGAGGTGCCGCAGGTCGCGCGCCAGCTCAAGGTCAGCCATGTGCTCGAGGGCAGCGTGCGCAAGTCGGGCGGGCGCGTGCGCATCACCGCGCAGCTGATCGACGGCGCGACCGACAACCACGTCTGGGCCGAGCGTTACGATCGCGAACTCAGCGACATCTTCGCGCTGCAGGACGAAATCTCGGAGGCCATCGTCAAGGCGCTGAAACTCAAGCTGCTGCCGGAGGAAAAGAAAGCCATCGAGCAGCGCGGGACGGACAATATCGAGGCCTACAATGTCTTTTTGATGGCCCGCCAGAATTACCTGACAGGAAACATGGGTGACGTGCGCCGGGACGAGGCAATCGTCCGCCTGTGTCGCCGCGCCACCGAAATCGATCCCACCTATGCGCGGGCCTGGGCCCTCATGGCAACGGGCCAGAGGCTGCTTTGGTCGACGCACGGCCGGGCGGGCGAAAGCGGCCTGACGGCAGCCGAACGCGCGCTCGCGCTGGATGCCAACCTGGCCGAGGCGCATGCTATCAAGGCGCAGATTCTCGCCGACGAAGGCCGGAACGATGAGGCGTCCGCGGAAATCGCCATCGCCCTGCGACTGGATCCCGAGTCATTCGAGGTCAATCGGGCAGCGGGAAACCTTTTTTTCAGGCAGCAACGGTTGCCTGATGCCATTCGCCATTTTGAAAAGGCGAGCGGCCTCGTGGAGACTGATTTTTCGTCTCCCGGGATGTTGCTCACGTGCTACACCGCGCTGGGAGATTCCGCCTCGGCACGCCGCGCCGCGCAGATCACACTCGCGCGGGTCGAGAAGGTTGTGGCGCAGGACAAGAACAATGGCTCGGCCATGGGATATGGCGTGGGGGCCCTGGCGGCCCTCGGCGAAATCGAGCGAACCAAGGAATGGATCAATCGCGCCCTGCTGATCGACCCTGACAATCTGAACATGCGCTATAACTGCGTCTGCGGACTCGCCGCGCATTTGAAGGACAAGGAAACTTCCATTGATTTGCTTGGGCCCTTTTTCGAAAAGGCGCCGAGTGACTTCGTGGCCTACGCGAAGGTCGACGTGGATCTCGATTTTCTGCGCGATGACCCCCGCTTCCAGGCGATGGTGGCCGCCGCCGAGGCGCGGCTGGCGAAGGCGTAACGAGCGCCTGGGCGGTGAGGGATTCGAACCCCCGGCCAACTCGGTGTAAACGAGCCGCTCTACCACTGAGCTAACCGCCCGCTGCGACGCGGCGTCCAATCACGGCGCGAATCGCGGGGCGGTCAAATGCCGCGCGCCAGTCGCGGCGTGCTACAGAATCGCCTTGCGGATCAGCCACATTTTCACCACCTGCGTGAGCGACGACGTAGCAGAGCAGCGTCACGAGGAGGATCGGCCAGTAGAGCGGCGGCAGCGGCGGTGAACCCGAGCGCGGACGCGAGCGGCGAGTACGGCAGCCAGACGGCCACCGCCATGATGGCCACCGTGGTCATCGTGAGCTGCCAGCTCGCACGGCCCTGGATGAAGGGAATCTTGTTCGTGCGGATGACGTGGACGATCAGCGTTTGCGTGATCAGCGATTCGACAAACCAGCCGGTTTGAAAGAGCGAGGCACGCGCGGGATCCCAGCAACCGAAGACGTAGAGCATCACGAAGAAGGTCGTGTAGTCGAAGATCGAGCTGATCGGGCCGATGAAGAGGACGAATTTCTTGATGTCGCCGATGTGCCACGGACGCGGCTTCGCCGTCTGCTCCGGGTCGACGGTGTCCGTGGGAATCGGCACCTGCGAGAAATCGTAGAGCAGGTTGTTCGTCAGCACCTGGATGGGCGCCATCGGCACGAACGGCAGAAACGCGCTCGCCCCAAGCACGCTGAACATGTTGCCAAAGTTCGAGCTCGCGCCCATGCGGACGTATTTCAGGATGTTCACGAAGACCTTGCGGCCCTCGATCACGCCGTCGTCGAGCACCATGAGATCCTTTTCGAGGAGGATGACAGCCGCGGCGGCCTTGGCGATGTCGACGGCGGAATCGACGGAGATGCCCACGTCGGCCACGTGCAGCGCGGGTGCGTCGTTGATGCCGTCGCCCATGAAGCCGACGACGTGCCCTTTGTGCTGCAGCGCGCGGATGATGCGCTGCTTGTGCGCGGGCGAGAGGCGCGCGAAGACGTGGGTGACCTCGACGGCCTCGGCGAGTTCGTCGTCGGTCATCGTTTCGACCTTGCTGCCGAGGAGGATGTCGTCGGCATTCAGGCCGACCTGCCGGCACACCTTGCGGGTCACGAGGTCATTGTCGCCGGTGAGGACTTTCACGGTGACGCCATGCTCTGCAAAGCGCGTCGATCGCCTTGGCGGCGCTGTCCTTGGGCGGATCGAGAAAGGCGATGTAACCCTTGAGGATCAGGTCGCATTCATCCTCCTTGGAAATGAACTCGCCCTCCGCGAGGTGCTTGTGCGCGACCGCGAGCACGCGGAATCCGTCAGCGCTCAATTGCTCGATATTGCTGCATCAAATCACCGACGAGCACCGGCTCCATCGGCAAAGGTCTCCCCGTCCAGTTCGAAGATAGGTGCAGCGCGGAAAGATCGCCTCCGGCGCGCCCTTGGTCAGGAGCTGATGATCCTTGTCCGGGCGTCTCCACCACCACCGACATCATCCGGCGTACGAAATCGAACGGGATCTCATCCACCTTGCGAAAACCCGTCGATGGCTTCCTCGTGCGCGTCGCGGTGGCTCAGCACCGCGCGATCGAGCACGTTCTTCAGCCCGGTCTGAAAATGGGCGATGAGATACGCGTCGCGGAAGACGTCGTCGTTTTCCTTCTGCATCACGTCGCAATGCCGTTCGAGGATGACCTGGTCCATCGTCAGCGTGCCGGTCTTGTCGGTGCACAGCACGTCCATCGCGCCGAAGTTCTGGATCGCGTTGAGTTGCTTCACGATGACCTTTTTCTTCGACATCGCGAGCGCGCCCTTCGACAGGCAGACCGAGACGATCATCGGCAGCATCTCCGGCGTCAGGCCCACCGCGACGGCGATGGAGAAAAAGAAGGCCTCGCTGCCAGTTGTGCTTGGTGAAGCCGTTGATGAGGAAGACCAGCGGCACCATCACCACCATGAAGCGGATCATCAGCCAGGTGAACTGCTGACACGCCCCTGTCGAAAGCTGGTCGGCTCCGGCTCGCCGGCCATGCTCCCGGCCATGCTGCCGAAGTAGGTCTGCGCGCCCGTCGCGACGATGACCGCGGTGGCCGCGCCGCTTTCGACGCTTGTGCCGAGGAAGCAGAGGTTCGCCATCTCCAGCGGCGAAATCCCGGCGCGCGTTTCGCGCACGTCGTGCTTCTCCACGGGCAGCGACTCGCCGGTCAGCGTGGCTTGCGTGATGAACAGGTCCTTCGCCGAGATGAGCCGCACATCGGCGGGGATCATGTCTCCCGCCGCAGAGCTTCACCACATCGCCGGGCACCAGTATGTTTGAGGGGAATCTCCCGCTCCTTGCCGGCGCGCACCACCGTCGCCGGTGACGTTGATCATCGCCTTCAGTTTCTCCGCGGCGGCGTCCGCCCGCGCCTCCTGCACAAAGCGCAGCAGCACGCCGAGGATCACCATCAACGTCATCACGCTTCCCGCCCGGACATCGCCGGTCGCGAACGAAATCGTCGCCAGCACGCTCAAGAGGATGACGAGGGGATTGCGCGTCGCGTTGAAAAGCCGCCAGGGCCAGCCGTGATGATCGCCGGCCGACACGACATTCGGGCCGACCTCGGCCAGGCGCCGCGCCGCCTCGTCATCGCTCAACCCCTCCGGCGCGGTTTTCATCCGGGCGAAGACCTCGCCCTTTTCCAGCGACGCCACCTCCGCCAGAAGGGGCGAAAACTTGATCGACTGATCCTTCGCCTTCGGTTGCGAGGTGGACGGGTTGGGATTCGGTAGATGGTTCATGACCACAGGAAGTCCCGCGGGGCAGCGTGGGCGAATGCCTGCATCATGGCAACCTCATGCCGAGTTCGCCGGACGCAACGCGGACGCGCCGCTCAATAGCGCCAGTTTTTCGGCAGGCTGAAGGCCGCCTCGTTCACCGTGATTTCCGCGACGTCATCATCGCCCAGGATCACCTCCACGATGTCGAAGCGAAATTCGATCTCCGGATCGCCGAGCATCCGCAGCCAGGCCAGCGCGCCCCGCGCGATCAACCGCTCCTTCTCCGGCGTGACGTTGTCGGCCGGACGGCTCAACTCGCTGGCGCGCGATCGCGTCTTCACCTCGGCGAAAACGAGCGTGGCGCCATCGCGGCAGATGAGATCCACCTCGCCGCCGTCGGGCGCGCGGAAATTCCGGTAGAGCACCTTCCAGCCGCGCTTGCGCAGGTGTTTCGCAGCCGCGACCTCGCCGCGCCGGCCCAGCGCGTGGCGCGGATCGCCCTCGCTCAGCCGAAGCGAAGATACGTTTGCGCCACCGGCTCAAAACTCCGGCGATGGATGGGACAGGGCCCATGCGCGAAGAGCGTAGCGAAATGTTCCGGCGTGGCATAGCCCTTATGCTTCGCAAAACCGTATTGCGGGTACCTCGTGTCGGCCTCCTCCATCCAGCGATCGCGCATCACCTTCGCGATGATGCTCGCCGCCGCGATGCTCAGGCTGCGCGCATCGCCTTTCACCAGCGCGGTCTGCGGAATGGGAAAGGGCCGCACCGGCAGGCCGTCGATCAACACATGCGTGGGCCGGCGCGTCAGCGCGAGCACCGCCCGCCGCATGGCCTCGTGCGAGGCGCGCAAAATGTTCAGGCGATCGATCTCCTCGACCTCCACGACCACGCATGACCACTCGACCGCCGGATCGCCCGTCAGCCGCAGAAAAAATTCCTCGCGTTCCTCGGCGCAGAGCCGCTTCGAGTCGTCGAGCGGCACATCTTGAAAGCGACTCGTGCAGGATGACGGCGGCGGCCAGCACCGGTCCGGCCAGGGGTCCGCGACCGGCCTCGTCGATGCCTGCAACGATGCTCTCGCCCGTGGCGAGGAGGTGGCGCTCAAACGAAAAGTCCGGGCGCGTGAGCGCGGTCGCGCGTCGCCCGGACGGATTGGCCATGGCAGCGGCCTCGCGAAATCCTAAGCTTCGGCCTTGTCGGCCTTCGCCTTCTTCTTCGCCTTGGCGGGCGCGTCGGCCGAGGAGGCCTTGGCGGTCGTCTTGGTGGCCACCTTCCGTTCCTTCACGAAGAGGGCGTCCTTGCCCGTGCGATCGCGCAGGTAGTAAAGCTTGGCGCGGCGCGGGGCGCCCTGGCGCTCGACTTCGATCTTCGCCACCTTCGGCGAGTGGACCGGGAACACGCGCTCGACGCCCTCGCCGTAGGAAATGCGGCGGACCGTGAAGGAGCCGTTGATGTCGCGGCCCTTGCGCGCGATCACCACGCCGGTGAAAATCTGGATGCGTTCCTTGTCGCCTTCGACCACGCGGGTGTGGACGCGGACGGTGTCGCCGACCCGGAAGGGCGCTTGATCAGTCTTCTTCTGTTCCTGGCTGATTTTATCGAGGAGATTCATAGGTCGGGTCGGCGGGAGGACGATTGGCAATAACGGAAAAAGTCCGCGGCGGGCGCGGGGTGGGACGTATCCAATCGACCCGGGCAGATTGCAAGGAATTTCTGCTGTTTCCCGCTGCTCCGCACGCCCCTGCCCGACGGGTCCGCCCAGCTGCTCCCAATGGGGCTGACGCCGATGAAACCGGCGGCAGGTCCGGAGCACGGCGATCTGCCGAAACCAGTGAAAAACCGGCCCCTCGGCCCGGCTTTTCAGCCAACTGAGGGCGGCAAGATGGCGGTCGCCGTAGTCCTAGTCATCGTAATCGTGCGGGTATGGCACTTGCACCCGATTCATCGATTCGATGACGGCTTTGGCGGCATCGCTTTCCGGCACGGCCTCTGACGGAGTGACGAGGGCGGCGCCCTGAATGTCGTGGTTAAGGAGGTAAGCTTGGCAGTCACTCCATTCGATAAACTCCTTAAAGCCGGGTCCGCGGTACCGGGCGGCCGGGTGCAACCACCATCGCGACAAATCCGCGCTGAATTGATAATATACGATGACCTGCTGCGCTCCCGCGTCCACGAAAGCTCGGATGGCCTTCGCCGTCCGCTCCGCATGCAGTGACATGTTCCAGCGGGCTCTTCGACTCACCCTGGCCAAGGTCGAAAATCCATCGTAGGCCACGCCCGCAACGAGCAAAACGGCGCCTCCCCACGCGAGCGCGCGCACCAGGTGTGGTCTGAAGTCTGCGCGGACCAATCCCTCATAACAGCGCCGGAGGCATTCACACATGATGACCACTTGCAGGAGGCTGGCCACCTGCTGGTATTTCATGTTGGGACCCGCTACCGCAATCGGCACGGCTGAAGCCACCCACCAGATGGCGCAAAGATAGGAAAGCGGACGCGAGCTTCGCCGAAAGGACAGCACCAGGCCTGCGACGAAGATGGGCCATAGGATTGGAGCGAGCGTCGGATGATGCAGGAAGTCATGCGTCTCCTCCGTCACAAATCCCGTATCCCCCGCCCGCCAGTAGAAGGGCGTGAGCCAGACGCAAATCAAGTTCCACAAATAATTCGCCGGAGTGCTGAAAGCATAATTGCCTCGCGTCCAGATCGTGCGCCACGGCATGTCGACAAAAAGCGCGGCGGCGCCCCCGGCAATCAGAGTGACTCCAAACGGCATGGTGAGCGTGAACAGCCAGCGCTTGCCGCGAATTCCCTCGCGCCACAAGGCGAGACCCAATGCCAGCACAAGCGGGGGCCCCAACGGCTTGAAGACCGTGTAAGTCCAGAGTCCCGCAAAATACGCGAGGCCCACCATCGCCGCCGGGACCAGGATTGCCCGCCAGGGCAACGCGGCACGCAGGGACAGCAGACGTTGCAATGCCGCCAGCAACAGAACGGCGATGAGCGGAGTGAATCCATTTCTGGTCAGGAAGGAATTGTAAAACTGCGGATACGCACCGAGCGCAAAAATCAACGCCCCAACCATCGCGACTCCATTTCCGTAGCGCGGCGCCAGCAGCGCGTGCATCCCTGTCGCAACCAGCATCAAGGTCAGGACACGCAGGAGCCGCAGCCTCCATTCGTAATCCGCGCGCGCATTGCGGTTCTCGTCGAGACCCACCCAGGCGGCACGGTTGAGATACAAAGAGAGCGCCTCAACCGAGTCAACATGACCTCCTGGATATCGGCCGATGAACCACGCCGGATGCGTCGGGTCCGCGATCTCAGTTTGCAAAAGTTCCACCGCCTCATCGTTCGCCAGGGGCCGCACAAGATAAAAATTCACCGTCGCGGCGGCACCGACTGCAATGAGGGCGACGATCCATCTTCCCCAATTTACGCCGCCCGCCCACCCGCGGGGGCGTGCCGCCGCAGGCAACGCCTGGTCGGTCTCGGAGGCGGTCACGCGGCGAGAAAACTCGCAAGCAAACCACGCGTCAAGGGAAAGGAGGACAGCGCGCCTTCGCGGCTTCGGCCACACCGTGCGCTGCCTCACCAAAGTCGCCCGCGCCGCCCCGGGGGGCGGGCGCTTGACCAAACCAGACCGTTCTGCAAGCGTCCGCCCCAAGGAATCGACGATTCCTGCTCACCGAGCCGGGTCTGCGACCGCGCGGCGCAATGCTTGCTTTCTCAACCGGGATCCATCGCCCAGCCTCTTCGCTTTTTCGTTTTGCCAATATCCCCGCCTTTGTGAAACACGGCTCCCCGTTTTCCTCCGAGTCCTGGCGCGAAAAAGGTCCCCTGCTTCTTTTCCTGCTCGCGCTTTCCGTCTATCTCGTCACTCGCTTTCTCTACCTCGAAGATTATCCGGTTTATTTTTTTACCGACGAAGCGGCCGAGCAGGTTCGAGCCCGCGGCTTATGGAACCGGCATTTCTTTGACGAAAACGGCCACTTTCTTCCCGTCACCGCGGCGGGACCGTGGTTCCGGTTCGTCTCCATCGCCCATTACATTCAACTGCCCGGGTGGCTCTTGTTTGGGAACAGCATTTACGCGGTCCGGGGCACGGCGGTCTTGCTGACCGCCTGGGGGATGTACGGGCTCGGCTTGACGTTGAAGACGCACTTCAACTGCCGCTCGTGGTGGCTGGCCCCGCTGGTCATGGTCACGATGCCGGCCTGGTTTGTCCATTCCCGCACGGCCTTTGAATGCGTTTACACGGTCGTGTTCTACACCTGGTTTTGCTACTACTACCTCAATTACACGGCGGGAAATAAGAAGGCGATTTTTGCGGCGGTGGGCTTCGGGGCGCTCACCCTCTATTCCTACTCGGCCGGCCCGCTCGTGATGTTCGCGACCGGCGGCCTGCTCCTGCTCTCGGATGCGAAATATCATTGGCAAAACCGCCGGATCGTCGGCCTGGCGTTCGCCCTCGCCTGCCTGACGCTGGTGCCACTTGGACTTTACTACCTCAACTACCCGGAGTCACCGGCGCGGCATATTGAAATGTATTCGGGGGTCCTGTCGACGAACATGCCGCTCACGGAGAAACTCCGGCGCATGCTGGGCTCGTACTCCCAGGGACTGCTGCCGGAATTTTGGTTCACGTGGAAGAAGGCAAACATCAGGCACCAGATTGCGGGCCTCAGCCATATTCTTCCCGTCATGGCCCCGCTGTTCTTCGGCGGGCTGGCGTTGATACTTTTCCGAATCAAGCGATCCGGATCCCGGCTTCTGCTCGCCACGATCGCGGCTTCCTCGGCGGGGGCGCTCTTCGTCGCGCCCGAGATCACTCGCAACCTGACCTTTCTCCTGCCGGCCTGCATCCTGATCATGGTCGCAGCGGACACCCTCGTGCAGTGGCTGCCGGCGCGCTCCCTGCGCGGGACCGCCTATGCCGGCCTGTTTTCCGTTCTCGCCGTCTACAGTCTCTTCCTCACCCGGGAGTGTCTGCAAAAGGGGCCGACCTCGTTTCACGACTACACGCTCTTCGGGCTTCAATGGGGCTCAAAGCAGGTCATCCGCGACGCGATTCCGGATTATCTTCGCCAGCATCCCGGCGAGACGGTGGTGCTCGCGGCGGAGTGGGCGAACAGCCCGGACTACATTCTCGAATTCTTCAATTCCCCGCCGAATTTCAAACTGGGCGACGTAGACCAGTACATGAACGCGATCCGCGAGATCCCCGACCATGCGACATTCGTGGTGACCCAGCAACAATTCGAGCGACTGGGAGGTTCCACAATTCTGACGCACGAGGATTTGGGGAAGGTCATTTACTATCCGGATGGAAGTCCGGCTTTTCGCTTCGTCAGAATCAAGTACGTCGCGGACGCGGAGCGGATCCTGAAGGACGAAGTCGTCGAGCGGCAGCGACTCCGGAGGACAAGGTCACGACGCCGGCGGGCGAAATCTGGACGGTCCGGCACGGGGCCCTCGATTTGGGAGATTTGCAGTCGATGTTTGATGCCGATCCAAAGAGCCTGGGTCGCGGGGCCGGGTCCCACCCGTTTGTCCTCGAGATTGATTTTCCCGCGCCAAAGACCCTGCGAGGCGTGCAAGTCGGGCTGACCCAGAGAAACATTTTGACGGCCATCCTAAGGGACGACAACGGCCGAGAACTTGGGAGGTATTCGGCCATGTTAAAGAGATCGGATCCCGGTTTCCCATTTCTTCGGATCGATTTCCCCGGTCTAAGCGTCCCGGTGCATTCCGTTCGCCTGGAATTCCGCGAGGAGAACAGGCCGGACTTCGATGTCGTGCGCATGCATGTCACGGACGTGACCTTTTACTGACTCGCGTGGAAACCTCATGATGGCGACCGACTGGTATCGACGGGACAATTGCCGGCTGTGTCACTCGACTGACCTGCACGCTTTCCTGTCGCTCGGTGAACTCCCCCTGGCCGGCGGCTTCTTGCTGCCGGGCGAAGTCACGAGCGAACAGCGTTATCCGCTGACGGTCTGCTTCTGCCGCGATTGTCGTGAGGTTCAGTTGTTGGAAACCGTCAGCGCGCAGGTTTTATTTCGCGACTATCGTTACCTGGCTTCGACGACCTCGACGTTGTCATCGCATTTCCGCGATTATGCGCGGGAAGTTGAAACGCGCTTCGTGAAGCCGGGCGGACTCGTGGTGGAGATTGGATGCAACGACGGGGTGTTGCTGAAGCCGCTGGCGGACGGTGGCGTGCGCGCCGTCGGAGTCGAGCCGGCGGATAACATCGCGGCGGTCGCCCGCGCCCGCGGCTGCGTCGTCTACTCGGATTTCTTCAATCGAACCACGGCGGCCCGGATACTATCGGATCACGGGCGGGCCGATGTCGTCTGCGCCAACAATGTCTTTGCCCATATCGACGACCTTCACGAGGTCATGGCCGGCATCGATCTGCTCCTGTCGCCGCACGGGGTCTTCGTCTTCGAGGTGCAAAGTCTGCTCGACCTTTTGGATGGATGCCAATACGACATGATCTACCATGAACACCTCATGTATCACTCCCTGCATGCGTTGAAGAAATTTTTCGCCGGGTTCGCGATGAATGTCTTTGATGTCGCCAGGGTTCCGATTCATTGCGGGTCGATGCGGGTTTGCGTGCAGCGGGATGGCGCCGGCCTGCACCCGATGGAGAAGCGGGCGCTCGATTTCATGGACCTGGAGGAGAAGCGGGGGCTTGGCCTGGAAAAAACCTTCGATGCCTTCGCCGCGACCGTGCAGGAGAAGCGCGTTGCCCTGCAACATCTGGTCGAGTCTCTCATCGGCCGCGGAAAGACGGTCGCGGGATATGGAGCGTCCGGACGGGCGAGCGTCCACGTCAACTTGTCGGACCTGACGCCGGAAAAGCTTCCCTTCGTGGTGGACAGCTCGCCGGAACGGACCGGCAGGCTGATGCCGGGCACGCACAATCCCATCGTCGACGTCGACTTCTTCCGGACCCATCCTCCCGATTACACCCTCGTGTTTGCCTATAACTATCTTCCGGAAATCAAACGGAAGGAGACAGCCTACTCGCAGGCGGGCGGAAGGTGGATCGTGCCATTGCCTGACGCCCGCATCCTTGCAGAGCAGTGACCTCATCCGAACGTCTCATGCCCGAAATTCCTCCCATGCGCTCCTATCGCAAAACGAACATCCTGATCACCGGGGGGACCGGTTCATGGGGAACCGAGCTCACCCGCCAGCTGCTGGCCTCCCACGGTCCGGCGGAGATTCGCATCTATTCCCGGGGGGAATTCGCGCAGGTGCGACTGCGGCGACAATTGAACGACGACCCGCGGTTGAAGTTCATCATCGGAGATGTCCGCGACTACGAGCGCCTCCGCTCCGCCTGCGAGGGCGTGAATGTCATCTTTCACCTGGCGGCGCTCAAGCATGTCCCGGTTTGCGAGGAAAACCCGAATGAGGCCGTCAAGACGAACATCGTGGGCACCCAGAACGTCATCGATGCGGCCATCCAAAAGGGCGTGGCGCGGGTGGTGGACGTCTCCAGCGACAAGGCGGTCGATCCGCTGAATCTCTACGGCACCACGAAATCGGTGGGCGAAAAATTGATCGTGGCGGCGAACACCCTGACCGCCGGGACATCGTTTGTTTGTTTTCGGGCGGGCAACGTGCTCGGCACCAATGGAAGCGTGGTACCGCTGTTTCGAAATCAGATCCTGCGCAAGAATGCCCTCACCGTGACCGATCCGGGCATGACCCGGTTTTTCGGAAACCTGAATACGATCATCTCCAAGCTGCTCCCCGTGGTTGAACTGGCGCGACGCGGGGAAATTCTGGTCATCAACATGCCATCGCTGCGCATCGGCGACCTCGCCAGCGTGATGGCGAGCGAGCTTGGCAACAACGCCACCCGCCGGCTGACCATCGGCGTGCGGCCCGGGGAGAAGAAACATGAGGTCCTGATCTCGCACGAGGAGTTGGCCCGGACGCAGCGCCTGGGCCGCGATTATTTTGTCATTCATCCGGTGATCAAGATTCCCGGCCTGCGGCCCCGGCGCGGCTCGTCCAAGGGCGTTCCCCTCCGTGCGTTTTCGTCGGACAAGGCTGAAATTCTTGATCTCGCCGGGATCAAGAGCCTGCTCGACAAGGAGCGCTGGCTGACGAAGTCGGCGCACCCGTCGGACTTCCTGTTCCAACAGGACTCCGACAGCCTGCTCAGCCCGTTTCGCAAAGAGGGATGGCAGACCTAGCCCCCAGGGTCGTCTTGCTTGGCGCCGGCGGCATGCTCGGACATGTGGCGGCGGTCCATTTTCAGGAGGTGTTCGCCGGAAACGCGCGGTTCCAGGCGCGAAGCCCCACCGGAATCCCTCAAATCGATCAAAGCCTCGCGCTACGGGATGCCGCCGAGACGGAACCATTCCTGCGATGGCTGGACAGCCTGGGACCGGCCGTCGTGATCAATTGCATCGGGCGCAAGCTGTCACCGACGGGCACCATTCCCCGATGATCTTGACTTCATTAATTCGGATCTTCCCCGAATTCTGGCCGACCATCTGGATGCGAGGCGCGATGGCAGCCGACTCATTCAAATCAGTTCGGATGGAGTCTTCGATGGGCGGAAGGGCGGCTACACCGAAACGGATCCGCCAGATGCGGGCGATCCCTACGGACTCAGCAAGATTCGCGGCGAAATCGTGCACGGCTCGCACCTGACCATTCGGACCTCGATGATCGGTCATTCCTTGTCCGCAGCGACGGGATTGCTTGATTGGTTTCTCCACGCTGCCGGATCGGTCCCAGGCCACAGCCGGTGTTTTTGGAATGGCGTCACCACGCTGACGTTGGCCAGGTTTCTCGAGTACACCATCAGGCGGGAAACCGCCGGGCTGGTTCATCTGGGCGGAGAAAGAATCTCCAAGTGCGATCTATTGCAGAGCATCGGCCATGTTTATCAAAAGCAAATCGACGTCCTCGCCTCGGCAAATCCCGTCCGGGACCTGAGCCTCCGCTCCATCCGGGCGGACATCGAATTCAAGGTCCCCGCCATCGTTCCCATGCTGACTGACTACCGGGATTGGTATCCCGCCCATGTCATTCGCGGGGCTTGAGCCGCGTGCCTTTTGCTCGCGTAGAAATCGCTGACGTTTGCCGCCCACCACCGCCTCCACGGAGTCCTTTCCCAGGACCATGGCGTCATGCATGTCGATGTCCAGGAAAAGGCCCTGTCGTCCGGTGGTGATCAGGTTCGGGACGCGTTCCAGTTCTTGCAGGGTGGCGGCCAGCTCATTCTCGTAATTGATCGCATAGATCGGGTAGGCGTCCCGCAACTGGGAGCTGTAGATTTTCACGACCTGCGACGGTTCGACGCCGAAGAAGGACAAATCCCGGTTCACCATCTCGCGCCATTGCTCGGGCTGCCAGGTCCACATGGCGTCGTCTTCATGGCAGCTGATTTCCATGGTCAGCACCGTCTGGTCGTCCGGGGCACAGGCGGCGGAAAGATTTTTCTGCTCGCTGATCCGGTGAAAATGGAATCGTTCGTCGACCAGATACGTCCAGTGCGCCGCCGAGAATCGCGGAATCTCGAGCACGACATAGACCAACAGGATGTGCCGGAATGACAGGCGGGAGGCCAGCGGCGCGAAGCGGGTGTCGGTGCGACCCAGCGTGGACAGCAGCGCCGGCAGCGGAATGGTGGAGATCATGTAGTCGCAGCTGAGCGATGGCGCGGCGTCGCCCCGCAGGATCAACTCCATGGGTTCGCCCGGGGACTTGCGACGAATCTCCGCCACGGTTGTTTCTCGCAGAACCGTGCCTCCCCGCTCGCTGATGCCGGCCACGATCTTCTCATAGACGGATCCGATGCCGTCGCGATGGTAGACCAGTTCGTTGGTGAACATGTGCGAGTGCATCTTGCCCTTGCGGAAGAAAAGATCCTGGATCAGCGACTTGATGCTGAAGCGCGGCAGCTTTCGTCGCGCCAGTTCGACCGACAGTTCGGCGGCCGACACCTTCCAGACCCGTTCCGTATAGTTGCCGAAGCACAGATCATAAAGCGTCCTGCCGAATTTCTTCAGCCCCCAATCGCGAAAGGATGCTTCGGGAAGCGGCTTGATCCAGCCCACCATCTGGATCCAAAGATAGTCGGCGATTAACTTCAGCGAGAAAAGCGGGTTAAACTTCCGCAGGGCCTGCGACAACCTGAGGGGATAGTTCAAGTGCTGCCCCTTCAGGATCAAATCCATCTTCACGGTCAACCGGAGGTATTCGTCGCCCGCGTGCGAAGAGATCAGCTGATTGATGGCGTCGGTTTTCGGATGATACGCATGCGGGCCGAAATCGAAGATGTAGTTGTCGATTTTCCGGCTCGCCCCCTTGCCTCCCACCAGCGACTTTTCCTCGATGAGAATGACGTTCAGTCCCTTTTCCTGCGCGAAGTACGCCGCCGAAATGCCCGCCGGGCCCGCCCCCAGAATGCAGACTGTTTTCGCGTTGTTGGACATGGTCGGGATTTGTCACTGCCGCGGACATGGGACCGAGGAGCGCCTCCACCATAGCAAATGTCACGCCGCCAGTCCGTGCGACCGGCCGACGTGGGGCTGGCCCGCGCCGCTTTTCTTGATGCTGGACCGCGACCGAAGCACGGACTCGCTTTTGGCACACGGGGGCGGAGAATCGGATCGCTGGACGCCCCCGCGCGCCCGGCCAACCCTGCCTTGACGTGACCCGGGCCGAAGCCAACATCAGGCCGGACCTCACGATGACGAAATCTGATCATGGATTTTGATCGCCATGCCGCGACCTACTCGCAGGAAGTCGCGCGCTCGATCCAATATTGCGGGCTGAAACACGATTTCTTTTCGCGCGTCAAGGCCGACCACCTGCTCGAGGCGGTCCGCGCGAAACACGATTCGACGGCCGCCGTCGACATTCTTGATCTCGGCTGCGGCACGGGCATCACCGATACGTTGATCAAGGCGCACTTCCCGCGGCTGCATGGCCTCGATGTCTCCCGCCAGCAGGTCGCGGCGGCCCGCCAGGCCAATCCGGAGGTCGCCTATCACGTGTACGACGGGATGCGGTCGGACTTCGCCGACGCGAGCTTCGATGTGGTCTTTGCCATTTGCGTCTGGCATCACGTCCCGGTCGCGAACTGGGCGGGCTTCGCCGGCGAATGCCACCGCCTGCTCCGCCCCGGCGGAACCCTGCTGGTCTACGAGCACAATCCGCTCAATCCGCTCACACGCCTCTCGGTCGCGCGTTGCGAGTTTGATGCCGATGCCGTGCTGCTCTCGCCCGCGACCATTCGAAGCCACCTGTCGGCGGCGGGCTTCAGCGAATTCCGCACCGAGTATCTGCTTTTTCTGCCGCTGGATCGCGCCTGGTGCCGGCGCGTCGAGAAAAAGCTGCTCCGCGCGATTCCGCTGGGCGCGCAATACGTCGTCTCCGCGACGAGGCCCTAAGGCGGGGTTCCCGGCGGCGCCGGCGCGCGCACGATTTCGCGCACGATGAAGAGCGGCCGGTTTTTCGCCTGCATGGTCAGCCGCCCGAGGTACTCGCCGATGATGCCGAGCACAAAGAGCTGCGCGCTGCCCAGCAGAAGCACCACCACGATCAAGCTGGTCCAGCCCTGAATGGTGTGGCCGGAGAACCATTCGAAGATCGAATAAACCGCCAGGATCAACGCGACAAAGCCCGCGCCCAGGCCCAGGTACGTCGCGAGTTTCAGCGGCTTGATCGAGAAGCTCGTGATCGCGTCGAAGGCAAAGCGCAGCATCTTGCGGAAGGGATACTTTGAATCGCCGGCGGCGCGCTCGCTTCGATTGTACGGGATGGCCTCCTGCCGGAACCCCAGCCAGCTCACCATCCCGCGCAGGAAGCGCGGCTGTTCCTGCAGCCGGAGCAACTGGTCCAGCACGTTGCGGCGCAGCAGGCGAAAATCCCCCGTGTCGGGCGGAATCGGCGTCTCGTTGAGAAAATTCAACAGCGCGGTAAAAGACGGCCGCGGTCGATCGCTTGAACCACGTTTCACCGTCCCGCCTCGCCCGCTGGCCGAAGACCACGTCGGCGCCCGCATCGAGCATCTTCACCATCTCGCCGAGCAACTCCGGCGGATCCTGCAGGTCGGCATCGATGATCAAAATGCGCCGGCCGCGCGCGTGATGCAGCCCCGCGGTCAGGGCCAGCTGATGACCGTGGTTGCGCGACAGATCGATCCCGACCACGCTCGCATCACGCGCCGCGAAATCGCGGATCAGCTGCCACGTCCCGTCCGTCGAACCGTCGTTCACCAGCACGATCTCGAAGCTCAGGCCGGTGGCGTCGCACGCCGCCCGCATGCGATCGAAGAAGGCCGGCAGCACCGCCGCCTCGTTGAAGCACGGCACGACGACGGACAACCCGGGCTCGCGGGTCTCCCCCTGGGGCGTCGCAACTTCAGTCGTGGGCATCGGAAGATTCTAGGAGGGCCGGACGAATAACCAAAGTCATATTCCCGGCCGTCGCCGCGCGGCGACGGCGCTCATTTGCCGCGTCTCGACCGATTCGGTGCCCGGCAGATCGAGCAGATTCGTCGTTCCCGGCGGGCGAAAGAGGATTGTCAGGTACAGCACCACGATCGCCGCCACGATGCTGAGCGCATAGACGGCCAGCAGGCCCGCCGCGGCGCTGAAGGACGGCGGTTCCATGTTCCAGCGATCGAAGACCCCCATCACCTCGGTCTTCAGCGCGCGCGGATCGATCGGCTTTTTCTTCGTCGAGGCGACTTCGCGCACCATCACTTCCATGCGCTCGACGCCGATCGGTTCGCCGGGGTTCGGCCGCACGCCCATGTCCTTCAGCTTGCGCGCCATGAAGTCGTGGCGAAACCCGCGCGGCACCGCCAGCAGCACCAGCAGGCCGAGCAGGAGAAAGAGAATGGTCCCGTCCCAAAACGAGAGGAGCATGAGGAGCATGCCCGCGATCACGCTGAATCCCGCGCGCAGCCACGGGTCGCGGCAGAAAATCGTGTCGTCCACGATGCGGCCGCCATCGAAGGGCAGAATCGGCGCGAGGTTGAAACCGTTCAGCAGCACGAGCACGGCCGCCGCCAGGTTCCACCAGGCCAGGCCCGTGCGGTAGCCGACGTACCAGCAAATCGCGCCGGCGAGGATGCCGGGGACCGGGCCCATCAGCGCGACGATGACCCGCTTGTAGCCCGGCATGAAGCGCGCGTAGCCCGAGACCGCCGCGCCCAGTCCGGGAATGAAAAACATCCGCACATTGCGATAGCCGAACCAGCGCATGGCCGCGTAGTGGCCCGCCTCGTGAAAGAACAACACCACGATGATCGTGACCACCGTCTGCCAGCGCCAGCGGTAAATCCCCACGGCGGCAAACACGATCAGCGAGAGAATGAGCAGGCCGGAGCGATTGCCCCACAGTCCGCGACTCGGCAACTCGCGCTCCGCCAGCGAGCGCATCACGTCCTGCGCGATGACATGCTCCGTGCTCCCGCCCGCCCGCTCAAACGCGGCCTCGAAATCAATCTCCTCGCCGGGCAGCGACTCCTCGCGCGCCGCCTCGCGCCGCGCGTCGAAGTCCGCCTTCTTCTGCCGCATGCGCTCGACCTGCGACGCGGTCATCGGCACCCAGACGCCGCGGTGCGACATGAAAATCGAACGAGCGCTGCTCGTGCGCGTCGACCAGTTGCGCGAGCTCGGGCGTGTCGGTGATGCGGCCCGGACGCAGCCGGCCGGCGGCGCGCGCGGCCGCCACGCGCGCCTGGTGCGCGGCGAGCAGTTCCTCCGCGCCGGCGCCCGGCTGGCGGACAATGTCATCGGTGGGCGACGACTCGAGCTTTTGCGTCTGGTCGGTCGTCACGAGCATCGAGCCGTTCGCCAGCGGCGTGAGCAGCGCGGTGATTTCGCTTTGATGCGACGAGCCGTCGTCGGCGAAACTGCGCGCGAAAAGGAAGGTGGCCACGATTTCGCCGGAGGCGTGCACCATGTAGCAGCCGCCCGAGTCGGAGGTCATGAGATTGCCGACCAGCACGTGGTAGTGGCAGAGGTCGAAGCCGAGCGTCATCAACTCGCGCGCCTTGCGCTCGAGTTTTTCGCGCACCTCGGCGGGCAGGGTGGCGGGATCGACCCAGCGCTCCTCGAACGGCCGCGGGGCGGGCAGGCCCGCGCCCAGCTCGAGCGGAATGCGCAGGACCTTCGGCACCCACAGGAAAAGCACGCGCCAGCTCCGCGCGAGCCACCAGCACTCGCGAAACGTCAGCTTCCGGTTCTCCGTCCGGAAATACGTGATGGGCGCGGGGCTCGCTTCGTTCATGGCGGCGGCGGAAATATACATCGCCCGGCGCCATCAGTCTGCATCGCTCACCGGGACAGCCGCACTGTATCACTGCCCGGGCAGTCCGATCCAGACTACGCGCCAGCCCCAGCCGGTGAATCGCGCCGAGCCCTTCAGCCCGCGGGCCTCGAAGTCGAACCGGCTTAGGCCGGCAAAGGACGCGCGCTCCATCTTCGCGCCCTTGATCATTTGCGCGGCACCGGCCGGCGTCACCTGCTCGTCGATCATGCGATTCACAAACTCGGGCCCGCCGGCATTTCCCAGCAGGCCCGCCACCAGCTTGTTGTGCACCAACCCGGCGAGCTTGTCGCGCAGCGCCCCGGCCGCGTCCTCCCGCATCGCCGCCCGCACTGTCGGAAAATCAATCAATTGCTCCAGGGTCGCCGTGTCATCCCGCTCCGCCGCCCGCTGCAGCCGCCAGAGCATGTAAAAGGGCGACGCCGCGTAAAGGCCCACGATTGCCAGCACCGCGGCAGCGGGGATCAGAATGCGCGTTCGGTTCCAGGCGGTCACAACGCCACCGATAGCACAATCTCGTCACTCCAACTGCATCTCGTGCTTTTCCTCGGGGCGCGGGACGAGCTTGTGGCGGGCGATCAGGCGGACGCAGGCGTTCCAGCGCAGGCGCGAGTCCTCCTTGCCGGGCGGCCGGATGCGCTCGGCCATCTCGAAGGAGGTCATGGCCTCGCGCAGGCATTGATACGCCTCGAAGCCGGCGCCCGCCGTGCCCTGCTGCAGCAGCGACTTGCCGCGGCGCTCCACGATGATGCCCGCGTAGTAGGCGCGCTCGTACTCGTCGCGCAGGCGGGGCAGCACCTCCCTGGCGTGCGCCACGCTGCCGCCCACGCCGCGCCCGAATTGATCGGTGATGGCGAGCAGCAGCGTCACGAGCGCCTGCTGGTTGTCCGGATCGGTGCGCAGCACGTCGTGGCAGATGCTCTCGGCTTCGCCCGGCTCGTTGAGCAGGCGGTAGCGATTGGCCTTTTCCAGGGCCGCGGGGATGGCCTCGCGGGAAAGGGGCTTGAGTTCAAACATGGCTCTCCTCCTTCTAGGTTTTCGGGCGGAACAACTTCAGCAACCCCTTGAGGGGATCGTAAAATTCATCCACCACGCGTTCCTTCAACGGAATGATCGCGTTGTCGGTGATGGTGATGTTCTCGGGGCAGACCTTGGTGCAGCACTTGGTGATGTTGCAGTAGCCGATGCCCTGGGCCTGCTTCAACTCCCCCAGCCGGTCCTCCGTGTCGAGCGGGTGCATCTCCAGCGCCGCCACGTAAACGAGGAAGCGCGGGCCGATGAATTCGTCGTGCTTGTGATGCTCGCGCAGCACGTGGCAGACGTCCTGGCAGAGGAAGCATTCGATGCATTTGCGGAATTCCTGCACGCGATCGATGTCGTCCTGCGCCATCCGCCAGGTGCCGTCGGCGCATCCGGCGCGCGCGGCTTGAACTTCTTGATCTTTTTCTTCACCGCGAAATTCCACGAGACGTCCGTGACGAGATCGCGCACGAGCGGGAAGGCCTTCATCGGCTCGATCGTGACGGGCTTTTCGAGCGGCAGCGCGTTCAGCCGCGTCATGCACATCAGCCGGGGCATGCCGTTGATCTCGGCCGAGCACGAGCCGCACTTGCCGGCCTTGCAGTTCCAGCGGCAGGCGAGGTCGTTGGCCTGCGTCGGCCTGGATGTTGTGCACCGCGTCGAGCACGACCATGCCCTCCGAGACCTCGGTCGGGTAATCCTCGAACTTCCCGCCGGCCGCGTCGCCGCGCCAGATGCTGAACGTCGCCTTGGTCGTCATTTCATTTCCTCGATGACTTGTTTGAGGTGCTCCGGCATTTCCGGGAATCGCCTCGCGCCGCACTTCCATCGCGCCGCCCGCGCCGGCGCGCACCACCACGTTCACCTTGCCGAACGCCGCATCCTTCTCCTCGAAGTCGTCGCGGAAATGCGCGCCGCGGCTTTCCTTGCGGTCCAGCGCGGAGCGGGTCATCGCCTCGGAGACGGTCAGCAGGTTCTGCAGATCGATCGCCGTGTGCCAGCCGGGATTGTATTCGCGGTGACCGTGCACGGCGACGCGCCCGGCCCGCTCCCAGAGCTTGCCGAGGCCCTCGAGCGCGCGCTGCATCTCGTCCTCGCGCCGCACGATGCCGACCAGATCCTGCATCATCTCCTGCAAATCGTATTGCACCTGGTAGGGCCCTTCCGCCGCGCCGCCGGCGGCCGCGCCGCGCTCGAACGGCGCCAGCGCGTGCTTCGCCGCGGCGTCGATCTGCGCCGCGTCCACCGACACCGCGCCGTGCTCCTGCGCGAACTTGGCGGCGTATTCGCCCGCGCGCTTGCCGAAGACGATGATGTCCGAGAGCGAATTGCCGCCGAGGCGGTTCGCGCCGTTGATGCCCGGCGGCGCACTCGCCGCAGGCGAACAAGCCCGGCACCGTCGGGTCATCTGCGTGTCCGCGTCGACGCGGATGCCGCCCATGACGTAGTGCGTCGTCGGCCCGATTTCCATCGGCTCGGTCGTGATGTCGATGTCGGCCAGCTGCTTGAACTGGTGGTACATGCTCGGCAGCTTGCGCTGGATGTGCGCGCCGGAGTTCGGGATCTTTTCCTTGATCCAGGCGATGTCGAGATAGACGCCGCCGTGCGGGCTGCCGCGGCCCTCCTTGATCTCGCGCACGATGCAGCGCGCGACGTGATCGCGCGTCAGCAGCTCCGGCGGACGGCGCGCGTTCTTGTCGCCGCAGCAGTAGCGCCAGCCTTCCTCCGGATTGTCGGCGGTCTGGTTTTTGTAGTTGTCCGGAATGTCATCGAACATGAAGCGCTTGCCGTCCTTGTTCGTGCAGGATGCCGCCCTCGCCGCGCACGCCTTCGGTCACGAGGATGCCCATGCACGCTCGGCGGCCAGATCATGCCGGTGGGATGGAACTGGACGAATTCCATGTCGATCAACTCCGCGCCCGCGTCGATAGGCCAGCGCGTGGCCGTCGCCGGTGTACTCCCAGCGAGTTGCTGGTGATCTTGTAGGCGCGGCCGATGCCGCCGGTGGCGAGCACGACGGCGCTGCGCCTTGAAGACCTTGAAGCGACCGCGCTCGCGCTCGTAGGCGAGCACGCCGGAGACGCGATCGCCGTCCTTGAGCAGCGTGACCACGGTGTGCTCCATGTGCACGTCGATGCCCTGATGGATGCCGTGATCCTGCAGGGTGCGGATCATCTCGAGGCCGGTGCGATCGCCGACGTGCGCGAGGCGCGGATAGCGGTGCCCGCCGAAATTGCGCTGGAGAATGCGGCCGTCGGGCGTGCGATCGAAAACCGCGCCCCAGGCCTCGAGTTCGCGCACGCGATCGGGCGCCTCCTTGGCGTGAAGCTCGGCCATGCGCCAGTTGTTGACGTACTGGCCGCCGCGCATGGTGTCGGCGAAATGGACGCGCCAGTTGTCGCGATCGTCCACGTTGGCGAGCGCGGCGGCGATGCCGCCCTCGGCCATCACGGTGTGGGCCTTGCCGAGGAGCGACTTGCAGATCAGCCCGACCTTGACGCCGGCTGCGCGACGCCTCGATCGCCGCGCGCAAGCCGGCGCCGCCCGCCCCGATGATGAGGACGTCGTGCTCGAAGGTTTCGTATTCAGCCATGGGATCGCGCGCGTGCCTCAGAAAATTCGCCAGTCCCGCCAGATGCCCATCGCGCAGAGCCGGATGTAGATGTCGGAGAACATCACCGTGAAAAGGCTCATCCACGCCCAGAGCATGTGGCGGCGGTTGAAGCAGCCGACGCATTGCCAGGCCTTTTGGCAGACCGGCGCCTTCGAGGGCTCATCCAGAAAGCCGCCGACCAAATGGCGCAGCGAGTGGCAGCCAAACGTGTAGCCGGCCAGCATCACCACATTGACCGCGAGAATCAACGTGCCCAAGCCGACGCCGAAGTGCTCGCGGCCGGTGCCTGCATCGGTGAACCAGAGCGCCTTCCAGACATCGTGCGTGAGGAAGAGCAGGAAAATCAGCGCGAGATACATGAAGTACCGGTGCACATTCTGCAGGATGAGCGGAAAGGAGCGCTCGCCGAGGTAGCTCTTGCGCGGTTCGCCGACGGCGCAGGACGGCGGATCGGCCCAGAACGCCTTGTAGTAGGCGCCGCGGTAGTAATAGCAGGTGAGCCGAAAGCAGGCCGGGCGCCCAGAGCACGAGCAACGCGGGCGAGAACGGCAGCCACGAGGGCCACCAGCCGGGCTTCGGGCCAAACAGGCTGTGCGGCGAGTCGCCGAAAATTTCCGGCGAGTAGAACGGCGAGAGATACGGGCCCGAGTAGTAGAACTTGCCCTGCCACGCCGCCCAATTCGAGTAGATGAGAAAGCCGCCGAGCAAAATGAACACGGCCAGCGGCTGCGCCCACCACACATCGGGCCGCATCGTCGATCCCCACGGCCGCGCCGGCAGGGTGGCGTTCGCGTTGCTCATGATGGTGGGCGACTAACGCGAAAGCACTCGCGCGCGGCTCGGATTGCATGCGGTTCGGCATGGGGTCGGCAACTTTGGGAGATCGATCCAGCGGCGGGTGGCCGCCGATCGGCGTCCACGACCGGGGGAAGGCGCGGACGACGGCGCTGGTGTAGCAGGACGTCCGACGGCCAGCAAGCCGAATGCAATCATTCGCCGGACCCACCGCGCAGTCCGCGAAAATTTGATTGCATCGATTGTCCACGGGTGTGCAATCTCGCCCGGAACCCGACTGACCCAAGCCTATGAAAAAGAAGTCCTCCCGATCCAAGCCCGCCAAGAAAGCCGCGAAGAAGAAATCCGCCGCCAAGAAAAAGCCGGCGGCGAAAAAGAAGAAGAAGTACGGCGCCATGGAAGGCCTCCACGGCAACGGCTGAATATTGCCGGACGCGGGCGTTCCCGCCATCACGGATTCCGACCGCACCCGCTGTTGAAGCCGCTGCCCAAGCTCGGGAAGAAGCCGGCGCGGCACGACGCGCGCACGCTGAACCTGCGCGAGTTTCTGCGCGCGGAATCGCTGCCGCCGTTTCCGCCCGAGCATCACCAGGCCAGGCACGTCAAGCGCTGGCCCACGCTCGGCAACCGGCGGATCGAAAACTGCACCTGCGCGGCGGCCGGCCATCTCATCCACGCGTGGACTTCACGAGTCGGCACCGCCGTGATCCTGCCGACCCGCACGGTCGTCAGGGCCTATTCGAAGATCACCGGCTACAACCCGCGCACCGGCGCGAATGACGAGGGCGCCGATGTGCTGACGGTGCTGAAGTACTGGCGAAAGACCGGGTTCGAGGGCCACCGCATCGAGGCGTTCGTGGGACTGGAGCGGCATCATCCGCTGCATGTCCGGGCCGGAATTTTTCTTTTTGGCGGCGTCTACGTCGGGCTCAGCCTGCCGCGCTCCGCGCACGGCCAGAAGATCTGGCACGTGCCGACCACGGGTCCGACCGGCGACGGCAAGCCCGACTCGTGGGGCGGGCACGTCGTGCCGATCATCGGTTACGACGAGCACGGGCTGACCGCGATCACCTGGGGGCGGCGGCAGCGGATGACGTGGGGATTCTGGCAGACGTACTGCGACGAGGCGTACGCGGTGCTTGGTCCGATCTTTTTGACGGACTCACCACGGCGCCGGCCGGCGTGGACCTCTCCGCGCTGCGCGAAGCGCTCGCCGCGTTGCGCTGATGCCCGCGGGGCGGGAAACTCGAAGATCGAAATTCGAAACTCGAAGTAAGTCCACACAAAGCGCCGGAGGCGCGACCGACGGTAGCCGGTGGTGAAAACCACCGGTATTGCGCAGAATTTTCAACGAGAGCCCCGCAGGGGCGACGGAGGAATCCAAGTGCGACTCGCGAATGCTCCATCGCCCCTGCGGGGCTCAAATTTTCCATCCATGGATCCGGTGGCTTTCACCACCGGCTACCTCTTCGCGTCTCCGGCGCTCATCGTATTTCCATCTCCCTCGGCCCTCGACCTCGACCCTCGACTCTCGTCATTCTCCAAAGGGCTTTCCATGTCGCGGCGACCATGCGAGCCTTTCGGCGGCGACCACCACTGGCGTCGCCTTATGTCTCTCCCGCCCCCGTTGCGCTTTTCCCATTATCGTGTGCTCGAGCACCCGGACGGCGGCCCGTGGCGCCTCGGCGCCGGCGCGATGGGCGAGACCTACAAGGCCTACGACGAGCGACTGCGCCTGGTCGTCGCGCTCAAGGTCATCACGCCGTCGAAGGTGGACGATCCGGCCACGCAGGCCCTCTTCCTGCGCGAGGCCCGCGCCGCCGCGCGCGTGCGCCATCCCAACGTCGCCAGCGTGCTGTACCTCAACGACACGCCGGGAGATTTTTTCTACGCGATGGAATTCGTGGAGGGCCGGTCGCTGCAGGACGTGCTGCGCGAGCACGGTCCGCTGCCGCCCGCCACCGCGCTTTCCATCGCGTCGCAGACGGCGCGCGGCCTCGCCGCGATTCACGCCTGCGGAATCGTCCATCGCGATCTCAAGCCGGCCAACCTCATGCTCGTGCCCGGCCTCGAGCAGCGCCGCCGGCAAGCGGACGGGCGAGGCGCCGGAGGCGTGGCAGGTGAAGGTGATCGACTTCGGTCTCGCGCGGACGTTTTTCGGCGACGCGCTCGGCGACGAGTCCGCCGTGCACACGGTCGGCTTCCGCGGCACGGTGCTCTACGCCAGCCCGGAGCAATGCGAGGAACGCGACCGATCTCGACGGCCGTTCCGATCAATATTCGCTCGGCTGCATCCTGTGGGAAATGCTGCTCGGCGCGCCGCCGTTCGCCGGGAAATCGCATGCCGTGATGACGAGCCACGTCACGCGCCAGCCGCCGCTCGAGCAACTCGCCGCCCTGCCGGTGGGCGTGCAGGCCGTGATGGCGCGAATGCTGGCGAAGGAACCGGCGCGCCGCTTTCCCGATGCGGAGGAGCTGGCACACGAACTCGAGGAATGCCGCCGCCGGATCGAAACCGGCGAAGATCCCATGGCCACCCACGTCGCGCCGCGGGCCGGCGGCGCCAACGCGCCGCGCCTGTCATCGTGGATGCTCGATCCATCGATCGCGGGCTCGCCCGCGAGCACTGGCACGGCCGCACCGGCCCGCCGACCGGCGCGCGCGGTGATCGCCGGGATCTTGCTCATCGTGATCAGCGCGGCGGGCGGCTGGCTTTGGGCCCGCGCGCATCGAACTCCGCCTGCGGCCGTCCTGCGATCATCTCCGCACCGCCCGCGGCCAGGTCGCCGGAACCGATCCCGCGGACGCAACTGCCGATTCCGGAAAAGAGCATTGCCGTGCTGCCTTTCGACAACCTGAGCGAGGACAAGCAAAGCGAATACTTCGCCAGCGGCATGCAGGACGAGATTCTGACGGATCTCGCCAAGGTCGAGGATCTCAAGGTCATCAGCCGGTCTTCGGTCATGCAGTACAAGGGCGACGCGCCCGCGCAACCTGCGCGAGATCGGACCGTCGCTCGGCGTCGCGCACATTCTCGAGGGCAGCGTGCAGCGCGCGGGCGATCGCGTGACGCGTCCACGCCAAACTCATCGACCTGCGCACCGACACGCAAATCTGGGCCGAGCGCTACGAGCGGAACCTGGCGGACATCTTCGCCATCCAGACGGAAATTTCCGAGGCGATTGTGAAGCAGCTCCAGGCCAAGCTGACGGGCGCCGAGAAGGCGTCCATCGATCAAAGGCCGACGTCGGATTTGCGCGCCTACGAGCTGTACCTGAAGGCGCGCGATCTCGTGCTCGCGCCGCAAACGATGTCGACTCTCGGCGTCGAGAAACAGCGCGAGGGCGTGCAGCTCCTGACCGAAGCCATCGCACGCGATCCAAATTTTTACCGCGCCTACACGCTGCTCGCGCATTTTCACGACGCGCTTTACTGGTTTGGGGGAGATCCCACGCCGGCCAGGCTGGCGCTCGCGCAGGATGCGCTGGATCGCGCGGAGCGGCTGCGACCGGACGGCCCGCTGATGCATCTCGCCCGGGCCCGCCATCTCTACTGGGGCTCGCGCGACTACGAGCGTGCCAGCCGCGAAATCAACGAGGCCACGCGAAGACTGCCCAATGATGATGACGCGCTTGTCCTGCGCGGATTCATCGACCGCCGCGAGGGCCGGTTCGCCGACGCAATCGCCAATCTGACACGCGCCACGGAGACGAACCCCGCCAACCTCAACACCTGGCTTGAACTCTCGGAAACCTACGCCTTTCTCGATCAGCCCCGCGAATATTTCCGGGTGCGAGATCAGATTGAGGCGCGCGCACCGGGCGATCCAGGCGTGCGGATCAACCGACTACTGACGGGCAATTTCGCGCTGCTCGGGGATCCGCGGCCGCTGCGCGAGTTGATGGAGAATTATCGGCGCGCGGATCCGACTGTCTATCAGCAGTATGCCGTCAACGCGTTTGTGGCCGCGCTTTCCCTGCGCGACGCCCCGGCCGCTCGCCACGCCATCGACGCCCTCCCCGCGAGCGGCGGCGTTTGGTACAATTTTCAATACCCTCGCGAGTTTTTTGTGGGGCTTTATGAGCAATATTTCGGCGACCGGCAAAAGGCGGCCGCGGCCTTCCAGGCAGCAAGGCGCGAGCTGGAGTTTCGACTCAAGCAGAGTCCGGATGATCCGAAAGCCATCATGGTCGCGGCGGAAACCGACGCCTTTTTGGGACAGCACGAAGCCGCCATGCGCGAGGCGCGCCGCGCGCTGGATCTGCTGCCGCCGCAAAAGGACGCCATCGACGGCGCGCGCATGGCGGCTGCCTTTGCGCGCGTGGCCGCGCTGGGACCTAATCGCGAACAGGCCCTGGCGGCCTTCCAAGTCTGCCGCCGAGTATCCGGTCGCGTTTTACTACGGCAACCTGCTCCTCCACCCGGTATGGGATCCTCTGCGCAACGAGCCCGCCTTTGCCCAGGCGCTGGCGCGGCTCGCGCCCAAGGAACCGGCGAACTGATTCCAATCCGTGACGCAGCGTTGCGTTCGACCGGACTTTCGCAATTAATGGGCGAACCATGTGCGGACGCTACGTCCTCAAGGAGCCGCTGGATTTGTTGCAGCGGCTTGTTCGCGTATTCGAGCTCGGAAATCCGCCAGCTCCGTCCGCGCTACAACATCGCGCCCACGACCAAGATTCCGGTCGTGCGCTGCGGCGTGGATGGAAAGCGCGAGCTCGTCGAAATGCGCTGGGGGCTGATCCCCGCGTGGGCCAAGGATCCCAAGACGCTGCCGCCGATGATCAACGCGCGCTCCGAGTCCATCGCGTCGAAGCCGTCCTTCCGCACGGCCTACAAGTCGCGACGATGTTTGATTCCCGCCTCGGGATATTACGAATGGCAGAAACGAGGCGCGGGCCCGAAGCAGCCGTTCTATTTTCATGCGCGCGATGATCAGCCGCTGGCCTTCGCGGGATTGTGGGAACATTGGTCGCCGCCCGAAGGCGAGGCGGTGACCTCGGCGGCGATTGTCACCTGTGCGGCCAATGCCGAGTTCGCCTCAATCCACGATCGCATGCCGGTCATTCTGGTGGATGCGAAAGCGCGGGATCACTGGCTGGCGCAGGGGCCGCTCGAGGAGCCCCTGGCTGCCAGCGATCCTGGCTCCGGCGCCGGCCGGCGCGCTTGAAGCGAGGCCGATTTCCACGCGGGTGAACAGCGTGCGCAACGACGATCCGTCGCTGGTGGAAACCTGAAGACGCCGCCCCCGTTTGCCTCCCAACCATCCTGTTCCGTCATGGCGGAAGGAGTGGGATTCGAACCCACGGTGGGTATTAAACCACGTTCGATTTCGAGTCGAGTGCCTTAAACCAACTCAGCCATCCTTCCGGTTGCCCACTAATCCGCGCCCCACGCGGATCACGCAATGGAAATCTCGCCGCTGCGCCCTCCGGCAGGCCCAAATCGGCCCTAAAAGCACAAATGTACAGTGCGGCCGCGCCCATTTTTTCAGCGCCACGGGATGAAAATTTGATCAAACCGCCTGCTTTTGCGGAATCGCTTCCAGATAGCGAATCAATTGGCCCGCCTGGTCCACGGTCATGGTTTCGACCCAGACTTCGACGCTTGCCGGCCAATGCGCTGGAATTCCAACTGCCTTGGCCAGAGAAAGATGCTCGGTGCGCAGCCCTTCGGTGGTGTAACCACACCGCATGAGCAGCTGCATCGCGTATCGGACTTGGTCAATCGTCGGCATTGTAAGGACCTTGCGGTCCATTCGTACTACGCAAAAAACACCGAGACCTTACCGACGATTTCAGATTTTTTTTAACAGGCTGTTTTCGGGGTCAAAACCGGCACCGCGCCCGACCCCGGCCGGACCGGTCGTCCCTTTGTAGGGCCCGGCCGGACCCCAACGGGGGCCCCCACCAGAGTAGCCGGACCGGCGTTTGAACCGATGATCATTACGCTGGACAGTGTAGGCAGGGCAGGAAATGATACCCGTCGGTCGCGGGAAAGTACGGCTTATGTTCGCCTTGGAAAAATCTTCCGATCCTCTGGAAACTGCTGGTGCGCAATTTCGAACGACGGCTTGGTCCATCGTTCAGGCCGCCGGCGATCCCGAAGCGCCCGACGCGGCGAGCGCGCTGGCGGAACTCTGCAGTGTCTACTGGCGCCCGATTTATGCGTACCTGCGCCGGGCCGGTCGTCCGCCGCATGACGCGCAGGACATCACCCAGGATTTTTTCTGCGCCCTCATGCGGCGCGAGGCCTTCGCGCGACTGGCGCCGAATTTCGGCAGGTTTCGTTCCTTCCTGCTGACCTCGCTGAAAAATTATGTTTCGGATTTCGATCGCAAGGCGCGCTCGCAAAAGCGCGGCGGAGGCCTGCAGTTCATTTCGCACGACCAGGTGACGGCCGAGGAGGCGCGCATCGCGTACACGCATGGGACCGATCGGCCGGAACAGCGATTCGACCAGCGCTGGGCGCAGCTCATCGTGCAGCGCGCCGAGGAGCGCCTGAAGGCGACCTATCACGCGCGCGGCGAAGGCGAACGCTTCGACATTCTGCGCGGATTTCTCACGGGCGAGTTGTCGAACGGCGACTACGCCGCCTGTGCCGCCGCGTTGAAATCGAACGCCCCGGCCGTGCACACCGCGATTTCCCGTTTGCGCCGGCGCTTTCGCGATGCGCTGTACGCCGAAGTGTCCACCACCGTGCTCGATCCCGCCGAGGTCGAACCCGAGATGCGTCATCTGGTCGCGATGATGGCGGAGGGTTCGTCGGCTGAATGACCTTTGCGGTCGCTCGCTTCCCCCAGTTGTGTGCCAGATCGAAAGAAACAGAACGGCCCCATAGTCCCCGAGTCGGTCTGCCCCAAATGCGGACTCGTCCACGGAGCTGGTGAGCTTTGCACGCGCTTCGCGCTGAATCTGGCGTTTGACGGCAGCGAGGCGCAGGCGCCGCCGCCGCCGCCCGTCCAGGCACCCTCCTCCGGGCCGGCCACCGAGCCCGGCCAGGTCTCGCGCCGCGGATATTTTCACCACTACCGCATCGCCTGCCATCCCGACGGCATGCTCTGGGAGCTGGGCTCGGGCGCGATGGGCATCACCTACAAGGCCCACGACGAACGCCTCAAGCTGGACGTCGCGCTGAAGGTCATCAACCAGACCTTCATGAACGACCGCGGGGCGCAGACCCTGTTTCTGCGCGAGGCGCGCGCGGCGGCGCGCGTGCGGCACTCGAACGTGGCGAGCGTGCTCTTCCTGAACGACGCGCCCGGCAACGTCTTTTACGCGATGGAATTTGTCGCGGGCGAGCCACTCAACGCCTGGCTCAAGCGCGAGGGAAAGATTGTGCCGCTGGTGGCGATCGACATCGCCAAGCAGCTCGCCTCGGGCCTCGGCGCGATTCACGCCGAGGGCCTGATCCATCGCGATCTCAAGCCCGCCAATGTCCTGCTGCAGCCGGCCGCCAACACCGCGACCACCGCCGACGGCACCTCGTTCGCGCACCGCAGCGCACTGCGGGTGAAGATCATCGACTTCGGCGTCGCGCGCGAAATCGCCACCGAGGTGGACGCGGTCAGCACGATTGGTTTCCGCGGCACGGTGGCCTACGCGAGTCCCGAGCAATGCGAGGAGCACTACGATCTCGACGGCCGCTCCGATCTTTATTCGCTCGGCTGCATTTTGTTCGAAATGCTGGCGGGACATCCGCCGTTCGCGGCCCGCTCGCGCCGGGCGTTCCTCAACCTGCACGTCACGGAGCCGCCGCCGCTGCACCTGCTGGATGACCAGCCGGCCATCCTCGTTGCGGTCATCGCGCGCCTGCTGGCGAAGAATCCCGAGGAGCGCTACCAGGATGCGCAGGCGCTGGTCGAGGCGCTCGACGCCGCGGAGGAAAAAATCGATCGGATCGGATCAGTGGCGACCGCCGGGGGCAAACGCGGCTCGCCACTCAAGGTCGTCTCGAAATGGATTGGTCGCGCGCGCCGAAAAATGCGCGGCGACCCATCGCTTCGCCATGGCCTGCCCGGCCAGACGCGGCGCAAGAGCCGCGCGGGGCTGATTTGGTTCCTGGTCGCCGCAGCGGTCGGGGCGACGGCGGCAGCGCTTCTATTTCCGCCAGCAGGCCGCGACTCCGGCATCGTCCCCGGCGGCCGCCGCGGTCGACAACGCCCGCCGCGGCGACTCCAAGGGCGCCGCTCGCGGCCGGCGAAAAGCGCTCGTTGGCCGTTCTGCCGTTCCTCAATGCGAGCGGCGACAAGGACAATTCGTTTTACGCGGACGGCATGCGTGACGATGTCCTCGCTCAATTGGCACGCACCCACGGTTTCAAGGTTATCTCGAGCATTTCACGGGAGGCTTATACGAAGGGAGACCAGGTCGATTTCAAGAAGATTGCACGGGACCTCGGAGTCGAGTCGGTCCTTGACGTCGTCATTCGCAGATCTGGCAATGAGTTGAACGCGACCGTTTCACTCATCGACGTCCCCACGGGCGCAAACATCTGGGTCGAGAAAGTCCCCTTTGACGCCACAAATGTGATTTCGGTTCCCAGTCGGATCGCGTTGAACGTGGCTGAGCAACTGAATGTGGACCTTCTCGCCACCGAAAAGTCGTCGATGATGAGGCCGGCAACGGGAAGCGGGGCCGCCTATCAATTCTATCTCAAGGGCCGGGCGCTCATGTCCGATCCGGTCGACACCGAAAAGAGCATGGATGACGCCGTGTCCGAGCTTAACCAGGCCATCGCGGCGGATCCGACATTTCGCCTTGGCCCATGCCGAACTGTCAATGGTCCATACGCGCAAGTACCAATGGGGCCACGATCGCTCGGATCAGCGCAAGAATCTGGCTCAGCGAAATGCAGAAAAAGCATATCGCCTGCAACCGGAATTGCCCGAGGCACAACTCGCGAAGGGGCTTTATCTCTACGGGGTCGCGCACGAAAATGACGCGGCGCTTCCATTTATTCCAGAAGGCGAGCGCCACCATGCCGGGAAACATCGATGCGCTGACCTCAATTGCTGCGATCGATCGACGAAAGGGGCGCTGGAAAGAGGCCGTGGGCGGGCTCGCTGAAGCAGCTGAACTGGCGCCGTCGGACGCCATACTGCAGTTCAACCTCGCCAACACCTATCTGCTGATGCGGGACTACGAGCGGGGCTGACAAGACGATTAACGCGGCGCTCGAACGGAGCCCCAAGCATCCCATGCTCAGAAAACTGAGAGGCGACCTGTATCTCGCCTGGAAGGGCGACTTGGGGCCGATGAAGGAGGATTTGGCGGATCGGCCGCCGATTCCGTCGGCTGACGTGCTGATTGTACGACAAGATTCAGCTGCTCCTCTACGAGAAGTCGACTTCGACGAGGCGCTGAAGCTCTTGAAGGAGAGCAGTTTTACGCTCGTCGACGGTGAGGCGCTCTATTTCACGCGAGACATGCTGCAGGGTGAAATTCTCACCCAGGCAGGAAACCTCGAAGAGGCCAAGAGTCGTGGGAGATGGATTTGCCGCAGCTGGCACAGTCCGTCGCGGACCGGCCAAAGGACGCCGCCGTTCGCCTGGCCTTCGCGCTGGCGTTGTCCGGAACCGGCCAGCATGAAAAGGCGATCACGGAAGCCAAAGTCGCCACCCAACTCATTCCCTTGGAGGAAAATGCGCTCAATGCCCCATTTTTCCAACATGGCTTGGCCCTGATTCAATTCCGAGCGGGAAACACGACCGAGGCCAAGGCCCTTCTGGACTCAATCTCTTCAAGGTGCCCTCCGAGTATTCGGCAACTCCGCCTTCGTCTCTCCCCAGCTTGGGCCTCCACTCATGTTTTAGCAAGAACTTGCATCGAAGCCTGTAAGGTTTGGCCAAAAAACCCGTATTGCGGGTATATGCGCGGCAAATTTACAATCCCAGCCCGTCCCGTCTTTTTCAAGATTCGCAGGCGCGATTCTTGCATTAGCCCTAGGTTTTTTCGTTTCGATCGCCAGCGCGTCGTGAGGGAAAATGGGACTATATCGTGATGTGCGACACTGATCTTAGGCACCGGCCAGGAGGTCGGTTACCTGACGCTGCACGTCGATATTCCGATTTACCAGGCACCAGACCAGCGCGGTTACGGCCACGGCGGCGGCTACAGAACGCGGCCACGGCGGCGCTGACCACCCAGAAGGAGCAGACGGTTCTGAGCGCACTGTCGGGCGACGGTGATTTTGACCTGGCTTTGAGCGTCGTGGCGACCGAGGCGGCCACGATGAGCGCCGACCTGCCGGGCCTCGCTGAGTTCCTGCTCGCCCGCCGCACGGGTGACTCCGAGGGCTTCAAGCAGTGGACCCTGAATGCCCGGCCGCTGCAGCTTCGCGCCTCCAAGGACCCCGACCACGGGCGCCCCGGTCATTTCCTATAAGCGCCTCGTGGCCGAGTTGCGTGTGCAAATCAAGCTTGGACCTGACTACAAGGACGTCATGGCGGGACTGCAGAGCCCCAATGACACGGCTTTCCAGGCTGCCGTTGACAAGGTCGTCCTGGCCACGAACAAGGCCACCAACGGTGGCATCGATTACGGCGATTACGCGGTGCAGGTCGTGAACTCCCTCAAGAATCGCAAGGCACCCGTGCCCTACACGCAGGCATCGATGGCATTGGGGATCACGAATTCAGCTCAGTGATGTCGGGGAACACGGGGGCGGCGGCGGTTTTCCGTCCCGCCCCCAATTTTTTTGCCCCGAAACCGTCCCGGTACGGCTACGGCGGCTGGCGTCCCCGGCTGGAATCGAACCAGCACTCTACGGTTTAGAAGACCGTTGCTTTATCCGTTAAGCTACGGGGACCTGGTCAGGCGCCGGCCCGCGACCCGGGGGCGACGAGCCGGCGCGAAATCGTAGGGGGGATGCACCGCGCCAGCAAGGGATTCCCAACGGCCGCGCTCAATACACGTCGCGCCTGATTCTCTTCGCGTTGCGCAGCGCCGTGACGTAGCCCTGCGCGTCCTCCGGCGATTTGCCGCCGTGGGTCTCGATGATCTTGTGCAACGCCACATCGACGTCCTTGGCCATGCGCTGGGCATCGCCGCAGACATAGAAGTACGCGCCTTCCTCGAGCCATTTCCAAATCTCAGCCCCCTCCTCCAGCATGCGGTGCTGCACGTAAATCTTGTAGTCCTGGTCGCGCGAAAAGGCCGTGGTGAATTTGCTCAACACCCCGTCGGCCACGAACTTTTCGAGCTCATTGCCATAGAGAAAATCGCCGTGGCGCCGCTGCGAGCCAAAATACAACCAGGTCTTCCCCTTGGCGCCGGTCGCCTGCCGATCCTCGAGAAAGGCGCGGAACGGCGCGATGCCCGTGCCGGGACCGACCATGATGATCGGCGTGTTCGAATCCTCCGGCAGGCGGAAATGTTTCGCCACGTGCACGAAAACCGGCACGGCGGGCTGGTTCAGTCCGACGCGATCCGCGAACCACGTCGAGGCGACTCCCTTCCGGAGCCGGCCCATGCTTTGGTAGGTGACCTTGACGATGCAGAGATGGACTTCGTCCGGATGGACCCTCTGGCTCGAGGCAATTGAGTACAGCCGCGGCTGCAGCTTGCGCAGCATCGCCACGAATTCCTCCGGGGAGAATTTCGCCTCCGGATACTCGATCAGGAGATCAATGGTCTCGCGGCCGTATTTGTATTGCTCGAACGCATCCTTGCGCGCCGGATCGGTGGCCATCGCCTGCAGGTCCTGGTCGCCGACCTTCAGCGCGAACGTCTCGACGATTTTCTTGTCGAGGTGCGTGATCTGATTTTCGCTCGTCAGCCGCTGCCGGACGGTCAGCGGGCTGCCGTCGGCCGATGGCACCACCTCGTCCCCGCTGAAGCCGAGCGCCGCAAGAATGTCGTTCACCAGGTCCGTGTCGTTCTGCGGGAAGACGCCGAGCGAGTCGCCCACCTCGTAGATGAGTCCCGAGCCCTTGATCCCGATCTCGTAGTGGCGCGTGTCCTTGTCGATGTCCGGCGCGCTCAGCGAGCGGCTGACCAGCAGCGTCCCGGGAAACGGATTCTTCCGGCTGTAGGCGACAGCGGCATCGGCGGGCGAGGTTTCCATGGGCGCAGGCAGGCGGAGAGTCGCCCAGCATACACAAATTGCGCCGGCGGGAAGTCCGTTTTCGCGACCCCGTCCGGACTAGGTCGGGAAGAGGAACTTCAGCACCTGATCAATCCGCGCCGCCCAGGCCGATTCCGTGTGCTTCGCGCCCGGGATCTCCAGGTACCGCAAGGTCTCTCCCATCCGCCAGCCCTTCTCCAGCAGGCAATCGCGCAGGACCCGCGCGCGATTCCAGCCGGGCTCGTCGGTCCCGGTATCGAGCCAGATCTTCAGCGGCAGCGCGCGCTTCAATCCGTCGATGAACTTGAACAGCACCGCGTCGTCCCACCAGATCGAGGGCGACATCACGGCGAGGCGGCTGAAGACCTTGGGAAAGGACAGGCCGAGGCAGATGGAGACCAGGCCGCCCATGGACGATCCGCCCGTGCCGGTGAATTCCGCCTCCGGCTTCGTCCGGTAATGCGAGTCGATGAACGGCTTCAATTCCTGGGTGAGGAATTTTCCGTACTTCCGCGCCAGCCCGAGGCTGCGCTGCTTGCCGCCCCCGCCCACCTCGTACAGGCCCGGCGTCGGCGCGTATTCATCGATGCGGGCCGCGCCGGCGTTGGCGATTCCCACGATGATGACCGCCTGCATCTCGCCGGCCCGAATCAGGCGCTCCGCCGTCTCATCCACTCCCCACTCCACCCCGCCGTAGGCCGTCGCTCGATCGAAAATGTTCTGGCCGTCGTGCATGTAAAAAACCGGGTAGCGCAGCCGCGAGCGCCGGTAGCCGGGCGGCAGGTAAACCAGCACGTCGCGGCGATTGCCCAGCGCGGCCGACGGAAAATCCGCGTGCCTGCGGACATCGCCGGTGAGGGTGTGTTCGTCGCCCATGCGGCGCAATAAGTCTCCAGCCCGAACCGGATTGCAAATCATCCGTACTTGTACGGCCCGCTTTTTCCCTCATAATCCGCATCCCGCGCCACCGCCGCCGACCTCATGAAAGAACGCTACATCCGCTGGTGGACGCCCCACCTCAGCCGCGATTTCGAGATGCTCGTCTTCGGTGAGGGCCGCGGCCTGCCGCTCATCCTTTTCCCCACCTCGCTACGGCCGGCACACCCAGAACAAGGATTTCGGGCTGACCGACTCCATTTCCTGGTTCGTCGACACCGGCCGCATCACGATTTACTGCCCCGACGCCATCGACGCCGAGAGCTGGTACAACAAGGGCATCCACCCGGCCGATCGGGTGCGCACGCACAACGCCTATGAAAACGTCATCGTGCACGACGTCTTCGACTTCGCGCGGCGCGAGTGCGGCTGCCATCGCGTGGCGGTGAGCGGCGCCAGCTTCGGCGGCTACCACGCCGTCAATGTCGGCTTCCGCCACCCCGAGTGGGTCAGCCACATCATCAGCCTGTGCGCGGCCTTCGACGTGAAGCAGTTCCTCGACGGCTACTACGACGACAACTGCTACTTCAACAACCCCGCCGGACTATCTCGCAAACTGCACCGACCCATGGAAGTACGGCCACATGGGCATCATTCTCGGCACGGGCGAATGGGACAGTTGCCGCGACGAGAACTACCGCCTCTCCGGCATCCTGAACTCGAAGGGCATCCGGCACATGCTCGACGATCGCCGCTGGAGCGGCCACGACTGGAACTACTGGCGCGAGAGCCTGCCGTATTACCTTTCGCTGCTTTGAAGCAGCGAAAGGAAACTCGAAGATCGAAATTCGAAACTCGAAGTAAACTCAAAACCCGAAACTCAAAACCGCCTGGTTCACTTTTCGACCGGCCATCACGTGGAATCGAGCCTGTTCACTTCCCTTTTCTGTGCTTCAAAATGTTAAACTTTCTTCGAGTTTCGAATTTCGAATTTCGAGTTTCTAGCCCCAACTCCGCCCGGCGCCCGTTAGCCAAACCCCAACTTCAAAAACGATGAAAAAAGTCGGCATCCTTTTCGGTCAGGAAAACACCTTTCCACCCGCGTTCGTCGAGCGCGTCAACGCCAAGGGCGGCGGCGAAATCCGCGCGGAATTCGTCAACATCGACAAGGTCATGCAGGGCGAGCCCTGCGGCTATGACGTCATCATCGATCGCATCTCGCAGGACGTGCCGTTTTATCGCGGCTTCCTCAAGAACGCGGCGCTCTGCGGCACGGCCGTGATCAACAATCCGTTCTGGTGGAGCGCCGACGAGAAATTCTTCAACAACGCGCTCGCCACCAAGATCGGCGTCGCCGTGCCGCGCACCGTGCTGCTGCCCTCGCACGATCATCCCACCGACACGAGCGGCAACTCCTTCCGCAACCTCGCCTACCCGCTCGATTGGGAGGGCATCTTCCGCTACGTCGGCTTTCCCGCCTATTTCAAGCCCTTCGCCGGCGGCGGGTGGAAAAACGTCTACAAGCTCACCGACCCGGACGCGTTCTACCGCGCGTACGCCGAGACCGGCCAGCTCGTCATGATGCTGCAGGAGGAGGTCATCTTCGATCAGTACTTCCGCTGCTACTGCATCGACCAGCGCCATGTCCGCATCATGCAATACGAGCCGCGCAATCCGCACCACCTGCGCTACCAGGCGAACTTCAACCCGTCGAAGGAACTGCTCGCGCGCATCGAGCGCGACTGCCTCACGCTCAATCACTGGCTCGGCTACGACTTCAACACGGTCGAGTTCGCGGTGCGCGACGGCGTGCCCATCGCGATCGACTTCTGCAATCCGGCGCCCGACGCCGAGGCGACCTCGGTCGGCCCGGAAAATTTCGAGTGGGTGGTGGAAGCCGCCGCCACCATGGCCATTCGCAAGGCCAAGGCGCACCAGCCGGGACCGGGCAATTTGACGTGGGGCAAGTTCATCCAGGCGGCCAGCGGCGCCAAGGAAGCCAAATCCGCCCGCTAGCCGCGCGCCCGCCGTTGACATGAGCGTTGGAAATCTCTTCACCCTCGGCATCGAGGAGGAATTCCAGATCGTCGATCCGCAGACGCGCGAACTCCGCTCGCACATCCAGCAGATTCTCGAGGACGGGAAGCTCATCCTGAAGGAGCGGGTCAAGCCCGAGATGCACCAGTCGGTGGTGGAGGTGGGCACCGACATCTGCGCCGACGCGACCGAGGCGCGCACCGCCGTGAAGCAACTGCGCCGGGATCTGGCCGGGCTCGCCAACAAGGCCGGCCTCTGCATCGCCTCGGCCGGAACGCATCCGTTTTCGCACTGGATGGATCAGGACATCACCGCCGGCGAGCGCTACGCGGGCCTCGTGAAGGACATGCAGCAGGTCGCGCGGGCAAACCTGATCTTCGGCCTCCACGTGCACGTCGGCATCCCCGACCGGGAGGTGGCCATCCAAGTGATGAACATGGCGCGCTATTTCCTGCCGCACATCTTTGCGCTCTCGACCAACTCACCATTCTGGATCGGCCAAAACACGGGTTTCAAGAGCTACCGCGTGAAAATCTTCGAGCGCTTCCCGCGCACCGGCATTCCGGACGCATTCGAGAGTCTTTCAGAATACGAGGACTATCTAAAGTTGCTGGTGCGGACCAACTGCATCGACAACGCGAAGAAGATCTGGTGGGACATCCGGCTGCATCCGTTTTTTGATACGCTCGAGTTCCGCATGTGCGACGCACAGATGCGAGTCGATGACACTATCGCGCTGGCCGCCGTCATCCAGGCGGTGGTGGCACGGCTGCACAAGCTGATGCGGCAGAACATGACCTTCCGGGTCTATCGCCGGCGCTTGATCGACGAGAACCGCTGGCGCGCGTCGCGCTACGGCATCGCCGGAAAGCTGATTGATTTCGGCAAGCAATGCGAGGTCGAGACGCGCAGCCTGATCCACGAACTGATCGAATTCATCGAGAAAGAGGTCGATGAATTCGGCACCGCCCGGGAGATTTCCCACATCGAGAGCATTCTCAACGAAGGCACGGGAGCCGATCGGCAGGTCGCAGTCTGGGAAAGGACCAACGATTTGAAAAGCGTGGTCGATTACATCGTCGCCGAGACCAACGCGGGCCTGACCTGTCAGCGCACGCGGGTTTTCCGGGCCACGCGCCAGACCAGCAGCGCCGCGGCGCAGCCCAGGCCGGCGGCCAGGCCCCACCAGATTCCGACCGGCCCGAGGCGGTGTGGAAACCAAGCCAGTAGCAGAGCGGCAGCGCCACCACCCAATACGCGCAGAACGCGATCAGCGTCGGCACGCGCACATCACTCAGTCCGCGTAGCGCCGACATGCCGACGACCTGGATGCCGTCGACGATCTGAAAGACGCCGGCCACGGCGAGCAGCGCGGCGGCGATCATGATGACTTCCGGATCGGTCGTGAACCAGCCGGCCAGCCAGCGACCGAACAAGCTGAACAAAACGGCGCCAATGCACATGACCCCCGCTGCCATGCCGAATCCGCTGAAGCCGATCCGGCGCAGCCGCTCGCGCTCGCCTGCCCCGAAGGCCTGGCCCAGCTTCAGGCTGGTGGCAAAGGCCAGCCCAAGCGGCACCATGAACATACTCGAAGCATAGGTCATCGCGATCTGGTGCGCGGCCAGCGCGGGGGCCCCGAGACGTCCCATCATGAAAGCAGCGCCGGCAAACGCCACCACCTCCATCAACAATTGAATCGATCCGGGAATGCCGAGGTCCAGCAGCGCGCGAAATTGCAGCCAGCGCAGCGGCCGCAGCCAGTCAATGGCGCGAATCTCGTCGCGCAAAGCGGGCGAATGCCAGGCCCACGCCGCCAGCATCACGAAAAGCGCACAGCGCGAAATCAGCGTGGCGAGGCCCGAGCCCGGCAGGCCCAGCGCCGGCGCGCCGAGATGACCGAAGATCAGCGCGTAATTCAAAACCAGATTCAGTGACACGGCCGCCAGCGCGCACCACATGGGCGCCCGGGCGAGGTTGTGCGCCTCGCAATATTGCTTGAGCGCCTGAAACACGAGCGTGGGGACAATCGACCACGCAAACAGCCGCAGGAACGGAATCGCCTGACGGACCACCTCGGGATCCTGTCCCATCCGGTGGAAAAACGGCTCGGCAAACCAAAGCATCGTCGCGATCAACACTCCCGCCACCAGGCCCATGATCATGCCGTGTCGCAGGATTTCGCCCGCGGTGTCGCGCCGGCCCGCCCCCAGCGACTGGGCCGCGCGCACCCCCACGGCGGACATCAGGCCGATGCTCGCCACGAAGGACGGCGCCTGGATGTTGATGGCCAGCGCGCTCGCCGCCAGCGGCACCACCCCAAGGTAGTATCCCACCATCAGGGAATCGCAGAAATTCATCGCCATGTGCGCGAGCTGACCCGTGATCATCGGGACGGCCAGGCGCAGGGTCCCCCGCGCCTCGGCGGTCCAGCCGGGGCGGAGACGGGGCGAAATGGCGGCCGTGGCTTCCATGGGAGGTCGCACTTAAGCCAACCGCGGCCCGACTGCGAAAAATTTTGTGCGTTTTCGGGCCGAAAAAAGTCGCGTTACGGTTGCGTCACCTTCCGACCCGCGCCAACATCGGCGTTTGCCAGAAATGCCTGACCGAATTTACACCCAACCCGTCGATCCCGAGCTCCTTCCCGGCGCCCGGAATGCGATTCAGGTCTGCCTCCGCCTGCAGCCGAATGAGCGCATGACGATCATCACCGACGAGGCGTCGCGCGAGATCGCCGCTGCCATCCAGCAGGAGGTCGAGGCCGTCGGCGCGGAGTATTCGGTTTTCGTCCTTGAGCGCCACGCCAAGCGGCCGCTGGAACACATGCCGCAGGTTGTCCTCGACGATCTCGCGCGTTCCCAGGTCAGCGTTTTCTGCGCGCTCACGCAGACCGGCGAACTCGGCTCGCGCATCGAGATGACCGCCGTGGTGAACAAGCAGAAGATTCGCCATGGCCACATGGTCAACATCAACAAGCAGATCATGCGCGAAGGCATGCGCGCGGATTTCCCGGCGGTCGACGACCTCAGCCAGCGACTGGTGGAAAAGGCGCGCAAGGCCGGGCGCATCACCTGCAAGACCGCGCACGGCACGCACCTGGTCGGCGAGTTCTCGCCCTACCTGCGCTGGATCAAGACCAGCGGCATCATTTCGACGGAAAAATGGGGCAACCTGCCGGGCGGCGAGATTTTCACCTCGCCCTTCAACACCAACGGCACCTTCGTGGTCGACGGCGTGGTGGGCGATTACCTCTGCCAGAAATACGGCGATTTGAAGGACACGCCGCTGACGATCGAAATCGAAAACAACCGCATCAAGGCGATGCACTGCAAGAACGACGAGCTGCTGCGCGAGTTCGCCGAGTACACCAGCACCGACGAAAACAGCAATCGGGTGGGCGAATTCGCGGTCGGCACGAACACCGCCTGCCGCGGCGTGATCGGCCACATCCTGCAGGACGAGAAAATTCCCGGCATTCACATCGCCTTCGGGCATCCGTACGCGGAGCACACGGGCCAGAGCTGGATTTCCAAGACTCACATCGACTGCGTGGGCCGGGACTTCGACATCTGGTTCGACGACGAGAAGGTGATGGAGAGCGGGAAGTTTCTGATCTGAGGCGCGCTGCCTTGGAAACTCGAAATTCGAAGCTCGAAACTCGAAGGACAGCGAAGGGATTCGAGATTCTGCCAAGGCGACGCCGCCTGCTTTGCGCCAGTCTCGCTTCGGGGCTGGACGTGGTGAGTTTGGTTCGCCAACGACTGCTACACTGATTCAGCTTGGCGCGCATGGTTCCCGAGCTCCGAGCGCGCTTCAATGCGCAGTTCACCGACGCGAAGTACGCGGCGCTCGTCCATGACGCGAACACGCTGCACCGGTGGCCGACCGACTTCCGCGTCTCGGAATCGCCCATTTTCCTGTCGCCGGAATTCACGGCGGAAATCGCCGGCGCGGCCAACGGCATCGTCGCCCAATTGCGCACGCCGGAATTCGCGCGCCACGCCGCGGATGCCATTCCGGCGGGCCTGGCCGTGCCGAACGAGACGCCCCACGCGACATTCATCCAGGTCGATTTCGCGATTTGCGACGACGGAAACGGCCGCCTCACCCCGCGGCTGATCGAACTGCAGGGCTTTCCCAGCCTTTACGGGTTCCAGGCGTTCCTCACGAGCATCATGCGGAAGAATTTCGATCTGCCCGCGGAACTCCTCCCGTTCTTTGGCGGACTCGATGAGCGCGGCTATTTCGAGCTGCTTCGCCGCACCATCGTGGGCGAGGCGGCGCCGGAAAATGTCGTGCTGCTGGAAATCCAGCCCGACGAGCAAAAGACGCGCATCGACTTTGCCTGCACCGAGACGGCGCTGGGCGTGCGGCCGATCTGCCTCACCGCCATCCGCAAGCGCGGCCGCCAGCTTTTCTACGAACGCGACGGCCGCGAGACGCGCATCGAGCGGATCTACAATCGCGTCATCTTCGACGAGCTGCAGCGCAAGCCGCTCGATTTCGGATTTCGCTTCACGGACGATCTCGATGTCACCTGGGTGGGCCACCCGAACTGGTATTTCCGGATCAGCAAGCACTCGCTGCCCTTCCTGCGCAGCGCCCATTCGTCGCCCGCCTATTTCGCGGACGAATTCCCGGCCGGCGAGCGGATTGAAGACTACGTGCTGAAGCCGCTCTATTCCTTCGCCGGGCTCGGGGTGGACATGGAACCGACGCGCGAAAAACTGGCCGCGCTCGCCCGCCCGCACGAGTCCATCCTGCAGCGGAAGGTCGAGTACGCGGCCTTCGTCCCCACCGTGGACGGCGCGCGTTCGAAGGCGGAAATCCGCATGATGTTTGTCTGGCCGGAAGGCGGCGAGCCGCGGCTGGTGAACAACCTGGTGCGGATGAGCCAGGGCAAGATGATGGGGGTGGACTTCAACAAGAACAAGACGTGGGTCGGTTCCAGCGTGGCGTTGCATCCCTGACGGCAGGGACTTACGGCCGGCCCTTTTCGCGGGTTGAGTTTTGGGCGTTCCTTGCGTAATTCACCCGCAGGATGTCCGCGTTCGAACTCTTTGTTGCCATTGGAGGCTCGCTGCTGGTGATCTTTTTTCTGATCCAGGCCATGCAGCGCGAGCGCGAGCCGGACGGCTACAAGCACCGCGACGGTCTCATCGCGATGGCGCGCGGTCGGGAAAAGGGAAAGCCGAACGTGCCGCTGCGCCCGGCCGCCGCGAAGATCCTGGCGGCCAAGGAGCGGGAAGAGGCCGCCAAATCGCAGGGGCGTTTGCCCCGTGCGAGTGAGGACGACTCCAAGCCGTCGGCCAGCTGATCGTCGCGCCCACCACGCGCCGCCCGTTGTTTACATGCCAAACTTTTTTGCCCGGATACGCCGTCATTGCTGGTTGACCGCGCTGGGCGCGTTGGTCGCGGTTTCACTGGCTGTCCCGCCGGAATTGCCCGCGGCGACGAAGAAGAACAAGTCGTCGCAATCGGGCAAGAAATCCTCGTCGAAGAAAAAGGGCTCGAAGGGCGGTCGCAGCAAGAAGGGCGGCCGCTCGCGCGGCTATGCCGAGCCCACCTTCACCGTGCCGGACATCCGGCGGGGATTCCAGACGGTGGTCATCGACGCCGGCCACGGCGGTCACGATCGCGGCGGCATCGACGGGCAGGTGATCGCGGAAAAGGAGATTGCGCTGGATACCGCAATGCGATTGGAGGCGCTCTTGCGGCGCTCGGGCTTCCGCACCGTCATGACGCGGCCGGATGATCAATTCGTCTCGCTGCCCGGCCGCGTCGCCATGGCCAACGGGTACGAGAACGCGGTGTTCGTCAGCGTGCACTACAACTCGTCGCGCAATCTCGATGCGCGCGGCTTCGAGACCTATTATTACCACGGGGCGGGCTACCCGCTGGCCGCGCGCATTCACCGCAATCTGCTTTCGTCCATCTCCACCGAGGATCGCGGCGTCCGCCGGCGCGGATTCTACGTCATTCGCAACACCCGCATCCCCGCGGTGCTGTGCGAATGCGGCTTCCTGACGAATTACTACGAGGGCAACGCCGCGCTCCAGAAGGGGTACCGCCAAAAGGTCGCCGAGGCCATCGCCCGGGCGCTGATTGAGACCCGGCGCGAGGGGGGTTAGGCGGTGGCAAATCCGCATTCGGATTGCGCCTGGGTCCGGCGCCTGCTACTACGGAACCACTTGTACCTCTCCCCGATGAGACCCGTCCGTTTCATTGCCGTCCTGGCCTCCCTGGCCGCCGCGCTCCCTGTCCGGGCCGATGTATTGGCCCCCAACACCGTGCCCATGTCGGGTTCGTTGGGCACCATCTTCCGGGCCGACGGCGCCCGCCAGTATCAGGAATACATCGCCGCCAGCCAGTTTGGAGCGGTCACCAAGCCGACCGTGATCACTGGCCTGCAGGTTTCGCTGGTCTCTCCGACGACAGCGTGGCCTCCCGCTGATCTCACCTTTTCGTCCTACATCATCCAGATCGGCACGGCGAGCGCGGCATTGACCGCGGCCAACGGCGTCTTCAGTCCGGCGGTGCCATACGCGGCCAACATGGTGAACGCGGTCACGGTCTACAACGGCAGCCTGACGCTCCCGACGAACGCCTACAACCCCGGCGTCTCCAATCCGGTCATCCAGTTCAACACCGCGAATTACACGATTCATCCGGGCGACAACCTGGTCATCTACATCAGCCATTCGATTAGCGATCAGCCGATGACCGCCCAAGCGTCCTTTGCGACCGTCGATCAAACTTCCGATCCCACCGCCACCTCGGCGGTCTTCAATCGCGACGACACGGCCACCGGCTGGGGCAGCGGCAACGGCGACGTCGCGCCTCCCTACCAGTTCAACTTCGTCACCGACCCGCGCCTGGTGAACCTGAGCACACGCGCCACGGTCGAGACCGGCGCCGCCATCCTGATCGGCGGCTTCATCATCGAGGGCACCTCGCCAAAGAAAGTCATCATCCGAGCGATCGGACCGTCGCTCGGACTCCCGCCGTTCAACGTGCCCAATGTGCTGGTCAATCCGCAGTTCGCGCTGTTTGACGCGAATGGCCCGATCGCGAGCAACGACGATTGGCAGACGAATTCGGCGGCCGACATCCAGGCGATCCAGGACGCCTCGCTGGCGCCGGGCGATCCGCGCGAGTCCGCCATCGTCCGAACGCTTGCGCCCGGCGGCTACACCGCGCAGGTCACTGGCGTGAACAACACCCAGGGGAACGCGCTGCTCGAGGTGTACGATGTCGACGCGGGTTCCGTGACCACCGCCATCAAACATCAGCACGCGCGCCAAGGTCGAGACCGGCAACAATGTGGTCATCGCGGGCTTCATCGTGGAGGGCAACCCCGCCACCATCCTGGTGCGCGGCATCGGCGGAAGCCTGGGACAGCCACCGATCAATCTTCCGGGAGCCCTGGTGGATCCCACGCTCGAATTGCACAATGCCGCCGGGGCCATCATCGCGAGCAATGACGACTGGGGGTCGGCTCCCAACGCGGCGGCCATCGCCGCCACCGGACTGGCGCCCACCGCGGGCACCGAAAGCGCCATCCTGATGACCCTGCCCCCGGGAGCCTACACGTGCATCCTCCGCGGCCTGGGTGGCGGGACCGGCATCGGGCGGATCGATGTCTTCAATCTTCAGTGAATCAGCCCGGGATCAGCAGCGTCTGCGCGGCCCCAGCCGGAGCATTCGCGTTGCATCCACGCCGTCCACCTGCTATCCGGAGACAAGCGGAGTCCCCTTTTGTAATGAGACCGTTTTTTGTTTTTGCCGCGCTGCTCGCGCTTGTCACCGGTTCCGCCACGCGGGCGGACATCACCGCCCCGGACACTTTCTACCCGCTCGGCGTTCCCCTACGACACGATTCTGAAAGTGGACGGGGCGCGCCAGATCCAGCAATACATCGGGCGCGATCTCTTCCCGCAGCAGTCGCTGCCGATCCTCGTCACGGGCATCCAGGTGCGCCTGCCCTTTACCACCATGACGTCCTTGGCCCGGTCAACGACACGACGTTTGCGTCATACGTCATCAAGATTGGCGAGGCCAGCCAGGCGCTCAAGCTTTCCGGCGGACAATTTGATCCGACTCCCGCCGCCTCCTTTGCCACGAACATGGTCAACGCGGTGACCGTCTACAACGGCCCGCTCTTCCTCCCGGCGGGTTCGTACGTCGGTGGCGTGTCCGCACCCGTCATCCCGTTCAATGTGACGAATTACTACATTCAACCCGGGCAGTACGTGATGGTTTACATCAGCCATTCGGTGAGTGACCAGATGGTGGGAACGCCTACGCCGGGATTTGCGACGGTCAGCGCTTCCGCTGCCCTCGGCCAATCCTCGCTCGTCTTCGCGCGCGACACTATCGCCACGAATTTCACGAATTCCGGACGACCCGTATATTATCAATTTCGTCACGGCCCCGCAGAGCACGAACATCAGCACGCGGGGAAATGTCGGCACCGCTGGCAACATCATGATCGGTGGCTTCGTCATCACCGGTCCGACCCCCAAGAAAGTCGTCCTGCGCGCGCTGGGACCATCGCTCGGCGTCCCGCCGTTCAACGTTCCCGGTGTTCTGGCCAACCCGTCACTCGTGCTCTTCAACTCGAGTTCGCAAATTGCCAGCAATGACGACTGGGGCACGCTCTCTGCCGCGGACAAGCAGACGCTGGCGACCAACAACCTGACCCCCTCCAACCCCAACGAGTCCGCGCTCGTGCAAACCCTCGCGCCCGGCGCATACACCGCGCAGGTCATCGGCGTGGGCGGCACCACCGGCAACGCGCTGATCGAGGTTTATGATATCGATCCGCTTTCGCCGTCGACGCTCAGCAACATCAGCACGCGTGCCGCGGTCGGCACCGGCAACGATGTGACCATTGCCGGGTTCATCGTCACCGGTGACGATTCGCAGATTCTGATCCGCGGCATCGGGCCGAGCCTGGGCGCGCCGCCGATCAATCTTCCCGGAGCGCTGGCCGATCCCACGCTCGAGCTGCACAACGAGGCCGGCGCCATCATCGCCAAGAACGACAACTGGCAGACGCAGCTCGCCGGCCAGGGACGCCCGCGCAGATCTCCGCCACCGGCCTGGCGCCCACTTTCGGCAAGGAAAGCGCCATTCTCATGACGCTGCCCGCCGGCAAATACACCTGCCTGCTCCAAGGAAAGAACGCCACCACGGGCGTCGGACGCATCGACGTCTTCCAAATCAGCAATAGGCGTCGCCCGCGGCAGCGCGGATCACATCGCGCTTGTGTGAATCCGTCGAAGAGCCGACGCTCGCGCCATGCTGGTTTCACGCGCGGAAATGACGGCGCTGGAGGAGGCGATCTTCGCCGCGGGCCCCGATGCGGAAACGCTCATGGAAGCAGTGGGCCAGGCCATGGCGCGGTCGCTCTGGCAGGACTGGCGCGGGACGCGGCGCCCAAGCGCGGTGGTCTACGTGGGACGCGGCCACAACGGCGGCGACGCACTCGTCGTCGCGCGCGCGCTGCAAAGCGCCGGCGCGCACGTCGTCGTGCGGCTCGCGCACGCGACGTCGGAGCTGGCGCCGCTCACCGCCAAAATGCTCGGCCGCGTGCCCGCCGAGGTGCGGCGGGAATCCGCCGGCGGGGCGGAGGCGGACGGCCTCGAAGTTTTTGATCTTCTCATCGACGGATTGCTCGGCCTCAACGCCACCGGCGCGTTGCGTCCGGCCGAGCGCGCGGCCTGCCGCGAAATCAACGCGCTGCGCCTGGCCCGCGAGGCCCTGCGCGTGATCGCGGTCGATGTCCCCAGCGGCCTGGATGTCGACACGGGCGACGCCGATGCCGACGCGGTGCGGGCCGACGTGACGCTCACCGTGGGCTTCGCGAAGCGCGGCATGGTGGCCGATCACGCCACCAATTTCGTCGGCCGTCTCGCCATCATCCGCCTGCCGGAATTCGAGCGAATCGCGGCGCAGCGCGGACTCGCCGCGGACGGACGTGACGGCATCGCCGATGCCTGCGCGCTGGCCCCGGTGCTGCCGCCGCGCGCGATCGATTCGCACAAGGGGCTCTTTGGACGCGTCGGCATTTTTGCCGGCAGCGAGGGCTTCACCGGCGCCGCGGTGCTCGCCGCGCTCGGCGCGCTGCGCGGCGGCGCGGGACTGGTGACCGTTTTCGTCCGGCGCGCGATTTACCCCATCGTCGCCGCCAGCGCGCCGCCGGAGGCGATGGTGACGCCGATCGATCGACCGACCGACGTGCTGGGCGCGAATCTCGATGTGCTCGCGCTCGGGCCGGGCCTGGGCCGCGCCGAGCCGGAAGAAGTTTGTGAATTGATCGCCCGCTTCGGCGGGCCGGCGGTGGTGGATGCCGACGCCTTGAATCTCCTCGCGGCGCACGAGGATCCGTCGTCGCTGCTCGATCACGCCGCGGGCCCGCGGCTGCTCACGCCGCATCCGGGCGAAATGGAACGCCTCTTCCCCTGCGCCGGACGCTCGCGGGCCGAGGTCGCCCGCGCCTTCGCCAAGGATCACCCGCGCACCACGCTGCTGCTCAAGGGCGCGCGCACGGTGGTCGCGCAGCACGACCAGCCGCTTTCCTACAATCCCACCGGCACGCCGGGCATGGCCACGGGCGGGATGGGCGATGTGCTGACCGGCGTCACCGCGGCCTTGCTCGGCCAGCGGCTCGCGCCCTACGACGCCGCGCGGCTGGGGGCGTGGCTGTGCGGACGCGCCGCGGAGCTGGCCATCGCGGAAGGCGAAGCGGAGACCTCGCTGCTCCCGAGCGACGTGATCGCCCGCCTCGGGCCCGCATTTCGCGCGCTGTGGCGACGCGAGGCCCTTTAGCGCGCTTGCGCCCGGGCCCATCGAGCCGGAATTTGCCCAGGCGCCCGGCGAGATGTGGACACGATGATCACTGGACAAGACGGGTCATTCTGCCAGACTCCCGCCCTACAAAACCCCTAATGAGCGCGCTGGCATTTTTGAAGAGATTTATCGCGCGGCCAACACAGGTCGCGTCCTTGGTGCCGAGCTCAAAGGCGGTGACCAAAAAGGTCGCGGATCGCTTCGATTTCTCGCAGCCGCGGGTCTTCGTCGAGTTCGGCCCCGGGCGAGGGCTGCCACACCCGCGAATTGCTCAAGCGCGCGACCGCGGACTCGCAGTTTTTCCTCTTCGAGCTCGACCCCGAGCTGGCCCGGCTGCTGGAGCGGCAGTTTGCGGCCGACCGGCGCGTGCACGTCATCCACAAGGACGCCGCCACGCTGACCCAGGAGCTCTCGCGCCGGGGCATCGAGCGCTGCGACTACATCCTTTCGGGCATTCCGTTCAGCCTGTTGGAAATCGGCAAGAAGCGCCACCTGCTGCGCGGGGTTTACGACGCGCTGGCCCCGGGCGGATTGTTCGTGATTTACCAGGTGACGGATGAACTGCGCCGGCACGCGCTGCCGCTCTTCCAGCGCGCCGAGAGCGAGTACTGCCTGCTGAATTTCCCGCCCTATTTCATCATCAGCTTTTTCAAGGAGCAGAAGGACCTCGCCGGGGTCGCCGCGAACGGCAAGAACGGCCACCACGGCCTGCAGCCCCGTTAGGAGCCTCCAAGGCGCGCGGGTGTGTTTGGATTTGCCGCCGCACGGCGAATCAGCGAGTTTCGCAGGGAACCATCCCCGGTCCCTCCCCTTTCCCATGAGCACCCGCATCGAAAAAGATTCGATGGGCGAAATGCCCGTCCCCTCGCACGCCCTCTACGGCGCCTCCACCCAGCGCGCCGTGCTGAATTTTCCGATCAGCGACACGGCGTTCATGCGGCCGTTCATCCGCGCCCTCGGCCTCGTCAAGGCGGCCGCCGCGCACGCCAACCTGAAGCTCGGCAAGCTGCCGAAGGACGTCGCCGAGCACATCGCCGACGGCCGCCGAGGAAATGGTCGCGGGCAAGCTCGACGAGCATTTCCCGATCGACATCTACCAGACCGGCAGCGGGACCTCGACGAACATGAACGCGAACGAGGTCATCGCGAATCGCATCTCGCAGATCGTCGGCACGCCCATCGGCTCGAAGACGCCGGTGCATCCGAACGATCACGTCAACATGAGCCAGTCGTCGAACGACACCATCCCGACCGCCATGCACATTTCGGCGGCCGAGGTGCTGAAGAACGATCTCTGGCCCGCGCTGGTCAGCCTGCAGGGCGGACTCGAGGCCAAGGCGAAGGAATTCTGGGACGTGATCAAGATCGGGCGCACGCATTTGATGGACGCCACGCCGGTCCGGCTCGGCCAGGAATTCGCCGGCTACGCGCGCCAGGTCGAGCTCGCCGTGCGGCGCGTCGACAAGGCCATCGAGGCGCTGCGTGAACTCCCGCTCGGCGGCACCGCCGTGGGCACGGGCCTGAATTGCCATCCGGATTTTGCGGGCATCGCGATTGCGGAAATCAGCCGCCGCACGAGCCTCTCGTTCGTCGAGGCCAAGGATCACTTCGAGGCGCAGAGCGCGAAGGACGGATTTGTCGAGGCCAGCGGCTTGCTCAAGACGATCGCGGTCGGCCTCTTCAAGATCTCCATGGACATCCGCTGGCTCGGGAGCGGCCCGCGCTGCGGCATCGGCGAGATCAACCTCCCGTCCACGCAGCCCGGCAGCTCCATCATGCCGGGCAAGGTGAATCCGGTCATGGCCGAGGCGCTGCTCATGGCGTGCGCGACCGTGGTGGGCGGAGAAGCCACCATCGCGTGGGCGGCCGCGACCGGCAGCAATTTCGAATTGAACGTCTCCATGCCGGTGATGGCGCACACTTTCCTCGAGAACACGCTCATCCTCGCCGCCGCCGTGCAGGCGTTTAAGGACAAATGCATCGACGGCATCACGGCGAACAAGGCGCGCTGCAACGAACTGGTGGAGTACAGCATGGCGATGGTCACCAGCCTCGCGCCGATCATCGGCTACGATCGCGCCGCGGAAATCGCCAAGGAAAGCGCCAAGACCGGCCGCACCGTGCGCGAGATTTGCATCGAGCAGAAGGTCCTCCCGCCCGATGAACTGGCCAAGGCGCTCGATCCGGTCGAGATGACCAAGCCCGGCGGCGAAGGCAGCGCCGGGGGATAGTCCAGGTCGTTGTGGAAGCGGATGTGTTTCTTACTAGATTTGTAAATTTTGTAGATTCATAAATTGGGAAGATGGGATCTTCTGTCCCCTCTCTTCCAATTTACAAATTTACAGAATCTAAAAATTTAGTTCCAAAAACACCGACGACGCATTCGCGCTCGATCCTCATTTCGGATCCGGCGGTTCGCCCTCGGGCAGCACTTCGCCGCGCTCGTTGATTTCGCAGCCGCCGACTTCGAACGCCATGATGCGATCGATTCCCTCGATCAGGAATTCCTCGCTGGCCGCCGCGTCGCGCTGGAAAAATCGCACACTCCCCTTCCCGCTTCCCTTCGCCATCGCGACCGCCTTGAGCCCCTTCACCTGACTGACCTGGCGCAGGCGCAACCCGTCGGTCGTGCCCAGATACGACCCCTTCGCGTCCAACATCGCCTGCAAGGTCAGGGTCGGCTGTCCGCTGCGTTTTGGACCCAGTGGATTCCTGACCAGCTCGACGCGCAGCGTCGGCCCCGCGTCGGCCGCTTCAAATTTCTCGGGCACCCGAATGTTGCGCTCGAAGAACGTCCGCCACTCGGAAGCGCTGTCGCCCGTCACCTCGATTCCCCGCACGCGCTCCCAGTTTCCGCCGGGGGATCGCTCCAGCAGAAAAATGCGGCCCGCATCCAGTGGCGCCACGGCCACCGGCGCCGGTTCGCCCGCCGCGGGCCGCGCATTCGCGCAGGATTTTCCCATCGGCTGACTCCTGGTAGAGCCGGCCGTCACCCACCTTCCAGCCGTGCGTCTGAGAAGCGGCCGCGGCGGGCGCGGAAGTACCCGTGCCGCGCGGCTGGAGCGCGCCGTCCTGAAATACAATCGTTTCCGTCCGCCCGTCGGACGAGCGCATCGACGCGGAAAAGCCATTGGGCGGCAGGGCGGAAATCCCCTCGATCTTTGTCACGCGCAGCGTGGCATCGTCGGCCAGCCAGTCGTTTCCCATCGTGGCCACGCCGGTGATCTTCATCGGCCCCACCGCATAGCCACGAAGCTGGTAGTGGCCGTTCGGCAGGCGCTTGCCGGCATCGTCCTTCGCGTTCCAGCGGACGATGAGCCCGTTCAGCGCCGCGGGAAACGACGATTCCAGCGCACCCTCGTGCAGGCGCCGGACCAGTTTTCCCTTCGCGTCGAAGACACCGATCGAATAACGCGCCTCCTCGATCATCGGCGGCAGGAACTGAAATGTGATCTCGTCCGCGGCTCCCTTCGGGACGGCCTCGTCCTGCGCGCGCAGCGCCGTCGAGCAGCCCAACGCCGCGACCACGGCGAGCGCGCCCCAGCGCGGTAGCGGCATGTTGAGTCGATTCTTCAAGCGTGGGACCTCACGGGCGGAAGCATTCACGTTTCGGCGAACACGCGCCAGTCGAGCTCGGGGAAAAGATTATCACGCGACTCGCTGCGCTCCAGTTCGTTCACCTGGATCTCCCCGCGCGCGGCCGCCTCGGCCAGGCGGTGAAAGCGGGCGAGATGCGTGCGCGTCCGCCGATTCGAGTACTCGGAGGCGGTGCCGGTCTTGAGCAGGAAGGCCCAGTCGCTCGCCTGGGCCAGCAACAACTCGCGCGCCATCTGGCGCAGCGCGCGATCGATCAGCGGCGCCTGGCCGTTCAGGCCCTGGTACTGCCGGGCCAGCTCGGTCATCCGCCGGGCCGCCGCCTGCAGATGCCGGTAAATCCAGGCGTTGCGCGGCTGCAGCCAGACCTCCCAATAGCCATTCTGACCCCAGCTCGAGGGCGACGGATCGAGCACCTGCTGCGTCGGATGCTCCTCCAAATAGCGGGACGGCGTGGTCAACCCGAGCGCGGACTTCGCCGCCAGGCGAAAAAATTCCTCGAGAAATTCCGGACCCTCGTACCACCAATGCCCGAATAATTCGGCGTCGAAGGGCACCACCACGATCGGCGCCAGGCCCGGTGCCTCGCCCAGGCGCGCGAGCTGCGCCAGTCGCGACTCCAAAAAATGCGCGGCATGCGAGCGCACCGCCTCCAGCGCATCGCGGCGCCGGTAATACTCCTTTTCCTTCAGCCCCACGTCGCGGCCGGTCACGCGATGATATTTCAGGCCGGTGAACCGGCGCGGCGTGCCCTCGGGCACGAGCGGCGTCAGGCGTTCGACCGGGAGATCGAATCCGATGTCGCGGTAGAAGTCGCGGTAGCGCGGATCGCCCGGGTAGCCGGCCTCGGCGCTCCAGACCTGCCGGCTGGCCTCGCGATCGCGGCCAAAGACCGCCGGACCCGCCGGCGTGAAGCCGGGCGCGTACATCGCCGCGCGCGGCCGCGGCCGCGCCAGCAGCACGCCGTGCGCGTCGAGCACAAACCAGCGCAGTTCCGCGGCCGCCAGTTCCCGGTCGAGTCCGGTGAAATACGCGCACTCCGGCAGCCAGATGCCCCGGGGCCACCGGCCGAAATGCCGCTCATAGTCCGCGCAGGCGACGCGGATCTGCGCGCGCACCGCCGCGGTGTGGTTCGCCATCAGCGGCAGAAACCCGTGCGTCGCCGCGCAGGTGATGATTTCGATCCGGCCGCGATCCTGAAATCCGCGAAACGCGCCGACCAGGTCGCCGTGCCAGCGATCATGATATTGCGCCCGCAGCGAGCGCAGCCGGTCGCGATAGAACAGGGCCGTTTCGTAGGGCTGCGGATCCTCCTCGAGCGCCGTGCGGCCGATCTCGGCCTCGGCCAGCTCCACCACGCGGTCGAGGTGGCGTTGGGTCCGCGCCTGCAGCAGCGGATCCACCAGCATCGCGCAAAGCGTCGGCGTCAGCGTCAGCGTCAGCGCGAACGGAATCTCGTCGCGCTCCAGCCGGTCGAAGACCTCCAGCAGCGGGAGATACGTCTCGACCACCGCCTCGAAGAGCCAGCATTCCTCGAGGAAATCGTCGTGCTCCGGATGCCGGACGAAGGGCAAATGCGCGTGGAGGACGAGGGCAAGCTGGCCGGAAGCCATGAACGGGGAGCGCGGGGGCGCCGCAGGACGAATGCCCGAGGATCGACGCTTTGCCAAGCCCGATGCTTCACCAAATCAACGAGCGATCGATTTCCGCGAGGCCGGTGCGGCCGGTCAGGGCCATGCCCATCTCCAGTTCGCGACGCAAAAGATCGACGCAGTGCGCCACGCCCGCCGCGCCGCCGACCGCCAGCGCGTAGACGTACGGACGCCCGATCAGCACCGCCGTTGCGCCGAGCGCGAGCGACTTGAGGACATCGGTCCCGCGCCGGATGCCGCCGTCGATCAGCACGGGCACCCGTCCGCCCACGCGCTCCACGACGGCCGGCAGCGCCTCGATGGTGGACGGCAGCGTGTCCAGATTTCGCGCGCCGTGATTCGAGACCACGATGCCGTCGGCCCCGGCGTCGATCGCCCGCGCGGCGTCGTCCGGATCGAGGATGCCCTTCAGCACGAATGGCAGCTTGGTGAGCGAGCGCAGCCATTCCACATCGCGCCACGTAAGGATGGCGCGCTGCGGACTGCTGACGCCGCGCAAACCGGTGTTCCGATCGTGGAGATGCGGCGTCGCCATGTCTGATGGCAACTCGAATTCCGCGCGGTGCTGCCGGCGCCGGTCGCCCAGGACCGGCGTGTCGACCGTCACGCAGAGCGCCTTGGCGCCGCCGGCCTCGATCCGTGCGACGAGTGATTCGTTGAAAGCGCGGTCGCTCTGCCAGTACAACAAGAAACCAGACGGGCGCGGCGCTCGCCGCCACGCATTCCTCAATGCTCGCCGTGCCGCTGGTGCTCAGGATGAAGACCGCGCCCGCCTCGCCGGCCCCGCGCGACGTGGCGATCTCGCCCTCCGGATGCGACATCCGTTGGTAGGCGGTCGGCGCGAGCAGAATCGGATGCGCCAGCGTTTGGCCGAAGAGGGTCACTCGCGTGTCGAGCTTGGCGACGTCGCGCAGCACGCGCGGCCGGAGCTTGATGCGATCAAACGCCGCCTCGTTTTCGCGGCAGGTCACTTCGTCGCCCGCCGCGCTGGCGATGTATTCATAGACGGCATGCGGCAGGCACGCGCGCGCGGCCGGCTCGAAGTCGGCCAGCGCCAGAAAGCGGGTGGAAAGATCCGATGACATCCGCGTGCCAGACTATCGCCCGCCCCCGCCGGTGGGAAGCGATCAAGCGGCGACGGCTTCCGAGGCGGAATCGGCCTGCGCCGTGCGCAACTCCTCCTCCTCGCGCTGCTGGCTCGCCGCGTACAATTGCGCGTACTTGCCGCCGCGCAGGAGCAGCTCGGCGTGCCGGCCGCGCTCGACGATGCGGCCCTTCTCGAGGACGAGAATCTGGTCGGCGTTGCGCACGGTCGAGAGCCGGTGCGCGATGACAAAGCAGGTGCGGTGCGACATCAGCCGATCCAGCGCCGCCTGGATCAGCCGCTCGGTCTCGTTGTCCACGCTGGCCGTGGCCTCGTCGAGGATCAGGATGGGCGGATCCTTCAGCAGCACGCGCGCGATCGAGACGCGCTGCTTCTCGCCCACGCTCAGCTTCACGCCGCGCTCGCCCACCAGCGTGGAGAGACCCTCGGGCAGATGCTCGATGAACGTCCGCGCCCCGGCCGCCCCGGCGGCCTCGAGCAATTCCTCGTCCGTCGCGTCGGGCTTCGCGAAGCGCAGGTTCTCGCGCACGGTCCCGTTGAAAAGAAAACTCTCCTGCGTGACCAGCCCGATGGCCCCGCGCAAGCTGCGCCTGCGGCAAATCGCGCAGCGAAACGCCGTCGATCGTGATGTCGCCCTGATCGAACTCGTAAAAGCGCGTGAGCAGATTCACCAGCGTCGACTTCCCCGCGCCGGTCGTGCCGACCAGCGCGATGGTCTCGCCCGGCCGCGCGTGCAGCGAGATGTGCTGCAGCACGTTCGTGCGCCCGGCGTACGAAAAACTCACGTCCTTGAATTCGATGTCGCCGCCGATCGCCTTTCCGCTTTCGACTTTCGACGTTCGACTTTCGACCAGCCCAGGCTCCACCGGCTCGTCCATGATCTCGAAGACGCGCGCCGCCGCCGCCCGGCCGGCCTGGAACATCTGGTTCAAGCGTGTGCAGCTTGCCGATCGGATCGTAGAGAAATTTCACCAGCGCGAGAAACGCGACCAGTTCGCCGATCTGCATTTCGCCGGCCAGCACGGCGCGGCCGCCGAGAAAGACCACGAGGACGAGCCCGCAGTTCGTGAAGAAATCCATCGTCGGGCTGTAGCCGGCCCAGACTTTCATGACCCAGAGCGTGGCGCGGCGCAGGCGATCGCTCACCTCGTTGAAGCGCTCGTGCTCGGCCTCCTCGCGCACGTAGGTCTTGATCTGGCGGATGCCGGCCAGGTTGTCGTGCAGGATCGAGTTCATCGCCGACGCCGCCTTGCGCGAGGCCTTGTAGCGCTTGTGCGCCGTGGTGGTGTAGAGCAGCGCGCCCGCCGCGAGAAACGGAATGGGCAGCAGGGCGGCCCAGGCGAGCGACGCGCGATAGTAGAAGAGCATCCAGAGCACCGAGACGATTTGCAGCACGGCGATCAGCCCGGTCTCGATGCCGTCGATGAGCACGCGCTCCATCGCGCTGACGTCCTCGATCACGCGCGTCATGACGTCGCCGGTGGCGCGGTTGTCGAACCAGTTCAGCGGCAGGCGCTGGAGGTGCGCGTAGAGGTCGCTGCGCAGATCGAAAATCACGCGCTGCTCGAAGATGTTGTTCACGAGGATGCGCAGCGAGGTCAGGCCGTTTTGCAGGACGAAGCTGCCGAGCCCGATCAGGCAGAGCGGCGCCAGCAGGTCGGGCCGGCCGCCGCGAATGGCGTCGTCGATCACCCGCTGGGTCACCGCGGGAAAGACGATGACCATGAGCGTGCTGCCGGCCGCGCAAAGCAGCATGACGGCGGCCATCCACGGGTAGTGGCGGATGTAGCCGAAGACGCGGAGGAGCTGGTTCATGGACCCGGGGAACCCGGCCGGCACGGTCGCGGCGATTCACCGCGGAAGCAAGAGGCCCGGCCCCGACACAAGCCGCCCAGGACGCGGCGCGGGTCAGCGCCGCCGCGTCTTGATCACGATTTCCACGCGCCGGTTGAGGCGCTGTTCGTCGACGGTGCCCGTCACCGGGGCGAGCGGCCGGCTGCTGCCGAAGCCGCGCGTCTGGATGCGGTTTGGATCGATCTGCATTTCATTCACGAGCCAGACCTTCACCGAAACAGCGCGCCTTTCGCTCAAAGTCCGATTGTAGCCCGGCGAGCCGAAGGTGTCCGTGTGGCCCTCGATCGTGAAGTCGGCGTTCGGATTCTTGAGAATGAGCTGGCCCAGCTTGCGCAGGCTGTCGACCGCTTCCGCCCGCAGTTCCGCGCGGTCGTAGTCGAAGAGCAGATCGGTCGGCAGCAAGATGGGCGCAGTGCGATCGCCCACGCCGCCGCCCTGGGCAATGAGGCCGTCGAGGCTGCTGAAATTCCCCTCGCCCGGGTTGGGGGCGTCGACCCCGCCATTGCCGGCGCCCGGCGGTCCGGCCTTCATCTCGAGCAACGGCCGGCCCGCGACGGCCGGTTTCTTCTCCTTGAGTTGATCGAGCAGCGACCCGGGATCCCCGGCCACGGGCGCGGCGGGTTTCGGCGGCTCGGAGAGGGCCTTGGCGAGCGACTCGCTCGGCGCGAGCGCCGGCTTCTCCTTCACGATGCCCTTGTCCAGCACCTCGGGGGCGGCGATGACCTGGTCGGCCTTGGCCAGCACGTCCTCGAACGTCTTGTCCTTCGTCCCGATCTGCAGCGCGCTGATGTCGGTGATCGGCTTCGGTGCCTGCCGCGGGGTCGGGGCCGGCTCGGGCTGATCCAGCGTGGCGGGATCGATTTCCACCTTCTTCACCGTGAAGGTGCGCGGCACGAGCTTGTTGAAATAGGACGGGCTGATCGTCTCAACCGTGGTGTAGCGGCTGATGGCGAGGAAGGCGGCGTGCACGCCGAGCGCGAGGAGCAGCGCCGAGAAGAAGTAGCGACGCGTCGGGCTGGCTTCGCTGGCGAAATGTTCCGAGGAGTCGTACACGAGGGGTGGAGGCGGTGACGCCGGCGAAGATTAGACAGGGGCGGCGTCGATTCGTTGCAGTTTCGCCGGGTTTTGGCGGCGGCGCCAGTCCGCGCGCCTGGTTACATGGCCAGGCGGCCCGCGCTCCGGTCCTGCGCAAGGTTGATCCGGCGCAACAGCAGCGAGGTCTTCGCGTGCGCCGCCTTGCCCACCCGGGTGCGCAGGCCCGGACCGAAGGCCTTGAGCAGGCGCTGCGCGGTGGCCGTGGTCTTCAAAATCTTCACGGAGGTCACGCGATCGCTCAAGTTGTCGTACAAGTCCGCCATCTTGGCGATCTGCACGCGCTCGGGCGCGTGGCGCAGGCGCTGCTCGTACTCGCGCTCCCGCTTCCGCTTGGGCAGCATGTTGTTCTTGGTCAACAGCACGACCGCGTCCGCCACGTCCTCGCCGAACTCGGCCTCGATCTCGTCGTAATCGGTCGCCGTGTCCTCGAGCGTGTCGTGCAGAAAGGCCGCCGCCAGCAGGCGCTCGTCGCGCACGCCGAAAAGATGCGTCAGGATGAAGGCCACCCGCGCCACGTGCGAAAAATAGGGCGTCACGCCATCGGCCCGCTTCTGGCCCATGTGCTTGCGCGCGGCGAAGCTGGCGGCGCGGAGCATCATCTGGACGGGCGTGCCCAGCACGGGCGCGGCCGCCTCGGTGCTCGGGATGCGCGCGCGCAGGTGCTTCTTCTTGATCGGCTTGCCGGATTTCTTCGGCTTCCTCTTCTTGCCCTTCGCCGCTTTCTCCTCGCGCGGAGCCTTGGATTTTTTCCTGGGACGGAGACGACGGCGCACGAGACGCTTGCGAAAGGCGCGAAACGCTTTGGAAGGATTCCTGGGCGAAATTTTCGGCATGAAAAGCAACCGCGCAATCCCGCTTCCCGCCGCACGGGCGGCGCTCGGCGGACCGCGACCTGCCTACTGGTGCGCGCGTTTGCGCCTGATTTCAAGCATTTCCGTCGCGGGATTCTCCCGCTTCATTCCACGCCGGTGCGTCGTCGATCAATTCGCGGCGACCGGAACATCCATCAAATCCTCGTGCACTTTGTCGGGCGGCGGCAGGTTCGGATCCTGTCGCCGCAGGTTCGCGTAGATGTCGTCCATCAGCTTGCGCGTGGCGGCGATCTGCTGCGCGGACGGCCGAGAATTCTGGAAGAGGCAGTACATCTTCAGCCGCAGGCCGTCGCGATCGTTGCCGCCGATTTCGATCACACCGTCGGCGTGGCGAAGATCGGAAACGTAGACGAAGCGGTCGGTCGACTTGTTGTGGTAATCGAACTGGCCGTAGCCGGTGGTCGGGGTCAGGTGCTGCTGCTTGACCAGGGTGACGCCGGGCGTCGCCGCGATCGCGGCCACCACGGCGGACTGCGGCACGCGCTGGTTTTGATTCAGTCGGACCGTGCGCTGGACACCGCGGGTGGTGGAACAGCCCGCGAGGGCAACGAGCGCGACGGCGGCGAGCAGGGCGGGCAGCGGCTTCATGGCGGAAGCCTAGTCGGCGCGGCCGCAAAAAGGAAGGCCCCGATCACGGGTCGCAAAGCAACGCGACCGACGCGGTGTAGCCGTGCAGAAAGGGATGCTCGCCGACCGGCCCGATCTCGCCGTTGCAGAAAAATCCGGCCAGCGGCTTCGGTCCGAAAACCTCCGCCAGCAGCCCGGCGTCATGGTCGGGGATTCGAAAGAGCCCGCGGCCCCGGCCGTTGCAGGAAAAAAGCAGCGTGGCAAACGGCCGGACCAGATCGTCGTCGTGCGCCGCCACGCTCAACTCGCGCAGGTCCTCGTGCGCCGTGTCGCGATCGCGCAGCTGGTATTGCAGCGTCTGGCCGATGCGCGGGATGGCGCCGATGGCGACCGCACCGGTGTCCTGATCCGCGTCGAGGATGTTGCGGATGAGGAAATCGCCGCGCTTGAATTCCTCGAGGTACTCCGAGACGGCCAGGCCCGCGAAAAGATTGCCGCGCGCGCGCAGCTGCTCGCGCTCGGTCAGCGAGCGAAACACATCGTTCAAAACCTTGCAGGCGGGCTTCGAGGCGAGCGTCAGCACGAGGTTCTGCCGCGCGCCCGTCACGGTCAGCGGCTCGCCAATCGGCCGGCAGCCCTGGCTGACAATCGTGGCGACGCGCACGCCGCCACGCAGGGCGACCGCCACGGCGTCGACACCGTGCAAGCGCCGGCCGTCGCGCAGCAGGAAAATCTCGTCGATGGTTCGACCGCCGCTGGCCAGTCCGCCCAACGTCGGCGTCTGCGGATAAGCCGCGTCCCACTCGCGCAGCCAGCGTTCCACCTCGAGCCGCGCCGGATGCGCGAGCACGATCCAGGCGTCCGCCTCGTCCACGCCGCTTTCCATGTGCCAATAGGCCGGACCGCTCGATTCCTCCACCTGCGCCTGGCTGAACTCGAAGGCCGTCACGTTCGTTTCGGGCAGGCTCAGCAGGAGCAGCGAAAAGCCGGGCTCGTCCTCCAATTCCCGGCCGGTGCCGATCAATCCCGCGCCCGAGCCGCCGACCAGCAACGGCACGCGGCCATACACGCGCACCAGCTCGAGGAACTCGTCCAGCTGCGGCGCATAGTCCGGCGTGACGAAGACAAAGCCGAGCGTCGCCTCGGCGGCGAGTTCCTCGCGCGCGGCGGTCACGGCCGCGATCACGCGCTGCTCGTTGAAGGCGCCCTCTTCCACGCGGGATACGGCACGATTTCGCTTCATGACGCCAGCACCAGCGGTCGCCTTCAGGAGGTCCTTTGCGCGAAGGATTTCAGCGTGTTCGCCATCAGCATGGCGATGGTCATGGGCCCGACGCCGCCCGGCACCGGCGTGATGGCGCGGCATTTCGGCGCGACGCCCTCGTAGTCCACGTCGCCCACCAGGCGATAACCGCGCTTGTCGGACGGATCGTCCACGCGATTGATGCCGACATCGATGACCACGGCGCCCTCGCGCACGTCGTCCGCCCGCAACGAATTCGCGCGGCCGATCGCCGCGACGATGATGTCGGCCGATTGCGTGATCGCGCGCAGGTTCTTGCTGCGCGAATGCGCCACCGTCACGGTCGCGTCGGCGCCGGGACCCTTCTGCATGAGGAGAAGCGCGAGTGACTTGCCGACGATCAGGCTGCGACCGAGCACGACGACGTGCGCGCCCGACACCTCGATGCCCGCGTCGATCAGCAGGCGCTGGCAGCCGAGCGGCGTGCAGGGCACGAAGCCGGTGGGATCGCCCAGCGCGAGCTTGGCCACGTTCAGCGGGTGAAAGCCGTCGACGTCCTTCGTCGGATCGATCGCGCGCACCACCTCGCCTTCGTCGAGCGGCGCGGGCAGCGGCGACTGCACGAGGATGCCGTCGACCTGCGGATCGGCGTTCAGTCGCGCGATGAGCGCGAGCAGCTCGGCCTGGCTGATGCCCGCGGGCAATTCCTCCTTCACCGAGTGAAAGCCCAGTTCGCGGCAGGTCTTGTCCTTCGAGCGGACGTAGGCGCGCGAGGCGGGATTTTCGCCGACGAGGACGACCGCGAGGCCGGGCGGACGGCCGCGGGCAGCGGTGAGTTCGGACGCGCGCGTGCGGCATTCGGCGAGAATCTTGTCGGCCACCGCGCGGCCGTTGATGATCAAAGGGGAGGACATGTCGCCTAATCCTTGCGCAAATGTGACGGTGCGCAAAGGCGAACCCCGCGTCAGTGCGTTTTCACCAGCGCCATCATGGCCTGCTCGCAGCGCAGGCGCTCCGCCTCGAATTCCGCGTCCGAGTGCGTCACCTCAACGTAGAGGAGATTCCCGAGGGTCACGTCCACCCGCGAAAACGGCAGTGGGATCATGAACCCGTCCCAGCTTTTCAGTCGCAGGCAGCGGGAAAACTCCACCCCGACGGGCAGGATGGGCCGCCGGCCGAGTTGCGCGAGCAGCACGAGGCCCGGCTTCAAAACGTAACGCGGTCCGCGCGAGCCGTCGGGCGTGACACCCACATCCTCGCCGCGCCGCAGAAAGCGGGCGAGCTCGCGCAAGGCCGCGGTTCCCCCTCGCGCGGTGGAGCCGCGCACGGGCGCGATTCCCATCCGGAGCACCAGTTGCGCGGCCCATTCGCCATCCTTGCTTTGGCTCGTCATGGCCGCACCGGGCGGTCGCCGCGGGAAAAAACGCCGGTGCACGTAGGACATGAGGAAGAGGCGGTTGTGCCAGAACGACCAGATGATTCCCTCGTTCGCCGGCGCTTGAAAAATTCCGCCGCGATCATCGAAATGGTAGCGAAGGGTCCGGCCGACCCCGCGAATGATGAGCGCGCCCACGGCACCGAGGATCCGATGAAACAACGGCGCCGCGGTGGCGGCCGGCTTCGGGGCGGGGACATCCGACATCCCGCCAATCAATCGTGTTCCGCGTCCGATTGCCAGCGCGGCGCGTCGTCGGCCGGCAGGCCGAGGTGATCCAGAATTCGAAAGACCACGGAATCGACGGCGTCCTCGATCGTCTTCGGCCGGTGATAAAACGAAGGCATGGCGGGAATCACCATGGCGCCGGCCTCGATCACGGTGGCGAGGTTGCGCGCGTGGATGAGATGCAGCGGCGATTCGCGCGGCACCAGGATCAGCTTGCGCCGCTCCTTCAGGAAAACGTCGGCCGCGCGCAGGATGGTCGTCTCACTCGTGCCGTGGGCGATGCGCGCCAGCGTGCCCATCGAGCACGGCACGATCACCATCGCGTCAAAGCGCGCCGATCCGCTGGCGAACGGCACATGCATGGAGGCGTCGCCCGGATATTCGCGCACGCCCGCCGGCGGTTTCCATTTGCCCAGCTCCTCCGCGATGACCACGCGGGCGTACTTGCTCAGCAGCAGATGCACCTCATGCTTGCGCGGATCGATCCGGCGAAGCAGCCGCTGCAGGTAGATCGAACCGCTGGCGCCGGTGGCGGCGATGACGAATTTCATCCCCGCAGTATCCCGCGCGAAACGCGATCACGAAAGGAAAAGGCGACACCGGGACGACGCCCGCTTCCTTTTTGCGGCGAATCGACGGCCGCCTACCAGTAGGTGTAGACCGGGCGCTGCCTGTAACTGACGTAGCGCACGCCGCCGCTGTAGGTCGTCACTCTGATCGTCTTGTAGCCGATGATCCGGCGGTGATAGTAGCGGTAGCCGTCCACATAATAGACCGGGCTGATCCGGATGGCGGCGCCGGAGGCGAACAGGGCTGCGTTCCGCTCGGCGGGCGTGAGTGAGGTGGAGTCGTTGGCCCGGACGGAAGCGACCGCGCCGACGCTGAGAACCGCGAGAATCGTAAGGAGGAGTTTCTTCATGGCTAGGAAGGCAGACGTGCAACTCCCGTGCCTATTCAGCCGGGAATGTTACCTACTAAATCGTTTCAGGCGGACCGGCCGGATGCATCGCGACGCACTCATGCCGACCGCGTGGCCACCCGTCCGGTGAGACAGAGATCCGGGCCGATCCTCTCCCAGACGGGATCCTCCAGGCGAAGGCGATCTTCATTCGTGCCCACACCCTCGCCAGCCACCGCCGCCACGGGCCCTCCCAGCAGCAGCGGAGCGTAGTAGAATTGGATCTCGTTGACCAATCCCGCGTCAAAGGCCTGACCGAGCACATCGCCGCCGCCCTCGATCATCACGCTCGTGATCTCGCGCGCGCCCAAATCCGCCAGCACGCGACGCAACGACCGGCCGCGAAATACCAGCGTGCGCGCGCGGTGCGCATCGGTCAGCACGCGGGCATCGGCGGGCAGACCGCCCGCTGCGCGTCAGCACCACCCGCCACGGCTGCCGCGCGCCGTCACGCGCAGCGGGACCGCGCACGGTCAGGCGCGGGTTGTCCGCACGGATGGTCGCGGCGCCGACGAGGATGGCGTCGACGCGCGCGCGCAGTTGCTGCGCGTGACGGCGCGCGGCCGGGCCAGTCAGCCACGACGATTCACCGCGCCGCCGCGTCAAACGACCGTCCAGGCTCATCGCGCATTTCGCGATGACCCACGGCCGGCGCGTGGTGACCCAATGATTGAAGGCGCGATTGAGCGCGGCGCATTCCTTGGCCAGCACACCGCGGGTCACGACGATCCCCGCGGCGCGCAGAATTTTTTCCGCGCGACCGGCATGCCTGGGATTGGGATCGGTCGCGCCAAACACGACCCGCGCAAAGCCGGCCGCGATGATGGCGTCGGTGCAAGGCGGCGTGCGACCATGCGTCGAGCAAGGCTCGAGCGTTACGTAAAGCGTCGCCCCGCGACAGCCGGCGCGTCCTGCCACCGCGCGGATGGCTTCGATCTCGGCATGCGGGAGTCCGGCTCCGCGATGATGGCCCCGGGCGAGGACGCGCCCGGCGCGCACGATGACCGCGCCAACCGCCGGGTTCGGGCTGGTGCGACCCAAGCCCTTTCGCGCCTCGGCCAGCGCCAGCGCCATGAAGCGCTGGTCTGGAGAAGCCTGGCGATGGCGAGAGGTGGCGGGCATGAACATCAGACTAACGGCCGTCGGATTGTCTGCAATTGCGGAGTATGCGCCATTGTGTCGCGCAAAGGAATACCGCCTATGGGACAAAATAGGCCAAAATGTCGCAATCCGAATGTATTTCCGACGACTTATGACTTTATGTTAATGAACTCTTTACAAGTTAGTTATGCGATAGAATTGGAACCCGTATCTGGACTGGCATGCAGGAAGCTTAAGGTAGAGGGGTCCAGCGAAACGCGGACATCCATTCAACCAACCACAGTCACATGAACATCATTCGCTACGAAACCCCCACGGCCAGACTCCATCCGTTCGCGCGGTTCTCGACGATGACTGACGAAATGGGTCGCCTGCTCGATTTCCCATTCTTCGGTCGCCTCAATCGTTTCGCGCCCGCAGGCTGGGTGCCGGCCTTCGACCTCTATGAGGACCAGGACAAGCTGACGGTTCGCGCCGAGCTGCCCGGCCTCAAGAAGGATCAAATCAAACTCACGCTCAAGGAAGACGTCCTGACAGTTTCCGGCGAGCGCAAGCAGGAGAGCGACGCGCAGAACAGCGATCAGCATTCGCCGCGAGCGCGTCTTCGGCGCCTTCGAGCGCTCGGTCACGCTGCCGTACCCGGTGAACCAGGCGGCGATTTCCGCTGCCTATGAGGACGGCGTGCTGACCATCACGCTGCCGAAGGCCGAGGAGGCCAAGCCGCGCCAAATCGCCATCAACTAAAGAATCAACGACGGCACCAGGTGTTCACGTCCGTGAGCCTGGCGCCACCCGCCCGGCGGCCGGGATTTCGGCCCGACCGCCGGGCAAATTCCCAAAAGAAAATCCAACCCAACATTTCCCATGAGCACTACCGCTGAAAATCCCGCCGCCGTTGAATCCACGAACGGCTCGGAAAATTACCTCCGCCCCGCCGCGAGCGTCACGGGCACCAACGACGGATACGTCGTCACGATGGATCTGCCGGGCGTCCGCAAGTCGGATCTCGAGATTCACCTCGAGAACGGCGAGCTGACCATCACCGGCCGCCGGTCGCAATGGCCGGCCGATTCGAAGCTCGTCTATCGCGAGTCGGTCGCCGGTGAATTCCGCCGCGTGTTTGAACTCGATCCCGCCATCGACGGCAACAAGATCGCCGCCAAGCTCGAGGACGGTGTCCTCATCGTCCAGCTCCCCAAGGGCGAGCAGGCCCGCGCGCGGCGGATTGAAATCGCGGCGTGATTCGCCGGCCGCACCGCTCCAATAATACACTCCCGACCGCCGCCCCGGAGCCCTTCTCTGGGTGCGGCGGTTTTGCTTTTGGAATCCCTTGAAAATTACCCAAGCATTTGAGGCTCTTTGGAACTTGAATTGCTCCACCCAGAAGCGTGTCAAGGACATGGGCCATCGTCGCTTACTCCGCGCTCGCTTTCGTCCTGCGGGTGGACGCGGAACCGTGGGATCGTGACACCCTGGCCGGCGAGGCCAAGGGTCGGCTCGACGTAGTCACCACCGCGCTGGGTGCGTCCGACAGTAATACGCGGCGCTACTATGAGATGAGGGTGGAGCGCCTGGCGAAGGAACTAGCGCAAACCAGCGCCCCCGACGCGGCACTTTTGGACGATCTGGCGGCAGCGCTCGACCGGCTCGACCGAAGCGATGAAGCCATCGGCGTGATGGCGCAAAAACCAGCGGCCATTGCGCGCCTCGCCTCCCCCGCGAGCCGCGACAACCATGAATACCGGCGGCTGGCGAACTTGGGTACGTTCTACGCCCATCGCTGGATGCGGTCATCAGATCGCCGGGGCACGCTCGACGACTTGCACCACGCCGCAAGTCTGATTGGCGAGGCCGTCAAACTCGATCCCAACGCGCACTTCGGCCGCGAGAGATATCAACTCATGTATTTGCAGTGGCTGCTCGACGCCTACGAGCATCCGCTGGTCGCCAGCTCCACGTCCGGCCGGACAGTCCGCAAGGAGACCTTCGAGCCGACATTTGTCGGAGGGACCGACGCGTTGAGGAATCCGGACGATGTTGCGCGCGGAATTTGCGGATTGATTCGACTCGGCACGGCGTGGGAGAGCATCGACACATTTCAGGCGCTCGCCGAGGCCGTCTACAAATCGCAGGCCGGCGCGGTCGGCTTTCTGGTGGATCAGCGAATTGCGGAGCTTCGCGAAAAGGGCGGGCAATCCCTCAATCCGCTCGTGGCGGAGCTCGACGCGCCCGGCAACGACGCAGCGCGAGTCGTGGGCCGCATTTCGCGTCATCCTGTTCCCGAGCCCCGGGCCCAGGCGCGGATTCGGGAGTACTTTCTCGCGTCGCGTCGCGTTGCGGACGAAAACCAGACCGCGCGGGAAGCCTTCATGAATCGGCAGTTCGATTTGGGCCGCCACCCGGACACATACGCGGATTTCTGGCGGGGCGTTCCGGCGATGCGGGCGCGACCGGTCATGCCCGACAACACCTGGTTGGAGCGGCTGGCTCCACGGCGCGACGTCGCCTGGTACCTCGTCTTGATTGGCGGTGGCTTACTGATCCCCGCAGCGATTTGGCTCAGACGGCGCCGGCAGCGCAGTGCCTCGTGGGAAGATCGATTCCTGTCGCCGCCCGGGCAGGAGGCACTGCAGGCCGGACCAAAACCGTCAAGATAAGCCGCCGGCCAAGCCGCGTGTAACAGGGTCATTCGGGGGACTCTGGTCGGATTATGAACAAATGTATCATTTTGCTTTGGCATTTGCCCCCCAATGCTGGTAAGGGATAACCTTTCGTACCTTTCTCCCTTCTATTCATGGCCGCCAAAACCGCTCCTCCCGCCGAAGAAAAAGTCGCCCCCCGCGGCAACAAAAACCTCGATCTCGCCCTCGCGCAGATCGCCAAGGATTACGGCGACGGCGCCATCATGCGCCTCGGCGACAAGACCAGCATGGACGTCGAGTCGATCCCGACCGGCAACATCCTGATCGATCGCGCGCTCGGCGTCGGCGGCTTTCCGCGCGGCCGCGTCGTCGAGGTCTTCGGCCCGGAATCCTCCGGCAAGACCACGCTCACGCTGACGGTCATCGCCCAGGCGCAGAAAGCCGGCGGGCTCGCGGCGTTCATCGACGTCGAGCACGCGCTCGATCCGCAGTACGCCAAGAAACTCGGCGTGAATCTGGACGACCTGCTCGTCTCGCAGCCCAGCTCCGGCGAGGAAGCGCTGCGCATTTGCGAGACGCTCGTGCGCTCGAACGCGCTCGACGTGATCGTGCTCGATTCCGTGGCCGCGCTCGTGACCAAGGCCGGAACTCGAGGGCGAAATCGGCGACACCACGGTCGGCGCGCAGGCCCGCCTGATGAGCGCCGCGCTGCGCAAGCTGACCGCGCTGATTTCCAAGGCGCGCACCTGCTGCATTTTCACGAACCAGATCCGCGAAAAAATCGGCGTGATGTTCGGCAATCCCGAAACCACGCCCGGCGGCAAGGCGCTGAAGTTTTACTCCAGCGTGCGCGTCGACATCCGCCGCATCGGCCAGATCAAGCAGACGCGACGGCATGGTGATCGGCAATCGCACCAAGGTGAAGATCGTGAAGAACAAGGTCGCGCCGCCGTTCACCGAGGGCGAGTTCGACATCATGTACAACGAGGGCATCTCGGCCACCGGTTCGCTGCTCGATCTCGCGCTGGAGAAAAACGTGATCGAAAAGCGCGGCTCGTGGATGAGCTACAAGGGCAGCCAGCTCGCGCAGGGCCGCGACGCCGCCAAGGAGCTGCTCAAGAAGGACGCGGCGCTCTACGCGGAAATCGAGGCCGCCACGCTGGCGGCCATGAACGGCACCTCGGAGGAGGCATAGACGATTGCCCTGGCGCGGGCATGTTGCCCGCGAGGCAAGTGGAGCGGAGACCCGGGCGAATGGCCCGCGCCGACTCATTTGCATTGATCGCCCGATGGAACGTTCTTCCGGCCCACCTTTTGTCACCTACCGGTTTGTCGACATGACCAACGAGCGGCGGAAGCCCTATCCCTTCGACGAGATCGAGCCCAAATGGCAGCGCCAATGGGCCGAGGCTCAGACCTTCCGCGTGCCGAATCCCGGCGAGCCCGGCTTCGATCCCGCGCGCCCGAAGTACTACATCCTCGACATGTTCCCCTACCCGAGCGGGACCGGGCCTGCACGTCGGCCATCCGGAGGGCTACACCGCCACCGACATCCTCGCGCGCTACAAGCGGATGAACGGATTCAACGTGCTGCATCCGATGGGCTGGGACGCCTTCGGGCTGCCCGCGGAGCAGTACGCCATCAAGACCGGCCAGCATCCGCGCGTCGACGACCGAGCAGAACATCGACCGCTTCCGCGAGCAGCTGCAAGCGCATCGGCTTCAACTACGACTGGTAGCGCGAGGTCAACACCACGCGACCCCGGCTTACTTCAAGTGGACGCAGTGGATTTTCCTGCAGCTCTACAACTCGTGGTTCGATCCGAAACAGAACAAGGCCCGGCCGATTTCTGAATTCATCGCGGAGCATCCCAAGGCGACCCGCGAAGAAATCGACGGCGTGCGCCTCGCCTACGTGGCCGACGCGCCGGTGAACTGGTGCCCCGAGCCTGGGCACGGTGCTGGCGAATGAGGAAGTCATCGACGGCAAGAGCGAGGTCGGCGGCTTCCCCGTCGAGCGGCGCCCGATGCGCCAGTGGATGCTGCGCATCACGGCGTACGCCGAGCGATTGATCAACGAGCTCGACGGCCTCGACTGGCCCGAGTCAATCAAGCTGTCGCAGCGCAACTGGATCGGCCGCAGCGAGGGGGCGCGGGCGCACTTTCAAGGTCGCCGATCGTCGACGAGACGATTCGAAATTTTCACCACGCGACCGGACACGTTGTTTGGCGCGACCTACATGGTGCTTGTCGCCGGAGCATCCGCTCGTCGATGCGATCACGACGGCGGATGCGAAAGCGGCCGTGGAGGCGTATCGCGCATCGGTCGCGCGGCAAGTCGCGATCTGGATCGCACGGACCTCGCGAAGGAAAAGACCGGCGTCTTCACGGGCGCGTACGCGATCAATCCGGTCAACGGCGAGCGGATCCCGATCTGGATCGCCGACTACGTGCTGATGGGATACGGCACCGGCGCGATCATGGCCGTGCCCGCGCACGACGAGCGCGACTGGGAGTTCGCCAATCAATTCGGCCTGCCGATTCGCCAGGTGGTGGCCGACTCGCCGCCCGCGACCGCGGGCGACGCCGCCTGTCACATGCCGCCGCAGGAATGCACGGTGCTGGATGGCTACGCCGTGAATTCCGGGTTTCTCGACGGACTCACCACCGCGCAGGCGAAGAAAAAGATCGCCACGTGGCTCGAGGAACGCGGCGTCGGCGCCCCGACGATCAATTACAAACTGCGCGACTGGCTTTTCTCGCGCCAGCGCTATTGGGGCGAGCCTTTCCCGATCTGTCTGGGAAGACGGCCATCACGAGGCCGTGCCCGAGGGCGAGCTGCCGGTGAATCTGCCGGAGCTGGATGATTTCAAGCCCACCGGCACGCCGGAGCCGCCGCTGGCCAAGGCGACGGATTGGGTCCGCTATTCCGCCACGGCCACGCGCGAGTTGAACACCATGCCGCAATGGGCCGGCTCGAGCTGGTACTACCTGCGCTTCTGCGATCCGCGCAACCAGCAGCGCTTCGCCAGCGCCGAGGCCGAACGCTATTGGATGGGCGGCGGCAAGGCCGGCGGCGTCGATCTGTACGTCGGCGGCACCGAGCACGCCGTGCTGCACCTGCTCTACGCGCGGTTCTGGCACAAGGTGCTCTTCGATCGCGGCTACGTCTCCACGCCGGAGCCGTTCCAGCGCCTCGTGAACCAGGGCCTCATTCTCGGCGAGGACGGGCAGAAGATGTCGAAGTCGCGCGGCAACGTCGTCAATCCCGAGGACGTCATCCACGAATTCGGCGCCGATTCACTGCGCCTCTTCGAAATGTTCATGGGTCCGCTGCAGGACACCAAGCCGTGGAGCACGGCGGGCGTGCAGGGCGTGCATCGCTTCCTCTCGCGCGTCTGGCGCCTCGTCATGGAGGAGGATCAGGAGGGCCGCTGGTCGCTCTCGCCGACCGTGCAGGAGGCCGAGCCGACCGCCCCGCAGCTCAAGACGATTCACGCCACGATCAAGGCGGTCACGCGCGACATCGAGGAGATGCGCTTCAACACCGCAATCTCGGCGATGATGATCTTCACCAACGATTTCACCGCCGCGACCGTGCGTCCGGTCAGCGCGCTGCGCACCTTGATCATCCTGCTCAATCCGTTCGCGCCGCATCTCACGGAGGAGTTGTGGTCGGTGCTGCAGGCGCGTTTTGGCGGGCCGACCGGGCTGCTGCCGGATCAACCCTGGCCAAAATGGGACGAGCAGTGGCTGATCGAGGACGAGGTCGAAGTCGTTCTCCAGGTCGCTGGGAAGGTGCGCGACCGGCTGAAAATAAAGAAAGATTTGCCGCAGTCGGACGTCGAGGCCCTTGCGCTGGCATCACCCAAAGTGGCGGAACTGCTCGCCGGGAAAGCCCCGCGAAAAATCGTCGTGGTGCCAAACAAATTGATCAACATTGTGCCGTAGACCCAACTGCGTGCCGCACGAATGAGATCCGTCTTCGCACCGCACGACCGCTGCTGGTTCGCCCTCCTCTCGCTCGGCGCCTGCAAGCCGAAGCCGGCGGATGCGCCGTCGACCTCCGAGAAGCTGAAGGCGCTCGAGGCCAAGACCGAAAAGATCGTCGAGGCGGCCAAGGAAAAAATCGAAACCCTCGAGGAACGCTTCGGCCGTGAGCGCGGGGAGTTTGCGGCCCGCTTCGATGATCAACTCAAGCGCACGGAGGCGGGCCTGGCGAAATTGAAACGCCGAGCCGAGGCCGATGCCAGCCGGCGTCCCGAACTCGAGCGCAGCATCCAGGCGCTGGAGGCGCGATCCAAGGCCCTGCGGGACCGGCTGGAGCAAGTGAAATCGGCCACGAAGGATCAGTGGGACCAAATCAAGGCGCCGTGGCAGAAAAAGGAAGGTTACGAGGATTACGAGGACCAGATCCTGAAGGAAACCGAGACGTAGGGCCCGCAGCCGGGGCCGCACTTGTCTTTTGGCAGACTTGGGGAATAGTCCCCGCCCCGTAATCGAACCATTTTCACTCCGGAGATTCCCGCCATGTCCATGCATCCCAGCCTCAAAGGCAAAGGCACCATTGCCGCCAAACGCAACGTCTTGAAACGCTTCGAGCGCGTTGAACTCATGAAGAAGCGCGGCCAGTTCAAGGCCAAGCAGAGCGTCATCGGCCTGCCCAAGACCAAGCCCGACGCCTAAGCCGACTCCTCCCCATGAAACGCCTGCTCCTCCTCGCCGTCGTCGCGCTGCTGCCGCTCACGGCGCAGGCCCAAACCGCCGCGGGCGGATCGGAAACGGTCGAGCAGCTGAAGGAGAAGATCATCGACAAGGAGAACGCGGGCAAGCTCGGCTTCCGGCAGTTCTCGCTTTGCACCAAGGCGCCGGACGGCTACGGCCAGTACGAGCCCGCGGCCAGCAACAAGGTCGCGGCGGGAACGAAGCTGCAATTTTACTATGAGCCGGTGAATCTATCCACGCGACGCGCGGACGGGACCTACCAGAAATGGTTCACGCAGGACATGATCGTGCGCGACGGCGCCGGCAAGGAACTGCTGCGCAAGGAAGCGGCGCTCGATTTCAATTACAAGACGAAGACCCCGGTGCTCGACATCTACGGCACGAACAGCCTCAGCCTCGGCCAGCTCCCGGCGGGCAAATACGAATTTGAAGCCGTGCTCCATGATCAGTTGAGCAAGCAGGACGCCCGCTACGTCTTCAAATTCGAGATCGCACCGTAAGTCACGCGGCCGCACTCGGCGCGGCTCGCGCGACGCCCGCCTGCCATGCGCCTCAATCGTTTTCTTGCCTCCGCCGGCCTCGGCTCGCGCCGCTCGTGCGAGGCCCTGATCACCGCCGGCAAGGTTCAGCTGAACGGGGAAATCTGCACCACGCTCGCCACCGCGGTCGGGCCGCAGGACGAAGTCATCGTGAACGGCCGCAAGCTGCGCGCCCAGGAGCGGCACTACGTCCTGCTGAACAAGCCCAAGGGATTTCTTTGCACCGCCTACGACGACGCCGAGCGCGGCCGCCGCACCGTTTTTGATCTGCTCCCGCGCGAGTGGCCGCGACTTTTTCACGTGGGCCGGCTCGACATGGACAGCGAGGGCTTGCTGCTGCTCACGAACGACGGCGATCTCGCGCTGCGCATGACGCATCCGCGCTACAAAATCGAAAAGGAATACGAAGTGACGCTGGACCGGCCGTTTGAGCCGGGCGACGCGGCCACGCTTTGTCGCGGCGTCTTCATCGCGCCGGAGGACGACGCGATTTACCGGCCACGACCCAAGGCGCCGGCCAAGGACGCGCAGCCGCCAAGGCGGAACCCGCCCCGGCGGTCCGCGCCCCGGCGCCGCGCGTGCGCGCCAAGGCCGAGGCGGTCTTTCCGCTCGACGGGCGGCGCGTGAAGGTGGTGCTCAAGCAGGGCATGAAGCGCCAGATCCGCCTGATGTTCCTGCAGCTCGGCTACAAGGTGAAGCGACTCGTGCGCAAGCGCATCGGCCCGCTCGTCGACAGTCACCTGCGCAGCGGCGAATGGCGCGAGCTCACGCCGAGCGAGGTCGCCATCCTCGCGCGCTCGGGCGCTACGCCGGCGAAGCCGCGCTGAGCTGCGGAATGCGGAAGCCCTGCGCGCGCACGTGCGCCGCCAGCTCGGGAAAAAATTCGCGGAAGTCCTCCGCCAGCGCCGCCTCCTCGCGCGCAAAGACGTCGGCCGCGCCGCTCAAGTCGACGCGCCACGAAAGCCGGCGTTCCACGCGGTGAATGGCGCCGCGCGGGCCGTCGCCGGTGGCGTTCGCGCCCAGCCAGTCCTCCTGCCGGAGATGATCGAGCAGCGGGTGAACCTCCTCCGGCACCTCCGCGCGCACCGACGCGAGATCCTCATAAAACCCGTCCACAAAATGCGATAGCGGCGCCTCGACATGATCCGACCAATGCCGCGCCAGCAGGTGATCGTAGTAAACATCGACGAGAATCGCCGCGAACCGGCGGTAGCCGTCGTGAAAGCGCGTTCGGCTGCGGTGAAAGACGGGATGCTGATCCGTGAAGACATCGATCACCCGGTGGCAGGCGATGCCGCGCTGGAATTCCCCGCCCAGCGGCGCGAGCGCCCGCAGGCCGAGGATGTCGGGCAGAATGTTGCCGACGCGAAAACGCGGCGTGGGTTCCGACAGGACCACGTGGGCCAGCCAGTTCATCGCGCGTGGTTTTGCCAGAACACGCGCCGGCGATCGACCTTCGCGCCGCACTGCAAGAAGAACCGGCGCAGCTCGGGCGCCATGTGCGAGCCGTCCGGCGCGGGATTCAGATCGAGATGCACGCGGCCCGTCGGGGTGAGCCGCTTGCCGAGGTCGGAAAGAAAAAATCCCCACTCCTCCGGCCCCCAGTGCGTCCGGTCGGCGCGGATGTTGAAGCACGTCATGTGCGCGGCGATCAGATCGAAGGGCGCGCCGAGATTCGGCAGCGGCTGATAGGGCTCGATCCGGTGCACCACGCGCGGCAGTCCGAGCAGCGGAAAGGTTTCGCGGTAGATGGGATTGACGTCGATATCGAGGCCGAGCGGCTCGTGGCCGAGGCATTTCACGATGAAGAGGAACCAGCCGGCGCCGGAACCGATGTCGAGCACCCGCAGCGCCGGCGGGGCGCGGCGAATTCCGATGTCGCGCACGCGCTTCACGTTCGTCGGCATCCATTCCGCGATGTCGAGATACTTCGCGGCCTTCACCTTCTCGCCGGGCACATCGTACTTCGCCTGGATGCGCTCGAGGCCCTCGCGGTCGAGCTTCGCGACAAATTCACCGGTGCGCAGCGGATAGGCCATCCGGCGCATCCCGGCCCAGGCACTGCGATAGCCGTCCGGATGAAAGAGCTTCCCAATCTTTTGCGTAATCCGCATGGGCGAAGCGTCCAACGGCGGGAGCCGAAAGTCGAGTGGCGACGTGGATGTTTGACACACGGACCGGCCGGCGGCGGCGCGATTTCCCGTTCCTCCGTCTTAACGGCCCGCCCCACTTGAGATTGCCCCCATCCATGCGGACATTCCCGCCCATGAGCAAGGAACTCCGAGTCGGCGATCCCGCGCCCGAATTCTCCGCGACCGCGGTCGGGACGGGCTATCCCGACGGCGGAAAGACGGTTTCGCTCGGCGACTTCGCGGGGAAAAGCGTGGTGCTCTATTTTTATCCGAAGGACGACACGCCCGGCTGCACCAAGCAGGCCTGCGGGTTGCGCGACGCGTGGGGCCAGCTCGGCAGGAAGGCCGTCATTTTTGGCGTCAGCGTGGACGATGCAAAAAGCCATCTCGCCTTCATCGAGAAATTCAGCCTGCCGTTCCCGCTTCTTTCCGACCCCGACAAGAAGTTGGTGGAAGCGTATGGCGTCTGGGTGGAAAAGAGCATGTACGGCAAGACCTACCTGGGCACCGAGCGATCCACATTCATCATCGGTCCGGACGGGAAGCTGCGTGCGATCCTCCGCAAGGTGAAGCCCGAGGAACATGTGGACGCGCTGCTCGCGGAATTGAAATAAGCCCGCGCGGAGCATTCCGCCGAATCCCTCTTGCCTGCGACGCGTCGCGCCTCCCATGAAAACCAAAGCCTTCCTCGAACAATTCGAAAAACTGGAGCGCCTGATCGAGCGTCTGCCGGAGGGACTGCAGAAGCCGATCCTGCGGGAAATCGTCCCGCTCAAGGAATTGTTCCTGCGCCAGCGTCCGCCCCGCCTCGCGCTGACCGGTGATTCGTCGGTCGACGCCTCGGCGCTCTTCTCGGCGCTCTTCGGCGCGCATTTGCCGCCCGAGGCCACCCAGTCGCGCGGCTGGCAGGAATTTTCCCGCGGCGGCCGCGGCACCATCCGCGTGCTCGACGCGCGTCCCAGCGGACCACTCGGCGCGCTCAACGACGCCGCGCGCGTGGCGGCCTCGGCCGAGCCGCCGGATCTGGTCCTGCACCTGCAGGGGGTGTCGTCCGACGGGCCCGCCGACTTCGACGGCCTCGAGGTGCTGATGCAATTTGTGAACGACCGCCACGAGCAGCGCCCGGCGCTGGTCGGCGTGGCCGTGGCGGGCGTGGACGAGAATCCCGATGACGGTGGAGCTCGAGGCGGCGCGCAACGCGCTCAATCTCGCGCTCTCGGACCGCCCGGAATTCGGCGGTCATCTCGCGCCCACCGTCGCAGTCGCCACGGCTGTGCGCTTTCGTCCCGACGGTTCGCTCGACGAGCTGAGCGATCGACGACAGAACATTGCGACGCTGGCGAATCTCCTTGTCGCCGAGCTGCCCAACGAGGCGAAGCTCGACATGGCCCGCCTGAGCGGAGCGCGCGATGGTCAGGCGACGATTGCGCGTTCGCTCGTCAAATCGATCACCGCGGCCTGCGGCGCGATAGGCACGCAGCCGATTCCGCTCGCCGATCTTCCCATTCTGCTGACGCTGCAGATCATGATGATCTCCGGCATTCTCTACATCAGCGGGCGGGAGGCCAGTTTTCGGCTGGGCGCGGAGTTCCTGGCCACCCTTGGCTTGAATTTCGGCGCGGGCTTCGCCTTCCGCGAGGTGGCCCGCGGCCTCGCGAAATTTTTCCCGGGCTGGGGCAACGCCATTTCCGGCGTCGTCGCCGCCGCCGGCACCTACGCGCTGGGCCGCAGTGCGACGGCCTATTACATCGAAGGCGTCTCGATCGGCGAGGCCAGGAAAATGTTTCACCGTCAGCGAAAGGAAAAGCCCGCGTTGCTTTCGCACGGTAGCCCTCCGTGAAACTTTCGGACATCCGCGCGGCCCTCGATTCCCTCGGTCGCGAGCCCAGCAAGAGCCTCGGGCAGAATTTCCTGCACGATCAAAACATCGCCCGGGCGATCGTGGCCGCGGTCGATCCGCAACCGGGCGATCACCTCGTCGAGATCGGCCCGGGGCTCGGCGCGCTCACGGAATTCGCGCTCGATTCCGGCGCCACGGTCACGGCGATCGAGAAGGACGGCGCGCTCGCCGAATTTCTGCGCGATCGCTTCCCGGGCCGCGGGCTGGAGGTCGTCCACGCCGACGCGCTTGATTTCGATCTGCGCGCGCTCTGGCCGCGCCGCCCGGTGAAAATTCTCGGCAATCTCCCCTACTACGTTTCGAGCCAGCTCATTTTTCATTTCACCGGCGCCGCTCTCGCCGGCTGAGCGCTGCCTGTTTCTCGTGCAGCGCGAGATGGCCGATCGCCTGTGCGCGTCCCCGGGCTGCAAGGAATACGGCCTGCCGACGGTGCTGCTGGGCCGCCGCTGGCTGATGAGGGAGGGCCGGCGCCTGCGACCGAGCGTTTTCCTGCCCGAGCCAAAGGTCGATTCTGTTTTGATCGAATTCACGCGACGGCCGGTGAACGAACTGCCTCCTTGCGATCCGATTGGATTCGAGCGCGCCGCGCGAACCGGCTTTTCGCAACGCCGCAAGCAATTGCGCAAGCTGCTCGAGCTGGAATTCGGCGACCTCGACTGGCCGCGGCGTCGCCGCCGCGATCGGCATCAGCGAAACCGCCCGCGCCGAGGCGTTGTCCGTGGCGCAATGGGTGGCGCTGACCAATTTCCTCGTCCCGCTGCCCCCCGCGCAGGATGAGGCAGCGGAGATCTTCGACGTGGTGGACGAGAGCGACCGCGTCATCGACCACGCGTCGCGCGGTGAGGTGCACGCGCGGAGCCTGCGGCATCGCGCCACGCACGTTTTCGTCTTCAACGCGCGCGGCGAGATTTTTCTGCAGCGTCGCTCGGCCTGGAAGGATCAGGCGCCGGGTTGCTGGGGCTCCAGCGCGGCGGGCCATGTCGATCGCGGGGAGGAATACCTCGCCGCGGCACTGCGCGAGTTGAAAGAGGAACTCGATCTGCACGAAGTCCGCGCCGGCGACCTCCACCCCATCGCCACGCTGCCGCCCACGTCCGGAAACGGCTGGGAATTTGTCCACCTCTTCCAGATGCGTCACGAGGGTCCCTTCCGCTGGCCGGCCGCGGAGGTGGAAACCGGTGCGTTTTTCCCTCCAGACACCGTGGACGCGTGGATGGGCCGCCGCCCGCTGGATTTTTCCCCGGGATTCCGGGAATGTTGGACCGCGGCGCGCGGCAAGTCGCTTGCCTAAAGGACGGAAACCCGCGAATCATCCGGCTCGCTGACCCAAACTCCTGATGGCCGCCCCCTTGACCTTTGACGCCGACGGCGCGCCGATCCACCGGCCTCGCAATGTGGATTGGCGCCGCGCCGCCGCGTTGCTTTACGGCGATTGGGGCACCAGCAAGGCCTACGTCATCGGCATGGGCTTTGCCGTGGCGGGCTTCGGCTCGTTCTGGATCATCCTCGCCGTGTGCGCCCTCACCGGAATCGTCGGGTACATGTACTCGATCGTCTGCCGGTTGTTTCCCGAGGGCGGCGGCGTCTATTCCGCCGCGCGCCTGCAGGGTCGCGCGCTCGCCGTCCTCGGCGCCCTCTTGCTGGTCGCGGATCTCACCGTGACCGCGAGCCTGAGCGCGTACTTCGGCATCATCTACCTCGGCGTGCCGGCCAAGTACGCCGCCGTCGTCGCGATGGGGATCATCGCGGTGCTTGGATTCCTGAACAGCTACGGACCGCGCCACAGCGGCAGTCTCGCGGTGGTGCTGGCCGTGCCCACCGTCATCGCCGTGCTCATGATTCTCGGGTTGAGCGCGCCGCACTGGACGCTCGCGCATGTGGAACCGCCGCACGAAAGCGCGCGGCACGTCTGGGTGCATTTTGTCGGCGTGATTCTCGCGCTGAGCGGCGTGGAGGCGATCGCCAACATGACCGGAGTGATGAGGCTGAATCCGGGAGCGACGGCCGAAAAGCCGCAGGTAAGCCGCACGGCCAATCGCGCCATTTTCATCGTCGCGCTCGAGGTGGTGGTCGGTACCGCGCTGCTCGGGCTGGCGATGCTCTCGCTGCCGCAGTCGCTGGGTCCCGAGCTGGCGACGCGCCAGGACGACATGCTGAAATTCCTGGCCGAGCAATTCGGCTCCATGACGATCGCGCCGGCCTTCGGCAGCGTGTTTGGCGCCGTGGTGGGCATCATCTTCGCGTTCCTCCTGCTCAGCGCGGTGAACACCGCCATCGTCGCGATGATTGGCCTGCTCTACATGATGAGCCAGGACGGCGAAATGCCGCCGGTGATGGCGCGCTTGAACAGCCACGGCGTGCCGCGCTGGCCGCTCGTCGTGGCCGTGGGCCTGCCCATCATCGTCCTCATCTTCGCCAGCAACGGCGAGGCGCTCGCCGGCCTCTACGCCATCGGCGTGGTCGGCGCGATCACCGTCAATCTCGGCGCCTGCTCCTTCAACAAAAAGCTGCCCATGCACATCGTGGAGCGGGGCTTGATGGTCGCCTGCTTCGTCCTCCTCGCGCTGGTTGAGCTGACCCTAGCGCGCACCAAGCCCGACGCGCTCTTCTTCGTGCTTTGCGTGATCGGACTGGGTTTCGGACTGCGCACCTACTCGCACCGGCTCTCCGGATTGAAAACCATGACCGTGCCCACTGCGCTCGCCAACGTGGTCACGCCGGAGGCGGTCGCCGAAATGCGCCGGCCTTCGCTGGAGGGCGGCCGACTGCTGGTGGCGGCGCGCGGACTGACGCCGGTGCTGCGCTTCGCGCTGGAGGAGGCGGTCTTGCGCAAGGCCACCCTTTATTGCCTCTACATCAAGGAGATATCGATTCTCCGCATGGGCGGCAGCCAAGGCGGGGGCGGCGGACGGCCCAAATGGCAGGACGATCCCCAGGCCAATGCCATCATGTGCTTCATGCTCAACCTCGCGGAGGAAAAAGGGGTCAGCGTGGTGCCCGTCTACGCCATCAGCGACGATCCGGCCACCACCATCCTGGACCTGGCCGCCACCTGTGCGGCGGACTACGTCCTGCTGGGCGCTTCCGGGCGGCAGTACATGAGCAAGCTCCTGCGCGGGAACGTCGTGACGGAGGTGGCCTCCAAACTGCCGGAGGACATCGGCCTGATTATCCACAGCTAGGACGGGCCGCCCATCTGCCTCCAGAGTCGGCCCTCTGTAAAGTGCCGCCGGAAATTAGCTATTGACGGCAGGGGCAACCGGAATCACCTTTCCCGCCCATTTTAGAACCCCTTTTTATGGCAAAAGTTTGCGACATTACCGGAGCGCGCGTCAGCCGCGGCCACAAGATTCACCGCCGCGGTCTGGGCAAGAAACAGGGCGGCGTCGGCCGTCACGTCACGGCGATGACCCCGCGCAATTTTACGCCAAACCTGCACGCCAAGACGATCTTTGTCCCTGAACTGGGCAAGACCGTAAAGGTGAAATGCACGGCCCGGGCGCTGAAAACAATGGCAAAAAATGGAATTTACCCCACACTGAAGAAAGCGGGCCTCCTCAGCTAACTGCTTCGGGCCCTTAACCAAATCCCATCCCAACCCGAATCTCCCTATGGCCTTCAGCGTCAAAAGCAAAAAGTCCGGCAAGACCTACTTCCTGCACGAGCGCGATCAGGAACTCAAAGGCGGACATCGCGTGAAACTTTATTACTTCGCCGGAGAAGCCAAGGTCGGCGCGATCGACGCGCTGCCCGCCGGCTACATCGTGGACGAAAACGAGAAGACGGGCCTGCCGTTGCTGAAGAAGGCGCGCTGAGTCCCGCTTTTCGCGTCATCAGAGTTTTCCGCAGACCGGGCCGCTTGAGAGAGCTGCCCGGTTTGTTATTTTCACGGCCCGTCGACCGACCATGAGCCAAGCCACCACGCCGCCCCCGCCCGCCACCAAACGCCGCATCATCCCGGTCAGCATCCTGACCGGCTTCCTCGGCGCCGGGAAGACGACCCTGCTCAACCACATCCTGCGCGAACAGAGCGACTACAAGTTCGCCGTCATCGTCAACGAGGTGGGCAAGGTCGGCATCGATGGCGCTCTCGTCGAGAACCAGCAGGACGAAGTGGTCGAGCTTTCCAATGGCTGCGTCTGCTGCACGGTGCGCAAGGACCTCGTGCTCGGCATCCAGAAGCTGCTCAAGCGCGGCGGATTCGACTACCTGCTGATCGAGACCACCGGCATCGCCGACCCCGGTCCGGTGGCGCAGACCTTCGTGAACATTCCCGCGCTGCAGCAATTCGTGCAGCTCGACGGCATCATCACCGTGATCGACGCCGAGCAGATCTTCAAGCAGATGAAGGAGACCGAAGTGGCGGGCGTGCAGATCTCGCTCGCCGACACCATCCTGCTGAACAAGACGGATCTGGTGGACGAGAACCATCTCAAGCAGGTGATCCAGCGCATTCGCGGCATCAACCCGCATTGCGCCATCATCCGCTCGCAGCACGGCAAGGTGAACCTCAAGCTGCTGCTCGACGTGCACGCCTTCGACGTGGAGAAGCGCCTCGCGGCGGACCCGGGCTTCCTCGATGAGTTGCGCGCCGACCGCGCGCACGCGGACATCGCCTCTTGCGCGTTTGAGTTTGATCGTCCCTTCGACGTGGAAAAATTCGAGGCCTTCGTGCAGAAGCTCACGGAGCGCGAAAAGGTTTACCGCTCGAAGGGCTTCCTCGCGGTGTCAGGCCACAATCACCGCGCGATTTTCCACGGCGTGAACAACCGCTTCCATATTTTCTGGGACCGCCCGTGGCGCGACGACGAGGTGCGGCGCAGCCAGTTCGTCTTCATCGGCAAGAAACTCGACGAGGCCGCCATCGCCCGCGGCCTGCAGGCCTGCCTGGCCTGACCGCGCCGCGCGCCCGGCTCCGCCCCGTGGAATCCTCCGGCGCCATCACCATCGTCTCGGGACTGCCGCGCTCCGGCACGTCGCTGATGATGCAGATGCTGGCCGCGGGCGGACTGGCGCCGCTGACCGACGGCCAGCGCGTCGCGGATCCCGACAACCCGCGCGGCTATTTCGAGCTGGAGCGCGTGAAGAAGCTCAAGGCCGACGCCTCCTGGCTGGACGAGGCGCGCGGCCGCGCCGTGAAAATCATCCACCTGCTGCTGCGTGATCTGCCGACGAGCGGCCACGAATATCGCGTCATCCTGATGAAGCGCCGCCTGCCGGAGGTGCTCGCCTCACAACGCGCGATGCTGGCGCGGCAGGGGCGCGCCGGCGCGGCGCTGAGCGACGAAAAGCTTGGCGCGGTGTTCGCCGCGCAAATGGCGGAGACCGAAAAATGGCTCGACGCGCAGCCGGCCATCCGGGTCCTGCCCGTCTGGCATCATGAGCTGATGGCCGATCCCGCCGGCGAGGCCGTGCGCGTGCGCGACTTTCTCGGCGGCGGCCTGGACGCTGCAAAAATGGCGGCCGCGGTGGACGCGGCGCTCTATCGGCAACGGAGCCAGCCCTCATGAGTCGCGCGGCGCGAACCACGGCACCACAACCGCCGCGCTTCGTCTGGCGGAAGTTGGCGTCCGCAAAATGGGCGGACGCGTGGGTCGAGCGCCTGCGCGGCTTCGACTCCTCGCGGCTCGCCCTGATTCAAGTGGCTGGCGCCAAGGGATTGAGGCTCGAGTACTATTGCCGGAATCGAGCCGAGGCGCACTCGCTCGAGGGGCGCTTCGGCGGGGCGGTTCGCCCGCTGCCGCCGGAATCATGGAAGCCCGGCGCCATCGCCGCGCCGACCAGACCGCTCATCTTCGGGTCCAACCTGGTGGTGACAGGCGACGATGCGCAATTGGCGGGATTGCGCGAAGAAATACCCCCGACGCGTCGTGCTGTGCATCCCCGCGGCGCTGGCTTTTGGCAGCGGCGAACACGCCACGACGTCCATGTGCCTGCGTTTGCTGGTCGAAAACGCCGCGCGTCGGCAGGGAACTTCATGGGAGATGCTCGATTTGGGCACCGGCAGCGGCGTCCTCGCCATCGCCGCGCGTGCGCTCGGCGCGAAGGCGGCGATGGGATTCGACTACGATCCGCCGTGCGTGCGCACCGCGCGGGAAAACGCCCGTCGCAACGGCCTGACGCGCGTGACCTTCGCGGTGGCGGACGCGTTCGCGTGGCGGCCGGCGCGCCGTTGGGATGTCATCATGGCCAATCTTTTCCTCAATGTGCTGGTTGGTATCCTGCCGAAACTGCGGCGGGCGCTGGCGCCCGGGGGCGATCTCATTCTTTCCGGCGTGCTCGCCGATCAGGCGGCCGAGGTTCTGGCCGGGGCAGAATCCGCGGGATTGGACTTGCTGGAAACGCGTTGTCGCGGGCGCTGGCGCGCTTTTCATTTCCGGCCGCGTGCGAATCGGGTGGCAAAACGGCGCGGCCCGCGATAATGAATGCACACCGATCCACGCGAACCCTCCATGCCACGCTATTACAGCAAACTGCAATCCTCCCTCGCCACGCCAGCCCGACGCGGAAACCGGAGAGCTGATTTCAGTCGAGGGCACGCTGACGCCGGAACAGCTCGCCGACGACGTCGCGCGCACGCAGGAAAAGCTGGCGCATCTGCGCCGCGAGCAGGACATGCTGGAAAAGCAGAAGCGCGAGCTGGAGGACCTGGCGCGCCGCCAGGACGAATTTCAAAACGGCCGCGAGGAATTGGTCGACAAGCTCACGCGCGGGCTGGCCTACCTTGAACGGCAGACCGCCGATGCGCATCGCCGCGTCGAGCAGCTCGAGGGCGCGACCGGGAATTTCCGCGCGCATCTATCCAGCCTCGATGTGATTGATCCGACGCGCTGGTCGCAGGCCGAGGCCGGCAAGGAGCTGACGCGCGCGCTGGGGTTGCTCGATGTCGCGCGCAACGACTTCAACCAGGCGCGCGGAAAATTGCTTGGGCCCGAGGCGGATGGCTCGGATGCGACCGATCATTCCGGCGACGCGCGCCGCGGGGCAGAACAACCGTTCTTGTATTGGCTGAAGGCGGGCTTCGCCTTCACGCTGCCGCTGCTTTTGATTGGTTTGATGATCTTTGTCATTTTGTGTTGGCGAGTGTGGCGGCCCGCGTGAGGATGGGGCCGTCGAACGCGCGCTGTTTGCGCGATTGACGATTCGCGGTGCGGCGTTTTCATTGCAGCTTCGATCGATCTTCCCGATTCCTCATGCCGAAAAAGAAACGCCCCGCGAAATCGACCGATGCCGAATCGCCGGCGCTCTTCGAGCATCTCGATCAGCTGGGGGCGGAGCAGAAGCGGATACGATCGGAAATCGAGGCGGCGCAACGGGCGATCGAGCAGGCCCCGAAGGTCGCGGAACAATTGCGGCGCAAGGAAGTCGAGCGGGTGCAGGCGCGCGCCGCGGCCGAGCGCGATTCCGGCATCGACCGCCCGCGGGCCCTCGCGGGCCAGCGCTCCTCCGGGCCGCGCCGCGCGGTGCGGCTGAAGGTCGAGCAGCGGGCCATCCAGCAGCAAACCTGGGCGCTGATCGTTTTTCTCCTCATCGTCATCTTCATGTTGTGGAGCGCCCTGTCTTGAAACACTTTCCGGGCCTATGTCCGCTCCCGAATTTGACGTCCGTTACGTCGCCACCCTGGCGCGCCTGAAACTCACCGACGAGGAAACGCGCACCTTCCAGAACCAGCTCGGCGACGTGCTCGCCTTCGTGGAGAAGCTGAAGAAGGTGGATGTCACCGGGGTGGAGCCCACCGCGCACACCAGCGACGTCTTCAACGTCTTCCGCGAGGACGTGGCGCGGCCGGGCTTGACCGCCGCGCAGGCGCTGGCCAATGCGCCGCGCAAGGCGAACGATCTGTTCGTGGTGACAAAGGTCGTCGACTAACCGGCTCCCCACGCCATTCGCGAACCATGACTCCGCAGGAGATTCCATTTCTTTCCGTCGCCGCGTTGCGCCGCGCGCTGCGCGCACGCGAAATCGCGCCGACGGACGTTGTCGATGCCCTCGCGGCACGCGTCGAGCGGAGTCGATCCGAAAATTCACGCGTATCTTTCCAAGGATCTCGCCGGGGCGCGCCAGGCCGCCGCCGCCGCCGATGTGAACCTCCCGTTGGGCGGCATCCCCATCGGCATGAAGGACGTGCTCAACGTGCAGGGCCATCCCTGCGGCTGCGCCTCGCGCATCCTCGACGGCTACATCGCGCCCTACGACGCGACCGCCGTGGCGCGCCTGCGCGCGGCCGGGGCGATTCCGTTCGGCCGGCTGAACATGGACGAGTTTGCGATGGGCTCGTCGACGGAGAATTCTTCCAAGGGCGCTGACGCGCAATCCGTGGGATTTCGACCGCGTGCCCGGCGGCTCTTCGGGCGGCTCGGCCGCCTCGGTCGGGGCGGACCTCGCCTTCGCCGCGCTCGGGAGCGACACCGGCGGTTCGATCCGCCAGCCCGCCGCGCTCTGCGGCTGCGTCGGACTCAAGCCCACCTACGGCCGCGTCTCGCGCTACGGCCTCGTCGCGTTCGCTTCGTCGCTCGATCAGATCGGGCCGTTCACCAAGACGGTGGAAGACTCCGCCCTCCTGCTCGGCGTGATGTCCGGCCAGGATCCGCAGGATTCAACGAGCGTCGACGAGCCGGTGCCGGATTTCACCGCCGCGCTGCAAGGCGCCAAGGACCTGCGCGGCGTGAAGCTGGGCCTGCCCAAGGAATATTTCATCGAGGGCATCACCGCACCCGTCCTGCAGGCCGTGAAGGACGCGGTCGCGCATTGCGCCAAGCTCGGCGCGGAGATCATCGACGTTTCCCTGCCGCACACGGAGCACGCGGTCGGCGTCTATTACATCGTCGCCACCGCCGAGGCGTCGGCCAATCTCGCGCGCTTCGACGGCGTGCGTTACGGGCATCGCGCGGCGGATCCCACCGGGCTGCTGGATCATTACATGCGCACGCGGGAGGAGGGCTTCGGCCCGGAGGTGAAGCGGCGCATCATCCTCGGCACCCACGTGCTGAGCAGCGGCTACCACGACGCCTACTATCTGCGCGCGCAGAAGGTGCGGACCCTGATCCGCCGCGATTTCCTGCAGGCCTTCGAGAAGGTGGACGCGCTCATCTGCCCGACCTCGCCGTGCGCGGCCTTCAAGATCGGCGAGCGCAGCGACCCGCTGCAGATGTACCTGGCGGACATTTTCACCATCGCGGCGAATCTCGCGGGCATTCCCGGCATCAGCGTGCCGGGCGGCATGGACGAGACGCTTTCGCCGGGCAAGCCGCTGCCCATCGGCCTCCAGTTTCTCGCGCCGGCCTTCGCCGAGGCAAACCTGCTGCGCATCGCCCATGTTTACGAGCAGTCGACCGACTGGCACAAGCGCCGGCCGGCGCTGAACTAGGGATGTCGGGACCCATGACGATTCGCCTTGCCGAACGCGCGGACCTGCCGGCGATCAACGCGATCTACAATCACTACGTGCTGCACTCGACCTGCACGTACGACGACGAGCCGACCACGGAGGCCGAGCGCGACGCGTGGTTCGAGCTGCATCGCGGCAGCTATCCGGCGACCGTTGCGGTGGTCGATGACGAGGTCGTCGGCTGGGGCTCGCTTTCGGCCTATCGCACCCGCTGCGCCTATCGCTTCACGGTGGAGAACTCCGTCTACGTGCGCGAGGACCGGCAGCGGCAGGGAATTGGCGGAACGCTGCTCGCCGATCTGATCGTGCGGGCGAAGGAACTGGAGCTGCACTCGATTGTCGCGGGCATCGATTCCGAGCAGGAGGGCAGCATCCTGCTGCACGAGAAACACGGCTTTGTCACCGTCGCGCATTTGCAGCAGGTCGGTTACAAGTTCCGCCGCTGGCTCGACGTCGTCTTCATGCAGCGGATGCTTTGAGGCATGGCGCGATTCAAGCCACCCGGCGATTGCCCCGTCTGCGGGGAATTTGTCCCGGCGCGTGCCCTGGCCTGCCGCGGCTGCGGGTCGTGCGAGAAGACCGGCTGGAATGAGGACGCGGATTACGACGGCCTGGATTTGCCCGACGAAGCCTTCGAGGACGCGCCGCGCCAGCCGGCCAGTCAACGCAACCTGCATGCAGCGGGTCTGGTGGTTCGTCGCGGTCGTGCTGCTTCTCGTGTCGATTTGGTACGTGATCGCGCGGATCGGCTGACGGATCCGAACGCGTCAGAGCAGGGGACCCACTTCCTCGAGCGAGCGGCAGACACGCCAGGCGAGCGCACGGATTTCCTCGGTGGGTTCGACCAGATCCGGAATCATGATTGCCGGCATGCCCGCGGCGTGCGCGGCGCGGATGCCGGCTTCGGAATCCTCCAGCACGAGGCATTCGTGCGGCGCCGCGCGCAGGCGCTCGGCGCAGAGCAGAAAAATATCCGGGGCCGGTTTTCCGCGCGCCACCTCGTCGCCGGTGGTCAACACCTCGAAGCGCGTGGCCAGCGTCCCGAGGCTCCGCAACGCCCACTCGCGCCTGGTCGAGGTGGCCACCGCCTTGGCCAGTCGCCGCTCCTCGAGTTGCCCCAGCAATTCACCAAGCCCCCGCTTGTGGGCGATGCCGTGCGTCTCGATGTGCTCGCCCGCAAAGGTGCGGCATGCGTCGAGGAAGCCCTCCACTTCAAAATCCGCGCCGTAGATTTCCGCGAGCAGCGCGCGCGAATCCGGGCCGTTCCGACCGAGAAACCGGCGGAAGATCTCTTCCGGCATCTCGCGACCGAACTCGCCAATCGCACGCAACCAGGCCGCGCGATAAATGACCTCCGAATCGAGCATGAGGCCGTCCATGTCGAAGATGACGGCGCGCGGCGACGCGCGTTCCGGCCCGCTCACGGCTTGCGCTGGGCCTTCTCGCCCTCCTCGATCAATTTCCAAAACGACTTCGTCTCGCCGAGCTGCTCGTCCTCGGCCAGCGGCAGGTTCGAGCGAAAGAGAAAATCCATCAGCGTGTTGCGGTGCAAAATGCGGTGAATCGCCAGACCCTCCGGCACCCGCTCGAAATAAATGCGGTAATCCTTCATCCGGTAGCGGCGCAGCTTCTTCCCCTCGCGCTTGATCACCCCGAATTTCTCGGCGTCCAGCCGGTCGAAATTCGCGATGTCGGCCCGGAAGCCGGTCAACAGCTCGAGCTGCGTCAATTTCGGCAGCTGCGCCATCTCCGCGGCACTGATCGTGTTGAAGATGATTTGCGTGGAGGAGGAATCGGCGGACATGGCGGCCTCCTACAGATAGACGCGCGTCACGCGCGGGGAAAGCCCCGTGAAGATTTCCCACGCGATGGTCCCTGCTCGCGCGGCCACCTCCGCGGCGGGAATCTCCGCCCCGCCCTGCCGGCCAAGCAGCACCACCTCGTCCCCCACCGACACCTCCGGCGCGTCACTCACGTCGATCATCATCTGGTCCATCGTCACGCGCCCGAGCAGCGGCTGGCGCCGGCCGCGCACCAGCACCTCGGCGCCCTTGTCCGCCAGGCTGCGCATGTAGCCATCGGCGTAGCCCGCCGCCAGCGTGGCCACGCGCATGGGCCGCGGCGTGATGAAGGTGCGGCCGTAGCTGATGCCGTGGCCGGCCGGCATGTCGCGCACGAGCGTGACGCGTGTCTTCCAGGTCAGGACCGGCCGCAGCAGATCCTGCCGCGCCGCCAGCGGCGAGACGCCGTAGAGCATCAGCCCCGCGCGGACGAGTTCGCCGTCGACCGCCGGATAGCCGAGCACGCCGGCGCTGTTCCGTGCCTGGGTGCGAAAATCCGGGCCGGGGGGCGGCAGGTCCTGGCGAATCCGATCAAAGGCCGCGAGTTGCGCCGTGGTGAACGTGAAATCCTCGTCGGAACTCGGCAGATGCGTGGCCACGCCGATCAATCGCAGCGCCGGCAGCTTGGCAATCGCGTCGAGCAGCTCGGACAATCCGGCCGGCAGCACCCCGGTCCGGCCCATGCCCGTGTCCACCTCCACCACGACCGAAACCGGACCGACGCGACCGACCTCGAGCGCGGCGCGGGCGTAGCCGCGGGCTTCCTCGACGCTTGAAATCCACGGGGTCAAATCCAGCCGCGCGATCGCCGGCCATTCCGCGGGCAACGCGGGCGAGAGCAATTCGATCGAGACCTCGGGAGCGAGCACCGCGCGCAACGCCTCGGCCTCGGCGACATTCGCCACGCCAAAATCCTGCACGCCGCCTTTCGCCGCGAGATGACGCGAGACCTCCACCGCGCCGAGGCCGTAGGCATCGGCCTTCACCACCGCGAGGACGCGCGAGCCGCGGCCCGCGAGGTCGCGCGCGACGCCCGCGTTGTGGCTCAAGGCGTCGAGCTCAATCTCAGCCCAACAGCGGACGCTGGCCGGAATCATGGCGGTCATTCTCATGGGTAATCACCCCCGTCGGCAAGCGGTTGACGCAATCATGGCACGAGAGTGCGCGGTTTCGTGATGTGCGGCTCGCGCAGATAGATGGGCTCCAGCGCCCGAATCGCCGGCTCGGCCGGCACGGTCAGCAGCCGCGCCGCCCGCGCCCGCGCGCGCCGCGCTTCCGGAAAACCGGGCAGCGGTTCCACGGAAAACACGGGCCATTCGGGATGGCCCGCGAGCCGCTCCCGCAAGGCCGCTTCGTCGCAGATTTCGGGGCCCAGCACGCACCGGCCGCCCTGCAGCCCGGTGTAATAGAATGCGCCGCGACGCGCGTCGCCGATGGCGTGAAAACACGGCGCCTCGACGTCGAACGCGCACACGGACGGCACGGCGATCGGCTCCAATCCAAGCGCCAGGCCCAGTCCGGTGGCGGCGGCGATGGCCATCCGGACGCCCGCGTAGGAGCCGGGACCGACTCCAACGACGATGCGACCGGGTCGCGGACCCACCGCAAGAGCCTGCTCCAGCGCCACAAAGAGTCCGCCGCCCGCCCTGGGCCCGGTGGCGAACTCCTGCTGCCAAGTGACGGCGCCATCGGCGCTCCCGAGCGCCACGCCGCCGATTTGGCCGGAAGTGTCGATCGCGAGGGTGACGGCGGCGGTCATCGCCGACAAAGGGAGATGCGATGCCACGGGCGCGGCAAGCGCGCGCCCGCAAGATTTTCCTCGCCGCGCAAGAAAGTTTGCGGAAAATCACCGCGCTGAGAGGCTCCAACCAATGTCTGCTGAACCCGCTGTGGTCGCCCTCGAAGGCGAAATCGATTTGCACCAGTCCGCGCAAGTGCTCGCCCGGCTCGACCCGTTGATCTCGGCGCGCTGCCCGAGCATCCGCGTGGATCTGGCGGGCGTGACTTACATGGACAGCTCCGGCCTCGCGACGATGATCGACGCGATGCAGCGCACGCAGGCGTATGGCGGCGAGTTCACGCTGGCCGCCATCCGGCCCAACGTGATGAAGGTCTTCCAGATCGCGCGGCTCGATCAGGTCTTCCGCATCGTGGCCTGACGCGATCGTCAGCCGGCGGATCCGGTCAGCGCGTCGATCGTCTGCGCCACGGTCTTCTCGATCGTGAAGGCCGAAGCCAGCTCGCGCGCTGCGCCCGCCGCCGCCTGGCGACGCTCCGGATCCGCCCAGTGCTCGAGCGCGGCCGCCAGCGCCGCGACGTCCGTGGGATCGGCCACGGCGGTCCCCGCGACATCGGCCGGCAGAATTTCGGCAAAGCCGTTCGCGCGCGTCGTCACCACCGGCAGGCCCGCCGCCAGGGCCTCGAGGCACGCGTTGGAAAACGGATCGTAGATGGTCGGCAGCAGAAAAATATCCGCGGCCTCGTATTGCGAGGACATGTCGGCGACCGGACCGAGATAGCGCACGCGGCTGCTCTCGGGGAATCGCGCCTGGTCGCCGCGGCCAGCCACCAGCAGGACGGGGCGCAGCGATTCCGGCAATTGATCGACCGCGCAGATGGCAAAGGCGAGTCCCTTGCGACCCCAGCCCGAACCGGCGAAAAGCACGCGCAATTCGCCATCGGCGCTGCGCGCGGGACGCAACGGACGCTGCAGCACCGCCGCGGGCAGCCCGTTGTAAACCAGTCGGATCCGGTCGGGCGAAACGCCGTAGTGCTCGCGGATCTCGAAGGCGATCATCTGCGAATTCACGATGATCTTCTTCGCGCCGCCGCCGGCGAAGAGCGCGAACTCGAGCGCGAGGAGCTGGCGGTGCTTCGGGTTGAAGCGATGCAGCTTGGAGCGCCACGGCGGCTCAATCACGGTGCGCCGCTGCAGCCAGGCGGCGTGGACGCCGTCGCCCGCCCGATAGCCGTCGCACGCCCAGACGCGCTCGAGGCTGAAGAACAGATCGCATTCGCTGCGCGGATTCCGCGCGACGAGCGCGTCGGCAAACTCGCGCGGGGTCCGGCCGGGCAGCGCGATCCGCTCGCCCGCCACCCACGCTTCGGCCGGCCAGTCCGAGGTCGTGTAGAGCCGCGAGGCGTGGCCGGCGGCGGAGAGGGCGTCCGCAAAGCGGCAAAGAAACGCTTCCGCGCCGCCGGTGCTGGAGTATCCGCGTCGGGCCAAACCGATCATCATGCGGGCCGATGCTCCGTTGCCGGATGGCCTTGGGCAAGCCCGCCGATTCGACATTCTTCCGCAACGCGGGTATCAAGGCCCGGATGTCCGAAGTCGTGCCAGACCCCGCGACGCCGCCCGCCCCCCTGCCGGGGAAGCTCGGGCGCACGCTGGAGACTTTGCGGGGCGGCTGGCCGCTCTACCGCCAGTTGATCCGCTACATGCGGCCGTATCGGACGAGGTTCTTCCTCGGCCTGCTCGCCGGCGTGGCCTTCGCGATCTGCAACAACGGACTGCTGCCGCTGGTCGTGAAGAACGTGACGTCGTCCACGCTGCCGTCGTCGCCCAGCGCCGCGAGCGGCGGCAGCGGCAGCTTCCGCGTCGGCTTGATGTCCGTGTTCTCGCCAAAGCCGACCGATGCCAACGGCGCCCGGGTGGAGCGCGTCTATCGCACGCCCACCGCCGCGGTCTGGGCCGCCTGCCTCGCCATCCCGGCGGTCATGCTCGTGCGCAGCCTCTTCGCTTATCTCAACGCCTACTGCATGCACTGGGTCAGCCTGCGGGTGCTGCGCGACATCCGGCAAAAGCTCTTCGCGCACCTCGTGGGGCAATCGATGGATTTCTACAGCCAGAGCCGCGCGGGCCAGCTCATCTCGCGCGTGACCAACGACGCCAAGGTCGCGCAGTTCGCGCTCGCCTCCGTCAGCGCGGATCTCGTGAAGCAGCCGTTTTCCGTGATCATCGGCATCGCCACGCTGCTCTACCTCGACTGGCGCTTCACGCTGGTCTGCCTCGTTCTCTTCCCCATCTGCATCCTGCCCGTGCGCTATTTCGGCAAGCGCGTGCGGCGCTCCGGCCAGCGCGAGGAGGCGGAGAACAGCACCATGACCATCCTGCTGCAGGAAACCTTCGCGGGCATCCGCGTGGTGAAATCATTCGGGCGCGAGACCCACCAGTCGGAACAATTCGTCCAGTCCGCCAACGAGCAGCTCCGCAGCAGCCTGCGCGCGCGCGTCTCCTCGGAAATCGTCGGCCCGATGGTCGAGGCGGTGGGCGCGCTCGGCGCGGGGCTCGCGCTGCTCTACGCCTACATGATCGGCATGACCTCCGACGCGTTCTTCGCGCTGCTCGGCGGCACCTTCCTGCTCTACGAGCCGGTGAAGACGCTCAGCAAGATGCACCTGCTGCTGCAGCAGGCGCGCGCGGCGACCGAGAACATCTTCGCGCTCATGTCGCAGGAGGCGACCGTGCAGGATCGGCCGGGTGCCGAGGAACTGCGGGACGGTCGCGTGCCGCTCGCGTTTGAAAACGTGGAATTCCGCTACCACGACGAGGGCCCGCTGGTCCTGCACGGACTCAATCTCCGCATCGAGGCCGGCCGCAGCTACGCGCTGGTCGGACAAAGCGGTGCGGGCAAGTCCACCATTTTTGCCCTGCTGCAGCGCTTCTACGATCCGACCCAGGGCCGCGTGACGATCGGCGGGCGCGACCTGCGCGAGTTCACGCAGAAGTCACTGCGCGAACAGATCGGCGTGGTCACGCAGGAGGGTTTTCTTTTTCACGATACCGTCTTCAACAACATCCGCTTCGGCCGGCTGGACGCGTCGCGCGAGGACGTCGTCGCCGCCGCACAGAAAGCCTACGCGCACGATTTCATCACGGCCCTGCCGGACGGGTACGACACGATTGTGGGCGACAAGGGCAGCCGGCTTTCGGGCGGGCAGCAGCAGCGCCTCGCCATCGCGCGCGCGCTGCTGAAGAACGCCCCGATCCTGCTGCTCGACGAGGCCACCTCGGCGCTCGACACCGAGTCCGAGCGAATGGTGCAGCAGGCGCTGGAGCGGCTGGCCGAGGGCCGCACCGTGGTGGCCATCGCGCACCGGCTTTCCACCATCGTGAACGCCGATCACATCATCGTCATGGAGCAGGGTCGGATCGTGGAGGAGGGCAATCACGAGGAACTTTTCGCGAAGAGCGGGTACTACCGCCGCTTGCATGACCTGCAGTTTGGCGCGGAGGCGGTGACGGAGAACGCCACGTAGGCGCGGTCTACAATAGCGCCGGCAGCTCCGCGAGGGACGAAATCTCCGCCCGCGCGCGGCCGGGCAGATTTTCCGGCGGCTGCCTGAGCCGGTTGATCCACACGACCTGAAATCCGAAATGCGCGGCGCCCGCCACATCCCAGGCATTCGAGGAAACGAAACACACCTGCGCGGGCGTGACCTTGAATGTCTCCGGCACCAGCGCGTAGACACGCGGATCGGTCTTGAAGACTTTCACCGACTCGACGCTCAGGACCGCCTCGAACAATCCGTCGAGACCGGCAGACGAAACGGCGGTCGCCAACATGTCGGGCGAGCCATTCGAAAGAATGCCCAGCCGGCGTCCGCGCGCGCGCAGATTTCGCAGGCACGCCGGCGCGTCGGCATAGGCTCGCAGGGTTCGATACGCGCCCAGCAGTCGCGCGCGCAAATCCGCGTTCGCGATTCCATGCGCCTGCATCGCGTAGTCGAGCGCGTCCTGCGTGAGTTGCCAGAAATCCGCGTGCGCGCCCATCAGCGAGCGCAGCCAGCTGTACTCGATTTGCTTTTGCCGCCACATCGCCGAGACGGCGTCCGCCCTTGATCCGATCGCCTCGCGATGCGCCGCCACCGCCGAGTGCACGTCGAACAACGTGCCGTAGGCGTCAAAAACACAAACCGGCAATTCGCGGGAGAGCATGGTCATCCCGCGCAGTTAGCGCGAATCGCGTCGCCGGGTCAACGACCGCATCGATCCGGCGATGCGATCATCTTCTCAGCGCAGGATTTGCGCGAAGGCGGCCGACTCGGCCGGCGAAAAGACCGGGTTGCCGGAGGTCAGCGACGGATTGTAAATCATTTCCGTTTCGCCGTTGCCGCGGGCCATCAGGCGCACTTCGCCACCGAGCGCGACGTCGCCCAGCTTGCACAATTCAGCCCCGGCGGGCGCGGAGGCCGCGCGCGCAAAACCTTCCGCGAACATCGCCTGCACCTGCGCCAGCGACTTCGACTTCCCGGTCGAAATCAAATAATAGCGGAAGTTCGCGGCGGCGGCGCGACGTCCCTGGTAGTCGACGACAAATTTCAACTGCTGGGCCTTCGCGGCGGACGCGCGGGGCGCGGTCGCCTGGACGGAGCAGACCACCTGGTCCGGCGCGATTTGGACGCTGCCCAGGGGAAACGAAAAGGCGGGCGCGGGGGCGACGACCGGGACAAGCACGGTTTCCTGCGCGGCGGCCAGGGCTGTGAGCAGCGTGGAGCCGGCGATTAGCGAGACAGTGAGGAAGCGAGGGAGAGGAATCATGGCGGCAAGGGGTTGGCCCAACAAAACGGGCGTTCTTTGGGAATCGCACGGCGCCCAGCCGAGCGACGTCTTTTTGTTTGGCCCCATTTCCGGGGTCTCGGGAATAGCCTGACCGCCAGCAGGTTGGACGATCCCACAAGATCCAGGGAAGCGGCGATCGTCTTCGGGTGACGAAATGATTCGAGGCATCTCCCGGGTGGCCGCCCAAGCGTCTGATCCGGAGGGTCTTTCGACCCGGTCTGGTCCGGAGGCAACAGAATTCCGCAACACCTCGCCACGGAGACTCGCGCGAGAACGATTTCTGCTGCGTTTACTCGCTCGCCCCTGACCAGATTGGCGTCGGCGCCTCCCCTCCACGGATTTCATGATCAAGTTTCCTTTTCGCATCCTTCTTCTCATCGTCCTTGGACTCTCCGGCGCGGTCGAATCCCGCGCGGACTTTCCCACCATCGCACTCAAGGCGGTGTCACTGGGAGAACTGCAGGCCCCCGTGAACATCAGCCACGCGGGTGATGGTTCGGGCCGGCTCTTTGTCTGCGACCAGAGGGGAAAGATTCGCATCATCCAGAATGGGATGCTGCTGCCGACGCCATTTCTGGATATCACCGCCAGGGTCATCGCGTTGACTCCGGGATATGACGAGCGGGGCCTGCTGGGCCTGGCCTTTCATCCGGGCTACTCGAACCCGGTGAGCCCGGGTTTTGGACGTTTTTACGTCTTCTACAGCGCGCCCTCGCCAAATTTCCCCGGCACGCCGACGGATCCGGTGGATTGCCGGACGACGATTTCCGAGTTTCGCGTTTCGGCCGATCCCAACGTGGCGGACCCGTTGTCCGAGCGAATCCTGCTCACTTTCGACAAGCCGCAATTCAATCACAACGGCGGTCAGCTGGTTTTCGGGCCGGAGCCGGGCGGATACCTTTACATCAGCGTGGGTGATGGGGGCGATGCCGACGATAACTACGCCGGTCATACCGGTGGCTCGACGTCACGGCCCCCCGGAGCGCTCGGCAATGCCCAGGACAAGACCCGGCTGCTCGGAAAGCTTCTGCGCATTGATCCGCTCGGGACGAATGAACCGCTGGGCAGCGGCAAGTACGGCATCCCGCCGACGAATCCCTTTGCCGGATTGTTCGGCACCACCGGCTTCCGCGAGGAGATCTTTGCCTACGGCTTGCGCAATCCATGGCGCGCGTCCTTTGACGACGGCCCCGGCGGGACGGGCCGCCTGTTCGTTGCCGATGTGGGTCAAAACAAGGTCGAGGAAATCAATATCGTGGTGGCCGGCGGCAACTATGGCTGGCGCGCGAAGGAGGGAACCTACGACTTCGATCCGTTGGTTCCGATTTCAGGCGAAACGCTGCTGGATCCCATCGCGCAATACGCGCATCCGGGTGTGGTGGTCTCGCCGCCGCTGCCGCAGCTCGGCATTTCGATTTGCGGCGGGTATCTGTACCGCGGGAGCGCCATTCCAACGCTCGTCGGCAAATATGTCTTTGGCGACTTCGGCCAGAACTTCCCCACGGCGTCCGGCTCGATTCTCGGCATCGAGGAAACTTCCCCCGAACGTCTGGACGGTCCCGGCTCGCCTGACCGTGATCGGCGGAAATCCCTTTGCGCTGCGCCTGCTCGCGATGGGCCGCGACGAAGCCGGCGAAATCTATCTTGCCACCGAAGTCAGCCTTGGACCGCAGGGCGCCACCGGCGGCATTTACAAAATCGTCCCGGCCGCGAGCAGCTCCGCGGGGATTACGCCGGTGAAGGACAACACGATTTTCTCCGAGTCGGGCATCCACCAGCAGCGCCTTGGGCAGCCTCTTCGCCGGTCGCGTCGCGAGCCTGACGGCGGTGCGGCGCGCCCTGCTTGCCTTCGACATCAGCGCGAACGTGCCGGCGGGATCGACGATTGATTCCGCCACGCTCACGCTCACGCTCAACAACGTGGGCCCCGGCGTGAACAACAACATGCCGCTCTATCGTCTCACCGAAAATTGGGGCGAGGGCACCTCCAACGGCAGCGGCGGCGGCGCCCCGGCCACGCCCGGGTGACGCGACGTGGACGCAGCGGTTCTACGACGCCACCACGCCGGTGAACTGGACGACCGCGGGCGGGACCTTCGCCGCCTCCGCCTCCGCAACAACGAACGTGACCAACGTGCTCGGGCCGTTCTCGTGGACTTCCGCGCAACTCGCGACGGACGTGAAAAACTGGCTGACCACGCCGGCGACCAATTTCGGTTGGATCCTGACGGCCGACGAAACCATCGTGGCCAGCCCCACCGCGCATGGCTTTGTCAGTCGCGAAGGCGCGGCGGCGCAACGCCCGCAATTGCAGATCAACTACAGCGGCGCCTCGCTGACCCGGCGTGAATTCTGGCTGCGGCAATATTTCCCGGCCGGCAAGTTTGTCGATGACGCGGCGGATCTCGACGGCGACGGGATCGCGAATTTGATCGAGTATGCCTTCGGTTTCAGCCCGCTCGCGCAGAATCCGCCCGGCGCGGGATTCCAGGTCTCGGCCGTGCCGGCCGGCGGCAACGTTACGTTCACGATCACCTTCCGCCGCGACCCGCGCGCGGTGGATCTCACCTACCTCGTGCAGACCAGCGGCGACCTGGTAGAATTGGATCACGATTGCGCAGAGTGTGGCCGGCGCGGTGCCGAGTGGAACGGTTTTTGTCTCGGAGAGCGACGTGTCGGGCGAATCGCCCATCAAGCTGGTGGTCGTGGAGGAGACCGTCACGGCGGCGCAGGGCCAGCGCTTCGCGCGGCTGCTGGTGACGCACTAGTCAGGCCAAAATTTCAATCGCGTCGCCGACGCGAATCGTGCCGGGGCCGCAGTGCATCCAGTATTGGCCGAAGGTGATCGCGCCGCGTTCGTCGCGACGGTAGCGCGCGAGCGTCACGAGCGGTTCGACGCCGCGCTCGCCGGTTGCCTGATCGGTGGTGGTGACGATGCAGCGACCGCAATCACCGCCCGCACGAAATTCCACGCCTCCGATGCGCACCACCTTCCAGCGATCCTCGTCGTGCGCCGCCGCGCCGCGCAGGACGATGTTGGGCCGGAAGCGATTCATCGGCAGCGGCGCCTCAAGCCGCGCGTTCAAATCCTTCAGCGAGGCCTCCGAGATGACGAGGATGGGAAAGGCGTCGACGAACGCGACCGGCACCTCGGGCAGCGAGTCGGCATGCGCCGCCGGAATCCGCTCCTCAGGCAGGCGACGCGCGAAATCCGCCGCCGCCCGCACCAGACGACAGGGTTTGCCAAGCAGCGCGCTGAGCCACTCTGACGCGGAGTCGCCCATGTCAGCGGCCGTCACCGTGTCGCGAAAGATCGTCACCGTTCTGATCTTCGCCGGGCGCTGCCGCCAGCGGCAGGTGTAATTCCCGGACATTGGGCGCACGTAGCGACAGCGAGCCGTCCGCGAGGGTCGCCTCGATCAATGCCAGGCGCGCATCGTTGCGCTGCGTAAGGAATTGCCCGGCGGAGTCGACGATGAGAAACCGCCGATCGTCCGACCAGACCGAAGCGATCGAACGCCGCTTCGTCGACCGCGAGGCCGCGGCACGATTTTACGGGATGAAGGTGCAGGCTGCTGATCGTGATTTCACCCATTCGAGAAGGTATCGTCTATCCCCGCGATGAAAACACCGCGATTGGAAGATCCGGGTAAAAAATCAGCATTGGCGTTCAGGCCCCGGATCCCTCTAATTGGAGCTCCCCGCGTTCGCCGTAGAACTCATCCCTCATTTCTCCATGCGCCCGACCGTCTCCGCCGTCCTTGCCACCGTCGTTCTCCTCGCCAACACCGCCCCCGCCCGCGGCGCCGAGCCGAATGCGGCGGAGAAAAGGCCGCTCAACGTCCGCGATCTGGTGATGATGGAGCGGGTCTCCGACCCGCGCATTTCGCCGGATGGAAAATTCGTCGCGTACCAGGTCCGCAAGACCGATCTCGAGGCGAACAAGGGCGTCAACGGCATCTGGCTCGTCGATCTCAAGACGCCGGGCGCCGCGCCGCGCATGCTCAGCGCTCCGGGCAGCGACGCCAACACGCCGCGCTGGTCGGCCTGACGGCAAGGCGATCTATTTCCTCTCGACGCGCTCGGGCTCGACCCAGGTCTGGCGGCTGTCGCTCGACGGCGGCGAGGCCCAGCCGGTCACGCAGCTTCCCATCGATGTCGGCAGCTTCATGCTCTCGCCGGATGGACACCGCCTCGCCGTGACGCTCGAGGTCTTTCCGGAACTGGCGACGATCGCGGAGACGAAGAAGCGGCTGGACGAGAAGGCCAAGCCCAAGGCCTCGGGACAGTTGTTCGAACAAACTTTTCATCCGGCATTGGGACAGCTGGGCGAACGGCGCGCGCTCGCAGCTCTTCACCATGGCGCTCGACGCGGCGGGCCTCGCCACGGGCGATCCCGTGCTGGTTTCGCGCGGCATCGATGGCGACATCCCGTCGAAGCCGTTCGGCGACGACACCGAGTTTGGCTTCTCGCCGGACGGCAAGACGCTCTATTTCAACGCGCGGATCGCCGGCAAGACCGAGGCGTGGTCGACAAACTTCGACATCTTCAGCGCGCCGGCCGACGGCAGCGCCGCGCCGCGCAACCTCACCGCCGACAATCCCGCCTGGGACGGCTATCCCCTCGCCTCGCCCGACGGCAAGAAGCTCTTCTACCTCGCGATGAAGCGCGCCGGCTTCGAGGCCGATCGTTTTGGCGTCATGGAAATGGATCTGGCGAGCGGCAAGAAGCGCGAGGTCGCGCCGGATTGGGACCGCAGCGCGAGCGCGATGAAGATTTCCGCGGACGGCAAGACGCTCTACACCAACGCCGACGACCTGGGCCAGAATCGGCTGTTCGCCATCGACGTCGCAACCGGCAAGGTGAAGGCGCTGACCGACCAGGGATTCGTCAGCGGATTTTCCGTGCACGCCGACGGCATTGTCGTCGCGCAATCGACGCTGAATTCGCCGACCCAGCTCTTCCGGCTGGCGGCGGGCGGCGCCAAGCCGGTGCAGATCACGCAGCAGAATGCCGCGCTGCTGGCCGGCATCGCCTGGGGCGAATTCGAGCAGTTCTCCTTCAAGGGCGCGAAGGACGAAATCGTCCACGGCTTCGTGATGAAGCCGGCGGGCTTTGTGCCCGGGAAAAAATATCCGGTCGCGTTCCTCATTCACGGCGGACCGCAGGGCAGCTTCGGCAACGAGTTCCACTACCGCTGGAATCCGCAGATCTACGCGGGCGCGGGCTACGCGGTCGTCTTCATCGACTTCCACGGCTCCACCGGCTACGGGCAGAAGTTCACCGACGCCGTCAGCGGCGACTGGGGCGGCGCGCCGCTCGAGGATTTGAAGAAGGGCTGGGCCCACGCGCTCGAGAAATTCGCTGTTCCTCGACGCCAACCGCGCCGCCGCGCTGGGCGCCAGCTACGGCGGCTACATGATCGCGTGGATCGCGGGCAACTGGTCCGAGCCCTGGAAATGCCTCGTCTGCCACGACGGCGTTTTCGACACGCGCCTCGGCACGTACTCGACGGACGAGCTGTGGTTTGACGAATGGGAGACTCGGCGGCACGCAGTGGGAAAAGCCGGCGTTTTACGAGAAATTCAATCCGCTTAACCACGTCGCAAAATGGAAGACGCCCATGCTGGTGGTGCAGGGCGCGCTCGATTATCGCGTCGGATCCGAGCACGCCATCGGCATCTTCACCGCCCTGCAGCGGCGCGGCATCCCGAGCGAGTTCCTCTACTTCCCCGACGAGAATCACTGGGTGCTCAAGCCGCAGAACAGCATCCAATGGCACGAGACGGTGCTGGCGTGGTTGAATCGCTGGACCGCGGCGGCACCCGCAAAATGACCCACGCTTCTGGAGTGGTGAGCGCGTCGTGAAAACTCCGCAGCAATCACTGACACTGCAGTTGCTCGCGTGGATCGACGAAAAGCCGCGCCCGTACGACGAACTCATCGAGGCCTGGAAGACGAGCTGTCCGCGCTTCCCGATCTGGGAGGATGCCTGCGACGAAGGACTTGTCGGAGTTCAGCCGGCGCCGCCCAGAATTGTTTACCTGACCGCCAAGGGACGGCAACGGCTCGGGACTGAGCCGACCGCGAAGAAACCGTAGTCAATGCGCAGTCGACTCTGATCGTCTTGCTGGTGGCGATGCCGGCGTGATGGCGTTCCTGCTCGCGCGGCCGGCCGCCCCGGATCCGGAAACGATCATCCTGCTCGTTCGTCATGCGGAACGATCGCGCGCACCCGGCGCGGATCCGCCGCTGAATCCCGCCGGCGAAGCCCGCGCACGCGAGCTCTTGCGCGTCATGCGCGGGACCAACGTGAAGAAGATTTACGCTTCCGAGTATCAGCGTGCGCGCTTAGACGGTCCAGCCACTCGCGGATGCCCTGGGATTGGACGTCGATTCATCATTCAAGGGTCCCGATCTCTCGCCCCTCGTGAAGGACATCCTGACAAATCATCGGGGGCAGACGGTCCTCATCGCGCATCATTCAAACACCGTCCCCGAACTGATTCGGCTGCTCGGCGGCGGCGACGTGCCGCCTTTCAATGATGATCGTGAATTCGATCGGCTCTACGTCGTGCACCATCGACCCTCGGGCGCCACCGTCACCGCCTTGAAATACGGCGCCCCTTCCCTGCCCTAGATCATTCCACCGTCACGCTCTTGGCGAGATTGCGCGGCTTGTCGACGTCGCAGCCGAGGTGCACCGCCATGTGGTAGGCGAGGAGCTGCAGCGGGATGACCGTGAGCAGCGGGGTGAGGAATCCAGCGTGCGCGGCATGTAGATGACGTCGTCGCAGATGTGTTCGAGCGGCCCGGTCGCGCCCTCGGTGCCGACGGCGATGACCGGTCCCTTGCGCGCCTTGACCTCCTCGATGTTGCTGAGGTTCTTGTCGAAGACGGTGTCGTCGGGCGCGATGAAGACGCTCGGGAGCTCCGGCCTGATCAGGGCGATGATGCCGTGCTTGAGTTCGGCGCTCGGATGGCCGTTGGCGTTGATGTAGCAGATCTCCTTCATCTTGAGCGCGCCCTCGAGCGCGATCGGGTAGTTGTACTGGCGGCCAAGAAAGAGCATGCCCTCGGCGTCCGCGTATTTCTCGGCGATCTTCTTGATGTGGTCGCTCAGCTCGAGACAGCGCGCGATTTGTCCGGCAGCGCCTCGAGCTCCTTGATGATGGCCAGTCCTTCGCCAAACGAAAGATGGCGGATGCGGCCGAGCAGCAGCGCGAGCAGCGCGAGGATCACCACCTGGGTGGTGAAGGACTTCGTCGCCGCCACGCCGATCTCCGGCCCGGCGTGCATGTAGATGCCGCCGTCGCTCTCGCGCGCGATGGTGCTGGCCACGTTGTTGCAGACGCCGAGCACGCGGTGCCCGCGGCGGATGCCCTCGCGCAGCGCGGCCAGCGTGTCGACCGTCTCGCCGCTCTGGCTGATGACAAGGATGAGCGTGTCCTTGTTCAGCGGCATGTTGCGGTAGCGGAACTCGCTGGCGAAATCCACCTCGGCCGGGACGCGGCCGAGCGACTCGAGAATGTATTCGCCGACCAGCGCCGCGTGGCAGGCGCTGCCGCAGGCCGAGAGGATGACGCGATCGATGTCGCGCAATTCCTGCGGCGTCATGTTCAGTCCGCCGAGCCGCGCGGTGGCGTCCTCGTGGGAAAGCCGGCCGCGCATGGCGTCGCGCACCGTGTCCGGCTGCTCGAAGATTTCCTTGAGCATGAAGTGCGCGTATTCGCCCTTCTTGACGGCCTCGCCGGTGAATTCGAACTCGCTGACCTTGTAATTGCCGGGACCGCCGCCGAGGAGCGAGCGGATCTCGAACTGCGCGCGCTCGATCACCGCCATGTCGAAGTCGTTGAGATAAACCACCTCGCGCGTGTGCGCCGCGAAGGCCGCCGGATCGCTCGCCAGGAAATGCTCGTCCTTGCCCAGCCCGAGCGCGAGCGGGCTGCCCCGCCGCACGCCGATCATCAAATCCGGCAAATCCGCGTGGATGATCGCCAGCCCGTACGCGCCGATCGTTTTGTTCAGCGTCGTGCGCACCGCGTCGACCAGCCGCGCTTTCGAGGGCGGTCCGCCCGCGCGGTCGTAAAGCATGCCGATGTAGTGCGCCAGCACCTCGGTGTCGGTCTGCGAGCGGAAGGTGTGGCCCAGCTCGACGAGCTCATCGCGGAACTGCTGGTAGTTCTCGATCACGCCGTTGTGCACGAGCGCCAGCTTGCCGCTCTGGTCGAAATGCGGATGGGCGTTCTCGTCGGTGACCGCGCCGTGCGTCGCCCAGCGCGTGTGGCTGATGCCGAGCGAGCCGCCCACGCCGTTGCGGTCGACAAGGTCGGCGAGATTCTGGATGCGGCCGACGGCCTTGCGGATATCCAGCCCGTGCCCGTTCAAGGTGGCGAGGCCGGCGGAGTCATAGCCGCGATATTCCAGCCGATGCAGCCCATCAAGCAGGATGGGTGCGGCCTGAGCCTTGCCGATGTAGCCGACGATGCCGCACATGGAGGGAGGAGTCGAAAGTCGAAGGTCGAAAGTCGAAGGCCAGCGGGAGACGCCGGCCTTCAGGGAGGAAAGGGTACGATTTTCTGGGCAATCGGCAAGGAGCAGGTGCCGTGCAATTCCGTTTGCCACGGGGGCAGGCGTGCGCGTTTCGTTGGGGCTCATGACCGCGCCCCGCGATCTGCCCATCTACGCGCTCGAGTCCGACATCGTCGGCCGGCTGCGCGAGACCGACCGCTTGATCCTGCAGGCGCCGACCGGCTCGGGAAAGTCGACGCAGGTGCCGCAGATGCTGCTGAACGCCGGGTTGCTTGGCGAAAGCCGCAAGGTGGTCATCCTGCAACCCCGCCGGCTCGCCGCGCGCATGCTGGCCAGCCGCGTGGCCCACGAGCGCGGAGCGAAACTCGGCGGCGAGGTCGGGTACACCATCCGCTTCGACAACCAAAGCTCGCGCGAGACGCGCCTGCACTTTGTGACCGAGGGCGTGCTGCTGCGCTGGATGCTCTCCAATCCCGAGCTGCCCGAGATCGGCGCGATCCTCTTCGACGAGTTTCACGAGCGACATCTCTACGGCGACATCACGCTGGCGCGCGCGCTGCAGCTCCAGGAAACCAAGCGGCCCGATCTGAAACTCGTCGTCATGTCCGCGACGCTCGAAACGTCGCTGCTCGGAAATTATCTCGGACCGAAGGCCGCCACGCTCACCTCGACCGGCCGCACCTTTCCGGTGGACATCGACTATCTGCCCGCGCGCCTGGCCGACAAGAAGCCGGTCTGGGAGCTGGCGGCCGACGAGCTGGAGCGGCTCACGCCGGAATTCCCGACCGGCGACGCGCTCATCTTCATGCCCGGCGCGTTCGAGATTTCACGCACGATCCAGGAAATCCGAAATCGCAGCCGGCTCGATCGCAATTGGACGCCGCGCCCGCTGCACGGCGAACTGCCGGTCGGCGAACAGGACGCCGCGCTGGCGCCGGTCGAAGGCGGCAAGCGCAAGGTCGTCGTCTCCACCAACGTCGCCGAGACGTCGCTGACCATCGACGGCGTGCGCATCGTGATCGACAGCGGGCTCGCGCGCATCGCGAAATACGATCCGTACCGCGGCATCAACACGCTGCTGATCGAGAAAATCAGCCGCGCCTCGGCCGACCAGCGCGCCGGCCGCGCCGGCCGGACCGCGCCCGGCTTTGCCGTGCGCCTGTGGACGCAGGAGGATCACGTGCACCGGGCCCCGCAGGAACTGCCCGAGGTGAAGCGCCTCGATCTGGCGGAGGTGATCCTGACGCTGAAGGCCGGCGGCATCGACGACATCCACGGATTCCGCTGGCTCGAGGCGCCCGAGCGCCGCTCGCTCGATCGCGCGGAGCGCCTGCTCGAAAGCCTCGGCGCCATCGAGCATGGCGTGAACGGCGCCATCACCTCACTGGGCCGGCGCATGCTCGCGTTCCCGGTGCATCCCCGCTACTCGCGCATGCTGCTCGCGGCGCAGGAGCGCCAGTGCGTCGGCGCGATCGCGCGGCTCGCCGCGCTGACGCAGGGTCGCGGGCTGTTTGTGCGGCCGGTCGACAAATACACCGACGAGCTGCGCGAGGACATCCTCGGCCGCGAGCGCGAGTCCGATTTCTTCCTGCAGATGCGCGCCTTGCGCTACGCCGAGCAAAGCAATTTCGATCCCGGCCGGCTGCGCAAACTCGGCATTCATGGAATCACCGCGCGGGCCGCCTCGGAGCTGGGCGGACAATTCCTGCGCATCGCCAAGGACGAGGGACTCGAGGTCGAAGCGAGCGGTCCGCCGCCCAGCGATCAGATCCGCCGCTGCATCCTCGCGGGGTTCGCCGACCAAGTCGCCCGGCGGCTCGACGGCGGCACGCTGCGCTGCGCGCTGGTCGGCGGGCGCCGCGGCGTGCTCGCGCGGGAAAGCGCGGTGCATGAAGCGCCCCTGCTCGTGGTCGGCGAGGTCCGCGAGATCGAGGGCCGCGACGCCGAGGTCAACACCCTGCTCAGCCTCGCCACGGCCATCGAGGAGGACTGGCTGCGCGAACTCTTCCCGCTCGATTTCCGCGACGAGACCGAAACGTACTATGATGAGCAGCAGCGCCGCGTGTTCGTCCGCCGCCGCCGCTTTTTCCGCGATCTGGCCCTGGCGGAAAAGCTGGGCGAGGATCCGCCGCGCGAGGCCGCGGCGAAACTGCTCGCGGCCGAGGTGCACGCCGGCCGCCTCAAGCTGGAGTCGTTCGACGACGCGGTGGAGCAATGGATTTTCCGGCTGCATTCGCTCCGCCAGTGGATGCCGGAGCTGGAGCTGCCGGCGCTCGGACCCGAGGATCGGCTCGCGTTGCTGGAGCAACTTTGTCTCGGCGCGTTCACCTACAACCAGATCAAGGAGCGGGCCGTCGGCAAGACCTTCAAGAGCTGGCTCTCGCCCCAGCAGCAGGCGTGGCTGGACGAGTATGCGCCCGAAAAGCTCGCGCTGCCCGGCGGCCGCAACCGCAAGCTTCGCTACGACGAGACCGGCGCCCCGCCGGTGATTGCCGCGCGCATCCAGGATTTGTACGGCGTCGAGGGCGGACTCTTTGTCGCGTCACGGCGCGTGCCCGTGACCATCGAGGTTCTCGCGCCGAACATGCGTCCGATCCAGGTGACGCGCGATCTCGCCAATTTTTGGAAGGAGAGCTACCCGAAAATCAAGCAGGAGCTGCAGCGGAAATATCCCAGGCACGAGTGGCGATAAGTCACGGCACGGCCACGCGCCTGGCCTCCAGCCAGTCGGCCACGCGGCCCGCCCGCCACGCGAAGTCGGATTCGAAGACCGGCGCGTCGCGCAATTCGTCCGTTTCCGGATCGCGCCATTCGACCGTCGCGGCGTAGAAAATTCGCGGCGGCAGCTTGCGGCGCACTTGCTCCATGGGGGTGGAATAGAACCGCGTGACCTGCGCCAGGGGCAGCGTGGCGGGAGCGCGGCCGTCGCGCGTGGCCCGTTCCGGCAGCTCCACCCGCCCGGCCGCGCGATCGATCGCGATCCGCCAGCGGGACGATCGCAGAAAGGCGCGGCCGCTCGTGAAGAGCATCCAGCCGACGATGATGACCGCCAGCCAAAGAAGCCAGACCAGTTCCAGCAGCCCGGCGTTGCGCGTGGCCGCGACCAGCAGGGCGAGCGCGATCAGCGCCAGCAAGGGCAGCGCCAGAATCAACGTGGCCCCGACAAGCCACACTTCGATGAGCGGCACATCCAGTTCGGTGCGCGCGCCGGTCTCACGCCACCGCAGCCCGCCGGTCGCGGGCGAGCGATTGAACGCGGTGATTTCGAAAATGGTTCCGCAGATCAGCGCAAGGATGATCCCGGCCAGCGGCACAAACACGAGAAACATCTGGCCGTCCTCGCTCATCAGGCCGCGCACCAACACCGATCGCGACGGCTCCGCCGGATCGTAATAAACCGGCACGGTGGAGTCGACCGGGAATCGCTTCGCGAGCCGCGCGGCATACCACACCCCCTGCGTCGAGTCGGAGCGCAGCCGGTAGTCGTGCCCGGTGTATTCCTGGCCGTCGACGGCATAGGTGTAGCGCACGGAGAAGTGCGATTCGCCGAGGCGGTAATCCTCGTCACCGACATTCAGCACCCGGCTTTGCGTAATGCGGCCGGTTGTTTCCGGCCACCGGACCGTGGCGGCCTGCGGAATGACGGTGGGCAGATAGTTTCGACCGACCAGCACGATCGCCGCGACGGCAAAGGCGATGCTGATGCAGCGTCGGAAAAGCGTGCGCCGGGACATGGTGATTCGGGAGGTGGCGGGTCGGAAACGAAACGTCGACCCGGCCAGGCCACGTCGTGGAACTTCGTCGCGGCGGTTACTTCACGGCGGCGAGCGATTTGAGATCGATTCGGGCCAGCCAGGCGCGGGCGACCTCCGGCTTTTCGCCGCGGACTTCCACGTGCAGCCAGTAACGCTCTCCCACCACCAGGAACAAATCCGTCGTCTTGTCCGCCGCGGTGAACGTTTCGTAGCCGGGCGCGCCTTCGATGGTCACGGCACGCTGGTAGCCCTCCGCGTTCTCGTTCGAAAAATGCCAGCCCATCGTCATGCTCTTCATCATTTCCCGCTGCGGCGAGTAGTCGACAATTTCAATGTTCGCGCAGCTCTCGCCCTTGGAATAGCGATCGCTGACGGTGGTGATCTCGTGCGGGCCGACCAGCGCGGTGTTCCCATCGGGTTTTTCGGCGGTCCATCCCGCCAGGGCGGCGGGCAGGAAGCCAATCAGCACCTTGAAATTCACGACGGGCGGGCCGGGCGGCGCATCGGCCGGCGGATCCTGCGCGCGCAGCGGTCGCGGCGCGGCGGCGAGCGAAAGGGCGAGGGTCGCGAGGAGGACAGCGACCGGACGGGGGCAGGGACGGCGCATGCGCAAGGTTACCCCGGGTGCCGGGGACGTTGGCAAGAGCCAATCGGCCGCCAGGCCCTAAACGTCGAGCGAATTGGTGCTCGATTGATCCCAATAGGTCACGGCATTGCCCTCGAATTTCACGAAGCGCACGCCGCCGTCCTGCGAGAGGACGATGGCCAGGTTTTCTGGAATGGCGCGACAAAGCCGGTAGGTCGACCGATGCCGCGTGCCCACGCTCTCGGTGGATTCCTCCTCGTAAATGGTGCCCTCCATGTCGCGCGCCTTGCGGACGACCTCGACATTCGGGAGCAATCCGCTGATCTCGCCGCCGAATCCGAGGAGCTCGAATTTCTTGGTCAGGACCACCGCGCCATCGACCTCGGCGCAGCCGGCGATGAGGTGCGCCATTTCAAAAATGCCGTCATCGAGCGTGGAAAGCTCCTCGTCGGAGCAGGCGAGATATTCCTTCCAGCCGACGGGATTCGCGAGATCCCACTCGACCTCGCCGCCCTCGCCGTGGAGCGCGGCGAGCCGGTTCATGATGCCGACCAGCAGCGTGCGGAAGCGCCGCCGCGGCTCGCCCTCGGCGAAGCGGTACTTCACGTAGATGAACTGGTTCGAGCCGCAGCACTCGGTCGCCATCTCGGGCGGGATGATCGTGATGGTGCCACCGTGGCCCGACGACCGCGCCGCGGAAATCATCCGCTTCATCATGTGCGTGGCGATGGTCCGGATGAGCGACGGATCGAGCGTGGCCCATTGCTTGTCGGCCTGCGCGCGGGCCGCCATGTGGATTTCCAGCAGCTCGTCCGCCGCCTCGGCAAACGTGCGCCCGATCCACCTCGCCTGGAAAATGTTGATCGACGGCCCCGTGATGCGCGTGCCGTCAAAGCGCGCGATGATCTCGGCACCGAAGCCCACCGCCAGGCGGCCGGGGGCCGTCACGGTGATGACGAGTTCCTGCGGGAGCTGCTGCGAATGTCCGCGGCCGCCGTAGATGTTTTGCAGCCAGCTCAGTCCGCTGTGGATGATGCCCCAGATGCGCAGGCCGTGCTCCTCCTCCCAGCGCACGCCGATCATGCTGCGCTGAACGTTGGCGGCGGGGGAGAGCCGGCGCAGCTCGAGCGGATTGAGCGGCCGCGTTTCGCCCAGCTCGAGGCGATGCAAGCCAAGCGGCGGACCCTGCTCGGCCGGGAAGCGGCCCGGCTCCGCGAGAATCAAGCGGAAGGTGACGGGACGCGCTTCCTCGCGCAGCAGGCTCGCCTGGAAGCAGACGCGGATCAGCTCGGTCAGCGTGTCCGCGTCCGGCCGCAAATCGGCGGTGTCGGCCTCGCTCCCGGGCTCCTGCGGCCAGCGCTCGTAGATGAGCGCCGCGAGGTCGCGGGGCGTGGAAAACTCCGTTTGTATGGAGGTCTTGCGGTGCACCATCGAAAATTTAGCTAAGCTCGTAAACTATTTCGATGCTCGTGGCACGCGATTCCTGCGCAATAGTTTGGGTGTGTGGGCCCGCCTGGTCTTTCGATTCATGAGACTTGCCGCGATCATTTTTCTGATCCTGGCCGCCGTGCTCTTCTTCGCGCAGCGGCGCCTGATGTATTTTCCGCGCACGTATCCGGCGGGATTCGTCAAGAACCTGGCCGCCCGCGGACTCGTGCCGGTGAAGTTTGCCACCGCGCACGGCACGCAGTGGGCCTACTATCTTCCCCCGCCCTCCGCCGCGCCCGGAACGGTCCCCGAGACCATCTGGATCTTGTTTGGCGGCAACGGGACGGTGGCGCTTGACTGGCTCGGCGTGCTGCCGCCGGACGCCGCCAGGCACGCCGGCCTGGTTCTCTTCGACTACCCCGGCTACGGCGAATCCGAGGGGTCGCCTTCGCGCGCAGCCATCCACGAGTCGCTCGTCGCTTTGATCCCGGCGCTGGCCGCCGCCTGGAATGTTCCGGCCGCGGAGATTGAGCCGCGGCTTTCGGTGGCCGGGCATTCGCTGGGAGCGGCGCTGGCCCTTGAATTCGCGCAATTGCATCCGGTCAGAGACATCGTGCTCATCGCTCCGTTCACTTCGATGAAGGACATGGCGCGGAGATCGTTCGGCTGGCCGCTGTGCGAGGTGCTCCTGGATCGCTACGACAATCGCGCCGCGCTCAGCGCCCTGGCCGCACAAACTGCCGCGCCCGACACTTCGGATTTATCATGGCGCAAACGACGAGATCATTCCCGCCGCCATGGGAGCTGAGTTGGCGCAGCGGCATCCCGGCTGGGCGATCCACCGCGATTTTCCCGGTCTCGACCACATGAGCGTGGTGAATCAATCTGTCGCGGAGTGGAATAGGCTGCTCCGCTGAGACCCCGTGGACGGGTCCGCGGTTCCGTCCTACGCTGCGGGCGATATGTCCGATTCCGCCGCGTCGCTCCCCTTGCTCGAGGAGGTGGCGCCCAGCATTTTCCGCCTGGCCGTCCCCGTGCCTTTCGCGGGCCTGGGGGTGGTGAATTGCTATCTGCTGCGCGATCCGCGCGGGGCGGGCTGGACGGCGGTCGACGCCGGCCTGAACACCGACAAGGCGCGCGTCATTTGGGAAACCGCGATCTCGGATTTGGGCTGGTCGTTCTCCGACCTGCGGCAAATCGTGCTGACCCACAGTCATCCCGACCACTTCGGCCTGGCGGGCTGGCTGCAAGCGCGGGCGGGCGGCGCGCCGACCGTGTGGATCTCCGAGCGTGAATGGGAGATCGCGCGCATCGTCTGGATGGAACGCTCACCGCATCGTGACGCCGAGCTGGCCGCGCACGCCGCGCGCTGCGGCGTGGCGCCGGAAATCATCAAGCAGCTTCGCACGACGCGCGGCGTGGATCAGGAAAACGCCACCAACGTGGGCACGCGACCGTTTCCCAGCCGCGTCGATCATCTCTCGCATGGCGACACCGTCGAGATGGGCGGCCGCACGTGGCAGGCGGTGCATACGCCGGGCCACAGCGACGGACACCTCGCATTCTTCGACGAGGCCTGCGGGTTGATGCTGGCGGGCGATCAAGTCCTGCCGAACATCACGCCAAACATCGGGCTCTGGCCTGGGGTGGAACCCGATCCGCTGGGCCGCTACCTGCTTTCGCTGCCGGTGTTGAAAAAACTGCCGGTGGAAGTCGCGCTGCCGGGACACGGACCGCTGATTCAGGATTGGGTCGGCCGCATCAAGGAGATTGAGAAGCACCACGCGGAGCGGCTTGAACACATGGCGGGCGTGGTGCGCCAGCACGGTCCGGCCACGGTCTGGCAGGTGGCGGAGCGCTCGTTCGATTTCTTTGCGATGTCGCCGGGCGAATGGGCTTTCGCGCTCGTGGAAACTCTCTCGCACCTCGATTATCTCGTGGCCCAGGGCACGATGGAACGCGAAGACGCGCGGCCCTCGGCCTGGCGCTACCGGATCGCGTGACCGCACCGCCGCACGTCTTGGATTTCCGCCCACGCTCAACCATGCTCGCCGCCTGCCTCTGCTTCAAGGATAGCGCGGCCTACCTCGAGGAATGGCTGCTCTTTCATCACGTCCAGGGCTTCCGCCGGTTCTATCTTTACGACAACGATTCGTCGGACGACTGGCAACCGATTGTGGAGCCGTGGATTCGCCGCGGGCTGGTCGAAGCAATCAGTTTTCCCGGCCTCGGCCGACAGACCGCCATGTACAATGATTGCCTCGAGCGAGCGCGCGGAGAAGTCGAGTGGCTGGCGTTCATCGACGACGACGAATTTCTATTTCCAGTGAATGACGAGTCGCTGACGGAAGTGCTGCATGATTATCGGGAACACGCCGGGGTGGCCGTCGCGTGGGTCGTCTTCGGCAGCAATGGTCATGAGCGCGCCAGCCGCGCATGGGTGCTGGAGCGATTCCCGCGCAGCGTGGGTCGCCCCGACCAGCATGTGAAATGCATCGTCCGCCCCGACCGCGTGATCCGATCGTCGACCGCCGGACACATGTTCGAAAGCGTCCCCGGATTCAGCATCGTCGATGAGCGCGGGTCGCCGCTGGCGTCGCCCTGCCATCCGGCGCCGTCGGCGCAGCGGCTTCGCATCAACCATTACCTGATCAAATCGTGGGAGGAGTGGCGCTTCCGCCGCCTGCGGCCGAGCGTGGACAACGGCGCGATTGCCCCCACGCCGGAGCGCGCCTGGCGGGACACCGATCATCTCAATTCGCGGGTCGAGGATCCCGGCGCGCGGCGATTCCTGCCCGCCATGCGCGCCCTGCAGGCGGATTTTTCGGGAGCACTGGACCGGTCCGTTGCGAAATAGCCTGAAACCGCGCGAGGGACCCGCGGTTCATAAGTGAAGGGCTAGCGCGAGTGGCAAATCTCCGGCTCCACTCCCATGATTGGCATCTGTCTCTGCTTCAAAGACTGTGCGCCGTATCTTGAGGAGTGGCTGCTCTTTCATTACGTGCAGGGCGTCGCGGAGATTTTATCTTTATAACAACGACTCGAAGGATGACTGGCTACGCGTGGCGGATCCATGGATCCGGCGAGGCCTCGTCCGGCCGGTGAATTTTCCGGGCCTCGGCCAGCAGCAGGCGATCTATGATGATTGCCTCCGGCGCGCGCGCGGCGAAGTCGATTGGCTGGCCTTTATCGACGACGATGAATTCCTCTTTCCCGCGGGCGACGAATCGTTGTCGGCCGTCCTGGATGATTACACCGACTTCGCCGGGGTGGCGGCTTCCTGGGTGGTGGCGGGCAGCGGCGGGAGGGAGACAGCGTCCCCGGGTTGGGTGCTCGAGCGTTTTCCCGCCACGTCGGGGCAGGCCGACCAGCACGTGAAATGCATCGTCCAGCCTGACCGAGTCAGCCGCTCAAAGCAGATCGGACATATGTTTTATCCGGCCCGGGGATTTCAAATTGTCGACGAAAACAAAATACCCCTCAGCGAGCCGCTCAATCCAGCGCCCTCCGCCGCGCGGCTGCGGATCAATCACTACCTGATCAAGTCGTGGGAGGAATGGCGGGTGCGGCGGGCGCGGCCGCGGGCCAGCACGGGCGAGCCGTCGCCCATCCCGGAAAGCGCCTGGCGCACGGGGGACGCGCATTGGTCCAGCGTCCCGGACAACACGGGACGGCGATTCCTTCCGGCGATGCGCGCGGCGCAGGCGCTGATTTGCGGAGAAACGTCCGCCCGCGGCGAGCCGCGGCATTCGGTGGCCGCGTGACAACAGTCCGACCGCGCCAAAGTCGGGCCAGAGACGGCCGCCGGCCCGCCGTTCGCGCCAGATGCATTGCATTGAAAGCGAAGCGGTGGTTTCTTGGCGGCCCGTCTCTTCAACCCAAGCCACCTCCCCACGCCATGAGCAACGCCTTCCAACCGCCCGCCGGCGACAAGATTTCCATCTCGAACGGCAAGCTGACCGTGCCCGAACAATCCCATCATCCCGTTCATCCGCGGCGACGGCACCGGCCCGGACATCTGGGCGGCCAGCGTGCGCGTGTTCGACGCCGCGGTGCAGAAGGCCTACGGCGGCAAGCGGAAGATCGCCTGGTTCGAGGTGTTCGCCGGCGAAGCCGGCCAAGAACAAGTTCGACAACTGGCTGCCCGACGACACCGTCGAGGCGTTCAAGGAATATCTCGTCGGCATCAAAGGCCCGCTGACCACGCCGGTCGGCGGCGGCATCCGCTCGCTCAACGTCGCGCTGCGCCAGATGCTCGATCTCTACGTCTGCCTGCGCCCCGTGCAGTATTTCACCGGCGTGCCCTCGCCGGTGAAGCACCCGGAGAAGGTGAACATGGTCATCTTCCGCGAGAACACCGAGGACATTTACGCGGGCATCGATTTCGAGGCCGGCGGCGAGGCCGCGCAGAAGATGCTCGAGTTTCTGCAAGAAGGAATTTCCCGAAGGAGTTCAAGAAGATCCGCTTCGGCAATGACGCCATCGAATCCGATCGGCGTCGGCATCAAGCCGGTCAGCCAAGCCCGGCACCGAGCGCCTCGTCCGCGCCGCCATCGCAGTACGCCATCGACCAAAAGCGCAAGAGCGTCACGATTGTCCACAAGGGCAACATCATGAAGTACACCGAGGGCGCGTTCCGCGACTGGGGCTACGAGCTGGCCAAGCGCGAATTCGGCGCGGTGGAAATCGACGGCGGCCCGTGGTGCAAGCTGCCCAACGGCATCGTCATCAAGGACGCCATCGCCGACATCACGCTGCAGCAGGTGCTCACGCGCCCGGAGGATTTCGACGTCATCGCCACGCTCAACCTCAACGGCGATTACCTGAGCGACGCGCTGGCCGCGCAGGTCGGCGGCATCGGCATCGCGCCCGGCGGCAACATCAATTACGTCACCGGCCACGCCATCTTCGAGGCCACGCACGGCACCGCGCCGAAGTACGCGAACCAGGACAAGGTGAATCCCGGCTCGCGTGATTCTCTCGCGGCGAAATGATGTTCCGCTACCTCGGCTGGGACGAGGCGGCCGACCTGATCCTCAAAGGCCTGAACGGCGCCATCGGCAGCAAGCGGGTGACCTACGATTTCGCCCGCCAGATGGAAGGCGCCACCGAGATCAAGTGCTCGGAGTTCGGCGACAACATCATCGCGGCGATGTGATCAGAGCGGGTCGTCGGTCAGCGTCTGGGTGTTGACGAGCCGGACGAAGGCGCTTTCGCCGGCGCACAGCCGCAATTCGTCCTGCCGCTGCCGGCTGAGCTGCGCGTGGATGCGCGTGCCGTTGTCGAGCCGCTCCAGCTCCAGGCGCGCCACCGGCCCGGCGGCGTGCAGGTGCCGCACCACGGCGTGGTACCAGTCGCCGATCTTGCCGGGCTCGCGATCGATCTCGATGTCGTGCGGCCGGACGTACGAGGTCTGCGCCGAGCCGTGCGCGACCACGCGGTTGACATCGCCGAGGAACTCGAAAACGAACGGGCTGGCCGGGCGATCGTAGACATCCGTCGGCGTGCCGATCTGCTCGATCCGGCCGCGGTTCATGATGGCGACGCGGTCGGCGATCTCGAGCGCCTCGTCCTGGTCGTGCGTCACGAAAATCGTGGTGAGGTTCAACTCGCGCTGCAGCGTGCGCAGCCAGCGGCGCAGTTCCTTGCGGACCTTGGCGTCGAGCGCGCCGAAGGGCTCGTCGAGCAGCAGCGCGCGCGGCTCGATGGCCAGCGCGCGGGCGAGCGCGACCCGCTGGCTCTGGCCGCCGGAAATTTGATCGGGATAGCGCGCGCCGAGGTCCTCGATTTGCACCAGGCGCAGCAGTTTCTCCACCCGCTTGAGAATCTCCGCCTCGCTCGGCCGGGTGGCGCGCGGGCGCACGCGCAGGCCGAAGGCGATGTTCTCCGTCACATTGAGGTGCTTGAAGAGCGCGTAGTGCTGGAAGACGAAGCCCACGCGGCGCTGGCCGGCCGAGAGATGACCGACCGGCGTTCCGTCGAAAAGAATCCGGCCGCGATCGCCGAAGTCGAGCCCGGCGATGTTGCGCAGCAGGGTCGTCTTGCCGGAGCCCGACGGCCCGAGCAGCGCGACCAGCTCGCCGCTGCGCGCGTCGAGCGACACGTCGCTGAGCGCCTCGAACGCGCCGAAGGACTTGCGCAGGTTTTCGACGGTGATGTTCATCGCGGTCAGGGTCACCGCGCGAACGAGCGACGCGCCGGCCGGCCCGCTATTTCTGGAAGATTTGGTCGAAGACACCGCCGTCGTCAAAATGGGTTGCCTGGGCTTTGGACCAACTGCCGAAGACCTCGTCCACTCTTACCAGCGGAATCTGTTTGAACAACTCTGCATTGCGCGCCAGCAGCTCCGGATCGCGGGGCCGGTAGAAGTGCCTTACCCCGATGGCCTGCGCCTCCGGCGTGTAGAGCCAGCGCAGGTAGGCCTCCGCCACCGCGCGGGTGCCGCGCTGGTCGACCACGCGGTCCACCACACTGACCGGGTTTTCCGCCAGGATGCTGAGGGAGGGCACGACGACGGCGAGCTTGTCGCCGCCAAGGCTCGGGTCGGCGCGAATCAGGTTCACCTCGTTCTCGAAGGTGAGCAGCACGTCGCCGAGTCCATGCTGCGCGAACGTGGTGGTGGCGGCGCGACCACCGGAATCCAGCACGGGGACATTGCGGAAGAGCGCGCTGACGAATGCGCGGGCCTTGGCTTCGTCGCCGCCTGATTTCTTCAGCGCGAAGGCCCAGGCCGCGAGGTAGGAATAGCGGCCGTTGCCGGTGATCTTGGGGTTCGGAATGATGACCTGCACGCCGGGCTTCACCAGATCGTCCCAGTCCTTGATCCCCTTCGGGTTGCCCGCGCGAACCAGAAAAAGAATGGTCGACGTGAACGGCGCCGCATGATCCGGCAGCCGCTCGCGCCAGTCCGGCGCCACCAGGTTCCCGCGCGAGACGAGCACGTCGATGTCCGTGTCCTGATTCATCGTCACGACATCGGCCGCCAGTCCGTCGAGCACCGCGCGCGCCTGCTTGCTGGAACCGCCATGGGACATCTTGATCGAGAGAGTGTCGCCGCTCGCCGCCTTCCACTCCGGCTCGAAGGCCGCGTTGAGATCCTTGTAAAGACCGCGCGCCACGTCGTAGGAAACGTTCAGAATCGTTGTCTCCGCCCCCGCCATGCTCGCGACTCCCAACCACGCCGCGGCAACAAATGCTAATAGTCTATAAAGAACTATAGTTTTCACATTGCCATGCTGAATCAGGGAATGAGGTGTGCAACGCGGATATGCGGCTATGACAAACTGGCCGGCTGCGGCGGGGTTTGTGTCACGGCTGGCTCGACAAGATTCGGCAACGGCACTTGAATGCGGCAGCGATGAAGCATTATCCGACGCCCTGGCAGACCCGCATGTTGTGGACCTCGCTGACGTCGGTCGCCCTTGCCGCGCTCGCGGCGGTAATCGTCGGAGGGGTCTGGGCGACGACCGAGGTCATCAGTTTTCTCAAGCCGCTGTTAATCCCCTTCGCCGTGTCGGGCGTGCTGGCCTACCTGCTGGACCCGGTCGTGACCTTTCTTTGCCGCCGCGCCCGGATGTCGCGGACTCGCGCCGTGGTCTCGATTTTCGCGGCCATGTTCCTCGTGGTCGGCCTTCTCGGCATTACCGTGCGTGCCGGGGCTCTACCGGCAGTCGGTGGTCGTCGCGCGCAAGGTGCCCGTCTACTCGCAGAAGTTTCAGCAAAAGCTCCCCGTGTGGGTCGCGGCGGTGCGCGATCGGCTGAGGGATATCGGCGAGCACATCCCGACTGGACGCCGCTCCACGACCACTCCCACCCCGCCGCAGGCGACCGGGGATTCCGAGACGAGCGCGGCGGCGGCCACGCCCGCACCGCCGACTTCGGTGAAGCGCAACCCGCTTGATACCGAGAGCCTGAACGAATATTTCGACGCGCAGATCAACAAATTGCAGGACCGCCTCCCTGCCATTCTCAACGGACTCGGCGGCATCCTCGTCAGCAGCATCGGCGGATTTTTCGGCATCATCGGCTTCATCGTGAGCGCGATCCTGATCCCGTTCTGCCTTTGGTATTTCTTGAAGGAGGGCGATCAAATCAAGGCGCACTGGCCGGCCTATCTGCCGCTCGCGCCGTCGCGCTTCAAGGACGAACTGGTCGCCGCGCTCACCGAAATCAACATCTACCTCGTGGCCTTTTTCCGCGGCCAACTCATCGTCAGCCTGATCGACGGCACGCTCATCGGCCTGGCCCTGCTATTTCTCGGCCTCGACTTCGCGCTCCCCATCGGCCTGATGGTCGTCTTCTTCTCGTTGATTCCCTACATCGGCATCATCATCTGCTATGTGCCGGCGGTGTTGATCGCGACGCTCCAATTCGGCGACTGGCTTCATCCGATTCTCGTCACGCTCATCTTTTTCCTCGTGCAGCAATTCGAGGGCTTCATCGTGGCGCCGCGCGTGGTCGGCGAGACCGTCGGCCTGCATCCGCTCACCGTCATCCTCGGCGTGCTGGGCTGGTCGATCGTCTTCGGCGGCGTGCTCGGCGCGCTGCTGGCCATTCCGCTGACGGCGACCCTGAAGGTGCTGCTCGGCCGCTACGTCTGGTCGCGCCGCGACAAGACGCTCACGGCCACCGGCAAGACCGTGCCGGTCCACATCGCCTCGCCGCAGCCGCCATAGGTCTCTTGCCGCCGGCGCGGAATTGAACGTCCCCGCCGCGCGATCGGTCACAGCAACCGAAATTGCGGAGTTGGGAGGCTGGCGCGCAAACCGCGTGGAAAGTCGCGCACTCCGCGTTAGCGTGCCCGCTCCCGTCGATTATTGCCCATGTCCAACACCCAGGAAATCACCCACGCCGTCCACGAAAGCAGCCGCTGGATTCAACCCCTGCAAACCGCCATGGGCCGCATCGTCATCGGGCAGAAGTACCTGCTCGATCGCCTCTTGCTCGGCCTGCTGGCCAACGGCCACCTCCTCCTCGAGGGCGTCCCCGGACTGGCCAAGACGCTCGCGGTCAAGACGCTCGCCGGCGCCGTCCACATGGGCTTCGCCCGCGTGCAGTTCACGCCCGATTTGCTGCCGGCCGACCTCATCGGCACGCTCGTTTTCAACCCGAAGAGCGGCGATTTCCAGACCAAGCTCGGCCCCATCTTCCGCAACCTCGTGCTGGCCGACGAAATCAACCGCGCGCCCGCCAAGGTGCAAAGCGCGCTGCTCGAGGCGATGCAGGAACGGCAGGTCACGATTGGCGAGCAGACCTTCGCGCTGCCGGATCCCTTCCTCGTGCTCGCCACCCAAAACCCGCTCGATCAGGAGGGCACCTACCAGCTCCCGGAAGCGCAGCTCGATCGCTTCATGTTCAAGCTGAAGATCACCTATCCGTCGCGCGCCGAGGAGCGCCAGATTCTCGATCTGATGGGCACGTCCGCCAAACTCCCGCCCGTCGAACCAGTCGTCACCCCCGCCGAAATCCAGGCCGCGCGCGAGGTGGTGAACTCGATCTACGTCGACGATCGCGTGAAGGAATACATCGTGGACGTGGTCCTCGCGACGCGCGAGCCCGCCGCCTACAAGCTGAAGCTCGACGGCCTGATTCGCTGCGGCGCGAGCCCGCGCGCGACCATCAACCTGACGCTGGCCGCCCGCGCCCACGCCTTCCTGCAGGGCCGCGGCTACGTCACGCCGCAGGACGTGAAGACGATCGGCCCGGATGTGCTCCGCCACCGCATCCTCGTCAGCTACGAGGCCGAGGCCGAGGAGGTCACCAGCGAGGTCATCGTGGGCAAAATCTTCACCGGCCTGACCGTCCCCTGATCCCGCCATGGCCTCGCCCCTCGTCATCTCCACCTCGCTGCGCAACGGCAGCCTCAGCCGCGCGATGGCGGATCAACTGGTCATCGAATACGCCGCCATCGGGACGAAGGCCGAGGAAATTGATCTGCGCCAGTGGCCGTTGCCGCTGTGCGACGGCGATGCCGCCTACGCCGATCCGAACGTCGAGAAGCTGGCCGATCACATCAAGGCCGCCAGCGTCGTCATCCTCGCCACGCCGGTCTACAACTACCACGTCAGCGCCGCGACCAAGAACCTGATCGAGCTGACCGGCAGCGCGTGGGAGGACAAGCTGGTCGGCTTCCTCTGCGCGGCCGGCGGCGCGTCCAGCTACATGTCGGTCATGCACATGGCCAACAGCCTGATGCTGGATTTCCGCTGCCTGATTCTCCCGCGCTTCGTCTACGGCGTGAGCAGCGACTTCTCCTCCACCACCCAGCCGGGACCCGAGCTGTCGCGCCGCCTGCGCCAGCTCGCCGAGGATTCGCTGAGGATTCGGCGCGACTGACGCGGCTCGATTCGTTTCGCCATGGCCGACACGCGCGACATCCTCAAAAAAATCCGCCACCTCGAACTGAAGACGCGGCGGAGCGTCGAGACGGCTTTCGGCGGCCAGTACCACAGCGTCTTCAAGGGGCGCGGCATGAATTTCGAGGACGTGCGGCCGTACACCGACGGCGACGAGGTGCGCTTCATCGACCGCAACGTCACGGCGCGCACGGGCGAGCTGCACGTGAAGCGATTCGTCGAGGAACGCGAGCTGACCGTCATCGTGATGGTCGACGTCAGCGCCAGCGGCGCCTACGGCAGCGCCGCGCTGAGCAAGCGCGAACTCGCCGCCGAGGTCGCCGCGATTCTCGCGTTCAGCGCGATTCGCAACAACGACAAGGTCGGCCTGCTGCTTTTCACCGATCACGTGGAGCTTTTTCTCGCCCCGAAGAAAGGCCGGCCGCACGGCATGCGGCTCATCCGCGAAATCCTTTACTTCGAGCCGACCGGCCGGGGCACCGACGTCTCCATCTGCGCTCGAATACCTCAACCGGGTGGTCACGCGGCGCTCGGTGGTCTTCCTGCTTTCCGATTTTCAGACCGGCGAATTCGCCAAGGCGCTCGGCGTCTCGTCGCGGCGTCACGATTTGGTCGCATTGCCCGTGACCGATCCGGTGGAGGAGGAGCTGCCCGACCTCGGCCGCGTGGTGCTGGAGGACGCGGAAACCGGCGAACAGATCGAGGTGAACACCTCGAGCGCTCGGGCCCGCACCGCGCACAAGCGCGCGGCGGAGCGGCGACGCGTGGAACTCGAGCAGCGGCTGCGGCGCGCCCGCGTCGACACCGTGCCGCTGCACACCAACCAGGATTACCTGCCGGAGCTGGCCGCGTTTTTCCGCCGGCGCGAACGGCGCATTGCCTTGCGATGATGCGCACGCCGGTTCCCATGTTCATCATTCGAGCGGTCTGGCTGGCCGCGGCGGTGCTCGGGCCGTCGATCCTCCTGGCCCAGGCGCCTCCGCCTGCGCCCGCGCCCAAGAACGACGGCTTGCGCGACATCTCGCCGCCGGTGCCGCCGACTTTTCTCGAGTCGATGGATCGCGCCGACTGGTGGTGGCTGGCCGCGAGCGTCGTGCTTTTCGCCGCCGCGATTTATTTCGCCTGGTTTTTCTTCATCCGGAAGCGGCCCGCGCCGCCGGTCGCGCCGCCCGATCCGCGCGATGTCGCGCGCGCGCAACTCGCGGAACTGCGCCGGCGCGCCGGCGAGCTCAGCCCGCGGGACTTCGGCGCCGAGGCGTCGGGGGTGCTGCGCCAGTTCATCCGCCGGCGCTACGGCATCTCCACCATGCGCCGGACCTCGGAGGAGTTTCTCACTGCGATCGCGCGCGATCACGTCTTCAGCTCGCGCGAGGGCGAGCTGCTCGGCCGGTTTCTCTCGCAGTGCGATGCGCTGAAATTTGCGAACCTGGCGGCGTCCGAGCCGGAGGCGCTGCGTCTGATCGATGACGCGCTGGCCTTCGTCACGCATGCACCCCAACCCGCCGCGGTCCCGCCGCCGCTGCCGAAGTCATGAGCGAGTTTTCCTTCGCCCATCCGGCCGTGCTCTGGCTGCTCGCCCTGCTGCCGGCCATTGGATTTCTCGCCGGCCGCAAGGGCGGCGCGCCCGCCGTGCAGTTCTCCGCCACGGATGTGCTGCGCTCCGCCGGCATCGCGACGCGCGCGCGCGCCGGTCGGTGGTCGATCGTCTGGCTGCTCGCCTCGCTCGCCACCGGCATCGTCGCGCTCGCGCGTCCCCAGCTCGCCAATTCCTTCTCGCAGATCGAGACGAGCGGCATCGACATCATGGTCGTGCTCGACGTTTCGCGCTCCATGCTCGCCGAGGATTACGTCGCCGAGGACGGGCGACGCGCGAATCGCATCGACACGGTCAAGCGCATCACGCGGCAGTTCATCGAACAGCGGGTCGCCGATCGCATCGGCATCACCGCCTTCGCGGGGCGCCCGTACCTCGTCAGCCCGCTCACGCTCGACCACGGCTGGCTGCTGCAAAATCTCGACCGCCTGCGCATCGGCCTGGTGGAGGACGGCACGGCCATCGGGTCGGCCCTCGCCTCGGCCGCCAACCGGCTGAAGGATTCCACCTCGAAGACCCGCGTCATTGTCCTGCTGAGCGACGGCGGGAACAACGCCGGCCGCGTCGCCCCCGCCACCGCGGCGGAGGCCGCCAGCGCGCTGGGCATCAAGATTTACACCATCGGCGCCGGCAGCCAGGGCCCGGCGCCTTATCCCGTCCAGGATGCCTTCGGCCGCACGATGTACCGCACGATTCCGGCCGACCTCGACGAGGACACGCTCAAGCAGCTCGCCGCGATCGGCGGCGGCCGCTATTTCGCGGCGAAGAACACGCGCAGCCTGCAGGAGATTTTCGATCAAATCGACAAGCTCGAAAAATCGAAGATCGAGGTGACACAGTTCCGCGAGTACCGCGATTTTTTCCCGTGGTTCATCGGCGCCGCCGTCGTGCTGCTCGGCGGGCAGATGGTCTTGTCGCAATCGCGCTGGCGCCGCCTGCCGTAGCTAGGGCCGCGGCCAGGCGCGCTCGAGAATCGGCGCGACGTCCGTTTCCGGCGGCAGGGTGCCGAACGCAACGCCCCAGTCGCGCTCCAGCCGCGACGCGCAAAAGGCGTCGGCCACCGCCGGCGGCGCAAAGCGCACGAGCAGCGAGGCCTGCGCGCCGAGCACCAGCGCTGCCGTCCAGCGACGCGCACCGGCCTCGTCCCCGGCACGCCGGGCCGATTCCTCACGCAGGCGCGCACCGAATCGATCGAGCCGCGCATTGCCGCCTCGCGCCGCGTCAATCTCGTCGAGCACCGCGGCGAGGGCGCCGGGCGACTTCGTGGCGGCGCGAAGCACATCGAGGCACATGACGTTTCCGGATCCCTCCCAGATCGAATTGACCGGCACTTCACGGTACAGCCGCGGCAGCACGGATTCCTCCACGTAGCCATTTCCACCGAGCACCTCCATGGCTTCCGCCGTGAACATCGACGCGCGCTTGCAAATCCAATATTTCGCGGCGGGCGTGAGCAGCCGGCGAAGCGCCGACTCGCGCGGCTCCTCGCCCGCGTCGAATGCGCGGGCCAGGCGCAGGCCCAGCGCCGTGGCGGCCTCCGACTCGAGCGCCAGGTCCGCCAGCACATTGCGCATGAGCGGCTGCTCGATCAGGCGCCGGCCAAACGCCACGCGGTGTGACGCGTGATGGAGCGCGTGGGAGAGCGCCAGACGCAGGATCCCCGCCGTGCCCAGCACGCAATCAAGCCGCGTGTGATTCACCATCTCGACAATCGTCGGCACGCCGCGGCCCTCTTCGCCGAGCAGCCAGCCGTGCGCGGCGTCGAACTCGACCTCGCTGCTGGCGTTCGAGCGATTGCCCAGCTTGTCCTTCAGCCGCTGGAGACGCAGGGCGTTGCGCGAGCCGTCCGGGCGAAAGCGGGGCACAAAAAAGCAACTCAGTCCGCCCGGCGCCTGCGCGAGGACGAGGAATGCATCGCACATCGGCGCGGAGAAAAACCATTTGTGCCCGGTGAGCAGGTAGGCTTGGCCCGCGCCGGCGGTCGACTCCGCCGCGGCGCGCGTTGTGTTCGTTCGGACATCGGAGCCGCCCTGCTTTTCCGTCATGCCCATGCCGATGAGCGCGCTGCGCTTTTCCGTCACCGGAACAAAGCGCGAATCGTATTCGCGCGAAAAAATGCGCGGCAGCCAGAGGTCGGACAATGCGGGCAGCGCGCTGACATGCCGGCGAAGAACCGGCACGGCCGCGAAGGTCATCGTCAGCGGACATTGTGCGCCGTTCTCGATCTGGCCGCAGAGAACATACGCCGCCGCGCGCGCCACGTGCGCACCGGGACGCGGATCGCTCCAGGCCGAGGCGTGCAGTCCCGCGCGCATGAAGAGCGCCATCACCTCGTGCCACGCCGGATGAAAGTCGACTTCGTCGATCCGCCGGCCCTGGCGATCGTGCGTGCGCAGCGCGGGTGGAAATCGATTCGCCACACAGCCCAATTCAATCGCGTCGGCCATTCCGAGCCGGGCGCCCAGCGTCGCCAGATCCCCGATCGCCCAGTCGGCGCCCTCGCGCGCCACCGCTTCCCGCAACGCCGCGTCCGCGCCAAACAAATTGTAGTCCTGCAGCGGTGGCGGCTGGTTCGGAATTTCGTCGAAAGGGGACCTCTTCATGTCGCGCAACCGATCCCGGGATCATCGCGAGAGGCCGGCGATATCGCAAGGCGTCGCGAGGGAATCAGGGCGCGCGGCCGGGGCCAATGACACCTGCGCGGCCGGGTGAATTTCTTGTGACACGGGAATTTTGCTTGCCAGCCGGCCCTCCGGCATCGCAACTTCCCCGCAGCGCATGGTGTTTCATCACTAATGACTGACGTTGTATCTGACAGCGCAACCGGCGGCGTCCGGTAACTATGCCGCGCTTCCCGGTCTCGCCGCAAAAGCAGGAGGAGCTGCAGCGCCGCATGCAATCCCTGCAGATTCTGGAGCAGCAGCTCGAAGAGGGATACTTTCACGCCGGCGACGGCATGCACGGCGTGCATCTCACCCACAAGCCCAGCGGCATCCGCGTGCGCTGCGGGCGCGAGCGCAGCCAGGGAATGAACCGGTTTTTCGCGCGACGCCTGCTGGTGGAGGAACTCGAGGCCCGCTTGAATGGACGCACCCGGCACGAGGCCAAGGCCGAGCGGCTGCGCGACGAGAAACAACGCCGGCGGCATCACCCCGCCGCCCCGCCGCGCCAGACCCCGCTCATCCAGCGCATCGCGGGCGACACCGCGCCCAGCTTCGCCGAATTCATGCGGCGGATGTCGGCCTACACCCTCCGGCCGCTCGAGCCCTGACGCCCGGAGGGCCCTCGCGCTTCGGCCATTGCCAAAGGGGCCGTCGCACGGCAGATTCGCGCCGTGTCCGACAAAGAAGAAGCCATCACGGCCGACGGCGTGGTCAAGGAGGTGCTCCCCGGCACCATGTTCCGCGTCGAGCTGCCGGGCGGCAAGGTCGTGCTTGCGCACATCTCAGGCAAGATGCGCAAGCACTTCATCCGCATCGTGCCGGGTGATCGGGTCACGCTGGAGCTTTCGCCTTATGATTTGACGAAAGCTCGCATCACCTTCCGCGAGAAGTAAGCTTTATCCCCACCAACCGGGAGTCGGCGAGCGATTGCCCGGTACCAGACTCCCACCACCAATCCCATGAACAACGAGACCCCAAATCCAGACGAGACGAGCAGCGAGGCGGCCAGCCGCTTCGAAACCGGCAAAGCCCACGCCAAGCGCGCGGCCGATGAACTGAAAGCCGCCGCCACCGCGAAGGCGCAGGAATTAAAGGAAACCGCGACCGCCAAGGCGCAGGAATTCCGCCAGACCGCCAGCGCCAAGGCCCAGGAATTTCGCCAGACCGCCGGCGCCAAGGCCAACGAATGGCGCGACTACGCGCAGGATTATTACGGCACCGCACGCGACCGCGCGAAGACCTTCCAGGACGACGGCGAGGCCTACATCCGCGAAAACCCGATGCGCGCCGTGATGACCGCGCTGGGCGTCGGCTTCGTGCTCGGCATCCTCTTCCGGCGCTAATTTCCTCGCCGGGTGGACCCGTCCAATCCGAAGGGCCGTCCTGCGACGGCAGCGCCGCCGGGGCTGTTCGACAGCCTCTCGTCGCTGCTGGCGTCGTTTGTCGGCTACGTGCAGGCCCGCCTCGAGCTGCTCGGGCTCGAGTCGCGCGCGGCCGCGCACAATTACCTTCGGGTGCTCGCGCTCGCCTTTGTCGCGGTGCTCGCCCTCGCGCTCGGCTACATCTTCGTCGTGCTCGGACTGGTCTTTCTCGTGCACGGCTGGACCGGCTGGAGCTGGCCTGCCGTGACCGCGATTTTCGGCGCCGCCCACCTGCTCGTGGTGGTGATCTGCGCCGGCATGATCAAGAACCGCGTGAGCCGGCCCGCCTTCACCGAGACGATGGCCGAGTTGCGCAAGGACCGCACGTGGCTCGACAACGAAATCCCCCGACCAGGCCCGACGAAATGAGCGACGAGGAACGCAAACGCCAGCTCGCCCTGGAACTCACCCGCGCGCGCGCCTCGATGTCGCGCAGCGCGGCGGGCGTGCGCCACGGCCTCGATTTTCCCAATCGGGTGAAGGAATCGGTCAAGGGCAGCCCGGTGGTGTGGGTGGCGGGCGCCGTCGCCGCGCTCGGACTGATCTCGCTGCTCGTGCCGTGGCGCCGTCGCCGCGAGGCGCCGCAAAATGTCTGGTCGGATCTCGGGGCGCGCTTCGGCCGTCCGCGGCCCGCCGCCGCCAAGGTCGCGGGCGGAGGCGCCGTCGTCGGCATTGTCCTCACCGCCGCGCGCTTTCTGCTCCCGTTGCTGCAGCCCGCCGTCATGTCGTTCATCAAGAAGCGCGTCGGCGAATACGTCGGCGGCTCCGCGTCCCGCGAAAAAGGCCGCTGAGCGCGGCCGTTGGATCACGTGCGGAAAAGCACGGACTCGCGGTTGAACATCCGCGTCACCGCCCACAGCGCCAGCCCGGCGTACAGGCAGGTCGAGAGAAAAACGACGCCGATGTAACCCCACGGAAACGCGCCCGTGAAGATCTCCTTGCTCACCAGGCTGAGATTCAGGATGGGCACGAGCGCGAGCTTCGGGCTGAGTTCCACCCCGGGCAGCAGACCCGCCACCGCCGGCAGGATGGCGATGACGATGAGCGGTCCGGCATAGCTCTGCGCCTCCTTGAAGCTTCGCGCGAACGTTCCCAGCATCAGCAGCAGCGCGGAAAAAAACACCGCCAGCGGGATGAGCATGATGATGACCGCCAGCACGGACGCGGGCGCGACCGTGAAGGATCCCAGGCTGAATTTTCCCTGCATCGCGATCCCCAGCACCCCGCGCGAGATGAGGTAGATCGTCGTCATGGAAAGCAGCGAGCACATCGCCGTGACCAGCGAGGCCGTCAGCACGACAAGGAATTTCCCCAGCACGAGGTGCGTGCGCGAGGTCGGCGAGGAAAGTATCGTCTCCAACGTGCCGCGCTCCTTTTCGCCGGCGGTCAGATCCAGCGCCGGATACATGGCGCCGGTCAGCGAGAGCAGGATGATGACGTACGGCAGGAGCATGCCGATAATCGTGCCGCCGACTTTTTCCGGCGGCGCCACATTTTGCCGGCTCGTCTGGATCGGCACCGCGAACGTCGCCGGGAGTGAGCGCGCGGTGAGTCGATCCTTCATGACCTGATCGCGGTAATCGCGAATCACCTTCTCGATCGCGTCCGCGCCGAAGCCCGAGCGCATCTCGCCCTGATAGTAATAGATCTTCAGCGGCACGCTCTCGGCCGCCCTGTCCATGCGCTCGTCGAAGTCGTTTGGCAGATCCACGGCGGCGCGCAGGGATTTGTTGGAGATGCGCGCGGCGTAATCCGCGCTCGGCGGCACGATCTTGATCCGCTTGTCCGCCGCCAGTGCGGCGCGCACCTTCGGGGAATTTTGCCCGCCCAGCACCATCACCTCGGGCACCTGCTCGAGCGCCGACTTCACCAGCGAGGCCGACGCCCCGCCGAAGCCCAGCGTCATGATCGGCATCGCCACCATCGGCACAATCAGCATCGAGATAATGGTCCGGCGATCGCGCAGGATGTCTTTCAACTCCTTGCGGTAGACGGTGAAGATGGGAGACATAAGCGCTTCAGCCGGCCGCCAGCGGGCGCGCCGAATCGACCACCGCCACAAACGCGTCCTCCAGATCGCCACCGTGGGCCGACTTGATCGCGGCGGGCGTGCCCTCGGCCAGCAGGCGGCCCGCGTGGATGATGCCGATCCGGTCGCAGAGCTTGTCGGCCTCCGACATGATGTGCGTGGAATAGATGACCGACTTGCCCGCCGCGCGGCAGTCCCGCACGAAGCCGACAATGGTGCGCGCGGACATCACGTCGAGCCCGTTCGTCGGCTCGTCGAAAATCATGACGGGAGGATCGTGAATCAGCGTCCGCGCAATCGACACCTTCTGCTTTTGGCCGGTCGACAGTTTCTCGCAGCGGCGGTCGCGGAACTCGTTCATGTCGAGCCGGGCGAACAATTCGTCCGCGCGCGTCTCGATGGCCGCGTCGTCCAGCCCATGCAGCCGGCCGAAATATTGCACCATCTCGAACGCGCTCAGGCGCGCGTAGAGCGCGGTGGCGGTGGAGAGAAAGCCCAGGCAGCGGCGCGCCTGCTCGGGCTCGCGCGTGACGTCGTGGCCGCCGATGGTCGCGGTGCCGGAGGTCGGGCGCAGCATGGTGGCGAGCAGCCGCAGCGTCGTGGTCTTGCCCGCGCCATTCGCCCCGAGCAGGCCGTAGATTTCCCCAGGGGCGCAGGTGAAGCTGACGGAATCCACCGCCAGGACGGGCTTCGCGCGATCGGGAAAGACCTTGGAGAGCGAGCGCGCCTCAATCATGCGCGGGAGTCTGCACGCGGGCGGTCTTGCCGCGCAATGCCGATTCTCATATCCGCATGACGAAGGCGCATGCGGATATTGCAAAAGTTCCGCTGGACAGCCCTGTAGGCACGAGAGAAGGACCGGCAACTGGCTGTCTCCATTCCGACTATTGATCCCTGCAGCAACTCATTATGAACAAGTATCTCGTTGAATTCATCGGCACCTTTTTCCTCGTCCTGACCGTCGGTTGCACCGTCATTCCCGGCGCCGCGGGCGTGATTCCGCCCCTCGCGATCGGCTTCGCGCTCGCCGTCATGGTCTACGCCGGCGGCCACATCTCGGGCGGACATTACAATCCGGCCGTGACGCTCGCCGCCACCCTGCGCGGGGCGTGCAAGATGAGCGACGCGATTCCTTACATGATCTTCCAGGTTCTCGGCGCGGGCGTTGCGGCGCTGGCGGTAAAGTACCTGGTGGGCGCGCCCAAGGCCGCCGCGGGCACGCTCGCAGTCGGTCCCGCCTTCCTCGCCGAATTCCTCTTCACGTTTGCCCTCGCGTGGGTCGTGCTCAACGCCGCCACCGCCAAGGCGAACGCCAACAATTCCTTCTACGGCCTCGCCATCGGCGGCACCGTCATGGTCGGAGCCTTCGCGGTCGGCGGCATTTCCGGCGGCGCCTTCAATCCCGCGGTCGCGATCGGCGCGACCATCATGGGCCTGATTCAAGCCGGCCAGGTCTGGATCCACCTGGTGGCCGATTTCCTCGGCGGCGCCGCTGCGGCCATCGCCTTCCGCACGCTGAGCACCGGCGACAAATAGTCCGTCCCGTTCGCCACAAAATTCCAAACGCCCCGCGGCTGCAGCGCCCCGGGGCGTTTTTCGTTCAGTCCTCAACAACCAGATCGTGCAGATTGGCCACGATCGCCGGGTCGATCTCAAAAACCCGGCTCCAGGCGGGCAGCGTGGCTGCTGGGATCCGCGTCGAGGAGATTGTCTCGGTCAAGACGTCCGCAAACGCCTCCGCGGTGGCGTGCTCGTTCTTTTCATCGTGCCGGAGGCCGTTGAGCAGGGCATCGTGCGCATGGCGCTCCACGGCTTCCGCGGCGGTCTTGCGATAGGCGACCGCCAGGGCGCGCAGCGACGTCGGCATCGAGCGCCACGCCTTCCGCGCGCAGCTGGGCCACGAAAACGGCGGCGATCTCCCGAGCCATCTCGACCAGGCCCGCACGGCCGCGCGCGCCCCGCAGCGGCCGGTGCTTGTGCTCGTAGTTTGCGCCGAGCTCCACCTGGCAAATGCGCTCCGGCGGCAGTCGGCGATGAACTTCGCAAAGCCAGTCCAGCTCCAGCCCCCAGCCCGACACCACCGGCAGTTCGCGCGCGAGCTCCGCGGCGAAAGCGCACTCGCCCGCCAGTGGATAGCGAAACGACGAAAAGTAATCCAGCAGCGGATGATGGCCGAGCACGCGGATCGCCGCGCGCAGGAGCGGCGCCACAAAAAGCCGCGTCACGCGGCCAAACATCACGCCCTCGGTGAACCGCCGGTAATAGCCCTTGGCAAATTCATACGGAAGATTCCCGTGGGCGACCGGCGCGCACAGCCGCAGGAGCATTTCGCGACGGTAGTTCGCGATGTCCGCATCGTGCAGCGCGATGGTCCCGCCGCGGTCCGTCGCCAGCGCAAGCCCCAGCGCCAGCCAGACGTTCCAGCCCTTGCCAGAAAAATCGACCCCGCGCGCGACCAACCCGGCATCCTCCAACCGCGCGCGCAACGCCGTCGCCGCCGGGCCGTCGCACCAAAGCCAGCGGGTCGGCCGGCCGCCTGATCCCCAGCCGGCCCGGCGCGCGGCCGTGAATTCGTCGCGCGACGCGAAGCCGTTGACCGAAACCAAAATTTCCTCCAACCATCCCGCCGGCTTCAACTCGTCGTGAATTCGGGCCAGCGCCGGCCGATCGATGTCCTCGGCGTGGCACGGCAGAATCAGCCGCGTCGGGCGTCGCGCGGACGCGTCCAGCAAGGCTTGCTCGACGTCGGCCAGATGCAGATCGGAAAGCCGATGCAGCGTCGTAATCGGTCCGTGCTGATGAAAGTCGCTCACGGTTCAGATCGCCGCGCGCGGCGGCCGGCCGGGATCATCAGGGCTTCGCGGGGGGCGGCGGATCCTCCACCTTGGGCTGGCCGTTGTTGTCGTCGTCATCGGTCAGCTCCGTCTCGTCCTCGATCGTCTCCTCGATTTCGCGCCGCCAGCTCCGCGAGAGCCAGGGCCGCAGGAAACCGTAAAGCAGATACGCCATGAAAAGCACGAACGGCATCCACTGGTATTTCAACACCGTGAAGACCGAGAGCAGGATGATGAACAGGAACGTCGGGATGCTGCGCTGCGTGCGCCAGTTGATGACCTTGAAGCTCGGATACTTGAAATGGCTGAACATCATCCACGAGAGAAAGAGCATCAGGACGGGCAGCCCGTAGCGCCAGCGTCCGATGCTCTTCTCGCCCTCCTCGAGCCAGAGCATGAAAAGCGTGAGCGAGGCGATCACGCCCGCGGCCGCCGGGATGGGCAGGCCCTTGAAGGACTTGCTCGCCTCCGGATCGGGATCGGCCGCGAGGCAGTTGAAGCGCGCCAGCCGCATCGCGCCGCAGCAGAGATAGATGAATGAAATGACGAGGCCCCATTGCTCGGGGAAATCGAGCAGGACGACCTCGTGCACGAGCAGCGCGGGCGCGATGCCGAACGAGACGATGTCCGCCAGCGAGTCGAACTCGCGCCCGAACGGGCTCTCGTGCCCGCCCAGCCGCGCCAGCCGGCCGTCGAGCAGATCAAAAATGCACGCCGCGAGGATGAGGATGATGGCCTCGCGGAAGCGGTTGATGCCGCCGACCTCGTTGGCGCGCAGAATCGTGCCCTCGAGGATCCGCAGCGTCGCCGCGAAGCCGCAAAACAGATTTCCCGCCGTCATCAGATTCGGCAGCAGGTAAATCTTGGGGCCGTTGGGCGAGTTCATGATTCGCTCCGTTACTTCAGCCGCGCGATGACGGTCTCTCCGCCGCGCACGCGATCGCCCGCCTTGACCAGCACCTCGGTTTCCGGCGGCAGGTAAATCTCCGTGCGCGAGCCGAAGCGAATCATGCCGAAGCGTTCGCCCTTTTGCACGGTGTCGCCGACCTGGGCCCAGTCGACAATCCGGCGCGCGATGAGCCCGGTGATCTGGCGCACCACCACGATGCCGGCCTTCGAATTCTCGAAGCCCCAGGTGCGGCATTCGTTGAGCGTCGAGGCCCGCGGATCGCGCGCATCATAAAAGCGTCCCTCGTGCCGCACGCTGTGCACGACCTTGCCGGTAACCGGCGCGCGGTTCGTGTGGACGTCGAAGACCGAAAGGAAAATCCCGATGCGGACGCTGGGCTTTTTGGTCACCTCGGGTTCGTCCATCATGACCACCTCGGAGACCACGCCATCGGCGGGCGCCACGACCAGTTCCTCGCCCGCGGGCACCGGCCGGTCGGGGTCGCGAAAGAAGAAAAAGACGAAGAGCAGCGCGAGGACACACAGGACGGTGAGCCAGTGCTGGCGGAAATAGACTCCCGCCACCAGCGGCACAATCAGCACCGCGAGGATCCAACGCGCTTCGTAGATGGTCTGCCAGCGTATCACGCGGCCACTCTAGGGGGATTCCATCGGAACGAAAACCGAAACTCCGCCCCCTGTCACCTGCCTTGCCCGCAACCGCTTCCCCCGTATCTTTCGGCCCGCCATGCTCGACGTCGCCCGGCCCGCCTCCCCCGCCCCCAGTCCCCGCCCGGACGTGGATTGGGCCGCGCTGCGCCGCGATTTCCCGATTCTCGACCAGAAGGTGCACGGCCATCCGCTGGTCTACTTCGACAACGCCGCCACCAGCCAGAAGCCGCGCCAGGTCATCGACGCCATCGTCCGCTACTACGAGCACGACAACGCCAACGTCCACCGCGGCATCCACGAGCTGAGCAACCGGGCCACCGCCGCCTACGAGGCCGCCCGCGAGCGCGCCGCGAAATTCATCAACGCGCCGGCGTCGAACGAAATCATTTTCGTCAACGGCACCACCGAGGGCATCAACCTCGTGGCCGCCACCTGGGGCCAGAAATTCATCAAGCAGGGCGACGAAATCCTCCTGCTCGAGCTGGAGCACCACAGCAACATCGTCCCCTGGCAGCTCCTCGCCGCGCGCGTCGGCGCCAAGCTCGTCTACGTGCCGGTGAATGGCGACGAGGGCACGGTCGATCTCGCCAAGGTCGACGAACTGCTCACCCCGCGCGTGAAGCTCTTCGTCTTCCCGCACATCTCGAACACGATGGGCGTGGTCAATCCGGTGAAGGATTTCTGCGCGCGCGCCCGGGCCGCCGGCGTGACCACGCTGGTCGACGCCGCCCAGAGCGCGGGCCATTGCGTGGTGGACGTGCAGGACATCGGCTGCGATTTCCTGACGTTCTCCGGACACAAGATTTGCGGGCCGACCGGCATCGGCGTGCTCTACGGCCGCGCCGAGCTGCTCGACGCGATGCCGCCGTACCAGGGCGGCGGCGAAATGATTTCGAGCGTGGATTTCTTCTCCGCGAAGTGGAACACCATCCCGCACAAGTTCGAGGCCGGCACGCCGCACATCGCCGGCGCCATCGGGCTGCACGCGGCGATGGATTATCTCGACCGGATCGGCCGCGAGAACATTTTCGCGCACGACCATGACCTGGCCGTCCACGCCTACCGCGGCCTGAAGGCGCTAGGCGGCATCCGCATCTTCGGCCCCGGCGAGAACCGCGCCGGGCTGGTCAGCTTCGTGCTCGACGGCGTGCACGCCCACGACGTCGTCACGCTGGCCGATCAAAAGGGCGTCGCGCTGCGCGGCGGCCATCATTGCAACCAGCCGCTGCACAAGAAGCTCGGCATCAAGTCGAGCGCGCGCGCCAGTTTCTATTTTTACAATACGCGCGCCGAGGTGGATCGCTTCCTCGAGGTCATCGCCGAAATCCAGGCCTTTTTCGCGAAGTGATGGAAACCGTCGACCTCGAAGAGCTCTACCAGACGGTGATCCTCGATCATTCGCGCAAGCCGCGGAATTTCGGGGAGATGCCGGACGCCACCATCACGGTCGACGGCGACAACCCGACCTGCGGCGACGAGGTGCACCTGCACCTGCGCATCGCGGACGACGGCAAGCTGGAGAAAGTCTCGTTCACCGGCTCCGGCTGCTCCATCTGCATGGCTTCGGCGTCGATGATGACGCAGAAGATCAAGGAGAAGAGCAGCGCGGAGGCCGACGCGCTGCTGCACGAGTTCCAGGGAATGATCACGGGGAGCGCACCGGGACCGGCCCCGAAGTCGCTGGGTGATCTGCGCCTCCTGGAGGGCGTCAGAAAATTTCCCCAGCGCGTGAAATGCGCGACGCTGGCCTGGCACGCGCTCAAGCAGGCGCTGCACGCGAAGAAGGAGGCCGGGCCAGAGGACGGCCTTGATCTAAACAAGCGCGTCTCGCTCAGCCCGAACGATCCGGATTTATGAACGCCGCTCCCACCGTTGATCCGAGCCTGCCGATGGCGGAGCTGCTGAAGAACTTTCCCGGCGCGCAGCGCGCCCTGTTCCGGCAGTACCACGTGGGCGGCTGCAGCAGCTGCGGCTTCAGCCCCGACGAGACGCTGGAGCAAATCTGCGCGCGCAACGAGCAGATGAAGCTGGGCGAGGTGGTGGCCTTTCTCGAGTCGAGCCACGCCGAGGACAAGAAGATGATGATCGACCCGGACGAGTTGCGCGAGGCGCTGAATCGGCCGGGGCGCGACGAGATCAAGCTGCTGGATATCCGCACGCGCGGGGAATTCGAGGCCGTGCACATCGACGGCTCGGTGCATTTCACGCAGCCGCTGATGAACGAAATCCTCATGCAATGGCCGCGCGAAAAGGGGACGATGGTGATCATCGATCACGTGGGCCAGCGCAGTCTCGACGCGGCCGCGTATTTCTTCGGCCAGGGCTTCACCAACGCGCGCGCGCTTGCCGGCGGCATCGACGCCTGGGCCGAGCGAATCGATCCCGCCCTGCCGCGTTACACCTGGAATGATCTTTCACCACGAAGGGTCGAAGAGCTCGAAGGTAGAACTTGAGAGAATTTAAAACTCTTCGTGAGCTTCGTGCCCTTCGTGGTCAATCCAGCCTTATGTCCGAAAATCTCGAATCCAAAATTGAAGCCGCGCGCTTGAATCCGCAGAACCTCGGCGAAATGCCGGATGCCGACGGCGTCGGCACGGTCGGCAGCGCCGACTGCGGCGACATGCTGCGGCTGTGGGTGAAATTCCGGCAGCGCGAGGACGGCGCCAAGGTGATCGACAAGGCCACCTTCCAAAGCTTCGGCTGCCAGACCGCCATCGCCGTCGCCAGCGTCGCCACCGAGCTGCTCGTCGGCAAGACCCGGGCCGAGGCCCTGCAGATGTCGCCGGAGGATCTGTCGGCCCCGCTCGGCGCACTGCCGCCCATGAAGATCCATTGCGCGCAGCTCGTGGAGGGCGCGCTCAAACAGGCGCTCGAGGCCGACGCCGGCAAGTCTGCTGCGCCCGCGCCCGCCGCGGCGATGGCGCCGACCCTGCACGATCAATTGCTGAGCGGCACCGCGCCGGCCAGGGAGCCCAAGATCGTTTTTCGACCAAAGACCGTCTAGGGGCTAGATTGCCTCCGAATCATCCCAACCCAATTTCCCCATGCACGAAAACACCGAAATCACCCTCACGCGCGATGTCGACGCGATCCAGATTCCGTCCGGCAACACGCTGACGCTGACCGCCGGCACGGTCGTCGTCATCACCCAGTCGCTCGGCGGCAGCTACACCGTTGCCTCCAAGGAAGGCCTCTCGCGCATCGGCGAGAAGGACGTGGACGCGCTCGGCTTGAAGGTGGCGGAGGACGGCTCGCTCAAGCGCGTGACCGAACCGGTGACGCCAGAACTGCTGGCCGATTCGGCCGGACGCGAGAAGCTCGTGTGGGAGAAATTGAAGACCTGCTTCGATCCGGAAATCCCCGTGAACATCGTGGATCTCGGATTGATCTACGATTGCGTGGTCTCGCCGGTGGAGGACAACTCCGGTCTCAAGGCCGAGGTGAAAATGACCCTTACGGCGCCTGGCTGCGGCATGGGCCCGAGCATCGCGGCCGACGCGGAAGGAAAGATCCTGTCCATTCCGGGCATCACCGAAGCGAACGTCGCGCTGGTCTGGGACCCGCCCTGGGGTCAGCACATGATCAGCGACGCGGGAAAGATGAAGCTGGGCATCATGTGAGTCGACGGTCGAGGGGTCGACGGTCGACAGCCAGCAAAAGCGGTGCGGATTGTTCGCGTTTTTCCCGCTTCTCTAACTTAAACTTTCTTCGAGTTTCGAGTTTCGAACTTCGAGTTTGCGCCGCGGGCGCGCGGCGCTTTACGCCGGGGCCCCAGCGAGGCCGGGCGGGAGATCGGGCGGGAGCGGACGGAGCTTCTCCGGCAGCTTGACCTGCGGCTGTTGCGGCTCATTCGGCGTCGGCGCCTTGGGCTTGGGCGGATCGCTCATCGCCCCGGTGCTCGCGATGTCCTCAATCTGCGCGCCGGTCAGCGTCTCAAACTCGAGCAGCGCCTTGGCGATGATCTCCAGCTTGTCGCGATGCGCGGTCAGCAATTGCGTCGCGTGCGCGTAGGCGTTGTCGATGAGCTGCTTCACCTCGCGGTCGATCTCCTGGGCGGTCGCCTCGGAGTATCCACGCGGGCGCCCGAGGTCGCGGCCGAGGAAAACATAATCCTCATTGTCGGTATAGCCGACCATGCCGAGGTTCTCGCTCATGCCCCATTCGCAGACCATCTTGCGCGCGAGCGCCGTGGCCTGCTTGATGTCGCCGCTGGCGCCGCTGGTGACGTCGCCAAAAATGATTTCCTCCGCGACGCGGCCGCCCATGATGACGACGAGGCGCGTCGAGCAGTTCGTTCTTGCGGGCGGTGTACTTGTCCTCGGCGGCAGCGACATGGTCGACGCCGAGCGCGGGACCGCGCGGGATGATGGTGACCTTGTGCAGCGGATCGGTGTGCTGGCAGGAGCACGTTGAGGAGCGCATGGCCGGCCTCGTGCTAGGCGGTGTTTTCCTTTTCCTCGTCGCTCATGCGCGAGGCTGCGGCGCTCGCGGCCCCAGCGGACCTTGTCGCGCGCCTCTTCGAGCTCGGGCATGGTCGATCGCCTTTTGATTCTTGCGGGCGGCGAGCAGCGCGGCTTCGTTGATCAGGTTGGCCAGCTCCGCGCCGGAATAGCCGGGCGTGCCGCGCGCGATGACGGCGAGATCGACGTCGTCGGCGAGCTTCACCTTCTTGGCGTGCACCTGCAGGATTTCCTCGCGACCGCGCACATCGGGCAGGTGCACGGTGACCTGGCGATCGAAGCGGCCCGGGCGCAGCAGCGCGGGATCGAGCACGTCCGGGCGATTGGTCGCCGCGATGATGATGATGCCTTCCTGCGTGTCGAAGCCGTCCATCTCGACGAGCAGCGCGTTGAGCGTCTGCTCGCGCTCGTCGTGTGCCGCCGCCCACGCCGTGACCGCGATGGCGGCCCACGGCGTCGATTTCATCGATGAAGATCAGGCACGGCGCTGTCTTGCGCGCCCTGCTCGAACATGTCGCGCACGCGGCTGGCGCCGACGCCGACGAACATTTCCACGAAGTCGGAGCCGCTGATGCTGAAGAACGGCACGTCCGCCTCGCCGGCGATGGCCTTGGCGAGCAGCGTCTTGCCGGTGCCGGGCGGGCCGACCATCAGCACGCCCTTGGGAATGCGGCCGCCGAGCCTCTGAAATTTCTTCGGGTCCTTGAGGAACTCGACCAGCTCGGAGACCTCCTCCTTGGCCTCCTCGACGCCGGCCACGTCCTTGAAGGTGATCTTGTTCTTGTCGCTGCGCCAGCATCCTGGCCTTGCTCTTGCCGAAGCTCAGCGCGCCCTTGCCGGCCATGCGGATCTGCTGGCGGAACAGGAAATAGAGCACGAGCAAAAACAGCGCGATGGGCAGGAAGCTCGCCAGCAGGGAGGCCAGGAGCGTCGACTCCTCCTTCGGCGTGGCGTAGTAGCCCTTCTCGAGGAGCTTCTGCTCGAGGTCGCGGCTGTAGTTCAGATAGATGGTGGTGCGGAACGGCGTGGGCTGTCCGTCCTTCTCATAAAAGCCGGTGAGGACCTGGGTGTTGCGGCCGACCTCGACCAGCAGGTTGAGCGGCTTGTCCTTGTCCTTGACGATCTTGCCGTCGTTGATCAGCTCCATCAGCCGCGGATAGCTGATTTCCGCAATATTGGCGCCGACGCCGCTCTTAAAGAAAAAGGCCCCGCCGATCAGGGTGAAGGCAATGGCGAGCAGGATGAGCCCGCGCCAGTTGAAATTCGGATCACCCGCCCGCTCACCATTGGGATCGCGATTGGAGGAATTGGGATCGTTCGGCATAAGAGAAGGGGGGTAACGGCGCCAACGCGCAGACTAGCATGCGCCAGAAGGCGCGCAAAGAAGCTCCGAGTAAGCAACTGTCATAAGAGGACGGGTTGGTGGGAGGGCTCAGACACACCGGCCGGGCCGGACGCTCAATCAGTCTCAGTCATCGCGGCGGAACTCGACCGACCCGACGCCGGCCCAATGGAAAGTCAGGTGTTGCTGGTCCACGATGACTATCCGTCCCGGGACGAAGCGGGGGTTGCGAAAATCCTGCTCGGCGACCCGACCCTGTCCGCGGCGGGTGCGCAAATTCGCCCACCAGGTGATTTCCCCGGCGGGCACGTGGTCGTCGCCCGTCACCTTCACCGCCTCCACGTGGTCGCCGAATTGCTGGATTCGCACGACCTCATCGAAATGACCGGTGTAGTGGCCAATCCACTCCCCCGAGAGGTTAAAGCTGACCGGAGTTTCGCAGGGCGGGAGCATGGCAAGTCCCTGTGATGAGCAAAATGCGTGCGACGCGGATGCTTCTCTGTCAACGCGCCCAAAACCTGCTCTCTTTCGGTCACAACCGCCTCGCCATGCCTGAGTCCATGCCTCCCGGTCCAACCGGAACGGGTCCCACCGGTTTCCTCTGGATCCGTCGGTTGGCCCGGTTCCTCGTGATGCACCAGGCGGCCCGGCGCTCGACCATGTTTTATCTGCTGGCGACGGCCTTGGGCTTTGTGCTGGTCGGCGGCATTCTGTTCCCCGGCTGGCTGCGCGCGCACCCGATGCTTTTTCTCTGGTTCTGGCTGACTTGCGCGAGCCTGACCTTGATCGCGTTGGTGCTCGCCTGCTTCGACCTGATTCTGGTCCGGGTGGCGTCGCGCGTGGCGCAGCGGGCACTGCGCGAGCAATATCGGATCGAGGAGGATCCGCACTGAAAGGCCGGGGCTCAGCCGACCGCCTTGACGAGCGCCGCGATGCCGGCCTCGGCCACCGCGACATCCTGATCGGGAGCGCCCGAGCCGATGCCGACCGCGCCGACGACCTTGCCCTTCACAATGATGGGCAGGCCGCCTTTTAGATTGGTGACACGGCCGCCGCTGGCCAGCGCGAGATTCACGCCGAAATCCTGCGGCGCCGCGCCGGTCGCCGCGCGCGAGGAGGCCGCGGTCTGCGCTTTCTGCGTGGCCGTGAAAGTCGAGAGCGCCTTGGCGCCGTCCATGCGGGCGAAGGCGAGGTAATGTCCGCCGTTGTCCACTACGACGACGCATTGCGGCACCCCCATTTCGGCGGCCTTGGCGACGCAGGCATCGAGCACGAGGCGGGCGCCGGCGTAGGTGAGTTCGGTGACTTCGCGCAGGAGGGATTCGGACATGACGGATTCTTTCTTTGGTTTGTCGATCAAGACTTGCCGCCGGGATTGGCGGGCCATTAGGATTGCATGCAATCTGCCCCAGTTGGGGCCGCGCAGGCAAACCAAACCTTCGCGGAAAACGCCGGTCCCCCGCTTGCGATGCCTTCCCTCGTCCCGCCGAAAACCCCGCGCCGCGCCCGGCCCAAGGCGACGCGCCGACGCCCCACCAGCCTGCACGCGGCCGTGCTCGTGAAGGTGCGGAACATGATCACCACCGGAGAGCTCGCGCCCGGCGCGCATCTTACCGAGCGGGTGCTGACCCAGAAATTGCGGGTGTCGAGGACCCCGCTGCGCGAGGCGCTGAAGATTCTCGCGCACGAGGGACTGGTGGAATTGCTGCCCAATTGCGGCGCGCAGGTGACCCGCCTGACGGCCGAGAACGCGCGCCTGCTCTTCGAGGTGATCGAGGCGCTGGAATCACAGGCCGGACGGCTCGCCTGCGAACGCATCACGACCGAGGAACTGGCGGATCTGCGCCGGGTGCACCTCGAGATGCACGCCCATTTTCTGCGCCGCGAATTGCCCGAGTACTTCGAGCTGAACCAGTCCATCCACGAAAAAATCGTCGCGGCCGCGTGCAACCCGATTCTCGAGACGGCCCACCGCCTGCACAGCTCGCGCATCCGCCGCGCGCGCTACAAGGAAATCCAGGTCAACGAAAAGCGCTGGCGCGAAGCCATGCAGGAGCACGAACAGATCATCGAGGCGCTCGAGCGGCGCGACGCCCCCGTGCTGGCCGACCTGCTCAGCTATCATCTTCACCGCATGTTCGAAAATGCGTACCAAAAACTGATCGAGCCTTCCTAGGCGAAGACCGCTCGCATCCCCTTCGTCCCGTGAACACCAGTCCTCCGCCCGGCCGTCATTTTCTCCAAATCCCCGGGCCCACCAACGTCCCGGATCGCGTGCTGCGCGCGATGGATTATCCGACCATCGATCATCGCGGACCCACCTTCGCCAAGCTCGGGCGCGACTGCCTCGACGGGATGAAGACGATTTTCCAGACGACGGCCGGTCGCGTCTTCATCTTTCCGTCCTCCGGCACGGGCGCGTGGGAGGCCGCCATCGTGAACACGCTCTCGCCGGGCGACCGCGTGCTGATGTTCGAGACCGGCCACTTCGCCACGCTCTGGCGGAAAATCGCGCAACAGTTCGGCCTGGTGGTCGATTTCGTGGAGGGCGACTGGCGCCACGGAGTGGATCCCGCGGTGGCCGAAGCGAAACTGAAGAACGACGCGGCGCATGCCATCAAGGCGGTCTTCTGCGTGCACAACGAAACCTCCACCGGCGTGACCTCGCGCATCGGCGATGTGCGCAAGGCGATGGACGCGGCGAAGCATCCCGCGCTGTTGCTGGTCGACACGATTTCGTCGCTCGCCTCGATTGATTTCCGGCACGACGAATGGGGCGTGGACGTGACGGTGGCCGGATCGCAGAAGGGGCTGATGCTGCCGCCCGGCCTGAGCTTCAACTGCGCGAGCAACAAGGCGCTGGCCGCCTCGAAATCCGCGAAGCTGCCGCGCGCCTTTTGGTCCTGGGAGGAAATGATCGCGCCGAACGACGCCGGCTTCTTCCCCTATACGCCGGCGACCAACCTGCTCTACGGCCTGCGCGAGGCGATTCAGATGATCGTGCACGAGGAGGGCCTGGCGAATGTTTTTCAGCGGCACAACCGCCACGGCGAGGCCACGCGCCGCGCGGTGCGCGCGTGGGGCCTGGAGCTGCTCTGCCTCGAGCCGCGCGAATACAGCTCGGCCCTGACCGCCGTGCTCATGCCGGCGGGATTCGCGGAGGCCGACTTCCGCAAGGTCGTGCTCGACTCCTTCAACATGTCGCTTGGCGCGGGACTATCGAAGGTCGCGGGCAAGGTCTTCCGCATCGGCCACCTCGGCGATTTCAACGATCTCGCCCTTATGGCCACGCTTTGCGGCGTGGAAATGGGACTGGCCAAGGCCGGGGTTCCATTCAAGAAAGGCGGCGTGCTGGCCGCGCTCGATTATCTCGCAACCGAATCGTCAGCGAAGTCCGATTCAAAAAAAGCCGCCTGAACCCTTTCCCAACAATCCCCCACCCCAAAACAACCCCCTATGAATGCAAATCGCCTGCCGATTCTCGGCGTCACCCTCGCCGCCTTGTGCGCGCTCGCCTCACCCGCTGTTGCCCAGCAGAAATGGGAGCCCAACAAGCCCATCGAAATCATCGTCAACGCCGGCGCGGGCGGCGCGACCGACCAGCTCGCGCGCACGATTCAAGCGGTCTGCGCGAAGCACAATCTCACCACGCAGCCGTTCATCATCACGATCAAGCCGGGCGCCGGCGGCGCCGAGGGCATGATGGACGCGAAGAATTCCAAGGGTGACGCGACCAAGCTTTTCATCGGAAACACCGGACTCTACGCGCTCCCGCTGGCCACGAAGCTCCCCTTCAACTGGCGCGACCTCACGCCGGTGGCGGTCATCGCAATGGATGAATTCTGCCTCTGGGTGCACGCCGAGGCGCCCTACAAGACGCCGAAGGAATATCTCGATGCGGTGAAGGCCGCCGGACCAAACGCGATCAAGATGGGCGGCACCGCGGCGTTGCGCGAGGACCAGATCCTCACCGCGATGATCGACGCGAAGGCCGGCACCAAGTTTGCCTACATTCCCTACAAGAGCGGCGCCGAGGCGGCCGTGCAGCTCGTCGGCAAGCACATCGATTCAAACGTCAACAATCCTTCCGAGAACGTCTCGCAATGGAAGGCCGGCCAGGTGCGCCCGCTGTGCATCTTCGACAAGGAGCGCAGCGAGTACAAAGACAAGATCACCGCGACGCAGGCCTGGAGCGACATCCCCACCGCGAAGGAGCTGGGCTTTGATGTCGACTACCTCATGCTGCGCGGCATTTTCCTGCCCGGCGGCTGCACGCCGGAACAAACCGCGTACTACGTCGACCTGTTGAAGAAGGTGGTCGCCACCGCGGAATGGAAGGATTACATGAGCCAGAATGCGCTCAAGAGCGTCTTCCTCTCGGGCAAGGAGTTCGAGGATTTCCTCACCAAGGACGAGGCGCGGCACAAGGAAATCATGACTGCGGCCGGCTTCACCAGCGGGCAGAACTGAGCGCGGGCGCCGTGCCACATGAGCGAACCGGAAACTGCTTCGACGGCGACTGCCCGGACGGAGGGGGCGCCGTCGATGTTTCTGGTGGAGCTCGTCGTCGCGCTGGGCCTGTGCGGCCTAGGTCTGCTCGTTTCCTGGGATAGTTATCGCACCGGCTCGGGCTGGAGCGCCTTGAGCGGACCACGCGCCGGTTATTTTCCATTCCGGCTCGGCCTGTTGCTGACGGCTTGCGGCGTGGCCATCGCCGCGCAGACCATCCGCAAGCGCGGCCTGCTGCGTCAGCGATTCATCGAGCCGGGCCAGATTCTGCCGGTGCTGACGGTCGCGATCCCCAGCCTGGTGTACGTCGCCGGCGTGCAATGGCTCGGCATTTATGTCGCCTCGTTCGTCTTCGTGGCGGCCTTCATGCGCTGGGTCGGCAAGCTCGCCTGGTGGAAATGCCTCGTGGTCGGCCTCGCGCTCGTGTTGCTGACGTTCTGGCTGTTCGAAAAGCGCTTCTATCTTCCGCTGCCGAAGGGCCCGCTGGAGGCCTGGCTCGGGATTTACTGAGCGACGACATCTGTTCTCCCGATGGAAGATCTCACGCTCCTGTTTGCCGGCTTCAAGGCCGCGCTGACCACGCACAACGTGCTGCTGATGATGCTCGGCATCAGCCTTGGCGTGCTCGTCGGCGTGCTGCCGGGCCTGGGCGGTCCCAACGGCGTGGCCATTCTCCTGCCGCTGACCTTCGCGATGGGGGCCACTCCCGAGGGCCGCGTCTCGGCCATCATCATGCTCTCGTCGATTTACTGGGGCGCGCTCTTCGGCGGCGCCATCACGTCGATTCTCTTCAACATTCCCGGCGAGGCTTGGAGCGTGGCGACGACGTTCGACGGCTATCCTCTGGCGCAAAAGGGACGCGCCGGCGAGGCGCTCACCGCCGCCTTCACCGGATCGTTTCTCGGCGCGTTTTTCGGGGTGGTGATGATCACCTTTCTCGCCCCGACCATCGCGCGCTTCGCGCTGAAATTCGGACCGCCCGCGTTTTTCGGCGTGTATTTCCTCACCTTCGCCAGCTTCGCGGGCACGAGCAAAAGCGGCTTCGCCAAGACGGCGGCGGCCACGCTCATCGGATTCATCCTCGCGGCGATCGGCATGGACACGGTTTCGGGCCAGCTCCGCCTGACCTTTGGCACGGAGAAGCTGCTCAATGGCGTGGATTTCCTCGTCGCGGTGATCGGCCTCTTCGGCCTCGGCGAGATTTTTCTCTCGATGGAGGAAGGACTCGCCTTTCGCGGCAAGACGCGGGCGCATCAACTTGAATGTCGTGCTGAAGACGTGGCGTGAATTTCCGCGCTACTGGCGAACGCTGCTGCAGAGCTGCTTCATCGGCGCGTGGATGGGGATCAAGCCGGGCGGCGCGATCGCCGCGAGCTTCATGTCGTACGCGGTGGCCAAGCGCACGAGCAAGAATCCGGATGAATTCGGCACCGGGCGCATCGAGGGCGTGATCGCGCCGGAGACCGCCGCGCACGCCGCGGGCGTCAGCGCGATGCTGCCGATGCTGACGCTCGGCATTCCCGGCTCGGGCACGGCCGCCGTGCTGCTGGGCGGTCTGATGATGTGGGGCCTGCAGCCGGGTCCCATGCTCTTCGTCGAGCAAAAGGAATTCGTCTGGGGCCTCATCGCCTCGATGTACCTCAGCAACGCCGCCGGCCTGATTGTCGTGCTCGCCACCGTGCCGCTCTTCGCCGCCATCCTGCGCGTGCCCTTCAGCATCATCGCGCCCATCATCGTGGTGGTTTGCGCCGTCGGCGCCTACACCGTGCACAACTCGATGTTCGACGTCTGGATCATGCTGATCTTCGGCGTGGTCGGCTACGTCTTCAAGAAACTCGACTATCCGCTCGCGCCGCTGACCCTGGCGCTGGTGCTGGGAGATCGCATGGAGGACGCTTTCCGGCAGTCGATGCTCGGCTCGCAGGGCAAGCTGAGCGTGTTCTGGGGCGCGCCGCTCGAGGGCACGCTGATGACGATCGCGTTCGCCTTGCTCCTGCTGCCTTTGTTGTTGAAACTGTTTTCGCGCCAGAAGGCCGCCGCCGCGCCGGCCGCGTGACTCCAACATGCCCCAAGTTCTTCCCCTGCCCGCGGCGACCGATGGCCTGGCCCCGAGCTCGCATGCGGTGCCGGTGGACAGCTTTGCGGACGCACAGGCGCTCGAGGCGGAGTTGCGCGAGCGGGTGAAGGGCGATGTGCGCTTCGATCTGTCCAGCCGCGCGCTGTATTCGATGGACGCGTCGAACTACCGGCAGATTCCGATCGGCCTCGTCATTCCGCGCGACGAGCAGGATGTGATTGAGACGGTCGCGGCCTGCCGCAAGTTCGGCGCGCCGATCCTGGCGCGCGGCGGCGGCACCAGCCTCGCCGGGCAGGCCTGCAACGTGGCGGTGGTGATCGATTTCACCACGCATCTCCACGCGCTGCTCGAACTCGATCCGGAGAAGCGCTTCGCGCGCGTCCAGCCCGGCATCGTGCTCGACACGCTGCGCGACGCAGCGGAGGAACACCACCTCACTTTCGGACCCGATCCCTCGACCCATAACCGCTGCACGCTCGGCGGCATGATCGGCAACAACTCCTCCGGCACCCACGGGCTGATGGCCGGCAAGGTGCAGGAAAATGTCGAGGAGATGCGCGTGCTGCTCTACGACGGCACGATTCTCACGGTCGGACCGACCACGCCCGACGAGCTGGCCAAAATCGTGCGCGAGGGCGGCCGGCGCGGGCAGATTTATGCCGAGTTGGTGCGCCTGCGCGATCAATTCGGCGGCCAGGTGCGCAAGCGGTTCGCGAAAATTCCGCGCCGCGTGTCGGGATACAATTTCGACGAGCTGCTGCCCGAGACTCCCTTCAATGTCGCGCGCGCGCTGGTCGGCAGCGAGGGCACCTGCGCCATCATCCTCGAGGCCAAGCTGCGCCTCGTGCCGAGCCCGCAGTTCAAGTCGCTGGTCTGCCTCGGCTACCCCGACGTGTACGTGGCCGCGGATCATGTGCCGGAAATTCTCGCCTTCAAGCCGATCGGACTGGAGGGCTTCGAGGGCGGCGTGCTCGACGTCATGCGGCAGAAGCGCCTGCAGCCGGAAAACATCGCGCTGCTGCCGCCGGGCGGCGGCTATCTGCTGGCGGAATTCGGCGGCGACACGCGCGCGCAGGCCGACGCCAAGGCCGATGAATTCGTCGGCCTGGCAGCGCCAGCAGCCGGATCCGCCGCAGATCAAGGTCGTGCGCGACGCGGGCGAAGTGCGCCGCATCTGGAAAGTGCGCGAGGCCGGCAACGGCAGCACGACGGTGATTCCCGGCCAGCCCTCCATCACGCACGAGGGCTGGGAGGATGCCGCGGTGCATCCGCGTGTGCTCGGCGCGTACCTGCGCGACTACCGCAAGCTGCTCGACAAGTACGGCTACAAGGCGTGGTACTACGGGCATTTCGGCGAGGGCTGCGTGCACCAGCGCGTCACCTTCGATCTCGAGACCGGCGAGGGCATTCACCAGTACCGGCATTTCCTCGAGGAGGCCGCCAATCTTGTCGTGCAATACGGCGGCTCGATCTCCGGCGAGCACGGCGACGGTCATGGACGCGCGTTCCTCTACGAGAAGATGTTCGGCGCGGATCTCGTGGGCGCATTTCGCCAGTTCAAGCACCTGTGGGATCCGGACGGAAAATTGAATCCCGGAAAAGTCGTCGACGCCTACGCGCCCGAGGCGCATCTCAAGCTCGGCGCAGACTACAACCCCGTGCAGGTCACGACGCATTTCACCTACCCGGCCGACCAGGGCTCGCTCGAGAAGGCCACGCAGCGGTGCGTGGGGGTCGGCGCCTGCCGCAAGACCGACGCGGGAACGATGTGCCCGAGCTACCAGGTCACGCGCGAGGAAATGCACAGCACGCGCGGGCGCGCGCACCTGCTCTTTGAAATGCTGCAGGGCGAGGTCGTGAAGGACGGCTGGCGCGACGAGGCCGTGCGGGAATCGCTCGATCTCTGCCTCTCGTGCAAGGGCTGCAAGGGCGAGTGCCCCGTCAACGTGGACATCGCGACGTACAAGTCGGAGTTCCTCGCGCATTATCACGAGGACCGCGTGCGGCCGCTTGAGCATTACGCGTTCGGACTTTTCGACAAATGGGCGCGGCTGGCGGCGCACGCGCCGAAGCTGGTGAACTGGCTGGGCGCGGCCCCGGGCTTGAGCCACGTCGCCAAGCTGTTGCTGCATGTCGCGCCGCAGCGCACGATTCCAAAATTCGCAGAGGAGCCATTCTCGCACTGGCTGCGCCGGCAGAAACGCTGGGCCGGCATTCGCGGCGAGGTCGTGCTCTTCGCCGACACCTTCAACAACTACATGACGCCGGCGGTCGCGCGCGCCGCCTGCGAGGTGCTGGAAGACGCGGACTACACCGTGCACGTGCCGCAGGTCCACGGCCACCTCTGCTGCGGCCGGCCGCTCTACGACTTCGGCATGCTCGACACCGCGAAAAAATACCTCGAGCGCGTGCTCGTCGCGCTCGAGCCGCAAATCAACGCGGGGTTGCCGATCATCATGCTCGAGCCGAGCTGCGCCACGGTCTTCCGCGATGAATTGAAAAACCTGCTGCCGCATCACGGAGTTGGCCAGCGCCTCGCCCGGCAGACCTTCGCGCTTTCGGAATTCCTGCAGAAGGAGGGCTACGAGCCGCCGAAGCTAACGGGCAAAAAGGTCGTGCTGCACGGCCACTGCCATCACAAGGCGATATTGAAGTTCACCGACGAGGAGTCGCTGTTGAAGAAGATGGGCGTCGAACTGAATTCGCTCGACAGCGGTTGCTGCGGCATGGCGGGACCGTTCGGATTCGAGGCGCACAAGTTTGAGATTTCGCAGGCGCTCGGCGAGCGGGTGCTGCTGCCCGCGGTGCGTGCCGCCGGCGAGGAGGAGATCCTCTGCGTCGACGGATTCAGCTGTCGCGAACAGATCTGGCAGAACGTGCCGGATCGGCAGCCCATGCATCTGGCCGAGGTGTTGCGGATGGCGATGGCGGAACGAAACGAGGCCGCCGCGAATGGATCCGGCTAGCGGCTGAAGGCCCGGACCGCATCGGCGCCGACTGCCATGGCCGCGGCGGGTCCGCCAGCGGCTGGATTGCCCGCGTTGGGCGGCGATCCCGTCAGGCGATCGTCAATGCGCCGGTTCTCCCCGCCGGCGACCCGTCGTGCCTCGAGCGCGCGGCGATCCGTTCCGCCTTGATTCGCCGACGCCTGGTCTTGCGCCCGCGCGCGCAGCAGGGCTTCGCGCGTCACCACGACCTTGCGCGCGCCAGGCGCCGTCACGGCGGCATCGAGCAGCGCGCGAAGCTGACCGGTGTTTTGAATGGGCACGCCAATCCGGCTCACCCGCGGATCCTGGAAGCGGGGACGCGGCGACGGGGCGGAGCCGATGACCCGCCCGGCTGGTCCGACATTCCCAGCACTGGTCCCGCCGGCGGTCGGAGTCGACGGACTCTGCGTAGGCGGCGGCTGCGCTTTGCGCGCATCGACCGCAGCCAGGTTCCCCGGCCGGGGTCCTCCTGGCACGAAATTGCTCAAGACAAGATCCTGGCCGGCGTACGTTACCGTAAAAGTGCCGAAGCCGTTAATGTGAAGGGTTCCGCCCGAAACGACATTCGCAAAAAAGCCGGTAAACGCGCTGCTCGTGTGCATCAGGGTGAAGGTATTTGAACCGTTGATCGAGTGTCTCGAAACCATTGACGAAGGACAGGACGAGGTTGCCACCCAAGGCGACGGCTCCATTCACATTGATAAATCCATATTGCGATCCCTGGGTCAGATCCGCCGAGTTGGAAGCTCAGTTGGGAGCCCGAAAGCAGCGAGACATTGCCCGGTGATCGCGAGTCCGGTGCCGGCGAGCGCGGGCTGCATCATGGCGTTGTTCATGATGGCCGCCGCGATGGTGCCGTTGCCGGTGAGCAGGCCGCCTTGGAAATTCAGGGCGGTGCCCGACGAAACGTTGCCGCCGGCGACCTGGAAGGTGCCAGCGGTCTGGGTGTAGGTTCCGCCCACCATCAATGATCCGCTGCCGACATTGACGGTTCCGCTTGAGGTTCCCGTCCCGTTGAAACGCAGCGTGGCCGCACCGACATTCTGGATCGTGCCGCTGTTGGACCAGGGACCGGCCACCGTCAGCGTCGCCCCGTTGGTCGCGTTGAGCGTTCCCTTGGTTGGCGAAGATGCTCGGGTTGATCGGTCAGCGTCTGCCCGCTCAGGTCCGCGCTGATGATTCCCTGGTTGATCAGCGTGCCGTTGCCGCCAAAGATGCGCGCCTGGCCGACGTTGCCGACGCCGTGGACTAAGACCGTGTTGTCCAAGGTCACGGTGTGGGTGCCCTCGACACTGACGAACGCGTTGACGCCGGCCGACCCCAAGTTCACGGTCAATCCGGTCATGGTGGCGTCCTGATTAAGGGCCAGCAGGCTGCTGGTCCCGCTGAGGATCACCGTGCCGCTGATCTGCGTTCCATTGTCCAGGCGCAGCGTCCCGTTGGAATTGCCAATGGTGAAATCCGCCGGTGACCGTCACGTTGTTCAGCACGTTGCTGCCGCTGGTGCTAAAGGCCAGCGCCTGACCGCCGGCATTGCTCACCGTGCCGCCGGAGATCGATTCCCGAACTGTTCAGCGTCAGCACTCCGAGCGCCGGGGTGAGCGAGAAGGTCGCACCCGTGTTGTTGAGCGTGCCGGTCAGGTGAGCGTCCCGCCCGCGCGCGTGATTTGGCTGAGTCCCGCGGTCGTGAAGGTGCCGCCCAGGGTCGACGGCCGAGTTGGTCGCATTGATCACGTGCCCGATCGACTCCGCCCGGTGAACGCGCCGTTCAGATTCAGGTCGAGGCATTGACCACGATCGTACCGTTGTTGGTGACGTTGCCGGTCAGCGTCAGGATCGACTCCGTTGATGGCATTGAGCGTCCCCTGGTTGGTGAAGTTGTCGGACTGATGTTCAGCGTCTGCCCGCTCACGTCCGCGGTGATGACGCCCTGGTTAATCAACGTGCCGTGTGCCGCCAATGATGCGCGCCTGACCAATGTTGCCGACTCCATGCAGGAAGATGGTGTTGTCCAAGGTCACCGTGTGGTTGCCCTCCACGCTGACAAACGCGTTGATGCCCGCCGACCCCATGTTCACGGTCAGTCCCGTCATCGTGGCGTCCTGATTGAAGGCCAGCGGCTGTTGCTCCCGCTGAGAGTGACCGTGCCGGTGATCTGCGAGCCGTTGTCCAGCCGGACGGTTCCGTTGGAGTTCGCGATCGTGAAGCCCGCCATTGACCGATCACATTGTTGAGGATGTTGCTGCCGCTGTTGCAGAAGGCCAGCGCCTGACCGCCGGTATTGTCCACCGTGCCGCCGGAGATCGTGCCGCCGTTGAGCGTCAGCACCCCGAGCGCCGGGGTCAGCGCAAAGGTCGCGCCCGCGTTGTTGAGCGTTCCGGTCAAGGTGAGCGTCCCGCCCACCCGCGTGATTTGATTGAGGCCCGCGGTCGTGAAGGTGCCCCCAAGGTTCACGGTCGAGTTGGTCGCATTGACCACGCCCGAGACTCCGCCGGTGAAGGTGCCGTTCAGATTCAAGCGTCGAGGCATTGACCACGATGGTGCCGTTGTTGGTGACATTGCCGGACAGCGTCAGGGTGGCTCCGTTGATGGCATTGAGCGTCCCCTGGTTGGTGAAGTTTGTCGGATTGATGGTCAGCGTCTGCCCGCTGAGATCCGCGCTGATGACGCCCTGGTTAATCAACGTGCCGTTGCCGCCCAATGATTCGCGCCTGACCGATGTTGCCGACTCCATGCAGGAAGATCGTGTTGTCCAAGGTCACCGTGTGGTTGCCTTCCACGCTCACAAACGCGTTGATGCCCGCCGAACCCATGTTCACGGTCAGTCCCGTCATCGTGGCGTCCTGATTGAAGGCCAGCAGGCTGTTGCTCCCGCTGAGAGTGACCGTGCCGGTGATCTGCGAGCCGTCGTCCAGCCGGACGGTGCCGTTGGAGTTCGAATCGTGAAGCCGCCGTTGACCGATCACATTGCTCAGGATATTGCTGCCGCTGTTGCTGAAGGCCAGCGCCTGACCGCCGGTGTTGTCCACCGTGCCGCCGGAGATGGTGCCCCCGTTCAGCGTCAGCACGCCGAGCGCCGGGGTCAGCGCAAAGTTTGTGCCCGCGTTATTGAGGGTTCCGCTCAAGGTGAGCGTCCCACCCACCCGCGTGATTTGATTGAGGCCCGCGGTCGTGAAGTTGCCACCCAGGTTGATCGCCGAGTTTGTGGCATTGACCACGCCAGTCGATCCGCCGGTGAAGGTTCCGTTGAGGTTTAGCGTCGAGGCGTTGGCCACGATTGTGCCGCTGTTGGTGACATTTCCGCTCAGCGTGAGGATCGCTCCGTTAATGGCGTTGAGTGTCCCCTGGTTGGTGAAGTTCATCGGATTGATGGTCAGCGTCTGCCCGCTGAGGTCTGCGCTGATGATCCCCTGGTTAATCAGCGTGCCATTGCCCCCAATGATTCGCGCCTGACCGATGTTGCCGACTCCATGCAGGGACACCGTGTTGTCCAAGGTCACCGTGTGGTTGCCTTCCACGCTCACAAACGCGTTGATGCCCGCCGAACCCATGTTCACGGTCAGTCCCGTCATCGTGGCGTCCTGATTAAAGGCCAGCAGGCTGTTGATCCCGCTGAGCGTGACGGCGCCGTTGATCTGCGAGCCGCCGTCCAGCCGGACGGTTCCATTCGAATTCGAGATCGTGAGCCCGCCATTGACGATTACATTGTTGAGGATGTTGCTGCCGCTGTTGCTGAAGGCCAGAGCCTGACCGCCCGTGTTGTCCACCGTGCCGCCGGAGATGGTGCCCCCGTTCAGCGTCAGCACGCCGAGCGCCGGGGTCAGCGCAAAGTTTGTGCCCGCGTTATTGAGGGTTCCGCTCAAGGTGAGCGTCCCACCCACCCGCGTGATTTGATTGAGGCCCGCGGTCGTGAAGTTGCCACCCAGGTTGATCGCCGAGTTTGTGGCATTGACCACGCCAGTCGATCCGCCGGTGAAGGTTCCGTTGAGGTTTAGCGTCGAGGCGTTGGCCACGATTGTGCCGCTGTTGGTGACATTTCCGCTCAGCGTGAGGATCGCGCCGTTAATCGCGTTGAGCGTCCCCTGGTTGGTGAAGTTGACCGGGTTGATGGTCAGCGTCTGCCCGCTGAGATCCGCGCTGATGATGCCCTGGTTAATCAGCGTGCCATTGCCCCCAATGATTCGCGCCTGACCGATGTTGCCCACTCCGTGCAGGAAGACGGTGTTGTCCAAGGTCACGGTGTGATTGCCTTCCACGCTCACAAACGCGTTGATGCCCGCCGAACCCATGCTCACGGTCAGTCCCGTCATCGTGGCGTCCTGATTAAAGGCCAGCAGGCTGTTTGATCCGCTGAGCGTGACGGCGCCGTTGATCTGCGAGCCGCCGTCCAGCCGGACGGTTCCATTCGAATTCGAGATCGTGAGCCCGCCATTGACGATTACATTGTTGAGGATGTTGCTGCCGCTGTTGCTGAAGGCCAGAGCCTGACCGCCCGTGTTGTCCACCGTGCCGCCGGAGATGGTGCCCCCGTTCAGCGTCAGCACGCCGAGCGCCGGGGTCAGCGCAAAGTTTGTGCCCGCGTTATTGAGGGTTCCGCTCAAGGTGAGCGTCCCACCCACCCGCGTGATTTGATTGAGGCCCGCGGTCGTGAAGTTGCCACCCAGGTTGATCGCCGAGTTTGTGGCATTGACCACGCCAGTCGATCCGCCGGTGAAGGTTCCGTTGAGGTTTAGCGTCGAGGCGTTGGCCACGATTGTGCCGCTGTTGGTGACATTTCCGCTCAGCGTCAGGATCGCGCCGTTGATCGCGTTGAGGGTCCCCTGGTTGGTGAAGTTGACCGGGTTGATGGTCAGCGTCTGCCCGCTGAGGTCCGCGCTGATCGTTCCCTGGTTAATCAGCGTGCGATTGCCGCCAATGATTCGCGCCTGACCGATGTTGCCGACTCCGTGCAGGAACACGGTGTTGTCCAAGGTCACCGTGTGATTGCCTTCCACGCTCACAAAGGCATTGATGCCCGCCGACCCCATGTTCACCGTCAGTCCCGTCATGGTGGCATCCTGATTAAAGGCCAGCAGGGTGTTGGCCGCGCTCAGGTTTACCGTCCCGCTGATTTGGGTGCCGCCGTCCAGACGCAAGATCCCGTTGGCGTTCGCGATGGCAAACCCCCCGATCACCTGCACGTTGTTCATCACATTGCTGCCGCTGTTCGAGAAGGTGAGCAGGCCGCCGGTCAGGTTGAGCGTGCCCCCGCGCAGGGTGCCGCTGTTGAAGGCCAGCGTGCCGTTTTGCAAATTGGCCGAGTTAATGATGCGCAGATTGGCGCCGGTATCCAATGAGAGCGTCGCGTTCGCCGAGTTCAGCGTCAGGTTTTGGATCATGACCCCGATCCCCAAAGTCACGGTGTAGGGCGAGCCCGTGGCATTGATCGTGACGTTGTAGCCGGTGCCGTTCGAGGGCGTCCCATCGTTCGGGAAAAACGGGCTGCTGCTCCAGTTCGCCGCCGTGTTCCAGGCTCCGCCGCTCGCCGACAACCAGTTGCCCGCGACGAAATTCGTAATCGAGGCGAGGTAATCGCTCAGAATCACCTGATTGCCCGCATAGGTGACGAGGAACGAGCCGAAGCCGTCCCCGGTGGTCAAGCGGCCGCCCGAGGCAATGTTGGCAAAGGCGCCGGTGAGGGGACTGCCGGCCAGCAGGACGGTGAAGACGTTCGCGTTGGTCACGGTCGTCTGGAAGCCACCGGAGAAGAGCGCGTTGAACTGGCCGGCCAGGCTGGCCGATCCGCTCACATTGATGAGGCCGTACTGCGTGCCGAGGATGGTGCCGCCAAGATTGAAGATCAGGCTGGACGAGGACGCGAGGCTGAGCGCGCCGGTGATGGCCAATCCACCCGAGCCAAACAGGGGCTGCATCACTCCCTTGTTGTTCACGCTGCCGGAAATGATGCCGACACCGGTCAGCGACCCGCCGTTGATTTGGAACGGCGTCGGCGAACTGACCGTGCCGCCGGTCAGATTGAGCAATCCCGCGTTCTGGGTGAAGCCGCCGGAGAAATTCAGCGTTCCGCCCGTGGCCAGCACCAGGCCATTGTTCACAAACGCGCCGCTCACCACGCCGGAACCCTGCAGCGTGTGCCCAACGTCCTGCGTGATGGTGCCCGTGCTGCCCATTTGGGAGGTGCCGCCGACCAGGAAAAGGGATCCGGTGCCGGTGATCAGCGTTCCCGGCGCCAGCGTGAGCCTTCCGCCGCCGGCATTGATCGTGATCTGGCCGTTGTCGGTCAGCGTGGTGCCGTTGAGCGTGAGCTGCGCGCCATTCAGAATCGTCAAGCGATCGCCCGTGTCGATCGTGAGGTTGCGCACGTTCACGCTGATATCGAGCGTGACGTTGGAATTCGTCCCGGTGCGGCCGCCATCGATGGAAACATCCAGCGCGGGATCATTCGGCACGAGATTGCTCGCCCAATTGGCCGCGGCGCTCCACACGCCGGTGGTGCCCGTCCAGGTCCCGGGCGGCACGCCATTCGGGATGTAACCGCTGAGCGTCAGCGTGCCGCCGCCGTAGGTGACGATGAACGATCCGAAGCCGTCGCTCGTGTTCAGCGAGTGCCCGAGACAACGTTGGCAAAGGCGCCGCTGAGCGCACCGGTGGTCGTGAGCAGCGTGAAGGTGTTCGCGCCCGTGACGGAATTCTCGAATCCGTTGGCAAACGAAAGCACCAGGTTGCCATTGAGCGTGACGGCGCCGTTCACGCTGATGAATCCGTACTGCGATCCCTGCGTCAGTCCGCCGAGCTGGAAGCTAAGTTGTGAGCCGGAGAGCAGCGAGATGTTGCCCGTGATCGCGAAACCGGTGCCGCCGAGCGCAGGCTGAATCATCGCGCTGTTCGTAATTGGCGCGGTGATGCGTCCAAATCCGGAGAGCAGACCGCCCTGCAGATTCAGCGTGGAGGTGGACGACAGGTTGCCGCCGGCGAGGTTCAACGTCCCGGCGGATCTGAATGTAGGAACTGCCGGTGACGCCAGCGTCCCGGCGTTCACGTTGAGTTCCCGAGTTGTTAAAGGTCATCGTTCCACTGCCGCGCCGAAAGCGAAAGTCCCGCCGTGTTCACGTTGAACGTCCCGCTGTTGTTGAACGTGCCGGAGGTGCCTGATGAAGCCGAACGTCGCGCCGCTGTTCAGCGCGTTGTAGGTCCCCACGTTGTTGAACACGCCGGCATTCATCTGGAGGTTGCCCGCGCTTTGCGTCACCGTCTGCCCCGCGGATTGACCATAGGTTGCGGTCGAGATCGTCAGCGCGGTTGCCGCCGGCTGCTCCGTTGATCGTCAGCGCGCCATTCCCCGTAAAAGTCCCGCCCCGCCGAGGGTTGCCCCGGCCACGCTCAACGCCTGGTTCAGCGTGAAAATCTTTCCCGCCGCGATGTTCAGGGTCCCCGTCCCGATGCTCAGCGTGCTCGTGGTGTAGTTATTGGTAAAGGTCGCCGTTCCGCTGCTCAAGGTGAGGATCCCCACGTTGACGGTCGAACCGAAGGTGACCGTCCCACCGGTGAGTTGTCGCCGCCACGTGTAGTTCGCTCCCGTCACGTCGGCCGTGCCGGCGGCGAAGCTCACCGCGCCCAGCGCCACTCATACTCGTCCCCGCCCCAAAGGTGTAGCTGCCACCGAACTGCAGGATGTGCCGGTGGAGAGGTTGTAGGCGCCCTGCCGCTCGCGCGACCCCGTTGGCCATCACCAGCGTGCCGGTGTTCAGGTTGACTGTTCCCGAGTTGTTAAAGGCATCATTCCACTGCCGCGCCAAAGCGAAAGTCCCGCTCGTATTCACGTTGAAAGTCCCGCTGTTGTTGAAGGTGCCGGGGAATCGCCCGCGCCCCCACCGTCGCCCGCCGGTCTGCGCGTTGTAGGTTCCCGGTTGTTAAAGACCGCAGCATTGCCAAATCTGGAGATTGCCCGCGCTCTGCGTCGCCGTCTGACCCACTGGATTGACCAACGTCGTGTTGGCACCCGTGATCGTCAGCGCGGTTGCCGCCGCCGCTCCATTGATCGTCAGCGCGCCATTGCCTGAAAGTTCCACCACCTCCGAGCGTCGCCCCGGCCACGTTAAGCGCCTGGTTCAGCGTGAACACCTCGCCCGCCGCGATGTTCAAGTTCCGTCCCGATGCTCAACGAGCTCGTGGCTGTAGTTCCGGTCCAAGGTCCCGTTGGCGCTCAGCATTGAACGCCCCTACCGATCCCGACCAAAGGTAACCGTTCCGCCGGTGGTTGTCCCGGCCACGTTGTAGTTCGCCGGAACCGTTGCTCCCGCGCCGCGAGACGACGTTCACCGTCGCCTGCGCCGGACTATGCTCGTTCCGCGCTGAGTGTGTTAGGTGCCGTTTTCAACTGCAGGGTGGCCCCGCTGGCAATGTTGTATGCTCCAGCTTCCACTCGAGGCGACCCCTGCGTTGATCGCCAGCGTGCCGTTGTTCACGTTGACTGTTCCGGTATTGTTAAAGATCGTTGTTGGGCCGCTCCGGAGCCGTAATCGCAAAACTTCCGCTCGTGTTCACGTTGAACGTTCCGCTGTTGTTAACGTGCCGGTGGTGGCTGAAGAAGCCGAATGTTGCCCCCGTTGTTTAGCGCGTTGTACGTGCCCAGGTTGTTGAACACCGCGCATTGCCAAAGGTTAGATTGCCCCCGCTCTGCGTCACCGTCTGACCCACTGGATTGACCAATGTCGTGTTGGCACCCGTAAGCGTCAGCGCGGTAGTCCCTGCCGCTCCATTGATCGTGACCCCGCCATTTGCCATAAACGTTCCACCACCGCCCAGCGTGGCCGGCGCTCGAAGTAAACAACCCGCCAACTGTCAGCGTGTTGACGCCGGAGACGGTGCCCCCGGTCATGGTCAGCGTGTTGACGGTGTAATTTCCGTCCAGACCAATCGTGCCGCCGTTGACGGTGACGTTGAAATTTCCATTGGGGAACGCCGGGTTTGATGACCAGTGCGTCGCGCTTGACCAATTGTTGTTGGAACCGTCCCAAAGCGCCGCGACCGCCCCGCTGCTCGGGACAAAGCCGCTCAGCGTCAGCGTGCCGCCGCCGTAGGTGACGACAAACGTCCCGAACGTCCCCACCACCAGGGTTCCGCCCGAGACGACGTTGGCAAACGCGCCGGTCAGCGTGCCGGTGGTCGTCATAAGCGTAAAGGTGTTCGCGCCCGTGACGGAATTCTGGAAGCCATTGGCGAAGGAGAGCACGAGGTTGCCGCCGAGCGTGACGGCGCCGTTCACGCTGATGAAGCCGTACTGCGATCCCTGCGTCAGTCCGCCGAGCTGGAAGGTAAGCTGTGAGCCGGACAGCAACGAGATGTTGCCCGTGACCGCGAACCCGGTGCCGCCGAGGTCGGGCCGAATCGTCGCGCTATTCGTGATGTTCGCGGTGATCGATCCGAATCCGGAAAGCAGGCCGCCCTGGAAAACCAGCGCGTTGTTGGACTGGACCGTGCCGCCTGCGACCTGGAAAGTCGCCGGCGGTCTGGGTGAAATTGCCCGTGCCGGTCAGCGTGCCGCTGCCGACATCGACCAAGCCCGATGACGTAATCGTACCATCGAAGCGCAGCACGCCGCCAGTGGATGATTGAATGGTGCCGCTGTTGCTGAATGCTCCGCCGCCGCCGCCGGTCAATTGCAAGACGCCGCCATTGGTCGCTTCCAGCACGCCGTTGTTCACGAACGCGTTGGCGGCATTGCCCGGATCGATGACCAGCGTCTGCCCGCTCACGTTGGAATTGATGGTGCCACCGGCCTGATTGATGAACGTGCTTTGGTTGGCGCCCAGGTTGCCCTGGCCCTGGATCAGATTGTCGACATTCGTCAGCTGGAACCCGCCGATGATCTGCGAGGCGGCCCCGTTCAAGTTGATGGTTCCTCCGCCCGTCAGCGTGATGTCGGAATCGATAAACAATCGCGAGACATTGCCGGTCGTGTTCAGATTGATCGTACCCTGATTGTTGAGCGATCCGATCAAGTGCGTGTCCGCGTTGTTGTCGTTGATGTACGGACCGACCAGCGTCACGCCGTTCAGGAACGCCGCCTGTCCGGCCAGGTTGTGGATGATTCCCCCATTCGTCGCGCTGAGCGTCCCGCCGGTAATGGTGACGCTGGAGGTCAACTGCACTTCGGTTCCCGCGCCGTTGGCCTGGACGGTGGTCGTGTTGGTAAAGCCTCCGCCCCCACCGCCGGTTAATAGCAAAATGCCGCCGTTGGTCGCTTCCAGCACGCCGTTGTTCACGAACGCGCCGACGCCGCCAGACGGGTCAATCGCCAGCGTCTGCCCGCTCACGTTCGAATTGATGGTGCCACCGGCCTGATTGATGAACGTGCTTTGGTTGGCGCCCAGGTTGCCCTGGCCCTGGATCAGATTGTCGACGTTCGTCAGCTGGAACCCGCCGATGATCTGCGAGGCGGCCCCGTTCAAGTTGATGGTTCCTCCGCCCGTCAGCGTGATGTTGGAATCCATAAACAATCGCGAGACATTGCCGGTCGTGTTCAGATCGATCGTACCCTGATTGTTCAGCGATCCGATCAAGTGCGTGTCCGCGTTGTTGTCGTTGATGTACGGACCGACCAGCGTCACGCCGTTCAGGAACGCCGCCTGTCCGGCCAGGTTGTGGATGATTCCCCCATTCGTCGCGCTGAGCGTGCCGCCGACGATGCTGACGCTGGAGATCAACTGCACTTCGGTTCCCGCGCCATTGGCCTGGATGGTTGTGTTGTTGACAAAGTTTCCGCCTCCGCCGCCGGTTAATAGCAAGATGCCGCCATTGGTCGCTTCCAGCACCCCGTTGTTCACGAACGCGTTGACGGCATTGCCCGGATCGATGACCAGCGTCTGCCCGCTTACGTTGGAATTGATGGTGCCACCGGCCTGATTGATGAACGTGCTTTGGTTGGCGCCCAGGTTGCCCTGACCCTGGATCAAATTGTTCGACGTTCGTCAGCTGGAAACCGCCGATGATCTGCGAGGCGGCCCCGTTCAAGTTGACGGTGCCTCCGCCGGTCAGCGTGATGTTGGAATCGAGGATACAATCGCGAGACGTTGCCGGTCGTATTCAGATTGATCGTACCCTGATTGTTGAGCGATCCGATCAGGTGTGTGTCCGCGTTGTTGTCGTTGATGTACGGACCGACCAGCGTCACGCCGTTCAGGAACGCCGCCTGTCCGGCCAGGTTGCGGATGATACCCCCATTCGTCGCGCTGAGCGTCCCGCCGGTAATGGTGACGCTGGAGGTCAATTGCACTTCGGAGCCGGAGCCGTTGGCGACAATGTTTGCACCGCTATTGACGAAGGCTCCGCCCCCGCCGCCCGTCAGCTGGAGCAAGCCGCCATTGGTGGCTTCCAGCAGTCCGTTGTTCACAAACGCGTTGGCGGCATTGCCCGGATCCAGAAACAGCGCCTGCCCGGTCACGTTCGCATTAATGATGCCAGCCGATTGGTTGACAAACGTGGTCGAGTTCGCGCCCAGATTGCCCTGCCCCTGGATGAGATTGTCCACGTTGGTCAGCCTGGCGCCGCCAATAATTTGTGCGGCGGTCGTACCCGGCAAGCCGCTGAGAGTGATCACGCCACCACCGGTGAGGGTACTGTCGACATCGAGAATCAGCCGGCTGACGTTGCCAGTCGAATTCAGGCTGATCGATCCGGTGTTGTTAATCGTTCCGCTGATGTGGGTATCCGCGTTGTTGTCGTTGAGATAGGTGCCGGCGATGGTCAGTCCGCTGAGAAACACCGCCTGTCCGCTGACCGCGCGAATGATGCCGCCCAGCGCCGTATCGAGCGTACCGCCGGTGATGCTGACGTTGCTGCTCAGCTGCACTTCTGAACCACCGCCGCTGGCGAGGATGGTGGCCCCCGTGTTGACGAACGCTCCGCCCCCGCCACCCGTCAGCTGCAGCAGGCCGCCGTTGGTCGCTTCCATGAGACCCTGATTCACAAAGGCATTGGCGGCGTTGCCCGGATCTACGAACAGCGTCTGCCCGGTCAGGTTGGCATTCACGACTCCCCCGATCTGATTGACAAAGGTCGTGGAGTTGCCACCGAGGTTGCCGGACCCTTGAATCGTGTTGTCGACATTGGTCAGCGTGGATCCCCCGATAATTTGCGCGTTGCCGCCGCCGACCAGATTGATCGTACCGCCGCCAGTGAGCGTGGTGTTGGCATCAAGAATCAGCCGGCTGAGGTTGCCGATCGTTGTCATCGTGATCGAGCCCGTATTCACGATCGCGCCGCTGACATGCGTGTCCGCGTTGTTGTCGTCGAAGAATGCTCCCGCGTTGGTCAAGTTCGACAGGATGGCTGTCTGTCCGCTCGCCGTGTGAATGGTCCCGCCATTTGAGCGTAGCGAGCGTTCCGCCCGTGATGCTGACGTTTCCGATCAACTGCACTTGGGAGGTGGCGCCATCGGCGAGGATGGTAGCGCCCGTGTTGACGAAGGCTCCGCCCCCACCGCCCGTCAGTTGCAGCAGGCCGCCGTTGGTCGCTTCCATGAGACCCTGATTCACAAAGGCATTGGCGGCATTGCCCGGATCCACGAACAGCGCCTGCCCGGTCAGGTTGGCATTCACGACGCCCCCGATCTGATTGAGAAAGGTCGTGGAGTTGCCACCGAGGTTGCCGGACCCTTGAATCGTGTTGTCGACGTTGGTCAGCGCGAATCCCCCGATAATTTGCGCGTTGCCGCCGCCGACCAGATTGATCGTGCCGCCGCCAGTGAGCGTGGTGTTGGCATCAAGAATCAGCCGGCTGAGGTTGCCGATCGTCGTCATCGTGATGGAGCCCGTGTTCACGATCGCGCCGCTGACATGCGTGTCCGCGTTGTTGTCGTCGAAGAATGCTCCCGCGTTGGTCAAGTTCGACAGGAAGGCTACCTGACCGCTCGTCGTGTGGATGCCCCCGCCGTTCGCAGTGTTCAAGGTCCCGCCGGTGATGCTGACGCTGTTGATCAGCTGCACTTGGGAAGCCGCGCCGTTGGCCAGGATGACGCCGCCGGTGTTGACGAAGGCCCCGCCCCCGCCGCCCGTCAGCTGCAGCAGGCCGCCGTTGGTCGCTTCCATCAGGCCCTGATTCACAAACGCATTGGCGGCATTGCCCGGATCCACAAACAGCGCCTGCCCGGTGACGTTGGCATTCACGACGCCCCCGGCCTGATTGACAAAGGTCGCGGAGTTGCCCCCGAGGTTGCCGAATCCTTGAATCGTGTTGTCGACATTGGTCAGCGTGAAGCTCCCGATAATTTGCGCGTTGCCGCCGCCGACCAGATTGACCGCGCCGCCGCCGGTGAGTTGGACGGCGCTCCCGAGGATTAGCCGCGTCAAGTTTCCGGTGGAGTTGAGGACGATGTTCCCGCTGTTGTTAATCGTGCCGCGAATCGTGGTGTCGGTGTTGTTGTCGAATTGAATCACGCCCGCGCCCGAAAAGGTCGACCCGCTCAGGAAGCCGGTACTGCTGGCGAACTCGACGGTCGCGCCCGCGGCCGCGGTGAAGGTTCCCGCATTGGTCCCCACGGCGGTCAGCCGGAGCGTGCCGCTTTGGGCCGCGACGGTGCCGGTGTTGTTGAGGGTGATGTTGAACACCTCGATCCCGGGTCCGGTGGTCTTGGCCAGGGTGCCGGAATTGTTGAAGGTGCCGCCGCCGGCGAAGGCGCTGCCGCCGTCAAGATTCAGATTGTAAGTCCCCGAATTGTTGAGGGTGAGGCTGGCCACGCCCATCGCCGCGGACTGGTTGCTCACACCCGCGGTGTTCAGCGTGCCGCTCGCGATGGTGCCGCCGCTGAATTGCAGTCCCGTGTTCAGGGTCAGCGGATTGCTCAGGGTCAAGGTGCCGCCGCTCATGGTCAGCTGCTGGATGATCACGCCGCCGGCGATGTTCTGGGTGAGCGAGCCGCTCGAAATAACCACGTTGAAAATATTCGTCCCGTTCTGTGGGATGAGCGGATTGGTGTCCCAGCTGGCCGCGTTGTTCCACAGGCCGGTGCCGCCGACGAACGTCGCGGTCAGCAAGCCCGTTGTGCTGAAATTGCTCAGGATAATCGACGACCCGGCGTAGGTAACCAGGAAGGAGCCAAGCCCGTCGCTCGTGAGCAGGCGCGTGCCCGAGACGACATTCGCGAAGCTGCCCGAGAAGGGACTGCTGGCGGTGAGCAGCGTGAAGGTGTTGGCGCCGGTGACGGAATTCTCGAATCCGTTGGCGAATGCGAGCACCAGATTGCCGCCGAGCGTGACGCTGCCGTTGACGCCGATGAATCCGTACTGGCCTCCCTGCGCCAGTCCGCCGAGCTGGAAGGAAAGGTTGGAGCCGGAAAGCAACGAAAGATTTCCGGTGATCGCGAGGCCGCCGGCGCCCAACGCGGGACGGATCATCGCGTTGTTGACGATGCTCGCCACGATGGAACCGACGCCGATGAGCTGGCCGCCCTGCAAATTCAGCGCGCTGCCCGACGGAGACGTTCCCGCCCGCCAGTTGCAGCGTCCCCGCCGTCTGCGTGTAGCCGCCGTTGAAACCCAGCGTGCCGCTGTTCGCGTTGACCGTGCCGGTGTTGGTAAACGGATTAACGATCTGGTAGGTGCCCGTCCCCGTGTCCCGCGTGAACGTTCCCGAGTTGATCACGCTGCCGCTGCCAAAGTTCGCGTTGATACCGTTGTCATTCTGCGCCAGGAAGGTACCCGAATTGTTCAGCACGCCTCCCGCATTCAGATAAAAATTGTGCGCCCCGCTGTCGGTCAGCGTTTGTCCCGCGGAGATCGCCAAGATCCCGTTCGCCAGCGTTCGATCCGAGGTTCCGGAAATATTTCCGCCGCCCGCGGCCAGCAGGGTTCCGCCGCTTCCTCCCAAGACACCGCCGGTCCAGGTGAACGCGCCTGTCTGATTCAGGGTCAGGCCGGAGCCGATGTCGAGCGTTCCACTCCCAACGGTTAGCAGCGCGGCAAATAGTGCGCTTCCCGTCAGCGTCACATTCGAGCCCGAGATCATCAGCGTCCCGGCGCCCGCGCTGCTCACACCCGACGCCAAGTTGAAGTTGCCGCCGGCCAGGTTGATAAGCGATCCCGCCGTTACGTTGAATGCGCCGCTGATGGTGCCGCCGTTCGACAGGATCATGGTCCCGCCGTTGGCCGCCAGCGTTCCCGTGCTGTTCATCGTGTTCCCGAATCCGAGGATCCCGCTGTTCGCGTTGACCGTGCCGCTGTTTGAAAATGCATCCACGATTTGGTAGGTCCCCGTCCCGGTGTTTCGCGTGAATGTCCCCGAGTTGATCACGCTGCCGCTGCCAAAGTTCGCGTTGATGCCGTTGTCGTTTTGCGCCAGGAAGGTCCCCGCGTTGTTCAGCACGCCTCCCGCATTCAGATAAAAGTTGTGCGCCCCGCTGTCGGTCAGCGTCTGGCCTGCCGAATCAGCCGAGTGTTCCGTTCGCCAGCGTTCGATCCGAAGTCCCGGAAATGGTCCCGCCTCCGGCGACCTGCAGCGTGCCGCCGCTTCCTCCCAATGTGCCTCCGGTCCACGCAAACGTCCCGGACTGACTCAGCGTCACGCCGGAACCAATGTCCAGCGCACCGCTGCCAAATGCCAGCGGCGCGGCAAACGTCGCGTTCCCTGTCACCGTCACGTTTGCACCGGAGATCATCAGCGTGCCCGCGCCCGCGCTGCTCACTCCCGAGGCCAGGGTAAAGTTGCCGCCGCTCAAATTGATGAGTGATCCCGCCGCCACGTTGAAGGCGCCGCTGATGGTGCCGCCATTCGACAGGATCATGGTTCCGCCGTTCGCCGCCAGCGTGCCCGTGCTGTTCATGGTGTTCCCAAATCCGAGGATCCCGCTGTTCGCGTTGACCGTGCCGCTATTCGTGAACGCATCCACGATCTGGTACGTCCCCGTCCCGGTGTTCCGCGTGAACGTTCCCGAGTTGATCACGCTGCCGCTGCCAAAGTTCGCGTTGATGCCGTTGTCGTTTTGCGCCAGGAAGGTCCCCGCGTTGTTCAACACGCCTCCCGCATTCAGATAAAAATTGTGCGCCCCGCTGTCGGTCAGCGTTTGTCCCGCGGAGATCGCCAAGATCCCGTTCGCCAGCGTTCGATCCGAGGTTCCGGAAATGTTTCCTCCGCCCGCGGCCAGCAGGGTTCCGCCGCTGCCTCCCAAGACTCCGCCGGTCCAGGTGAACGCGCCCGTCTGATTCAGGGTCAGGCCGGAGCCGATGTCCAGCGTTCCACTTCCAACGGTCAGCGGCGCGGCAAATGTCGCATTCCCTGTCACGATCACATTCGCACCGGAAATCATCAATGCCCCCGCGCCCGCGCTGCTTACTCCCGTGGCCAGGGTAAAGTTGCCGCCGCTCAAATTAATGAGTGATCCCGCCGCCACGCTGAAGGCGCCGCTGATCGTGCCGCCGTTCGACAGGATCATGGTCCCGCCGTTGGCCGCCAGCGTTCCCGTGCTGTTCATCGTGTTCCCGAATCCCAGGACGCCGCTGTTGGCGTTGACCGTGCCGCTGTTCGTGAACGCATCGACGATCTGGTAGGTCCCCGTCCCGGTGTTCCGCGTGAACGTTCCCGAGTTGATCACGCTGCCGCTGCCAAAGTTCGCGTTGATGCCGTTGTCGTTTTGCGCCAGGAAGGTCCCCGCGTTGTTCAACACGCCTCCAGCATTCAGATAAAAATTGTGCGCCCCGCTGTCGGTCAGCGTCTGTCCTGGCGGAACCACCAGCGTCCCATTCGCCAGCGTCCGATCCGAGGTGCCGGAAAGACTCCCGCCACCCGCCAGCGTCAGGACGCTCGTCCCGCTGAGCGAGCCGCCCGTCCAGTTAAAGAGCGCGTTGGTGGTGAGCGGATTGTTAACCGCGAGGCTGCCGCCGCTGAAGTCGAAGCGTTGGATGACGACACCGCCGACGATGTCCTGCGTCAACGATCCGCTGCTAAGCGTCGCGTCAAAAATCGAGCCGCCATTGCCGTTGTTCGGAAACAGCGGGTTGGTCGACCATTTCGTCGCGTCGCTCCAGTTCCCGACTCCGCCCAGCCAGTTGGCCGAGGCCGACGTGAACGGAAGAAAATTCGTCAGCAACAGCGTCCCGCCGGCGTAAGTGACGAGAAACGAGCCGAAGCCGTCGCTGGTGTTGAGCCGGCCACCGGAGACAATATTGGCGAACGCGCCGGTCAGTCCGCCGCTGGTCGAGATGAGCGTGAAGGTGTTGCCGTTGGCGACGGAATTCTGAAATCCATTGGCGAACGAGACGACGAGATTGCCGCCCAGAATCAACGACCCGTTCACGTTGAGAAAGCCGTACTGGCTGCCCTGGGTCAGGCCGCCCAAGTGGAACACCAGCTGGGATCCCGAGAGCAGCGAGACGTTCCCGGTGATCGACAGGCCCGACCCGCCGAGGCTTGGTTGGATGATCCCGCCGTTCAAGACGTCGGCAAAGATGTTGCCGGCGCCGACGACCATACCGCCCTGCAAGTTCAGCGGGATGAGCGATTGCACGCTCCCGCCCAGCAACGAAAGCGTGCCGGAGGTTTGCGTGTAGGGGGTCGCGAAGACCAGCGTGCCGGCATTCACGTTCACCGCCCCGGTGTTGGTAAAGCCCGCAGTGCCTCCAATCGTGACCGGTCCGCCGTTCGCGTTCAAGGTCGCCACCGTGAGTGCCGCATTGACGCTGCCGTTGGTGAGATCCAGCGTCTGCGCGTTGACGGTCGACGCGATCAGCGTGCCACCGCCGAGATTCAGCGAGAGCCGCGGCGCCGGAGAGATCGAAGCCGGTCGCGTTGATGCCGTTGGCGGAGGTCAGGATCGCGGTCACGCCTGCGCCGAGCGTGAGGTTGGACGTCAGCACGATGCTGTCGCCGGTGGCGGTCAGGTTGGTCAGCTGCCCGAGATTGAAATTCGCGCCGCCGAACGTCAGCACATTCGCGGCGTTCAGCGAAACATTGGCCGCGGAGATCTGTCCGCCGATCGTCAAATTGCGACCCGCCGTGAAATCCACCGGGCCGCTCGCATTCAGCAGACTCAAGGGCAGCAGATTGAGATCCCGGCCGGCGTTGGCCGTGGCCGCCCCGGTGACGACGCGGCCATTGAAGAAAATGTAGCCGCCGGAAACCAGACTGAGGCTGCCCGAGGTGATGGCGCCGTTGAGTTGGATGTCGCGCTCCCCCGCTCCGAAGAACGCGCCGGTCCCCAGCGAGACGGTGCCATCCACGAAGAGATCGCTGTTGGCGCCACGCGCATACAAGATCGAGACGCGTGGCCGTGCCGACGATCGAGGCGTTGGCGCCGATCGAGAGAGACCCGTCGGCCGTCGCCAGCAGCAACTCCGTCAGCCCCGCGAGGCTGAAGGTGAATGGGGTCGACGCGGTGAGAATTCCGGCATTGGCAATCAACGCCAGGCTGGTGCGGCCGCCCGTGAGATCGAAGATCACGCTGCCGGCCAGCGTCAATGTTCCGCCGTAGCGAAACACCGCCACTCCGGTGGTCGGAAATGTCCCGGCGCCGAAAAAGCTCCCCGCAAACCCAGCCGTCGTGTCGAAGGGCCGGGTCGGCGCCAGGCCGAAAACCGAAAACGGCCCGTTCACGCTCACGCCTTGATAAACCGCACCCGTCGCCCTCGTCGATCCGGACTGCCCCGGCGGATTCGTCCTGATGGTGGTGCCCGCATCGACCGTGAAACTGCCCGGATTGGTCGGCGGCGATGACGGCCGTCGCGACCTGGGATTGCGCGACCGTGGTGCGCGTGTTGATCTGGGATTGCGGGTCGTTGCTTTGCAGCATGACCAGCGTGCCGCGGCCGGTGATGCCGAGGTTGGTCTCGACCAATTGTCCGTTCGCGATTTGTCCGCGTTGCCTCGCGATTTGGCTGTCGATCAATCCCATCGACAAGCCCGCCGGAACTCGTCGCGGAACTGCTCCCCTGCCAGAATCGGTTGTTCACGAGCAGCGACGTGTCGGCCAGCTTGGCGAGGTCGACGTCCACTGAATCCGGCAGTTTCAGCGCGTCGGGACTGGTGATCAGCATCTGTCCCGCTTTCACGAGCACTGACTCGCCAACGCGATTGTTCAAGTAGAGCCGCAGCGTGCCCTCGAGGACGATGACCTTCACGTAACCCTTGCGTTTCGGTTTCTTGCTCCCGGGTGGCGGATTGAAGTCCGGCGAGAATTCCAACAGGATGGTGGTGCCCGTGATGGCGGCGGTGATGGCGGCGGTGCGAATCTTGGCCCCGCCCGCGCCCTTGGGCACCTGCAGCAACATGGTGCCCTGATCGAGCTGCATTTCGCGCGTGCCGTTTTCAAAGGTGAAAATCGTGTTCGCTCCCAGCCGCGTGAGCGTGCGATCGAGAAACTCCAGCTCGGCGCGCGACGCCTGTCCGGTGCGCACCCCCTGATCGCCCGGCAATGCGATCACCGGCGCTGGCCGGACGATCCTCGCGGGTCGGCGCCACCACTTTCACGACGTTGTACGCCTGCGTGACGGTGGCCTCCTTCAACGACGCCGCGAGGAGCGGAAAGCGGCCAGCCCGAGCCCGATCGCGCGGAGCAGGAATTTGGCGTTTGTCCGTCGCATATTCATAACCCGCTGCGCACGGACCGCCGCCAAATCAGACTCCCGCCCGCACGGTCCGGTGTTATCAGAACAGGATTTTTGGTCAAGCGCCCGCCGACCTCTTCATCCCCCGGTCCGACCGGCCCGCAATGAACAGCCGATCATCCCGTTCGGGCCGTCCGGACTCAGAATTTGACGACCAGTCCGAGGTTCAAGCCCGCATTCCCCACCCGGTAGGAAAAGAAGCTCCGGCTGGAGATGTTCCAGCCGAAGGAAGTCGACGCCGTGGCGGCAATCCACGGGCGCGGGGCGTAGCGCAGCGAGAGGCCGAGCATCTGGTTGAAATCGTTGCGGTTCTGGTCGGTGTAGTAGAACCAGCCGCCGCGATAGATGGCGTCGAGCGTGAAGGAGCGCGAGAGCGCGGCGCGGGCTCCGAAGAAGAGATTGTACTCGTCGCGCTGGGTGATGACCGGCGAGTTGAAGTTGATCCGTGCGGTCAGCCCCGACGAAGGCGAAGACCGCGCTGTTGATGGGAATGGTCTTCTGCGCTCCGAACGTGATCGAATTTTGGTCAAAGAACGGATGGAAGTCACTGTTGGAAAGCTGATTGAAATTGTAACGCGCCGAAAACGCGATCCCCTTGAACACGTAGGTTCCGCCGAGGCCGATGTTGAACGAGTTGAAGTCGAACGCCGTGTACTTGTCGTAGCGAAAAATTCCCTCGGAGACGCCGGCATCGAGGATGAGGTTGTCGCGCAGCTTGTATTGATAGGTCAGCGCCGCCTGCGTCAGGAAGAAGCCGTCGCCCCGCGCGCCGCGGTCGATCAGCGCGATGTTGCTGGTGTAGTTGATGGAGGTATCGAGGGTGAAAATGAACGGCGGGTTCTTGACCGGCCGCTTGAGGATCACCTGCTGGCCGAGGTCTTCGTCGCCCGGACTCGATGGCGCCAGGCCGGTCTCCGTGAATTCGCTCGGCGGGCGATTCTCGCCCGGACCGGGTTGCCCCCCGGGAGGCGGGTTGTAGAGCTGCGACTGATCCACCTGCGGCAGCTGGGCCCAGACAGGCCGCGCGCAAAGGAATGCGAGCGCGAGGACTGGGAAAAGGGGACACGACCTCACGTTGCGGTGGTAACAGATCGAATTTTCAGGTCAAGCGAATGAGGCGGTCCCAGCCTTCCCGCAATCTGCTCGCTGGAATCAACGCGCGCCTTTCTGCTTGCCTCGCAGCGTGCAGAGCCTGCTTCGCCACCGGCATGTTTTCATCGCGCTCATCTGCGCGGGCGTGCTGGCGGTGTTCTTTGTCAGCGAGTGGCGCGGATACCTTTGGCCCCGGCGTCTCGATTTGGCCTTCCGCGACATGCTGATGCGCGAGGGCCGGATGCTGCCCAAGGACGACCGCCTGGTCTTTCTCGCCATCGATGAGGCGACCACGACGGTGGATCCGCTCGACCTGGAAACGCTATATTCCACGGTGCCCCGCGATTCGGCGGATTACCGGGCCCTCAGCCTGATTTCCCAGGAATACCCATGGTCGCGGGAAGTCTATGCCATCGCGCTCGACAAGCTGGTTTCGGCCGGTGCCTCGGTGGTCGCGCTCGATTTGCTTTTCAATTATCCCGGCGCGGGCGACCCGGCATTTCACGAGGCGCTGGATCGGCATCGCGACAGCGTGATCGTGGCGAGCAATCTTGAAGTCAAGTGGGAGGGCGACCGCGAGGTCGAGAGCCAGTCTGTGCCCAACCCCGCACTCGTTCCGCACACGACGCCCATCGACAGCCGCGTGGCGTTCAACAATTTTTTCCCCAGTCCGTACGATGGGGTCGTGCGCAACGCCCAATATCGGATCTGGCAGGGCCAACTCATCAACTATCCACGCAACGCCGAGCGTGAAGCGTATCTGTCGCTCGCGGCCAATGCGGTGGGCAAGATTGGCGAGGACGGGAAGCTGCCGCCGGGTTTTGCGCCCACCATCATACGATTCGCGGGTCCGAACGGAACATTCGTGCCGCGGCCTTTCTTCGAGATTTTCGTCCCGAAATACTGGAGCAGAAATTTCAACGACGGGGCGTTCTGGAAGGGGAAAATCGTCATCGTCGGTCCGTCGGCCGATCGCTTTCACGATTTCGTCGACACCCCCTTCGGCAAGGCTTCGTCGATGCCAGGCGCCGAAATGCACCTGCAGGCCATCAACGCCGCCTTGCAGCGCGGCTTATTTGCAGGAGTCGCCGCCCTGGTTCGAGCGGCTGGCGTTGATTCTCACGGCCGCCACCGTGGTCGGCGTCGGCTTCATCTCGGCCAGTCCGCTCCGCCGTTTCCTCCTCGTGCTGGGAAACGGCCTTCTCGCGGTGGTCGCCGCAGTCGTCGCTTACAATTACTTCGACCTCCACCTCGCCACCGCCAATCCGCTGCTCAACCTCGGCTTGTGCGGTCTGGGCGCCTTCGCGGTCGATTTCACGGCCGAGCGGCTCGAGCGCGCGCGCACCCGCCGCGAGTTCGAGCAGTACATGTCGGCCAACGTTGTCCGCGCGGTGCTCGACGACCCCAACTACGCCCGCGAGGTGGCCCGCGGCTTCCGCAAGAGCGTCACGATTCTCTTTTCCGACATCCGCGGCTTCACCAGCATGACCGAATCGACGGACCCGCATGCGCTGGTGACACAGCTCAACGAATACCTCGGTGAAATGGTGAAATGCGTCTTCCAGCACAACGGGACGCTGGACAAATTTGTGGGAGACGCCGTCATGGCCGTCTGGGGCAACACACCGGTCACGAAGGGCCCGGAGGGCGACGCCGCCGACGCGGTGCGCGCGGCGACGGACATGCTGGCGGCGCTCGAGAAATTGAACGCGAGGCTGGCGCGCGGACGGACGGAGAACCCTGGAGATTGGCATCGGCATCAACCACGGTGACGTCATCGTCGGCAACATGGGCTCGACCCAAAAGAAGGAGCTGACCGTGATTGGCGACGCGGTGAACCTGGCTTCGCGTCTTGAGGGACTGACGAAGGACTACGGTGTCCCGCTGCTGATCGGGGAATCCGTCGCGGCCTTGCTGGCAGAATCATTCGTGCTGCAGCCGGTGGATTTTGCCCAGGTGAAAGGAAAGAGCACGACGGTGGCCATTTATTCCGTGCTCGGCGAGGCGCGGGACGGACTGCGTGAACGCGAGCTGGAGGCGGGGCTCGCCCAGTACCTCGAGGGAGTTGAGCGATACCGGAATCGCAACGCGGCGGGCGCGCTGGCCGTGCTCAGCCAGGCGGCTGCGCTCCGACCGCACGACGTGCTGGTGCGACGCTATCTTCAACTCGCGGAGAAGCGCCTCGCTGAGGGCGTGACTCCGAAATGGGAAGAGGACACCAAGGTTGCCGCCGCCTTGGCCAGCGGCGACAGCAGCCCCGGAATTGCCAGCGGCGACAGCGACGCCGGTCTCTGGAATTTCCAACGCGTTGAGGCGGCCCCCGTCCCGGGGATTCCGTCGTCGCCTACTTCGAGCACTCCGGGCACTTGCCGAAAAACTCGAGCGAGTGCCGGATCTCGGTGAAACCGTGACGTCGCGCGAGGTCGCGTTCGAGCTTGGCCACCGGACAATCCTCCACCAGCGGGACCACGCGGCCGCATTGCACGCAGACCAGATGATCGTGGTGGCTGCGCGGATCGAGCAACTCAAAATGGCTGGTCGGCCGGCCCAGGTTCACGCGCTGCACCAGACGCAGGACCTCGAGCTGCTCCATCGTGCGGAAGACGGTGGCGAAATCGGGCATGCCGCCGTGATGCGCGGAATGTTCGCGGATCTCCTCGAGGCTGAGCGGCGCCCGCGCCGCCAGCAACGCGCGCAGGATGGCCCGGCGGTTGTCCGTCATGCGCAGGCCGGCGCGCTTGAGCGTGTCGACCAGGTCATCGAACGACAGCGAGGTGTGGCCGCAGCCCGCCGCGTGCGCCGGACCTGCCGCCGCGTGACGCCCATGGAGGCTGCCTGCCGATCGCATGCCTCAGGATGCGGGATCTCCCCCTGCTCCGCAAGCCGGCCCGGCAATCGGGATTGCCCCGTCCGCGATTGTGGAGAGAATTTCCCCTCCCGCCATGGTCCACATCATCGACACCCTCCAGCTCCAGCGCACCAAGATCATCGCCGCCACGGTGCTCGAAACCAACGACGGCCTCGCCTTCTTCGATTGCGGGCCGGAATCCACCTTCGACAATGTCGTCGCCGGCATGAAGGCGGCCGGCCTCTCGCCGCAGGATGTCCGTCATCTCTTTCTCAGCCACATTCATTTCGACCACGCCGGCGCGGCCTGGCGGCTCGCGGAATTTGGCGCGACCGTTTACGTGCATCCGCGCGGCGCGCCGCACTTGATCAACCCGGCGAAGCTGATCGAGTCGGCCACGCGCATTTACGGCGACGACATGGCGCGGCTTTGGGGTCGCCTCGCGCCCGTGCCGGAAGGCCAGGTCCGCATCGCGAACGACGGCGATGTCTTCACCGCGGGTCAATTCCAGGTGCGCGCCACCGACACCCCGGGCCACGCGAATCATCACAACGTTTATCAATGGGATGACAACGTCTTTGGTGGCGACGTCGCCGGCGTGACCATCAACGGCGGCCCGCCCATTCCACCGTTCGTGCCGCCCGAATTGCATATCGAGTCCTGGCAGCAGTCGCTCGACAAGCTCCGCGCCATGAAACCCGCGCGCTTCTACCTGCCGCACTACGGGGTGGTCGAGGGCGGCATCGACAAGCATCTCGACGCGGTGCAGGAGCGGTTGCACCGCTGGTCGAACTGGTTCCGCGATCAACTCCGCGCGGGCAAGACCGAGGCCGAACTCATCCCGATGTTCGCCAAGTACGAGGCCGACGATCTCAAGTCCGGCGGCTCCGGCGACGAAGTCGTGAAGGACTACGAGTACGCGGACCCGAGCTTCATGGCGGTGAGCTTCGTCGATCCGCTACTGGAATAAGTTTCACCCGGAAGCGCTCAGGTGAGCGCGACCGGGAATGACGAATGACGAAATCAGAATGACGAAGCTGAAGCACCAAACAGAACGCTCCAGAAGCTGAGCTCAAGATTTTCCCGTTTCAGTTCGGGCTTCGTCATTCGGTTTCGAGTTCGTTCGTCGAGTTCCCGAAGGCCGCGGCGGGCTTCGGGCTACATCCCCATCGCCTCGTAGCCGCCATCCACGTAGATCACCTGGCCGGTGATCGCGGCCGCGCCGTCACTCACCAGGAAAAGCCCGGTCGCGCCGATTTCCTCGGTCGTGCAACTGCGGTGCAGCGGCGCCTTCAGCTCGTAGTGCTTCATCATGGTGGAGAACCCGCTGATCCCGCGCGCCGCCAGGGTCTGCACCGGACCCGCGCTGATGCAATTCACGCGAATCTTCCTCGTGCCCAGGTCCCACGCGAGATAGCGCGCCGACGACTCGAGGCTCGCCTTGGCCACGCCCATCACGTTGTATTTCGGCACCACCTTTACGCTGCCGTAATAGGTCATCGCCACGATGCTGCCGCCGTCCGTCATCATCGGCGCCGCCTCGCGTGACAGGGCGACCAGCGAATACGCGCTGATGTCGTGGGCCATGCGGAAGGCCTCGCGATTCGTGTTGATGAAGTCGCCCTCGAGCGCCTCCTTCGGCGCGAAGGCAACGGAATGGAGCATCAGATCCAGCCGGTCCGTGTGCTTGCGCACGTTGCCGAAAAACTCCGTGATGCTCGCGTCGCTGCCGACGTCGCACTCGTAAAACGGCGTGTCGGCCGCCAGCTCCGAGACGAGATCCTCGACGTTGTCCTTCAACCGCTCGCCCTGGTAGTTGAAGATCAGCTTCGCGCCCGCGTTATGCCAGGCCTTGGCGATGGCCCACGCGATGCTGCGCTTGTTGGCCACGCCGAAAATGACGCCGGTCTTGCCTTCGAGGAATCGGGGGGAGTTCGACATAGGGCTGCAAGCTTCGAATGCCGAATGCCGAATGTCGAATCGGGAATCTCAGGCGGAGTCGAGAGTCGAGCGTCGAGGGTCGAGAGCTTTTTTCTTCCCGGTCGGGCAGATGTCCAATAACTCGCAGTGGGGGCAGTCGGGGTTGCGGGCGAAGCAGCGGCGGCGGCCGTGGAAAATCAGCCAGTGGCTCCAGAGCGTCCAGCGATCGCGCGGGACGAGTTTCACCAGGTCCTTCTCCACTTTCACGGGATCGGCCTGCCGGGTCAGACCCAGCCGGCGCGAGAGGCGGCCGACATGGGTGTCGACCACCACGCCGGCTTCAATTCCAAACGCATTGCCGAGGACGACATTGGCGGTCTTGCGGCCGACACCGGGCAGCGCGGCGAGCGCTTCCATCGTGCGCGGCACCTCGCCACCGTGCAGGGCGACAATCTTCGCGCAGGCCGCCCGGATGTTCTTCGCCTTGTTGCGGAAAAATCCCGTCGTCCGCACCGCCTCCTCAAGGTCTGCAATCGGCGCGGCCGCGTATTCCGCGGCCGTGCGATAGCGCGCGAAAAGCGGCTTGGTCACGAGGTTCACCCGCTTGTCCGTGCACTGCGCGGAAAGGATCGTCGCAACGAGCAGCTCCAGCGGATTTGAGAAATCCAACTCGCAATGCGCATCTGGATAAATGCGCGGAAAGCGGCGGAGCAATTCCTTCACTCGATCGGCGCGCGGATTTGCTCGAGCCATTTCGAATCCTAGCACGGACGGCTACAGGGCCGGCGCCGGCAACGGCGCCTGCGCCAAAGCTCGATCCCGAATCGGCAGATGAATAAACCCCGCCGCCAGCGCCAGGCTCATCGCGATTTGCCAGCCCATGTCGTACTTGCCGGTCAGATCGTAAAAGCGCCCGCCGCTCCACGCGCCGAAGAACGCGCCGACCTGGTGGCTGAAGAACACCACGCCGAACAGGCTCGCCAGGTAGCGGGTGCCGTAGCGCTGCCCCACCAGGCCACTGGTCAGTGGCACGGTGCCCAGCCAGGTCATGCCGAGAATCGCGGCAAAGACGAGGAACGTCAGCCGCGTCTTCGGGACCGCGAGAAAAATGGAAATGGTCGCGGCCCGGATGAAATAGATCGTACTGAGCAGATACTTCATGCGCAGGAACCCGCCGAGATAGCCGGCCAGAAAACTGCCGAGCATGTTGAAGAGCCCGATGAGCGCGAGCGCCTCGGCCCCGACCGCCGCGGGCAAAAGGCAAAGCGTGGTCATTCCCGGCAGGTAGGTGGAGACGAACGCGATGTGGAAACCGCAGACGAAAAACCCCGCGTTGAGCAGCCAAAAGCTGGGATCACGAAAGGCCTGGTGGAAGGCGGCGCCGATCGACGCCGCTCCTTCGATCGCGGCGGAACCGGAGCGTCCCCGCAGGACGAACGCGAGCGGGGCCATCAGCGCCGCCAGGCCCGCGAAGACGAGCAGCGCGTTCGACCAACCGAAGTGCGCGATCCATTTCTGGCCCATCGGCGCGAGGATGAACTGGCCGAACGATCCGCCGGCGCTGGCGATGCCCGCCGCCATGCTGCGCCGCTCCGGCGGGGCAATCCGCGCCACCGCACCGAGGACCACCGTCAGCCCCACGCCGCTCAAGCCCAGCGGAATGAGCACGCCGGACGCAAAATAAAGTTCCGGCGCGTCGTTCGCGCGGGCGAGGTAGAAGAGACCGATGGCGTAAAAGAATGCGCCGCCGACCATGACGCGGCCGGTGCCGAAGCGATCCGCCAGCATGCCGGCGAACGGCTGCGTCGCGCCCCACATCAGGTTCTGCAAGGCAATGGCGAGACCGAGCGTGGTGCCGGACACGCCGAGATCCAGCGCCATCGGCACGAAAAACAGGCCGAGGCTCTGGCGCAGTCCGACCGCCAGCGAGAGAATGGCCGAAGCCACCAACAGCGCGAGCCAGAGCCTGGGACGATTCATGAACGCGCGACGATGCACGAAAACAGCGTGCGACACCACGTGCGTGATCGCGCTGACGGAATCGGGACGACCGAGGACGGTCGTCCCTGCCTTTGTTGACGCCTACACGTCGAAGTACATCGAGAACTCGTACGGATGCGGCCGCAGGCGGATCGCGTCGTACTCCTTCTTCTTCATGTCGATAAAGTTCTCGATGAAGTCCTTGCCGAAGACATCGCCCTTCAGCAGGAAGTCGTGATCCTTCTCCAGCGCCTGGAGCGCGCCGAGCAGGGAATCCGGCGCGCTGGGCACCTTGGCCAGTTCCTCGGGCGGGAGATCGTAGAGGTTCTTGTCGAGCGGGTCGCCCGGATCGATGCGGTTGAGCACGCCGTCGAGGCCGGCCATCAACAGCGCTGCGCTGCAGAGATAGATGTTCGCCGCCGGATCGGGCGTGCGGAACTCGATGCGCTTGGCCTTCGGGTTCGCCGAGTAGGTCGGGATGCGGATCGAGGCCGAGCGATTGCGCGCGCTGTAGGCCATGTTCACCGGCGCTTCGTAGCCGGGCACGAGGCGCTTGTAGCTGTTCGTGGTCGGGTTGCAGAGCGCGCACAACGCGCGCGCATGCTTGAGCACGCCGCCGATGTAGAACAGCGCCATTTCCGAGAGCTGCGCGTACTTGTCGCCGAAAAACAGCGGCTTGCCGTCCTTCCAGAGCGACATGTGCGTGTGCATGCCCGAGCCGTTGTCGGCAAAGAGCGGCTTCGGCATGAAGGTCACCGTCTTGCCGTGCCGCGCGGCCACGTTCCGAACGATGTACTTGTAATACATGATCCAGTCGCCCATCTGCTTCAGCGGCGCGAAACGGATGTCGATTTCCGCCTGGCCGGCCGTGGCCACTTCGTGATGCTGCCGCTCGATCGGGATGCCGCATTTCTCCATCTCCAGGCACATCTCGTTGCGGATGTCCTGCTGCGTGTCGGTCGGGGCGACCGGGAAATAACCCTCCTTCGCGCGAATCTTGTATCCGAGGTTCGGGCCCTCCTCGCGGCCCGTGTTCCAATGCGCCTCGATGCTGTCCACCGAATGGCCCGAGCTGTTCGCGTTGTAGTGATACTTGACGTCGTCGAAGATGAAAAACTCCGCCTCGGGGCCGAAGAACGCGGTGTCCGCGATGCCCGTGCTCTTGAGATAGGACTCCGCCTTGCCGGCGATGCCGCGCGGGTCGCGGTCGTACGGCTCCTTGGTGATCGGATCCACGATGTCGCAGATGAAACTGAGCGTCGGCTCGGCGTTGAAGACATCCACCCAGGCCGTCGACGCATCCGGGATCACGAGCATGTCGGAATTGTTGATCGCCTTCCAGCCGCGGATCGACGAGCCGTCGAAGCCGAGGCCGTCGGTGAAGAGCGATTCGCTGTACTCCGTCAGCGTCGTCGTGAAGTGCTGCCAGGTTCCGAGGATGTCGCAGAACTTGAAATCAATCAGTTTGATCCCCTGCTCTTTGATGAGCGCCGTAATGTCGGCGGGTTTGCGTTTCTTGTGCATGCGTTAGTGGTTGGTTGGAGGACGGTTTGGGCGCGGCGCGAGGGGAGCTGCCGTGGTGGAAGAAGGAACAAACAAAATCACGATCACGGATCGCTTTATGACATGCCCCCATGGGCCCGCAACTGGATTTTCCCGATGGCAAACAGCCGCCCATTTCCTACCCGCCGGCGCGCTGGCTAAATCTGTTCGCGCTGGCTGATTTTGTGCGCGCGCCCGGGCTCATCCGACTCACGATCCGACTATCCGCGGCGCGCGGAAAATCGCGCCGATGCGCATGGACACAAGCTCGGCGAGCCATCGATTCCGGGCTGCCCCGGCGGACGCAAACACCGGCATGGAAGGTGCTAAACGCGCGACTTGCCCGCCGCAGCAAAAATTCCGTCCCTCCCCATTTCATGCCCGACCCCGTGTCCGCTTTGCGCCTCCGTCGATTCGTCCCCCACCTCCTCGCCGCCGCGACGTTCATCGCCGTCTCGCTCGCGCCCCTGGCATCCGCGGCGGACCCCGCCCCGCCCCCGCCTAAAGCCGAGCCGTCGCTGGAGCAGCGCGTCGCGGATCTCGAGGCCTACATCGCGAATTCGCCGCGCGGATCCGACGCGACCGACGCGAAAATCACCTCGAAGATCAGCGGCTCCGGTCCCGGGCACAACGCATGGATGATGACCGCGGCGGCGCTGGTGCTCTTCATGACGCTGCCGGGTCTCGCGCTTTTTTACGGCGGCCTTGTCCGCAGCAAAAACATCCTCTCCGTCATGGCGCAATGCCTCGGCATCGCCGGACTGGTCGCCATCCTCTGGTGGGCCGTCGGCTACAGCCTCGTCTTCGCCAAGGGCTCCGCCTACGTCGGCGACTGGCGGACTTTCCTCTTCCTCAAGGGCGTCGATTCGAATCCCAACACCGACTACGCCTACTGGGTCTCGCAGAACGTCTTTTCCATGTACCAGATGATGTTCGCCATCATCACGCCCGCGCTAATCATCGGGGCCATCGCGGAGCGCATGAAATTCTGGTCAATCATGGCGTTTGTCGTGTTGTGGATGTTCGCGGTGTATTTCCCGCTCGCGCACATGGTGTGGGGCGTCGACGGCCTCATGAACGGAGTCTGGAACGCCGGCGCGCGCATCAAGTCGATTGATTTCGCCGGCGGCACCGTCGTGCACATGTCATCGGGCTGGAGCGCGCTGGTGCTCTGCCTGATTCTCGGGAAGCGCGAGGGCTTTGGCCGCGTCGCCATGGCTCCGCACAGCATGGTGCTCTGCATGATTGGCACGGGAATGCTCTGGGTCGGCTGGTACGGCTTCAACGCCGGCTCCGCGCTGGGCTCCGACGCCATCGCCGCCAACGCTTTCATGACCACGACGCTCGCCGCGGCGGTGGCGGCCTTCGGCTGGGCCGTGCTGGAGGCTATCGTGAAGGGACACCCGAGCGTGCTCGGTTTTTGCTCGGGCGCGGTCTCGGGCCTGGTGGTGATCACGCCGGCCTGCGGTTTCGTCACGGCCAACGGCGCGATCGTGATCGGTTTGCTCGCGGCCGCCTTCCCGTTCTTCGCCTGCAACTATCTCAAGTCCTGGCTCGGCTATGATGACGCGCTCGACACCTTCGGCGTGCACGCGGTCGGCGGCACGCTGGGCGCGCTGCTCACCGGATTTTTCGCCACGCTCGAGGTGAATTCGAACCTGCCGACGAATTTGAAGGACGTCGTGGGCAAGACGCTGGTGGGTGAGCAGCTCAAGGCGATGCTCGTGACGGTGCTGCTCTCGGTCGCGGCGACCGCCATTATCGCGATGCTCCTGAAGGTGACCATCGGCCTGCGCGTCGACGAGGAAATCGAAAGCACCGGCCTCGACATCTCCGAGCACGGCGAAGAGGGCTACCACCCGGCGTAGCTCAGGTGTAACGCGACGGGAGGTCGCGTTCCACCGCAGCCCGATGCCAATCGACCAGGCGGCACTGCGCTTCCGGCCCGCCATGGCGCGTGTTGTGCTGCAGATTCACGGTCAATTCTCCGCTTCGCAGTCGATTCAGTCGAATCCCTGTCCCTCCCCCAAAAAATGCAAATTGAACTCTCCACGAATGCCGGGAAGCCCATCGGCGAGCTCGAACTTCCGGAGCTGCCGCTTGTCGGCGATCAGGTCCGCATTATCCAAACCGACACCTCGGCACCGAAGGTCTGGGCAGTCGTGCGGCGCGGCTGGAAAATCTCCCCGGCCGCTCCGGGCCAGCTCCAAAAGAAAGTCACCGGCCTGCTGTTCGTGGATTTGGTGAATTAGCAGCCTGCAGATGAGACTGCGTCTGCTCGTCTTGTTCGTTGGCTTGGGAGTCGCGGCCCCGGCGATGCCAGCGGCGGAATCGAACCCGTTTAAGAATTCCGGCTTCACCATTGAGGCGGACCTGAACGCACCATCCTTGACCGTTTGGATGTCGTATCTGATCGCGCGCCTCGCCTATGTGATGAAGCACCGCTCGGAATATCCTGCCGGCGGCCGACGGCCCATTGGTCCCCACTTTCCCGGAGGAAATCGCCGGTCGCACCGCGGCCGCCAACGTCTACCAGGAAATGCGCGCCCAGGGAAAAAATGAGCGCGACGCCTACTGGGACGACGTCGTGAAGGTGTCCAAGGCCGGATTCCTGCCCGAATACGTCTGGACCTATTTCCGCAAGCCGTCCTGGAAGGAATCGGCGGCGCCGAAAAAACTCGCGCAATTTTCGTCGTGGCAGCGGAGCAGCCTGCCCGCGCACCGGCCGGTCACCCACGGCGGCCTCGCCTATTCCGGCGCCAAGTAGCTGGCGACGTCGCGCTCCGGAAGCGGATCCTTCCGCCTTCGCCTGCTGGCATTTGCCCGCTCCAAATCCTTGGCGCACAGCGCGCGATCTGGCAAATTCCGGGTATGAAGCTTCGCGATTTTATCCTCTTCATCGCCACGTTGATCACGACCCTCGGCCTCGCCGACGCCGGTGCTCTACGCCTCGGGCAGCGTCGAATTCACCATCGACGTCGAGCCGGCCGCGCCTTCGGCAACCGTCTGGATGGCCTATCTTGTCGCGCGACTCTCTTACGTGACCAAGCATCCGTCGGAATATCCCGCCAACGCGACGGGACTGGTGGTGGCGACGTTTCCCGAGGAACTCGCCGGTCGCGTAACCGGGGTGGAGCTGTACCAGAAAATGTTAAAGCAGAAAAAGATTCCGCACGACGCGTACTGGGATGATGTCGTGAAAGTGGCCTATGCAGGATACCTCCCGGAATATGTCTGGACCTTTTTCCGCAAGCCATCGTGGAACCAGGCCGCGGCACCCAAGAAGCTCGCGCAATTCTCCGCTTGGCGGAAAACCAATTTGCCCGCGCACCGGCCGGCGACCTACGGCGGCCTCGAGTACGGCAAGGCAAGATAAGTCCGGGCAGCGTCACCATCCTCGCTCGGCTGCGCCTTGGCACGGTGCGCTGCCGACGGATAATTGACTCGCTCTCGGCGAATGCCAATGCTTGGCCCCGACAAACGGGATATCACGCTCGCCGAAAGTATCGCAATGCCCCCGACCGGCACAGTCACGTTTCTGTTCAGCGACATCGAGGGATCGACCCGGCTCCTGCATGCCATCGGCCTGCAGCGCTACGAGGAAATTCTCGGCCAGCACTGCCGCCTGTTGCGCGCGTGCTTTGCGCGACACGCCGGCTTCGAGGTCAAGACGGCGGGCGACTCGTTCTTCATCGCGTTCACCCGCGCGCGCGATGCCGTCAGGGCGGCCGTCGAGGCGCAACTCGCGCTGGCCGCGCAGGCCTGGCCCGACGACGAGCGCGTCCGCGTGCGCATCGGAATCCACACCTGCGAGGCCACGCCGACGGGCAATGACTACATCGGCATCGGCGTGCATTTGACCGCCCGGATCTGCGCGGCCGGCTACGGCGAGCAAATCCTGCTGTCGCAATCGACGCGCGATCTGCTGGAGGACGACTCCGGCATCGCCTGCCTCGACCTGGGACCGCACCAGCTCAAGGACTTCCCGCGTCCGCAGCGGCTCTATCAGGTGATCGATCCGGCCCTGCCTGGCGACTTTCCGCAGTTGCGCGCGGCGGGGCCGCGCCTGGGCAATCTGCCGACGCCGCCCACCGCGCTGGTTGGACGCGAAAGCGAACTGGCCGCCGTCTGCGCGCTGGCGCGCAGGGCGGACGTGCGCGTGATCACGCTGATTGGCCCGGCCGGCACCGGCAAAACACGATTGGCGCTGCAGGCCGCCGCGGAACTCGCCCACGATTTCTCCGGCGGCGCCTTCGTGGTCATGCTGCAGGCCATCCACGAGCCCGCGCTGCTTGCTGCCCGCAATCGCGCAGACCCTGGGTGTCCGCCAGGCGGCGGGTCAGTCGCTGGCGGCGTTCCTCGCTCCGAAGGAACTCCTGCTGCTGTGCGACAATTTCGAGCAGATCATTGGCGGCGCTGGACTGTTGGCGGAGCTGCTGGCGGAGTCTCCGCGCGTCAAGGTCATCGTCACCAGCCGCGAAGCCCTGCGCATCGCCGGCGAGCACGTGTTCCCGTTGGCGCCGCTGGCGCTGCCCAATCCGCGACGCGATCGCGCGGCTGCCGATCTCGCCGCCTGCCCGTCCGTCCGTTTGTTCGTCGAGCGCGCGCAATCGGTGCAACCAGGCTTCCAACTCACCGACGAAAATGCGGCCGCCGTGGCCGGGCTGTGCGTGCGGCTCGACGGCCTGCCGCTCGCAATCGAGCTGGCCGCGGCGCGCGTCCCGCTGCTGTCACCCGAGGCCATCCTGGCCCGGCTCGACCAGCGCTTGAAACTCCTGACCGGCGGGGCGCGGGATTCCGCTCCGCGGCAACAAACGCTGCGCAACACCATCGCCTGGGGCCACGATTTGCTGGAGCCGGCGGAGCGAAAATTATTCGCGCGCCTCGCCGTTTTCGCGGGCAGTTTCTCGCTCGAGGCCGCGGAGTCCGTTTGCGAGGCCGATCTCGAAACCCTCGCGGCGCTGGTGAACCGGAGCATGGTCCGCCGCGATGGCGGGCGCTTCGGCATGCTGGAGACGATTCGCGAGTTTGCCTTGGAGCAACTGCAGGCCGGCGGGGAGAGCGATGAAATCGCGGAGCGGCACGCCGCCTACTTCGAAGACCTCGCGGAGCGCGCCTACGGCCGCCGCTGGCATCACGAAAAGGAGGGGCTCGATGAACTGGAACGCGAGCATGACAATCTGCGCGCCGCGCTCGAGTGGCTGCAGGGGCGCGATGCGCGCCGCGCTTTGCGCCTGGCCGGTGCGCTCGGTTGGTTCTGGCATCTGCGGTCGCATTTCAGCGAGGGGCGTCGGCGTCTCGCCGAAGTTCTCGCCGCGTCGTCGCAGGACGATGAATGGCGCGCGCGCGCTTTGTCGGGCGCGGGCGAACTCGCCGCGTGGGCCGGCGATCTCACCGCCGCGCGGCCGTTGATCGAGCAGGCCGTCGCGATTTGGCGGCGACATGGAAATATTCAAGAAGTGGGCTGCGCTCTCACTGAGCTGGGCTGGGGCTGCTTTTATGCCGGCGACGGCGACGCGCGGCGGCTGATGGAGGAAGGATTCGAATTGCAGACAGACCGTCGGCGACCCGCTCCTCGTCAACCGCGCACGCATCGGACTCCTGCAGGTGCTCGTCGGCCTGGGCGAACTCGAGCTGGTTGAATCCATGTCACGCGAGGCTCTCGCCGCCGCGCAACAAACCCGGGACCTGCGGTCGGAGCATTTCGCGGTGCATTTTCTCGCCGATTGTCCGCTGATTCGAGGCGACGGAGCGGCCGCCCTGCCGCTCTATCGTCGCGCGCTCAGCCTGGCGGTGGAGATCGGCGACCGCGCCGAGACCGCCATGGAAATCCACGGCATCGCGATGGCGGCGGCCGGCTGCGGACATTCCGCCAAGGCCTTGATTCTCGGCGGCGCGGCGGAGGCGGAATTCGACGCGCTCGCCATCGACATCACGGGGATCACATTTTGGTTCACGCTGCTGAATCGCTACCTCGACCCGGCACGCGCGGCTTTGGGCGTGGAAGCGGCAAACGCGGCATGGCAGGAAGGCCGGCGCGCGAATTTCGAAGATGCGGTCGCCTGGGCGCTCGACGCCGACTGGCTGACTGGACCATAGGAGGCACCCCGCCGACTCGCGGCCTAGTTCTTCAAGCGCGGCCCGAGGAAATCCAGCATCTGCTGCATGCACTTCTGGTTGTTGGCGTCGCTGAATCCGTGGCCTTCACCCTCCAGGATGACCAGCTCAACCGGCACGCCGAAGCTCTTCAACTTCTCGGCGAGACGCTTCGATTGATCGACGGGAATCAGCTTGTCGTTGGTGCCGTGAAAAATGAGGAACGGCGGAGTATCCCTCTTGACGTACGTGATAGGCGACGCGCGCCGGTAGGCGTCCGGTTGTTCCGTCGCGGTGCCTCCGAGGAAGGGAACAATGACTTCGCGCTCCAGATCCGCCGGCCAGTCGCGGGTTGAGAAATCGGTCGGCGCAAAGAAGCTCACGACGACCTGAACCGCGCTTGATTGATCGGCGTTGCCGCCGCTGCCCTCGAGTCCGTCCGCCGGACCCGTCACCCCGAGCATGCACGCAAGGTGTCCGCCACCAGAAAAACCGATCACGCCGATGCGATCCGGACGAACGCGGTACTTGGTGGCGTTGGCCCGCAGCCAGCGCACGGCGGCCTTGCAATCCTCGACCTGGGCGGGAAACCGCGCGGTGGGCACCAGTCGGTAGTCCGGGCTGACCCCGACATAGCCGAGGCGCGCGACGCCTTCGATGAAGTGGTTCATGTCCTGACGGCCGCCGACCCGCCAGCCGGCACCCGGAACAAAAATGAGCGCGGCAAACGGCCCGTCGCCGTCTTTCGGCATCGCGATGTCGAGCTTCAATTCCGTCTCGCCGCCCCTCCCGAAGACCAGTCCGCGTTCCACCGTGATCCCCGCGCCGCCGCGCCTCGCCGCAATGACGATCACGACGATGATCCCCGCGAGAATCATCGTCGTGATGAAAAGCAAACGCTTCATGGCCTGCACAGTCTCCCACCGCGCGGGCAACGTCACCCAGGATTCACAGATCTGCGTGAATCTGCGCAAATCTGTGGTTCCAACCGTTCTCTTGCGGTGGCCAGGGCGATGCCTTCACGGACGCGCAAATCGGATGGTGCATCCCGGTCGAGGGCGCGTAATTTCGCGGCGCATGCCCACTCCCCGCCCCAGCCTGACCCGCGGCCAACGCATGGAAGTGCTCTCCGTGCTCAAGCGCACGGGCGGCCTGCCGGTGCGCCCGCTCTCCGAGCGCATGGGCATGAGCTACATGGGCGTGAAGCAATACTGCCTCGAGCTCGAAAAGAAGGGCTTCCTCGAGACCTGGCGCCAGCCGCGCGGGGTCGGACGCGGCGGCCGGCCGGAGATGCTCTACCGCCTGACCGATCGCGCGCACTCCCTCTTCCCGCCGGCGCAGAACGATCTCACGCTCGAGTTGCTCGAGGCCGTGCACAAAGTCTCTGGCAGCGCCGCGCCCGAGAAATTGCTCTTCACGGTCTTTCAAAATCGCGCGGAGCGTTATCTCAAGAATCTGCCGAAGTTCGGCTCGCTCGCCCTGCGCACCTCGCTGTTCGCGCGCCTGCGCGATCAGGAGGGTTGCATGGCGGAATTCGATGGCGCCGCCAAGGCGCCGGCCCCGCCCCGCCCAAGCGCGCCACGACCGGCCGCAAGGCAAAGGGCGCCGCGCCCAAGCCGCACGCGGCCGACGAGGTCGGCGATCTTTTCGAGGCCATGCTGCCGCCGCCCGACGAGCCGCTGCGCATCATCGAGCATCGTTCACCCATCGCCGATCTGGCTGCGCGCTTTCCCATCCTGGCGCGGCTGGAGCGCGATCTGTTCGAGCGCGTGTTGAGCGCGCCGGTGCGACGGACCGACGAATCCAAATCGCCCGATCGCTATCGCGTCGTGTTTGAAATCGGCAAGCGCGTATGAGCGACGGTTCCGCGCTCAGTCCGGAGCTCGCGCGCTCGCCGGATCCCGCGCCGCGCACGGCCGGACCGCGGGTCACCGTGTTGGGCATCCTCTTCTCGCTCAGCCTCTCGCATGGCTTGAACGACACCATTCAGTCGCTCATCCCCGCGATTTATCCGCTGGTGAAGACCGAGTTCGGCCTGAGCTTCACGCAAATCGGGCTGATCTCGCTCACGTTTTATCTCACGGCGTCGCTGCTGCAGCCGCTGGTCGGGTTCATGACGGATCGGCGGCCGCAACCGTTCTCGCTGGCGGCCGGCATGGGTCTGTCGCTCGCCGGACTGCTCGTTCTTTCCATGGCGCATTCGTTCGCCATCCTGCTGGTGGCGGTCTGTCTGGTCGGCATGGGATCGGCCGTGTTTCATCCCGAGGCCTCGCGCGTCGCCTATCTCGCATCCGGCGGACGCACGGGCTTTGCGCAATCGGTCTTCCAGGTCGGCGGCAACGTGGGCACCGCGCTTGGCCCGCTCCTCGCCGCGATGGTCATCGCACAGCGCGGGCAGTCACGCATCGCCTGGTTCTCCGTCCTCGCGCTGCTCGGCATCGTGGTTCTGTCGCGGGTCGGGCGCTGGTATCGCGATCATCTCGCCCTCATCCATCCGCAAGTTCGCGCGCCCCGCGTCGGCGACCAGCGCGACTCTCTCCCGCCGCCGCGTCGTCGCCTCGATCGCCATTCTTCTCGTGCTGATCTTTTCGAAGTATTTCTATCTCGCCAGCATCAACAGCTACTTCACGTTCTACCTGATCGAGAAATTCCACGTCTCGGTGCAGAACGCCCAGTTGCATCTCTTTCTGTTCCTCGCCTCGGTCGCCGCGGGCACGTTTCTGGGCGGACCGCTGGGCGATCGCATCGGCCGCAAATACGTGATTTGGGGATCCATCCTCGGGGTCGCCCCGTTCACGTTGCTGCTGCCGCACGCCAATCTGTTTTGGACCACCGTCCTGACCATCCCGATCGGCCTGATTCTCTCGTCGGCCTTTTCCGCCATCCTCGTTTACGCGCAGGAATTGATGCCGGGAAAGGTGGGCATGATCGCGGGTCTGTTCTTTGGCTTCGCCTTCGGCATGGGCGGCATCGGCTCGGCGGTGCTCGGCCGGCTGGCCGACCACACCAGCATTTTTTTCGTCTTTCAGGTCTGCGCCTACCTGCCGCTGATCGGGCTCCTCACGGCGTTCCTGCCCGATCTCGCGAGGCCGCGCGCCGTGACGCGCTGATTCGGTCGCACGCCGGCCCATTCTGCGCTACACCAATCGCATGAATCTGGCCCCGTTTGCCCCGCGCCGCTTTCTCGCCGCGCAGATCGATCTCACCGACCCCGCCGCGCTCGCGCCGGTTTTCGACCAACTCTCCGCCCGGCTCGACGCCGCCGCGAACACCGGGGCGCTCGAGGCGTGGCTCGACGACTACAGCGAGGTGAACGCCGCGCTCTCCGAGAATTCCGCGCGCACCTACATCGCGATGACATGCCAGACCGACGACCCGGCGCGGGAGAAGGCCTACCTGCAAATCGTCGAGACCGTCGATCCGTGGCTGAAACCGCGGCAGTTCGCGTTGCAGCAAAAGCTCGTCGCGCATCCCGCCTTCGCCTCGCTGCCGCCGTATTACGACGTCTTCCGCCGCAGCGTGCGCAACCGCGTCTCGCTCTACCGCGAGGCCAATGTCCCGCGCGAGACCGAGGAGGCGCGCCTCTGCCAGCAGTACCAGAAAATCATCGGGGCGATGATGGTGGAATTCGACGGCAAGGAGCAGACGCTCGCGCAGTTGAGCCGCGTGCTGCAGGAGACGGATCGCGCGCGCCGGGAGCAGGCCTGGGAATTGACTGTGCAACGCCGGCTGCAGGATCGCGAGAAGCTCGAGGACATCTTCGACGCGCTGCTCAAGCTCCGCGGTGAAATCGCGCGCGAAGCCGGCTTTCCGGATTACCGGGCGTACGCCTTCGCCTTGAACGAGCGCTTTGATTACACGCCGGAGGACTGCATCAAGTTTCAGGACACGATCGCAGAAAGCATCGTCCCGCTCGCGCGCGAATTGCAGCGCGAGCGCCAGAAGAAGCTCGGCGTCGACGCCGCTGCGACCCTGGGATCTCGCGGTGGATCCGGAAAGCCGTCCGCCGCTCAAGCCCTTCACCACGGCCGACGAATTTGTCGCCAAGGCGCAGACGATCTTCAATCGCCTCGACCCGCGCCTCGGGCAGTCGTTCTCGCTGCTCGGCGCGAACGGCCTGCTCGATCTGGAGAGCCGCAAGGGCAAGGCGCCCGGCGGCTATCAATCCACGCTCGACGAGTCGCGCCTGCCTTTCATCTTCATGAACGCGGTCGGCGTGCAGGGCGACGTCACCACGCTCCTGCACGAGGCCGGCCACGCCTTCCACGCGCTGGCCGCGCGCGAGCAGCGCCTCGGCGGCTACCGCGGTTCGCCGATCGAGTTCTGCGAGGTCGCCTCGATGTCCATGGAACTGATGGCGGCGCCGTACCTCGAGGAATATTATGCGGCCGACGACGCCAATCGCGCGCGCCGCCAGCATCTCGAGGGCATCATCGCGTTCTTCCCGTGGATGGCGACCGTCGACGCCTTCCAGCACTGGCTCTACACGCATCCCGGTCACACGCGCATCGCGCGGCGCGACGCGTGGCTGGCGCTCATGGATCGCTTTGGCGGCATCGAGGATTACGCCGGTCATGAACTGGCGCGCGCGTACGGCTGGCATCGCCAGCTCCACATTTTCCTGCACCCGTTTTACTACGTGGAGTACGGCATCGCGCAGCTCGGGGCGTTGCAGATGTGGCGCCAGGCGCGGCAGGACGCCGGCAAGGCGGTGGATCTCTATCTCCAAGGCCTGAACCTGGGAGGCTCCAAGCCGCTGCCGGAATTGTTCGCCGCGGCCGGGCTGAAATTCGACTTCGGCGCGGAGACGATTCGCCCCCTGGTCGAGGACGTCGGCGCGGCGCTGGCGTAGGCGGTTTGGCCCGGCCCGCGCCGATTTACCAACCCTCGACAGAATCGCCGGCCCGCGAGACAATCCCGGTCCCCCATGCAACTCAGTGGCGCTGATCTCTCCCTCGGTACGCTGCGCGGCGCGCTGGCCTCCCACCGGCGCATCTCGCTGGATCCCGCGGCGCGGAAACGGATCATCGCCTCCGCGCCAGATCGTCGAGAAACTCGGGCGCGGCCGCAAGGCCATCTACGGCATCAACACCGGCTTCGGCATTCTCGCCGACACGCGCATCGCGCCGTCGAAAATCGAGCAACTGCAGGAAAACCTGATCCTCAGCCACGCGGTCGGGGTCGGCGACGAGATTCCGGCCGAGCTGGTGCGCCTGATGTTGATCCTCAAGGTCAACGGACTCGCCAGCGGCTTTTCCGGCGTCACGCCCGAACTGGTCGATCGCTTGATTCTCTTCGCGAACGAACGCGTCCATCCCATCGTGTACGAGAAAGGCTCGCTCGGCGCGTCGGGGGATCTCGCGCCACTCGCGCACCTCACGCTGCCGGTGCTCGGACTCGGCAACGTCCAGTGGAAAGCCAAGCGCGTGACCGCCAGCGCGGTGCACGCCGCGCTCAAGATCAAGCCGCTGCGCCTGCGCTCGAAGGAAGGCCTCGGCATGATCAACGGCACGCAATTCATGGCGGCCTACGCCGTGCATTGCCTGCACCGCCTCGAGACCTTGCTGGCCACGGCCGACGTGATCGCGGCGATGTCGCTGGAGGCCTATCGCGGCAGCGGGGCGCCGTTCGACGACCGCGTGCACGCCGCGCGGCCGCACTCCGGCCAGCGGCAGACCGCCGCGAACATCCGCATGCTGCTGGCGCGCTCGGAAATCCTGCCGTCGCACGCGAACTGCGAGAAGGTCCAGGATCCTTATTCGCTGCGCTGCGTTCCGCAGGTGCACGGCGCCTCGCGCGACGCGGCGCGCCACGCGGCCGGGCGTGGTCGAGATCGAAATCAATTCGGCGACCGACAATCCGCTGGTGTTCCCGAATGGCGACATCGTCAGCGGCGGAAATTTTCACGGCCAGCCGCTCGCGCTCGTGCTCGATCAGCTCGCCGTGGCCGCGGCGGAAATTGCCTCCATTTCGGAGCGCCGGCTTTATCTGCTGCTGGGCGGCGACACGGTGGGCGAGCGCAAGATCCCCCGCCTGCTCGTCAAGGAGGGCGGTCTCAATTCCGGGCAGATGCTGCTGCAGTACACGGCCGCCGCGCTCGTCTCGGAGAACAAGATTCTCGCTCATCCCGCGTCGGTCGATTCCATCCCCAGCTCGCTCGGCCAGGAGGATCACGTCTCGATGGGCAGCATCGGCGCGACCAAGCTACGCCGCGTGGTGGAGAATGCCGAGACGGTGCTCGCACTCGAATTGCTGGGCGCGGCGCAGGCGCTCGATTTCATTCATCCGCTGCACGCCGGCGAGCCGATCGAGGCCGCCCACCGCGCGCTGCGCAAGCGCGTGCGCTTCCTGAACAAGGATCGCCTGCTGCGGGTCGACATCGAGCAGGCCCTCGAGGCCGTGCGCTCCGCGGAGATTCTCGCCGCCGCCGAACGCGTCTGCGGGCCGTTGCACCGGTGGTGATATCGCTGCCTTCGCTCTTCCATTCACTATGACGACGACCGCCCAAACCATTCGTGCGCCGCATGGCACGACGCTTTCCTGCCGGAGCTGGCAGCAGGAGGGCGCGCTGCGGTGCCTCATGAACAACCTCGATCCCGCCGTCGCCGAGCGGCCGGAGGATCTCATCGTCTATGGCGGCCGCGGCAAGGCGGCGCGCGACTGGAACGCGTTCCACGCCATCACGCGCGAATTGAAATCGCTCGGCAATGACGAGACGCTCCTCGTGCAGTCGGGAAAACCGGTGGCCGTCTTTCGCACGCACGAATTCGCGCCGCGCGTGCTGATCGCCAATTCCAACCTCGTCGGCCACTGGGCGAATTGGGAGACCTTCGACGATCTCGAGCGCCGCGGCCTGATCATGTACGGCCAGATGACGGCCGGCTCGTGGATCTACATCGGCTCGCAAGGCATCGTCCAGGGCACCTTCGAAACGTTCGCCGCGCTCGCCGACAAGCACTACGGCGGCGATCTCTCCGGCAAGCTCGTCGTCACGGGCGGGCTCGGCGGCATGGGCGGCGCGCAACCGCTCGCCATCACGCTCAACGGCGCGGTCTGCCTCGGCGTCGAGGTCGAGCCCTGGCGCATCCAGCGCCGCGTCGAGACGGGCTATTGCGATCGCATGACGCACGATCTCGACGAGGCGCTCGCCTGGTGCGCCGAGGCGCAGAAGAAACGCGAGCCGCTTTCGGTCGGGCTCGTCGGCAACTGCGCCGAGGTCCTGCCCGGAGCTGGTGCGCCGCGGTGTCGCGGTCGATGTCGTCACCGATCAAACCAGCGCGCACGATCCGCTGGTCGGCTACATCCCGGCCGGGCTTTCCATCGCGGAGGCCGATGCGTTGCGGACCAGCGATCCCGAGGAATACGTGCGCCGTTCCAAGGCCAGCATGGCGGTGCATGTCGACGCCATGCTCGCGATGCAGCGCGCCGGAGCCATCGCGTTCGATTACGGCAACAACATCCGCAAGATGGCGCAGGACGCCGGCTGCAAGGACGCCTTCAACATTCCCGGCTTCGTGCCCGAGTACATCCGGCCGCTCTTTTGCGAGGGCAAGGGCCCGTTCCGCTGGGTCGCGCTCTCGGGCAATCCGGAAGACATCCGCAAGACCGACGAGCTGGCGCTGCGGCTCTTTCCGCACGACGCCACGCTCTCGCGCTGGTTCCGGCTCGCCCGCGAAAAGATCCAGTTCCAGGGATTGCCCGCGCGCATCTGCTGGCTCGGCCAGGGCGATCGCGCGCGCATGGGCGAGGCCATGAACGAAATGGTGCGCCGCGGCGAACTCGACGCGCCGGTCGCCATCGGCCGCGATCATCTCGACACCGGCTCGGTCGCGTCGCCCTTCCGCGAAACCGAGGCGATGAAGGACGGCTCCGACGCCATCGCCGACTGGCCGATTCTCAACGCGCTCCTGAACACCGCGAGCGGCGCAACGTGGGTTTCATTGCATCACGGCGGCGGCGTGGGCATGGGCTACTCGATCCACGCCGGACAGGTCAGCGTGGCCGACGGCACGCCCGAGGCGTCGCGGCGGCTGAGTCGCGTGCTGACAAATGATCCCGGGCTCGGGGTCGCGCGCCACGCGGACGCCGGATACGAAACGGCCATCGCCGCCGCCGAGCGCCACGGCCTCAAGCTGCCCATGCAGTCGTCATGACGATCGCCATCGTCAATTGCGGCGAGCTGCTGACGCTGCGCGGTCCAGCGCGCCCGCGGGTCGGCGCGGAATTGCGGGAACTCGGCATCGTGCGGAGCGGCGCCGTCCTGATCAAGAGCGGGCGCATCGCCTACGCCGGCCGCGCCCGCGGCCTGGTCGTCCCGCGCGGCGCGAAAGTGATCGATGCCCGCGGCCGGGTCGTCATGCCCGGTTTCGTGGACGCGCACACCCATCTGGTCTTTGGCGGCGACCGCGTGGGAGATTTCGAACGGCGCATCGCCGGCGAAACCTATGAATCGATCGCCGCGGCGGGCGGCGGCATTCTCTCCACCGTGCGCGCCACGCGCGCCGCGAGCGAAACGACTCTTCTTGCGACGGCGGAACGCCGCCTGCAGTGGATGATCCGCGGCGGCACCACCTCGCTCGAGATCAAGTCGGGCTACGGGCTCACGCTCGCAATCCGAATTGAAAATGCTGCGCGTCATCCGCGCGCTGCGCGAATGCTCCGGCCTGCGCATCGCCGCCACCTTCCTGGGCGCGCACACGGTCCCGAAGAATTTCAAGGGCCGGGCGGATGCCTATCTCGATCAAGTCATCGACAAGATGCTGCCCGTGGTCGCGCGCGAAAGGCTGGCGGAGTACGCCGACGTCTTTTGCGAAAAGGGCGCGTTCAATCTCGCGCAATCGCGTCGCTACCTCGCGGCCGCGAAGGCCCATGGACTCAAGCTCCGCGCCCATGTCGATCAGCTCACGCGCAACGGCGGCGCCCTGCTCGCGGCGAAGCTGGGAGCGATCACCGCCGATCACCTCGAGCAGACCGGCGCCGACGGCATCGCCGCGCTGCGGCGCGCCAAGGTCCAGCCGGTGCTGCTCCCCGGCTCGGTGTACGCGCTCGGCAAAACGAAATATCCGGATGCGCGCGCCATGATTGCCGCGGGGCTCGCCGTCGTGCTCGCCACGGATTTCAATCCGGGCTCGTCGCCGGTGCCCTCGATGCCGCTCGTGCTCTCGCTCGCCGCCACGCAGATGCGCATGACGCCGGCGGAGTCGATCACGGCCGCGACCATCAACGCCGCGCACAGCCTCGGCTGGGGCGGCGATCTTGGATTCGCTGGAGACGGGCAAGCGCGCGGATGTCGTCGTCCACGACTGCCGCGATCATCGCGAACTGGCCTACTACGCCGGGATTGAGCCTGCCGCGGTGGTCATCGCCGGTGGAAAAATCATTTACGAAATCCTCGACGCGTGAACGCTGAAATTCTCCTCGCGCCCGAGCTCACGCTGGTGGGCGATCGGTTTGAACGCGGCCTGGCCGTCGGCGTCGACGCCTCCACCGGCCTCATCACCCGCGTTGCGCGCGAGGCCAGCGGCGCGGTCGCGCTGCCCCGGCGCGCGCTGGTGCCCGGCTTCGTCAACGTCCATTCGCACAGCTTCCAGCGCGCGATCCGCGGGCGCACCGAGCACCGCACGGGGGCGGAGCACGACACTTTCTGGACGTGGCGCGAAAAGATGTATCACGTCGCGCAATCGCTCACGCCGGACGACATTCGCGATGTCGCGCGCATGGCTTTTCTCGAGATGGCGCTCGCGGGCATCACGACGGTTGGCGAATTCCACTACCTGCATCACCAGCCCGACGGCACGCCCTACGCGGATCCGAATGAGACCGCCAAGGCGATTCTTTCCGCGGCGGCCGACATCGGCATCCGCGTCGTGCTGCTGCAGGCGGGCTACACCCGTGGCGGCTTCGATCGACCGTTGCACGCCGGCCAGCGCCGCTTCTGCACGCCGGATCCGGATGTTTTCTGCACGAACCTCGAGTCGCTGCGCTCGCAGGCGCGCGTCGGCGTGGCGCCGCACAGCTTTCGCGCCGTGCCGCTCGACTACGCGCGGCGGCTGCACGCGTACGCGCGAAAGTTCGATCTGCCGTTCCACATGCACGTCTCCGAGCAGCCGCGCGAGAATGCGGAGACGCTGGCGGAATACGGCACCACGCCGATCGATTTGCTCGCGCGGGAGGGCCTGCTCGACGCGCGCTTCACCGGCATCCACGCGGTGCACATCACGGAAGCGGAAATGGACCAGCTGGGGGAGGCGCGGGCCAGCGTGGGCGCGTGCCCGACCACCGAGCGAAACCTCGGCGACGGCATCGTCCGCGCCGATGAGCTGTACGCGCGCGGCGTTTCGATCTGCTTCGGCAGCGACAGCCAGATTCAGATCGATCCGCTCGAGGACGCCCGGGCTCTCGAGTACCATCTTCGCCTCCAGCGGATTGAACGCGTGGTGCTGGCCGCGGCGGGCGACACGCGCGAAGCGGCGCTCGCCGCGCGACTTTGGCGCAGCGCGACCGCCGCCGGGGCGCGTTCGCTCGCCGTGGACGCGGGCGAAATTCGCGCGGGCGCCCTTGCCGATTTCTTCACGATCGATTTGGACGACGTGTCGATCGCCGGAGCGGACGACGATGCATTGCTGTCCTCGATCGTCTTTTCACTCGAGCGCACGGCGATTCGCGACATTTGGATCGGCGGCCGTGCAGATGGTGAAGGAGCGCCACCATTCGCTCGCGGCGGAGGTGGTCTCGCGCTTCCAGAAATTGCAGCAACGCCTATGGAAATGACCGAGTCAGTCCTGGCGGAGCTGGTGAAGATTCCGTCGGTCTCGGCGCAGACCAACGCGCCCATCATTCGCTACGCCGAAGGCCTGCTCGCGCCCTGCGGCTGGCATTTGCGGCGCTTTGAGTGGCGCGACGACGCGGGCGTCGAGAAAATCAATCTCGTGGCCTCGAGCCATCCGCGGCCGGACGCCGAGCTCGCCTTCGTCGGTCATACCGACACGGTGCCGGCGGACGTCGAATGGGCGGAAGCGTTCCAATTGATCGCGCGGGACGACCGGCTGCACGGGCTGGGCACGACCGACATGAAGGGCTTCCTCGCGTCCTGCCTTGCGCTGTTTACGCGCTTGAATCCGCGCACGCTGGCCAAGCCGTTGATGCTCGTGCTGACGGCCGACGAGGAAGTCGGCTGCCTGGGCGCGAAGCGGCTCGCGGCGGAGTCCGCCATCGCGCCGCGCCGCGCCATTGTCGGCGAGCCCACGCAGCTTTTTCCCGTGCGCGCGGGCAAGGGCTACGGCCTCGGCCGCGTGGTGGTGCGCGGATGCGAGGCGCACAGCGCGTTTCCCGAGCAGGGGCGCTCCGCCATCATCGACGCCGCCCACCTGCTCGCGCGGCTGGAGGCGCTGGCGGACGAAATGGCGGAGGAGCGTCACGACGAATACGAGCCGCCCTATTCGACCTTGAACGTGGGCACCATTTCCGGTGGACGGGCCAAGAACATCATTCCCGGCCATTGCGAATTCCTGGTGGAGTTCCGTCCCGTGGGCGGCGAGCCGCCGGCGCGAATCCGGGATCGGATTGCCGCCGCCCTCGCCGAGATGCGCGCGGTGCGGCCCGGGCTCGATTATTCCTTCACCGTCCCGCGGCTGGATCCCGGCTTCGACACGCCGATGGAGTCGGAACTGGTGGCGGCCGCGGCGACCCTCACGGGCGGCGAGCCCGCCACGGTCTCGTTCGGGACGGAGGCGCCCCAGATGGCGGCGCTGGGCGCGGAGGTGGTGGTCTGCGGACCCGGCGACATGCTGCGGGCCCATCGCCGCAACGAGTACATCACGCGGGACGAACTGGCCGGCTGCGACGCGTTCCTGCGCGGGCTGGTGACGCGATATTGCGCCTAGATTGCGTCGCGCGAATTCGGTGGTTGATTGACGGCCCGTCGTAAAAAATGAAGACTTTCCTGATCGCCATGTCGCTCCTCACCTTTCTCGGCCTCAAATCGGCCCAGGCGCTGCCCGTGGGCGTCGCGCGCCCCGGTGCTGGAGGCGGTGAACCAGGACGGACAGAAGCTCAATCTCGGCGACTTCTACCGGAAGGGCCTGGTGCTGGTGTACTTCTATCCGAAGGCCGACACGCCCGGCTGCACCGCCCAGGCCTGCTCGTTGCGCGATGCCTACACCGACCTGCTGCAGGAAGGCGTGACTGTGATTGGCGTGAGCCATGACTCGTCCGCCGCGCAGAAAAAATTCCAGGAGAAATATCACCTGCCGTTTCTGTTGATCGCGGACACCGACGGCGCGGTCGCCCGGGCCTTCCAGGTGCCCACCGTGATCGGCTTCACCAAGCGGCAGGCGTTCCTCATCCGCGACGGCAAGATCGTCTGGGCGGATTTCAGCGCGTCCACCGACAAGCAGGCCGACGACGTCAAGAAGGCGATCCGCGGCATGGGCGCCAAGAGCTGACCGACCACGGCTGAACCCAGCCGACCCAGCCCGCGTGCCATGCGACTCCTCCTCATCGACGGGCACTACTACGCGTATCGATCGTTCCATGCGATTCGCGAGTTGAGCAATTCGCGCGGCGAGCCGACCAACGCGATTTTTGGTTTTGCCAAATCGGTCCGGCTGATGCTCAAGCATCTGGCGCCGGATTTCGCGGCGGTGGTGTGGGACGACGGCATGCCCAAGCGCCGCACGGAGCTGCAGCCGCAATACAAGCAGAACCGCGCCGAGATGCCCGACCTCATGCGGCCGCAGATGGATTTCCTCTACACCCTCGTGCCGCGCATGGGACTGCACGGCTTGAGCCTGCCCGACACCGAGGCGGACGATTTGATCGGCTCCTACGCGCGCGCCGCGGCGGAGCGCGGCATCGAATCGATCCTCGCCACCAACGACAAGGATCTCCTCGCGCTGGCCAACAAGCATGTCCGCATCTACTCGACCGCGAAGGCGGACCTGCCGTCGCCGGACGAACCCTTCGCGCTGCTCGACTCCGTGGCGGTCGAGAAGAAATGGGGCGTCCGTCCGGAGCGCATTCACGAGGTGCTCGCGCTGACGGGCGACAGCGTCGACAACATTCCCGGCGTGCCGGGGGTCGGGCCGAAGACCGCGGCGGCCCTGGTGCTCGAGCACGGCACGATCAACGAAATGCTGGCGCATCCCGAGCGAATCAAGAACGAGAAGCTCCGCGCGAAGATTATCGCGGCCGCGAATCAGATTCGCCAGAATCGCGAGATGGTGCGGTTGGACGACGATTTGCCGCTGCCCAAGCCGATCGAGACGCTGAAGGTGGAGCCGGATTACCCCGCCTTGATCGCGGACCTGGAGCACGCGGAGTTTCGCGGCCTGACCGCGGAATATCGCGCCGAGGCGGAGCGGGTCGGCGAAACCCGCCAGAAAAAGAAATCCGGCACGCGAGCAGACGGAGATGCCGTTTTGAGCGTCAGGCGGTGAACCAGTACCGCGTCAGGTGGAAGAAAACCGGCGCGGCGAAGCAGAGCGAGTCGATCCGATCCATCACGCCGCCGTGCCCGTCGATCACGGTGCCGTAATCCTTCACGCCGCGATCGCGCTTGATGGCCGACATCACCAGTCCGCCGCAGAATCCCATCAACGTGATGGCGAGCGCCATGGCCGCGGCCTGCCACGGCGTGAAGGGGGTGGCCCACCACAACGCGGCGCCGATGGCGGTGGCGCTGGCGATGCCCCCGAGAAATCCCTCCCAGGTTTTGTTCGGGCTGACGTGCGGCGCGATCTTGTGGCGCCCGAGCGACTTGCCCCACACCCATTGCAGGACGTCGCTCAACTGCGCGACGAGCACGAACCAGAACAGCAGCGTGGCATTCCGCCCCGCGAAATTCGGGATCTGCAGCGAGAGCAGCATGGGCGCGTGGCTCACGCAATAGACGCAGACCATCAGTCCCCATTGCACCTTGGCCGTGCGCTCGAGGAATTGCTTCACATCTCCCTCCATCGACATGCGGATCGGAATGAAGAGAAACGCGTAGACCGGGATGAGAATGATGGCGAGGCCGTACCATTCCATCCCCACGAGGTAGTATTGCAGCGGCGTGATGACGAAGAAGACCCAGAAAAGCGCCTGGTGATCGCCCGGCCGCGTCGGCGTCAGCGTGATGAACTCGCGCAGCCCGAGAAACGAGATGATGCCGAAGAGCACCGTCGTCGCGATCCGGCCAAAGAAGAGCGCCACGCCGAAGATCGCGGCCATGAACCACCACGCGCGGATGCGCGCGTTCATGTTTTGCACCGTCTTGCGCCCGCTCTCCGTCGTGACGCGGCGCGACATCACCCAGCCGGTGATCGAGGCCACGATGAGCAATCCCAGCACGCCCTCGATCAGCCAGCGCGCCGGCTCGTCCGCCGGCGCCAGCCCGGGCGCGAGGACGCCCAGCACAAGCAACGGAATGAGGATGGACTTCATGGAATCAGATCGAATGCAGGCCCAGGACCGCCGCCCGCGCCCGCGCGAGGAAATCGGATTTCTCCTCGTCCGCGTCGAGCCGAATCGGCGCGCCGATCGTCACGCCACCGAGCAGCGGCACGGGCAGGATCGATCCCTTGGGAAGAATCCGGTTCAGATTCTCCATGTAGACGGGCACCAGTTCGACGTCGGACCGCTCGCGCGCCAGGTAGTAGAGCCCGCTCTTGAACGTGCCGGGCTCGCCGGTCGGACTCCGCGTGCCCTCCGGGAAAATGATGAGCGAATGCCGGTCGCCCATCGCGAGCGCCATTTCGTGGACGGGATTGGCGTCCGGATCCGCCGGGGTGCGATCAATCAGCACGGCGTTGAAAATCTTCTCCGCCAGGAAGCGCCGGGCAAAGCTGGCCGACCAATAGTCACGCGCGGCCACGGGCCGCGTCAGCGGCCGCAGCGAGTGGGGCAGCGCCGACCAGAGCACCAGCGTGTCGAGATGGCTGGTGTGGTTGGCAAAATAAATGCGCTGGCGCGGGTGTGGCTCGCAGCCGACCCAGCGCGCGCGCGCGCCGCTCACCAGGCGCGACAATCCGACGAGTGACCAGGCGATCATTTTGACTCCAGTTCGCGCAGGATCCGCGTCGCGCGCCGCGCAATCGTCACGAAGCAGCCCAGCACGATGACGGCGAGCGCCCACGGGATGAGGTCCATGGTCGACACGCGCAGCGCGCCCAGCGCGGCATTGCCCACGCAGGCGGCGGTGATCAAAAACATGCGCTGCTGCTTGGCCATCGGCCCGATGAAATACTGCGCCGTGCCGCAGGCGGCGCCGAGCGTGCGGACGTAGGCGGTGATCACGGCGAGCGCCGCCGCCAGCCAGCCCAAATCGCGCGCCCAATCCGCCCCGGTCACCGCATAGCCCGCGGCCGCGAGTATCAACACATCGGATATCCGGTCAGGCAGTTCGTTGAAAATCTCGCCCGACTTCGTGCGGAAGCCGCCTTCGACCGCGACCATGCCGTCGAAGAGGTTTGCGAGGAGCCGCAGTTGAATGCCGCCGGCCGCGCCCAGCCAGCACAGGATGCGCGCAACGCCGTCCGTGCGGCCCGCGCCGACCAGGCACGCCGCGGCGGCTGCGGCGAAGACCACGCTCAGGATTGAAATCGCGTTTGGCCGCAATCCGATCCGCGCCAGCGCCTGGGCGATGGCGGCGGCCGCACGCGTCTCGCGGGCGGCAATCGGACGCCGGGTGAGCTTGTCTGCCTCCACATCCGCAGGTTAGGCAGCCGCAAGCTTGGCCGCACATCGAAAATGCGGAGCCGGCCATCGACGACCAGACCGGCACAACCCCGACGGTCGTCACCAGCTGAAGAGCATGCCCACGCCTTCGGCCAGCGCGCGCTTGCGCACGATTTGCGCCGCCACCAGGTCCTGGAAGGGCAGGCCGACGCTGCCGAAGACGAACGTCTCGTCATCACTGGTCCGCCCCGGGCGCTGCCCGGCCAGCACCTCGCCCAGCTCGGCGTGGATGTGTTCCGCCGTGATGGCACCGTCGCGGAAGGCGACATTGAAGGAGCCGTCGCTGAAGCAAAGATCGCGGTCGTCGGATACCAACCGGCAGCGCTGCAGCAAATCCGTGGCGATTTCCACCTTGCCGGGTTCGTCCGCGCCGGCGGCGAGAACACATTGGCCCGGCCGGAAGTCCTCGCCCAGCAGGATGGGTTCGTGGCTTTGGGTGACCGTCACCACGATGTCCGCCTCGCGCGCCTCGCGCGGCGACTCGGCGATCTTGTAAAGCGCCGGCACCTTGGAAGACATGCGGTGAATCCAGTCGTCGGCGCGTTCCCGCACCAGATCAAAGACGCGCACCTCGCGAATCCGCCGGACCTGCGCGAGCGCCGGCAGCATCCACTCGGCCTGCAGTCCCGCGCCGATGATCATCACGCGTGCGCGCCTCCTTGTGCGCGAGCACATCGGCGGCGACCGCCCCGGCAGCCCCCGTGCGCATGGCGGTGAGCAGGCCCGACTCGAGGATGGCCTCGTTCGAGCCATCGGTGCGATTGATCAGCAGAATCACCCCGCGCAGGAATGGAAGACCCGCGCGCGACATTCCCGGCGGTCTTGGCGTTGACCTTCACGGTGTAGCGCTCGCAGTCCGGCAACACGCCCGGGAAAATCACGGTCGTGGATTCCTCGCCGTATTTCGCCATGGCGCGCTGCGGCCGGATGACCAGCTCATGGTTTGCGCGCAGGCAATAGGCGGCGCGCAACGCCTCGATCAACTCGGGCAGCGTGAGCAGGCGCGCAACGTCGTCGCGCGTGAGGAGCAGGGTCTTTTCAGCTTTGGTCGACATGGCGGCACGACTGTCGTGGGACGGAGATGATGAATTCAACCGAAGCGCTTGTCCATCCGCACGAATCGGCGAAATCGAGACGATTTGGTCACAATCCCGCGTCGGTCACGGCGCCTTCGGAGGCGGTGCTGACGAGCCGGGCGTACTTGGCGAGGACGCCGCGGCGATAGCGCGGCGCGGGACGCTTCCATTGCGCGCGCCGGGCCGCCAATTCCGCGGGCGTCAGGTCCACGTCGATCACCCGGCGCTCCGCGTCGATCGTGATGCGGTCGCCGTCGCGCAGCAATCCAATGGGCCCGCCGTCGAAGGCCTCCGGCGTGATGTGACCGACGACAAAGCCATGGCTGCCGCCGCTGAAGCGGCCGTCGGTGATCAACGCGACGTCCTTGCCGAGCCCCTTGCCCATCACCGCCGAGGTCGGCGACAGCATCTCGCGCATGCCGGGTCCGCCGCGCGGTCCCTCGTAGCGAATGACGATGACGTCGCCCTTCACGACCGTGCCGTCGAGGATGCGGTGCAGCGCCTCCTCCTCGCTCTCGAAGACGCGCGCGCGGCCGGTGAAGCGCAGGCCTTCCTTGCCGCTGATTTTCGCCACCGCGCCTTCCGCCGCGAGATTGCCGCGCAAAATCACAAGATGACCTTCCGGCTTGATCGGATCCTTCAACGGACGAATGACCGTCTGGCCTTTCGGATAGGGCTTCACGCCCGCCAGATTCTGCTTCAGCGATTTCCCGGTGACCGTCAGGCAGTCGCCGTGCAGCAGGCCCGCCTTGAGCAAGGTCTTCATCATCGGCAGGATGCCGCCGATGGCGACCAGCTCGCTCATGAAATGACGACCGCTGGGCTTGAGATCCGCCAGCACCGGTGTGCGCGCGCCGAGCCGCGTGAAATCATCGAGCGCGAGCGGGACATTGGCGGCATGCGCCATGGCGAGCAGATGCAGCACGGCGTTGGTGGAGCCGCCGAGCGCGGTCACGACCACGATGGCGTTCTCGAAGGCCTCGCGCGTCAGGATGTCGGACGGCCGGATGCCGCGCTTCAGCAATTGCACCACGGCGGCGCCGGCGCGCCGGCAGTCGTCCTTCTTCGCCTTGCCGATGGCGGTTTGCGCGGAGCTGCCCGGCAGGCTCATGCCGAGCGCCTCGATCGCGCTGGCCATGGTGTTCGCCGTGTACATGCCGCCGCAGGAACCCGGGCCGGGAATCGCGCATTGCTCCACGCGCTGGAGCTGGCGGTCGTCGATCTTCCCGCCGGCGTGCGCGCCCACCGCCTCGAAGACGCTCACGATGTCGACATCCCGCTTGCCCTGCGCGCCCAGCTGCAGGCAGCCCGGCAGAATGGTGCCGCCGTAGACGAACACGGACGGGCGGTTCAGGCGCGCCATGGCGATGAGGCAGCCGGGCATGTTCTTGTCGCAGCCGCCGATCGTGACGAGCCCGTCGAAGCCCTCGGCGCCGGCGCAGGTCTCGATGCTGTCGGCGATCACCTCGCGGCTGACGAGCGAGTACTTCATGCCCTCGGTGCCCATGCTGATGCCGTCGGACACGGTGATGGTGTTGAAGATGATCGCCTTGCCGCCGGCGGCTTCCGCGCCGCGCGCCGCCTCGTAGGCGAGCCCGTCGATGTGGATGTTGCAGGGCGTGACCTCGCTCCAGGTCGAGGCGATGCCGATCTGGGATTTCTTGAAATCGGCCGCCTTGTAACCGACCGCGTAAAGCATGGCGCGGCCGGGCGCGCGCTCGGGGCCGTCCAGCACCACGGCCGAGTGCGGGCGCGGCGCGGCGGCGCGGGATTTCTTCGCGGAACGAGATCTTGAGAGCGGTTGGCATGACCAAGAGAGGTTAACCACAGATTAACGCAGATTAACGCAGATTTTGGAATGGCTCCGATCGGCAAATCTGCTTCGGTTCTCCCCGTTTCCCAATCTGTGTAAATCTGCGTAAATCTGTGGTTCCTCCACCTGATTTCCGCATTCGCTTTGACAGCGGCGGCAGTGGCCGCATTTTTCCGGCCCGATGTCGAACGCCGCACCGCTGAAGATCCTGATCGCCGATCCCGTCTCCCCGCGCACCGTGGAGGAGCTGACCCGCGGCGGCGGCATTGAGGCGGTGGTCCAGACCGGCCTGACGGAGGACGCGCTCATCGCCGCCGTGCCCGCGTACGCGGCCATCGTCGTGCGCAGCCAGACGAAGATCACCGCCAGGGTGCTCGAGGCCGCGACGAACCTGCGCGCCGTCGGCCGCGCCGGCGTCGGCGTGGACAACGTGGACATCGAGGCCGCCACGCGCCGCGGCGTCATCGTGATGAACACGCCGGACGGCAACACCATCTCGACGGCGGAGCACGCATTTTCGCTGCTGGTCTCGCTCGCGCGCAACATTCCGCAGGCGCACGTCTCGATGACCGCGGGAAAATGGGATCGCAAATCGTTCGAGGGCGTCGAGCTCTACGGCAAGACCCTCGCCGTGCTCGGCATGGGCCGCATCGGCACGGAGGTTTCGCGCCGCGCCATCGCCTTCGGCATGAACGTGCTCGCCTACGATCCCTATCTTTCCGCCTCGCGGGCGCGCTCGCTGCAGGTGGAGCTGGTGGAGAACCTCGACGATTTGCTGCCGCGCGCCGATTTCATCACGATGCACATGCCGCTCACGAACGAGACCAGGCACATGCTCGGCGCCGATCGCCTGGCGCGCTGCCGCAAAGGCGTGCGCATCGTCAACGCCGCGCGCGGCGGATTGGTCGACGAAGCCGCGCTGGGCGACGCGCTCGCCTCCGGCCAGGTCGGCGCGGCCGCGCTCGATGTTTACGAAACGGAGCCGCCGCCCGCCGATTTCAAGCTGCGTGGGCGCGCGAATTTGATCATGACGCCGCACCTCGGCGCCTCGACCGCCGAGGCGCAGGAGAGTGTCGGCATCGAGATCGCCCAGGCGCTGCGGGCCTGCCTGCTCGAGGGTGTGGTTCGCAACGCCGTGAACCTGCCGAACCTCGACGCGGCCACGCTGGCGGTGGTTGGTCCGTACCTCGATTTCGGCGCCCGGCTCGGCCGTTTCCTCTCGCAAATCGCGCCGAGCAAGCGCGCGGATCGGCTCACCATCAATTATGCCGGCAAGGTGAACGAATCCGACACCGGGCCGATCACCCGCGCCATCACCAAGGGTTTCCTCGAGGCCGCGGAAGGCGGCGAGGTGAACCAGGTCAACGCGCTCTCCGTCGCCCGCGCGCTCGGCATCGAGATCGTCGAAACGCGCCAAAGCGCGCCGGGCGTGTTCACCGACGAGCTCGATCTCACGGTCGAATGCGAGGGCCGGAAATCGCAGGTCGCGGGCGCCTTCTTCGGCCGGCAGCCGCGCATCGTGCGCGTCGACGATCGCGATGTGGAGGCGCGGCCCGAGGGCGCGATTCTGATTGTCGAGAATCGCGACGTCCCCGGCATGGTCGGCCGCGTCGGCTCGCTGCTCGGCGACCTGAAAATCAACATCGCCACGATGTCGCTCAGCCGCGACACGCGGGGCGGCAGCGCGCTGACCGTGCTGAATCTCGATTCCGCGCCCGAACGACGCGGACCTCGCGCGGATCCAGGCGGAGCCGGATATCCTCTCCGCGCGGGTCATCCGGCTGTAGCTGCCCGGCCGCATCTTCGCGCTTTCGGGCGGCCCGCCCTGCGCTAAACTTTCTCTTCGCCGTATTCGCGACCCCCAAAGGAACTTTTCATCATGGACCAAATCATCAAGACCATCACCGAGAAGACCGGCATCACGGAAGAGCAGGCGCGCCAGGCCGTGCAGGCCACCGTCGAGTACATCAAGTCGAAGATACCGCCGATGTTCGCGACCCAGCTGGATCGACTGCTCGAAGGCGGCGAGTCTTAGTCGACGTCGACGACGGCGAGATTGAGCAGTCGTACGCCGCGCTGGTCCAACGGACGACCGTCGGCCGCGCAAATCGCGGTCGAGCCGTCACCCCACGCATGAACTGGTCCTTTCGCATCGCCCGCATTTCCGGCATCGAGGTGCGGATTCATTTCTTCTTTCTGCTGATGCTGTTTGGCTTTGGTGCGCTGGAGTTTGCCAGCCGCGGACCCGCCGCCGCCGTCTCGGCGGTGCTGCTCATCTCGCTCGTGTTTCTCTGCGTGCTACTCCATGAATTCGGCCACGCTTTCGCCGCGCGCGCGTTTGGCATCCGCACGCCCGACATCACGCTGATTCCCTTCGGCGGGATCGCCCGGCTGGAGCGGCTGCCCGAGAAGCCCTCGCAGGAATTGATCATCGCGCTGGCCGGGCCCGCGGTGAATGTGGTCATCGCGATCGGCCTGCTAATCGCGCTGGGCAAGGGCGTGGCGGTGCCCGCCTCCCGCTGGTTCACCGGCAACAACAACCTGCTCGAGACGCTCTTCAGCGTGAACGTCATGCTGGTCCTCTTCAACCTGCTGCCCGCCTTCCCGATGGATGGCGGCCGCATCCTGCGCGCGCTGCTCGCCACCCGCCTGCCCTTTGCGCGCGCCACCGCCATCGCCGCGCGCGTCGGCCAGTTCTTCGCCTTCGTCTTCGGCGTGATCGGACTCTTCGGGATTCCCGGCGTGATGGACGGCAGCGCCATGCTGATCTTCATCGCCTTCTTCGTCTACATGGCGGCGTCGCAGGAATCGAGCGCGGTGCAGATGCGCGATCTCACCCGCAGCGTCCGGTTGCAGGAGGCGATGATCACCGAATTCAAGGCGCTGCCGCTCGACGCCACGCTCGGCGACGCGATTGAGCTGCTGCTGCGCGGGTCGCAACACGAATTTCCGGTCGTCGAGGATGACGGGCGCGTGCGGGGAATCCTGACGCGCGAGGATCTGATCGCGGCGCTCTCGACCAGCGGCCAGGATGCGCGGGTGGTCGATCACATGCGGCGCGATATTCCACACATCGCCTTCTCCGCGCCGTTCGCCGAGGCCTGCCAGTTGATGGAGCAATCGAACAGCCCGGTCCTTCCGGTGGTGGATCGCGAGAACCGCCTCGTCGGACTGCTCACGCCGGAGAATGTCGGCGAGATGATGATGATCCAATCGGCCCTGGCCCGCGACGGCCGTCGGCCTGTCGCCCGCCGGGTGGCGGCGGAGCCGTGATACGGCATGGCCGCGTTGCCGTCGATTTTTGACGGAAAGGAGCGCGCGAAGCGGTGGATCCCGCGCCTGAGCGCGCGACCCGCCCAAGCCAAAAGCGGCGCAACCCGGGGCGTGGCTAGGCGTCTGTCGAGATACCGTCGGTCACGGGGTTGATGCAACCCGCTCCCTCCTCGCGCCACCGCCAGCCAGCCCAGCGACGCTCGCGCGGGCCATGCCAGTTTTTCAACAGGCTCCTAGGGCCACGAATTCTTCAGTTTTTCCCATTTGCCCCAGGTGTCCGCGACCATCGACGCGGCGGTGGGCACCGGTTGGCCCTCCAGTTCGCCCAGGCGGTGATACAGGACAAGGAGGCGATCGTACTCCGCGTCGCTGAGGCGCTTCTTCGCCTTCGATCGATCCGTGTAGAAGTACTTCGTCATCGGGTTGAATTCGGTTTCCCGCGCGAGGTAAAAAACATTGGGGGCGTCTTGCATCCACGCCGTCTCGGCGTTGTAGAACTCGCGGCCGCGCTTGAGTTCCGGCAGGGTGATGGCCTTGAAATTCGGCTTGATGGCGCCGGCATGAAATCCAATCGACACGGTGCTGCCCACCTTGTCCGGCCGGGTCGTCGGCGTCTGGTTCACGATGGCCTGAATCTGCTGGGTCACCGCTTGAAACTCCGGGATGACCGGCCGCGCCGCCACCAGGCGCTCGATGTCGGCCCGGGTGATTCGCGCGAGCTGCGGTTTCGCGACCGCGGTAATCGACGCGAAGGTCTTGGTCTCGGAATATTTCGCCAAGGCCTCCTCGAGGCAGACGAGCTGCAGGCTCCAGTTGTTTGTGTCGACGGCATCTCGCAGGCGATTGAGCAATTCGACCGCCGGCCTCTCGCGCTGGGCAATCACCTGGCGGTACTGCCCTTCCGCCTGCGCAAGGGCTTTCAATTCCTCGTGTCGCCGCTGCAATGCCTCGCGGGTGAGCTGGTACTGGGCGGCGTCGCGGTTGAACGCCTCCACGTCGGCCGGGGCGGCGCCCACGAGTTTCGCCCGGCGGGCGTCCAGGGCGCGATATTCTGTCGCGGCCGCCTGCTCGAGCGAGGCCACCTCGGCCTGCACGGCCTTCAGCTTGGCCGTCAGGTCCTCCTCGATCACCTTCGGCGCCGACGGCGCGGAGACTGCGGGCTTGCGGCAGGAAACCAATAACAGCGAGGCGGCAAGCAGCAGGGCGCCGAGACGGACGCGAGAGAGAACCCTCCCGGGATTTCGCGGCGCGGGCGGCATCTCTTGTTCAAACCACGCTGGCCCTCGTGGAGCGAGATCAATTTCAAGTTTGAAATTTTCGCGTTGATGGCCACTCTGGGCGGTTCTCACCCCCCATCTCTGCCTCCCACCACCCCTCCCCCATGAAATTTCTCCCCGCCCTGCTCGCCCTGTTCTTCGTGCCCCTTGTCGCGCACGCCCAAGCCCAGTCGCCGGTCGGCACTTGGAAGAACGAGAAAGCCACCTTCCAGATCTTCGATCAGGGCGGGAAGCTCTTCGGCAAAATTCTGACGCTGGTCGAGCCCAACCGGGACGGCAAACCGAAGACCGATTGGAAGAATCCCGATCCCTCCAAGCAAAGCGTCCCGTTGATCGGGCTCGTCTTCCTCAAGAATTTCACGCAGTCCTCCACCGCCGGCCGCTGGGAGAACGGCACGATCTACGATCCGGAAAACGGAAAGACCTACTCGTCCTTCATGCAGATGACCGGCAACGACAAGATCGAGGTGCGCGGATTCATCGGCGTGTCGATGTTCGGTCGATCGCAGAATTGGGTGCGCGTGAAGTAGCCGCCGCGTCCGCGGCCGATTCCATGGCGCGGAAAACTCCGGCCGGCGACCCGGCGTTTTCCGGATAGCGCGGCTTTGGCCGGCGCCCCGTTTCGCTCCTCGCGAAATCCCGTTGTGAAATCGGGCGCGGCTGGATAATCTGCTTTCCCTTCCCGTTCTTGGTCGTCACCCGCCCTGGCCGTCACCGACGGCGAGGGCGTTTCCGTCCACCCCTCCCAACTCCTCCGCGATGACTTCTTCCCTGCTCGCCTCGGTGCCCGCCGGACTCGGTGCGGCCAAGCCCGCCGCCCACGCCCGCCTCGCCGCGTGGATCGACGCCTGCATCGCGCTTTGCCAGCCGGATCAGGTTTTCTATTGCGACGGATCGGACGCGGAGCGCGATTTCCTGACGAAGGAGGCGCTGCGCATGGGCGTGTTGATCGAGCTCAACCAGCAGAAACTCCCGGGTTGCTACCTGCACCGCTCGAACCCGAACGACGTGGCGCGCGTCGAGCAGCTCACTTTCATCTGCACGCCGACCAAGGAAGAAGCCGGCCCGACCAACAACTGGGCCGATCCCGGCGAGATGCGGGCCAAGATGAAGGGCCTGCTCCAGGGCGCGATGAAGGGGCGTTGCATGTACGTGATCCCCTACATGATGGGACCGGCGGATTCGCCGCTCACGCAGGTCGGCATCGAGATCACCGACTCGATCTACGTCGTGCTGAACATGCGGCTGATGTCGCGCATGGGCGTGGCCGCGTACAAGCGGCTCGGCGCGGACGGCGACTTCAACAAGGGCCTGCACTCGACGCTCGATCTGAATCCCGAGCGCCGCTTCATCTGCCATTTTCCGCAGGACAACGAGATCATCTCGGTTGGCTCCGGCTACGGCGGCAACGCGCTGCTCGGCAAGAAATGCCTCGCCCTGCGCATCGGCTCCTACCTCGCCAAGCGCCAGGGCTGGATGGCGGAGCACATGCTGCTGCTCGCGGCGGAATCACCCGCCGGGAAGAAGCATTACATCGCGGCCGCGTTTCCCAGCGCCTGCGGCAAGACGAATTTTTCCATGCTCATCCCGCCGAAACATTTCGCGGGCTGGAAGGTGACCACGATCGGCGACGACATCGCGTGGATGAAACCGGGACCCGACGGCCGGCTCTACGCCATCAATCCCGAGTTCGGCTATTTCGGCGTCGCCCCGGGCACGAACTACCTGACCAATCCCAACGCGATGAAGTCGATTCAGCGCGACACGATCTACACGAACGTGGCGATGACCGAGGACGGCGACGTCTGGTGGGAGGGCAAGGACGGCGCGCCGCCCGCGAAATGCACCGACTGGAAGGGCAATCCGTGGACGCCGGAGAGCAAGGAGAAGGCGGCGCATCCGAACAGCCGCTTCACCGCGCCGGCCACGAACAATCCGGCGCTCGCCAGCGAATTCGATCTGGCCAGCGGCGTGCCGATCAGCGCGATCATTTTCGGCGGACGCCGCGCCTCGACCGTGCCGCTGGTGTTCCAGTCGTTCGATTGGGAGCACGGCACGTTCATGGGCGCGACGATGGGCAGCGAGATGACCGCCGCGGCCGCCGGCACGGTCGGCCAGCTCCGGCTCGATCCGATGGCGATGCTGCCGTTCTGCGGCTACCACATGGGCGATTATTTCGGGCACTGGATCGCGATGGGCAAGCAGCTCAAGCAACCGCCGCGGATTTTCGGCGTGAACTGGTTCCGCAAGAGCCCCGACGGCAAGTTCCTCTGGCCGGGCTTCGGCGAGAACATGCGCGCGCTGAAATGGATTATCGACCGCTGCGAAGGCACGGCCGGCGCGGTGGAAACGCCCATCGGCAACCTGCCTGCCGCCAAGGACTTCGACCTGGAAGGGATGGAGGATTTCAGCGAGCCCGACTTCGAAAAAGCCATCGCCTACGATGCAGCCGGCTGGCACAAGGATTATCAGCTCGCGGGAGAATTCTTCGAGACACTCGGCGCGCATTGTCCGCCCGAGGTGAAGAGCCAGCTCGCGAAGCAGAAGTCGCGCGTCGGCTGACGATCACCTCTCCGCGCGATCGAAACCCGCGCTGTCGAGCGCCTCGCCGCGCCGCTGCGGGGAATCATACCGGCTGCGCGCCACTTTCTCGAGCAGGCCGATGTACTCCCCGTACTCGGGTTTGCGCCGGCGCATCTCGCCGTAAAGGATCGTGTAATATTGATCCCAGGCGGCGCGCTTGATCTCGTCGGTGGGCGCGGTGGCGATCTGCCGGCGCAATTCCGGGAAGGCCGGGTTGGTGTGCAGGACCTCGAGTTGAAGCCGGCGCGCGCTCAGGCGCGTGTCGAGCGGCGAGGCCTGCAAGCGCGCCTGGGCGTTGCGGTCGCCGCGGCCGCGCGAGCTGCTGCCATTGCCGGGGGCCGGCGCCGCCTTCTGGCGTTTGTTGGCCGGCGCGACCGCCAGGGCCTGCGACGCAACAAGGCCGCCCGCCAGCAGGAGGGCCGCCACGCTTAGCCAGGAATGCTTCATCCGGGGAAAATATGCCGGATTCGGCCCGGGCAAGCGACCGAAATCCGTGCTTTCCGGCAATTGGGCGGCCTGGCGCGGAGGGCTGCGTTGACAGCCCGGGGCGGGGTGTTAGCGTGAATTTATCGAAGAATCCGCGAGCGTGGAAACGCCTTCACCCGTTCTGTTTCACTGCGATGTACCTGCCGCATTCCAACGAAGATTCGGCGGCGGTTTATCTCGACTACGGCGCGGACTCCGCGCAATTCCGGAACGGTGATCTGCGCGTCACGGCGCGCGGACTGGAACTCAAGACGCGCTGGCATTTTGAACTCGGCGCCGAACTCGGCATCAATGTGCAACTCGGTCGCGGCGCGCAAACGCGGCTGGTCAAACTTCGCGGCATCGTGGTGGGCTGTCATCGCGATCGCAAGTGCCCCGAGGAGACGCCGTACCTGCTCACCTTGATCTTTCTCGATCCGCCCGAGGACCTCGCGGAGGCGGTGAAGGAAATCAGCCAGACGCTCGCGCGCCGGACGCGCAACGGCGACTAAAGCTTCCCTTCGGCGATGGAAGCTCGCGGCTGGCGCGGATGGCTCACCGCCCTCGGCACGCTCTTTCATCCGCCCCATTGCGCGGGCTGCGACGCTCCCACCGACGCGGGCGAGTATCTATGCCTAAGCTGCTTGACGACAGCGGAAAAGAGCCGGTTGCGCGCGCCGTTTTGCGCGGTCTGCTCGGAGCCTTTTTCCGGCGCCCTCGATCGCCCCTTCACCTGCCCGAATTGCGGCGATCGGCGCTTTCGTTTCAGCGCGGCGATCGCCGCGTATCGCAGCCGCGGATTGATTCGCGATCTGATTCACGCCTTCAAGTACAACGGTCGCTTTGAGCTGCGGCATCCGCTGGCGGCATGGCTGGCCAACGGGCTGCAGGATCCGCGCATGACGGCGTTGCGCATCGAGGCACTCGTTCCGGTGCCGCTGCATGCGCGACGAAAACGCGAGCGCGGTTTCAACCAGGCGCAGGTGCTGGCCGAACTGGTGGGTTCGTCGGTGTCGCTGCCGGTGGAAAATCTGCTGCGCCGGATTCGCTACACGACCACGCAGACGAACTTTGATCGCCGCCAGCGCATTGAAAATTTGCGCGGCGCGTTTGATCTCGTTGAGGGAGCCCAGGTGCGCGATCGCGATCTTGTGCTGGTCGACGACGTCTTCACCACGGGCTCCACCGCCGACGAATGCGCCCTCATCCTCCGCCAGGCCGGCGCCGCCAGCGTCCGCGTGCTGACCATCGCAAGGGCCTAGTCAGCGCGGATTCGCCTTCACCCAGTCGACGACCACCTCCGCGGCCTTGTCGGGCGGGAAGACAGGATAAAAGAATTTCGTGATTTTCCCGTCGTCGATCACCATCGTGACGCGCTTCACCAGCGTCATGCCGTCGGCCTCAAACGTCGGCAGGTTCAACGCGGTGACAAACTCAAGCTTCGCATCGCTGAGGAGAGGAAAGGTCAACGCCAGCCGCGTGGCGGCTTCTTTTTGGTAATCCGTGTCCTGCGTGCTGAGTCCATAGACGCCGGCGACGCCGAGCGCGCGGAGTTCGGCGTGATGATCGCGAAAATTGCAGGCCTCGGGCGTGCAGCCGCGCGCGCCTGGAATGCTGTCCCACCCGCCCGGCAGCGCCACGCCCGGCTGACCCGTGCGCGGATAGCAGTACAGCACGTGCCGGCCCTTCAGATTCCCAAGATTCACGGGCTGGCCGGCCGTCGACGGCAGCGTCACCGCCGGAATCGATCGACCTGCCAGATGATCACACGCCCCGTCGTTCTCGGGCACCGGCAGATCGTCAGGAATGGCGGAGAGATTCGTCGGCGTGCTCATGGCGCCATGCTAGCGCAGGCGATTTCGCGAGGGAAGCTCCGGCCCAAACGAAAACGCGACGTCTCCCCGGAGGAAGCCGCCGCGTTCGTTTGGATCCCGCGACGTATCGCGGGCGAAAGTTTGCCTATTTCTCGCCGTCCTTGATCACGACGAAGGTCTTGCCGCCGCCGCTCTTGCCGGCGCGGGCCACGTAAAGCAGCACGCCCTTCTTCGGGTCGGCGTTCTTCACGGCCTCCTTGAACGACGCGACGTCCGTGATGGGCTTGTCGCCCACCTCGGTGATCACGTCCTTCACGCGCAACTGCGCTTCGGAAGCAAGGCTGCCGTCCTTCACCGCGGTGACGACGACGCCGCGCTCCTCCTTCACGCCGATGTTGGCGGCGAGTTCCTTGGTCAGCGTCTGCACTTCCACGCCGAGATACGACGCGCGCTCTTCCTCGCCGGGCGCTTTCTGGCGGTCGCGCGCCCCGCTGTTCGCGGCGCGGATCGGGCGCTCGCCGGGCAGCTCCGCGGTCGTGACCGCGACCTGCATCGGCTTGCCCTTGCGGACGATGGAAAGATCCACCTTCGCGCCGACCTTCTTGGTCAGCACGAGCTTGCGCAATTCGTCGGCGGTGCGGACTTCCTTGCCGTCGACCTGCGTGATGACGTCGGCCGGGCGCAGGTCGCTGTTCGCGGCGGGCGTGTCGGGCTCGATCGTGACCACCACGACGCCGCTCTTCACGCCGTCAAACTTGAACGAGTCGGCGCGCTTGGCGTAATCCTCGTACGACTCGATGCGGATGCCGAGGTACGGGCGCACCACGCGGCCGCCTTCCATGAGCTGGCCGCCGATGTCGCGCATCATGTTGGCGGGAATGGCGAAGCCGAGGCCGCGGTTGATGCCGTTGATCAGCGTGTTCATGCCGATGACCTGGCCGTCGAGGTTGACGAGCGGGCCGCCGCTGTTGCCGGGATTAATCGAAGCGTCGGTCTGGATGAAATCCTCGTAGCCGTCGGGCGTCACGTTGAGGCGGTTGCGGCCCTTGGCGCTGACGATGCCGGAGGTGAAGGTGTAATCGAGATTGTACGGCGCGCCGATGGCGAAGACGATTTCGCCGACGCGCACGGCGTCGCTGTTCGCGAGCGTCGCCACCGGGCAGATCCTTGGCGTCGACCTTGATGATGGCGATGTCGGTCTTCTCGTCGATGCCGACGAGCTTGCCCTCGAGCGTGCGGCCGTCCTTGATGCGGACGTTGATTTTGTCGGCGCCGTTCACGACGTGGGCGTTGGTCAGAATGTAGCCGTCGGACTTGATGATGAAGCCGCTGCCTTCGCTTTGCGGCTGCGGAGCGGAGCGCGGCGCGCGGCGGCGGCGGCGGTTGCTGCGGCTGGCGGCCGCGCGGGGTCGGGGCGGGCGCGCCCTCCTGCTCGTCATCGCCGCCGGGGCTGCGGCCGAAATAGTCGCCGAAAAAGTCCATCGGGTTGACGCCGCCCTCGGGCGTCTTCTTGGTCACGTCGATCACGACGACCGCCGGGGCCACGCGCTCGAAGACGCTGACGTAGGCTTCGTTGAGCTGCTTGGCGAGCGCCATGCCGGCGGTGGGCGAAGCCGGCTTTTCATTGAGTTGCGCAGGGGCCAGCGGCAGCCACGCGAGCGTGGAGGCGGCCAGCACAGGGAGGGAGAGAACAGAGGTACGATTCATGGTTTTCAGTTGGCGCGAGATAGACTTTAGCCGACCGCCTCCCGTTCAAATCTCGATTCACTGTCATAGCCCATTTCGCAAGATATGTAAGTTTGACAATTACATAATATCCTTAAATGGTTTCGTCCCTTTAACCGTCTATTGACGCCGATGAACACCACTGCGCCGTCCGAGCCCCGGACGGTTTCTTCTTCTCCGGAGATTCTCTCCACGAAGTTTTCCTCTCCCGCCCCGGGTCACTGGGCGGGTGTCGCCGCGAGCGACTGGAACAACTGGCGCTGGCAGCTGAAGAACCGGGTCACCACGCTCGAACAGCTCGAGTCCATGCTCGAGCTGACGCCTTCCGAGCGGGGCGGCGTCGCCGTGGCCGGAACCAAGCTGGCCCTGGCCATCACGCCGCATTTTTTCAACCTGATCGAGCCGAACAATCCCGGACTGCCCGATCCGCCGGCAGGTCATCCCGCGCTTCGAGGAATCGCTCACCACGCCGTACGAGATGGCCGATCCGGTGGGCGAGGACGAGCACATGCCGGTGCCCGGCCTGGTGCATCGCTATCCCGACCGCGTGCTGTTCCTCGTCACGGATCGCTGCGCGTCGTACTGCCGCTATTGCACGCGCAGCCGCGTGGTCAGCGGCGTGGGCGAGCAGGAGCTGCGCACCAACTTCGAGGAAATCTACGCCTACCTGAAGGAGCACACGGAAGTGCGCGACGTGCTGCTCTCGGGCGGCGACCCGCTGCTTTTCTCCGACGACAAGCTCGAGGGCATCCTCCAGCGGCTGCGCGAAATCGAGCACATCGAGTTCATCCGCATCGGCACGCGCGTGCCCATCTTCCTGCCGCAGCGCATCACGCCGGAGCTTTGCGCGATGCTGAAAAAATACCATCCGGTCTGGATGAGCGTGCACGTGAATCACCCGAAGGAGCTGACCACCGAGGTGCGCGACGCCCTGGGCCGCCTGGCCGACGCGGGCATCCCGCTGGGCAACCAGAGCGTGCTGCTGCGCGGCGTGAACGACGATCTGCCGACCATGAAGGCGCTCGTGCACAAGCTGCTGCTCTGCCGCGTGCGGCCGTACTACATTTACCAGCTCGACCTGATCAAGGGCTCGTCGCACCTGCAGGCCAGCGTGCGCAAGGGCATGGAGATCATCGAGGGCCTGCGCGGCCACACCACGGGCTACGCGGTGCCGCAGTTCGTGATCGACGCCCCCGGCGGCGGCGGCAAGGTGCCGGTGAATCCGAATTACATCCTGCACCACGACCGCGAGCGCGTGGTCCTGCGCAATTACGAGGGCAAGGTCTTCGAATACCCCGAGCCGCGCGACTATCCCTCCGGCAAGACCCCCCGCCCCGCCCCGCCCGTCGAAACCCTGACCGACGTCATCCGGGACTACTAAGCTGCATCGCTTCCACCAGGCGCGGGGCCCGAGCTCCGCGCCTTTTCTTTTGCCCTCGACCCTCGACCCTCGATTGTCCCCCTGTCCCTGGACCTGTCGCAAGCCTCCAGTGTCGACTCTTGCTTCCGGCCGTCGACCGTCGACTGTCGACCGTCGACCTCCCTCCCATGCCCGGCCTCGTCATTCGTCCCCGCGCGCGCATCCTGCACGGCCACGACTGGGTGTACGCGAGCGAGGTGCTCAAATCCTTCGGTGAAATCCACGACGGCGACGTCGTTTCGCTCAAGGACGGCAAGGACCGCCTGCTCGGCAGCGCGATTTACAATTCCAAGTCGCAAATCATCGCGCGCCGTTTCTCGCGGCAGCGGCAGGAACTCGACGCGGATTTTTTCCGGCGCCGAATCAAGCAGGCGGTCGATTACCGCACGTCGCGCGGGCTCACCGGGAATTTCGGCCGGGTGGTCTGGAGCGAGAGCGATGGACTGCCCGGCGTCATCGTGGATCGCTATGGCGACGTCCTCGTCCTGCAGACGCTGACGATCGCGATGGATCGCGCGAAGCCGCTCATCGTCGAGGCGTTGAAGGAAATCCTGCAGCCGCGCTGCATCGTCGAGCGCAACGACGCGCCCGGGCGCAAGCCGGAGGGCCTCCCGTCCGTCGTCGGCATGCTGCATGGCCCCGAGCCAGGCGAAATCGAAATCGAAATCGCGGGACTACGCTTGCTCGTCGATCCGCTCCACGGCCAGAAGACCGGCTTCTATCTCGATCAGGTGGAGAACTATGCCGCCGTCGCCAAGCGTGCCGCCGGCCGGCGGGTGCTCGATTGTTTCAGCAACGCCGGACCGTTTGCGCTCGCCTGCGCGCGCGCCGGCGCGGCCTCCGTCTCCGCGGTGGAAATCAGCGCCGACGCCGTCGCGCACGGCCGTCGTCAGGCGGAGCGCAACGGACTGGCAGGCGCCGCTCACCTGGCATGAAGGAAACGCGTTCGACTTTCTCGCGTCGGAGGAAAAACGCGGCGCGCAGTATGATTTGATCATTCTCGATCCGCCGTCGTTTACGAAGGGCAAGGGCAACGTGGGTGACGCGCTGCGCGGCTACAAGGAGCTGCATCTCCGCGCGCTGAAGATGCTCGCCCCCGGTGGCCTGCTCGCCACGTTCAGTTGCTCGCATCACATCGGCGACGGCCACTTCCGCTCGATGGTCGCGGAGGCCTCGCTCGACGCGAAACGCGCGCTGCGCATTCTCGAGCGCTATCCGCAGGCGCCGGATCATCCGATCCTGCTCTGGATGCCCGAGACCGAATATCTCCACGGCTTTCTCTTCGAGCTGATGCCGGGGCGGTGAGCGAATCCTTCAGATGTCGCAGGCGTGCGCGTCGTCGGGCGCGGGCGACAGCGGCGACCGGCCCGCTTCGTACACTTTCCGTCCGCGCACATAGGTCGAGACGGTGGCGGCGGGGCCGCCGCGGTAGATGCACAGCGCGATCAAATCCTGCGGCGACAGCTCGCTCACACGCGGCGCGCCGGCGCGACCGTAGGGCAGCAGCGTCTCTACATTGATCACCGTGAGATCGGCGTCCTTGCCGGGTTCCAGCGAACCCGTGGTCTTGGCCGCGCCGAGCACTTCCGCGCCGGCCTGGGTGCCGAGATGAAAGGCCTCGGCCACCTTGAGCAACCGGGTCCCGCGCTCGTGGAAGGAGCGCGCGCGCTGGCTCTCGATGGCCGAGCGCATGACGGTCCAAAGATTGAGCTCGGGCCCGGCCGCAACATCGGAAGCCAGCCCGATGCAGAGGCCGGCATCGCGCAATTTGTCCAGCGCCATGATGCCGCTGCCGAGAAAGAGATTTGAAGTCGGGCAGTGCGCGATCTTCGCGCCGGCCTGGGCGAGCGCGGCGATTTCGCGCGGCGAAAGGTGGATGCAGTGCCCGAAGACGGAACGCGGCGTGAGCAGTCCGCACTGCTCGTAGACGTCGGTGTAATCCTTCGACCACGAGAACTGAAATTTCACTTTTTCAATCTCGGCGAGATTTTCCGCGAGGCTGGCCTGGAGCGCGGTGTTGTATTTCTTGGCGAGTTCCGCCGCGCCGCGCATCAGGCGATCGCTGCAGCTCACGGCGAAGCGCGGGCTGAAGACGTATTGCAGCAGGCCCTCGTTCGCGCCGTGCCACTTTCGGCAGAGCGACTCGCTCTCGAGCAGCGAGACGGAAAGAATTTTCTTCGGCTGCAGCGGACCGTAGGAGCCGACATCCATCATCACCTGTCCGAGTGTGATGCGCAGTCCGCTGGCGGCGGCGGCCTCGAAGGCGGCATCGGCGCTGTCCTCGAAAATCGCCGCGCTCACCATGGCGGAGGTCGTGCCGTGCCGCGCGAGATCGAAGAAAAACAACGGCGCCTGCTGCTGCGCGCGCGGCTTGGAGAAATCGCGCTCGAGCGGAAAGATCGATTGCCGCAGCCACGACAGCAGTTCGCCGTCGCCGCGCGCGACCGCCGGGTATTGCGGCAGATGCGTGTGGGTGTCGACCAAACCCGGGATGATCAGGTGGTGCGCCTCGCCCGACCAGCGCACGGGATGCGCGCGGTGCCGGCGCATCAGCAGGCTGTAGTCGCCAACCTCGGCAATGCGCCCGGTTTCGGAATCGATCACCACGGCGCCTTCGCGCCACGAGCGGAGCTGGCCGAAGACCGGAGCGTCGATCAAATGGCCGCGCAGCCCAAGCCATTCAACGCCGCCAGCGGCCGGTGGTGCCATCGTGCGCGCATCCTGCGGGGAAACGCGCGCGGAGGCAAGGTCATTGCGCCGCGCCGGCCACCAGCGACGCGCGCGAGCGCGGCAACTCCACCTGGAAGGACGCGCCGCGGCCAAGCTCGCTCGCCACGGAAACCTGCCCGCCGTGCGCCTGCACGATGTGCTTCACAATCGACAGCCCGAGGCCCGTGCCGCCCGCGTCGCGCGAGCGATCCTTGTGCACGCGATAGAAGCGCTCGAAAATGTGCGGCAAATCCGAGGCGGCAATGCCCGGACCGTTGTCATCCACCGTCACCCGCACCGCGTCCGGCTCCATCGCCGCCGAAACGCGCACGACCAGGCCGGTGGCCGGACCATACTTCAGGGCGTTTTCGAGCAGGTTGAAGAATACCTGATCCAGCCGGTTCGGATCGGCCTCGACCACCGCGTCGGCGTCGATCGCGATTTCCACCCGCGCGCGCCTTTCGGCGATGGCGGGGTCGAGCCGCTCCACCACCTTGCGCAGGCAGCCGGCCAGCGCGACCGGCGAAAAGCTGAGGCCGGCGCGACCGTGCTCGAACGTGGCGATGGTCAGCAGATCCTCGACCAGCAAATTCAGACGCTGGCCGTGTTTCTGCATCACCTCCAGCGCGCGGACGGTCATGGATCGATCATCCAGCGCACCGGCGTCGAGCAGCGTCTCGAGATAGCCGTTGATGATCGAGAGCGGCGTGCGCAGCTCGTGCGAGACATTCGCGACGAATTCGCGGCGCACGGATTCGAGCGCCTTGAGCGCGCTGATGTCGTGAAACACCGCGATGGCGCCCACCGGCTCCGCCGCGCCCGCGGGCCGGAGACCGACCGTCGCGAGATCAAAATGCTTCGGCGCATAGCGGCCGTCGGCGCCGCGCGTCTCCAGCGTGATTTCGCGGATGGTCGGCTCGCCGGTGATCGCCTTGGCCATGGCGGCGCGCAGCTCGCCGTCGCGAAAGACCTCCAGCACCGAGCGGCCCAGCGGCGACGATTTTAATTCAAACATGCGCTCGAGCGGTCCGTTCACGGAATGAATGACCTGGCCGGTGTCGACGATGAGCACGCCCTCCGTCAGGCTTTCCAAAATCGTTCGCAGGTTCAGCGTCTCGTCATCGAGCTGGCTGCTCATGTCGCGCATGCGATCGCCCGCCCGCGCCAGATCGCCGGCGGCCGACTGCCAGGGCCCCTGCACGCCCAGGAGCGCGGAGGAATCCGCCGGCCGGCCCGCCGCCAGATCACGGACCGCGGCCCGCAGCACTTGTCCCGGCCGCCAGACGCGCACCCACCACCAGCGAAGCGCGATGCCAATGCCCAGCGCCAGCAGCGCGATCAGCAGCACATCCGCGATTTCCCATGCCGGAGATGAATTCATGGGTCGACCACGGCGTGCCGCATTCCCTCTATCTACCGCCGACCGGCCAAAACGGCACGATCGAAACTTAAGCGGCGAAACGGTAACCTTCGCCGCGCATCGTCTCAATGCGATCGGCGCTGGCACCAAGCTTTTCGCGCAAACGGCGGATGTGGGTGTCGACCGTGCGCGTGTCGATGGAGTTTTCGTAACCCCAGACGTCCTTGAGCAGCACGTCGCGCGATTGCACGCGGCCGCGTCGTTCCACCAGCAGGCAGAGCAGTTTGAACTCGGTGGTCGTCAGATCGAGCCGCTGGCCGGCCAGCGTGATTTCGAACGAGCCCTTGTCGATGCGCACGTCGCCGCTTTCCACGATGCCCCCGCCCTCGCGCGCGGCCTGCGTCCGGCGGACCAGCGCCTGCACGCGGAGGACCACTTCCTTCGGGCTGAAGGGCTTGGTGACGTAATCGTCGGCGCCGATTTCAAGACCGTTGATCCGCTCGGTGGGCTGGCCCTTGGCCGTGAGCATGAGCACGCCCAGCGAGGCGGTGTCGGGATTCTTGCGCAGCTCGCGACAGACCTCCAGGCCGCTCATGCCCGGCAGCATCAAATCGAGCACGATGGCCTCCGGCCGCGATTGACGCGCGATTTCCAGGGCCTTGGCCCCCGTCCCCGCCGTCAGGGTCAGATACCCCGCCCGGTGCAAATGGTACTTCAGCAGATCGGCGACATCCGGCTCGTCGTCGACAATGAGAATGGTGGCGCCCATGTCCACGGAGCGTTCCCCCGTCACGCAGCCAATCAAAGTGAATTTTCCGTGACACGCCCGGTCACAGAGGGAGACATCCCGACAAAAAACAATTCGGGCCGCGCACGCCAAGGAATCTCACGAAGCAAACGTGCGCGGACCCGAATCACCTTAACCTGATGAGTTAGACCCCCGCCCAGGGGGGTCGTTCAAATTGTGGCGGCTTTTTTTGGTTTTTTTGACGTCGGGCTTACCCTTCTGGTGTGAACGCCCCGACCCCCACCTTGGAAGCCACCGCCCGCGGGCTGGTCCGGCGGCTGCGGGAGGCCGGTTTTGAGGGCTTTTACGCTGGCGGCTGCGTCCGGGACATGCTCCTCGGCCAGGTGCCCAAGGATTACGATGTGGCCACCAATGCCACCCCCGACGACGTCCAGCGCATCTTCCCCCGCCACGTGGCTGTGGGGGCGCATTTCGGGGTGGTCATCGTCATGGAGGGCGGACACTCCATCGAGGTGGCCAGCTTCCGGTCCGATGGGGCCTATACCGACGGCCGCCGCCCGGCCTCCGTGCGCTACACCGACGCCAAGGAGGACGCCGCCCGGCGCGATTTCACGGTCAACGGCATGTTTTTCGACCCGCTGGCGAATGACGGCGCGGGCGAGGTCATCGACTACGTCGGTGGTCGCGCGGATCTCGCCGCCAGGATCCTGCGGGCCATCGGCGATCCCGCCGCGCGCCTGGCGGAGGATCGGCTGCGCCTGCTGCGCGCGGTGCGTTTTGCGGCGTGGCTGGATTTCGAAATTGAACCGAAGACCTGGGCCGCGGTGCAGGCCGGCGCGCCGGAAATCCACGCCATCAGCCCGGAGCGCATCCGCGACGAGCTGGTGAAAATTTTCACCGCGCCCACCCGCGTGAAGGGCTGGGATTTGCTCGACGCCAGCGGACTGATGAAGGCCGTGCTGCCCGAGCTGGATGCACTGAAGGGCTGCATGCAACCGCCGCAGTTTCATCCGGAGGGCGACGTCTTCGTGCACACCCGGCTCGTGCTTTCGCTGTTGCCGGCGCAGGAGGTGTCGGTGCCGCTCGCGTTTGGCGCGCTCTTCCACGACATCGGCAAGCCCGCCTGCGCGAAGATCGATGCCGACGACGGCGGCCGCATCCGTTTCAACGGTCACGAGCACATCGGCGCGGAGATGACCGAAAAAATCATGCGCCGGCTGCGTTTCTCGAACGACGAAATCGCCGCGACGGTGGAGGCGGTGCGAAATCACATGGCCTTCAAGGACGTCCAGCACATGCGCGTGGCGAAGTTGAAGCGCTTTCTCGCGCGGCCGGGCTTCGGCGACGAGCTGGAGTTGCATCGCGCCGATTGCCTGGGCAGCCACGCGATGCTCGACAACTACGAATTCCTGCAGGCCAAGCGCGAGGAGTTCTCGGCGGAGCCGCTGATTCCGAAGCCGTTCATCACCGGCCACGATCTCATTCAGCTGGGGCTCAAGCCGGGCCCGGAGTTCAAGGCGATTTTGGAAGCCGCGCAAAATCGCCAGCTCGAAGGCGGTTTCGCCGATCGCGACGCCGCGCTCGCGTGGCTGCATGAGACGCAGAAACCACGTTAGATTTTCCATAATGGCCGCCAGCCTCCATCTGCGGATCGCGCGCCTTGCCTCAGCGGGCTTGGCCGCGCTGATGATGGGCGGTGCGACGCTCGCCGCACCCGCCCAGGATCTGCCGTTGGACGCCGGGAAGAGTTCCGTCACTTTTGTGGGCGAGGCCTTCCTGCACAATTTTCGGGGCGAGGCGAAGGAGCTCTCCGGCCAGGCCACTCTCGATCCCAAAGCCGTCCCGCCGGTGCAAAAAGCGCGGTTGAATTTCAAGACCGCAGCGTTGACCACGTTCAACGGGGGTCGCGATCAGAAAATGTACGCCTGGTTGCAGGTGACGGCGCGACCGGATGCGACCTTCCGCCTGGAATCCGTCCGGCTCGAGTCTGGCGACTACCAAAAAGCGAGCGCCGAAAAGCCCGCGCGCTTTCGCGTCGAGGGATCCTTCACCTTTCACGGCGTCACCAAGCCGATCAGCGGAATCGCGAACGGCTGGCGCGCCGACGACCGCCTCTATGTTTCGGGCGATATCGTCATCGACACGCTGGCGTTCGGCCTCCCGCAGATTCGCGAGATGCTCATGACCGTCGGGACCAACGTCAAAGTGAAGTACCGCTTCGCCTTTGTGCTCCCGCGGGAATTCCGCGAGCGCGACTAGTTGCCAATCATGAAGATCTGGCCCTCGGCGACGGGCCGGCCGCCCTCGGGCTCGAGGCTGATGGCAAACTTGTCCGCCTTCACCCGGCCGGACGGCGACGGCTTGAAAATGATCTGCGCCGAGCCGTCAGCGCTCGTCTTGAAGACGCCGCCGCTGTAGGGCGTGGGCCGCGAGGGATCGACCACCCACAATTGATAATCCTTGCCGGCGGGCGCGGGCGGAAGGTTGCGCACGTTGAGCATGCCGACGCCCTGCTCGGCGTCCCACAGCACCATGGCGCCGGCGGTCGAGGCCGGGTTCGCCGAGGGCGTCGTCTTGAGCGAGGCGACGCGCAGCTTGGACCACGACGCGGCCTGGTTTTGCGCGAGCTTCGCCGATTCCGCGCGCAGCCGGGTGGTTTCGGATTCGAGATCGGCCAGGCGCCGGGCCATGCTCGTGGATTGCAGTTTTTCAATCGCGAGCTGGTTCGTCGCCTCGTTCGCCTTGGCCACGGTGAGTCGCGCTTCCGACCGCGCGGAATTGCGCTGGGAAAAGAAGATGGCGGCGAGCAGCGCGAACGCCGCCGCCGCCGCCCAGGGCGCCCAGAACAAATTGGCCGGAAGGCGGAACGGAGTCGTGGGCGCAGGCGCGATTTCCGGCACGAAGGCGGGAAAGGTAATCGGCGGATTGGAGGCGGGCCGGTTGGAAACCTGTTCCATCAACGTCTCGCGCAGCCCCGGCGCCGGCACCTTGCGGGCCTCGGCGCGGGCCACCTGCTCGAGGCCGACGCGCATCTCCTGCACCAGCTCGCGCAGACCGGGGCGCATCCACATCTCGCGCTCGAATTCCGTGCCCTCCTCCGGCGTGAGCAGGCCGAGCGCGTGAAGCGCGGCGCGCTCCTGCGTCTGCTCATCAAATTCGGGTGGCAGCGGAGGATTCATACAAATTTCGCCAGCGGGCATTTCAGCTTCATCATGCCGCGGCGGATGCGGGCCTTGATCGTGCCGAGCGGCTCGCCGAGGCGGGCGGCGATTTCCTGTTGGGTCAGACCGCTGAAAAAGGCGAGCTCGATGGCCTCGCGTTGATCCTCCGGGAGCGAGCCCAGCGCGGAGCGCACGGCGGCGGCGCGTTCGCGGGTGGCCATCTCTTCCTCGGCCGAGGGCGCCTCGTGGCTCTGGGCGGCGACTTCCTGCATGCCGCCGGACTCCATCAACTGCGCGCGGCGCTGGCGCAGGCGCAGGCGATCGAGCGCCTTCGAGCGCGTGATGGTGTAGGCCCACGTGAAGGGCGTGCCGCGGCGCGCGTCGAAGCGCACCGCGTCATCCCACATGCGCAGGCAGGCCGTCTGGAGCACATCCTCCGCCTCCTCCGCGCTGCCGAGAATCTTGAAGGCAAGCGAGTAGAGCGCGCCGGAAAACGCATCGTAAAAGGACGCAAACGCCTTGGCGTCGCCCGTGGCGATGCGCTGGACCACTTCGGGTCCGACCGTGGCGGGGGCGTCACTGGTGAGGTTCATCGCGCGGCGCGTTCGGCTCGGGGAAAGGAAAACCGGCCCGGCGAGCGCGTCGATAAACCGACGCAGCCCGTCGAAGGCCGGAAATGAGAGAAGCACAGCGGTCATGAATCAGCAAGGGTAGCTTTCGACCCCACCTGTCACGCGGGGTCTGCCAGCTATGCGCCGCGATCCCGCCCCGCAGATGCAGGGAATCGCCTCCCGTTCCCCCGCGGCCGCCTTACGGATCGAGGTTGAACTCCCACGAGGCGCGCTGGCGGCGCTGCCGTTCCTCGTCGGTGGGCTGGAACCTGGCCAGCTCGGGCTTGACCGTGTGCAGCTTGAAAAAATAGTCCTCCACCCAGGCGATGAATTCGTCGCGCGGCATCAGCTCCCGCGCCTTGGCCAGCGACTCGCCGGCGGCCGCCAGATCCCCCTTCTGCAGGCTGAGCGCCGCCGCGGTGAAGAGCCACTCGGCGGCCAGGGGCAATGACTTTTGCGCCTCCGCCAGGGCCGCCTCGACCTCGGCCAGCTGACCCGACTCAATCTGCGCGAGCCGGACCTTCAGCGCGATGGTGGCCGGCGAAATCCCATGGCCGGGCCGGACCCGCAGCAGGGCGCGCTTCCCGTGATCGATGGCATCGGCCAGCGTGCCCTGCCGGCGCATCAACTCCGCCATTTGAAAATAGGCATCCGCCGAAAGCGGATCATTCGCGATGTACGCCCGGAGGTACTTGGCTGCGTCATCAAAATGGCGCTGCCGGGCGGCGTTGAAAGCGCGCAGGTAAAGCGACGGCGCCACCTCGCGCCCGGCGTTGATCTGCGCCAGCAAGGCGGTGTCCGCGCCAATGTAATTCCCCTGCCGGACCAGCAAATCGGCCTGGTAACGCACCAGGCCCGGGAGGTTTGGTTCGCTGGCCGCGACTTCGGACAAGAGCGCCGACGCCGTCTTGAGATCCCCCGCGCGATCGGCGGCCGCGGCGCGGCCCAGGATTTCGAGCTGTGCCGGGCGCCAGACTGGCGGAGGTTCCGGCGCGACCGGCGTCGGCGCAGTCGACGGCGCCGCCGGCCGCAACAGCGTGGCGGCGAAATACCCCAGGCCAAACATGACCAGCGCGACCGCCCCGAGCTTCCAGGCCAGCGCGGAAAGGCCCGTCGGGAGAATGACCCTCGGCGGCTCCACCTCCATGATGCGCGCCGGCGACTCGTCGGTCGCATGGGGATCGCCGACGAGGACCGCCATGTTGACGTTGCCGGAGCGCGGCATGGGCCGGCGGCGAACCTTCGCCTCTTCCTCTGCCGGGGGCTCGGCCGAAGCCGCGCGCTTGCGCCCGACCAGATCCTTGAATTTCTGCGTCAATTCCTCCAGTTCCTCATCTTCGCGGGCCGCGCGCTCCTCCGATCCGGCGTCCTTTGGCCCCGCGGTCGGTTCCGCGGGTTCCACCGGCTGGCGGAAGTGCCGCGACGAAATCGGCCGCGGCTTGACCGACGGGTCGGCGGCGTCCGACGACGGGGGTTGACCGGTGGGATCGGACATGGTTGAACAACGAGGGGACCGCGCGAGGGATTACGGGATTTTGGAGGCGAAAGCAAACTTCTGTGCGTGACAGTCCGGAAGCCTGGTTGGAATACTGCGCCCCGCGTCACTTATGAGCAACTCCGCCGAAACTGCCAACGGGCGAAAGCCCCTGATCGAATTCCGCGAGGTGCACAAGCATTTCGGCAAGCTGCACATCCTGCGCGGCATCAATGAGAAGATCATGGAGGGCGAGGTCATCGTCATCCTCGGGCCCTCCGGCTGCGGCAAGAGCACGATGCTGCGCTGCATCAATCACCTCGAGAAAATCGACGCGGGCGACCTGATCGTCGACGGCGTCAACCTCGGCGATCCGCACGCGAACGTGAGCCGGATTCGCGCGGAGACCGGCATGGTCTTCCAGCAGTTCAACCTCTTCCCGCATCTCTCCGTGCTGCAGAACGTCATGCTCGCGCCGATGAAGGTGCGCGGGATCAGCAAGGACGCGGCGCGCGAGAAGGGCCTCAAGCTGCTCAAGCGCGTCGGCATCGAGCAAAAGGCCGACGCCTTTCCCATCCAGCTTTCGGGCGGCCAGCAGCAGCGCGTGGCCATCGCCCGCTCGCTGGCGATGGATCCGAAGATCATGCTTTTCGACGAGCCGACCTCGGCGCTGGATCCCGAGATGATTCGCGAGGTGCTCGACGTCATGCGCGGCCTCGCCCAGGCCGGCATGACCATGGCCATCGTCACCCACGAAATGGCGTTCGCGCGCGAGGTGGCCAATCGCGTGCTGTTCATCGACGGCGGCATCGTCTGCGAGCGCGGGACGCCGGCGGAATTCTTCGACCATCCGAAGGAGGAGCGCGCGAAGGACTTCCTCAGCAAGATTCTCAAGCATTGATTTTTTCGGTTGTCGTCGCCAACCGACCAAACCCACTCTCCCGCCGGACGCCGCGATTCAGCGTTTCCGTCGGATAGAACCCCCCAAAAACCAAAAACAACCAAGCAAACATGAAGCTCCACCCGTGGATCGCCTCTGCCGCGATCGCCCTTACTGCCGGCAGCCTTTTCGCCCAAGCTCCCGCCGCGTCGCCCCCCGCCGCCGCGGCTCCCGCGGCCGCCGCCCCCGCGGCGCCGGTCGTCGCCAAGAACGTCATCCCGGACATCAAAGCCCGCGGCAAACTGATCGTCGGCGTCAAATACAACGTGCCGCTCTTCGGCCAGAACAACCCGATCACCAAGCGCGTCGAGGGTCTCGATGCCGACATCGCGCGCGCGCTGGCCAAGTCGCTCCTCGGCAGCGAGGACAAGGTCGAACTGGTCGAGGCCATTTCCGCCAACCGCGTGCCGTTCCTGCAGGAGGACAAGGTGGACCTCGTGGCCAGCACCATGACCATCACCGACGACCGCAAGAAGCAGATCGACATGTCGGATGTCTACTATGTCGCCGGCCAGTCCCTGCTCGTGCCGAAGGGAAGCACGATCAGGAGCGTGGCGGACTTGGCCGGCAAGACGGTTGCTACCGCGCAAGGATCCACGAGCGAGAAAACGCTGGTGGAAAAAGCGCCGACCAGCAAACCGTTGCTCTTCAAGGGCTACTCCGAGTGCTTCGAGGCGCTCAAGAACGGCCAGGCGGACGCCATGACCACGGATGACGCCATCCTGCTCGGATTCATGGCCACCGCTCCGGGCAAGTACGAGCTCGTCGGCGGACAGTTCACTTCCGAGCCCTACGGCATCGGCATCAAGAAGGGCAAGCCGGACCTGACCGCGTTCGTCAATGCGGAGCTCGCCAAGATGAAGACGGACGGTCGCTGGAAGGCCATTTACGACAAGAACATCAAGCCCGTCAGCGGCGTGGCTATGGAGCCGCCGAAGTAGGACGAAACTATCGCACGCGCGACGACCGGCACAGGGGCTGACTGGCTGAAAGTTCGTGTCGTCGCGCGTTGCCTTCCGACAACGGCCGCGACCCATTTGAAATGATCCTGCTCGCCGAAGCGAACACGGCCGCGCCGGCCTTCGGCTCGGCCGTGGTCGACTATCTCCCGAATTTTCTTTGGGGGATGCTGATGACGATCAACATATCGTTCTGGGCCGCCATCGTCTCCTTTGTGGTCGGCCTCGTCGTCGCGCTGCTGCGCGTGACGCCGAGCGGCGGATTGAAGATCGTGGCGACCGCCTTCACGGAGTTTTTTCGGAACACGCCGTTGTACGTGCAGGTCCTGGTTTTTTACTTCGGCCTGCCGAAACTCGGCATCAAGCTGGGGTTCTCGATCTTTGGCTTCAGCGTCAGCGATTCCTTTGCCTCCGGCACGCTTGCCCTCGGTCTTTACACGGGTGCGTACGTGGCTGAGGCGATTCGCTCGGGCCTGCTGGCCATTCCGAAGGGCCAGGGCGAGGCCGCGCGCTCGCTGGGTCTGTCGCTCCTGCAAACGCTGCAGCTCGTGGTGGTGCCGCAGGCCATCCGCCTTGTGCTGCCGCCGCTGGGCAATCTCTACAGCGCGATGCTCAAGAACTCCGCGCTGCTTTCATCGATCGGCGTCGGCGACCTGATGTTCCAGGCGGACTACGTGAACAACCGCACGTTCGCGACGTTTGAGGTCTTCACGGCTGTCGTGGTCTTTTACCTCATGCTCACCCTGCCGATGGGCTGGTTCGTCCACTGGCTGGAGAAGAAATACAATCCGCTGCGCGCGAAAACGCTGCGGTTGCAGGGCGCCCAGATCTGAACGGAGAAGCTCCCGCCATGTCTTCCGCCGCCCTTTCGCCCGAAGAACACCACGCCCTCCCGGCGCGGCATCCGGCGCCGATCTTCACATTCGCGCGGATGTTCAATGCGGCGGGCTGGCTGATCCTGGCGCTGCTGGTCTATTTTCTCGTCATCCCCGCCGCGCGGTTCGGCAACTGGTCGCCGTTCGGCGCGCTGACCACGTGGGAATTCCTTTGGAAGGGCCTGCAGGTCACCCTCTTTGTCGCGGTGTTCTCCGTGGTGATCAGCACCGTGATCGGGTTCTTCCTCGCGCTGGGCCGGCTGTCCAACAACAACCTGATCAAGACATCTTCCGCCGGCTACATCGAGTTCATGCGGGCGCTGCCGTCCTATTTGATCATTTTCTACGTCTTCATCGTCTTCCCGAAGGTCGGCATCAAGCTGCCCTCGCCCTGGTTCGCCATCATCGGTCTTTCGCTCTACACCAGCGCGGTCATGGCCGAAATCTTCCGCGCCGGCATCCTCTCGGTCGAAAAGGGCCAGCTCGAGGCCGCCTACGCGCTCGGGCTCAAACCGTTTCACACGGTCATGTACATCATCCTGCCGCAGGCCCTCCGCCGGATGGTGCCGTCGATCGTCAGCCAGCTCATCACGCTGGTGAAGGACACGTCGCTCGCCTCGATCATCGCGCTGCAGGAACTCACCGCCGCCGGCCGGCAGCTTTACGAGTACTACGGACAGACCGCAGGGCAAGCCGATCGTGCTCGAGACGCTCTTCGTGGTGGCGCTGATCTATTTTGTGATTTGCTACATCCTCGCGCTGATCAGCCAGCGGCTGGAAATCAAGGGATAGTGGGCCCGGCGCCTCGGGCGCCGGGAAACTCGAAGTGCGAAATTCGAAATTCGAAGGAAGTTCGAACTTCGGCAAGTTGAAGATCGTAACGTCGCGCGAATGCGGAGTGACGATTGAATCGCCGCGCACTGTGGAGCCGGCCTCGCTTGAAGGCCGGCGCCTGTTGTCTTCCTGAGCGAGTCTCGCGACGCGGGATGAGTCGAAGGACCTATTGCTGCGGCCTTCGGCTCGATGCGCTGGCAACCTGGCCAGCGTCTCGCGAGCCAGAAGGCAGCTTGAGGTCCCTCGACTTCGCTCGGGATGACAACAAGATCGACCCGGTCTCAGCGCGGCCGGGTCCAGAATGCCGTCGTCATCCGCGAATCGAACGACAAAGCACTGCGATGCCGATCGCGTCTCCGCAAAGCGGTGGCCAGCCACCGCCCTCCAAGTGACCTGGCAGCGTGTGGCGCGACCGACAAAAAAAGCCCCGCGCGTTTCCGCGCGGGGCCTTGAAGAACTGACTGCGGTCCGAATTAGAACGAGGCGTTCAACTCGACCTGAATCATCTGGTTCGCGTTTTGATTCGCGATCGGGAGATTCACAATCGGCGTATTGAAGCCCAGCGTACCGTTCACGCCATTGGTGATGGTCGCGCCCGTGCCAGGGTTCTGTTCCAGATGGCGGGAGTCGACGCCGGCGCTGCCGGCCGGCCGGGCGAAGCTCACCACCGAGCTGCGGAGGTTGCTGCGGATGTTGTAACCGGCGTAGTAGTTGATGTTGCCGGTCAGCCAGTTGGTGAAGCGATAGCCCGCCGAGAGCTTCATGCCGCGGAAGTTCAGCTGGCTCAGACCCCAGTTCGGATCGTTCAGGTTCGGGTCGATGGCGGCGATACCAATCTGGCGGTAGTCCGCCGAGATGGACCAGCTGCCCTTCTTGCTCGAGTTCGCCGAAGCGAATACCGGCGACGAGGGCGGCCTTGTCCGCGAAGCTGGTGGCGCGAACGCCCAGCGTGTCGGTGGCGCGCTCGTTGCCCTGGAAGTTATAGCCAAACTCGGCGTACGGCTTGAGGGCGAAACCACCTATCTTGAAGTTGGCCTCCATCGGCACGCTGAAGATCGCGAGGTTGTCCGTCGTGTGCTTGCCGAGGGCCTGCGTTTCGCCCAGAACTGGTTCACATAGACAGGCGAGACGAAGCCCGGCGAGTTGGAGCCGACACCCACGGTGTTGCCGTTGGGGAAACCATTGGCGGCCACGGCGGTGCCGTTGCCATTCGCCACGCCCGTGGCGTAGATCGAGAACGTCGGCCCGATCTTGAAGTTCCAGGCATACGTGGACGCCGGGGGCGGCGGCCGGGGCTTGGTGGACTTGGGATCGTACGGGGCGGGCGCCGGGGTCGACGACCCGAAGTTGAAGGTGAAGATCGCCTGGCCCACAAACCAGAACACGTCGCGATTGCCGGTGTTGCCCTGATTGTTCTCCACGTTGTCCGCGAAGATGTACTGACCGGCGATCAACTCCAGCTTGGCCGAGGGCGTCAGGTCCGTCGTGAACTTTTCCGTCAGACCGGTCACGCGGAGGTCCGTCTTGTCGTAGATGAAGTCATCCACCACATAGAGCGGCAAGTTCCTGGATACCACCGATGATGGTGAAGGTCTTCGGGACCACGTTCCAGCCGAGGTAAGCCTTGTCGATGAAGACCTGGTGCTTGCCGAAGCCGTTCGGGGCCGTCGCCGTGGTGCCGTCGTTGCCGAAGTTGTCACCGCTGGCAAACGAGAACCCGAGGAACATGTTGTCGCTCATCACGTACTCGAAGTTCACGCGCAGGCGGTAACGGGTCGGACGCGAGGACTGCTGGTTGCGGTCGCCGCGTCGTGCTGGCGGCGGGATAGCCGAAGGTGCCCGGGGGCGGAGCCTGCGGCTCGAAAGTCTGGTACTGATAGCGGAGGCGAAGATCGCCGCTGATCGTCAGTTCCTTCACGCCCGAGCCCTTGGCCCGGAGGAAGGTGGGAACGTCGGCGGGCTTGATCGACTTGCCCTTCTCGTCGCCCTGCATGACGTTGAGTTCGCGTTCGAGAGCGGCGACGCGGGCCTCGAGGGCCTTGTCGTACGGGTCAGCGGCGTTCGCCGAACCGATGCCGCCAGCCATGACGCTGACAGCAGCAAGGATTCCGACCTTGGGGAGATTGAATTTCATCTCAGATTCCTTTGTTGTAGTGTTTTTTGGGTTAAGAATTTACTGCGAGCCGTAAGTTTTTAGTCGGACTCAGAGCCGTTACAAGCTCTTTTCTCACTGGAATGTCACATTTTTGAAGTTTTTTTGAACGAATTCGCGCGGATCGGGGTCGTATGGGGGCCGCTTCAGAGCTTCCAGGCGGGACGAAGGCATCCATCCGCGCAGCGCGGTTGGAACTGCCCAGTTCCCAACGATTAACCGCGAGAAAGACGCGTTATTGCCCGCTGCCAGCTCGCCCTGCTCGAATCGACAAATTCGGCTTCGACGATGCGTTTCCCCGCAGCCGCCGGTCTTGCCGCACGTCCTAGGATCGAGGGCTCTGGGCTTGGTTTTCCGCCATTTTGGGCTTGAATCGCGTCTTCAACTCGTCAGACGGGAACCACTTATAAAGCATCAGGTAGACGATGACCCCGGTCACGGAGACATAGAGCCAGACCGGCATCGTCCAGCGGCCCAGGCGGCGGTGGCGTTCGAAGCGCTGGCGCAGCGCGGGCACGACGGTCATGATCGACCATCGGCAGCACGACCACCGCCAGCACGACGTGCGTGAGCAGGATGACGTAGTAGATCCACTTCACGGCGCCGCCCGCGGTGAAGCGGATGCTGTGCACGTTGAAATGATAGATGAGGTAGCACGTGAGGAACGCGGTCGACGTCACCAGCGCGCCGATCATGCATGTGATGTGCGGTCCCTTCCGCTCGCGGCGAATGAACATCCAGCCCGCGGCGATCAACACGGTGCTGGCCGCGTTCAGCGATGCGTTCACCGCGGGAAAATCCTCGAGCTGCATAATAAATCCGGCGACGTCGCCCCGCATCGCGCTGGCGCGCCGCGCCGCGAGGTCGCGGGCGAATCAACGCACGGGAATCGGCGCGCCCAGTCCCTCGATGTTTTCCGTCGCGCGCGCCGGCACTTCCGGGGCGAAGAGATGCGCGTGCTCGCGATCCATTTCGCGGCAGCGGCGCACGATTCCGCGCACCAGGATCGCCACGATCACCATCGGCACGGCCAGCATGAAATACACGCTCAGGCCGAACGCCTGGCCAATCGCATTGGGCGTCCCGCCCGCCTGCGCCGTGGACTTGCAGCCCTCGCAGGCCATCACGATCGACGGCCACGCCATCGGCAGGGCCAGGATCGCGAAGCTCAGCAGGCGGCGGAAGTTTTTCATCGGAAGAAATGCCCGTCGGGAAATTAATCACGAACCGGGCTGTTCGCGCAAAAGGTTTCCGACATCGACGAGGATTTTCTGCACGGCCTCGGGATTGGCGCTGTCGTAGTAGCCCCGCACGACGCCACGGCGATCGACCAGCGCAATCTTCGTGCTGTGGATGAACTCGCCCTCCTTCAGGATCTCGCGCCCGGTCTCGCGGTCGGTGATGCCGAGCATGAAGCCCTTCAGCCCGAGATCGTAGATGGTCTTCTTGTTGCCCGTCAGGAAAAACCATTTCTCCGGGTTGGCGTTGAAGCGCTTGGCGTAGTTGGTCAGGACCGTCGGCGTGTCGAAATCGGGCCAGACCGTGAACGAAACCAGCTTCACGTCGTTCGTCTTCTGCAGCGCCTCCTGCACCTCGGCCAGCTTGCCGCTCATGATCGGGCACGGACCCGGGCAGGTGGTGAAGAAGAAATCCGCCAGCCAGATCTTGCCCTTCAAGTCCTTGGTGCCGAACGGCTTGCCGGACTGCTGGGTCAGCTCGAACTCGGGCAGCGCGTTGAAGCGCTCGAGCGTGACCGCGCCGCGCACCATGGCGCGGTTCCATTGCTGGCGCGCGAACGCCGCGATCAGTCGCGACGATCACCACCACCACCGCGGCCCAGAGGATCGCCTGCAGCGTCCGGTTCACCGGCGCCTTCCCGCGTCCACCCGGCGCGGCCACCGGTACATCGTGGCCTACATTCATGACAGCTTCTAGGTCGTCAGAAACGGAACGATGAACGGAATGTAAAGAATGATGAACACCACGATCCAGACGATGTCGACGAAGTGCCAGTACAGCGCGACGCAGTCGAAAAAGTTGATGTTGTGCCCGTCGAATTTTCCGGCTGACGGAAAGACACCACGTGATGGTGAGCAGGATCAGCCCGACGAAGACGTGGAAGCCGTGGAATCCGGTGATGGTGAAGAAGGTCGAGGCGTAGGTGCCGTAAGGTGTTGAACCAGAGTCCCTCGTGATGCAGGTGATACCATTCGTAGGCCTGGTTCGCGAGGAAGATGGCGCCGAGCAGGATGGTGATGAACAGCGGCCAGCTCGCGCGCTTGCCCTTGACGGCGCGCTTCTCACCCCAGATGCAGGTGAAGCTGCTGCTGATCAGGAAAACGCTGGCGATCGACCGTCTGCTGGATCGGCAGCGGCGGCGCGCCCGGCGGCACGAAATTCGGCCCGAGGCTCTTCCGCAGGACGATGTAGCCGCCGATCAGGCCGGCGAAGAGCATCACCTCCGACGCGAGAAAAGTGAACATCCCGAAGCGGACGATCTTGTGCGGAGCAACGGGATGCAGGCCCTTGTGGGCGAGGTCGGCGGTGGCGGTGGCGCTCATGTTTTTGGGTTCGCAAATAGACTTAGGGAATCGCGTCGGCGGGTCAATCAATATGGATGGATCTTGAACATCCAGATCAGGACGGTGGTCGACAGCGCCACCGCGAAGATGATCATGATGATCAGCAGCCGCAGGTTGGCGCGGCGCATTTGCGGGTGTGATGAAGGGCCGGTTCATTGGCGTTTGAAAATCGCGAGGCTGGCCAGGATGAGCGGCAGATAGAGGATCGACGCGAGGAAAAGCTGGCGCGCGCGCTGCCGGCTCGGATCCAATTGAAAGCGCACCGCCGCGACCGTGAAGAGCAGCCCGAGCACGAACGCGCTGACAAAATAGCCGGCGGTCGCCAGGCCCACCACGGTCGGCAGCAGGCCGACAACCCAGGTGATGAGCGCGTAGTTGATGCACTGCCGGCCGGTGGCGAAGCCGTCCGGATCGCGGCCGGGCAGCATGATGTAGCCGGCCTGCGCGTAGTCGTCGCGATACATCCACGCGATGGCCAGGAAATGCGGCATCTGCCAGAGGAACATCAGCGCGAAGAGCAGCCACGCGCCGTAGTTGATGCCGTCGGTGGCGACGGCCCAGCCGATCATCGGCGGGATCGCGCCGGGCACCGCGCCGACCAGGGTGTTGAGCGTGGTCATGCGCTTGAGCGGCGTGTAGGCGAAGACGTAAATGGCGACCGTGACGGCCGCGAGCATGGCGGCGAGCAGGTTCGTGAAAATCGCGAGATAAAGCAGGCCGCCCAGCGCGCAGCCCACGCCGAGCAGCAGCGCCGTCTCCACCGACATGCGGCCGGCGGGAATCGGGCGCTCGCGCGTGCGGCGCATGAGCGCGTCGTACTCGCGCTCCCAGACCTGATTCAGCGCGGAGGCGCCGGCCGCGGCCAGGGCCGTGCCGATCAGCGCATGCAGGAGCAGCGCCACGTCGAGCGGACCCTGCCAGCCCGCGTAAAAACCGGCCAGCGTCGTCGCCACCACCAGCATCGAGAGGCGCAGCTTGACCAGCTCGCCGAGGTCGGAAAGAAAACTGTGCTGCCCCGCGCGATCCGACGCGCGACCGGCTGCGTCCAGCAAGCCGGGATGATCCGCGGACGGACGATCGAGAATGGGGGCGGCGACCGAGGTTTTCATGCGGCGACCTCCACTCTTCGCGCACTCGCCTGGGCTTGGCGAGCGAGCAATGGCGCGGCGGCGCCCAGCCGGCTGAGCATGGCGACCAGCATCACGCCGGTGACCAGCGACAGCGCGCCGACCGCCACGTGCGCGGTGGCCACATCGGCCGCCTTTTGCGTCCAAATCGCATACATCCCGAGCACGATCTGTCCGGCAATCAGCACCGGCCAGAGCAGCGCGGCGCGCCGAATGGAAACGGGCAGCGTGGCGTTCCGCCAGCGCCATCCACGCCACGGCGCCCGACGCCGATCGCGACAAGCAGCGCGCCGAAGCGGTGCAGCATCTGCAGGAGAATCTGCGCCTTGGTGGTGGGCGGCAGATGCAACGCATCGAGCCGCTCCGCGTTGATCCGCGCGAGCGACGCGTCGTCGAGCGGCGGCAGAATCTGCCCGTAGGCGAGCGGGAAATCGCGAATCGAAAGCTCGGCGTGCGCGTGCCGCATGGTCGCGCCGAGCATCAACTGTCCGAAGATCAGCGCGGTGACCAGCACGGCGAGCGAGCGCAGCCGGTTGCGCGCCGCCGCGTCGAGCAGCGCGATCGCGCCGAGTCGATCCCAGCCGCGCGAAAGGGCGAAGGCGATGAAGCACACCAGGCAGAGGAAAGCCTGCGCGAGGCCCGCGTGGAAGATGCCGATTTCATCCTTCAGCGCGATCACCCGCAGCCCGCCGAGCACGCCCTGCACGATGACGGCGGCGAGCGCGATCAGGCCGAGGATCTTCAGCCAGCGGCGCGATTCGGCGAACCACAGCCAGGCCGCGAGAATGATGGTGAGGAAGCCGACACCCGACGCAATCAGGCGGTGGGAATGCTCGTGAAAGACGCCGCCGGAACTCCAGCGCGCCCACGGAAAGGCGAACATGTTGTAGCCGTAGGAATTCGGCCAGTCCGGCACGGCGAGCCCGGAATTCGTGCTCGTGACCAGCCCGCCGCTGCAGATGAGCAGCAGGATCGCACCGGCCGTGAAGCAGGCGAAACGGTAGAGCGGTCGCATGATCGAAAGGCGTGGACAACACCGCGGGCGCGGCCCCGGACCGGGCTCAGTGCGAGGCGATGCGCGCGCCGGGGGTCGGCGGCACGTTCTGCGGCAGATGATCCCCGACCATGCCGGGCACGCTGTACTCGTACGGGCCGTGGTAGACGGTCGGCGTCTTCTCGAAGTTGCCGTGCAGCGTCACCGGCGAAGGCAGCGTCCACTCGAGCGTGTTCGATTCCCACGGATTGATCGGCGCCTTGGGTCCCTTGAACATCGAGTAGAAGAAATTGATGAAGAAGGGAATGGTGCCGAGGCCGAGGGCGATGGCCGAGAGCGTGACGAAGATGTTGATCGGCTGGAGCGCCTTGAGGTGCTCGTACTGCGTCGGGTCCGCGATGCGGCGCATCATGCCGCCGAGCCCGAGGTTGTGCATCGGGAAGAACGTCAGGTTGAAGAAGACGAACATGAGCACGAAGTGAATCTTGCCCCAGGTCTCGTTCATCATCCGGCCGAACATTTTCGGGAACCAGAAATAGAGCGCGCCGAAAATGCCGAAGATCGATCCGCCGAAGAGCACGTAGTGGATGTGCGCGACGATGAAGTAGGTGTGGTGCACGAAGAGATCGACCGGCGTGGAGGCCATGAAGATGCCGCTCAGGCCGCCGATCACGAACATCGAGACGAAGGCCAGCGCGAAGAGCATCGGCGTGTCGAAGCGCAGCGACCCCTTCCAGACCGTGCCCAGCCAGTTGAAGGTCTTGATGGCCGAGGGCACGGCGATGACCATGGTCGAAAGCGAAAACGCGGCCGAGAGCGTCAGGCTCATGCCGCTGACGAACATGTGGTGGCCCCAGACGATGAAGCCGAGGAAGCCGATCGCGGCCATCGCGTAAACCATCGCGCGGTAGCCGAAGATCGGCTTGCGCGCGAAGACCGGCATCATCTCGGAGACCAGCCCCATGGCGGGCAGCATCAGGATGTAAACCTCGGGGTGGCCGAAGAACCAGAACAGGTGCTGCCAGAGCAGCGGATCGCCGCCATCGGTCCCGGCGAAGAAATGCGTCCCCATGTTCAGGTCCATGAAGAGCAGCGCGGCCGCCGCGCCGAGCACGGGAATGGCCAGCAGCAGGAGGATCGAGGTGATGAAGAGCGACCAGACGGCCAGCGGCATGCGGAACATGGTCATGCCCGGGCAGCGCATGTTCACGACCGTCGTGATGTAATTGGCGGCGCCGGCGATCGAGGCCAGGCCGTTGATGAAGATGGCGAGGCCCCACAGGCTCTGGCCCATCTGCGTGCCGTTGTAGACCGCGTTCGTGGAGAGCGGCGCGTAACTCGTCCATCCGCCCGCGGCCGCGCCGCCCGGCACGAAGAAGCTGTAGAGCATCAGCCCGCCCGAAAAGGCCCAGAGCCAGAACGAGAGCGCGTTGAAAAACGGAAACGCCATGTCCGGCGCGCCGATTTGCAGCGGAATCAGGTAGTTGCCAAACACGCCGACCAGCAGCGGCATGACGACGAAAAAGACCATCACCGTCGCGTGCATCGTCAGCAGCATGTTGTACATGCCCGGCTGGATGACGCCGTCGACCACCATCGACGACGGGAGCAGATACTGCAGCAGCGGCACGGCGGTGTCGGGGAAGGCGATCTTGTAGCGCACGCCCAGCGCGAGCAGGCCGCCCACGATGAGGAAGAAGAGCGAGCACACGAGGTACTGCTTGGCGATCATCTTGTGATCGTGCGACCAGATGTAGTGCCGGAAGAAACTCTGCTGATGATGATCGTCGTGGTGCCCATGGGCCTCGGCGTGCACGGCGGGATGAGGGGTGGCGAGCGTTTGCATCGGGAGTGAGGAAGTTTGGGTACGAAGGAAGTCTTTTTACTTGGCGGCGACGGCGGCGGCGGGCGCGTCGGCGGGAGGCGGCGGCAGGGAGGCGGCGTTCTTCTGCAACTTTTGCAGCGCGGCGGCCTTGCTCTTCTCGGCCACCAGCTTGTCGTAGTCGGCCTGGCTCACGATGTTCACGGTGGCCTTCATGTTGTAATGCCCCGAGCCGCAGAGCTGGCTGCACGCCAGATCGAACGTGCCGGTCTGCGTCGCCTCAAACCACACCCAGTCGATGTGCCGCCCCGGCACCGCGTCCTGGTACATGCGGAAGACGGGCACGTAGAACGAATGAATCACGTCGAGCGAGCTGAGGATGACGTTCACGTTCCGGCCGACCGGAACGGTGAGCACGTTCTCGCTCTGGTAATCGTCGATGCCGTCCTTGTCGCCTTCCTTCAGGCCGAACCAGTTGTCCTTGCCCTGCAATTCCGAGCTGGAGGCGCCGAGGATGCCGTCGCGGCCGGGGTTGCGGATGTGCCAGCCAAACTGATAGGCGACGATGTCGATCCGGATGGAATCCGCCGGCGCGGGCGCGCGCAGCTCGGTCTTCCAGATGTGATTGCTGTAGACGCCCAGCACGATGAAGATCAGCGCCGGCGCGGTGGTCCAGATGATCTCGAGCCGGTTGTTGCCGTGGCTGTAGACCGCGGGCACGCCGCGCTTGCGGCGGTACTTCACGATGAACCAGAGGAAGACCGACTGCACCACGACGAAGACGACAAAGGTCAGCCAGAAAATGATGTAGAAGATGAAGTCGATCCTTTCGCCGCCCTTGGTCACGACCGGGGGCAGCCACCAAAGGCCGGTTTCGCGCAACTGGGCCGAGGCGGAGGGCGCAAACGCGGTGAGGAACAAGCACGCGAGGACCAACCAGGCGAGGCGGGACGGACGTTTCATCGGAGGAATTTTCGGAAAATGAGTGCGGAGGCGATCGCTATTTGGGCGGCGGAGCGGGCGGTGCACCAGGGGCGGGGGCGGGGGCAGCCGCGCCGCCCGAGATGGCGCCAAGCTGGAGGATGGAAACGTCGGGCGGCATCGCGAGCAACTGCGCCTCGGTCCACGGCGTGCCCTGCTGGGCCTTGGTCTTTTCGCGGATGGCGGCCACCGCCTCCTTGGAGATGGGCGGCGCGTTGTTGCCCCACTCGGAGCGGACGTAGGTGAGCACCGCGGCCAGCTTCTCGTCGCCGAGCTGCTCCCACGCGGGCATGGCGCCGTTATAGGCCACGCCGTTCACCTTGATCGGTCCCTGGATGCCGTGCAGCAGGATGGCGATGTTGCGGTTCGGCGCATCGCCGACGACCCATTCGGAACCAACCAGCGGCGGGAATTGACCCGCCTGGCCGAGGCCGGTGCTTTGGTGACAGGCCACGCAATTCGCGGTGAAGACTTTCTTGCCCAGCACCTTCGGATCGGGCGGACCGGTGGGGACATTCGTGCGCGGGCCGAAGTCCGGCGTGAAGTTGAAGACATCGCCGCGGAATCCGCCGCTGAAGAAGCCCAGGTATACGCCGCAATAAATGGTCAGCGCGGTGATCGCCGCCAGCATCCACAACGGGATCGGCTCGGAGCCGTCGCGCGGATCCGACATTTCGCGCATGATCGCCCCGTGCATCTTGCGCAGGTCGATGTCCGCGCTCAGTTCCGACTCGCGAAACCGCTCCTCGATGACGTGAGGATTCGGAATCGACGGCGTGGCAGCCGGATTAGGCGTCGGTTCGTTGGGCTGACTCATTTGGCGGGAGTTTCTTCGGGTGCTTCCGGCAGCGGATAGCTGCTGCGTTTGAGCGACGTGAGATATTGCACCAGCGAGCGCGCCTCCGCGGTCGGGACGACCTCCCAGCCGGCCTCGGGCTGATCGGGCGGCAGCAATTTGATCGCGTCATTCGAGGGCTGGCCGATGATGCGGCGCTTCACGAACAGAAAACGGAACGGCGGCATGATCGATCCGGGCGAGATGACCTGCGGCTGGTAGAGGTGCTGGTAATGCCATTCCAGGCTCGGCTGGCGCGCGCCGATGTTGGAAAGATCCGGACCCGTCCGCATGGTGCCGAAATAGGCGATCTTGTCGTACATGTAGTCGCGCGCCACCGTGCGGCGGGCGCCCCAGCCGCGCTCGAGATCGGAGCCCGCCTCGAGCGGACGCACCTGCTGGCTGTGGCAATAGATGCAGCCGTTGGCGGCGTAGACCACCGCGCCCTGATCGGCCTCGCCCGAGAACGCCGGCGGCAACGATTCCTTGGTCACTTCGTCGACCTCGGGCTTGTAACGGCCAATCTGGAGAAACGGCATCGCCACCAGACCGATCCACGACGTCAGGAAGGTCAGGAAGATCCCGATGAGAAGCAGCGGCATTCGGTTCATGTCGAAAAAAGGGCGGGCGGCAACGCGTGGTTCAGGCGGCGGACTCGTCGGGCGTGGCGAGCAGGGTGGGACTTTGGCGGTGCGAACCGGCCTTCAACAAAATCAGCGCAAAGGACGCGGCAAAGGCGATGTGCCCGCCGGTCATCATCAGGCCCGAGATGCTCCGCAGCCAAAGGAAGGCCAGGGTGTATTCGGTGCTCGCGAGGAACGGAATGGCCGGATCGTTGAGCGCGAAGCCCTGGATCAGCCCGCCCACGCTCAGCGCGCAGAACATGATGGCGATGCCGACGGCGCTCAGCCAGAAATGCCAGCGGATCAGCTTGGCCGACGGCCATTCCCACTGCACCAGGCGCGGCACGATGTAGTAGACCGCGCCGAACATCACCATGCTAAAGAAGCCGTACAGGCCGAGGTGGGCGTGGCCGATGGTGTAATGCGTGAAATGCGTGATCTGGTTCCACGACCGGATCGCCATGCTGCTGCCCTGCAGGCTCGAGAGCGTGTAGCACATCGCGCCGAAGACCGTGAAGCGCAGCGTCGGGCTCCAGCGCAACGCGCCGAAGTGGCCCTTCATCGTGAAATGATGATTGATGCCCGTGGTGACCACCGGGACGACCATCATGAAGCTCGCCACGATGCTCGCGCTGATCAGCCAGGCCGGGAACGGGCCGCCGATCAGGTGGTGCATGCCGTTCCAGCTGTAGAAGAACGCCAGCGACCAGAAACCGAGGATGGAAAGATAGTAGCTGTGCACCGGCCGGCCGATGACCTTGGGGATCATGTAATAGGCCGAGGCCAGGCCGATCGGGGTGAAGAAAAGGCCGAGGGCGTTGTGCCCGTACCACCAGTTCACCGGTCCCTGCACCGCCGCCTGCACCGGAAGATAGAAGATGATCAGGTTCGCCGTCGCGTAGAGCCAGGGGAACCAGAAAAATCCCGCGAGGATGTACCATTGCGAGACATAGACATGCCCCGGCTTGCGGAAGCGGAACATGATGATCGACCAGATGGCAATCAGCGCGAATCCGGTGAAGACGACGATTGTCGCCCAGCGCGGAAATTCCAGCCACTCCACCGAGGTGCTCGCGCCAGCGAGGATGCCGACGATGCCGAGCAGAATGCCGAAATTGTAGAGCGCCCACGCGACGTAGAGGATGCCGCCGTGGCGGACCGCCACGCGGCAGAGCCGGGCCATCAGCCAAAGGCCCACGCCGATGCCCACCTGCGCGCCCCAGCCGTAGGCGACCGCGTTCAAGTGCGCCGGGCGCACGCGGCCGAAGGTCATCGGGCCGTAATCCGCCAGGAAGCCCGGCAGATTGAATTTCACGGACGCGAGCAGCGCGAAGAGCGAGCCGACGAGCAGCCAGGCGATGGAGGAGCCGAAGAACAGCAGGACCGGTCCGCGCATGGCGCGATCGATTTCCACGCGCTCGGCCTTGTCCTCCACCGGCTCCACGCTCGACGGCGAGATGGAATCGAGAAGACTGGGTTTGGACGGGGCGTCAGCGAGGGCGGGGCTCATAAGCGATGCGAAAAGGGAGAAGGAAAATCAGCGTGGGGCGTTGGCCTTGGTGGTGGTGCCGGTCACGTAGCCCGGAAAGGAGTCGGTGGGCTTCCCGATGGGCTCGCCCTCGTCGAAGATGATCTTCGCACCGCTCTCCACGTTCTGGAGGTGGCCGTGCTTGGCCGCCCAGTAGAACGCGAGGATCGCAAACACGCTCGCGGCCGCGATGGCGCCGGCGATGAAAAGATACGTGTAGCTCATGGGTCGGAAAAAATTGGGAGTCTATTTTGGCGCAGCGGGCGTGGGGGCGGCAGGCGTGGCCGGGGCAGCCGCGGGAGCGGGCGCCGCCGGGGCAGCCGCCGGCGTTTCGATGGGGTTCGCCGCGCGGGGCTTCTTGATCTTCAGCCGCTCGATGGTCAGCGCCATGGCGTCGTTGATCGGCAGATGAATGGTGCCCTTCTCCTTGCTGATCCACGCGGGCCCCTCGTTCATTTCCTTTTTCGCGGCGGCCAGCACCTCCTCGCGAATCTTGATCCGCTCCTTCTCGCGGATGACCGCGGCGCTTTCAAAGGCGATGGCGGGACGGCCGATGAAGAACATCACGAAGACGATGAAAATCGTCAGCATGATGTAGCCCCAGACCACCGTCCAAAACATGGACGGCTTGCGGGCGGGGGCGGCGGGATGAGCGGCTTCGGAAGCGGACATGCGCGACTAGTTCTTGAGGTTGATCGACTGTTTCAACCGCGGATCGCGGAGCGGATAGAGCGGAAACTTCGTCAGGTTCTTGAGGAAGAAAAACACCAGCGTGCAGCCGATCATCACCGGCGCCGCCAGGTCGAGGAGGTGGAAGGACACGTCCTTGAAATGGATGGCCGGCATCACGATGATGTAGTGGTCGAGCGCGTGAATCACGAGGCAGTAGATGGCGACGCCGCGCAGGTAGTTCGGGTTGCGCTTGAGCGACTGGCTCAGCAGGAGAAGGAACGGGACGAAGAAGTGCAGCACGACGAGGCCGGTGCTCAGCCAGTTCCAGCGCATGGCGTTGCGCCGCAGAAAATACGAGGTCTCCTCCGGAATGTTCGCGTACCAGATGAGGAAGTACTGGCCGAAGCCGATGTAGGCCCAGAAAATCGTGAAGGCCAGCAGCAGCTTGCCCATGATCTGGTAATGCTCCGGCGTGACGAGCCCCTCGAGATAACCGGCCTTGCGCAGCGTCACCGTGATGACGATGAGCGCCGCCATCGCCGACCAGGCCGAGCCCGCAAAGATGTACACGCCCCACATGGTGGAGAACCAGTAGTAGTCGAGGCTCATCAGCCAGTCGATCGCGCCGAAGGTCAGGCCGATGGCGAAGAACGGAATGCCGCCGAAGGCCAGCTTGCGCATCCAGACGGTGTATTTCGGGTTGCCGTCCTTGTCCTGGGCGGTGGACCACTTGCGCATGAAGTGCCCGATGAGCGCGAAGCCGCCGACAATCAGCGCCCAGCGGATCGCCCAGAACGGGTAGTTCAACATCCCGCGCTTCGGATCGAGCAGCGGATCCACCCCCACTTTGACGTCCAGCCAGGCCCAGACGCGCGGCGCGAAATAGAGCAGCGGCAGGAAAAAGACCCAGCCGTACTTGAACGACTGCGCGCCCGTTTCCAGAATCCGCCGCACCACCACCGACCACTCCGCGTCGGTCGCATGATGCACGAGCACCCAAAACAGGAACCCCGCGGAAATGGTGAAGAAATACGAATAGCCAAAGAGCAGCGAGAAGAGGATCTGCCGCTTGGCGTGCGGATCGCTCGCGAACAGGGCCGCGATGACGAACGCCAGCAGGGAGAGGCCGCCGAAGACCATCAGGCTGAAGAAGACCGGACCAAGATTGTTGGCCTGGAAGGTTTCGACCTTCGGTGACTTGGATGCGGAAGTGGTGGCGACGGCGCTCATGCGGGGCGTGAAATCGGGAGGTGATTACTTGAGTTTGGCCTGCTGTTCGGGCGTCAGGTCGGCCAAGCGGCCCGTTTGCGCCTTCTGCAGCGCGCGGATGTAGGCGACGATGGCCCAGCGGTCGGCCACCGTGATGTTGCCGCCGTAGCCGAGCATCGTGTTCTTGCCGTTCGTGATGGTGTTGAAAAGCTCGCCGTCGGCCATCTCGACGATGCGCTGGTCGTGATAATTCGCGATGCCGACCCAGCCATACTTCGAGGTGATGCCGTTGCCGGCGCCGCTCGCCCCGTGGCAGATCTGGCAGTTGATGGCGTACTTCTCCTGCCCGCGCTTCATCAGCGCCGCGGTCACGGGCACCGGCAGGCCGTCGCCCCAGCGGTCGCCCATCTTGCCGGTGTTGAAATAATCCGGCGCGGCGCTGTAGCCATTGGCCACCTGCTGCAGGTCCGCCTTGCCCGCGGCGTTCTTGGCGGGAATCTCCCAGCCCAGCGGCACCGTCCCCGGCACGGCCGCGCGCGGCCCGCTGCCGTCGGCGAAAAACTTGCTCTCGGTCTGCGCCTTCACCTTCGGCTGGTGATCCATGTCCGGGAAGAACTCGAACGGCCGGTTGGTCGACCGGTGATCGCGCGGCCCCGCGATCAGCACGATCGTCAGCACCAGCGCGGCGAAGATGAGGAAGAAATATTTCATGGAGACGAGGAGGGTCGGATCACTCGTGAATCAGCGTGATGTTCTTGGCGCCGAGGCCCTCGAGAAATTCGCGCGTGCGGGTTTCCTGGAACTTGGGGTCATCGGCCTCGATCGAGAGGAAGAATCCGTCGTCGCTGAATTTCGAGAAGCGATCCCAGTTGAAGAGCGGGTGGTGCCAGCGCGGCAGCCGGTTGAGCGCGAGCATGCCGAAAAGGCAGCCGAAGGCGCAGCAGAGCACGGTGAATTCGAAGATGACCGGGAAAAAGGCGGGCACGGTGAAAAAATTCAGCGGCTTGCCGTGCACGATCAGCGGGTAGAGCCAGAGCGACGGAATGAACTCCAGCATCACGGCCAGCACGGTGCCGGTGCAGGCGGCGGCAAGCGCGATCAGGCTGACCTTGGAATTTCCCAGGCCCATGGCCTCGTCCATGCCGTGAATCGGGAAGGGCGAGTGCACATCCCATTTCTTGAAGCCTTGATCGCGGCATTTCTCGGCCGCGTGAAAAAGCGCGGCCGCGCTCGGAAACTCGGCGGCGAGGCCGAAAGTCTGCGGCGCCGCCGCGGCGGCGGGATTCGGGGCGGTGAGGGTGTCGCTCATGATCGTACGGGTGCGAGATCAGTGACCGGGGCTCGGGTTGGGCGTGGTCTGGCGGACGCCTTCGCCCATCACCACGGTCGGTTCGTCCTCGGAGACGTGATGCCCCTCCGGATGGTAATGCGGATCCGCCTCGGGGATGACGCCCTTCACCTCCGACATCGCGATCATCGGCAGGAAGCGGCAGAAGAGCAGGAAGAGCGTCAGGAAAAGCCCGAAGCTTCCGGCAAAGGTCAATGTTGTCGACCCAGGTCGGCGAGTACATGCCCCAGCTGCCCGGCAGGAAGTCGTTCGCGATCGAGGTCACGATGATGACGAAGCGCTCGAACCACATGCCGGCGTTGACGAACATGCAGACGGCGAAAACCACATACAGGTTTTGCCGGCACCAGCGGAACCAGAACACCTGCGGCGAGATGACGTTGCAGGTCATCATGAAGAAATAGGCCCACCAAAACGGCGCGTTCGGCACGTCGAAGGCGCTGCCCTGCTGGTTGAAGAGCACCACGAAGAAGTGCGTGAGCGGCGACGCGATGCGGTTGCGCAAGAACGCCCACTGCTCAAACGGGTTCTGGCTGTACCACGCGATGAAGAACTCCATGATGTAGGCGTAGCCGACGATCGATCCGGTCAGCAGGATGATCTTCGCCATCTTGTCGATGTGCCGCATGGTGACCAGATCCTGCAGGCCGTAGCATGTGCCGCGCGGGCAGCATGAGCGTGAGCACCATGGCGAAGCCGCCGAAGATGGCGCCCGCCACGAAGTAGGGCGGGAAGATCGTGGTGTGCCAGCCGGGGACGATCGACGTGGCGAAGTCGAAGGACACGATGGTGTGCACCGAGAGCACCAGCGGGGTGCGAGATGCCGGCCAGGATGAGGTAGGCCTTCTCGTAATTGCTCCACTGGCGGTTGCCGCCGCGCCAGCCGAGCGCGAACATGCCGTAGAGCGAATTTCTTCATGCCGGCTTGCCGCGCGGTCGCGCATGCGTCGCCAGGTCGGGAATCAGGCCGACGATACCAGAAGAGCACCGACACGGTGAAGTAGGTCGAGACCGCGAACACGTCCCAGAGCAGCGGCGACTGCGGAAGTTCTGCCAGATCGCGTTCGCGTTGCGGCACCGGCACGAGGAACCAGGCCATCCAGACGCGGCCGACGTGGAAGGCCGGGAAGAGGCCGGCGCACATGACCGCGAAGATCGTCATCGCCTCCGCCGCGCGGTTGATCGACGTGCGCCACTTCTGGCGCGTCAGAAACAAGAATCGCCGAAATCAGCGTGCCGGCGTGACCGATACCGATCCAGAACACGAAGTTGGTGATGTCCCAGGCCCACATGACCGGCGCGTTCTGGCCCCAGACGCCGACGCCGGTGGCGATCAGGTAGGCGAAGCCGAAGATGCAGCCGCACATCAGCAGGAACGACGGGACAAACGCCGCCCACCACCAGCCCGGCGTCTTCTCTCGACGATGCCCGACACCTTTTCCGTGATCCAATGGAAGTCGCGGTGATTGCCGACCAGCGGCTGCTTGGTCACCTGCCGGACCATCTCCGGATCAAATTGCGCGGCGGGCGTCGCGGTCTCGGTTGCGGTGTCGGCCATATTCAGTCGCAGGGGTTAAATTCGGGAGGCAGGCGGCGCGGAATCAATGATGGGCGGGCTCGGCGTGGCCGTGCGCGTCCTTGAGCGTGCTCATGCCCACGGCGGCGGCGCCGGGCATCTTCGGATTCGGATTGCGCAGGCGCGCGAGGTAGCTGGGGCGCGGCTGGATGTTGAGGTAGTCGAGCATCGTGTAGTTCAGATCGCGCTTCTTCAGCTTCGACACCGTGCTGTTCGGATCCTTGATGTCGCCGAACACGATGGCCTCCGCCGGACAGACCTGCTGGCAGGCGGTCTTGATCTGGTTCGTCGGCACCTTGGTGTTGTCGGAATCGCGCGCGACGCGCAGCTGGCCGATCTTGGCCTCCTCGATGCGCTGCACGCAGAAGGTGCACTTCTCCATCACGCCGCGCATGCGGACCGTGACGTTCGGATTCTTCGAGAGCTTGAGCGTCTCGGCCATGCCCTTCTTGGCGAGCGGGCCCCAGCCGCAGCTTGTCGAGCGGGCGCTTGTTGTAGTCGAAATAATTGAAGCGGCGCACCTTGTACGGGCAGTTGTTCGCGCAGTAGCGCGTGCCGATGCAGCGGTTGTAGGCCATCACGTTGAGGCCCTCCTCGTTGTGCACGGTCGCGTTCACCGGGCAGACCGTTTCGCACGGCGCGGTCTCGCAATGCTGGCAGGCCACCGGCTGCATCATCACCTGCGGATCCTCGTCCTCCGGCGTGGCCGAGGAATAATAGCGGTCCATCCGGATCCAGTGCATCACGCGGCCGCGGCGGACCTGCTCGCGCCCGACGATCGGAATGTTGTTCTCGCTCTGGCAGGCCACCACGCAGGCGCTGCAGCCCGATGCAGGTGTTGAGATCGATCGCCATGCCCCACTGCTGCTGGGCGTCGAGCGGCGGATGCTGGTAGATCGTCGCGTTGGGCGGGATGTGCGCGTCCATGCCGAACTTCTGCACGAAGCTCCGGCCGTCCTCGCCGAAGCCCGGGTGCTCGCGATAGGTCTCCAGCGGCAACTCGCGCACCAGCGCGCGGCCTTCCATATTGTAATGCTGCTGCGTGGTCGAGAAAACGTAGGGCGCCTCCGGCAGCTTGGTCACCTTCGCGCCGCTCACAAAATACGGCGCCGCGCTCGAACGCAGCGGGTAGGCGTTGACCCCCGTGTACTTGCCGACGCGGCCGACCACTTCGCGACCGTAGCCAAGGCTCAGGCTGATGGAATGGTCGACATGACCCGGATCGATCAGCACCGCGACCTTCAGCTTGCGGTCACCCACCGCGATTTCGATCCAGTTGCCCTCGAGACCGGGGCCCTGGCCGTCGCGAATCTCCTCTTCCTTCCAGGCCAGACCGAGCTTCGTCGCCATCGCCGGATTCATCAACGCGGCGTTGTCCCAGGTCAGCTTGGTCACCGGATCGGGCAGCTCCTGCAGCCAGCCGTTGTTGGTGTAGCGGCCGTCCCAGACGCAGTAATCGGGGGTGAGCACGACTTCCCACGCGTCGGCCGTCGGGACGGGAGCCGACTTGAAATTCGACTGCAAATACGCCTTGGCGGCGCCCGCGTTGAAAGTCGCGTTGGCCTCGGGCGCGGCGCTGTTCGGCGAGGAAGCCCTCGCGCAGGAAAGTGTTCCAGGCCATCGCCTCGTCGGAGACATTCCTGGCGATCGTCTTGAAGGTTTCCTGGACGATTTGCGGGCCGTCCACCTTCTCGCGGCCGGCCAGCGCGGCCAGCAGGTCGAGCTCCGACACGCCGCCGTAGCAGCGGCAGGATCATCGGCTGCACCGCGACGTAGGTGCCGTCGGAGGAACGATCGTCGCCCCAGCTCTCGAGATAATGCGCGGCCGGGACATGCCATTTCGCGCCGACCGAGGTTTCGTCCTCGAACAAGCCCGAGGCGCACGACGGTGGCGACCTTCTTCTGCAACTCCGGCCAGTTCAGATCGGTCGGCGCGTTGTAGACGGGATTGCCGCCGACCACGAAAAGCGTTTTCACCGCGCCGGCCTTCATCTTCTCGGCGAGCGCGGCGAGGGAAACGCCCACCGGGGCGGCCGTCGCGATCGCCGTGAGCGTCGCGCCGAAACTCCCGAGCGCGCCGTTGATGGCGAAGCCGAGCGCGTGCACCCAGCCGGGCTGGTTGGCGCCGACCACGACGAGGCTCTTGCCGGGATGGGCCACCAGATCCTTCGCCGCTTCCGTGATCCACGGCAGGCTCTTCTCCAGCTTCTGCACCTCGGTCGCCGGCACGGTGCTCAACATTTCCGTGAGCGGCCCGCTGCCGGTCGCGTCGGCCACGGCCTTCGCCAGCGCGACGGCGACCGCGCCAATCTGGCTGGCCGGGCAGCGCAGGCGATGATCCGCCATGCCGCCGGTGATGGTGTAGCGATTCTCCACCGCGTACAGCCGGTTCATCGCATCGGTCGACGCCGCCACGCGGCGCCGGTTCGAAAAATCGCGCGTCGCCGCGAGGCCGCCTTCCTCGATGCACAGAAAATCGCTGTCGAGCGAAAGGATGATGTCGGCCTGGCCGAACTTCGGCGTCACCTTCATCGCGGCCGAGCCGAACGCGGCCTTGGTCGCCTCGCGCTCGTTGTCGTTCGAGAGCGGCTCGTAGACGCACCACGTCATTTTCGGAAACTGCTGCTGCAGCTCGGCGCGCAGTCGCTCGCGCGAGGGCGACATCGATTCGCCCGTCAGGATCGCGAGGCTCGCGCCGCCGTCGGCCTTCGCCTCCGCGCGCAAGGTCGTGATCCAATCGGCAAATGACCCGGCGTCCGACATCTTGCCGTCGAGCAGGAAGGTCTGCGAGCGCTCGGGATCGTAAAGCTCGAGGATCGAGGCCTGCGCGTAGGTGTCCGTGCCGCCGTTGCTGACGGGATGCAGCGGATTGCCCTCGTTCTTGATCGGGCGGCCGTCGGTCGTCGTGACGATGAGCGGCAGCGCGCCGTTGCGCCGCGGCATCGAGGTCGCATAAAGCAGGTTGTTGCCGGGGATGGTCCACTCGGCCGACTTCGCAAACGGCACCAGCACCGCCTCGGGCCGGCGGCAGCCGCTCAGGCCAAAACCCGCCAGCGCGAGCGAGCCGCCCATCAACTGCAAAAAGCTGCGGCGCGAAAGCCCGTCCATCTCCAGCTCCTCGATCCCGGCGGGAAATTCCCGCGCCAGCCAGCCGCGAAATTCCGGCGTGTCGTTCAGCTCATCCAGCGAGCGCCAGTACTTGCGACCGGTCGGGCTCGGGGTCTCGGGCGGGTGCTGGAAAACGTGCTTCATCTTCGGAGGAGGGAAAGTGGGGAGAGTCGGTGAATCCGGCGCGGATCAAGCATTCATGCGGCTTCAGCGATGGCAGCCGGCGCAGGTGACCGGGCGGATTGACGTTCCACGCGACCTTGAGTTCCTCGCCGATCTGGCGGCGCGTGCGCGGCTTGCCGTCGGGCCCGGGCGGCTCGTCCTCCGGCTTCCAGTTCAGGTTCGTGATCTGGTTGAGCGGGCGCAATTTTTCCTCCGGCGCGCGATGGCAGGTCAGGCACCAGTCCATGCTCTGCGATTCGATGATGCCAGACCACCGGCATCTCGTTGATCTTGCCGTGGCATTCCACGCAGCTGATGCCGCGATTGACGTGCGCGGAGTGATTGAAATAGACGTAATCGGGCGCCTCGTGGATGCGCACCCAGGCGATCGGCTGGCCGGATTTGTAGCTGTCGCGCACCGGCGCGAGCAGCGGGCTGGTCGCCTTGATCGTGCCGTGGCAATTCATGCACGTCTGCGTGGTCGGCAGGTTCGAATGCGCGCCGTTTTCCACCTGGCTGTGGCAGTACCGGCAGTCGAGCCCGAGCTGATCCGCGTGGATCGAATGGCTGAAATTCACCGGCTGGACCGGCTGGTAGCCCACCCGCGTGTACTTCGGCGTGAAGTAGTAGGTCATCCCCGCGATGAGCGAGACAAAAACCACCGATCCTCCGACCAGAATCTGGATCGGCAATTTGTTGGTCCACTTCGGGAAGATGTTTGCCATGGCCGGAAAATTTGAACGGGAAATGCGCGATCTCGTCTAATCGCGCCGCCGTCGCATTTCAGCAGGTGAGATTTCCGCCGACAACGACTATTTCCGAAGAAATTTTCGCCGCGTTATGAAGGCAAGCCGCGTGGATTAGGAAATCTAATAGTGTCGGTCCCGCGCCGAACGTCAATGTCATCGCGATCAAATTTTGCTTTTTCGCGCGATTTTTTGCGCGACGAAGTCTCAATAAAAATTTGCTGCGGAATCGGATTTTCGCGCTGGGCGCGGGCGTGCGGCCGCGCGGCGAGATTCGCCGGTCGAGTGACCGCGCGGATATCTTCGCGAGGCGGAACGCGACCTCCGGGCGTCCCGCAAAGCGGGAGCAGATGGGTAGGGACGACCGTCCCCGGTCGTCCCAACTCTGCGCGTTGCGTTAGTTCAATCAGACCTTTGCGTACTTCGCGCTCTTGGCGCGAGATCTCATCCCGTCGTTGCCAACAGCCTCGCGCCAAGAGCGCAAAGCCCGCTAAGAGAAGGCACGCCGAGGGAAAGTGGGGCGTTTCGGCGAAACGTCCCTACCAAACCGCAACGCGCCCGGAGGTCGCGTTCCACCTCGTCGAGCGCCATCGCACAGGACTTTGCGCTCGCCTTGGAAGCCCGTGATACGCTAAAAGGCAGGGTTCCCCTTTTGTCATGAAGCTCCTTGCCCCCATTCCGATCCGCGCGGCCTTCCTCGCGGTTTGTTCTCTGTTCCTTCTTCCTTGTTCCTTGTACCCGCAGGGAACGCTGACTCCCCCCGGCGCCCCCGCGCCGACGATGAAAACGCTCGATCAGATCGAGCCGCGCGTCGCCATCAACAACACCAACACTCCGGGCGATGGCACCTATGCCTTCGTCATCAGTTCGGCCGGCAGCTACTATCTCACCGGCAATCTGGTGGCGGACAGCACGAATGGCATCCATGTGACCGCGAGCGGCGTGACCATCGATCTCAATGGTTTTCGAATTTCGCGTCTTGCCGGCATCGTCGGCGTCGGCATCGCCATCGATAGTTTGTTGCGAAATTGTGTCGTCAAAAATGGTTCCGTGACGGGATTTTCGACAGGCATCGACGCGGATGGGACGCGCGGCGGAACCCTCCAGCAGATTGCGATCACCGACTGTACGAATCTTGGAATGAGATCCGGTGACGGATGGCAAATCGACGGATGCAAAGCCAATGATAATTCTGGAACGGGCATTGCCGCGGGCGCGGATTGCAATGTTTCAAATTGCACGGGGTCCAACAACGGGAATATCGGGATTTATGCCGGCCCAGGAAGTTCCTTGAGGAATTGTACTGCCAGTTCCAATACAGGGACGGGCATTTTTGCGGCGGTGTCGTGCACTTTGACCAATTGCGCGGCCCGCCAGAACTCCGCGGGCGGCATCACCGCCGGCCAGGGCAGCGTGGTCAGCGGCTGTTCTGCATCCTCCAACCCCGTGCACGGCATTTCGGCCGCCGAAGGCTGCACGATCTCGAACTGCTCCGTGGCGTCTAACACAAACGGAGGCATCACCGCCAGCAAGGGCTGCGTGGTCACCGGCTGCTCGGTATACTTCAACCCCTTGCACGGTATTTCGGCTACCGAAGGCTGCACGATCTCGAACTGCACCGTCTCTAACAACTTCCTCGACGGAATCAAAGCCAGTAACGGCAGTCTAATCCGCGACAACGTTTGTCGCTTCAATGGATTCGGTTCCAGCGGCGCCGGCATCCACGTTACGAGCAATCACAACCGCATTGAGGGCAACAACTGCACCGGCTTCGGTCCCGGCATCGTCGTGGACGGCTTGGCCAACGTGATTATCAAGAACACCTGCGTCAGCACCTCGACCGACTGGATCATTGTTGCCAACAACGTGATTGGGCCGATCATAGACCTGCGAGCCCCCGCGAGCGCGGCGGTAAATGGCTTCAGCGCGCCCGACTCGACCGGCAGCACCCATCCCAACGCGAATTTCTCGTACTAGATCTGAGCGGGCGCAGGTGGAACGCGAACTCCGGGCGCGTTGCGTCAGTTCAATCAGACCTTTGCGTTCTTCGCGCTCTTGGCGTGAGATCTCTTCCCGTCGTTGCAAACAGCCTCGCGCCAAGAGCGCAAAGCCCGCCAAGTGAAAGCACGCCGAGAAATAGTGAGGCGTTTCGGCGAAACGTCACTACCGAGACACAACGCGCCCGGAGGTCGCGTTCCACCTTTCACGTGCTGCACGACAGCGCTTTCCTCTCGCCATGCGGGCCAGCGCCCCACTAGAACAAGGGGTTCCGCTTTTGCCAGGGATTTCAGAACCCACCGACCGCCAAAGCTCCCCGGATTACACGCATAACGACATGAAAACTTCGCTGAAGTTGGCTCTTCCCGCTGTCATCTGCCTGGCCTTCGTGGCACCCGCACAAGCGGAAACCGGATGGGTGATCAGGACCGGAATGCCCGAGGCGCAGATGCCGGCGGAGTTGGCGAAATGGACCGGCCCACCCTATAACCTGCAGCCGGTTTGCGTGAACGGTTATGAAATCAGCGGCGTGGCGCGGTTCTCGGCGCTCTATGTGGAACCGACTGACGACCTGGAAGTGCTGGCCTCGTTTGCCCTGACGGAAGCCGCGCTCTCGCTGACCAACTCGGCGCGGCAGTCGACCGGCTACCGGCTGATCTGGCTGAATGGATTCGGCTACGGCACCGCGGCGCGCTACAACGCGATCTGGAAAAGAACCCACGGCGCGGCGCAACAGATCCGCCTGGGACAAACCCTCGCGCAGCATCAGATCGACGACGCCGACCTGGAAGCCCAAGACTACAAACTGGCCGGCGTCTCCTCCTACAACGAAAACGGCTCTCCCGTGCATGCCGGCTGGTGGAATTACTCTCCCATCGCGACCATCATCACCGACGTGGTTTACAGCCGGACCGCGGCGCAGTACCAGGCCGACTTCGACGCGCATCCCGCCTCGAGCGGCTGGCGCCTCACGAGCGTGAGCGGATACACCGTGTCCGGCACGGAGCGCTTCACGGCGATGTTCAAAAAACTCTCCGGCCCGGCCTGGTCGTCGATCGCCGGCCTGAACTCCACGAACTTCGACGCGGCCAACAACAACGCGCATTACACCGGCAATCGCCCGGCCTTCCTGCACACCTATGAATTCGGCAACACGCCGCATTGGAATACGGTCTGGCAGCATGATCACGGGCTGGCGGCGAATTGGACGGATGCGATCGCCAGCGAGGTCCGCGACTACATGGCGACCAATTCCACCCCGGGCCTGAGCCTCGCCATCACGCGCAATGGCCGTTTGATTTACGCGTCGGGCTTTGGTTTTGCGAACACCTCCACCGGAGAAATCGTGGGCCCGTTGCACCGTTTTCGGATGGCCAGTGTCTCCAAGCCATTCACCGCCGTCGCGGTGCTGCACGCGCTCGAGCGCTATCCCGGCACGCTGGAGAGTTTTGTCTTTGGAAGCGGAGCGTTGCTGGGCACCACCTACGGCCACAATAACTATACGACGCCGCAGCAGGCCATCCGCGTGCGCCACCTGCTGACCATGACCTCAAGCTGGGTCACCGATGGAAAGCTTTGGTACGACGCCGAACCATCGTGGGGCAGCGACAACGGACCGGCCATCGACTATCAGCTCGACGCCTATCAACAAACTTCCTACATGTCCCCCGGCGACTACGCGAAATACACGAACATCAACTTCGTGACGGCGGCGAGGATTGTCGAAGTGCTGAGCGGGCAGACGTACGAAAATTACGTGAAGAACCAAATCCTGGCGCCCTGCGGCGTGACCGACATGGCGGTGGGAAATCGGCGGAAGGCGGATCGGCAGACCCGGGAGGTGACTTATTACCCCGATGTGGAAGACGACGGACCGTATCTGATTGATCCGCCGGCGGATGGACGGCAGCACGGCCTGGATCGCGAAGCCGATGGACATGCTGCTCTTTGCCCGGCGGATGGACGACGATTCCACCTTCACCGACCTCCTGTTGGGCTCCAGCATGAGCGCCATGCGCACGCCGTCACATGCCCCCGAATACCCTTTCGGCAACGGGGCGGGCATGAACCCGGATCGATACGGACTTGGGTGGTACAGTCATGGGAGTCCGGTGACCGCCTGGAGCCACAATGGATCCATGGATGGCTCTGTGGGTTATCTCTCCACGGGGACCAACGGCGTTTCCTGGGCGTATGTCGCCAATCGCCGGAGCCCTCTCGACGACACTTCCGGCGATTTCTTTACGCAGATGACCTCGCGGATAACCCTCCTTTCCCTCGCCGGCGCCTGGCCGTCCGATGACTATAACTTATATGCGCAATTCAGCGCGGCCTACGATAGCTGGCGCGACCTGAATTTCACCGCGCTCGATCGGTCACTGCCCGGCCTGCAATGGTCCGTCTGGGGCTTCGCGGCGGACCCGGATCGCGACGGAATACCCAATGCGATCGAGGCGTACCTCGGGCGCGATCCGAACGTGGCCGAAACCTCGCACCCGTTCAGCCTCTCGAGATCCGGCAACACCATGACGCTGCGTTGGCTGCGCGCCAACGTGGACCGCCACGTGGTCCCGATCGTGCAAAGCAGCACGGACCTCACGACCTGGGTCCATGCGTTCGGGATCAGCATCGATCGGCGGGATGATTTGATCGCACCGACAGGGTACCATTACGAGGAGATCGCGGTGGGCATCACGGCGGGCCACCGGTTCTATCGGCTCCGCTTCGACCCGGAATAAGCCGGCGCGGGCCGCGCGATTCCCGGCGCGGGAGGAAGGGCAGAATACTTAAGCTGTCTTAACGAATTGGCTGGCCAGAGACAATTCGGGATCGCTACCCTGCGGGGTTCCTCTCTTTCCCATGCCTATGCCCTCCCGACTGCACCGCCGGCCGTGTTGATCAGCCTTTCCTCCCTGTTCGTTCTTCCTTGTTCCTTGTTCCCGCAGGGACCTCTCGCTCCCCCCGGTGCGCCCGCGCCGACCATGAAATCGCTCACCGAGGTCGAGCCGCGCATCGCCATCAACGCCGCCAACACCCCGGGCGATGCCGGCAACCTTTTCATCATTTCCCAGCCCGGGTCCTACTACCTCACCGGCAATATCAACGGCGTCGCCGGCATGCATGGGATCGCCATCAGTGCCTCTGGCGTCACGCTCGACCTCAGCGGCTTTGAACTGCGCGGCAGTCCCGGCACGCTCACGGGCGTCAACGCCGGCTCCTTCAACGAATCTCGCGGTGATCAATGGCTCGGTCCGCGGCTGGGGCGGTGACGGCGTCAATCTCAGGCATCTCGTCGGACAGCTGCCGCGTCACTAACGTGAGCGCCACCAGCAACCAGGGCAATGGCATCGCCACCGGCAACAGCACCGCGCTGTCCCACTGCACCGCCGCCTACAATACGCTCAATGGAATTACCGCCGGCGCGACCTGCACGCTTTCTGATTGCACGTCGACCCAAAATCAAGGCGACGGCATCGTGGCAAACATCGGTTCCACGCTCCGCGGCTGCTCGGCCCAGGGCAACGACGGCGCCGGACTTAACGCCGCCGACGCTTCCACGGTGGCAAATTGCTCCTCGAGTTTCAACGAAGGCAGCGGGATCAGCGTCGCTACCGGCGCCACGGTGTCTGCCTGTACGTCGTACGGAAATTCCGTCCACGGCATCGTGGCCACCAGCGGATGTACGGTCGCGGACTGCACGGTCCGTCAGAATACCCGCGACGGCATCCTCGCAGGAAATGCGTGCGTGATTTCGGGCAACACCTGCTCGAACAACGGCTTTGGCGCGGGCGATGGCGCCGGCGTCCACGTCTCCGGCAGTGACACGCGGATTGAGGGCAACAATTGCGTCGGCGCCGATCGCGGCATCCACGTCTTCGGGGCCGGCAACATCATCGTGCGGAACACCTGCTCGGGAAACACCACGAACAACTGGGACGTCTTCGCGGGCAATGTCATTCTCGTGGTCAGCGCGACTTCCGCGTCGACTGTCACGGGCAATTCCGGCGGCACCGCGCCGGGTTCCACCGACCCGAACGCGAATTTCACGCTACTGAGCGCCGCGCGGTCGGCGCGGGAACGCGCCCGCCGCGCGCGTTGGCAAAATGGGTAGGGACGACCGTCCCCGGTCGTCCCAAATCTGCGCGGGCGATCCGACAGGCGTCAGGAGTTCCCGTAAGATTCTGAATCATCGCCGCGAGCGGTGTCCCATTGAACTGTTTGGGACATTTCGGCGAAACGTCCCTACCAAAACGCAACGCGCCCGAAGGTCGCGTTCCACCTGGTCACGCGCATGCCCGTCCGCCCTTTCTTCTCGCTAAGCGGGCCCGCGGCCCTCTAAAAGACAGGGTTCCCCATTCGCCATGAATGCCCCCTTCCGCCATCGCCGCCGTGCCGCGCTCCTCACCGTTTCCTCCTTGTTCCTTCTTCCTTGTTCCTTGTTCCCGCAGGGAACTCTGACTCCCCCCGGCGCGCCCGCGCCGACCATGAAGACGCTCACCCAGGTGGAGCCGCGCATCGCGGTGCAAACGCTCGCGGGCGACGCGACCTCGCAATTCCTGATCACGCAGCCGGGATCGTATTACCTAACCGGCAACATCAATGGCGTCTCGGGCATGGCGGCCATCGCGATCAACGCGGACCATGTCACGCTCAATCTGGGCGGTCACGCGCTCATCGGCGTGGCCGGCGCCACGCGGGGCGTGGAGATTCGCGGCTCCCGCAAACAGATCGCGGTGCGCCACGGTTCGATCGATGCCTTTGACACCGGCGGGATTAACACCACCGGCTCGACAACCAACGCCCGCATCGAGAACATCAGCGTGACCGGCATCGTCAATGGGACCGGCATCGACATCACGGGCGAGGGTACCCGCGTGCGCGATTGCGATTTGACCTCCATCGGCGGGAGCGGCATCTCGGTGTCGAGCACTTCCGGCCTGGTGGAGGGATCGTCGTGTCGGGTTGCTCGGACCCGCAGACCTTGACCGGGATCATCGCCCGCACGGTGGTTTCGTGCACGGTCAACTCCATCGCGAGTTCCGGTCTGGGCGCGATCGGCATCAGCGCGAGCGTTGTGACGAACTGCTCGGTATCAACGGTCGGAGGGGCGATCAACAGCACTGGAATTTCCGGCCTCACCTCGGTTTCGGGCTGCCGCGTCACCTCCATCGGCTTTGGGGCCAGCGATGCGGGAAGCGCCACCGGCATCTCGGCCCGCAGTGTTTCGACCTGCTCGGTGAATCTTGTCGGCGGGACTGCCACCACTGGCACTGCGCTCGGAATCAGCGCAAAAGTCGTCACCGGTTGCGATGTGGAGACCATCGGCCAGTTGGCGTCGTCGGCTGGCGCCACGGGCATTACGGGGGAAACGATTTCGAGTTGCCGGGTTTCAGTGGTCAAGGGCGGCACAAGCGGACCAGTCTTCGGCATCACGGGGAATGTAGTTTCCTACTCGCAAGTGGAATCCTTGAGTCAGGCCGCCTCAGCTGGCGCCGTCACAGGCATTGGGGCCGATGTCATCATCGGGTGCAACATCACTTCGGTGGGCGGTTCCACCAGCGCTGCCGTCTGCGGCATCGGCGCCCCCAGCATCGGCACCTTGACGAACGTGCGCGACTGTTCGGTCAGCACGGTTTCCAATGCGGGTTCGGGCCTGGCGTACGGATTGTTCAAGACGTCCACCACCTCCGGAAGCATTGCCGACTCCGTTTTCCGGAGCTGTGGCCAAGACGGTATTTCCGTGACGTCGCGTCAACGCATCACCGGCTGCAATATTAGCTTTGCCCTCAATGGCATCAGGGCCAACGGAATTGGAAACGTGATTGATGGAAACACGATCGGCAACTGCGATACCGGTATCGATGCGTCAGTAGCGGGAGCTGCCAGCGGCGATGCGGTGATCATTCGTAATCAATTCCGAAGCTTGACCGGTGTTCCCTTTGTTTACGACGGTAGTACGAGCCAATCCGGACCGACTTTGACAACGGCGGGTGTAATTCCCGCCGGCACCAGTCCCTGGGCGAATTTCTCGGATTGACCTGCCCAGTCGACGGGCCGGCGGAACGCGGCCTCCGGGCGCGTTGGGTAGGGACGACCGTCCCCGGTCGTCCCAAATCTGTGCGTTCGATCCAGCAGACGAGTGAGATCCCGCACTGGAATTTGAGTTATCGCCTCGAGCGGCTTCCCGTCCGAAAGTTCGGGACGTTTCGGCGAAACGTCCCTACCGATCGCCAACGCGCCCGGAGGTCGCGTTCCGCCTGATCAAGCCCCTTCACGCCGCGCTTTGCGCTCGCCTTGCGGACCCGCCTCCCGCTACAAGACGGGGTTCCCCATTTGCCATGCATTCCCGCGCCCTTTTGCCTTCGCCGCCACGCTGCGCTGCGTCGCCTTTCCTCCTTGTTCCTTCTTCCTTGTCCCTATACCCGCAGGGAGCGCTCACGCCACCCGGCGCGCCGACGCCGACGATGAAGACGCTCGATCAGGTCGAGCCGCGCATCGCCATCAACGCCACCAACACGCCCGGCGATGCCACCAGCCTTTTCATCATCTCGCAGCCCGGTTCGTACTACCTGACTGGCAACGTTACGGGTGTCAGCGCCAAGGACGGCATCCGGATCACCGCCAATGGAGTCACGCTCGATCTGAATGGTTTTGAGATGCTGGGCGTGGCCGGTTCGCTCACCGCCGTGAACGCTCCGATCGTGGGCCAGGTGGACATCGCGGTCTTCAACGGCTCCGTCCGCAACTGGGGCCAGGCGGGTGTAACCATGCTGAACGTGAGGAATTGCCGGATCGAGGCGATCCTCGCGAATGGGAACCTGAGCTACGGCATCTATGGCGGCTCGAATGCCACCATTATCAATTGCAATGCAACGAATAACGCGGGCGTCTACGGCATCGGCGCCGGCGCGGGCTCAACCGTCACCAACTGCACGGTCTTCTCCAACACTGGCTCGAGCGTCGGCGCCGCCGGCATCGCGACCGGCTCGTTTTCCAGGATTTCCGGCTGCTCCTCCTACAGCAACCAGGGTCAGGGCTACAGCACCAAGGGCAGCTGCACGCTGACCGATTGCACCGCGTCCGGCAATGCGAACGATGGCATCGCTCCCGGCGGCAATTCCACGGTCGTGAACTGCACTTCCACCTCCAACACGGGCGACGGCATCAGCACCAGCAACAGCCTGATCTCCAACTGCACGTCGATCTCCAACACGGGCGCGGGCATCAACGTGGGCAACGGGTGTAACCTGCAGGCTTGCGTGGCCAACAACAACTCGGCCGGAGGGCATCAACGCCAGGCAGCGAATGCGTCCTGACCGCGTGCACGGCCAACAACAACACCGGTGCGGGCATCGTGGTCGTCGATGGCTGCAGCCTGCAGGGTTGCGTCGTGAACAACAACACCGCCAACGGCATCACCGCGCGCTTCGGCTACACGGTCCGCGGCGTGCCACCTGCGCCCCAATACGCTCAACGGCATCGAGTCCAATGTCGGCGGGCAGATCATCGACAATCTTCTGCGACAGCAACGGCCTCGCGGCCGGCACGCAGTCGAACATCCTGCTCACCGGAGACGCCTGCCGGGTGGAGGGAAACTCCGTCTCTGGGCGGCGATCGCGGCATTGCGGCCAGCGCTGTCGGCGGCGGCAATCTCATCATCCGCAATTCCGTGCGCGGCGGCACCAACGCGTACGGCGGCATCGTCGGCGGCAACGACGTCGGCCCCATCGGCTCCGCCGCCACCGCCACCAGCCCCTGGGCGAATATTTCGTATTGATGGCTAAGCAGGTGGAACGCGAACTCCGGGCGCGTTGGCAAAATGGGTAGGGACGACCGTCCCCGGTCGTCCCAAACCTGCGTGATCGATCCGCCAGCGCGCCCGGATGTTGCGTTCCACCAAGCCCATCGACGCGATCGATTCGATCCAATCAGCGGAGACGGGTCGCGCTTCGGTCGAATTCCCCGCGACATGCCGCCGCCGGTCGGCGCGATGCGCAAACGCTGGAATAGATTTCCCGGCATGATCGGCGCGACCGCGCTGTGCCACGCGCCGTCGCCGGTGATCGTCAACACGCCCAGCCACGGCGCAGTCGCCAGATCGGCGGAGGACTCGAGCGTGTAGTCGAAGCCCGCTTCCGTCGGGAACGCGAGCTGCAGGTTGCCGCCGAAGTTGTGCGCCTGCAGCGCCGGGATCGCGGCGTCCGCGCGCTGTCGAACGTCTGGGCGCTCAATTCATCGAGATAAAACTCGTCCGGCGTCAGGTAGGCGGCGCCGTAGAGCACGTTCACGCGATGCGCCGCGATGTCCGCCGCTGAATTCGTCGTCGCGTCGCAATGCACGAAATAGGCGTGCTTCGGCGTGCTGCCAAAAAGGGCTCCCTGAATCCAAAGACCGTGCAGGAAGGCGCCGACCGAATTCGTGATTTGGCGACCACAGCGGATCCGCGTCATCCGCCAGCGCGGCGAACGCCAGGCCGCGCTCGATCGACGACGCAATCCAGCCGCGCGTGCGCACCACCGGGAGATAGCGGTTTTCGAAGTCATTTCGGTCCAAGGTGCGCGCGCCAAACGGAATGATGGTCGTGAACTGCCGAATCGGATTGATGTTTTCGCCCGCGAGCAGATTTGACTGGGTCGTGGTGACCGCAACGGACACACCACTGGCGGCCAGCGGAAAATTGGTCCCCGATGGCGCCTGCCAGATTCCCGTCGCCGCATCGGCCTTCCCGCAGATGGCGGCCATCGCGCCGCACGGCGTCACGGTCAGCGGGACGCCGTCGATCTGGACCAGCAGCGACGGAAAATAGACCGCGCAAAATGCCGCATCGAGCGGCACCGCGGTCTGCGCCCACGCGATCATCGAAGTCACATCCGTCGCCGTCGGCGGCGGATCGAGGATCAGGAAAATGCGCCGCGGCTCGACGAACGCGCGGAAGCCGGCCAGCGCGGTGGCGAAATCCGTCGACGAAAGCAGGCTCAATTCCGGCGCGATCAACAACCGCAGATCGCTCAAGGGAGTCGAGGGCCCGGATTCCGGTGAAGCCCGCGGCCTGCCCGACCAACGCATCGGCCAGCGGCATCGCGTCGGAAACCCGCACGACGTAGAGCGACGTCCCGCCATTGGCGAAAAACTCGCGCGCCTGGATTTCCGCCGGCCACGCCGACGGGTTGCCCGAGCTGAAGGTCGACGCGAATTCCACCGGCCCGACCTGCACGGGCAAATCGATCGGGCCTTGAGCGAAGCGACCGACCAACGCGGCCTGCGACATCGGCAGGCCGTTGATCACCTGGGCTCCCGCCATAGATGCGGACTCACCAAGCAGGCAGACGCCAAAGCGAGCCAACCCATGAAACCGATGATCCGCATCGCATCCCGCGATGCTGAACCTCTGGATGCCACCCGGCGATTCGAAAGCGTCGTCTGGCCGTCGCCCTGGCTCTCGACCCTCGACTGTCGACCCTCCCATGCGACCATTCCCTTGCGAAGCGGCCATTCTCGGCTACCTTCCGCGCTCAGTTTGCCCTGTGGTGTAATGGTAACACAGCGGTCTTTGGAACCGTTTTTCATGGTTCGAATCCATGCGGGGCAGCCAGAAACAACAGAGTAAAAACCGAAAATCCTGGCCGCGATAGGCTGTCGCGTGCCATTGCGGGATTTCCGGCGCAAGCCGGCGATTCCACCAAGCCGAAAACATGTCCACCGAATACTACTCCTGCTTCCGAAGTCAAAGTTACCTCCGAAAACGTCAAAGGCCTCCAGCTTCACGACAAGGACACCGGCAGCGCCGACGTCCAGATCGCGCTCCTCACCGAGCGGATCGCCCACCTGACCGAGCATCTCAAGTCGCACGTCAAGGACCACGCGTCCCGCCGCGGCCTGCTCATGCTCGTCGCCCGCCGCCGCAGCCTGCTCGACTACCTGCAGCGCACGGCGAACGACCGCTACAAGGCGATTCTCGCGAAGCTCAACCTGCGCAAGTAGCCATCCCATTTCACGCAACGGGGCCACGATTGGCCCCGTTGCGCTTTCGGAACGAACCAAACAAGAAAACCAAAACAAACGACCACACGGCGCCCCCGCGCCGTTCCCTCTGACCGAATACTTCATCCGTAGGTTTCAGCGCTGTCCCTTTCCCGGCCCCAGCGTTGAAACCTAAAGATGGAGTCGGTCAGTCTGAGCCGCGTTCCGCGAACGTGTGGCTTCAGTCAGACAAAATGATCCATCAAGCCACCGCCCACGTGGGCGAAACCTCCATCGTCATCGAAACCGGCAAGCTCGCGAAGCTCGCCGACGGTGCCGTCACCGTCCGCTGCGGCGACACCATCCTCCTCGTCAGCGCGGTCTCCGCGACCACGATCAAAGAGGGCCAGGACTGGTTCCCGCTCACCGTCGACTACCGCGAGAAGTCCAGCGCGGTCGGCCGCTTCCCCGGCGGCTACTTCAAGCGCGAGGGCCGTCCGACCGAGAAGGAAATTCTCACCTGCCGGATGACCGATCGCCCGCTGCGCCCGCTCTTCCCCAAGGGCTACCTCTACGACACGCAGATCATCGCCATGCTCATGAGCGCCGACGGTGAAAACGATCCCGACATGCTCTGCATCAACGGCGCCTCGGCGGCGCTGTGCGTCTCCGACATCCCGTGGGCCGGCCCGGTCGGCGCGGTGCGCGTCGGCCGCGTCGACGGCAAGTTCGTCGCCAATCCCACCCACAGCCAGCGCGCGCACAGCGACCTCGACCTCGTCTACGTCGGCAACGCGACGGACATGGTCATGATCGAAGGCGCGGCGCTCGAGATTCCCGAGGACGATTTCATCGAGGCGCTGAAGTTTGGCCAGGCGCCATCCAGCCGCTCATCGCCGCGCAGAAGGAACTCGCCGCGAAAGTCGCGCCGGCAAGCGCGACGCCCACGCTCGTTCTCGGTGCAGCGACGAGCTGCTCGAAGTCGCCTACCAGGTGGCCGGCGATCGCATCGAGGCCGCCATCTACACGCCGCGCAAAGACCGATCGCGCCAAGGCGGTCGGCGCGCTCAAGGACGAAGTCACCGCCGCGATCCTCGCGAAGTTCCCGACCGCCGGGAAATTCGAGATCTCGCCAGGCCTTCGACTACCTCCAGAAGAAGGCGTTCCGCACCAGCATCCTCGACAAGCAGAAGCGCGCGGACGGCCGCGGCTACTTCGATCTCCGCCCGCTGCACGGCGAGGTCGGCCTGCTGCCCCGCGCCCACGGCTCCGCGCTGTTCCGCGCGGCGAGACCCAGGCGGTCGCCCTCGCCACGCTCGGCACCGCTCAAGGACGCGCAGGATCTCGACGGCTACACCGGCGGCGAAACCAGCAAGAGTTTCATCCTGCACTACAACTTCCCGCCGTTCTCCGTCGGTGAAACCGGCCGCACCAGCGGCCCCGGCCGCCGCGAAATCGGCCACGGCGCCCTCGCCGAGCGTTCGCTCGCCGCGGTCATCCCGCCCGAGGCCGACTTCCCCTACGCCCTCCGCGTCTCCAGCGAAATCATGGAGTCCAACGGCTCCACCTCGATGGCCTCGGTCTGCGGCGGCTGCCTCGCCCTCATGGACGCCGGCGTGCCGATCAACGCGCCCGTCGCCGGCATCAGCGTGCGGCCTCGTCACCGAGTTCGACGCCGAACGGCAAGCATCGCGCGCTACACCACGCTCACCGACATCATCGGCAGCGAAGATCACTTCGGCGACATGGACTTCAAGCTCTGCGGCACCGCCAAGGGCATCACCGGCTTCCAGCTCGACCTCAAGCTCACGGGCATCAGCCTCGAGCTCATGGCGAAGGCCATCCACCAGGCCACGCGACGCGCGCATGAAAATCCTCGACGTCATGCACGCCGTCGCTGGCCGCGCCGCGCACGGAGATGAGCAAGTACGCCCCGCGCATCGAGACCATCCAGATCATCCCCAGGAGAAGATCGGCCTGCTCATCGGCCCCGGCGGCAAGACCATCAAGGGCATCGTCGCCGAGACCGGCGCGCGAGATCAACATCGAGGACGACGGCTCCGTCAACATCTACTCGAACAACGGCGACGCCATGGCGCGCGCGAAGGAAATCATCCTCGGCATGACCACGGAACTCGAGATCGGCAAGATCTACCACGGCCGCGTCGTCAGCATCAAGGAGTTCGGCGCGTTCGTCGAGTGCCTGCCCGGCAAGGACGGCCTCGTGCCACATCAGCGAGCTGGCCGACTTCCGCGTGAAGCAGACCGAGGACGTCGTCGCAGATGGGCGACATGATCTGGGTCAAGTGCATCGGCATCGACGAGCAACGGCAAGGTCCGCCTCAGCCGCCGCGCCGCCATGAAGGAGCGCGACGAGGCCGCCGGCACCACCGCGGCTCCCGCCGAGCAACCCGCGCAGGTCTAAGCAGGCCTCCGCTCGCAAAGAAAATTCACAGGGCGCGAGTCGAAAGGCTCGCGCCCTTTTCTTTCGTCTGTTCCTCCGTGTTCTCCGTGAGCTCCGTGTGAGACCTGTTTGTGGCGCGGCCAAGAATTTCGCACGGAGCTCACGGAGAGAACGGAGCAGAGGGATGGATGACCCGAATCGCGGTTGCAAAGGCCTTGGGAAAATCCGAGGGTTGGCGGCATGGATTCGACGCAGGACCTCCTGTCGACCCCCGAAGATTTCGCTCGGGAGCTGCAGAAGATTCGCGCCGCGATGCCGAAAAGTACCTCCGAGCAAGCGGAAGCGGAGATGCGCGCCAGCCTGGCCTCTATCAAAAAGACGCCGTTCAGCGACAAGGACGAATCCTCGTCGAGTGGGCCGCCCAAGTCGGAAGGCTGATCGTCCCCGAATTGCTCGACGCGGTGAAGTTCGAGCAGGGCGAGCACCAGGGCTTTTACGATCAGACCAGCGACCGCTGGTTCAAGATCACCCTCGCGAACAAGGCCGGCTTCGTCCTCGACGCGCGCGACGCCGTGGAGGGCGTGGCGGGAAACTTCGAGTCGCGCCTGGCCACGCCGCTGGAGTACCTGGAGCGCCTCCGGCTCGCGAATGAGAAATTCGCGGACGGGATTCGCTTTCTCGGCGTGATCGATCGCCAGCGACGGCTGGCGCCTGGTCATTTCCCAGCCGCACGTGCCGGGCGGGGCGCCGTCGCAGAAGGACGTGCTGCAGTTTTTCCGCTGGCGCAAATTCCGGGCGGTCAACGAAAAGACGTACTACCGCGCGGTCGACAACCTGCTGGTTGGCGACGCGCACACCGGCAACCTGAAAAGACTCCCGAATGGCAGCATCGTGCCCTTCGACGTGCTGCTCTCGCAGCCCGATGTCTCCCTGCGCCGCAGCGTGGAGGCACCGCCGACGCTGAGTTTCGACTAGGTGGATCGCGACCTCAGGGACGTTGCTATTTGGTAGGGACGACCGTCCTCGGTTGTCCCAAATTGAATGGACACCGCGTCCTCTCGGCTCGGATATCCGCTTCGTCGGCCTAATCTCAGTCGCGATGCTTGGGACGACCGGGGACGGCCGTCCCTACCTTTAATCATCGGCTGGGGACCAGCCGATCCACCTTGCGATTGGACATCGCAGCCGCGGCGTGATTACTCGTAGGCGCCCACGCCATGCTCGCCTTTATCCTTCGCCGCACGCTCGCCCTCGTCGGCGTGCTCTGGGCCGTGGTGACGCTGACCTTCTTCCTCATTCGCCTCACCCCGGGCGGACCTTTCGATCGCGAGCGCAACATTCCGCCCTCGATCGAAAAGCAGCTGCTCAAGCGCTACAAGCTCGACGGCACCGAGGGCCGCGCCTGGGGCACGCGACCTCGGCTCCAATCTCGGCCTGACCGAAGGTCTGCGCGTCACGCTCGGCAACGCCGGCTCGCTCGGGCAGCAGTATTTTTCCTACCTCGGCGACCTGGCCCGCGGCGATCTCCGGCTCTCGACCAAGTATCGCGACCGCTCCGTAAATGAAATCCTCGCGCAGACCCTGCCGCTTTCCATGGCGCTGGGCGGCATCGCCTTTGTCATCGCCTCGGTCGTCGGCATCTGGCTCGGCTGCTTCGCCGCCGTGCGACGCGACAAACTCGGCGATCATCTCGCCATGTTCGGTTCGCTCGGGGCGATTTCGGTGCCGACCTTCGTGACGGGTCCGCTGACCATTCTCGCCTTCGCGCTATTGCTGCCCATTTTCCCGGTCGGCGGGTGGAACGGTCCGTGGAGCCTGGTGCTGCCCGCGCTGGTGCTTTCGACGCCGTACGTCGCCTACATCGCGCGGCTGATGCGCACGTCGATGCTCGAGGTGCTCGGCCAGGACTACATCCGCACGGCGCGCGCCAAGGGCCTGCCGGAACGCGAGGTCGTCTACAAACATGCGCTCAAGGTCGCGATCCTGCCGGTGGTTTCGTTCCTCGGACCGCTCGCGGCCAACCTGCTCACCGGCTCGATCGTGGTGGAATCGATCTTCAACCTGCCAGGCATGGGCGGTTTCTTTGTGAACTCGATTCTCAACCGCGACGGCTTCCTCCTCGGCGGCGTGGTCATCGTTTACTGCGCGCTGCTCGTGGTCATGAATCTCCTCGTCGACATCGCCTACACGCTGCTCGACAAGCGCATCAAGCTCTACTGACATGGCCGTCGCCACCGCCGCACCCGCCCACGTCGTCGCTCCGCCGCAGAAATTGCGGCTCTCGCGGCTCGCCTGGGCGTCGGCCATCGTGGTCGGCCTCGTCGCGCTCGGCGCGATCTTCATCCCGATGATCCTGCCGGCCTCGGACGGGCTGCCCAGCCCCAAGCAATTCCTGCCGCCGGGCTCGCCGGGCCACCTGCTCGGCACGGATCTCAACGGCCGCGATCTGCTCTTCCGCCTCTTCACCGGCGCGCGCATCTCGCTGCTGGTCGGACTCGCCGGCGCGCTGGTCAGCCTGTTCTTCGGCACCACCTACGGCATCGTCGCGGGCTACACCGGCGGGCGGCTCGATAATTTCATGATGCGCGTGGTCGATGTTTTCTACGCGGTCCCGCGGCTCATCTTCATCCTGCTGCTGGCCTACCTCGCCGAGGCACCGCTGCGCGCCTGGCTCTACGCGAATTTTTCCGGCACCTGGCTCGGCGGACTCGCGGGCTACACGAAAATCGTGATTCTGATCATCGCGCTGGGCATGATCGAGTGGCTCACCATGGCGCGCATCGTCCGCGGCCAGGTGCTCGCGCTCAAGGCGCTGCCGTTCGTCACCGCCGCGCGCGCGCTCGGCCAGACGCGCTGGAAAATCGTCACGCGACATCTCCTGCCCAATCTCGCCGGCGTCATCATCGTCTACCTCACGCTCACCGTGCCGGCCGTCATGCTCGACGAGGCGTTTCTCAGCTTCCTCGGGCTGGGGGTCGATGCCTCGCAGGCCAGCTGGGGCACGCTGCTGAGCGACGGCGCGCAAGTCATCAATCCGATCAAAAGCTACTGGTGGCTGCTGGTCTTCCCGGCGGTGCTGATGAGCGTGACGCTGCTGGCGCTGAATTTCCTCGGTGACGGCTTGCGCGACGCCTTCGATCCGCGCCGGCGCGAGCGCTAGCTGGAGAAAAATGAACGCGTGACAGAGTATCCAGCCGCTCCAATACTGGATTTGTAATGACCTCGCATTCTCATCGGCTCGTCACCCGCATCGTCACGGTGCTCACGGTACTCGGTGGCTTTGCCGCAACTCTCGCTCCGGCGGCCCCGCCGAACATTCCGGCCATCAACCAGGCTCCGACCGGCCTGCAATTGACCGGCAAACTAATTTGGTTTGATCTCCTGACGCAAAACGCGGCCGGCGCCAAAAAATTTTACGGGCCGGTCTTCGGCTGGAAATTCAGCGACCCCACGACTGGCCCCAAGGGAGATTTCAGCGTCATCTCCGTTGGCAGCGAGCGAATTGGCGGAATTTACCAGCGCAACCAGCCCGCGAAAAGTGGGCCCGCCAACCGCTGGCTGACGTTCATTTCCGTGCCTGACGCGGCGGCCGCCGCGCGCTACGCGGAAAGCCACGGCGGAAAAATCGTCTCGGGTCCGACCTCGGTGCCGGCGCGTGGCACGCACGTCATCCTGCGAGATCCAGAGGGGGCGCTGTTTGGTGTGCTCAAGTCTGACTCGGGCGATCCGATCGATGATCCGGCAAAACCGGGGGAAATTCTGTGGGCGGACCTTTTTGTGCCCAAACCCGCGAACGCGGCGGCGTTTTATGGCGGCCTGCTCGGTTGGAGCCTGGCGGAAAGGAGTTCGCGCGCCGGCGCCGAGCATCTCGTGGCGAGCGCCGGTGGTTTCGCCCGCGCCGGCATCACCGTGCTGCCGACCGGGGCCAAGCAACCCGGCTGGCTGCCGTATGTGCAGGTAGAGAACGTCGGCGCCACACTCAAGCGCGTGACCAACGCGGGCGGAAAAGTTCTCGTCGCGCCGAGACCCGAGATTCTCGGCGGGCAACTGGCGGTGGTCGCCGACCCGCAGGGCGGGGCAATTGGAGTCGTCCACTGGACCGGCTCAGCGAAGAAAGGAAACCACTGATGAAAACACAATTTTCCCGAAAGGTTTGCTCGTTGGCCGCCGCCGTCGTTCTGATCGGGCTGGCCCTGTTCACATGTGGCTGCGCGGTGAGCGACGACTACTACGGTGGAGGTGTCTATGACTCCGGTTGGGGCGACCCATTTTATGGCGGCTACTACGGCGGCGGCTATTACGGTGGCGGCGGATATTATGGTGGTGGTGGCTACCGGCCCGGGTACGGGGGTGGTGGCGGCAACTGGGGCCCGGGGCATGCGCCTGTTCGACCGATGCCGCACGGCGGCGGAGGCCGCATGGGCGGAGGCGGTCGTCGCTGACCATCGCCCGCGCGTTTCTGTCATTTCGTTGGGTTCCGCTGGATTTTCCGCTCCGGTCTCGCCTCATCTTGCGGGACCCATGAAATTTCTCGAGGAATTGCGCAGCGGAGTGATGTGCGGCGACGGCGCCATGGGCACGATGCTGCTCGAGGCCGGCGCGCCCATCGAAAGCTGCCTCGAGGAATTCTGCCTGACGCGGCCTGAACTCGTTTCCGACGTTCACCGGCAGTACGCCGCGGTCGGCGCGCGCCTGCTGACCACCAACAGCTTCGGCGCAAATCTCGCCCGTCTCAGCCGCCACGGACTCGAGTCGCACCTGCGCGATATCAACCTCGCGGCCGTGCGCCTCGCGAAGATCGCCGCGCGCGCCACCGGCGCATTTGTCGCCGGCAGCGTCGGACCCACCGGCATCACGCTGGAGGAAATTCGCGAGCACGGCTGGGATCGACGCGCCCTCTTCCGCGAGCAAATCTCCGTGCTGCTCGAGGCGGGGGCCGATGTCATTATCTTCGAGACGTTTCTCGATGCCGATGAAATGGCCGACGCGCTGTCGGCCAAGCTCGAGCTGACGCGCGACATTCCCGCGATTTGCTCGTTTGCGTCCGCGGCGGAGGGGCATCTCTCGACCGGACTGCCGCTGCAGGAGGCGTTCACGCGCATGCGGACGCAAGGGGCCGAGGTCGTGGGCGTCAATTGCCTGCAAGGTCCGCAGGCCACCGTGCGCGTGCTCCAGCACATCGAGGTGAAACCGGGCGATTTGCTCTCGGCCTTTCCGAACGCCGGCTACCCGCGCTACGTCGACGGACGGTTTCTTTACAATCCCGATCCCGCTTATTTTGCCCGCGTCGCGCGCGAACTCGTGGCGGAGGGCGCGCGGCTGGTCGGCGGCTGTTGCGGCACCGGGCCCGCGCAAATCGCGGCCATGGCGGAGGCCATTCGCGGCCTCGCGCCCGTGACCAGCAAGGCCGCCCGCGTAAAGGAAATCGCAACGGCCGCGCCACGACCGCTGGATCCCGCGCTGGCCGGCGCGCTGCCGGCCGGCGACGTCGAGGAAATCAGCATTCTCGACCGCATCGCCGCGGGAAAGACGGTCATCATCACGGAACTCGATCCGCCCAAGACGCTCGACCTCGAGAAATTTCTGCGCGGCGCCAAGGCCTTGGTCGATGCCGGCAGCGACGCCATCACGCTGGCCGACAATTCGCTCGCGATTCTGCGCGTCAGCAATGTCGCGGCCGCCACCCTGCTCAAGCAGCGCCACGGCATCATGCCGCTGCTGCACATGAGTTGCCGCGATCACAATCTGATCGGCCTGCAAAGCGCGCTCATGGGCATGGCGGCGCTCGGCTTCCGGCACATCCTGCCGCTGACCGGCGATCCGGCAAAGGTCGGCGATCATCCCGGCGCGGCGTCGGTCTACGATCTCACGAGCATCCAGCTCATCGCGATCGCCAGGCGGATGAACGAGGGCTTCAATCACATCGGCAAGGATCTGCGGCGCCAGACGCGCTTTGTCATCGGCTGCACTTTCAATCCCAACGCGAAGAATCTCGACGCGCAGATCAGCCGCCTGGAGCGCAAGCTCGCGGCGGGCGCGCAGTACGTCATGACGCAGCCGGTCTTCGATTCCGGCTTGGTGGCGTCAATTGCCAAGCGCACCGCGTCGTACGGCGTGCCGATTTTCCTCGGCGTCTGGCCATTGATGAACGGCCGTCAGGCGGATTTCCTGCACAACGAGGTGCCGGGCATTGTCATTCCGGAATCGATCCGCGCGAACATGACCGGAAAGGACGGCGAGGAAGGCCGCCGCGCCGGACTCGAGCTGGCCAAGGAGGTCAGCCGCGCGGTGCTCGATCATTTTCCGGGCGTGTATTTGATCACGCCGTTCCTGAATTACCAGACGACCTGCGAGCTGGCGCAGTTCGCGCGCGGGTAGGAATTGATTGAGGTAGGGACGACCGTCCCGGTCGTCCCAAATGTCCGAGACTGTCCTCTCCGGGCGGAGCCAGCGCAGAATTCGGCCGCAGGCGCAGTTTGGGACGAGCGGGGACGCTCGTCCTTACCACTTGGCAGGCTGCGATTCTGCTAACTCTCAGAGCGTGAACGAGCTGCGCCATCCGTTCGCGGGGCGGAATCCGCTCTTCGGCGCGGCGATCATTGCCATCGCCGGCATCTTCGCCGCGGAATATCTCGGCGGCGCGCTCGTCGCCGCGTGCACCGTGCTTGGATTGTTGTTCATCGCGTTCCTGACCACGCACCGGCTCGTCCTCGCCTGGCTTGTTCTCGCCGCCGCGTTCTACGCGCTGCACCTTTTCAATCTCCGGCCGCCCTCCGCGCTCGCGCTCGCCGCGCGGCTCGGACCCAATCCCACGCTCGTCCGCGCGACCGGTCTCATCGTCGACGAGCCGCGCAATCGCGAACCGTCGCGCTTCTACCGGTTCACGCTGCAACTCGATGAAATCGTCATCGCCAAGGTGCCCATGCGCTGCCGCGCGCTGGTGGTGGTCGCGTGGCCGGACGAATCACCCGCCTACGGTGACCGCGTGGAGATCACAGGCTCCGCGCGCAACATCGCGCCGCCGCGCAATCCCGGGCAGTTCGATCTGGCCGGCTGGCTCAAGCGCCGCGGCATCCTCAGCGAGATCGTGGTGGGCGACGCCCGCGACGGCCGGATCGTCGAAGCCACCGGCGGCAACTGGTTCGTCGCGTTGTCACACCGGTTCCGCAAATGGACGCAGCAGCAGTTGCGCACCGATCTGGAAGATGACGATCGCGTGGCGGCGATCATTTCCAGCATGGTGCTCGGCACGCAGGACGAGGCGGCGGATCAGCTGGCCGAATCCTTCCGCCAGACCGGCACGTTCCATCTCTTCGCGGTCAGCGGCTTCAACGTCGCCATTCTCGCGCTGCTCGTGCAGCAGCTCCTGCAGCCGTTCGGATTGCATCGCGGCAAGTTCTCGCCCGTCATCATCATTCCCATCCTCGTCTTCTACGCGCTCGTCACCGGCCTCGGCGCGTCGAGCGTGCGCGCCACCATGATGGCCGCGGTGCTGCTCGCCGCCGCGTGGTCGGATCGCCCCGCGCGCCTGCTCAATTCGCTGGGCGCGGCCGCGCTGATGATCCTGGCCTGGGACACCAACCAGCTCTTCAACGCGGGCTTCCAGCTCTCGTTCTTTGTCGTCTTCAGCCTGCTCGTGCTGGCGGAGCGCATCAACCGCTGGCTCCAGCCGCTGGGCGCGCCCGATCCCTTCCTGCCGCGCGGATTGCTCCCGCGCTGGCGCATTTGGGGCGACAAGGCGCGGCTGCAGGTCACCGCGCTGCTCGCGGCGTCGCTCGCCGCCTGGGTCGGCTCGACCCCGCTGATGCTCTACCACTTCCACTACCTGACGCCGATCGGGATTCTCGCGAATCTGGTCGCCGTGCCGCTGGCGACCATCATCCTCGGGCTCGGCATTCTCTCGCTGCTCGGCGCGTGGGCTTCGACCACCTGGGCCGCCATGATCAACAACACGAACTGGCTCGTCACCAAGCTGCTGCTCGTCTCGACCAATTTCTTCGCGGCCATTCCCGGGCGGCCATTTTCATTGCGCCTGGCCGGAGATCGGCGCGAAGCCGGATTGCGAGATCGTCGTGCACGATTTTGATCGATCCTCCGCCATCGTGATCCGGGCAGGGCGCGAGACGTGGCTGCTCGGCTGCGGCCACGGTTCCGATTTCGAGCGCGGCCTGCGTCCGGCGTTGTACGCGCGCGGCTTGGACAAGGTCAGCGGCCTCGTCGTCGCGGAGGGCACGTCGGCGCACCTGGGCGCGATTGACGAATTTCTCCGGCAGTTCCCGCCGGATCGCGTGGTCGAATCACCGCTGGCCGCGCGGCTGCCGGATCGACAGCGTCTGCACCAGACGCTGGCGGACGCGAAGCAGGGCAAATCGATCCACTGGCACGGGCAGTCGATCCCGCTCGGCGCCAGCGGAATCGAGCTGCGCGTGCTGCATCCGCCGGCCGGACTCGAGCGGCGGGTGAGCGACGACCAGGCGCTGGTGCTGCGCCTGCAGCTTCCGGACGGACGCCGCGTGCTGTTCATGGCCGACAGCGGCTTCAACACGGAGCGCTGGCTGATCGAGAACGAGGCGGATCTCGCGAGCGACGTGCTCGTCCTCGGCCGGCATTCGCGGGATCTGACGGGCACGCCGGAATTTCTCCGTCGCGTCGCGCCGAAATGGATCGTCCGGCACGAACATTCGCGCCGCTTCCGCAAACCGGATGAGAATTTTCAGCTCCCGGCCGGCATCCCGTTTTGGCAGACCAGCGAGGAAGGCGCGATCGTGTTGCGGTTTTTTCCCAATCGCTCCGATATCCGCGGCTTCGTCTCCGGCCGGTCGCAAACCATTACGCGCTAGCATTTCGATCCGTGCGCGGCAGCAAGTCGTTGAGGTGCGTCTGAAACACCTTGCTGATCACCTTGGCGAACGCGTCGACCCCGACGGGCGCGCGCGCCTCGACGTCGAGCGCGGTCATGGCCACGCCGCCGATCCCGCAGGGCGTGATCGCCTGGAAAGGCGGGAGCGACTCGCGCGTCACGTTCACCGCGAAGCCGTGGTAACTCACCCAGCGGCGCACGCCCACGCCGATCGAGGCGATCTTGCGCTCGTCGACCCAAACCCCGGTCAGACCCTCGCGCCGGTGGGTCATCAACCCGAACTGCGCCAGCGCGATGATGACCAGTTCCTCCAGCGCGCGCAGGTGGCGGTGGAGGTCGCGGCCGCGCAAATTCAAATCGAGAATCGGATAGCCGACGAGCTGGCCGGGCCCGTGATAAGTCGCCTGGCCGCCGCGGCCGATGGTGAAGAGCGGATGCGGCAGGAGCGCGGGGTCGAGCAGGCTCGAGCGATCCGGCGTGCGGCCAATGGTGTAGACGGGCGCATGCTCGAGCAGGAGCAGGCGCTCGGGAACATTGACCGGGTCGGCCACGCGCTCGGCCACCAGCTCTTCCTGCCGGCGCAGCACGTCGCCGTATTCCAGGCCGCGGCCGATCCATTCAATGCGGAGTTCGTGGGCAAGCTTAGTATCCACTGGGAGAGGAGGTCAGGATTGCATAAACCGCCGCGCCCGCCGCCGGCGCGCTCATGACGAGAAATCGGACGAACCCTTGGGCGAGAAATCCCTCGTCCGGCCCGAAGCGCGCCAGCGCCCAGCCGGCGATCGGCGACAGCAGGATCAGCACCGTCGCGATCAGCCCGAGTTCCGCGTAGAACCGCGCGTTGATCAGCACGGCCAGCAGCGCCAGCGCGGAGAAGGGCACCGCCAGGGCCAGCACGGCGGAGGTCGGACGCCACCAGGCGACGAGCACGAGCGGGAAAATGACGGCCGTGAATATGCCGCCGAATTGCGCGAGCGAAACGCTGCCGGACGCCGCCACCGCGACGCAACTGCAGGCGAAAATCACGACGATGGCCGCCATGACCCACGGCTTTTGCAACCGCTCCCAGACGAGGTGCAGCATCGCCCAGCCGATCGTGCCGAAGGCGAGGATCATGCCGGTGAGCCAGACGGCCTGGACCGGTTTCCACGACGATTTCCAAAGCGGCCGCACCAGGGCGAAGGTGATCAGCGAAACGGCGAACACCATGATAATCACGCGCACGGACGCCGAATCAAATGCGACAATGAGCGCCGCGGCCACCGCGGCGACCAGGCCCACGTAGAGGAGCCAGTGGGTGGATTCCCTCGGCAGCAGGGGAAGGCGCCCGGTGAGAAAAAAGTAGCCAAGCGCGACGGCGATCGACGCCTCGACTCCCGCCAGGAGCGCGGTCCACGATCGAGGCAAGCGGGCTTGCGCGGACAACATCGCGTAGCTGGCGCCCGCCAGGACGGCCGGCACGATCAGGCTCAACAGCAGATTGCGAACGATCTCGTACACGACAACCCCCAACGAAATCGGGCCGGAGGTTCGCTCCGGCCCGGGTTTCCGACCTTACTTCTTGATGGCCTCGAGGCTGATTTGCAGGACAATGTCGTCCGAAATCGCGGTCGGCGGAAAATTCGCGCCTATGCCAAAGTCGCTGCGCTTGATCGTGAAGGTAGCGTCCGCGCCGGAGCGATCTTCGCCTGGCTTCATCTTGCCGCTGCCGATGTACGTCACCTTGGCCGTCACCGGCTTGGTCACGCCGTGAAGCGTCAGGTCGCCGGTCGCGTCATAGGTCTTGTCACCGGTCTTCTTCACCGCCGTGCTCTTGAAGGTGATGAGCGGAAATTCCTTCGCGTTGAGAAAGTCGGGGCTCTTCAAGTGCGTGTCCCGCTTTTCCACCGCCGAGTCCAGGCTTTCGGTCTTCACCTCGAGCGCGAGCGCGTTCTTGGTCGGATCCGCCTCGTTGACGGTCACTGTGCCAGTCGGGCCGTTGAATCGCACCCAGACCGTACTGGCGCCGAGGTGCGTGGCCTTGGCGAGGACGGTGCTGTGGACGGGGTCGACATTGAACGTGCTGTCCTGGGCGCGGAGGGTGGAAGCGCCGGCCGCGAGGAGCGAGGCGAGGAAAAATGCGTGGAATTTCTTCATGAGAATAATTTGGAATTTGGTGATTGGCGCGCGTTGCCCGGACTGTGGGCGCCGCCGCGGAGGGGTATGCTCTCGCGCCCGGGCCGCGAGTCAATCCGGGATTATGTCACTAGATCCGACCCGGCGGCTTCAGTGTGCGGAGGCCGCCGCCGCTCTGCCGAAGATGGGTCAGGCCGATGGCCAGGGCGTCGGCCGCATCGGCTTGCGGGGTCGATTTCAAGCCCAACAGCGCGCGGACCATGAAGGCCACCTGATCCTTCTTCGCGCCGCCGCGTCCGACCACGGCCATTTTCACCGAGGCGGCGCGTATTCAAAGATGGGCAGGCCCCGCTCGGCGGCCGCCGCCAGGGCAGCGCCCCGCGCCGCGCCCATCGTGATGGCCGTTTTGTAGCTCTGCACGAAGATGACTCCCTCCACCGCGCAGCAATCCGGGGAATGCTCGCGCCATGAGCTCGACGATGCCCTGGCGAATGGCGACCAGGCAACCCGAGGGCAGCAACGTGCGCTTGTTGGTGATGACGCCGTAGGCCAGCGCGCGAGCCGAGTCCGCCCGGGCTCCGCTTTCCAGCACGGCAAAACCCGTGGCCCGGAGGGAGGGGTCGATGGCCAGCACGCGCACAGGGTCTCGCTTCGCTCGAAAACTCGAAATTCGAAACTCGAAACTCGAAGAAAATTCCAAGCTTAAGGTCAAGAAACTCTGAAAATCGGCCCGCGACTTGGTTTCGCTCGTCTTGAAGCTTGGTTCTTTCACTTTCTCCGTTTACTTCGAGTTTCGAGTTTCGAGTTTCGAGTTTCCCGCGCAGAATGTCGAAGAAACATGAGCATCGCAACTCGCACGGGTGACGAAGGCACCACCAGCCTCGTCTACGGCCAGCGCGTGCCCAAGGATCATCCGCGGGTCGAGGCGGTCGGTCGGTTCGACGAACTCAACGCCGCGCTCGGCTGGGCGAAATGCCAGGTCAGCCACGACACCGAAATCGTCACGCAGCTCGAATCCATCCAGCGCGATCTCGTCAACCTGATGGGCGAGCTGGCGGCGGCCGACGCGGATCAGGCGCGTACGCGGAATCGAAGTTCGGCAAGATCACGGACGCGGAGCTGTTGCGCATTGACGACGCCATCCGCCAGCTCGAGGCCACGCCGATTTCGTTCGAGGGCTGGGCCACGCCGGGCAAGACGCCGGCGGCGGCGGCGCTCGACCTGGCGCGGGTCGCGGCGCGGCGCGCGGAACGCCAGCTCGTCACGATCCGTTCCGAGGGCGGAGAAGTCCGGCCGCTGCTCCTGCGCTATGTCAATCGCGCGTCCGATCTTCTCTGGCTGCTCGCGCGGAGGGCGGAAGCGTAGTTAGTTCACGCCATGATGTCTTCCTCGCCGCTCGTCATCGCCGGACGCGAAATCCGCTCGCGGCTTTTTGCCGGGACGGGGAAATTCGCCTCGCACGATCTCATGCGCGACACGCTCGAGGCCAGCGGCGCGGAGATTGTGACGGTCGCGCTGCGCCGCGCCGACCTCAGCGGCAAGAAGGATCCGTTCGCGAACATTCTCGAGTTCATCGATCCCGACCCGCTTTCTGCTCCTGCCGAACACGAGCGGCGCGATGAACGCGGAGGAGGCCGTGCGCCTCGCGCGCCTCGCGGTCACCGCCGGGCTGCCGAACTGGGTGAAGCTCGAGATTCATCCCGACCCGCGCTACCTGCTGCCGGATCCGGTCGAGACGTTCAAGGCCGCGGAGATTCTCGTGAAGGAGGGCTTCATGGTGCTGCCGTACATCAACGCCGATCCGGTGCTGGCCAAGCGACTGCAGGAAATCGGCACCGCCACCGTCATGCCGCTCGGCTCGCCCATCGGCAGCAATCGCGGCCTCGAGACGCGCGGACAGCTCGAGATCATCATCGAGCAGGCCACCGTGCCCGTGGTGGTCGATGCCGGCATCGGCGCGCCCAGCCACGCCGCCGAGGCCATGGAAATGGGCGCCGACGCCGTGCTCGTGAACACCGCGATCGCCATTCCGACCGATCCCGTGCGCATGGCGCGCGCCTTTCGCGCGGCGGTCGATGCCGGCCGCGCCGCCTACGAAATCGGACTCGGCCTCAAGCTCGAGCACGCCAGCGCGACCAGCCCGCTGACGGCGTTCCTGAAAAGCTAGCGGGCCGCGCGGTCCCGCTTCATCCTTCGCCCGACATGCTCCGCGTCCGCGAACTCTGCACCTGGTTCCCGATTCATTCCGGCTGGCGCGGCCGCATCACCGGCCACATCAAGGCGGTCGACGAGGTCTCCTTCCATGTCGAGAAGGGATCGACCGTCGGTCTGGTGGGCGAGAGCGGCAGCGGGAAATCGACCATCGCGCGCACGCTCCTGAAGTTGTACGCGCCGGGCGAGGCGCTGATCACCGGCGAGGCGATTTTCGAGGGACAGGAGATCCTCGCCTTGAACGAGTCGCAGTTCCGCCCGCTGCGGCGCGACATCCAGATGGTCTTCCAGGATCCGTACGGCTCGCTCAATCCGCGCCAGTCGGTCGCCTCCATCCTCGGCGAGCCGCTCGAGATTCATTGCCCGGACATGACCGCCTCGGATCGCCGCGATCGCACGGTCGCGATCTTGAAGCAGGTCGACCTGCCGGCGGATGCCATCGATCGCTATCCGCACGAGTTCAGCGGCGGCCAGCGCCAGCGCATCGGCATCGCGCGCGCGCTGGCGGTGCAGGCAAAGTTTCTCATCCTCGACGAGCCGGTCAGCGCGCTCGATGTGAGCGTGCAGGCCCAGATCGTGAATCTCCTGCAGGACCTGCAGGAGCAGTTGAAGCTGACCTATCTCTTCATCGGGCACGACCTCGCGGTCATCGAGCACCTCTGCGACCAGGTCCTGGTCATGCACCGCGGCAAGCTGGTGGAAAGCGGCCCCAAGGAGCAGATTTACGGGAAGCCGAAGGACGAATACACCCGCACGCTCCTGGCCGCGGCGGGCGGCCAATTGCGTGCGGAATGACGGCGTCGCTTCGCTCCGAATGACGAATGACGAAACCAGAATGACGAACGAATTCCCAAATGACGAAACGGTGCTCGCTCCCAGTTGTCGGCGAACGGTTTCAAGGTATGAGTGGAGCCGGCCGCGTGACGCGGTCCGTATCAGTTTGTCGTTGGTGATTCGTCATTAGTTCGTCATTCGGATTTCGGGCTTCGTCATTCGGAGTCCCGCAGAGCGGGACGACGCCATGTTCCCGTACCTCCGCAAGATCCTCCGGTTCAACCTTCCGCTCCTCGCGCTGATGGTCGGCCTGGCGGCGTTTGGCGTGACCGCCATCTACGCGGCGACCTACATGCGCGACAACCCGGCGCTCGCCGCGTCCTACAGCCGACAGATGACCTGGTGCTTCATCGGCTTCGGCATCTTCGTCGTGGTCAGCCTGATCGACTACAAATGGATCCGCTGGGGCGCCATCCCCATGTACCTCATGGGCATCGGCTCGCTCATCGCGCTCAAGTTCATCGGCAAGAAGGTCTACGGCGCGCAAAGCTGGATCCGGTACGGCGGCTTCAGCTTCCAGCCCTCCCAGCTCGCCATCCTCGCGGGCATCCTCCTGGTCGCGTTCATTCTTTCCGATCTCAAGAAACTGCACCCGGCGCTGCGCATGCTGATCATCGCGGCGGTCTGCACGCCGCCGATGCTCATGATCATGCTCCAGCGCGAGCTGGGCGGCGCGCTCGTCTGGGTGCCGACCATTTTCTTCATGATGTTCGCCGGCCGCATCCCGATTCGCTACCTGCTCTCGATCCTGATTTTCGCCGTGGCCTGCATGCCGCTGGCCTTCAACTTCCTGCTCAAGCCGTACCAGCGCGATCGCATCCTCGTCTTTCTCGACAACAACATCGATCCCCTCGGCGCCGGCTGGCAGGTGAACCAGTCGCTCATCGCCATCGGCTCGGGCGGCTGGAGCGGCAAGGGCTTCCTCGCCCAGGGCACGCAGAACGAACTCGGCTTCCTGCCCGCCACCGCCGCGCACAACGACTTCATCTTCGCGGTGATCGGCGAGGAATTCGGCTTCATCGGCTGCGCCGCGCTGATCGGCGCGTTCGTCCTGCTGCTGCTTGGCATCCTCTTCATCGCCTACAATTCGCGCGACGATCTCGGCACGCTCTTTTGCGTCGGCGCCGCCGGGCTCATCTTCACGCACATGGTGATGAACATCGGCATGACCGTCTCGGTCCTGCCGGTCACCGGCCTGCCGCTGCCGCTGATCAGCTACGGCGGCACCTTCGCCGTGCTCATCATGTTCATGCTCGGCGTGGTCCAAAGCGTCTGGATCCACCGCAAGAAGGATCTCAAGCCGCGCCGCACCATGATCTGACGCCGCCGGCCGCGCCCGCGCGCGTCAGCTCCGGCCCTCGTCGGCGTCGATGTACTGGAACATCGTGACGATGTCGTCGCGGTCGGCCAGCCCCGAGGTCTCCTTGCGCCACTTCAGGCGGTCGGTCGCCTCGTCGTTCCAGCCGTACTTCCGGACAAATTCGTTGAAGGCGAAAATCTCCTCGTCGTCCGGCCGCCGGCCGTGCGCATAGGCCCATTCCAGCATCGACTCGGCCGTCGCCTCCGGATTGGCCAGCAGTTGATCGCGCAGGTCGTAGTAGGAAATCTTCAGGAAATTGCAGACGCGCCCGTCGAACCCCTTGCCCATGAACGGCTCATAGTTCTCGCCCAGCGGCGAAACCGCGTTGGCGCGGATTTTGTCGACCATCCGCCCGAAGTGGTACAGCCCGCCGACCTTGTCGTGCGGGGAGCGAAGCGGGGGCGCGTTCATAGGCCCGAAGCGTAACCGGGCGCGGCGGCCGCTGGCAATTTCCGATTGCGCAATGCCCGCTCCTCCCTCAATCATCGGGCGGGACGGAGGCGTGATTCGATGCGGCATTCGATTCAAGAAATCAACCAACTCGACCGCGCGGAGTTCATCCGCCTGATGGGGGGCGTTTTCGACGGCGCGCCGTGGATCGCGCAAAAGGTGGTGGGCAAGCGTCCCTTCCGCGATCGCGAGCACCTGCTCCGCCTGATGTGCGACGCCCTGCGCCGCGCCGGCGCGGAGAAGCAGCTCGAGGTCATGCGCGCGCATCCGGACTTCATCGACGAGGCGGCGAAGACCGGCGAGGTCTCCGCGGCGGCCGCCAAGGCGCAGCCCGAGTCGGGGCGGGTCGCGCTCACGCCCGAGGACGTCCGCTGGTTCGAGCGCTACAACCGCGCCTACCGCGAGAAATACGGCTTCCCCTTCATTTTCTGCACGCGCGCCTTCAAGCCCCCGGCCGTCCGCCGGGCCATCCTCGACGAATTCGAGATTCGCATGTGCAACGATCTCGATCGCGAGAAGACCACCGCCATCGGCGAGCTCGGCAAGATCGCCGAGTTCCGGCTCCGCGATCGCATCTCGTAGCGGCGCTCAGCGCAGCTCGAGACCGACCGGGCAGTGATCGCTGCCCATCACCTCGGGCAGGATCCAGGCGCGCTTGAGCGCGGGACGCAGGCGCTCGGCCGCGATGAAATAATCGACCCGCCACCCGATGTTCCGCGCGCGGCAGTCGCCCATCTGGCTCCACCAGGTGTAATGGCCGCCGCGCTTTTCGAACTCGCGAAAGGTGTCGACATAGCCCGCCGCCAAGCAGCCGCGAGAAATTCTCCCGCTCCTCGTTGGTGAAGCCCGCGTTGCGCCGGTTGGTCTTCGGGTTGGCCAGATCGATCTCCGCGTGCGCGACGTTCAGGTCGCCGCAAAACACCACCGGCTTCCGCTGGTTGAGCTTCTGCAGGTAGGCGAGGAAGGCCGCATCCCACGCGCCGGTGCGATACTCCAGCCGCGTCAGGCCGCGCTGCGAATTCGGCTGGTAGACGTTGACCAGCGTGAAGTCATCGAACTCCGCGGTGATCACCCGGCCCTCGCGATCGTGCTCGGCCACGCCGAGCCCGCGCGAGACGTTTTTCGGCTTCACCCGGGTGAAGACGGCCGTGCCGCTGTAGCCCTTTTTCTCCGCGGAATTCCAAAACACCTCGTAGCCCCGCGGCCAGGCCAGGTGCGTCAGGTCCTCCGGCGTGGCCTTGGTCTCCTGCAGGCAGATCACGTCCGCCCGCGCGCGCTTCATGAATTCGAGCAGGCCCTTCTTCGCCGCGGCGCGCACGCCGTTCACGTTCCAGGAAATCAGTTTCATTTCAGCGCCAGGCCGCCGGGCGCCGGGTTGAGCCGTCGCAATTCCACGTTCCGATAGCGAATCTCGGCCGGATGTCCCGCCGCGTAGCCGCCCAGGCCCACCCGGGCCAGCGGACTGACGGTTTCCTTGCCGGTGATGACGACGTTTTCGCAGACGAGTTTCCCGTTCAGCACAAACGACCACGTGCCGTTGACGCAACGCGCGAGAAACGGGCTCGCGGCGGGCGGATCGACATTGTAATCCGCCTGACCCTGGAAGCCGCGGGCGACCCGCAGCTTGCTCTGCGCCGGATTCTTCATGTCGCGCCAGATCCGCGCGCTCGACCAATCCGTTTGACCGAAATCCGGTGCGCCCGCCACCACGCCGGCCTGAATGACGTCTTCACCCTGCGTGGGCCGGCCGAGAAATTCGATCGTGCCGCGAATTTCGAAATTCGGCCCGATGGGCAGCGCCCGCACGATGAGGGTGCCGCAGGATCCGGCGGTGGCGCGAAGCGCGCCGTCCGGTTCAACCACCCAGTTGCCCAGATGGGTTCGCCAGCCAAGCAGGCTCGGGGGCGGCAGATAGCGCACCCACTCACCTTTGCGCAGGCGCGCCTCGTCCTCGACGGCCTGCAGGCGCGCATCCAGCAACTCCTGGGCGCGCGTCGCGCCCGCGTCCGCGCTGTTCGCGAGTGCCTTCCGCGCCTCGCGATATTGCAGCGCGGCGGCATCGACTTTCCCCCGGGCCGCCGAGCTCTCGGCGGCCTCAAAACTCGCGCCCGCGGGTCCCGCCAGGATGACGGTTCGGCCGACCATTTCATTGCCCTCGAGATGGTCGTCCTCGTCGAAGCTCCAGTCGTCGGCCTCAGTCAGCACCGCGGGTGGCGCAGCCTGCCAGCCGTTTCGTTCCATGAGCCTGGCGGCCTTGGCAAATTCGCGCCGCGGCAGCAGGACCCGGGCGTAGCGCGTGCGATAGCGGGCCAGCTGCGCCGCCGGCAAGTTTGATTTTTCATAACCCTCAAACGTCGCCTCCACCACCGCGGCCGTGGTCGGATCGTCCAGTGCCCGGACGTTCGAGTTGAGCATGAATTTGAATTCGCTGTCGATGTCCTCGGCCACGCGCAGGACAAACGCGGGCACGGCGGTGTCATAACGTTTCGTGTTGGCACAGGCCGTCCCGAAGGCGCGCATCGCGGCAAGGCTGCCTCCCCACCGAGGTCGCAATGCCCAGGCAAATCCGGTGTAGGCGGGCAGGTAGTCGAATTCTGCCGCGACGCTCCGGTCGAACCACACGCGCTCGCTTTCGCCGTCGCGGCGGCCATCGCTGTTCGCCACCGAAATCATGAGGGCCGCCGCCTCGGGCCGCCGCGGTTCACCCCGCCACGACGCCTCCAGATCGCGCCGCGCCTTTGCCATCAACTCGGCAAACAACTTCCAGCTCTCGGCGGAAACCGTGTTGGCGTAGCCGCTGCCGCGAACCTTCCACGCCTCGCCGTGAAACTGCCGGCCGGAGAAATAGCGCTTCACCCAGTCGGGAAACGCCCCCGTGCCGGCCACCATGGCGGCAAATTGCGCGGGATGGGCGTCGACATAGGTGCGCCCGTTGCCCGGTTTCGCGAAATGACTCATGAAGGCCGCCTCGTCGCCCGCCGCGTAGCTGCCGTCCGAAAGTGATTCCTGGATCCACTTGCCCGTCAGCGTCTCGGCCTTCTCGCGCAGCGGCGGGGTGAACCGGCGGCGACGAAAATCATCGACCAGCGCCGCCGCCGCGAATCGCGCCACGCCGCGCGGGTATTGCGTGCCCTCAAAACCCGCCAGCGCGCGGGAGAGCAGCGCGTCGACGTAGGCATCCTGCCGGTCTCCCTCGAAGCGCGCGCGCCCGGCCAGGTAAAAGACCAGCGGATCGTCGCAGCCCAGTTGCAGGACCGCGTTGGCCTCGCGCGCGACGGTGGAGGCGTCCGGGCCCTGCCGGATCATGCGCAAACCACGGGATGCTGCGATCGATGAACTTGCGCGCCGCGTCGTCCCAGCGCGGATTGCGTTTGCCCACGCGATCGTAGGCTTCGCGAAAGTTGCGCTGCGCCCAGCGCCGGTTGGCGGCCAGGTCGATGTTGACCGCGACGCCGGGCGCCGGCACCGCGATGGCGGGCGTGGCGAGCGTGCAACTTGCCGGTTTCCGCCAGCGCGCCGGACGCGCTCGGCATGCGGGTCCCCGCGCCAATCGCCTTGCGAAAATAATCGCGCAGGTAGCGATTCCCGAGATAGCCGATTCCGACGGCGAAGGCCACGACCAGCAGGGAGAGCAGGATGGCGGTGCCCAGTCCGATGTCCGACGATTTGCGGGGCGGCGGCGTGGTGGACATGGGAAAAATCGCTGCGCGGTTATAGCGGCAGGACGGTCCGCGACGCAAGCGCCGGGCGGACGATCATTCCGGCGCGAGATCGCGCATGGTGCCGTCGTCGTTGGCGACCTTGCCGCCCCAGCCGAGGATGCGCGCCTTGGCCCCGGCGGCCTCCGCCTCCGCGATCTGGCCCGACCGCACGTAGAAAAGCGAAAGGCTCGACCAGCCGAGCTGCTCGTTCGGGCGCAATTGCACCGAGCGGAGCCCGGCCTCGATCGCTTCGGGATAACGCCCGACTTTCATCAGCGCCATGCCGAGCGCGTGCCACGCGTCGTAGTTGTCCGGTTCCAGCTCGACGCAGCGCCGGTAGCAGGCCGCGGCCTCCTCCAGCTCGCCCATCGCGAGGTGCGAATTGCCGTCGTCAAAAATCTGTTCGGCTTCCGGTGACATGTCGCGGAAACCTACGCCAGCCGGCGCGCGGGACCAAGTTCGTCCGCGGATTAGTCCTGCAGGTCGCGCGCGTTGCCGCGGATGCGCAGGCCCGCCGACTCGCGCGCGGCGTACAGCCATTGCCGCGTCGGCCATGGTCTGCTTGAACATGCGCAGGTTCATGGCCAGGCCGTCGCGGGCCGCGGCGAATTTCTCCGCCTCGGGCGGCGCGCGCCGGACCACGTACACGATGGCCGTGCCTTCGCCGGTCGCGAGCGGCTTGCTCGCCTCGCCGGCCGCCAGGTCAAAGCTGCCCTGGATGATCTCACGCGAATCGGGAAATTCGAAATTCGGCTCGACGCGCGAGAACGCGGGGAAGGTCTCGGCCTTGAGGCCCGCGGCGGCCGCGGCCTCGGCGAACGACTTTCCGTCCTTCAGCGCCTGCGCGATCTGCGCGCGCGCCTCGTTGGCCTTCGCGTCGAGCGCCAGCCGGCCGCGCTCCTCCTTGATTGTCTGCAAGATCTGCGGCTTCGCTTCCTCGAGCGTCAGCGCGCGCGCCGGCGTGTAGCCGCTCAGCACCACGAAATGAAATGTCTCGGCCCCCTGCAGCACGTCGCTCGCCGGGTTTTCCGGCGACAGCGCCAGCGCGGCCTGCATGAAGCCCTGCACGCTCGCCTCGGGCAGCTTGGTGATCGATTCCCGGTCAAACTCCGGCGTCTCCTTCACCTTCTCCGCCAGGTTCAGGCCGGCCGCGATCTTGTCGAAATTCGCGCCCGATTCCATCATGGCCTGCGAGAGCGCCTCCATCTGGTCGGCAATCCTCTGCAAGGCCTTGCGCTTTTCCGGCGGCGCCAGCTTCTTCTCCTCGTCGGTCAGCGCCAGCGCGATGTACTTCACCTTGCGCCGCGGCTCGAGCATGAGCGACGCCTTGTTCTTGGGATCCTCGAAAAACTTCTTCACGTCCTCGTCGCTCACCGTCACGCCGGCGGCGAAATCCGCCAGCTTCAGCCGCACGACCATCGCGTCCACCTTCGAGTGAATCTCGTCGAAGAGCGCGCGCACCTCGGCGTCCGAGACGGTGGCGCCGGCGTCGAGCATCTGGCGCACGCGGGCAAACTGCAGGTCGGCGCGCACCACGGTCTCCAGCTGCTTTTGGTTGAAGCCGCGCAGGGTCGGGCTGTCGCCGAGGAACTTCGAGTACTTCGCCGTGTCGAACGCGCCGGCGGTCTGGAACGGCGGCACCTTCTTGATCGCCTCGGCGATCTCGACGTCGGACGGCTCGAGGCCGAGGCGGTTCGACTCGTGGGCGAGCACCAGCGCGTTCCAGAGATAATCGCGATCGAGGAATTCCTGGCTGGTGAGGTTGCGCAGGCCGAGCTGCTGGGCCAGGCCCATCATGTCGCGAATGCGCTCGAAATCGGTGTTGCGCACGGGCCGGCCGTACATCGTCGCGATCACGTCGCGGTTGATTTTCTCGAGGTCGGCGCGGTTGTAGAACCAGGCGAAGGAAATGATGACCAGCGTGGCGATGATGATCATCAGCCAGCGTTGATTCTTGCGGAAGGATTCGAGGACCATGGGAGGGGGCGCGCACTGTGCCACGGCCTGGCGCGGAATCAATCGGAGAGTCGAGGACGGTCGGCAGCCGAGGCTGGAACGCGAGCGGCAGTTGAAAACCCGAATCCAGGCGATCGTTCATCATGTATAATGCTCAGCCAACAGTGTCAGGATCGCGCCTGCTCCGTGACCGGACTCCGTCACTCTGGCTGTCGATGGTCGACTGTCGACCCTCGACTCTGCCTTCGTCGAAACGGCTCGGCAATTTGCCCGAAATAGCCGGCGGGCATGGCATCATCGATGCCGTATTTTTCCGGCAGCCGGTCCTTGGGCAGGTGGTGGGTCCCGAAAATCCGGTCCACCCATGGAAACAACCCGGCGTAGTTCTTGTTGATCACCTCCGGTCCGTCGTTCGTGTGATGCCAGTGATGAAAGGCGGGCGTGGAGACGATTTTCTCCAGCCAGCCGAAACGCAGGCGCACGTTCGCGTGGATGAAAATCGCGTGAAAGGTCTCCAGCACGAGGAGCGCGCCGAAGGTCGATTTGCTGAAGCCCAGCAGGAAAAGCGGCATGAAGGCGAACATCCGCGTGACGGCTTGATCCACCGGGTGCACGCGCGCGGCGGCCAGCCAGTCGAGCTGCTCCGAGCTGTGGTGCACGGCGTGAAAGCGCCAGAGAAACGGGATCTCATGGGCCAGCCGGTGACCCCAGTAACCGCCCACCTCGGCGATCAACTGCGCCTCGGCGAGCTGCAGCCACCACGGCTGCGCCAGCACGCGGGCCTGCAGATCGTGATTCACCAATTTGCCGAGCAGCAGCACCACCGGCAGGGCGAAGGCAATCACCGCCGCCTTTTTCAGCAGGTCGCCCACGAAGAAATGCAGAAAGTCGGTAAACCAGCCCGGACGAAAGAATTTCCGGCCCGCCTGGTGGGGAAGCCAGCTCTCCAGCGGCGCAAAGACAGCGAGACACACGACGAAGGCGATCGCCAGTCCGCCCGGATCGATGAACTTCATGCCAGACTAGACGGCCCCGGGCGCGCCGACGTCACAAGAGTCCAGGCGATTTAGCAACTTCCGCGGCAGGCGGAAGCTTCGAGTCACGGCGAAACCCGGTACACCTCGACGACGCCAATTCCCATGGTCCCATTCTTGCCGCGGACGATGGCGGTGTACGGACCGGGCGGCAGGTCCATGATGACCGCCGGTTCCAGGTCGTTCCCAGGCGCGAACGGTGTCGCGGCGATACCCGCCTCATCGCCTTCGCGCCAGTTGTCGCTATAGGCGAGCAGGATTCCGTTTACATCCCGAATCTCCAATGTGGGATCGGCCAGGAGTTCACCGGCCGGCAGATTGAAATTGATCAGGCTTGGGCCCGACACGCGCACCACGACTTTCACGCTTTGCGTTCCGCCAATGATGAAGCCGCCAATCATGACGTTGTCTCCCGCTTCGACCCGGCCGCGGGTCGAGATGTTCGCGAGGCGCGAGGAATCCGGCTGCAAATCATAGACCTCGATCAGCGCCGTGCCGGTAGTGCCATTGTTTCCGCGGACCAGCGCCGTGTACTCGCCGGGGTTCAGCGTCAGCACCACCGCGGGTTCGTGCGGGTCCCCGGGCGCCAGATAGCTCGCGTAGATTTCGTTCAACGCGGCGGCGCCGCCGGACTGGTTCTGCCAGTCGTCGTTGGCGACGATCAACGCGCCCTGCTGGTCCCGGATTTCGAGATTCGGATCGGCCATCAAATTTGGAATCGGCGGCGTGAAATACGAAAGCGACGGCCCGATGGCGCGGATCATCACCTTCTTCGGCACGAGTCCCTCGATGATGAAGCCGCCGATCATGAGGTTGTCGCCCGTCTGGATCTTCAGCCGCGTGGAAACATTCGTCAGGACGTTGTCCTGCGGCAGAATCGTCAGCGTGAAGGTCTGGTGCGCGGTCCCGATCTGGTTGGCGGCGGTGATGGTGACGGTGAACGTGCCCGACTCCCGCGGCACGCCGACGATCGTGGCGCTAACCGGATCCACGCTCAACCCAAGCGGCAGGCCCGTGGCCTCGATCAGGATGGGATTATTTTGTATGACAATTTGAAAATTGAACGGCTGGCTGGCCATCCCGGTGGTGGACGAGCTGCTCGTGATGACCGGCGGGAGCGGACCAATCGCGAGCGTCAGCGTGATGGTGGCGTTGCCGGTCGCTCCGATCGCAATGATCTCGACATTGAAGAATCCCGACTGGGTTGGGATGCCCGAGATCAAGCCCGTGTTGGGATCGATGCTCAGCCCGAGCGGAAGTCCGGTTGCCTGGAAGCTCGTCGGCTGGTTGTTCGCGACGATCTGATAGGTGAACATCGAGCCGCGCTGACCCGAGGCGCTTCCCGGGCTGGTGATGAGCAACTGGGCGTTATACCGAATGTTTCCGCGCAGGGCCGGCACGGCATTCTCGCTATGCTGCTCGAAGGTCGCGGAAAATGAAACGACATCGGAATCCGGTCCGAACGTGAGTTCGTTGACGCGAAACTGGCCGGTCAGCATGTTGCTGCCGCGGCCGTCTCCGCTGATGTCGAGACCCGGCTGATTCGGGCCCTGGAAAGGATAGCGCGTCGCCCCCGTGTAGAGGCCGGGCTGAAGGGTGTTGCCGCTCGGCGCGGCGAAATTCAGATACCACCACTCGCCATTCGGGAAGCCGTTACCCTGGTAGCTGATGTAGACGCTGTTCGTGCCATAGCGGGTAATCGTGAAATTGCCGTCCGCCGCGGAAAACAGATAGCTCCTGCCACCGCCGATCCAATCCCCCGGATCGCTGACCATGGAAAGCGAGGTCACCGACACCGGCGGCGTGATGGTCACCGCCATCAGTCCGGCTGCCTGGCCTCCCGCCACGTCCGCTCCGACCTGCGCCGGGAAACTGCCATATTGCGTCGAGGTGCCGCTGATAATTCCCGTCGCCGGTGCAATCGACAGTCCATTCGGCAGGCCCACGGCGAAAAAATTCGAGGCTCCGGCGCCCGCGTTGAAGGCGAATGAAACGGGATCGCCAAATTTTCCCCGCGCCAGCTGCGTCGCAAGCGCCGCCGGCGAATTGGCATTGTACCAAATCTCCCCAAACATCGCCGGCGCCCCGCCCTCGCTGTGTTGCTCATAAGTTGCGTGGAAGGAAACGACGAGACTGCCGGACCCGTAGACGATCTCCTTGACGGAAAACCTGCCCTTCAGCGTGTTGGAGCCCCGGCCGTTGCCCGAGACCGACAGCCCGGGCTGACTCGGTCCCTGGAAAGGAAATCGCGTCGCTCCCACGTAATCGCCAACGGTGAGCGGCACATTCCCGGCCGCGCTGAAATCGAGACTCCAGTAAATGGCCCCTTGAATGGGATCGGACACCGTCACAGAAATCGAGACACCGTTGTCGTAATTGCGGGAGGCGTTGAAGACATTGCCGGTCGCGGGATAAAACTTCGACTGGCCGGCGCCGATGTAATCACCCGCCTCACTCGCGTAACTGAAGGCCGTGACGGGGCCGGCCGTGGCCCGGGTGGCGGTCAACACGAGCAGCAACGCGCCCAGCCACCCGGCCAGGCGGAGTGAGCGGGTTCTGGTCAGGCTTCGATGGTTCATGCGCGGCGGTTCGCCGGACGGTGGCGGCAGTCGCGATCCCGTCTATCGTCCTCATTCCCTGCGGTCAAGAGACATTCCGGCGATTGACGAAACGCAGGCCTCGCGCGGGTTGGACCACCACGTCCCTGACCGTCGACACTTCTTTCTAGCGCAGCCGGCGGTGAAATAATTCCAGCGCCAGGCCGTAGCCGATGCGCGCCAGCGCCGGATCATGGCGCGGACCCTCGTCGCGCAGGAAGGCGTGCTGCGCGTTGAACTCGTGCCAGGTGAAATTCACGCCCTTCTCGCACAGCGCGTCGTAGATCTTCTTCCGGCCCTCGAGCGGCACATGCGGATCCTGCCGGCCCCACACCAGCAGCATCTCGCCCTGGATCCCGCCGGCGCTGGCCAGCGTGTCGTCGCCCGCCTTGCCCAGCGTGGCCGTGTGCAGGTCCGTCGCATAAAAACACGCGGCCGCGCGCACGTCGGGATTCTTCACCGCCGCGCGAAAGCTGAGATGACCGCCGATGCAGACGCCGAAGGCGCCGAGCCGACCGTTGCAGCCGGGATCCGCGGCCAGATAATCCAGCACCGCGCGCGAATCGCCGTCGAGCCCGCGCAGCTCCTTTTGCTTTTTCAATTCGTTGCCGCGATCGGCGCCCGCCTGGTCGTAGGCGAGCACCCGCCCGGCCGGCTCAAACTCATGATAGATCTCCGGCACCACCACGATGTAGCCGTGGCCCGCGAGCAGCGCCGCCGTCCGCCGGATCGGCGCCGTGATTTGAAAAATCTCGGAATAGAAAATGAGGCCCGGATGGCGGCCCTCGTCCGCCGGCCGGAACACCGCCGCGCGCATCGGTCCCGTCGGCGTCGCCAAATCCACTGTCTCGCATTCCTTGATTGTCATGGTGGCCCGAGGCTAGCCAGCCGGCGACCGCCTGCCAAGTCGCGCCCGGGGCTCCCAGGTGTCAATTTCCGCTTGGCTTCCCCCTTAACCCGGTGGAATCCTGAGGGCTGTGAACACGCCGCCGACCGTGCCGATCAAGTTCCGCCTCCGGTATGAGCCGGACGCCTCGGTCGCCCGCCCGAATGACTCGTCGATGATCGAGGAAAGCGAGTTCACCGACGTTCCCGGCTGGATGCTGCTCGATCTCGCCACCCGCGTGATGAAGCACTACCACGGGCAGTTCGGCGGCAAGCCGAGCGGCACGATTTTCATCCGCGGCATCGCCACCTTCCCGACCGGCGCGACCATCCAGCATCGGAAATCAATCCACACGAAAGATCTCGAACAAAACCAGCAGGCGCTGCGCGAAATGTTCTTGGAAGTGCGCGAGTACATCCGCGCGCGGGCCGCGCGGGTCGGCGAGCTCGACGCGGGCCAGCAGCAATAGGGCAGGGGAATCCGAAGGGGATCGCCTCCGGCCGGCGATTTTTCATGCATCATTTCGTGCTCCTGTTTTTCGCCGCGCTCGGGGCCGGCTTCATGAACGGCGTGGCGGGCGGCGGCTCCTTCCTGACCTTCCCCGCCCTCGTTTTCACCGGCGTGCCCGGCGTCGTCGCCAACGCCTCCAGCACGGTCGCGCTCTTTCCGGGCACCTGCGCCAGCGCGTGGGCGTTTCGCAAGAGCTTCCGCGGCTTCGCCAGCGTTTCGCTCCCCGCCATGCTCGGCGTCAGCGTGGCCGGCGGCATCACCGGCGCGCTGCTGCTGCTTTACACGCCGGCCAAATCCTTCGACGCGGTGGTGCCGTGGCTGCTGTTGATCGCGACAATCGTCTTCTATTTTGGCCCGCGCCTCGCGCTCTTCGTGCAGGAGCGATTTCACGTCGGGGCCGCGCTCGTGCTCGCCAGCCAGTTCGTCGTCGCGATCTACGGCGGCTATTTCGGCGGGGCGGTCGGCCTGATGATGCTCGCCATGTGGAGCCTCTTCAGCCTGGGCGACATCAAGGCGATGAGCGCCACGCGCGTGCTGCTCGTCAGCGCGATGAACGGCGTCGCCGTGATCTGCTTCATCGCGGCGGGGATGGTGCTGTGGCCGCAGACGCTGCTCATGCTCGTCGCCGCGGTCATCGGCGGCTACCTCGGCGCGCGGCTCGCGCTGCGGCTGAACGCCGAGCATCTGCGCACCATCATCTCCGTGCTCAACGTCGTCGTGACGATTCTCTTTTTCTACCGCGCGTATGGACGCGGCTAGAAAAACGGCGTGTTGTCGCCGTCGTAGATGTCCACCCGTCCGTTGCCGGTCACGCCACCGACGCCGCTGACCACGACGGTGTACGCGCCCGGCGGCAAATTGATGATGACCGCCGACTCTTTCGCATTCCCGGGCCGGATGATGGTGTTGGCCTGAATCATCTGCTGCTGCGCGCTCGCCCAGTCATTGTTCACGTACACCTGGTTGCCGCCCGAATCGAAGATGGTCAGCGTCGGATCCGAGATGGTGCCCGGAATGAGCCCGGAAAGTGACGGGCCGACGGCGCGAATCCACAATTGCTTGGGCAGCGTGCCGTTGATGATGAAGCCGCCAATCATCACGTTCTGTCCCGTCTGGATCTGGCCACGGGTGGAGACATTCGTGAGTTTCGCCGCCGTGTTGGCCGGATCGAAGTCAATGATGTCCACGCGGCCGGTTCCCGTGGTGCCTCCAACCCCGCTGACCAAAACCGTGTACGCCGTGCCGGCGGCCGAGGCCGGCAGATCCATCAGGATCGCGCATTCGGCGTCAAACTGTGGCGCTTGGCCGGCCGCGATGAGCTGATCCTGCATCATTTTGCGGCATCGTCTTCCAACCCGTGTTCGAGGCCAAGGTCGCCGCCGCATTGTGCAACTCCATCGTCGGCGCCTGCAGCGCCCCCGAGATGCCGAATTGCGTGAGCGACGGGCCGATTGCGCGAACCAAAACCTTCTTTGTTCCGGTGCCCGTGACGATGAAGCCGGGGATGGCCTGCGACGAACCCGTCAGCACGTTCAGTCGGGTGGAAAGATTCGTCACCGTCCCCACCGTGCCCGGCGTGCCGGGGTTTGGGGGGCCCCCATGGTAAAGGTAGTTGATGCCCTGGATGTCGTCATCCTGCATGACGTCGAGCCCGCTCACATTCGCGTTCATGATCGCGCTGACGTTCTGCGGCGGTGTCGCCTGATCCGGATGGTCCAGGCCGAGCGCATGCCCCAGCTCATGAATCGCCACGCGCTGGAAATCGACAATCAGCCGGGGCTGGGTCCCGGTGGTGAAATGCGGATCGCCGCGATAGGATTCCCATAGCCGGGCGGTATTGAAGATGATGTCCGTTTCCGTGAAGTGCCGAACCCGACCAGTTCAAGAACGTCACGGCCAGCACGCCCGTGCCGAAACCGCCGCTATACGTCGTGTTGGAAAAAAATACTTGGTTCGTCCCATCTTGATTGGCGCCCGGACCAGTCGCCGCGACCGTCGGAGCGATCAAGGGCAGATCCGGGGCTCAAGTACTGATTCCAAAGCCTGACCGCCTGCAGGAAGGAGGCGTTGAAGTCGGCATTTCCATCCAGCAGCGGATAGGTCACGGTCGTCCCGCCCAGGCTCGCCGGCGACCCCAACTGGATGCGCATCGGAATGGACGGCTGGCCCAACCAGCTCTGCCCCTCCGGATCAAAGGCGCGGACCGGCCGCGCCATCGTCAGCGCCGTCGCGACGACGACGAGGCTCGCGAGAAACCGAATCCTTGAAATTTCCACCGCCAGGAGGACGGGAGCGCAGGAAATCACCGATCATAAATGAAGTGCGTTTAGCGTGAGAGGTTTGGTCGCCGCCGTTTCCGCGAGGCGCGCTTGAATGCGCTGGCCGAATTCCGCGATGGTCATGCCCGACGACGTGGATTGAATGACAGTGGGCGCGGCCGCCGTGGATTCCGCCGACTGGCCGATCAGCTTGGTGTCGGTCAACGGCCGGCCGTCGTGCAGCGCGATCCGCTCCGTGTTGGTCGTGAAATCCTTCGTCACGCGAAAGCGGCCATGAAAGACGCCGACCAGCGGGCAGATGTTCTTGCCGTTGCCCTGGACGAAGAGCAGTTCATTGCCGCCCACCTTGAACTGCGGCATTCCGGGAATCTTCGTCCCGCGATCGCCCACCGTGCCGCCGGCGAATCTCCAGCGTCTGCGGATTCGGCGCGCTGCCCTTGAAGACCTTGATCACGCGGAACTGCACATACGTCGCGATGTGGCGGTTCTCGCCGACGCCGGTCCAGTCGCTGCGCACGCTCAGGACCTCGCCCTGGAAAATCGCGTCAGCCTCGTCGACCAGCGTGTTGAAATCGGGCGCGATCACGGAAAGCGCAGGGAGAAATCCGGGCGCGATGAGCAACGCCGCGATGGCGGCCAGCCGGCCCAGCCTCAGGAGAGAACGGTTTTTCATGCGGACATTGATGGGGGCCGCAGCATCCCTTCGAATGCGACGACCGGCAAGTGACATGCCGTGACAACGCAGCAAATATCCCGCCCCGCGATGCGTATCCCCTGGCATAATTCGCCTAAACGCCTGTTCATCGGCGCGGGTCCGCGTCCTAAGAACCGGGCGGAAAAGATCTTCCAAGCCTCCCCGCAATCGCCGGTTCCGCTTTCCACCGGAGTCCGCTAGGTTTTCGTCACGCATGAAAAGCAAGCTTTGGGTGTGTGAAATGATGGTGATTCTCGCCCTCGCGACGACCGCCGACGCCCAAACACCGTCGACCCCCGCCAATCCGCCCGCGACGCCGGGCAAGCCCGCAATCGAGAGTCCTCTTCCCCTCGGCTTCATCCCGGGAATGTCGGAAGAGGAGGTCCGCCGGCACATGCTCGCGGCCCATCGCCGCAAGGGGCCCGCGGCGACCACCGGCACGGGCATGATCGGCTACGGCGCCGTGAAGGTGGGCCGCTACCTCGCGTATGTCGTCGTCAACGTGCGCGGCGGTTACCTGGCGAGCGTCGCGCTCACTTTCGATCCCGCGCTGGAAGGCAAGGCGCCCTCGCTCGAGTCGCTCGTCGCCGTGCTCACCGAGAAATTCGGCAAGCCCGATCGCGCCGGGCCGGAGGTCGTGGAGTGGTCGGTGGAGGCGCCCGCCAAGTTCTCCGTGCGCGCCACCGCCCTGCCCGCCGGAAAAATCTCCATCGCCTACATCGACCTCGGCGCCGCCACCGAGCCGGTCAAGGACGACCTGGAAGGGCTGAAAAAGGATTTGTAGCCGGTCGCGGTTCACAACCAGCGGCGGACCTTTTGCTGATAGGCCGTGAATTCATTTCCGAATTTGGCCGCGAGGATCCGTTCCTCCGGCGCGATCTGAAACCGGCCGATGTAAAATGCGAACGCCGGCAATCCCACCAGGGCCCACGGGGCCGACAGAAAAACCGCCCACGCGGCCACGACAAAGAGAAGGCCCACGTACATCGGATTGCGCGTGCGGCGGAAAATGCCGGAGGTGACCATCGCCGTGGTCTTATCCGGATTAATCGGGGTCACCGTGGTCTTCGCGCGACTTAACGCGATGACGCCGGCCAGCGCGATGCCGATCCCGGCCAGCGCGAGGACGCCGGCAGCACCGAGCCGCAGCGCCCCGGGCATGGCGAACGTGGGAGTCACGCGCGCCAGCAGCCACATGCCGATGCCGATGAGCACCGCGACAATCGGCGGCGGAATTTTCAGTTCGAGGGTTTTCATGAATCAGGATCCTTCCGCCTGCGGTGTAGGCCACCCGGGCGCCCCCAGCGCGACATTCACCTGCGGCCGTTCGATGCGGCGAGAGTACACCGCAGGACTCGCGCGCAAACGCCAAATGCCCGCCCCGCGCCGGGATTTTCGCGACGGTCTTCCCGTTTGCAGTTTCGCACCCGGTGAGCCGATAGTTCATTCACGAATCACAGCGTGGTCGCAGTCATGACAACACTTTCCCGATCCACTTCGGCGTCCCTCCTCGGGATTTCCTTGGCGGGACTTCTCGCCCTCGGCGGGATGGCTCTCTCCAACAAGGCGCTGAACGCGGCCACCGTGTCCGCGCGGCCTTCGGTCGTCGACCCCAGCATTCGCAGTGCGGATCAAAAACTGGAAATTCCCGTCACGCTGATGCGGGAAGGCGGCATCGGCCACGTCCTGCCCAACGCGCGCATCCGCGTCAATGGCCGGGAGGTGGCGTCGCTCAGCCCCGGCGAGAAAATCACGATTTACGTCTCACCCGGACGCGTGGTCTTCGGCATCGGGGCGTGGTCCAGCGAACGGAAATTCACCCAGACCATCGGCGCCGGCGCTCCGCAGCGATTCCGGATCGGGATGACGACCGACAATCGCTTTGTCATGACCCGCGTGACGGATTTCTCCCGCTGATCGCGCGTGGGTCGGTGCCGGTCCCCGGGAGCGACGCACCCGGCGCGCCTCGGGCAGGCGCGTGTGTCATGGCGACAACTATCTTTGGGCGGCATCGAATTTGTCCACCCACGCGCCGTCCCACTTGCGAATCGCATCTGTAACCCCATGAAACTACTTCGCTTCCTCCCGACGGTCCTGCTCGCCGCAGTCTTCGCTTCCGCCTCCTCGGCGCAAGTTGACGTCTCGGTCACCGTCGCCCCTCCGCCCCTCATCGAATACGAGCAACCGTATTGTCCCGTCGAAGGCTACATCTGGACCCCGGGATACTGGGACTACGATTACGACGCGGGCGCCTACTACTGGGTGCCGGGAGTGTGGGTCCCGCCGCCGCAGGTGGGATACTTGTGGACGCCCGGATATTGGGCGTTCACCAACGGTTTCTATGCTTTCAACACGGGCTACTGGGGTCCGCGCGTGGGCTTCTATGGTGGAGTTAACTATGGCTACGGTTACGGTGGCAACGGCTACTATGGTGGCCGCTGGGACGGCGGCCGGTTTCGCTACAACACCGCGGTGACCCGCGTTAACCCCAGCATCGTCCGCTATACCTATGTCGACCGCTCCGTCGTCAATCGCAACGTGACGCGGAGTCGCGCCAGCTACAACGGCCCCGGCGGCGTGGCGGTGCGTCCGACCTCGCAGCAACTCGCGGCCGCCCGCGGACCGCACGTGCAAGCGACCTCGCAACAGCTCGCGGAGCGGCAAACCGCCAAGGCCAATCCAACCCGCCGCGTCGAGGCCAAACCCGCCAAGCAGGGCGCGGCTCTCACGCGAAAACCGGCGAACACTCCGGCCGCCCTACAGAATGCGAACGCGGCCAACGCCCGCAAGACCGAGCGCGCGACCGCGCAGCGGGAGGCCGCCGTCCAGAATGCGAACGCGGCCCAGGCCAGGAAGACCGAACGCGCGACCGCCCAGCGGGAGGCCGCCACTTCGAAGGTCGAAAAGAAAAAGAATGTCGACCGGCCCGCTAACACGACACAGCACAGCAACGTCAAGGCGTCCGGTTCGGGCAACAATCATCGGCAGGTGAACACGACGCAATCCCGGCCGGTCACGAAACAATCCACGGCGGCGCCGCGGAAGACGACAACCCAGGCGCCACCGCAGGCCCACAAGGTTTCGGCTCCGAAGACCCAAAGCCAGGTCAACGCTGCGCCGAAGAACGCCAAGCCCGCCAAGCCCGCCAAGTCGGGCCAGGCCGAGAAGAAGGCTGCCGGCAAGCCCGACAAGCAAAAGCCGGAGTAGTTCCGCCGCCGCGATCCGCGGTCAGTATTTTCCGTCCAGCTTGCGCACCGCTTTCACCAGCCTGCGCAAGCTGCGTTCGGCGACCAGCGCCAAGTCACTCTCGAACAAGGGTGGTCCCAATGAGCAAGCTTCAAAGCCAGCTGAAGGACTGCCAGGTCGGCGACTATTGCCCGCTTCGCCTGAGCGCCAGCACGAAGAATGAAATCCATATCGCGATGCCGCGGGATCCCAAAGGCACCACCGAGGATTTGAAGAAGGCCGACAAGCAAGGTCTCATCCCGACACAGACGCACACTGGCATGGCGACGGATGAATGGGTGTTCAGGCGCTCGAGGACAACCTGATGACATTTTTCATGAGTGGGTTTGGAAAAGAATCTCGTGAATTGGAAGCCCGCTTGAGCGAAAATATCGAAGACGTTCCAGGGCGCACCACATGCACATCACCGTCTTTGATCAATCAGGCGCCCGCGTTGCCTTGCTGAAGTTGACCGTGCCGCCTTCGGTCGGCGACATCCTTCAAGTGAGCTTTGGCGGCAATGCGTCGGACGCCTTCAAGGTGGTGAGCCGGGTCTGTTACGCGAAGGACATGTCCGCTCATCTGGCGGAGCATGATGACGTCGCCAGCTGGGAGCTGCGGGTCGAGCGATTGAAGCCGACGTAGCGTCGGACCCTCTCGATGGATTTTCCGCGCGGGACGACGACCGACCATCGCTTTGTCATGGCCCGCATCCCGGGTTCGTCAATCGATGACCAGCGCCGTGGAGCTGACGTTGTATTTCTGCAGGACGGCTGAATCCCCGGACGTCACGAAGATAAACGTCTCGGTGGCCGCCCCGCGTTCGAACTCGGATTTGTAGGTCAGCGTGATATACGTCGTGCTCAGCGTCGAGTTGGTTCCCACGTTGGTCCGGCTGCCGGACTTGAAGGCGCCGAGCTTTCGGCGAATCGCTTCCATGAATTTGTAATAATCCGCTTCCTTCCCGGCCGCCTTGAAGCCCGGCGTCGAGGCCTCATAAATTTCCTTGAACTTCGAGTCGTTGAACTGCCCGTGAAAAACTTCCACCGCCTTCGAGGCGTTTTGGGTTCCCTTGACCCATCCACAGCCCGAGAGGAGGACCGACACCCCAACGACCAGAGTAGCGCGGAGCAGGGACTTCATGACATGCCGTGTGGGCGGCGCCCCGGCCGCCCAAACTGAGCGGCAGGCGGGGAGGAAAGTAAAGCCTGTTCGCCGCCGGACATCGAGGCGGCTGCCAGGGCGGGCATTGCCCATGCTCATCAGGTGATCCCCAACCTCCCGCCCGCATCATGAGTACCAAGACCACCAAAATCACCAAGACCACCAGGATCACCAAGACCGCGAAGATCACCAAGACTACCAAGAAACGCTTCTCGATCCGGAAGAAGCTGGCCCCCGGGCGCAAGGTCATGGTGACCAAGTCGACGCGCCGGAAGGGCGAATTCGGGGTTGTGTCGGATCGCAAGGATCCGCCGCCCAGCTCGCCGCCGCTCAGCATTCCGGTTCGATTCAACGACGGCTATGTCCGCTGGTATCATCCGTCCCAGCTCACGCTGGTCGGATAATCGCGCCCGCCGGTCCGCGGGGCGGCGTCAGTGATCAAAGCTGATCACGCGCGGGACCTTCCAAATGCCGTCCGCTACGGATGCGGCGCGATTCTCAGATCGGCGTCGTAGAGCTGCAGCCGGTTGTTGTTAAAATACATCGACAGCGGCGTGACCGTCGTCAGCTGACTTCCGTTGTAGCGGACGATGTAGCGCTTGGGGATGCGACTCTCCGTTGTGAGCACGAAAATCACATATTCACGCGCCACCGGCTTCGGCGGCGCCGCCTCGATTTTCTTCGTCGACGGACCCGCCAGAAGGACCGGCGCGCTCGAAACTGCCAGATAGATCGCGGCCACCGCCGGCAGCCGCCCCAACCATCCCATGGGTTTCATATTCGCAATTAGCCAGGAAGGAATCGCATCCGTCAAGGTCGCGGCGCGGCTTCAAAACCGGAGCCTCCCATAATTCCGCGGCCCGCCGCCTGCTTCTATAGAGGCGGCGCCAGGTGCGCCAGTCAATCCATTGGATGTTGTACAAATGAACTCTTCGACCCCATTCGTTGGCGACGCCTTTTTCTGGCTTCTGGCTGTCGCGGGACCCATCATTGGTTTCCTGCTGTTTCGCATGCTGAGCCGGCGGGCGGAACCGCTGGCGCCCGAAGCCGTCCAGCCCTCGCCGATCGTACCTGATCATTTGCCGGTCCCGACCCAGCGCGTCGGGCATTCCGTCGACCGCCCTCGTGCGGATTCAAGAAGCCTGCGGCGGGCACATCAAGGACGGCGAACTGGATATTCGCTATGAACTCCGCAGCCGCCGCGATTGCGACAAGATGCTCGAGGCGCTGAGGGGGATGAAGGAAAACCTGCAGCGCACGAAAACCGTCTTCAGCCAGGCGGAGGCCGGCATTCGCGCGCAGCTCGACGCCGCGTCGGCCGCGGCCGGCAAGCTGACCGGCCGCGTTTCCGTGCTGATGGGTAGGGGCGCGGCCAATGGCGAGGAATTCGTGACCGCCAAGCAATCCGAGCTCGACGGCTACGGAAAGGCCACGCGATTGATCGACAAGTTCATCCTCGAACTCGGCGAAGCGGAAGCGTCGCTCTTGGGACTCCCCTTTTACACCGACCCCGAGCCCGCGCCGGCCGGCCAACCACAGCCGCAACAGTTCCAGGATTCCATTCGCAGAAATCCCACCACGCTGACATCGACGATCCGCCTGCTGAGCTCGCCCTCGCAACGCCTGCGCGGCGCGTCCAGTTAGCTGCCTTGGGAAATTCGCGCGGAAAGTCGGCGAATGTCGGGTCGCCGCGACGATCAAAGCGCAAGGCGCGCGAGCAGCCACATGGCGGCGAATCCCAGCACGAATCCCCAGCCCAGGCAGACCAATGCCCTGAAGTCGTGACGCGACCGGGTCATCCGCAGGTATCGCCGATGCAACGCGTCCCGGGTCCGTGGTCGTCGAAGTATCAATTGGGGCATCGGGGGCATCGGCACAAGGAATTGAAACACCATGTCGATGCGATCGATGCGCAGAGAAAGCAAACAACTCGTCTTATGACGCACCGGAGTTTTCCGTTCGTCCGGCTCGCGGCCTGAATCGCAAAGCGACGCGCGGACCGGTAATGGATGTCCCGAATCAATCGGCGAGCTACGGCACAATGCGGATCTGACTGGGGTCGGTCACTTTGATCTGCGGCTTGCCGTTGGAGACCGCGATGATTCCGCGCACCAGGATTCGCTTGCCGGCGTAGGCCTCGATATCGAATTTCGCCATGTCGGCCTCGGCGACGAAAATCGTCAGCGTCTGGTTCGGATACGCCCCGCCGATATTCAGGAATCCGTCACGAGCCTTCGAGATGTTCACATTCACCACGGCGTAGGGGCCGTTGTCGGTGACTTGCGTGCCGACCGTGATATTCGCCGGCGCCGGCTCGGCCGCGGACGAAACCAAGACGGATTTCTTGCGGGCCGCATAAAGCGCGAACACAACCGCCACGGCGGCCGCGCCCAGAGCCAAGCGCGTAAGCCACATCCGCGCATTGTGCTCCTGCGCGCCGCGCGCAGCAAGCAAAGCGCGCGGCTCAGCCAAGCCTGTGCGGATGGCGACGGTCGTCCGGCCGCCACGATGCCCGCCGCTGCGCCGAATTGGTTTGTGATGGCGGCTGTATTCCGATAACCGCAGGGGATGTCCCAGGCCCCCCAGCGGTTCCCTTGCACCGCTGTGTTGCGATGCATTTTCCTCCTTGGCGCGACTCTGCCGCTCCTCTCGCAGGGCCCGCTGACCCCGCCGGGTCCGCCGGCGCCGGCCATGAAGACGCTCGACCAAATCAGGCCGGGCACGCCGCTCGACGGCAGCGGCGGCGCCGTCACCATTTCGCAGAGCGGCCCCTATTTCCTTACCAGCGACATCAGCGTGTCGGCCGGCGACGCCATCACGATCGCCGCCAGCAATGTCTGGCTGGATCTGAACGGCTACACCGTCACTTCCACGGCCGCGAGCGCGACCGGCACCGGCATTCTCATCAGCGGCGGACCGCGCAACATCACAATCACGAACGGCTTCATCGCCAGCGGCGTGGCCCAGGCCGGCGGAGTTTTCAGCGGCACCGGTTTCAACAACGGCATCTCATACGCGGGAAACCTCCCGTTCAACGTTCGCGTCACCGGCGTTTCCGTCGCCGGGTGCAAACAGTACGGAATTAATCTCGGCGCCGGCCAGCAGAACACCACCGTGGTCGAGGCGTGCACCGTTTACATCGCCGGCACGGCCGGCATCGTCGCCAACGACGTCAGCCACTCGAGCGCCTACGACTGCGGCCAGAACGGCATCCTCGCCGATACCGTGAGCGATTGCTACGGACAGATCACCGGCGCGGGCTCGGGCGTGAACGCCGTCACGGCCACGAACTGTCGCGGCCGGTCTGACTCCCCCGGGGCGGGCAACGGCCTCAGCGCCTCGACCGCGCTGAATTGCTACGGCACGAGCGTGGACGGCCAGGGCATCAATGCCTCAGCCGCCACCAACTGCTGGGGCTTTAGCAGCACCAGCCAGGGCATCCTCGCGGAGACGGCCACCAATTGCTACGGCGAGAGCAACAGCAACCGCGGCCTTTGGGCGAATGTGGCGATGGGTTGCAGCGGCCGGTGCCATGGCGGGTCCTACGGCTTGTTTGCGACCTCGGTGGCGAGCAACTGCTATGGCCTGAGCGGCACCTTCATCGGGCTGAACGCGAACATCGCCATCGGTTGCATCGGCCTGAACGGCAGCGGCACCGCCGTCACCTACGTCAATCATTACAACATGCCGCCGTAGTCGCGCGGTCGATCATAGATTTGTCCCGACTCCATTTTTCGCGGGAGCAAGCACGATGAGCACGGTCGAAGCCGCCGTTGCGCGGGCCGGTGATGCGTCCTTCCTGGGCCATCCCCGGGGCCTTTTCTATCTCGCCTTCACCGAGGCGTGGGAACGATTTTCCTATTATGGAATGACGGCGCTGCTCGCCCTTTACATGGTGAACCAGCTGCTGCTGCCGGGGCATGTCGAGCAGATCGCCGGATTTGCGGGGTTCCGGGCCTCCGTGGAATCGCTCTTCGGCCCGCTCTCCACGCAGGCGCTCGCCTCGCAGATTTTCGGTCTCTACTCCGGTTTCGTCTACTTCACCCCGCTGCTCGGCGGCATGATTGCGGATCGCTGGATCGGACAGCGCAACGGTGTGGTGATCGGCGCCGTGTCCATGAGCGCCGGTCATATCGCCATGACTTTTGACCGGTCATTCCTCGGGGCCCTGCTGCTGCTCGTCATCGGCTCGGGTTTCCTGAAGGGCAATATTTCGGCGCAGGTCGGCGCGCTTTATCCGCGCGACGACGAGGCGCGGCGCACCCGCGGTTTCATCATCTTCAGCACCGCCATCAATGTCGGCGCGGTCGCCGGTCCGTTGCTTTGCGGTCTGCTCGCGCAGGTCTATGGCTGGCACTACGGCTTCGGCGTGGCCGCGATCTTCATGCTCCTTGGCCTGGCGACCTATCTCTACGGATACCGGTACCTGCCGGCGCGCGTGGAGCGGCGCAAGTCCGAGGGCGCCCGACTCACCGCGGCCGAGCGCCGCATTGTCTACGCGCTCATCGCCGTGATGATCATCACGATCTTCCAATCCACGGCTTTCTATCAAATCTTCAACGTGAGTCCGATCTGGATTCAGCAGCATGTCGCGCTCGACGTTGGCAGCTTCCGCATCCCGGTCCCCTGGTTCCAATCGATCAATTCGGTCTTCAGCATCGTGGGCGTGCCGCTGGTGTTCTGGATCTGGCGTCGACAGGCCTTCCGGCGTCGCGAGCCGGACGAACTCGCCAAGATCGGCACGGGCGCCTGGATCGCGGCGGCGAGCAATCTGATCCTGGTGGCCGCAATTCTCACCTCGGGCAGCGCGCCGGTTCATCCGATCTGGCCGTTCCTTTATAGCGCCACGCTGGGAATCTCCTTCCTCTACTACTGGCCCACGCTGCTTGCGCTGGTTTCACGCGCTGCGCCGGCCAGCGTGAACGCCAGCCTGATGGGGCTGACCTTCATGAGCCTGTTCATTTCGAACAACCTGATCGGCTGGATCGGTGGCTTCTACGAGAGGATGAGCCCGGCCCAGTTCTGGACGATGCACGCCGCCATCGCGACCGGCGGAGGTCTGCTGGTCGCGCTCTTCGGTCGTCGCCTCGGCCGCGTGCTCCAACCGGGATGATTTCGGCGCAAATGCCGCGCCGGTTCGCTCCTGCGCCGCGTCCGGCGCGCAGGGGAACTAGGGCTTCGGTGGAATTGCCACCTGGAAATTGGCGCTGCAACTCCAACCGCGAAGCTCATCGCCGTCCTTGTCCGTCACGATTTTCCCCGCTCTCGTGGCCGCGTCATTACCGGTCGCCGAAAATTGGATTGCGCCGTTGCTGCCTTGCCGCGCCATGGCAATCGCCAAATGGTAAACGGCTGCTTCCTCGCCCGCGAAAAGTTTGGCGGTCGCGCCGTCAAAATGGATTTCGATGGCGTGAATCTTGTCGTCACGAACAAGCGCGGCCATCTTGGAGACTCCGTCGTCGTTCACCGGCAGCGTGCCCGGGGGAACCGGCACGTCTGTCAGCAGGACGCGCAGATCCAACTTTGATTCATCCAGCAAATTCGGCTTCCAGAATGCGTAGACGTAACGGAAGTCACTGGTCTTGCCCTTCGCCGTGAACGAGCCGGACACCTTGTCCTCACAAAAAGCGCTCAGCGGAAACAGGACCAAAGCGCCGGCCCAAGCCAACCACCCAAGGGTTTTCATACGATGGCCAACCACAAGCCAGGTGGACCCGCTTGTCGAGACAAATGGCGCCCTGCAGAGAGTCCGCGCGGAATCCTTGGTATCGCAGGCTTTCAACGCGGAGTCCCTTCAGGTAAGACGGCGCTCAATGAAAACACGTATCCTTGTCCCCATCGTTGCGGTGGTTGCTGCCGGTGGTCTCGCCGGATCCCTCTTCGGGCAGGGCTCGCTGACTCCACCCGGGCCGCCGGCCACTTCCATGAAGACCCTCGATCAGGTCGAGGCGCGCACGATCATCAATGCTGCCAATTGTCTCGGCGACGCCGGGAATGCCTTCATCATCCGCCAGTCAGGCTCGTACTATCTCACCGGAAACATCAGCGGCGGCTCGGGCCAGAACGGGATTCAGGTGGCAGCCGATCACGTGACGATCGACTTGAACGGCTTCACCGTCGGCGGCGTCGGCGGAAGTCTGACCGGGATCATCACGAGCGGCACGCACCGCGGGACACGCATCGTCAATGGCCACCTCGCCGATTGGCCCAGCGCCGGCATCCGCCTGGTCGGGGCGGGCTCGGTGGTCAGCGACGTGACCGTTCTCAATTCCGGCAACGCCATCGTGCTCGACCAGCAGGCCAGCACTCAGATCCTGCGCTGCGTGGCCCGCGACATCAACGTGGCCTCCGTCGCTGATGCCTGTTTCACGGCCGACCAGGTCGACACCTCGCACCGTGCACAACCTTTCCGGCGGCGCGAGCGTCACGGGAATCAACGCCTATCTCACGGCCGTGAACTGCGGCGTGCAAACCATCGGGGGAACGGCCGTGATCGGCATCACCTGCACCGGCACCGTCACCAATTGCAGCGTGCTCAATGTCTCGGGCACGACGATTTCGGGGATCGTGGGCTCGTTGGTCGAGCGCTGCCTGCTGTCTTCCGTTGGGACGGGCGCGACGACTTCCATCGTCGGCATTTCCGGATCCGTGGTTCAGGCCTGCAAGGTGTCGGGAATGAGCCAGGGCGCTGGTTCCACGTCCAGCGTGGGGATTTCGTCGTTCACCTGCACCGACTCGCAGGTTTTCAATGTCACCTTCAACTCGACCGCCTTCATCTGGGGCATCAAGGGCTCGCAACTGGTGCAAGGATGCTCCGTCACCAACGTTCACAATTCCGGCTCCGGCGCCGGGGCCGGAATCGGGTTGAATTTCTTCTCAAATTCGACCGGCTTGGTCACGAACAGCCGCGTCGACGGGAGCGAAGTCGGAATTCTTACGACCGATCGCTGCCAGGTGTTGAACTGCGTTTCCGTGGGGAACGATTCGCATGGGATTCAGGTCGGCCAGCGTTGCCGTGTGACCGATTGCACGACTTCGACGAACGGGCTCGTCACCACCGGGGCGGGCATCACGACGGACATCCGCACCGAGGTGACGCGCTGCAGCGCGAACGACAACACAGGCGACGGCATCGCCATCGTCGGCGGATGCCGCGGTCGAGAACTGTCATCGTCGAAAACAACGGGGCGGGCAGCGGAGCAGCGGCCGTCGGTTCCGGCGTCCGCGTGGCGAGCCGGCTCCGGTTCGCGCATCGAAAGCATTCAAACGCGCGACAACCACCGCTAGGGCATCGAAGCCGGCGCGACCGATGTGATTATCCGCAACACGAGCGGCAACAACGGACTCGGCCAATATCTGCCGAGCAGCGGAACGAATTTCGGACTCCTGCAGACCCCGGCGACTGCGACAAATCCCGCGGCCAATTTCTAGTTCGTCCAGACTTCTGTCGCCCTGGCTTTTGATATCGATTCTCCGCTTCGACATGAAACTGATTGCTCGCTGTTCTCTTTTCCTGGCCCTTGCGCTCATTGGGCCGTCGATTGGGCGGGCCCAGGAGTTCATTTTCCGCACAACCGGTCCATATCCGGCCGGAGGTCTGAAGGGACATCTTGCAGGGAGCGGGCGTAGTCAGCGTCACTTTCGCGGGCTACAATCAACCGCCCGACCAAGGTGGAAATGGTGAGAGTCCATGGGGAGTCCGGTTCTGGATTTTGCAGTGACCGACTGGGCAAAACGCTACTGGGTCATTGTCAATTTCACCGACGAGGAGCGGAAGAATCCAGCCGCGATGAACGCGAAGGCTGAAGCAATTCATTCCCTCAGACCTGACTCGGAAGGGCAACCATCGGGGCATTGTACTCACGCAAAGGCGAAGGCCAGTTGTGTTTCCGGTGACAAAACTGGTGCCGGTTGCCTGGAGATACAGACGAAGGTGATCCTGGAGTGTCAGGATTTTCGTCCTGACCCCTTTTTACGTCTCGAGCCACTTCGGGCGTCGTTGGGGACACGCCTTGAGCGGGTGCCCCATCATTCCGTGATCCACACTTCGGCCAGCGTTTGTTCCGACGCACACAAGAGGAGCCAACGCCATGAAAAGCACGCCGCGAGGATGACCGCACTGGCGAGCGCTGTGACGGCGACGCTCTCGGCGGCAGGCGCGTTGAGCGCGGACAACAGCGCGGTATTCCCAGAACCCAGCATGAGGAAGCAGATTGTCTTCATACCTGCTCATTAGCTTTCGATGTACCAACAGATGATCATCTCGGTGCCACAGATTCTTCGGTCACGACGGGTGCAGATGCTAAGTGCCTGAATGACGGTGTGAAGCAGCCGCCAGCTGAACGTTTCGATCCGCAAAAAAAATTGGATCGGCGCGAAAGGGCCGCTCGAAACAGGCCACAAAGCGGCTCCAGTTCGTACCCGCCCACCGACCTCGAAACGATCCACTTGGTCTCGATTTGATGCCGGCGAAATCCGCCCAGGCATTCCAGAGAGCAGATCGTATTCGCACTTGCCGTCCGCCTCGCCGGTCGCACAGTTTGGGGCGTCGGCTAACGCAGTTCAGGTTGGAGACGAAATGAACTTCAGAACGATGCTTCTGCGACCAAGTGCTTTTGTGCCTGTCGCGATGTCGCTGGCGGCCCTCTGCATCGTGTTTGTTCACCTCATCGTGTCCGGCACGGCTCGCCAGGCTGACGAGGGTACTGCTGCGCATCTTTGGCAGTTACTGATGGCGGCCCAGATTCCAATCATGGCGTTTTTCGCGATCCGCTGGGTGCCGCAGAATCCGCGTTCCGGGTTGCCGGTCCTGGCGCTGCAAACGGTTGCGGTGCTCGTCGCTCTCGCGCCGGTTTATTTTCTGAACTGGTAACGGGCACCTGACCAGGCACCGGGAAGAACCGACTCGGCGCGATCGATTCCCAGAACGGGAGCGCACTGAGGCAAATTGGGACGCTTCACCGCTCTCACATTTTCGCCTTTACACGATCGGGCGAATTTAGCTCCTTTTTTGAGCCATGTGCGATTTGCGACTTCGACTCGTCCGCTGGCTGGTGTTTTCCGTTTCCCAAATCGCCTTCCTCGGGATCGCTTTGGGCGATAGCAGTGCGCAATTGAACCCCGCGAGCCACACGCTTACTGACGCCGTTGATGCCAAGGGCAAATTACATCGTGGGATAGACGAAAAGGGGGACTCCGGCGTGGCTGGGCCGGACTTGTTTTTTCAGTCGCCCCCCGTTACTCGATTCAATCGCGTCGCGCGACACCAAGGGATGGCGATGTGCTGGACGCAGATCGACCTGAAGACGGGAACGTGGTGCAGGCGGGTATATTGAAATCATCCGGATGACCGGATCTTGATGCGCAGGCCCTCGAAGCACTCCGGAAGGATGGCGATGGAAGCCAGGTACATGGCAGCGCGTCGACCTGGGTGTGACGTTTAAGTTTGTGTGATTCAGTGCTCCGCCGTTCAGAGGGCACGTTCCATAACAGCCGTCGAGACGTATGGAGCCATGTGCGGTCGCTAAGTCCTCGCCGAGTCGCTCCATTCGTAACAAAATCTGAAATGACTCGACGCCTATGCCAGATTTGCGATCGTCTTTACTTTCTCCGCAGTTTGCCTTGCCGCCGACGAAGCGGATATGGAACGGAAGGTGACGGCTGCCATTCGCGCCGCTGACCGTCTGGCGACAGCCGCCGAATACGATCTCGCCCATCTCATTCGGGACGAGAACCGCAATTTCCTCGGAGCGACCAGCGAAAAGGGCGGGACCGTTCGAGCGGGACACACGGCCTTGAAGGCGGATGTCGAGAAAGTTGTCGCCGAGCTGGGAGAGGTGAAGGGCAAGTTGGCAGAGGCCGCGCAGCAGGTGCGCGAGCTGGCGCGGCTCGGAAGCGCCGAGATGGAAATGGTGTTGGGGCTTGATCCGATCGACGATGATTTTGTCAGCAAGTCCGCCGAGTATCGCGGCCGGGTTGCGCAAGTGCGTGAAAAGCTGAAGCCGCTGCTCCCGGCGGATGCGGAATCAACGGATCCGCCGCCCAGCAATACCTACTAGGTCAGGCCGCTTGAGCGCAACGATGCGCGCCACCTGGTCGCGCACTGCTTATTGAACGCCGGCCAGTTCCAGGCGCAGCTGTCGATGCATTGCCAATGAACACCCGCGGCACGACCTCGACGATCAGGTTCAATTTGTGATATACGATGTTCTGACCCCTTGGCTGAGTACGACGCGAAACAGGTAACGAACAATCATTTGGACAACCCAGTGCCAGAGACGGTCGATCAGCCGGATACGAAGCGGGCGGTCGAGCCGTACCATTGGCTGTTCGCCAGAAAAATTCACCTGGAGTGGCTTTGGTTGACGTTGATCGTCGCAATCGGTCTCGGCTTGCGCGTGGATGCCCTTCGGCAAAGTGCCGCCTACGCCTACAACTACTCTTCACAATCCGATTCGGTGCAGGCTTACGAGGTGGCTGTGGATCTTGCCAGGGGAGAGCCACGCGCCCGCTACCTTGGACAGCCCAATTTTAACGAGCACGCCAAGCTTCCGGGTCCGCTCTGGGCGGCATTTTGCGCAGCCGGTTTAAAGCTCGATGGGACGATGAAAGGGGTGGCAATCCTGGTTCTCCTGTGTGGGACAGTTGCGATTCTTCTTACCTATCTGTTGGCCATTCGGACGGTTGGCTCCGGAGCGGCGTTATTGGCCGCGTTGCTCCAGGCGACGTCGCCTACGGCGATTCACTTCTCGGTCGTTGTCCACAATCCGGCCGTAATGCCATTGCTTGGCTCGCTGCTCTTTCTTGCCTTGTGGCGGGTGACACAACGCGATCATTCACGGGCGATCTTTTGGGTTGGCCTGCTCATGATGATCATGCCGCAATTTCACTTTTCGAGCGTCGTGCTGGCTCCTGCGGTCGTCTTCGCCTGGTGGCTGTCCAAGCGGCGACTGAATCCAAGATGGCTCCTGTCTGGTTTGTTTTCGGGATTGCTATTTTATCTGCCCTACGTGGCGGGCGAGATGGGAAACCACTGGGCGAATACCCGCGGCATGTTGGCTGGCGGCCATCATCGTTACACGGCCGATACATTGTCGGCATTCATCGCGCCGGCGAATTTCCTCGTGAATTATTGGGCGCCAAAGTGGGCCTACACCGCCGATGAATATCGCGAGCTTTGCCGCGTGTGTTACGGGAGTTTCGCGGCTTCCATCGCCGCAAATGTTCTCTCCACGGTCGTCGCGCTGCTGTTGGTTGCCGGCGCGATCATGCTGGTCCGATCGACCTTGCGCGGATCGTGGCGCTCACCGCGGGAGGTCTTCGCCCGGGCACCGGGTGTCGCGTACCTCGTGGTGATCCTGCTCGTTCCGCTGGTGAGTTCCGTGCTGGTTGGTCAACCCTTTCATCCGCGCTACGCGCTCATTCTCATTGCGCCGCTTTTCTGCCTTTGTGGGGCGGCGGCGTTGATTTGGTCAACCAGTCCCCGTTTCGGCCGAATCTTCACCGCCCTGTTCTGCGTGGCTGTTGCGGCGAATATCTGGTTCATCCCCCGGATGCACCGGTTTCAAAATGAGCTCATCAAAACGGCGCCGCGATTCCTTCCCAGCTTCGACAATCTCGAGCGCGTTTATCAAAGCGTGCGGCTTCACGCCGGGAACAACCGAGTCGTGGAGCTTCGCGACCAGGAGTATCTGGGAGGACTATCGCGGGACGAGTATCCGTGGCTGCATCAAGCCGACTTGATTCAGTATTATATTCACGATTCGGCAGCGGGAGGAGGGCGCCGCAGCGAGCCAGTCAATCGCGCCGGCTACTTATATGCTGCGACGCGCCAGTGACGTGGATGCGACCGATCTCACCGTCGCGTACCGGGCAAACGGCATTGCCATTGTCGCTTCGCCGCGGAACTAGCTAGTTCGAGGCGCAGGTAGTCGCGGCGGGTTCACCGTGGAACCTGATTATCCGTTCCGTTCCGCCAGCAGCGTCTTCGTCTATGCCCTCCGGCGTCCCCTGAGAGTTCGCCTGTGCCTTAGTCCGCAGAAGGTGGCGCACGCCAGCAACGGCAAGGCCACGCCAGTCACGGCCAGTCGCCACAATGTTGCCGATCGCGCGCGTCCTGCCGGATTCCCGGCTGCTTCACCTGACCGCTGCCTTCTGCGTTCGGCCAACAATTGGCCGGCGGCTACGTGCTCGTGCCATGACATCCCTTCGCGCATTGACTCGGCGAGTTCCTCGTCGGTGCACCGCTTCATTTGGGTTCGAAAGTACGCGGTGGTCGCGGTCTTTGGCATAAAAGATCTCCTTGGCGCCAGCTACCGTGCGCATTCCTGCGAAGCCAACGCGGATGACGTTCGTTTGAAACCAATGGAACCGCCGAATGGGGCAACAGTTGCAAGACAATCGCGGTCGGGAGCTCCGTTCGAGCAGAAACGATGGCTGCGCCGACAGCTCGATCACGCCTGATGTAGTACTTGGTCCTACAAACAAGTGCTGACGGGCAGCGAACGGAATTCCCTCGTCATCATCTCCTCGCGGCTGGCATCATTCGAGCGTTTCGAAGTCACCTCCACTCGCGCAGCCGCGCATGCACCAATATGAAAACAGTCACGAATCACCTTATCCGCCTCCTTCTTTCTGCCTTGCTGGTGCTTGCCCCGCAAATGGTCAGCGCCCAGGCGCCGGCTGCCGCTCCCGCTGCCACGAAGAAGTCTTCCGCGAAGGTCGCCCCGGCCGCGCCGGTGAACCTCAACACCGCCACCGAGGCGGAGCTTGAGAAAGTTCCGGGCATCGGCGCGGCGACGGCGACGAAGATCATCGCTAACCGTCCCTATGCGTCCGCAGCGGAGCTTTCCAAGGCCGGACTCTCCCCGAAGGCAATCAAATCATTGTCGCCAATGGTGACCACTGGCACGGCGGTGGTAGCTCCACCCAAGCCCGTGGCGAAGGCCCCTGTGGTTTCCTATACTCCGCAGCCAACGGTCGCGGCCCCCAAGGCTCCGACTGTCGCCACGCCCGCTGCCACGAAGCCGGCGGTTCAACCCCCGGGTCCCGGGATGGTCTGGGTGAACACTTCAACCAAGGTGTTCCATAAAGAAGGCAGCGTTTTCTACGGCAAGACAAAATCGGGCAAATACATGTCCGAGGCCGACGCGATTAAGGCCGGTTACCACGAATCAAAGCGTGAGCCCAAGTCCAACTGATCCGATCGATTTCGCGCAGACACGCAACCAACCAATCCCCAATCTTATGTCATTACTCGAATCCATTCTCGGCGCCTTGAGCGGAAAAACTGACGCTGCTGGCGCGGATCCCCTTCACGCGGCGCTCAATAGCCTGCTCACTCAAAATGGCGGTCTCCAGGGATTGATGAGCAAGTTCTCGCAGGGCGGCCTCGGCGACGTTTTCTCCTCATGGGTCGGCATGGGAGACAACAAAACGATCTCGGCTGACCAAATCCAAAAGGTCGTCGGCTCACAGCAGATTCAGGGGTTGGCTGCCAAACTCGGAGTCGATCCGGCAAAGGCGTCCGCGTTCCTTGCGGAGTATTTGCCGAAAGTCGTCGATAAGCTGACCCCAACGGGTCAGGTGCAGCCCGGGGCCGACCACTCGCAAGCGCTCGCGGCGCTCCTGCCTTCGCTGTTGCAGACCCTCGGTGGAAAGTCACCGGGAGGCCCGACCAGTGCCGCGTAGGCGGAGCGGATGCCCGCAGCCTGCGGGCGGGCGTCCTCGCATCCTGCCACGCCGCTCACTCAATTCGGGTCGTTAGGCGCCACGCCATGGATGCCATCATTGAATTCATAGTCGAGCTCGTAGCAAACCTGCTCTCCTCCCTTGGCTTCCGATCGAGCAAACGGAAAAAAGCCGACGACCAGCTTAAGCGTGGTGGACACAAGAACCCAACAAACGCACCTCCGCCTCAAAGGGCCGACACGACCAAATCGAGCGAGCGGCCGCCACCATCGCCCTAGCGCTTCACCAGGCACTGGAGCGAACCGACTGCGATGAACCAAAAATGAAAGCCAGGCTTTTGGTGTTACTCGGTCTGCTCTTGGGATGCGCGCCGCAGGCTGTCGCTTCTCCCAATGATGATGTGGTGAAGGTGGCGGAGTCGTTCTATGCGCAGTACTACAAGGAGTACCTTCACAAGCCGAGCAAGGGAGACTCCGACCAAGCGCTCATCCGCTGGGTCAATGCCAACCCCAAGCTCAGCGACGCCTTCAAGAAGGCTCTTCGCCAGGCGGTGCTTGACGCGCGCAAGGCGGATCCGGAAATGGGCCTGGATTTCGATCCCATCGTCAGCGGACAGGATTATCCGGACAAGGGATTCCGCGCGAAGAACGTTCAAATCACAGGCGACAAGGCCACCTTGGTGATGGAAGGAATTGATGCCCCGGAGTTCAAGATTCCGGTGGTGCTGGTGAAGGCGGGCAACCAGTGGAAAATCAATGCCATTGGCGAGATCAACGCGTCTTCAAAATGAATCGGCCGTCATGGCCGAACGAGGAGAGCTGAACGCAAACGCCGTTCGCCTGCCTGGTTCTTCGCGCATTGGTGCCCGACCGAGCAGACCCCAGCGAAACCCGTGAGGAGATTCTGCAACTTCATGGAAGACGCCGGGTTAGCACAAGGAACAGTTCGTAAACTTCGCCGTCTGTGGCGTCCCTGATTCTCCCGTCGTAGCTCATGAAGACGACCTCTTTCCTTCTTTCGTTGCTGGCCGTGGCGATGCTCCTGACGGCATCGTCGCTCGGAGCTGAGCAGCCCCCGATCTTCAACTCGGTCGGCGAGCAACTGGAAAACCCCAAGATCAAGAGCTTCGATGGAACCTCCTTTGAGGTCATCCACTCCGGCGGCGTTTCTCGCGTTCCCTGGGACAAGATGCCCGAGGCCTATCGCGTGGGCTACAGCTACGATTCCGCGAAGGGAGCGCGGGAAGAGGCCCGCCGACTTCAACAGGCGAACCGTGACATGCAACAAACGCAACGCCGGGAAAACAGCATCATCAACGACCAACTCGCCGCGCAAAGAAAGCTCGGCCAGGTTCCCGCCAAAGTTGGCCCCGGAGCGGGAACCGATGGTGTCCGGCGCGTTGAACGCACCATCCCGATGCTGACTCCCACCCATTTGGGTCAATTGGGAGGACCCAACGTGGTCATGGCGGTTCAGCAGATAAATCCGCTGGAAGTCCAATACCGTCTTAGGCGGGGCAACTGGCGAACGGTTCCACTCAAAGCCGGAGCTGGCGATCAACTCACTTTCCTTTTCGAGGACGGTGCGGGGTGCAAGACCTACTTCCTCGATCGCCTGTCGCGGAATCAAAGCGACGCCATCCTGGTCTTCGAGCGAAGGTCCGTACCGACGCCGCGCACCAAAGCCCCGAATTGAAAAACCGACGGGCCGGAAAGTAATGAGCGAAGGCGGTGCTCGACGGGTCGCGGCACATTCGGCTACGCTTTGTCCATGAGCCTGCCCTCCGACGGCGGCCAGTGGGTGTCGCGCCGCACCCTTGTGTGGGCGGTTTGTATCTTGGGCCTCGGATTGAGCGTGACTTTGTTGGTGGACTATCGGCAGTCGGTGTCTTCACTTTGCGTGTCGGGAGGCGGTTGCGATGTCGTGCGCCATTCCCGTTTCGCCTATTTCCAGGGGCTTCCCACGCCCGCCCTTGGGGCACTCTATTTCGCCCTCATGTTGGGTTTGTCGCTTTTCGACGGCCTGACCGTGCGCCGCCTGTTGTTAGTCCTTTCGATCGCGGGCGCCTTGCCCGCGCTCCTGCTCCTCGCCGAGCAAGGCCTGGTGCTGCATGCGTTTTGTCCCTATTGCGTGGCCGTCGATCTCGCGGCCCTTGCCTTGCCGTTTCTAACGTTTCCGTCTCGCAGTCCACCGGTCAAAACGGGAGTGTGGACGCGATTGGGTTTCGGCTTCGTGGGCCTTGCGCTGCTCGCGGTACCTTTCGTGATCCCCGCCAACCGGGAAGCACCGCCCCCGGTGGATTGGGCCAAGAAGCCGGGCGGGGTGCCCGCGTTTGTGGCGATGGAGCATCGACCGGGAATCGTAACGATCGTCAACTTCATCGACTTCGAGTGCCCCTATTGCCGGAAGTTCGACGAGATCCTGCAAAAGACGCAACTGCGTTATGGTGCGCGGCTGCGCGTCGTGCGGAAACATCGGCCGCTCTCGTTCCACAAGCACGCGCTGTCGGCGGCAATCGCCGGGATCTGCGCCGAGGAACTCAACGTCGGAGATGCGGCCGCGGTGGCCCTGTTTGCCGCCCCTCCCGAGAATCTTACGGAAGAAGGCGCCGCCAAAATTGTAGTCGGTCTTGGTGTCGATGAGGCGTCGTATCAAGCGTGCATTCACTCGGAGCGACCAAAGATTCGGCTGGCTGATGATGAGAGGGATGGGAAGTCCGTGCCGCTGGAAGGTATTCCGTCCATGTTTGTCGGATCGACGTATGTGGTTGGTGGACTGTCTGCGTCGGAACTGAAGGTGATGATTGAACAGGAGCTGCGAAAACCGGAGTGAATCGATGGCCGCGTTGTGGTAGCAGGGTTCAACGCTTCCGCTTAACTCTGTGAGTCGGGGGTAAACTGCTCTATTTCCGGACCACTTGTGACGCCCGAAACAGAGCGACCGCGAGTTGGTTCGCTCCAGTGCTTGGTTGGGCCGGGCGGTTTCACGAGGTCAGTCCAATACACAGGAAGGGACTGTGATGGCGGCGGCGGATAAGGGGGCCGCGCCTACTCGTTGAGTTTCTCGTCACTTGGGCACCATCGACATTCCTCGGGGAGTCTGATTCAATCGATCCCCGCCATGAAATTACACCCACTCTACTCGCTTCTTCTTGCTGCCATTCCGGTCATCAGTTTGTCCGTCTATGGCCAGGGAACGTTGACGCCGCCCGGGCCGCCGGCGCCGACCATGAAAAGTCTCGATCAGGTCGCCTCAACGGGTATCGCCATCAACGCCACCAACACACCGGGCGACAGCGCTGATCTCTACGTCATCAGCTCACCCGGCGCGTATTATCTAACCGGAAATGTCAACGGAGTCAGCGGGAAGAACGGCATTCTGATTAATGCCACGAACGTCTCGTTGGACTTGAATGGCTTCGCCCTGCTTGGAGTGGGGGGCAGCCTCGCGGCGATTACCGACGGCGGCGTGAATCACGGTAACGCAAATATCCGGCGGGGTTCCATCGCGGGATGGGGAGGCAACGGGATTGACCTCAGTCACTCCTTCGGCTCCCTCGTGGCTGACCTGGTCGTAACCAGCAATGGAGGCGTTGGCGTGACCCTCGGCGACACCTGCGTGCTTCGCGACTGCATGATCCGTGTCAACAGCGGCGACGGCGTGGACGCCGGAAACAATGCGACCGTCATTCACTGCAGCTCGGTTGGCAGCGGTAACGGCATCGGTTTCAGTCTTGGATCAGACAGCACGCTGACCGCCTGCACGGCGAATTTCAACAAGAGCAACGGAATTGTCGCCGCAGTCGGCTGCAATTTGTCCAATTGTTCCACGAGTCAGAACGTGGCTAGCGGAATTGTTACAGGCGACGGCGCCGTCTTGACCTCCTGCACCGCTTACAAGAACGCCTCCTACGGCATCATCTGCGGCAACGGCTCCCAGCTGACTGGATGCGGGGCCTACAAGAATGCAGGCGGATCGACAACGGTCGCCATCTTTTCCGGATATGGATCCACTCTGACCGACTGCGCGGTGTCGGGTAACTCGGCGCAGTACGGCATCCTGGTGAATCCGTACTCCACGCTCGTTCATTGCACCGCCAGCCAAAACACTTCGGACCAGGCGATCTCGGCCGGTATCATCGCGGATGTCTGCACGGTCACGGCCTGCACCTGCTGCGGCAATTTGACGACCAACACCACCGTGACCGGCACGACGGGCATGGGCATCTACTGCAGTGGCCGGGATTCACTCATCGAGCATTGCACCTGCGCCTTTAATGTCGGCGATGGGATCAACGTGGTCGACCGCTGCATCCTCAGGGCCAATCTCGCCAACGACAACACCGGGTCCGGCGTTCACATCACCGGCACGGACAGTCGGGTCGAGGGCAATGAAATCGCCGGAAACACCGGCAACGGCATCCGCATTGACTCGACGATCAATGTCGTCGTTGGCAACAAGGCGCGGAGCAACACCGCGGCGAATTACAACATCGCGGCTGGCAATCGCGTCGCCGCGATCTTGTCGCCCGCTGTCACCGTCGGTGTCATCAACGGTGATACCGGCGGTATCAATTTCGCCACCGATGTGTCGTCCAATCTCGTGCACTAACCCATTTGCTGGCGCCACCCATGCCATCATCAGGCGCAGCTGTCGCGGAAGCTCATCAATCGCTCACCCCTTTTCCAATATAATAAATAATGTCCTGACCCCATTCGTTTCTCCAATTGCCGCAGCATTTCCCCCGCCCTAGGGTTCTCGAACCTGCTCAAAGCTGCGCAAGCCTCGAACGAGGTTTCGAGTCACATCGAATTCCAAATTTCGATCTAAACTTATCGGATTCGAGTAGCAGGTGAATCGAAGCAGGCAGGATTTGGAATTAATTGGCGTGACAAGTATGTCCCCAAGGATTTTCCCATAGTTGGCGGAAACAATTTCGCCCTTCTCCCCGACGACGCTACGGATTCGAAAGAAGTAGCCAGGCGCATCCATCGGGGTCTCTCGGATCTTGTTCCTGGTGCGACCAAAATTCCATTCCTTCTGCCTTAGGAATCCATCCTCCGGTGCGTTTCGCGGGAGCTTCAACAAGCTTCGCGCCACCTCGGTGATCGGTATTCGTTGGATGCCGTCCTTGCTGCCGATGAACGTCCACGTGACATTGCAATCGAAGTCCTCCCAGGAGTCAAATCGCCGAGTGACTCGAACCTTGAGGTCGCCCACTGTGCCGTTGCCGTGCGGTCTGACCCAATCCATTTCCATCAAGTCAAACAGGAAATCATCATCCACACCCGGAACATTTGTCTCAATGCGACGCACAATGAGTGGGATTGGGTTCAAAATCGGACGCAGGACGATTTTGGCCTCGAGACGGTTCGGCGGTTGCATCGCATCGAACGCGTTTGAACCGGACCAACCCATGTAATACGCGGGGTGTTTGGCACTCGCTCCATACGTTGCGTCAATGCGGCCCGAGGCGGAGAACCTGCCGTTCTTATCGGTCCTGCCGATCGCCGACTTTCCAAGGCTTCCCCATTCAACCGCCCTCTCGTCATGAAACGGAATATTTACTTCCGCGTCGCAGACCGGCTTTCCGTCTTCATCAACAACCGTGATGTCAACCGTCACAATCGAGGCTCCGAGCCAAATCGCAGATCCAAACATTCCTAGCGCGCCTATTAATGCGAATGGGAAGTGGTTGCGCTTTCTCATTTGAATCCTCCTCCAATGACAATTCTATCGAACAAAGAATAGTTGTGAGAATACGCCATCTCTCTTACGTCGCTATGATACCATTCGGCGCCATTATCTGTGATGCGCGGCCAGCGAGCCAAGTCGGTGATGAACGTCATCATGTCAATGTTCCCGCCACCGAAACGAGATACCGGGTTGGACCCAGCTGGGAGTGTTCGCGCGGGAAGCATCTCCGCCAACAAATTGTCCTTAAATCGGTCTGCGATGTACGTGCCCGACACAGGCGAATACAGATCGGCAATCGAGTAACCTGCAATACTGATGCCGGGAGCGGCGTCAAAGAATGGTTTCGCCATCAACTGAGCATCTGTGGCGGTCTGCTCATAGGTCGGATCTGTGATGGTAAGGTTGAATTTCCAGCCACCATAAGGACTGCCCACGCTACCCGCGACCAGATCAACTCCATCAACGGGAATATGAAGGGTGATACGTCGTCCTTTGAGCTTCTCTTGAAGTGCCCACGCTTTCGTTCCTAGTTGCATTGCGGCCGTGAGGACTGCGAAAACGCTTGGATTGCCCTCATGTCGCCGAAGGACGTCCTCCGTACTTGAATAAAAATTCCATACGCTTACCTGACCCAACCGCGCGAGGTGATTTCTCCACGTCAGAAGTCGTCTGGCATCGGAAGCTTCAAATGGAAGTCGATACCATTCGCTGCACAGGAGTCGGTCGGCTGTAGTAGCCCAATCTGGATGAATCAAGGAATCATCCATGGGAGTTGCCTGATCGAATGCCTCCATTGCAACCGCTGCGTCTAGCATAAAATAGTTCGCAGGTGCACTTCCGTATCTGCTGATCGCGGCGCTGCAAACAACATTCCCTAGGCTATGTGCGCAGAAGCTGTAATCCGCGGCGCGATTCGACAGGAAAGTTGCTTGCCAAAGGTATTGGCCAGCCTCGAAGGCATTCACGACATTCCTCTGGTAGTCGGGGACGTAGCCATCGGTCGTCTCGTCACCACGCCACGTTACACCGGTGAATCTGCCGCCAAAGCCGGACCACCATAGCCGCTTATACATCTCCGCATGCCACCCGCGCGCCTGTTCTGCGGAGACTCTATAGCCGTGTACGAAATAGAGTTCCTTTGGCAACGTCGAATAGTCCGGCTGATTCCGCGGCTCACCCAATTCTGTCGGTCTGCCTCCCGGGTTGCCGAGAAAATTACGTATGTTGATGTGCCTATAGAATCCTTCGATGCCTGATGCGCAAATCGGGAACGCCAATGTCGCCACACTGATCTCGCCCTTGGAGATTTCCAAAGTGATGACGTCAGCATCGCTAATCGGGTTTGTTGGCTTAACGCACTCGATGAGCAGTATTCGGCTTGTAGATGATTGCTGCAGCCAAGCGACATCTATCGCGAGACCGGTTGCGAGTGCATTGTACTTCGGCGCACCCGACAGCTCAGAAATATCGTTGGCCTCGCCGGGCTTGCTCCAGTCTCTAAGGAACGCAGTTGCATTTGCGGCATTTAGGTTAGTATAAACGAACCGAATACCGGCCGTTGGATGCCGAAGCTTATATTGAAATTGATTCGGAGGGAATGTGGCAACGAGTTGCTTGATGTCGAGATTGACGGGGAAATAATCTATTAGGTCACGAGACCCAGATACGAAGATGTCTTGTAGATTCTGGTTTGACCCCGGAATATCAGAGCCTCCGCTGTCGCCCGTATCGTCATCGTCATTGACCCAAAAGCGCCAAGGATTGTCCAATGAGACAAGCCCCGAATCCTCGTCGTCAATCTTCCCGTCGCGATTATAGTCTGGCACAATCTCTGCCGGAATGAGCAGAACCGCGCTGTGATAGCTACTGACCGTCTGGCCGGAGCGCGGCTGGATGAATCCGGTGGCGCTGATGAAGTTGTTGTTGTTGGTGCAGGTGCCGATATCGAATACCCAGCCACTCCCCGGAGTGAGCTCATGCAGCGGCATTACCTCGTAGTTGCCTTCGGTATTCTTCTTCCAAAGGCAACCGTAGCTCTCCTCTACGCCATCACGTTCCGGCGGAGCACAATCTCCATTGGATAGCGACTGACCGACGACCCAGCCGCTGTCGTTCACGCCGAGGGCGTAGCCATATCCGGCAGGAAAATTCCCGTTCGTTCCTGCCAGCGTCGGCAGGATTTGCGAGATTGACGCGCCGTTTCCATCAGTCACGTATGCCTGCGTTCGCCAATAGGGATCGTCTTGGCTGATGGTCGTCACGCCCGTGACCTGTCCGGTCGAATTGATTCCCCATCCTTCGGAGTGCCAGCCGCCGCCGGTTCCCAGATCGATTGCGGGCGATCCCGGCGCGAGCGAGCAAAAGGCGTGGGAATGGTCCGTTTGGTTTCGCGGATCAGCGCCAAAGGCGAGGGTGTTTTTCAGCGTCGTACCCGCCATTATCCCCGTTTCCGCCATGGCGTTGGCGGTTCCGTCAAAGCCCATTGATTCAGGCACACCGGGCAGCACCCGCAGTATCTCCACGCGTTCGGGCAAGTTCGCCAATGTTCCACCGTCGCCGCGTAGTAGGCGTTTCCACCGGGAGCATTCTGCCCTTTGTTGCGCGTAACCATCCCAACGAACTCGACCAGACGAATCGATCCCGTTGGCGGACCAGCTCATCGGGATAATATTTGGCAAATCTAGAAACGATATATTATCGAAATAGACGCGCACCACCGCATTGGTCATCGGCGTCAGGTCCACCGGCGTGGATGAACCAGGATCCCAATAGGCGGCGTGATATCGTACGCTTCCGTCGGCGTTGCGCTCACCGGTATCCCAGCGGCCTGATACCCGCCCGTTTTCCGCAAGGCCTGTCGCCACAAATCCCCCGCGGCCCGCGGCGCCGCCGGGAATCTCCTGCATTTCCGTCTCCGGATCCCAAAACCAATAGGACTTCACGCCGTCGATCACTTGCTCAACGACCGCCTGCGCCCGTCCATTGACAGCGATCGGTCGACCATCGCCAAGCACCACCACTCCATTCACAGGATCTGAGCTCTGCCCAGACCGTCGCGACTTGTTGACCCCGCGATTGGCTGTCAATGCATACTCAATTTGCGCAGTCAGGTCGATCACCGCAAAGCGCGGAAATGGCGCAAGGGTACGGGCGGACATCTCGTCGCTCGTGGCTGATAGCCGCCCGTCCGACGTCACGTACGAGAATCGGTAGAAGTAATCTGTCGACGGGACCAATGAGCGATCAATCGTAAAGAGCATCTGGCCCTGCGGGCTGCTGGCGAACTGCGCGTTCAAGCGGTCGAACATGCCAATCATTCGCCATTCGCTCTGATCCGCGCGGCGGCGCTCGATGATGACGCCCGTGTTGGCTTGCCCCGCCAGACTGAATGGCCATTTCAAAGCCACCTCCGTTGGTCCGATGCCACGGGCTGAATAGGCAACATCACGCGGCAAGATCGGATCGAGCGGAGGCTCGATCACGTGCAGCGTGAGCGACGGCGATACGTTGACCGCGACACCAGGAACCGGAATTGCCACCGCCTTGACCTCATAATCACCCACGGTTCGCGGAAACCAGCGAACCGACCGCGAATATTGTTGCGCATCGGGCGGCGCCAACGGATCAACATAGTTGGTAAGCCGTTCGCCATTAGCTTCAATATAGAAGTCGGCCAGCAAGGCCGGTCGATCGACCGTCGCACCCGCAATCAGTCGCTGCCCTCGGAAGATGGTCGCGCTTCCACCCGCACCGCCGAGGTAAACATTGACGACTTGCTGCGAAATGGAAACCGGTGTTGGCGTCGGTGTGTTCACCCCCGGCACCGGCGTTGGTGTGCGCGTGGGGGTGCCTGGCCGCGGGGTTGGCGTAGGAGTGCGCGTGGCGACGGGTACGCGTGTCGGTAACGGCGTCGGCGTCAATTGCACCGGCGTGGGCGTGGCGGGTGGAGCGCCGAAAAACCATTGCACCTGGCCCTGAGAAATCCTGCTACCCGCCGACGCAACCACGAGATCCGTTCCGGACGATTGGCCAACGTAACGGAAGTTCGCGTAACCCGCGAAATCCGTGTAAGCCCGACCGGCCACCGCGTTTACCCCCGTAATCGCAAATATGACGCGGACGCCGCCCACCGGCTTGCCCGCGGCATCGAGGACGCGTGCAGTGACGGTCGCAGTCTGGCCGGGCGAAACAAGCTCCGGATCATTCACGAGAACTAGCGTCGAGCCCGCCTCGAGGTCTCCGAACTCCAATCCCGCGGGAGTCGCAAACGAACCCAGCGCGGTATCAAGCACCATGCTGCCAAGATAATTCCGATAGGTGTTGGGAGCGAAGCCCGAGAGCATGGCGCGGAATGGCCGGTCCGCCGTGAGAAAACTCGAGCCCGCTGCGAGCGGAATCTGCGCCGTAAGAAGATCCGTATTGGCAATCGGCGTGAAGAGCGCGCCGCTTACCGCCGCGCCGTTCAATCGCAGCGTCGGTAGGACCGTGTCCGCGATAGTCACGGTCGTCAACGTGCTGGCGTATTCATCGGCAAGCGGCGAAAGCAGGTAGGCACTGCTGGCTTCCGCCGCCGATGGAATCGTGCTCATCGTGTAATCCGCCCCGGTGCTCGATGATCCGGCAGTCGACTGGACGATTTGCACCTGGCGATTGGTCTGCAGTCGATTAGTGCCGGTAAGATTGAGCACGAGGGGCGACCACTCAAAAGTTCGGCCGATATTCTCGCCGTTCAGAAAGACGTCAGCCTCGCCATCAGCGGCCATTACGGTGACTTCATAGGGCTTGCCGACAGTACGTGGATCCCATGGTAGCAGAACGAACTGGGACCCGCCCAACGTAATTGGCGAAAGCTGGGTCGCGTATGCATTGCCAAAACCAAAGGCGGGCGCGCGCATGTCGTTGCCGCCAACCACCACCACCGGTTTGTTTGCGGTGACGAGCGAGCCAGTTTGTTCCCCATAAATCGGCAGGTCTGTCCGAAATTGATAGGTCTGCCCGCGCTGGAGCACGACTTGATACGGCAACCCCGCCGTACGATTCGCGTAACTTACCACCAAATCCAAGGTGAGGGTCGTATTGTCATCGGTCGCGACAACCGTGAATCCGGATCCGAGAAATGTTCCGGGCGCCACTATGCGATAGCTCGTGCCAAGGCTACTAATCGGATGGACAAGAAATCCCGCCGCAGAATCCGCGTAACGAGGCGCGCTGAGGGCGAGGTCCGGATAAATGGGATCGGTCTGCGATATCAAGTCGCGCCTGGCCAACGCGAAAACAGTGACCGGTCGATCCGACTGAATGAAAACGCCCTTGTTCTCCACATAGTCGTCGGCGGAAATCATCGCGCCCGACGGAACAGTAATGCGCGTCGTTGCGCCAGGCGGGATGCTAAAGTTCTGCGACGATGAGAGCCCCGGCACCTGCACCGTGCCAATCGCGCCGTCCTCGGCGGCGATGATCACAGAAAGCTTCGGCACCGCTTCCGTGATGGGGAAAAGAGTGTTTGGATGAGGGCCGCTTCTCCCGTCCTTCGGCGGCGCACCGCGATCAATCGGCGTGGGGGTCGGCACCAGATGATAACCGATCCCCGGAAAAGCCAGCCAGAATTCCGTGCCGCGCGTCGAGCGCGCGCTTTGGAACGATTGGTTCCCGTCTGCGGTGACGGTGATTGTCGCCTCCGCCACTGCGCTCAACTCTCCATCCGACGCTGTCAGACGGACAGTATAGACTCCCGGCTGGCTGAAGCGGACGGCGGTCACTAGTTGCGCAGGATTGTCTGGCGTCGCCGGCACGGGACCTCCCACGATCGTCCAATACGATGTTAGTCGCCCACCGATTGGATTGCCGTCATCGGTGACCGAGCCGCGAATCGTCAGGGTTTCATTCACGGCCGCTAACTTATCCGGACCCGCCGATACGATGGGAGGCGCATTTGGCAACAGCGCGCCATTCGTGGGTGTCGGCGTCAGCACACCAACCGGTGGAATGAAAAGTGGCGTCGGGGTCGCCGTCGGCGCCACGCCGATCGTGGGTGTTGGACTCGGCGTCGGCACATTGGTTGGCAGCGGCGTCGGGGTCGGCGGCGGGGTTGCCGTCGGCACGGGCGTCGGCAACGGCGTGTTTGTGGGAGTGGGCTGCGGGGTCGAGGTGGGAGGCTGAGTTGCCGTTGGAGTCGAAGTCGGCAAGACGGTGGGCAACGGTGTGTTGGTCGAGGTCGGCGGCGGCGTCGACGTCGGCGCAGGTGTGTTCGTCGGGGCGGTGGTCGCAGTGGCAGAAGGGCTCGGCGTGGGCGTGGCGCTCTGCGGAATTGGCGACGCCGTGGCGGACGGGGTTGCAGTCGGCAACGGCGTCGGCGTGCTGGTGGGAGGAACGAGTGTCGCCGTTGGACTCGGTGTCCCCGATATCGTCGGGGTGATGGTGGGCGTGCGCGTCGGTGTGGTTGTCGCGCTTGGTGTCGGCGTGGAAGTCGGCGTCTGCGAGCCGCTGGCCACGACATTAATGTGCACCGGCGCTGATACCGTTGTGGCATCATCACAATCCGTCGCCCTGGCGGTGAGAGTGTGCACGCCGAGCGCGGCGTTCACCGGCACAACCCACGTCAACTTGAAGGGATCGTGGCTATCCTGCCCGAGCTTGGTGCCGCTATCGTAAAATTCGACCTTCGCCACCGGACCTTCGAAGTCGTCGGCAGTCACGGTAATCGTCAACGTCGCGGACCGGTTGAATGTTGCCCCCTCTGCCGGTGAGACGATCGCAACGGTCGGAGGCGCGTTGACGCTTGGGGAATCATCCGAGGCGGTGACGGACCGGCCCCGCAACGTCCATTTCAAGTTGTGACCATCGAAGTCGACGGCAAACGCGTTATGCGGATAGGTGGGAGAGCGGCCGGGGAGAAAGGTTGTCGGTTGTCCTTGATTGGAGGGTGATGGACTGAATTTGTTTCCGCTGCCAACCGGTTCTTGGGTCGCGACGGAGTCCTCGTTCTGATAGCCGAAATAGGCGGTGTAGTTGTCGCCGCCGCGTCGGCGCACGCCTTCCAAAATTGGCCGAAGCGCCGGCTGGGGTGTAGGAGTCGCGGAGGGCGTCGCCGTCGGATGGGGTGTCGGGGTCGGTGTACGCGTGGCACCAACCGTTGGGGTTGGTGTGGGCGACGGTGAATGCCGCGGCGTCGGTGTCCGCGTGGGAGATGGTGTGGGCGACGGACAATAGTTCGAGAGCCCCATGTTGAATTTCCCGCGCGTGATGTCCGGGTCGGCGCTCAATTCGTCCGGCACCGGCAAGTCGGAGATTTGCCAGACCCGATTCAGTCGTACGACGGTAGGCGTCCGACCGAACCGCCCACGATGAAGGGTGAGACGAGCTGACTTGATGTCATCGGCGCCGTCATCGAGATCATCCCAATCATTTGGCGCGGGCATCTCGCCCAAAACCGCCATTGGCAGGCCGAGTGCCAGCGCCGCGAGCGCGCGAATGGCTGAGTTCGTCGAACGCTTGCCAGCAGCCAAAATGCGCGGATTCTTCCGCGGCGCCGGACGGGCGGCCGCGGGGGCGTGGAGTCGAAATCGACTCATGATCCCCTCGATCTTGCGGGTTTTTCTCGGTGCGTACGGCCGACCGCGGCTCAAACGGAGAAGGCGGCAGGCACTTCCTAATACGCGAGAAGTCGATGATCCTTACGGGCTTACGAATGTTTTAAAGAAGGAAAACCGTGGACACTTGTTCTTGGTCCCGACAAGCCGACTGACCGTAATCATCGGAACCCGCGGGAGCCGCGGAGCGCGTCACTTTCCCGCCTCGGCCGCGGCGGGCGCGGGCGGCACGACGAAGAAGGGCTGGCGAATGACGGTGTGGCCGAGCACCGCCACCTGAATCTCCCAGACGCCGGGCAGGCATTCCCAGGGTTCGGTAAAAGTATAAATGAAACCGCCCAGCGCAACGCCGTTGCGCGCCTGGTGCTTGAGGATCCGGCTGGTGCCCCGGGAGACGCCATGGTCCGGCTTGTTCATCGGGGGATGAGAAAGTGAGATGAGAAATTCGGTCGGCTGGCCGGGAGTGATCGGCAGATTCCAGACCTCGAATCGGATGCCAAAGCTGATGCCTTGAGTGGCGGGGATGCGCAGGGTGGGCGTGACCAGGGTCGCGTGATCCAGATCGCGCCGGTTACGACCATTGGGCGGCTCCGGCGCTTTCAGGTCGAATCCGCTCTTCGCGTAGATGCCGCCTTCCACGACGCGCCCCCACGGCGTTGGCGACGGCACCGGCTCGGGATTCGCAGGTCCTGCCTCGACCCGGGCGGCGACGAAGGAAAATACGGCGAGCAGAAAGCAGATCGTCACGGGGCCCAACGTCTCCCCGCTTCCATTTGTGGCGTTCGAGCGAACGAATCTGCGCATCTGGGCCCGGAGGATGGGAGAACGCGCCGGCGTTGGCAATCCATTCTCGCCACAGGTGATGTTCTAGTTTGACGGTCGCAAGCCCTTAGCAGCTCAAGCGCCGGTGATGCCATCGCTACACGTTAACAAGACCCCGACCTCATCCAGCTGCGACCTCGCACGCTAGTAGTGATAGCGCATCTGGAGGTAGGTTACGACGCCCTTCGACACCTTGTAGACTAGTCTGTGCTCGCTATCGATTCGTCGCGACCAGCATCCGGCAAGAGCGTGTCTTAGCGGTTCGGGCTTTCCGATCCCCGTAAATGGGGTCGCCTGAACCGATTTCATTAGCTCATGAATTCGGCGCAGAATCTTGGGATTGGCGTCCCTCCAATAATCGTAATCCTCTTCCGCCTCTTTCGCGAATTGGAAATTCACGAATTGAGGTCAATTTTTCTTTTGATGACATTTCCCTTTTTGGCGCGCGCCAGCGATTCTATTAGACGCTTGGCGTTCGCCGGGCTGCGCAAAAGATACGCGGTTTCCAGCATGGATTCGTATTCGTCTTGCGACATCATAACCACGGAGGCGCCATTCTTCTTGCGGGTGATCAGCAAGGGGGCTCGGTCCTTAACCACAGCATCCATTTCGGAGGCAAGATTCCCCCTGGCCTTGCTGTACGTTATCGTTTTCATATGTACATAAAATTGTACAAGCAAGACGATGCCGTCAATCCTTTTGTTCAGATTTGATCCTCCTGGCTTTTGCCCCAGCAAGACCTTCACGGCTTCTTCTGCGCGTTCGGTACCCAATCGGTTTCCTCACGATTGCACCAAAAACATCTGCGACCGCCGCGCGAAGTCTCGGTGGCGAGCGAATGTGTTTTGGAACTAAATTCTTATCCCGTAGAGCGGGACCAAATTCTTAGATTTTTTTGATTGGATATCCGCCCGCGCAGCGGGTGTGGCGCTTTGGCTGGAATCGCTGTCCCGCACTTCCATTTAATAATTGAGCTAATTTAGAAATTTAGTTCAAAAACACCGATTCTCCAGCCGGCCTCGATCCCTTACCGCGAAAGCGATCGTCACACCGGCCGCGCCGCGCGACGAGTTAGGATCCCGCCGACTTCGCCTTGGCGGCCAGAATTTGCGGCAGGAGGATGTCCTTCACGTAGTGCCAGTGCGGCACCAGCGCGAGCGCGGCGCGCGCGTTGCGCTCGGCGGCCGCCACGTCGGGCTTTGTCTGGTTCAGCTGCGACCACGACAGGTTCATCAACAATTCCGCCTCGCCCCACGAGGGCTGCAGCGGGTCGGTGGCGGGCGAAGTTTTCCTGATGATCTCAAGCCCCCGCTCGTAGTTCGCGATCGCCTTGTCCTGGCCGCCGCCGCGCTCCGGCGGAGTGAGCCACAGGTTGGGACCAGCCACCCAAAGCAGGCGCGGATTGTCCGGCGCGGCGGCCTTGGCCGATTTCGCAATCGGACCCATCTGCGCAAACAATTCCTGCATGCGCGCCTGATCCTTTCCGCCATTCAAAAAAAGGAGATAGCCCAGGCAGGAAACCATGCCGATGCGCGCGTCGCCATAAACGGCGGCCGCTTCCGGAATCAACGCGAACTCGTCGATGGCGCCCTTGAGATCCGCCTCCTGCTCCTTCGCGTCGACGGTCTCGTTGAAGCCGTTGATGGCGCGCCGCCACAGGGCGAAGCCTCGCCAGTAGTGCACGGCGGCCGATAACTCCACGTCGTTCAGGAACGGCGTGAGCTCAGCGAAGTCGCTCTGCAACGCGGCGCGGTTGCCCTCGTAGTCGTCGCGCTGAATCTTCTGCACGAGGACAATCACCTGCGACTTCGCGTCGCCGGCGGACGAGCCATGCGCCGCGACGATCGGCGTCCAAAAGACGGCGACGACGGCGATGGCGGCCAGAATTTTTGCATTCATGCTTCACCTCCCGATCAGTCCGCGGTGGAGGGAAATGATGAAGATGCGCCAGGCGTAGAGGCGAGCACAGATCCGCGCCAACGCGGAATTGGCAATTTCGGCAGCGACACCGGAAGTCACATCCTGGACGACATGCAGGCTGGGTGGCTGGCGGGTGTGTTTTGGAACTAAATTAATAAATTTACTAAATTAACCAAATTTTCCGAGGGACTGATGGACCGCGGATTAAGCGAGAGCGCGACACCCCTTCGCACAAAGATTTCCAAACAAACAATCTACCAATTTAGAAAATCTAGAAATTTAGTTCAAAAAAGTTGGCCTTCCCGATGGCCTCAATCGCTCGCCGCGGCCTCGTCTTTCCTCCCTGCCGTCATGGCCCGGATGCTTCCGCGCATCCGGGCCGCAGACAGACTGGATTATTTCAGCAGCGTGAGCTTCACGCCTTCACCGGCGAGCTTCACGTTGAGCCCCTTGGTCACGGGGTAGAGATGAATGACGACACCGTGTTCGTTCTTCATCGCGGTGGCGCCGGCGCCGAGCCCGACAGTGCCTTCGGCCGCAACCGAAACATACGTGCCGCTAAAATCTTCCACGTTGGTCAGGTTGAAGATTTTGCCATCCGCCACGGCCTTGGTGATGCCGACATCGCCGACGGACAGGCCGCTGACCTTGAAGGCGTAATTCTTGCCGTTGAAGTTCAACGTGCCTTTGCCCCAGCTCCAGCCGATCCCGGCGCCGACCTGTCCTTCGGAAAGGGCGAGGGTCGCGACCGGCTTGGCGTCCACCGCGAGCGCGAGACCCGCAAACTGCGTCATGGCCGCGACGGCCAATATGGTGATCAATCGTTTCATAATAATTGTTTCTTCTGTTTGGTTTGGGAGAGGTCTGAGCAGGAGTCGATGCGCGGCATCGCTCCGTTGATGACACTTGCCGCCGGATTGGCGACCAGACCTTGTCCTGATCCTTCGCAGCCGGCCCCCCGGATGGCTGTATTTCATCGGCGGGCGGTGACACGCCGCCCGATCAAATGATTTCGCGCTGGTGTAGAAATCCGGCCACCGCGCCATGACTTTCGCCAAACGCTTCCCAAACGGAGGCGCACCAGTCGCTTATGGCACGCGCGCGTTCCGGTCCGGCCGGGACGACCAATACGTCGCCCACGCAGACGCTTCCCCGATCGCGCGGCAGTGGGAATCGCGGCCATCGTTCCTTCCTTCGCGCCAGCCTCATGTGGGCAAGCTGAACCTCGCGGCCCGAGAAATTCTTCTCCACGTGGAGATACAAACCCACCAGCGCAAAGGTCAGCTTGATGGGCTTGGTCTGATTGTCGGCGATTTGCGCCGCAAAGGCGTCGACCACGTGCTGGTGGATGAATGACGGACCACGCAGCTCGAGCGTGTACGCGCACAGTTCATCGAATGCTCGTTGCCCGGTCATGGTCTAATCAACAAAGCATCGACTTGGGGAGCCGGCCGCTGCCAAATTTTCCCTTCACAGTCCGCGCGAGCCGAGGCACGCTCGCGAGACATTTCCGAAAGCCGAAACAACCGGAAAATCGAAGAATTCATCATGCCAAAATTCCTGATCGAACGCTACATCCCCGGCGTGGGGCAATTCACCGCGGAGCAGCTCCACGAGGTTTCCAAAAAATCCTGCGGCGTCCTGCGCGAGATGGGCCCGCAAATTCAATGGCTCGAGAGCTTCGTCACGCCCGACAAGCTCTACTGCGTGTACATCGCGCCGGATGAGGAAACGGTGCGCGAGCATGCGGCCAAGGGCGGATTCCCCGCCACCAAGGTCAGCAAGATTGAGCGGATGATTGATCCCACGACCTCGGAGTAGCTGGGAGCGATGGCTCGATGGCGAGCGGGTGTGTTTTTGAACTAAATTTCTAGATTTTCTAAATTAACTAAATTTTTCTGGGCACCTGCGAGTTGGCAGATGCGGCCAGAGCGCGGCGCCAGTAGCACAGGCCGACTTCCGAAAGCAAACAATCTACCAATCTAGAAAATCTAGAAATTTAGTTCAAAAACACCGGCTCTCCCGCTGGCCTCGATCCCCACCGCGAACCCGATCCTCACACCGGCAGCGCGGCGCGATTCACGTCGGTGTAGTAAATGTACGTCGCGGTCGATTTTCCCGTCGCGGCAAACCATTGCGGGCAATACGGCGCCATCCAGATGGCGTCGCCGGCCTGCACCGCGTACCACTCGTCCTCCAGGCGGTAGATGCCCTCGCCCGAGAGCATGAGCAGCCCGTGCTCCATGATGTGGGTCTCCACAAACGAATGCCGCGCGCCCGGCTTGAAGCGGAAAATGTTCACGGCCATGTCGAACTCCGGACGCTCCGGCAGCAGCACCTGCAACATGGCATCGGGATCGCCCAAAAACGCCGAGCCCGGCACCTCGTGCTCGCGCCAGAAAAACACGCCCGGCGGCTGCACGCCGCTCATCGGCTCGTAGCTCTTTTCAAAGACCAGGATTTTCGCCGGCAGGCCGCTGGCATTCGCGATGGTGTAGGTCGTGAACGGCGGCAGGTAGGTGTAGCCGCCGCTTTTCACGCCGTTCCGGGCCTGCGAGGGCGCGATGACCACCTCGACCGCGCCTTCCACCACGTAGAAAAACAGCTCGCGGTCCTGCGTGACGCCGTCGCCCTGGCCCTTGGGCGAGAGCTCGACCAGCGTCTGGGTGAAGCGCGCGCCGAGGGCGGGCGAAAAAAGCACGACCGAGCGGCAGTCCTTCCAGCTGGGGCAGGTTGCTCGGCACATGGCTGTCCGGCGCGATCAAGGCGTGGCGGCGCCGAATGACGGTGCGGGTCTGGGCGGCGGGCAGGGACATGGCAGGGCGAATGGGTATAGCAGCTTTCGTGCGTGACATATCGGGCGGCCCCGCCCGTGGCAATGCCATTCGCTGTCCGCAAGGCGACCGGACGGCCGCCGGGTCGACAAATTTTCGTTTCCCGCGCGGGCGAACCGGGGCAGTTTCGGTCCATTCCATGCGACCGCTCCGGCTCTCCCTGCTTCTGGCCCTCGTCTGCCTCGTCGTCCCGCCGATCCGGGCCGAGACGGCGCCGAGCGACGCCGAACTCATCACGCGTTTCCGGGCCCAGAAGGCCGAGTTCAACCGGCTGGTCGAATACCTGAACAAATCGAACGCGAAGATTTTCGGGCCGGGCTACCGCGAGTATTCCGACCTCCGGCAGAGCCTGGGCATCAAGCGCTTCTACGTCACCGATCGCGGCCCCGCGGCCTACCGCTTCCCGGTCTATCTGCGGCCGCCGGTGATGCAGTATTTGCGCGGATACACCAAGGGCTATGCCTGGCTGCCCATGACGAAAAATTTCCCGCATTACCCGGGGGAGATTTACATGGTCGATCCGGGCGAGCCCAAGACCAACTGGATGTTCGCGCCGGGCAACATCGATCAATTCAACGTCCCGCGCGACGGCTACAACATCGCCCTGCGCCACATCGAGGGCCCCTGGTACATCTACGCGGACAATAATCCGTACCGGCGATCCTGGTGAGTCGAAGGTCGACAGTCGACAGTCGACAGCCAGAAGACATCAGCGCTTAACCACAGATTAACGCAGATTTTCGCAGATTACTTGGAACTGCGACTTTAAGAAATCTGCGCAAATCTGAGGTTTCCATCGACAACTCCCCGCCGGGCAAAGTCGCCATCCTGACCCGCTGGCTGTCGACCGTCGACCTGTCGACTCTCGACTCTTATTTCCCTGGCAAATGCTCGACGCAGTATTCCTCGCCGTCGGCGCCGGAGACGCGGAATTCCATCTCCGGATTGGTCCGCTCCGTGCGGCCGCAGGTCTTGCAGCGGTGCAGCGATTCGCTGGTCGGCGCGAGGGCCGCGCGAAATTCGCGCCGGCGCGCCAGCAAATCGCCCGCGCCCGAGCGCCAGGCCGCGATCGCCCCGATGCCCGCGCCCATGATGAGTCCGCCCAGGTGCGCGTAGTTCGCGACCGGCCCCAGCATGCCGAGAAATCCCGCCACCAGCCAGACCATCATGAACATCACGGTCTGCGAGTTCAGCTCGAAGCCGAAGGCCGGATTCATCCGCCCCTGCACCCAGAGGTAGCCGAGCAGTCCGTAGACGACGCCCGACATGCCGACGAAGAACGGCCCCTTCACGGAGTATTGCAGCAGATTCGAGCCGATGCCGATGGCGATGACCAGCGCGAGGAAGGCCTTCGAGCGATGCCGCACCTCGATGATTGTGCCGAGGTCGCGCAGCCAAAACATGTTGAAGAGAATGTGCAGGATGCCGAAGCCGAGGATGGACGCGTGCATCAGCACCGGCGTGAAAAGCCGCCAGACCTGGCCGTGCCGCACCTCCGGCAGAAACGCCGGCTCCAGACCCATCGAGGCGGCCATCATCCGCGACTTCGCGCTGCCCGACAGCCACGGCACGAACGGATTCTCGCTGATGTAGAGCCAGTGGGTCCACGATTCGCCCCCGCCGGTGAGGGCCGAGAGGATGGCGATGGAAACGCAGATCGCGATGAGCACCATCGTGACCGGCGCGACCGGCCGGTTGGGGTTCGGGCGATGCGGATGCGCGTCGCGCGGGTTGGGGGCGCCCGAATTGGAGTCGTCCGGCATGCGCGGAGCGTAGGAGACGCCTCCCGAAACGCAAGCGCGCGGCGTGGCATGGATTGACACGCTTCCGGCGCGCGGTGACCATCCATGCGCCATGTCCGATCATCCCCCCGTGCCCGTCGAGTCGCTCAAGAAAACCCCGCTGCACGCGGCCCATGTCGCGCTCGGCGGCAAGATGGTGGAATTCGGCGGCTGGCACATGCCCGTGGCCTACGGGACGGGCATCCTGACGGAGCATCGCGCCGTGCGGAACGCCGCCGGCGTGTTCGACATCTCGCACATGGGGCAGTTCTTTGCGCGCGGTCCGCAGGCGCGGGCCTGGCTCAATTCCGTCTTTTCCAACCAGCTCGAGAAAATCGGCCCCGGCCTCAGCCAGTACGGCTTCCTGCTCAACGAGCGCGGCGGGGTGATCGACGACCTCATCATCTATCAATACGGCGCGGAGGATTTTCTCCTCGTCGTGAACGCGTCGATGATCGACGAGGACTTCGCCTGGTTGCAAAAGCACCTGCCCGCCGGCGGCGGCGTGAAATTCGAGAACATGAGCGACGAATGCGCCGCGCTGGCCTTGCAGGGTCCGCGCGCGGCCGAGATTTTCGCGGCGTTCTTCGGCGCGAATGTCGAGCCGCCCGCGCGGCTGGGCGTGAAGGTGATTGATCGGAAGGGCGTGCCGTTCTACGTCGCGCGCACCGGCTACACGGGCGAGGACGGCTTCGAGTTTTTCTATCCCGCGACCAGCGCCGAGCCGATCCTGCGCGAGCTGCTCAAGGTGGGCGAGCCCTTCGGCCTGATCCCGGCGGGGCTCGGCGCGCGCGACAGCCTGCGCCTGGAAGTTTGTTATCCACTCAATGGAAACGATCTTTCGCCGGATCACACGCCGCTCGAGGCGGGGCTCGGAATTTTCTGCGCGCTCGACAAGGAATTCATCGGGGTGGGTCCGCTGCGCGCGCAAAAGGCCGAGGGCGTGAAGCGCCGGCTGGCGGCGATTCAAATGACCGAGAAAGGCCCGCCGCCGCGTCCGCATTATCCGGTTTTCGCGAATGGCGCGCAGGTCGGCGAACTATGCAGTGGCGGCTTGTCGCCGTGCCTGGAGTCCGGCATCGGCCTGGCGTATCTGCCGGTGGATCTGGCGAAGGCCGGGCAGGCCGTGGAAATCGAAATCCGCGGGAAGAAGTATGGCGCGGTCGTGGCGAAAAAGCCGCTCTACAAAAAGCCGGCGTAGAAATTGGTATGGCCGACGAAGGCTTGCATGATCGATCGCGTGGATCATTTTGTCCTGACCGTGCGGGATCTCGAGGCGAGCGCGAAATTCTACGAGCGCGCGCTCGGCTTGGAGCGCGAGGTTTTTCACGACCATGGCGGGGTCGCGCGCCACGCGCTGCGCTTCGGCCGGCAGAAGATCAATCTGCACGACGACGCCACCGTCGCGCATCCCAAGGCGCGCGTGCCGACGCCCGGCTCCGCGGATTTCTGCCTGATCGTCGCGGTGCCGTTGGAGGATGTGATCGCGCGGCTGCAGCGTGAGCAGATTGCAATCGAGGTCGGTCCGGTCGCGCGGACCGGAACGCTGGGCCCGATGCGCTCGATCTACTTCCGCGATCCCGACGGCAATCTGGTCGAGGTGGCGGAGTATGACGTGAGATGAGCCGATTCTCTTTGCGACGGGTTCCTTGGACTGAATTTACGGAATTTTGGGGAATTAATGACTTGGCTCGCGAGCATTGACGCTTTCGTAGACGAATTGGATTTGGCAGGATCTTGATCATGCGCGGAAACCTTCGCTTTACGCTGGCGACGCTGCTGCTTGCGGCGATTGCGCTGGTGGCCGGCGCTTCCGCGGGGGAGCCGGCGGATCACGCGCCCGATCGCATTCTCGTGCAGCTTCGCGATCTTCGGCCAGCCGCGGCGGGCAAGGCGCAGCCCAGTCTGACGATTCTCGATTGGTCGCGAAGACTCGCGCTTCCGCCGGGCGTGGTGTTGCGCAGCATGCATCCGAAGACCGGTCCGCATAGCGACGCGAAAGCGGCGATTCCGCCGAGCGACGCGCTGCCGCTCGATCGACCGATTGTCGTCGAACTCAACGGCAAGCTTTCCGTCGCCGAGGCGCTGGCCCGATTCAAGGGCCGGCCGGAGGTCGTCTTCGCGGAGCCCGATTTCATCGGCAGCGGCGGCGGTGCACCCAATGATCCGAACTACCCGCTGCAATGGCACCACCAGAAAATCCAGTCGGAGAGCGCCTGGGCCATTTCGACGGGCGACAGCAGCGTCATCGTCGCCGTGCTCGACACCGGCATCAATCTCTCACTCTCCGAATTCGCCGGCCGGCTGGTCCCCGGATATGATTACGCGAACAACGACAACGATCCGTCCGACGACTACGGCCATGGCACCGCGGTGGCCGGGACGCTGGCCGCAAATGCCAACAACGCCGTGCTGGTCGCCGGCGTGAATTGGCAGTGCCGCATCCTGCCGGAGAAGGTGCTCGATTCGAACAACAGCGGATTTTATTCGTGGTGGGCGCAGGCGATTTACGACGCCACCGACGCCGGCGCCAAACTCATCAACTCTCGGCGGGCGGCAGCAGCGACTCGGCCACGCTGCAGGCGGCCATCGACTACGCCATCGCGCACGGCACCATCTTCGTGACGATCACCCACAACGACGGCACCGGCACGGTGCGCTTTCCGGGTCGACTGCCGCAATGCATCACGGTGGGCGGCACGGAACGGGACGATACGCTGGCGTCGTTCAGCAACTACGGGTCTTCGGTGGATCTGGTGGCGCCCGCGCGCGACATCTACACGGTGGGCATGAACGGCGGCCTGCAATTCTGGTTCGGCACTTCCTTCGCCGCGCCGCAGGTTTGCGGGGTGGCGGCGATCATCGCGGGCCTGCATCCGAACATCGACCAGGCCGGCATGGAGCAGATTCTTTGCGCCAGCGCGCAGGATCAGGTCGGCGGCGCGGTGAAGGACACGCCGGGCTGGGATCAATATTTCGGCTATGGCCGGCTCAACGCGAACTACGCGCTCCAGCTCGCGCGCCTGCAGGGCAGCGTGCCCGTGAAAAGTCCGACCTCGGCCACGCTGCAATGGAGCGGGCTTCCGGCCAACGCCGCGCAGAAGCTCCCGCTGCAGGTGCAGTACTCCAACGATTTGGTGACTTGGACGTCGGCCGGCACGCGCGCGAGCGTTTCGTACGTGGGAAATACCGCGACCTGGACCGACGACGGCAGCCTGACCGGCGGCCTGCCGGGGCCGACGGGACAGCGATTCTATCGCGTGATCATCCAGCGATAATTAATCGCAACCCTCGCGACGGATATTATTAGACGGAATTTACAGAATTTCGGGAATTAACGGCATTGGTGGATCGGCTCGTGCCGGCCTTTCCCTCCGTGGTCTCCGTGTTCTCCGTGTGAGACCCAATCCGGTCCCGTTGCGCCGCGTTGATGCCAGACTTTCGGCTTTATGCGCGACGGAGTTGTGCCGAGGCTTACGGCATGAGCGCGCCAACACCGCATGCGGATTTGATCGAGGCCCTCAAGTCGCGCGGGCCTAGCACCGGAGTCACCGACAGCCTGACGCTGCAAGCCGCTCGGGTCATCCAGGATTTGCTCGCACGCGTTCCCCAGAGCGATCTATGCGTGGTCCGCAAAGCCGCCGCGCTCGAGGCGGCGGAGGCGTGCACCGAACTGGCGGAATTGCGGGAGAGCGAGGCGATGGACCCAAGCGAAGATTTGCCGAACGTTGGAAACGTCTGGCGGAAACTCGCCGAGGAACTCCAGACCGCCGCGAAGCGCTGAGAGCGTGCGCTACTTCCGCCGCGGTCGCTGCTTGGCGGAAATCGACTTGATGATCGTGCGGCCCTTGCCGGATGGCGGGAGCGGCGTGCGCGCCTGCGCCACCGCGGCGCGGATCACCGACACCACCGCGGGCTGCATGAGCACCGCCGCGCTCGGCAGGCGGATGAAGCGGTTTTGGTTGCCCGAACCCAGCAGGATCTGGTGCGGGTCGGGCAGCGTCGCGCCGTAGTAGAATGAAAGGCCGACCCCGTTGGCGCCCGCGGCCAGCGAGACAATGCAGTCGGACGGCCGCTCCGTCGCGCTGTAGCCGATGGCGAGAAAATTGTAGTTGTCGTACGCCAGTTCGATCGCGGTGGGAAAGCGCTTGCGCAGCGCCGAGCGCACCGCGCGAATCAGCTTCGCATTGGCCGGATCAAACCTGGCAATGAAGCCGTCGATCTGTTTCGCCGGCGAAAGGGAGGCGATCGGCTTGCGAGGTGGCGTGGGCATGGGACGGAGCCGACCAAACTGCGTGAGAGCGGCCCGGCCCGGCAAGCCGGAACTCCGCACGACGCTGCTATCGACTCCGACCGAAACCCGGCTCAACCTGTTCCCGATCTTCATGAGGCGGAGCCCACGATTTCCGACGGAACCCCGCCGCGGGCGCGGCCTGAGCACGATCTTGCGCGCGCTCACCTGCGTGGCGCTCGGCGTCGCGCCGCAGGCCGGGGCAAGCGAGCGCCCCGACCCTGCGGCTTCGAACGAAATCAGCGCCGCCACCGACGAGTCGTCGGCGCCAGACTCTTCGCAGGAGGAGGCGGAGAATTTCAACGGCGACTTCGCGTGGTTTCCGGCAAAGCAGCCGTTCCTGATGCCGTACCTCGCGAAGCGCAACATTCCGAGCGGGTTCTGCCTGCAATCCGGATCGGTCTTCCCGGATCCTGTCATCTCGAATTTCCTGCAGTCGGTGAAAACGTCCGCCTCGAACGTGGGCGTGCGTTACCGGATTCAGCAGGGATTTACCTACGTGGGCCTGAGCGGCGTGGCGAGCGGCTCGTCGCAGCTCGCCTACTGGAGCTTCAGCCTGCGCGCCATCGTGGCGATCCTCAGCGCGCCGAAATCCGGCGTGGGCCTGTGGCTGACGGCGGAGTCGAGCGGCCACCTCGGCCTCGATGCGGTCAGCGCGGCGCAGTTGCCGCGAAAAAACCTGGGATCGATCGTCAATCCCGCCGGGGCGATCGGCGGACCCAACGGCATCGCGCTGCGCCAGCTCGCGCTGCAGGTCTCGCTGGCCGACGGAAAATTCGTGCTGCTGGCGGGCATCATCAACCAGGGTCGTTATCTCGATCGGAACATTTACGCCGACACCGCGCGCGGGCAGTTCCTCAACAGCGCGCTCGTGCATGACGCCGTGCTGCCCTTGGCCGGGCGCAATCTCGGCCTGCTCGCGCAATGGCAGCCGACGAAACTTTTCTACGTCATGTTCGGCATCTCAGCGAACAACCAAAAGACGGGCCATTCCGCGCTCGATAATCTCAGCCTCGACGACATCTCCTACATCATGGAGCTCGGGCTGACGCCGCAGGATGTCCTCGGCCTCGGACCCGGCGTGTATCGCGTGCAGCCGTTCCTTTCGAGCGTCGGCGGAAAAACCCAGCCGGGCGTGGGGATCGATCTGCAGCAGCGATTGGGAAAGGATTCGCCCTTCGGATATTTCGCGCGCTTCGGCGTGGGCGGCGCCACGACCACGCTGTACGGCGCGGCACTGCAGCTCGGGACGGGCTTCAGCGTGCGCGGTCCATTGGCCAAACTCGGCCTGGTGCCGCGGTTGACGAATGACTACGCGGGCGTCGGATTCGTCTGGAGCCAGCCGAACGCGTCGCGCCGGCCGGCCATGCATTTCAACGAGTACGGCGTTGAGTTCATGTACGTCTTGCAGCTCACGCGCACGGTGACCATCCAGCCGGATTTTCAAGTCCTTCAAAATCCGGCAAACAATCCGAAGTCGGACACGTCCCGCATCTTCCAACTGCAGGCCAATCTCGTCTGGTAGTGGCTGCCTATTTCGACGGCCGGAAGAAATCCAGCACGAGCTGCGTTTTGGATTGACCGCTCGGTCGGCCGAAGCCCGCATCTTCCGCGGCCTGGAAGAACGCGATCGCCAGTTCCTTCGCTTCCGTCTCGCTGCTGGTCGACACCTTGACCGACACCTCGAAGATTTCCGCCTTTTGCCCGCCGCGTTCCAAATGCCAGCGCTCGACCGTCACCGGCTTGGGAAATCCCTTCAATTTGCATTGTCGATCCCAAACCTCGGCGCGCACCGGTCCGTGCGCGACCAAGTCGGTCCACGCCAGCCCCGGCCGCCGCGTCTCGACGAGCTGGCGCTGCTTGTCGCTGAACAACGTCTCGGCGGAGGCGCCGTCGTGAAGCACCGCGTTGTATTGATCCGGCGGAAGCTCGTGGCTGATCGAGCGCGAGACCGCCGGTGCGTCCGGATTTATCCAATCGAGCTCCGGCGTGATCGCCTTTTCCGCTTCGCCCAGCGCATCGTCATTCGTCGTCGTGCGGATTTTCACCGTCGAGTCGCCCGGCGTGCCCGCCCGGTGTCGCACGCGGAGGATGACATTCCTGGATTGCAACGCCGCGTCCGCGGTGTCGAAGAAAACCACCTCGAGCGACGCGGGCGTTTTTTCCGCCAGCCGCAGCGCCGCAAACGCCGCGGCCACGCGATCCGGTGGCACCACCATCTTTAGTTCGCTGCGCTCGCGCCCTGGTTTCTTTGCCGACGCGACGGCGGGGGCCATCCACGCCAACACCAGCACGAGAGCGGGGCCGAGAATTCCGGGCGGCGAGAGTTTCATGGCATGAATTGGCGCGCTCAGGCGGTCGGCAGCGGCATGTTCGCGCGGCAAAGCTCGTCGTGCAGCGACTGCACGGCCCGGACGCCGGCGTGTTCCGCGCCGCCACCCACCGACTCGAGGTAATGACAGGATGAATGATTGCGCGCGGCGCGCTCGTATTCCTCGATCCAGCGGCTGCGGGCCGGCTGATGCTCCGGCGGGACGGGCCAGGCGCCGCTGGTCGGCTTGATGTGATCGCGCACCCCAATGCGCCAGGGCTTGGCGCTGACGCGTGCGCGAAAGCAGCGCTGGTTCAGACACATCTGCGCGTAGATCGGATCCGCGCCCAGAGCCGCGAAGCATTCGGCGACGGCCGGCTCGTCCGGCTGGAACGTCCGATGCATGGCCAGCGCGCGCAGCCCCGCCGGCGTCTTGTACAGGCGAAAGCGCCACGCCGGATTCGCCGCCACGAATTCTGCCACACGCGCGCGGGCGGCCGACTCCGCGTTGGGCCCGGACTTTGCGGCCAATCGCCGTCTCCCATCTCGAATGGCCACCACGACAAGTCCCAGCGCGCAAGCTCCGGCCACCCAATACCAGCCCATCTTCAGCGACAAGGCAATGAGCGCCATCGTGAGCAACGGATAAATGACGTTTTCGACCGGCGGAAGTTTCGCGTAGTCGGCGAAGTCCATGTCCACAAACAGGACATCCGGCGTGTTCAGGCAGCGAGCGCCGTAGCCGTTGCGGGTGATGATGGTGTCGCCATGCCGGCTGACGATCTCCTCGCGAATGGGCACGCCCTGCGCACCGTTGTAGGCGCGGCGCGATTCGCGGCGATCGAGCTGCTCGCCCGCCTGCAGGCGCGCCAGCGCGTCCTGCGCGCGCGCATCCGCCATGGCCTGCGCCTCGGCCTCGCTGGTGTCCGACCAGCCGAAGCGCCGCACCGTGATCTGGCGGCCGCGCTCGCGATGCTGCACCCGGCCTTCAGCCCAGAATTGGGGGACGATCAAGGGGAGAAGAAGTTAGGCGTTATGGGTTATAGGGAGATGCGCGGTGACATCGTCAAAGTAGCCCGGATATCCAATATGCCGCCACCGCCGCGACGTACAACAGCGTGGCGAGCGCGATGCCGCGGAAGGGAACGCTGAACCAATAGCGCACGCCGAGAAAACAATAGCCGGCCAGCGTGAGAAATCCGACCGCAAGGAGAAAGGACGAATGGAAAAGGAACGCTCCGTGCGCGAGCGCAAGGTAGCCATAAACCAAGCCAAAGAGGATGCCGCCGATGCTGTGGCTCGCGTTGAAGCCGATCCACGTTTTCCACATGGTGGTCTCGCGGGTGATGAGCGGCGAAACCTCCCGCATGCGTTCCTCGAGCGCGGAATCGCGGGGCCGCAGCTTGTCGCCCAGAAAAGTGATTTTCAAATGGAGGAACCCAAGCAGGAGGATGATCGCGGCGCTCGCGGCCAGCAGCAGGGAGGCGAGCGGAATCACTTGCGAGCCTTCACAGGTTTTTCCACCAGCCGGGCGAATGTGCAGAGATGTTCCACTGGACACTCGCCGCAGAGCGGACGCGTGCGCCGGCATAATTCCTGGCCGTGGCGGCGCAGGAGCTGGTGCGCCGCGATCATTTGCTCGAGACCCTTGGGCAGTTGCTCATCGGCCAGCTTGCGCGCGGCGGCGTACGTCCGAGCATAACTCGAGGCCTCCGTGACGAGGCCGAGCCGCGTGAGCACGCGCAGCGCGTTGGAGTCGGGCGCGAGAAAGGCGTGGCGCCGGCTGAAGAGGAGGATCTTCTCCGCGCCCGGCTCGCCGATGCCGGGGAATTTGCGCAGCGCGCGTTTCGCCTCGGGAAGCGGCCGATGGACGACCTCGTCCAGATCACCATGAAATTGATCGCGGGCGATGCGCGCCGCGTCGCGCAACTTCGCGGCGAATTCATCCGCCAGGATGCCGTGTTTCGTCACCGCCCGCAGCGCGGCCGGTTTCGCGGCGAGGATTTCCGCCGGTCGCACGCCGACGCTCTTGCGCAGCAGCTCGAAGGCCCGCCGGCGCTGCGCGTCGTCCGCAAGATAGGCGACATTCTCCCAGAGGATCAGCTCGAACGGATCCGCAGGCGGGAGCGGCGCGCCGGCCCCGTAGTGTCGTCGGAGCAGCGGCAGGATATTCGCGAGCGGCGTCATGGTGACCTCCTGATCTCAACGTTTGGGGCGAAGCGGAAGCGCGATGGCCCAGGCGCCGGCGGCCGCCGCGAGATGCTTCAGCGCGTGGCCGGCAAAAATTCCGCCGGTCGCCCGCCAAATCGTCGCGTCCGCGTCCTCGAAGACCTTCGCCAGGACATAAAACATCAGCAGCGCCCACCATGGGAAGGGATCGCCGGTTCGTTTTGTGCAGATGAGCAAGACCAGCAAAACGCCGCCGGTGCCAAACTGCGCCACGCCGTAAAGCGAGAGATCGCCCGTCACGACCCAATAGAGAACGCTGGACGGACCGACCACGAGCATGAGGAACAGGCCGACCACGCCGCTGCGGTGGCTGACGCGGAGTGCGAGGACGGAGCCGAGCAGGCCGGAAAACGCGATGGTCATCGGCAGTCGATCCCAGACGAGGGTCGCGTCGCTCGGTTTCCAATGAAAGTACGCCGAGCCGAATCCGGTCAGGAAAATACCGGTGAAAAATACGGCCAGGCTGTTGCGGACAATGGGCGCCAGCTCAATCGCCGGGCGCCGCAGCCGCCAAAGGCCGAGCAACCCCACGGCCACGAACGCCAGATTGGTCAGCACGTCGGCCGAGTTGGGAATCCCGAGCCAGGGCCGGGCGTCGGCGAAGTGGTGGTATTCCTGCGGCTGCGGAATGACCGGCATCAAAAACCACCCGGCAAAAAGCACCGCCGCGCCGAGCAGGGTCCATTGCTCGCGACGAGTCAGCGGGGGATTCACCACGGTGGAGACGGAGGACACGCAGCAAATGTAGATCAGGACCGGCGCGGCGCGATTATTTCGTGTACGCATCCGGCTGCAGTTGGCCGCGGTCGTAGGCCTCGGCGAAATCGAAGGCCGGCGTCGCGGCGCTCACGTAGCTGAGCACGCCGGTGCCGGTGTTCTCGATGCCGTGTGTCAGTCCCGAGGGAACATGAATCAATTCTCCGGCGGTAACGTCCCTCACTTCGTCGCCCACCCGCATCCGCCCGCGGCCGGCCACGACGATGTAGATCTGGACCTCGGGATGATCGTGCGGGATCTGCCGGCCGCCGGGCGCCACGTCCACCCAGGTGGCCGCGAGTTGATCGCCCGCGACGTCGCCGCGGGCGAGCAGCCGCATGGAGGTGAGTCCGCTGCGCTCGCGGCGCGGCGCGGTATCCTTGGATTGCGTGAACATCGTCTGCGCAGGTGGCAGCGGATTGTAGGGGACAGCCATTCCCGCACCAAGCGAGAAGTCAGCGGGTTCCGAGCAAGCGATGCACCGAGCGGGCAATCATTTGTTCCTCGTCGGTGCCGATCACGCGCACTTTCACGCGGCTGTCGCCGGTCGAAATGATCGCCTCATTCCCGGCATTGCGCGATGCATCAAGCGCGAGGCCGAGAAATCCCAGGCCCTCGCAAATGCGCGCGCGGATGGTCGGACAGTTCTCGCCGATGCCGGCGGAGAAGATGAGCGTGTCCAATCCGCCGAGCGCCGCCGCAAACGCGCCGATCCATTTCTTCACCTGATAGCAAAACAGCCCCACCGCCTCGGCCGCGCGCACGTCCGTGCCCTCGCTCGCGAGCAAGTCGCGCATGTCGGAGCTGGTTTCCGAAACGCCGAGCAAGCCGGACTCGTGATTGACCAGCTCGGCGAAGCGCTCCGTGCTCATCCCCTCGCTTCGCGCGAGGAACAACGCCACGCCGGGATCCAAGTCACCCGAGCGCGTGCTCATGGGAATTCCGGATGTCGGCGTGAAGCCCATGCTGGTGTCGACGCATTTTCCCTCGTGCACCGCGGCGAGACTGGCGCCGTTCCCGAGGTGCGCCAGGATCACGCGGCCCCGCGCGGCCGGCGCGCCCGCGACGCGCGCGAGTTCCTCCAGCAGGTACGCGTACGACAGTCCGTGGAAGCCGTAGCGCTGGACGCCCTGGGCGTCGTATCGCCGCGGCAGCGGCAGCAGTTTCGCCACGCGGGGCATGCTGCGGTGAAAGGCGGTGTCGAAGCACGCCACCTGCGCCAGTCCGGGCCGGCGGCGCTGGAATGCCTCGATCAATGCGATCTCCCCGGGCAGATGATCCGGATCGTACGGCGCGATGCGCTTCAGTTCCCCGAGAAGCGCCGGCGTGATCCACTCCGGCTCGCTGTGGCTCATGCCGTGCACCACGCGGTGGCCCACCGCGCCGATCGAATTGAATCCCGGGAGCGTTTCGAGCCAGTCGATGAGCTGGTTCGTCGCTGAATGGTAATCCGAAGCGGCGATGAGGCGGCTCTCCGCCGCCTGGTCGTCCGCGGCCTGAAAACTCAGCCGCGTGCCGGGCAGCCCGATGCGTTCCATCCGACCGCGGAGCGAACGATGCGGCGGTTCACCCGATTCGAAGAACGCGAACTTGATGCTGGAGGAGCCGCCGTTGATGACCAGCACGCTGGCGGAATCCCCTTGCATGATGACCGACCGTTCCTCACTTCCAATCGTTATGCAAAGCCGCCCGGCTCACCGCTTCACCGTCTAGAGCCTCTGCGATCCAATATTCCAAAACGCCAGCGACTCATGCGGCTTCAACAGCCAGGCCGCGAAATTGCGATTCGCTTCGTCGTCCGTCATGCCTTCCGCCACGAAGGCAACCGCCGAATAGCGCTGCGCTGACACGCGCCGCGGAGTGTAGACAAGATTGCGCGAAGGCTGTCCCTCGACGACCGGGAGATTCATCTTCAGCGGCGCCTTTAGGTTTCCGTTGATTTTGATGACCTTCGCGCCGGCCGGGCTGATGAACAGGCGATTGACCGGCATGGAAAACACCACCGGCACATCAACCTCGCGGCGCTGGCCCGGCCGGGCTTTCCAACGCATCAGACCCTTGATCGCTTCGCTGTCGCAAAGCGGAAAATCCATCGATTTCACCGCCGTCACTTTTGTCACCTTGCCTTGCTCGTCGATCGAAAGCCGGTAAACCCCTTCTCCGGTCAGCTGGCGCGCTTGCAAAAATACGGGGTATTCCGGCGGCGGCGACTCCAGAAAAATCGCCTTTCGCTCTGCGGCGGTCAGTTCGCCGCCGCGCGCTGAACACGTCAACGCGGCAAGGAATCCGATTTGCAGGAGACGCGACATCCGGTTGGGATTAGCCATGCGGGGAGAGTAGCGACTCTGGAAATTCTTGAAATCAATTCGGCGTTCCCGCGCCAGGGAAATTCAGGCCAGCGCCCTCCGCACAACGGGCCGGCGGGGCTTGCGGCGGGCGACTTCCTCAAAACCCGCCTTGTCGAACATCGATTTGGATCCAAACCACATGTGCTCGTCGTTGGTGCGGTCCGGCCGATCCACCGGATAGGCCTCGACCAGTTTCGCCCCTCGCTTCTTCGCGTAGGCGACAGCGCCGTCGAGCAGGGCCCGCGCGACGCCCTGGCCGCGATAGGGCAACGGCACGACGAAACAGACGATCGACCAGACGGGTTTGTCATCGACCGGCTTCATCACGGGCGAGCGCTCGAGCTTGGCGAAATCCCGGCGCGGTCCCAAGGCGACCCAGCCCACCGGCGTTTTGCCGTGATAGCCGATCAGCCCGGGCGGCTGATCGGAGTTGACCAACGCGCGCAGCTTCTGCCGGTTGAGTTTCGCGCGCGTCATTCCGGCGGGCACGACCGGCGGCGCGCCGCGCAGCCGGTAGCACATGCACCAGCAACTGCGCGCGACCGAGCAGCCTTTCGCCAGAAAGATCGCCTCCACATCCGGCCAGCGCGCCGGCGTGAGCGGACGAACGGTGAGATTCATGCGGACGCGCTAGCTCTTCGCCATGTCTGGTAGTACGAACTTCACCAGTTCCGCCATCCCGCCCATGCCATCGGGTGGATAACCAAGCTCCTCGACCGGTGTGCCCAGCCGGTTCACCCAAAAGGTGGGATAGCCGAAGGACTTCGCGCCCGCCGCATCCCAGCCGCCGAAAGCGCAGAAAACGATTTCCTCCTTCGGCAGCTTGAAGGCGTCTATGCCCATCTGGTAGGCCTTCGGGGCCGGCTTGAATTCGCGCACCAGATCGGTGCTCAGCAATTTCTCGAAGTAACCGTCGAGTCCCGCGCTCTTGATGTTCGCGTTGAGCATCTCCTCGGTGAAATTGGTGAGAAATCCGAGCCGGATGCCCGCGCTTTTCAATGCCGTGAGCGCGGGCACCACATCCGGCCAGGCCTTGAGCTTGAAATACGCCCCCATCAGCCGCTCGCGTGCTTCCGCGGTCAACTCGAGCTTCAGCGACTTCGTGGCGAAGATCAGCGCGTCCTCCGTGACCTTTCGGAAATCCACATAGCGTTGCTCGAGCGTGCGCAGCCAGGTGTACTCGAACTGACGCGTGCGCCAGGCGTTGCCCAGTTCGGCGCCTTTGCCGGGAAACAATTCCTCGGTCAGCGCGAAGATCGGCCGCGGGTCAAAGATGGGAAAGCCGTCGAAGACGACCGCGCGATACTTCAAATTTGAGGCGGCTTTGGAGGTAGAGATGAAACCGAGAAGACTGCTGGCCAGGCTTCCGGTGGTAAGGGCGATGAATTCACGGCGGTGCATGGGTGTGTTGGGTCCTTTTTGTGCCACCTCGCGGTGGCAATGGTTCAGAGTCGAAAGCCGCGCTTGATATTCCCGGCATTTCATCGTCTGACTCAAGCCCACGAAACGGGGCCAAGCCGCGGATCGTTGTTCAGGATCCGGGTTGCGGCCGCCCGCGGATCGTCGCGTTTGAGATGAATCTCTTGCGCCGGGAAATAGATCGTCCAATAGGCCCGCGCGGCGGCGGCCGGTGTGAGCCCCTCCTGACCACGCTCGATGGCCCGCTTCAGCGCGGTGTGCTCGCTGCAATCGACCCAGCACGAGAGATCGTAGTGCGACTGAAACGCGCGCTTCAGCAGAAAAATTCCCTCCAGCAGGATGATATCGATGTCGGTGAAATCATAAACCTGCCGCCGGAACGAGGTCGCCGTCTCCTCGGCGTAATTCGCCTCGACGCGCCATGAGCGCCGATCGCGCAGGGGCAGGACCAATTGCGCGAAAAGTTCATCGAAGCGGATCGCGTGGAGGTAGAAATGCTCCGCCGGCTCGGTCTTGCTGAAGCGACGGACGGGCAGGTTCAGCCAGCCGTCGATATTGATGTTCGCGACGCGCAGCCCCTTCGCCCTGAGCGCCTGTTCGATTCGCGCGGAGACATAGCCCTTGCCGCATCCGTCGATCCCGGTGATGGCAACCAGCACACTGTGTCCGGCGGGGACGGCTTTCCGCGCTTCCAGGATTTCGTCGACGACGGCGGCAAGGTCGGACATGGCGCGAACTGGGGGACAGTCAGACTGAGCGACCTCACATTGGTTGGCAAGCGAACGGGGGACGCAGATTCTTGCCTGGTCCGGGAATAGAACGGAGGTCTGGCGATTCTTAGTGGTAAGGCGACGCGATTGTCGACGCCACAACCAGAACAACCCAACCACAACATGAAGAGAATTGGATTCCCATTTATCGCGCTGGCCATCGCCGGCGTGATGTTTGCCGCGGCGCCCGCCGAGGCCAAGACGAAAGCCGTACCGAAGACGGTCAACACGCACCAGCTCTGCAACGACCCCGAATTGGCCGCGGCGGTCGTGGGTCAGATGTGCGCCAACCCCAAGGTCCGCCTCGCCATCGCAAAGGAGCTGAAACAGCATCCCGACTTCGTGAACGACTTCGCCGCCCAGCACCCCTCCGGCGGCGGCTAGGCGTTTGTTCATTCACGCACTCAATTGCCGCGCCGGCCCGGTATACAGTCCCGGCCGGCGCATAGCGTTGGTTCCGATGACCTGCGACTGGGAGAGGAACCAAATTCACCAGATTTTCCAAATTAACGAAATGGATTAGGCCGAAAGGTCCGGGGCTGGGGGCTGGCGTGGTCGAAATTCGCGGGTCTTTGTCCGGAACTGCAAGCTGGAAGCACCGAAGTTTAGCAGGAGACCAATCTCGAGGCCCGTTGCGTGCAGATAATTTACCAGCTGCGCTTCATGCGAGGCGTCGATCACGCGTAGCAGACTTGAGCTCCACAATCAGGCGATCTTCGACGAGCAGATCGGTCACAAACTCGCCCACCACGACTCCTTCGTAGGAGACCTTCAGCGCGTGCTGGCAGATCGCTGAGATATTGGCACGCCGAAACTCAAACAGCATCGCATTTTGATAGATTACCTCTGCGAAGCCGGGACCAAAATGCCGATGCACCTTCATCGCCACGCCGACAACTGCGCGCACCAACTCATCAGCTCCTGCGGTTCCATCCATTTCCAGTCATTTGGTTAATTTGGAAAATCTGGAAAATTTGGTTCCAAAAAATACCCGCTCATCAACCGGGCTGGTCTCGTAGCAGCGAATCAAATCGTCGTGGCGGCGGCGCGGGGGGGTTTGTAGCCGTAGAGCTTTCCCTCCTTGATGAAGTCTGCCACCTGCTTGGGCACCATCGGCTCCCACGCCGCATCGCCCGACTGGATCAACTTCAACACATCGCGCGAGAAAATATTGAGGAACTCCGGCTTGAAGCCGCGCAAATCCTCGATGTGCCCGTTCAGCACCAGGTAATCAAAGAGCGGCTTCAGGTTCGGCGCGATCGGCACGTTCTTCAGCGTGACGACCTCGCCACTCTCCGTCGTCGGATAGACATAGATCTTCACCGCGTTCTTGAAGAGACGGCCGAAGGCCTCCAGAATGCCGCCGTCGAGGTTCGTGTAGTACTTCTCCTCGAAGAGATCGCGCAGCGTCGGGATGCCCACCGCGATGCCGATCATGCTCTTGGTGGAGCGTGACAGATATGCGCCCAGCCGGAAGTACTCGCCGAATTTCGAGATGAGCACGTTGCGCCCGAGCTTGCCGAGCACATCGACGCGATCAAGGAAATCGCCGGCGTCGATCGTTCCCGTCGCCGCCAGGTTCTGCATGGTGATTTCCATCAGCACGACGGTCTCCTGATCCTTCACGCGCTCCTCCTGCAGAAACTGCGAGAGCGCGCAGTCGAGGATGTCCTGCGTGGTGTTCGTGACCGGCCGGAAGCTGCCGCGCTCGACCAGGATCGCCTTCTTGTAGATGAACTCGTCCGGCCGCACGACCTCGCCCTGCGCGGTGAACATGGCGGCGTCGGAAAGCCCGAGCTGCACGAGCTGCAGCGCCATCAGGCGGTTGTCGATGTAATGGAAATCAGGCCCGGTGAAGCGGATCATGTCCACCTGGATGCGCTCGACGGAAAGGTTGTCGAGCAGCGCGCCGATCAGTTTTTCCGGCGTCTGGTACTGGTAGAACGCGCCGTGCACGAGGTTCACGCCGATCAGGCCGAGCGCCTCCTGCTGCTGGACGTTCTCGCGATCGAGCATCCGGATGTGGATGACAATGTTGTTCGGCTCGGCCCGCGGGTGCGTCTGGAAGCGGATGCCCATCCAGCCATGCGCCTCGCCCGTGCCCTTGAAGGCGCGCGCCGCCACCGTGTTCGCCAGGACGAAAAAGCTGGTCTTCCCGCCGCGCTGATCGTTCAGGCGCTCGATCAGCAGCTTGTACTCGTACTCGAGCATCGTGATCAGCCGCTGCTGGCTGACGTAGCGCTGGCTCGGACCGTAGATCGCGTCTGAAAACGTCATGTCGTAGGCCGACATCGTCTTCGCCACCGTGCCGCTGGCCGCGCCGACGTGGAAAAAGCGGCGCGCCACTTCCTGGCCGGCGCCGATCTCCGCAAAGGTGCCGTACCGCATGGAGTCCAGGTTTATCTGGAGCGCCTTTTCGTCGACGGTTAGGGGGATTTGCTCGGTGGGCATGGCGCGGCGAAAGCCGGCGCCACCCTACGCGCAGGCCCCAAACTGACAAGGGTCCAGGATTGCCCCCCGCCGTGGAAATGTCGTAACCTCGGCTCCATGAGCGCCGACAAGATCCTGCTGGCAGCCCAGGGCTACCTCGAGCTGGGCATGGCGGGCGAGGCGCTGTCGGAACTCGACGATCTTCCCGCGGTGTACCGCAAGCGGCCCGACGTGCTGCGCCTGCGCGTGAGTGTCGCCCTGCACGCGCGGCGCTGGCAGGATGGACTGGCGGCCTGCCAGCGGTTGTGCGAGGCCGAGCCGCAGGAAACCATCGGCTTCATCCACGCCGCCTTCTGCCTGCACGAAATGGGCCGCACGGACGAGGCGCGCAAGGTCCTCCTGCACGGTCCGCCCGCGCTGCTCAACGAGGCCACCTATTATTACAACATGGGATGTTACAACGCGCGGCTCGGGCAGCTCGAGGACGCGCAGAACTATCTGCGCATGAGCTTCTCGCTCGACGGCAAGCTGCGCGAGTTCGCCCGGCACGATCCGGACTTGAAAGAAGTCCGGCATCTCATCTGACCGCGTGCCAGATTCGACGTTCCGGCGAACGCCGCCGCCCGCATGATCGATCTTGATGCCGACGCCATTCGCCGCGTGTTCGCGGAGAATTTTGCCAGCCGCGGAGATATCGGCGCGTCGGTCTCGATTTGGCGCGACGGCCGCGAGGTGCTCACGCTCGCGGATGGATTTTGCGAACGCGACCGCGCGCGGCCGTGGACCGCGGACACGCCGGCATTGATCTGGTCGGCCACGAAGGGCCTGGCCGCCGCCTGCGTGTTGCACGGTCTCGACGGCGCGGGCGTCGCGCTCGACACGCCGGTCGCCCAGCTCTGGCCGGAGTTCGCGCAGGCGGGCAAGGACGCGATCACCATCGCGGAGGTGCTCTCGCATCGCGCGGGTCTCGCGGCTCTCGACGAAAAGGTTTCCGTTCTCGATTACGAGGCCGTCATCGCGGCGCTGGCACGGCAGCGGCCGCTCTGGCCGCCCGGAACGGGGCACGGCTATCACACCCGCACCTTTGGATTCCTGGCCAGTGAAATCCTGCGTCGAGTGCAACCGGCAGGCATGACAATCGGTCGCTACTGGCGCGCGCACTTCGGGGAGCCGCTCGGCCTCGACGCGTGGATCGGCGTGCCCGATGCGCTGCATTCCCGCGTGGCCACGACCTACGCAGCCCGCGTGGCCGCGAATACCGTGGCGGCGCCGGATCCGCTCTATCGCGCGCTGGCCCAGCCGGGCTCGCTGACCCGCCAATCCTTCGCCTCGCCTGGTGGTTTTCACAGCATCGCGAGCATGAACACGCCGGAGGCCCGCCGGGCCGAGCTGCCGTCGAGCGGCGGCATCGCCAGCGCGCGGGCGCTGGCCGGATTCTACGCCTCGCTGGCGGCGGGCGGAGCGACTGCCGCGATGACCACGCCGCTGGTGAGCGGCCCGGATCTGGTGCTTTGCGCGGAGACGTCTTTTTCCGCGGGCTTCATGCTGGATCCGCGCGACGCCGCCGGCCGAAAGATCCGCCCGATGTTCGGGCCGTCAGCGACCGCTTTTGGTCATCCGGGCGCGGGCGGGGTACATGCCTTTGCCGACCCCGAAAACGGCCTCGCCTTCGCCTATGTCATGAACCAGATGGAGCTCGGCGTGTTTCCGAATCGAAAGTCTCTCGACCTCGTGGCGGCAATCTACGGGGAACGATGAGCATGAGCACGCTTGCCGTTCGGCATCCGGTCTGCTCAGATCGGGGTCCAACATGACTTGGTACTACGCGGAAAATAACGCCCAGGCCGGCCCGGTATCGGAGGAACAACTGCGCGAGCTGGTCCGGGCCGGGCGCATCCAGGCGAACACGCTGGTCTGGAAGGCCGGGATGGAAGCCTGGACGCCGCTGGCCACCGCCGTGCCGGGGCTGGCCGCCGGCTCGCAGACGGTCGCTGTCGCTGCGCCGGCGGTTTCCGGCGACACCGCGCTGACCAAGCGCCCGTTCGGGCAGCTCATGCCGGAGACGGCGCTGTGCGATTCCTGCAAGCAATTCAAGCCGCTCGACGAGCTGGTGCAGATCGCCGGGCAGCGCATTTGCGCGCAGTGCAAGCCGCTCTCGCTGCAAAAGCTGCAGCAGGGCGAGGTGTCCGAGCATCTGCGTTACGCCGGCTTCTGGATTCGCTTTGGCGGCTACATCATGGACCAGATCGTCCTCGCGCCGATCACCCTGATCCTGAACCTCGCCATGCCCACGATCGGCCTGCGCTCCGTCGGCGTGCAGCTGCTGTACTACGCGGCGCTGATCGGCTTCGGCTTCGGCTACAAGGTTTTCTTCCTCGGCCGCTTCGGCGCCACGCCCGGCGCGATGATCGCCGGCTTGAAAGTCGTCAGGCCCGACGGCTCCGACATCGGCTACGGCCTGGCCGCGCTGCGCAGCCTGGCCGAGATCGTCAGCGGCATGATCCTGTTTGTCGGCTACATCATCATCGCCTTCGACGACCAGAAACGCGCGCTGCACGATCGCATGTGCAACACGCGGGTCATTCGGAAGTAGCGCTTCGACCCGGGGCGCCCACGGATTGAGGGAAATCTGACGCATGGCCGCGCCGCCCAAGCGCCAGTTTCCCTGCCGCAAGTGCGGCCTTGTGCTTCCGGCCGACGTTTTCAACACGCCGGAGCCCGCGGCCTGCCCGCGCTGCAGCAATTTGATCGCCGCGCGCATCTTTCCGGCGTTCGTGGAGGGGCCGCGCGAGGGCCGCGCCGGCGAGGCCATCGGGCTCGACGAGCTTTCCGGCTGCTTCTTTCATCCCGAGCGGCGCGCGGTCGTGCCGTGCGGCGAATGCGGGCGATTTCTCTGCGCGCTTTGTGATCTGGAAATCGAGGGCCGCCACCTCTGCCCCGTCCTGCCTCGAGGCCGGGCGGCAGCGCGCCTCGCTGGCCGTTTTCCGCACTGCGCACACGCGCTGGGACAACATTGCGCTGCTGCTCGCGGTGGTGCCGTTGATCACCGTGATTGGCTGGTACTTCTCGATGTTCACCTCGGCCGCCGCGGTCTTCATCTCCATTTGGAAATGGCGGACGCCGAAGCAGGCGACCATTCCGTACAGCCAGGGGCGGTTCATCGTCGCCATGCTGATTTCCGTCATCACCCTGGCAGGCTGGTCGCTCCTGCTCTACTTCGCGCTGAGTCGACGCTTCAGCTAGAATGATCCCATGGACGCGCCCGCCGCCCTCAATTACCGCCGCCTGCCGGGGCGCACGCCCTGGTTTCGCTTCGGCGGCGTCAGCGCGCCCAGTTCGTCGCTCTGGCTCGGGCCGGATCACCTGCTCAAGATCGATCGCTCCGCCAGCCGCGAGAGCTACAAGCGATTCTACTACCGCGACATCCAGGCGATTGTGGTCGAGGAATCCTCGCGCCGCTTTACCTTGACCGTCTTCGACATTCCGGTGATCGGCCTGATTTTCCTGCTCACCATGGTGCTCAGCAGCTCCGCCGTTTCGGGACTGCCGACCGCCCTGCTCCTCGCTTCGCCGGTCATCGTGGGATTGGTGGTCAACCTCGCGCTCGGGCGGTCCTCGCAGGCGCGCCTGATCACCGCCGTGGGCACCGAACACCTTCCCTCGCTCAGCCGCCTGCAGCGCGCCGCGGAGGCGTTGCAGCAGATCGGCGACGAGGTGACCAAGGTGCAGGGCGAGGTCAGCGCCGCGCAGCTGATCGCGAATTGGCCGGCGCCGATCGCCACCCCGCCGAAGGATTAGCGCATTCCCCGCATGGATCTCGCGCGCCAACGCTGTCTGCTGCATCCGCTGCGCGAGGCCGCGGCGCGCTGCCCGTCGTGCCGCCAGTTTTTCTGCCGCGAGTGCGTGACGGAGCACGAGTCGCGCTTCGTTTGCGCGTCGTGCCTGCGCAAGCTGACCGGCAGTCGCGGCGAGCGGAAAACGGCGCGCAACATCGTGGCGGCCGCGCTGGCCGCGACGCGCCTCGTCGCCGCGGTCGGTCTGCTTTGGCTGAGCTTTTATCTCATGGGCCTGTTTCTCGCGCGCGCGCCCTCGACCTTTCACGACGGCACCATGTGGGAGGAGAAGCGGAAATGACGCCGGCGCGACCCGCCCTCGAGTTGCTGGAGGAGTCGGTGCATCTGCTGCGGATGGCGCCGGCGCGCATCCACGCGCTTTATTTTGCCGGCACCATCCCGTTCCTGCTGGGCTTTCTCTTTTTCTGGACGGAGATGAGCCGAAACGTGCAGGCGGAGGACCAGCTGGTGGATTTCTCGCTTGGCATGGCGCTGCTTTTCATCTGGATGAAATGCTGGCAGTCGGCGGCCGCCTCGGAATTGCTGGCGCACTGCGCGCGCGCCGATCGCCCGCCCTGGACCTGGCAGCGCGTGCGCCGGCTGATTTACATCCAGGGCGCCTGGCAGCCGACAAAGCTGATCACGCTGCCGCTGGCCGCCCTGCTGGCGCTGCCCTTTGCGTGGGCCTGCGCGTTCTATCATCAACTCGCGATGTTCGGCGATGGCACCGCGGAGCCGGGGACCGCCTATCGCCGCGCGCGCGAGGTGGCCGGCCTCTGGCCGAAGCAGAACTTCGCGGCGCTTCTCTTGATCAACGTCTTCGGCGCCTTCGTCTTCCTCAACATCTACATGCTCGGCGCCATCCTCCCTGCGCTCGTCCGCATGTTCTCCGGCGTGCAGTCGGCCTTCTCGATGAGCCCGGCGGCGTTCGTCCTGAACACGACGTTCTTCGGCGCCGCGCTCGCCACGGCGCATCTCTGCCTGAATCCGCTGACCATGGCCTTCTATGTCGTGCGCTGTTTTCACGCGCGCTCCGTGCGCGATGGGCGCGACTTGCTCGCGGCGCTCTCAGAACAAAGGAACAAGGAACAAGAAGGAAGGAAGAATTTGTCGAGTCCAATGCGCCAACGCCGCTCGAGCACTCATCCTCATTTGTTCCTTCCTCCTTGTTCCTTGTTCCCTGAGCCGCGCCGATGAAAGCGCCAAAATCGATCCTCCTTCCCGGATCGAACCAGCCGCCATCGATCGGGCCCTTCGGGATACGTTTGAGCGCCGCGAATTTGCCTGGCGCATGCCGCGCGACCTGGCGCGCGCGAAGGCCGATGCGCCCAAGGGGGCGATCGCGCAATTTTTCGATCGCGTCGGCGCTTTCGCCACGCGCGTCACCAAGAAAATCGGCCAGTGGATCCTGGACATGCGCGAGTGGTGGCGGCGGGCGACAAATTCCGGTCCCGGCCGTTTGTCCTCGTCCGGCGGAAGCGGCTGGAGCCTCGGCGCCTTCTCCACCGCCGAGGTGGTTTTGTATTTCCTGCTCGCCGCCAGCCTGCTTGCGGCCGGCTACGTCGCCGTGCGCCAGTGGCGCTCGCGCCGGCACACGCCCGTGGCCGTGGCCGGCGTCGCGCCGCCGGAGAATGTCGTGGTCGACCTCCAGGCCGACGTGGTGCTCGCCTCGCAGCTTCCCGAGGACGAATGGCTGCAGATGGCGCGCGACCTGGCGGCCCGCGGCGAATACCGCCTCGCGCTGCGCGCCTTGTTTCTCGGCACGCTCGCCGGACTGGCCGGCCAGGGCGTGATCTCGATCGCGCGGCACAAATCCAATCGCGATTATCTCACCGAGGTGTTTCGCCGCGGCCGCCAGCATCCCGGCTGGCCGCCGGCCTTCGGCGGCTGCGTCGCGCTGTTTGAGCGCTCGTGGTACGGCCAGCACGCCGCCGGGCCCGAGGTGCTCGCGGAATTCGCGCGCCAGCAGCAGGTGCTCACCACACCGGCGGCGCCACCGCCGCTGGTCCCCGCCGGAGTCGCGCCATGATCGCGCGCATTCCCAACTGGGTCCTGGCCAGCGGCCTCGCGCTGCTCTTCGCGCTTGGGCTCTTTCAACTGGTCGCCGCGCGGATGGACGAGGGCGACGCGTTTCCGCCGTACTCGACCTTCCGCGCGGATCCGCTCGGCGGGAAGGCGTTGTACACGGCGCTGCAGGAATTGCCGGGCCGCCCGCTTGCGGTGGAACGTCATTTCCGCCGCTTGGATCGTCTCACGCGCGAACCCGACGGGCGGACGAATGATCTGCACCAGACCCTGATCGTGCTGCTCGGCGAGGAGCCGCGCTGGTGGAGTTGGAATCCGCCCAAGGCGCGCGTCGAGGCGATTGAGCAGGCCGCGCGCGCGGGCGCCACCGTCTTCATCGCCTTCACCGCCATCGACAAGGTGCCCACCATTCCCACCGCGGAGAAATCGTCGTCCGAAAAACCGGAGTCACCGCCCGGGCCGGTCGATCGCCGGGCGCGGCTCGAGCCACCGAAGCCGACGCCCACGCCGGTCGCGGACGATGCGGAGAAAAGGAAATCGCCGAACGAGATGATCGAGGAGCTGAAGCGCAATGCCCTCCGACGCGACGTGAACCTGGCGGATCGCTGGGGCTTGGACATCCGGCGAGAGAAAAAGCCCGAGCAAACCGGTGACAAGACCGAGGCCGCGCCGGCCGAGCGCCTCGACCTGCCGGCGTTCCCGGCGTTTCCCGCGGAGACCGGCAGGGACTCGCTGCCATGGCATTCGGCGCTCGACTTTGAAATCGCGCCGAGCGAGCAGCCGCTCTGGCGCGTGATGTATTCACGCAGCCGGCGCCCCGTCCTGGCGGTCCGCGATTTCGGCGCGGGAAAATTGATTCTCGCCTCCGACGCGTACTTCGTCAGCAACGAGGCGCTGTTCAAGGAGGCCAATCCGGCCGCGCTCGCCTGGCTGCTGGGCGATGCGCGCCGCGTGGTCTTCGACGAACAAATGCACGGCACGCGCGACGAGCCGGGCCTGATGACGTTTGTGCATCGGTATCGCCTGACCGGCGCGGTCTTCGCGGTGCTTCTCCTCGCGCTGCTCTACGTCTGGATGAATGCGGCGCCGCTGGTGCCGCCGCCGCCCGATCCCGGCGCGGAGGGCGCGCCGCCGCAGGACGGACTCGCCGCCGAGGCGGGCCTGCCGAGTTTGCTGCGTCGCGCGGTTCCGCCGGGCCAGCTCCCGCGCCTCTGCTTCGACCAATGGCAGCACGCCGCCGGCGGGCTCGACGGCCGCGCGCGGCCGACGCCGGAGCGCATTGCCCGGCTGGTCGAAATTCTCCGCGCCCGGCGCGGAAAAAGATCCCGCCGCCACGTATCGCGCCATGCGCGAGGCGTTGCGGCCCGCGCAGAATTTGTAGATCACCCCACCTGATCCCATGTCCGAAATCTCGAACACCTCAAAGACGTCCTCGCCCAGGCCCGCGCCGAGGCCGGCAAGGTCATCATCGGCCAGGCCGACGTCGTCGACAAGGCGCTCATCGCCATCTTCACCGGCCAGCACGCGCTGATCGAAGGCGTGCCGGGCGTCGCCAAGACCCTGCTCGTGCGCACGCTCGCCCAGGTGCTCGGCTGCGAGTTCGCGCGCATCCAGTTCACGCCCGACCTGATGCCCGCCGACATCACCGGCACGAACGTCTTCAATCTGCAGACGAACGAGTTCACGCTTCGTCCAAGGCCCGGTGTTCACCTCGTTCCTGCTGGCCGACGAAATCAATCGCGCGCCCGCCAAGACGCAGTCGGCGCTGCTGCAGGCCATGCAGGAGCGCCTGGTGACGCATCGACCGCGACACCCACGCGCTGCCGCCGAACTTCACCGTCTTCGCCACGCAGAATCCGATCGAGTACGAGGGCACGTATCCGCTGCCCGAGGCGCAGAAGGACCGTTTCATGCTGAAGATCACGATGTCGTATCCTTCGCGCGACGAGGAATATCATCTCGCGCAGCGCGTGCTGGGTCCAAGCTCGCCCGAGGCGACGCTGGCCTCGGTCGGGCACGGTGTTTGGACGAGGAGTAGATTTGCTTTGCAAAGGAGGACCGGAAAGAAAAGAGGAGGCGTTAGGTTGAAAAGACTCCCACACTCGCTAACTGTGGCTTCCGTGGCAGCGGTCATTGCTCTCGCTGCGACCAATGCAGTTCGTGCTGCCGACAGGGAAACGTTGGATCCTGTCCCGGATAGCGCAGGGAGGGGGCCGATCCTTCTCGTTCAGATCGCCGCTTTCAGGGAGGGAAAGGCAGTGAAACAGCGAATGTAAACGTAGATAGTAAAGGGGTTATCTTGAATGGGTACGATGCCGTCGCCTTCTTCAAGCAACGAAAGCCAGTCAAAGGGAATTCCGGAATCGAGAGCACATATCAGGGCGCGACATACTTATTTGCCTCGACAGCGGATAAAGCCGATTTCGACAAGGATCCCGCAAAGTATGCCCCGCAGTATGGCGGATTTTGTGCCTACGGGGTAGTTAACGGGATACTGAGCAACATCGAAGGTAATTCGGACGCCTTCGCTGTTTACAAGGGCAAGCTTTATCTCTGCGGGAATCAGGACGCGTTAAGAAGTTTCAGGAGTAATATCGATAGCAATATCGAAAAGGCAGATACGAACTGGCGGCAGTTAACGGGATCTTAGCGCCCAGAGTCGCTACGCGCACCCGACTTGGTAACCTCCTTGCTCCGTGTTGTCTCAATAATCCCCCGAAACAATGAAATCCTTGTTTCAGTTTTCTCAGGCATCCCTTGAGTCGGCTTTCGGCTCTGCTTCGGCCGAAACCGTTATCAGGATTCTCCACAATGTTCCGATTCGCGAGTCCGTTGAGATCTGGCGATCGGCGGCAATTGATTACGAAAAAGAGCATCCCAAGGTCAAGATCCAGTTCGATTACTTAGAAAACGAGGAGTTCAAGGCAAAGCTGCCCGGGCTGCTTGAGTCAAACGATCGCCCGAGTGTGTTCTTCAGTTACGGCGGTGGAGTAATGTTGGAGCAGATTCGAGCCGGGGTCTGCCAGGAGATTACGAATGCCGTCGCTGGGGACTTCACGGATTCGTTCTATTCAACCGGTGTTCAGGCCTTCATGTCTCAAGGTAAAGCGTATGGGCTGCCTGACAGCGTCGGGCCAATTGTTTTCTGGTATAACAAGGAGCTATGCGAGAAAGCGGGCGTTGATCCAAGCAGGATCAAATATTGGGAGGATTTACTCGATGCGGTAGAAAAGTGCAAAGCGAGTGGCATTACTCCAATGGCCGTTGCCGGATCCGAAAAATGGCCTCTCCAATTCTATCCTGCACTTCTGATGATGAGGATCCTCGGGAGGGAAGGGATGGTTTCAGCTTACAATGGTGAGAACGGCGGCTTTGCCGGACCGGAGGTCGTTAAAGCCTGGAAGATCTATAGAGAGCTTTGTGATCTAGCTCCTTTTCAAGAAGGCTTTCGGACAGCGAAGATACGCGAGGCGGCGAGCGTCTTCCACAATGGAAAGGCGGCGTTTCATCTTCAGGCAGGTGTCTGGGTTCTGACGGCGGGTCGAATGTTCGCTGCTGACAAACAAGGATTACCCGATGCCAAGCTCGGTTGGCTTTTTTTTCCCGAGGTTCAGGGTGGCAAGGGTAAGGCTAATGACATTTTTGGCGCCGTCTACGGCTGGTTGGTTTCAAAGGATGCCCCCAAAGAGGTCATCGATTTTATGAAAGTATGGCTGGGAAAAGATACCCAGATGAAACTTGCCGCTGAGGGTCTTTGTATTCCGATGGTCAAAGGCACCGCAAATGCGATTCAGAATCCGTTCTACAAAGCCCTTGCTTTGGAGGTGAATGATTCTGACTGGATTTGCAACGCGATGGATCAACTCCTTGGGCGCGAGACGGGTCGAGTCTTTAACGAGGAAGCTGCGGCCGTCGCCTTCGGTGCACAGTCTCCGGAACAAGCGACGGCTACGCTCGAAAACTCCTGGTTTAAAAATCGGATATAGGGGTGATGGGGCACGTGCTCCTCCCTCTGAAGGGCGGGCGGGTAGAGTCTATGGGGAGAGCGTCAAAAGGTTAGTTACTGCTGAACTATCACACCGCGCCAGATCTCGACTCTACCTGCCGCTTTACCAGTCCATCCAACTTTCGCCGATCGGCGGGCTTTTTTTGCTTTCCGCCGCGAGGCGAATGCTGTATAGAATTGCCATGAGTTCTCGGACCGGACTCGCAGGCGTATTCTCTTTGATGGTCCTCGGATGCGCCCCCGTAGTAGAGACGACCGAGACGCGCCAAGAGTATGAGGCAAGGAAACGTCATGAGTCAATTGTACGTGAAAGACGCATTGGTGAAGTTTCACTAGATCGAATGTACCGCGCAGAAAGTCCACCCCCGTAATCTCATGGCTCACCCTGCACATCTCCGTGCTTGAGCTTTCTCAACCCTGGACTGGCGTGACGTTGCCGCACACCGGGAAGCCCTATCGTCCGATGCCCGAGAGACCGAAGAGCTGAGAGCGTCAAGAAGTCGGGGCTCGAGCGAACGAAAGCTCGTATACCGTGAAATATCACGATATCTGCCGCAGCCAATAATGCCTATTATTGCACTGCTGGCCCAACTCTGTTAAACCCCTCCGCCAATGCGCAAACTGCCACCCTTTACCCTTCCCTGTGAGCCTGAGAACGGTGATTGTTGGTAAGGCAGTGGAAGGAAGGGGACACTCGGAGCGTTCGATTCTCTCGACCAACTTTTGGGTCGCCCGACGAGGGGGTAAACGATGCGATGCGGCTTCTCATCGTAAGCTGAACAAGGCCGCTTGACTTGTTTGCCCCGTTTCAGCACCATGCTACCAAAGGGAACGCGTCGATGCCCGTGAGTGTCCAAGAGCGATTCTGATGAAATAACGTGACGGCAATCCATGTACGCCTGCTTCGTTAGCTACTGTCACGGACAATATGACCTCGTGAAGGGGTTCATCGACCAGCTCAAGACCGCGCTTAAGTCGGAGCTTGATGCGCTGATGGACGAGGAGCTGTATATAGATGAAGAGCGCCTGAGGCCTGGGTACCATTACAACGAGGAACTAGCTAGGGCCATCTGTCAGAGCGTGTGCATGGTCGTCGTCGTGCTCGCCCGAAGTACGAAAGGCACGAGTACTGCGTGCGCGAGTTCGAGGGCATGGAGCAACTCGAAAGGCAGCGCGGGCAACTGCTTGGCGCAGCAGCTAATCCCGCGCGCGGGTTCATTATTCCAATTATCCTTCGAGGCGACAAAGACCTGCCTGATCGAATCAAACTAAATACGCACTGCGCAAACTTCTCGCGCTTCACGCTGGCGATGCCGGACATCATCCGCAATCCGGAGTACGTAGAGGAAATTCAAAAGATCGCCAACGTGATCTACCAGCACTACGATGCCTTTCGCCGTGTCGGTGCCGATCCGTGTACACTCTGCCACGGGTTCCGACTACCGCCAGCTTCCCAAGTGGGTGCGTGGCGACCTCAATTCGTAAATCGGTGACACAATGCTATGCTGGGTGGCGCTACGGTACCCTCACGCGGGGAAATCATCACGTTTTACTCGTACCAGGGGGGCACTGGTCGAACGATGGCGCTCGCGAATGTCGCCTGCCTACTCGCGGAACGCGTCGGACCAAATGAACACGTCCTAGTCATCGACTGGGACCTTGGAAGCACCGGGGTTGCATCGATTCTTCCCTCCTCGGCTTGTCAAGCGACGGCGGCTTTTGACCTCGGCCTGGACGCGACTTCCGGGTTGATCGATCTCTTCGCCGCACTGAATGAAGTGCTGCCCTCGCACGAGGCCGAGTCCGAGGACGCCTCAGATGCCGCCGTAGAAGACGCGTTCCGATCCGTCAACTTCGAGTCATTTATCGCGGACACCGAAGTCGCTGCCGTGAGAATCCTGCGAGCGGGCCGAAACGATGATGGGCGTTATTCCCAACGCGTCACTAAGTTCGACTGGGAGGGCCTATTTCGCCGAGCCCCGACGCTTACGGGCGTTCGCTGAGCGCCTCGGCGAAATGTTCCGATATGTATTAATTGATTCGCGCACCGGCGTGACGGACATCAGCGGAATCTGCACGTCGCTGCTTCCAGAGAAGCTTGTCGTCGTCTTTACGCCGAACCGACAAAGCCTCGGCGGCGTACCGGCCATCATCGAGCGCGCGACCTCATATCGCCGAAACTCCGACGATCTTCGCCCTTTGCTCATTTATCCGCTGCCATCCCGCATCGAAGCATCGGTAGAGAATCTTCGAGAATTTTGGCGTTTCGGTAGTCCCGAAAACAACATCATCGGCTACCAGCCGATGTTCGGTGAGTTATTAGGCCAGGTCTACGAACTGAAGCGATGCGACTTGTCTGCATACTTCGAACAGTCTATCTTCAGCAGACACCGGATTATGCATATGGTGAGGAGATCGCAGTCCGGCGCAGTAGCGACCGCCTCTCGCTTGCGAGCAGCTATCGCGTATTCGTTGATCGTCTCCTCAGCGGCGATCCGCCATGGTGCAAGGTTGAGACAGAAGATTTTGCAGTGATTCGGTCACCACCTTCGCCGGAGGGATCAACAGTAGCTGCACCGGACCAGATGGTTTTACGGGAGCATGAGCAATCCGGAAGCACTCCAAAAAAAGTAAACACGAAAGTGTTTCTGAGCTACGCAAGAGAAAACCACGAACGTATCGCGAAAATAGCGAAGGCCCTCGAATCGCTCGGATTCGATGTGTGGTGGAACCGCAATATCTCGCCCGGCGTAGAGTACGAAGGGTTGTGACCAAGGCGCTCGATAATTCTGAGGTTGTCGTCGTGTGTTGGTCCAAGGAATGATCGCGTCAGGAGCACACGCGCGGAGGCGAACGAAGGCCTACGGCGCGGTGTGCTGATACCGGTTCTGCTGGATGATGTATCGCCGCCACTTGGTTTTCGAGAGATTCACGCCGTAGACGTCCGCCGCGACGTCGAAGGAGGCCTACAAAGCTTGCTGATGCCGTAGCCCGGGTTGCGAGGAGCTCACCAGGCACATCTTTTCATCCCGGCCCGGAGACGAGAATTTCTACGGTTCCAGCACGAAAGGGGAGGTCTTTGTGGATCACTGCCGCCGGCGCGGTGATAGGCGGCCTCGCTGTTCTTGCGATCATCTCTTTGCAACAAACTTCGCAGCCGAAGACAAGCGCCGCCACGACCGCGGGGGTCAGCGTTCCCAACTTCGTAGGCTCGTCGGCGTCCGATGTCCGGAAAGGCGGCGATTTCCTTCCATTGAAAATCGAGTTCGTGGACGAGCATGGCAGACGATCCCAGTGGCTAGAAGGTGTCGTCGTTAGACAGTCGCCCGCGGCAGGGGATCAAGTGGCGCGGGGAGCGCAAGTAACTCTGAACGTGGAGTCCGTGACGACTGCCGTTCCCCTTATCGTGGGAATGACTCTCGATATGGCGGTCGTGGAGCTGTCCAACGCAAAACTGCGGCTTGGCGCGACGCAAGCAGAGGCTACTGTCGATGTGAGACCAGGCACGATTATCAGTCAGTCGCCCGTGGCCGGAGCGAAGACCGCTGCGGGTGAGGAAGTCAGCGTCGTCTTCGCGGCCGCGCATCATCCGGCTCAGGACAACAGAGGCGACTCGAAGCATCGCGTATCCCTGTGATCGTTTTTGAAAACGAGCCAAAGTCGGCGAGCATTATTGAGGCACTGCATGCGTTGGGATATAACGTGATCCCTGCAACGGTGGATACGTTCGCTGGGGCCCAGAATGTTTCAATCAATCTTTGACCTACGGTCCATGGGTGAAGCCTAGGACTCTCAAACAGATCTTCGACGCTCTGCGACAATTAAATGTGCAGCTTCGAGCCATAGAAGAGATCGATGCTTCCGACCCTGAAAGTGTGCAGCTCAGCGGATGGATTGGTTCGGAACATCAGCCGGTTATTGAGATGTGGCCAGAACAGCTTCCTGTACCCGCAGCCCCGTTACCTAAGACTGGCGATAGCGCACCAAAGGTTAATTGTTTTGTTCCGGTAGGTAGCCTGGCTTCTTTGCAGGGAGGTTTCTTCGTGGAGTTTCTGCAGAGGCGAGGCTATCAGGTGACCCTAGGCGAGAGCCATGATGCAATTCCAGCAAATACGGAAGT